>CAVPHQ010000001.1:0-187500 GCA_963704765.1 uncultured Alphaproteobacteria bacterium
AGAGCTTCCCCACCGGCGTTCGCGGCAGCGCGTCGCGCAGCTCGAGCTCCTTCGGCATTTCGTGGCGGCCGAGCTTGTCGGCGAGAAACGCTTGCATGGCTTCGAGCGTCAGCGGCGGTCTGCCGTTCCGCATTTTCACGAACGCCTTGGCGGCCTCGCCGCGATACTCGTCGGGAATGCCGATCACCGTGGCTTCTTCCACGTCGGGATGCTCGTAGATCGCGGATTCGATCACGCCCGGATAGACGTTGAACCCGCCCGAAATGATCATGTCCTTCTTTCGGTCGACGAGAAAGAAATATCCGTCCTCGTCGACATAGCCCACGTCGCCGGTGAGGAAGAAGCCGTCGACGAAGGCCTTCTCCGTCTCCTCCGGCCGGTTCCAGTAGCCCTTGAACACGTTCGGCCCCTTGATGCGGATCTCGCCGATCTCGCCGGACCTGAGCCGCCGCCGCGGGTCGTCGAGCGCCACCACATCCATGATAATGCCCGGCATCGGCACGCCGATCGCGCCTGGCTTGCCGCCGCGCAAGGGCTGATTGGTGCCGGCCGGCGAAGTTTCGGTCATGCCCCAGCCGCCGTGCATCGGGAGGCCCGTGAGCCGCTCGAAGCGCTGCGCGACCTCCACCGCCAGGGGCGCGCCGCCCGAGCCGCACAGGCGCAGGGACGAAAGGTCGCGCTTCTCGATTCCGGGCATGGCGGTCAGCGCGATCCACATGGTCGGCACGCCGGGAAATACGGCCACCCGTTTGGTTTCGATGTCGCGCACGATCTCTTCGGCGTCGAAGCGCGGCTTGAGCAGGATCTCCGCGCCCACGTCCAATCCGCGCAACAGCACCACGCCGAGCCCATAGATATGGAACAGCGGCAGCACGCACATCACCCGCTCGCCGGGGGTAATGGTCCGCTGCGGCGACTGCCAGGCCTCGTGCATGGCGACCATGGAGGTGAGATTGCCGTGCGAGAGCATGGCGCCCTTGGGCAGCCCGGTGGTGCCGCCGGTATATTGCAGGAGCGCGATGTCATCGACGCGGGCCTCGGGGAAGCCGCCGGCTTTCGCGTCGCCTTCCAGGAGCCGAGCGAAGGAGAGTTGCCGCTCGTCCTCGGAAAACGGCGCCAGCGGAATCGAAGAAGGCCCCCAGGCCGCGTCGTCGCCGACGATGAGCCGGTCGGCGTGCCCGGCGGCCACGAGCTTCTGCGCGGTGGCGAGCAGGGTGGGGAAATTCACGGTCACGAGCGTGCGCGCGCCGCTGTCGGTTAGCTTGTGCACCAGCGCGCGCTCGACATCGAGCGGACTCAGGTGCGTCACCCGCGCGCCGGCATAGAGCGCGCCGAAAAACGCGATCGGGTGATAGAGCGTGTTCGGCAGATACAGCGCCACCGTCGTGCCGGGCCCGATGCCGAGCCGCTGGAAGCCCGCGGCCGCGCGCCGCGCTTGCTCGCCGAGTTCGCGATAGCTGAGCGTATGCCCGCGATATTCGATCGCCGGCCGGTCACCGAAGCGCGTCATGGCGCGATCGAGGATCCCCGTGATGGTTCCAAGCTCGAGCGGCGCGTCCCAGCGCGCGCCCGCCGGATAGGATTTCTCCCAAAGATAAGGGCGTGCGACGCTCATGATCAGGCGGCTTTCTCGCTGAGCGAAGCGAAGCCGCGGCCCTCGGCGGCGAGCTTTTTCAGCAGCGCCGCGGGTTCCAGATTCTTGTCCTTGGAATGGGCGGCGAACTTGGTGAGCTGGTCGCGGATATAAGGCAGCCCGACCGTGTCGGCATAGAACATCGGCCCGCCGCGCCACACCGGCCACGCATAGCCATAGACCCACACCACGTCGATATCGCCCGGCCGCCGCGCGATGCCTTCCTCGAGCAGGCGCGCGCCTTCGTTGATCATCGGGAAGATCATGCGCTCGACGATCTCCTTCTTGTCGATCGGGCGCCGGGTGACGCCAAGGCGCTTGGAGGTCGCGACGATCAGCGCCTCGACCTCGGGATCGGGGATCGGCGTGCGCGCGCCGCCCTCGTAGCGATAGAAGCCTTTTCCCGTCTTCTGGCCGAAGCGCCCCATCTCGCAGAGCGCGTCGATGACCTCGGCGCGCTGCCCGCTGGCCTTGCGCTTGCGCCAGCCGATATCGAGGCCGGCGAGATCGCCCATGGCGAACTGGCCCATGGGAAAGCCGAACTCGACGATCGCCGCATCCATCTCCTGCGGCAGCGCGCCCTCGATCAGCATGCGCTCGGCCTCGATCGAGCGGGCGCGCAGCATGCGGTTGCCGACGAAGCCGTCGCACACGCCGACCACTACCGGCACCTTGCCCATCTTGCGGCCGAGCGCGAGCGCGGTCGCCAGCACTTCAGGCGAGGTCTTGTCGCCGCGCACGATCTCCAAGAGCTTCATCACGTTTGCCGGGCTGAAGAAATGCGTGCCGAGCACGTCGCTTGGGCGGCCGGTGGTGGCGCCGATCGCGTTGATGTCGAGATAGGACGTGTTGCTCGCCAGTACCGCGCCTTTTTTCACGATCCGGTCGAGCTTGCCGAACACCTCTTTCTTGATCGGCATTTCCTCGAACACGGCTTCGATCACGAAATCGGCGTCGGCCGTAGCCTCGATATCGACGACGCCTTTGATGAGCGCCATGCGCTTGTCGACGTCTTCGGCCGTAAGCCCGCCGCGCGCGGCCGTCGCGCGATAATTCTTCTCGATCTTGCCGAGCCCGGCCTTGAGCGCGTCGGCCGAGCTTTCGACCACCGTCACCGGAATTCCGGCATTGGCGAAGCACATGGAAATGCCGCCGCCCATGGTGCCGGCGCCGATCACCGCCGCGCGCTTGATCTCGCGCGGCTTCACGCTCTCGGGCAGGTCCGGCACTTTCGCCGCCTCGCGCTCGGCAAAGAAAAGGTGGCGCTGGGCCCTGGATTCCTCGCCCATCAGCAGCTCGACGAACAGCTCGCGCTCGCGCTTGAGCGCCTGGTCGAACGGCATCGAAAGCGCGTTCTTCACGGCCTCCAGGCACGCCATCGGCGCTTTCGTGCCGCGCGCGCGCCGGACCGCGGGCGTGATCGCCTCGCTCAAGACTTGAGGATTGGCACGCGCCGAAGCGAGCTTCTCATCCTGATCGCGCAGGCGCTTGAGCGGGCGCTTTTCCTCGACGACGCGGCGCGCGAAAGCGGTGGCACCGGCGAGCAAATCGCCTTCGATCATCTCGTCGATGATGCCGTCGGCGACGGCCGCTTTCGTCGGCATCGGGTCGCCCGAAAGAATGGCCTGCAGCGCTTTTTCCGCGCCGATCAGACGCGGCAGCCGCACCGTGCCGCCCGCGCCCGGCAAGAGGCCGAGCTTGATCTCCGGCAGGCCCGGGCGAGTGCCCGGCGCGGCGACGCGGAAATGGCAGCCGAGCGCAAGCTCGAAGCCGCCGCCCAAGGGCGTTCCGTGCACCGCCGCGATCGTCGGCTTCTTCATCTCGTCGAGCGTGGCGATCAGATCGAGGAGGGAAGGGGCCTTGGGCGGCTTCCCGAACTCGGTGATGTCGGCGCCGGCGATGAACGTGCGCCCCTTGCAGGCGATCACCACC
This sequence comes from uncultured Alphaproteobacteria bacterium, assembly GCA_963704765.1. Lineage (GTDB taxonomy): Bacteria > Pseudomonadota > Alphaproteobacteria > Rhizobiales > Xanthobacteraceae > JAHFPN01. Next base: position 3,566 of record CAVPHQ010000001.1, read on the forward strand.
GCTTTGATTGCGTCGTCGTCGCGCGCGGCCTTGAGTCCGTCCATGATGCCGACCCGGACATCATGGCGCAGCGCGTTCACCGGCGGATTGTCGATCAGGATGACGCCGACGTTTCCGTCGCGGCGAAACTCTACGGGCGTGGACAAGATCGGGCTCTCCCCATTTGATACATTTTTGTCCGGCTTCGATCGGCCGGACTTGTCGTTCTTTGCCCTCGACACCCTGCGCCGCCGCGCACGGATTTCAACAGCCGCGTTCTGGCGCCTGCGAACGGACAGGATCTCGGCTATCTGGTTAATTCCGCAGCGCGAAACCGAGTTCTGCAAGATTGACCGCGACGCTAAGAAGTGATGCCATCGGTGTCAATCGTCGTTCCGTAACCACGGTGACGCGCGTGTCATGAGCAAGGTCGCCGGCTCGATTTCGGCCACAGCCTACGACTCCTGGAGCGCGAGCGCGCGCAATGCGCGTGCGCGTCCGGCGGTGCGCGACCGCAAGTTCGTCGAGTCGCTCGCGCGCGGCCTCGAAGTCCTGCGCGCCTTCAGCCCGACCGAAAATCTCCTCGGCAATCAGGAGATCGCCTCGCGCACCAACCTGCCCAAGGCCACGGTCTCGCGCCTGACATACACCTTGACCCAGCTCGGCTATCTCACGCACGTCGAGCGGCTGTCGAAATACCAGTTGGCTCCCGCCGCACTCTCGATCGGCTATTCGGCGCTCGCCAATATGGCGATCCGCCAGATCGCGCGGCCGCTCATGCAGGAGCTCGCCGACTACGCGCACGCCTCGGTTGCGCTCGGCAGCCGCGATCGGCTCAACCTCATCTATATCGAGCATTGCCGGAGCAAGGAGGCGCCGATGCTGCGCCTCGATCTCGGATCGCGCATTCCGATGGCGAACACGGCCATGGGCCGGGCGCTGTTGGCGGCAATGCCGGAGAAGGAGCGCGGCTTTCTGATGGGCCATATCGCCCGCCGCGAAGGCGAGCGCTGGCCGAAAATCCGCGCCGGCATCGAGCGGGCGGTCGAGGATCTCGCGACCCGCGGTTTCGTGCTATCGGTGGGCGAATGGCAACAGGATATCGTTGCCGCCGGCGTGCCGATGATGATGGCGAAGGACGGCTCGGCATCGTTCGCCTTTAATTGCGGCGCGCCCGCGTTTAGACTTTCACGGGAGAAACTCGAGAACGACGTTGGTCCGCGCCTCGTCAACATGGTGCGCAACGTAGAAGCGGCCCTGAACGGCCAATAGAGCCGTAGGGGTAAGAGGGGAGGTTACCAATGCGGTTGGCTGCGGCTCGAGCCGTTCGCGCGGTTTACGAACCTCGGGCGATTCCCGTCGGTGCGATCTTCGGCGCGCGCTGATGCATTCCCACGTCGCTACGCATCCGAAGACCGCGCAAGCAGGCGCGCGGCTGCGGTCGGCTGCGCCATTGCTGACGGTCAAGAATGTCGGCGTGCGTTTCGGCGGGATCATCGCGTTGGACAACGTATCGTTCGACATGCCCGAGGGCGTGCTCCTGGGCCTGATCGGCCCGAACGGAGCCGGCAAGACCACCTTGTTCAATTGCTTCAGCCGGCTCTACACGCCGCACCATGGCGACATTCAATTTCAGGGCAAGACCATCCTCGACAAGGCGCCGCACCAGATCGCCGAGATCGGCATCAGCCGCACGTTTCAGAATCTGGCGCTGTTTCGCAACATGACCGTGCTCGAGAACATCATGGTCGGCGGCCATCGCCGCAGCCGCAGCGATTTCCTAAGCGACGCGCTGAGCCTGCCTTGGGTGAGGCGCGAGGACGCGGCGCTCGAGAAGAAGGCCTGGAAGATCATCCATTATCTGCGTCTCGGTAACGTCGCCAATCACCGTATCTTCCAGCTGGCGCTCGGGGTGCAGAAGCGGGTCGAGCTCGCGCGCGCGCTCGCGGTCGAGCCCAAACTGTTGCTCCTCGACGAGCCGGCCGGCGGCCTCAACCATCACGAGGTCGTCGAGTTGGGCGCCTTGATCCGCCAGATCCGCGACGATCGCGGCGTGACCGTGCTCCTGGTCGAGCATCACATGCAGCTCGTCATGTCGATCTGCGACACCGTCGTGGCGCTCGATTTCGGCCGCAAGATCGCCGAGGGCACGCCGGCCGAGGTGCAGTCGAACGTCGACGTGATCAAGGCCTATCTCGGGACCGACAAGAAATGACGGCGATCCTCCTCGAGGCAAAGCGGATGGATGCCTATTACGGCCCGGTCCAGGTGCTGTACGGCATCGATATCGAGGTCATCGAGCGGCGGCATCACCACGCTTCTGGGCGCCAATGGCGCCGGCAAGACCACGACGCTGCGCTCGCTTACCGGAATGACCGACACCAAGGGCGAGATCCGTTTCGACGGCCGCTCGATCGCCGGCCGCGCCACCGAGGACATCGTCCGGCTCGGCATCGCCCACGTGCCGCAGGGGCGCGGCACCTTCGTGCGCGAGACCGTCGAGGAGAATCTGCAGATCGGCGCCATGACGCGGCGCGGCGGCGCGGAGATCACCGCCGACGTGGAGCGGGTGTACGGCTATTTCCCGCGCCTGAAGGAGCGCCGCCGCCAGCAGGCCGGCACGCTTTCGGGCGGCGAGCAGCAGATGCTCGCGGTCGGCCGCGCGTTTGATGCTGCGGCCCAAGCTCATGTTGCTCGACGAGCCCTCCTTCGGGCTCGCGCCGCTGCTGGTGCAGGAATTGTTCGGCATCCTGCGCATGCTCAATCGCGACGAGGGCGTGAGCATGCTGATCGTCGAGCAGAATGCGGCACTCGCGCTCGATCTGGCCGACCACGCCTATCTCATAGAGACCGGCAAGCTGGTGATGTCCGGACCGTCGCGCGAGCTTCGCGACAACGAAACCATCCGCCGCTCCTATCTCGGCTACTAGAGGCGATCGGGATCATGGAACTGTTCGTCAATCAGGTGCTGGCCGGCCTCGCGACCGGAGCGATCTATGCCTGCATGGCGCTCGCGGTGGTGATGATCTACCAGGCGATCGACAGCCTGAATTTCGCGCAGGGCGAGATGGCGATGTTCTCGACCTTCATCGCCTGGCAATTGCTGCAATGGGGCTTGCCCTATTGGGCCGCGTTCTTTCTCACGATCGGCATCTCGTTCGCCGCCGGCGTGCTGATCGAGCGCATCGTGTTCAAGCCGATCCAGAACGCGGATATCCTGAGCCACATCGTCATCTTCATCGCGCTGTTCGCCATCATCAACAGCGGCGCGGGCTACATCTGGGACTTCAACATCAAGCCGTTTCCGAGCCCGTTCGGCACCCGCGAGCTGTTCGGCCAGCGGCTCATCAGCTCGCACGATGCCGGCATGATCGGCGTCACCATCCTGATGCTGATCCTGCTTTATCTGTTCTTCCGCTACACCCGCGTCGGGCTCGCCATGCGCGCGGCGGCGGCGAATCCCGAATCCGCGCGTCTGGCCGGCATCCGGGTCGGCTGGATGCTGGCGCTCGGCTGGGGCATGGCGGCGGCGATCGGCGCGGTCGCCGGCATGCTGATCGCGCCGCGCGTTTTCCTCGAGCCCAACATGATGATCTCGATCCTGCTCTACGGCTTCGCCGGCGCGGTGGTCGGCGGGCTGACCAGCCCGCTCGGCGCGGTGATCGGCGGCTTCTCCGTCGGCGTGATCGAAAATCTCGCCGGCACGTTCATTCCCTATGTCGGCCGCGAGCTGAAGCTCACGATCGCGCTCGCGTTGATCGTCGCGGTGCTTACGGTCAAGCCGACCGGACTCTTCGGCCGCCGGGTGGAGACGCGGGTATGACTGCGCGCAATGAGCCGCTCTCGGTCCCGATCCTTGCGTCGGTCGGCGCGGTCGTCATCGTGTTGCTGCCGTACTGGAGGCAGATCCTGCTGGCGATCGCCGTCGCGGTCGCCATCGTGCTCGCGTTCACGCTGAAGAACTTCTACCTGTTCCAGCTCACGCTCGCGCTGATCTACGCGATCGCCATTCTCGGGCTCAATCTGCTCACCGGCTATAACGGGCAATTCTCGCTCGGCCACAGCGCGTTCTTCGCCATCGGCGCCTACACCGCGGCGATCATGATGGAGCACGGCGGCATCGCCTATTATTGGACGCTGCCGGTCGCGGGCTTCGTGTGCCTGGTGTCCGGCTTCCTGTTCGGCCTGCCGGCGTTGCGGCTCGAGGGCATCTATCTCGCGCTCGCCACTTTCGCGCTCGCCATCGCGATGCCGCAGATCCTGAAGTCGACGCCGCTCGAGCATTGGACCGGCGGCGTGCAGGGCATCGTGTTGCTCAAGCCCGAGGCGCCGTTCGGCCTGAAGATCAGCTCCGACCAGTGGCTCTGGATTTTCACGGTCGGCGTCGCGGTCGTGATGTACGTATGCGCCTATCAGCTGATCAAGAGCCGCACCGGCCGCGCCATGATGGCGATCCGCGACAATCCGATCGCGGCGAAATCCATGGGCATCAATCTGTCGCTCTACAAGTCGCTGACCTTCGGCGTGAGCGCGCTCTATACCGGCGTGGCGGGCGCGCTCGCCGCCATCGTGATTGCGTTCGTGGCGCCCGACAGCTTCACGTTGGTGCTGGCGATCGGGCTGTTCGTCGGCCTGGTGGTCGGCGGCGTCGCGTCGATCGTCGGCACGCTGATCGGCGGCCTGTTCGTGCTGTACGTGCCGAATGTTGCCGAGCATTTCACCAAGGGTCTTTCAGGGGCCATGTACGGCCTGATTCTGATCGGCACGATTTACCTCATGCCGACCGGTGCGGCCGGGCTTTTCCGCCTGATGCTGCACCGGCTGATTACCCGGCTTGCTTCGAGATAGCCGGTATGAAAACCTGAAACCAAGGAGGAAACAAACATGCGTCACTTGAACTACCGTTTGCTGGCGACGCTCGCCTTTGGGCTCGCCGTGGCGGCGTCTCCCGCCGTCGCGCAGAAGAAATACGATCCCGGTGCGAGCGACACCGAGATCAAGATCGGCAACATCAATCCCTATAGCGGACCCGGCGTCGGCCTACGGGACCATCGGCAAGACGATCGGCGCCTACTTCGACAAGATCAACGCCGAGGGCGGCATCAACGGCCGCAAGATCAACTTCATCACCTACGACGACGGCTACAGCCCGCCCAAGGCCGTCGAGCAGGCGCGCAAGCTCGTCGAGAGCGACGAGGTATTTCTGATCTTCCAGAGCCTCGGCACTCCGTCGAACTCAGCGATCCACGAAATACATGAACGCAGAAGAAGGTGCCGCAGCTCTTCGTCGCCACCGGCGCGACCAAGTGGGGCGACCCGAAGAACTTCCCCTGGACCATGGGCTGGCAGCCCAACTACCAGAGCGAAGGCCGCATCTACGCCAAGTATCTTCTCGACAAGCATCCGAACGGCAAGATCGGCATCCTCTACCAGAACGACGATTACGGTAAGGATTACGTGAAGGGCCTCAAGGACGGCCTCGGCGGCAAGACTTCGAATGATCGTCGCCGAACTGCCCTACGAGCCGACCGACCCGACCGTCGACTCGCAGATCGTGAACCTGAAGGCCTCCGGCGCCGACATCTTCTGTCAACGTCACGACGCCGAAGTTCGCCGCCCAGGCGATCCGCAAGGTCGCCGAGATCGGCTGGAAGCCGGTGCATCTCCTCAACAGCGTGTCGACCTCGGTCGGCTCGGTGCTCAAGCCCGCCGGCTTCGCGAACTCCCAGGGCATCCTGACCACGTCCTACCTCAAGGATCCGACCGATCCGACCTGGAAGAACGATCCGGCCATGAAGGAATGGGTCGTCTTCATGGACAAGTATTATCCGGATGGCGACAAGACCTCTACCTTCACCGCCTACGGCTACCTGGTCGCGCAGACTCTGGTTCAGGTGCTCAAGCAATGCGGCAACGAGCTCACGCGCGCGAACGTGATGAAGCAGGCCGCCAACCTGAAGAACTTCGAGCTGGGACTGTTGCTGCCGGGCGTCAAGATCAATACCAGCCCGACGGACTTCTTCCCGATCGAGCAGATGCAGATGGCCGCAGTTCAAAGGCGAGTCCTTCGAGCTGTTCGGCCCGGTCATCTCGGGCGAAATCGGCAGCGGCATGTGATCGCCGCCTGAAGCACCAAAGACAAGAGGCCGCCTGCGGGCGGCCTCTTTGCTTTTCCGGAACGACGGAGTGCTGCAGGCCTCACGCCTGCGAGATGAATTTCTTCACCGTGTAGGCTTCCAGGCCCTCGACGCTGCCCTCGTGGCCGTAGCCGCTCTCCTTGACGCCGCCGAACGGCGTCTCCGGCGTCGAGATGGCGAAGCCGTTGATGCCGACCATGCCGGACTCGAGCGCGTCGCCGATGGCGGTCGCGGTCTTGCTCGAGCCGGTGAAGGCATAGGCCGCGAGCCCGAATGGCAGCGCGTTCGCCCGCGCCACCACCTCGTCGAAGGTCTTGAACGGCACCACCGGCGCGATCGGTCCGAACGGTTCCTGGGTCATCAGCTTCGAGCTGTCGGAAATCCCGGTGACCACCGTCGGCTCGAAGAAATAGCCCTGATTGCCGTGCCGCTTGCCGCCGGTCTCGATCTTGGCGCCGGCCTGCTTGCAGTCCTGCACTAGGCTTTCCATCGCCTCGAGGCGGCGCGCATTGGCCAGCGGACCCATCTTGGTGTCCGCCTCGAGCCCGTCGCCGAGCTTGATCGCCTTGGCCGATTCGATGAAGCGGTCGAGATAGCGCTGGTAGATTTTTTCCTGCACGTAGAAGCGGGTCGGCGAGACGCAGACCTGGCCGGCGTTCCTGTACTTGCCGGCGGCATTGATCTCCGCGGTCTTCTCCGGATCGACGTCGTCGAACACTACGACCGGCGAGTGGCCGCCGAGCTCCATGGTCGCGCGCTTCATGCCTTCGGCGGCGAGCTTGGCCAGGTGCTTGCCGACCGGCACCGAGCCGGTGAAGGAAATCTTGCGCACCGCGTCCTTGCGGATGAGATGCTCGGAGATCGTGGCCGGCACGCCGAATACGAGATTGAGGACGCCCTTGGGCAGTCCCGCCTCCTCGAAGCAGCGCACCATCTCGATGCAGCTGCCCGGCGTTTCCTCGGACGGCTTCAGGATCAGCGCACAACCGGCGCCGAGCGCGCCCGCGATCTTGCGCGCCGGCGTCAGCGCCGGAAAGTTCCACGGCGTGAACGCGGCGCACACGCCGACCGGCTCCTGCAGCACGAGCTGGCGCACGCCGCGCACGCGTCCCGGAATGATGCGGCCATAGGCCCGGCGGCCCTCTTCGCCCATCCACTCGATCACGTCGGCGGCCGCGTCCACTTCCATCCGCGACTCGGCGATGACCTTGCCCTGCTCCAGGGTCATGATGCGCGCGATCTTTTCCTTGCGCTCGCGCATGAGATCGGCGGCCTTGCCCATGATGCGCGAGCGCTCGTAGGCCGACATCGCGCGCCACACCGAAAAGCCCTTGATCGCCGCGTCGAGCGCATGATCGAGATCGGCGATGGTGGCATGCGGCAGCTCGGCCAGCGTCTTCTCGCTGGCGGGATTGAGCACCGGCTCGAGCTTGCGCCCGCCGTCCTTCATCCAGGCGCCGTCGATATAGAGTCCGAGTTCGGTGTACATGGCCCGTGCATCCCTGGCGTTGTTGTGATCGTTGGCCGGAGCATAGGTCGCGCGAGGCCGCGGGTCCATGCGTTGCGGGTCCGCCGGGCCGGTGGCAAGGTGCGGCCATGAGCTTGCAAGAGCGCCGCGTGCAATCCAGCCAATCCGTGAAGCAATCGGGACCGCGCAGCGGCGGCCGCATTCTCGTCGATCAATTGCTCGTGCACGGCGCCGAGATGGCCTTCTGCGTGCCGGGCGAGAGCTATCTCGAGGTGCTCGACGCGCTCTATGACGTGCGCAATCGCCTGACACTGATCAACGCGCGCCACGAGGCCGGTGCCGCCAACATGGCGGAAGCCTATGCCAAGCTCACCGGCAAGCCCGGCATCGCCATGGTTACGCGCGGGCCCGGCGCCTGCCACGCCGCGGTCGGCGTGCACACCGCGTTCCAGGATTCGACGCCGATGATCCTGCTCGTGGGCCAGGTCGGCCGCGGCATGCTGGACCGCGAGGCGTTCCAGGAGATCGACTACCGGCAGATGTTCGGGCCGGTCGCCAAATGGGTGGCCGAGATCGGCGACACCGCGCGCATTCCCGAATATGTCGCGCGCGCCTTTCATCTGGCCACTTCCGGGCGGCCCGGGCCGGTGGTGCTCTCGCTGCCCGAGGACATGCTCGCCGAGACCGCCGAGGTCTTGGACGCCAAACCCTATGTACGCGCGCAGCCGGCGGCGACGGCGGAGCACATTGCTGAGTTGCGGGAGATTCTTTCGCGCGCCGAGCGGCCGCTTCTCGTCGTGGGCGGCTTCGGCTGGAGCGACGAGGCCTGCCGCGAGATCGTGGCTTTCGCCGAGGCGAGCGGGCTGCCCACGGCCTGCTCGTTCCGCCGCCAGGATGTGTTCGACAATCGCTCGGACTGCTTCGTCGGCGACCTGAGCACCTCGATCGCGCCCACGCTGAGCAAGCGCGTGAAGGAATCCGACCTTCTGGTGCTGATCGGCGCGCGGCTCGGAGAGATAGCGACCATGGGCTACACGCTTTTGGAGTCGCCCGACCCGCGCCAGCGCCTCGTGCACGTCTATCCCGACCCGGACGAGATCGGCCGCATCTTCACTCCGGCGCTCGCGATCCCATCGAACGTCGATGCCTTCGCCAAGGCGGCGGCGAAAATGAAGCCGCTCGACGGGGGAAAATGGCGCGCCTGGCGCGAGGCTGCGCGCAAGGATTTTCTCGCCTCCGCCGAGCCGCCCCCGACCAAATGGCCGCTCGACATGGGCCGTGCGTTGAAGGAACTGCAGAAGAAACTGCCCGCGGATTTCATCGTGACCATCGATGCCGGGAATTTCTCCGGCTGGGTGCATCGCTTTCTGACCTATGCCCGGCCCGGCCGCGAGCTCGGGCCGATCTCGGGTTCCATGGGCTATTCGGTGCCGGCGGCTGTCGCCGCTTCGCTGACCTATAAGGACCGGCTGGTGATCGGCTGCGTCGGCGATGGCGGATTCATGATGTCGGGTCAGGAGATCGCCACCGCCGCGCAGCATGGCGGCAAGCCGATCATCCTGGTGTTCAACAACAACATGTACGGAACCATCCGCATGCATCAGGAGCGCGAGCATCCCGGGCGCGTGTCCGGCACCGATCTCATGAATCCGGATTTCGCCGCGCTCGGCCGCGCGCTCGGCGCCCACGGCGAGACGGTGACGAAGACCGAGGAGTTCGCGCCGGCGTTCGAGCGGGCGGTGAAATCGGGCAAGCCCGCGGTGATCGAGCTCAAGACCGACCCGGAGCAGGTTTCGACCCGCACGACGATTTCGGCGCTGCGCGAGGCGGCGAGGGAGAAATGACCGAGCTTCCGAAAACGCCTTCCTTCCGCCTCGACGGCAAGCGCGCGCTGGTCACCGGCGCCGGCCGTGGCATCGGGCTTGCCGCCGCGGCGGCGCTCGCCGAGGCGGGCGCCGCGGTGACGCTGGTGTCGCGCACGCTCACGGAGATCGAGCAAGGCGCCGCCGCCATTCGCGCCCGCGGCCAGAAGGCCGATGCGCTGGCTCTCGATGTAACCGACACTTCGGCCGTGCGCGCCGCGCTCGAAAAGCGGCCGCCCTACGAGGTGCTCGTCAACAACGCGGGCCAAACCAAGCCGTCGCCGATCGTGGACGTGACCGAGGCGGACTTCGACCGGGTCTTCAACGTCAATTTCCGCGCCGCCTATTTCGTGGCGCAAGCGGTCGTGCGCGGGCTGGTGGCGGCCAAACGGCCCGGTTCGATCATCCACATGTCCTCGCAGCTCGGCCACGTCGGCGCCGCCGGGCGCACGGTCTACTCCTCGACCAAGCACGCGATCGAGGGACTCACCAAATCCATGGCCGTCGAGCTCGCGCCGGTCGGCATCCGCGTCAATGCGATCTCGCCGACCTATATCGAGACTCCGCTCACCAAGCCGATCCTGGAAAGCCAAGCCTTCCGCGAGGACGTGCTGAAGAAGATCAAGCTCGGCCGCGTCGGCCAGGTCGAGGACCTGATGGGCGCGATCGTCTATCTCGCCTCCGACGCCTCCGCGCTCGTCACCGGAACGTCGCTCGTGATCGACGGCGGCTGGACCGCCGAATAGTCAGGCGCCGGCCGTCTGCGGCAGCAGGAACGGCCCTTCCGGCACGCCGCGCACGCGCGCCGAGACGCCGTAGAGCGTCGCGATCAATTCGTCGGTGACCACATCGCCCGGCGCGCCGGCGGCGACGACACGGCCGTCTTTCAGCGCCACGATCTCGTCCGCGGCCATGGCAGAGAGATTAATGTCGTGCAGCACCGCGAGCACGCCGCCGCCCTCGCTCGCATAGTCGCGCGCGATGCGGAGCGTGAGCAACTGGTGCGCAAGATCGAGGCTGAGTGTCGGCTCGTCGAGCAGGAGATACCCGGGCGCCGGCGCTGCCCAGAGCTGCGCCAGCACGCGGGCGAACTGCACACGCTGCCGCTCGCCGCCGGAAAGCTGGTCGTAGAGGCGCGCCTCGAAGCCATCCAGATCGACCGCTCGCAGCGCGCGCGCCACCAGCGCGCTCGCCAGCAGACGCTCGAGACCGGCGGGCAAGCCGAGCGTCACGATTTCGGCGACCGTGAAGACGAACGCCACATGCACCGATTGTGGCAGCACCGCGCGCCTTCGTGCGAGCGCAACGGGCGCAAGCTTCTCAAGCGGAATGCCGTCGAGTCGCACCTCGCCGCTCGAAGGCTGCCGCTCGCCTGCCAGCACCTTCAGGAGTGTCGATTTTCCCGCCCCGTTCGGCCCGACCACGACGGTGACCTTGCCCGGTTCGAGCGCGAGATCCACGCCATCGAGGATGGCGCGGCCGCCGAGCACGACGCGGACCGCGCGCGTTTCGTACATCTCAGCCCCCGATTGCCGCGCGGTAGCGATTGAGCAGCCACAGAAAATACGGCGCACCCAGCGCAGCCGTCACGACGCCGAGCGGCAGCTCCGCCGGCCCCGCAATTGTGCGCGCGATGACATCGGCGCCGACCAGCATTGCGGCGCCGAGGAGCGCACTGCCGAGCAGCAGCGTCCGGTGCGACGGGCCGATCACGAGCCGCAGGAGATGCGGTACCACCAGGCCGAGGAAGCCGATGACGCCGGCCACTGCGACGGATGCGCCGACTGCGGCTGCCACAGCCACAATCGCGTGGCGCTTCAATTTTTCCACGTCGATGCCGACGTGGAAGGCTTCCGCTTCGCCGAGCGAGAGCGCGTCGAGCCCGCGCGCCAGCGGCGCGGCGAGCACGAACGACAGAAGGATCAGGGGCGCCGCCATCGCCACCTTGTTCCAGGTAGCGCCGCCCAGGCTGCCGAGCGTCCAGAAGGTGAATTCGCGCAGTTGCTGATCGGAGGCGAGGAACAAGAGAAAGCCCGTCCCGGCCTGCGCCAGCGCGCCCAAGGCGATTCCGGTGAACAGCAGCGTCGCCACCGAAGTGCGCCCCCCGCGGGTAGAAAAGCGCTGCAGAATCAATGCGATAACGAAAGCCCCGGCAAAGGCCGCGAGCGTCAGTCCGAGGCGCCCGGCCCAGGCCGGCAGGAACGCCGCCACCGAATAGCCGAGCACGATCCAGCTCACCGCCGCGAATGCGGCCCCCGGCGAAATGCCGACGAAGATCGGGTCGGCCAGCGGATTGCGGAAAATCCCTTGCAGGATCGCGCCCGAGACCGCGAGCGCCGCACCCACGAGCAGGCCGAGCACGGTGCGCGGCAGCCGCAGGTCCAGCACCACAATCGCTTCGCGCACCGCCTGCGTGTCGCGCGGCAATATCCCGGCGATCGCGTCGTTCAGGATGCCGACGACCCGCCCCGGCGCGATCATCACCGGGCCGATGGCGAGCGACGCGAGGGCGGCGAACAGCATCAACGCGGCAAGCGCGGCAATTCGATAGCCGGAACGCCTGCCCGGAGATCTGGAGGCCAGCGTTGCGGCAAGTCCGGTCATTGCGCGCCGTCGCCCGGCCCGGTCCAGGCGCGCGCCGGCAGCGCTGGAATCTTGAGCTCTGGATAGAGCTTGGCGGCGAGATCGCGTGCGGCGTGCGCGGTGCGCGGCCCAAAGCCGAGAAGATAGAGGCCGGGAAGCGCGATCAATCGCTGTGCCTTCGCTGCCGGCGTCGCCGCGAAGGCCGGAAGCGAAAACAGCGTTTCCGCCGTCATCGTATGCCCGCGCTCGGCCATCACCACGATCGCGTCGGGCTCGGCCGCAAGCGCCGCCTCGTCGGAAGCGGGCTTGTAGCCGCTGATGCGGTCGAAGGCGTTGTCCACTCCGGCAAGCGCAAAGATCGCCGCCGCGCTCGAAGTCCCGGCCACCGACGATTGGCGCCCCGCCCCCGATCGCCAGCACGAACAGCGCCTTGCGGCGCCGCTCGATCTTGCCGCGGATCGCAGCGAGCACGTCGAAATCCTCGCGCACTGCCAGCGCGACCCTCTCGCCTTCCCCCTGCGCGCCGATCGCCTTGGCGATGAAGCGGATCTTGCGCAGCGCCCCTTCCGGATCGTGCGCCTCCGGCACCAGCACGAACGGCACCGAAGCCTTGGACAGCACTTCCATCACATCCGGCGGTCCGGAGCCTTCGATGGCGAGCACCAGCGTCGGCGCCAGCGAAAGCACGCCTTCGGCCGACAGCGCGCGCATGTAGCCCACGTTTTTCTTTTGGCTGGCGGCGTCGGGAAACGTGCTGGTCTGGTCGACGCCAACGATGCGGTCGGCCGCGCCGAGCGCATACAGGATTTCGGTGACCGAGCCGCCGATCGCGACGATGCGCGAGGCGTCGGCGATCTCGACCCGGCGGCCGGCGGCATCGATGACGACCCTCGGCTCCGCGGCGGCGGCCACTGCAGCAAGCAGCAGGATTGCGAACGTCGTCCACAGAACATACCGGTGGATTGAGAAGACTGCAGTCCAGGTCATTTCGTCGCGCTCACTTGGTGAGGATCAGTTTGTTCTGGGCCGTGAGGCGCAGCCGATAGACCTCGTTGCCGTGGCCGATGGTGATCTCCCGCGTGCCCAGGAACAGGTCGCTGCTCTCCAGGCGATGCTCGAACATGGGAATCGAGCGCGCGCCCGCCTTCTCGCCGTGTTTCGGCGCGTCCAGTTTCGAATTGTTCGAACTCAAAGGTACACCCTCTTTAGAAGTATTTTAGCCTGATATTTCAATGCCTTGACGCACCTAACGCCACTCGTTACGAAAAGCAACTCGGTCAGCGCGAGAAAATACGCTCGCCGCGCCGATCGCCCGCCAGCAAGCGCCGCCTCCGCGGCCGCCCGCCAGCCCCGGCGAAGAAAAAATGGGGCTCACATGGCTGGCTGGAATCTACGTGCTAGACCGCTTCGAACCTCGGCGCTCGCTCTCGCCGCGACGGCCTGCGCGCTCGCGTCGGCGCGCGCACAGGAAGCCTACTGGCTCGATCCGATCACCGTGCTCGCGACCAAGACCGAAGAGCTCGCGATCAATGCGCTCGCCGCGGTTTCGACCGTGCGCGAGGAGCAATTGACCTTGCTGCAGCCGAACCGGGTCTCGGACATTTTCTTCACCGTACCCGGCGTCTGGTTCAACCAGGACATCGGCTCCGATCCGGCGGCGAGCTCGATCAATATCCGCGGCATGCAGGATTTCGGGCGCGTCGCCGTGATCATCGACGGCGCCCGGCAGGACTTCCAGCGCTCGAGCCACAACGCCAACGGCACGTTCTATCTCGATCCCGAGCTGCTCGCCGGCGCCGACATCGTGCGCGGGCCGGTCGCCAATATCTACGGCTCCGGCGCCATCGGCGGCGTCGTCTCGTTCCGCACCAAGGACGTGGACGATGTCCTGAAGCCGGGCGAAAAGGCCGGGCTCCTGATGCATGGCCTCTACGGCGGCAACGTGAACCGCTGGCTCGGCTCGCTGTTTCTGGCGGCGCGTCCGTCGGAAAATTTCGAATTCATCGCCGGCGGATCGATCCGCGGCAGCGACGACTACCGGGACGGCAACGGCAATCTGGTTCCGAACACGGGCGTCGACACCAAGTCCGCGCTGTTCAAGCTAACCGCCCGTCCGGCCGAAGGCCACGAAGTCAAGCTCGGCGCCATCTTCTATCGCGCCGACTACGACAGCGGCGTGCCCAACACCGCCGGCATCTACGGCAACGCGGTCGACAGCCGGACGCTTACCGCCCGCTACAAGTTCAACCGGCCCGATGCGCCGCTGTTCGATTTCGAAGGCACGGTCTACAACAACCGCACCTCAGCCACGCAGACCGTGAAGACCGAATATGCCTTCAACATATTCACCGGCATCCAGTGCTTCACGCCCGGCACCTTCCCGCCCAATTCCTGCGCCTCGTTGACCGGGCCCGTCGGCACCGGGCGCAACTTCACGGTCGATACCAACGGCTTCGACCTGCACAACACTTCGCGCTTCGAGACGATGGGTCTGCGCCACGCGCTCACGCTGGGCGGCGACTTCTTCCAGGACGATGTGACGAAGACCAGCGCCGGCGATCCGGGCTCGCCGCTCACTCCGGCCGGACAGCGCATCGTCTACGGCGCTTTTGCCCAATGGAAGACCAACTACTCGACCTGGTTCGAGGTGGTCGGCGCGCTCCGCTACGACGCCTTCCGTTTGAGCGAGACGAACAAGGGCGACCGCGTGTCGCCCAAGATCACGGTCGGGGTCACGCCGTTTGCCGGCTTCACGCCCTACGTGACCTATGCCGAAGGCTACCGCGCGCCGGCGGTGACCGAGGCATTCATCGACGGCTATCACCCCGGCAACATCTTCTATTTCCTGCCGAATCCGAACCTGCGCCCCGAAGTCGGCAAGACCATCGAGGCGGGCCTGAACCTCAAATACGACGACATCCTCGCCAAGGGCGACCGCTTCCGCGGCAAGCTCAACGTCTTCCAGAACGAGGTGACCGATTTCATCGATCTGAATACGTTTGTGGACTTCGTTCCGCCCCTGGCTTGCCCGCCAGCCAGCATCTTCGGCTTCGCCGGCGCGTTGTGCGCGCAATACGTCAACATCGCCAACGCCAGGCTGACCGGCGCCGAGATCGAAGGCGCCTATGACGCGGGCGGCTGGTTCATGACGCTGGCCTATACCCACGTGCACGGTATCAACGTCGATACCGGCGCGCGGCTGGTGACGGTGCCGCCGGATCGCGTCGCCGCCATCGTCGGCGCGCGCTTCTTCGATCGCAAGCTCACCGCCGCCGTGCGGGTGAGCCACATCTGGGGCGCCGCGCACAATCCTTCGGTCTGCGCCGACAGCACCGATATCAACACTTGCGCCCCGGCCGATCCCTACACGCTCGTCGGTCTGACTCTTGCTTATCAGCCGAACGAGAACACCACGGCCTCGCTCGTGGTCGATAATCTCTTCAACAAATTCTATGTCCCCTATCTGCAGGATCAGCCCTCGCCGGGCTTGGTGATCAAGGGCTCGCTCTCGATCAAGTTCGGCAGCGACCCGGCTCCCGGGATCCGAGCCGCGGATCGGGCCATGCCAGTCGCCCAGGCGGACCTGGATGACCCCAAGCGGCAGTCTCCCTTCAGCCGGACCACGCGATGAAGCTAGGCGGAACCCGGCGCGGAATTCACGTGCGAAAGACGACTGAAATCAACCTGCACGGACGGAGGATCTACCAATGTTCATCGCCATGAACCGCTTCAAGGTGAAGCTCGGATCGGAATCCGAATTCGAGCGCATCTGGCGCGAGCGCGACAGCTACCTCGACCAGATGCCCGGCTTCGTCGAGTTTCATCTGCTCAAAGGGCCGAAACGCGACGACCATACGCTGTACTCGTCGCACACGACTTGGCGCACTCGCGCCGACTTCGAGAGCTGGACGAAATCCGAGCAGTTCCGCGTCGCTCATGCGCGCGCCGGCACCGGTCCCTCGATCTATCTAGGCCATCCGGAGTTCGAGGGTTTCGAATCCGTGCTAAGTCTCGTGCCGGCTGGCAAAGCGGCCTGAAGAGATACCAGATCGAATAATGACCAAGCGGAGCACATCGGCGTTGCGGAAGGAGCCGGACGCGGTCGTCGTGGCCTTCCCCGTGCGGCGCGGCACCGGCGTCTTGTCGGCGGAGCCCGGCGAGCGGCCGGTTGCGCCAGCAATGGAACGCGGCTCGTTCCGTCTCGCCCTCGTGCTTTCGCTGGCGCTGCACGGGGCTGCCTTTGCCGCGCTTCAATCCCGCACCGAGAACGATCTGGAGCGCGCGCTCGGCAATGCGGCGATGCCTGCGGCCGAGGGCACGGTCGTCGTCATTCCGGTCGAGGTCGTGGCGGACAGCGCGCTGCCTTCGGCGGCCGTGCCCACCAACACCACGGCGCCGGAAGCGCAAACGCCCAATCCGGCCGCAGTTGCTGAGCCGGAAAAACCCGAACCCGAATCTCGGCCGGTTGCCGAGCCGATTCCGAGTACTGCGCCGCCGCCTCCGCTGGCGGCCGAGGTACCCGCCGAGGAGCGCGTGGCGCCAGTGCCCGACGCCAAGGCTCCGGACTGGCGCATGGTCGAGGAAAAACCCGAGCCCAAGCCCGTCGAAACACCGAAACTCTTGGAAGAGAAAACCGTACCCAAGGAAGTGCGGCGTACCGAGGCGCGGCCGGCGGCGCCGAGCGCGGCCGCGGCTCCTGCCCGGCCTGCCGCTTCCGCCACGCCCGGACGCGCGGGAAATCGAGGCGACATCGAGACCGGCGGCACGGCCTTGGTGTCGTCGTATCAGGCGCAGGTTCAAGCGCACCTGCAGCGCTTCCATATGTATCCGGAAGCGGCGCGCAGCCGCGGCATTACCGGCGTCGCCGTCGTGCGTTTCGCGCTTGGACGCGATGGCCAGGTGCTCTCGGCCGCGCTCGTGAGCGGTAGCGGCGCGAGCGTCCTCGACGAGGCGGCGCTCGCTATAGTGCGGCGTGCTTCGCCCTTTCCACCGATCCCGGCCGCGCTCAACCGCGCGCGCTGGGATTTCGGCCAGCGCATGCGCTTCGACCTGCGCTGACTGCCGCGATTTCCACCCTGTTAACGCTTCGCTAACCATGCACGCGCAGCGCTGACGCGCCCTGGCGCCCTCGCGCTGCACGGAAGAAATTCGTAACCATGAATCCCGGTCCGCCGGCGGCTTGAGCCGATCTTAATTCGCAAAATCTATTGATTTGGAACGGCGGGGGAGCGGTTTCGCGCAAGAAGGAGCGCATCCCGCATCGATCGCGTGGCGTTCGAACAGGGCAGCGTGGGCAGAATGTCCCTCATCGTCATTCTCGACGACCGGGTCACCAACCGAAACATCTTCGCGAAGCTCGCCGCTTCGATCGAGGACGGTGTCGTGGTGCGCGCGTTCGGCGATCCGGTCGAGGCGCTCGCCTGGCTCGAGAGCAATACGCCCGATCTGGTATTCTCCGATTTCAAGATGCCGCACCTGGACGGCGCGGAATTCGTCCGCCGCTTCCGCGAGATCCCCGGCTGCGCCGACGTCCCGGTGGTGGTGCTCACGGTCTATGAGGAGCGCAGCTCAAGAATCCGCGCGCTGGAGGCCGGCGCCACGGATTTCCTGCAGAGTCCGGTCGATCATCACGAGTTTCTCACCCGTGCGCGCAACTTGCTCAAGATGAGCAAGCAGCAGCAGATCATCAAGAGCCGCGCCTATAGCCTGGAGCGCGAGCTGCAGCAGAGCGAGCGCTCGCGCGAGGACCTGCTGCGCGACAGCCGCGAGCGCCTGGTGCAGGTCATCGACACGGTTCCGGCGATGATCAGCGCGGCCGATCACGACGGACACTGCATCTTCGTGAACGCCCACAAGGCTGCGTTCTACGGCGTCGATCCGGCCAGCGCCATCGGCCGCAGCGGCGACGAGATTTTCGGCAAGGAGCATACCGCCCGCAGCCGCGGGCTCGACCGCCTGGTGTTCGAGAGCGGCAAGGCGCTTCCGAGCTTCGAGGAGGAGATCCTCGACCGCAACGGCGAGAAGCGCGTGCTGCTGACCACGAAATCGCCGCTACGCGAGGGCTCCGGCCGCGTCATCAACGTGCTCACGACTTCGCTCGACATCACCGAGCGCAAGCGGGCCGAGAGCCACCTCCTGCATCTGGCCCATCACGACCCGCTGACCGACCTTCCCAATCGCACGTTCCTGCGCGACCGCCTCCGCCGCCAGATCGCGCGCACGCGCCGCGGCGATCGCATTTTTGCGCTGCACGTTGTCGATCTCGACCGCTTCAAGGGCGTCAACGACGTCTTCGGCCATGAAGTCGGCGACAAGCTGCTGAAAGCCGTCGCCGGACGGATCACTTCCACCGTCGGCGACACCGAGATGGTCGCCCGTCTGGACGGCGACGAATTCGCCATTCTGCAGACCGACGTGAAACGGGCCGAGGACGTCGTCGAGCTCGCCGGCTGGGTCCTGGAAGTCCTCGGCGAACCGCTCACGCTGGATGGGCAGGCGGTCAGCGCCGGCGCCAGCATTGGCATCGCGATCCACCCGTCCGACGGCAACGACGCCGACGAGCTGCTGAAGAACGCCGATCTCGCCATGCACCGCGCCAAGCACGAGGGCGGCAATACCTACCGGATGTTCTCCGCCGACATGAACTCGATCTCCCGCGCGGCGGTCGTGCTCGAGGCGGAGCTGCGCCAGGCCCTGGCGCGCAAGGAATTCGAGCTGGTCTATCAGCCGCAGGTCGATATTCGCACCGGCGAGATCGTCGGCGCCGAGGCGCTGCTGCGCTGGCGGCGCGGCGGCACCGACCTGGTGGAGCCGTCCGAATTCCTGCCGCTCGCCGAAGAGATCGGCCTCATCGTTCCCATCAATGAATGGGTTCTGCACGAGGCCTGCACCCAGTCTCGCGCCTTCGACCGTGCCGGCCTGCCGCCGCTGCGCATGGCGGTCAATCTTTCGCCGGTGCAGTTCGCCAAGCAGGACGTGGCCCGGCACGTGATCGAGGTCCTCGAGCAGACCGGCCTCGATCCGTCGCGCCTCGAGCTCGAGCTCACCGAGAGCATCGTTATTCAGAACAACAAGAATACCTCGAACAACCTGCGGCAGCTGCAGGAGATGGGCGTCACCTTCTCGATCGACGATTTCGGCACCGGCTATTCCTCGCTCGCCTACGTGAAGAACTTTCCGGTCAACCGCCTCAAGATCGACCAGGGCTTCATCCGCAATCTCGCCAACGATCTGAACGACGCGGCGATCGTGCGCGCGATCGTCAGCCTGGCCCACAGCCTCAACCTCGACGTGATCGCCGAGGGCGTCGAGCAAGAAGAGCAGCTCGAGATTCTGCGCAAGGAAGGCTGCGACGAGGTGCAGGGCTATTTCTTCAGCCGCCCGCTTCCGGCCAAGGATTTCATGCTGCTGTTCCGCCGCAATGCGCCGGCCGCAGCCGCGTTTGCGCGTACGGGATAAGCCGGTGGCACAGGAATCCGGATCGATGAGTCTCGCTCAGATCCTGCGGCCCGAACGCCGATCGCTCCTGCAGACGCTGCGTCAGCGCTTCCGCGATCGCCCCGACCGCGAGCACGAGATGGTGCTCAACCGGCTGGTGATCAGCCTGTTGATCTTCGTCTATCTCCTGATTTCCTCGTTCTGGAGCCAGAGCGCGCATCTGCCGCTGCTCGTGATCAGCGTCTATAGCTGCTTCTCTTTGGCGTTCTTCGCCCACATTCTCTACGACCCCGGTTCCAGCCCGCCGCGCCGTCTGGTCGCGATGGCTACCGACCTCGGCATGCTCTCCTGGGGCATCCATGCCGGCGGCGAGGTCACCGCCGTGCTCTATCCGATCTATCTCTGGGTGATTTTCGGCAACGGCTTTCGCTTCGGCCTCACCTACCTGATCGCAGCCACTGTCACCGGCGTGACCGGCTTCAGCATCGTCATCGCGACCACCGGATACTGGAGCGAGCATCCACATCTCGCCTATGGGCTGCTTGGCGGCCTCATCATCCTACCGCTTTATGCCGCGACGCTGATCCGCACGCTCTCGCAGGCCAAGCAGCAGGCGGAAGAGGCGAGCAAGGCCAAGAGCGTGTTCCTCGCCAGCGTCAGCCATGAGTTGCGCACGCCGCTCAACGCCATCATCGGCATGGGCCACCTTCTGCACGAAACCGCCCTCGATCACGAGCAGCGCGACATGACGCGGACGATCAAGGCGTCGGCGAAGTCGCTGCTTTCGCTGATCGACAAGCTGCTCGACTTCTCGCGCATCCAGGCCGGGAAGATGACCATCCAGACGGTCGACTTCGATCTCTATTCGGCGCTCGACGAAGTGAAAGCGATCCTGGCCGTGCCGGCACGGGAGAAGAACGTTCGGCTGTCGGTCCACGTCACGGCGCGCACGCCGCAGCTTGTGCGCGGCGATCAGCACCATCTGCAGGAGATTCTCACCAACCTCGGCAGCAACGCGATCAAGTTCACCGAGGAAGGCAGCGTCGTGGTCGCCGTCGACGGCGAGAAAATCGACGGCCCGCGCGTACGGCTTCGCTTCGAGGTGACCGATACCGGCATTGGCATCGCACCCGAGGCGCTCGGCCGCATTTTCGAAAGTTTCACGCAAGCCGACGACACGATCGCCGAGCGCTATGGCGGGACCGGACTGGGACTCTCCATCGTCAAGGAACTGATCGGGACGCTGGGCGGAGAAATCGGCGTCGAGAGCATTCTCGGCAAAGGCAGCACCTTCTGGTTCACGCTGGAAATGGAGCGCAACGCGCTCGTGCCGGGCACAAGGGTCGAGGCCGACGACGTCCGCGCCATCGTACTTTCCGCCGATCCAAACATTACCCGGCCACTCGGCGAACGGCTGGCACAGCTGGGGATCGAGGCGACGGTCGCGGTCACGACGGCCAAGGCATACGATCTCGTTGCCCAGGCATCGGCGGCGGGCATCCGTCGCAGCGTTCTATTCGTCGACGAGAACCTCTTCGCCGGCGGCATGGAGTCGCTTGCGGCAACCCTTCGCACGCTCAACGGAGCGCATCCGCCCGCACTGGTGCTGATCCGGGGCAGGCGAGAGCAGGGATTCCCCCCGCGGTCGCTGCGCGACGATTTCGTGACCGCGCTACCCCTAGTCTACGACGAAGCGATGCTGCGTGCGGCGCTTCGCATCGCCGGACTGCGCGACGACAGCGAGCAGGCCGCCAATGCCGCCGATACAGCTACATTCACTCCCGGACGCAGGCTCGTCGTGCTGGTGGCCGACGACAATCGCACCAACCGCAAGGTGATCGCCAAGATTCTCGAACGCGCCGGCCACGAAGTTCATCTGGTCGACAACGGCGAGCGCGCTCTCGACGCGCTGAACGAGCGCGCGATCGACGTCGCCCTGATGGACGTCAATATGCCCGTAATGAACGGAATCGAGGCGACCAAGCTCTACCGCTTCGCCTCGCTCGGCAGGAAACGCGTGCCCATCATCGGGTTGACCGCCGACGCCAGCTCGGAGATGCGCAAGCGCTGCGAGGACGCGGGCATGGATTCGTGCGTTACCAAGCCGATCGAGCCGGTGCGTTTGCTCGGCATCATCGATGCGGCGGCCGGGAGCGCGGGCAGCGCTGCCGCCGTCAGCGAGACCGAAACGGTCAAGAAAATCACTTCTCATCCCAAGTTCCGCTCGTCCGGTCCGGCGAGCGTCGACGTTCGCGCGCTCGAGGATCTCGAATCACTGGGGGGCAAGAAATTCGTCGCCGAGCTGGTTTCCGAGTTCAACAGCGACGCGGAGCTCGTGCTGCGCGAGTTGACCGTGGCGGTGAACAACAAGGACCTGCAGGCGTTCCGCGATCAGATCCACGCGCTACGCAGCAGCGCCGCCAATATCGGCGCGCGCCGGATGTACAAAATGTGCCTGTCCTGGCGTCAGATCGGCATGCGGGAGCTCGAGACGCAGGGCCAGGACCACGTGCGCAAGCTCGACGCCGAGCTCGCGCGCGTACGCGCCGACTTGCTCGACCACGTGGTCGCTGCCGGCGAGGCCAAGTCCGGCCGCTGACGCCGATCAGCCTGCAGCGGCGATCTGCGGGCGATTCCAGAAAGCGGGCGCAGGCGACGCAATCGTGTCCTCGGACGGATCGCTCTCGCCGCCACCGTGACGCCGGCTCTGGGCCGCAACCAGGCGTTCCATCTTGCGCAGATCGGCCTCTCCGAGAGCGAGCGCGGTGTCGATCCAGATCTTGGTGACATCGGAAAGCTCGGAGTAGGAGAGGGGGAGCACCCGCTGCCGCACCTGATAGATCGCGCGGCGCGCGCCGTGCCTGCGGCCTTGTCGCGAGAGGAAATCGCGCACCGCTTCCTCGCCGTGGCCATCCTCGGCCAGGATGTCGACGAGGCCCATCTCGTGCAGCTCTTCTGCGCTGTAGATGCGCCCGCTGAGAATCATCTTCTCGGCGCGCACCGTGTCGAGTCGCCGTGCCAGCAGGCTATAGGCGCCCATGCCGGGGAACAGATTAAATAGAATTTCCGGCAGGCCGAACTTCGCGCTCTTCTCCGCCACGATGACGTTGCACGAGAGCGCCGATTCGAAGCCGCCGCCCAGCGCATCACCCTGCACCAGCGCGATCGTGACGATCGGCAATCCGTAACTGATGGCGTTGTTGTAGAGCACGTCGATGCAGGCGCGTGCATAGCGCTCGAGCCCGAAGCGGTTCTGCGTGCGGATCAGACCGGCGAGCAGCTTCAGGTCGCCGCCCAGGTTGAAGATCTGCCTCGGGCGCGACGCCACGACGAAATAGCGGATCGGGCGATCCTCGTGCCGGGCAAATTGCGCATACAGCGACTTGATCGAGCGCTGCATCTTGGAAAGATCGCGCAGGAGATTGGGAGTGTAGCTCGGCGCACCGCGCGGCTGCTGGAAGCACCAGAACGTCTTGGTGTCGGGATCGAGCTCGACCTCGATCTCGGTGTAGTGCTCGGCCGCGACCTGCAACTGGAGCGGGAATGCGACTCCATTGTGCGCGATCTTCGGATCGGGCGGCTTGTTCCACACGGAATAAGCCGCATCGGATTTTTTCAGGGGTTTCATGCCTCGGTCGCCGCCTCTACTCGACTCGACGCTCGCAGGCCGACCCGCCGCTACGCCGGATGACCACGAATGCGGAAGGCTACACCCTCCGATTGAGTGAAGTTTAACTCAAAATTAACCAGTTTGCTTAGGATTCCAGTAACTTGGTTAACCCGCCAAGGGCGGTTTTGCCCGGATTCCCATCACCACAACCAAAGCAGGAGGCGCCGGATCGCGCTGGAATTGGCGGTTGAGCGCGCCCCTGCCCTTTGAATTAGCATGCGGCCTCCGTCCGCCCCGGGCGGCAATCTTGGGCCTCGATCCATGAGCAGACTTTCCGGACGCGCCGCGATCGTCACCGGGGGCGCCAAGGGCATCGGCCGCCACTACGTCGAGGCGCTCGCGGCCGAGGGCGCGCAAGTGATGATCGCCGACATCGTGGACGGCGAGGCGCTCGCCCGCGAGATCGTCGCCCGGCACGGCCAGGGCGCGGCCGAGAGTTTCGTCTTCGACGTGAGCAAGGAAGACCAGGTGAAGGCGCTGGTCGAGCGCACGCTGGCGCGCTTCGGCAAGATCGACGTGCTGGTGAACAATGCCGCGATCTTCGCCAGCCTCCCGCACGTTTCGCTTGCCGATATCGAGGTGGCGCTGTGGGACCAGGTGATGGCGGTCAATGTGCGCGGGCCGTTCCTGATGGCCAAGCACGTAGTTCCGCACATGCGCGCAAAGGGCTACGGCAAGATCGTCAATATCGGCTCCGGCACCGCCTATAAAGGCATGGCGAATTTCCTGCACTATGTCAGCTCGAAAGGGGCGATCGTCGCCATGACGCGCTCTCTGTCGCGCGAATTGGGCGCCGACGGCATCTGCGTGAACACGCTCTCGCCGGGGTTCATCATGAGTGATAGCGTGATCGAGAGCAAAACCCACGGCGAGGCTACGATCAAAGCAGTGGTGCAGAGCCGCGCCCTCAAGCGCGACGCGTTTCCAAAGGATCTGCTCGGCGCGCTCGTCTTTCTCGCGTCGGCGGAGAGCGACTTCATCACGGGCCAGACCATTGCCGTCGACGGCGGATCGGTGAACACGTGAGCACGTCGATGAAAGGCAGGCCGTTGACCGAGGCCGAACGGGCGGCCGCGATCTTGCCGGGCCGCGAATGCGGCACATGCACGCTCTGCTGTAAGGTCATGCGCATCGACGAGCTCGAGAGCCCGGCCGGCCAATGGTGCCAGCACTGCGATCCGGGCAAGGGCTGCCGCATCCACGAGACCCGCCCGCCGGTGTGCCGCGAATTCTTCTGCATGTGGACCTATCGCAAGGATATCGGTCCGCATTGGAAGCCGGAAAAATCGAAGATGGTGTTGTGCCTGGAGGGCGACGGCCAGCGGATCGCCGCGCATGTGGACCCGAGCTTTCCGGGCGCCTGGCGGCGCTCGCCCTATTATCAGGAGCTGAAACACTGGTCCGGCATCGCCGCCCAGGCGCAGGTGCAAGTCAGCGTCTGGATCGGCCGCCAGGCGATCGTCATCGTGCCGGATCAGGATATCGACCTCGGCCTGATCGCGGAGGACGAGATGGTGGTGTCGACCACGACGATGACGCCCCAGGGCCCCAAGCTCGGCGCGCAGAAAATCAAGCGCAGCGAATTGCCCGAGCTGGAGCGGCGCTGGGAAGCGGCCAGGCGGCGTCAGGGAATCGTGGGCTTGTGAGCGCGACCTGGGCTATACTGAAGTTGAGCAAATAGGGAGAGCGCCATGGAGAGCCCGTCGACGGGGCTGATGTCCCAGCCGAGCGAGTCGGTCGCCGGCGCGGTCACGCCCGAGCGCGCCGCCTATTATGACCGCATCGGCAAGAAGAACCTGGCGCCGCTTTGGGAAGTGCTGAAAGGCCTGGTGCCGCCGGAGCCGAAGACGCCTTGCGTGCCGGCTCTGTGGCGCTTTTCCGATGTGAAGAAGATGGTGATCGAGGCGGGCCAGCTCATCACCGCCAAGGAAGCCGAGCGCCGCGTGCTGGTGTTCGAGAATCCGGCTTTGCGCGGCCGCTCGCGCATCACCCAATCGCTCTATGCCGGCCTGCAATTGATCCTGCCGGGCGAAATCGCGCCCGCGCACCGGCACACCGCTTCGGCCATCCGTTTCGTATTGGACGGCGAGGGCGCTTACACCGCGGTCGAAGGCGAGAAGACCATCATGCGGCGCGGCGATTTCGTGATCACCGCGAATTGGGCGCCGCACGACCACGGCAATCCGTCGAAGCAGCCGATGATCTGGCTCGACGTGCTCGACGTGCCGACGGTCAATTTCTTCGACGCGGCTTTCTCCGAGCATTTGGAGATGGAAAGTCAATCGAACACGAAAGAGGACGGCGATTCCTACGCCCGCTACGGCTCCGGGGTGCTGCCCGACGGCGTGAAGTCGATGCCGCGCAGCCCGATCATCAACTATCCCTATGCCGAGATCCGGCCGGTGCTCGAGCGCCTTGAAGCTTCCGGCGATATCGATCCGCACCACGGCGCGCGCGTGCGCTACGCCAATCCGCTCACCGGCGGCTGGGCGACGCCGACCATGGGCGCCAGCATCGCGATGTTCCCCAAAGCCTTCAAGGGCAAGGACTATCGGGCGACCGACGGCGCGATCTTCGTCTGCGTCGAAGGCGAGGGCTCGACCAGGATCGAGGGCGAGACCTTCGACTGGGGCCCGAACGACGTCTTCGTCATTCCATCGTGGAAACGCTACGCGCACACGATGAAGAGCAAATCGGTCCTGTTCTCGATCTCCGACCGGCCGGCGCAGGAAGCGCTCGGCATCTGGCGCGAGCAGAACTGACGCGGCCCGGCCCTAGGCCATCTTCGGCTGGCGACGCTGGCGCATGTAATCCGTCGCGAGCAGGGCGATCGCGGCCGCGATCCCGAGGAAATTGATGTAGTGGCCGCCGGTGAAGGATTCCGGCGGCAGCACGATCGGCAGCGCGACCAGCCCATAGAGCAGACGCGCTGGGATCGAAATCGGCGCCAGTGCAAAGCCGATGATCCCCGCCGTGCCGACGAACAGCCCAAACAGGATCCGCACGAAGTTCCATGCGACCAGATACAGCGGGCCGTCGAACAACAGGCTCGGCGTCAGAACGAACAGGAACGGCAGGATGAACGTGCTCCAGCCCACCAAGCAGGCGATCCATCCCGTTGTCCAGCCGTCGGTGCGCGCGATGTTGGCAGCTGCATAGGCGGCGAAGGCGACCGGCGGCGTGATCATGGAGAGCATGCCGTTGTACATGACGAACATATGCGCGGCCATCGGCGTGACGCCGAGTTTGATCAGCGCCGGCGCCAGCAGCGTCGCGGTCAGGATATAGACGCTCACTGTAGGCAGACCGATGCCGAGCACGAAGGCGAGCACCGCGATCAGCAGCAACAGCAGGAATACGTTTTCACCCGAGAGCGTCAAAAGCTGCAGCGTCATGCCGAAGGCGAGGCCGGAGATGCTCAGGATTCCGACCATGATGCCGGCGGCGGCGCCGATCAGGATGATGTCGAGGGAGATGCGCCCGGTCTGGATCACGGCCATCAGCATTTGCGGAATCGACGTGCGCTTGCCGCGGTAACCGAAGATGAGCGTCAGCACCATCAAGATGACGGTGGCAACGATCGCCGTCTTCTCCGGCGTCAATCGTGTGATTTCGGGATAGATCAGCGAGTAGACGAGGAACGCGATCGGCACCAGGAAGTGCCAGCCCGAGCGAAACACCTCGCCGAGCGTCGGCGCGCCTTCGATCGGCGCGGCGCCGATCTTGTGCTTGGCCGCTTCCAGATCGACATGAATGAACAGGCACGCGTAATAGAGAATGGCCGGGATCGCGGCGGCGAGGCACACGGCGCCGTACGATACCTGCAGGAACTCGGCCATGATGAAAGCCGACGCGCCCATGACCGGCGGCATGAGCTGGCCGCCGGTGGAGCCCACCGATTCGATCGCAGCGGCGCGATAGGGCGTGAAGCCCGACCGGATCATGGTCGGAATGGTGACGATGCCGACCGCGAGCACGTTGGAGACGGCACTGCCCGAGATCATGCCGAACAGCGCCGAGCCGACCACCGCGATCTTGGCCGCGCCGCCGCGAAATTGACCCATCGCCGACATCGCAAGATCGGCGAAGAACTCGGCGCCGCCGGTGCGCGCGAGCACCTGGCCCAGAATCGTGAACGGGATCACCACCAGCACGGCGACCGACAGGATCGAGCCGATGATGCCGTTGATGTCGAGGCCGAGATAGACCACCAGCCGTTCGGGCGAAACCGCGCGGGTCTGGAAATCACCTGGAAAATACGGGCTGATGTAAATATAAATCGCCATCGCCAGGATGATGCCGACGAAGCCCCAGCCCGAAGTACGGCGGCTCGCGTCGAGCACTAGGAAGATCAGGATGGCGCTGCCGATGATGCCCTCGGGCGGCAGCAGGGCGACTTCGTAGGTCAGTGCTTCGTAACGCAGCGCGATATAGCCGCAGATTGCGAGTGAAACTACGGCGCCGAGCCAGTCAAACCAGCGCGCGGCAAACTTGCGGCTGGCGAGGAAAGTCCAGACCAGGCTCGCGCCCAGTCCGGCGAGCAGGGCAGGAGGAATTCCGGTCAACGACAGCTGGCGGAATGCAACATAGGCGCAGATCGCGATCACCGCGACGGCGCCGCTCCAGTCGATTGCCGCCGGCTTTTTCGGCGTCTCCGAGACATAGGCGAGTGCCAGCGTCAGGCCGAGGCAAACGGCCAGCAACTGCTCGGTATAGAACGAAACGTTGAAGACCTGCCGCGGGATGTCGAGCACCCACAGCGCGACCGCGGCGACGAGCAGCGCCTGAAAGATCGTGGTCCAGAAACGGGTCGCCAGCGTCGCGGTGGAGATGAACTCCTCTGCGCCGGCGATGATTCGTTCCTCGGACGCGGCCGGCCCTCGAGCCGCCGCGTCCGAAGTCCGATCGTCTTGCCTCACGTCGTCGCCTTAGGCTCGAAGCCCTTCTCCTTGAAGTACTTCAAGGCGCCGGGGTGGTAAGGGATGTTGTACTTCTTGTAGAGCCCGGCCGCGGTGAACTCGCGCAGCGCCGGCTGGATCTCGATGAGCCCGGCCTTGTTGTTTTCCATCGTCTCGATGATCTTGTAGACGACGTCGTCTTTCACCTTGGCGTTGGTGAACAGCATGTTGTCGTAGGTGTAGACGCCCATCGGTCTTTCGAGACCGGTGAAGAACGGGCTCGGGCTCGCCGGCGAAAGATAACCGTGCGGGAAGATCTTTTTCGCCGCCACCATTCCCGCCTCGGGAATCTCGAGCACGCGGATGCCACCAACGGTGGCGTCGACTTCGCGCACCTTCGGCGCACCGAAGGCGAAGAAGAAAACGTCCGACGCCCCTGAAACGAAATCATCGGCATCGCGGATGACGTTGGGCACCATGACCGGCACTACGTCCTTCTCGCTCAATCCGCCGGCCGCCAGAATCGCGCGCACGAGGTTGTCGATCGTCCGCATGGCGGAGAAGCCCAAGGGCACGCGTTTCCCCTTGAGATCGGCGATCGTCTTCATTGGCTGGTCCTTGCGCACCCAGAAGGCGACGCGCAGGCCGTGGATGGTCCCGATCAGGCGGAGGTCCGGCTGCTTGCCGGTCGTGCCCGCGCCTTCGGTCGCATTGACTACTTCGAGGATGTTGGCGATGCCGAGCTCGGCCTCGCCACGCCCGACCAGCGGAATCAGAACAGCTTCGCCGGCGGTGGGCTGAACGAGAACGTTTATTCCGGCTTTCTCCTTCAGCACCTTGGCGATCGCCGAGCCCGTCGTATGGTTGAGCGTGCCGGGCTGCATGGTGGCGATGCCGAATGTCTGCGCCAGCGCGCGTCCGGTGGCCAACGCGAATGCCGAAGCGCTCATGCCCGCGAGCGCGGCGCGGCGGCTGAGCTTTATCGATTCAAACATGGCGTATTCCTCCTCCCGAATCCGAATTTCGCTTCTTGTATTTGAACCCCGTCGAGCGGGGTTTCTGCAGGCTTTGTGCTGGATTTTTTCTGGGATTTTACCATCTCGAACGGCCACTGGCCGTCACTTCACGAGCTTCTTACCGACCAGTCCCTCCAGGTTCTTGAAATAAATCTTGTCGCGAGCCTCTTTGGTCAGATCGAGCGAGTCCAGGATTTTGATGGTTTCGCGGATATAGCCGGGGCCTTTTTCCGGATCGAACGGGCTGTCCGAAGCGAACACCACCCGGTCGACGCCGTAAAACGAGAGGCCGCAGATCGTCGCCGCCTTCGAGCCGAACACCGCCGAGTCGGCGTGGAAATTTTCCTTGAAATAATCGAGCGGGCGCTTCTTCAGGCTCTTGCGCAGCGCCACGTAATCCTCGTCGGTGGTGCGCGCGCCGAGCTGGTCCCAGCCGGGCCCGACACGGCCCTCGAAATAAGGCACCATCGCACCGAGGTGGTGGATGATGATTTTGAGGTTCGGATACTTATCGAGCGTCTTGGAGAAAACCAGCCGCGCCATGGCGACGCTGGTCTCGTAGGGCCAGCCGAACGTCCACCAGATTTCGTAGAGCGATTTCTTCTCGTCCTGGTAATCGGGGTGCGTCGCCGGCCGATCGGGATGAATCCAGATCGGCTTGCCGAGCTTGTTCATCGCCGCGAAGAACGGCTCGAATTCGGGCCGGTCGAGCGGCTTGCCGCCGACATTGGTGTAGATCTGCGTGCCTAGCGCGCCGAGCTGCTTGATCGCGCGCTCGGTCTCGGCGACGCCGGCGTCCTTGGCGATCATCGGCGTCTGGGCGACGAAGCCGGGAAAACGGTCGGGATATTTGGCGACGAGCTCCGCCAAACCGTCATTGCCGATCTTGGCGAGCT
The DNA here is from genome assembly GCA_963704765.1 of uncultured Alphaproteobacteria bacterium. Lineage (GTDB taxonomy): Bacteria > Pseudomonadota > Alphaproteobacteria > Rhizobiales > Xanthobacteraceae > JAHFPN01. The sequence goes on from CAVPHQ010000001.1 coordinate 33,512, forward strand.
CCTCGGCGATCTTCGGATCGCCCTTGGCGATCACCTCAAGCCGCGGCGCCGGCAGCGATAGCACCTGCGCGTAATCCTGGAACAGATCCATGACGCGGAAGCGCTCGTCGAGATCGTGGATGCACGGGATCGCGCGCGTGCGGTTGAACATGTCCTTCAGGCCGGAGCCCACTTCGCCCATTTTTTCGTAGTATTTCTTGGGGAAGAAGTGATTGTACGCGTCGATCCGCATTGAAATCCTCCGGTTGGCGGCGGGGGAACATAGCCCAAACCCGCGCGGTTGCGAACAACCGGACGGCGGCCGTTGGCCTGGGAGTGGGCGAGTTCGTTATGCCGGGTTCAACGCCCCGCAACGTGCTCGACGTACCAGCCGTAAGCATGCCGCAGCCCATCCTCCAGATTCGTCTTCGGCTTCCAGCCCATGGCATGGATGCGGGCGGAATCCATCAGCTTGCGGGGCGTACCGTCGGGCTTGCCGGTATCGAAGCGCAACCGACTTTCGACACCGGCTACCCGCGCGATCGTCTCGGCCAGTTCGCGGATCGTGACGTCTTCTCCCACGCCGATATTGATGTGTTCTTCCGCCGAATAGTTGCGCAGCAGGAACACCAGCGCATCGGCGGCGTCGTCGACATACAGGAACTCGCGTCGCGGCGAGCCGGTGCCCCAAACCACGACCTCGCTACTGCCCGCTTTTTTCGCCGCGTGCGTCTTGGCGATCAGCGCCGCCACGACGTGGCTCGACATCGCGTCGAAATTGTCACCGGGACCGTAGAGGTTTGTCGGCATCGCCGAGATGAAATCGCAGCCGTATTGGCGGCGATAGGCGCGGCACAGCATGATTCCGGAAATCTTTGCGACCGCGTACCACTGATTGGTGGGCTCGAGCGGACCGGTGAGGAGAGCGTCCTCCCGCATGGGCTGCGGCGCGAGCCGCGGATAGATGCAGGATGAGCCGAGGAACAGCAGCTTGCGCACGCCGCTGCGCCGCGCTGCCTCGATGATATTTGATTCGATTACCAGGTTGTCGTAGAGAAATTCCGCGGGCCGCGTGTCGTTGGCAAGAATTCCGCCCACTGTTGCAGCGGCCAGGATCACGGCATCGGGCTTGGTATCCGCGATCCAGTCCTCGACGTCGGTTTGCCGGCGCAGGTCGAGGGTCTTGCGTTCGATGGTGATAATTTCGCAGCGCTCGCGCGCGAGCCGGCGCAGGATTGCGCTACCGACCATGCCAGCATGGCCCGCGACCCAGATGCGCTTGCCTTCCAGCTCGAATTTCGACCCGTCCAACACTTGACCCGTACGCCTGATCCGACCTGCCGCGCGAGAGGCTTTAGCACACCGGCGGCGCTTGCCAATCGTGGCGGCTATTCCGCCGCTTCGCGCTTGCCGCCTCGGGCCAGCAGCTTCGCTTCGATCGCGGCGAGCACCTCCTGGTAGCTCTTGGGCCCGCCCTCGGGCCAGCGCACGTCTTTCAATTGCTGATGCGCCCACTCGATCCGGCGGGCAATCGCAGAAGTGAGCACCGGGTCCAGACCGAGCTCGGCGACCGTCGCCGCCGACTCGTGCATTTCCGCCGCACGCCGCTTGCCGTGCGTGGCCGTGCGCTCGAGATAATAGGAGGCGGCTTCCCGCCAATCGATGCCCGGCACGGTCTGCTGCACCGAATCCAGAATCCGCTCTTCGAGACCGACCCGGTGCGCCGCGATCAGTCCCTCGAGCAGCAGCGCCTCGATCCCCTTGATGAAGATCGAGCGCAGCATCTTGGAGAGCGACGCGTCGCCGATCCGCTCGCCGGCAAGCTCGAGGCGCATGCCGAGCGCATTCAGCCGGGCCGCGAGCGCCGCCGCTTTGGGTCCGGAAACCAGCACCGGCACGCGGTGGCCCGGGCCGGGCACCGGCGCCATGATCGCGGCCTCGACGAAGTCCGCGCCCGAAGGCGCGATCGCGTCGGCGACCTTCTGCTTGGTCATGGGCGAGACCGAGTTGAAATCGATATAGGTCTGCCCCGCCTTGAGGTGCTTCGCCGCCGCATGCGCGGCATCGACGGCGGAGGAGGCCGTTACCAGCGAGAAAACGACGCCCGCGCCTTCGAGCGCGGGTCCGATCGCGGTCTTTAAGTCCACGCCAGCGGCGCGCGCCGCGTCGGCCATCGATTTTTCGCCGGCGAGCAGGTCATAGGCGGAAACGCGCGCCTTCGCGGCGGCCACCAGCCCGCCGCCGATATTGCGGCCGGCCTCGCCGAAGCCGATGAGCGCGATCTTCTCGGTCATTTCAGCTCGCTGAGATCATCGACGTATGTGAGCCCAAGCTTTTGCAGCGGTTCCCGCATCTTGTCGAGGTCGAGCGTGAGCTCGCCCTTGGCCAGGCGCTTTTTCTTCTCGGTCTCGTTGGCTTCGCGCTTTTCCGCAGCCGTGATCGCGGCTTCCGCTTCCGCGCGCGGCACCACCACGACGCCGTCGTCGTCGGCGACGATGATGTCGCCCGGGTTCACCAGCGCGCCGGCGCAGACGACCGGAATGTTCACCGAGCCCGGCGTCGCCTTGATCGTGCCCTTGGCCGAGATCGCCCGCGACCACACCGGGTATTTCATCTCGGTCAGGTTCTTCACGTCGCGCACGCCCGCGTCGATCACCAGTGCCGCGATGCCGCGCGCCATGAACGTGGTCGCCAGCACGTCGCCGAACATGCCGTCGGTGCAGTCGGCGCTGCAGGCGACCACCATCACGTCGCCCTTCTGGCACTGCTCGACCGCCACATGGATCATCCAGTTGTCGCCGGGATGCGTGAGCGCGGTCACCGCGGGGCCGGCGATCTGCGCGCCGGCCCAGATCGGCCGCATATAGGGCTTCATCAGCCCGCGCCGGCCGATCGCCTCGTGCACGGTCGCGGTGCCGAGCTCTTTCAGCCGCGCCGAAATCGCCGGCGCCAGGCGCGGAATCTTGCGGACGACGACCGGCTTCATGCGTGGCTCCTCCCGAGCGGGCGCAAATCTAGCGGGAATCCCGAAGCCGCACCAACGGGTCGACTCCGATTGTGAAACCGCCCATGATACAACCTCGCGGGGCAGGGCGATCGAAGGAGGCTTCCGATGCGGCGGCGCGGACTCTCGCGGCGCGCGATGCTGAAGGGCGCTGCGGCCAGCAGCTCGGCGCTCAGTCTCGGATTGTGGCTGCCCGCGGCCTCGGCGCAGACTGCGCCGTTGCGCTCGGGCGTGCTCACGCCCGGCGTCATCATCATGCTCACCGACTACATCCTCACCAACAAGCTCGACGAAAAGCACGGGTTGAAATTCGCCGAGCCGAATATCTACTCCACCGTTTCCACGGTGCAGGGCGATTTCGTCGCCGGCGCCTACGAGATCGGCTTCGGCGGCTGGGACGCCTATGCGTTGCGCTATCTCGCCGGCGTTCCCTGCGAGCTGCTCGGCACGTTCTCGACCGCGACCATGCTCAACATGGTGGCGCCCGCCAGCGGCGCCAAGTCGCTCGCCGAGCTCAAGGGCAAGACGCTCGCTGCGCCCCTGGCCAGCAGCACCTACAAGATGGCCAGCGCCGTGATCCGCGAATTCGAGGGCATCGATCTCGAAAAGCACGTGCAAATCCAGAGCAGCGACAATCCGATGGCGCCCTTCAGCATGCTGATGGCCGATCGCGCCGATGCCGCGCTCTCGTGGGAGACGTCGATCAGCGCCGCCTTGCTGCGCCGGCCCGACCTCAAGGTGATCTACAACGTCGGCGAAGCATACAAGGCCAAGACCGGCCGCGATCTGCCCTATTTCGGCATGGCCGTGCGCAAGGAGGTCACCGCCAAGGACCCGACGATCGGCGCCAAGCTCAACCGCGTCTTCAAGGACTGCATCGACGGCATCAATGCCAACACCGCCGCCGCCATCGAGTCCGCGGGCAAGAACACGTATCTGCCGCCGGAAGTCTTGAAGCTGGCCTTCAGCTCCGGCCGCATGCGCTTCAGCTACATCTCCGCGCTCGAAGAGGAGGGCCGCAAGACCTTCCTCGCCGCGAGCGAATTCCTCACCCGTAACGGTCTATTCTCGCGCCCCATCGACAAGAGCTTCTTCGTCTCCGGTTAGCGGGCCGTATCGGGTGACCGGCGTGAACAAACCCGTTTCGATCGACGGCATCGAGCCGGCGGGCGTCGGTTTCCGCACCGACCGCTCGCTGCGCAGCGAGACTTTCGCCACTATCGTGGTCGTCATCGCGCTGATCGCGGCGATGGAGATCGCCAGCCGCTACGTCCCCGACTACATCATGCCGTCGCCGCTCAAGGTGCTGGAGGCGGCGCGCATCCTCTTCTTCCAGGACTACACCCACGTCTTCGTCACCATCCTGCGCCTTGCCGCCGCCGTGGCCTTCTCGATGCTGCTCGGCGTCGTGTTCGGCGTCGCCATGGGCATGCTGCCGGCGGTGCGGCCCTATCTGCGCGCGCTCGTCATCATCGATACCGGCGTGCCGGCGCTCTCCTGGATGCTGATTGCGATCTTCTGGTTCAAGGACCCGGAGACGCGCATCATCTTCATCCTCGTCGTCATCCTGCTCCCGTTTTACGCGCTCAACGTCTATGAGGGCATCCGCGCGCTGCCGAAGGACCTGCTCGACATGGTCGAGAGCTTCCGGCCGACGCGCTGGCAGGTGATGCGGTATCTCGTCGGCCCGCACATCGTGCAGTACATTTTTCTCACCACGAAATCGGTGATCGGGTACGCCATCCGCATGACGATCTTCGCCGAACTGATCGCCTCCGCGATCGGCGTCGGTTCGCGCATGGGGCTGGCACATTCGAGCTTCCACATCGATCAATTGCTCGCCTGGACCTTCTTCCTGATCGCGCTCTCCTTGTCGCTGCAGGCCGCCATCAACGCGGTCGAGAAGCGCTTCTTGCGCTGGCGGCCTGAAGCTGGAGGTCCGATGAGCGCCTCCATCATCGAGCTTGAAGGCGTCCGCAAGACCTTCGGCCGCGTCGTCGCGGTCGACGGCATCGAGCTTTGCGGTGGCGAAGCGGCGAGATCGTGGCGCTGCTGGGCCGCACCGGGGCGGGCAAGACTACGGTGCTCAACATGGTCATGGGTACGATCCCGGCTGATCAAGGCACGGTGCGCGTCGCCGGCGTCGATCCGTATCTGCATTTCCGCGAGCTGCGCGGCAAGCTCTGCCGTGAGCTTCCAGAACGACCGCTTGCTGCCCGTGGCGCACCGCCGTCGAGAACGTCGAGCTCGGCCTTCTGATCCTGGGCCGCTCGAAAGCGGAAGCGCGCAGGATCGCGACCGAGTGGCTCGCCCGCGTCGATCTTGCCGGCAATGAGGGGAAATACCTGCACGAGCTTTCCGGCGGCATGCGCCAGCGCGTTTCGCTCGCCCGCGCGCTCGCGGTCGATCCCGAGATCGTGCTGCTCGACGAATCCTTCAGTCAGCTCGACCACGTGACTTCGCAGACCTTGCGGCGCGACTTCACCCGCATCGCGCGCGAATGGAAAAAGACCTGCGTCCTCGTCACCCACCGGATCGACGACGCGCTCGAAATGGCCGACCGCATCCTGGTATTGCATGCGCCCGCGAGCGTCGCCCTGGAGCTTAAGATCGATCCCGCCGCGCGCGCCGACCGCATGGCGTTGCGGCAGATGCACGCGCAGATCACCGCCGCTATGGGCAGCGACGAGGGCCAGGAACCAGACTCGGCCGCCGCCGAGTGACCGGAGCATGACGCCAATGGCTTACGAGGACATCCTCGTCGAGGCGAAAGAGAAGTGGATCGAGATCACGCTCAATCGCCCGGCAAAATTGAACGCGCTGCGCGAGCAGACCGCCGAAGAGCTGATGCAGGCGCTGGGCGAGGCCGAATCGAAGCGCGAAATCCGCGCCGTGATCCTGCAGGGCGGCGAGAAAGCCTTCTGCACCGGCCTCGACACCGGCGAGATCAAGATCGAGCCGGGCAAGGAGTTCGATTTCTATCGCTTTCGCAAAAGCGCGTTCAAACTTCCGCGCATGCTGCGCGAGCTCGCGCGACTACACCAAGCCGGTAATCTGCGCCGTCGAAGGCTACGCGCTCGGCGGCGGGCTCGAGGTCGCGCTCCTGTGCGACATGATCGTCGCCGGCGAGCAGGCGCAGTTCGGCTTGCCCGAGGCCCGGCTCGGCATGGTGTCGGCCGGCGGCGGGACGCAGACGCTGCCGCGCCTGATCGGCAAGCCGCTCGCCAAGGAACTGATGTGGACCGGCCGGCGCGTCAGCGCCGAGGAGGCGAAATCCTATCGCCTGGTCAATCACGTAGTGCCGGCCGGTAAGGCGATCGAGAAGGCGCGCGAACTCGCCCAAGCCATCGCCGGGAATGCGCCGCTCGCCGTCATGGTGTCGAAAGCCGCCATCGACCGCGGCGTCGATATGTCGCTTCTCGACGGCATCGCGACCGAGGCCGATCTTTCGTATCTGCTCTACTTCAGCCGCGACCGCGAGGAAGGCCTCGCGGCGTTCCGCGAGAAGCGCACGCCGAATTTCCGCGGCGAATGAGATCCGCATGAGCCGCGACGTCGTCATCGCCGGATACTCCGAAACCAGGATCGACGTCCGCACCGGCCGCAGCGCCTACGATCTCGGCGGCGAGGCGTTCGCGCAGCTTCTGCAATCGACCGGGATCGAAAAGGCGGCGATCGACGGCCTGTCGGTGAACGCCGCGATCAGCGAGGCGCCGAACCCTTTTTTCGCGGTCTACATGTGCGAAGCGCTCGGGCTCACGCCGGGCTGGATCAATTTCTCGGGGATCGGCGGCGCTTCGAGCATCGCCGCGGTCGCCCGCGCCGCCGCCGCGATCCGCGACGGCCTGTGCGAGGTCGCGGTGGTGCTGGCCGCCGACGCGCAAACCAACGGCAATCGCTCCAATTACGGCGCCTATCGCGGCGAGTTCCAGGAGCCGACCGGCGTATTAAGCCCGCCTTCCAGCTTCGGGCTCCTGATGAACCGCTATGAGCACCAGTTCGACCTGAAATACGAGGCGCTCGGCAAGATCGCGGTTACCCAGCGCGAGCATGCGCTCCTGAACGAGAACGCCTGCCCGAAGCTCAAGAAGCCGCTGACGATGGAAGAATATCTCGCCTCGCGCATGATCGCCGATCCGCTGCGGCTGCTCGATTGCGTGATGGTCTGCGACGGCGCCAACGCGGTGCTGGTCACGTCTGCGGAGCGCGCGCGCGATCTCGGCCTGAACAAGACCGCGCGCATCGCGGGCTACGCGGAGCTGACCAATCACGGCGGCGATCAGGCGCTTCCGGACATCACCGAGACTCGGCTTCTCCAAGATCGCGCCCAAAGTCTTCGCCAAAGCCGGCATGACGCCCGCCGATATCCGCATGTTCCATCCCTATGACGATTTCACCATCGCCGTCGTGATGCAGCTCGAGGATTTCGGCTTCGCTGCACGCGGCAAGGGCTGCGATTACGTGCTGGCGACCGATCTCTCGTTCAAGGGCAAGCTCCCGCTCAATACCGGCGGCGGGCAGATTTCCGCGGGCCAGCCGGGGCTGGCCGGCGGCGGGCTCAATCTGGTGGAAGCGGTGCGCCAGATGTTCGGCGAGGGCGGCGCGCGCCAGGTCAAGGATGCGAGCACCGCGCTCGTCACCGGCATCGGCGTCATCCCCTATGGCCGCAACTGGACCGTGAGCGCGGGCTTGATCCTGGAGCAAACGGTATGAGCGAGCCCGCTAAGCGTCCGGCGCCCAAGGAGAACGCGTTCGTTGACGCGCGGCCGTTCTGGGAGGGCGCCCGCGCCGGCAAGCTCGTGCTGCAATATTGCCGCGACAGCGGGAAGTTTCAGCACTATCCGCGGCCGGTCAGCATCTATACCGGCAGCCGCAACCTGGAATGGCGCGAGGTCTCCGGCCGCGGCACGATCTACGCTTGCAGCGTCGTGCGTATCCCGGGACCGGGCGTCGAGGGCCGCTTGCCGCTCTCGATCGCCATCGTGGAGCTCGAGGAGGGCGTGCGCATCATCGCCAATATCCTCGAGCGCAAGCCCGAGGACGTGAAGATCGGCCAGCGCGTCGCACTGGCCTGGGACATGCTCGACGGCGGCGTGCCGTATCCGGCGTTCAAGATCGTGGACTGAATCGTTCCGTCATGGCCGGGCTTGTCCCGGCCATCCACGCTTTGTCAGCGCCGCCAAGACGTGGATGCCCGCGACAAGCGCGGGCATGACGACTGTTCCCAATTGAAGCCAACGGCGGGCTAATACGGGCAGATCACGTTCAGGAGCGCCTGGCGCTTTTCCTTCAGCACCGCGTCGCGCGCGCGCGCGAGCGCGCCCGGCAGGTCCTTCGGCTTCTCCACCCGCTCGCCATAGCCGCCGTGCGCCTTCACGATCTCCTCGTAGGCCGGGCTGGTGGGGAAGTCCGCGAGGAAGCGGCCATCGTCGCGGCCGGCGGCGCCCTTGATCGAACATGGAAAGCGTCGCCCCGCGCACGGCGCCGTAGCGGCTGTTGTTGGAGATGATCGTCAGCATCGGCAGGCCGAAGGACTCCGACATCCAGTGGCAGGCGGTCGGGTTGTTGAAGATATAGGAGCCGTCGCCGAGCGCCGCGACCACGAAGCGCTCGGGCGCGGCGATCTTGATGCCGAGTGCGCAGCCGAAGCCCCAGCCCAGCCCGCCCGCGGGGCTGGTGCCGAAGAAGGTTCCCGGCTTCTCGCGCGCGCAATGATCGAGTTCGGTCCAATATTCGCTGACCAGGATCGCGTCGGGTCCCATCATCTCGGACATGCAGCGGGTGAGATACGCCTTGGTGATCTTGTCGCCGCTTTCCGCATGCTTCGCGGTCTGCGCGTGCCGCGCCTTGTTGCGCTCGAGGATACGCCCGCGCCGGGCCTCGATCTTCGCCTTGTCGGGCGCCAAACGCTCCAGCGCCGCGTCGAGCGCCGCGAGCGCGGCCGCCGCAGTCGAGGTGATGGCGAGGTCGCTCCGGAAGCTGCGCATCGGATAGCGCAGGAACATCGGGTCCTCCCCGATATGCGCGACCTTGCATGAATCGTTCGGGGCGTTCGCGCTCGGAATCCACGGCACGTCGGATTCGAGCACGATGACGAGGTCGGCCTCGCCGATGACCGCGCCCGGATTGAAGCCGAAATGCATCGGGTGGTTGGTGGGCAGATTCAGATAGCGCGGCGCGTGCTGCGCCACCGGGATCGCCCAGCGCTCGGCGAGCTTGGAGAGCGCCTCCACCGCGCGCGCGTCTCGGCCCGCATTGGCGGTGATGATCAAGGGCTTTTCCGCCGCCGCGATCCAGGCCGCCAGCGTCTCGATCGATTTCGGATCGGCATGCGGCGGCGCCGGCACCGCGCGCGGCGCCATCGGCGCCGGCTCGGTTACCGTGGCCGAGAGCGGCTCGCGCGGCATGATCAGATAGACCGGGCCCATCGGGCTCGTCATCGCCGCCTCGTAGGCGCGCGCGACCACGTTGCCGACCTGCTCGGGCACGCGCAGCTCGTAGTCCCATTTCACCAGCTCGCGCACCATGCCGGCCTGGTCGAACATTTCCTGCGCCCAGTGGATCGAGCGGTTGCGGCTGGCGAAATTCCCGGTCTCGGTCACCGGCGTGCGCCCCGCCGCGAGAAACAGCGGAATGCGGTCGCGGCTCATATTGGTGAGATTGTTGATCGTATTGGCGGTGCCGACGTTCACATGCACCATCACTGCCTGCGCCTTGCCGGTCATCAGATACGCGCCGTGCGCCATGGCGACCGCGAGGTTCTCGTGCGGCACCAGCACCGGCCGCGGAAATTTGCTGTTCGAGCCTTCGCGCGCGCGGCTATAGGCCTCGACGATCGGCGGGAAGTCGGTGCCCGGATTGGCGAAGAAGAAATCGACGCCGTGATCGGCGAGCGCGCGCAGAAAAATCTCGCCCGCGATCGGGGCTTCCTTGGCGGCGGAGGCGCGCTGGGCGGAAGGCTTGGCGTTCATGTTCTTGCACCGCTGTCTGGGGCTGGCCGGGCCGGCATCCTACTCGACGGCAAGCGTGCCCGTCGAAGGCCGCGGCGTCGCGTTCCTCAGTGGGCAGCTTTGGCGATCTCGGCCCGAAGCATGTTCTTCTGCACCTTGCCGGTGGAGTTGCGTGGCAAGGCGCGGAAGAACACGCGCTTGGGCTTCTTGTAACTGGCGATCAGATCCTTGCAGTGGGCGATGAGCGCGTCCTCGCTCGCGGCCGCGCCCGGCTTGAGCTCGACGAACGCGATGACGCTCTCGCCGAACGTCGCATCGGGCGCGCCCACCACCGCGGCCTCCTGCACGGCCGGATGCTTCATCAGCGCAAGCTCCACCTCGCGCGAATAGATATTGAACGCGCCGGAGATGATCATGTCCTTCTTGCGGTCGACGAGATAGAGGTAGCCGTCGGCGTCGAAATAGCCCATGTCGCCGGTGAAGACCCAACCGTCGACGATCAGCTCCGCGTTGGTGGCCGGATCGAGATAGCAGCGGATGGTGAGATAGCGTCCGGCCTCGCCGCAGCGCACCGCGATCTCGCCGGCCTCGCCCGGTCGCCACGTCCCGCCGCTCGTCGTCCACGATGCGCACCTCCACGCCCGGGCTGACGCGGCCGACCGAAGCCGGGTGCGTCAGCTGCTCCTCGGGCATGAGATTGGTGATCGCGCCCACCTCCGTCATCGCATAGAACGAATAGAGCCGCACATGCGGCAGCGCCGCCATCAGCTCGCGCTTGAGTTCGACTGGAAACGGCTCGCCGGTCGAAAGGATGACGCGCAAGCGACGGAAACGCTCCGGCGTGCGGCGGAACTCGGGCAGCATCAGGCGGATGATGGTCGGCACCATGCCGGCGACCGTGATCTTCTCGCGCTCGATGGCACGGCTGAAACTTCCGCCACGTCGAACTTCGGCAGCGTCACCAGCGTGCCGCCGATGCAGAGCGCGTCACCGAGCCGCGCGAGGCCGGTGCCGACCGAGAGCGGCGAGACCGAGAGGACGCGGTCCCGGGCACGAGGCCCCATTGCATCGGGTTCAGGTAACCGTGCTGGACGTGGAAGCTGCCGTGCGTGCGGGCCACGCCCTTGGGCGCACCGGTCGTGCCGGAGGTGTAGAAATGGAGAAAATCCTCGACGCCGGCCGGAAGCGGCGGCGGCCGTGTTGTAGCGCCGGTCTCGATCAGATCCGCGATCGTGAGATCGTCCTCGGGCGTGGACGCGCTCGCCACCAGCGTGAGGTCGGCCGCTCGCTTGGTCGCCTCCAACACGTTCTGCCGGCGCGGCGGATCGAACAGGAAGAATTTCGGTTTGCTGCTCTCGACGATGCTCGCGATCTCCGGCGCCGCCAGCCGCGTATTGACCAGCACGATGATGCCGCCGGCCTTGGCCAGCGCGAAGAATGCCTCGACGTACTGGACGCTGTTCTCCAGATGGAATGCGACCCGGTCGCCGTACGCGAGCCCGCGCGCGCGAAGCGCATTGGCGAGCCGGTTGCTGCGCTCGTCGAGCTCCCGATAGCTGATACGGCGCGCCGGCGCTGACCACGGCGATCCGGTCCGGATAGCGCAGCGCCTGGGCGTTGAGCACGGTGCCTAGCTTCATCGCTTTCCCCTTAGTGCAGTTGATCCGCCTCGTCGATGCCTGCAAGCTCGGCGCGTGAAACGCTCCGTTCTCGTCGCCGATATCGGCGCCACCAAGACCCGTCTCGCGTTCATCCGGAAGGACGGCAAGCTCGGGGCCGTCCGTTCGGTGATGAACGACGAGGTTGCCGACCTCGAAACGCTCTTAGCCAGCGCGCTTGCGGCCGCCCGGCCACGGCCGCGAGCGGCCGTGCTCGGCATCGCCGGCTGGATCGACGGCGACCATGTGCTGGTCACTAATCGGGGCTGGACGTTCTCGCGCCGCGCGCTCGCCCGCAAGCTCAAGCTCGAGCGTCTCGTCGCGATCAACGATTTCGAGGCGCTGGCTCACGGCCTCCCAGCGCTCGGAAAGCAGGACCTCATCACGGTCGGTGCGCCGCAGGAGACGCCAAGGGAAAGACTCCTGGTATGCGGGCCCGGCGGCGGGTTCGGCAGCGCGCTTCTGATCAAGCATGGCCGCTTCGCCCGGGTACTGGCGAGCGAGGCCGGCCACATGCGGCTCGGCGCCGCCTCCGCCGACGAGGCCCGCGTCATTGCTCATTTCCTGCGCGACGCCGGCCCGGTCATCGTCGAGCACGTGCTCTCGGGACCGGGCCTGGTGCGGGTGCACGAGATTCTTTCAGGGGAGAACAAGCGCGCCGAGTCGATCGCCGCCGCGGCGCGCGCGGGGGAGGCCGCCGCCCGCGCTAGCGCCGAATTTTTCCTCCGCCTGTTCGGCCGGATCGCCGGCGATCTCGCGCTTGCCTATAACGCCAAGGCCGTCTTTCTTGCCGGCGGCGTGACCCGGGGCCTGGCGCCGCTCATTCCCAATTCGCCGTTCCGCGCCGCTTTCGAGGAACACGCGCCCTATCGCGAGCGCATGGCGCTGATTCCGGTCAAGGCGATCGTGCACGAGGAGCCGGGGCTGTTCGGCGCGGCGCAGCTCGCGCGCTACCTCGTCTAGACCAGGCCGAGATCGGCGAAGGCCGCGGCATGGAAATCCGCGGCTTGCTGTGAGAAGCAGCAGAACACGACGCGTCCGGTCCCGCGCCGCGCGGCCGCTTCGCCGGCGACGGCGGAGACCGCGATCTTCGCCGCCCGCTCGGCGGGGAATCCATAAACGCCGGTTGAAATCGAAGGGAACGCAACGGAAATGAGCCCGTTCGCTCGGGCGAGCTCGAGCGAAACGCGATAGCAGGACGCCAGCAGATCGTCCTCGCCGGCGCCGCCGCCCCGCCAGACCGGGCCGACCGCGTGGATCACGTGACGGGCGGGGAGCCGATAGCCGCGGGTGATTTTCGCCTGTCCCGTGGCGCATCCGCCGAGCGTGCGGCATTCCTCCAGCAGCTCCGGCCCGGCGGCGCGATGGATCGCCCCGTCCACGCCGCCGCCGCCCAGCAGCGCCGTATTGGCCGCGTTCACGATCGCGTCGAGCTTGAGCTGCGTAATGTCGCCGACCGCGATCTCGAGCAGCGTATCGTGCACTTCGGCGGCCAGATGCGGGCGCGGCTCCATGCGTCGATTGTATCGCGCCGGGCGCCGAAGAGTCAGGCCGCTTCCTTGCGCAGGTCGAGTGTGCCGCGGCGGCCGATGGCGCCGAAATCCTTCCTTAGAAAATCTTCCGCCGCCTTGCGGCCGACATCGCGCAAATGCTGGAAGAACGACCAGTCGACGGTGAACTTGGAGCTGGAGGTGAGCTTCTTCAGCTCCTTGTCGGCGGCGATGCGGTGGATGCGGACCGGCTTGGCGCTCCGGCCGGTCCAGCGGCCGAGCAAGCCGCTCTGCCGCTGGCGGCTCACGAAACCGATCGCGCGCAGCTCCGACTGCAGCGAAGCGTTGAAGGTGATCTCGTTGACCCGGTTCAAGATGTCGCGCGCGGTGCGCGGGGTCTTGTTGCTCACCAGCGGATTGGTCTGCACCAGCACGATGTCGTCGTTGCGGCCCGTGCGGAAGAACGGGAACAACGGCGGGTTGGAGACATAGCCGCCGTCCCAATAGGGCACCCCGTCGATCTCGACCGCGCGGAACAGGAACGGCAGGCAGGCCGAGGCCATCACCACGTCGGGCGTGATCTGCTCGTGGCGGAAGACGCGCATCTTGCCGGTGCGCACATTGGTGGCGGAGACATAGAGGTCGAATTCGCGGTTCGCCCGCACCGCCTTGAAATCGACCTCGCGCTCGAGGATCTCGCGCAGCGGATTGATGTTGAACGGGTTCATGTCGTAGGGCGAAAAGAAGCGGCTGGCGACGTCGAATGCGAGAAACACCGGATTCTTGTCGAGCGACCAGTTGCCGAACAAACGATCGGTGATCGAGCGCTGGATCGGGCTCATGCGGCCGTCGCGCGAGACCGCGCGCCAGAAATTGCTGAGCGCCTCGCGCGCGCCTGCGCGCCCGCCTTTGTGATAGCCCGACGCCAGTACGACGGCGTTCATCGCGCCGGCGCTGGTGCCCGAGATCGCTTCGAGCGAAAGCCGCTCGTCCTCGAGCAGGCGGTCGAGCACGCCCCAGGTGAAGGCGCCGTGCGCGCCGCCGCCTTGCAAAGCGAGGTTGACGGGCTTCGGCCCGGTGTTCTTGCGGAGAATCATGGGATGAAAACCAGCATGCCCGATTGTATTGTGCAGTGCAACAAAAGTAGCAGGGCCGGGTTTTTATAAGGCGTTGCAAGCCTGTAAGATGTGCATTGAGAAATCCCGATGAACCTTGGCTTTCCGGCCCCCGATCACGATCACGCGCACTGCGTCGCCGATCTGCTCAAGCGCGCAGAGCAGGCATGCGGTGAACGCGGCCTCAGACTCACGCCGCTGCGCCGGCGCGTGCTGGAGTCGCTGGCCGGAAGCCATGCGCCGCTCGGGGCTTACGAGATCGTCGAGCGGCTGGCCAAAGCCGGCGAGCCGGCGCCGCCCATGTCGGTGTATCGCGCGCTCGACTTCTTGGTGGCCGAGCGGCTCGCGCACCGGATCGAAAGCAAGAATGCGTATCTCGCCTGCAACCACGGCCACGACGGCGGCGAGGTGGTGATGTTCCTGATGTGCGAGCGTTGCGGCACCGTGGCGGAGGTCGCCTCGCGCGCGGTCGGGCGCGATCTCGGCGAGGCCGCGCGCTCGATCGGCTTCGACGCGCGCACGCAAGTGCTCGAGATCGCGGGCCTGTGCGAGAATTGCCGCAAGACTAAGCCGCGGCGTTGATGCACCGATGACCAGCCGGATCGAACCCGCTTCAGGCCTCGCCGCGCCCGCGGCACGGAGGCGCACAATGGCCGTGCGCGTCGGCGACGTCGTGATCGGCGGCGGCGCGCCCGTCGTCGTCCAGTCCATGACCAATACGGATACCGCGGACATCGAGGGAACCGCGCGCCAGGTCGCGGCCCTCGCGCACGCGGGCTCCGAGCTCGTGCGCATCACCGTCGATCGCGACGAGGCCGCGGCCGCGGTTCCCAAGATCAGGGATCGGCTTGGCGCGCTGGGCGTCGCGGTGCCGCTTGATCGGCGACTTCCACTATATCGGGCACAAGTTGCTCGCCGATCATCCGGCCTGCGCCGAGGCGCTCGACAAGTACCGCATCAATCCCGGCAATGTCGGCTTCAAGGAGAAGAAGGACCGCCAGTTCGGCGCCATCATCGAGCTCGCGCTGAAATACGGGAAACCGGTGCGCATCGGCGCCAACTGGGGCTCGCTCGATCAGGATCTGCTCACGCGCCTCATGGACGAGAACGCGCGCGCCAAGGAGCCGCTCGACGCCCGCGCGGTGACGCGCGAGGCCATGGTGCAGTCGGCGCTCTTGTCGGCCGCGCGCGCCGAGGAGCTGGGGATGGCGCGAGACCGGATTATTCTCTCGGCGAAAGTCTCGGCTGTGCAGGATCTGATTGCGGTCTACGCGGAGCTGGCGCGCCGCTCCGACTATGCGCTGCATCTCGGGCTCACCGAGGCCGGCATGGGCTCCAAGGGCATCGTCGCCTCGGCGGCCGCGATCGGCGTGCTCCTGCAGCAGGGCATCGGCGATACGATCCGCATTTCGCTGACCCCCGAGCCCGGCGGCGACCGCACCCGCGAAGTGCAGGTCGCCCAGGAGCTGTTGCAGACCATGGGGCTGCGCACCTTCGTGCCGCTGGTCGCGGCTTGCCCCGGCTGTGGCCGCACGACTTCGACGACCTTCCAGGAGCTCGCCTCAGAGGTGCAGGCCTTCATCCGCGCGCGCATGCCCGAATGGAAGAAGCTCTATCCCGGCTCCGAGGGGCTTTCGGTCGCGGTCATGGGTTGCATCGTCAACGGCCCGGGCGAGAGCAAGCACGCCGACATCGGCATTTCCTTGCCCGGCACCGGCGAGCAGCCGGTCGCACCGGTATTCGTGGACGGCAAGAAGGTCGCGACGCTGCGCGGCGCCACGCTAACCGCCGATTTCAGGGCGATGGTGGAAGATTACGTTGCCCGCCGCTGGAGCGTTGCCGCACGCCGGCCGGCCGCGGAATAGAAGGCTTCAGCGGCCCACCAGCGAAGCGGCGATATTCACCGCGAGCGCGAGAACCGTGGCGGTGAATACGAACGAAAGGGCGCCGTGAGCCACGACCGTGCGGCGAATCCACCGGTTGGCTACGCCCACGTCCGAGACCTGAAACGTCATACCGATCACGAACGAAAAATATACGAAGTCCCAATAGTCCGGCGGCTCGTCGCCGGGAAATTTGAGGCCGCGCGCCCGGCGGCCGGTACCGTAAAAATCATGGGCATAGTGCAGCGCGAAAATCGCGTGTGTGAAGGTCCAGGACAGGGCCACGGTTATGAGCGCGAGCGCGATGTGGAAACCGTAATTCGATTGTGCCTGCGAGATCCCAACAAGTTCTGCGAAAATCGCAACGAAGCTCACCAGGGACGCGGCGACGGCGAGCAACAGCAGTGCGAACGCGCCCTCATCCTGCATCGCGGAGTGGTAGCGGATATCGGAGGGACGGGCGCGCGCCATCATGACCGTGACCATGATCAGGTAAAAGACGACGCCGACATCCCAGCCGACCAGCAATCGCGCACTGGGTGCGAGGCTCGCAGGCGTCAGAGTGTATGCGGCGATGCCGATCACTGCCGCCGACCAAATCCGCACGTGACCGCGCGCGAAGCGGAATATCCAAGGCCCGGCCTCCGTATCCACCTTTAAGAGGTTCGGCTGTTTCCTGGCCATTGCTCTCACCCGTTCAGGCGCGGCGCTCGGCGATGAAATGCGCGCAGGCCGCAAGCATAGCGCCGCGCGCGCCGAATGGAACGAGGGCGGCTTCCGCGTCGGCGACCAATTCTGTCAGCCGCTTGCGCGCGCCCGCAACGCCTAGCGTTTCCACGAAAGTAGCCTTGCCGCGCGCTTTGTCCTTGCCGACCGGTTTGCCCGCCGCCGCCTTGTCGCCTTCGGCATCGATGAGATCGTCTGTAATCTGGAAAGCGAGGCCGAGCGCGCGCGCATAGCGGCCGAGCGCTTCACGCGCCTTAGTGTCGGCCCGCCCCAGAATTGCGCCTGCCTCACACGAGGCTTGGATCAGTGCGCCGGTCTTCATCGCTTGCAGCCGGCCGATTTCATCCGGAGAGAGGACAAGGGCCTTTCCACCGGCGAACCGCCCTTCGGCTTGGAGATCCAGCATCTGGCCGCCGGCCATGCCGCCGACACCGGATGCGCATGCGATAAGCCGGATCAGAGCGATACGGATCGCGGGGTCGAGATCGGTCTCTTCATGTGAAATGAGTTCGAATGCGAGCGTGAGCAGCGCGTCGCCGGCGAGAATCGCCGTCGCTTCATCGAATGCGCGGTGCACCGTAGGCCGGCCGCGCCGGAGCTCGTCGTCGTCCATGGCCGGCAGATCGTCGTGGACCAGCGAATAGCAATGCACGCACTCGATCGCCGCCGCCGCGCCCATCGCCTTGGCTTGCGGAACGCCGAACAGTGCCGCGCTCTCGATCGCCAGAAAGGGCCGCAACCGTTTGCCGCCGCCGAGCGTCGCGTGCCGCATGGCGAGCAGTAGACGCTCGGGCCGCGCGATCTCGCCCGCAAGCGGCGCGGCCGATAGCGCCGCCGCAAGCGCCGTCTCGGTCGCGGCCGCGACCGCTTCGAGGCGGCGTTGGAACGTTTCTTCCGGCAACGGTGACATCGTGCTCTCGCCTGGGCGCTTGCCCGGCAATGGCCGAGCCGCGCCCCGCGGTCAAGCGCCGCGCGGCCGCCGCAATCGGCGGCCATGCGGATAGGCTGAGCCTGCATGATGATCCGCCGCCTGTTCTCCCTCGCCTGGAAGCTCCTGCTGGTTCTAGCGTTGATTCCGCTCGTGCTCGTGCCGGTCTATGCCTATGTGCAGCCGGTCTCGACCCTGATGCTGTGGCGCCGGGTCATGGGCGAGCGGGTGGTGCGCCATTGGCGTCCGCTGGATGCGATTTCGCCCGAGCTCGTGCGCGCGGTGATCGCGGGCGAGGATGCGCGCTTCTGCACCCATCGGGGCGTCGATTGGGACGAGTTGCGCGATGCGATCGAGGACGCCGACGAGCTTGCCGACGTGCGTGGCGCGTCCACCATCGCCATGCAGACCGCGAAGAATTTGTTTCTCTGGCCGGGCCGGCAATATGTCCGCAAGGCGCTGGAAATTCCGATCGCCTATTACATGAGCGCGGTCTGGTCGAAACGACGTCTCATCGAAATCTATCTCAACGTCGCCGAATGGGGCCCGAACGGCGAATTCGGCGCCGAGGCGGGCGCGTTGCGGGCCTTCCGAAAGAGCGTGCGGTCCCTCTCAGCCGAGGAGGCCGCGCTTCTGGCCGCGGTGCTGCCCAATCCCCAGCGGCGCGATGCCGCCCGGCCGGGCCAGGGCTTGCGAAAACTCGCCCTGCGCCGCGTTGCTGCCACGCAGGCCGCGGGCCCCGCCGCGACCGCTTGCCTGCGCATGCCGCGCTGAGCCTTGGTATGCAAAGCCTTGGCAATCGCGGCGCTCCTCCTCTATAAGTCCGCCTCCCGCGTCAATGCCCGCCCACGGGCCGTAAAAACGAGGCTGCGATGGCCGTCCCCAAGAGAAAGACTTCGCCCTCCCGGCGCGGCATGCGCCGCTCCGCCGATGCGCTGAAGCGGCCGACCTATGTCGAGGACAAGGACTCGGGCGAGTTGCGTCGCCCGCATCACATCGATCCCAAGACCGGCATGTATCGCGGCCGGCAGATCCTGAAGCCGAAGGCCGAGGTCTGAGGCCTCGGCGCAGCGCACCGCGCAGGGAGCGGCAATGTTCGGCACTTTTCCGCTACTGGTCGTTTCGTTTGCGATCTACAACATGGTCGCGTTCCTGCTGCAGGGCGTCGGCTGGGCGGATCCGATCTACACGGTCCGCATGATGTCGGGCGCGTCCTGGACGATCACCAACGGCGACGCGTTGATCGGCCTTTCTCTTCTGTTTCTGTTCTTCGAATTGATAAAGGCGGCGCGCGCCGGCTCGCATTCCATCGCCGATCATCTGCTGTCGACGATCGTATTCATCGCCGCGCTCGTGGAGTTCCTGCTGGTGCGCGAGGCCGGCACCTCGGTGTTCGCGATCCTGCTTCTCATCGCACTCGTGGACGCCATCGGCGGCTGGGTGATCTCGGTGCGCACGGCGCGGCGCGACATCACGTTCGAAAGCGAACCGCCGCCGTTGCAATAGCAACGCGGATCGCCCGCGTCCTCGCGGGGGCGCCGAAAGCTCGCCAATCCAGATCGTATTATTCCTTGTCGCCGGAGCGGCCCATGCGGTCGAGCCGCTGCTGCATCTCGGTCACTTGGCGCTTGAGCGCGTCGATATCGTCGCCGGGGGGCGTTTCCCCGGCCGCGTTCTGCTTCTGCGCGAAGGGCAGGAACATCGCGAAAGTGCGCTGGAACATCTCCATGTTGCGGCGCACTTGCTCTTCCATCATTCCGAAACCGGGCACGCCGAACGCCTTGCCCATCTGCTCGCGGAACTTGTCCTGGTCGCGCGTGAAATTGTCCATCGACGCGTCGAGATAGCGCGGCAGCAGCAGCTGCATGCTGTCGCCGTAGAAGCGGATGACCTGGCGCAGGAAATTGATCGGCAGGAGATTGGTGCCCTTGTTCTCCTGCTCGAAGATGATCTGGGTCAGCACCGAGCGGGTGATGTCCTCGCCGGTCTTGGCGTCATAGACCACGAAGTCGTCGCCCGACTTGACCATGACGGCGAGGTCTTCGAGCGTGACGTAGGTGCTCGTGCCCGTATTATAGAGCCGCCGGTTGGCGTACTTCTTGATCGTTACCGGTTCCTGATTCTTGGTCATCACGCCGTACTTGTTTTGTTGCGCTTCGCTGCTCGCGGAATAGGCATTCACATTAAGGCCTTTCCGGCGACCGGGCTACCGATTTATTCAGGGCCGCCGGCCATGCAATCCCCGCATCGAAGCCGGTTTCGTCTTATTGACATCGCACGCCGCTGGCACCAACGATTGGCCGAGAGAACGGCGGCGGCGCGCGGGAACCCGCGGGATCGCGGCGGAGGAGAAATCAATGCAGGACGACATTGTCATCGTCGGCGCGGCGCGTACGCCGGTCGGCTCGTTCAACGGCGCGCTGGCTTCGTTGCCGGGGCATGCGCTGGGCAAGATCGCGATCGAAGCGGCCCTGACGCGCGCGGGCATCGAGGGCAAGCGCGTGTCCGAGGTCATCATGGGCCAGATCCTGACCGCCGCGCAGGGACAAAATCCGGCGCGCCAGGCCTCGATCGCCGCCGGCATTCCGGTCGAGATCCCGGCCTGGGGCGTGAACCAGCTCTGCGGCTCCGGCTTGCGCGCGGTCGCGCTCGGCTATCAGGCGATCCTGAACGGAGATTCCGACATCGTCGTCGCCGGCGGCCAGGAATCCATGAGCATGGCGCCGCACGCGGCGCATCTGCGCAACGGCCAGAAGATGGGCCCGCTCGAATTCGTCGACACCATGATCAAGGACGGCCTGTGGGACGCCTTCAACGGCTACCACATGGGCAACACCGCCGAGAACGTCGCCAAGCAATGGCAGATCACCCGCCAGCAGCAGGACGAGTTCGCGGTCGGCTCGCAGCAGAAGGCCGAGGCGGCGCAGAAGAGCGGCCGCTTCAAGGACGAGATCGTGCCGGTGAAGATTCCTTCCAGGAAGGGCGACATCATCGTCGACGCCGACGAGTACCCGCGCCACGGCGCGACGCTCGAGGCGATGGCGAAGCTGCGTCCCGCGTTCGACAAGGAAGGCACCGTCACCGCCGGCAACGCGTCCGGCCTCAATGACGGCGCCGCCGTGGTCGTGCTGATGAAGGCGAGCCAGGCCGCCAAGGAAGGCAAGAAGGTGCTCGCGCGCATCGTCTCCTGGGCGCACGCCGGGGTCGATCCGTCGATCATGGGCACCGGGCCGATTCCATCCTCGCGCGCGGCGCTGAAGAAGGCCGGCTGGAAGCCCGACGACCTCGATCTCGTCGAGGCCAACGAAGCCTTCGCGGCGCAGGCCTGCGCGGTGAACAAGGAACTGGGCTGGGACCCCAAGAAGGTGAACGTGAATGGCGGCGCCATCGCCATCGGCCATCCGATCGGCGCCTCCGGCGCGCGCGTTCTGGTCACGCTGCTGCACGAGATGGAGAAGCGCAACTCGAAGAAGGGTCTCGCCACGCTCTGCATCGGCGGCGGCATGGGCATCGCCATGTGCGTTGAGCGCTAGGCTTCCTTATCGTCATGCAGCGGCGGTCGCTCTGCGCGGGTCTCGTCTTTCTCGCGCTCGTTCAGGACGCCCCGGCCGCCGAGTTCACGCTCGAAAGGGTGGTGCTGATCAGCCGCCACGGCGTGCGCTCGCCGACCGACCCGGCGTCGCTTCCCGACTTCGCTTCGCGGCCTTGGCCGACCTGGCCGGTTCCGGCCGGATATTTAACGCCGCGCGGCGAAAAGCTCGCGACGCTCATGGGCGGCTATTACCGGAAGCACTTTGCCGCGCGCGGGCTGCTGCCGGCAAAGGGCTGTCCGAAGCCAAACGAAGCTCTATCTGTGGGCGGACGTCGATCAGCGCACGCGGCTGACCGGTGCGGGGCTGCTCGAGGGCATGTTTCCGGGCTGCGGCCTAAGCGTTCGCAACGCGCCGATCGACAAGCCCGATCCGCTCTTTCATCCTGTGCGGGGCGGCGCCTGCTCGATCGACGACGAGCGCGCGCGGGCATCCGTGCTTGCGCGGGTGGGCGGCAATTTGGAAACGGCGCTTCAGCCTTACCGCGAGCCGCTGCGGCAGCTGCAGGCTGTGCTGGATTGCTGCGCACCCAAGCTTTGCAGCGCTGGCGAAAAGCGCTGCACGCTGGCGACGCTGCCGTCACGCGATCGATGTGCGGAAGAAGGACGGCGGCGTGCGTCTGACCGGGCCGATCACGATCGGTTCGACGGCGTCGGAAGTGTTTCTGCTCGAATACGCCCAGGGCTTTCCGCGCAATCAGGTTGCCTGGGGCCGCGCCGCTACGCCCGCGCAAATCACGCCGCTCCTGCGCCTGCATCGATTGCAGTTCGATCTCATCGAGCGCACGCCCTATCTCGCCGCGCGCCAGGGTTCCGCGCTGGTGCACCGGGTCCTGGAGACGCTGCGCCAGACCGCCGAGCGCGCTGGCCGACGCGCAAAGCACGGTGCCGGCCGAGACCAGGCTGATCGTCTATGCCGGCCACGACACCAATCTCGCCAATATCGGCGGCATGCTGGGCCTGCATTGGAAGCTTAAGGGCTATCTGCCCGACGAGACGCCGCCGGCCGGAGCCTTGGCCTTCGAGCTGCTGCGGGAGACAGCGTCGGGCCGGCTATTTCGTCCGCATGGCCTATTACAGCCAGACCCTCGACCAGATGCGGCGCATGAGCCGGCTCGGCCTTGCGAACCCGCCGGCTTCGGCCAAGGTCGTGCTTCCCGGTTGCGCGGACGCCAGGCGCGGCAGCGCGTGTCCATGGCCGGACTTCGCCGCGCGCGTGAAAAAGACGCTCGATCCGGATTGCATCGCGGCCAAAGCGCAATAGCCTTCTTTCCACGCTTCGAGACGTGGACGCCCGCCGCAAGCCCGGGCATGATGAACGGAAGAAAAGTCGGGTAGGGGGAGTCCAGTCATGGCGC
This sequence comes from uncultured Alphaproteobacteria bacterium, assembly GCA_963704765.1. Lineage (GTDB taxonomy): Bacteria > Pseudomonadota > Alphaproteobacteria > Rhizobiales > Xanthobacteraceae > JAHFPN01. The sequence goes on from CAVPHQ010000001.1 coordinate 56,192, forward strand.
GCGTAGCGTTGGTCACCGGCGGCACCCGCGGCATCGGCGCCGCCATCGCCAAGGCCTTGAAAGCCGCGGGCTACAAGGTCGCCGCCAATTACGGCGGCAACGACGAGGCGGCGAACAAGTTCAAGGCCGAGACCGGGATCGAAGTCTTCAAGTGGGACGTCAGCTCGTTCGAGGCCTGCGGCGCCGGCGTCAAGGCGGTCGAAGCCGCGCTCGGGCCGATCGAGGTGCTGGTGAACAACGCCGGCATCACCCGCGACACCACCTTGCACCGCATGACGCCGGAGCAGTGGAACGCGGTGATCAACACCAACCTCAACTCGCTGTTCAACATGTGCCGGCCGCTGATCGAGGGCATGCGCGCCCGCAAATTCGGCCGCATCGTCAATATTTCCTCGATCAACGGCCAGAAAGGCCAGATCGGGCAGACGAATTATTCCGCCGCCAAGGCCGGCGAAATCGGCTTCACCAAGGCGCTGGCGCAGGAAAACGCCAAGGCGGGCGTCACGGTGAACGCGATCTGTCCGGGCTACATCAACACGGAGATGGTGCAGGCGGTGCCCAAGGACGTGCTTGAGAAGAACATCCTTCCGCAGATTCCCGTGGGGCGCCTGGGCGAGCCCGAGGACATCGCGCGCTGCGTCGTGTTTCTCGCCTCCGACGACGCCGGCTTCATCACCGGCTCGACCATGACGGTGAACGGCGCGCAGTATTTGACCTGATCAGCGCGTGCCCGACGCGAAATCCCGGCGGGCGCCAGCTCGAAACCTTTGAAATCGAATCCCGGCGCCACCGTGCAGCCGACGAGCGTCCATTCGCCGAGCGTCGATGCCGCTTGCCAATGATGTGCCGGCACCGACGCCTGCGGATGCTGTCCGGCGGCAAGATCGGAACCGAGCGTGATCTGTTCGATCGGTCCCTCCGCGCTCGGCGCGATTTCAAGCAGGAGCGGCGCGCCGGCGTGGAAGTGCCAGACCTCCATCGCGTCGACCTTGTGCCAATGCGAGCGCTCGCCGGCGGCAAGCAGGAAATAGATCGCGGTCGAATGCGGGCGCTTGCCCGGTTCCGGATGCGGATCGCGCAGCGTTTCGCGAAAATGCCCGCCCTCGGGATGCGGCTTCAGCTCAAGGAGCCGGATCACCTCGGCCGCGGTCAGCGTCTTCGCCAAGAGATCAGCCTCGGAACGAATTCTTGCGCTCGCGGATTTCGGTGAACACCGCGGCCGGATCGGCGCCCTTCATGCCGACCGCCTCGGCGATCTCGGGCGTGTCGGCGCGCAGAAACGGGTTGGTCGCGCGCTCCTCGGCCATCGTGCTCGGCACCGTCGGCTTGCCCGCGGCCCGCGTTTTTTCGGCCGCCGCCAGGCGGGCTTTCAGCGCGCTGTTCTTCGGGTCCACCGTGACCGCGAAGCGGCCGTTCGTGACCGTATATTCATGGCCGCAATAGACCCGCGTCTCGCCGGGCAGGTCGCGGATTTTCAAGAGCGAATTCCACAGCACCGCCGCCGGCCGCTCGATCGCGCGCCCGCAGCCGATGGCAAACAGCGTGTCGCCGGAAAACAGCAGCTTCTCCTGATCCAGCACATAGACGATGTGGCCCGCCGTGTGGCCCGGCGTCTCGATCACGCGCGCGTCGAGGCCGCCGATCTTGATCGCGTCCCCGTCGCCCACGATCTTGTCGAGCATGGCGCTCTTCGCCGCTTCCTGCGGCCCGATCACGGTGGCGCCGAATTTCTGCTTCAGCGCCGGAATGCCCTGCACGTGGTCGCCGTGGTGATGGGTGACGAGGATGTGCGTGAGCTTCCAGCCGGCCTCGTCGAGCGCCCGCTCGATCGGCGGCGCCTCCGGCGCATCGACCAATGCCACCACGCCGCTCGCCGGATCGCGCAGGATCACGGCATAGTTGTCGCTGAGACAAGGCACCAAGCGGACTTCCACGGCCATTTCGCACTCCGATTTGCTCGACTTCTTCGAACTTAGCACGGCTTGGTGCAACGCGCGCCCGGCACTATTCTCGCCCGCCCATGGACGTCGTCGATCTCCGCAATTTCTATTCCCAGCCGCTCGGCCACGTGGCGCGGCGGCTGATCGCGCGTCCGATCCGCGCGCGCTGGCCGGAGACCCGCGGCCTCGCGCTCGTCGGCCTGGGTTACGCGACGCCCTATCTCGGCCTGTTCCGCAACGAGGTCGAGCGCACCTTCGCCTTGATGCCCGCGGCGCAAGGCGTCGTGAAATGGCCCTCGGCCGCGCCCACGCTCGCGGCGCTGGTCGAGGAGACGCTGCTGCCGCTCCCCGACGCTTCGGTCGACCGCGTGCTCGCCGTGCATGCGCTGGAGATGACGGTGCATGCGCCCGACATGTTGCATGAGATCTGGCGTGTGCTGGCGGCCGGCGGGCGGTTGCTCCTGGTGGTGCCGAACCGGCGCGGACTCTGGGCGCGCATGGACACGACTCCGTTCGGTCACGGCCGGCCGTTCTCGCGCGGCCAGCTCGTGGAGCTCTTGCGCGGCGCGCAGTTCGCGCCGGTCGGCTGGAGCGAGGCGCTGTGGGTGCCGCCCTTCACGCGCGCTACGTTCTTGCGGACGGCGGTGGCTTGGGAGCGCCTCGGCGCGACGCTGTCGCTGCCCTTCGCCGGCGTTCACCTTGTCGAGGCGACCAAGCAGGTCTGGCGTCCGATCCCGGTGCGCCGGCGCATTCCGATTCTGCAGCCGGTGCTGGCGCCCGCTACGCCGGATCCGGCGGGCGCCTAGTGCTTGCGCGACAGCAGGAACACCGCCTGCTCGCCGAACAGGTTCCAGAACCACCACGGCACGTAAAACCGCACGCGGCGTCCGCGGCCGTCGAGCGCCACCGCGCGCTCGATGCGCACGTCGAGCTCGCGCACCAGCTCCACGAAATCGCGGATCGTGCAGAAATGGATGTTCTGCGTGTCGTACCAGGTGTCGGGCAGGTTCTTGGTGACCGGCATGCGCCCGCGCGTGAGCAACTGCAGGCGCATGCGCCAATAGCCGAAGTTCGGCACCGATACGATGGCGTGCCGGCCGATGCGGAGCATCTGCTCGAGCACCCAGCGCGGCCGCCGCGTGGCTTGCAGCGTTTGCGAAAGGATCACGTAGTCGAATGCGTCGTCGGGATAGTCGGCCAGATCCACGTCGGCGTCGCCCTGGATCACCGCCAGTCCCTTGCCGACGCAACGGTTCACGCCTTCGCGCGAGATTTCGATCCCGCGCGCGTCCGACGCCGCGCTTCTCGGAAAGCAGCTGCAGCAGCTCGCCGTCGCCGCAGCCGACGTCGAGCACGCGCGAACCCGGCGTGACCATGTCGGCGACCACCAAAAGGTCGACGCGCGGCGCCGAAGCCGTCGCGGTAAGCGGATTACCCTCGCGCGCGAGCATCGGTTCAGCCCTTGGCGGCCGGCAAGCCGCGCGCCCGCGCGGCGCCTTCGAGGAATCCGCGCACGATCTCGAACAGCTCCGGCTCTTCGAGCAGGAAGGCGTCGTGGCCCTTGTCGGTCTCGATCTCGGCGAACGACACCGGCGCCGCCGCCGCGTTCAGCGCATGCACGATCGCGCGCGCGTCGGCCGTGGGGAACAGCCAGTCGGAGGTGAACGAGACGACGCAGAAGCGCGTCTTGGCGCCCTTGAAGGCGTTGGCGAGCACGCCGCCATAGTCGGCGGCGAGGTCGAAATAGTCCATCGCGCGCGTGATGTAGAGATAGCTGTTGGCATCGAAGCGCTCGACGAAGATCGAGCCCTGGTGGCGCAGATAGCTCTCGACCTGGAAATCGGCGTCGAAGCCGAACGTCCAGGTCTCGCGATCCTGCAGCTTGCGGCCGAATTTCCGGTGCAGCGCGGCGTCGGAGAGATAGGTGATGTGCGCGGCCATGCGCGCGACCGCGAGCCCGCGGCGCGGGATCGTGCCGTCGAGCAGATAGCGGCCGTCGCGCCAATCCGGATCGGCCATGATCGCCTGGCGGCCGACCTCGTGGAACGCGATGTTCTGCGCCGAATGGCGCGCGGCGCCGGCGAGCGGAAGCGCCGCGAACACGCGCGCGGGATAGCTCACCGCCCATTGCAGCGCCTGCATCGCGCCCATGGAGCCGCCGGTCACGCAGAACAGGCTCTCGATGCCGAGATGGTCCGAGCAGCATCGCCTGCGCCCGCACCATGTCGCGGATCGTGATCACCGGCAGCGACAGGCCGTAGGGCTCGCCGGTCGCGGGATTGCGCGAGGCCGGCCCCGTGGTGCCCATGCAGCCGCCGAGCACGTTCGGGCAGATCACGAAGAAGCGGTTGGTGTCGATCGGCTTGCCCGGGCCGACCATGGTCTCCCACCAGCCCGGCTTGCCGGTGACCGGATGCTCGCCGAACACGTACTGGTCGCCGGAGAGCGCGTGGCAGACCAGGATCGCGTTCGACTTGTTCGGCGTTGAGCGTGCCGTAGGTCATGTAGGCGACCTGGAACGGCGAGAGCGAGACGCCCGCGTCGAGCTTCAAGGGCTTGTCCGCGCCGAAGCGGACGACCGGCGAACGCGGCTCGTCCACCTCGCGGCGCACGGCGCCGGCGCGGCCTGCAGCTCCTTCAAGATCGGCGCGCACCACGCTCATCAAACCCTCGAAAGCGCCCGCGGCCAGCCCGCGGGCGGGCTAGAGCTATGGGCCGGTTCATTAATCTGTCAATGTTTTCTTTGCGTTCGCGGCTGCCGCGCGCTACACCACGCCGCCGGAAAGCACCGCCCATGCCGATGTCGAAGTCTAAACCTCCGAAGGTTAACGCCGCGTCCGCTCCGACGCTTGCGGATCTGCGCGCCGAGATCGACCGCATCGACGCGGAACTGCACGCGCGCCTGATCGAGCGCGGCGAGATCATCGATCGCCTGATCGAGGTCAAGCGCACGCAGGAATCGGGCGCCGCCTTCCGGCCGGCGCGCGAAGCCGAGATGATGCGCCGGCTGGTCGAGCGTCATCGCGGGATTCTGCCCCTCGATACGGTGGAGAGCATCTGGCGCGTCCTGATCGCGACCTTCACCTATGTGCAGGCGCCGTTCAAAGTGCATGCGGATTTCGCCGCCGGCGACGCCGCGGTGCGCGACTCCGCGCGCTTCCATTTCGGCTTCACCGTGCCGCTCGAGGCCGCAGCGCGACGCCGACGCGGTCGTCGCCGCGGTCGCGGCCTCGAAAGGCGATCTCGGCCTCGTTCCGGCGACCGCAGTCGCAGGCAGCGGCGCCTGGTGGAGCGCGCTCGAGCGTCCGGACGCGCCGAAGATCATCGCGCGGCTCCCGTTCGTCGAGCGGACCGATCATCCGGCCTCTGTGCCGCTGTTCGTCGTCTCGAAGCCGCTCGGCGCCGACGCCGCGGCCAACGAGGTCGAGCTGCTGGAGCTTGAAGGTCTCCGGCTGGAGCGCGCACGGCCGCGCAAGGCGCTTTCGGCGCTCGCCGAGTTCATCGCCGTGCCCGAGGGCAAGTTCGACGGCGCGTCGCTGCTCGTTTCTCTGTCGCCCGGCAAGACGCTCGCCGAGATCCGCGATGCGCTGGTGAAAGCCGGCGTCTCGGTGCGCAGCGAAGCCCTCGTCGGCGGCCACGCCACCCGCTATATGCATGCGCCCGCAAGCCGCCAGAGCGTTCGTCCGGAGCCAAGTCATGAGCGCGTCCAAGCGTCCCGTCCCGCACCCGGGCGTTCTCGGCATCGATGCCTATGTGCCGGGCCGCAGCGAAGCGCCCGGCGCGGCGAAGGTGTTCAAGCTCTCGTCCAACGAGACGCCGCTCGGCCCGAGCCCGAAGGCGGTCGAGGCCTATCGCGCGGTGGCGGATCAGCCTCAGCTATTACCCCGACGGCGCCGCGACGGCGCTGCGCGAAGCCATCGGCCGCGCCTTCGGCCTCGATCCCGCGCGCATCGTGTGCGGCGCGGGCTCGGACGAGCTGTTGGCGCTCCTGGCGCGCGCGTTTCTCGTGCCCGGCGACGAGGCGATCTACACCACGCACGGCTTCCTCGTGTACCGGATCGCCACGCTGGCCGCGAACGCCAAGCCCGTGGTGGCGGCGGAGAAAAACCTCACCGCCGACGTCGACGCCATCCTGGCGGCGGTGACGCCGAAGACGCAAGATCGTCTTCATCGCCAATCCGAACAATCCGACCGGCACGTATCTGCCGATGTCGGAGGTGCGCCGCCTGCACGCGGCCTTGCCGCCGCACGTCTTGCTCGCGATCGACGCGGCCTATGCGGAATACGTGCGCACGAACGACTACGAGTCCGGCATCGAGCTGGTCGCGACCAGCGACAACGTGGTGATGACTGCGCACGTTTTCGAAAATCTACGGGCTGGCGGCGCTGCGGCTCGGCTGGATGTATGCGCCCGCGCACGTCATCGATGCGATCAACCGCACGCGCGGGCCTTTCAACGTGAACGCCCCGGCGATGGCCGCGGGCGTCGCGGCGCTTTCCGACATGGCTCATGTCGAGCGCGCGGCCGCGCACAACGCGCAGTGGCTCGAATGGCTCACCAAGGAGATCCGCGCGCTCGGGCTCGAAGTGACGCCGAGCGTCGGCAATTTCGTGCTGATCCATTTCCCGAACAAGCCGGGAAAGACCGCCAAGGACGCCGACGCGTTTCTGGTCAAGCGCGGCCTCGTGCTGCGGCGGCTGGAGCCCTACAAGCTCCCCGATGCGCTGCGCATGACCGTGGGAACCGAGGAAGCGAACCGGCTCGTGGTCGGCGCGCTCAAGGAGTTCCTGAACGGAGCCGGCCGTGGCTGAGAAGAAAACGCCGGTCGTCGAGCGCCTCGCCCTTATCGGCGTCGGCCTCATCGGCTCGTCCATCGCCCGCGCCGCACGTGCCCATGGTGCTGCACGCTCGATCGTGGCGACGTCCCGCTCGGCGGCGACCCGCAAGCGCGTAGCCGAACTCGGCATCGCGGATCGAGTGGTCGAAACCAACGCGGAGGCGGTCAAGGGCGCCGATCTCGTCATCGTCTGCGCGCCGGTCGGCGTCTGTGGCGCGATCGCGGCCGAGATCGGGCCGTCGCTCAAGCCCGGCGCGATCCTGTCCGATGTCGGCTCGGTGAAAGGCGCGATCGTCCGGGACATGGCTCCGCATGTGCCCGCGCACGCGCATTTCATTCCGGCCCATCCGGTGGCCGGCACCGAGCATTCGGGCCCGGACGCCGGCTTCGCCGAGCTGTTCCAGAACCGCTGGTGCATCCTGACCCCGCTCCCCGGCGCCGACGCCAAGGCGGTCGAGAAGCTCAAGCGCTTCTGGGAGGCATTGGGCGCCAATGTCGAGACCATGGATCCGGCGCACCACGACCTCACGCTCGCCATCACCAGCCACCTGCCGCATCTCATCGCCTACAACATCGTCGGCACGGCGGCTCATCTCGAGGAAGTAACGAGCTCCGAGGTGATGAAGTTTTCCGCCGGCGGCTTCCGCGACTTCACCCGCATCGCCGCCTCCGATCCGACCATGTGGCGCGACGTGTTCCTGAACAACAAGGAGGCGGTGCTGGAAATGCTCGGCCGCTTCAACGAGGATCTCTCCTCGCTCACGCGCGCCATCCGCATGGGCGACGGGCAGACGCTGTTCGATCTCTTCACGCGCACGCGTGGCATCCGCCGTTCGATCATCGAGATCGGCCAGGAGACCGCGGCGCCCGATTTCGGCCGGCCGCATGGTGCGCAGGAACCGACGACGCCCATGCCGCGGCCTTACGCTTCGGGCGACTGACAAGGCGCGATGTCGTCGGCGGATTCCGAATTCTGGGTGTTCGGCTACGGCTCGCTCATGTGGCGGCCGGAATTCAAGTTCATCGAACGCCGGCCGGCGCGGCTCACCGGCGCGCATCGCGCGCTCTGCGTCTATTCGCACGTGCATCGCGGCACGCCCGAGAAGCCCGGTCTCGTGCTCGGCCTCGACCGCGGCGGCTCCTGCCGCGGCATCGCGTTCCGCATCGACGGCAGGAAGCGCGAGGCCACGCTGCAATATCTGCGCGAACGCGAGCAGGCAACCAACGTCTATCGGGAAGTCACCCGCGCCGTCGATCTGCTCGACGATCTGCAACGGCGCGTGCGCGCGGTCACCTACTTGGTCGACCACTCGCACCCGCAATATGCCGGCGAGCTGCCACTCGAGACGCAATTGCATCTCGTGCGCCAGGGCCACGGGCATTCCGGCGTCAATCGCGATTACGTGCTGGCGACCGCCAAGGAGCTTTCTGCGCTCGGCATCCGCGACCGCGCGCTCGAATGGCTCGCCGCGCGGCGTGTGACGGCGCGGGCGGATGCCTTGCGGCAGGCGGATCAGGATCGGCTTCCGGTCGCCATCGATCGCGGGCCCAACGAGCGCGGCAAGATCGGCGATCGCACGGGCCAGCCCATCGGCTTCGTTGCGGACGAGATGGATGTGGACTTCGTCGGCGGCCGGAACCGGCCGGGCATCGCTTCCCGCCCGGACCGCAATGACCGCGGGGCCACCCGGTGTGCGGCGGACATGCAGCGCTACCGAGGATTCGTAGAAAGGCGCCGCTTGGGGCGGGAAAACGCTGCACACGTAACGCCGCCCGGAGACGCCGCGCCAAAAACGGAACCGCTCGGCCAGCGCCGGATGCCGTACTGTACGCAACGGGCCTTCGTACCCGGCCTTGTTCGTTAACCACATGGGAATACTCACGAAAATCGAATTACCAAGCAGAAGAACAAAAATAGAACAAAATTGTATCTTGTCAACCGACTTCGCGGACCGGCCGTCCTAATGCCGTTTCCAGCTCCGCGCGCCCTTGGGCGACGAGGCGTGCGGTGGCGGTTTCGATCTCGTCCTGCACCCGCACCCGGAATGCATCCTCCGAGAGCCCGGGCTCGATCGGCGGGAGAATCTCCATGCGGATCGTGCCCGGATAGATCACCAGCTTGCGCCGCGGCCAGAACACGCCCGAATTGAGCGCGACCGGAAGACAGCGCACGCCGAGCGCGGCATAGAGGTGCACGACCCCGAACTTGTAGGCCGGTTCCGCTCCGGCCGCGCGGCGCGTGCCTTCCGGGAACATGACGATCTGGCGCCCGCGCGCGATCTCGACCTTCGCCCGCTCCGTGATCTCGGCGAGCGCCGTTCGCGCGCTGCCCCGCGCTGGATCGGGATCATCTCGGCCTTGGCGACCCATACCAGCCGAAGATCGGCAGCCATATCAATTCGCGCTTCAGCACATATACCGGATCGTCAAGCAACAGGATCAGCGCGAACGTCTCCCATGCCGACTGGTGCTTGGCGGCGACCAGGAGCGCGCCGGGCGCAATGTGCTCGCGCCCGCGAATTTCGAAGCGCGTGCCGCAAATCGTACGCAACAGCCAGTGATTGATCCGCGGCCCAGCTGTGCACGGCCTTCCACAAGTACGCCGCGGCAGCAACAGGACCGGCAAACAGATGATCATGTGCAGAATGGTGTTGAGATAGAAGCAGGCAAGTGAAACAGGAGCGAGCGAAGGAGGAGCACGAAGATCGTCCGTTCCGCTCAGGAACGCCCGCGCGCCCGGGCAGGTAGCTGACGCCGGTGTGCGGCGGCTCGATGCGCAGGCGCGCGAGCGCGGCGACGTATTTCACGTACTCGACGAACAACAGCCGCGCGGTTTCCGCGCGCGACCACCAGCCTTGCTCGCGCATGCGCTCGCTGACCACCGGGTAAGGCACCAGCACGACGTCCGGCATTTCGTGCGCCAGCTCGATCAGCGCGCGCGGCATATGCCAGGCCGACGTCACCACGATCAGCGAGCGGAAGTTCTGCTCCTTAGCCCAGCGCGCGGCGGCGACCGCGTTGCCGATCGTGTTCTGCGCTTCGCGGTCGAGGTCGATGCAGCAGGCGAACAGGTTTTCCACCTCGCGGCTGCGCCGCGTGATCTCGCCCGGGTTGGTGTGCGGATGCACGCCGGTGATCAGCAGCCGCCGCCCGCGTTTCGCGGCGAGCAGATCGATCGCATCCTCGATGCGCGAGGCTCCGCCGGTCAGCACCACGATGCCGTCGGCCGGCCGCTCGAGCGCGACTTCGTTGCGCGGGATCGTTGCGGCAAACACCAGGAACCCGCCGATCAGCATGCCGACGGCAAGCAGCAGGACGCTCCCGAGCAACGCGACGACGCGCGGGTACCGCCGGCCGCGGCCGGCTTCTGCGCGCCTGGAGGTTTCCCTCGCGTCCTCCATGTCCTCTCCCCTGCAGCCGCGCGGATGGTAGCGCGAATTGAGGCGCTCCTGCGATGAAGAGGTATTTAATTACCGGATCAGTCGATGCCGCGTAGTGTGCGTTGCACGGTACGGCGGGAGGCTATGGCTGTGACCAGCGCCACCAGCAGCCCGGCGGCCGCGATCCAGGCATAGCCCCTCGGCTCAAGGGAGATGCGGCCCAGGAGCAGCGCCGCCTCGCCACCGCCGGGCACGAACGCGGCGAGGTCCGGGGCCATGCCTGCGAGCAGGAAGAACATCGCCGCCGCCGCTCCGCCTAGGATCGCCCCATACAGGCCGACGACGAGGAAATGGCGCTGGAACGCGCTCGCGATGAACGACTCGCGCGCACCGACCAAATGCAGCACCTCGACCACCGCCCGGTTCGCCGCCACCGCGCCGCGAGTCGCGAATGATACCGACAGGATCGTGACCAGAAGCACCAGCACCAGCACGCTAGCGCCGATCAGCATCACCACGTCGGAGAGCGCCGCCAGCCGCCGCGCCCAGTCGCGATGGTCGTCGAGGCTGGCGCCCGCGACGTTCTGCGTCAGCGCCCGCCGCAGCCCGGCGAGATCCGCTGCGCGCTCGTCGGCGAGCCGCACCACGACCAGGCGCGGCACCGGCAGCGCCTGCAGATCGACGCCGGCGCCGAGCCAGGGCTCGAGCAGGCGCGCCGACTCCTCGCGGCTATAGGCGCGCGCGTCGGCGACGCCGGGCGTGCGCCGCGCCAGCTCGACCGCCTTGCCGATCTCCACCTCGATATCGCGCCCCTCGATCGGGCGCACCTGGATCGTCACCTCGCGCGCCACGTCCGCGCGCCATTCGCTCGCCGCCACCCGCACGATCTCGACCGCCCCGGCCGCCACGCCGGCGAGAAACGTCATGATCGCGATCACCGCCACGAGCGAGGAGCCCGCCACCGTGTCGCGCGGCACGATCGGGGCCGCCCGCCGTTTCGATTTTTCCGTCCCGTCCGCCACTGCTGGTCCCTTTATTCGTCGAGATGCAGCCGGCCGTCGGCGAGCACGAGCCGGCGGGCGTCGAATTGGTCCATGAGCGCGATATCGTGGGTCGCGAGCACCACCGACGTGCCCGAGCGGTGCAGCTCGACGAACAGCCGCAACAGCCGCCGCGCCAGCGTGGGGTCGACGTTGCCGGTCGGCTCGTCGGCCAGCACCAGCTCGGGCCGTCCGATCAGTGCGCGCGCGATCGCGGCGCGCTGCTTCTCGCCGCCCGAAAGGATCGGCGGCAGCGCGTCCATGCGCTCGCCGAGCCCGACCCAGCGCAAGAGCTCGACGGCCTCGTTGCGGTAGCTCGCCTCGTCGCGGCCCTGCACGCGCAGGGGCAGCGCCACGTTCTCGTAGGTGGTCAGGTGATCGAGCAGGCGGAAGTCCTGGAACACCACGCCGATCCGCCGCCGGAACACGGCGACCTCGTCGGGCGTGAGCCGCGAGGCGTCGCGCTCGAACAGCGTGATCAGTCCGCGGCTCGGCCGCAGCGACAGGAACAGCAGCCGCAGCAAGCTGGACTTGCCGGCGCCCGAAGCGCCGGTGAGGAACTGGAAAGAATGCGGCTCGATGCCGAACGAAAGGTCCTTCAGAACCTCCGGACCCGGCCCGTAACGCAAGCCGACATTCTCGAACCGGACCAAGCGTGCCTCCGGCGAATCGGGTGCCCGCCCCATCTAGCCAAATGCCGGCGCCAGCGGCACCTGCCGCTTTCCGGCGCGGCCGGGCCGGGCGGCGCGCGGTGCCCCGGAATGTCACGGTTTTCAGGGTTTCCGATCCATTAAGGGTCGGCGGCGATACTCCGAGCCGGGTACGAGTTCGGGTACGGGTATCGTCATGCTTCTGGTCTGTCCTTCCTGCGAAACCTCCTTCCGCTTGGCCTCCGAGGCGCTCGGCGCCGGGGGGCGCAACGTGCGTTGTGCGCGCTGCCAGACGATCTGGTTCGCCGATCCGGCGCAGATAACGCTCGAGCCGGAGACAGGCGACCAGGAGATTTCAATTTATAGGGCGGGCGAAATCATCAACGTGCCTGCGCTCATCACCGACGACATCGCCATGACCGAGCCGCCGGTCCTGGAAGCGGTCCCGGCGAAGGATGCCCCTGCCGCAAGCAGGCCCGCGACTCCGGCCTGGAAAAAATTGTCGTGGCGCGGCCGCGACAAGGAATCGGGCCCCGGCCTCGGCCTGGTGCTGACGACCTGCACGCTCGCCATGATCGTGACCGCGGCTATCGTCTCGCCGGCGACCGTCGTCCGCGCCATGCCGGATCTTGCCGGTCTCTATGCCGCCGCCGGAAAGCCGGTGAACTTGCGCGGGCTGGAATTCCGCGAGGTCCGCACCGTGCGCGAAACCCACGACGGCATCGCGCTGCTGGTGACCGAAGGCAAGATCGCCAATGTTTCGGGCCGCGACCTGGAACTGCCGCCGGTCCGGCTGGCCGCGGTCGGCGCCAACGGCCAGGAGCTCTATGCCTGGACCGCCGCTCCGAGCCGCGGCACGCTCGCCGACGGCGAGACGCTCGCCTTCAAGAGCCGTCTGGCTTCGCCGCCCGCCGAGGCGCGCCACGTGCAGGTGCGCTTCCTCGGCAAGAGCGATCTGGCCTGGGGCTATCGCTGAACGCTTGAGTTTATTCTCCGTCATGCGCGGGCTTGACCCGCGCATCCCGTTTAGGATGGCAAAGCCTTGCCAAATGATCGGGATGACCGACCGGGCTTGCCCGAGTTCCGCATTTTGAATGCCGCAAGTCGGATAAATCCGACTTCAAGCCCGGCCATGACAAGTCCACTGAGTAATTTCTAGAAATCCCGCAGCAGCCGCTCGAGATAATCGAGTTCGAGCTTCGGCCGTAGCGGCTCGCTCAGGCGCTTGCGCAGCTCCTCGAGCACGCGGCGCGCGCGCTGCACGTCGATCTCGTCCGGCACTTTCACGGTGAAATCGTCGCCGTATTCGCGCGTGCGCACCGGCCGCCCGAGCGGGTCGGTGCGATCGGCCGCTTCGGGCGAGGGGCCGAACGGGTCGCCGGGTCCGTCGCCCGGGCCCTGCTGCATGGATTCGGCAAGCTGCTGGGCGCCGCGCCGCAGGTTTTGCAGGGCGCGGGCCTGGGAATCCACCGCGCCCTCGGCGTCGGCGTCGCCGAGCTGGCCTTCGGCGTCGCGCATGGCCTGCTCGGCGCGGCTCAAGGCGTCGCCGGCTTCCTTGCCCGGGCCGCCTTCTTCCTCGGTCTGCTCGCCGCGCTCGCGCTGCCGCTTCAAGGCTTCGAGCATGCGCTGCAGCTGCTGGCGCAGGTTCTCCTGATTCTGCTTGAGATCGCCCATGGCGCGGCGCTCGCGCTCGGAACGCTGTTCCGGAGCGCGATTGCGCCGGTCGGCGCGGCTGTCGCGGCCCTCGCGGAAGGTGCGGTCGCGCAGGCGCTGCTGTTCCTGGATCATGCGCCCGAGTTCGTCGAGCATCTCGCCCATTTCGCCGCGGCTGGTCGGGGCGCGCCTGCCGGCCGCGCAGGCCTTCGAGCATGGCCTGCAGCTCGTCCAGGAGCCGCTTGGCGGCGTCGCGGGCGCCGTTCTTGGCGAGGTTCTCGATGCGGTCGAGCATGCTCTTCAGGTCTTGCGGCCGCAGCAGACGCGTATTGCGGTCGAGCGGACGCGCTTCGGTGGTGCCGTCGCGGCGCATCTGCTCGGCGAGCGCGCGCAGGAAGCGGTCGAGCGCCTGGCGCAGGTTGTCGGTGAGCCGCTTGATCTCCTCTTCGGTCGCGCCCCGCTCGAGCGCCTGCCGGAGCGCGTCTTCCGCGGCTCTGAGCGCCTTTTCGGCGTCCGACATGGTGCCGTCCTCGATCAGCACCGCGATCTCCCACAGGTAATCCACGACCGAGCGCAGATCGTCGTCGTTGCGCGCGAGCTTGGTGCGGGTGGCGGCGGTGCGCACGCCGAGATAGATCGAAGGCTCCGGCGTGAAACGCTCGGGCGCGATCAGCAGCGCCTCGAGCGCGCCGCGCACGCGATCGCGTTCGTTGGCGTCGAACGCGAGCAGGCGGCGCTGCTCGATCAGCGCGCGCGCCAGGGGCTTGGCGAAGGTGCGTTCCGGCAGGAGGATCTCGCGCGCCTCGCTGCGGCCCTCGTTGCCGGCCTCGTCGCGGGCGATCAGCACGAGCGTCACGAGCGTTCCGGCCCACGGATGCTCGGTGATGTCCTTGGTGGTCTGTCCGGTGCCGGCGCGCGTGCGCGCTTGCGGCAGCACGAGCGGGAAATCGGGTCCCGCCACCAGCGGGCGCGGCGGCTGCGCGCCTTCGCGTACGGGCGCGGCCGGCCGCGTGAAGCGCGCCTCGGCTTGCGTGACGCCATAATCGTCTTCGAGCTTGTAGGTGAGCACGACCGATGCGCGGCCGAGCACTTCGGGGTCCTTGGCGTGCGCGATGGTGGGCGCGCGGTCGGGCACCGCGCGGAAGCCCCAGGTGGCGAGTCCGGCCGGCAGTCCGCGCACGGTGAGCGAGCCGTCGGCGCCGATCTTGAAGCGCCGCTCGATGGTGCCTTGCGCTGCCGTCGTCGGCGTCGTTTCGGCGGTGTCCTCGGCCAGGCCGCCGAGCGCGGCCAGATCGATCGACGCCAGACCCGTGGCGCGCACCACGAGCAGGCTTCCGACGGGCACGGCAACGGCGGCGATCTCGCCCGGCGCCGCTTCGTCGTGACGGACGCCGGGCAGCAGCACCGGCGCGCGGCCGGTATAGACCGGCGGCGTCACCCAGGCGTCCACGCGATAGAGCCGCGGCGCGATGGCGCCGGAGAAATCGAAGGCCGCCGTGACGCGCTTCCAGCGCTCGCCCTCGGCCATGAAGAAGGTGGTCACCAGCGCGAGCACCACGAGCGCGCGCAGCGCATAGGGATCGCGCTCGGCGAGCCGCGGCTTGGGCCAGCCGGCGCGCAGTGCCGCCGCGCGCGCCGCCGCGCGCTCGACATGGGCGCTCCACAGCGCCTTCATGACCGGGTCCTCGTCGCCGTGCGCGAGGCGGTCGGAGATCGTGGTGGCCGGTCGGTGCTCGATGCCGGTGCCGCGATCGACCCGGCGCAACGCTTCGGCGCGCCGCGGCCAGCGCACCAGGCCGGCCGGAACGAGGCTCGCGATCAGCGCGAGCCCGAACAGCGCAAGCACGCCGATGCGCCAGATCGGCGGGAGCGCGAGCCAGAAGCCGGCCCAGGAGAAGGCGAGGAAAATGCCGGCCACGGCGACGATGGCCGTGATCGCGGGCCAGGCGCGCTCCCACAAGAGCGCGCTGCGGGCGCGCGAGAGTGCGAGCTTGAGCCGCCGGATCGCGTCGTCGATCACGCCGGTTCTCGGGCCCGACCCGGGCTCGCCGCGTTCGTTCGTCTCAGGCGCCATGCTCAAGCAAGGCTCCTTCTGCGACTCCCCAGCGGCGCCAATCTAGCATGCGGCGCAGCATGGGGGAGCCGTCACAGTGGCGTTATCTAGGGTTTTCTAAGACTTGGAGGGGTTTCCGGCGAGCCAGGGCGGCATCCGGTCGAGCGCGATCAGGGCCTCGGCGTCGAGTCGCGGGCGCACCACCGCCGCGTCGCTACCGCGCACCAGAACCTCGGGCACCAGTGGGCGCGTGTTGTAGGTCGAGGATTCGACCGCGCCATAAGCCCCGGCGGTCATGATCGCCAGCAACTCGCCCTCGCGCACCACGGGCAAGCGCCGGTCGAGCGCGAGATAGTCGCCCGATTCGCAGATCGGCCCGACCACGTCGGCGACGAACGACTCGGCGCCCGGCTCGCGGTTCGCGCACCGGCTGGATCTCGTGATGCGCTTCGTAGAGCGTCGGCCGGATCAGATCGTTCATCGCCGCATCGATCACGACGAAGGTCTTGGCCTCACCGCGCTTGACGACGATCACGCGGGTGACGAGCACGCCGGCGTTACCGACGATCATGCGCCCGATTTCGAATACCAGCTTGAGGCCGAGACCGCGCGTATGGCGCTTGACCACCTCGGCGTAGTCCTTCGGCAAGGGCGGCGTCTCGCCCGTACGATAGGGGATGCCGAGGCCGCCGCCGAAATCGATGTGCTCGAGCTTGTGGCCGGCGGCCATGAGATCGCGCGCCAGCTCGGCGAGCAACGCCGCCGCGTTGTCGAACGGCGCGAGATCGGTCATCTGGCTGCCGATATGCATATCGACGCCGGTGATGCGGATATTCTTGAGCTTGGCTGCTTGCGCATAGACCTCGCGCGCGCGCGAAAGCGGCACGCCGAACTTGTTCTCGGCGGTTCCGGTCGAGATCTTCTTATGGGTCTTGGCATCGACGTCGGGATTGACGCGCACCGAGATCGCCGCCGTGCGCCCCATCCCGGAAGCGATCGCGGAGAGCGCCAGGAGTTCCGGTTCGCTTTCCACGTTGAAGCAGAAAATCCCGGCCGTGAGCGCGGCCGCCATTTCCTCCTGCGTCTTGCCGACGCCGGAGAAGACGATCTTGCCCGCCGGTACGCCGGCCTTGAGCGCGCGCTTGAGTTCCCCGCCCGAGACGATGTCGGCGCCGGCGCCGAGGCGGGCCAGCGTCGCCACCACCGCCTGGTTCGAGTTGGCCTTCAGCGCATAGCAGACCAGCGCCGGCAGGCCGGCGAAGGCCTCGGCGAACACCTTGTAGTGCCGCTCGAGCGTCGCCGACGAATAGCAATAGAACGGCGTGCCGACGCGCTCCGCCAGCCGCACAAGATCGACATCCTCGGCGAACAGGACGCCGCCACGATACGTAAAGTGATGCATGGGCCGCGCTTATCGCAGGAGAGGATCGAGCGCGAACGGCTCGTCGGGCCGCGCGGTCGTCCGCTGCGCGCGGCGGAGCGCCCAGCGGCTGCGTCGAAACCGGCTCGGCCTTGGCCTGCGGCGCCGGCGGCTGCGATCCCGGCGGCGGCTCCAGCCCGCCTTTCACGCCGCAGCCCGCAAGCACGAGCGCGGCGAGCAGCGCGCCGAGCGGCGCGAGGCGGGAAAGGAATTCATGAGGATACGCGGTCACGACGAGTCTCCGGATCGAGGCACTATAGCCGAAACCAAGGCAGCAGCGAGGCTTGGCGATCAGCGTTTTTTCTTCTTGCGGCCGAGCCGTTTCAGCCACCGCCGCGCCTGGACGCGCACGTTTTTGGGCGCGGTGCCGCCCAGGCTGGTGCGGCTCCTGACCGAGCGGCCGACCGAGAGCACCGAGAACACGTCCTCGGTGAGCTTGGGCTCGATCTTCTTCATCTCGGCGAGCGGCAGGCGGTGCAACGCGACGCTCTCGGCTTCGGCGCGGGCGACGATCTTGCCCGCGATCGCGTGCGCGTCGCGGAACGGCATCTTCAGCTTGCGCACGACGTAGTCGGCGAGGTCCGTGGCGGTGGAATAGCCTTCGCCCGCGGCCGCCTTCATGCGCTTCTCGTCGGGCGTCATGTCGCGCACCATGCCCGCGGAAGCATTGATGACGAGCGCGAGCGTCGAGAGCGCGTCGAACGTGCCCTCCTTGTCCTCCTGCAGGTCCTTGGCGTAGGCGAGCGGCAGGCCTTTCATCACGATAAGCAACTGCACCAGCGCGCCGATGATGCGGCCGGCCTTGGCGCGCACCAGCTCGGCCGCGTCGGGATTGCGCTTCTGCGGCATGATCGAGGAGCCGGTGGTGAAACGGTCGGAGAGCTTCACGAGCCCGAACGCCGGCGAGGTCCAGATCACGATCTCTTCGGCGAAGCGCGACAGATGCACGGCGCAGATCGCGCAGGCCGAGAGCGTCTCCAGCACGAAGTCGCGGTCGGAGACCGCGTCGAGCGAATTGGCCGCCGGCCGCTCGAAGCCGAGCGAAGCGGCGGTCGCTTCGCGATCGATCGGGAATGAAGTTCCGGCGAGCGCACCCGCGCCGAGCGGGGATTCGTTCAGGCGCTTGCGCGCGTCCGCCAGCCGGCCGCGGTCGCGCGCGAGCATCTCCACATAGGCGAGCAGGTGATGCCCGAACGTGACCGGCTGCGCCGGCTGCAGATGCGTAAAGCCCGGCATGACGGTCGCCGGCATGCGCGAGCGCCTTCTCGGCGAGCGCGACGCTGCAGTTCCGCAAGCGCCGCGTCCAGTCCGTCGATCGCGTCCCGCACATAGAGCCGCAAGTCGGTCGCCACCTGGTCGTTCCGCGAGCGCGCGGTATGCAGCCGCCCGGCCGCCGGACCGATCAGGTCCTTCAGCCGCGCCTCCACGTGCGTGTGGATGTCCTCGAGCGCGCGCGAGAACTTGAACTTGCCGCCCTCGATCTCTGACAGGATCGTGTCTAGACCGCGCACGATCTTTTTCGCATCTTCCGCCGCGATGATGCCCTGCTTGCCGAGCATCTTGGCGTGGGCCTTGGAGCCCGCGATGTCCTGCCGGAACAGCTCCCGGTCGAAGTCGATCGAGGCGTTGATCGCCTCGACGATCGCGTCCGGCCCCGCCTGAAAGCGGCCGCCCCACATCCGGTTCTTCATGGCTATAGTCCCTGCCGGAATAGAATTGACGCGATGAGCGAGCAACCAGACCAAAGCGCGCGAACGCCCGCCCGGATGCGGACATCGACCTTGATATTCGTGGCCGCGCTGCTCGGAGCGGCCGCCGGGCTGGCGGCGGTATACGGGATCGGCGGGCTTGAGCGCAACGCAGGCGCCGACCCGGCCTGTAGCGGCGCGGTCGAAGCCGCGAAAACGCTGAGCCCGCTCGTGCGCGGCGAGGTGGCGGCGTTCACGCCGGCGCAGGCGCCGCGGCGCTTGCCGGCGCTCGCGTTCCGCGACGGCGGCGGCAAGCAGCTCACGCTCGCCGACTTCAAGGGCCGCACCGTGCTCCTTAACCTGTGGGCCACTTGGTGCGTCCCGTGCCGGAAAGAGATGCCGACGCTCGACGCCCTGCAGCGCGAGCTCGGCGGTACGAGCTTCGAGGTGCTGGCGATCAATCTCGACACCCGCGATCTGGAGAAGGCCAAGAAGTTCCTCGCCGACGTCGGCGTGCGCTCACTCGGCTTCTACGAGGACCAGAGTCTGGCAACGTTCGAAGCGCTGAAGGCGGCGGGCCGCGTCGTCGGCCTGCCGACCACGTTCCTGATCGACGGCCAGGGCTGCGAGCTCGGCGTGCTGCAGGGTCCGGCGGAATGGGCCAGCCCCGACGCGCTCGCGCTGCTGCGTGCGGCGATCGGGCGCTGATATCGGGTGGCGACGCGCGAGGTAGCGGTGCTATCTGCTGACTGACCAGTCCGAGTGACTCCCTTGAGCCCGAATCGTCTCACCATGACGGCGTCCGACTGGGCGCTGCTGATCCTGCTCTCCGTCTTCTGGGGCGGCTCGTTCTTTTTCACCGGCCTCACGGTGCGGGAAATTCCGCCGCTCACCGGCGCGCTCGGCCGCGTCGCCATCGCGGGTGCGGCGCTGTTCTTCGTCGTGCTGGCGTTGCGTCAATCGATGCCGAGGTCTCTCGAAGCCTGGAAGCCGATCGCGCTGTTTGCGGTGATCAACAACGTCGTGCCGTTCAGTCTCTTGTTTTGGGGCCAGACCCACATCGCCAGCGGGCTTGCTTCGATCCTGAATGCGACCGCGCCGTTGTTCACCATCGTCGTGGCGAATCTCGCCACCACCGACGACCGGCTCACGCCCGCGCGCCTCGTCGGCCTGGTCGTCGGATTCACCGGCGTCGTCATCATGATGGGGCCGGATCTGCTCGGCGCCTTCGACAAGCACGTGCTGGCGCAGCTTGCGTGCCTCACCGCCGCTTTCTTCTACGCGGTATCGAGCGTTTATGGCCGCCGCTTCCGCGCACAGCCGCCCGCGGCGCTCGCCTGTTCGCAGATGATCGTCTCGACCTTGGTTTTCATCCCGATCGTCGTACTCATCGAGCAGCCCTGGACGATGACGGCTCCCTCGGCGCAGGCGCTCTGGGCGCTGGCGGGCGTGGGCCTGATCTCGACCGCCGCCGCCTATCTCATCTATTTCCGTATCCTCGCGCGCGCCGGCGCGACCAATCTCATGCTGGTCACGTTCCTCATTCCAGTGAGCGCGATCCTGCTCGGCACGCTTTTTCTCGCACGAGATGCTGGAGCCGCGGCACTTCGCGGGAATGGCGGCGATTGCCGTCGGGCCTGCTCGCGATCGACGGCCGGCCGGGACGGGCACTCGCGCGCCTGATGCGCGCCTAGCGCGTCGGCACCGGCTTCTCGCCGCGGTAATCGTAGAAGCCGCGCTTGGTCTTGCGGCCGAGCCAGCCGGCTTCGACGTATTTCACCAAGAGCGGGCAGGGCCGGTACTTGGTATCGGCCAGCCCCTCGTGCAGCACCTGCATGACCGACAAGACCGTATCGAGCCCGATGAAGTCGGCGAGCTCCAGCGGGCCCATCGGATGCCGCGCGCCGAGCTTCATGGCCGTGTCGATCGCCGCGACCGAACCGACGCCCTCGTAGAGCGTGTAGATCGCCTCGTTGATCATCGGCAGCAGGATGCGGTTGACCATGAAGGCCGGGAAATCCTCGGCCACCGCGTAGGTCTTGCCGAGCTTCTTCACGAATTCCTTGGCCAGCTCGAAGGTCTCCTCGCCGGTGGCGATGCCGCGCACGAGCTCCACGAGCTCCATCACCGGCACCGGATTCATGAAGTGAATGCCGATGAATTTCTCCGGCCGGTCGGTGGTGGTCGCCAGCCGCGTGATCGAGATCGAGGAAGTATTGGTCGCCAGCACCGTATGCGGCTTCAGCGACGGAGCGAGATCGGCGAAGATCTTGCGCTTGATGTCCTCTTTTTCGGTCGCCGACTCGATCACCAGATCGCAGGCGCCGATCGCGTCCAGCTTCTCCGCCGGCACGATGCGCGCGACCGCGGCCTGCCGCGCCTGCTCGTCGATCGTGCCGCGCGCGACCTGGCGGGCCATGTTGCCGTTGATGGTGGCGAGCCCCGCCTTGATGCGGTCGGCGCTGATGTCATAGAGCGCGACGTCATAGCCCGCGAGCGCGCAGACGTGCGCGATGCCGTTGCCCATCTGGCCGGCGCCGATCACGCCTATCTTCTTGATCTTGGATGTCATTAGTCTTTTCTACGACGATTGCGCCGCGCGCGCCACTTGGGCCGAAAGCCGCTCAGCCTTTGGCCTTGGCGAGCTCCTTCTCGAGCTCGGGCAGCACCTGAAACAGATCGCCGACCAGGCCGTAATCGGCGACCTGGAAGATCGGCGCTTCCTCGTCCTTGTTGATGGCGACGATGACTTTGGAATCCTTCATGCCGGCCAGATGCTGGATCGCGCCGGAAATGCCGACCGCGACATAAAGCTCGGGCGCCACCACCTTGCCGGTCTGGCCGACTTGCCAGTCGTTCGGCGCATAGCCGGCATCGACCGCCGCGCGCGAGGCGCCGACGGCGGCGCCGAGCCTGTCGGCGACCGGCTCGATGTACTTGGCGAAATTTTCCTTGCTCGCCAGCGCACGCCCGCCGGAGACGATGACGCGCGCGGCGGTGAGCTCCGGCCGGTCGGATTTCGACAGTTCCTCGCCGACGAAGCTCGACAGTGCCGGGTCCGCAGCCGGAGTCGACGTTCTCGATCGGCGCGTTGCCGCTCGCGCCCGCCGCCTGAAAGGCCGCGGTGCGCACGGTGATGACTTTCTTTTTGTCCGCGGACTGCACGGTCTCGATCGCGTTGCCGGCATAGATCGGCCGCTCGAACGTGTCGGGGGCGATGACCTTGGTGATCTCCGAAATCTGCATCACGTCGAGCAGCGCGGCGACGCGCGGCATGAAGTTCTTGCCCGCGGTGGTGGCCGGCGCGACGATCGCGTCGTAATTCGGCGCGAGCTGCACGATCAGCGCCGCCATCGGCTCGGCCAGCCGGTTCGCGTAGAGCGGCGCGTCGGCGAGCAGCACCTTGGCGACGCCGTCGAGCTTGGCCGCCTGCTTCCGCGACCGGCTTGCAGTTCGGAGCCCGCGACCAGCACATGGATTTCGCCGCCCAGGCCCTTGGCCGCGGTCAGCGCCTTGGCGGTGGCGCCGTTCAGCGTCTTGTCGTCGTGTTCGGCGACCAGCAGCGTGGCCATCAGATCACCCCGGCGCTTTTGAGCTTCTCGACCAGCTCGGCGGGCGAGCCGACCTTGACGCCGCCCTTGCGGCCGGCGGGCTCGGTGGTCTTCAGCACCTTCAGCCGCGGCGCGACGTCGACGCCGTAATCGGCCGGCGTCTTCTCGTCGATCGGCTTCTTCTTCGCCTTCATGATGTTCGGCAGCGACGCGTAGCGCGGCTCGTTGAGGCGCAGGTCCGTGGTCACGACCGCCGGCATCTTGAGCTTCACGGTCTGCAGGCCGCCGTCGATCTCGCGGGTGACCTGGATGGAATCGCCCTCGATCGCGATCTTCGAGGCGAAGGTGCCCTGCGGCCAGCCGAGCAGGGCCGCCAGCATCTGGCCGGTCTGATTGCAGTCGTCGTCGATCGCCTGCTTGCCGAGGATGACGAGCCCGGGCTTCTCCTCGTCGACGACGGCCTTCAGGATCTTGGCGACCGCGAGCGGTTCGACCGTGCCGTCGTGCTTCACCAGGATGCCGCGGTCGGCGCCCATGGCGAGCGCGGTGCGGATGGTCTCGGCCGCCTGCGCCGGGCCGATCGAAACGGCGACGATTTCGGTGGCCTTGCCCGCTTCCTTGAGCCGGATCGCCTCCTCGACGGCGATCTCGTCGAACGGATTCATCGCCATCTTCACGTTGGCGAGCTCGACGCCGGTGCCGTCGGGCTTGACGCGGACCTTGACGTTGAAATCGACGACGCGCTTGACCGCAACCAGCACTTTCATCCGCAACAACTCCCCGCCGAAATGGCGCGCAACCTATGGCTCGACCTTGGGCCTGTCAACGCGCGCCGGCTCCGGCGCGCGGTCGAACAACTCGACGCCCGGCCGCCGCATGACCAGGATCAGGATCGCGCCGGCGATGAGTCCGCCGCCATGGCCCCACCACGCAGTGTCGTCCTCTGTCTTCACGAGAATATTGATGATCTGCACCACGACCCAGGCGCCGAGCACCCACATGGCGGAAAGCTTCAGAGGGATACGGCCGAAAGCGAGCACCCACATTTTCGCCGACGGATGCAGCATGAGATAGGCGGCGATGATGCCGGCGATCGCTCCCGAAGCGCCGACCAGCGGGATGCTCGAAGAGCGCATCGAGAAATAATGCGCGAGCCCGCCGGCGATGCCGCACAGGAGATAGAAGGCGAGGAAGCGCAGGTGCCCCATCGCATCCTCGACATTGTCGCCGAACACCCAGAGAAACAGCATGTTCCCGATGAGATGCAGCCAGCCGCCGTGCAGGAACATGTAGGTGACCAGCGTCACCTCTTCCGGCAGCCCGCCATAGCCGCGCGGAAGCCGCGCCCCGACGCCGATGTCCGCCGGCGTCACGCCGAACAGCATCGCCGCGCGGTCGCCGATCTCCAGCACCAGGTCGGACTGAAAAACCAGATAGATGAGGATATTCGCCGCGACCAGACCATAGGTCACGTACGGCCTGCGCAAGTAGCGCAGCGGGTTGTAGTCGTAGAGCGGGACGAAAACCATGCAGGCTCTTCAATTCAGCGGTTCGCGCCTGGAACCCACAGCACGTCGCGTTGGCCGCGTCCATTGACGTAGCGCGCGGCGACAAACAAGAGATCCGAAAGCCGGTTCAGGTATCGGATCGCCGGCGCGCCGACGGTCTCGCCCTTCACCGCGGCGAGTTCGACCACCATCCGTTCGGCGCGCCGGCACACGGTGCGGGCAAAATGCAGGTGCGCAGCAGCCGCCTCGCCGCCGGGCAGGACGAACGAGGTGAGCGGCCGCAGCTCCGCATTGAGCACGTCGATGTCGGCTTCGAGACGCGCGACCTGGCCGTCGGAAATCCGCAGCCGCTCGCGCTTCGCATTGGGCTTCTCCGGCACCGCCAGATCGGCGCCGAGATCGAACAGATCGTTTTGCGCACGGCCGAGGATCGCATCGACTTCGCGCTCGGCGCCGAGATGCAGGCGCGCAATGCCGATCGCGGCATTGGTCTCGTCCACCGTGCCGTAGGCGGCTACGCGCAGGTCGTATTTCGGTCGCCGTTCGCCCGAGCCGAGCGCAGTCGTTCCGTCGTCGCCGGTGCGCGTATAGATGCGGTTGAGTACGACCATGGGATCCTCTGACTCGCTCTTGCGGCTCGGCCGCACTATCCTAACCCAACCTTACGCTGAACCAACGAGGGAGGAAGCCGTGCGCCTGTTCGTCGCTATCGCCTTTACCGGCGCCCTGTTCGTCACGGGGCCCGCGGTCGCCCATTTCGCGAAATCACTCCAGGCCGACAGCCCGCTCCAGCTCGTCCAGGATAAGGACAAGGGCAAGAAGAAAAAACAGGGCAAGAAGGACTCCGCTCCCAAGGCCCCGGCGCCGAAGGCGAACGAGCCGGTTCAGCGCTACTGAACCCTCAAGGCCGCCTCAGCGTCCGAGCGCCCAGATCGTCACCATCACGATGATGATGGCGATGAACTGCAGCAGCACGCGCATGCGCATGAGCGCTTGCGAGACATTCGGCGAGCCGGCCCGCATCATGTTCCACAGGCCGAGCAGCAGCACGACCGCGACCGCCGCGAGCGCGATCGGCAACAGGATGTTTTGCAGAAAATAGGCCATGGCGTTCTTCTAGCATGGGAAGGCGGAGAATTTGAGCCGCCTCCGGCCGCTCAGTTGCTGCCGTCCAACAGCCGCCGCGCAATGACCTGCGCCTGAATCTCGGCGGCACCCTCGAAGATATTGAGGATGCGCGCGTCGCACAGCACGCGCGAAACCGGATATTCGAGCGCGAAGCCGTTGCCGCCGTGGATCTGCACCGCGCTGTCGGCCGCGGCCCAGGCCACGCGCGCGGCCAACAGCTTCGCCATGCCGGCTTCCAGATCGCAGCGCCGTCCGCCGTCCTTCTCGCGCGCCGCGTGATAGGTGAGCTGACGCGCCATCATGATTTCGACCGCCATCGACACGATCTTGTCGGCGACCCGCGGGAACGAGAGGATCGGCTTGCCGAACTGGATGCGCTCCTTGGCGTAGCGCAGCGCCAGCTCCATCGCCGATTGCGCGACGCCGATCGCGCGCGCCGCGGTCTGGATGCGCGCCGACTCGAAGGTCTGCATCAGTTGCTTGAAGCCCTGGCCTTCGACGCCGCCCAGGAGGTTCTCGGCCGGCACCTCGAAACCGTCGAAGCCGATCTCGTATTCCTTCATGCCGCGATAGCCGAGCACCTCGATCTCGCTCCCCGACATGCCCGGCGCCGGGAACGGATTTTCGTCGGTGCCGCGCGGCTTCGGCGCGAGCAGCATGGAGAGGCCCTTGTAGCCGGGCTCCTTCGGGTCCGTGCGCACCAGCAGCGTCATCAGGTCGGCGCGCACCGGGTGGGTGATCCAGGTCTTCGCGCCATAGACCTTGTAGACGCCGCCCTCGCGCACGGCCCGCGTCTTGAGCGCGGCGAGATCGGAGCCGGTGTTCGGCTCGGTGAAGACCGCGGTCGGCAGGCATTGGCCGGTGGCGATTGGTGGCAGCCACTTCTCCTTCTGCGCCGGCGTGCCGCTGCCTAGAATCAGCTCGGCCGCGATCTCCGAGCGTGTGCCGAGCGAGCCGACGCCGATATAGCCGCGCGAGAGCTCCTCGGAGACCACGCACATCGATTCCTTGCCGAGCCCGAGTCCGCCGAATTCTTCGGGGATCGTGAGCGCGAACACGCCGAGCTCGGCCATCTGGGAAAGGATCGAGAGCGGGATGTACTGGTTCTCGAGGTGCCAGCCCTGCGCATGCGGCACCACTTCCTGATCGGCGAAGCGGCGCATCTCGCTGCGCATGGCCTCGAGCGTCTCGTCGAGGCCCGAGGTGCCGACGGTCGCCGACCCTCCATCGGCGGCGATCGCTTCGATCAGCCGGGCGCGCAATTCGGCAGAAGTGCCCTCGGCGATCAGCGCCTTCACGGCCGGAATGCGCCGCGCCTCGATCCGTTCCTCGGCGAGCCCGAGCGCGGGCAGACGCACGATCTCGCTCTGGCTCATGGGGATGCCGCCGAAGATCTGCGCGAGGAATTCTCCGAGCCCGGCCCGCACCAGCAGCTCATCGGTCGGCCCGAGGCCGGCGCCCTCAGCGAGGCGGGAGCTGTGCGCGAGCAGTTGGCGTAGCGCTTCTACATAGGTCGCGAGCCAAGCCAGCCCATGAACGGCGTGCTGCTCACGCTCCAGCTGCACGGCTGAAAGCCGACCGCCCGGAGCGAAGCGCGCGCGCTGGCTGGCCGCAGCTTCAGCGAACAACGCCTCGACCGCTGCAACGGCGTCCGCGCCGTTCTTGAGCAAGTCGGATGCGGTTCCGGTGCGCCGGATTGCGGCAATGGCCATGTCTCGTCCCGACCAAGGGTCCGGCCAACCCTAAGAGTGCAGTGCACAAAAGCAAGCGATGTTTCGGCCGGGCCGGGCGCCCGAAGCCGTCGATGCACCGGTTGTTAACCAAATAAGCGCTTCCCTTGCCTGGGCAAAATCCTGGTGCCGGCGGCCTGCCTAATTTCCGGGCGTGGCAAGCCAGCGGAGAGGGGCATGCAGTTCTCGCACTTGAGCACCGCCTTGTGGCGCTTGAGCTCCTCCTTCTCGGTGCGCGCACGCATCGCCGTGCTCGCCTTCACGCCCATCCTCGGCTTTGCCCTCGTCGGCTTCGCCTTCGTAGCCGGAGAGCGCGAGACCGGCGCCGCTTTCGACAGCGCGAAACGCGCCGTTGCCGTCGCCTCCGCCAGTTTCGATTTCAAGGCCGCGGTCGCCAGCATGCGCGCGAGCACCACCGATTTCGCGTCCCGGCCTTCGCAGGACATGGTGGAGGCGTTTCGCAGCAATCAGTTCCGCGCCGCGACCGGCCTCGACACCATCGAGGCGTCGCTGAAGCCCGAGGAGCGCAAGAATCTGGGCACGCTGCGCGAAGACTTGGCGACGCTGAAGGAAAACTTCGCCAAGCTGCTCGTCGGGCAGTTGTCGCTCGGCTACTCGGAAATGGAAGGCCATCGCGGACGCGTCGCTACGGCAGGGTACGCGCTCGAGCGCGTGCTGCGGAAAGATTCGGCCTGGCTGGCCGGAGAGAACCGTTCTTTTTTGCTCGCATCCTTGATGAGCATGCGCCACGAGGAAACGGAGTATCGTCTGCAACGGATGCCGATGTTCCAGCAATCGTTTTTCGCAGAATTCAAGACGTTTCATGAAATCCTCGATCGGATCGAGGTGATCCAAACCGTAAAGCAGCCGCTGGAAGAGCAGGTAAAGACTTACGCCGACGCTTTCATCGACTTGGTCGCGACCTCGACCCGTATCGATCCGCTGATCAGCCTGATCTACACCGACACCGAAGCCATGCTGCCGGTGGCCGACAAGCTCATCGAGCTCGCTTCCGAACGCGAGCGTGAGGCGACCGACGCTCTGCTGGCGTCGCAATCGAGAACCAGGAACATCATCATCTGGGTGGCGCTCGCCGTGATCTCGGCCGGCGTCCTGTTCAGTTGGATCATCGGCCAGAGCATCGCTTCGCCGCTCGCCTCGCTCGTAGGCGTGATGCGCCGCCTCGCCGGCGGCGATGTTGCGGCTGAAATCCCGGGTGTGAACGCCCGCGACGAGATCGGCGCCATGGCGCGTGCGTTGCTCGTATTCCGCGACAACGCGCGCGAGCGCGTCTTGCTCGAAGCCGAACAATCCGAATCGATCGCGCAAAAGGGCCGGCGCAGCGAGGCGGTCGAACGAATCGTGCGCAGCTTCGCCGAAGCCTCCAACGCGGCGCTCGGCGCTGTCCGCCAGGCGGCGCAACGCCTGACGCGCTCGGCCGAGGGGCTCGGCGAGACCGCCGGCAAGGTCGGCAGCGAGGCCGAGCACGCCGGCCGCGCGGCGGGCGCCGCCGCCAAGAACGTCTCCGAGGCCGCCGCGGCGACCGAACAGCTCTCGGGCTCGGTCGCCGAAGTCGCGCGCCAGACCGCCACTTCGACCGAGGTGGCGAGCCGCGCCGTCGCCGAGGCCACGCGCACCGTCACCATCATGGGCACGCTCGGCGATACCGCGACCCGGATCGGGGAGGTAGTCGGCCTGATCCAGTCCATCGCCGCGCAGACGAACCTGCTCGCGCTCAACGCCACGATCGAAGCGGCGCGCGCCGGCGAGGCCGGCCGCGGCTTCGCCGTGGTCGCCCAGGAAGTGAAGTCGCTCGCCGCCCAGACCGCGCACGCGACCGAGGAGATCGCGCACAAGATCGGCGCGATCCAGGAAGCTTCCTCCGATGCGGCCACCGCGATCGACACGGTGAGCAGGGTGATCCAGGAATTGTCGGGCATCGCCGCTTCGGTCGCCGCCGCCGTCGAGGAGCAGAACACCGCCGTGGTCGCTATCACCGAGAACATCTCGCACGCCGCGTCGGACGCCGAGACCGGCGCCCGGGCCATGCGCTCGGTCGAAGGCGCCGCGGTCGGCGCCGGCGTCACCGCCAGCGACGTGGCTTCGCTCGCGGTCGACCTCGGCAACGAGGCCGAGCGGCTCGACGGCGCGATCCGCCGCTTCGTCGACGAGGTCCGCGCAGCCTGAGCTTGCCGCCGGGCCCTTGCCAAGCGCGCGCGAAAGTCCGATTCCAACCTGAAGCGACAATAGACGGGGAGGGTCTGTGCTCCGCGCGTATCGCATCGCGATGGACGCCTTCTGGCGCTTCAACGAGGACGACGGCTGGGCGATCGCCAGCCACATCGCGCTCTCCGCGCTGATGTCGCTGTTCCCGTTCCTGATCGTGGTGACGGCGCTCGCCGCCTTCTTCGGCTCGAAGGAGCTGGCCGACGAGACCGCGCGGCTGCTGCTTGAGGCCTGGCCCAGGGAGGTCGCCGAACCCATCGCCGGAGAAATCCGCTACGTGCTCACGAACCTGCGCACCGATATCCTCACTTTCGGCGTCCTGGCTGCGGTCTATTTCTCCACCAGCGGCATCGACAGTCTGCGCATCGGGTTGAACCGCGCCTACGGCGTCAAGGAGCCGCGTTCCTGGTGGTGGCTTCGGCTCGAATCGATCGGCTACGTGCTGGTCGGCGCCGCGGCGCTCTTGGCGTTCTCGTTTCTGATCGTGCTCTGGCCGCTGCTGTGGGAGACGGCGGTGCGCTTGTTCCCGGCGCTGCCGCGACTCGACGGGACGGTGACGCTGGTGCGCTACAGCCTCGCCTCGGCGGTGATCGTAGTCACGCTGGTGATCGTGCACCTGTGGCTGCCGGGAGGGAGGCGCGGGCTTGCCGAGATCGCGCCCGGAATTCTGGTGACGCTCGCGCTCTGGCTCGTGGCCGGCGCCGTGTTCGGCCGCTATCTCGCCGATTTCGCCTATACCTACGTCACGATCTATGCGGGCCTCGCCTCGGCCATGATCGCGCTCGTGTTCCTCTATCTGGTGGCGTCGATCTTCGTGTATGGCGGGGAGCTGAATGCCGCGATCGCGCGCGAGCGCGCCATGCGAGGAAATCCGGAGAGCTGAACATGCGTGACGAGAAGGGCTTCGTCTGGGTGCGGCCCGATGACGTGGAGTGGCGCGATTCGCCGATGGGCGGCGGCGCCCGCACCTCGGTGCAGGACGGCGACCCGACCAAGCCCGGGATCTACGTGCAGCGCATCCGCTACGCGCCCGGCATGTTCACCGAACCGCATTTTCATCCCGACGACCGTCATTGCCTGGTGCTCAAGGGCACCTGGTACATGGGCACGGGCGAGGTGAAGGACATCGACAAGGCCGTGCCGCTCAAGGCCGGCACCTACATGAAGCATCCGGCCGGCGGGGTGCACTGGGACGGCGCCAAGGATGAGGAAGTGATCGTGCAGGTGATCGGCTTCGGGCCGACGGGGATTACAAGCGTGGGGTGAAGATCGCTGAGTACGCCGATTCCTCTCCCTCATTGCCGGGCGAGACCCGGCAATCCAGCAACGTGGCGAAGCAAATCGAGAGAATCCGCTGGATGCCCGGGTCAAGCCCGGGCATGAGGGCGAGTAGTTTATTGGCAGTGCGAAGTTAGCTGCCCGCCGCCTCGATCACATCCTCGAAAGTCCGCAATCCCGGCCGCTGCGCGTTGACCAGCACCGCCATGTTGCCGGGCTTGTGCTTGTTCTTCCACATCATGGTGTGCGCCTTGGCGATGTCGGTCCAGGGCAGCACGTCGCTCATGCAGGGATCGATGCGGCGGTCGAGCACGAAACGGTTGGCCGCGCTTGCCTGTTTCAGGTGCGCGAAGTGCGAGCCCTGGATGCGCTTCTGCCGCATCCAGACATAGCGCGCGTCGAAGGTGAGATTGAATCCCGTCGTCCCGGCGCAGAACACCACCATGCCGCCGCGCTTCGCCACCAGCGTCGAGACCGGGAAGGTCTGTTCGCCCGGGTGTTCGAACACGATGTCGACGTCGCGCTTGCCGGTGAGGTCCCAGATCGCCTTGCCGAAGCGGCGCGCTTCCTTCGCCCATTCGGCATATTCGGGCGTGTTCACCTTGGGCATCTGGCCCCAGCACTTGAATTCCTTGCGGTTGATCGCGCCCTTGGCGCCGAGGTTGAAGACGTATTCCAACTTCGACTCGTCGGAGACGACACCGATGGCGTTGGCGCCCGAAGCCGCGACCAGCTGCACGCCGAACACGCCGAGCCCGCCCGATGCGCCCCATACCAGCACGTTGTCGCCGGGCTTCAAGGTGTGCGGCGGATGGCCGAACAGCATGCGGTAGGCGGTGGCGAGCGTCAGCGTATAGGATGCGCTTTCTTCCCAGGTGAGATGCTTCGGCCGCTCCATGAGCTGGCGCGACTGCACGCGGCAGAACTGCGCGAACGATCCATCCGGCGTCTCGTAGCCCCAGATGCGCTGCGAGGGCGACAGCATCGGATCGCCGCCGTTGCAGTCCTCATCGTCGCCGTCGTCCTGATTGCAATGCACGACGACTTCGTCGCCGACCTTCCAGCGCTTGACCTTGGCGCCGATCGCCCACACGACGCCGGCCGCGTCCGAGCCGGCCACGTGATAGGGATGCTTGTGCACATCGAGCACCGAGATCGGCTCGCCGAGCGCGGCCCAGATGCCGTTGTAGTTCACGCCCGCCGCCATCACGAGCACGAGCACCTCGTCGTCGCCGACCGGCCAGGTCGGCACGACTTCGATCTGCATCGAGGATTCCGGAGGGCCGTGGCGATCCTTGCGAATCACCCAAGCGTGCATTTTTTCCGGCACGTGACCGAGCGGCGGGATTTCCCCGATCGCATAGAGCTGCTTCGGTCCGGACGGCGTTACGATTCTTGCTGGCTGCGCCATGGCGCGCTCCCGGATAACCGTTTCTATCCCGGGCGATGCTGCGATGCAACATGACGGAAGTGCGCTGCAAGAGCTTGGGCTTGCGGGCTGCGAGGGGTGTGGATAGCGCCCAAGTTTTGTCGTCGGCATCGTGCCTTCGCTCGGCTATGCTTCATGCGGCGCGTCGCGGAGGGAGGCCTTTCAACAAGATCGGCCGTCGCGGGGGCGCGGCATGCGACTTCCCACGAGGAGGGAACTATGGGGATCGAAAGTCTTATCGTACTTCTGGTCGTTGGCGCGATTGCCGGCTGGTTGGCCGGCGTGATCATGAAGGGCTACGGCTTCGGGCTGATCGGCAACATCGCCGTCGGCATCGTCGGCGCGTTTCTCGGCAACTTCATTCTCGGCGCCATCGGGCTCTCGATCGGCGGCGGCATCATCGCCGCGATCATCCGCGCGGTCATCGGCGCGGTGATCCTGCTGTTCGTGATCGGCCTGGTGAAGCGCTGATCGCGAAGCACTGAACACGAAGTTCGAACGAATCCGCGGCGGAAGTGATTCCGCCGCGGATTTGCTTTTTGGATCTCGTTCTTCGTCACTACTGAGCCGGGACTCATCCGTTCAGATCCCGCTCGTCCCCGCGGAAGCGGGGATCCAGTTGTTGCAGCGCTCGTGGCCTCTGGGTTCCCGCTTGCGCGGGAATGAGCGCAGGGGCGCTTACCGTTCCCGCATAGGGAGTGGGTAAAGGTGGGATTTTGCCCGCCTTCACAGCATGCTAGAAGACCGATGCTGCGCTGCAATAAATCGCTGCGGCCGGCGGAGAACGAGGATGATCGCGCGCGACCCGCCCTGGATCTTCCGCACCTATGCGGGCCACTCGACGGCCGCGGAATCGAACCGGCTCTATCGCGCCAATCTTGCGAAGGGCCAGACCGGCCTCTCGGTCGCCTTCGATCTGCCGACCCAGACCGGCTACGACGCCGATCATCCGCTCGCCAAGGGCGAGGTCGGCAAGGTCGGCGTGCCGATCTCGCATCTGGGCGACATGCGCGCGTTGCTCGAGGGCATTCCCCTCGAGACCATGAACACGTCGATGACGATCAACGCGACGGCCGCCTGGCTCTTGGCGCTCTATGCGGCGCTCGCCGACGAGCAAGGCGTGTCGCGCGACAAGCTGCAGGGCACGATCCAGAACGACATCATCAAGGAATATCTCTCGCGCGGCACTTACGTTTTTCCGCCGGCGCCCTCCATGCGGCTCACCAAGGACGTCGTGCTGTTCGCCGCGCGCGAAATGCCCAAATGGAATCCGGTGAACGTCTGCTCCTATCATTTGCAGGAAGCGGGCGCGACGCCGGTGCAGGAACTCGCCTTCGCGCTCGCCACCGCGATCGCGATCCTCGACACCGTGCGGGCGTCCGGCCAGGTGAAGGGCGAGGCGTTCGAGGAGGCGGTCGGCCGCATCTCCTTCTTCGTCAATGCCGGCATCCGCATCGTCACCGAGCTTTGCAAGATGCGCGCCTTCACCGAGCTGTGGGAGGAGATCACCCGCGAGCGCTACGGCGTGAAAAACGAGAAGCACCGCCGCTTCCGCTACGGCGTGCAGGTGAACTCGCTCGGGCTCACCGAGCAGCAGCCCGAGAACAACGTGCATCGCATCTTGCTCGAAATGCTTTCGGTCGTGCTGTCGAAGAACGCGCGCGCCCGCGCCGTGCAGCTCCCGGCCTGGAACGAGGCGCTCGGCCTGCCCAGGCCCTGGGATCAGCAATGGTCGATCCGCATGCAGCAGATCGTGGCCTACGAGACGGATCTCCTGGAATACGGCGATCTGTTCGACGGCTCGCCGGTGATCGCGGCCAAGGTCGCGGAGCTGAAGCGCGAGGCGATGGAGGAGCTGTCGCTCATCGAGCGCATGGGCGGCGCCATCGCCGCGGTCGAGAGCGGCTATATGAAGTCGCAGCTCGTGGAATCCAACACCAGGCGGCTCGAGGCGATCGAGGCCGGCGAGCAGATCGTGGTCGGCGTCAACCGCTTCACCGAGGCCGAGCCCTCGCCGCTTTCCGGCGGCAACGAGCTGATCCAGACGATCTCCGAAAACGCCGAGCGCGACCAGATCGAGCGCCTGCAGGCCTGGCGCAAAGAGCGCAATCCGCGCGCGGTGGAAAAAGCGCTCGCCGACCTGAGACGCGCCGCGAAATCGGGCGAGAACATCATGCCGCCTTCGATTGCCTGCGCGAAAGCAGGCGTGACCACCGGCGAATGGGGCGCGGCGCTGCGCGAGGAGTTCGGCGAATACCGCGCGCCCACCGGCGTCGGCCGCGCGGTCAGGAACGACGCCCAGGGCCTCGGCGACGTGCGCGAGGCGGTCGATGCGGTGTCGCGCAAGCTCGGCCGCCGGCTCAAGTTCCTGGTCGGCAAGCCCGGCCTCGACGGCCACTCGAACGGCGCCGAGCAGATCGCCGCGCGTGCCCGCGACGCCGGCATGGACGTGGTCTACGAGGGCATCCGCTTGACGCCCGCCGAGATCGTCAGCGCCGCGCGCGAGCAGAAGGCGCACGTGGTCGGGCTTTCGATCCTGTCGGGAGTCATGTCCCCTTGGTGCGCGAGGTGATGGAGCGCATGCGCGGCGAGGGGCTGGCGGTGCCGGTCGTGGTCGGCGGCATCATCCCGCCCGAGGACGAGAGCCTCCTGATGCAGGCCGGGGTCGCCGCCGTGTACACGCCGAAGAATTTCGAGCTGAACCGCATCCTTGCCGACGTGGTGAAGATCGTGGCACAGGCGAACGGCAACAGCGCCTGAGTCGTACCCGCCTTTGAACCAAATCCTCCGCATCGCCGAGATCGTCGTGCCGGTCTTCGCCGTGATCGGGCTCGGCTATTTCTGCGCCTGGACCCGTGTTTTCTCCGCGCGCGCCGCCGACGGGCTCTCCGACTACGTGTTCGTGGTCGCGATCCCCTTGATGATCATCCGGGCCTTCATCGAGGCGAAGCTGCCGGAGGCGTCGCCCTGGGGCTACTGGATCGCCTATTTCCTCGGCGTCGCTGTCGTGTGGGCGGTCGGGCAGACGATTTCGGCCTATCTCTTTCATCGCCGCCTGCGCGAGGCGGTGATCCACGGCTTCGCTTCGAGCCAGTCGAACGTGGTGCTGCTCGGCATCCCGCTTGTGCTCTCGGCCTACGGCGAAGCCGGCGCGGTGCCGCTGTTCCTGCTGATCGCGGTCCACTTGCCGCTCATGATGATCGCCGCGACCGTGATGATCGAAGGCGGCGAGGCCGGGCTTTCGGCGCCGGCGCTCAAGCGCTTCGGCTGGAACATGGCGACCAATCCGATTCTGATCGGCTTCTTCATCGGCATGCTCGCGCGCTACGCGGACGTGAGTCTCGGCGGCGTGCCGAAAACGGTGATCGACATGATCGCGGCCTCCGCCGTGCCCTGCGCGCTGTTTGCGCTTGGGCTGGCTTTGCACCGCTATGGAATTGCCGGCGACCTCACGCTCTCGGTCGTGATTTCCGCGCTGAAGCTGATGCTGCTTCCGCTCGTCGTGTGGCTGCTGGTCCGCTACGTCTTCCAGCTCGCGCCGGTCTATGCCGGCGTCGCGGTCATCTTTGCCGCCATGCCGTGCGGGGTGAATTCCTATCTGCTGGCGGAACGCTACAAATCGGGCGTCGTCGCCGCGGCGAGCGCGGTGTCGATTTCGTCGGCGGCCTCGCTGTTCACCGCCGCGTTCTGGCTCTGGGTGCTCGGGATCGGGCTGAACTAGAGCCCGACCGCGCGGCGCACGTCGGCGGGCGTCCAGCCGGCGGCGCGCAGATCGCGCAGCGTCGTCGACTTGTCGCGCTTGGAGAGCTTCCTGCCGTCCGCGTCGAGCACGAGCCGGTGATGATGATAAACCGGCGCCGGCAGCCCCAGGATTTCCTGCAGCAGCCGGTGCACCGAGGTCGCTTCGTATAGATCGACCCCGCGCACGATGTGGGTCACGCCTTGCAGCGCGTCGTCGAGCACGACGGAGAGATGATAGCTCGCCGGCATCTCCTTGCGGCCCAGGATCACGTCGCCCCAGCGCTCGGGCGTCGCCGCGACTTCGCGCGTCTCGCCGTCGCCGGTCTCGGTCCATGAAATCGGCTTGCCGACGCGCGCAAGCGCCTTCGCAAGGTCGAGCCGCAGCGCGAAAGGCTCGTTCGTCCGCCGCCGCGCTCGTTCGCTGGGGGACAATTCGTGCGCAGTGCCCGGGTAGAACGGTACGCCGTCCGGATCGTGCGGCCACGGCGCACGCTCTGCCGCGAGGCGGGCGATCTCGGCGCGGCTCTCGAAGGCGGGATAGACCAGCCCCTCGCGCTCGAGCCGCGCCAGCACCGTGGCGTATTCGACGAAATGCTCCGATTGCCGCCGCACCGGCTCCTCCCAGTCGATGCCGAGCCAGCGCAAGTCCTCGTAGATGGCGGCCTCGAATTCGGGCCGGCAGCGGGTCGGATCGATGTCCTCGATGCGCAACAGATGCCGCCCTCCCGCCGCGCGCGCCTGCTCGTAGTTGGTCAGCGCCGACAGTGCATGACCGAGGTGCAGGTATCCGTTCGGGCTCGGCGCGAACCGGAATACGGAGCGGGTCGAAGCGGGTTGCATAAGCCCTTTCTAGATGGTTCTTCCCGTTCATGTCCTCCCGGATCGAAACCGAAGCCGATATCGAGGCCGGACTTGCGGCGCTCCTGCAGCTCGACCCGCGCTTCGAGGAGATTTTCGCGCTCGCCGGCCCGCTGCCTTTGCGGCGGCGCGAGCCGGGCTTTGCCGGTCTCGCCACCATCGTCTGCTCGCAGCAGCTGTCGGTCGCGAGCGCGGCCGCGATCTGGGGCCGGCTCGCCGCCACGTTCGATCCGTTCGAGCCGGAGGCGATCCTTTCTGCGCACGCCAACAAGCTAAAGCGTTGCGGACTCTCGCGGCCGAAAGTCGCGCACTTCAGGAGCATCGCGCGCGCGGTGACGGACGGCAGCCTCGACCTTTCTATACTGGCCGATCTTCCCGCCGACGAGGCGCACCGCGCGCTCGTCGCGGTCAAAGGCATCGGCCCCTGGACCGCCGACATCTACCTGATGTTCTGCATTGGCCACGCCGACGCGTTCGCTTCGGGCGACCTCGCACTTCAAGAGGCAGCAAGGCTCGCCTTCAAGAAGCGCAAGCGCCCGACCGCAAAGCAGCTCGAAAAAATTGCCGAACCTTGGCGGCCCTGGCGCGCCGTGGCGGCGCGGCTGCTGTGGTCCTACTATCGCGTGGTGAAGAAGCGCGATCCCGTTCCCGTCCAACCCAAGAATTGAGTGAACCAATGGCGCCAACCCTCGACGGTCCGCGCATCGAGCCGCGCTCGGGGAGCGCGCGTCAGCTCGTGGTCTTGCTCCACGGCTATGGCGCCGACGGCAACGATCTGATCGCTCTCGGCCAGGAATGGCAGCCGCTGCTGCCTGACGCGGCCTTCGTCTCGCCGAACGCGCCCGAGCTTTGCACCGGCGCACCCATGGGCCGGCAGTGGTTCGCACTCACCATGCGCGATCTGGGCGAGCGCTGGCGCGGCGTGAACAAGGCCGCACCCCTGCTCGATGCGTTCCTCGACGCCGAGCTCGCGCGCCGCTCGCTGCCCGGCAGCGCGCTCGCGCTCGTCGGCTTCAGCCAGGGCAGCATGATGGCGCTGCACGTAGGGCTCCGGCGCGCGCTCGCGCCCGCCGCGATCGTCGGATATTCCGGCCTCTACGTGACGCCTGAAGGCAAGGACGGTCCCGTGCGCGTACAAGCCGAAATCCGATCGCGGCCGCCGGTGCTCATGGTGCATGGCGACCGCGACGACCTGATCCCGCCGCAGGCCCTGTTCATCTCGGCCAACGCGCTTGCGGCCGCGGAAGTCCCCGTCGAATGGCATCTTTCGCAGGGTTTAGGCCACGGCATCGACGGCGAGGGCCTGCGCCAGGGCGGGCAGTTCCTCAAACGCGCCTTTCGTGTGCCACGCTGAGACAAGCTGGCGCGCTTCACAAGACTGACGCCGACTCGCTATATTGGGAGTAACGAGACACCCCGGCCAAACCGGGTTTGAGGCACAGGGAGTTGTCGTTGACGGTTGCGGTCTCGCCGGGCGCTTGGCCAGCGCTCGTGCTGAATGCGGACTACAGGCCGCTCAGTTATTACCCGCTCTCGGTGTGGGCGTGGCAGGACGCGATCAAGGCGGTGTTCCTCGATCGCGTGGTTCCGGTCGCCCATTACGATCGCGCGGTGCGCAGCCCGAGCATCGAGATCCAGCTGCCCAGCGTCGTATCGCTCAAGACCTTCATTCGCCCGGCGCGCAATCCGGCGTTCACGCGCTTCAACGTGTTCCTGCGCGACCGCTTCGCTTGCCAGTATTGCGGCTCGCGCGACGACTTGACCTTCGATCACCTGGTGCCGCGCTCGCGCGGCGGCCACACCACATGGGAGAACGTGGTCACCGCCTGTTCGGCCTGCAATTTGCTGAAGGGCGGCCTCTCCACGCGCGAATCCGGCATGTGGCCCTCGCACATGCCCTACCAGCCGTCGGTCAACGACCTGCACCGGAACGGCCGGCTGTTTCCGCCGAACTACCTGCACCAGAGCTGGCTCGACTATCTCTACTGGGATACCGAGCTCGAGCCGTAGGCCGTACGCGCGGCGATCCAAGCCAGCGCGCCCGCGATCAGCGCGTTGTAGCCGGCCAGCGAAATCCCGAATAAGCGCCACGACGCTTCATCGCAGGGGACGAAGCGCGGCGGATTCTTGAGCGCATCGAGGATGTTGCCCAACGCAGGCAGCGCGGCGCCGGCGCAGGCTGTTGGGCCAGGCCAGAATTTCCATTCGACGCCGGCATGATAGACGCCGATACCGGCCCCGATGCCGAGCACGACCGCGAGCGCGATGAAACCCGCGCGTGTTGTTCGTTCGCGCGTCGGGTCGCGCGCGAGAACTCCGACTAGCAGCCCGAGCGGCACGGCGATGTAATAGGGAATTCGCTGATCGAGGCAGAGCGGGCAGGGCGCCAGGCCCAGCACGAGCTCGAAGAACCACGCACCGGCGAGCGTCGCCGCCGCGATCGCGGCGATGGCGAACGCGAGGCCCGCGCGTGCCGGTTTCATGAACTTTGCCGGTATCGCCATGACAGCGCGGCATAGCCGCTCCTCCCCCAACTGTCCAATTTCGCGGCACCCCGCTATGATTGGCTGAGCCCCCGTGGCGGAATTGGTAGACGCGCCTGACTCAAAATCAGGTTGTCGCAAGGCAGTGCCCGTTCGACTCGGGCCGGGGGCACCAATCCGAATTCCGTTCTATTGCCATGGCAAATGCGACCCCCTATCGTAATCGGCGGGCAGGGCTCGATTATCGAGCGCAATCAATCGAATAGCCGGAGTCGCGGACAACGCGGCCGGACTTCCAGGGAGGACGAACATGTCTCACGCCGCTGCGCGCGACGATCAGGTGGCATTCGCCAAGAAGCCGGAGACGATCGGCAAAGTCAGCGTCTCGAAGCCGATGAACGGCAAGGAATATCTCGAGTCGCTGCGCGACGGCCGCGAGATTTACATCTACGGCGAGCGCGTCAAGGACGTCACCACGCATCCGGCCTTCCGCAACACCGCGCGCATGGTCGCGCGCCTGTACGACGCGATGCACGACCCCAAGCACAAGTCGAAGCTGTGCGTGCCGACCGACACCGGCAACGGCAGCTATACGCATGCCTATTTCAAGGCGCCGAAGAACGTCGCGGAGTCGGTGGCCGGCCGCGACGCCATCGCCGAATGGGCGCGCATCGGTTACGGCTGGATGGGCCGCGCGCCTGATTATAAGGCCGCGTTCCTCGGCACGCTGGGCGCCAATTCCGATTTCTACGATCCCTATCAGGAGAACGCGAAGCGCTGGTACAAGTACAGCCAGGAGCGCGTTCCGTTCGTCAATCACGCCATCATCCATCCGCCGGTCGACCGCAATCTGCCGCCGCAGGAAGTCGGCGACGTCTATTGTCACGTGGAAAAAGAGACCGACGCCGGCATCGTAGTCTCCGGCGCCAAGGTGGTGGCTACCGGATCGGCGCTCACCAACTACACCTTCGTGGCGCACCACGGCTTGATCCCGGTCGGCGACAAGAATTTCGCCGCGATCTTCATGATCCCCACCAGCGCGCCGGGCGTGAAGCTGATCTGCCGCACGTCCTACGAGATGACCTCGACGGCGATGGGCAGCCCCTTCGACTATCCGCTTTCGTCCAGGCTCGACGAGAACGACGCCGTGTTCATCATGGACAAGGTGCTGGTGCCCTGGGAGAACGTCTTCTGCTACGGCGACGTCGCCAAGGCCAACAACTTCTTCCCGATGACCGGCTTCCTGCCGCGCGCGCTCCTGCACGGCTGCACGCGCCTTTCGGTCAAGCTCGATTTCATCGCCGGCCTGATCTTGAAGGCCGTCGAGGCGACCGGCAGCAAGGATTTCCGCGGCGTGCAGGCCAACGTCGGCGAGATTCTGGTGTGGCGCAATCTGTTCTGGGGCCTCTCCGAGGCCATGGTGCGCAACCCGAAGCCCTGGATCGGCGAGTATCTGTTGCCCGATATCGAGCCCGCCGGCGCCTATCAGATCACCTCGACGATGGCTTACACGAAGGTGAAGTACATCATCGAGCAGACCGTGGCCTCGGGCCTGATCTATCTCAATTCCTCCGCCCGCGACTTCAAGAACCCGGAGATTCGCAAGTACCTCGACAAGTATTATCGCGGCTCGAACGGCTATGACGCCGTGAGCCGCGTGAAATTGCTGAAATTGCTCTGGGACTCGATCGGCACCGAATTCGGCGGCCGCCACGAGCTCTACGAGATCAATTACGGCGGATCGACCGAAGAAATCCGCCGTTACGTGCTGTTCGGGGCGCAAGCGATGGGCGTCACCGACAAGCTCAAAGGCTTCGCCGAGCAGTGCCTGGCCGAATACGATCTCGACGGCTGGAAGGTGCCGGATCTACAGGACCCGGACGAGCTCAGCTACCACGTGATGCGCGGCGCCAAGCAATAGGCGCCGCTTACCGCTTGGTTTCGATCGAACGCGCAGCCGGATTGTAGAAACCGCCGCTGGCGGCGCCGGCATCTGCTTTCGGGGCCGACGGAGCGGCTTGCTCCGGGCTGGCTGCTGCCGCAGGTGCGGCGGCCTGCGCCGGACGCGGCGCGACCGAGCGCGCATAGGGGTTGAAGAACCCGCCACCAGAGTAAACGCTTTGCAAACCAGCAACCATGGAACGCTCCTCGTCCGGGCCTACAGGGCCCTGATCCCTGAAAACCGTACGCGCGAATGGGTTAACAAATCCACCTTCGTGCAGTTTTCCTCCGGCGCGGGGCGCCGCGCCCGGAGCGGATGCAGGCTTCACCGCCGGCTTGTGCTCGCGGCCGAGATAGGCCTGCTGGATCACGTCGTCTTCCTGGATTTCCGCCGGCGTGCCTGAACTGTGGATGCGGCCGTTCTCGAGCACATAGACATAGTCCGCGAGCCGCAGGCTCTGATGCGCGTTCTGCTCGACCAGCAACACTGCCTGCCCGGTCTCGGTGATCTTGCGCAGCGTCGAGAACAGGTCCTTCACCAGCCGCGGGCTCAGGCCCAGCGAAGGCTCGTCCAGCAGCAGGATCTTCGGCTCCGACATGAGCGCGCGAGCGATCGCAAGCATCTGCTGCTCGCCGCCGCTCATGGTCTTGGCGAGTTGCCCGCGCCGCTCCGCCAGGCGCGGGAACAGGCCGATCAGACTTTCCAGACGTTCCTCCGAGTCCGCCCGGGCGTGCTCCGTGTAGGCGCCGAGACGGAGATTCTCTTCGACCGTCATCTCGCCGAACAGGCGGCGGCCCTCGGGCACCAGCGCGATGCCGGATGCGACGATCTCGTGCGGCGCGCGGCCCTCGATCGGGCGGCCTTCGAACATGATGCGGCCGCCCGGCAATGGCTGGACCAGGCCCGCGACGGTCTTGAGGAGTGTGGTCTTGCCCGCGCCGTTGGCGCCCAGAATGACCGTCGTACGGCCCGCGAGGGCCTCGAGCGTGACTTCCTGCAGCGCCTCGTGCTTGCCGTAGGCGACGCTGATCCGCTCAAGCCGCAGCATCGTCCACTCCGAGATAGGCTTCCATCACCTTGGGGTCCGAGAGCACCGCCTCCGAGGTTCCTTCCGCGATCTTCTCGCCTGCGTTCATCACCACGACATGGTCGCAGAGCGCGCGGATCGCCTCCATCACGTGCTCGACCATCACGATGGTGATGCCCTGGGCCCGGATCTGCCGGATCAGGCCGATGCCGATCTTCAACTCGGTCGGGTTCAGCCCGGCGAGCCATTCGTCGAGCAGCAGCAGCTGCGGCCGCGTCGCGAGCGCGCGCGCGAGCTCCACCCGCTTCTGGTCGATATACGTCAACTGCGAGCCGAACATTCCGGCGTGCCGCGTGAGCCCGACCTGTTCGATGAGCGCGTCGGCCTCATGCGCCGCGTGCGCCGGCGAAGTCGGGTCGCTGCCGAAGATGCGACCCAGCATGACGTTCTCGCGCGTAGTCATGTGCGGCAGCACGCGCACCAGCTGGAAAGTGCGCGCGATCCGCGCGCGGCAAACCTCGAACGATTGCAGGCCGATCATTTCCTTGCCGCGGAACAGGATCGAGCCGGCGTCGGGCGCGAGCTCCGCTGTGATGAGATTGAGGACGGTGGTCTTGCCCGAGCCATTCGGACCGATCAGACCGAAGATCCTGCCTTCCGGGATGTCGAAGGAAATGTCGCGCACGGCTACCAGACCGCCGAATGCCTTGCGCAGTCCGCGGATACTGAGGAGGATTTCGCCGGGACCTGCCATCAGTGCGCTCTCACTTTGGTCTGCTCAGCCCACCAGGCGTGGTAAAGCCGCTCAAACAGCCTTGTGAGGCCGCCGGGCAGGAAATAGACGATCACCACGAAGCACAGCCCGAGCGCGATGCCAAAATGATGCGGGAAGGTGCCGGCGAGAAAATCGGAGAGCAGCACCAGTGGAATCGCGCCGATCGCGGGCCCCCAGGCGCGCCCCGCCCCGCCGAGCAGCGCAGCGATCAAGACCTGGAAGGACCAGGTATTGTTGAAGGCGATGGTCGCATCGATATACGGATATCGCAGCGCCAGCACCGCGCCGACCAACGCCATCACCGACGCCGAGAGCGCGAAGCACACGACTTTGACGCGCGTGGTGTTGACGCCGGTGTGGCGTGCCACCGTTTCGTCCTCACCGATGGCGCGTAGCGCGAAGCCGAGACGAATCTTGCTCACGTACCAGCTTCCGACGATGGTGATCAGGGCGACCGCCAACAGCGTCTCGTAGATGTTCACGTTGGATACGTCGGTGAAAATGTAGCGCGATACCGTATGGTTGATCTTGATTTCCCACCAGTTGATCACCTGGTGGACGAGTTCGGTGAGGCCGAACGTGAACACGACGAAATAGACGCCGCGCAGCCGGAGCGTCGAGAGCCCGACAACGAGCGCGACGAGGAAACCAACGAGCGCCGCGCCCAGGAGCGCGAGCACGACCGGAACATAGACGTGCAAGATCGCCAAGGCGTAGATGCCGACCCCGAAAAAAGCGGCGGTGGCGAGCGAGATATAGCGCGTAGTGCCCGAAAAGAAGGCCCACGCGGTCGCGAGCGCGATATTCGCGTACAGCACGATGAAGATCGAGATCACGTAGTTCGAGGAGTAAAATGGCACGAGCGCGAGAATGAGCGCGCCCAGCGCCATCAGCGCGCCGATCCGCCAGTGGCTTTGCAAGAGCTCAAGCACGGGTGAACAACCCAGTCGGCCGAAGCAACAGGATCAGCATGAACAGGCCGAAATTGATCGCGATGGTCAGGCCGGGATCGAGCAGGTAACCGCCGAGCGATTCCACGACACCGAGCAGCAGGCCGGCGGCAAGCGTGCCGGTGACGCGGCCGACGCCGGCCATGATCACGACGATCAGGGCCTTCAAGGTGTATTCGACGCCGATGGTGGCGCTGAAGGAGATGAACGTGCTCACCAGCATGCCGGCTGCGGCCGCCAGCGCGCCGCCTCCCGCGAACGCAAGCGCGGAGTATTTCCGCACGTCGACGCCGACCAGGCCCGCCGCGACCGGATCGATCGTGATGGCGCGCAAGGCCGCGCCGAAGCGGGTGTGACGCAACACCAGGAACAGGGCGAAAGCGATCGCACAGGCGCCGAAAAAGGCGAGCACTCGATTCAGCGCGACTGTCGCGCCGAACACCGGCACGCCCGTCGAAAGGAAGCTGTAGCCGCGCAGATCGCCGGCCCAATTCACCAGCGCCAGGCCCTGAAACACGAAGAACAGCCCGAAAGTGACGAGCACGACATCGGCGTCGAGCACATCCTGGTCCGCCGCCCGGCGGACCAGCGGGATCATCAGGTATTGGTAGATCAGCCAGTTGATCGCGAACGCGATCGGCATGCTGATGAACAGGCTCAGCAGCGGGTTGAACTTCCACAGCATGATCGTGAAGAAGGCGGTGAACGCGCCGCCCATGAAGAATTCGCCGTAGGAGAGATTCAGAATCCGCGCCACGCCGTATTGCAGGTTCAGGCCGAGCGCGATCAGCCCATAGGTCCCGCCCAGGAG
Source organism: uncultured Alphaproteobacteria bacterium (assembly GCA_963704765.1). Classification (GTDB taxonomy): domain Bacteria; phylum Pseudomonadota; class Alphaproteobacteria; order Rhizobiales; family Xanthobacteraceae; genus JAHFPN01. Next base: position 100,291 of record CAVPHQ010000001.1, read on the forward strand.
CAGGCCGTTGAGGAACACTTCGAACAGGATCACGCCAGCCCCCCGGGCAACAAACGAACGGGTCAGGCCGAGTTCTTCGGCCTGACCCGGTATTCAACCGACCATCACTGGTCCGTCACGACCACGCAGGCTTCGGGAACTGAAGCGGCTTGGCGCCGGGCTTGTCGGTCGGCGCGATGGCGACGAGTTCGCCGTTCTGCCACTGAGAGATCGACCATGGATTTGCGTTGAGTTGCTTCACAAACTTCATGTCGCCCCAAATGGTCTTGAACGTGCTGTTGCCCATCACGTCGCGGATCTTCTTGCGATCGATCTCGCCGACTTGCTCGATCGCCTGCTGGGTGAATTGCAGGGCGGCATACACCTGCACCCCGCCCGCTTCGTAGTCGCGGTTGAGCAGGGCCTTGTGCGCCTTGGCGTACTCGTCCATGCCGGGCGCCGCCGGATCGGCGCCGCCATAGGCCAGGATGCCGTTCACCTTGTTGCCGAACTTGCCCTTGTAGCTTGGGAACACGCCGCCGATCGCCACGTACATCAGCTGCGGGTTGAAGCCCACGATCTGGGCCTGCTCGGTCAGCATGAACGTGTCCGGCGGATAGCTGAAGGCAAAGAAGGCGTCCGGATTGGTCGCCATCACTTCGCGGATGACCGGTTGCAGGTCCGCAGCGCCGAATGGGTAGCTCTTGGTGATCACGACCTCGAGCCCGGCCTTCTTCGCCTCCTCGAGAAACGCCGTGTTCATCTCCACGCCGTACTCGATGCCCGGATGGACGGTGGCGACGCGACCCTTGATCTTGCCCTGCTTCTTCAGGTCGGCGAGCGCCTTGGCCAGCGGCTCCGTCGACTCCTTTGGCTGTGAGATGTTCCAGAACGCGTACGGCCAGCGCGGACCCAGCTCATAGGTCTTGTTGGTGGTGGCGGTGGTCATGATCACCGGGTACTCGGCCTTGTTGACGATCGGCGCCGCCGCCAGATTCATGTGCGTAGCGTAGGGGCTGAGCACCATGTCCACCTTGTCCTGCTGGATCAGGCGCTCGACGAGCTTGAGCAGTTCGTCCGGCTTGCCCTGGTCGTCGTAGGCGACCATTTCGACCGGGACTTTCTTGTTGAACTTCTTCAACGCGATGCCGCCGGCATCGTTGGTGCGCTTCTCCCAGAGCTTGTAGTTCGACACTGTGGTCGAATCCGCGCCCGGCGCCAGCGGGCCGGACAGGGTGATCGCGTAGCCGAAGCGAAGCTTGCCCGGCGCTGCCTGGGCCTGCGCATAGGTCCGCGGCAGAGTCGCGGCGCCGACGACTGCGGCGCTGCCTTTCACGAATGTCCTTCTATCCATCGTAGTTTCCTCCAGGTGATTTGTTTGTTGAACGGCGGGGTTCTTGAGCCCTGCCGGCCTTGCTTCTCGGAGTTTCAGCTCATGAACTTGGATACCGCCTCCACGGCTTCCGGCTTCTCCATATGCACGAGATGGCCGGCGCCCTTGAAAATCTTGATGTCCGCGCCGGGGATGAACTTCCGCCAGGTTTCCGCCTGCTGCACGGGGATGATCTTGTCCTCGTCGCCCCAGACGATCAGCGTCGGATTCTTGACCCGATGCAGGTAGCGCATGAACTTCGGATCGCCCGGATGCTCCCACAAGAGCCGCGCCACGGTCGCCGACTCCCGGTAGCGTTCTCCGATGAAGTCGAGATCGGGCTTCTCCGGCAGGTATTTCTTGATGGCATCGAAGTTCGACACCAGGAGGCCGATCACCTGATCGCCCGGCACCGCCAGGATGTCCATCATCGGGTGCTTGGCATCGAGCATGCCCGCCGGAGCGATGAGCGCGAGCTTCTTGATGCGATGCCCGTGCTCGGAGGCGAATTTCGCCGCCAGATAGCCGCCGAGCGAGAGGCCGCAGAGATTGAACCGGTCGAGCTTCAGGATGTCGAACAGCTCGAGGTAGTGCATGACGTAGTCGTGCAGGTCGGTAAACGTCGGATCGTCCCCCAATTCGCCGAAGCCCGGGTGATAGGGAACGATCACCCGGAATTTTTCGGTCCAGGGCTCGAGGAAGTCGAACTTGCCGGCGGCTTCGGCCGCGGTGCCGGCGCCGTGGAAGAACACCAGCGGCTCGCCGCTTCCGGCGGAATAGACCGCCGTCTTCACCCCGTCGACGGTATAGCTCTCGCGCGTGAACTTCGGCATTGTTCGTTTCCTTCCGCCTTACTCGGCCGCGATGCGCATCGGCGCAGGCGACTTTGAACGCAGCCGCGGCATGACCTCTTCCGCGAACATGCTCAGGTTCTTCACGGTCTTCCAGTGCGGCATGTCGGCGACATGCATCACGGAGTTGATGTGAGTGGTCTTCATCCGGTGCGACCACTCGCCGATTTGGTTCGCGACATTCTCGGGCGTGCCGACGGCGACGAAGGATGACTGCTTGACCGCCTTGAAGTCGAAGCCGCCGTGCAGCTTGTCGGCCATCGCGGCACGTATCTTCAACTGGTCGACCGAAAGATAGCCGGGAGGCGCGAGGAATTGCGGCGTGGTGCGCGTGAAGTCCTCGAAGAAGCGCTGCAGGTGCCCGATATATTCCTGCTCTGCGCGCTCCTGTGTCTCCGCCACGTAAACGAACGACATGAGCGGAAGCTGGTCGGGCCGCATCGTGTGGCCGTAATGCGCGGCGCGGGTGCGCAGCGTCTCGTTCAGTTCGGCGGCGCGCTGCTGCGTCACGAACACGGACGCGTAGCCGAAGCCGAGCTCGGCCGCGATTTCGATCGTTTCCGGACTGCCGGTGCCGACGATGTAGCAGGGCGGATGCGGGCGCTGATAGGGCCGCGGCCACGGATTGAGGAAGCGGTACGTGTAGAATTGGCCGTAATGCGTGGTGGGCCCGTCCTCGGTCCACGCCTGCAGGATGATTTTCAGCGACTCCTTGAATTTCTCGCGCGCGGTCGCCGGGTTCACCGGGTTCGACCAATATTCCATGCCGGTGCCGAGCGGGAAGGCGACCTCGAGTCCGTCCTTTCGAGAGAACATCGAGCACCGCGTATTCCTCGGCCAGCCGGTTCGGCAGCATGAAATTGGGCGGCGTGCCCCAGACGCAAATCTTGCAGTTCTTGGTTTGCGGGATGAGCGCCGCCGCGATCAGATTCGGCGTCGGCATCATGCTGTAAGCGGAATTGTGATGCTCGTTGACGACGATCGCGTCATAGCCGAGCTGATCGGCGAGTATGAGTTCCGACAGATAGCGCTGATAGAGATCGTGCCCCTTCTCCGGGTCGTAAAATTTGTTCGGGAAATTGACCCAGACCGATTTGAATTCCTTGTGGTTCTCCGGAAGGTGCACATACGGCATGAAGTGCATCGCGTTGAACCGGTAGTTTCCGTCCATCGTCCACTCCCTTGAACCCTAGGTTCGCGCTCCGCTGGGCGAAACGCGCGCTGCGCTTCCAAGCATAGGCCGCCGCTGCCCGTCGCCGGCCGGATCCGATCGGTCCCGTTTTTCTCGACGAAGAACCGTGGTGCTCGCGCGCCGCGGGTCTCCTCCCGTTTTTTCTAGTCGTTGGAAGTCATTGTAGAAATTAGCAAAGGAGCAAGTCAACGGAGCCGGACAGGACCGGCCGGGGTTTTGCTGGTTGAAAATCTGCGTGATCGGTAAAGGCCCGTCCCGCGCAGCCTATCTGGCTTACCCACGCCTCTTGCCGCAGCGCGGCGCGGCTCAGAACAGCCAGAAGGCGGCCGCAATGCCGATCGCGAAAACCGCAAGAAAGGCAAGCGCGAACCATTCGAGCCGCTTTTCGATGAACTCGCGCGCCGGCGGGCCCCAGACATAGACCAGCCCCGCTACGATATAGAAGCGCGCGCCACGGGTGATGATCGACAGCACCACGAACCAGAACAGGTCATAGCCGGCGAAGCCCGAGGTGATGGTCACGACCTTGTAGGGAATCGGAGTGAGGCCTTTGATCAAGATGATCCAGTGGCCCCATTCCGCGTAGGCGCTACGGAATTGTTCCGCCGTCTGGCCATAGCCATAGAGCTGGATGATGTAGCGGCCGATCGTGTCGTAGAGCAGCGCTCCGATGGCATAGCCCAGCAGCCCTCCCAGAACGGACGCGACGGTGCAGATTCCCGCGTAGAGCCAGGCGCGCTCCCTGCGCGCAAGACACATCGGGATCAGCATCACGTCGGGCGGGATCGGGAATACGGAGCTCTCGGCGAACGAGACCGCAGCCAGCGCATACGTCGCAAAAGGCCTCTCGGCCAGCGCCATCACCCAGTTATAGAGGCGGCGCAGCATCCCGGGCTCGATTGGCGCTAAAGGGCGTTACAGTGTGTCGTGCGTTCAGCGCGCACGCCGGCGCCGTGCACGATCGATCGGCACCGGGTTCTTGTCGCGAGCGGCATCGGGCAGTCCGCCTTTCGGTATCTTCTCGGCGATGCCCAGAATCTTTTCGCGCCGGTCCATCTCGGCCCAGACGTCCTTGGGCTGCACGCCGGTTGCGACCCAGAGCACTGACCAGGTGGTAGAGCAGGTCGGCGCTCTCCCGGATCACTTGCTGGCGATTGCCGGCAACCGCGTCGAGCGCCACCTCGGCGGCTTCCTCGGCCACTTTCTTGGCGATCTTGCGTTTGCCGGCGCGCAGCAGGCGGCCGGTGCGCGAGGTCAGCGGGTCCTTGTTGCGGCTCGCGGCTACCGCATCGAAGAGTCGGTGAAGCGAATCAGTCATTTAGGCACCATAAGGGCATCGAGTCCCGCCGTGAATCCCTTCCCTTACCCAAGGTTAATCCACCGCGGCAGCCGGCCGATTGAGCAAGTGCTTGCGGCTTGTGCAACTAGGCGGCACGGCGATCCTGTTTTGCTTGCCCTCCGAGGCGGCATGGTCTTTGCTGATAACAGAGGGAAGTGGAGGCGCGGTCGCGATCGGGCCCAGGGAGACTGAAAGCTCGACGTGCGCCTGAAATCACAGGGAGAGTTGTCATGGAAGTCCTGAAGTCTCTCGCGGGTGGCGTTGCGCGCGCCGCCGCGGGTGTGATGGTTGCGTGCAGTGCGCTATTGGCGGCCGGCGCGGTCCAGGCGCAGACGCCGGTCAAGTTCACGCTCGATTGGAAGTTCGAGGGACCCGGCCGCGCCCTTCGTGGTGGCGATCGACCGCGGCTATTACAAGGCCGAAGGTCTCGACGTCACGATCGACACCGCCGGCGGCTCGCTCGAGCCGCTCAACCGCCTGGCATCCGGCACCTACGACATCGGCTTCGGCGACATCAACTCGCTGATCAAGTTCCGCGACGCCAATCCGGGCGTGCCGATCAAGGCCATCTTCATGGTCTACAACAAACCGCCATTCTCCATCGTCGCGCGCAAGAGCCGCGGCGTGACCAAGCCGAAGGACCTGGAAGGCAAGAAGCTCGGCGCGCCCGCGCCCGACGGCGCCTACGCGCAGTGGCCGATCTTCGTGAAGGCCAACAACATCGACGCCGCCAAGGTCACGATCGAGAACGTCGGCTTCCCGGTGCGCGAGCCGATGCTCGCCGCGGGTCAGGTCGACGCCATCACCGGCTTCTCGTTCTCGTCCTACATCAACCTGAAGGACCGCGGGGTGCCGGCCGACGACATCGTCGTGCTCCTGATGGCCGACTATGGCGTCAATCTCTACGGCAACGCGATCATCGTGAATCCGAAGTTCGCCGCCGAGAAGCCGGAGGCCGTCAAAGGCTTCCTGCGCGCCTTCCTCAAGGGCCTCAAGGACACCGTGAAGGACCCGACCAGCGCGGTGGACTCGGTGATCCGCCGGAACGATGTCGCCAAGAAGGACGTCGAGCTCGAGCGGCTGCAGATGGCGCTCAAGGACAACATCCTGACGCCCGAGGTCAAAGCGATCGGCTTCGGCAACATCGTTCCCGCGCGGCTCGACGCGGCGATCGACCAGATCGCGCTCACCTACAACTTCAAGGCAGCCAAGCCCAAGGCCGGCGACATCTTCGATCCCTCGTTCCTGCCGCCGAACGCCGACCGCTTGATGAACTGAGCGGCCGGCCCGGACGCCGCCCGTGGCCTTCGTCGCGCTCGACGGAGTCAGCCACGCCTACGGCGGGCAGGGCGGCACGCTCGCCGTCGAAGGACTCACGCTCTCCATCGACCGCGGCGAATTCGCCGCGGTCGTCGGTCCTTCGGGCTGCGGAAAATCCACGCTGATGAAGCTCGCGACCGGGCTGCAGTTCCCGTTCAAGGGAACGGTGCGCGTCGCGGGCGAAGTCGTGAAGAAGCCGGTCAAGATCGCCGGCATGGCGTTCCAGGCGCCGACGCTTCTGCCTTGGCGCACCACGCTCGAGAATCTGCTGCTGCCGCTCGAGATCGTCGAGCCGCACCGCAGCCAGCTCGCGCGCAAGAAAGGCGAATACGTCGCGCGCGCCGAGAAGCTCTTGGCGTCGGTCGGTCTCGGCGGCTCCGGTTCGAAATATCCCTGGGAATTGTCGGGCGGCATGCAGATGCGCGCCTCGCTCTGCCGCGCGCTGATCCACGAGCCGGATCTCCTGATGCTCGACGAGCCGTTCGCGGCGCTCGATGCCTTCACGCGCGAGGAGCTCTGGTGCGTGATCCGCGACCTGCAGGCGGCGCGCAAGATCACCGTCTGTCTCGTGACCCACGATCTGCGCGAGGCTGTGTTTCTGGCCGACCGGGTCTTCGTCATGTCGGCGCGGCCGGGCAGGGTGATCGCGGAGCGCAGGGTCGAGCTCGAGCGTCCGCGTGATCTGGAAATCACCTTCACGCCCGAGTTCACCGGAATCGTGCACGAGCTGCGCGAGTATATCGTGAAGGCGCGCCAATGAATCGCTCGCTCTCGATGCGGTTGGCGCCGTGGACCTTCACCGTCGTCCTCCTGTTGCTCTGGGAGGGTGCGGTCTCTTTCTTTGCGATCCCGCAATTCTTCCTGCCGCCGCCGACCGCGGTCGGCCGCGCGATCTACGACTATTGGCCGGCGATCTACCGCAACTCGCTGATCACGCTCTGGAGCACGCTCGTCGGTTTCGGGCTCGCGGTCGGCTTCGGCCTGCTGCTCGGGCTGCTGGTCGGCTGGTCGCGCACCATCTATGCCGGGCTCTATCCGCTCATGGTCGGCTTCAACGCGATCCCCAAGGTGGCGGTCGTGCCGATCCTGGTCCTGTGGTTCGGCATCGGCTTCATGCCGGCGATGCTCACCGCCTTCCTGATCTCCTTCTTCCCGATCGTGGTGAACGTCGCGACCGGGCTCGCCACCATCGAGCCGGAGCTCGAGGACGTCCTGAAGGCGCTCGGCGCCTCCAAGCTCGACATCATGCGCAAAGTGGGAATTCCGCGCTCGCTGCCCTATTTCTTCGGCTCGCTGAAGGTGGCGATCACGCTCGCTTTCGTCGGTTCGGTGGTCTCCGAGAGCATCGCTTCCAATAACGGCATCGGGAATCTCATGCTTCAAGCCCAGGCTCAGTTCCTGGTGCCGCTGATCTTCGCCGGGCTGGTGGCGCTCGCGGTCGAGGGCATCGTCATGTACTGGCTCATGGCGGTCCTGGAGCGGCGCATGACCGGCTGGGCCCAGCGCTCGGGCTTCGCCCAGGGCTGACGGCGGGGGTTAACTGGCTGCAGTCGGACCGATTGCCCGCCGCCGCGATCCCGCTACATTCCGCCGCCACACAGGCCGCCGGTTCGCCCCATGTCCTTCTTCCAGATCTATGCCCGCGTGTTCGCGCTTCTCGGCAGCGAGAAACGCCTTGGCATCGTGCTCGCCTGCGCCAACATCGCGCTCGCCGGCGCGCAATTCGCGGAACCCGTGCTGTTCGGCCGCATCATCGATGCGCTGGTGGGCGCGCAGGCGGCCGGGCGCGTGCCGGCCATGGGCGACCTCACCTGGCTGCTCGCCGCCTGGGTCGCGTTCGGCCTGTTCACGATCTTCGCCGGCGTTCTGCTCGCGCTCTATGCCGACCGGCTCGCGCATCGCCGGCGGCTCGCGGTGATGACCGGCTATTTCGAGCACGTGATTGCAGATGCCGATGCCCTATCACGGCGTCACCCATTCCGGCCGTTTGATGAAAGTGATGTTGCAGGGCGCCGATGCGCTCTGGGGCATGTGGCTCTCCTTCTTTCGCGATCACTTCGCCTCGTTCGTCGCGCTCATCCTGTTGCTGCCGGTCGCCGTCTGGATGAACTGGCGGCTCGGGCTGCTGCTCGTCGGGCTGCTCTGCGTGTTCGCCGTTCTCACGTCCTATGTCATCCGGCGTACCGAGAAACTGCAGATCGGCGTCGAGCGCTATCACTCCGATCTCGCCGAGCGCGCGTCCGATGCGCTCGGCAACGTCGCGCTGATCCAGAGCTTCACCCGCATCGACGCCGAAGTGCATGGCATCCGCGACGTGGCGAACCGGCTATTGGCGGCGCAGATTCCGGTGCTCTCCTGGTGGGCGCTCGCCGCGGTCGCGACGCGCGCCGCGACCACCATCACGATCCTGACGATCTTTCTCGTCGGCACCTGGCTCCATCTGCAGGGCCTCACCTCGATCGGCGAGATCGTCACCTTCGTCGGCATCGCGACGATGTTCGTCGGCAAGCTCGATCAAGCGGTGGCCTTCTCCAATCGGTTGGTGCTCGACGCGCCGCGGCTGGTGGAGTTCTTCGGGGTGCTCGATGCCGCGCCGACCGTGCACGACCGTCCGGGCGCGCTCGATCTCGGCCATGCCAAGGGCGAGGTCGAATTCGATGGACGTCTCGTTCTCCTATGACGGCAAGCGTCCGGCCGTCGCCGATCTTTCGTTCCGCGCCACGCCCGGCGAGACTCTGGCGCTCGTGGGCGCGACCGGCGCCGGAAAGTCGACCGCGCTCTCGCTGCTGCACCGCGTCTTCGACCCGCAATCGGGCGCGGTGCGGATCGACGGCCACGACATTCGCGATCTCACGCTGCTCTCGGTGCGGCACAATATCGGCGTCGTGTTCCAGGAAGCGCTCGTGTTCAACCGCTCGATCGAGGAAAACCTGCGCGTCGGCAAACCCGATGCGACGCAGGCCGAGTTGATCGAGGCCTGCAAGCGCGCGCAGGCCTGGGATTTCATTTCCCAATCGCCCGAGGGCTTCGCCACCAATGTCGGCGAGCGCGGCCGCGCGCTTTCCGGCGGCGAGCGCCAGCGCATCGCCATCGCCCGCGCGCTTGCTCAAGGACCCGCCGATCCTGATCCTCGACGAGGCCACAAGCTCGCTCGACGCCGCCACCGAAGCCGCCGTACAGGCCGCGCTCGACGAGGTGATGCGCGGGCGCACGACGTTCGTGATCGCGCACCGGCTCGCGACCGTACGCAATGCCGACCGCATCCTGGTGTTCGACGCGGGCCGCATCGTCGAGAGCGGAAGCTTCGAGGAGCTCGTGCGCCTGCAAAAGCGCTTCGCTGCGCTCGCCGCCGCGCAGTTCATGATCCCGGCACCCGACGCGGCGCTCGCGCCGGAGCAGGCCCCTGGAAGCTGACTAGCGCAGCCGCTCCAGGATCGAAACGTAGTTCGCCACCGCCGCTCCGCCCATGTTGAAGATGCCGCCGAGCTGGGCGTTCTTCACCTGCATGTCGCCGGCTTTTCCGAGCAACTGCATCGCGGTCATGGCGTGCATCGACACGCCCGTGGCTCCGATCGGATGGCCCTTGGACTTGAGCCCGCCCGACGGATTGACCGGCAGCTTCCCGGTCTTCTCGGTGATGCCCTCTTCGATGACGCGTGCGCCCTGGCCGGGCTTGGCGAGCCCCATGGCCTCGTATTCGATCAGTTCCGCCACGGTGAAGCAGTCGTGCGTTTCGACGAAGGAGAGGTCGTAGATCCCGAGGCCGGCCTGCGCGAGCGCCCGCTGCCACGCCTCGCTGCAACCCTCGAACTTGAGAATGTCGCGCTTCGACATCGGCAGGAAATCCTGCGCATGCGCCGTGGCGCGGATCGCGACCGCGGGCTTGCCGAGCTTGAGCGCGGTCGAAACGTCCGCCAGCACCACCGCCGCCGCGCCGTCGGTCACCAGCGAGCAGTCGGTGCGCTTCAAGGGCCCCGCCACGCGCGGGTTCTTCTCGCTCTCGGTGCGGCAGAACTCGAAGCCCAGATCCTTGCGCAATTGCGCATAGGGATTGGCGACGCCGTTCTTGTGGTTCTTGGCGGCGATCCGCGCCAGCGCGTCGGACTGGTCGCCGTAGCGCTGGAAATAGAGGTCGGCGATCTTACCGAAAATCCCGGCAAAGCCGCCCTCGGTGCCGCCGTCCTCCGGCAAGTACGAGGCGCTCAAGAGAATCTTGCCGACTTCCGGTCCCGGCGTCTTCGTCATCTGTTCGACGCCGACCACCAGCACGATACGCGCACTGCCCGCGGCGATGGCCTTGACGCCTTGCTGCACCGCAGCCGAGCCCGTGGCGCAGGCGTTCTCGACCCGGGTCGCCGGCTTGAAGCGAAAGGCGGGGTCGGCCTGCAGGACAAGCGCTGCCGTGAAATTCTGCGCCGTGAAGCCGCCGTTGAAATGGCCGAGCACGATCTCGTCCACGTCCCGGGCCTCGATGCCTGCGTCGGCGAGCGCCTCGTTGGCGACACGCACCACGAGGCTCTCGACGGTCTCCGTGTCGAGTTTGCCGAAAGGCGTATGGGCGAGGCCGACGATGCAGGCGGTCATGGCGTGCTCCTTACGGTGAATATAGGCCGCAGACGGGCGCACGGCGAGCCTCTTGGCCAGGGGCGTGGATACGGGCTAGGAAAGGCCGAGGCCACGAGCCGAAGGCGCCGCGGCATGTCGCCTCGCCGAAATATCGCCGCATTGAAAGACGGAATCCGCCGGGTGTCGACCTTGATCCGCCGCTATCTGTTTTTGTTCCCGGCGTTCGCGCTGGCGCTCGCCGCCGTCGAGCCGGCCGCAGCCGCCAAGGGCCCCTTCATTCTCGTCGATGCCGAAAGCGGCAAGGTGGTCGCCCAGTACGAGGCCGGCCGCCAATGGTATCCGGCCTCGATCACCAAGCTGATGACGGTCTACGTGACGTTCCGCGCCATTCGCGCCGGGCGGGTCACCTTCGACACGCCGCTCACCGTTTCCGCCAACGCCCAGGCCCAGCCGCCCTCCAAGATGGGATTTCCGGTCGGAACCCAGATCACCGTCGACAACGCCCTGAAGATTCTGATGGTGAAATCCGCCAACGACATCGCCGTCGTGCTCGCCGAGGGGGTCGGCGGCAGCGTGCCCGCCTTCGTCGCCGAGATGAACAAGATGACGGAAGAGCTCGGCATGAACGGCACGCAATACCGCAATCCGCACGGTCTGCCCGACGACGAGCAGGTCACCACCGCGCGCGACATGGCGCTGCTGGCGCGCGCGCTGATGCGCGAATTTCCCGAGCACGAGCTTTTCTTCCGTATTCCCGCGATCCGCGTCGGCAAGCGCATCCTGCGCAATCACAACCGGCTGATCGATCGCTATCCCGGCGCCGACGGCATGAAGACCGGCTTCATCTGCTCGGGCGGCTATAACGTCGTCGCCACCGCCAAGCGCGGCGACAAGCACCTGATCGCCGTCGTCCTCGGCGCGCACTCCTCCTACGAGCGCACGGAGGACGCCGCGCGTCTGTTCGAGGCGGGCTTCGGAAGCTCGCTGCTGACCAATCTCTTCTCGGCGAGCAAGCCGACGCTCGACAAGGTGGAGAACGTAGCGGTCGGGCCGGTGGATCTGCGTGACGAGATCTGCAACCGCAAGCGCCGCCGCAAAGTCGCCGAGGCCGACGACGACGAGGATCCGGAGGCCGATCCGGAGTCTGGCCTGGCGGTGATCCGCGCGGGATCGAAAACAAACTTCCTCATCGATCTGCCGCCCTCCATGCCTCCGATCCGGGTGTTCGTCGGGCCGGCGTCCAAGCCGAACTTCGAGCCGGTCGTGCCGGTCGCCTCGCGCAAGGCCAAGCGCACGAGAGCCAAGACGAAGACGAAATCCGACACCAAGGCCAAGCCCGCGGCGCGTGAGAAGGCGGCGCCTAAAGCCAAGCCCGAGCCGAAAGCCAAGGACGCGCCCAAGGCCAAGGCCGCTCCAAAGAAGAAATCGAAGCCATGAGCGTCCAACCTGGTCCGGCATTGGGGCCGGACGAGCCGATCGCACTCACGGTGCTCACCGGCTTTCTCGGCGCCGGCAAGACCACGCTGCTGCAGAAGCTCGTGCGCGAACCGGATCTCTCCGACACCGTCGTGCTCATCAACGAAGTCGGCGAAGTGGCGCTCGACCACCTGTTCGTCGACGTGCTCGACGAGAATCTGCTGCTGCTTTCGAGTGGCTGCCTGTGCTGCGCCGTGCGCGGCGATCTGGTGGACTCGCTCGAGAACATTCTGCGCTGGCGCGACGGCGGCACCGCCCCACCGTTCCGCCGCGTGGTGATCGAGACCACCGGCCTCGCCGATCCCGCGCCGGTCCTGCATCTGGTGATGACGCACCCCTATCTCGTGCAGCGCTATCGCCTCGACGGCATCGTCACCGTCGTCGACGCGGTGAACGGCATGGCCACGCTCGACGAGTACGAAGAGGCGGTGAAACAGGCCGCCATGGCCGACCGGCTGGTGCTGACTAAGACCGATCTGGCGCCCGCCGCTGTCACGGCGGCGCTGCGCGCGCGCCTGAAGCGCCTGAACCCGACCGCGCGCGTGCTCGACGCAGCCAAGGGCGAGGCGGTCGCCGCCGCGCTCATGAACGCCGGCCTCTATGATCCCTCCGGCAAGATCCCGGACGTCTCGCGCTGGCTCGCCGAGGAGGCGGTTGCCGCCGCCGACGCCGGACGCGACCCGTCCGCCACGCCGGCCCCGCACAAGCACGACGAGCGCATCAAGGTATTCACGGTGGCGACCGAGGCGGCGATCCCCATGGCGACGCTCGAGCTGTTCCTGGAGCTGCTGCGCGCCACCCATGGCGAGAAGCTCCTGCGGCTCAAGGGCATCGTGCGGCTCGCGGAGGAGCCGGAGCAGCCGGTGGTTCTGCATGCCGTCCAGCACGTATTGCACCCGCCGGTGCGGCTACAACAATGGCCCGACGACGATCGGCGCTCGCGGCTGGTCTGCGTCACCCGCGATCTGGATCCTTCGGTGGTGCAGAGGCTGCTTGACGCCTTCCTGGGCATCCCCGCCACCGATGCGCCGGACAAGGCCGCGCTGGTCGACAACCCGCTCTCTGTACGGCCCGGCGCGCTTCTCGCCTGAAAGCCCTTGCCACGGGGGCTCAGCTTTCGGAAAGTTGCCGGCAAAGACATAAGCGGCCACCGGCCGCAGGGGAGGAATTGAATGTTTCAGGCTTTCAAGCGCGAGTACAATTATCTGCGCGGGGCGTTGCGCACGCTCAAGATGACGACGCCGATCGCGAAGACTCCGACGCGCGTCTTTCCGTTCGTCATGGAAGAGATCGCCGCGAAATACGGCGACAAGGAAGCGCTGCTCTCCGACAAGGAGAGCTACACCTACAAGCAGCTGGATGCCCGCGCCAACCAGTACGCGCGCTGGGCGCTCTCGCAAGGGATCAAGAAGGGCGACGCCGTCTGCCTCTTCATGCTCAACCGGCCGGAGTATTTCATCTTCTGGCTCGGGCTCACGCGCATGGGCGCGGTGGTGGCGCTCATCAACACCAACTTGAGCGGCACGCCGCTCGCCCACTGCGTCACCATCGTGAAACCGAAGCACGTGGTGGTCGGCTCCGAGTTGCTCGGCGCCTTCCGCACGGCGCAGTCGCAGATCACCGGCGACCCGAAGGTCTGGACCTATGGTGCCAACGACGCAGGTCTGGCGCGCCTCGACGAAGCGGTTGCGAAGTTCGACGGCGGCCGTCTGTCCGAGGCGGAGCGGCCGAAGCTCACCATCGAGGATCGCGCGCTCTTCATCTACACGAGCGGCACCACCGGTCTGCCCAAGGCCGCGAACTTCAACCACTACCGCCTGATGCTGGCGACCCACGGCTTTTCGGGCGCCATGGGCGTACGGCCGACCGACCGCATGTACGACTGCCTGCCGCTCTATCACACCAACGGCGGCGTGCTGGCTACCGGCGCGATGCTGGTCGGCGGCGGCAGCACGGTGATCCGCGAGAAGTTCTCCTCGCGCGAATTCTGGAACGACGTGGTGAAGTGGAACTGCACCATGTTCTTCTATATCGGCGAGCTCTGCCGCTACCTGGTGACCGCGCCGCCCTCGGAAGCGGAGAAGCGCCACAAGGTTCGCCTGTGCTGCGGCAACGGCATGCGGCCGGACGTCTGGGGCCCGTTCATGGCGCGCTATCACATTCCGCGCATCCTCGAATTCTACGCCGCGACCGAGGGTAACGTCTCCTTCTTCAATTTCGGCAGCCATCCCGGCGCCATCGGGCGGCTGCCCTGGTACCTGGCGCATCGCTTCCCGATCGCGCTGGTCGAATTCGACATCGAGAAGGAGCAGCCGGTGCGCGGGCCCGACGGTTTCTGCGTCAAGTGCGAGGCCGGTGAGATCGGCGAGGTGATCGGGCAGATCATCAACGACCCCACCAAGCCCGCCAACCGCTTCGAGGGCTACGCCGACAAGGAAGCCACCGAGAAGAAGATCCTGCGCGACGTGTTCGAGAAGGGCGACGCCTATTTCCGCACCGGCGACCTGATGCGCCAGGACGAACACGGCTTCTTCTATTTCATCGACCGCATCGGCGACACCTTCCGCTGGAAGAGCGAAAACGTCGCCACCTCGGAGGTTTCCGAGGCGATCACCGTGTTCCCCGGCGTCATGGAGGCGAGCGTCTACGGCGTGCACGTGCCGGGCTACGACGGCAAGGTCGGCATGGCCGCGGTGGTCGCCGACAGCAAGCTCGACCTGAAGAAGCTGCGCGATTATCTCTCGGCCAATCTGCCCGAGTACGCGCAGCCCCTGTTCCTGCGCATCAAGAAGGAACTCGACGTCACCGGCACATTCAAGCAGCGCAAGATGGACCTGGTGAAGGAAGGCTTCGACCCGGCCAAGATCACCGACGATCTCTATTTCAACGACCTGAAGCAGAAGAACGTCTTTCCGCTCGACCCGGACCTGCACAAGAAGATCGTCGGCGGCACGATCCGGCTCTGACCAATGCCGGCCGCGCCGGAGGAGGTGCTTGCCTTCTGGCGCGCGGCCGGCCCGAAGCGCTGGTTCGCGGTTGACTCCGCGTTCGATGCGCAGATCCGCGAGCGCTTTCTGGCGACCCACGAAGCGGCGGCAGCCGGCCGGCTATCGGCCTGGGAAGACGCCGCCGAGAGCGCGCTCGCGCTCCTGATCGCGCTCGATCAGTTCCCGCGCAACATGTTCCGCGGCGCCGCGCGCGCGTTCTCGACCGACGCGCTGGCGCTCGCCGCCGCGCGCCGCGCCATCGGGCGCGGGTTCGATCTCGAGACGCCGATGCCCGAGCGCAACTTCTTCTATCTGCCGTTCGAGCACAGCGAGAATCTCGCCGATCAGGAACGCTGCGTCGCGCTCACTGAGGCGACCGGCGACGCCGAGGCGGTGAAATGGGCGAAAGTTCACCTCGACGTGATCCGCCGCTTCGGCCGCTTCCCGCACCGGAATGCGGCGCTCGGCCGCGTTTCCACGCCCGAGGAGATCGCCTTCCTCGAAAGCGGCGGCTTCCGCGCCTGACCCGCGCTCGCGTTTAACATTAACGGGAGCTTTCGGTTGCTGCGTACCTCCGCGCCGCGCATGGAATGGGTGCGTTTCGCGGCTTGGTAAACGTGCGCTCTCCGCGATCCACCCAAGAATTTCTTAATGCGGCCCTGATAAATGCAGGCAAGCGCAGGTCAAATAACAAGCGCGGAGGCAGTCACCGTGTCGGTCGTTGTTCCGGGCGAGGCGGATCCCCGCGACGTGCGCGCGAACGCGCGCCGGATCTATTCGCGCGCCGTCGCGCTGTTTGCCGACGGCAGCGATCATTCGATCGCGCGCCGCGCCGCCGGAACCGCCTTTCTGATCCGCGTCGCTTCCGCCGCCGTGATCTATCTCTCGCAGGTCGTGCTCGCGCGCTGGATGGGCCGCTTCGAGTTCGGCGTCTATGTCTATGTCTGGACCTGGGTGCTGCTGCTCGGCGCGCTGGTGTCGCTCGGCCTGCCGTCGGCGGCGCAGCGCTTCATTCCCGAATATATCGGCCGCGGCGATCTCGATCGCTTGCGCGGCTTCCTGTTCGGCAGCCGCTGGCTCGCCTTCGGCCTCGGCACGATCGCGTCGCGCTATCGGCATCGCGCTGGTGCTCGCTGTTCGCGCCGCAACCTCGAATCCTACTACTTCGTGCCGTTCATCCTCGCCTGCCTCGTGCCTGCCGATCTACGCGGTAACCGACACCCAGGACGGCATCGCGCGCTCGTTCAACTGGATCGATCTCGCGCTCGCGCCGGCCTATCTCGCGCGGCCGGTGCTGATTCTGCTGGTCATGGCCGCTGCGCATCTGCTGGGCGCCTCGGCCACGGCGGTGGCCGCCATGATCGCGGCGACAGTCGCGGTCTGGGCGACGTCGCTCGCGCAGCTCGTTCTGCTCGATCGCCGGCTCAAGCGGGAAACCGCGCCCGGCCCGCGCAGCTACGAACATCGCACCTGGTTGAAGACGTCGCTGCCGATCGTCATGGTCGAGCGGCTTCTATTTCCTGCTCACCTATACCGACATCCTGGTGCTGCGAGGCGTTCGCCGGCCCGAGCGAGGTCGCGGTCTATTACGCCGCCACCAAGACGCTCTCGCTCGTCGCCTTCGTCTATTTCTCCGTCTCGGCCGCGACCGCGCACCGCTTCAGCGAGTATCACGTGGCCGGCGCGCGCGAGAAGCTCGAGACCTTCCTCGCCAATTCGATCCAATGGACGTTCTGGCCCTCGCTCGTCGGCACGCTCGCGTTGCTCGCGATCGGCAAGCCGGTGCTGGCGCTGTTCGGCGAGGGCTTCGAGCAGGGCTATCCACTGATGTTCGTGCTCGCCGTCGGCCTGCTCGCGCGCGCCGCGGTCGGCCCGGTCGAGCGGCTGCTCAACATGGTGGGCGAGCAGCGCATCTGCGCCATGGTCTATGCCGCGGCGTTCGCCTTCAATTTCGTGCTCTGCCTGCTTCTGGTGAAGCGCTTCGGCCCGATGGGCGCCGCGATCGCCACCGCGAGCGCGCTCGTGCTCGAATCGATCCTGCTCTTCGTCGTCACCAAGCGAAGGCTCGGCCTCCATGTCTTCGTCTGGCGCCGGTAAGGCCGGAATTCCGGCCGTCGGTCCGATCGCCGCGTTCCTGCGGCCGATCGCGGCGCGCACGAAGCTGCGCCCGGCGAGGGCGTTGCCCCTGCGCAAAGCCGCAGTCGCGCGCCGCAGCGACGGACTCGCCATCGAGTGGAAGCCGCTGACGCGTCTCGACGCCGCCGATTGCGCGCGCATTCGCGATCTATCGGCGCGCGCGCTGCAGCCCAACGTCTTCTACGAGCCGGAATATCTCCTGGCCGCGCGGAGCCTTGCGCTGGCCGATGGCGCGGGCGTCCTGCTCGTTAGCGCTGGCGGCAGGCTGATCGGCGCGCTTGGCGGCCGCATCGAGGGCCTCGCCTATGGCCGGCCGGTGACGCACGTTCGTCGCCTGGGAGCTGCCCTATGCGCCGCTTTCGGTGCCGCTCGTGGATCGCGACGCGGCCGATGCGGCGGTGGACGCGTTCTTGAACGAATTGCCGCGTCTCCCCGGCAATCCGCGTGCGGCGCTGTTCCGGCTGATGGACCGGGGAGGGCCGTTCGCGCATGTGCTGGCCGATCGGCTCTATAGCCGTATGAAGCGGCCGCACGCGCTCGATCCGCACCGGCGCGCAGCGCTCATTCCAAGCGATTCCGATCCACTCAAGGGCGTATCGCCGAAGCGGCTCAAGGAACTGCGCCGTCAGCGTACGCGCCTTTCCGAGAATGGCGCGCTCGCGCACGAGACCGTGACGGGCGAGGGAATCGAGGCTGCGGTCGAGGCCTATCTCAAGCTCGAAGCCGCCGGCTGGAAGGGCCGGATCGGCGCTGCCGCCAAGGTTTCCGGCGCCGGGTCGTTCCTCGCCGAGGCCGTCACCGGCCTGGCGCGCGAGGGCAAGGCGCGGATCGACTTCCTGAAGCTCGACGGCAAGCCGATCGCCGCTACCATCCTGCTGTTCTCCGGCGACCGCGCCTGGTTCTGGAAGACCGCCTATGACGAGAATTATCGCGCGCTTTTCGCCGGGCGTGCTGTTGGCGCTCGAATTGACCGAGACGCTCGGCCGCGACCGCTCGATTGCGCTGGTCGATTCCTGCGCCGTCGCGGATCACCCGATGATCGACCATCTGTGGCGCGGCCGCATCGAGGTCGCCGACTGGATCGTGCCGCTCGCCGATGCGTCTTCGGCCAGGCTGGCGCTTGCCGCGGAGAAATTCCGCCGCGCCGCGCTCAAGCCCGTCAAATCGCTGCGCGACAAGCTGCGCGGCTGATCAGGCCTGCTCGCGCAGCGCCCGCCGGATCACTTTTCCGGTCGTCGTCATCGGCATCTGTTCGACGAAGGCGACCTCGCGCGGATATTCGTGCGCCGAGAGCCGCGTGCGCACGAAGGCCTGGATCTCGGCCGCCAGCGCGTCCGAGGGCGCATAGCCGGGCTTCAGCGTCACGAACGCCTTCACGATCTCGGTGCGCACCGGATCGGGCTTGCCGACCGCCGCCGCCAGCGCCACCGCCGGGTGCTTGATCAGGCAATCCTCGATCTCGCCCGGGCCGATGCGGTAGCCCGCCGATGTGATCACGTCGTCGTCGCGGCCGACGAAGCGCACATAGCCTTCGTCGTCGGCTTCGCCCTGGTCGCCGGTCGTCATCCAGTCGCCGATGAACTTGTCGCGCGTCGCGTCCGGCCGCTTCCAGTATTCGAGAAACATCACCGGGTCCGGCCGCTTCACCGCGATCTGGCCGAGCTCGCCCGGCTTGCAAACCGAGCCGTCGGCGCGGATCACCGCGACCTCGTGGCCCGGCACCGGCTTGCCGATGTAGCCGGGCTTCGTGATGCCGATCGCGCCGCAGGCCGAGAGCACGAGGTTGCATTCGGTCTGGCCGTAGAACTCGTTGATGGTGAGCCCGAGCGCCTCGCGGCCCCATTCGTAGGTCTCGACGCCGAGCGCCTCGCCGCCGGAGCCGACCGTGCGGAGCGAAAGCTTCTGCTTCGGCTTGCCCGCGGCGCGCAGCATGCGCAGCGCCGTCGGCGGAATGAAGGTGTTTCGCACTTCGGCTTCCGCCATCAGCGCGAAGGCTTCCTCGGGGTCGAACTTCTCGGATTTCTTCGCCACCACCGGCACGCCGAAGGCAAGGCCGGGGAGCAGGATGTTCAGGAGCCCGCCGGCCCAGGCCCAGTCCGCCGGCGTCCACATCCGGTCGCCGGGTTTCGGAAAAAATTCGTGCGGAAACTGCACGCCGGGATAGTGCCCGAGCAGCACGCGGTGCCCGTGCAGCGCGCCCTTCGGCGGGCCGGTCGTGCCGGACGTGTAGACCATGAGCGCCGGCTCGTCGGCGGAAGTGTCGACCGGCGTGAAACTGTCCGACGCCTTCGCGAGTGTCTCGGCGAAATCGAGCGCGCCCTCGGCGGCGCCGTCGACCGAGAGCACGTGCTTCAGCTCCGGGATGTCGTTGCGAATCTGCGAGAGCTTCGCCAGCCCCGCGGCATTGGTGATGGCCGCCCGCGCCCCCGCGTTGCCGAGCCGGTAGGAGAGCGCCTCGACGCCGAACAGCGAAGCGAGCGGCAGCGCGATGCCGCCGAGCTTGTAGATCGCCAGATGCGCGATCGCCGTTTCCGTGCTCTGCGGCAGGATGATCGCGACCCGGTCGCCGCGCGCGATCCCGAGCGCGCGCAGTGCGTTGGCCAGCCGGTTCGAATGCTCGCGCAGGCGGCCGTAGGTGACGGTCTCGAAGCCGCCCTCCGGCCGCCGCACGATGAGCGCGGTCTTATCCGGCTCGCGCGCGGCCCATTTGTCGCAGGCGTCGACGCCGATGTTGTAGCGGGCCGGGATCTGCCAGCGGAACGCGGCGCGCAGACGCTCGTAATCGCGGATTTCAGGGAGCATCGGCGCCTCGTGCAGGGTGAAACGCTAGCGCGCCCGGTCCGGCTCCGCCAGTACGAGCGCCCAGAACACTTTGTATTTGGAATTGGGCGCGTAGGCGGTGGCGATGCCGAAACGCGTGGCGCCGGGCAGCAGCATGTTCTTGTCGTGGGAGGGCGAGTCGCGCCAGCCGGAGAAGGCTTCGGCCAGCGTGTGGTAGCCGGCGCCGATGTTCTCGGCGGCCCGCACCGCGTCGTAGTTCGAGGCCTTGAGCCGCTGCACGAAGTCGCGCCCGCCCGGATCGTGCGTGAGCTTGTCGATTGCGGCCATGCGCCGCGCCTGGTCGGCCGCCAGCGCCACCAGCCTGTCGTCGATCGCCAGCGCCGGCAGGCCCTTGGCGCGGCGGTAATCGGAGAGCATGGAGGCCGCCGCCGCCACGTTCACCTGCGTGCCCGGCCGGGCAAGGTTTTCGTAGAACGGCGGGGATTTTTCGATTTCGAACGCGGTGCCGCACGCGGCCAGCGAAAGCGCTGCAAATACCGCCAGGATCTGCGTGGGACAGAGCCGCATGGGCCGCCTAGCTAGCAGGATTGGGCAGAAGGAGCGAGCGGAACCGGCCGCAACTCTTGCTGCCAATTCTTTTCTCCGCGCCGTTCTGCTATCGCATCCCTGTCGCTTTTGCGAGGAGCCGATGACCGAACCAAAGGGACAGAACCTTGCCCCCGGGTCTCTCGAGGATCGCCTGCGCGCGGGCCGCTTCGTCGTCACCGCCGAGATCACGCCGCCGGTCTCCGCGAGCCGCCAGGACATGGTCGCCAAGGCCTTGCCGCTCAAAGGCCTCGCCGACGCCGTGAACGTCACCGACGCCGCCGGCGCCCGCGCCCACATGAGTTCGCTCGCGGCGGCTTCCATCCTGATCGAGACCGGGATCGAGCCGATCATCCAGTTCACCTGCCGCGACCGCAACCGGATCGCACTGCAGGGCGATCTCCTGGGCGCCGCCGCGCTCGGCATTCGCAACATGCTGGTGCTGCGCGGCGACGATCCCAAGGCCGGCGACCAGCCCGACGCCAAGCCGGTGTTCGATCTCGAATCGCGCCAGTTGATGGAGACCGCCGTCGGCATCCGCGACCGCGGGGAGCTGCCGTCCGGCCGCAAGGTTGCGGGCAAGGCGCAGTTCTTCATCGGCGCCGCCGACGCGCCGATGGATCCCAAGCCCGACTGGAAGCCGAACTCGCTCCGCCAGAAGATCGAGTCCGGCGCGCAGTTCGCGCAGACCCAGTTCTGCATGGACCCGGCGGTCGTGCGCCGCTACATGCGCCGCCTGGAAGAGGAGGGGCTCGGCGGCAAGCTCTATTTCCTGATCGGCATCGCGCCGCTGCGCACCGCCAAGTCCGCGAGCTGGATGCGCGAGCATCTGTTCGGGACCATCATCTCCGACGAGATCGTAAAGCGCATGGAAGGCGCTGCCGATCCCGAATCCGAAGGCCGCAAGATCGCGGTCGAGCTGATCGCGCAGCTTGCTGCGATCCCCGGCGTATCCGGCGCCCACGTCATGGCGCCCAACAACGAAAAGGCGCTGCCGGAAGTGCTGGAGCAAGCATCCAATCTCGCGCAGCGCCGGGTGAAAAAGCCGGGCACCGGCGGCGCGAGCGTGGATTTCGCAGGCGTCTGACGAACGGAAAAATAAAGATGGCGTCGCGTGAGAGCTTCGAGACCTTCAACGGCTGCAAGATCCGCATGATGCGCGGTGGCAAGGGCGCGCCGCTCCTGTATCTCCACGGTGCGCGCGGGCTGAGCGCTTGGGCGCCGTTCATGGAGCAACTCTCGCAGCACTTCGACCTGATCGTGCCGGAGCACCCGGGCTTCGGCGCTTCCGAAACGCCCGAATGGCTCGATAATATCGGCGACCTTGCCTATTTCTACCTGGATGCGATCGCGGCGCTGAAGTTGGAGCGCATCACGCTCGTCGGCTCGTCGCTCGGCGGCTGGCTTGCGGCCGAGATCGCCGTACGTTCGACGCAACGGCTCAAGACCCTCGTGCTCTCGGCCGCCGCCGGCATCCACGTCAAGGGTCTGAGCAAGGGCGACTTCTTCCTGTGGTCGCGCGAGGAAAGCGCGCGCAATCTGTTTCACGACCAGAAATTCGCCGATCAGTTGCTGGCGCAGCCGGTCACCGACGAGCTGCAAATGACCGAGGCGAAGAACCGGCTGATCTCGGCCAAGCTTGCCTGGCAGCCGCGGCTCTACAATCCGCACCTCTATAAATGGCTGCACCGGATCGACGTGCCGACGCTTCTGCTCTGGGGCGACGACGACAAGCTGATCCCGCCCGGCTACGGCCCGGCCTACCAGAAGCTGATCCCGGGGTCGAAGCTCGAGGTCATCAAGAACTGCGGACATGTTCCGCAAACCGAACGCACGGACGAATGGGTCGGCAAGATCGTCAGCGTTCGCGGAGGAGGCCGGCCGATGAAATTCTTCGCCTTCCATCTCATGCCCTATGCGGCGCTCGATCCCGACTACGACAAGAAGCACAACTCCGCCTGGGTGACGCTGCCCAACAGCTATTACGATCCGAAGATCGGCCACCAGCTCTACAATCGCTATCTCGACGAGCTCGAATTCGCCGACGCCGTCGGCTTCGACGGCGTGTGCGTCAACGAGCATCACCAGAACGCCTATGGCCTGATGCCGATCCCCGGCGTCATGGCCGGCGCGCTCTCGCGCCGCACGAAGAACGGCAAGATCGCCGTGCTCGGCCGCGCGCTGCCGCTGTTGAACAATCCGCTCGTGGTCGCCGAAGAATTCGCCATGCTCGACAACATCACCGGCGGCCGCCTGGTCGCCGGCTTCGTGCGCGGCATCGGCGCCGAATATCATTCCTCCGGCGTGAACCCGGCGGAATCGCACGAGCGTTTCCAGGAGGCGCACGATCTGATCGTGCAGGCCTGGACCCAGCCCGGCCCCTTCGCCTTCGAGGGCAAGTACTATCACTTCGAATACGTGAACTGCTGGCCGCGGCCCTATCAGCAGCCGCATCCGCCGGTCTGGATTCCCTCGCAGGGCAGCCGCGAGACCATCGAATGGGCCGCGCACCCGGACCGCAAGTACACTTACCTGCAGACCTTCAGCCCGGTCGCGGCGCTCGCCCGCTACATGCAGATGTATCGCGATACGGCGGCCAAATACGGCTACCAGTCCACGTCCGAGCAGGTCGGCTGGTCGGCCCCGACTTATGCGGCCGAGACCGACGAGATCGCGCGGCGCGAGGCCAAGCCGCACGTCGAGTTCTTCCTGAACAAACTGCTGCGCATGCCGCCGGAGATGCTGTTGCCGCCCGGCTATATCTCGCTGCAGTCGCTCAAGGGCATCCTGGGCGCCAAGCGCGGCCTGAGCGGGGCCAAGCACACCATCGACAGCCTGATCGAGCAGGGCATGTTCCTGTGCGGCAGCGCCGCGACGCTGCGCGAGCAGATCGAGCGCTACCAGAAGGAGATCGGCTTCGGCTATCTCCTGCCGCAGGTGCAATTCGGCACGCTGCCGCACGAGCTGACCAAGAAGAGCATCGAGATTTTCGCGAAAGAAGTGATCCCGCATTTCCGCCGCGACGCCACGAGCCCGGCGCGCGTGGTTGCGGGACGCAGCTGAAGCGGCGAGGATCGAACGAAACGAAGGCGGGGAGTGATATGGCGAAAAAATCGAAGAGCAGGCCGAGCCGCACGCAGGCAGCCTCGAAAAATCCGAGCTTCGCGCGCGGCCTGGAGATCCGCCGCACCATGCTCGGTCCGCAGTTCGCCGAAGCCGAGATCGATCCGTCCGGCGATTTCATGTGGGTGCTGCATGACTGGGTCACGCGCGCCTGCTTCGGCGACATGTGGGCCCGGCCCGGCCTCTCGCCCAAGATCAGAAGCGCCGTGACGCTCGCGATCATGGTCGCGCAGGGCCGCCCGCGCGAGACCAAGATGCACGTCAAGGCCGGGATCAAGAACGGTTTGACGAAAGAGGAAATCGCCGAGGTGCTTTTGCATTCCATGGTCTATTGCGGCGTGCCGCGCGGCTCCGAGGGCTTCCGCTCCGCCGACGAGATGCTGCGCGAGATGGGTCTGGTGAAAGGTTGAGTCATGAGTGAATTGAAGAACATCGGCTTCGTCGGCATCGGCAACATGGGCTGGCCCATGGCGGCCAATCTGGTGCGCGGTGGCTATGCGGTGAGCGTGTTCGACTTGGCACCCGAGCGGGCGCGCCGCTTCGCCGACGAGCATCAGGCCCGCGCGGTGACGAGTCTCGCCGATCTGGGCCGCGCATCGCAGGTCGTCGTCACCATGCTGCCGACCGGCCGCGAGGTGCGCCAGGCGTTGCTCGACATGGAAAAGGGCGCGCTCGCGGCGAACTTGAAGCCCGGCAGCATCGTCATCGACATGAGCTCGTCCGATCCGGTGGGCACCCGCGAGCTCGGCAAGGATCTGGCCGCCCGCGGAATCAAGCTCGTGGACGCGCCGGTTTCCGGCGGCGTGCCGCGCGCCAAGGACGGCTCGCTCGCCATCATGATCGGCGGCGACGCCGACGCGGTCGCGGCCGCCAAGCCGGTGCTCGAGCGCATGGGCAAGAAGCTCTTCGAGGTCGGCAGTCTCGGCTGCGGCCACGCGATGAAGTGCCTGAACAATTTCATCGCCGCGACGCAATTTGCCGCCGCAGCGGAAGCCATGCGGGTCGGCCAGAAGTTCGGCCTCGATCCGTCGATCATGACCGACGTGCTCAACGCCTCGACCGGCCGCAGCTTCGCCTCGGAGAATTTGCTCAAGCAGGAAATCATCAGCGGTCGCTTCGGCACCGGCTTCACAGTGGGCCTGCTCGCCAAGGACGTAAAGATCGCGGCCGATCTTGCCGAGCAGATCGGGCTCGACGCGCCGGTCGGCCGGCTCACGCGCGATCTATGGGCCGAAGCACGCGACGCGCTCGGCGCCGATCAGGATCATTCCCGCGCGGCGCAGGCTTGGGAGAAACGCAGGCTGCCGCCGGCGGCGGAATAGGGAATCTGCAATGGGTAGTGCATCGCAATCGGTCGACATCGCCGCCGACCCGGCCAAGGTCTGGGAGCTGGTTGGCGACTTCCATGGGCTGCCGCGCTGGAACGCCGGCCTGGCCGAAAGCCGCTCCGAGGAAGGCGGCAAGGTGCGCTATCTCGTGCGCCGCGCCGGCGGCCATGTGCGCGAGCGGCTGATTGCGCGCGACGACGCCAAGCGCACCATCACCTACTCGATTTTCGAAAGCGGCCTGCCCATCGGCCGCCATGTTGCGACCCTACAGGTAGTGGGCAGGGGCACGGAATCGACGGTAAACTGGTCTTGCGAGTTCGAATCCAAGGGCCCGCCGGAAGCCGAGCTTTCAACCATCTTCAAGCAGATCTTCACCGCAGGGCTTTCCAACCTCAAAGCCATGCTGGAAAATGGAACTTAACACGGGCCGGATGAAGCCGGACCGCAACGCGAAAAGTAGGGAGGATATATCGTGAGACGTTCGACGTTCATTCTGGCGACGGCGCTGGCCGCCTCGCTTGCCATGCCGGCCTTCGCGCAAGACAAGCCGGTTGAATGGCGGTTCTCGCATTGGGTTCCGCCGAGCCATCCGATGCATGTGGGCGCGCTCGCCTGGGCCGAGTCGATCAAGAAGGCCTCGAACGGCACCATCGACATCAAGATTTTCCCGGCGCAGCAGCTGGGCAAGGCCTTCGACCACTACAACATGGGCCGCGACGGCATCGTCCAGGTCTCGCACGCCAATCCGGGTTACGAGCCCGGCCGCTTCCCGATCATGGGCGCCGCGGAGCTTCCGTTCCTCGTCGCGAACGCCAAGGAAGGCAGCGCGGCGATCGACGCCTGGTATCGCAAATATGCCGGCAAGGAGATGGCGGACGTAAAATACTGCCTGACCTTCGTGCATGACCCGGCGACTCTTCACACCACGAAGAAGAAGGTCGTGGTGCCCGATGACGTCAAGGGCATGAAGTTGCGGCCGGCCAACGCCACGATCGCGCGCTGGATCGTATTGATGGGCGGCACCAACATCCAGGCCTCGGCTCCCGAGTCGCGCGACGTGCTCGAAAAGGGCGTGGCGGAAGGAATTCTGTTCCCGTGGGGATCGATCATCCTGTTCGGGATCGACAAGGTGACGAAGTACCACATCGATACCGCCATGTACGTCACCGAGCAGACCTGGATCCTGAACAAGGCCGCCTATGAGGCGCTCTCGCCGGCGCAGAAAAAGGTCATGGACGACCACTGCTCGAGCGAGTGGGCCTACAAGATCGGCGCGCCGTGGGCGGACATGGAGGCCGGCGGCAAGGACAAGATCAAGGCCATACCCGGGCACGAGGTCTATCCGATCACTCCGGCTCAGCTCGCCGCCTGGCGCAAAGCGGCCGAGCCGCTGCACGCCGAATGGAGCGAGAACGTAAAGAAGGCCGGATACGACCCGAAGAAAGTGTTCGACGATCTGAAGGCCGAAATCGCGCGGCTCAAGGTCGCTTACTGATCGCGTTCGAAAACGAAGGCCCGCCGCTCCGGTGAGAGCGGCGGGTCTTTTTTTGCGAGCACGGCGCACTAGGTCGGCCGGTTGCGGGCAGGCATTCCGGCAATTAAGGTCGTTGCAGCGAAAATCCGGGGAGGGATTTGGTGTCACGAAAATCTGCCTGCGCCATGCCCGTCCGGCGGAGCGGGGTGCAGCTCCGCCCTTTTCTTGCAATCCTTTTGGTGGCGCTCGCGCTCAGCCTGCTTGCTTCGCCGGCGGCCGCCGCCGCGGCCGGTACCGCGACGGTTGAGCCGCTCTATTTTCTGGGTATTCCGGTCGACTTCATCTTGTTCGCGCTGACGCTGCTCGGCGTCGCGCTCTTCCATCATCACACGCTCGCGGTCGCACTCACCGGCCTTGCGACGATCACGATCTACAAGCTCGCCTTCACCGGCTTCAAGTTCGGCACCGGTCTGGCCGGGCTCGGCCTGCATCTGCAGAGCGAATGGGTGATCCTCGCCAACCTGTTCCTGCTCCTGATGGGCTTCGCGCTGCTGTCGCGCCATTTCGAGAAGAGCCGGATCCCGGACGAGATGCCGGCCTTCCTGCCCGACGACTGGAAGGGCGGTTTCCTGCTTCTGGTGGTCGTGTTCGTGCTCTCGAGCTTCCTCGACAATATCGCCGCCGCGCTGATCGGCGGCACCATGGCTCGCCATGTGTTCGGGGGGAAGGTTCACATCGGATACCTTGCCGCCATCGTCGCCGCGTCGAACGCCGGCGGCTCGGGCAGCGTCGTCGGCGACACCACGACGACGATGATGTGGATCGACGGCGTCAGCCCTTTGATAGTCTTCGATGCTTATGTCGCCGCTGGCTTGGCTATGGTGATTTTCGGCATCCCGGCGGCCCTGCAGCAGCACCGCTATCATCCGATCCGGAAGAATCCGCCGCGCGGCCTTCATATCGAGTGGGTGCGCGTCGTCATCGTTGCGCTCATCCTGATTGCCGCGATTCTCGCCAATGTGATTGCGAATCTGAAATTTCCGGCCTTGCTCGACATGCTACCGGTGATCGGGCTCGCGGTGTGGGTCGTCATCCTCGCCGCCGCGCCGGTGCGCAGACCCGACTGGGAAGTGATGCCTGAAACGTTCAAAGGCACGATCTTCCTGCTTTCGCTCGTGACCTGCGCCTCGATGATGCCGGTCGAAAAGCTTCCGGCGGCTGCCTGGCAGACCGCGCTCGGGCTCGGGTTCGTGTCGGCGGTGTTCGACAATATCCCGCTTACGGCGCTTGCCCTGAAGCAGGGCGGCTATGACTGGGGCTATCTCGCCTATGCGGTCGGCTTCGGCGGGTCCATGATCTGGTTCGGCTCTTCGGCCGGCGTCGCGCTCGCCAACATGTACCCGGAAGCCAAGTCCGTAGGGCTTTGGCTGCGGCACGGCTGGCACGTCGCCATCGCTTACGTCATCGGCTTCTTCTTCATGCTCGTGGTGCTGGGCTGGCACCCGGACACCGACCACAAAAAGCGCGTGGACGCGCCGCCGCCGCCCATGACGATCGCAGCTTTCTGAGCTCTTCCGAACTCGAAAAGCGCTGGCGGTCCCGGCAGGAGTCGAACCTGCGACCTTCGGTTTAGGAAACGCGAATTCGTTCTGTTTCAATAGTTTACGGGCCAGTAACCGCGAATAATGCATGCTTACGTCGTTTGTGTCACGGCGAGTGCGGTTCGTGAGGCCTAGTCTTGTGCGGTCTCGTGTAAGCTGCGGAAATGTCGAGATCGCCCCGACGTACCGATGATTCACGAGCCTGCAACCCGGACGTAACCACGGACGATTTGCCGTCTCCGTGACGAGAAAGGATCGCGATAGCCTCTGAGCTAGGCGGGAAGGACATGACTAGAAAGACTTCCATCATTCTTGGAGCAATCACCGATCTGCCAGTTGATTCGCTGCGATCGGATGCTATTGCCACATCTTCGAGGCAATATTGGTCGGAATTTGCAGAGACGGGATGCGGCAGAAGCTCCGCCTGCGAACAGATACTCCCTGCGGCATCTTGGCGATGTCATCGGCAGTTTGCCATCTGTACAGATTTAGTGGGCCGTTACCGCGTCCAAATTGTCTTTGACCGCAATACGGGCAGAGAAGTCAGGCAATCCAATTCTCGAAGGAAGCGACTCGCTGCTGCGCTTTCCCTCTTCTTCCTGGTGCTTGGGCCGGTGGCCGCCGCGGCGGCGCTGCGGCATGCGCGCGATTGAAGCGACGAGACACGGAGACTAGAAGACGGCCATGCCGCTGATCGATCTCGCCAATCCGCACCGCTTCATGCGGTTCGCGCGCGTGCTCATTCCCGCCTTTGCGGCGTTGGCGGCCGGCTTGATCGCGCTCGGACTTTTCCTCGGCTTCCGGGCGCCGGCCGACGCGCTGCAGGGCGATGCCGCGCGCATCATGTATGTGCACGTGCCTTCGGCGTGGCTTGCGCTCGGCATCTACTCGCTGATGGCGATCGCCGCGCTCGGCACGCTGGTGTGGCGGCATCCGCTCGCCGACGTCGCGGGCAAGGCCGCGGCTCCCATCGGTGCGGCGTTCAGCCTGATGTGCCTGCTCACCGGCGCACTCTGGGGCCGGCCCATGTGGGGCGCCTATTGGGTGTGGGACGCGCGGCTGACCTCGATGCTGGTGCTGTCTTCTCCTTTATCTCGGCGTGCTGGCGCTGTGGCGGGCGACCGACGATCCGTTGCGGGCCGCACGGGCTGCTGCGATTCTCACGCTTGTGGGCTTCATCAATGTGCCGATCGTGAAATTCTCGGTCGACTGGTGGAGCACGCTGCACCAGCCCGCTTCCGTGTTCCGCCTCGGCGGACCCACGATCCACCCCGATATCCTGTTGCCGCTGCTGGTATCGGCAACCGGTTTCGCTGCACTTTTCGTGGCGCTCCTGCTCGCCGCCATGCGCAACGAAATCCTGCGCCGGCGCGTGCAGACGCTGACGTTGCTCGCCGCCGCCGGCGCCAGGGGAGGCTGAGTTGGGGGCGAACGCCGGCTTCATCATCGCGGCCTATGGCGCGGCGGCCATCGTAATCGTGCTCTTGGTGGCCTGGGTCGTGATCGATTTTCGCAGGCAGAAGCGCGCGCTCGCCGAGCTCGAAGCGCGCGGCATCACGCGCCGGGCCGCGCGCTGAAATGCTCCGGCGGCGGCTCGTCGTTCTCATACCGCTCGCGGCTTTTCTCGCGCTCGCGGCGCTGCTGTTTTTCCGGCTCGGGGCCGGCGATCCGTCGCTGCTACCCTCGGCGCTGATCGGCAAACCCGCGCCGGCATTGGCGTTGCCGCCGCTTGCGGGCGCCAATGTGCCGGCCTTCGCACCCAATGAGTTTCAGGGCCGCGTGACGCTGGTCAATGTCTGGGCTTCCTGGTGCGTGCCGTGCCGCGACGAGCATCCGTGGCTGGTGCGGCTCGCCGCCGATCCGCGCATCCGCCTGGTGGGGATCAATTACAAGGACGCGCCGGACAACGCGCGAAGCTTTCTCGCGCGCTACGGCAATCCGTTTTCGGCGATCGGCGTCGACCAGGCGGGGCGCGCGGCGATCGAATGGGGCGTCTATGGCGTGCCGGAGACCTTCCTGGTCGGGCGCGATGGGCGGATTGTCTACAAGCATGTGGGACCGATCGACGGAACAATCGTTGACGCGGTTGCAGGC
Source organism: uncultured Alphaproteobacteria bacterium (assembly GCA_963704765.1). Lineage (GTDB taxonomy): Bacteria > Pseudomonadota > Alphaproteobacteria > Rhizobiales > Xanthobacteraceae > JAHFPN01. The sequence continues at coordinate 130,495 of CAVPHQ010000001.1, forward strand.
CGAAATCGAGAAAGCGCTCGCGGCCGGAAGCTGAGATCAGGCACCGCGGTCGCGTATAGTGGATTTACGGTGGGTTTTAAAAGGAACCCTTCGCCAATTGACCAATTTACGAATTCACGTCTAGTCGCGCTTGTTCCTCCGGGCTCAGCGCTGCGTCGACCTCTTCCTTCCGTTGTCGCCGGACGAGAAGAACGAGACTTAGGACGCCGATCACCACCAATACCGCCGGCGTCAGCCACAATATCGCAGTTTGCGAGCCGAATCGCGGCTTGAGCAGGACGAAATCCCCGTAACGAGCGGTCAGGAAATCGAGAACCTGCTGGTCGCTGTCGCCTGCCATCAGACGCTCGCGCACAAGAATGCGGAGGTCGCGCGCAAGCGCTGCATCCGAATCGTCGATCGACTGATTTTGGCACACCATGCAGCGTAATTCGCGCGAAAGATCGCGCGCGCGCGCCTCGAGCCGCTGATCGGACAACACTTCATCAGGTTGCACCGCAACGGCAGGCGTTGCGCCGACGATCGCCGTGAGTAGAAGAAGCCAAAGCAATCGCATGCGTCACTCCGCCGGCTGCAGCGCGGTCTTCGGGCTTGCCGGCTTCGGCGCGCCGACACGCAGCCGACGGTCCGAAAGCGACAGCGCACCGCCGAGCGCCATCACCACTGCCCCGAGCCAGATCAGCAACACCAGCGGCTTGTGATAGACCCGGACCGCGATCGAGCCATCGGAGTTCGGATCGCCGAGCGAGATATATAGCTGGCTAAATTTTCTGGTCATCAGCGCAGCTTCCGTTGTGGAAGTTTCGCGTGACACGAAACTGCGCTTGGACGGTTCCATGATCTCAACGACTCACGCCGCCCGAGCGCACCGTAAATTTCCCAGTAAGTTCTTGATAATTCGGACCGCCGCGGCGCACTGGGCCATCGAAGGTAATGTCGTAACCGCTGATCGATACGGTCTGTCCAGGCTTCATCGACGCGATCCGCTCCTCGCCCCATTGCGTTTCGCACACGACGCCGAGCAGCGTGACGCCTAGGCCGAAATGCGCGAGCGCCGTACCCCAGACCGAGCGCGGAAGGCCGCGCGCGCGGGTGAATGACGAGGTCGCCGGCTCGCGAAACAAATTCGTCCGCTCGGCGAGATCGGTAAGCGCGCCCGCCATCACGTAGAACGCGAGCCCGATCGCAAACGGCGCAAACAGCGACCCCCGCCCCGCGATCGTGAAGGTCACGGCAATGGCGATCAGCGCGACTGCAAGCGCGCCCAGCAGTCTTTGCGCGACGCCGAGAAGATCGCCGCGCTTCCAAGCCAGCATCGGCCCGAATGGCACGACGACGAGCAGCGGAATGAAGAGCGGTGCGAAAGTCATGTTGAAGAACGGCGCACCGACCGAAATCTTGGTGCCGGTGAGCGTCTCGAGCGCCAGTGGATAGAGCGTGCCGATGAAGACAGTCGCGCAAGCCGTGGTCAGGAACAGATTGTTGAAAATCAGCGCCCCTTCTCGCGAGATCGGCGCGAATAATCCGCCTTGCTTCAGCATCGGCGCGCGCCAGGCATAGAGTGCCAGTGCGCCGCCGATAAACGTTGCAAGAATCATAAGGATGAAGACACCGCGCGTGGGATCGCTGGCAAAGGCGTGAACCGAGGTCAGCACGCCCGAGCGCACCAGAAACGTGCCCATGAGCGACAATGAGAACGCGAGAATGGCGAGCAGAATGGTCCAGACTTTCAACGCATTCCGCTTTTCCATCACCACCGCCGAATGCAGGAGCGCTGTGCCCGCGAGCCAGGGCATGAAGGAGGCATTCTCCACTGGATCCCAGAACCACCAGCCGCCCCAGCCGAGTTCGTAGTAGGCCCAGTAGGAGCCCATGGCGATGCCGAGAGTGAGGAAGATCCAGGCGGCAAGCGTCCACGGCCGCACCCAACGCGCCCAGGCGGCGTCGATCCGGCCCTCGAGCAGCGCGGCAATGGCAAATGAGAATGTGATCGAGAAACCGACGTAGCCGAGATAGAGCAGCGGCGGATGGATGGCGAGGCCGATGTCCTGCAGGATCGGATTGAGGTCGCGGCCTTCGGTCGGCGCTTGCGCAAGCCGCAGAAACGGATTCGAGGTGACGAGGATGAAGAGATAGAACGCCGCGGCGATCCACGACTGCACGGCGAGGACGTTGGTGCGCAACGTCACCGGCAGATTGGAACCAAATCCCGCAACGAGCGCACCAAACAGCGAAAGGATGAAGACCCAAAGCAGCATCGAGCCCTCATGATTTCCCCACACACTCGTGATCTTGTAGAGGAGCGGCATCGCCGAGTGGGAATTCTCGAAGACATTGGCGACCGTGAAATCCGAGATGACGTAGCAGGTCGTCAGCGCGCCGAAGGCGACGGCAACGAAACCAAATTGCGCAATCGCACTAGGCCCGGCGACGCCCATCAGGGCGGGATCCCGGGTGCGCACGCCGAGAATCGGGATGCAACTCTGGATCAATGCCAAGCCCAACGCCAGGATCAACGCGTAGTGACCGAGCTCCGCGATCATGAGATGCACTCCCTCATTGCGGCTTGGTCGGACTGGCGGGGTCGATCTTCTTCTCGTTAGGGTCTTTCCATTGGCCTTGCTTCTTCAAAGCATCTACCACCTCCCGCGGCATGTATTTTTCGTCATGCTTGGCGAGGATGGTGTCGGCCCTGAACGTGCCCTGCGGATCCAGTGCACCCTCGGCGATCACACCCTGCTCCTCGCGAAAAAGATCCGGCACAATTCCTTGATACACGACCGGGATCTCGCGGTTACCGTCCGTAACCTCGAAACGAATCAGCAAATTGTCGCCGCGTACTAGGCTACCCGGCTTGACCAGACCGCCGAGGCGAATGCGGGTGCCCGGGGCAATGTGCTTCTCCACCAGGTCAGTCGGAGAATTGAAGAATATGATCGATTCCTTGAGCGCGGACAGCACCAGAGCTGCCGACAGCGCCAGCACGGCAAGACCGGTACCGATCAGGGCAAAACGTCTCTGCTTGCGCGTCATCTTCTCTTTAAATTCCCTGCGTCCGGCTCAGCCTCCAAGATCGAATTCCTTCACCGCCTCGTCGAACCGCCGCAGTTTGTCGGGCGCATCCGCGAGCGCGCGGCGGGCATTGGCGGCGGCGGCACGCGCCTTGTCGGTTTCACTTAGCACCTTATAGGAGCGCACCAGTTGGAGCCATCCATCGAGATCGGAACCGTTGGTTTGCAGACGCTGGGCCAAGCGATCGACCATGCCGCGTATCATGTCGGTTTGCGGTCCGGGCCCGGGTTTCGCCGCCGCCTCAATGTCTTTGGCGAGCGGGTTGGGCACAGCGGCGGCCGGTTGTTTCTCAACCTGTTTGCCTTCGACACGGGCAAGCGCTTCACGAACGAACTCGACCCAATGCGCGCCCGTCGGCGCCGTGGCGATGAGATCATTCCAGATCTTGGCGGCTTGCTCGCGCTGTCCATCCTGCTCGGCGGCAATCCCCAGGTAGAAACGCGCGCTTACCACCTTGGGATCGATCGCCACGGCTCGTTCGAAGGCGGCCTTCGCCTCGGGGGTGACCCTGCTGTTAGCCTCGGCGACCAGCGCCTCGCCAAGATAGGCCTCGCGATCCGCGGTCTCACCCAACAGTCGTATCGCATTGCGCCATGCCTTGACCGCTTCCTCGTAGCGGCCAAAGCGCAGGTAGATTGGCGCCAGAACTTCCCAGCCTTTGCCGTTCTCCGGATTGCTCTCAAGATAGGCCTCCACCTGGGCCACCATGGCTTCGGTCGAGTGTTGTTCGGGCGGCGCATTGAGGCGCGAAGCGAGCGGCATGGCGGGAATTTCGGGCGATCCGAGTGAAAGATAGAGGGTGCCGGCGCCCACCGGCAGCAAGAGCAGCGCCGCGACCGCCACGGCGCGTCGATGCCATGGCGCCGGCTTGCCATCGCCGGATTGCACGGCTTCGGCGGCGTCGGCCGCGGCAAGAAGACGGCGTGAGACCTCCACGCGCGCGGCTTCCGCCTCCGCCTTGCCGATGCGACCCGCGGCACGATCGCGTTCGATCTCGTCGAGCTGATCGCGATAGATCGCGACATCGCTGCCGGAGCGAACCGCGACCCCTCCGCGCGCGAGCGGCCAGAGCACAGCGAAGATCGCCGCCGCCGTCATCAGCGTAAAAATCAGCCACAGGATCATACGGTTACTCTACCGGCGATTGGGGTCGCGGTTAGGCGAACACGCGATGGTGAAGCCAAAGTCTATATATCAAGCATAGAATGCAAGCCATGCGTTGCTTTGACAATAATCAAAGTACCGCTATCGATCTGCAGATGGAACACGGCGGGGAAGATGGAGTGGCCAGCGACTACCAGGCGAATGCGAGCGACGCCATGATGAGATGGACGTTGTAGTTCGGATTGTTGTAGGCCATCCAATTCATGTATCCCGTGGCGGTATCCAACGCGTACATATAGGTATTCATAGTGTCGATTTGCCAGTTGGTGACGTTGTTGCGCTCCCACACATACCGGAGTTTCGCCGTCACATTGCCCTTCCATCCGAGGCGTCGGACCTGATCCTCATCAAATTTATATCTCGCAAGCACCTCCAATCGCTGGAACATGGTCGTGACGTCTGGGAACTGTCCGCCTGCGGCCGGACCGGCACCGGTGCCAAAAAACAGCGGCTGACTGTTGATGGCGTAGGAGATTGTATAGCCCAGCCTCACGTCGAGCTTGTTGGGGATCAATTCATGGTTCACCGCGACGATAAAGGTATTCACCCGGTCCCGAACATCGGCGCTGTAATAAGCGGCGGGCGGAAAGGTAGCGGGCGGAATCGGAGCAGCATTACCGGCAGATGTGATGAGCTGACGATGATCCTCGTAAATGTAGGAGAAGAGGAAATTCGTGCCGGGAGCCGCGATATAGGCTAATTCCACGCCGGCATTCCAGGAGTGATCCTTGTTCAAGCCGATTTCGGTAAGCGGGTTCAAATTATAGTCGTCGTACCGCAATCCGAATGTCGGGGTGATCGTGAGCCTGGGCATTAGATCGACCGCGAGCGACAGCTGACCCTTGTTGCGGTCGCGGTTGCTCAGGTAAAATTGCCGGTACGCGGTCGAGTACCGCGTAGCGCCTCCGTCAGGCCATTGCGCAATGCCGACAAAATTCAGGTAATCATAGTTTTCATAACGCCTCTGCGAAGAGAGCCAGCTGGCGCGCGCGATCACGCCGCTCATGGGCTTCCAATCCACGTAGGCCTTGCCGGCATACTCGTTGGTGACGTCGACGTCCGCCCGCGTCCTGTCGTAGCGCTCGTAGCCAAAGGCAGCGCCGAGATTCCACTCTCGACCCGGACGCCAGTTCAGCTCCGCGCCGACATTCTGCTTGGTATAAGAGGCCGCGAGGCTCCGCACCGGCGAGTATGCAGTACTGGTGACGTTTGCCATCTTGACGTCAGTTACGACCCAATCTGCGAACAATAGCTCGGGCGTATTGTTTTCGACGTCGTAGTAACGATAGCTCAGCTTCGACTTGAGCTCCGGGGTGATCTGGGTCGTCAAGACGTTGTTGATCAACAGCGTGTTGATCGCGCCGTTCAGGCTCGCGAACGGAAGGCCGGGTGGGACTCCCTGCAAGGTGTTTGGAGCATTCGTATAGACAGTCGGGCTGATGGTGAACGGCAGGAACGCCTGGTTCTGCCGCATCATGGTGTAGGACACCGTGCCCATGTAGCGGCTCTTCCACGGCAAGTCCGCTCCGAGCATGGCGGTGAAGCCGTGGGCCTGATTATCAGGATCCAGCGACATGAGAGCCAATGGACTGGATGGCGAGGCGGTTCGGGCACACTCGCCGGGGCCGGAGCCGGTCCCGCAGAACGGGTTTGCCACGGTGTAGGAACCGAAGTCTTCCTGGAATATCGACCCGCTATAGGCGAGTTTTAGGTTGAATTTCTGACCCCAGAACGACGTGCCGGCATACTCGCCGCTTAGCCCGAAATTTTGGGTGGTATCGGCGACGGGCTTCGGCACTTGCGACACGACGCCACTCGTGCCGGGGCTGAAAACGACGCCTTCAATCTGCGTCCCGGTCCGACGCATGTGGTCGTAGTTGATCCTGATGTCCCACGCGTCCGTCGGCGTGTAGCGATAATCGGTTGAAAAAGTATCCCGCCGGATGCCAAGATCGGTCCGGTGAACGTTGGCGTTGATCAGCGCCTGCACCGTCACCGCGTTCCCAGCCGTCACGGTGCCGCAGGCGCCTACCACTGCGGGTCGGTGGCAAGCCTGGCGCTCTGACGCACCCCGCAGCGGTGAACAGATCGTTCGACAGGGTGCCCGGGAGGGTCAGTGCGTTGGTGCCTACGCCATTGTAAAGGGTCAGAGCGCCGGTGCTGTAGACGTGCGGGGTTTGGTCCCACCCGAGCGTCAGGTAGTGCTCGCCGGCCTTCGACAGGTTCAGCCAATAGGCTTGATCGCTATAGCCGATATTGGTTCCCCAGAAGTCGGCTCGATAGAGGCCGTCCTTGCTGCCGGTAGCAAGATTGAGGTCGACAAACGGTCCGGGCGCGAGCGTGCTGTATTCGTAGAATTTTGCCAAGCTCTGCCCGCCCAGGCTCATGATGCCGTCTCTCTGAGGATTGTTGGCGAAGACGCGGCCGCCCACCTCGAAATAGCCGCGGAACCAAGTCTCCTCCGCCGACTGGGCAAGCGCCTGGGGCGCGATCGCGATCGCGCCGACGAACGCCGCCGCACACGTCAGAAAAAATCCAGCCCGAGATTTCATTTCACCACCCCTGCCTTCAACTTCGCCCCCTCGACGCAGTTCCGGCTTCCGATTCTCCTATCGGTGTAACAGCGCTCCTGATGGGTGATTGGTGCCATGGATCTTCGTATGGCAGTTCATGCACGAGCGCGAGAACGAATATCTCACTGCGGGCCCGGACGTTATGCCCGGCCCATGATCAAAAGAGTGACATTCGGCGCACAGTCTCGGCCGCGAGATCTTCAGCAGGAATTCGTTGATGGAACCGTGCGCGTCATGGCAGTTGGCACAGTTCTCGCGCACGGGCGCATGCTCGAACAGGAAGGGCCCACGCTTTTCGGCGTGGCACTTGTAGCAATTGTCGTTGACGTAGTTCTCCCTCAACATCGCCTCGGTAGAAGCTACCGTGCGGGTTATGGCAATCCGTGCAGGTGATCTTGCCTTCGCGCAACGGGCATATGTGACGAGCGCCACATCTCCGCGCGGCTGTTCTTGTGACACTGGAAGCAGGTGTCCGGCTCGAACGCTGTTTTCAACTGACTCTTGCGCGACACGTTCTTCATGACCGTGTGGCAATTGGTGCAAGCCAGCCCCGCGTTTCGTGCGTGCTGCTCGCTCCAAAGAATCCGGTCACCCTGTCGTGACAGGTGAGGCAGATCGCGTTGTTTTCCGCGACCGTCCGTTTCGTGTCGTCGGCCCGAAAGGAAATAATTTCGCCCACATCCCGTCCGCCGCCCGCCTTCACGTGCAACGATCCGGGACCGTGGCAGTTCTCGCACTCGAACTTCCCTTTCTGGGTCTTGCCGATCCGGCCCATGACCGTGTCGCCGAATGCGGCAGCCTGGATCGAATGACAACCCAGGCAGACCGTCGATCCGACGAAAGTGGCTTCAGCAGCGACTCGAATGCTGGCTTTGGGCTGCGCAGGAGCTTTGGGCTGTGTAGATTTGAGACCCCAAGGATCCGTCGTGGACTTCTTGGCCGCGGCCAGTTGGGGTCGTTCGGCCTCGATCTGCTGAAGGAAATTGATCAACGCCGAATAGGTAGAATCGGCGGATTTAGGCTGCTCGGAAGCCGCGATGAGCTTGGGCTGCTCGCCTCCGATCTGCTGTACGAATGCAGCCAAGGCCGAATCAGCAGGAGACTGGAGCTCGCTGGCGCAGACTTGTCGATCGATCCCAAGCAAAGTTGAGAAAAGCAGCGCCGCTGAGACAAGTATGACGAATTTTGAAGTTAAACGGATTGCAGCCTGATTCCTCAAATTACTACGCGACGACCCCAGGATCGAAACATCCCTCACCCTATTCGGCATTTTGAGCAGGCCCCCACACGGCCCAGATGCTTAATACTGTCGGATATCCTCGCTAACATCAACTATCCAGTTTCGATCTAGTTCAGGTAGGCTAATCTTGGACTTGAGGCATGAATAATGATCAATGATGCTTGGTCAACGCGAGCAGTGAGGAGAGCGCCTGTGGATGCCACTAAGGTTTCGACCAGCTTCAGTTTGATTGCAGCCGCGTCGGCTGCAATTTTGATTGCAGGCATGATGACCACCTTCGTTCCTCAAACAGCTGAGGCGAAGGCTGAATATGCCGTACAGACCGGCAGGGCCTGCGGCGCATGCCATCAGAATCCGGCGGGAAGCGGCCCGCTCAAGCCCGCCGGCGAAAAGTTCAAGGCGAGCAAAAAGAAATGAGGCAGCCTACATACAAACACAAAATGAATGAGCGGATTGTTTGGGGCTGTATTCAGTTCCGTGCCTGAATAGCCCGCTCCTGTGGCACCGCTTCAAAGGCTGCCCTGCGAAGCACAGGCCGATGTGGGATTTAGGATTTTGCGGCAGGGGTCAAAGTCATGAACGGGACAAACGATACGACTCCCAGAAAAGGGTTCATCGCGCGCGTCTGGACTTTCCTCTGGCGGCCGAGCGCGCGCTTCTCCCTTGCGACATTGCTCATGGTAGGAGGTATCGGCGGAATCCTGTTCTGGGGCGGTTTCCATTGGGCGATGGAGTTATCGAATACGGAATCGTTTTGCGTCTCTTGCCATGAGATGAAGGACACTGTTTACGAGGAATTGAAAAGCACCGTTCATTACACCAATCGATCGGGGGTCCGGGCCACCTGCCCAGACTGCCACGTTCCTAAGGAATGGATCCACAAGGTAATACGAAAGATTCAGGCCACGAATGAGCTCTTTCATCATTTGCGCGGCACGATTGATACTCCGGAAAAATTCGAAAAGACGCGGCTAGAAATGGCAAAACGCGTTTGGGCTACGATGAAGGCAAACGATTCGCACGAGTGTCGCAACTGTCATTCGGTCGTGTCTATGAACCCGCACAAACAGACGGCGGCGGCACAAGTAATGTTTGATGCGATAAAAAATGGAGCGACCTGCATCGATTGTCATAAGGGGGTTGCCCACAAACTGCCTGAGGAGGAAGACTAGTAATATGTTGCGAAGGCGATTTCCATTCTCTGTCATTGTGAATTTGCCAAAGTAATCGTTCAAAAATTTTGACCTGCATCAATTTGATGGTGTCAACAGAAAGAAATACTGTGAATAAACTGACTGCTGTCTCTTGAATAGACAGGCCAAAAAAAGGGAGCTCACCGTGCGATCTTTATTTCTCGGCATTGCTGCGCTAGCGATCGCGGCTACAGTGTCTGGTCCTTTGACTTTCCCAGCAGTTGGACAAGACACGGGGGCTAAGCTTAAATCGAAGGGGATGCCTATTCGGCCCGGTGTCCCCTTAACTAGTTTTGCTGAGGATGTTTTTCCGATCTTCAAAGGTCGATGCGTTGATTGCCATCGGCCGGGCGGTATTGGATACGAGGCAAGCGGATTGGATCTCACTACCTATGAAGGATTGATGAAAGGAACGAAGTTCGGGCCGATGGTAATTCCGGGCGATCCGGATACTAGCAATCTAATGTGGCTGCTCGACTGGCGCGCCAGTCCTAAGCTGAGAATGCCCCACGGCCAGAAGCAGCTTTCGGTTTATGACAGGACAATGATCAGGCGTTGGATCATGGAGGGAGCCCGCAATAATTGAATCTCCCTCCTTGCTATGGGAGCGGCTCATTAAACTGCGCTGACATCAATTGAGCAGCGAGATTCGTGGGCGAAGGGAACCGAAAGGCGAATGGATTACGAAAAGGCCTTCATCCACGCACTCGACAGGCTCCACCAAGAGCGGCGCTAGCAAGCGACTTGCCCGTCAAGCATAGATTTGGTCGCTTACTGCATGGAGCGATCGGGGACCCTTTCCAAGCCGACGCCCTCCCTTGCCGGCGTTCCAACCGTATTCAAATATTCGATCAAGGCCCCGAGATCGCTTGGCTCGGGCGTCGCGGCGACGAGTTCGCGCAACGTCAACGCGTTTGGACAATATTCCTGCCAAAGAGAATTGACCGCCCCTTTAGCGAAGTCGGCTTCACAACGTTGGCGGTCTTCGCAAAGCGAGCAAGTCTTCTCAAGATCACGAAGCACCATTGGATGCGCGCGCCTCAACTCGGCTTGATCGATATGGAGCGCCGCCATCCGGTGGTCCAAGAGATGAGCCGCGCTTGGATTTCTGGCCGCAAGCAGGCGAAGCTCATATGCGGTTAAGCCAACGTCGCGGGCTATGTGCTCAACCTCTTCCGCGCCACACCTTTCCAGTTCGGCAAGGCGCGCCCGTTTCGTTCCCCGCCACCATCGAGTGAACTTGCTGGTCGGCGAAGCGGATTTCCGAATATTGGATAAGTCCCACATGCTCGTATCCCTCAACAGATAGCTTCTATGGGCCTTAAAATCATTGGACGCGTTGACCAGATCAAACAATTCAGCGAGCGACTACCGCGCTCGGGCCTAGAATCTGCCAGAAGCGTTTGATTGATTGGCGGTCCCGGCAGGAGTCGAACCTGCGACCTTCGGTTTAGGAAACCGCTGCTCTATCCGCTGAGCTACGGGACCCCCGCGGCCATCTAGCACAGGGAATCCGCCTGCGCATCGAAGGGCTTGCACAAGTCCCGCCATGCCCCAGAATCGCCCGCTTGAAGCCTTTGGTAGGGCGGCGACATGCGAGGCCACGGGGACGGAAAATTCGGGGTCGTGCGGGTGGCGTGGGCGTTCTTCGGGGCGGCCACGCTTGCGTTCGCGTTTGGCTTCACGCCGGCCCGTGCCGAGAGCCTGCTTGCAGCCTGCAAAGATGCCGGTGAACCGTTTGCAACGGTCGAAGCGGCCGGCGCACGCGATGGCGCAACCATCCGCCTCGCCGACGGCCGCGAACTGCGCCTCGCCGGCGTGATCGCTGCCAACGATCTCGACGGCGACGCTGAAGCCGTAAGGCGCTCTACCGCTGCGCTCGAAGCGCTCGTCGCCGGCAAGCGCCTCGCGCTCTATGGCAAGCCGGACAGCAAAGACCGCTACGGCCGCATCGTCGCGCAGGTCGCGCTGGTCGAAGAGCCGCGCTGGATCGTGGCCGAACTGGTTGCCGCCGGAATGCTGCGCATCGCGCCGGAGGCCGGCGCCCCCGCCTGCACCGAGGCGCTGCGGACGCACGAATTGAACGCCCGCACGGCCAAGCTCGGCTTCTGGGCCGAATCCCGCTTCGCGGTCCAGGATGCCCAGGCGATCGATGCGCTCAACGCCGCGCGTGGCCGCTTCGCGATCGTCGAAGGTTCGGTGCTGCGCGTGGGCGAGTTGGGCGGGCGAACCTTCCTCGATTTTGGTCGGCGTTATACCCAGGACTTTACCATCGTAGTTCCGCGCGCGGTGCAAAGCGCGTTCCAGGCCGCCGGCATCGATCTGAAGACCATGCGCGGCAAGCGCGTGCGCGTCCGAGGCGTGCTCTACTCGTTCGGCGGGCCGGCGATCGAGGCGCGCCTGCCCGCGGCAATCGAGATGTTGGAGCGCGAGGGCTCATGAGCGCGCCCGCCAATTTCCTCCGCCGCGCATGGCTTGCCGCCGCTCTAGCCGCGGCGTTGGGCGCCTCCGCCTGCTCTAGCCTCGAGCCCGAGCGCATCGGGCTCTCGGAAACTCTGGCCGCCCGCGACGACATCGCTGCTGATCTCCCCGCCGATCAGCGGCGCGAACACCAGCGGCTGGTCTCTTCCTATGGCGGCATCTATCAGGCGCCGGCACTGGAAGCCCTGATCGCCCAGACCGTGGAGCGGCTGGTCGCCTCCTCCGAGCGGCCGGAACTCAAGTACCGCGTCGTTCTCCTCAATTCGCCGGCGATCAATGCTTTCGCGCTGCCCGGCGGCACCCTCTACATGACGCGCGGCCTGATCATGCTCGCCAACGACACCTCCGAGCTCGCCTCCGTGCTCGCCCACGAGATGTCGCATGTGATTGCCCGCCATGCCGCGATCCGCGAGGACCAGGTGCGCCAGGCCGTGATCGTGAGCCGTGTCATCTCCGACGTGCTCAACGATGCCGATCTCGGCGCGCTGGCGATGGCGCGCAGCCGGATGACGCTCGCCACCTTCTCGCGCGGCCAGGAACTGGAGGCCGACGCGGTCGGCGTCGGCATTTCCGCGCGCGCCGGCTACGATCCCTATGGCGCCTCGCGCTTCCTCAACACCATGGGCCGCTACTCGACGCTGCGCAGCGCCGCCTTCGGCCGCAGCACCCAGACGAACGCCGAGCAGCTCGATTTCCTCTCCAGCCATCCCTCGACGCCCGAGCGCATATCGATCGCGGTCGCCAATGCGCGGCAATATTCCGCGCAGGACAACGTCGAGCGCGACCGGCAGGCCTTCGTCGAGGCCATATCCGGCGTCGTCTATGGCGACGACCCCAAGGAAGGTTTCGTGCGCGGGCGCCGCTTCTTCCATCCGAACCTGGGCTTCACCTTTACCGCGCCCGAAGGGTTCACGATGGAGAACACGCCGCAGGCGGTGTTGGGCGCGACGTCATCGGGCCGCGAGGCGCTGCGGCTCGATGCGGCCCGTGTGCCGGCGCTGCAGCCGCTCGGAACCTATCTGGCCTCGGGTTGGATCGACGGGGTCGACGCGGCTTCGGTCGAGACCCTCGTCATCAACGGCTTCCCGGCCGCGACCGCCATCGCGCGGGGCTCGCAGTGGTCCTTCCGGCTCTACGCGATCCGCTTCGGCACCGACGTCTATCGTCTGGTGTTCGCGGCGCGCGAGCTTTCGCCCGAGCTCGACAAGCGCTTCCACAATGCGGCGACCACCTTCCGCCGCGTACCGATCGACGAGGCCAGGCAGGCGCGGCCACTGCACATAGACGTCGTTCGTGTTGCGCGCGGCGACACGGTCGAAAAGCTCGCGGCCAAGATGTCGGTGCCGGATCGTGCGCTTGAGCGGTTCCTGGTGCTGAACGGGCTCGAGCGCGGCGCGGCGCTCAAGCCCGGCGATCTCGTGAAGATCGTGGTCGAGTGACGCGCGGCGTCCTAGCGCTGCGCGTGCACCAGATTTTCCAGCCGCGTTTCCTTGAGGTGTTGATCGAGGCCCCAGCGTTTCACCTGCTTGAGCGTGTCGTCGAACTCCGCCTGTGATAGCGGCTTGTTGACGAACTTCTCGCCGCGCGTGAATTTCGAGAAATCCCACGGGTGAAAGTCTTCGAACTCGCCGGGGATCGAGAACCGCCAAAGCGGCAGATATTTCGGCAGGTCCGCCTCGAGCGCTTCCTCGGCGCGCTGCAGCGCGTTCATGTAGCCCTGCACCACGTCGGCCGCGGCGTTGCCGGGCACCCACCAGAGCGTATGGAAGCGGTCCTCGATGACTTTGCGCAGGCCGAGCTGCTCGGCCATGTCGATCTGCGGCGGCAACAGGCTCGCGGCCTCGACTTCGCCCTCCAAGAGCGCCTTGAGCCGCGCGCCGAAGCCGCCGGTGTTCACGGTCTTGATGTGCGCGAGCGGGAGGTACTTCTCCAGCCGGTAGGGCACGTTGAAATGGCTGCCTGCGCGCAAGCCGACCGAAATCGGAATGTCCTTCAGATCCTTCGGTCCGCGGATTTTCGAGTCTTGCCGCACGAAGATCGCCCAGGGCGAGTCGCCGTAGGCCTCGGCCACGACGCTGCCCATGCCCGCGCTCGCGTTGCAGATCGTGCCCCAGACGCAGGCGCCCTGGATCACGTCCTCCTTGCTCTCCGTATAGGGCCGGTCCTGCGGGCGCTGGAAATAGTCCATTCCCTTCCAGCTCGACTGCGTTCCCTTGAATGTCTTCCAGTCGAACTCGACGTCGAGCCCCTCGGCTTCGAAGAAGCCTTCCTGCTTGGCGACCCAGTCGTTGAGCCCCATGCCCTTGGGAGCGATCTTCACCCGCTTCAATGGCTTGCTCATGGCGCGTTCCTCTTCGGGACAACGTAGCGGACACGACCGCGCCGCGTAGCTATCGAGTCTATGCCGGTGAGGAATAGGTACGGAATCGCCTGGCGGCTTCGGCGAAAAAAACAAAAAACGCCCGGCTTTTCGCCGGGCGTTGGTTTATTGGAGCGAGGGAAGGGGGCTTACGCCGCCTCTTCCTGCGCGACCTCGGCTTCCTCGGCCGGCTTCGGCGCGCCGCGCTTCGGGCCCTTGAGCAGATTGGTCTCGATCAGCTTCTGCGCCTCGGTGTCGGTGATGTCCTCCACCACCGCGATCTCGCGCAGCATGCGGTCGAGCGCCGCCTCGTAGAGCTGCCGTTCGCTGTAGGACTGCTCGGGCTGGCTCTCCGAGCGGAACAGATCGCGCACCACTTCGGCGATCGCGATCAGGTCGCCCGAATTGATCTTGGCCTCGTATTCCTGGGCGCGGCGGCTCCACATCGTGCGCTTGATGCGGGCGCGGCCCTTCAGCGTCTCGACCGCCCGCTTCACGATCTCGGGTCCCGCCAGCTTGCGCATGCCGACGGCAAGCGCCTTGGAGGTCGGCACGCGCAGGATCATCTTGTCCTTCGAGAAGCTGATCACGAACAGCTCGAGCTTGAAGCCGGCGACTTCCTGCTCTTCGATGCGCGCGATCTGGCCGACGCCGTGGGACGGATAAACGATATGCTCGTTGGTCCGGAAACCCTGGCGGGTATGGCTCTGGCGCGCAGGCGCGGGCTTGGCCGCGGCCTTCGGCGCAGGCTTATGCGCGGCCCTGGCGGCCGGCTTGTGCGTGGACTTTTTTGCGGTCTTGGACGGCATGACGTTTCTGACGCTCCTGGTACCTTTTTCCCTGACGGTGCCGCTTCAGTGCACCGGCATGAGCCCTAAAGTCTTGGGCCGCTGAAAGATTTGGACCCAAACCGGCGAACCGTGCCGGCAACGGGCCCCCTTACAGACGACGACCCAGACCTCGCGCGCCTCGCCGCGGACGACCCGCTGAAAGGCGAACGTGATTCACGCCCCAATTCCGTGAAAATGGCTCCCGTGGGGAGCGCTGCAACATGGCGGAAACGCTCGACGATTGCGGCAATATAGCACAAATCCTTCAAAAATCAAGGTTTTAGTGCACCGCGGCGTATTTTCGCCGCAGATAGGGTTAGCGGCCGATCGCGCGCTTCGGTCGAAAGCCGCTCAATCGCCCTCGCCGGGTTTGGGTGAGAACTGCGCAATCTTGTCGGGCTTGCCTTCCCATTCCTTCGCGTCGGCCGGCGGGTCGCGCTTGATCGTGATATTCGGCCAGATCTTCGCGTAGTCGGCGTTCAACGAAAGCCACTTGTCGGCCCCCGGCACCGTGTCGGGCTTGATCGCGTCGACCGGGCACTCCGGCTCGCATACGCCGCAATCGATGCATTCGTCAGGGTGGATGACGAGCATGTTCTCGCCCTCGTAGAAACAATCCACGGGGCACACCTCGACGCAATCCATGTATTTGCAGCGGATGCAGCTGTCGTTGACGATATAAGTCATCGTTTCTTCCAGGCCGAAATCAAGGCGGGCCTAGCCCAGCTGAAGCTCGCCCGCAAGCAAGCGCCTCAGGCGTCGAATCCGCGCTGCAGCCGTTCGAGCGCGCGCCGCTCCCGCTTGGTCGGCCGTCCGCTGCCGGCCTGCCGGGGCGCCGGGGATTCGGAGCGCACCGGCTTCGGGGAGGGCGGGCTCAAGTCCTCATAGAGCCGGCCCGCCGCCTCGTTGCCGCCGCGGCGCTCGGCGAAGGCGACGACCTTCAGCACGCGCACGTCGCGCGAGATGGCGACCGTCAGCACGTCGCCGATTTTCAAGCCCCGGCCCGGCGCGTCGATGCGCTTGCCGTTCACCCGCACATGGCCCGATGCGGCGAGCTTGGCCGCCAGCGCGCGCGTGCGCACGACCCGCGCATGCCAGAGAAAGCGGTCGATGCGCTGGCGCTCGCCGTCCACTCAGTCGTCCTTCTTGCCGGCTTCGAGGCGCGCTTTCAGCGCTGCGAGCGCCGCGAACGGCGAATTCGGATCCGCTACCCGTTCCTTGCGCTCGCGTGGCAGCTCGCGCTTCCAGTCGTCGCGCTCACGCTCGCGGCGCGGGCGGTCCTCGCGCTTGTGGCGGGGACGTTCGTCGCGCCGGGCGGAATCATCGCGCCTAGGACGTTCCTCGCGGCGGGGGCGTTCGTCTTGTCGTGGGCGCCGCGCCTCTGGACGCGGCTCACCTTCCTTCGGTGCGCCCTCGGCTGGCGCGCTTGCGGCAGCCGGTGCCGGACGATCCGGCTGCGCGCGGCGCTCCTCGGGCTTACGCCGTGGACGCCGGGCGCCTTCCGGCCGGCCCGGACGCCAGATTTCGATCATCGCCGGTTCACTCGGCGCCGCTTCGGCGGCTGCGGCGACGGGCGCCGGCTCCGGCTGGGTGGTCGCCTCCGGCACGGGCTGCGGAGCCCGTTCGGCGGCGGCTTCCGGCACAGGAGACGGCTCGACAGGAGCCAGTGTCGCCGGCTCGCTGTCGGTCGGGCCCATCAGGGCTTCTTCGACCGCCGTTGCCGGCGCGGGAGAAGGGGTCACGGCTTCCGGCGGCGGTGCCGGCCTCCGCTCCACGCGATAGCCGAGCGCGCGCAGGATCGCGGCAAAATCCTCGCCCGAGCAGCCGACCAGCGAGGTCATGGCGACGGTGATGGTGAAGCCGCGCCCGTCGATGGCGCCCGCGGGCTTGTCGCCCGGCATGCCCGGCCGCCAGGAAAGCGGCGGCCGGATCAGGTCAGCGAGCCGCTCGAGGATATCGACCCGCACCGCGCGCGGCCCGCATACGCGATAGCCGACGATGCGATAGAGCGGCTTGGCCACTTCGGGATCGACCGCGATGGAAGTCCGCCCGCTCGAAGCAAGCGCCGGCAGGTCGTCGAGCCCTTTCTGGCTGAGGCCGCCGTGCTTGAGCGCAAAGAGCAGAAGCCCGAGCGTGCGGGGTGCGGGCTTGAGCAACCCCGGCATATAGATGTGATAGGCGCCGAAGCGGACGCCGTATTTGCGCAGCACCGCGCGCGTTTCCTGGTCGAGGCCCTTGACCTCGTCGGCTACCTTCTGCCGCTCCAGCACGCCGAGCGCCTCGGCGAGCTGGAACGCGACACCGCGCGAAATCCCGACGATGTCCTCGGCTTTGCTCACGGCGAGCAGCGGTCCGAGCAATTTCTCGATGTGGCTCTTCAGCCATAGCGCCAGCCGCGCATCGACTGCCTCGCGCGCGGGGCCGGTAAGCTGTTCGTCGGCGAGCAACCGGAGCCGCGGCTCGAGCAGGTTTTCGGCGGCCACCAGGCGGGCCACCGGCTCGCCGGTCCAGCGCACCGCGCCGTCATTGGAAAGCACGAACGCGTCGTCGGCCGCTTCGGCAAGCCGCTTCGAGCGCGCTTCGATCTCGACCGCGAGCACCTTCTGCGCCGCGCCGCGCAATGCTTTGGCGTCCGTTGCGCCGCCCGAGGCGTCGGGCACGAATTCGAATCCGGAAAGACGGCCGATCACGTGGCCCTCGACCACCACGTCGCCGCTCTTGTTGATTTCCGTCTCCAGCATCGCGTTCTCTCGCAACCGCCGCATCAGGACGCTGGTGCGCCGGTCGACGAAACGCTGGGCGAGCCGTTCGTGCAGTGCATCGGATAGCTTGTCCTCGACGCCTCTTGTTACACCCTGCCAGTGCTCGGGATCTTCCAGCCAGTCGGCCCGGTTCGCCGCAAAAGTCCAGGTTCGCACCTGAGCGATGCGATAGGAAAGCGTGTCGATGTCGCCGTCGGTGCGGTCGGCCAGCGCTACCTGGCGCGCGAACCAATCGGGGGAAATCCTACCCTCCCGCGCCAGGAATCCATAGAGGGTCAGGATCAGCTCGGCGTGGGCCGCCGGCGCGATCTTGCGGTAATCGGGGACCTGGCAGGTCTCCCACAGAAGCTGCACGGACTTGGGGGTGGTGGCGAGTTCGCGCACCTCGTCCTCGCTCGCCGCCCGCTCCAGCACCCGCACGTCGTCCGCAACCGGCGCGCGTGTCAGCCCTTCTTCGTTGGGCGCGCGCGCAAGGCTCTCGAGCAGCGCCTCGATCGAACGGAAATCGAGCACGGTATTGCGCCATTGCAGCACCGGCACCGCCTCGAACGTGTGGCTCTCGAGCCGCTCCACCATCTCCGGCTCGAAGGGCGGGCAGCGGCCGGTGGTGCCGAACGTGCCGTCGCGCTGGGCGCGCCCGGCGCGGCCCGCGATCTGTCCCAGCTCCGCCGAAGACAGGCGGCGGAACTGATAGCCGTCGAACTTGCGATCCGAGGCGAAGGCGACGTGATCGACGTCGAGATTGAGCCCCATGCCGATGGCGTCGGTGGCGACGATGTAATCCACGTCGCCGGATTGATAGAGATCGACCTGGGCGTTGCGGGTGCGCGGCGAGAGCGCGCCGAGCACCACGGCGGCGCCTCCGCGCTGGCGGCGGATCAGCTCGGCGATCGCGTAGACCTCCTCGGCCGAGAACGCGACGATCGCCGAGCGCCGCGGCAGGCGCGAGATCTTCTTCTCGCCGGCGAACGTGAGCTGCGAGAGCCGCGGCCGCTGGATCACGTCGACGCCGGGCAGCAGCCGCTCGACCAGCGGCCGCACGGTCGCGGCGCCGAGCATCAGCGTCTCCTCGCGCCCGCGCCGGTTGAACATGCGGTCGGTGAAGATGTGGCCGCGCTCGAGATCGCCGCACAGCTGCACCTCGTCGACCGCGACGAAGGCGACGTCGAGATCGCTCGGCATCGCCTCGACGGTCGAGATCCAGTAGCTCGGATTCGCCGGCTTGATCTTCTCCTCGCCGGTGATCAGCGCGACCGACTCGGCGCCGACCTTCTCGACCGCGCGGCTATAGACCTCGCGCGCCAGCAGCCGGAGCGGCAGGCCGATCAGGCCCGACGAATGGCCGAGCATGCGCTCGATGGCGAGATGGGTCTTGCCGGTATTGGTGGGGCCCAGCACGGCGGTGACGCCGCGCCCGCGCCTCTGCGCCTGCACCGGAGAGTTCATGGAAGCCATCAAATCGTACGCGCGCGGGCGTTCCTTCGAATTTCTGTACCATTACGCGACACAGTCGCGCCGTTCGGACCGGCTTTGGTGACGATTGGAACGCGCTCAGAACGAATCACGTCCGAATCGGTGACTCGATCCTCTTCCAGCTTCGTTCCCGGCTAGATGTGGGGTGCCGCGCGCCGGGTCCTACGAGTCCTGCGAAACGCGTCCCGCACAGGCCTGCTGAAACGGATCGTCAGCGTTAAGGAATGGTTTTTCGTCTCCCGCTCGGTGCATCACTGCGATTTCGGCGCCGGAGTCGCGGCCGCGCGTTCCTTTTCCTCCGTGTTGAACGCGGTTGCCTGCAGCACGATGTTCCCCACCACCGTTCCGACCGTGGCGCGATAGGGCACCAGGGTGCGCGTGCCGGCGATCGGCGCGAGCCAGACGCGAATCTGGTCGTTCCCGCGTGCATACCGGGTCGGCAGCCTCGAGGTCCGGTGGCCGGCGATCGGTCGATACGTCGCGGTGCAAAGCACTGCCGGTCCGGCATAGCCCTTGGCGCCCGAGACCTTGTCGATGCGAACGAACGTGAGTTCGACCTCGTAGCGGTAGCGCCCGTCGAAGATCGGAAGCGTGCGGTTGCAGGCTTCCGGGCTCAGCACGTCGCCGGTGCCGGGGACGATGAAAAGAGCGGCGCTCAGCGGGTCGAGCACGCCCTTGCGGTGCGCCTCGGTGAGCGGCACCCGGTCCTCCTCCGGCTCCAGCGGCGGCACGGCCGAGAAATCGCGTACCAGCCCGTTGGCCATGGCCATGCGCACCTCGTCGGTCTTCTTCTGGCTTTCCGCGGTCATCGAGTAGGACTGCGGCACCAGCTTCCCGCCGACAATGCTGCCGCGCACGGCGGCCGTTCCCTGGCCGGTGGCGATCGCGCGCATCACCCCGCTCAATTTTGCGCTGCCGGCGGCGACATAGCCGTCGGACCGGACGTCGAGCACGATGGCGGCCGTGCCGATGGTGAGGCCGGCAATCGAGATGGCGTAGCGGCCTTCGAGCCTTGCGTCGGCCGCCGCCGGGAGCGCGGTGACGAGCAGCAGCGCGAATGCGATCGCTCCTCGGAGCTGCTTCATCACGCGCTGTCGCCCCATCGCGGCGCGCCGGGTCCCGTTTCGCGGCGCAAGGTCATGGTGAACGAAAATCATGTCACTTGTAGCAGGTCGGGCCCGTGCCGGGCCAATACGACCGAACTATGGCCCGCGCCTGCGATGCTTGACGCAGCAGCCATGCCTTACTATAGCTGCGCCGCCTCGAATGGCCCCCGCGGCCTCGAGTTTCATCGAAGGATCAACACGATGTCGCGGCGATGCGAGCTCACGGGCAAGGGACCCTTGGTAGGCCACAAGGTGAGCCATTCCAACATCAAGACCAAGCGGCGCTTTCTGCCGAACCTGTGCCGGGTGACGCTCTCGAGCGATGCGCTCAAGCGTTCCGTGCGCATGCGCATCAGCACCAACGCCCTGAAATCGGTCGATCATCGCGGCGGCCTCGACGCCTTCCTGCTCAAGGCCGCCGACCGCGACCTTTCCCCCAAGGCGCTCTTGCTCAAGCGCGAGATCGCCAAGGCAACCGCGGCTGGCTGAGCGGCTGCTGCCGGAATCATGAATCACCTGCGCTGGCCATTGCTTCTGCCGATCGCCGCCATGGCGATCATCGTCACGGTTTCGAATTTCGCGGTCCAGTTTCCGATCAAGGCTTTCGGCCTCGGCGACTATCTGACCTGGGGCGCTTTCACCTATCCATTCTCGTTCTTCATCAACGAACTCACCAACCGCCGCTTCGGCCCGGCCGCGGCGCGGCAGGTCGTCTATGTCGGCTTCGTGGTGGCGATCGTGCTTTCGGCGCTGATCGCGACGCCGCGGATCGCGGTAGCGTCCGGCACGGCGTTCCTGGTCGCCCAGCTTCTCGATGTGTTCGTGTTCGATTGGCTGCGTCGCCAAACCTGGTGGCGCGCGCCGTTCCTGTCGGCGGCCGGCGGCTCGGCGGTCGATACCGCCGTGTTCTTCTCGCTCGCCTTCGCCGGCACGCCGGTGCCTTGGGTATCCTTGGGGATCACCGACTTCTTCGTGAAACTCGGCTTTGCCGTCGTGCTGGTGGGACCGTTCGGCTATCTGCGCCGCATGATTCCGACCTACGAGGAAGCGGAAAGCCACGCCTGAGCCGCGCGCGGTTCACTGCACCAGCGCGAAGCGCAACAGGATCGTCCGCTGCAGCGGATTGAAATTGTCGTCGGAAATGATGGTCAGGATGGTCTCGCCGGCCGCGTTCCGGTGCACGCCGAGCGCTTCCATATTGTCGATCTGATTGGCGCGATCGGCGAGGATCAGCACCGGGCCGTCGAGCACCGCGCCGGGTTTGACGTCGGCGAGCGCGATTTTGCGGATACGCATGCCCGCCCCGCGGAAGATCGAGAACTTCCGCTCCAGGATCAGCAGATCGCCCGCCGGCGTGATCGCGGCATCGGTGATGTCGAAGTCGTCGCTGCGCACCACCGTGAACGCGCCGGGAGCGGGGCCGCCGATCAGGAAACCGCGGATGTTCCCTGCGGCGTCGAGTCCGCGCTCGGAGATGGCGATCAGCGTTCCGGCGAGCGGCAATCCGCGCGGCACGAATGCCAGCGCCTCGAGCCCCTGGTTGCGCGGCATCTCCTTCACCCCCGGCGGGACCGGGATCGGCTGGCCGCGCGCCTGCAGCCCTTGGCGCCCATAGTCGAAGCGCACGATCTGGTTCACGCGCTCGACGCCGACATAGGCGATGCCGCCGTCCATCGCGAGTGATTCGGTGTCCCACCAGCCGCGCGCGCCGAGCGGCCGGCCATCGGCGCCCAGGATCGGCGCCATCTCGGCGTCCTCGATGCGGACCGGCTTGTCGCCCTCGGCGACGATCCGGCCGCGCAGCCAGCGGCCGCGATCGCTGAGCGCCAGGAAGCGAACGCCGTCCGGCATCATGTAGAGTCCCGAGAGACCGCCGAAATTCTGATAGTCGGAGGCAAGTTCGATCCCGCCGCGAAACTCGAGCGCGCCAAAACGGATGCGTTGCGGATCGCGCGTGTCGAAGCTCGTAATCGGCTTGGCGCGAACCTCGAACTTGACCGGCGGTTCGGGGGTGCGCGGCGTCTCCGAAGCGATCGCCGGAAGCGCGAACGCCGCAAGCGCAGCCGCGAGCCACAGCGCGGCCCGTCGCCGCGTCGGCCGGAAGCGATCCGTCTCGAAGCAATCCGTCTTGGGCGAGCCTTGCGCTGCAATCACGCGACGCGCCTGCGCGTGGGAGTCCGTTTCGGTTCGGGCGTGGCTTTATCGTCGAACAGCTCGGCGAGCTTGTCGGTCATGGCGCCGCCGAGTTCCTCGGCATCGACGATGGTGACCGCGCGGCGGTAGTAGCGCGTCACGTCGTGGCCGATGCCGATGGCGATCAGCTCCACCGGCGAGCGGGTCTCGATCTCCTCGATGATCCAGCGCAGATGCCGCTCCAGATAATTCCCGGGATTGACCGAAAGCGTGGAATCGTCGACCGGTGCGCCGTCGGAGATCATCATCAGGATCTTCCGGTTTTCGCTGCGGTTCAGCAGTCGCTTGTGCGCCCAGTCGAGCGCCTCGCCGTCGATGTTCTCCTTGAGCAACCCTTCGCGCATCATCAGCCCGAGATTCTTGCGCGCCCGCCGCCACGGCGCGTCGGCCGACTTGTAGATGATGTGGCGCAGATCGTTGAGCCGCCCCGGATTGGCCGGCTTGTTGGCGGCAAGCCACGCCTCGCGCGACTGGCCGCCCTTCCAGGCCCGCGTCGTGAAGCCCAGGATCTCGACCTTGACCCCGCAGCGCTCCAGCGTGCGCGCCAGGATGTCGGCGCAGGTGGCCGCGACGGTGATCGGCCGGCCGCGCATGGAGCCCGAATTGTCGAGCAGAAGCGTCACCACCGTGTCGCGGAAGTCGGTGTCGCGCTCGCGCTTGAAGGTGAGCGGCTGGAATGGATCGACGATGATGCGCGAGAGCCGCGCGGGGTCGAGCATTCCCTCTTCGAGGTCGAACTCCCAGGCCCGGTTCTGCTGCGCCAAGAGCCGCCGCTGCAGGCGGTTGGCGAGCCGCGCCACCACGCCCTGCAGGTGCTGGAGCTGCTTGTCGAGGAAGGCGCGCAGCCGCGCCAGCTCCTCGGGGTCGCACAGGTCCTCGGCGCCGACCACTTCGTCGAACCGGGTGGAGAAGGCTCGATAATCGGGTCCGCGCGGCTCGTTCTTGAGCGAATTGCGCGGGCGCCAGGGCTCGGCGGCCTCGCGGGCGTCGCCGGGCTCCAGGTCGTCGGGCTGTTCGGTCGAGGGCGCTTCCTCGGCCTCGGAAGCGGTGTCCGCGCGGTCCTCGGCGGAAAGCTCCGTCTGCTCCGGCGCGGCGCCTTGCTCGCTGTCGTCCTGCTCCGAGCCGCTTTCGTCGCCGGCTTCGCTTTCGCCTTCCTCGTCCTTGTCGTCCTCGTCCTGATCGCGATCGGCGAAGCGTTCGTCGCCCATGTCGAGCGATGTCAGAAGGTCATGAACCACCTCGGCGAAGCCGCGCTGGTCGTCGATTTCGCGGGTCAGGCGATCGAGGTCGCGGTGCGCGCGGTCCTCGATGTAGTCGCGCCACAGCGCCACGATCTTCTTCGCGGCCGGCGGCGGCTCCTGACCGGTCAGCCGCTCGCGCACCAGCATGGCGATCGCGTCTTCCATCGGCGCATCGGCGCGCTCGGTGATTTCCTGATAATTGCCGCGATGGAAGCGGTCCTCGAGCATGGCCGACAGATTCGAGGCCACGCCCGTCATCCGCCGCGAGCCGATCGCTTCGACGCGCGCCTGCTCGATCGCCTCGAACACGGCGCGCGCCGTATCGGCTTCCGGGAGCATACGCCGGTGGATCGCGGGGTCGTGGCAGGCGATCCGCAACGCCATCGAATCGGCGTGCCCGCGCAGGATCGCCGCGTCGTTCTTGGTCAGGCGCCGCGGCGGCTCCGGCAGCCGCGCTCGCTCGGCGGTCAGCGCCGGCTTCTCGGCGGCGAAGGCCACCTCGAGCTCGGGCTTGGCCGCGATCGCGCGCAGGCAGCCGGCGACCGCACGCTTGAACGGCTCGGTCGGCGCTTCGCCGCCGCTCTTTGCCTTGCCCGTATTGGAGATCGCCATGACGACTCAGGACAGCGCGACGTTCACCGTCGATTCCGGCAAATCGCGCCCGAGGCGAACGCTGATAGAACTCGGCGACCAGCGGCCGCTCGAGCTCGTCGCACTTGTTGAGGAAGGTGACGCGGAAGGCGTAACCGATGTCGCCGAAGATGTCAGCGTTCTCCGCCCAGGTGATGACCGTGCGCGGGCTCATCACGGTCGACAGATCGCCGTTGATGAAAGCCGAGCGCGTGAGATCGGCGACGCGCACCATCTTGCCCACGAGATCGCGGCCCTCGGTGGTGCGGTATTTCAGCGCCTTGGCCAGCACGATCTCCACTTCCTTGTCGTGCGGCAGATAGTTGAGCGTGGTCACGATCGACCAGCGGTCCATCTGGCCCTGATTGATCTGCTGCGTGCCGTGATAGAGGCCCGATGTGTCGCCGAGTCCGATCGTGTTCGCGGTGGCGAACAGGCGGAACGCCGGGTGCGGCCGGATCACCTTGTTCTGGTCGAGAAGCGTGAGCTTGCCCGAGACCTCGAGCACGCGCTGGATCACGAACATCACGTCGGGGCGGCCGGCATCGTACTCGTCGAAGCAGAGCGCGATATTGCGCTGCAGCGCCCAGGGCAGGATGCCGTCGCGGAACTCGGTGATCTGCAGGCCGTCCTTGATCACGATCGCGTCCTTGCCGACGAGGTCGACGCGGCTGATGTGGCTGTCCAGGTTCACGCGCACGAGCGGCCAGTTGAGGCGCGCGGCCACCTGCTCGACATGGGTCGATTTCCCGGTGCCGTGGTAGCCGGCGATCATGACGCGGCGGTTGTGCGCGAAGCCGGCGAGGATCGCCAGCGTCGTGTCCTTGTCGAACACGTAGTCCGCGTCGAGGTCGGGCACGTGCTCCTCGCCCTTCGAATAGGCGGGAACTTCCATGTTGACGTCGAGGCCGAATACCTGTCGCACCGACACTTTCATGTCGGGCAGCGGGGCGAGGGCGGCTGAATCGGTCATGATTCCTTCCCGACCGTAGCGGGCGGCGAGCTTGATTCGAGGCGAAAGCCGGATTCGAAATAAACTTAGCAGAATCCCGTGGCTTTGAGATAATTATAGGCTTGGATCACGTCCTTGAGCTGATCTTCGGTGGAGCGGTCCCCGCCATTTACATCGGGATGGTGTCTTTTGACTAACGCTTTGAATCTGCTCTTGATTTCTTGCGCCGTGGCGTCGATTTCGAGGCCGAGCGTATGAAAGGCCTTCCGTTCGCCCTTATGCACGGTGCGCCCCGGGCGGCCCTCGGGCTCCGGCCCCGCACGGCCCAGCCCCTCGAACAGGACGTAGGGGTCGGACCACTCGAAGCCGTGAAAAGTGCTCGTCTGGAGCCGCCTCCGGCCCGTTGTGAGGCGTTCAGTCCCATGCGCCAGGTCGGCCGATGGCCGGTCACCGCGTCCTTCTGGAACGCCTGAACCGCGTCCTCCGGCATGCCTGCGAAATAATTATAGGCCTGATTATAGGCGCGCACGTGATCGATGCAGTAGCGCCAGTATTCCCCCTCGTGCCCGCGTCCCTTGGGCGCGCGATGCGTCGCGGGCTTGCCGCAGCCGGCCCATTCGCAGACCGGAAACATCCGCTTCTTGCGCTGCTCCTGGTCCGGCTTCACCCGGATGCGGTCATAGATGGGGGAGTCGAACTTCATAGGGTCAGTATGCGGGTCGGCGCCCCTGGATACAAGGAATTGCCGCTTGCTCCTTTGCAGCAATCTTTCCCGCGCATTGACGGCGCGCGCTGGAACGCCATAAGCGCGCAGTCATGAGTACATCTACAGCGGATTCGGGACACGCTCGCCCAGGCGCTTTCGCCCGAACGCCTCGATGTGGTGGACGAGAGCGCGAGCCACGCTGGTCATGTAGGGGCGGTTCCGGGAAAGACCACCCATGTGCGCGTGGTCGTGGTGGCGGAGTCGTTCCGCGGCCAGAGTCGCGTCGAGCGCCACCGCATCGTCAATCGCCTGCTCGCCGCCGAGATGGAGGCCGGCCTGCACGCGCTCGCGATCGAAGCCAAAGCGCCCGGCGAATGAATCCTTTTTCATCCTCCCCCTTCAGGGGGAGGTCGGTCCGCGAAGCGGACCGGGTAGGGGTGACCCGATCAGAGACGGCCACCCCACCCGGCGGCATCGCCGCCGACCCTCCCCTCAAGGGGAGGGGTTCTTTTTCTGATCAAGCCGCCTGTTCCGCCGCTTCCGTCTCGGGCCGCGACAGCGGCGTGATGCGGAGCAACGTGATCCGGTTCCGGCTCTTGCGCAGCACCTGGAAGCGGAAGCCGTGGAAGGTGAAGATCTGCCCGGCCTCGGGAATCAGCTGCGCCTCGTGAATGACGAGCCCGGCGACGGTCGTCGCCTCGTCGTCCGGCAGGTTCCAGTCCATGACCCGGTTGAGATCGCGGATCGGCACGGCGCCGTCGACCGTCACCGAACCGTCGATGTGCGGACGCACGCCGGAGACGGTCACGTCGTGCTCGTCGGCGATATCGCCGACGATCTCCTCGATGATGTCCTCGAGCGTCACCAGGCCCATCACTTCGCCGTACTCGTCGACGACCAGGGCGAAATGGGTCTTGCGCTTGAGGAACGCCTTGAGCTGATCGAACAGGCTGGTCGTGTCGGGCACGAACCAAGGCGCCAGCGCGATCGAGGGAATATCGATCTTCGACACGTCGCCGCCCGCGGCTTCCAGCTCGCGCAGCAGATCCTTGGCGTGGATCACGCCGACGATGTTCTGCGGGTTGTCGCGCCACAGCGGAATCCGCGTGTAGGGCGCGGCCAGCACTTCGCGCACGATCTGATCGGGCGGATTGTCGACGTCGATTGCCACCATGTTGGTGCGGTGGATCATCACATCCGACACGACGAGATCCTTGAGGTCGAGGAGGCCGCCGAACATGTCGCGCTCCTCGCGCACGACGCTGCCTTCCTTGTGCAGCACGTCGACGGTTCCGCGCAGCTCCTCGTGGCCGGTGAGTACGTTGTCGGTGGCGTCGAGCTTGAAGCCGACCATGCGCAGCACCCAGCGCACGATCGCCTCGATCGTGAGCGTGACCGGGCCGAGAAAAGCCACCACTGCAGCGATCGGCCGCGCCACCAGCAGCGACACCCGGTCGGGGTGATTGATCGCGATCGTCTTCGGCATGACCTCGGCGAACACCACGACGATTACCGTCATGACGACCGTGGCATAGGCGATGCCCACGTCGCCGAACCAATAGAGCAGAATGCCGGTCGCAATCGACGAGGCGCCGATGGTCGCGAGGTTATTGCCGAGCAATAGCGCGCCGATCAGCCGCTCGCGCGCCTCCATCAGGCGGTTCACGATCGCCGCGCGCTTGTCGCCGCTGTCCTCGAGCGCGCTCATGCGCGCACGCGACGAAGCGGTGAGCGCGGTTTCGCTGCCCGCGAAAAAGAAAGCCAGCAGCAGGCAGAAAATCACGACGACGATGGAAACGAAATCGACGGTATCCATGGACTGTATCTAGGGATTGCTCCGCTCGGCGTCGAGCAGCGCGCGAACCCGCTCCGGCGCTACGTCCGGCGCGACGAAAGCCTTGCCGATGCCGCGCGCCAGCACGAACACGAGCGCGCCGCGGCGCACCTTCTTGTCCTGCGCCATGAGCGCAAGCAGGCCTTCCGAATCCGGAAGCTGCGCCGGGCACGTCCTTCAACCGCGTAGGCAGGCCGACCGCGGCCAGGTGCGCGGCGGCCCGATCCGCGTCCTTGGGATCGCAAAATTTGAGCTGCGCCGAGAGGCGGAACGCCAGCACCATGCCGATGGCGATAGCCTCGCCGTGCAAGCAGCCGGTCGGAGAAGCCGGTTGCGGTTTCGAGGGCATGGCCGAACGTATGGCCGAGGTTCAATAGCGCGCGCTCGCCGCTCTCGCGCTCGTCGCGGCCGACGATCTCCGCTTTCATGCGGCAGGAGGTGGCGATCGCTTGAATGCGCGCGTGACGTCCGGCGAACACGTCGCCCCAGTTACGCTCAAGCCGGCGAAGAAGGTCGCATCGCCCAGGAGCCCGTACTTTGGCGACTTCGGCATAACCGGAACGGAATTGGCGCGGCGGCAGGGTATCCAGCGTTCCAGTATCGGCTAGCACGAGGCAGGGCTGGTGGAATGCGCCGACCAGATTCTTACCCTGAACCGTATTGATGCCGGTCTTGCCGCCGATCGAGGAGTCGACTTGGGCTAGCAAAGTGGTGGGGATTTGTACGACGTCGATTCCGCGAAGTGCGACAGCAGCGGCGAAGCCGGCGAGATCGCCGACTACACCGCCGCCTAGCGCGATGACGAGATCGTTGCGCTCGATCTTCGCTGCCAGAATCGCATCGAGGATGCGTTGCAGGGTGGCGAAATCCTTGGAGCCTTCGCCGGGAGGCACCGTGAAACTGGCCGTGCGGATTCCTGCCGCTCCGAGCGAGCGCTCTAGAGAAGAGAGATGCACCTTGGCCACATTGGTATCGGTAACTACAAATGCCGCGGCACCGGGCCTGAGCGCCGCGATACGGGTCCCGGCTTCTTCGATCAGGCCGGGCCCTATCGTGATCTCATAGCTGCGTGCGCCGAGATCGACGCGCACGGTTTCATGGGCGAACCGCGCTACCACCTTCGCTCCTGCGCTCATGGGCGCGCTTCCTTCGCCGCGCCGGGCGAGGCTGCCGCGCCTTCGAGCATCCGTTCTAGCTTCTCCACGATCGCCTCCATCGTGGTTTCGTGCGGGCTATCCTGCGAGACGACGACGATGTCCGCCTCCGCGAACACCGGCTCCCGCTCGGCCAGGAGCCGCTTCAGCGTGGCCTCCGGGTCGCCGTTCATGAACAGCGGGCGGTCGTTCTTGCGCTTGATCCGCCGCAGGAGCACCGCGAAGTCGGCCTTGAGCCAGACCGAAATTCCCTGCGCGCGGATTTTCGCGCGCGTGTCCGCATTCATGAACGCGCCGCCGCCGGTGGCCACGACGCGGGGGCCGCTCTCCAGGATGCGCGCGATCACCTTGGCCTCGCCGGCGCGGAAATAGGGCTCGCCGTGCTTGGTGAAAATGTCCGCGATCGGCATGTCGGCGGCTTTCTCGATCTCGCTGTCGGCGTCGACGAAGGAAAGCTCGAGGCGCTGGGCCAGGCGGCGGCCGACCGAGGTTTTGCCCGAGCCCGGCATGCCGACGAGCACGATCGAGCGCGCGCCGAGCCGTTCGCGCAACGTTTCCACGCTACGCGCCGAGTCCTCGCCCTGGCTTGCGCCGGTCATCCATATTCTCCGGATTGGGGGCGGAACCTACACGATCCGCCGTGCCGGGCAATGATGTGCCGGACCTTGCCTTCATACGGTAAACGGCGCTTATTTCGCGCGTAGTGGGGCGTGAAGCCGAATCGGGCGCATCCGGGATGCCGAGCCTCATCCGCTTTCTGACCGTCGTCGCGATCCTCGCCGGCTTGGGCTTCGCCGGGATGTGGGCGCTCGCCAATCTCGTCGAGCCGCAGCCGCGCGAGATGACCTTGACCATTCCGCAGGACCGGCTCGGCAAGTGACCGCGCGGCGCGATGCTAGGCGCGAAGGGCGCTCGTTCGCCCTGGTCGAGCTTTTCCTGGACATGATCGCGACCGAGCGCGGCGCGAGCCGCAACACGCTCGACGCTTACCGGCGCGATCTTGAAGATTATGCGGGCTTTCTCGCTGGGCGCGGACGCGACGTAGGCGCCGCCACCACCGACGAAATCCGCGCGTATCTTGCGGAACTGAGCCGCCGCGGCCTCGCCGCCACGTCGGTCGCGCGGCGTCTCTCCGCCGTTCGCCAGCTGCATCGCTTTCTTTATGCCGAAGGCAAGCGCGACTCCGATCCCGCTGCGGTGCTGGAAGGTCCGCGGCGCGGGCGTCCGCTGCCGAAAGTTCTCTCGGTCGCCGAGGTCACGCGGCTGATTACCGGGGCGCATGCCGCGGTCGCGGCGAAAGAATCGAGCGCCGTCGAAACCCTGCGCGCCGCCCGCCTCGCCTGTCTGCTGGAAGTGCTCTACGCGACCGGGCTGCGCGTCTCCGAGCTCATCGCGCTGCCCGCGGGCGCCGCACGGGCCGACGCCGAGACGATCAACGTTCGCGGCAAGGGCAACAAGGAGCGCCTGGTGCCGCTCGGCGACGCGGCGCGGCGCGCCATGCGCGTCTATCTCGATTTCCGCGCCGCCGCCGCGAAAGGGAAAAAAGGGGCGGCCGGCGAACAGCGTTGGCTGTTCCCGTCTTTCGGCGAGAGCGGGCACGTCACGCGCCAGCACGTCGCGCGCGAGCTGAAGGCGCTCGCCGCCTCGATCGGCATCGACGCAAGGAAGATGAGCCCGCACGTGCTGCGTCACGCCTTCGCCAGCCACATGCTGCAGAACGGCGCCGATCTGCGCGTGGTGCAACAGCTGCTCGGCCACGCCGATGTCTCGACCACCCAAATCTATACCCACGTGCTCGATGAGCGCCTGAAAAGCCTCGTGCGCGACCTGCACCCTTTGTCCGACGACTAGCTTGCCGCTTCGCTTGACTCGCTGAATTGTGGCGGGCAGCTTCGCCCGGCTGCAAAAAAATGGGCCGATGCGCACGTATCTCGACTTTGAGAAGCCGGTTGCGGAGCTCGACGCCAAGCTCGATGAGCTGCGCGCCGAGTCCGCGTCAGGCGACGCCGCCGCCAACGCCGACGAGATCGCGAGACTCGAGGCGAGGTCGGCGCTGGCGCTGCGCGAGCTCTATTCGAATCTCACGCCCTGGCAGAAAACGTTCGTCGCGCGCCATCCGAACCGGCCGCATTTTTCCGATTACGCCGAACGTCTGTTCACCGAATTCACGCCGCTCGCCGGCGACCGCAAGTTCGGGGAGGACGCGGCGATCCTGGGCGGCTTCGCGCGCTTCCGCGGCGAGAGCGTGTGCCTGCTCGGCCAGGAGAAGGGCTCAACCACCGAAGCCCGCATCAAGCACAATTTCGGCATGGCGCGGCCGGAGGGCTATCGCAAGGCGGTGCGGCTCATGGAGCTCGCCGAACGTTTTGCGATCCCCGTCGTTACGCTCGTGGATACGGCCGGAGCCTATCCCGGCATCGGCGCCGAGGAGCGCGGCCAGGCGGAGGCCATCGCGCGCTCGACCGAGACTTGCCTCGCGCTCGGTGTTCCCAACGTATCGGTCATCATCGGCGAGGGCGGATCGGGCGGCGCTATCGCGATTGCCACCGCCAATATCGTGCTCATGCTGGAGCACGCGATCTACAGCGTGATTTCGCCCGAGGGCGCGGCCTCGATCCTGTGGCGCGACACGTCGAAGGCGCAGGAGGCGGCCACCAATATGAAGATCACCGCGCAGGATCTGATGCGTCTCGGGATCGTGGACGAGGTGATCGCGGAACCGCCGGGCGGCGCCCATCGCCACCCCGATGCCGCAATTGAGGCCACCGGCGAGGCGCTCGCCGGCGCGCTGGAGAGCCTGAAGGGGCTTCCGCGCGAGGAGATACGCGCCCGCCGCCAGCGGAAATTCTTGGCGATTGGCCGCAATTTATGACCGAATCGGCGGCTATCTCCGCCATTAGCCGCTCATTCACGTTGTTTGGCACAGCCCCGTTGCGATGCTTGCGGTAACTGGCTGTCAAGGGTAACGATTTATGAGCATGAGGGTGGTGCTCATTTCCGGGGGTTTCCGTTGACCCGTTCCATTCTCGCCCGTGCGCGCGTCGCGGCATTGGCTGCCGCCTGCACGCTTGCGCTTGCCGGCTGCAACTATGAAACGGCCGGCTTGATGGGCCTCGAGCCCAAAGCCATGAAGCCGTTGAGCCCCGAGCTTGTCTCCCTCATCGAACAGAAGGGGATGACCAAGCAGTCGCCGATCCTGATTCGCATCTTCAAGGAAGAGGCGGAGGTGGAGGTCTGGAAGCAGACCGCCGCCGGCGACTTCGAGCTGCTGAAGATCTATCCGATCTGCCGCTGGTCCGGCGAGCTCGGCCCGAAGATCAAAGAAGGCGACCGGCAGGCGCCGGAGGGCTTCTACGCCATCACGCCCGGCCTGATGAATCCGCGTTCCAACTATTATCTCGCCTTCAACCTCGGCTATCCGAACGCCTTTGACCGCGCGCACGGCCGCTCCGGCGCGCTGCTGATGGTGCATGGCGACTGCTCCTCGCGCGGCTGCTACGCCATGACCGACGAGCAGATCGGCGAAATATTCGCGCTGGCGCGCGACTCGTTCGAGGCCGGCCAGCAATCCTTCCAGGTCCAGGCCTATCCGTTCCGCTTGACGCCGGAAAATCTCGCCAAGCACCGCAACAGCCCGCACATGGCGTTCTGGAAAATGCTGAAGGAAGGCAACGACCACTTCCTGCTCACGAAGCAGGAACCCAAGGTCGATGTCTGCGGCAAGAAATACGTGTTCAACGCGATCCCGTTCGATCCGACGCGGCCGTTCGACGCCGCGCGCCCGTGCCCGCCGATCGATCAGCCGTTCGAAATCGCTCAGGCGGTGAGCCAGAAGCGCGACGCCGACGAGCGCGAATTTGCTTCGCTCGTGAGCCGCGGGGTCGCCACCGTGCCGGTCATCACCGGCCGCGACGGCGGCATGCATCCTGTCTTCGCCGCGGCGATCGAGCGCAAGCGCATGCCGCAGGACGAGCAGCGCATCATCGCGGCTGCGCCCCCGCCGGGCACGGTGCCCGCCACCACCCGCTCGCCATCCGAGGACCTGACCGCTTCGACGCCCGAAGGCCCGTCGGTGATTCCCGCCACCGCAACGCCCGCGTCGAGGCCCGGCATCTTCGCCCGCTGGTTCGGCGGCACCGAGGTCAGGAGTGCGCCGCCGGCGCCCGCGCCAGCCGCCGTGCCGACGCCGCAGCCCCGTCCGCAGACCGTCGCCGCGCCGCCGCGCAAGCCGCAGCCGCCGGCGCCCGCCGAAGCGAAGGACAAGCCGGCGACCCCCACGCTCATGCCGGGCTCGACGCCGATCGTCTCCTCCGGCGGCTTCTCGTTCCGTTGATATTTTAGTCGGGCTGGCGGCCGCTCAAGCGTAGCGGCCGTGGCAGTGCTTGTATTTCTTGCCCGAGCCGCACGGGCAGGGCTCGTTGCGTCCCACCTTGCCCCAGGTCTTGGGATCGGAGGCCACCCGCTCGGCGACCGGCGTGCGTCCCGCCTCGGCGGCCACGACGGAACTCGTCGAAGCGAGCGCCAGTTCGTCCTCGCCGGTGACCGGATTTATGTGGTGCGCTTCCATGGCCGGCAGCTCGCCCATGGTCGGCGGCGCCTGCGTCACGATCTCGATGCGCAGAAGCTGCCCGGTCACCGCTTCGCGCAATTTCGTGAGCAGCGCGTCGAACAGCGTGAACGCCTCCTGCTTGTACTCGTTCAGCGGATCGCGCTGCGCATAGCCGCGGAATCCGATGACATGGCGCAGGTGCTCGAGCATCACCAGATGCTCGCGCCACAGGTGGTCGAGCGTCTGCAGCAGGATCGATTTCTCGACGTAGCGCATGATCTCGGCGCCGTACTTGGCGACTTTGCCGGCCATGGTCTCGTCGGCCGTACGGACGATGCGCTCGCGCACCTCTTCGTCGGCGATCCCTTCCTCCTTGGCCCATTCGTCGACCGGCAAGGTCCAGGCCGAACAGGTTCTTGACCTCTTCGCGCAGGCCCTTGGCGTCCCACTGCTCCGGATAGGCGGCCTCGGGGATGTGCTTGGCGACGAGGTCTCCGATCACCGAATGGCGCATGTCGGTGACGGTCTCCGACACGTCGGCGTCGCGCATCAGCTCGATGCGCTGCTCGAACACGACCTTGCGCTGGTCGTTCATCACGTCGTCGTACTTGAGCAGGTTCTTGCGGATATCGAAGTTGCGCGCCTCGACCTTGCTCTGCGCCTTTTCCAGCGCCTTGTTGATCCAGGGATGGACGATCGCCTCGCCCTCCTTGAGTCCGAGCTTGGTGAGCATGCCGCCGAGCTGGTCGGAGCCGAAGATGCGCATCAGGTCGTCTTCGAGCGAAAGGAAGAACTTGGAGCGGCCCGGGTCGCCCTGGCGGCCGGAGCGGCCGCGCAACTGGTTGTCGATGCGCCGCGACTCGTGGCGCTCGGTGCCGAGCACGAACAGGCCGCCGGCGGCGAGCGTCTTTTCCTTCAGTCTTGCGACCTGTTCGCGGACCGTGGCCGCGGCCTGCTCGCGCTGCGGGCCTTCCGGAATGTCGCCCAGCTCTTGCTTGATGCGCATGTCGGCGTTGCCGCCGAGCTGGATGTCGGTGCCGCGGCCGGCCATGTTGGTCGCGATCGTGATCGCGCCCGGCACGCCGGCCTGCGAGATGATGTAGGCCTCCTGCTCGTGGTAGCGCGCGTTCAGCACCGCGAACACTTTCGATTTCTTCGCGCCCTCGTCGCCGGAATAGAGCGCGGCGAACGCATTGGGATCGGAGAAATCGTGCTGCTCCCAGCCGTCCTTGCGCAGCATTTCCGCGAGCTGCTCCGATTTCTCGATCGAGACCGTGCCGACCAGCACCGGCTGGCCGCGCGTCTTGCACTCCTTGAGCAGCTCGACGATCGAGCGGTATTTCTCCGCCGCCGTCCGGTACACTTCGTCGTCCTGGTCGTCGCGGATCATCGGCATGTTGGTCGGCACTTCCACGACCTCGAGGCCGTAGATGTCGGCGAACTCGTCGGCCTCGGTCAGCGCCGTGCCGGTCATGCCCGCGAGCTTGCCGTACAGGCGGAAATAATTCTGGAAGGTGATCGAGGCGAGCGTCTGGTTCTCGGGCTGGATCGCGACGTGTTCCTTGGCCTCGAGCGCCTGGTGCAGGCCTTCCGAGTAGCGCCGGCCCGGCATCATGCGGCCGGTGAATTCGTCGATGATGATGACCTCGTCGTTCTTCACGATGTAGTCGCGGTCGCGCTGAAACAGCTTGTGCGCGCGCAGCGCCTGGTTGACGTGGTGGACGACGGAAACGTTCTCGATGTCGTAGAGCGACTCGGCCTTGAGCAGCCCGGCTTCGCGCAGAATCCGCTCCATCTTCTCGGTGCCGGCTTCGGTCATCACCACCGTGCGCTGCTTCTCGTCGACTTCGTAGTCGACCTTTTCGCCGGTATCGAGTTTCGGAATGAAGGCGTCGATGGTGTTGTAGAAATCGGAGCGGTCGTCGAGCGGACCGGAAATGATGAGCGGCGTGCGCGCTTCGTCGATCAGGATCGAGTCCACCTCGTCGACGATCGCGTAGGGGTGTCCGCGCTGCACCATCTGCGCGAGCTCGTACTTCATGTTGTCGCGCAGGTAATCGAAGCCGAGCTCGTTATTGGTGCCGTAGGTGACGTCGCAGGCATAGGCTTTTTGCCGCTGCTCGTCGTCGAGCCCGTGCACGATCACGCCGACCGTGAGCCCGAGGAACTTATAGATCTGCCCCATCCATTCGGAGTCGCGTTTGGCGAGGTAGTCGTTGACCGTCACCACGTGGACGCCTTTGCCGGCGAGCGCGTTCAGATACACCGGAAGCGTCGCGACCAGTGTTTTGCCTTCGCCGGTCTTCATCTCGGCGATCGAGCCCTCGTGCAGGACCATGCCGCCGATCAACTGGACGTCGAAATGGCGCTGGCCGAGCGTGCGTTTGGACGCTTCGCGGACCGTGGCGAAAGCCGGCACCAGGAGTTCGTCGAGCGGCGTGCCGGCCGCGACCTGCTTGCGGAATTCGTCGGTGCGGGCGCGCAGCGCCTCGTCGGTGAGCGTCGCGAGCTCGGACTCCAGCGCATTGATCTGGTCGACGCGGGGCTGATAGGCGCGCACGCGCCGGTCGTTGGCCGAGCCGAAAATCTTGCGGGCGAGGGCGCCGATCATCGAGGAGCGTTCCTGGTCGTAGGTCGAACGGGCATTGACCCTCGCAAACGGCCCTCAGGCCGCCGGGTGGCCGAAGCTCGTTCGATATTGGAATTGCGGCACAAATTCGTGTCTGCCGGCGCGCCGCAGCACAGATATGAAGTGCCCCCCACCTTGTCAATGTTGCGGCCGGCCTGGCCGAGACGCTGAAATCGCCTGCGGCCGGCCGTTTCTCACGCAGGTCGGCGGTTAAGGATCACGGTGACGCGAGCCGAGCCGCCGCACTGACCGACCTTGCTTCTCCGCGAACCTTGCGCCACTTTCCGCGCGCTGGCCCGGGGCGGCCGGTTAGAGGATTTTCCATGCGCATCCGCTCGATTCCGCTCGCGTTCGTACTTGCAGCCATTGTCGCCGCCGGTGCGCCGTCCCTGGTTCGCGCCCAGCAGAGCCCGGACCCGGTGCTCGCGCGCGTCGACGGCGTGGAAATCCGCCAGAGCGATCTCGCGGTCGCCGAGGCCGACATCGGCTCGAGCCTGCCGCCGTCGGCCGGCGATGCGCGCCGGGACCAGCTCATAGCCTACCTGATCGACGTGAAGCTCCTGGCCCGCGCGGCCGACGCGAAGAAGCTCGGCGACACTCCGGATTTCGCGAAGAAGCTCGCCTATGCCCGCGAGCGCGCGCTGATGGAGTTGTTGCTCGACGAAACCACCAAGACCGCCGCCACCGAGACGGCGATGAAAACGCTCTATGACGAGTCGGTGAAGAAGCTGACGCCGGAGAAGGAAGTCCGCGCGCGCCACATCCTGGTCGAGACCGAGGACAAGGCGAAGGAAATTCTGACGAAGCTGAAGGCCGGCGGCGACTTCGTTGCGCTGGCGAAGGAAAATTCCAAGGATCCGGGCGCGGCCGAAGGCGGCGATCTCGGCTATTTCGCCAAGAACCAGATGGTGCCCGAATTCGCCGAGGCCGCCTTCAAGCTCGAGAAGGGCCAGCTATCCGATCCGGTGAAAACCCAGTTCGGCTGGCACATCATCAAGATCGAGGATGCGCGCGACCGTCCGCTTCCGACCTACGAGGCGGTGAAGGATCAGCTTGCGAACTTCGTCGTGCAGCGCGCGCAGTCCGAGCTGGTGCTGAAACTGCGCGAAGGCGCGAAGATCGAGCGGCTGACGCAGACGCCGCCGCCCGTTCCCGCGCCGGCGGCCACGCCTCCGGCGACGCCGGCCCCCGCCGCACCGGCTCCGGCCGCGAAGAAGAAATAAGCATGGCGGGCGTATCGCCGCTCGCGCCGGCCGCGGTTCCCAGGCTCGATCCAGTTCCCGGCGTCCGGCTGGCGACCGCCTCGGCCGGGATCAAGTACCGCGACCGCACCGACGTGCTCGTCGCCGTGCTCGATCCAGGCACCGCGGTCGCCGGCGTGCTCACGCGCTCCAGATGCCCGTCGGCCCCGGTCGACTGGTGCCGCGAGCATCTGCCCAAAGGCAAAGCGCGCGCGTTGGTGGTCAATTCGGGAAACGCCAATGCCTTTACCGGCGCGCGCGGCCGCGCCGGCACGAAGAAGATCGCGATGCTCGCCGGCAAGGCCGCGGGTTGTCCCGCGAACCAGGTTTTCCTCGCCTCGACCGGCGTGATCGGCGAGCCGCTCGATCCCGACAAGATCGCGGCGGTCATCGACCGCACCATCGCCGCCGCCCGGCCCGACCAGTGGGAAGCCGCCGCGCGCGCGATCATGACCACCGATACGTTTCCGAAGCTCGCCACCGCCACCGCGCGGCTCGGCGGCGCGCAGGTGCGCATCAACGGATTCGCCAAGGGCTCCGGCATGATCATGCCCGATATGGCGACCATGCTCGCCTTCGTCTTCACCGATGCACCGATCGCGGCGCCCGCGCTGCGCGTGCTGCTTTCCGAAAGCGTGGTCGATACCTTCAACGCCGTCACCGTGGACGGCGATACCTCGACATCCGACACGCTACTTCTGTTCGCGACCGGCGCGGCGGCAGCGCGCGGCGCGCCGAAGATCGCGAAAGCGAACGACCGGCGGCTCGGCGCATTTCGCAAGGCGCTCTACGCGGTGCTCGCCGATCTGGCCGAGCAGCTGGCGCGCGACGGCGAGGGCGCGCGCAAGCTCGTGCGCATCCACGTGAAAGGTGCGGTGTCCAAGAAATCGGCGCGCCGCATTGCGCTTTCGATCGCCAACTCGCCGCTCGTCAAGACCGCGATCGCCGGCGAGGACGCCAACTGGGGCCGCGTCGTGATGGCTGTAGGGAAAGCGGGCGAGCCCGCCGAGCGCGACAAGCTTACGATCTGGTTCGGCGATATTCGCGTGGCCGTCGCCGGCGAGCGCGATCCCGCTTACGAAGAGGCACGGGCCGCCGCCTATATGAAGCGCGACGTGATCGATCTTACCGTCGATCTCAAGCTCGGCCGCGGAGCCGACCGGGTGCTGACCTGCGATCTCA
The DNA here is from genome assembly GCA_963704765.1 of uncultured Alphaproteobacteria bacterium. Lineage (GTDB taxonomy): Bacteria > Pseudomonadota > Alphaproteobacteria > Rhizobiales > Xanthobacteraceae > JAHFPN01. Next base: position 169,059 of record CAVPHQ010000001.1, read on the forward strand.
CCAAGGAATACGTCGCCATCAACGGCGATTATAGGAGCTAGATCGTATGCAAGCGCAGCAAAATACGAGGCTGCGGAATAGGTTTGCATTAACGACCGGCGCCTATGCTTTCCCCCGGGTTCGCGCGTGAAGCTCGTTCTTGTCGCAGCCTGCGCGCTCATCGATGCCGACGGTCGGGTGCTGTTGACGCGCCGCCCGCCGGGCAAGCCGATGGCGGGCTTGTGGGAATTTCCGGGCGGCAAGGTCGAGCCGGGCGAGCGACCCGAGGATGCGTTGATACGGGAACTGAAGGAGGAACTTGGAATCGAGGTGCGCGAGGCCTGCCTTTCGCCGCTCACATTCGCCAGCTACGGCTATGACGACTTCCAGCTCTTGATGCCGCTGTGGGTCTGCCGACGCTGGGATGGGTTCGTGAAACCGCACGAAGGACAGGAATGCACTTGGGTCAGGCCGGAGCGCCTGCGGGACTACCCGATGCCTCCCGCCGACGTGCCGCTGATCCCAAGTCTCGTCGAGCTGCTCTCGATGCCGGGTCGGTAAAGAAAATGAGGAGTCTGCCCATGCTGTCCTCGATCTCCACCGCAGTTGCGCGTCCGATGCGTTCGGCGCGCGAATTTCTGTCCGACACGGGCGCCACGACCTCGATCGAATACGCAATTATGGCCTCTTGCATCGCTGTCGCCATCGTCGGGATCATCGTCTCGACCGGCACTACGCTGACCGGCACCTACAAGCTGGTTCTCGACGCGTACCCCAGCTGATCGGGCTACGAGCGCGGCGGCCGCGCCTTGTCGCCGGCCGGCTGCTCCGTAACCCCCAGCGCATCGGCGAGCCGCGTCCGCGCCGAGCCGGGCCGCAGCGGTTTCTGCTGGCTCTCGTGCGGTGACCAGCCCGAGATCGAGATCACCTCGAACGTCGCCCTGATCTTCCCGTCCGCATCGGAGAAACGCTCGGCATAGTGCTCGGCCGCGCGCGCCAGGATTGCGCGCTTCATCATCGTGCTCTGTCGCTCGACCAGCACGTTGGTCGCGCCCATGCGGCGCAGATCGTTCAGCAGATCGGAGAGCTGCGCATAGCGCACGACGATCCGGTCCGAGTCGGTCACCGGCAAGGCGAAACCCGCGCGCTGCAGGAGCGAACCCATCGTCCGCACGTCGGTGAAGGGCGAAACCCGCGGGCTGGCACCGCCGGCGATCTCTTCCTCGGCCGTGGCGAAGCTCTCGCGCAGCTCGATCAGCGTATCGCCGCCGATGAGCGCGGCGAGCAGCAAGCCGTCCGGCTTGAGCGCGCGGCGGATTTGCACGAGCGTGCCCGGGCAGATCGTTCACCCACTGCAGCGCGAGCGCCGACACGACGAGATCGAGCGTGCCCGGCGCGAAGGGCAGCGCTTCCTCGTCTCCGGCGACGCGCAAAGCGCCGGCGCGCAGCTCGGCGAGCGGTTCGCAGACCACGAGCCGGCCGATCTGGCCGTTCTTCATCAGGGCGTTGGTAAGCGCAGCACCAGGCGTGCCGAGATCGATCGCAAGCTCGAACCGCCGCTGCACGGCTGTCAGTCGCTCGGCCAGGTCCGCGGCCACCCGCTCCAGGAGAAACGTTTCCGCGCCGGCCTTGTCGGCGCGCCTTCGGCGCTCGAGCAACAGCGCCCGGTCGAAAAGTCTGGGAGGAGCATCCATCCGGTTATTGATAACTTTGAATCAAGGCGGTTTCGGCGCTAGCCTTGCGCCATGCTAGCCGCTTTCGCCCGCCCCGGATCGCTTCTCGTCCGCTTCATGGCGGGCACCGGCCGTCGCAGCCTCGATCTCGTCTTGCCGCCGACCTGCCTGGCTTGCCGCAGGCCCGTGGGCGAGCAGGGTGGTCTCTGCCAAGCCTGCTGGAACAGGATGGGCTTCATCGAGCGGCCCTATTGCGAGCGGCTGGGGACGCCGTTTTCGCACGATCCGGGCGGGCCGTTGATTTCGGCCAGCGCGCTTGCCGACCCTCCGGCTTACGATCGCGCGCGCGCCGTCTCTCGCTTCGGTGACGTCGCGCGCGAGCTCGTGCATCTCCTGAAATACGGCGACCGGCTCGATGTTGCCCGCCCGCTCGGCCGCTGGATGGCGCGCGCGGGAAGCGAGGTGTTGGCGGGAGCCGATGCGCTCGTGCCGGTGCCGCTGCATTGGACGCGGCTGTGGTGGCGCCGCTTCAATCAATCGGCGGCGCTCGCCGGCGCGGTCTCGGCGATTTCCGGCGTTCCGGTTAAGGAACGCTTCCTCGATCGCCGCCATGCGACCCCGCCCCAGGTCGGCAAGACCCGCAAGGAGCGCGCGCGCAACGTTCAGGGCGCTTTCAGCGTCCCGGCGAACATGCGCGCCGAGATCAAGGGCCGCCGCCTGGTGTTGGTCGACGATGTGATCACGTCGGGCGCCACCGTGGACGCCTGCGCGCGCGCCTTGCGCCGGGCCGGTGCGCAGAGCGTCGACGTGCTGGCTTTCGCACGGGTTGTCGAGCCCTGGTAAGCGGCCCTATGATGGCGCCGAATTCGGATGGCCGAGGAATCTATGCCTGAGTTGAAAAAGTTTCGCGCCGGGCTCGTGCAACTGCGCGCGGGCCGTTCGGTCGTCGCCAATGTCGATCTCGCGGCCAAGCTCATTCGCGAGGCCAAGAGCGCCGGCGCCGACTACGTGCAGACGCCGGAGATGACCTCGCTCATGGAGCTCGACCGCAAATCGCTGTTCGAGAATATCGTCGAGGAGAATCACGATCCGGCGCTCGCCGCGTTTCAGCAGCTCGCGCGCGAGCTTGCCTTGTTTCTCCACGTCGGCTCGCTCTCGCTGAAGGTCTCGCCCGAGAAGGCCGCCAACCGCGGTTTCATGATCGGCCCCGACGGCGAGATCATGGCCCGCTACGACAAGATCCATCTGTTCGACGTCGAGCTCCCGGGCAACGAGAGCTATCGCGAGTCGAACACCTTCCGTCCGGGCGAGACCGCGATCGTCGTGGGTCTGCCGTGGGGCGGGCTCGGGCTTTCGGTTTGCTACGATCTGCGCTTTCCCGCAGCTCTATCGCGCGCTCGCCGAGGCCGGCGCGCATTTCCTTACCGTGCCCGCGGCCTTCACCAAGACCACGGGCGAGGTGCACTGGCACGTGCTCCTGCGCGCGCGCGCGATCGAGAACGGCGCCTACGTGCTCGCGGCGGCCCAGGGCGGCAAGCACGAGAACGGCCGCGAAACCTACGGCCACTCCATGGTGATCGATCCGTGGGGCAAGGTCGTCGCCGAGGCCGGCATCGAGCCGGGCGTCACGATCGCCGAAATCGATCCCGCGCTCGTCATCCAGGCGCGCTCGCGCATTCCCTCGCTCGAGCACGGTCGCCGCTTCGAGGTGGTCGCGCCCGCGAGCGAAACCGCGCGGCTTCACGTGGTCGGACGCTCATGATCCGCTATTCGCTGGTCTGCGAAGCGGGCCACTGCTTCGATAGCTGGTTCCGCGATTCCGCGGCCTCCGAGGCGCAGGTCGCCGGTGGGCACGTGGAATGTCCCGAATGCGGCTCGAGCCGGATCGAGAAGTCGGTCATGGCGCCTTCCATCGGCCGCGCCGGCCGCCAGGCCGAGGCCGAGCCCGTGCCGGCACCGCAGCCCGGGCCGCAGCCGGTCGCGCTCATGTCCGGGCGCGAGCGGGAATTGCGTCGCCTGCTCAAGGAAGTGCGCGAGCACGTGAAGAAGAACGCCGATTACGTCGGCGAGGAGTTCCCCGAGCTCGCGCGCCAGATGCACCACGAGGAAATCGAGAAGCGCTCGATCTACGGCGAGGCGCAGCCCGATGAAGTGAAGGAGCTGCTCGAGGAGGGCGTCGAGGTGCAGCCGCTGCCGATCCTGCCCGACGAGCGGAACTGAGCGTCCTCAGGACGCGAACAACAGCAACAGCCCGACTCCGAATACGACACAGACGATCCCGAGCGCCTCGCGCGCGGTGATGGCCTGACGGAACAGGATCGTCGAGACGCCCTGCGCGAACAGCACTTCCACGAGACCGAGCGTGCGCACGTTGGCGGCCGAGGTCAGCGCGAAGGCCAGGAACCAGAATTCCGAGGCGGTCGCGCCCATGAGGCCCGCGAACATCGAGGGCCTCCAGGCGCGAAAGATCGCGCCGAGCACCGCCCGGTCGCGCAGCAGCAGGTAAAGCGTGAGCAGCGCCGTCTGGATCGCCAGCGAAACCGCGAGCGCGAAGGTCGCGGCCGGAACGAAGCTCGTATCGAGCGAAAGGATCGCGCCGCGGAAGCTCACCGCCGCGAGGCCGAAGAGTCCGCCCGAGGCGATGCCCATCAACACCGGCCGCATGCCGCCGGTCTGCTGCCCCGGCTTCCACGACATCAGGAATACGCCCGCGCTCGCGATCAGAATCGCGGCCGCGAGCGGCCACGTAAGCCGGTCGCCGAGCAGCACGAGGCCGAAGATCGCGGTCTGCACCGGCTCGGTCTTCGTATAGGCGATGGTGACGACGAACGAACGGTCGTTCATGGCCGCGAGCATCAGCGCGGTCGCCAGAATCTGCGCGACCGCTCCGGTCACGATCCACGGCCAGAATTCCGCGCGCGGCACGGGCGGCCGCGTGCCGGTGACTGCGCAGACGACGACCAGGAACACGATCGCGAACGGCAGCCCGAACAGAAAGCGCACGTGCGTCGCGCCCACGGTGCCGAGCACGGCGGTGAGCTCGCGTTGCGTGGCGTTGCGCGCGGTCTGCGCCGCGGCGCCGAACACGGTGAAGGCGGCCCACAGCCAGGGCAGGGCGATCATTTCCCGTCCGCCTCAGCTCGTCTTCCCGGCCGCGACCATGTAGTTCACGTCCATGTCTTCGGCCCGCCGCCATGCGTCGGCGAACGGATTATAGACGACGCCGGCCTCGTCGATCAGCGCGAGCCCGCCGGCGCCGAGCGCCGCCTCGAGCTCCTCGGGCGTCACGAACTTTTCCCAGCGATGCGTGCCCACCGGCAGCCAGCGCAGCACGTATTCGGCGCCGACGATCGCCAGCGCAAAACTTTTCAGCGTGCGGTTTAGCGTCGCCACGATCATCAGCCCGCCCGGCTTCAGCATCTCGGCGCAACGGCGCACGAACAGCGTCAAGTCCGAGACGTGCTCGACCACTTCGAGCGCGAGCACTACGTCGAAACGCTCGCCCGTGTCGGCCAGCGCCTCCGCGGTGGTCGCGCGGTAATCGATCGCAAGGCCGCTCTTTTCGGCATGCAGCCGCGCCGCCGCGACGTTCGGCTCGCCCGGGTCGATGCCGACGACGCCCGCGCCGAGCCGCGCCAGGGGCTCGCACACCAGCCCGCCGCCGCAGCCGACATCGAGGATGCGGAGCCCCTTCAGGCTTTCGAGCGATTTGGCGTCGCGCCCGAACCGCTCGCAGATGCGGTCCCGGATATAGGCCGAGCCGCACCGGATTGAACTTGTGCAATGGCCGCATCTTGCCGTGCGGGTTCCACCACTCGTCGGCCAGCCCCGCGAAGCGCGCGACTTCGGCCGGATCGACCGTCGTTCGGGCTTCACTTGTTCGGGCTTCTCTTGCGGCCTTCACCATGTAGGGTTCCTCTCACGCCGGGCCGTTGCCCGCATAGCCAACCCGTCTATATCTATACGCGCCTTTTCGCGGTTCGGGAGGAGGGGCTTCCCGCCGCGTCAGCAGTTGAGGATTTATGGCCCGGCTCGTCATGAAGTTCGGCGGCACTTCGGTCGCCGATCTCGACCGAATCCGCAACGTCGCGCTGCACGTCAAGCGCGAGGTCGACGCCGGCCATGAGGTCGCCGTTGTCGTGTCGGCCATGGCCGGCACCACCAACCAGCTCGTCGAATGGTGCCGGCAGGCGGCGCCCATGCACGACGCGCGCGAATATGACGCCGTAGTCGCCTCCGGCGAGCAGGTGAGCGCCGGGCTGCTCGCCATCGTTCTGCAGGAAATGGGCGTCACCGCGCGCTCCTGGCAGGGCTGGCAATTGCCGATCTTCACGGACAACGCGCACGGCAGCGCGCATATCCGTCGAAGTGAACGGCGCCGAGCTGATCAAGCGTTTCAAGGAGCGCGGCGAGGTCGCCGTCATCGCCGGCTTCCAGGGCATGCACAAGGAAACCGGCCGCATCACGACGCTCGGCCGTGGCGGCTCCGACACCAGCGCGGTCGCCATCGCGGCGGCGATCCATGCCGAACGCTGCGACATCTATACGGACGTGGACGGGGTCTATACGACCGACCCGCGCATCGTGCCCAAGGCGCGGCGGCTCGAGAAGGTCGCCTACGAGGAAATGCTCGAGATGGCCTCGCTCGGGGCCAAGGTGCTGCAGGTGCGCTCGGTCGAGCTCGCGATGCAGCAGAAGGTGCGCGTCAACGTGCGCTCGAGCTTCGAGGCGCCGGACGCGCCGCAGCGCGACGCCCATGGCCACCCGGTCGGCAGCCTGATCTGCGACGAGGAGGAGATTTTGGAGAATCAAGTCGTAACGGGTATCGCCTTCTCCAAGGACGAGGCGCAGATCTCGATCCGCCGGGTCGAGGACAAGCCCGGCGTCGCCGCCGCCCTGTTCGGGCCGCTCGCGGATGCCAACATCAACGTCGATATGATCGTGCAGAACATCTCGGCCGACGGCCGCACCGACATCACCTTCACCGTGCCGGTGACCGACTATGAGCGGGCCAAGCAGGTGCTGGAGAAGGTCAAGAAGAAGGTGGGCTTCGCGGCGATCGAGGGTGCTGCCGACGTGGTGAAGGTTTCCATCATCGGGGTCGGCATGCGCACCCACGCCGGCGTCGCCGCCACCGCCTTCCAGGCGCTCGCCGAGCGGCAGATCAATATCCGCGCCATCTCGACCTCGGAGATCAAGATTTCCGTGCTGATCGATGCGGCCTATACCGAGCTTGCGGTACGGACTTTGCATTCAGTATACGGGCTCGACCAATGATGGTTTGTACGAGCCAGACGCGTAAGCAACCGGCCACCGGCCATCGCCTGTAGCGACGGCGCGGGGACGGCTCCCGCGCGAGATTCACGAGAAAACAAGCGGGCGGCGCGGCGCCCTGGAAGGAACCCGGCTCATGGCCGTGCGTAGCACGCTGGCCGGTCCGCGCGTTCTGCTGAAGCGGCTCCGCGAAGTGATGGCGGAGCCGGTCAGCGCGCAGGAGCGGCTCGACAAGATCGTGGTGCAGATCGCCGCCAATATGGTGGCGGAGGTCTGCTCGGTCTATGTGCTGCGCGTCGACGGCAGCCTCGAACTCTATGCCACCGAAGGCCTGAGCCGCGACGCCGTGCACTTGACGGTGCTGAAGCCCGGCGAGGGCCTCGTCGGCCTGGTCGCCTCCGAGGCCGAGCCGCTGAATCTCCCCGACGCCCAGAAGCATCCGGCCTTCTCCTTCAAGCCGGAGACCGGCGAGGAGATTTACCACTCGTTCCTCGGCGTGCCGATTCTGCGCGCCGGCAACACGCTCGGCGTGCTCGACGTGCAGAACCGGGCCTTCCGCACCTATAGCGAGGAGGAGGTCGAGGCGCTGCAGACCACGGCGATGGTGCTGGCCGAGATGATCGCCTCGGGCGAGCTGACCACGCTCGCCAGGCCCGGCGCCGAGCCCGCCGCACGCCGGCCGGTGCATGCCCAGGGTCTTGTCGCTCTCCGACGGCATCGGGCTCGGCCACGTCGTGCTGCACGACCCGCGCGTACACGTGAAGAATTTCATCGCCGACGACCCGCAGAAGGAGCTTGCCCGCCTCGACCAGTCGATCGATACGCTCCGCGCCTCGGTCGACACCATGCTCGAGGAAGAAGGCGTGGCGCGCGCCGGCGAGCACCGCGACGTGCTCGAGGCCTACCGCATGTTCGCCCATGACCGCGGCTGGCTGCGCAAGCTGCGCGAGGCCGTCATGACCGGACTGACCGCGGAGGCCGCGGTCGAGCGCGTCCAGTCCGACACCCGCGCGCGCATGCTGCGCCAGACCGATCCCTATCTGCGCGAGCGTCTGCACGATCTCGACGATCTCGCCAACCGGCTGCTGCGCGAGCTCGTCGGCTTGAACGACGGCCAGAAGCGCGAGGACTTGCCGGAGAACGCGATCCTGGTGGCCCGCAACATGAGCCCGGCGGCGTTGCTCGACTTCGACCGCGCCCGGCTGCGCGCCGTGGTGCTGGAAGAGGGCGCCTCCACCAGCCACGTCGCGATCGTCGCCCGCGCGCTCGGCGTCGCCACCGTCGGTCAGATCGAGAACGCGACCGGTTTGGTCGATCCGGGCGACGCCATCATCGTCGACGGCGACGCCGGCGAAGTGCACTTTCGCCCGCCGCCCGATCTGGAAAAAGCTTACGCTGAGAAGGTGCGCCTGAAAGCGCGCCGCCAGGCGCAATACGCGGCGCTGCGCGACCGGCCGGCCGTGAGCAAGGACGGCGAACGCATCGATCTGCTCCTGAACGCGGGGCTGCTGGTCGATCTGCCGCACATCGCCGAGACCGGCGCCGACGGCATCGGCCTGTTCCGCACCGAGCTGCAGTTCCTGGTGGCTTCCGCGCTGCCGCGCACCAGCGAGCAATACAAGCACTACAAGGCCGTGCTCGAAGCCGCCAACGGCAAGCCGGTGACCTTCCGCACGCTCGATATCGGCGGCGACAAGGTGCTGCCGTACCTGCGCAACGTCGTGGAGGAAAACCCGGCGCTGGGCTGGCGCGCGGTGCGTTTCGGGCTCGACCGGCCGGGGCTCTTGCGCAGCCAGTTGCGCGCGCTGCTGCGCGCCGCATCGGGGCGCGATCTGCACGTGATGTTCCCGATGATCGCCGCCGTCGACGAGTTCGACCGCGCGCGCGCGTTGATCGAGCGCGAGCTCACGCATCTGCGCCGCCACGGGCACGCGCTCCCGGACACGATCCGCATCGGCGCCATGCTCGAGGTTCCTTCGCTGCTGTTCTCGCTCGACGAGATCCTCGAGCGCGTCGACTTCCTCTCGGTCGGGTCGAACGACCTGATCCAGTTCCTGTTCGCCGCCGACCGCGGCAATCAGCGCGTGGCCGGCCGGTTCGATCCGATCTCGCCGCCGGCCTTGCGCGCCTTCAAGGCGGTGGCCGACGCCGGCATCAAGCACAACAAGCCGATCGCGCTCTGCGGCGAGCTTGCCTCGCGTCCGCTGGAGGCGCTGGCGCTGTTGGCCATCGGCTATCGCCGGCTGTCGCTCTCGCCCGCGGCACTCGGGCCGGTGAAGGCGATGGTGCTCGCGCTCGATATCGGCGCGGCCGCGAAAATGTTGAACCCGATGCTGGTCGGCAAGGCCGGCAAGGCCTCGATCCGCGACAAGCTGCGCGCCTTCGCCGAGAAATCCGGCGTTCCGGTCTGAAACCATGCTGCCCGAAGCCCGCCTCGATACGCTGATTTCACGCCACGCGGCTCTGCAAGGGGAGCTGTCGGCGCCGCTCGACCGCGAATCGCGCGTGCGCTTGTCGCGCGAGTTTTCCGAGCTCACGCCGGTGGTGGAGACCGTGCATGCACTGCGCAACGCGCGGGCCGATCTTGCCTCGCTCGAAGCCTTGCTGGTCGATCCCACCACCGAGGCCGACGTGGAGCGGCTCGCCGCCGAGGAAAAGGCGGCGGTGCTCAAGCGCCTGACCGCGCTCGAGGAAAAGGTTCGCGTGGCGCTGCTGCCCAAGGATTCCGCCGACGAGCACGGTGCGGTCCTCGAAGTGCGTGCCGGCACCGGCGGCGACGAGGCCGCCCTGTTCGCCGGCGATCTGTTCCGCATGTACCAGCGCTATGCCGCGCTGAAGGGCTGGACCGTCGAGGTGCTGTCCTCGAGCGAGGGCGCCAAGGGCGGGTTCAAGGAGATCATCGCTGCCGTTCGCGGCCAGGGCGCCTACGCCAAGCTCAAGTTCGAATCCGGCGTGCACCGCGTCCAGCGCGTACCCACGACCGAGGGTTCGGGCCGCATTCACACTTCGGCAGCGACCGTCGCGGTGCTTCCCGAGGCCGGTGAGGTCGACGTCAAGATCAACGACGACGATCTTGAGATCGACACCATGCGTGCCGGCGGCGCCGGCGGCCAGCACGTGAACAAGACCGAGTCCGCCGTGCGCATCACCCACCTTCCGAGCGGCATCGTGGTTTTCGTTCAGGACGAGCGCTCGCAGCACCGAAATCGCGCCCGCGCGATGGAGATGCTGCGCGCCCGCCTGTTCGACATGGAGCGCAAGAAGCTGGATGCCGCGCGCGCGGCGGAGCGGCGCGGGCTGGTGGGGAGCGGGGATCGTTCCGAACGCATCCGCACCTATAATTTTCCGCAGGGCCGCGTCACCGATCATCGTATCGGGCTCACCCTGCACAAGCTTCCGCAGGTTCTGGAGGGCACGGCGCTGAACGAGCTGATCGACGCACTGGTTGCCGACCATCAGGCGGCGCTGCTGCGCGGAGGAGACCGAATGATCTCTCCGGTGAAAACCAAGAAGGGCAAGGCGACGACCGTAGGCGCGCTGCGCCGCGAGGTCGCCGAGCGGCTTGCGCAAGGCCGGCATCGGCAGTGCTGCGCTCGAAGCGCGCGTGCTCATTGCCCGTGCGCTCGGAATCGAAGAATCGGCGATCTTCGCCACGTCGGAGGCGGAGGTCGATACGGCCGCGCGCGCGCGGATCGAAGCCTTGGTTGCGCCGCCGTGCAGACGGCGAGCCGCTCGCGCGGATTCTGGGGCGCAAGGAATTCTGGAGCAGCGCGTTCGCGCTGGCGCCCGAAACGCTGGTTCCCCGTCCGGAGAGCGAGACCGTGGTCGAGGCGGCGCTTGCGGCCATGCCGGATCGCAATGCGCCGCTTCGCGTGCTCGATCTCGGCACCGGCACCGGGGCGTTGCTCGCCGCGCTCCTGCTCGAACGGCCCAGCGCCTTCGGCGTCGGCATCGACCGCAGCGAGCATGCACTGCTGGTCGCACGCGAAAATCTGCAAAGTCTCGGCCTCGCCGATCGCGCCGCCTTCGCCTGCTGCGACTGGAGCGCCGCGATCGGCACGCGCTTCGATCTCATCGTCGCCAATCCTCCCTATATCGCGCACGCGGAGCTCGAGACCCTGCCGCGCGAAGTGCGCGACTTCGATCCGCGGCTCGCGCTCGACGGCGGCGGCGATGGCCTGGAGGCCTATCGCGCGATCCTGCCCGACCTGCAGCGTCTGATGGCGCCGGGCGGCGTCGCCGTTCTCGAACTGGGGCGCGGGCAGGAGGCGGCGGTGAGCGCGCTCGCGCCAGCGGCCAATCTCATTGTTAACGAACCCGCCCGCCGCGACCTCCTGGGCATTCCGCGCGCGCTCGTGCTCCGCTCACAGGACCGAAAATAACGCTTGGAAGCGCTCTCGATCCGGACTAGCTTCTGCCCGGGATTCGACCCGTGGCGCGTCTGGGCAACTTGGCCGAAGGCGCGCGGTGGCCGGGAAGCGGCTCGCCGGGTCTCCGATGCTTCACAGAAGTTCGCGCGATCCGGTCGCGATGATGCGGCGTTCGCGCGAAAGCTAGGGGCAAATGCCGCGTGTGATCGCGGATTGGAACTCTTGGTCCAACAACCAATGCGAAAAAAGTCGTCGCGCGCGCTGCGCGCGAAGCTCTCGATTTGATCCGAACGGATCGTAGGACCTGCTTAACGCTGGTCCTGCCCGGAGAAGTGTGCGGCCGGCTGTGCCGGCGGTGATGTGAAGGAGAGACAGGTTTCATGAGGAATGGTCAGAAGCAACGCATGCGCGGCCGCAATCGCCGCAACCACAACCCGATGACGCGGGTCTACGAATCCAACGGCCCGGACGTGAAGGTCCGGGGAACCGCCCATCACATCGCCGAAAAGTACATGCAGCTCGCGCGCGACGCGCAAACCTCCGGCGATCCGGTCGCGGCCGAAGGCTACCTGCAGCACGCCGAGCATTATTTCCGCTTGATCGTCGCCGCGCAGGCTGCCTTCGCGCAGCAGAACCCGCATAATCCTCAGCCTCAGCAGTCGCCCCCGCGCCCCGATCAGTTGGGCGAGGAGTACGACGACGACGAGGGCGACGACGGGTCGCCCGATATTCCGCAGCACCCCGGCGCGCCGGGCGCGCCGCAGCCGCATTTTCAGCCGCCGCATCAACAGCAGCCGCAGCAGCAATACCGCCAGCCGCAGCAGCACCAGCCGCAACCTCAGCACCAGCCGCAGCCGAATTTCCAGCCGCAGCAGCAGCGCCGTCCCGACGAGCCGCGCGATCCCGGTCTTCCGTCTTTCATCACCGGTGGCGGCCAGGCGCCGAACCAGGCGCCGGGCCAGGCACCCGGCAACGGCTATGACGCGGAGCAAGGCGACCGCGGCGGACGCTTCGGTGGGCGGCATCGCCGCCGTTTCCGTCCGCGTGGGCCCGGCGAATTCGAGCAGCGCAACGACCGCCCCAACGAGGCGCCGCTCAGGCCGCGCCGGCAGCGCGAGCGCAGCCGGCGGGCGAGGTCAACCCGCCGAAGCCAGAGGGTCCGGCCGAATAAGCCTCAGCGATGATTTTGATCGGGTCGCCTTCGGCGATCCGTCCGGCCGCGATCACTTCCGCGTAGATTCCGCAATCGTCTTCGCCCGTGAGGCGATAGAGCGCGTCGGGCACGTCGATGTCGCGTGCGGCGGTTTCCGGATCGACCTGGGTCGCGGCGCAGCGCTGGATCATTTTCACGACCCGGAGCCGCGCGCTCCCGATCTCCAGATCGCGCCCCACGAGCCCGACCTCCGACCCAGGCCGGCCAGCCTTCCACATAGAGATTGCCGCGAAAGCGCAGCGGATGAACCTTGCGCCCGATTGACGTTTCGAGCGCACGCACGCTCTCGAGATTGATGATCGAGACCACTTTGCGCGCCACGTCCGAGAAGCTGTGGCCTGGGCGCTTCCAGTACGCGCACCGGCCCGCGCGCATCGCCGCCCATGTAATCCTGGAAGAAGCGCTCGATGGCGGCCCGACCCGCGGCATCGTGCAAGCTGGCTTCAAGAAGCGTGCGCCCATCCTTCGCGACGATCAGCTTTCCGCTCGCATCGTCGTAGCGCGTCGAGAGTGCCGCGATTTTCGCGTTCTTCATCAGGCAAAGAAACTTGATCTTGGGCTGCCACGCGGGCGCGGCCGGATCGAAGCCCGAAGGGCCGTTCTCGAGGGCGAACGCCCGGTCGGCCGGGAAGGTTTCGCCGATGCCGAGCGCGACCGCCGGCAGTCGCTCGGCCGACAGCCCCTTCACGGGATAGCGGTAGAGGGCGGCGACGCGGGCGGCGTTCAAGTCGGGAGGCATTAACCGCTTTTCCGCGATCTTGTGCGAACCGTCCAGCCCCAAGGGTTTCCGGCGCAAATTTCCGCTCCGGGCCCCTTCCGAACAGTGGCCTTAAACCCCACCTAAAAACCGGCGTGGGCGGGTAACCGCTTGGCAAATCCGGATGCTACGGTTGGGCCTCAGGGACGGCCGCGGCATGCTTAGGAGCGGCATATGAAGTTCGACAAATACACCGAGCGCGCGCAGCGGATTCGTCCAATCGGCGCAGTCACTGGCGCAGCGCGAAGGCCATCAGCAATTCTCCACCGAGCATCTTCTGAAGGTCCTGCTCGACGACTCCGAGGGGCTCGCGGCGGGCCTGATCGACCGCGCCGGCGGCAATTCGCGCGAGGCGCTGCGTGAGGCCGAGGCGGCGCTGAAGAAACGCCCGAAGGTCGAGGGCAGCGGCGCCGGCCAGGTCTATCTGGAGTCCGCGCTCGCGCGCGTGTTCGAGACCGCCGAGAAGGCCGCGGAAAAAGCCGGCGATTCCTACGTTACCGTCGAACGCCTTTTGCTGGCGCTCGCCATCGAGAAGGACAGCGAGGCGGGGAAAATCCTGAGCCGCGCAGGGGTCACGGCGCAGAAGCTGAATGCCGCCATCGAGGCGTTGCGCAAAGGCCGCACCGCCGATTCCGCTTCGGCCGAAAGCCAGTACGACGCGCTCAAGAAATATTCCCGCGATCTGACCCAGGCGGCGCGTGAGGGCAAGATCGATCCGGTGATCGGCCGCGACGAGGAGATCCGCCGCACCATCCAGGTGCTCTCCCGCCGCACCAAGAACAATCCGGTCCTGATCGGCGAGCCGGGCGTCGGCAAGACCGCGATCGTCGAGGGATTGGCCCAGCGCATCGTCAATGGCGACGTGCCGGAGGGTCTCAAGGACAAGCGGTTGCTCGCGCTCGATCTCGGCGCGCTGGTCGCCGGCGCCAAATATCGCGGCGAGTTCGAGGAGCGGCTCAAGGCCGTGCTTCAGGAAGTCACCGGCTCCGACGGTCAGATCATCCTGTTCATCGACGAGATGCATCAGCTGGTCGGCGCCGGAAAGACCGAAGGGGCCATGGACGCGTCGAACCTGTTGAAGCCGGCGCTCGCCCGCGGCGAGCTGCACTGCATCGGCGCCACTACGCTCGACGAGTACCGCAAGCACGTCGAGAAGGACGCGGCCCTCGCGCGGCGCTTCCAGTCGGTCTATGTGGGCGAGCCCACGGTCGAGGACACGGTTTCGATTCTGCGCGGGCTCAAGGAGAAGTACGAGCTGCATCACGGCGTGCGCATCACCGATGCCGCGCTGGTGGCCGCCGCCACGCTTTCCAACCGCTACATCACCGATCGCTTCCTGCCCGACAAGGCCATCGACCTGGTGGACGAGGCCGCGGCGCGACTGCAAGATGCAGGTCGATTCCAAGCCCGAGGAGCTGGACGAGCTCGACCGTCGCATCATCCAGCTCAAGATCGAGGAAGAGGCGCTGAAGAAGGAAAAGGATTCAGCCTCCAAGGAGCGTCTGAAGCGGCTCGCCAAGGAGCTGGCCGATCTGGAGGAGAAGGCGAAGGCGCTCACCGCCCGCTGGCAGGCCGAGAAGGAGAAGCTCGGCTCGGCCCAAAAGGTCAAGGCTGAGCTGGATCAGGCGCGCGTCGAGCTCGCCCAGGCTCAGCGCAAAGGCGACTACGAGCTCGCCGGCAAACTCGCCTATGGAAAAATTCCCGAGCTCGAGAAGAAGCTCAAGACCATCGAGGCCAAAGGCGCCGACGCCATGGTCGAGGAGGCGGTCACCCCCGACCACATCGCGCAGATCGTCTCGCGCTGGACCGGCGTGCCGGTGGACCGGATGCTGGAAGGCGAGAAGGACAAGCTGCTGCGTATGGAAGAGGCGCTCGCCAAGCGCGTCGTCGGACAGGCGGAGGCCGTCAAGGCGGTCTCGACCGCCGTGCGACGCGCGCGCGCGGGCCTGCAGGATCCGAACCGGCCGATCGGCTCGTTCATGTTCCTGGGGCCTACCGGCGTCGGCAAGACCGAGCTGACCAAGGCGCTGGCAGGCTTTCTGTTCGACGACGAGAACGCGCTGATCCGCATCGATATGTCCGAGTACATGGAGAAGCACTCGGTCGCGCGCCTGATCGGCGCGCCGCCGGGCTATGTCGGCTATGAAGAGGGCGGCGCGCTCACCGAGGCGGTGCGGCGCCGGCCCTATCAGGTGATCCTGTTCGACGAGATCGAGAAGGCGCACCCGGACGTATTCAACGTGCTGCTGCAGGTGCTGGACGACGGCCGCCTCACCGACGGCCAGGGCCGCACCGTCGATTTCCGCAACACCCTGATCGTCATGACCTCGAATATCGGCGCCGAGTTCCTGGTGAACCTTGGCGAGAACGAGGACGTGGACAAGGTGCGCGAGCAGGTGATGGCGCTGGTGCGCGCCAATTTCCGGCCCGAGTTCCTGAACCGGGTCGACGAGATCATCCTGTTCCACCGCCTGAAGCGCGAGCAGATGGGCGCGATCGTCGATATCCAGGTCGCCCGCGTGCAGAAGCTCCTGGACGACCGCAAGATCGTGCTCGAGCTTTCCAAGGAAGCGCGGACCTATCTCGCCGAGAAGGGCTACGACCCCGCCTATGGCGCGCGGCCGCTGAAGCGCGCGATCCAGAAGGAGCTGCAGGATCCGCTCGCGGGCAAGATTCTCGCCGGCGAGATCAAGGATGGCGAACGGGTGAAGGTCGGCGCCGGCAAGGACGAGCTGACGTTCAAGGTCGCGGGCGCGGCCGGCCGCGCGGCCTAGTTCCCGGCCTGCGCCGTCACGCGCGGCGGCGCCGGGCGCGCGCGCGAGAATTTCCTCGATGCGGGTCCGCTCGCGCTCGAATTCGGCGAGCAGCGGACCTTCGATCACGCGCCCGCGCGGCAGACGCACGCGCATCGGGTCGACGTGCGTGCCGTTGATCATCACCTCGTAGTGCAGATGCGGGCCGGCCGACAGACCCGACGAACCGACGAAGCCGATGACCTGGCCCTGGCGCACTTTGGTGCCCTCGGTGATGCCCTTGGCGAAGCCCGACATGTGCGAATAGGTGGTGACGTAGCCGTTGAGATGCTGAATTTCGATCCGGCGGCCGTAGCCGGAGTCCCATTCCGCCTTGATGACGACGCCGTTGCCGGCGGCGAAGATCGGCGAGCCGGTATCGTCGGCCCAGTCGACGCCGAGATGCATGCGCGTGTAGCCGAGGATCGGATGCCGGCGCGGGCCGAAGCCCGAGCGATAGATGCCGCCGGCCATGGGCTTGCGCACCAGGAACTTCTTCGCGCTCTTGCCGGTCTCGTCGTAGAAATCGACCAGGCCGTCGTCGCTGGTCAGGAACCGGAAATAGCGGCGCGGCTCGCCGGCCACGCTGAGCGAGGCGAACAGCACCTCGCTGTGGGTCTCGGGCTCGTCGCCGGCGAACAGCACCTCGAAGGAGTCGCCCGCGCGCACGCGCCGCTGCAGGTCGACGTCGAACGAATAGATACGGATCAGGTTC
Source organism: uncultured Alphaproteobacteria bacterium (assembly GCA_963704765.1). Taxonomy (GTDB): domain Bacteria; phylum Pseudomonadota; class Alphaproteobacteria; order Rhizobiales; family Xanthobacteraceae; genus JAHFPN01. Next base: position 185,832 of record CAVPHQ010000001.1, read on the forward strand.
TCGATGATCGGCCGCGGAATGTCGTTCTTGAGCGCGGTCTCGTAGATGCTCTGATAGAGCCGCATGCCGCGGCTCTCGTCGTCGTCCTCGGGCTCGGCGGTCGGCGTTTTGGCGACGTTGAAGTCGCGCGGCTCCTCGACCGAGACGTAGCGGCCGTTGTCGGCGAGCGCGACCGTGCCCTCGTGCGCCTTTTCGCTGAAGATGCTCACGCGCAGCGGAGCGAATTGCCCGTTCTCGCTGCCGATCAGGACGCGCACGCGGAAGCCTTCCTTGATCGCGCCTTCCCGTGCCTTGGCGCCGAATGCTGCCAGCACCGTGCGGATCGCTGGCGCCGGCGCTCCGAGATCGCGCAGGATCGTACCGAGCGATTCCCCCTTCTTCACGACCACGGTGCGCTCGTTCCAGGCCGTGCCGCCGGTCGCCTCGGGGGCGGTCTTCTGCACCACGCTCATGTTCTCGGCGATTGCCGCAAGCCCGTTGGGGCCGACGATGTCGCCTTCGACGGCATAGGCGAGCCGGCCGCCGTTGATCGCGAGCCCCGGCCGCGTGAACACGTGCGGCAGGCCGACCGATCCGGTCGCCGGATCGAGCGCGGCGACCACGCGCGCATGCACCTCTTCGATCGGTACCGAGGCGGCGATCTTGGCGCTGGCCGGAACCGCGATCAGTTCGCGCATGACAATGGTGAGCTCGCCGGTCGATTCGATCTGCGGCTCCTGTTCTTGCTCCATGCCCGCTTCAGCGATGAGCTTCTGCGGATTGAATGGAGGCACGGTCGCGGAAAACGATGAAGGCGCGAGCACCAGGTTGGTCGCGACGCGGATGTAGGGCCTGACGCGCACGATCTCGCGCTCGCCTTGGCGCGTCGTGGTGGACACGCGGATCGTCTGCCGCGCCGAGATCGTATCGGCGAACAGCGAAATGCGGTCGGTCTTGCGCGGCGCGTTCGGCGCGCGCTCGTCGGCCGTGCGCAGAACCAGGCGCGCGATTTCGGGAAGCGTGGCGAAGCGGTATTCGCCGTCGAGCGCGGCCCAGACCGCGCCGCCCATCAGCCCGCCGCCGGAGAGTGCGACGAGCACGGTCGCGGCAAGCCAGCGGATCGAGACGCGCCGGCGGTCGATCGTCTCCTCGACGTCGCCGTCGAGGCCGAGCGGAGGCTCGTTGCCTAGATCGATCGCGTGGCCGGCTCCGTGGGGTCCACGGCCGGCTACCCTACGCCCGCTGTCCAAGCCGATTTCTCCCCACCTACAGCCGACGGGAACGCCCCCTCGCGGCTGCCCAAATGACGGCGGGACACTGGGCCCGAATAGTGCAGAAAATCGGGCAAATCCCACAGACTGTTTGCGGTGCGAAGGATGCCCGATGGGCACGTCGGCTGGCCCGGCGCAAAGACGAAATCACGAACAAACCAGTCGTTGACAACGGTTTCCGGCTGACCATATAAGGTCTCCATTACGGCGCGCCTCCGCTTCGGCGGGTTGGCGTTCCGGCGAAGCTCCTCATCGACCTCTGGTCGCTCGCTTCCGGTTCTCACCGGGAGAGGGGCTGCTTCGACGGCTTTTTTGTCGGTCGCATGACCGGCGGACGAGCCGGTGCTGTTTGAAAAGTGGAACGGAAGAAAGAGAAACGTGGGCGGCGGAGTCCTTGCGGGCTTCCTTCCTCGTGGGCG
>CAVPHQ010000001.1:195000-2674008 GCA_963704765.1 uncultured Alphaproteobacteria bacterium
ACTCGACGAGCTTGGTCCTGCTCGGCTTCCGGAATGTGCCGGGCGCTTGGGCCAGTCGCAACGGGAGCAGCGGCGCCGCAGCCGCTTGCAGGCCGGTCTCGGCGCGCAGGTCGCGCGCAGCGGAAAGCGCCATCTCCTGCAGCGAGAGGAAGGCAAGGGCGCAAATTCCAGCTGCGATCAGCGGCGAGCGTAGGGCTTGCAAGGCTGCTCCCTCTGCATTCCGGCCGTGGAATCGGTTGAACGCGACACTTTTAGGATTGAATCACGACCGGATCGTGGTTGCCAAGACGAAGGCAGAGGCCTGCGCCATGCCCACATCGCCCCTGAGATGGCCTAAGTTCGCCGAAAACTAAGTCATTTTCGGACTTGTTCATTGCCGCATTTTCCTGAAAAAGGGACCTGCACGGGGAGACTCCGAGAATGTCCTTTTCCACGAAGGCCGCTGCCGTCGTCGCCGGCCTGATCTTCTTCGCTCCATCGCATGGCGCGCTGTCCGCCGAGGTTTCTCGCGCCGACGATGCCGCGCGCTATCTCGCCGGCATGCAGCCTTCCGCCGAATCGCCGCTGATGAAATTCACCCGCGACCCAGGCTGGCAGCAGCATGCCCGTTCTTTCGACGCCGCCTGGAAAAAGCTCGACCGGGAGCAGATTTCGAAAATCCGCGCCTGGTCGGCGGAACATCTGAAGGACCGGAACGGCACGTTGTTCTACACCTTCAGCGGACCGGACTTTCTGTATGCCAATGCTTTCTTTCCGAACGCTTCCACGTATGTGCTGGCTGGACTCGAGCCGGTCGGCCGTATCCCCGAAATCACCGAGCGGTCGCGCCTCTATCTGCCGGCTCTTCGGGCTTCGCTGAATACCGCCTTGAATCTCAGCTTTTTCATCACCGCCCATATGAGGCAGCAACTGAACCAGGGCGAGCTGAGCGGCACGCTGCCGATTCTGTATGTGTTCATCGCGCGATCGGGAAATACGATCAAAGAGGTGAGCCTGGTGAATTTGGACAAGGACGGCAACGTCACGCCGGTCGATCAGGCGCGCGCCCGGCAGGCCGTCGACGGCGTGAAGATCGTGCTTGCGCACGGCGATGCCGCGCCGCAGACGCTCTATTATTTTCGCACCGATCTCTCGGACACCGGCGTAAAAGGCAGCGGCTTCCTCAAGTTCTGCGAGAAGCTCGCGCCCGGCGAGGCGTTTCTGAAGAGCGCGTCCTACCTGCTGCACCGGCAGTCGTTCTCGCGCATCCGCCAGTTCATCGTCGATAACAGCCGCACCATCGTGCAGGACGACTCCGGCATTCCGCTGTTCGCGTTCAAGCCTGATGAGTGGCAGTTCAACCTGTTCGGCACCTATGTCGGTCCGATCGCCGTCTTCCCCGAGCACTATCAGCCCAAGCTGCGTCAGCTCTACCAGCAGGGAAAGCCGCGCAAGCTCGATTTCGGCATCGGCTATCGCTGGCGGCCGAACGAATCCAACATCCTGCTCGCCGTGAAGAAGCCGGCCAAAGCCGCCAGCCAGTAACTACCGGCTCCCCGAGGCCTTCCCGCGCCGCTGTTCGATCAGCAGCAGCGGCGTGCCGGCGAGCAGGACGGCGACACCGAAGATCGCTCCAAGGCCGGCATAGGCGAGACTGGAATAGACCATCCAGGCCGCCGCCGCGGCGAGCATGATCGGCGGCAGCGGATAGAGCGGCATGCGATAGTTCAGTGCGCCGGGGTCGCGGCGGCGAAACACGAAGATCGAAATCGCGACCAGAAGCAGGAAGAACCAGAACACCGGCGCGGTATAGGCCACCATCGCCTCGAAGCCCTCGGGCGTCGTGGCGCCGAAAGCAATCAGCACAAGCGCGATCGCGCATTGCAGCAGGAGCGCGTTCGCAGGCTCGCGCCCGCGGGCGTCCCACACTCCGAGCTTCTTGATCGTGCTGAGGTCGCGCCCGAGCGCGTAGTAGACCCGCGCGCCGGTGAAGATCGTGCCGTTGAGCGTGCTGAGCGCGCATACGCAGACGATCACGCTCAGGATGACGGCGCCCGCGTCGCCGACGGTGAGCCGCATCAGGTCCGCTCCGACCGCGTTGCTGCGGCGCAGCCCTTCGAGCCCGAAGGCGTTGAGATAGGCCAGATTGGCGAGGATATAGGCTGCCGTCACGGTCGCCGTGCCGTAGAGCAGGGTTCGGGCGATGGTGCGGCGTACGTCCTTCAACTCGCCGGTGAGGTAGGCCGCCTCGTTCCACCCGCCATAGGTGAGCAGCACGAACACCATGGCGAGCCCCAGCGCCCCGAGCGGCGGCGTGGTAGCGCTCGCAGCTGCCGCCGGGGCGGCGCTGCCGCGCGTGAAGCCGGCGATCATGATGGTCAGCAAGGCCACGATGGTGAGCGAAGTGAGCAGTACTTGCGTGCGCTTGCTCTCCAGGGTCCCGATCAGATTGATGGAGGTCAGTACCACCAGCGCGATGGCGGCGTGGATCGCGGAGCTATAGGGGCCGAGCGGAACCAGGTTGGAAGCATAATCGCCATAGACGAAACCGACGGCGGCGATCGCGCCGGTCTGGATCACGGTTCCGCGCGCCCAGGCGAACAGCAGCCCCACCGGGCGGCCATAGGCGCGCGTGAGGAAATGATATTCACCGCCCGCGTCCGGATGCGCGCTGCCCAGCTCCGCGTAGCAGAGCGCACCGACCAGCGTAATGACGCCGCCGAGCACCCAGACGCCGATGAAGGCCGCTTCGCTGCCGACATTGGCCGCGACCAGGGAGGGAGTCTTGAAAATGCCGACACCGATCACGACGCCGACGATCATCGCAACGCCGTCGAGCACCGATAGGCTCGCGCTCGGTGCGGCGGGCTTGGAAGGCGGCATTGCTCGAACTCGTTCGCAGTTTCGGCGGATCAGGTAGATCGAATGCCGCGCGGCACTGCGACGGCGCCTCAGACTATTCGAGAATGAACGTGACTTCCATGGTCACGCGATACTCGGCGATCTTGCCCCGCTCGACCTTGACTTTCTGCGAGAGGATTTCGAAGCCGGTGACGCCGCGCAAGGTCTTCATGGCCCGCGCCATGCCTTCCTGTGCAGCTTCTTGAAATCCCTTCGCTGATGAGGCGGTGATCTTGCTTACCCGTGCAACGGCCATGACGCTTCTCCCGTTCTGGCTCCCAAGCCCTCTTCGGGCCCATCAAAGCCTAACAGGTTTCGTTCGCCGGTCACGCGCCTTCGGTTGGCTCGACGATCTCAGCCTGTCCACAAAGCCGAAAGCCGCTGGCGGAACGCCTTGGGTCGTTCGGCGAAGAGCCGGCCGGCGATACGCCCGGCGCCGTTCACGTGCGTAATTTGGCGCTTCGTGATCGTTGCGGCAAGCCGCGAGCGCCAGGGCGCAAGCGGTCGATGCGGCGCGGCAAGGCCCGCGAGTACCGCAAGGTCCTGATAGGTGCCGAGACGATCACGCAGCCGCTGGGTCTCCTCCACCCATAGTTTTCCAAAACGCGGCCAGAGCGATTCCACGAGCTCCATCTGATAGCGGTGCTCGACCACCCGCTTGCGCAGCTCGTGCAACTCTTCGGCCGTTGCCTGCGTCCAAGAGTCGGGGATCGCGCGCCGCGCGCGCCGATAGGTTTCCGTCAGGCCGTCCGCAATGGTTTCGAAGTCGACTTCATCGAGCGCCCAGCGCTCGTACACGCGCTCGGCCGCCGTCAGGCCGCGCCGCAGGCGGCGGCGCAGCACCGGCTTGAGGGCCGCGCGCTCGCGGCGGTGCTTCAACGCTTCCAAACGCTTGCGCAGATTCGCCATCACATGCGGCGAGAGCGGGCTCTCCTCTTTCTCGATGTCGTCGAGCGCATCGAGCGCGGATTGGCCGTCGCGCGTGCGGGTCAGCGACTGGGAGAGCTCGCGCGCCGTCTTGCGCAGCATGCTGGCTTCGTCGCCGATCGGCGGCTCCATCAGGCGAAGCAATGCGCGCCAGCGCTTCATGGCCTTGCGAAATTCGTGAATGCGCTCCGAGTCGGGGCGCCGCCGATCCGCGAGCCCGGCGCGCGCATCGCCGAAAATGTCGCGGGCGACCGCGGCAAGCGCGGCTCCGATGGGTCCTCGGCGACGCAAGGTGAGTTTGGCGGACATAAGGGCATTTTGCGTACCGGAAATCGCTGTCATGTTGAAGGATCAGCCCTTCCCACCCGCGGTTTCAGTTGCTACATACCGGCTGCCGGTCGCAGCTGGCGGCCGGAAATCACGATTTGGCGCGGGGTGGAGCAGCCCGGTAGCTCGTCAGGCTCATAACCTGAAGGTCACAGGTTCAAATCCTGTCCCCGCAACCAAACCGAAAACCCGCCCGAGAGGGCGGGTTTTTCGACTAAGGTAATCCGTTCCGTCGCGGTTCTCTCTTGCGTGGCCTCATCGCATGACCGAGCGCAACGCCGTCGTCCTGATCATCATCGCGGCGAGCCTCGTCCGTATCGTGTTTGCGGCAATGGTCGGCCTCGGCGTCGATGAAAGCTACATCGCGGGCGTCAGCCGCCAATTCGCCCTCAGCTATTTCGACCATCCGCCGCTTCATATTTGGCTCGTCGGCGGCTGGGCGAAACTCGTCGGCAGCGAGAACCCGCTGCTGCTGCGCTTGCCGTTCATCGCGCTGTTCGCCGTCTCGACCTGGCTGATGTTCCGGCTCACCGCGCTCGCCTATGGCGACCGCGCCGGCCTGTGGGCGGCGCTAGCGCTCAATCTTGCGCCGATCTTTTCGCTCAGCAGCGGAAGCTGGATTCTGCCCGACGGCCCGCTGCTGCTGTTCGCCTTGATCAGCGCATGGTTCGTCGCGCGCATCGTTCTCGTCGAACCCGCGCCGCCGCGTCCGCTCTTGGGCTGGCTTGCGGCCGGTCTCGCCGGCGGCTTGGCGCTGCTCTCCAAGTATCTGGCGATCTTCCTGTTCGCCGGAGTGGGCCTCTTCCTGCTCACCTCGCGCGCGCACCGGCGCATGCTTGGGACAGCGGGACCGTGGCTCGGATTGCTCGTTGCCGCTCTGATCTTCTCGCCGGTTCTGATCTGGAACATGACGCATCAATGGGCGTCATTCGCGTTTCAGGGCCGGCGCGGGCTGCCGGCGGGGATGGATCTCAATTGGCTCGTCCAGGATATCGGCGGCCAATTTCTCTATCTCTTGCCCTGGATCGCCGTGCCGCTGATCTACGTGCTCGTGCGCGCGTTGCTGGCCGGACCCAAGGAGCGCGCCGGATGGTTCTTTGCCTGTCTTTCCATCGGCCCGATCGCGGTCTTCGCATTGCTTGGCTTCGTCACGCAGGTATTGCCGCACTGGCCGTCGATCGGATGGCTGTTCGTATTCCCGTTGCTCGGCGATCTGCTGGCACGGCTCGCTCGCACCCATGGTCGCGCTCTGCGGTGGACCGCCGCTACGACGGCCGCTTTTTTACTTGCGCTCCTGGGCGCGGTTGCAAGCCATGCCATGACCGGGTGGATTGGGCGCGCGGTGCCGGAGCTCGCGGCCAACGACCCCATGCTCGAGTTGCTCGATTGGCGCGAGCTCAAGCCGGCGCTCGAATCCCGCGGTTTGGTGCAACCCGGCACGGTCATCGCCACGGTGAACTGGATCGACGCCGGCAAGGTGAATCTCGCGTTGGGTGGCGAAATGCCCGTGCTGTGCCTCTCCCGTGACGCACGTCAATTTGCGTTCCTCCACGACGAAGGCAAATTCATGGGCCGCGATGCGATCATCGTCGCGAACGCTACGAACGACGAATGGCTGAAAATTTCCGGGCGCCGCTTTCAGCGCGTTGAGCCGCTCGCCGACATCGTGCTAACCCGTTCCGGACAGCCCGCGATTACGCTTCACGTTGCGCGCGGGTTCGGTCTGAGGGTGCGGCCATGAGCGACGCTCCGATCGAGCTCACGATCGTCATTCCGACGTTCAAGGAGCGCGACAACGTTGCGCCGCTGCTCGATCGCCTCGAGCGCATCCTGGCCGGCATCGAATGGCAAGCCGTGTTCGTCGACGACGATTCGCCTGATGGTACGGCCGATAGCGTGCGTGCCATCGCGCAGCGTGACCGCCGCGTGCGCGTAATCCAGCGCATCGGCCGGCGCGGCCTGTCCAGCGCCTGCGTCGAGGGCATCCTGTCGTCGTCCTCGCCCTATGTCGCGGTGATCGACGCCGATCTGCAGCATGACGAAACGCTGCTGCCGGAAATGCTGAAGCGCGTGAAAGCGGAAAATCTCGATATCGCAGTGGCCAGCCGTTACGCCGAAGGCGGCAGCACCGAGGGCTGGGACTGGCGCCGGCAATGGATCAGCCGGTTTGCGGTCTATGTCGCGCAATTCCTGTTCAAGGTCGGCTTGAAGGACCCGATGAGCGGCTTTTTCCTCATTCGGCGCGAAGCGTTCGACGGCGCGGTGCGTCACCTTTCGCAACAGGGGTTCAAGATTCTGTTCGACATCATGGCGTCGTCGCCGCGGCCGCTGAAATTCGCCGAATTGCCCTATCAGTTCGGTGAGCGTCGGCACGGCTCGAGCAAGCTCGACAGCATGGCGGCCTGGCAATTCGGCCTGCTCATCTTGGACAAGCTGATCGGCGGTTATGTGCCGGTGCGCTTCGTCTTGTTCGTGCTGGTGGGCGGTACCGGCGTCTTCGTGCATCTCGCGGCGCTGTATCTGTTGCTCGCGGTGAACGCGTCCTTCACGCAGGCGCAGGTCGGCGCGGTATTCGTCGCCATGACCTCGAATTTCATCCTGAACAATCTGATCACCTATCGCGACCAGCGCCTGCGCGGCTTCGCATTCGTGCGCGGCCTCGCATCCTTCTACCTCGTGTGCTCGATGGGCGCGGTGGCCAACGTGGGCGTGGCCAGTCTTATCTACCTCGAACATCCCGTCTGGTGGCTGGCGGGCCTGGCCGGGGCGCTGATCGGCGCGGTGTGGAACTACGCCGCCTCCCGGCTGCTGACCTGGAATCGCCCGGATTGATCCCGCCCGGATGAGTTCGAGCGGCATCTTTTGATCTATAATATCCAAAAAGCCTCCTAGGGGGTCCCCCATGCCTTCTGAGCCGCGCTTCCTCAATCCGGCTACGCTCTCCAAGCCGCCGGGCTATTCGCACGTGGTCGAAATCGCCGGTCCGGGCCGCATCGTCTATCTCGCCGGTCAGCTCGGCGTGGATATCGAAGGTAAGGTGGTCGGCGCACCGGGCGATTTCCGCGCCCAGGTCGAGCAGACCTTCGAGAACATCAAGGCCGCGCTCGCCGCGGTCGGCGCCGGGGTCGAGCACATCGTCAAGATCAACACCTACATGGTCGATATCGAGAAGCACGTGTTGATCTTCCGCGAGGTGCGCAACCGCCACCTGAACATGGCCGCGCCCCCAGCCAGCACTGCGGTCGGCGTGCCCGCACTCGCGCGCCCCGGCGCGCTGGTCGAGGTCGAAGCGATCGCCATGCTGCCGGCGTAGCGCCGCCAGTCTTGCCATCCTTGTTTGAATCTTGAAGACTTACCCTGGAAGGATGGGCTGGGGTGTTCGGCAATCGGAAGTATCGACTTTTCATGCGGCACGCGGTTGGCGTGGTCGCGGCCTATGCATTGCTTCTTCACACGCTTCTCGCCGGCCTTATTTCCTTGCCGACGCTTGCGGTTGCGGACACCGCCTTCGGCACGTCTTTCACGATCTGTTCCGCCGCGCCGGATGTAAACGATACGCTTCACGAAGACGGCGACAAGGCCGAGCATCACGTCGGTCACTGCATGCTCTGTCGGGGCGAGCATTTTCTCGCCGGTCTGGACGGCATTGCGTTCGGTACCACGCGCATTGGCATCACGGTTCTTAATCCGGCGCCATCTGGCATTTTCATTGCGCCTCTTCTGATCGTTGGGAATACGGCGCGCGCTCCTCCGCGCGGCTGACGTAGCGGCTTCCGCCGCAAATCGACTTCTCTCCAACGTCGGCAAATACACGGCGAGCGTCCGCGATGCTTCGCGCGCCGCCATCCGGAGGACAGGAAACATGCGTACGTATCTTCAAGCGGCATTGTTGGCCGTATGCGCCGTGATCTATGCACCGGCGGTCTTGGCCCATCATCCCGGCATCGGCGGTGGCAGCGAGGATGCCGGTCCGATCACGACCATATCGGCCGCGACCCTGGAGCAGGGCCACGCCGCGATTTCGTTCGTCTACGAATTCATCCAGATTCGCTCTTTGAGCGATGCTGCAATGGCGGCGGCGGTGACGCCGGATACCCATATCCACACGCTGACCGGCATCGCGAGTGCGGCAATCTCGGTGGCCTATGGTGTCACCGATAATCTTACGGTCGGCTTGCGGTTGCCCTGGGTGCGTCGTACCGGAATCCGCGAGGCGCATCAGGATAGCCTCATTGATCCCATCGAGTTCCACGATCACGGGAACGCATCCGGCATCGGCGATCTGACCGCCATCGCGCAGTTCCGTTTGCTCAACAATCGCACGAGCATGACCGAAGCCGCCGTGCTCCTGGGTTTCAAGGCTCCGACCGGCCAGACCAATATGCTCACCGCGGGCGGCGAGCTATTCGATGCCGAATTCCAGCCCGGTTCGGGCTCCTGGGATGGCTTGTTCGGTGTCGCTTTCAGCCAGAGGCTCGGCGGCGCGCTGTCGTTTCATGCCAATGTGCTCTACATGCTCGTTGGCACCGGCATCCAGAACACCAATCTGGGCGATCGCTTCCTCTATAATGCAGCGCTGGTCTATCGGTTGTTCGGCTCGCCGGGAGCGTCAACGGCCATGCCCGCCCATGTGCATCACCACGGACCGAACACGCCCCCGCACACCCATGAAACGCCACGGCCGGGGCCCGCGCTCGACGTCATGCTGGAACTGAACGGCGAATGGCACGGCTGGCAGACTACGGCCGGTGTCGTCGATCCCAACTCGGGCGGCAACCTCGTCTATCTTTCACCCGGTGTGCGGCTCACCCTCGATCGCTGGTCCGGTTTCCTGTCGGTGGGAATTCCGGTCATCAACGATCCGAACGGCGTTCAGGCCAAGCCGGGCTGGCGCGTGGTGACGGGGCTGGCCGCCGGATTCTGAGGGAGACCTGCTGTCTTTCCGATCGGCCTGTGCGAGATTGGCGCCGCTTTTTTAGGGTCGACCTATGGCCGCGCGCACGGGCCCGCTCGCCGGGATCAAGGTCATCGAGCTCGCCCATGTAATGGCGGGACCGACCTGCGGCCTCATGCTGGCCGATCTCGGCGCCGACGTGATCAAGGTCGAGAAGATTCCCGGCGGCGACGATACGCGCAGCTTCCTGCCGCCCGCGGTCGGCGACGAATCCGCCGCGTTCCTGATGATGAACCGGAACAAGCGCGGCATCGCCCTCGATCTCAAGAGCGAGGACGGCAAGCGGGTGCTGCGTCGCCTGCTCGAGGGCGCCGACGTGCTCACCGAGAGCTATCGCAAGGGCGTGATGGAGCGCATGGGCTTCGGCTACGAGACGCTGAAGCGCGACTATCCCAGGCTGGTCTATTGCTCGGTCTCCGGCTTCGGCCGTACCGGGCCCTATGCCGACCGCGCCGGCTTCGATCTGGTGGCCCAGGGCATGAGCGGGCTTATGAGCATCACCGGTGAGGGCCCGGGTCGGCCGCCGGTGAAAGTCGGCGCGCCCGCTTCCGACATCACCGCCGGCATCCTCGCCGCCATGGGTGTGGTCGCGGCGTTGCATGCGCGCGCGAATACCGGTGCCGGGCAGCTGGTCGACACCTCGCTGTTCGAGGCCGGCATCACGCTCACCTATTGGCAATCGGCGATCGCACTCGCCACCGGCAAGGCGCCCGGGCCCATGGGCTCGGCGCATCCGCTGAACGCGCCCTATCAGGCGTTCGAGACCAAGGACGGCTGGATCACGGTCGGCGCCGCCAACCAGACCAACTGGCTCCGCCTTGTCGAGCTCCTGGGGCGGCAGGATCTTGCCGCCGACCCACGCTTCAAAACAAACGCCGACCGCATCCAGCACCAGGCCGTGCTTGCCGAGGTCCTCGCTCCGGACTTCAGGAAGCGTACGAGCGCCAAATGGCTGGAACTCTTCGAGCGGGCGAAACTTCCGGCCGGACCCGTGCTCGACGTGTTGCAGATGCAGTCGAACGAGCAGACGCTCGCGCGTGAAATGGTGGTCGAGACACGGCACAGCAAGCTCGGCCCGGTGAAGACGATCGGTCTGCCGGTGAAATTCTCCGCGACCCCAGGCGGCGTGCGGCGCGGCGCGCCGCTTTACGGGGAGCACACGCGCGAGATCCTGCGCGAGCACGGCTTCACGGACGCCGAGATCGACCGCATGGCACGCGCGGGCGCAATCGTAGTCGCCGATATAGGCGCAGTCGGCTGAGAGGCGGATATGAACGAGAAACCCAAACTTGGCTTCGTTGGCGTTGGCCTTATGGGCGAGGCGATGGTGCGGCGGCTCCTGGAGCGCGGCTATCAAGTCACAGCGTGGAACCGCGAGCCCGAGCGGCTCAAGACCGTGGTCCCGCATGGCGCGGTGGCTGCCGGATCGCCGGCGGAGGTCGCCGCCGCGAGCGATCTCGTGCTCATGTGCGTGCTCAATACCGATGCCGTCGAGGCCTGCGTGTTCGGCCCCAACGGCATCGCGTCCAAGGCCCGCGCTAGGCAAATTCTCATCGATCTCTCAACCGCCGATCCGGCCAGGACGCGCGACATGGCCGCGCGCCTGAAGCGCGAGACCGGCATGGGCTGGGTCGACGCGCCGCTCTCCGGCGGGCCTAACGCCGCGCGCGAGGGCACGATGACGGTAATGGCCGGCGGCGAGACGGCCGACATCGAGGCGATCCGGCCGCTGATGAAGGATATGGCCGGGAACTTTACCCCCATGGGCCCGTCCGGCGCCGGCCAGACCGCCAAGATGATCAACCAGGCCATCGTCGGCACCGGCTTCGTGCTGATGGCCGAAGCCGTGGCGCTCGCCGAGGCTTCGGGCATCGACGCCGCCAAGTTGCCCGCATGCCTGGCCGGCGGCTTCGCCGACGGCGCGCTGCTGCGGCGCGTCTACACGCAGATGCAGGCGCGCGACTTCGAGCCGCCCAAAAGCTACGCGCGCCAGCTCCTGAAGGACATGAAGGCGGTCAAGGAATTCGGTCGTGGCTTCGGGCTCGAGCTGCCGCTCGCGGCCGCCGCCGCCGCGCAGTTCGCCGCCTATATTGATGCCGGCGGAGCGATGCGCGACTCGGCCTCGATCGTAACGCTCTACGGGAAAAAGTGAGCCATGTCCCTCGCGCCAGTCGAAGCCCTCGATATCGTCGATTGCCACCATCATTTCTGGGACCTGAGCGAGAAGAACCACCCCTGGCTCTGCGATCCGGTGCCAGTGCATTTCCGCTACGGCGACTATTCGTCGATCAAGCGCAATTACTTCCCCGCCGATTACCGCCGCGACGTCGCGCCCTATCGCGTGGTCAAGACCGTGCATGAGGAGGCCTGGTGGGATCGCCGCAATCCCGTGGCCGAAACGCGCTGGCTCGAAGGCATCGCCGCGGAGCACGGCCTGCCTAACGCTTGCGTTGCCGCCGCTTGGCCCGCGCGTGACGACATCGAGGAAGTGCTCGTCGGCCACGCCAAGAGCAAACTCGTGCGCGGCATCCGTAACTTTCCGATGCCCGCGCCGAGTGCGCGCGAAGCCAAGCGCGGCGAAGCGGGCTCCATGGACGATCCCAAGTGGCGGCTCGGCTATGCGCTGCTTTCACGCTATGGCTTTTCGTTCGATCTCCAGGTGCCCTGGTGGCATATGGACGCGGCGAGCGAGCTGGCCGCGGACTTTCCAAAGACACAGATCGTCATCGTCCATGCCGGTCTTCCCATCGATCGCAGCGCCGAGGGGCTTGCTCGGCTGGCGCCGTGCGCTGGAGCAGGTCGCGGCCTATCCCAATGTCGCGATCAAGGTTTCGGGTCTGGGCGAGCCCAACCGGCCCTGGACGCTGGAATCCAATGGCCCGGTGATTCGCGACGCGATCAAGATATTCGGCGCAGACCGCGCAATGTTCGCAAGCAATTTCCCGGTCGATTCGATCGTCGGCTCGTTCAAGACGATCTATGACGGCTTTCGCGCCGCGGTCGCCGACCGGCCGCTCGCCGAGCAGAAAAAACTCTTCCACGACAACGCAGTGCGCATCTACCGGCTCTGATCGCCGCGCGAATTAGAGCGTTCGCACCTTCACTGCCGGAGCCAGCCGTTCGACATCCTCGCGCCGACACAGCTCGGTGCCCGGGCTGAGCAGGGCGGCCGCTCCCGCGGCCATGCCCACGCGAAACGCGTCCTCCAGGCTTGCGCCCGCGTCGAGCTTCCAGATCAGCGCGCCGAGAAAGCTGTCGCCCGCGCCCACGGTGCTCACGACTTCGACCGGCAGCGGGTCGGCGCGGAGCGCACGTTCGCGCGTGACCAGCAGCGCTCCGCTGTGGCCGAGCGTTAGCGCCACGACCTCCGCCCGCCCGGCGCGCACCAGCCTTCGGCAGGCCTCGAGCATCGCCGCCTCGTCCGCCAACGGCGCGCGAACCAGCTCACGCAGCTCGCGCAGATTCGGCTTGAACAGATACACGCCTTCCGCCAGCGCCGCTTCGAGCGCCGGCCCCGAAGAATCCAGTACAAACTTGGCGCCCAGCCGTTTGGCGATCCCCGCAACGCGCGCGTAGAAATCGCCGGGCACGCCCGGCGGCAGGCTTCCGCTTGCGACGACGAAATCGGGCCGGTCCGCGAGCGTCGCGAGCGCGTCGAGCAGGGCGCGCCATTCGGTTTCGCGCAAGTGCGGCCCCGGCAAGACGAAACGGTACTGCTTATGCGTCGTGCGCTCGTCGACGGTGAAATCGATGCGCGTCTCCTCCGCGACCTCATGCACAATGCCTGGAATACCTTCGGCGTCCACGAGCTGTTGCAACAGCCGCCCGGTCGCCCCGCCCACCGGGTAGATCGCCGTCACGGTGCCGCCGAGCCGCTTCATCACCCTCGCCACATTGATGCCGCCGCCGCCAGGATCGCGCCGCGCCTCGGAGCCGCGCAACTTTCGGCTCGGCGCCACCGTGTCGACCGAAGTCGAAAGGTCGATCGCCGGGTTCATGGTGAGCGTGACGATGCTCATGGCCGCGCTGGTACCACAGCGCAGCGGCCGAGGCACTCGCAGGGCTTATCGGACGTAGAAATAGAGCGCGCCCAGCGCAGCGCTCGCCGCGAGCACCGGGAGCATGCCGACCTTGAAGCGCAGCAACGCCACGAGCGCGGCGATTGCGAGCAGGACGCTCGCGATATTGATGCTGGCGAACTCAGGCACGTAAAGCCGGACGCCATAGGTCCACACCTCGGTAATAGTGCCGAAAAAGAGGTGGACTGCGAACCAGACCGCGAGATTGAGGATCACGCCGACGATGGCGGCGGTGATGGCCGAGAGCGCCGCCGAAAGCAGCCGGTTGCCGCGCAGCTGCTCGACATAAGGTGCGCCGGTGAAAATCCACAGGAACGAAGGCACGAACGTCACCCACACCGTCAGCACCGACGCGAGCACGCCGGCCATATAGGGATTGAGCGCGCCCGGGTCGCGGAAGGCGGCGAGAAAGCCCACGAATTGCAGCACCATGATCAGCGGCCCCGGCGTCGTCTCCGCCATGCCGAGGCCGTCGAGCATCTCGCTGGCGGTGAGCCAATGATAATTCTGCACCGCTTGCTGAGCGACATAGGCCAGCACCGCATAGGCACCGCCGAAGGTGACCACCGCCATGGTGGAGAAGAAGACACCGATCTCGGTGAAGATGTTGCCCGCACCGAGTGTTTGCGCGATCGCAATCACCGGTACGAGCCATAGCACGAGCCAGAAGCCGGCGACCTTGAGCGTGCGCGCGATCGATGGCCGCGCGTGCTCGGGGACGCTGTCGGCAAGCATTGCGTCCACCGCCGGCTGCCCGCCCGCCTTCGGCCCATGGGCGTTTCCGCCCGCGAACAAGTCGGGCCGCAGCCGGCCGCCGAGATAGCCGATGATGCCGGCGCCGATGATGATGATCGGGAAGGCCACGTCGAGGAAGAAGATGGCAATGAAGGAACCGGCCGCGAGTGCGACCATGAACGGGTTCTTCAGCGCGCGGCGGCCGATGCGGATCACCGCCTCGATCACCACCGCGAACACCGCTGCCTTGATGCCGAAGAAGATCGCCTCGACCAGCTTGAGATCCTTGTAGCCGGCATAAAGAATGCTCAGCGCCATGATTGCGACGAAGCCCGGCAGCACGAACAGCGTGCCGGCCACCAGCCCGCCCGCCGTTCGATGCAACAGCCAGCCGATATAGGTGGCGAGCTGCTGCGCCTCGGGTCCGGGCAGCAGCGTGCAGTAATTGAGCGCGTGCAGGAACCGATCCTCGCCGATCCATTTCTTCTCCTCGACCAGGATCTTGTGCATGACCGCGATCTGCCCGGCCGGCCCGCCGAAGCTCAAGGCGGCCACGCGCAGCCAAACCTTCAGCGCTTCGGAGAAGGAGATGCCGTGCGCGCGCGGCGCGGTGGGTGAGGGGTTCGGTTTCGTTGACATGGATGTGGCTTGCGGCAACTGGCTACAGTGGCTCATATCACACCATGTCCACCCTCGATCCCACTCCTTTGTTCGGCGGCGTTCGGGTTATCCCGGTGCTGACCATCGAGCGCGCCGCAACGGCGGCGCCGCTGGCCCGGGCGCTCGTTGCCGGCGGGCTCGAGGTGATCGAGGTCACATTGCGCACAGCCGTCGCACTCGACGCGGTGCGTGCGATCGCACGCGATGTGCCCAAGGCCGTGGTCGGGGTCGGCACGATAACCGCGCCCACCGACATCGAAGCTGCGATCAATGCCGGCGCGCGCTATCTTGTAAGCCCGGGCACGCCGTCCGCGCTGGCCGAGGCGTTTGTGCGCGCGAGCGTGCCCGTGGTGCCGGGCTGCGCCACGGTCTCCGAGGCAATGGCGCTTTCCGCGCGCGGCTTCCGCGTGCTGAAATTCTTTCCAGCCGAGGCTTCCGGTGGCGTGCGCTGGCTCGAAGCGGTCGCGGCGCCCTTGCCGGACCTGCGCTTCTGTCCCACCGGCGGGATCAATCTTTCCAATGTGGGCGCTTATCTAGCGCTCAGGAACGTGGTGGCGGTCGGCGGCTCGTGGATGGTTCCTAAGGATGCGGTCGCGAACGGCGATTTTGCGCGCGTGCAGAAACTTGCCAGCGATGCGGCTGCGGCCGGGTCGCAATTCGCCACGCCGTGACTTGGCATCCGTTCAGCGGCGCTTCTTAGCTTTTTTCGGCTTCGCACGCGGAATGATCGCACCGTGGTGGCGGATCACTTCGCCCGCGAGCACGTGCGCCACGCGCGCTGCGTCGTCGGGCTTAGCGCCCTTGAGGCGTGCCGCGAGATAGGCCGCGTTGAAGGCGTCGCCCGCCGCGGTGGTGTCCACGGGCTTGATCGTTTTCGGCACCGGAACCTCGGCGCGGACCCCTTGCGCGTCGACCAGCGCCGGCTTCGGCCCGTTTTTCACCGCAATCTCAGCAACCCCGAACCCGCGCAGGCGCTCGACGGTCGCAACTGCGGATCGGCGTCGCCCCACAGCCGCGCCTCGTCCTCGAAAGTCGGCAATGCGATATCGACGCGCGTCAGCGCCTCGGCGAACACGGCGCGCGCCCGCGCCTCGTCGCTCTTCCAGCCGCGCGGGCGATAATTGCTGTCGAAGGCGACTTTCGCTCCGCGCTGACGAGCGTATTCGAGTGTGGCGAGCAGGCGGCCGATCCCGGCGTTCGAATAGAGCGAGAGCGTGATGCCGGAAAAATAGACCAGATCGGCGGTGACGATCGCCTCCGCCACGCGCTCCCAGCCCGGCAGCTCGAACAGCTCGCGCGCGGGTGACGTGTCGCGCCAATAGTGAAAAGTTCGCTCGCCCTTCTTGTCGGTCTCGATCAGATAGAGCCCCGGTACGCGGCCGGGCTCGCGCAGCACAAGCTCGGTCGAGACGCCCTCGTCGGCGGCGCGCGCGATGATGCCGTCGGAATAGCGGTCCTCGCCGAGCGCCGTCGCATAGGCGGTGTCGACGCCGAGCCGTGCGAGATAGACCGCGGTATTGAAGGTGTCACCGCCGTAACCGAGCGCGAAGCGGCCGTCCGGCCCGCGCGCCAGCTCGACCATCACTTCGCCGACCGAGACCGCTTGCGCCATCAGGGCTTTCCGTAGCGCGAGTCCAGCTCGCGCGCCCGTATGATCGCCTTGTCTACCAGGCACGCGAGCCGCTCCTCGAACGAGCCAATGCCGCGCTGGCCTTCATAGGGCGCCACGTTCTGGCACTCGATGTTGCGAAAGGCGATGAAGGCGTTCTGCGCTTCGTCGAGCGCGTTCTTCCAGCGGATTTTCTGCAGCGCGACCAGATCGGGCCGCGTGTCGATGGCGATGCGCGCGCGCTGGATTGCGTCCGTGAGCGTCTGCTCGGCCGTGCGCGACGCGGCCCCGAGGCAGTCAATATAGGCCCGGCCAATAAGCTTGGCACGGTCGCACATGGCTTGCGAAGGGCGCGCCTCCTGCGCCCAAGTCGCGCCGGTCGGGAAGGCGAGCAGAAGGAACATTGCGAAGAAAGCAGGCCGCATTCCGAACCTACTTCTCCGGTCCGGCATAGGCGCCAGCGGTCGCCGGGAACATCGCCTTGATGATCTTGAAGCGCGAAATGTCGGCGGTCGCGTCGGAATGCAGAAAGATCGCCGCGTCGCGGAACAGCTTTTCGATGCCCATTTCCAGCATCACGCCGTGCCCGCCGTGCAGCTCCATGGCGTTCTGACAGACTTTGAAAATCTCCTCCGACGCGAAAACCTTGACCATGTTGCAAAGCGCGTCGGCCTCCGGCGCACCCTCCGAAACCGCGTCGGCGGCGCGGCCGAGCAGTGCGCGCACGGCTTCGAGCTTGGTCGCCATGTCGGCGAGCCGCAGCGCCACCGCCTGATGCTTGATCAGGATGCGTCCGCCCTGCACGTAGTTCTGCACGTAGTCGGCCGTGCGCTCGAAGGCGGCGACGCCGACGCCCAGATTCTTCGCCGCCTGGATGATCTTGCCCGGCCGGAAATATATGCCGGCTTTGGCGATGGCGTCGTTCTCGGCGAGCAGGTGGTCGGCCGGCACCCGGCAGTCCTCGAATACGATCTCGCCGTTGTTCATGAAGCGGCCGCCCATGGTCTCGTTGCAGCGGGCGACGGAGACACCCTTGGTCTCGCGCGGAACGAGGAAAGAAGACGTGCCTTGCAGCACGCCCGCTTTCGTATTCGTGTTCGCGTAGACGACGTAAAGCCCCGCGTCATAGCCGTTCGAGATGAAGTGCTTGCGGCCGTTGATGATCCACTCGTCGCCCTGTTTCACGGCCCGCGTCTGCATTGCCGCTTCCGGCACGTTGTACGGCAGCCACCGGTCCGAGGCGCCGCGTGGCTCGGTGAGACAATGCGCAAGCAGGAATTGCGGGTCCTCCACCAGCCGCTTGAACCAGCGCTCCTGCAGGTGCCGCGGCGCGAGATTGCGCAGGAGGATCGCGATCTTCCAGTTTTGCACCAGCTTGTCGGAGAGCCCCGCGTCGCCGCGCGCGATCTCTTCGGCGATCAGCGCACAGGTCTGCACTTCGGTCTTGGGCTCGAGCTCGGTGCCGCCGAATTCCTCAGGCACGCCGAGCGTGCGGATGCCGATCTTGTCGGCGCCGACGAGAATCTCCCGCGGCAGGCGATCGTCGGGGTCCATCATCCATTCGCGCTGCCAGTTCTTGCGGATGAAGGGGATGACCACGCCGTCCACGAACGCGCGGCAGCTTGCCCGCATCAGGCGCTGTTCTTCGGAGAGCGAGCGGTCGTTCATCTGTCATCAAACTCCGATTTTATCGCCCCGGACGGGCCGCGCTTGATTCGCGGCAGGGAGCGCGGATGGTCATCGGCAACAAAACGGGCGATCGGCTGGCGTCGGCTATTTTGCGCAATCGCGCGCTCTCGCGCGAGGGGTTCCTCGAACATTTGTTCGCCTGGATGTTCAAGGGCCTCGTCTATCCCCAGATCTGGGAGGACCCGGAAGTCGACATGGAAGCGCTCGCGCTTACGCGCGATTGCCACGTGGTGGCGATCGCCTCCGGCGGCTGCAACGTTCTGTCGTACCTGACCGCCGATCCCGCCCGCATCACGGCCGTCGACCTCAATAAGGCGCACGTGGCGCTCAACCGGCTGAAGCTCGCGGCCGTGCGCCATCTATCGACGTGGGAGGAATTCTACCGCTTTTTCGGCCACGCCGATGCGCGCGCGAATGTCCATGCCTATTGGCGTTTCGTTGCGCCCCGTCTCGACCCGGAGACGCGCGCCTATTGGGAGGGCCGTCGCGCTTTCGGGATCGGGCAACGGCGGATTTCCATGTTCGCGCGCAACGTCTACCGGCAGGGGTTGCTCGGCCGGTTCATCGGCCTCGGCCACCTGGTGGCGCGCGCCTATGGCGTCGATCCGCGCAAGATGCTGCTCGCGCGCTCGCTCGCCGAACAGCGCCGGTTCTTCGATTCCGCGCTCGCCCCCTTGTTCGACAAGCGTCTCGTGCGCTGGGCGATCGGGCAGCAATTGTCGCTCTTCGGCCTCGGAATTCCGCCGGCGCAATATGCGGCGCTGGCCTCGGCGCGCGGTGGCGACATGGCCGCCGTGCTGCGCGGACGCATGGAGCGGCTCACCTGCTCCTTCAGCCTCGACGATAATTATTTCGCCTGGCAGGCGTTCGGACGCTCCTATTCCGATCGCAGTGCCGGGCCGTTGCCGCCTTATCTACGGCGCGAGAACTTCGATGCGATCCGGGAGCGGGCCGGGAGAGTCGAGGTGTTGAACAACTCTTTCACCGAGTATCTCGCGCAACGCCCCGGCCGCTCGCTCGATCGCTACGTTCTGCTCGACGCCCAGGACTGGATGACCGACGCGCAGTTGAACGCGCTCTGGTTCGAGATCACCCGCACCGCGCGGCCCGGCGCACGCGTCATCTTCCGCACGGCCGCCGAGCCGAGCCTGTTGCCCGGCCGGGTCGAATCGCCGGTGCTGAACCGGTGGCGCTACGAGGCGGAACTGTCGCGCGATCTCGCCGCGCGCGACCGCTCGGCGATCTATGGCGGCTTCCATCTCTACGCACTCGAAGGCTGACGGCGATGGCGAACACCCATGCCGAGGTCATGGATCGCATCTATCGCCGCCAGCGGCACGTCTATGATTTCACGCGAAAATATTTCCTGCTTGGCCGCGATCGCATGATCCGGGGGCTAAATCCCGGTCCTGGGGACCGCATGATCGAGATCGGCTGTGGCACCGGACGGAACCTTATTCTCGCGGCCCGCCTGTATCCGCAGACGCATATCTACGGCATCGATGTCTCCGCCGAGATGCTGCGCTCGGCCCGCGAGGCGATCGCGCGCGCCGGCATGACTTCGCGCATCCACGCCGCGCAGGCGGACGCGCGGACGTTCGATCCCGGCAAGCTGTTCGGCGAGCCGGCGTTCGAGCGCGTGTTCGTCTCCTACACGCTTTCGATGATTCCCGGCTGGCGCGTAGCGCTCGATAATGCGCGCTCGCGGGTCGCGCCCGGCGGCGAACTGCATCTCGTCGACTTCGGTCGCCAGCGCGGGCTGCCGCGCTGGTTCCGCGCCGGGCTCAGGAGCTGGCTCGCGCTCTTCCACGTCAGCCCGTGCGATGATCTGGAGCCAAACCTGGCGATCCTCGCCGATCGCTCGCGCGCGACGTTCGCGGTGGAATATCCGTATCGCGACTATGCGCAGTACGCGATCGTCCGGATGCCGTAACGGCTCAATTCGTTTCGCAAGTGGTGGTCTTGCCCTGGCGCGTGAGCGTGGCCGAGCGGCCCTTGATCCAGAACTGGATTCCGCCTCTGGCGTAGCGCCCGCCATCGGCCGAGCGCCGCTGCGGCAGCACGATCGTCTTGCCGTCGATCTCCAGCCGCGCCGCCTGCAGTCGGATGAAACGCAGATAGGTCGCAGTGAGCGTCGTGCCGTCCTCGCAGCGATAGGCGAAGGACTTCTGTGCCTGCGCGCCCGTGGCCGTGCAGGTCAATGTCGCTGCGACAAGCCCGAGTATGGGGAGGGCACGCATTTTCCGCGTCACGCCGCCTTGCGGCTCGCCAGAAACTCGCCCATGCGCCCGAGCGCCTTTAAAATGTTCTCGGCCGAGTTCGCGTAGGAAACGCGGATATAGCCTTCGCCGAGAATGCCGAAATCCGGCCCCCCGACGATCGCGACACCGGTTTCTTCCAAGAGTGTCGAGGCGAGCTTCTTCGCCTTCCAGCCCGTGCGCTTGATGTTGGGGAAGGCGTAGAACGCGCCCTTGGGCGTAGCGCAGGAGACGCCCGGCAGCTTGTTCAGCCCCTCGACCACGATCTTCCGCCGCTGGTCGAACTCGGCGACCATCGCGCGCGCCGCGTCCTGCGGGCCGGTCAGCGCCGCGATCCCGGCATATTGCGAGGGCGCGTTGACGCAGGAATGCAGGTTGACCGCGAGCTTGCGCGCGTAGTCATAGAGCTTGCCGGGCCACACCGCGTAGCCGAGCCGCCAGCCGGTCATGGCGTAAGTCTTCGACCAGCCGTTCAGCAGGATCACGCGGTCGCGGATCGAGGGATAATTGAGCAGGCACACGTGCTGCTCGCCGTCATAGACCATCTGGTCGTAGATCTCGTCGGACAGGATCGCGACGTCCGGATACCGCGCGAGCCCGGCAACGAGCTTATCCACCTCGCTCTTGGGCGTGACGCCGCCGGTGGGGTTGGCCGGCGAGTTCAGGATCAGGAGCCGCGTCTTCGGCGTGATCAGCTTCAGCGTCTCTTCGGCCGAAAAGGCAAAGCCGTTCTCCTCGCGGATCGGCACCGGCACCGGGTTGGCGCCGGTGAACTCGATCATCGAGCGATAGATCGGAAAGCCCGGGTCCGGATAGAGGATGTCCGCGCCCGGCTCGCCGAACATCAGGATCGACATGAACATGGTGGGCTTGCCGCCCGGCATGATCATCACTTCGTCGGGCGAAACCTTGGCGCCGAGCCGCTTGAACAGGTCGGCCGCCACCGCTTCGCGCAAAGGCTTGATGCCGACCGAGGGCGTATAGCCGTGGTGACCGTCGCGCAGCGCCTTGATCGCGGCCTCGACGATGTGGTCCGGCGTGCGGAAATCGGGCTGGCCGATGCCGAGATTGATCACGTCGCGGCCCTGGGCCGCGAGCTCGGTCGCGCGCGCCAGCACCGCGAACGCGTTCTCCTCGCCGATGCGATCGAAGGCGGCAACGGTACGCAGCATGGACGCTCCCCCTTGGACTTCTTATGATTGATTTCGCGCCGACTTTAGGCGCATAAATCCGTTCAAATCAAACCGTTCGAACGGTTCAAAATGGCCGTGGGCAAGTGACCCGGCGGCCCGGGAGGCGGCGATGGCCAAGGTTCCAGCGAGCAAGCAAAAGACGAACGGCAAGGGCGCGAAACTGCGCTCCAAGCTTTGGTTCGACAATCCCGACGATCCGGGCATGAGCGCGCTCTATATCGAGCGCTATCTGAACTACGGCCTTACCCGCGGGGAGCTGCAGTCCGGCAGGCCCATCATCGGCATCGCCCAGACTGGCTCGGACCTCTCGCCCTGCAACCGCCATCACCTCGACCTTGCCCACCGTGTGCGTGAGGGCATCCGCGAGGCCGGCGCCATCGCCTTCGAATTCCCGATGCATCCGATTCAGGAAACCGGCAAACGGCCGACCGCCGCGCTTGACCGCAATCTCGCTTATCTCGGCCTCGTCGAGGTGCTGTACGGCTATCCGCTCGACGGCGTCGTGCTGCTGACCGGCTGCGACAAGACGACGCCCGCCTGCCTGATGGCGGCGGCGACGGTGAACTTGCCCGCCATCGTGCTCTCCGGCGGGCCGATGCTGAACGGCTGGTACAAGGGCGAGCGCGCCGGTTCCGGCACCGTGAAGTGGAAGGCGCGCGAGCGTCTTGCCGCCGGCGAGATCGACTACAAGGAATACGTCGACGTGGTCGCGGCCTCGGCGCCGTCGATCGGCCACTGCAACACCATGGGCACGGCCTCGACCATGAACGCCATGGCCGAAGCGCTCGGCATGTCGCTGCCCGGCTGCGCCGCGATCCCGGCGCCCTACAAGGAGCGCGGGCAGATCGCCTACCAGACCGGGCTGCGCATCGTCGAAATGGTGTGGGAGGACATGAAGCCCTCCGACATTCTCACCCGCAAGGCGTTCGAGAATGCGATCGTCGCCAATTCCGCGATCGGCGGTTCGACCAACGCGCCGATCCACGTCAACGCCATCGCGCGCCACGTCGGCGTCAAGCTCGACATCGAGGACTGGGAGAAATACGGCTTCGACGTGCCGCTCATGGTCAACATGCAGCCGGCCGGCGAGTTTCTCGGCGAGGAATATTTCCGCGCCGGCGGCCTGCCGGCGGTGATGAACGAGCTGCTGCGCCACAAGCGCATCCATCCCGACGCGCTCACCGTCAACGGCAAGACCATGGGCGAGAACGTCAAGAACGCGAAGATCGCCGACCCGAAAGTGATCCTGCCCTACAAGCACCCGATGAAGAAGAAGGCCGGCTTCAAGGTGCTGCGCGGCAATCTGTTCCACTCGGCGATCATGAAGACCAGCGTGATCTCCGAGGAATTCCGCAAGCGCTATCTCACCGACAAGAGCAATCCCGGCATGTTCGAAGGCCGCGCGGTCGTGTTCGACGGCCGCGAGGACTATCACGACCGCATCGACGATCCGAAGCTCAAGATCGACGAGCGCACCATGCTGTTCATCCGCGGCGTCGGCCCGATCGGTTACCCGGGCGCGGCCGAGGTGGTGAACATGCAGCCGCCGGCGGCGCTGATCAAAAAGGGCATCCTGTCCTTGCCCTGCATCGGCGACGGCCGCCAATCGGGCACTTCCGGCTCGCCCTCGATCCTGAATGCCTCGCCGGAGGCGGCGGCAGGCGGCGGGCTCGCGCTCTTGAAGACCGGCGACATCGTCCGGATCGACCTCAACAAGGGCACCGCCAACATCAAGATCTCGAACGCGGAACTCGCGCGCCGCAGGAAGGCGCTCGAGCGCCAGGGCGGCTACAAGTTCCCGAAAAGCCAGACGCCCTGGCAGGAAATCCAGCGCGGCATGGTCGATCAGCTGGAAGGCGGCATGGTGCTCAAACCCGCGGTCAAATATCAGGATGTCGCCCACACCAAGGGCACGCCGCGGGATAGTCATTGAGCATCGCGTTCCTCGACTAGCGAGTTCCGATCGAGCGCCTGGCCATGCCCACTATTGCCGAAAAACGCAGCGCCTTCCGCCGCCTGCACGAGCGCGGTTGTTTCGTGATTCCGAACCCGTGGGACATCGGAACCGCGCGCTATCTGCAGCACTTGGGCTTCAAGGCGCTTGCCACCACGAGCGCGGGCGCTGCGTTCTCGCTCGGCCGGCCGGACAACGAGACGGTAACGCGCGACGACATGCTCGCGCATATCAGGATGATCGTGGACGCGAGCGATCTGCCGGTGAACGCGGACTACGAATCCGGCTACGCTCACGAACCGGCGAAAGTCGCCGAGAACGTACGCCTGTGCGTCGAGACCGGAATCGCCGGGCTTTCCATCGAGGACAATTCCGGCAACCGCGCCAATCCGCTCTACGATCTCGATCTGGCGGTCGCCCGCATCCGCGCCGCCCGCTCCGCGATCGACAAGGCGGGCGCCGACGTCGTGCTTACCGGCCGCGCCGAGTGCTTTCTCGTGGGCCGGCCGAACCTGCAGGAAGCGATCGAGCGGCTGGTCGCCTATGCGGCGGCCGGGGCCGATTGCCTCTATGCGCCCGGTATCCGCAGTCGCGATGAGATCGCGGCCGTGGTGCTGGCGGTCGCGCCCAAGCCCGTGAACGTACTTGTCGGCCATGCAAGCGAGTTGACCGTCGATGATCTTGCGGCACTCGGCGTGCGCCGCATCAGCGTCGGCAGCGGCATGGCGCGCGCCGCCTGGGGCGGCTTCATCCGCGTCGCGCGCGGCATCGCGGAACAAGGCCGCTTCGACGCCTTCGCCGACGCCGCGCCGCATGCGGAGCTGAACAAGTTTTTCCGCGACGATTACAAGCGGAGGCAGGGATGACCGTGGCGGCGAAGCCCATGCCCGCCGCCGAACGGCCGGTCGGTCCGCCGGTCGACGCGACGCCGGCGACGCGGCCCGGGCCGGTCGTGCTCGATGGCCGCTTCGGGCGCGTGGAAAAGCTCGACGCAGCGCGCCACGGCGCGAGCCTGTGGAATGCGGTCAAGGGCCAGGATCACATCTGGACCTACATGTCCTCCTATGGCCCGTTCGCGGGCGAAACGGCCTTTTCCGATTGGCTCGCCGGCCGGGCGATCCTCGAAGACCCTTTCTCCTACGTGATCGTCGATGCATCGGATCGCGCCGTCGGCATTGCGACGCTCATGGAAATCCGCCCGGCCATGCGGGTTTGCGAGGTCGGGCACATCGTCTATTCGCCGGCCTTGCAGCAGACAGCGCTCGCGACCGAGGCGCAGTACTCGCTCGCCCGCTACGTATTCGAGACGCTCGGCTACCGGCGCTATGAATGGAAGTGCAATGCGCTGAACGAGCCCTCGCGCCGGGCCGCCTTGCGCCTCGGCTTCGTCTTCGAAGGCATTCTGCGCCAGCATATGATCGCCAAAGACCGCAACCGCGATACCGCGTATTATTCCATGCTCGACGGTGAGTGGCCGCGCTGCCGCGCCGCGTTCGAGCGCTGGCTCGCGCCTGACAATTTCGACGGCAACGGCCGCCAGCGCCGGCGCTTGGAAGAAATCCGCAAGACCTTGTGAATGGAGAAATCGCGTGGCTAATCGCTTGAAGGGTAAAGTCTGCGTTGTCACTGCCGCCGGGCAGGGCATCGGCCGCGCCATCGCCGAGGCGTTCCTGGCCGAAGGGGCCAAGGTCATCGCCACCGACCTCGACCCGAAGAAGCTTGAAGGATTTCGCGGGCGCCGATTGCCGAAAGCTCGACGCCATGAAGACCGCCGAGGTCGATGCGCTCGCCAAAAGCGTCGGCCCGATCGACGTGCTCGCCAATTGCGCCGGCTACGTGCACCACGGCACGGTGCTCGATTGCTCCGAGGCCGATTGGGACTTCTCCATGGATCTCAACGTGAAATCCATGCACCGCACCATCCGCGCGTTTCTCCCGGGCATGCTGGCCAAGGGCGGCGGGTCGATCATCAATATTTCCTCGATCGCTTCCTCGCTCGGCGGTCTGCCGAACCGCTATGTCTACGGCACGAGCAAGGCCGCCGTGATCGGGCTCACCAAGGCGGTGGCCGCCGACTTCATCAAGAAGGGCATCCGCGCCAACGCCATTGCGCCGGGCACCATCCAGTCGCCCTCGCTCGACGAGCGCATCAAGACGCTCGCCAAGAACACCGGCCAGACCGAGGCAGCCGTGCGCCAGGCTTTCGTCGATCGCCAGCCGATCGGCCGGCTCGGCACGGCGCAGGAGATCGCCGCCATGGCCGTCTATCTCGCTTCCGATGACGCGGCCTATACCACGGGCGCGGTGCATCTTGTCGACGGCGGTTTCTCGCTCTGAGGTAGACCATGCACGTACTCGTCATCGGCGCCGCCGGCATGATCGGGCGCAAGCTCGTGCAGCGGCTGGCGCGCGATCCGCATATCGGCGGCAAGCCCATCGAGCGCCTGACGCTGCAGGACGTGGTCGAGCCGGAGGCGCCCAAGGGCGCGAGCTTCAAGGTCGCGACGCGGACCGGCGACATCACCCTGCCGGGCGAGGCGGCGGCGCTCGTCGCCGACGCGCCTGAGCTGATCTTTCATCTGGCCGCAATCGTATCCGGCGAGGCCGAGACCGATTTCGAGAAGGGCTACCGCATCAATCTCGACGGCATGCGCTTCTTGCTCGAAGCGATCCGCGCCCGCGGACATAAACCGAAACTGGTATTCACGAGCTCGATCGCCGTATTCGGCGCGCCGTTTCCGGCCGCGATCCCCGATGAGTTCCACCTCACGCCGCTCACGTCCTACGGGACACAAAAAGCGATCGGCGAGTTGCTGCTTGCCGACTATACCCGCCGCGGATTTCTCGAAGGCGTCGGCATCCGGCTCCCCAGCATCGTGGTGCGGCCGGGCAAGCCCAACAAGGCGGCCTCGGGCTTCTTCTCCAACATCATCCGCGAGCCGCTGGCGGGACAGGAAGCGGTGCTGCCGGTGCCCGACACCGTGCTGCACACCCACGCGAGCCCGCGCGCCGCGATCGGCTTCCTGCTGCACGGCGCC
Organism: uncultured Alphaproteobacteria bacterium; assembly: GCA_963704765.1. Classification (GTDB taxonomy): domain Bacteria; phylum Pseudomonadota; class Alphaproteobacteria; order Rhizobiales; family Xanthobacteraceae; genus JAHFPN01. Next base: position 221,304 of record CAVPHQ010000001.1, read on the forward strand.
GAGCTGTCGCGCGAGAAGATCGGACCGCGCGTCGGCATCACCATGCCCGGCGTCTGCTGCACGGTCGCCGAGCAGATCGAGGCGCTGCGCCGCGTCGCTGGCGATAAGGTGGTTGCCCGTATCCGCCGTGCGACTGATCCCTTAGTTGCAAAAATCGTTGAGGGCTGGCCCAGCCGCTTCGACGCACGCCGCGGTCTAGCACTTGGCTTTCAGCCGGAACGGAGCTTCGAGGAAATCATCCGCATTCATATCGAGGATGAGCTGGGCGGCAAGATCGCCTAACCGTACTGTCATCCCGGAAGCCCGCGAAGCGGACTATCCGGAATCCAGGAACACCGTGATCCTGGCTCCCGGCTCTCGCCGCTTTGCGGCTCGGCCGGGATGACAGGAAGGATATTTGATGCGCTTCCCCACTCCGCTGATCCCCGCAAAGCTGATCAAGCGCTACAAACGCTTCCTCGCCGACGTAGTGATGCCCGACGGCAGCCAGATCACGGCGCACGTCGCCAATCCGGGCTCGATGCTCGGGATCATGCAGCCGGGCTCGCGGGTTTGGCTTTCGAAGTCGGAGAGCGCCACCCGCAAGCTTCCCTATAGCTGGGAGCTGGTCGAGGTCGATTTCGGATCGGGCCCGGAGCTGGTCGGCGTCAACACTTCGCATCCGAACAAGCTCGTGGGCGAGGCGCTTGAGCGCGGAAAGATCGCCGGTCTCGATGGCTACCCGCGTATCCGTAGTGAAGTGCGCTATGGCAAGGCCAGCCGGGTCGACTTTCTGCTCGAGGGCGACAGCCGCCCGTCCTGCTTCCTCGAGGTCAAAAACGTCCACATGATGCGCAAGCCTCGCCGCGCCGAGTTCCCCGATGCCGTCACCGAGCGGGGCGCCAAGCACCTGGACGAACTCGCCCGCGAGGCGAAGGCCGGCGCCCGCTCGGTGCTGCTGTTTCTTGTGCAGATCGGCTCGGCCGAGAACGTCTCGCTCGCCCGCGACATCGACCCCGCCTATGGCAAGGCCTTCGATAGCGCCCGGACCGCGGGGGTCGAGGCCATGGCGCTGCGCTGTCGTATTTCGGTCGATGGGATCGAGGTAGCAGGCCCGGTTCCGGTGCTGGGATGAGTTTCTTGCACCTGCGAAACGATGGCCTACATTGAGGTCCCGTGAGGCCCCATGACCTACGTTGAAGCCGCCACCGCACCGCTACGCAAGACCGGGCAGATCAAGCTGCACGGTCCCGAAGAATTTGCCGGCATGCGCCGGGCCGGGCGGCTCGTGGCCGAGGTGCTCGACCAGCTCGCCGACCGGGTCGAGCCCGGTGTCACCACCGAGTTGCTCGACCGGTTCGTGTTCGAGTTCGCCCGCGACCACGGCGCGCTGCCGGCCACGCTCATGTATCGCGGCTACGAGAAGTCGATCTGCACCTCGATCAACCACGTAGTCTGCCACGGCATCCCCAACGACAAGCCGTTGCGCGACGGCGACATCGTCAATATCGACGTGACCCTGGTGCTCGACGGCTGGCACGGCGATTCGAGCCGCATGTACGGCGTCGGCGAGGTTCCCCGCCGCGCCGAACGGCTGGTGGAAGTGACCTACGAGGCGATGATGGCCGGCATCGCCACGATCCGGCCGGGCGGCGCCGTCGGCGACATCGGCGCCGCGATCCAGGCCGTGGTCGAGCCCAACCACATGAGCGTAGTGCGCGACTTTTGCGGCCACGGCGTCGGCCGCCTGTTCCACGACGAACCCAACGTCGTGCACGTCGGGCGCAAGGGCGAGGGGCCGGTGCTGCGGCCCGGCATGTTCTTCACCGTCGAGCCGATGATCAATCTCGGCCGGCCGCACGTGAAGGTGCTCTCCGATGGCTGGACCGCGGTGACGCGCGATCGCTCGCTCTCGGCCCAGTTCGAGCACACGGTGGCGGTGACCGAGACCGGCTACGAGATTTTCACGCTCTCGCCCAAGGGCCTGCACAAGCCGCCCTATCGCACGGCCGCCTGAGCCATGCCGCCCAAGCGGAGCGCCGGCTTCAAGGACGCGCCGCATTATCTCGGGCACCGTGAGCGTCTGCGCACGCGCTTCCGCGACGCCGGCGCCGACGCGCTCGCCGACTACGAACTCTTGGAGCTCCTGCTCTTTCGCACGCAGCCCCGGCGCGACGTGAAGCCGCTCGCCAAGGCGCTCTTGGAGCATTTCGGCTCCTTCGCCGAAGTCGTTGCCGCCACCCCGGCGCGGCTCGCCGAGGTCGAGGGCATGAGCGAGCTGAGCGCCACCGATCTCAAGGTGATCGAGGCCGCGGCCCAGCGCCTGGCGCGCGAGCGCGTGCGCGACCGCAAGGTGCTCTCCTCCTGGAGCGCGGTCATCGACTATTGCCGCGCCTCCATGGCCTTCGCCGAGAAGGAGCAGTTCCGCGTGCTCTTTCTCGACAAGCGCAATCAGTTGATCGCCGACGAGCTGCAGCAGAAGGGGACCGTGGACCACACCCCGGTCTATCCGCGCGAGGTGGTCAAGCGCGCGCTCGAGCTGTCGGCGACCGCCGTGATCCTGGTGCACAATCATCCCTCCGGCGATCCCACGCCGTCGCGCGCCGACATCCAGATGACGCGGCAGATCGTGGAGGTGGCCAAGCCCCTCGGCATCGAGGTCCACGACCACATCATCGTGGGCCGGGAAGGCCACGCGAGCTTCAAGGGATTGCGGTTGATTCCCTAGTCGTCATTGCCGGGCTTGTCCCGGCAATCCCGATCAGGAAGGTAGTGCCTATGGAATTGGGATGCCCGGGCCAAGCCCGGGCATGATGAAATACTCAAGGCCGCTTCATCACCAACGGCCGCGGCAGTTCCGGCACCTTGGCCCAATCGCCAGCTTCTTGTTTGCCGAAGCGCAGCCGTTCGCCCTGTTTCGATTGCAGCACGACGTCGCCGCGCTCCAGGCGCCAGGAAGCCGGATCGAAGCGCAGCAGCGTGGCGTCGCAGCCGGGTTGCACGCTGAGCTGGAAGCCCTCGTCCTGCGACGGCTGATCGGTGAAGACGAGCTGGCAGGCGGCGTTCCCGGTCGGGCGCGAGATGATCCAGTTGCCGATCAGGTCGGCGGGTTGCGCGAATTCCTTGGGATCGACGAACTGCAGATTGGCGAGGAAATAGACCGCATCGCCTTCGCGGATCGCTTCATAGACGCCGCCGACGCCCTCGGTGAATTCGGCAACCAGCCGGCCGTTCCCGCGCACGAACTTGATCGAGCCGGCCGGTCCTACGGTCCAGGCCGCGACTTCGGCGAGAAAGCCGAACAGCTTGATGCAGGCCGGGCGGTCATAGACCAGCGTGAAGGCGCCGCCGGCTGGCTTCTGGTCGAGCGTGATTTTGCACTTGCGGTCGCCGTCGGCGTTGGCGAGCTCGTAATTGGCGGCGAGCGCACGCAGCTCCGCGGGATCGACCGCGCCCGGCGCCGGCGTCTGCGCCGCGGCCGCTTGCGCAAGCAGGATCGTCAGAAAAGCCGAAACGAGGAGACGCATGCACACCTCACGCCTCGTGCAAGACAAGGCTAGCACGCGCCCGCGCGGCGGCTCAACGCTTCGGCGGCCAAGGGGTCTCGGGCACCGGGGTGAGGGGCCCCTTGCCCGCGAACCACGACTTCAAATTGTCCACCACCAGCTGGCCCATGGCGCGCCGGGTGTAGTGCGAGCCGGAGGCCACGTGCGGCAGCAGCACGATGTGCTCCATCTCGATCAGCTCCTTCGGCACCCGCGGCTCGTCGGCGAATACGTCGAGGCCGGCCGAATAGATCGTCCTGCTGCGCAGCGCCTCGATCAGCGCCGGCTCGTCGACCACCGAGCCGCGCGCCACGTTGATGAGAATCCCATTCGACCCGAGCGCCTTCAGCACCTCGGCGTTGATCAGGTTCTTGGTCGCCGGCCCGCCCGGCGTGATGACGATGAGCACGTCCACGTCGCGCGCCATGGCCTTGAGATCGGGATAGTGTTTCCACGCGACGCCGGCCGCCGGATTGCGCGAGTGATAGACGATCGGCCTGCCGAAGGCTTCCAGGCGCTTGGCGATGGCCTTGCCGATCCGGCCCATGCCGACGATGCCGATCTTGCGGTCGCGCAGCGTCGCGGTGAGGGGATAGGACTTCTCCAGCCACTTGCCGGCGCGTAGATAGCGCTCCGACTGCGGCAGCTCGCGCGCGGTCATCAGGAGCAGCGCGACGGCGGTATCGGCCACCTCGTCGGTCAGCACGTCGGGCGTGTTGGTGACGATGATTCCATGTCCGCCGGCCCATTTGGCGTCGATGCTGTCGTAGCCAACGCCGAAGCTCGATATGATCTCGAGTTTGGGCAGCCGCTGCATGAACGCACCGTCGAGCGGCACATGGCTGCTATAGGCGATTCCACGCACGCGCGGGGCGATCTCGGCGATCAGCGCTTCACGGTCGGCCGCCTTGGCCAGGCGATGCACCTGGAACAGCGTACCGAGCTGTTCCTCGACAAACGGCATCATCGGTCCGGGCAGCAGGATTTCGGGCTTGCTCGCGGCCATGGGGTCCCTTTCGTCTCGGTGCGTTCGAAACCCTTCTATATCACCGGCATTTGGTTGAGCGGCCACTTTACATCCCCTCTTATTCAACATTAAATCCCACGAAAGCTCGGGTCGATGGGTAGGGTGGGTGGTCGGCGTGATGGAGAGTTCGGGGTCCGCTTTCGACGAGTTCGCTGATCGGCGCGATGCCGATTCTGCCGGCATCGAAAACGCGACGGAGAGCGTAACGGCGCGCGTCGCACGCACGATCGGGATGGCGATCGCTCGCGGCGATTACGCGCCCGGCGATACCCTGCCGGTCGAAGCCGAGTTGTGCCGCTCCCTCGATGTCGGCCGTAACGTGCTGCGCGAGGCTGTCAAGACGCTCGCCGGCAAGGACTTGCTGCGTACCGTACGCCGTACCGGCACGATCGTTCTGGCGAAGAGCCAGTGGAACCTGCTCGATCCCGAAGTTCTGCGCTGGACTCTCGCCTCGGGTCCGTTGCGTCGCGATCTCCTTTCGGAACTCACCCAGTTGCGCGTGATGATCGAGCCCGAGGTCGCCGCGCTCGCGGCGAAGAATGCGACAACGACCGAGACCTTGCGGCTCTACGAGGCCTATGAAGCCATGCGCCGCCACTGCAACGATTCGATGCTGGCGATCGAGACCGACCTTCGCTTCCATCAATGCCTGTTCGCGGGCGCGCACAACCAGCTGGTCGCCAGCCTCTTTCGTTCCTTCAGTGTCCTCCTGCGCGCGAACTTCGAGTTCACGCAGGGTTCAAAGGGCGGTTTCATCCGGAATCTCGAACAGCATGGGGACGTTGCCGAGGCCGTGCACCATCGCGATCCGGACGCGGCCCGGCGCGCCATGCTGCAGCTCCTGGCGAACAACGAGGCGGACCTCGCCGAGGTCATGCGGCGCAATGCGTCCGCCGCTCGAGGCCCGGCGCGCGACCAACGGCTGCTCGCAGTGCCGGAGAGAACGCCGTGAGCGGGCAGATTCGAATGCATCAGTGGCTAGCATAACGAGTGTCGACCGATATCGGCCGCAGGACCGACAAAAAGACGGCCGGTGGGGAATGGGAGGAGATTGAATGGCGTCGGTCGGAATTCGCGACGTGCGCAAGGCCTTCGGCGCGACCGAGGTCATCCACGGCGTCAACATCGACATCGAGGACGGCGCTTTCGTGGTGCTGGTCGGGCCCTCCGGCTGCGGCAAATCCACGTTGCTGCGCATGATCGCCGGGCTCGAGAACATTACCGGCGGCGAGATCAAGATCGGCGAGCGCGTCGTCAACGACCTGCCGCCGAAGGCGCGCGATATCGCCATGGTGTTTCAGAACTACGCACTCTACCCGCACATGACAGTGGCAGCCAACATGGCGTTCTCGATGAAGCTGCGACACGCCCCACGTGAAGAGATCGACCAGCGCGTCAAGCGCGCGGCCGAAATTCTCGGCCTCATACCGCTCCTGGAGCGCTTTCCGCGCCAGCTTTCCGGCGGGCAGCGCCAGCGCGTGGCCATGGGGCGCGCCATCGTGCGCGATCCGCAAGTGTTTTTGTTCGACGAGCCCTTGTCGAATCTCGACGCCAAGCTGCGCGTCGCCATGCGCACCGAGATCAAGGAACTGCACCAGCGGCTCGGCACCACCACCGTCTACGTCACCCACGACCAGATCGAGGCCATGACCATGGCCGACAAGATCGTGGTCATGCACGACGGGCTCGTCGAGCAGATCGGCGCGCCGCTCGAACTCTATGACCGGCCGGATAATCTGTTCGTCGCGGGCTTCATCGGCTCGCCAGCGATGAATTTCTTCAAGGGCCGTATCAGCCCGAACGGCTCTGCCGCATTCGAGACGGCGGACGGCGTGAAGCTGCCGATCAGCGGCGCGCCCTCGCGCTTCGACGGCCGGCCGGCCATCTATGGCATTCGGCCCGAGCATTTCCGGCTCGCCGACGACGGCGCCCCGGCCGAGGTAGTGGTGATCGAGCCGACTGGCTCCGAAATCCAGGTCGTGGCCCGGCTCGGCACCACGGAAATCGTTGCCGTATTCCGCGAACGTCATATGCTCAAGCCCGGCGAAAAGATCCGGCTGCGGCCCGAGCCCAAGCTCGCACACCTGTTCGACCAAGCGACCGGCAAGCGGCTGGCCGCGTGAACGAGAAGGAACGACCACCAAGCAAGCAATTCGAAATCAGAAACTTCAGGGAGGAGACCATGAATCCGTTCAATAGACGTACGTTTCTGCAAGGCAGCACCGCACTCGGCGCACGCGTCGCGTTGACCGGCCCGGCACTGCTCGAATGGGCCAAGGCCTGGGCGCAGACCGCGCCCTGGAAGCCCGAGAAGAACGCCCAGATCTCGCTGCTGCGCTGGAAGCGCTTCATCCAGGCCGAGGAAGACGCCTTCATGGAGACTCGTCGCCAATTTCACCAAGGCGACCGGCGTGAAGGTCAACGTGACCAACGAGTCGCTCGACGACGTGCAGCCCAAGGCGTCGGTCGCGGCCAACACCGGCTCCGGTCCCGACATGTTCTGGGGCCTCTATTCGCTGCCGCATCTGTTCCCGAGCAAGGTCATCGATCTCACCGACGTCGCCGACTACCTCGGCAAGAAATACGGCGGCTGGGTTCCGTCGGCGGTCACCTACGGCAAGAGCGGCAACAAGTGGATCGGCATCCCGGTCGCCTACAACGGCAACGTGATGAACTACCGCAAGGCGGCGAGCGAGAAGGCCGGCTTCAAGACCTTCCCGAAGAAGACCGACGAGTTCCTCGCCTATGCCAAGGCGATGAAGGCGCAGGGCACGCCCGGCGGCATGGCGCTCGGCCACGCTTCGGGCGACGGCAATGCCTGGGTGCATTGGGTGCTCTGGGCGTTCGGCGGCAACCTGGTCGATGCGACGCGACACGCGTCATCATCAACTCGCCGGAGACCGCGAAGGCGCTCGAATACGCCAAGCAGCTCTACGAGAACTTCATTCCCGGCACCGCCTCGTGGAACGACTCCTTCAACAACAAGGCGTTCCTCGCCGACGAGGTGCACTGGACCAACAACGGCGTCTCGATCTACGTCGCCGCCAAGGCCGGAAATATGAAGGAGATGGTCGAAGACATCGACCACGCGTTGTGGCCGGTCGGCCCGATCGGCAAGCCGACCGAGTTCCATCGTCGCGTATCCGATCATGGTCATGACCTATTACCAAGGCTCCGCAGGCCTCCAAGGCCTTCATCGCCTTCATGATGGAAGCGGACAACCTCGATCCGTGGGTGATCAAGTCGGCCGGGCTACCTCTCGCCGGGCCTGACTCGCCTACGAGAAGAACCCGGTCTGGACCTCCGATCCGAAGCGCACGGTCTATCGCGACGTCGCCAAGCACACGCTGACCGCCGGCGACCTCGGCTCGCTCGGCGAGAAGGCGGCGGCGGCGACTCGCCGACTTCATCGTGGTCGACATGTTCGCGAACGTCTGCACCGGACGCGAGGACGCCAAGGGCGCGATCAAGATCGCCGATCGCCAGGCGCGGCGCTCTATCGGTCTGAGCATCACTGTCTAAGCGCGGCGGCCGGTCTTCCGATCGGCCGGCCGCCGGCTGACTTTCGCGGCGCTCGGAGTGCAGTGACCTCATGGTCGATGCCGCGATCCCTTCACGCACCGGCGCGCGGCCACTGGCAGCCGCGACCCTGCCTGGGACCGCTTGAAGACGAACCGGCAATTGGCTCGGCTACTGGTTCATGCTGCCGGCGCTGCGATCCTGGTCCTGTTTCTCGCCTATCCGCTCGGCCTCGGCATCTGGCTGTCGTTCACCGACGCGGATCGGCCGCGCCGGCGAGTTCGTCGGCGTCGAGAATTACGAATGGCTGTAGGGCGACTACGATCTTCTGGCTCTCGATCTTCAACACGCTGCTCTACACGATCGTCGCTAGCGTCATTCAAATTCGGCGCGGACTTTATCTCGCGCTGCTGCTCGAACCAGCATCTGCCGTTCAAGGCGCATGATCCGCGCCGCGTAGTGCTGATCCCGTTCATCGTGCCGACGGTGCTTTCGGCGATCGCGTTCTGGTGGATCTACGACACGCAGTTCTCGATCATCTCCTGGTCGCTCAAGAAGCTCGGCTTGATCTCGACCAATATCGACTTCCTCGGCGATTCCCGAACAACGCGCGCGCCAGTCGATCTTCGCCAATATCTGGCGCGGCATGCCGTTCGTGGCGATCACGCTGCTCGCCGGGCTGCAGACGGTGTCGCCCTCGCTCTACGAGGCGGCCACCCTCGACGGCGCCATCGCGCTGGCAGATGTTCCGCTACATCACCTATCCGCTGCTCACCCCGATCATCGCCGTGGTGATGACTTTCTCGGTGCTGTTCACTTTCACCGATTTCCAGCTGATCTGGGCCATGACGCGCGGCGGGCCGGTGAACGCCACGCACCTGATGGCGACGCTGTCCTATCAGCGCGCGATCTCGCCGGCAGCTCGGCGAGGGCTCGGCGATCGCGACCGCCATGATCCCGTTCCTGCTCGCCGCATCATGATCTCCTGGTTCGGCCTGCAGCGGCGCAAGTGGCAGCAGGGGGAGAGCAATGACTGAAGCGTTCGTCCCCAAGGTCGCCGATCCGCGGACGATCCTGACCGGCTCGTCGCCGACCGCCGATCACACCGAGGGCATGAGCTATCTGGAGACGATCCCGCGGCAGCTCGTCACGCTCTATCTGCCGCTCTCGATCTTCGTGATCGTTCTGCTGTTCCCGTTCTATTGGATGGCGCTCACGGCGATCAAACCGGACTCGCAATTGCTCGACATCGAGAAGTTCAGTCCGTTCTGGACCTGGTAGCCGACGTTCAAGCACATCAACAAGCTGCTGTTCGAGATCGGCCTATCCGTTGTGGCTGTGGAACACGATGTACGTCGCGATCGCCGCGACCCGTCTGTCGATCTTCGCGAGCGTGTGCGCGGCCTACGCCATCGTGCGCCTGCGCTTCAAGGGCGCGCAGATGCTCGGCGTGCAGCATCTTCCTCGCCTATCTGGTGCCGCCGTCGATCCTGTTCATTCCGCTTTCGACCGTCATTTACAATTACGGCCTGTTCGACAGCGCCGATCGCGCTGATCCTCGTCTATCCGACGATCCTGATCCCGTTCTCGACCTGGCTGCTGATGGGCTATTTCAAGACGATCCCGTACGAGCTCGAGGAATGTGCGCTGATCGACGGCGCCAGCCGCCTGCAGATTCTGACCAAGATCGTGCTGCCGCTGGCGGTGCCGGGCCTGATCTCGGCCTTCATCTTCTGCTTCACGCTGTGCTGGAACGAGTTCATCTACGCGCTCACCTTCATGCATCGGCGCAGAACAAGACCGTGCCGGTCGCGATCGTCAACGAATTCGTCGACGGCGACATCTACCGTTGGGGCTCGCTGATGGCCGGCGCCTTGATCGGTTCGCTTCCGCTAGTCCTGCTCTACGCCTTCTTCGTCGAGCACTACGTCTCGGCCATGACCGGAGCGGTCAAGGAATAGGCGCGGCCGCCTGAGCTAGGACGGCCGCGCACGATCCCCGGTATCGGCTCAGCGATTGATCCAGGCGAGCACGGCGCCCAGGATCACGGTCGAAATGCCGTCATAGACGATCTGCTTGATCGCGACATCGAACGGCGTCGGCGTGACCGTGTGATAAATCAGATACATCGGGACGACGGCGACCAGCACGATCGCGATGCCGTAGCGGATGCCCTGCGCCAGCCAGGGGCGGTCCTCCTTGCCCTGGATGTAGATCCAGGTGAAGGCGAGCGCGAACGAGACGTGGGCAAGCACGACGTAACCGAGCCGCGCCTGCATCTCGGCGGCCGGCCGCATCATTGCCCCGAGCTTCGCGTAGTCGGCCTTGAGCAGCACCTCGTGCACGGCATAGCTCAGCACCGACGCCAGCACGAACATCACGACGGCGGAAATCCAGAACTTGCGGTTCATAGCGTTCTCCCCGTTTTCTCCCCGCCCGATTTGCAACTTTGCGCGTCGGGTTGCATCCTCATTCTACTCGATCATCGGTACGGCGCGCACCGGGTGTGCATCGCGCCGTGAATGCAAACAAGCGCCGCAACAAGGAGCAGGGCGATGAAAGAACGTGTGGGCTTTATCGGTGTCGGCCTCATGGGCCACGGCATGGCGAAGAATCTCTTGGAAAAAGGCCATCCGCTCACCGTGCTGGGGCACAAGAACCGGGTACCGGTCGAGGACCTGAAGAAGCGCGGCGCGAGCGAGGCCAAGACGCCGAAGGAGCTGGCCGAAACCTGCGACGTGGTCATTCTCTGCGTCACCGGCGCGCCGGAAGTCGACGCGCTCGTGCGCGGCAAGGACGGCCTCAAGGCCGGCGCCAAGAAGGGCCTCATCATCGTCGATACCTCGACCTCGGAGCCGACGCTCACCATTTCGCTCGCCGAGGAGCTGGCGCCGCTCGGCGTCACCTTCATCGACGCGCCGCTCGCGCGCACCCCCAAGGAAGCCGCGGAAGGCCGCCTCGGCATCATGGTCGGCGGCACGCCCGAGGCCTTCGCCCGCATCAAGCCGGTGCTGGCCACCTTTGGCGAGAGCATCAATCTGATCGGGCCGACCGGCGCCGGCCATACCATGAAACTGATCAACAATTTCGTCTCGCTCGGCTATGGCGCGATCTTCTCCGAAGCGCTCGCGCTCGCGCGCAAGGTCGGCATCACGCCCAAAGTGTTCGATTCGGTGATCCGCGGCGGCCGCATGGATTGCGGCTTCTACCAAACCTTCATCGGCTACGCGCTCGAGGGCAATCGCGACTCGCACAAGTTCGCGCTCCGCAACGCCCACAAGGATCTGCGCTACTTCGTCAACGTGGCCAATGCCCGCGGCTTGGTGAACCCGGTCGGCTCCGCGGTGAAGAACAGTTACGCGGCGGCGGACGCGCTCGGCTACGGCGAGGCGAACATCCCGTTGCTCGTGGACGTGATCGGCGAGGTCAACGGCCTCGAGCCGATGCATCCGACCAAGCGCACGGCGGCGGAGTAGGTCCCTCTCGGCCCGGTCTCATGAGATGAACTCCGACGTGAACGAAGCCAAACCTGCCAAGCCATGTCGCTCCCGGGCGCTTGTAATGCAGAGCTCATGCTTAAGTACTGGAGCCGGCTATTGGTGCTGGTGGCCGCCCCGTTGATGTTTAGGTTGCTCGCCGCTCAAGTAGCCCCGCAATTCCGCATACTGATGAATCTGTGCCGGCGCCAGCACTGCAACGGTCGCAAGATGATATTTGAGGTGAGCGGTTCTTAGAGCCGCTTGTGTAGTGCTGATCGCCTGCATCGCGGCTGCAAGGCTTGCTTCCGTGATCGTCCTGCCCGCGAACAGTCGCTCCAGTTCGGCTTCTTGCGCGATCAGCTTTTCGCCAACCGCAACCGTCTCGGCCTTCATCGCGGCAAACAGCTCTTGCATCTTGACTCGTTGCGCCTCGGACAGGCCCAGCGGCTCAGCAAGTTCCAGAACATGCGTCGGGCCCGGATAGCCGTTAAGCTCGGCTGCGAGCGCCAATCCCATGCCGCGGCCCGCTCTCAAATCAGCGAGCTGCTGATCGGATAGCGCCTTGATCGGACGCGCCTCGAAACCCGCGTAGGGCTGCTGCGCTTCCGCCGACGAAATGTACATCGCCAACGAAAATACGATTGCCGCCAATGCTGCAAATCGATTCATACTCGTTTCTCCTGATCTTCTGTTTATCACAATATCACGGTCACTGATCAGCTATCTTACCGTATCTGGTGTCGCCACCGGAGATTCCGGTGGCGATCAATCGGGTCCAAGCTGCCGCTTGATGCCTATTGCATCATTGAACTGTGGGACCGCGCATCATGGGCCCATGCATCATGCCGCCGCCGTTCTTTAACATGGCTTCGTGCCCAGCAATCATCCCGCGTCGGGCGAGATCGCTCACCTCCGCGGCGTGATCCTGGAGAGCTTTGACGACATTCGTGTCGGTCGAGGTCTGCACGACGATGATGCCCTTCTCGGTCACCTCATACGTGCTCTTGATCTTGTCCTTGTCTCGGAAGAGCGAGTGCAGCGCCGGGCTCTCGATCGGCAGACCGGGATCTCGTCCTTCCTCGATCCGCCGTCCCATATCCACAACGTGTTTCTTGATCACTTCTGCCACCTGCGGATCGTCCGATTCGGTGACGGTGCGGATGCCGTTCGGAAGGTTGCGTAACCGTGCGCTTGATGGCGATCATGGTTGAAGAACAGTTCGCGAATGTCGCTATGCTCAGCCGTTGTCGCGGAACCAGGGTGCATTCCCGTCATTCCGGGCCCCATCTCCGGGCCCATGCGCTGCATCATGCCTGGGCCCTTCTGGTGCATCATCCCCGGACCTTTCTGCATCATGCCGGGACCCATTCGTTGGCCCATGTGCTGTCGCATGGCGCCGGGCCCCATCGCGTCAGGGCCTTCGTCTTCCATGAACTGCGGTCCGAAATGCCTGGGGCCGGGGCCGATTGACTGCGCCAGGGCCAATCCACCGACGACCAGGGCGGTCGTCGCGATGGCGCCGATAATCAGGGTTTTCTTTTTCATTTCCGTCTCCAATTGCTTGGCAACAGGAAGTGCGTTGCTCGGCGCATTTGGAGGCGGAGATTTCACCCAAGTTTTTCAGAGCCTGCGATTCTTGTGACAAAGTGTGTCAAACGCGGCCTCGGCAACAATCGGAAATACATATCGAAGCAATGTGGGAAACGCCTTGGTCTATAGTGCCCGCATGCAAGGGGCGCCTCACATCCTGGTCGTCGACGATCATCGCGAAATCCGCGACCTCGTCTCGCGCGCGCTGGCGAAGGAAGGCTTTCGTGTCGCCACTGCTGCGGACGGCCGGGCCATGCGCAAGGTCTTGGCCGACAGCCGGATCGACCTCGTTCTTCTTGATCTCATGCTACCGGGCGAGGACGGGCTGTCGCTTTGTCGCGCGCTACGGGCCGAATTGAATATCCCGGTCATCATGTTGACCGCCAAAGGTGAAGAGGTAGACCGGGTCATCGGCCTGGAGATGGGCGCCGACGATTACTTGCCTAAGCCTTTCGGCAGCCGTGAGCTCATAGCGCGGATCAGGGCTGTGCTTCGGCGCAGCCAAGAGCCGGTAGTACGCGTCTCCACAGAACATCGCGCCAAACGCTACCGTTTCGATCATTGGGCACTGGATACCGGCGCGCGAGAACTTCTCCGCGAAGACGGCGTGACGGTGCCGCTCAGCACCGGAGAATACGATCTTCTAGTTGCACTGGTAGAGCGGCCGCAGCGCGTCTTGAGCCGGGATCAGCTTCTCGACCTCGCGCGCGGTCGTACAGCCGCCGGAATCGATCGCAGCATCGACACGCAGGTCAGCCGTCTGCGCAAGAAGCTGGAGGTCGACCCCGCCGACCCGAAGATCATCAAGACGGTATGGGGCGGCGGTTACATGTTTACGCCCACGGTGAGTCGCGAATGAGCCGGTATCTACCGAAGAGCCTGTTTGGCCAGACGCTGCTTGTCTTGCTCGCCGGACTGATCGCCTCGCTTGCAGTCGGTTCCTGGATCTATTCCTTGGATCGCGAGCAGGCGGTGCGCGCGGTCGGCGGGCTTGCCGCCGCCCAGCGCATTACCAATCTGACCCGGCTCGTGCAGGAGACGCCGCGCGAATCGCGCGAACGGCTCGTTGCCGCGCTGAGCGATCAGAGCTTCCGCGCCTCGCTCTCAGACCGGCCGCCCGCAATCGCGTCGGGAGGCGACGACGCACCGGTTGCGCAGGCGATCAAGGATTTTCTCGTCGATCAATTGTCGCTCGGACCGGCACGAGAGCCTCGCGTGTCGGCCTCTTGGCCGGACACTCCGATGTTCGGAGCCTGGCATCCCCTGCCGCGCGGCCCAATGATGCATGGCTTCGGCGGCTTCGGGATGTTTCGCGACCTTCAGGTCGCAATCCCGCTTGTGGACGGCCAGTGGCTCTCCTTCGCCACCGCTCTGCCGGAGAGCGGATTGACGTTTTCCAGCCAGTTCCTGCTGTCGATGGGGATCATGGCAATCATTATTCTTGCCGTGTCGGTATGGGCGGTTAGACGCGTGACCGCTCCGCTTGCCTCGCTCTCGGCGGCAGCGGAGCGCCTTGGAAACGACCTGAATGCTCCGCCGGTGCCGGAGAGTGGCACAGTCGAGACGCAACAAGCCTCCCGCGCCTTCAATGCCATGCAGGCGCGCCTGCGTGGCCTGATCGAAAACCGCACGCGCATGCTGGCCGCGATCTCCCACGACTTGCGCACGCCGCTCACGCTGCTGCGGCTTCGCGCCGAGAGCGTCGAGAACGCGGGCGAACGCGAGAAGATGCTCGCGACGATCGCCGAGATGGATTCGATGGTCGCGGCGACGATGCAGTTCGCTCGCGACGAGGCGCGGGCCGAGCCGCGCCGGCCAACGGACCTGGCTGCGCTCCTCGCCAGCGCCGTCCATGACATGGCCGATGCGGGGCTCCCCGTTGCAATGGAGCCGGCAGAGCCTGTGACCTATGAATGCCAAGCGGGCGCACTGAAGCGCACGCTGACCAATCTGCTCGAAAATGCGGTGAAATACGGCAAGCGAGCGCGAGCGGCGATCCGTTCGACAGCGCGGGTGATCGAGATCACGATCGACGACGAGGGACCCGGAATCCCCGAGGAGGAGCTGGCCCGGGTGTTTCAGCCCTTCTATCGTGTGGAAGGTTCGAGAAGCCGTGAGACCGGAGGAATCGGTCTTGGGTTGGCAATCGCTCTTTCCGTAGTCCAGGCACACGGGGGCCGGCTTGTGCTCACCAACCGGCCGGAAGGGGGACTGCGCGCCCAGGTTACGCTGCCCGTCTAAGACGGGAGGCCTCGTTCATTCCCCCGTCTGCGCTTTGATCGATTCCTCTGCCCGCATCTTGCGCTCGCGGTTCAAGAGATAGAGGCCGCACGCGATCACGACCGCGGCGCCTGCGAGCGTCCAGCCGCTCGGCAGATCGCCGAACACGAAGAAACCGGCGGCCGCCATCCATACGATCTGGAAATAGATGAAGGGCGCCAGCACCGGCGCCGGGGCCTGCCGGTGCGCGGCGATCAGCAGCCAGTGCCCGATCCAGCCGAAAGCGCCGATCGCCACCATGCCGACGATCACCGAAGCGCTCGCCGGCGGAGTCCACACGAACGGGGCTGGCACCGAGGCGGCGAGGAAGCCCACCAGCGACGAGTAGAACAGCGTGGTCTGCGTCGAGTCGTAGGATGCGAGCATGCGCGTCGTGATGTTGTAGAGCGCGTAGCAGACCGCGCTCATCAGCGAAAAAACCGCGGCCGGATGGATGCCGCCCGCGCCCGGCCGCGTGACCAGCAGCACGCCCGAAAAGCCGACCATGATCGCGACCCAGCGCCGCCAGCCGATCCATTCTCCAAGCAGCGGCCCGGCCAGCACCGCGATGAAGAACGGCGTCGTGAACATGAGCGCCGCGGTCTGGTCCAGCTGCAGGTAACGCAGCGCGATGAAATTGAAGAACGTCGAGCCGAACAGGAGCGCCGAGCGGCCGAGCTGCAGCCAGGGCCGGCTCGTCCGCAACAGGCCCGGCGTGGTCCAGGGATTCACGAACAGGAAGGAAAGGACGAAATGGCTGGCGTAGCGCGCCCAGACCACCTGCACCGTGTCCATTTGCCCGGTCAGCCATTTCGCGGTGGTGTCGAGGAGCGCGAAGCAGAACAGCGCGACGCAGATGAGGCCGATCCCGATCAGCCGCGCCTTGCCGTCGGTGGACGACGGCAGCGCGCGCCGGGGTATCGCCTTCCGGCGTTTGGTCTTGTGCGGCATGCGGGTCAGTAGGTGGCGCGTCCGCCGGAGAGGTCGAACACCGCACCGGTCGTGAACGAGCATTCGGCCGAGGCGGCAAACGCGATGGTGGCCGCGATCTCTTCGACGTTGACGAAGCGCGCGCGCGGGATCTTGGCCAGCATGTAGGCGATGTGCTGCTCGGTCATCTGCGAGAAGATCGCGGTCTTGGCCGCCGCCGGCGTCACGCAATTCACCGAGATATCGTAGGCGGCGAGCTCCTTGCCGAGCGATTTGGTGAGCGCGATCAGTCCGGCTTTGGAGGCCGAATAGGCCGGCGCGTTCGGGTTGCCTTCCTTGCCCGCGATCGAGGCCACGTTGACGATGCGCCCGTAGTTCTGCGCGATCATGCCGGGCGCGATCGCGCGGCAGCAATGAAACGGGCCGGTGAGATTGATCGCGATCACCTCGTCCCAAGCCGCCTTCGGATATTCCCAGGTCGGCACGTTCGGGCCGGATATGCCCGCGTTATTCACCAGGATGTCGATGCGTTTGAACGCGACGAACGTCGCGTCGCGCGCTTTTTCGACGCTGGCAAGATGGGTCACATCGACATGGAACGAGTTCACCGGGCCACTGCCCGTGAGCTCCGAAGCCGTGCTGTCGGCGAGCTTCTTGTCGCGGTCCCAGATCGCGACCGTGGCGCCCGACGCGAGGAAGCGCTCGACCACCGCGCGCCCGATGCCCTGCGCGCCGCCGGTCACGACCGCGACCCGGCCGGAAAGATCGATCCGGTTCGTCATGCCAGCTCCTGCCCCGGGCCTCGGCCCCGTTTGCGGAACAGCCTATGCGATCTCGCCGCATCGTGCGAGTTGGCGGGAAGCATGGCACCTCTGCGTGTCTCAAGGCCGCTGCCGCCGCAGCCGTTTGACAGGCCAGCGATTAGCACGGACATTGCCGCCCCGCATCGGTCAAACGGTTGCATGCGTTCCGCCCTCAGGACTTTTCTCGCGCGACGGCGGCCGTTCCGTTACGTCGGCGCCCACGTTCACTGCAACCTGTGCGGAGGCGATGATTTTCTCGTCGTCGGCCGCCGCGACCGCTGGTTCAACCGGCTCGTCAACGTGATGTGCCGGCGTTGCGGCCTGATCTTCCTCGATCCGATGCCGACTGCGGACGAAGTCGACCGTTATTACGCCGAGGAGTATCGCTTGCACTATCAAGGCGTGGCGGAGCCGACGCCGAAGCATCTTCTGCGCAGCACCCGCGGCGCAGAGGGGCGTCTGCGAAATCTGGCGCCGATCTTGAAGCCGGGCATGCGCATCCTCGATGTCGGAGCCGGCAGCGGCGAGTTCCTCGCCGTGGCGCAACGGGCGGGATATACGGTCGAAGGGGTCGAGCCGGACCCGAACTTTGCCGCCTATGCCAAGCGCGCCTATGGCGTGAAGGTGCACGCGCTTCCGCTTCAGGAGGTGGACTTCGGCGGCGGCAAGTTCGACCTGATCACAAGCTGGCACGCCGTCGAGCATCTGCGTGATCCGCTCGGCGCGATCCGCCACCTTCACCGGCTCCTCGTCCCCGGCGGATATCTGCACCTCGCGGTTCCCGATATGGCCGAGCCCGGCAGGACGCCGTTTGCGCTGTTTCACGCCGCGCACCTGCACGGCTTCACGCATGAGACGCTCGAGATGATGGCCGCCAGAGGCGGGTTCTCGGCGCTCGAACAAAAGCGATCGGGAACGATCCTGCTGTTTCGCCGGCTGGATGGGCCGGACCCGGGCTGGTTCCGCTATCCGGCCCATGCCCGCGAGCTGGAGGCGCTGTTCAAGAGGCGCACCCTGGGCCGGTTCCTGATGTCGGGCGAGACCTATCTGCGCTTTTTCCGCCGGATGCGCTATTTTCTGGGCGACTATCGGACGCTGCGGCGCGCGGCCCGCGGCCGCAAGTCCTGAGGACCGCGCGGCAGACCTTCGAGTAACTGAAAGCAAAGCACCCCAGCATGTTGCCCAAGCGCCTCTGGACCGAAATGACCTGGCAGGATTTCCGCGGGGCCGAGCCCGCGCGCTGGATCGCCGTGCTTCCGGTCGCGGCCACCGAGCAGCACGGGCCGCACATGCCGCTCGGCGTCGACGGCTATATCGCCGAGCTTTACCAGGCGCGCGTGCTGAAGCTCTTGCCGCAATCGCTTCCGGTCACGTTTCTGCCGGTGCAATGGATCGGCAAGTCCGACGAGCATCTGGAGTTTCCCGGCACGCTCTCGCTGTCTACCGAGGCGGCGCTGCGCGCCTGGACCGGTCTTGGCGAAAGCGTGCACCGCGCCGGCGTCAGGAAACTCCTGCTCGTCACCTCGCACGGCGGCAACAGCTCGATCCTCGACCTGGTGACGCGCGATCTGCGCGTGCGGCTGCAAATGCTCGCCGTCGCCACCTCCTGGCATCGCATGGGCTATCCCGAAAAACTCTTCACCGATGCCGAGCGCATCCACGGCATCCATGCCGGCGATATCGAAACTTCGCTGATGCTGGCCGGGCGCCCCGACCTCGTGCGCAAGGACAAAGCCGAGAACTTCGTGCCCGCGACGCTCGCCATGGAGAAGGAATTCAAGCAGCTCCGCGCTTATCGTCCCGCCAGCTTCGGCTGGATGACGCAGGACCTGAACGAGTCGGGCGCGGTCGGCGATGCAACTCTGGCTTCGAAGGAAAAGGGCGAAGCCGCGCTCGAGCACGGGGCGCGTGCCTTCGTGCAGTTGCTCGAGGACATGCATCGCTTCGATTTGAAGCGCCTGAAGCCGGGGCCGCTCGCGAAGTAAGGCGCGGCCAGAGGGGAAGGGACGAATATGGATGTCGAGGCTGAAGGCAACAGCAAACAGCTGAACCGGCTGGTCGCGGTCACCGTCGTGATCCTCTCCGTCTTCATGGCGGTCAGCAAGGTCAAGGACGACAACATCGTCCAGGCCATGGCCAAGGCCAAGCAGGAGTCGGTCGACGCCTGGGCCGAGTATCAGGCCGCGCGCATCAAGCTGCACGTCGACGAGAACTCGCTCTCGACGCTCCGTTTGATGGAGACCATGGGTACCTTCGACAAGGCGCTCGCCGCCAAGCAGGCCGCCGAGTACGAGGCCGACATCAAGAAATACGAGGCGCGCTCGAAGGAAACCCGCGCCAAGGCCGAGGGTCTGGAAGCCGAATATGACCGGCTCAATTTCCGCGACGACCAGTTCGACATGTCGGACGCCTTCATGGCCATCGCGATCGCCGTGGCGGCGGTGGCGGCGCTCACCGAGATGTACGCGCTTGCTCGTCTTGAGCTGGATTTCAGGAGGAGTCGGAATCGCGTTCGGACTCGCCGGCTTCCTCGGCTGGGGCATAAGGCCCGAATTCCTGGCCAAGCTTCTCGGCTGACCGGCCGTTTCAGAAGCGCACGCCCTTCTCTTTGAAATACTTCGCCGCGCCCTTGTGCAGCGGCGCCGGCAAGCCGCGCGGGGCGCTCTCGAGCCGAATCGCACGTGCGGCCGGTTCCGCGGCGGCAAGCTCGGCCAAGTGGTCGAACACGGCCTTGGTGAGCGCGAAGACCCTGGCTTCGGGCAAGTCGGCGCGCGTGGCGAGGAAATAGGGCACCAGCGCGGTCGCCACCTCCGTGGTCTGGCCCGGATAGCTGTTGGCCGGGATCGCGCCCCGCCGGAACGGTGCGCCGAGCTTGGTTACGGTCGCCGGCGGTATCTCGATCAGCGCGATCCCGGTGCTGGCGGCGAGTGCGCGTAGTGCACCGTCCGCCCGCGGCCCGATATGGAAAAAAGCATCGAGCTCGCCTTTTTTAAGCAGCTCGGCCGCATCGGCGATCGAAAGATATTCGGCGGTGCCGAAGTCCGCGTGCTTGATACCAACTACTGCAAGCAGCGCGCGCGCCGCGAGCTCGGTGTCGGAGCGCACCAGACCCATCGACACGCGCTTGCCCTTGAGGTCCGCGAGGCTCGCGATCCGTGCGTCCTTGGCGGCCACGATGTGCAGGAGATCGGATTGCAGCGCCGCGATCGCGCTCAAGTTCTTCAACTTGACCTTGAAGCTCATGCTCGCGTTGCCGGCGTGCGCGGCCGCGAGCACGTGCCCGGCGGCGATCGCCAGTTCTCCGTCGCCGCCGTCGAGGTGCGTCACGCGCTCGAAGCTCCCGCCGCTCGCCCGCACGCTGGCCCGCGAATCGGCGACGTGGCTGGCGATGAGCTTCGGCCATCGCCGCGCCGAGCGCGTAGTCGGCGCTCCCAACGGGGCCGGCGAGGATGCGGACCGGCGGGGCGGCAAGCTTCTCGTCCTCGGCGTTCGAGGCGATGGAAAGCGCGGACAGGGCGACAACGGCCGCGAGCGCCAGGGCCGGATTTCGCACACGGAATCGAGCCTGGCCCATGCGCCGCGCCTCTTCTCGACAAGCCGAACGCTATCCGCTATCTGTGTGCCGGCAAATGATATAGTGTAACAAATGGCAGCTCATCCAAATCACGACCACGTCCGGCGCGGCCCGGCGACCGTTTCGGCTTCGCTGTTGCGCTTCTCGGCGATGCAGCGGCTCGCGATCGCTGCCGTGCTCGCCGTGCTGCTGTGGGGCGCGGTGCTGTGGGCGATTGCTTGAGGATCCGATGACCGCGGCGCTTCGCTTTCGCAATCTCACGCTCGGCTATGATCGCCATCCGGCGGTGCATCATCTCGACGGCGCCGTGGAATCCGGCGCGCTGGTCGCCATCGTCGGCCCGAACGGCGCCGGCAAGACCACGTTGCTCAAAGGCATCGTCGGCGTGCTCCCGCCGCTCGCCGGCGCCATCGAGCGCGACCGGACGCTTCCGCAAGAGGTCGCCTATCTCCCGCAGGTGCTGGAGATCGACCGCAGCTTTCCGATCACGCTCTACGACTTCGTCGCCATGGGCCTGTGGCGCAGCGCCGGCATCCTCGGCGGCATCGGCAAGCAGGAGCGCGCGCGCGTCGAGACTGCGATCGCGGCCGTCGGTCTGCAGGGCTTCGAGAACCGCACCATCGGCACGCTCTCGGGCGGTCAGATGCAGCGCGCATTGTTCGCGCGCCTTCTGCTGCAGGACGCTCCGCTGATTCTCCTGGACGAGCCGTTCGCCTCGGTCGATTCGCAGACGGTGCGCGACCTTCTGGCGATCGTCCGCCGCTGGCACGGCGAAAAGCGCACCGTGATCGCCGTGCTGCACGACCTCGAAATGGTGCGGACCCAGTTTCCCGGAGGCGCTGCTGCTCGCCCGCGAGCCGGTGGCCTGGGGCCCGACCGCCGAGGTCCTGTCGGCGGAGAATCTGCTGCGCGCGCGCCGCATGTCCGAGGCCTTCGACGATTCGGCCGAGGTCTGCGAGGTCGAGGCGGCTTAGGGCTTCTGCCATGTACGACTTTCTGATCGCCCCCTTCGTCGAATTCGAGTTCATGCGCCGCGCGCTCGTGGGCATGGCGGCGCTGTCGCTGGGCGCCGCGCCGATCGGCGTTTTCCTGATGCTGCGGCGGATGAGCCTGATGGGCGACGCGATGGCGCATGCGATCCTGCCGGGCGCCGCGATCGGATTCTTGCTGTCCGGCGTCAGCCTGTTTGCCATGACCGCCGGCGGTCTGATTGCCGGCTTGGTGGTCGCGCTGCTGGCCGGGATCGTCGCGCGCACGACCGAGCTGAAGGAGGACGCCTCGCTGGCCGCCTTCTTCCTGGTGTCGCTTGCGGTCGGCGTCACCATCATCTCCATCGGCGGCACGAGCGTCGATCTCCTCCACATCCTGTTCGGCAACGTGCTCGCGCTTGACGACCAGACGCTGGTGCTGATCGCCGCGATTACCACGCTGTCGCTGGCCGTGCTGGCGCTGATCTACCGGCCTTTGGTGGTCGAGTGCGTCGATCCGGGTTTCCTGCGCTCGGTGAGCCGCGACGGGCGCGCCCGTTCACATCGCGTTTCTGGTGCTGGTGGTGATGAACCTGGTCGGCGGCTTCCATGCGCTCGGCACGTTGCTCGCGGTCGGGATCATGATGGTGCCGGCTGTGGTCTCCCGATTCTGGGCGCGCGACGTCACGCCGATGATCGTGATCGCGGTCGGATGCGGGATTTTCTCCGGCTATGCCGGCTTGCTGCTCTCGTTTCACAGCGCGGCGCCGGCGGGGCCGGCGATCATCCTGGTGGCCGGCGTGCTCTATGTGGGTTCGGTGTTGTTCGGCCGTGTTGGTGGCGTGATCTGGCAACTTGTTTCGCGTCGCCATCTCGAGGCTTGAGTCTCGTTCTTTCACCGCAAATCTGGGAGGATTCCATGATCACCCGCCGCCAAAGTCTCGCCGCCGCTGCGGCGCTCGCCGCGCTCCTTGTCGCCGGTCCCGCCGCGGCTCAGGAGAAAATAAAGGTCGTCGCGACCTTTTCGATTCTGGGCGATCTGGTGAAGAATGTGGGCGGCGACCGGGTCGAACTCGCGATCCTGGTCGGTCCCAATGGCGATGCCCACGTCTATTCGCCGACACCGGCCGACGCCAAGACCTGGCCGCCGCAAAGGTGATCTTCGCCAACGGTCTCGGCTTCGAGGGCTGGATCGAGCGCCTGGTCAAGGCCTCGGGCACCAAGGCGACGCGGGTCGTAGCCAGCACGGGCATCAAGCAGCGCAAGATGGAGGACGATGAGCATCCCGGCCGAACGCAGACCGATCCGCACGCCTGGCAATCGGTCGCCAACGCGAAGATCTACGTCGCCAACATCCGCGACGCGCTCACGCCGCCGATCCGGCCGGCAAGGACACTTATGCCAGGAACGCCGCCGACTATCTGAAGAAGCTCGATGCGCTCGAAGCCGAGGTCAAAGCCGCGGTTGCTGCGATTCCTTCCGCCCGGCGCAGGATCATCACCTCGCACGACGCTTTCGGCTATTTCCAGGCCGCCTATGGCATCGCCTTCATCGCGCCGCAGGGGGTGTCGACCGAATCCGAGCCGTCGGCGGCGGATGTCGCCAAGATCATCACCCAGATCAGGCGCGAGAAAATTCCCGCCGTGTTCCTGGAAAACGTGACCGACTCGCGGTTGCTGAAGCGCATCGCCGAGGAGAGCGGCGCCAAGATCGGCGGCACGCTCTTTTCCGATGCGCTGACCGACGAGAAAGGCAGCGCCCCGAGCTATATCGACCTGATGCGGCACAACGTGAAGCAGCTCGCCGCGGCGCTGACGAGCTGACGCATTTCGTCATGGCCGGGCTTGTCCCGGCCATCCACGTCGCCTAAGTCGTGGATGCCCGGGTCGAGCCCGGGCATGACCGGTAATTCAAAAATGCCCGAAAAAATCCCCGTCACCGTGCTCACCGGCTATCTCGGCGCCGGCAAGACCACGCTGCTCAACCGCATCCTGTCCGAGCCGCACGGCAAGAAATACGCCGTCATCGTCAACGAGTTCGGCGAGATCGGCATCGACAACGACCTCGTCGTCGGCGCCGACGAGGAAGTGTTCGAGATGAACAACGGCTGCGTCTGCTGCACCGTGCGCGG
The DNA here is from genome assembly GCA_963704765.1 of uncultured Alphaproteobacteria bacterium. Classification (GTDB taxonomy): domain Bacteria; phylum Pseudomonadota; class Alphaproteobacteria; order Rhizobiales; family Xanthobacteraceae; genus JAHFPN01. The sequence goes on from CAVPHQ010000001.1 coordinate 245,108, forward strand.
CGACCTGATCCGCATCATCGACGGCTTGCTCAAGCGCCGCGGCCGCTTCGACGGAATTCTCGTGGAGACCACCGGCCTCGCCGATCCGGCGCCGGTGGCGCAGACCTTCTTCATGGACGACAACGTGGGCGGCCGCACCGCGCTCGACGCGGTGGTGACGGTCGCCGACGCCAAGTGGCTGAAGGATCGGCTGAAGGACGCGCCCGAGGCCAAGAACCAGATCGCCTTCGCCGACGTGATCCTCCTGAACAAGACCGATCTGGTGACGCCGGAGGAACTGAAGGACGTCGAGCTGCGCATCCGCGCGATCAATCCCTATGCGCGCGTGCACAAGACCGACACGCTGCGCGGTGCCGGTCGACAAGGTGCTGGGGCAGGGGGCGTTCGATCTGGAGCGCATTCTCGCCATCGAGCCTGAGTTCCTCGATTCCGACCTGCACACCCACGACGAGGACGTGCAGTCGTTCGCGTTCTCGACCGAGAAGCCGCTCGATCCCGACAAGTTCTTCCCCTGGATCCAGGAGCTGGTGGCCAAGCAGGGCCCCGACATCCTCCGCTCCAAGGGCATCCTCTCGTTCAACAACGACCCGCAGCGCTTCGTCTTCCAGGGCGTGCACATGGTGCTCGACGGCGACCACCAGCGCGAATGGAAGCAGGGCGAGAAGCGGGAAAGCCGCCTGGTCTTCATCGGCCGCAATCTGGATGCGGCGGCGCTGAGACAAGGCTTCGAGGCCTGCGTTGCCTGATCGCTCGCCGACCGTTCTTTCATCCTGTATGGTTGATTTAGAGGTTCCGATGCGTAGACGACTTGCCGCCTTGTTCTGCATTCTGGCGCTGGGCCTCGGGCTCGGCGCCTGCGACAAATGCGGCGATTGGTTCGGTAGCCCCGGCCCCCAATCCTGCAAGGACGACTATCGGCGCTAGCCTTTCAGGTCGGCTCCCGTTGGATGAAGCTGAGCCGATGCCCGTCGAAATCCCCTCCCTCGCCGCCAAGGTCCGCGTCTCTCGACGCGGGCGGCCACGTGGTCGCCGCCGCCTTCCTCGGCGCCACCGCGGCCTTTGCGCTCGGCGAGGGGGAAATCCTGCTCGCCGGCGAGGCGGAGCGCCGGGTGCGGGCGCACGCGGGCGCGATCCTCGAAGCCGCAAGCGACGGAAAGCGCCTTCTCACGGCCGGCGACGACGGCAAGCTGGTGGCGACCGGCACCGACGGCGGCACGGAAATCGCTCGCCGAGGCGCCCGGCAAGTGGATCGATCATGTGGCGCTTGGCCCCGACGGCGCGTTCGCCTGGTCGGTCGGCAAGACCGCGTATCGCCCGCACCAAGAAGGGCGACCGCTCCCTTGATCTGTCCGCCAGCGTTGGCGGGCTTGCTTTTGCGCCCAAGGGCCTGCGGTTGGCGATCACCCATTACGACGGCGCCACGCTCTGGTTTCCCAACGCCGCGGAAGCCAAGCCCGAGATGCTGGCCTGGAAGGGCTCCCACCGCGACGTCCGCTTCAGCGCCGACGGGCGATTTCTCGTCACCTCCATGCAGGAGCCGGCGCTGCACGGCTGGCGGCTCGCCGACGGCCACCACATGCGCATGACCGGCTATCCCGGCCGCGTGCGCTCCATGCAGTTCACCGCCGACGGCAAGTGGCTCGCGACCTCGGGCGCCAATGAAGTGATCCTGTGGCCGTTCGGCGTCGAAGGACGGGCCGACCGGCAAGGAGCCGAGGGTGCTGGCGCAGCACTCGGCCCGCGTCACGGCCGTCGCCTGTCATCCGAAGCAGGAAGTGCTCGCCGCCGGCTATGCCGATGGGCAACTTCTCCTCGTGCGCTTGGAAGACGGCGCCGCGATCCTCGTGCGCCCGGCCGACGGCGCGCCGATCAGCGCGCTCGCTTGGTCACCGAGCGGGCAATCGCTCGCGTTCGGGACGGAAGACGGGAAGGCTGGGGTGCTGGCACTTTAGCCAATCCGCGACATCCACCCCTCATGCCCGGGCTTGACCCGGGCATCCTGCGGATAACGACTCGCGTTGAGAAGTTTGTTGGATTGCCAGGTCAAGCCCGGCAATGAGGGAAAGAAGAGGAGGACTATCTGCACCAACACGTTCCTGAACTGCCACGGATCCTCGCGGTCCATGTCCTCGGGGAAGAACACGCCGCGGCCGTCGACCGGCGTCCAGCTCGTGTAGGTGCCGATCACCGGCCCGAGATAGGGCGTCTGGATCTGCAGGCAGCGGCGGAAATCCATCTCGTCGGCCTCGACGATCCCGGCTTCTGGGTTTTCCAGCGCCCAGACCATGCCCGCGATCACCGCCGAGGTCACCTGCAGGCCGGTCGCGTTCTGATAGGGCGCGACCGCGCGGGTCTCCTCGATCGAAAGCTGCGAGCCGTACCAATAGGCGTTCTTGGCGTGGCCGTAGAGCAGCACGCCGAGCTCGTCCACGCCGTCCACGATCTCGTTCTCGTCGAGAATGTGCCACGAGGGCTGCATCTTGCCGCCCGAGCCGAACAGCTCGTGCATCGAGAGCACCGCGTCGTTGGCCGGGTGATAGGCGTAGTGGCAGGTCGGCCGGTAGACCGCCTTGCCCTTTTCGCGGACCGTGAAGAAGTCGGCGATCGAGATCGACTCGTTGTGGGTGACCAGGAAGCCGAATTGCGCCCCCGGCGTCGGGCACCAGGAGCGCACGCGCGTGTTGGCGCCCGGCTGCAGCATATAGATCGCGGCTTGCGAGCCGTGCTCGTGGGTGCCGGCGTTTTCCGGCATCCATTTTTCGTGGGTGCCCCAGCCGAGCTCGGCCGGCTGCATGCCCTCGGCGACGAAGCCCTCGACCGACCAGGTATTGACGAACTGGCGCATGGGCTTGGGCGTCTTGGCGCGCTGGGTGTCGCGCTCGGCGATATGAATGCCCTTGACGCCGGCCTCCATCATCAGCCGGGCCCATTCCTCCTGCGTTTTGGGCTCTTCGAACGACGAGGCCGAGGTCGGAGGCCAGATTCAGCAGGGCCTGCTTCACGAACCAGGACACCATGCCCGGATTGGCCCCGCAGCAGGACACCGCGGTCGGCCCGCCCGGCTTCTTGCGCCGCGCCTCGAGCAATTGCTCGCGCAGATTATAGTTGGAGCGGCCCTCGGCGCTTTCCTTCGGGTTGAAATAGAGGCCGGGCCAGGGCTCGACGACCGTGTCGACATAGAGCGCGCCGATCTCGCGGCACAGCTCCATCACCGCGACCGAGGCGACATCGACCGAGAGATTGACGCAGAAGCCGCGGCCTTTGCCGGCGGTGAGCAGCGGCGTGAGCAGCTCGCGATAGTTCTCTTTCGTCACGGCCTCATGGACGAAGCGGACGCCGTGCTTGTCCAGCAGCTTCTTGTCTTTGTCCTTGGGATCGATGACGACGAAGCGCTTCTTGTCGTATTTGAAGTGCCGCTCGATCAGCGGCAGCGTGCCCTTGCCGATCGAGCCGAAGCCGATCATCACGATCGGGCCGTCGATTTTGCCGTGGACCGGCCATTCGGTCATGAATCCGGAATCCCCGTGGGTGTTTTCCTCAAGAGCCATGCCGCGCGCGCGGCGTCAATCTCCGGGGTGCGGCTGTGGGTAAGGCAGAGGCCGTTGCAGGAGCCGGCGCGCCCGTGGCTGTCACAATTCCGCGCGCACCTGCGAGCGCACGCGGCGCGAGCTCGAGCCCGAGGAAACGGTCGCGATCGAACGGGCCCGGCAGCCGCAATTGCTCGGTGAGCGCGCGGCAGAAGCCGAAGCGGCGGTAGAACGGCTCGTCGCCGACCAAGAGCACCGCGGCGTGGCCGAGCGCCTTGGCCTTTGCCAGCGCCGCGCGCACCAGCGCCGAGCCGATGCCCTTGCGGCGGAACGATGGATGCACCGCGAGCGGCCCAAGGAGCAGCGCCGGCCGCTTGGCGCCGGCCGAGATGTGCCAGAGCCTGACCGTGCCGATCGACCCGGCCGCCCTCGGTCCTCGCCGAGAACGCGAGCCCGTCGGCCGGCAGACGTTGGTCGCGCAGGCGCTGGGAGGTCTTGGCCGACCGTCTACGCCCGAAGGCGAGGTCGAGCAGGTTTTCCCGGGCGCCGGCTTCCGCCGGCGCCTCGGCTTCGATCCGTATCATGGCGATCAGATCGCGTAGGACTTCAGCGGCGGGAAGCCGTTGAACGCCACCGACGAGTAGGTGGTGGTGTAGGCGCCCGTCGCCTCGATCAGCACCTTGTCGCCGATCGCGAGCGAGACGGGGAGAAGATACGGCGTCTTCTCGTACATCACGTCCACCGAGTCGCAGGTCGGGCCCGCGATGACGCAAGGCGCCATCTCGTCCTCGTCCTTGGTCGTGCGGATCGGGTAGCGGATCGCCTCGTCCATCGTCTCGGCCAGACCGCCGAACTTGCCGATGTCGAGATAGACCCAGCGCACCTTGTCCTCGTCCGACTTCTTCGAAATCAGGACGACTTCCGCCTCGATCACGCCGGCATCGCCCACCAGGCCGCGGCCCGGCTCGATGATCGTCTCCGGGATGCGGTTGCCGAAGTGCTTGCGCAGCGCCCGGAAGATCGCGTTGCCGTACAGCTTCACCGTCGGCACTTCTTTCACGTAGCGCGCCGGGAAGCCGCCGCCGAGATTGACCATGGAAAGCGTGATGCCGCGCTCCGCCATGTCCTTGAACACGGCGGCCGCCGACTTCAGCGCCTTGTCCCAGGCCTTCACGTTGTTCTGCTGCGAACCGACGTGGAAGGAGAGACCGTGGGCGACGAGTCCGAGCTTATGGGCGTGTTCGAGCACGCGCGGCGCCATCGCCGGCACGCAGCCGAACTTGCGCGACAGCGGCCATTCGGCGCCGTTGCCGTCGCACAGGATGCGGCAGAACACCTTGGCGCCGGGAGCGGCGCGGGCGATCTTCTCGACCTCCGCCTCGCAGTCGACGGCGAACAGGCGCACGCCGAGCGCGAAGGCGCGCGCGATGTCGCGCTCCTTCTTGATCGTGTTGCCGTACGAGATCCGGTCCGGGCTAGCGCCGGCCGCGAGCACCATCTCGATCTCGGCGACCGAGGCGGCGTCGAACGACGAGCCGAGCTCGGCGAGCAACTTCAGGATCTGGGGATCGGGGTTGGCCTTCACCGCATAGAAGACGCGCGTGTCGGGCAGCGCTTTGGCGAAGGCTTGGTAGTTGTCGCGTACCACTTCGAGATCGATGACAAGGCAGGGGCCGTCGTCAGTGCGTCGTCGAAGAAACTCCAGGATGCGTTCCGTCACTTCTTCTTTCCTCCACTCCAAGTCGGCGGAAACTCGCCAAGGCTCCGCGGATGCGGTCGTCCCTTGGCAGGCTTTCGCCCGCGTCGCGCCGGCGACTAAGCCGGCTGGTCTTGCGCCGTTGTGACAACGAACCCCGGATAATTAGTCCGGAGAGGGCTGCCACTCGCTTGGATCAGGAGATCCCGATCCGCACGGCCGGCAAGGAAGTAGTGCCTCTTCAGTGACCCCCGGCTCCTTGGGAGAGCCGGTAGAGACCAAAAAAGCCCGCTACGTCGTTGCTTTAAGTCGCGTCCCTCGCGGAGAGCGGGGTGCACCGGTTGACTCCGGCTACCGGTTTGCCCCGACAGCTTACCGGCCTCTTGTCCGGGGATCTGTCAACCGGCACGCGACCACAGGCACGTGCGAAATTGGGCAGTTGCGAGATAACACATTCTCGCGCGCATGCAAGTGGGAATCGCACCGCGCGCCCAAAAATTTTTCGGCGCGGTCGAAGTCGTGAATCGATCGTTAAGGGAAAAATTTTCTCGCGCGTCGCGCTCAGCGCTCGACGAGCGGCTCGATGCGCGTCGCCGCGCGCAGGAAGGCGACGATGACGGCGACCGCGCCGACGCCGAACAGCGCCTGCAGCGCGTAGGCGCCGATGTCGCCGAGCGAGAAGAAGCCGGCGATCGCCCAGGCGGTGGCGAGGCCGGCGCCGATCACCTCGGTGCCGATCAGGATGGCGGCGCTGACCACCGTCAGCACGTTCAGCCAGTTCACCCGGCCCTTCTTGGCAGCTTCCTCGGCCATCTTTTTGCCTTCCGACCTTCGCTTGCACACGCTTTCCACGTAGAATGGCGGGCAATCTGGCGCGGATCGCGACCCCGATCAAGCGCCGTCCCGCCCCGCGTTGCGCCCCTCCCGAGGCCGTCATGGTTCAGGAAAGCGTCCGCTCCCGCCGCGGCATGGTGGCCGCGTCGCACCGCTACGCGGCCGAGGCGGGCAGGGACGTGCTCGCCGAGGGCGGCAACGCGCTCGAGGCGGCGTTGGCGACCGGGGCCGCCATCGTGGTCGCCTATCCGCACATGAACCACCTCGGTGGTGACGCCTTCTGGCTGTTCCGCGAGCCGTCCGGGCGCGTTCGCTACATCGAGGCCTGCGGCTTTGCCGGGGCGCGCGCCACGCGGGAGCTCTATCGCGAGGCCGGGCTCGAGCAGATCCCGGCCCGCGGACCGCTCGCCGCGCTCACGGTGCCGGGAGTAGTTGGTGGCTGGCAGCTTCTCTATGAGGCCGCCCGCGCCCAGGGCGGCCGGATGCCGCTGTCGCGGCTCCTGGAGCCCGCCATCGCGCTCGCCCGCCAGGGCTATCCGGTCTCCCGCTCCTACGCCTGGCGCTTCACCACCGACCGCGGCGAGAAGATCGACGCTCCGGGGTTCGCCGGAACGTTCCTCGTCGACGGCAAGCCGCCCAAGGAGGGCGCGACGCTCACCGCGGGCCGCCTGCCCGATACGCTCGAGCAGCTCGCCCGCGCTGGTCTCGACGATTTCTATCGCGGCGACATCGCCCACGAGATCGCGGCCGATCTTGAGCGCATCGGCAGCCCCGTCACGCGGGCGGATCTGGAGCGCTACCGCGCCCGCGCGCGCGAGCCGCTCTCGATGCCGATCCGCGAGGGCACTCTCTATAACTCCCCGTCGCCGACCCAGGGGCTCGCCTCGCTCCTGATTCTCGGCATCTACGAGCGACTCGGCGAGGCCGCGCCCGAGAGCTTCGACCACATCCATCGAATCATCGAGGCGACCAAGCGCGCTTTCCTCGTCCGTGACCGGGTGGTGACCGACCCCGACCGGCAGACCCTCGACCCGAGCGTCTCTCTCACACCCGAGGCGCTCGACCGCGAAGCCAAGGCGATCGATCGGAAGCAGGCCGCGCCCTGGCCGGCTCCGGCCAAGAAGGGCGATACGGTCTATTTCGCCGCCGCCGATGGCGACGGCCGCGTCGTCTCCTGCATCCAGTCGCTGTTCTGGGAGTTCGGCTCCGGCTGCGTGCTGCCCAAGACCGGCATCCTGATGCAGAACCGCGGCTCGTCGTTCTCGCTCGATCCGAAAGCGCTGAACCCGCTCGAGCCCGGCCGGCGGCCGTTCCATACGCTGACCCCGGCGCTGGCGCTGCTGAAAGACGGCCGCGCGCTCGCCTATGGCACCATGGGCGGCGAAGGCCAGCCGCAGACTCAGGCTGCGGTCTTCACCCGGCATGTTCTCTATAAGGTGCCGCTCGGCGAGGCGATCGACCGGCCGCGCTGGCTCTTGGGCCGCACCTGGGGGACCGAGATTACCAATGTCAGGCTGGAATCCCGCTTCTCCGAGGCGCTGGTCGAGCGGCTCCTGGCAGCCGGTCATGACATCCAGGTGCTGCCGCGAGGCCTATACCGAGCTCATGGGCCATGCCGGGGCCGTGGTCGTCCATCCCGACGGGACGCTGGAAGGGGCCCACGATCCGCGCTCCGATGGCGGCGCCGCCGGGGTCTAGCGCGGTGCCAAATGTGTTAACGGCCGTGGGTTGCTTTGGGCGCGGACTCTATTATTCATTACGCGGTACTTGGGATTGACCCGGAAGGCTGGGAATGACGCGTTCGAGTTTCTTGATTGCCGCCCTCGCGGCGGTATTCGCGCTGACCGCAATCGACGCAGCCGTCGCAAAGCCTCGGCGCAAGCCCCACGTCGTCCGCAACCAAGTCGTCCGTGCTCAGCCGATCGTGAAGATTTCGCCGGTCTCGACCAAGGAGATGGTCGATTTCGACGAGGATTTTCCACGCGGGACCATCGTCGTCAAAAGCGCGGAGAAGAAGCTCTATTACACGCTCGGCGACGGCCGGGCGGTGCGCTACGCGATCGCGGTCGGCCAGCCGCGCTTCCAGTGGTCCGGCGATCTCTGGATCAGCCGCAAGGCGGAGAATCCGGGCTGGAATCCGACCCCGCGCATGCGCCGCGAGAATCCGGGTCTGCCGAAATACGTAGGCCCCGGCCCACGCAATCCGCTTGGGCCGCGCGCCATGTACCTGGGCTGGAGCGAATACCGGATTCACGGCACCAACGCGCCGCATTCGATCGGCTCGGCGGCCTCCAGCGGCTGCTTCCGGATGCACAACGCGGATGCGATGGACCTATTCCAGCGCGTGCATATCGGCGCGCTGGTGCACGTGCTGCGCTAGGCGAAGCGCCACGCTTCCGCCCGAGTCGACAGGCCTGTTCTAGAGGCCTATGGGCAGTCCTATGATGGTTCGAAATTCGATCCTGGCCGCGCTCGCGGCGCTTGCCTTCTTCGCGGCAGCGCCTACCGCCGAAGCGCATCCCCATGTCTGGGTCGTGGCACGCGGCGAGATCGTCTATGGGCCTGACGGTTCCATCCAGGCGATCCGCTACGCTTGGACCTTCGACGAGGCGTTCTCGGCATTCGCCGTTCAGGGCCTCGACAAGGATAACGACGGCAAGCTCTCGCGCGAGGAACTGCAGCCGCTAGCCGAGGTGAACGTCACCTCGCTCAAGGAATTCGACTATTTCACCGTCGGCAAGAATGGCGAGAAGCAGATCGAATTCGGCGCGCCGGTCGATTACTGGCTCGTCGCCGACGAAAAGAAGTTGCTCACGCTGCATTTCACGCTGCCGGTCAAGACCGCATTAAAGGGCGCGGCTTCGCTCGATATCTTCGACCCGACCTATTTCGTCGCCTTCGAGTTTGCCGAGGGCGAGGCCATGAAGCTCTCCGGCGCGCCCAAGGGCTGCACGCTCGAGGCCAAGAAGCCCGAGCCGATGACGACCAGCACCGGGCGGCTCTCCGAATCCTTCTTCAATTCGCTCTCCGCCGCGAGCCAATACGGCTCCCAGTTCGCCAATCGCGTCGCCGTGCGCTGCCCTTGAAGTCGAGCGCACGCGATTTGACTACCTTCCACTCCTCATGGCCGGGCCGGCCCAAAGGGCCGAGACCCGGCCATCCAGTCTCGAGCTTGGCCCTGGATCACCGGGTCTCGCCGCTGCGCGGCGACCCGGTGATGAGGGAGAGTATGGTTGTCTCGCTGATCCTCGTTTTTTGTATCGCATTCTTAGCCTTCGACTCGGCGGCTCTCGCCCAGACTTCTCCCTTCGGCGCGCCGCGTCCGGCCGAGCCCGCCGGCATCATGGGCTGGCTGATCGCGCAGCAGGCCGCCTTCTATCGTCTACTGGTGCAGGCGGTGCGTTCGGCCAAGACCGATGGCGCCGCGTTCGGGCTGCTCACCGTCTCCTTTCTCTACGGAATTTTCCACGCCGCCGGTCCCGGTCACGGCAAGGCGGTGATCTCTTCTTACTTGCTGGCCGATGGCTCCACCTACCGGCGCGGGCTTGCGCTTACCGCCGCGGCCTCGGCGCTGCAGGCGCTGACCGCTATTGCGCTGGTCGGCATCGCGGCGATCGCGCTCGGCGCCACCGCGCAGGTCATGAATACGACCGTGCGCGTGATCGAGCTCGGCAGCTACGCGCTCATCGTCGTCTTCGGTCTCTATCTCACCTGGCAGAAGGGGCGCGCTCTCGTCGCGACGTGGCGCGGGCAGGAACCGCATCATCATCACGATCACGCGCATGGCCATCATCATCACGACCATCGATCCGGCCACGACCATTCGCACGGACCGGAGCCGGCGGAACTGAAGGGCAAGGGCTGGTTCCACCGCGGCTTGACGGCGGTGGTGGCGGTGGGCGCGCGGCCCTGTTCGGGCGCGATCCTGGTGCTGGTGTTTGCGCTGTCGCAGGGCATTTTCTGGATCGGGGTGCTCGCGACCTTTGTCATGGCCTTCGGCACCGCGATCACGGTGGCCGCCGTGGCCTCGCTCGCGCTCCTGGCGCGCCGGGTGGCCCGGCGTTTCGCAGGGCGGTCCAGCGGCAAGGGCATGATCGCCTTCCATGCGCTGGAAGTCGCCGGCGCGCTTGTTATCGTCACTTTCGGCGCACTCTTAATCACCGGCATGCTCGCCTCGGAGCGACTGCTGCCGGCTTGATCCCTTGCCGACGCCCCGCCGCGCATGCTCTAGGAACGGGCAGGAGGCGGCCATGAACGCAGGAAAACTCTTCTCGTTGGACGGCAGGGTGGCGCTGATCACCGGCGCATCGAGCGGGCTTGGCGAGCGCATGGCCGAAGTGGCCGCGGCCAACGGCGCCAAAGTGGTGCTCGTCGCGCGCCGCAAGGATCGGCTCGAGGCGCTCAAAGCCAAGATCGAGAAGGCCGGCGGCAAGGCGCTCGTGGCGGTGGCCGACGTCACCGACCGCAAGGCCATGGTCGCCGCCTTCGACGCGGCGGAAAAGGCTTTCGGCACCGTCGATCTTTTGGTTGCCAATGCCGGCATCGCCCGCGTGAAAAAGATCTCCGAAATGACGGAGGAAAGCTGGCGCGAGGTGCTCGACACCAATCTCGATGCGGTTCTCTTCTGGTCGCGGGAAGCTGCCAACCGCATGTCCGCAGCCAAGAAGCCCGGCGCCATCGTGACGATCTCTTCGATCGCCGGCTTTACGGTCGCCTACGGTCTTTCCTCGTACCACGTGGCCAAAGCCGCAGTGGTGCAGCTCACCAAGGCGCTGGCGCTCGAATTCGCCCGCAAGGGCATCCGCGTGAACACCATCGCGCCGGGTTACATCGTGACGGAGATCAACAGCGACTATCTCGGGAGCAAGGATGGACAGGCCATCCAGGGCTCGATCCCGCTTGGCCGTTTCGGAGACCCAAGCGACCTCGACGGCGCATTCCTGTTGCTTGCCTCCGACGCCGGGCGTTTGATGACCGGTTCCACCATCATCGTGGACGCCGGGCTTATGCTGATGGTCGGCGGCTAGAGATTGCCGCGGACTTCGCGACTATTTCAGTTTCATCAGCTCGTCGCGAACGATCCGTAGCGCCGGCTCGCCAAGCTTATCGCGGCGCTGGACATAGGCCAGCGTCCGCGTCAGTGCGGGCCGCAGCGGGCGTATCACGATATCGGCTGTCGCCTCCTTGCCGGAGACAACCATGGCCGGAACGATCGAGACGCCGAGCCCCGCCATCACCATGCGCTTTACGGCCTCCAGATTGTCGACCTCCATTGCCGGATGCAGCTCCGCACCGTTTTCTGACAGCCAATCATGGATCAGCATTCGCACTTGCGCGCGGGTGTATTCGAGAATGAGCGGATATTGACTGAGCGACCTTGGCGTAGCCTTTGCCGGTATTTCGCCGATTCCGCTGGGAAAGATCGCGACCAGCGACTCTTGCACGAGTGGAACGACCTCCAGGTCCCGCTCGCTGATCGGCAAGCTGACGATGCCGACATCGATGTCGTTCTGCAGAATGCGTTCGACCACCTGGGCCGTGGTGCCGGTCGTCACGACCAGTTCGATATTGGGCTGTTCCACGCGCAGCCGCCGAAGCACTGGCGGCAGATGATAGATCAGGGCGGTGGTGCTGGCGGCGACGCGCACCCGCCCGAGCCAGCCCTCGCGATGGCGGCGCATTGCCATCGTCACGGCGTCGGCTTCGCGGCCGATGCGCTGGCCATGTTCGATGACCTCCCGGCCGGCGGAGGTCCCGAAGGCCTTTTTCCCCAGTCGTTCCACAAGCCGCACGCCGAAGCGGCGTTCGAGCTCGCCGATCTGCGTGCTCACCGCCGATTGCGACAGATTCAGTTGCCTTGCCGCGGCGGTGAAACTTCCGAGCGTCACCACGGCTTCGAGCGCCCGGAGCTGATCGAGATTGAGGCTGCGCATCTATCGAATTTCTCGATGATTTCTATCAAGATAATCTGATTTACAGATCGTCCGTCAAGCCCCATGCCCTGCTGCAGTGCAACATGGCCAGCGAAGCCAATGCGGCTCTCGCTCATGGCCACGATCAGGAGGAGATTTACAATGGATTGGAATGACATCATTCCGCACGACTTGCGTGCGGCGCTTTACGAAGGGACCGGGCACAAGATTTCCCCATGGCGGGCGGGCAAGCTCGTTTCCGATCTCGACACCCCTTCGCTCCGCGCAAGCTACCGCCGCTCGAGTGGCCTCCTCGTGGCCGCTATGCTGGCCGCGGTCGCGGGGTTGGGCTACTTCTCGGGAACGCTGGCCGCCGGTGCCAGCCGCGGTTCGGAAGACTTGGCCCCTCCCTCGATCTGTATCGCGCCGACGGTTTCGATGGCCGTCCCTGCGCAAGAGGACTCGACCTGGGTGGACTATACGAGCGTGTTCACAACTGTTGACTAGCCGCCCTCTAGTTGGTTGCTGAACGAACTGCGTTTCCCGAGGCCGCTGTCCGCCAAGACAGCGGCCTCGCGCTATGATGGGGGCCAGGAACGCAAGGGAAGCCGAGTATTCTGCGTGATTTTTGAGGAGGCTCGGTAGAATTCGCTGCAATGCGCCAAATTGCGACAGTTCGGCGTTCCATGCAGTTTTTCGTCAACTGTTACGCGCAAAACGAAATTGCCGCCGCCGCGCACCTATGCGAGCTTCCCGTGCAGCGCAGCAAGGGCCGGGTTCACCCCGACGCGGCGCGGGAGCAGCCGATGGCGCTGAAGAAAGTCAGTCTCGACGACAAATACGATCTGACCAAGGACCGGGTCTTCGTGTCCGGCACGCAAGCTATCGTCCGCCTCACGCTCATGCAGAAGGAGCGCGACCGGCGCGCCAAGCTGAATACCGCGGGCTACGTCACCGGCTATCGCGGCTCGCCCATCGGCGGCCTCGACCAGCAATTCGGGCGCGCGCAGAGCGTGCTCGCGGCCGAACGACATCGTGTTCCAGGCCGGCCTCAACGAAGACCTCGCCGCCACCGCGCTCTGGGGCACGCAACAGGCGGGGTTGACCGGCGAGGGCAAATACGACGGCGTATTCGGCATCTGGTACGGCAAGGGACCGGGCGTCGACCGCTCGGGCGACGCCTTCCGCCACGCCAATTTCGCCGGCACCTCGAAAAACGGCGGCGTGATCGCGCTCATGGGCGACGACCACACCTGCAAGTCGTCGACCACCGCGCACCAGTCCGAATTCCACTTCGTCGACGTGATGATCCCGATCCTGAACCCGGCCGGGACCCAGGAGCTGGTCGATTACGGCCTCTATGGCTGGGCCATGTCGCGCTTCACCGGCACCTGGACCGGCATCAAGTGCGTGAAGGACACCATCGAATCCACCGCCGTCATCGAGGGCTCCGTGGACCGGCTTTCGATCCTGGCGCCCACCGATTTCAAGATGCCGCTCGGCGGCCTCAATATCCGCCTGCTCGACAACGCGCTCTCGCAGGAGGCCCGCCTTCAGGAATACAAGCGCGACGCCATTCTTGCGTTCGTGCGCCTGAACAAGCTCAACCGCTACATCACCACCGGCGGCCGCAACCCCAAGATCGGCATCATCACCACCGGCAAGAGCTATCTCGACGTGCGGCTCGCCATGGACGAGCTCGGCATCGACGAGGTCAAGGCCAACGATCTCGGCATCCGCCTGCTCAAGATCGCCTGCCCGTGGCCGATCGCGCGCGCGGAGCTCGAGGAATTCGCCAAGGGACTCGAGCTCATCATCGTGGTCGAGGAGAAACGCGCGCTGATCGAAGTGCAGGTGCGCGAGGAGCTGTACGGCACCGCCAACCAGCCGGTCTGCATCGGCAAGCGCGACGAGAAGGGCGAATGGCTGTTTCCGGTCAAGGGCGCGCTCGACTCCAACGAGATCGCCATCGCGATCGGCGACCGCGTCTTGAAATACGGCGACGTGCCGGAGCTGCGCGACCGGGTGAACCGGCTGCGCCAGGCCCAGGCTTCGCTGGCCGAGACCTATGACGTCGCTACCCGCATGCCCTATTTCTGCTCGGGCTGCCCGCACAACAGCTCGACCGTGGTGCCCGAAGGCATGCGCGCCTATGCCGGCATCGGCTGCCACACCATGGTCATCTGGATGAACCGCAACACGCTGGGCTTCACCCAGATGGGCGGCGAGGGCGCCAACTGGATCGGCGAGGCGCCGTTCTCCAAGCGCAACCACGTTTTTCAGAACCTCGGCGACGGCACCTATAACCACTCCGGCATCCTGCCGATCCGCGCCTCGGTCGCGGCCGGCGTCAACGTCACCTACAAGATCCTGTTCAATGACGCGGTCGCCATGACCGGCGGCCAGCACCACGACGGCCCGCTCTCCGTCCCCATGATCGCGCGCCAAACGGCGGCCGAGGGCGTCAAGCGCGTTGTCATCGTCACCGACGAGCCTTGGAAATACGCCAAGAACGAGGACTGGCCCAAGGGCCTCACCATCCATCACCGCGATCAGCTCATGACGGTGCAAAAAGAGCTCGCGGAAATTCCCGGCGTCACCGTCCTGATCTACGACCAGACCTGCGCCGCCGAGAAGCGCCGCCGTCGCAAGCGCCATGAATTCCCCGATCCCGACAAGCGGGTGATCATCAACGAGCTGGTGTGCGAGGGCTGCGGCGACTGCGGCGTGCAGTCGAACTGCGTCTCGATCCAGCCGCTCGAGACCGAATGGGGCCGCAAGCGCCAAATCGACCAATCGAGCTGCAACAAGGATTTCTCCTGCGTGAAGGGCTTCTGCCCCTCGTTCGTCACCGTGCACGGCGCCAAGCTCAAGCGCGGCGCGGGCGCCGCCGCCACCGCCGGCAAGCTGCCGGACCTGCCGGAGCCGAAGCTTCCGGCGATCGACGGCAATTTCGGCATCATCATCACCGGCATCGGCGGCACCGGCATCGTGACCGTCGGCGCGCTGCTCGGCATGGCCGTGCACCTAGAGGGCAAGGCCTGCGGCGTCATCGACATGGCGGGCCTCGCGCAAAAGGGCGGGTCGGTCTCGAGCCATATGCGTATCGCCAACCGCCCCGAGGACATCCACGCCATCCGCGTACCGGCCAAAGGCGCCGACCTCGTGCTCGGCGGCGACATCGTGGTGGCCGGCTCCAAGAAGGTGCTCTCGGCCATGCGCCAAGAGGGCACCATCGTCGTCATCAATACCCACGAGACGCTGCCCGGCGACTTCACGCGCAACGCCGACTATTCGCTGCCGACCGAGCGCCTGAAGAAGGCGATCGTCACCGCCGCCGGCCGCGACAAGGTCCACTTCATCGATGCGACGCGGCTGGCGAGCGCGCTGTTCGGCTCCTCGCTCGGACAGAACGTGTTTCTCCTGGGTTATGCCTATCAACTCGGCGGCCTGCCGATCTCGCAGGAAGCCATCGAAACCGCGATCGAGCTGAACGGCGAGGCGGTGGCCGTGAACAAGGCAGCCTTCGCCTGGGGCCGCCGCGCGGCGGTCGATCCGGAAGCCGTGCTGGCGCTCGCGACGCCCGTGGACGTCGCCACCGATGCGCGCAGGCTTTCCACCTCGCTCGACGAGAAAATCCGCCGCCGCGTGATGTTCCTCACCGGCTACCAGAACGCCGCCTATGCCGAGCGCTACCGTGCGCTCATCGAGCGCGTGCGCGCGGCCGAAAAGGCGAAGGCGCCGGGCCACGACGAGCTTGCCGACGCCGCGGCCGAATTTCTCTTCAAGCTCATGGCCTACAAGGACGAATACGAGGTCGCGCGCCTGTTCACCGACGGCTCGTTCAAGCGCCAGATCGCCGCGACGTTCGAGGGCAATCTCCGCTTCGAGTTCCATCTCGCGCCGCCCTTGCTCGCCAAGATCGATCCGGAGAGCAAGCGGCCGATCAAGCGCAGCTTCGGCCCCTGGATGATGACGGCCTTCGGCTGGCTCGCGAAACTGAAGGTCTGCGCGGCACGCCGTTCGATCCGTTCGGCCGCAGCGCCGAGCGCAAGCTCGAGCGCCGCCTGATCGAGGACTATGTGGCGACGCTCGAGGAATTGATGCGCTCGCTCACGCCCGAGAACCACGCGCTCGCCGTCGCCATCGCCGCGATGCCGGAGAAAATCCGCGGCTTCGGCCCGGTCAAGCTGCGCCACCTGGCCCCGGCCAAGGCCGAGGAAGAGGCGCTGCTCGCCAAGTTTCGCGCCGGCCCCGCCGGCGGCAAGCCAATGGCTGCCGCGGCCGAATAGGCCTCGTCCCGCCATGCGAAAGTCGGCCTTGTGGTGACCTCCGGGGTCCACGAGGATCAACCATTGGGCAAGGCTTGACGCCGCCCACCCCGGTTCCTAATCGAATAGGTTGAAGCCCCGGAAAACAGGGGCGATCCGGCGACCGTCGCGGCCACATGCCGCGGCCTTGGGGAGGTTACTGATTTGTGCGCCGATTTCGCGGCTAGCGCCGACACGTTTCCGAAGCTGCTGCTGGTGAACGCGATCCGGCGCGGCAACCGGCCGGCCATCCGGCAGAAGGATTTCGGCATCTGGCAGACTTGGACTTGGGCCCAGGTGCTGGATCAAGTGCATTCGTTTTCGATCGGCCTCGCCGAGCTTGGGCTCGTTCGCGGCGACAAGGTCGCGATCATCGGCGGCAATCGCCCACGCCTCTACTGGACCTTCTGCGCGGTGCAGGCGCTCGGCGGAATTCCCGTGCCGATCTATCAGGATTCGGTCGCCGACGAGATGGGCTTCGTGCTCGCCCATGCCGGCGCGAAATTCGCGGTGGTGGAGAATCAGGAGCAGGTCGACAAGGTGCTTGCGGTCTCCGACCGGGTCCCCAGTCTCACCCACGTCATCTACGATGAGCAACGCGGCATGCGCGACTACGATCACGCTCGGCTCAAGTCGTTCGAGGACGTGCAGGCCATCGGCCGCACCGCGGTCCAGAAACAGAACAAATATTCCGGCAACGCCTGGGAGAAGATGATCGCCGAGGGCAAGGGCTCGGACGTGGCGGTGATCCTCTACACGTCGGGCACCACCGGCAACCCGAAGGGCGTGATGCTCTCCTACGACAACGTGATCATCAGCTCGCAGAATGCCAACGTCTTCGATCACCTTACCGAGAAAGAGGAAGTCCTCGCCTATTTGCCCATGGCCTGGGTCGGCGACCACATCTTCTCCTATGCCCAGTCCTATCTCGCCGGCTTCTGTGTCAATTGTCCGGAGAGCCCGGAGACGGTGGTCGAGGATCGCCGCGAGATCGGCACCACCTATGCCTTCGCGCCGCCGCGCATCTACGAGAACCTGCTGACGCTGACGATGGTTCGCATGGAGGACGCGGGCCGGATCAAGAAGGCGATGTTCGATTATTTCATCGGTGTCGCGCGCCGCTGGGGCGAAAAAATCCTGAACGGCGAGCGGGTGCCGCCGCACGCGCGCTTCCTCTACGGGATCGGCGAAATCCTGGTCTATGGTCCGCTCAAGAACCGCTTCGGCCTGTCGCGCATCCGCGTCGCCTACACCGCCGGCGAGGCCATCGGCCCGGAGATTTTCCGCTTTTATCGCGCGCTCGGCATCAATCTCAAGCAGCTCTATGGGCAGACCGAGGCCTCCGTCTACGTGACGGCGCAGCCCGACGGCGAGATTTACGCCGACACCGTCGGCAAGCCGTCGCCGGCCGTCGAGGTCAAGATCGACGACAAGGGCGAGGTGCTGTTCCGTTCGCCCGGCGTCTTTCTCGGCTATTACAAGGACGATGCCAAGACCGCCGAGACCAAGACGCCGGACGGTTGGGTGCATTCGGGCGACGCCGGCTTCTTCGATCCCAAAACCGGGCATCTGAAGATCATCGATCGCGCCAAGGATGTGGGCCGGCTCAAGGACGGCACCCTGTTCGCGCCGAAATATCTCGAGAACAAGCTGAAATTCTATCCCAATATCCGCGAGGCCGTGGCGTTCGGCGACAAGCGCGATTTCGTGACCATGTTCCTCAACCTCGATCTCGTTTCGGTCGGCTCCTGGGCCGAGCGCAACAACGTGGTCTACGGCTCCTATCAGGAGCTCGCCAATCATCCGCGCGTCTACGACATGCTCGCCGAGCACGTCGACGAGGTGAACCGCTCGCTCGCCGAGGAAGGGCCCGATGGCCGGCGCCCAGATCAAGCGCTTCCTCATCCTGCACAAGGAGCTCGATGCCGACGACGGCGAGATCACGCGCACCGCGAAGGTGCGTCGCGGCTTCGTCGGCGAACGCTACGAGCCGCTGGTGACCGCGCTCTATGACGGATCGCACGAGGCCGCCATTTCGACGCAAGTGACGTTCGAGGACGGCCGCAAGGGCACGCTCTCGGCGCGCGTGAAGATCCGCGACATGAAGATCTATCCGCCGGTCACCGAGGCGCCGCCGCTGGGGAAGGCCGCATGAGGGCTCCCTCGGGCGCCGAGATCGCCGCCGGCGCAGCTGCTGCTCGCGGTCGAGGGCATTTCGCTCTCCTTCGGCGGCATCAAGGCGCTCACCGACGTTTCGTTCGACATCAAGAAGGGCGAGATCCGCGCCATCATCGGCCCCAACGGCGCCGGCAAGACCTCGATGCTCAACGTCGTCAACGGCTTCTATCAGCCGCAGCACGGCCACATCGTCTTCAAGGGCATCGCCGCTTCGCCATGCAGCCGCACGAGGCGGCGGCCAGCGGCATCGCCCGCACCTTCCAGAACGTCGCGCTGTTCAAGAGCATGACCACGCTCGACAACATCATGGCCGGCCGCACGCTCAAAATGCACCGCGGGCTTCTTCTGGCAATCCTGCGCGTGGGTCCGGCGATGCAGGAAGAGATCGAGCACCGGCGCAACGCGTCGAGGAGATCATCGACTTCCTCGAAATCCCGCATATCCGCCGCATCCCGGTGGGCCGCTTGCCCTATGGCCTGCAGAAGCGCGTCGAGCTCGGCCGCGCGCTCGCCATGGAGCCGGACCTGCTGCTGCTCGACGAGCCGATGGCGGGCATGAATCTCGAGGAGAAGGAGGACATGTCCCGCTTCGTCGTCGACGTGAACAATCACTTCGGCACCACCATCGCGCTGATCGAGCACGACATGGGCGTGGTGATGGACATTTCCGATCGCGTGGTCGTGCTCGATTACGGCATCAAGATCGCCGACGGCACGCCCGACGAGGTCAAGCGCGACCATGCCGAGTGATCGAGGCCTATCTCGGCGTGGCGCACTGAGCGGGCAGGGAAGGCGATGGACTTTCTCTACAACATCTTGTCAGTCCCTCGTGCAGATGGTCACGGCGCCCGATCTGCGGTGCAGACGCTGTGGGAGGGCGCTGTCGGCGGCATGCTCTATGCCCTGATCGCGCTCGGCTTCGTGCTGATCTTCAAGGCCTCGGGCGTGTTCAACTTCGCGCAGGGCATCATGGTCGTGTTCGCCGCGCTCACGCTGGTCGGGCTCTAGCGATGTGAGCGACGGCATGTCCGCTCCTCGTCGCGCTCGCGCTCACCATCGTCGTCATGCTTCCTGCTCGCCTCGTGATCGAGCGGGTGGTGCTGCGCTACTGGTCAACCAGGAGCCGCATCATCCTGTTCATGGCCACCATCGGCCTCACCTATTTCCTGAACGGCTTCGGCGAGGCGCTCTGGGGCTCCGACGTGAAGCGGCTCGATATCGGGATTACCGACAGCGCTCAGTCTCTCCGGGTTCGTGGTTGCGAATTCCTACGTGATCTGGACCTTCGTCGGCGCGGTTACGCTATGCCTGCTGCTGCTGTTCGCGTGGCGCGTGCACGCGGTGCGGGCGGCCTATGCACTGAACAGCGGGACGCTCGCGGCAGCTGGGAGCGGAGGCAGGACCGGCCTGATCCTGGCCGCCTTCGGGCTTGCAATGTTTCTGCAGCGCTTCCTGGTTGCGCCGGACGCCACCTTCATCGGCGGGCGGGCAAACCGCACGGCGGAGTTCGTCGCAAGCCTCTCAGTCCTCGGTCTAGCGATCCTGTTCGCAGTTTTCTTTTTCGCTGCGTCGAAGCGAATCGGGGCCTGGCGCGCGCTGCGCACGGGCGAACGGGACGTGCCTCCGATGCACTATGTCTGGTTCATCCTGCTCGGCCTCGCCGGCTTGGCCGCGACCGCGGCCGGTGTGGTTTGGGCGGTGCGCGCCGGCATCCTGATCAACGGCTTCGAACTGTTCGCCGCCGCCACGGCGGCGACGCTGGTCATCGTGCTCGGCGTCTTCTTCCAGAAGACGCGCATCGGCCGCGCGCTGCGTGCGGTCGCCGACGATCACGCCGCGCGCGCTCTCGGTCGGCATTTCGCTTGCGCACGATCTGGATGATCGTCTGGTGCGTCGCCGGCATCGTGGCGCTCGTCGCCGGCATCATCTGGGGCGGCAAGAGCGGCGTGCAGTTCTCGCTCTCGCTGATCGCGCTTAAGCGCGCTGCCGGTGCTCATCCTCGGCGGCTTCACCTCGATGCCCGGGGCGATCGTCGGCGGACTGATCATCGGCGTCGGCGAGAAGCTGGCGAGTTCTACTGGGGCCCGGCGCTCGGCAGCGCCATCGAGAACTGGTTCGCCTATATCATCGCGCTCGTGTTCCTGCTGTTCCGGCCGCAGGGCTTGTTCGGCGAAAAGATCATCGAGCGGGTGTGAGGGATCCTGTTTTACCGCGAAGCCGGCCAGTTCAAGACCACTTACGCCACCGACCAGGCGGTCTTTCCGATCGTCCAGGACCAGCATCGTCGTCGCGCTGATCCTGCTCGTCGCGTCTCGTGCCGCCCGCGTATCTCGACAATTACTGGTTCTGAACGCCGTCATGATCCCGTTCCTGATCTTCTCGCTCGCCGCGATCGGGCTGAATCTCTTGATCGGCTATATGCGGCCTGCTGTCGCTCGGCACCGGCGCGTTCATGGGGGTCGGCGCCTATGCCTGCTACAAGCTGGCGACGATCTTTCCCGATCGTGAATGATTCTCGTCTGGGTCCTGCTGTCGGGATTCGTCGCCGGCGCGGTCGGCATGATCTTCGGCCTGCCGAGCCTGCGCATCAAAGGCTTTTATCTCGCGATCGCGACGCTCGCCGCGCAGTTCTTCCTGCAATGGCTCTTCGTCCGGTGCCCTGGCTGCTCAATTACAATTCCAACGGCACGATCGAAGTGCCGACGCGCACGCTGTTCGGCGTCATGGAGCCGGGCGGGCTGCTCGACTCGCTCAGCTTCGCTCAATCCGCTGGTGACGAGCCCGCGCGCCACGCCTTCGACCAAGTATCTGTTTGCGCTGACGCTGGTGATCGTGTTGGCGCTGATCGCAAAGAACCTGGTGCGCGGCCGCATCGGCCGCATCTGGATGGCGATCCGCGACATGGACATCGCCGCCGAGCTGATGGGCATCCGGCTCGATGCAGACCAAGCTTCTCGCCTTCGCGGTATCGTCGTTCTATTGCGGCGTCGCCGGCGCGCTGCTGCTGAACCTTTCCTCGGCAGCGCCGAGACCGAGTCTTCGACATCAACTAGAGCTTCGTTCGAATCCTGTTCATGGTCATCATCGGCGGGCTTGGCGAGCATCCTGGGCTCGTTCCTTGGCACGGCGTTGATCTGCATGTCTGCCGATCGTTCTCCACTGGTTGCCACGTGCTCGGCCTGCCGATCGAGCACCGCGACGATGAAACACATCGACCTTCATGGTGTTCGGCGGCCTTGATCATCTTCTTCCTGATCGTGGAGCCCAACGGCCTCGCGCGGTTATGGGCGATCGGGAAGGAAAAACTGAGGGTGTGGCCTTTCCCCCACTGATTGGCAACCTGGTCCCACCAGGGACGCGTGGCATCGACCAACGGTTTCCGTCGGTTGGGACCAGCCCGGCTCCGTTCGGGGCAGGGCATAGAAGCCAAGTGGCCGGCATCGCCAATCCGCCAACGAATTGGCGTTTGAAACTGGCTCGGGAGGTACGCATGCATCTGAAACACATGATTCTCGGCATCGTCACCGCAGCCGCGGTCGTCGGCACCGGGGTCGTCTCCACGGCGGTGGCGCAGGAGGGGCTGTTCATCCCCGGCCTGTTCTATCGCACCGGGCCTTACGCCCCGAACGGCATTCCGATCGCCAACGGCTTCAAGGACTATTTCACGCTCCTGAACGAGCGCGATGGCGGCATCGACGGCGTGAAGATCATCTACGAAGAGTGCGAGACGCAATACGACACCAAGCACGGCGTCGAGTGCTACGAGCGGCTCAAGAGCAAGAATCCCTTGCTCGTCAATCCCTACTCGACCGGCATCACCTATGCGCTGATCCCGAAAGCGCCGGTCGACAAGATTCCGATCCTGTCCATGGGCTACGGCCGCACCGACGTCGCGGTTGGCTCCATCCATCCGTGGATTTTCAATACGCCTACGAGCTACTGGAGCCAGGCCTCGGCCAAGGTGAAATACATCGCCGCGAAGGAAGGCGGGCTCGACAAGCTCAAGGGCAAGAAGCTGACGCTCGTCTATCACAACAGCCCCTACGGCAAGGAACCGATCCCGACGCTCGAGGAGCTCTCCAAGAAGTACGGTTTTGAGCTCGAGCTCTTGGCGGTCGACCATCCCGGCCAGGAGCAGAAGGCGACCTGGCTCAAGGTTCGTCAGTCCAAGCCCGACTGGATTTTCCTGTGGGGCTGGGGCGTGATGAATCAGGTGGCCATCAAGGAGGCCGCCTCGATCAACTTCCCGATGGATCACCTGGTCGGCGTGTGGTGGTCGGGCACCGAGGCCGACGTCGTCCCCGCCGGCGACGCGGCGAAGGGCTATATCTCGGCAACGTTCCATGCGCCGGGCAAGGCCTTCAAGATCCACGAGGATCATCAAGAAGTTCGTCTACGACCGCAACAAGGGCGCCACGACCTACGACAAGATCGGCGAGGTGCTCTACAACCGCGCGCTCGTGAACGGCATGATCACGGCCGAAGCGATCCGTTGGGCAGTGAAGAAGTACGGCAAGAAGCCCACCGGCGAGCAGGTGCGTGAGGGTCTCGAGAATCTCAACCTCACCGCCGCGCGCCTGGCCGAGATCGGCTTCGGCGGCTTGATGCGGCCGATTCGCGTCTCCTGCGACGATCACGAAGGCAATGGCCCGATCCTGATCCAGCAATGGACCGGCACGGAGTGGAAGATCATCTCCGACTGGATCGAGCCGATGCGCGACGTGGTGCGGCCGATGATGGAAGCTTCGGCGAAGAAGTTTGCCGAGGAAAACAAGGTCACGGCCGCGTACTTGCGCACAGCCGAGCTGACGCACGGACGCTGAACGAACCCGGGAGGGGCGGTCTTCGCCCCTCCCGATTTTCGAGTCTCATGCAGGCTTTGACCGGGAATCGCCGGCCATGAACGTCGCGCCAGCCGCGAGCCATGCAAGGTCCGACGCCGCGCCCGAGACGGCGCAGGCGATTCTGGCGGTCAGCAACATCGAAGTCATCTACGACCACGTGATCCTGGTGCTGAAGGGCGTCTCGCTCTCGGTGCCGAAAGGCGGCATCGTCGCGCTCTTGGGCGCCAACGGGGCCGGCAAGTCCACCACGCTCAAGGCCATTTCCAACCTGCTGGGCGCCGAGCGCGGCGAAGTGACCAAGGGCGCCATCCTGTTCGAGGGCGAGGAGGTGCATTCGCGCTCGCCGAACGATCTCGTGCGCCGCGGCTGCATCCAGGTCATGGAGGGCCGCCGCTGCTTCCAGCATTTGACCGTCGAAGAGAATCTGATGACCGGCGCCTATACCCGCGGCGACGGCGCGGCCGCTATCAAGCGCGACCTCGACGTGGTCTACACCTATTTCCCGCGGCTCAAGGATCGCCGCTTCTCGCTCGCCGGCTACATTTCCGGCGGCGAGCAGCAGATGACGGCGATCGGCCGCGCGCTGATGTCGCGCCCGAAGATGATTCTGCTCGACGAGCCGTCCATGGGGCTGGCGCCGCAACTGGTCGAGGAGATTTTCGAGATCGTGAAACGCCTGAACCGGGAGCAGGGGGTTTCGGTGCTGCTCGCCGAGCAGAACACCAACATGGCGCTGAAATACGCGACCTACGGCTACATCCTCGAAAACGGCCGCGTGGTGCTCGACGGCGAGGCCCAGGCGCTGCGCGAGAACGAGGACGTGAAGGAATTCTATCTCGGCGTGGCCGAGGGCAAGCGCAAATCGTTCCGCGACGTGAAGCACTACAAGCGGCGCAAGCGCTGGCTGGCCTGACCGTTCGGGGCCGCCCCATGGCCGATCACTACGACGCCCTCGAAATCCGCGATCCGGAAGCGCGCGAGCGCGATCTGCTTTCGCGCCTACCCGGCCTCATTGCGGCTGCGATGAAGGCGCCGGGCTATGTCCGGCATCTCAAGGGCGTCGATCCGAAATCGGTGACCACCCGCGCCGCGCTCGCCAAGCTTCCGGTGCTGCGCAAGTCCGATCTGCCCGCCTGGCAGAAGGCCGAGCCGCCCTTCGCCGGGCTCTTGCCCGAGGCGCCTTCCGCCTATGGCCGGCTCTACACCTCGCCGGGCCCGATCTACGAGCCCGAGGGCACGCAGGCCGATCCTTGGCGCGTTGCGCGCGGCCTGTTCGCCGCCGGCTTCCGCAAGGGCGATATCGTGCTCAATACGTTTTCCTATCATCTGGTTCCCGGCGGCATGATGCTCGATTCCGGCGCGCGCGCGGTCGGCTGTCCGGTGATCCCGGCCGGGCCCGGCAATACCGAGCAGCAGCTCGAAATGATTGGCCACTTGAAGCCCGTCGCCTATACCGGCACGCCGGACTTCCTGAAGATCCTGCTCGATGCGGCGGCCGCCGCCGGCAAGGACGTCTCCTCGATCAAGAAGGCGGCCGTGGGCGGCGCGGCCTTCCCGCCCTCGCTGCAGGCGGAGATCAAGAGCCGCGGCATCGACGCCTACCAGACCTATGCCACCGCCGATCTCGGCCTCGTCGCCTACGAGACGCCGGCGCGCCAGGGCATGGTGCTGAACGAGGACGTGCTGCTGGAGATCGTCCGCCCCGGCACCGGCGATCCGGTGGCCGAGGGCGAAGTGGGCGAGGTCGTGGTTACGTCGTTCGATCTGCACCATCCGCTTGCTCCGGCTCGCGCTCGGCGATCTTTCCGCGGTGCTCGCCGGCCGCTCGCCCTGCGGCCGCAGCAATACCCGCATCAAGGGCTGGATGGGCCGCGCCGATCAGACCGCGAAGGTGAAGGGCATGTTCGTGCGCCCGGACCAGATCGCCGAGGTCGCCAAACGTCATCCGGAGCTGAAACGGCTGCGCCTCGTCATCACCCGCGAGGGCGAGCAGGACGCGATGACGCTTGAAGGCCGAGGCGGCCGCCGATCCGGCGCTCGCCGGGAAGGTTGCCGAAACGTTGCAGGCGATCACCAAGCTCAAGGGTTTGGTCGAGCTCGTCTCGCCCGGCACGCTCCCCAACGACGGCAAGGTCATCGCCGACGAGCGCAAGCTGTAGTAACTGTCCTTCATGGCAGCCCGTATCGGCGTTCTGCTCGTCAATCTCGGCACGCCCGACGCCACCGACTATTGGTCGATGCGGCGGTATCTGAAGGAATTTCTCTCCGATCCGCGCGTGATCGAGACCAATCGCCTGGTCTGGTGGTTCGCGCTGAATCTCGTGGTGCTCTCGATCCGGCCCGCAGAAAAAGGGCCCCGACTACGACAAGATCTGGAACAAGGAGCGGAATGAAAGCCCGCTCAAGACCATCACGCGCGCCCAGGCCGAGAAGCTCGCCGCGCATTTCTCAGCCGACGCGCGCATCGCCGTCGATTGGGCCATGCGCTACGGCAATCCCTCGATTCCCTCGCGCCTCGACGCGCTGACGGCGCAGGGCTGCGAGCGCGTCCTCGTGGTGCCGCTCTATCCGCAATATGCCGCGGCCACCACGGCGAGCGTGGCCGACAAGGTGTTCGAGGCGCTCGGCCGAATGCGCCGCCAGCCGACGGTTCGCTTCGTGCCGCCTTATTTCGACGACCCGATCTATATCGAGGCGCTCGCATCTTCCATCGAAGCTTCACTCGCGAAGCTTTCTTGGAAGCCCGAGGTGATCCTTGCCTCGTACCACGGCATTCCCAAGGCCTATGTCGAGAAAGGCGATCCCTATGCCGATCAGTGCCTGGAGACCACGCGGTTGCTGAAAGTCCGCCTAGGCCGCGAGGGCGAGAAGTTGCGCCTTACCTATCAATCGCGCTTCGGCCGCATCGAGTGGCTCGGACCCGCCACCGATCAGACCGTGCGCGCAACTCGCGCAATCGGGCGTGAAAAATCTCGCCGTCGTCATGCCCGGGTTCTCCGCCGATTGCCTGGAAACACTCGAGGAGATCGCGGTCGAGAACGCCGACATGTTCCGCGCGGCCGGCGGCGAGAATTTCCTCGCCATCCCTTGCCTCAACGATTCGGAGCGCGGCATGCGGGTGATCCGCAATCTGGTCGATCCGCGAGCTGGCCGGCTGGATTTGAAGAAGAAAGTCTAGGCGACGCCGATCCTGAGCAGATCGTGGAAGTGCACGAGCCCGACCGGCTTGCCGCCCTCGACCACGAACAGCGTCGTGATCTTCAAGGCGTTGAGTTGCTCCAGCGCTTCGCCCGCGAGCTGATCGGGCCGCACCGTCTTCGGCTTCTTGGTCATCACCACGTCGACCGGCGAGGCGAGAAGGTCCTCGCGCATGTGCCGCCGCAAGTCGCCGTCGGTGATGATGCCGACCAGCGCGCCCGCGGCGTCGGTGACGCCGACGCAGCCGAAGCCCTTGGAGGTCATTTCCACGAGCGCCTCGGTCATGCGCGCACCGCGCGCCACCAAGGGTACGGACTTGCCCCCATGCATCACGTCGCGCACGAAAGTGAGGCTCGCGCCGAGCCGGCCGCCCGGGTGCAAATCCTTGAATTGGAGCGCGGTGAAGCCGCGGCTTTCGAACAGCGCGACCGCGAGCGCGTCGCCGAGCGCCAGCTGAATGAGCGTCGAGGTCGTCGGCGCCAGCCCGAGCGGGCAGGCCTCGCGCGCGGCCGGAAGCAAGAGCGATACGTCGGCGGCGCGCGCCAGCGTCGATTCCGATTTCGCCGTGATGGCGATGAGCGCGACGCGGAAGCGCTTGGCGTAGTCGAGCAGATCCTTGAGTTCGACCGTCTCGCCCGACCACGAAAGCGCGATGATGACGTCGTCGGGCGTGATGACGCCGAGGTCGCCGTGGCTGGCTTCGCCGGGATGGACGAAATAGGCGGGCGTGCCGGTCGAGGCGAAGGTGGCGGCGATCTTGCGGCCGATATGGCCGCTCTTGCCCATGCCGGTGACGATCACGCGGCCCTTGGCGCTCTTGATCTTCTCCACCGCCTCGACGAAGGCGGCGCCGAGCCCGTCATTGAGGACGCCCGATAGCGCCTCGAGCCCCGCCGTCTCGGTGGCGAGCGTGCGCAGGGCCGAGCGCACCAGCTCGGACGTGGGCTCCTTCTTGACGGCTACGCGGCCTTTGCTGGCCATGCAGGAACGCTCCCCGGTGTGCCCCGAGCAGATTCCCTAGCACGGGCAAGGGTCCGCAGGCCACACGAAGGCCCGAAACAGGCGGGGACAAGGGTCCGTTAACCATGCCCGTTCTAGTTTCATTAACCATATCGATCGTGAGCCGCCCGCCGTGTTCCTGTGCCTTCGTCCCGCAAAAATGCGCGCCGTTCTCGGCGCGTTTGCGCTCTGCTGCGTTGCCGTCGCCGCGCACGCCCAGAGCACGGCCGAGGACCCGGCAAAAATTCCCTTGCGCCGCACGCTCGCTGCCGCGGTCCCGGCTCCAATGTCGATCGCGCCGCCGCGCGCGGCAACGGAATCGCCGCCCGGCACGATTCCCTTTTCTGTTGCCGCCGGGGACGGGGGCGGGGACGACGGGATTTATTTCGGCGGGCCCCACCGGCCCCAAATCCAGGCGAGCGCGCGCGACGAAGAAATCCGCGGCGAAACAAACCGTCGCCGCGGCTCCGGCTCCGCTTGCGACTTCCCCGCGGCCGACCGCGAGCCCCGAAGTCACCGGCGCGATCACCCCGATCCGCTATCCGCGCAAGCGGCCCCCCGAGGAGGAGCCGTTCGCGCCGGTCGGCATCAATGTCGGCAGCTTCACGCTGCGCTCGATTCTCGATCTCTCCGCCGGCTACGATTCCAATGCGCTGCGCACGCCGGGCGGGCCCGGCTCGAAGTTCTACGTGGTCGCGCCGCAATTCACCGCGCGCTCGAACTGGACGCGGCACGAGCTGACCGCGGACCTGCGCGGCTCCTACACCGAATTCACCGACGTGCCCGCCAACAACCGGCCCGAGGCCTATGGGACCTTGCGCGGCCGCATCGACGTGACCGCGCTCACCCGCGTCGAGATCGAGGGCCGCGCGGCGCTGACCACCGAGAACCCCGGCAGCCCCGACGCCGTGAGCGGGGTCGTGCGTCCGCCCAATGTCTATTCGGTCGGCACCACGCTCGGCGTCGTGCAGCGCTTCAACCGTTTCGAAGTCGGCTTGCGCGGCCTGTTCGACCGCTACCTCTATCAGAACGCGGAACTCACTTCCGGCGCGACCTATAATCTCTCCGACCGCAATTATGACGCCTATGGCATGCGCCTGCGCGGCGCCTACGAATGGACGCCGGGGATCAAGCCTTTCGTCGAGGCCGGCATCGACACCCGCAAATTCGATCTCGACGTCGATTTCACCGGCATCCGCCGCGGCTCCGACGGCTGGCTCGCGCGGGCGGGCGTCGCCTTCGAGCGGCGCGGGTTCCTGACCGGCGAAATCTCCGCCGGCTATATGCAGCGTCGCTACCGCGATCCGTCGCTGCCCGAGATTTCCGGCCTGCTCTTCGACTCCTCGCTGGTGTGGACCGCGACCGCGCTCACCAAGGTGACGCTCGGCGCGACCTCGACCATCGAGGAGAGCTTCGTCCCGGGCGCCGCCGGCATGTTCCGCCACGAAGCCCGGGTCGTCGTCGAGCATGCTTTCCGCCAATGGCTGATCGGAACGGCGAATATTTCCTATGCCGAAGAGAACTATCGCGGCGCCGGCCGCGACGATCACCGGCTGCGCGCCGGCGCCGGCCTCACCTATTATCTCAACCGGAACATGGCGTTGCGCGGGGAGTACCGCTTCGAGCAGCTGTTCTCCGACTTGCCCGGGCAGAGCGTGGCGGCCAACGTGGGCCTGATCGGGCTGCGGTTGCAGCGTTGAGACGGGAACGGGCGAAATCGATGCGAAGGCGATACGCCAAGCTTCCGACGATCCTGGGCGGTGCGGTGCTCGCTCTCGTCGCGCCCGCGCTCGCGCAGGAGCGCGATGTGGAGCGCCCCGGCGTTGCCGTGATGCGCGCGGCTCCGGTCGTTGCGGCGGGGCCGGTGCATCCGCTGATGACGCCCGAGGCGATCCTGGCGGCCACCGCCAATTTCCGGAATTGCCTGGCCGCGCTCTGGCCGCAGGCGCAGAAGCGCGGCGTCTCGGCGCGCACCTTCGATCTCGCCACCCGTGGCCTCGAGCCCGAGCTCAAGATCATGGAGCTCCTGGACGCGCAGCCCGAGTTCACGCGGCCGGTCTGGGAATATCTCGATCTCCTGGTCAGCGACGAGCGCATCAAGACCGGCCGCGAAGTGGTCGCCCGGCACCGCGCCGTGTTCGACGCGGCGGAAAAGGCTTACGGCGTCGATCGCCATGTGATCGCGGCGATCTGGGGCATCGAATCCAAGTTCGGCAGCCTGGGCGGCGAACGGCCGGTGCTGCGTTCGACCGCGACGCTCGCCTGCATCGGGCGCAGGCAGGACTATTTCCGCGACGAGTTCCTGTCGGCGCTCGAAATTCTCGAGCGCGGCGACGTGCCGGCAGCCGACCTCAAGGGCTCCTGGGCCGGCGCCTTCGGCCCGACCCAGTTCATGCCGACCGCGTTCAAGCGCTACGCCGTCGATTTCGACGGCGACGGCCGGCGCGACGTGGTCAATTCCATCCCCGACGTGGTCGGCTCGACCGCGAACAACCTGAAGCGCACCGGCTGGCAGCCGGGCGCGACCTGGGGCTACGAAGTCGTATTGCCGCAAAGTTTCGACTTCCTGCTCGCCGACCGCTCGGTCCGGAAGCAGCTTTCCGAATGGGAGCGGCTCGGCGTGCGCCGCGCCGGCGGCAAGCCGTTCCCGCGCCCGTCCGATCACGCCTCGCTGCTGCTCCCGGCCGGCGCGCGCGGACCCGCCTTCCTGGTGATCGGAAATTTCCGCGTGATCATGCGCTACAACCCTTCGGAAGCCTACGCGCTCGCGGTCGGCCATCTCGCCGACCGCATCCGCGGCGGCGATCCGATCCAGCAAGCCTGGCCGCGCCAGGAACAGGTGCTCTCGCGCACCGAGCGCGCCGAATTGCAGGAACGGCTCGCCGCGCTCGGACTCTATCGCGGCGAGGCCGACGGCCGGCTCGGCGCCGGCACGCGCACGGCGGTGCGCGATTTCCAGGCCCGCTCGGGACTGGTGCCGGACGGCTTCGCGACGCTGGCCCTGTTGGAGCGTCTGCGCCGCACCCGCTGAAAGGCTTCCGCGGGGAGCCTTGAAATTGGCGCGAAACTCGGCCATCGCTCTGGATCTGGAGCCGAGCGAACCCGATGATCCGGCCCGTCCATGCTGCTGCATTGCTTGTCGCGCTGTCGGCCTTCGCCGCGCCGGCGGCGGCCCAGGATGCGCGCGACGACCGCTACTTCATGCTGCGCGATCCGTTCCGGCCGCAACGCGGACTGATCAACACGCCGCGCGATCTCGATCCGCGGCAGCTGCCGCCCGGGATCCTGGCCGAGCCGCCGGCCGAACGCATCGGCGGCGTTGTTTTCAATTCCGCGGCCGATGCCGACCGGGTGCGGCTCAATCCGGCCAGCGAATACGTGCTGGTGCTCGGCGATACGCTCGCCGACCAGCTCGCGCTGGGACTGGCCGACGCGTTCGCCACCGAGCGGCCGGAGGTTGCCGTCGTCAAGCGGACCCGCGACTCCTCCGGCTTGGTACGCGCCGATTTCTACAACTGGATGGAGCTGGGCCCGCCCATGGTCGCCGCCGAAAAAGCGACCGCCGTCGTCCTGATGCTCGGCATGAACGACCGCCAGGTGCTCCGCGACGAGACCGGCGTGCACGAGCCGCGCTCCGAACGCTGGCGCGAGCTCTACGCCAAACGCGTCGAGGACTTCCTCACCAAGCTCAAGGACACCAGGGTCCCGGTTTACATGGTCGGCCTGCCGTCCATGCAGCTGCCGCGACTGTCGGCCGACATGCCCTATATCAACGAAATCTTCCGCGAGCGCGCCGCGAAAGTGGGCGTGACCTTCATCGATATCTGGGACGGCTTCGTCAACGAGCGCGGCGACTTCGTGGTGATGGGCCCGGCGCTCGACGGCCAGTTGCGGCGTCTGCGGCTGAACGACGGCGTGCATTTCTCCCGCTTCGGCGGCCGCAAGCTCGCCCATTTCGTCGAGCGCGATCTGTTGCGCCTGTTCGCAGCGCGCGCCGGCTCGCCCTCGATACCGCTGGATACGCCGGATCCGGGACCGGGCCCGCGGCCGCTCGCGGGTCCCGTGATCTCGCTCTCGGTTCCGTCGGCCCAGACCGGCGCGCTTGCCGGCGGCGGCCCGCGCACCGTGCCCATGGATTCCACCGCGATCCGCACGCTGGTGGAAGGCTTGCCGGCTGAAACCGTCAAGGGCCGTGCCGACGATTTCCGTTTGCCGCCGCCCGCGGCCGCGGCGCCCACGCCGGGCCAGACGGCGACCGTGCCGGCCGGCGTCGCGCGCTGAATCAGCGCGGCAACAGCGTCGATCCCATCAGGAATTTGTCGGCCGCGTGTGCGGCCTGGCGTCCTTCGCGGATCGCCCATACGACCAGCGACTGGCCGCGCCGCATGTCGCCGCAGGCGAACACCTTGTCGAGCGAGCTCTTGTAATCCTCGGTGTTGGCCTCGACGTTGCCGCGCTTGTCGAGCTTGAGCCCGAGGCTTTTGAGCAATCCCTCCTGCACCGGGTGCACGAAGCCCATGGCGAGCAGCACGAGGTCGGCAGGAAGCTCGAATTCGGTCCCGGGGATCGGCTGGAACTTCGCGTCCCCCCGCACGCAGTGCAGCTTGGTCACGCGGCCGTTCTCGCCGGTGAAATGCGTCGTCATCACCGCGAAGTCGCGCTTGGCGCCTTCCTCGTGCGAGGACGAGGTGCGCAGCTTCAAGGGCCAGTCCGGCCAGGTCAGCAGCTTGTTCTCCTTCGCCGGCGGCTGCGGCATGATCTCGAAATTGGCCACCGACAGCGCGCCCTGGCGGAACGAGGTTCCGATGCAGTCGGAGCCGGTGTCGCCGCCGCCGATCACGACTACGTTCTTGCCCGCGGCCAGGATCGGCTTGATGCCTTCCTGCGGCTCGTTGCCGATGCGCCGGTTCTGCTGGGTCAGGAAATCCATGGCGAAATGGATGCCGTCGAGCTCGCGGCCCGGGATCGGCAGATCGCGCGGCTTCTCGGCCCCGCCGGCGAGGATCAGCGCGTCATAGTCCTTCAACAGCTTCTCCGCCGGCAGGTGCCAGCCCACGTGCGCGCCGAAATGGAAGCGCACGCCCTCGGCCTGCATCTGCTCGACGCGCCGCTCGACGTGCAGCTTCTCCATCTTGAAATCGGGGATGCCGTAGCGCAGCAGGCCGCCCGCCTTCTTGTGCTTCTCGTAGACGTGCACCTCGTGGCCGGCGCGCGCGAGCTGCTGCGCGCAGGCAAGCCCCGCCGGGCCGGAGCCCACGATCGCGACGCGCTTGCCGGTCTTGTGCGGTCGGCGGCTCCGGCTTGACCCAGCCGTTCTGGAAGCCCTTGTCGATGATCGCGCACTCGATCGTCTTGATCGTAACCGGGTTGTCGTCGATGTTGAGCACGCAGGACGCCTCGCACGGCGCCGGGCACACGCGGCCGGTGAATTCCGGAAAATTATTGGTCGAGTGCAGGTTCTTGAGCGCTTCTTCCCAGTTGCCCTTGTAGACCAGGTCGTTCCAGTCCGGGATCTGGTTGTTCACCGGGCAGCCGGTGTGACAATAGGGAATGCCGCAGTTCATGCAGCGCGCGGCCTGCTCGCGCGCTTCCGGCTCCGAGAGCGGCAGCACGAACTCGCGATAGTGGCGCACGCGCTCCTCGACCGGCTCGTATTTCCGGTCGTGGCGATCGAATTCGAGGAAGCCCGTTACTTTGCCCACAGGCTCAGGCCCCGGCCGCGAGCCGCGGTTTCAGATCTTCCGCCGCCTTCAGTTCCGCCAGCGCCCGGCGGAACTCGTGCGGCATCACCTTGCGGAACTTGGGCTGATACTCGGCCCAGCGCGCCATGATCTCGGCCGCCCGGCGCGAGCCGGTGTAGCGCGCGTGGTTGGCGATCAGGCGCCGCAGCCGCTCGTTGTCGTGCTGCGTCATGTCGGAAAGATCGCCGTGGATCTCGCCCTCGATCCATTCCGGCATTTCCTCGACCGCGACCATCGCCCGGTTGCACAGCTTTTCGAATTCGCCGTCCTCGTCGAGCACATAGGCGACGCCGCCCGACATGCCGGCCGCGAAATTGCGCCCGGTCTTGCCGAGCACGACGACCACGCCGCCGGTCATGTATTCGCAGCAATGGTCGCCGGCGCCCTCGATCACGGCGGTGGCGCCGGAGTTGCGCACCGCGAAGCGCTCGCCGGCGATGCCGCGGAAATAGCACTCGCCGGCGATGGCGCCGTACAGCACCGTGTTGCCGATGATGATCGACTCTTCCGGCACGACGCCGGAGTCGCGCGGCGGATAGACGATGACGCGCCCGCCCGAGAGGCCCTTGCCGCAATAGTCGTTGGTCTCGCCCTCGAGCTCGAAGGTGACGCCGTGCGCCAGCCAGGCGCCGAAGCTCTGGCCCGCCGTGCCGTTGAACTTCACGTGGATCGTGTCCTCGGGCAGGCCGGTGTGGCCGTAGCGCTTGGCGACCTCGCCCGAGAGCATGGCGCCCGTGGTGCGGTCGGTGTTCTTGATCGGAATCTCGAGCTTCACCTTGGCGCCGCGGTCGAGCGCGGCCTGGCAGTCGGCGATCAGCTTGCGGTCGATGATCTTGTGGATCTTGTGGTCCTGCTCCTCGCAATTGAACAGCGCGACTTCGGCCGGCACGTCCGGCTTGTGGAACAGGCGCGAGAAGTCGAGGCCCTTGGCCTTCCAGTGCTCGACGAAGGCCTGCTTGTCGAGCATCTGCATCTGCCCGATCATTTCGTCGAAGGTGCGATAGCCGAGCTCGGCCATGAGCTCGCGCACTTCCTCGGCGATGTAGAAGAAGAAGTTGATCACGTGCTCGGGCTGGCCCTTGAAACGCTTGCGCAGCACCGGGTCCTGGGTGGCGACGCCGACGGGGCAAGTGTTGAGGTGGCACTTGCGCATCATGATGCAGCCGGCGGCGATCAGCGGCGCGGTGGCGAAGCCGAACTCGTCGGCCCCCAGCATCGCGCCCACCACCACGTCGCGGCCGGTGCGGATGCCGCCGTCGACCTGCACGGCGATGCGGCCGCGCAGGCGATTGTAGACGAGCGTCTGGTGGGTCTCGGCGAGGCCGATCTCCCAGGGCGAGCCGGCGTGCTTGATCGAGGTGAGGGGCGAGGCGCCGGTGCCGCCCTCGAAGCCGGCGATGGTCACGTGGTCCGAGCGCGCCTTGGAGACGCCGGCGGCCACCGTGCCGACGCCGATCTCGGAGACGAGCTTCACCGACACGAGACCCGTGGGGTTCACGTTCTTCAGATCGAAGATGAGCTGCGCCAGGTCCTCGATGGAGTAGATGTCGTGATGCGGCGGCGGCGAGATCAGCCCGACGCCCGGCATCGAGTAGCGCACGCGCGCGATGATCTTGTCGACCTTGTGACCCGGCAGCTGGCCGCCTTCGCCGGGCTTGGCGCCCTGCGCCATCTTGATCTGCATCATGTCCGAGTTGACCAGATACTCGGCGGTGACGCCGAAGCGTCCGGAGGCCACCTGCTTGATCGCCGAGCGCATGGAATCGCCGTTCGGCAGCGGCTTGAAGCGGTCGGATTCCTCGCCGCCCTCGCCGGTGTTCGACTTGCCGCCGATCCGGTTCATGGCGATGGCAAGCGTGGTGTGCGCCTCGCGCGAGATGGAGCCGAACGACATGGCGCCGGTCGAGAAGCGCTTGACGATTTCCTTCGCCGGCTCGACTTCCTCGATCGGCACCGGCTTGCGGCCGTCGTCCGCCGCGCTCTTGATGCGGAACAGGCCGCGGATCGTGAGCAGCTTTTGCGTCTGCTCGTTCACGATCTTGGAATAGGCGCGGAACTTCTCGTAGGAATTGCCGCGCACCGCGTGCTGCAGCGCCGCGACGCTCTCCGGGTTCCATACGTGCGCCTCGCCGCGGATGCGGAAGGCGTATTCGCCGCCGATGTCGAGCGTCTCGCGCAGCACCGGCGACTCGCCGAACGCCTCGCGGTGGCGCCGCAGCGTCTCTTCGGCGATCTCGGCGAGGCCGACGCCCTCGATGCGGGTCGCGGTGCCGGCGAAGTAGCGGTTGACGAACTCGGTCTTCAGGCCGACCGCGTCGAAAATCTGCGCGCCGCAATAGGACTGATAGGTCGAGATGCCCATCTTGGACATCACCTTGAGCAGTCCCTTGCCGATCGCCTTGATGTAGCGCTTGAGCAATTCCTTCTCGTCGAGCTTGTCGGCGATCTCGTCCTTGACCGAGATCAGCGTCTCGAACGCGAGATAGGGGTTGATCGCTTCCGCGCCGTAGCCGGCGAGGCAGCAGAAATGATGCACCTCGCGCGGCTCGCCGGATTCGACCACCAGCCCGACCGAAGTGCGCAGCCCCTTGCGGATCAGGTGATGATGCACGGCGGCAGTCGCCAGCAACGACGGCAGCGCCACGCGCGTCGGCCCGACCCGGCGGTCGGAGAGAATGATGATGTTGGTGCCGTCGTTCACCGCGGCCTCGGCCTGCGCACATAGTTCCTCGAGCGCGGCCTCGAAGCCGGCGCCGCTGTCGGCCGTGAACGTGGTGTCGAGCGTCTTCGACTGGAACTGCACGTCGCCGACCTCGGAGATCGAGCGGATCTTCTCCAGGTCCTCGTTGGTGAGGATCGGCTGGCGCACCTCGAGCCGCTTCTTCTTCGCCAGCCCCTTGAGGTCGAACAGGTTCGGCCGCGGCCCGATGAACGACACCAGGCTCATGACCAGCTCCTCGCGGATCGGGTCGATCGGCGGGTTGGTCACCTGCGCGAAGTTCTGCTTGAAATAGGTGAACAGCAGCTTGGACTTGTCCGACAGCGCCGAGATCGGCGTGTCGTTGCCCATGGAGCCGACCGCTTCCTCGCTGTTGCGGACCATCGGCTCCATCAGCATCTGCAGGTCTTCCTGCGTGTAGCCGAACGCCTGCTGGCGATCGAGCAGCGGCACGTTGGTGCGGCCGTTCTTCGAGCGCGCGGCGGACAGGTCCTCGAGCACGATCTGCGTGCGGTCGAGCCACTTGCGGTAGGGATGCCGCTTGGCCAGTCCGGCCTTGAGCTCCTCGTCGTCGATGATGCGGCCCTCTTCCAGGTCGACGAGCAGCATCTTGCCCGGCTGCAGCCGCCACTTGCGGATGATCTGCTCCTCCGGAATCGGCAACACGCCGGCTTCCGAGGCCATGATCACGCGATCGTCGGACGTCACCAGCCAGCGCGCCGGCCGCAGCCCGTTGCGGTCGAGCGTGGCGCCGATCTGGCGGCCGTCGGTGAAGGCGATGGCGGCCGGCCCGTCCCAGGGCTCCATCAGGGCCGCGTGATATTCGTAGAAAGCGCGCCGCTCCTCGTCCATGAGCGGATTGCCCGCCCAGGCCTCGGGGATCATGGTCATCACCGCCTCGGCGAGCGAATAGCCGCCCTGCACGAGGAATTCGAGCGCGTTGTCGAAACAGGCGGTGTCCGACTGGCCCTCATAGGAGATCGGCCAGAGCTTCTGGATGTCGTCGCCCAAGAGTTCGGAAGCGACCGAAGCTTGCCGCGCCGCCATCCAGTTGTTGTTGCCGCGCAGCGTGTTGATTTCGCCGTTGTGCGCGATCATCCGGTAGGGATGCGCCAGCGACCAGGTCGGGAACGTGTTGGTGGAGAAGCGCTGGTGCACGAGCGCGAGCGCGCTCTCGAAATCCTTGTCGTGCAGGTCGGGATAATAGGTCACCAGCTGATCGGCCAGGAACATGCCCTTGTAGACGACCGTGCGGCACGACAGCGACACCGGGTAATAGCCCGAAGCGCGCCGCTCGCGCTTGTTGTAGAGCGCGCCGGAAATCGTCTTGCGCAGCACATAGAGCCGCCGCTCGAAATCGCTGTCGGTCTTGGTCTTCGGGCTGCGCGCGATGAACACCTGCATGTGCACGGGCTCGGTCGGCTTGACCGAGAAACCGAGCGTCGAATTGTCGGTCGGCACGTCGCGCCAGCCGAGCACTTTCATGCCGTCGCGCGCGGTCTCCGCGATGTAGGTCTCGACGATCTCGCGCCGCCACGCCTCGTCGTGCGGCATGAACAGCGCGCCGACCGCGTAGTGCCCCGGCTCCGGCAACGCGAAGCCGAGCCGCTTGGCTTCGCGTGCGAAAAACTTGTGCGGGATCTGCACCAGAATCCCGGCGCCGTCGCCGGCGCGCGGATCGGCGCCGACCGCGCCGCGGTGCTCGAGGTTGCAGAGAATCGCCAGCCCGTCCTCGACGATCTGATGCGACTTGCGCCCCTTGATGTCGGCGATGAAGCCGACGCCGCAGGCGTCATGCTCGCGGAACGGATCGAACATTCCGGCCGGTTCGGGAAGCGCATAGGCGGAATCGGGCTTCACGGTGCCGGGCTTCGCACCAGTCCGCTGCTCCGTGTCCACCGCTCGCTTCCGAGCCATCGCTTCGTCCTCACACACGCTACCCGTCTCACCGCGCCGCGCACCGGGCGCCCGCCTCGCGCCGAACCTTCCCGTACATTGGAGCGGAGCCCTGGGCGGCGCCCTCGGGCGCTTGCCGCTAGTCGGCGCGGCTCTGCAGAGCTTACCTGCAATCGCCCCGCGCACCGCGGCGTTCTGTTTTTCGGCGCGCCGGTCGCCGTTGGGCTAATGGGACAGCATCACTGTCCTAATGGTAACATGACAGAATTCCAAGTTCTGGACAAGCGCGGGAAGCGCCTCCGCACCAAAAATCTTTCCACATCTTGCGAAAGGCCAGCCGCCGCAGAAACAAGCGTATGCCCCGCTGCGGCTTGGCGCAATGAATTTGCGCGAAAGCGCCGCCTCCCGGCCCAATGCCCGCCCTTATTTCCGGGCCGAATCCGAGGCGAGGGCGGGGTTCACAGGGGTCGCTCGCA
Organism: uncultured Alphaproteobacteria bacterium; assembly: GCA_963704765.1. GTDB lineage: Bacteria > Pseudomonadota > Alphaproteobacteria > Rhizobiales > Xanthobacteraceae > JAHFPN01. The sequence continues at coordinate 283,437 of CAVPHQ010000001.1, forward strand.
TGAACGAGGCAGGCAGGATTTGGGCGCGGATACTGGGGGCGGCGCTGCCGTTCTCGATACTGGCGCTCGCTGTTCCACCCGCGGCCGCGCAGTACGCGCCGCCGGTCATCTCCGCACCCTACGAGGTCGCGATCGCGCTTCAGAGGCTCGGCATGCGGCCGATCGCCCCGCCGCGCTCGCGCGGCCTGTTCTGGATCGCGCCGGCCATGGACCGCGACGGCACCCGCGTGCGGGTCGTGATCGAGGCGGAAAGCGGCGCGATCGTCGATGTCGACGAGATGGAAGAGACGCCGCTCCGGCCGCGCGCGCCGATCGCCGCGGCGCCATACCCTTCCGGCCCGCGCTACAGTCTGCGCGAGCGCGGTCCGTATGACGATCCGCGCGCCAGAAGTTATCCGGGCCCGGGACGCTCGCCCAATGTCGATGAAGCAGAACCGCTTACCGGGCCGCGCGTGATCCCCGCCGAACCGGCCTTGCGGCCGCGCGGCCAGATTCCGAATGCGCCCCGCGTCGCCACCCGGTCCGCCGATCCGAAGCCGCGCACGACGCCGCTGCCGCGTCCGCGCCCATCCGAACTGGCGGTGGCCGCGCCGCAGCCCGCGCCTGCCGCTCCCGCACCGGCCGCGAGGCCGGATGCATGGGACCCGCCGGTGCAGGGATTCGAGTAGCGCAAAAGATCAGGGCGTCCCGGTTGCCCGGGACGCCCCTCGAACTCTTCCGTCGTTACGGGTCTTAGGCCGCCTTGGCGGTCTTGCCCTCGATCACCTTGGCCTTCCGCCGATCGCAATCTGGCGCGGCTTCATGGCTTCGGGGATCTCGCGCACGAGATCGACGTGCAGGAGACCGTTTTCGAGATCGGCGCCCTTCACCTCGACATGGTCGGCGAGCTGGAAGCGGCGCTCGAACGCGCGCGCGGCGATGCCCTGGTAGAGCGTCTCGCCCTGCTCTTCCTTCTCGGTGACCTGCTTCTCGCCGCGGATCGTGAGCGTGTTTTCCTTCACTTCGATGCTGATTTCATCGCGGGTGAAGCCGGCGACCGCCACCGAGATGCGATAGGCGTTCTCGCCGGTGCGCTCGATGTTGTAGGGCGGATAGCTCGGCGCGGCGTCCACGCCGCCCCACTGATCGAGGAGCGAGAACAACCGGTCGAAGCCGACGGTGGAACGATAGAGGGGGGTCAGATCGTAGGTGCGCATGCATATCCTCCTGTGAAGCGACATGCGGTTGAGGGCCCGCCGAAGCCGGGCCCGGATTTTTCGCGCAGCCCGAGAGGGCCTGCGCAAGGGCGATATGGGAAGGCCGCGGCGGGCTTCAAGGGCCGGATAAAAAGAAGAAAATGCCATTAGATTCAATAGCTTGGCGAATATCAGGCGCGAGCCACCTTACATGAACGCGCGATGAATGATGGCTTTCATGCCTATTCAGGGCTTCCTGCCTAAGTCCACATGGGGGCAAATCGCGGCGGCCGGACAGTCGTAACTGTCCGTGCGCAGCGATATTCTTTATGCGGATGCCGCCTGCGGCAGCAGGCGGCGGAGGACGTACGATGTCGAGGCTCGGACTCGTACTGGCGGCTTTTCTGTTCGCGCTTTTTTTGGCCGACGGCGCATCCATGCCGTGGTCCTTCGCGCAGGGAGTCGGCGTGCGGATCGACGAGCCGCGCGCCATCGACGTGGCGCCGCGTCCGCCCGGCCGCCGGGTGCCCGGCTACTATAACGAGCGGCCGCCGCGCACTGCCGCGCCGCGCCGGCCCATGGCGCAGGATGAGTTGACGACCTCCCTGCACACGCGCGGCTTCCGCGACGTCGTATTCGTGCAGCGGCGCGGCGCCACCTACATCTATGAAGCCACCGGCCAGCGCGGCGAGCGCGTGCGGCTGATCGTCAATTCCGTGACCGGCGTGATCGACGGCGTGCGCCAGCTCGGCGTCGGCCGCAAGAAGTAGGCGGCCCCTCCGATTGCGGCCGCCTCCGGCCCGTTGTAACGCTCGGGTCCCTCCGCCCGCGTTCATGAACGAATGTCATGACCCTGCACGCCATCGCCGCCAATCCGGTGCCCGAGGGCGCCGTCTCCGGCGAGCTGAAGACCGCCGACAATGTGCGCGTGCGCTTCGCCCGCTGGTCGCCGCTCGCGCCGCGCCGCGGCACGGTCTGCATCTTTCCCGGCCGCGCCGAGACGATCGAGGAATATTTCGAGGTGGTCGCCGAGCTCCGCATGCGTGGCTTCGCCGTCGCCGCGCTCGACTGGCGTGGCCAGGGCGGGTCGCAACGCATGCTGCGCGATCCGCGCAAGGGCCATGTATGGAACTTCGACGAGTATCAGAAGGACCTCGAAATCTTCATCCGCGAGGTGGTGCTGCCCGATTGTCCGCCGCCCTTGTTCGGCCTGGCGCATTCCATGGGGGCCGCCATCCTGCTGGAAATGTCCCGGCTCGGCGGCCGCTGGTTCGACCGGCTGGTGCTGACCTCGCCGATGATCGAGCTCGCCGGCGTCGGCTCGACCCGTCTTTCCCGCGCGTTCGTGCGGCTCGCCAGACTGGCCGGCCTGGGCCGCGCCTATGTGCCCGGCGGCGGCCCGGTGGCGACCGCGAGCCGGCCCTTCGTCGGCAATCCCTTCACGTCCGATCCGGTGCGTTACGCGCGCATGGCCGCGATCGTCGAATCGATCCCTGAGCTCGGCGTGGGCTCCCCGACCGTGGCCTGGACCGACGCGGCCTTCCGCGTCATGCGCAGGTTCGCCGATCCGGTCTATCCGGCCTCGCTGCGCCAGCCCATGCTGCTCATCGGCGCCGGCGAAGACAGCGTGGTGCTGACGCCTTCCGTCGCCCGCTTCGCCGCGCGGCTGCGCGCCGGCGCGCATCTGGTGGTCGCCGGCAGCAAGCACGAGGTCCTGATGGAGCGCGACGCCTTTCGCGGCCAGTTCTGGGCCGCCTTCGACGCCTTCATTCCGGGCTCGCCGCTGGTGCCCGGCTCGCCGCTCTATCGCTGATCAGCCGCCGAGGATTTTGAGCGCTTCCGCGTGCACGCGCTTGTCGCCGGCCGCGACGATGCGGCCGCCCTTGACCGCGGACTCGCCGGTCCAGTTCGTGATGACGCCGCCGGCGCCCTCGATGATCGGGATGAGCGCCGCGACGTCATGGGCGTGCAGGCCGCATTCGATGACGAGATCGATGAAGCCCGCCGCGACCATGCAATAGGCGTAACAGTCGCCGCCGTAGCGCGAGAGCCGCGCCTTCTTCTCGACGCGCTCGAAGCGCGCGCGCTCCTCCGCGCTCATCAGCAGCGGACTCGTGGTGTAGAGCAAGGCTTGCGCGACGCTCGCGCAGGCGCGCACCTGCAGCCGCCGTTCGCCGGCCGGGCCGCGGTAGCGCGCGCGCGAGCCGTCGCCGGTGAAGCGCTCGCCGATGAACGGCTGATGCATCATGCCGTAGACCGGCGCGCCGTTTTTCAGGAGTCCGATCAGGGTTCCCCAGGCCGGCATGCCGCTGATGAAGGACTTGGTGCCGTCGATCGGATCGAGCGCCCACACATAGGGCGCGTCCGGCCGCTCGTCGCCGAACTCCTCGCCGATGATGCCGTGCGCGGGGAACGTCTGCTTGATCAGCGCCCGCATCGCCGTTTCGGCCGCCCGGTCGGCGGCGGTCACCGGGTCGAATGCGCCACTGTGCGCCTTGTCCTCGACGCCGAGTGCAGTGCGGAAGAACGGACGGATCGCATCGCCCGCGACGGTCGCAAGCTCGTCGACGAAGGCGGCGAATTCGACGGCGGACATGATCGTGGTGCTCCCCCATGCCCTCATAGCCGCGTCATGAAGGCGCGGCAACGCTTCCATGCGCAGGCACCGGTTGTCGTGTCGGCCGCGCCATGGCACTCGTGCAAGACTGCACCTAACAAGACTGCACCTAACAAGACCGCACCCAAGATGCGGGGGAAGGGACCAGGGATGGACGCCGGATACGCCGGCCCGGCCGGGCGCGCGGGCGCTATTGCGCCGGCTACCGCGATCGCGCTGATCGCGGCGCTTTGCGCCATCCATACCTGCAGCCAGTTCCTGCGCACCTCGATCGGGGTGATCGCGCCCGATCTGGCGCGCGAAATCGGCCTGACCGCGGCCGGAATCGGGCTCCTGTCGAGCTCCTTCTTCTTCAGCTTCGCCGCGACTCAGGTGCCGCTCGGCGTCGCCATCGACCGCTTCGGCCCGCGGCTCGTGCTCCTGATCTCGACCGGCATCGCCGTCGCCGGCACGATCGTGTTCGCGACCGCGAAATCGTCCGAGGTCATGCTGCTTGGCCGTGTGCTCACCGGCATCGGCTGCGCCAGCTTCTTCATCGCGCCGCTCACGATCTATTCGCGCTGGTTCCCGCCCGAGCGCTTCTCCACCGTCGTCGGCATTCAGCTCGGGCTTTCGGCGCTCGGCATGCTGGGCGCGACCGCGCCGCTCGCCTACGCCACCGCCGCGTTTGGCTGGCGTGCGAGTTTCCTGGCGGCCGCCGGTGTCACGGCGGTGGTCGGCTTCATCGCTTATGTAGTCGCCCGCGATTACCCGCCCGGCGTCGTGCCGCCGCGCCGGCACGAGAGCCTGATGGAGACGATCCGTGGCCTCGCGGTGGTCGCGCGCACGCCTTCGGTGCCGCGGCTCTTCGTCATGCATTTCTCCGGCTTCTCGATCATGGTCACCGTGCTCGGGCTCTGGGGCGGGCCGTATCTTGCGCACGTCCATGGCTACGATCTCGGCCGCCGCGGCGAATTGCTGTTTCTGCTTGCGACGGCCAGCGTGCTCGCGAACTTCGTCTGGGGTCCGCTCGACCGTATCTTCAAAAGCTACAAGCGCCCGGTGATCGGCGGCGCTCTGGCCACCATGCTGCTATTGGCCTGGATCGCTTGGGCCGGAAAGCTCGAAGGCTGGACGCTGGTCGCCTGGTTCGTCGCCTTCGGAATTTCCACCGCCTATACGCCGGTGCTCACGGCGCACGGCCGCTCGCTGTTCCCGCCCGAGCTGGTCGGGCGCGGGCTCACGCTGCTCAATCTCGGCACCATGAGCGGCGTGTTTGTCCTGCAATTCGTGACCGGCTTGGTGATCGATCTGTTTCCGGCCAAGGACGGGGTTTATCCGGTCGACGCCTATCGCGCCGTGTTCGCGCTCCTGGCGTTGGTGCTCGCGGGCGCGACCCTGATCTATCTCCGCGCGCGCGATCCGACTTATGAACAGCTCCGGTCTGCCTGAAAGGCAGCAGCGGGCCGCGAAAGTTATGGGTTAGAACCAACTGGCATCGCTGCTATGCGAATTTCGCATAGCTGATCTGTTGCGAGTATTGCGCTGCAATGACATATTGCTGCAGTGCGATAACGCGATGGCGTCGCGTTATTGCTGCCCTCCTTGGGCGTTTCCTCCCTAGACTTGGGCCGCTTGCTCCCGCAGGCGGCCCTTTTTTCTTTCCGGAAGCTTTGCTGACCTATTCGGCCGCATCGCGCATCGGCGCGATTCCGGCCGCGGTCACGCTCGCGAGCCGCCCGACCATGCGCGCCAGATCCAACCGCACCCGCTCGAAGCGCGACGAGCGCGCATAGCTGCGCTCGTCCATGTAGAGCGCGCGGTTGATCTCGATCTGCACCGCGTGGAAGCCCGCGGCCGGGTCGCCGTAATGCTCGGTGATGAAGCCGCCCGCGTAGGGCTTGTTGCGGGCCACCGCATAACCGAGGTCGCGGAGCGACTCTTCGATCGTGTCGGTCACCGAAGGGGCGCAGCTGGTGCCGTAGCGGTCGCCGAGCACGACATCGGCCCGCGGCCGCTCGTCGCGTCCGCTCGCGTTCGACGGCATCGAATGGCAATCCACCAGCACCGCGTGCCCATAGACCTTCTGGGCCTCCAGCAGCAGCCGCCGCAGCCCCCGATGATAGGGCTTGTAATAGATCTCGATGCGGCGGAGCGCCTCGTCCACCGGCAGGCGCCGGTCATAAATCTCGCGCGAATCGCCGACTACGCGCGCGATGGTGCCGAGCCCGCCCGCGACCCGCAGCGAGCGGGTATTGGCGAAGGTCGGCAGCCGGCCGTCGAACATGCGCGGATCGAGTTCGTAGGGCTCTCGGTTCACGTCGAGGAAGGCGCGCGGGAAGTGCGCGCGCATCAGCGGAACGCCGAGGCGCACCGCGTCGGCGAACAGCTCGTCCACGAAGGTGTCCTCCGAGCGCCTGAGCGTCGGCAGGTCGAGCCGCGTCAGCTCCATGAACTTGGCCGGATAGAAGCACCCGCTATGGGGCGAGTTGCAGACCACCGGCCCCGCCAGCGCCGTGGGCTCCAGCACCTCGAAGGCGGCCTCGAAATCGTCGACGATCTGGGCGCTCATGGCTCGGAACGGGCTCATCCGGGCGGGCGGAAAAGGGTAGGGAATCCCCCGCCAAGGGCCCATACTGCAGGGCTTTGATGCCCCTTGGGAAGGGTCCCAAAAGGCTTATGCGCCTTCACCGGCCGTTTACCGGCGCGGGTGCAAATGGAGGGGCTGGGACCGGGAATTCTCCGCGACGTGTGACGTGTAAGGCGTGGGTGCGTTGATGCCGAAAATTCTGCTCGCCGAAGACGACGACGATATGCGCCGTTTTCTCGAACGTGCGCTTGCCAATGCCGGCTACGAGGTCGTCTCCTTCGACAATGGCCGCTCCGCCTATCAGCGTCTGCGCGAGGAGCCGTTCGAGCTTCTGCTGACCGACATCGTGATGCCGGAAATGGACGGCATCGAGCTCGCGCGCAAGGCGACCGAGCTCGACCCCGATATGAAGGTCATGTTCATCACCGGCTTCGCAGCCGTCGCACTCAATTCCGAGAACAAGCCCAAGGACGCCAAGGTGCTGTCCAAGCCCTTCCATCTGCGCGATCTCGTCAACGAAGTGGAACGGCTGCTGAAAGCGGCGTGATTGGCCGCGCCTTGCGGCACCCCTTGCGAGCCGATATAGCAATTCGCCCGCGCTTGAACCGCGCGGATGGGCGCGTAGCTCAGCGGGAGAGCACTACCTTGACATGGTAGGGGTCACAGGTTCGATCCCTGTCGCGCCCACCATTTTTCGCTCGATTGACACGTCTGCACCCGGCCCCTAAGACCGCGCCTGAAAACGGAAACAAGCCATGAAAATCCGCAATTCCCTTCGCTCGCTGCGCGGCCGCCATCGCAATAACCGCTTGGTCCGGCGCAAGGGCCGCGTCTACATCATCAACAAGACGAACCGCCGCTTTAAGGCGCGTCAGGGCTGATCCGGCCCCAAGTCTGCGGTCTCAAGCCCGAAAATCCGCCTTTGCCTGCCGCCGTGAGGCGGCATAGAATTGATTTATGCGCGCACCATTGCTCGCAGGACTCGCCTTCGCCGCCATGCTGGCCGCGGCCGACGTTGCTCTGGCGCAAGAGCCCGCAACTCCTCCTGCCGATCCCAAGGCCGAGCGCCGTCCGCTGCGCGCGGCCGTGCCCGACCGCACCAAGCGGCTCGACGGCCTGTTCGAGGCGCTCAAGCGCTCGCCCGACGCCCAGATTTCCAAGGTCATCGAGACGCGCATCGAGGCAGCCCTGCTGCAATCGGGTAGCGACACCGCCGATCTGCTGATGACGCGCGCGCGCGTGGCCGTCGAAGCCAAGGACAACGATCTTGCGCTCGAGCTGCTCGACGCCTTGATCGAGTTCGAACCCAATTTCGCCGAGGCCCGGGCGCGCCGGGCGACGCTGCTCTACGTGAAGAAGGACGTGAGCGGCGCGCTCGCCGACATTCGCGTGACGCTGGCGCGCGAGCCGCGCCACTTCGGCGCGCTCACCGGGCTCGGCGTCATCCTGCAGGATATCGGCGACGACAAGCGCGCGCTGGAAGCGTTCCGCCGCGCGCTCGAGGTGCACCCGCACCTGCAGGGCATCGGCGAAATCCTCAAACGTCTGGAAGTGAAGGTCGAAGGCCGGGATATTTGATTTCGTCGTAGCCGGAGCGGTAAGTTTCCGCTCATTCCCGCGTAAGCGGGAATTTAGCGCCTCGGCGCTTCAAGATTGGGTCCCCGCTTTCGCGGGGACGAGCGTAATCGGCTTCGTCACTCCCCGACGTCTCCCGAACCCACGTACGCGATCCGCACCATGTTGGTGGCGCCCGGCGTGCCGAGCGGCACGCCGGCCACGATGATCACGCGCTGGTTCGGCTTGGCGAAGCCCTCGCGATAGGCGATGCGGCAGGCCTGCGCCACGGCGGCATCGATGTCGCCCGCATCCTCGCTGACGACGCAGTGCACGCCCCAGACCAGCGCGAGCCGGCGCGCGGTGGCGAGTTTCGGCGACAGCGCCACGATCGGCGGCTTCGGCCGCTCGCGCGCGACCCGCAGCGCCGTCGCTCCCGAGCTGGTGAGGCAGAGGATCGCGGACAGCTCGAGCGTCTCGGCGATCTGGCGGGCCGCCGCGGCGATCGCGTCGGCGCCGGTCGCTTCGGGCGCTTCGTGCTCTGAGCCGAACGTCGCTCCGTGCGCCGCGTCGCGCTCCACCGTCTCGGCGATGCGGCTCATGGTCTCGACCGCTTCGACCGGATAGCGCCCCGAGGCGGATTCGGCCGAAAGCATCACCGCGTCCGCGCCCTCGAAGATCGCGGTCGCCACGTCGGAGACCTCCGCGCGCGTCGGCACCGGCGAAGTGAGCATGGATTCCAGCATCTGGGTCGCCACCACCACGGGCTTGCCCTGGCGGCGCGCGCTCCGGATGATCTGGATCTGCAGGCCGGGCACGCGCTCGAGCGGCATTTCGACGCCGAGATCGCCGCGCGCGACCATCAGCGCGTCGGCGGTCTCCAGGATTTCCGCAAGCCGCGTCACCGCCTGCGGTTTCTCGATCTTGGCCATGACCGAAGCGCGCGCGCGCGCGATCTTCTTGACCTCGGCGATATCGTCCGGCCGCTGGATGAACGAGAGCGCGATCCAGTCGATGCCCGTCTCCAGCGCCGCTTCCAGATCGGAGCGGTCCTTGTCGGTGAGCGGCGAGACCGGCACCGTGGTGTCCGGCAGGCTCACGCCCTTGCGGTCCGACAGCTTCCCGCCGACCTCGACCTTGGTCACGATGCGGCTGCGCGAGACTTCGGTCGCCGCCAGCCGCACCTTGCCGTCGTCGATCAGCAGATGATGGCCGGGCTCGATCGCGGCGAAGATTTCCGGGTGCGGAAGCTGCACGCGTTTGGCGTCGCCGGGCTTGGCGTCGTCGTCGAGCACGAAAATCGCGCCCGGCTTCGCGTCTACGCTGCCGCCCGCGAACGCGCCGAGCCTGAGCTTGGGCCCCTGCAGGTCGACGAGGATGCCGATCGGCCGGCCGTGGCGCGCTTCGATCGCGCGGATCGCACCCACCAGCTCGCGCATGCGCGGCTGCGGCGTGTGGCTCATGTTGATGCGGAAGACGTCGGCGCCGGCCATGAACAGCCGCTCGATCATGGCCGGGTCGGACGAGGCCGGGCCCAGCGTGGCGACGATCTTGGTGCGGCGTTCGCGCTTCATCGTGCCGGCGCTCCGGGCCGGGTTTGCACGGGCTGCTGCAAAGGCGGCACGCCCGGCCGCGCCGCTGGCGGAATGGGAGGTACCGCCGGAACGGTCTGGCCCTTTTCGGTCAATTGCAGCGTCCAGTTCTTCTGTTCGACGGTGTCGACTTCGAAGAAGCCGGTGCGGTCATAGCCGCGCGCGAGGCAGTCCTCGATGCCGCGGATGGTGAACTCGCGCTCGCGCGTGCACATGAAGGCCTTGCCCGCCCATTCGCCGCCCTGGTCGTAATCGACGGCGTAGACGTAATAGAAGCGCGCGACCAGCGCCCCGCTGATCAGCGTCTCGCAGGCATTGGCATTGATGGTCCACCAGCCCTCGGTGGTCCAGCCTCCCTGGTCCTTGTAGCCGACCGCGATCCCGACCCGGCTCGGGGTGCGGTTGCACAGGCGGAAGTCGGCGAACGCCTGCAGCGGCCACAGCAGCGCCGTCGCGAACAGCGCGAGCGCCGCGATGCGGGCCGGGTCGGATGCGGGAAGCCGGTTCAAACAAGCCACCTCACGCGGCGAAGCAGCGGCGGATGCGCCATTTCCCTTAAGGCCCCCTCAGGTGTCAACGAGCACCGCCCGGAAGTCGTTGACGTTGGTGCGGATCGGCCCGGTCCGCAGCAGGTCGCCGAGCCGATCGAAGAACGCACCCGAATCGTTGTCGGCGAGGAACCGGGCAGGATCGAGGCCGAGCGCGCGGGCGCGCGCGAGCGTGGTCGCGTCCGCGAAGGCCCCGGCCGGGTCGTCGGGCCGGCCGCTGCCGCCATCGGTGCCGTCGGTGTCGGCGGCAAGCACCGAAATCCCAGACGCGCCGTCGAGCGCGATGGCGGCCGCAAGCGCGTATTCCTGGTTCGGCCCGCCGCGGCCCTTGCCGCGAATCGTGACGGTCAGCTCTCCGCCGGAGAGCAGCACCGCACGGCGGCCTTCGCGCGCCAGCACGAGCGCGCGGCGGGCGTGATCGGCGGCGACCTCGCGCGCCTCGCCCTCGAGATCCGCGCCGAGCAGCACCGGCTCGATCCCGGCCGCGCGCGCGGCCTGAGCTGCCGCCAGGAGCGCGTCCGCGGGCCGCGCGATGATCTTGAACTCGCTTCCGGCGAACGCCGCGTCGCCCGGCTTCGGACTTTCGTTGTTGGCATCGTTCAGTGCGGCGGCGATGGAGGCGGGGGCAATGATGTTCCGCCGCTCTAATACCGCGCGCGCGTCGGCCAAGGTCGTGACATCCGGCACCGTCGGTCCCGACCCGATCACCGATGGATCGTCGCCGGGGACGTCCGAGATCGCGAGCGCCACGAGCCGCGCCGGCGCCGCCCGCACTGCGAGCCGGCCGCCCTTGATGCGCGAGAGATGCTTCCGCACCGTGTTGATTTCGCCGATCGTGGCGCCGGACGCGAGCAAGGCCCGCGTCAGCGCGCGCTTGTCCTCGAACGAAACGCCGGCCGCCGGCGCCACCCAATTGGCCGACGCGCCGCCCGACATGAGCACGAGCACGAGATCGCCGGCGCCCGCCGCATCGGCGAGCGCAAGCGTGCGCGCCGCCGCGGCAAGCCCGGCCTCGTCCGGCACCGGATGCCCGGCTTCGATCATTTCGATCCGGCGCAACTGGCGTCCATAGCCGTGACGCGTGACCGCGATCCCGCCGATGCGCCCGGGCGCGAGCTTGAGCGTGTCGAGGTAATGCCGCTCCGCCGCTTCGGCCATGCTGCCTGCGGCTTTGCCCGCGGCGAGCACGACGATGCGCCCGTGCTCCGGAGCAGGCGGCAGGGCGGGCGGCAGGCAGTGCTCGGGATGCGCGGCCGCGACCGCGGCCTGAAACAGGCCGCGTAGAAAGTCGCGCGTGTCCTTGAGATTCATGTCGGCCGTGACATAGACCAATCCGCCATCCACGGCACCTCCTTGCACCGGCTTCGGCCGCGGCCTAAGTCCAAAGGCCGGGATCATGAGGTAGAGCCATGGACGACCGCACCCGCACCGAGCTTGAGGCCGCCGTCTACCGGCGCCTGGTCGAGCATTTGCGCGACCGCACCGACGTGCAGAATATCGACCTGATGAACCTCGCGGGCTTTTGCCGCAACTGCCTGTCCAACTGGATGAAGGACGCCGCCGACGCCAAAGGCGTCGCCATGAGCAAGGACGAGAGCCGCGAGATCGTCTACGGCATGCCCTATGACGAGTGGCGCAAGCGCCATCAGCGCGAGGCCAGCGCCGAGCAGAATGCCGCGTTCGAGAAATCGCGGCCCGGGAAGCACTAGATTCCGAAAATTGGGATTGAATGGGGGATGCAGCGATGGCCGCGCAGACGAGCTTTGCCAAGGGGCAACTCAAGTCCTTCGTCCAGCGCATCGAGCGGCTGGAGGAGGAGCGGAAAACCCTCGGCGACGACATCCGCGAGGTCTATGCCGAGGCCAAGGCCGCCGGCTTCGACGTGAAAGCCATGCGCGTGGTGGTGCGGCTCCGGAAGCAGGATACCGACGAGCGCAAGGAGCACGAGGCGCTGGTCGAGCTCTATCGCGAGGCGGTGGGGCTGGGAGGCTGACGCATGCCGGCCGATCCTTCCCTGCAGCAGCACTATTGCCTGTTCGACACGGCTATCGGCCCCTGCGGCGTGGCCTGGAGCGAGCGGGGCCTGACGCGGGTGCAACTCCCCGAGGCCGACCAGGATTCGACCGAGCGGCGTTTGAAAACGAAATCCGGGGGTACGCGCGCGGAGGTTCCGCCGCCGCAGATCAAGCAATTGATCGCGGAAATCCAGCGCTACGCAAAAGGCGAGCGGGTCGACTTTTCATCGGTTGTTGTCGATCTCTCGAACGTCGGCCTGATCGATCGGGAGATTCTCGCCGCGGCACGTGCGATCGGCTGGGGCGCGACCGCGACTTACGGCGATCTCGCGCGCCAGACCGGGACGCCGGGAGATGCGCGCGGCGTCGGGCAGGCGATGTCGCGCAACCCGATGCCGATCGTCATTCCTTGTCACCGGGTATTGGCCAAGGGCAACAAGCTCGGCGGCTTCTCCGCCTATGGCGGAACCGTCACGAAAGAGCGTCTGCTGGAACTGGAGGGCGTGCGCCTCGGCGACGACGCGCCGCTCTTGCCGGGCTTGTTTTCGAACGAGCGCCGAAGCGCCTAGTTCAGGCGGGCGAGCAGCGATCCGGTCGCGCTACGGCCGAACGCGACGACCGGGATCGGCGCGATGGCCGGGCCGGCGAAGCGGGCGGTAGGCGGCGCCTCGGCGAGATCGCGTCCGAAGGCGATGCGGACCGCGGCGTGCGCCGGATCGATCAGTCCGCGCGCCTTGAGATCGGGATGATGCAGTTCGGCCACGAATTGCACCATCGGCCCGCGCAGGAGTTCCACCGGCGGCGTAGCCGCGCTGCCGAATTGCGGCGGCAGGGCAGGGGCGATTTCGGCCGCGCGCACGCGCGCGCGCCGGCACCTGCGTTCCGCCGAGCGGACGCGCCGCCGGCGCATAGGCCAGCGCGGGTCCGGCCGGTTGCGCCGCCGGACGTCCGACGATCGCCTCCGGCAGCGAAGCGGTGATCTCGATATCGTCCGGCCGCGGACGCGGCAGCGGAATAATCGACGCCATGGCCACGGATTTCGTCTCGGGCGCGGGAGCGCCGGCAGGCCCCGTCTGCCAAGCCAGTTGCGGCGTCTGTTGCGGGGGAATCGTCGGCGCCAACGCCGCGCTTGCGATCGGGCGCGGCAATCCGGCGACGGGCGCCGGCGTGCTTCCGGGCGGCGGCGGACCGGCGGTGAGCGAAGCGATGGCCGGCAGGCGGCGGCGCTGGCCCGGGGTCGCGGGCGTCTCTTCCTCTTCCTCGTCGGTCTTGCCGAACAGCGAGGCGATGAAGGTCTTCGCGCGCCCGGTCACGCTAGGCCGTTCCGGATTTTCGGTCTCGAGCGCGTCGGGTCCAGGCGCGCCGCGCGACGCGAGCACGATCTGGCCGGGGCGGGTACCGCGCTTCTCGAGCGCGGCGAGCGCGATCTCGTAGCCGGGCATCGGCTTGCCGTCGGCGGGCAGGTGCACGGTCTTGCCGTCGGGGAAGACGCGGGCGAGCTGGTCGCGGGTCATGCGCGGCCAGTGGCGGATGCCGCCGGTGTCCATGTGCACGAACGGCGAGCCGGAAGTCGGATAGAAGCCGACGCCGCCGCGCTCCAGGCGCAGCCCGGCGACGCGCAGATCCGAAAGCTCGACGCCGGGGATGTAGAAATCGATGGCCTTGCCCAGCATGTGCTGGCTGAAGCGGGCGACGCCGCGGCCGCGCTTGCGCAGCATCGCGTTGGTCTGCGGCGAGCGATAGGCGGAGACGATGGTGACCGGCTCCTTGGCGCCGACTTCACGGTGGATCTCCCACAACAGATCGAACAGTTGCGGGTCCATGCGCGTGGGCTCGTCGCGCCGCCAGTCGCGCAGCAGCCAGTTGATCTTTTCGAGCGCCTGGGGGTCGTAGCGGCCTTCGCGCTTGAAGGTGACGGTGAGCGTCTCGCCGGTGTGCATATGCTGGAACGAGAGCGTGCGCGTGTCGCCGTTGGCGACCGCGTTCTCGAGATTGCCGGCGGATGCGAAAGCGAAGATAGCGGCGAAGCCCGCCACGGTGAGCGGGCGGATGAACCGGTCGCTGAGGATATGTCGTCCGGCGCTGACTATCGGCACGAACCCGTCCCGTGGCGTGTCGAACTGGGCAGACCCGTGCGGCCCCCACTGGCCGCAATCAGGCTGAATGTACTCTTACCGGGCGGGGTTAACGGCTGATTGCCACATCCGCCCCCTGTTTATTGGGTAGCCGCGGATCGTGGCGAAAAGGTGCCCCGGAACGGGCGCTGGCGGTGGATTACCGGGGCAATCCAAAGGCTTGCGGCCCCTTGCTGGGCAAGGGGCCGCGCCAAACGGGGGTCTAGGCCCGCCTTAGCGGCTCAGGAACCAGTTGAAAAAGTTGCCGCCCCGGCCGGCAAAGCGGTCGTCCGGCAGGCGCAACGCGTCGCGGTTCACGGTCGTATTCGGGCGCCGCTCGACCGCGATGTCGGCGACCTTCCGCTCGCTGCCCTTGAGGATGGCGAGCACCCGGGCGTCGCGCCCGTAGACGTCCTCGCGGATCTGCAGCTTGCCGGCGTCATCGACGAACGCGGTCTGGTAGGTGAGGTGGACCGGGATCTGGTTCGGCAGGCGGATATCGACCTCGCCGGGCGCCGAACATCTTGCGGATGCGGTCCTGCGTATAGCCTTCCTTCGGCAGCGCGATCGACAACAGCACCTCGGCGTATTTCACCGGGTCCAGCACGCGCATGCAGCCGTGGCTATAGGCGCGCTTTTCTTGGGCGAACAGCTGCTTGTCCGGCGTGTCGTGCTGGTAGACCAGGAACTTGTTCGGGAAGTTGAAGCGGATGCGCCCGAGCGCGTTGCGGTCGCCCGGCGGCTGGTAGATGTGGATGGTGCCGTCCGGGTTGCGCGTCAGCTTCAGCCCGATGCGCTCCATCGCGTCCGGGTCCTGCTGCAGCGCCGGCAGGTACTCGTTCTGGATGATCGAGGGCGGCACGTTCCAGGTCGGGTTGACGGTGATGTGCGTCATGAACGCGCTGGTGATCGGGGTCGCCAGATTGCCCGGCTTGCCGACGACGATCCGCGTGGTCCAGACCATCTGGCTGTCGCGCATGACCTTCAGCGTGTAGTCGGGGATGTTGACCATCACGTAGGTCTTGCCCAGCTCGCGCGGCATCCAGCGCCAGCGCTCCATGTTGGCGACGATGGTGTCCGCGTCGCGCTCGCGGCGCGGCCCGTTGAGCGCCTCGATGGTGGCGGTGTTGAGATTGCCGGTCGCCTGGAGTCTTGCGCTGCGTCTGGAACCGCTTCACCGCCTCGGCGAGCGGCTTGTCGTAGGTGTCGTCGCCGGGCGACCCCGAGCCGCTCGCGCAACAGCGCCACGCGCGCGTCGCGCATCGGCTTCTTCGGATCGACCTTGAGCAGCGGGCCGCCCGGAATCGGCTTCGGGCCCACATCGGCGGTGCGTCCGCGCGCCTCGGCGAGCTTGGCCTTCAGCGCCTTGTAGGCCGGCGTGCGGCGGGTTATAGCCGTCGAGCGCCTCGGCCATGTTCTTGGCGTCGGCCATCTTGGCGAGCACTTCGGCGGGCTCCGGCGCGGTCGGGTAGTAGAGAATGTCGTAGGTGATGCGCGAGAAGTGCACGCGGCCGGTCTGCGCATGACGCGCGTAGTCGAAGATCGCGGCGGTGAACTTGAGCTCGGCTTCGGCGAGGCCGTCGGCGTCGGCGATGGCCTTGAAATTCGGGATCGCGTAATCGGCGGGATCGAGGCCGTCGGCTTCGATGCCCCTCAGGTACGCGATCGCGGCCGTGGCGCGCGCGGTCTCGGCGCCCTTCTCGACCCAGAGCGGGACGAAGCCGCGGTCGCGGTAGAACTGCTCGGCCGCCGTGCGTTCGTTCTTGCGGCTGAAATAGCGCTCGCCGCGCAGCGCCAGGAGATCGCGCAGCTTCTCGGCGATTACCGTTTCCGTGGACGCGAGTGAGGCCGCGACCGGCGCCTTCACGAGATCCTTGCCGGTGAGGGGAGCTTCGGGCTGTGCTGCGGTCGCCGGCTGAGCGGGAACGGACGCAGGCGCGCTTGCGGGCTGAACGGGAGCCGGCGTGCTTGCCGTAGTGGGTCCGACATCCTTGAGCGTGATCGGGGCAACGCCCGCCGGCTCCAGCATTGGAACCTGCGAAGCGATCCACTTGTCGCCGCCTTCGCGCGCGAGATCGGCAAGGCTCAAGGGCGGAACGTCGGCGTATTCGGGAACCGGGATATAGTCTTCGACGCGCGGGGTAGTCGCCGCCGGTGTTTGCGCGACCGCGGCGCTCTCGGTCGCGCGCAAGCCGGTGAAATCGCGATCCGCGGCGAACAGGAAAATCCCGATCAGCGCCAGCAGGCCGAGGCCCGCGACGAAGGCGCTCATGCGTCCGGGACTCATGGGCTCGCGATTTTCGCCGCCGGCCGCTGCTGTGAACTTCCCCCACAATGCCCGTAGCATGGCCTCTCCTGCGCTCAGCGGTCCCGATCTTAGAATAGGGGTTGTGGCAGTCTCAGGGCCAAGGAATCAA
This sequence comes from uncultured Alphaproteobacteria bacterium, assembly GCA_963704765.1. Classification (GTDB taxonomy): domain Bacteria; phylum Pseudomonadota; class Alphaproteobacteria; order Rhizobiales; family Xanthobacteraceae; genus JAHFPN01. Next base: position 300,038 of record CAVPHQ010000001.1, read on the forward strand.
GCCTTTCCAGGCCCTGACGGGTCAAAGGATTGCGAGCGTCACTCGGCAGCCACATCGGCTGCTGTAGCATCCGCCTCGGTATCCAGGCCTAGATCCTTCAGCTTCCGGTAGAGGGTGGAACGGCCGATCTTGAGCCGGCGGGCGACCTCGGTCATGCGGCCGCGATAGCGCGCGATCGCCGTACGGATAGCCTCGGCTTCGATCTCCTCCAGCGGGCGCACATGGCCATCCGGGCCCAGGAACGCGAGCGCTTCCGATGCCCCCGGCGCGGTCGCCGGCGAATCCGAGAGAATCATGATCGGCTCGGCCGGCCGCGTCGCGCCGGGCGCCGCCGGCGGCACCTGCACCTCGAAGCCGGGCACTTGGGCTGCGATTTGCGGGAACTCGGCCGCGCCGATCTCGTCGGTTTCGGCCAGCACCACCGCGCGGAACACGGCGTTTTCGAGCTGACGCACGTTGCCGGGCCAGCGAAATCCGCTCAGCAGCCGGATCGCGTCGGCCGAGACCGCGCGCACGCGCTTGCCTTCTTCGGCGGCGAAACGCACCGCGAAGCGGCGCACCAGATCGGGGATGTCCTCGGTCCGGTTCCTGAGCGGCGGCACCGTGATCGGAAAAATGTGCAGGCGATAATAGAGGTCCTCGCGGAAGCGGCCGGAGCGCACGAGCTCTCCGAGATCGCGATTCGAGGCGGAGATCAGGCGGAAATCGACCTTGACCGACTTGCGCGAGCCGACCGCGTCGATCTCGCCGTCCTGCAGCGCGCGCAACAGCTTCACCTGCGCGTCCATCGGCAATTCGCCGATTTCGTCGAGGAACAAGGTGCCGCCGTCGGCCTCGACGAACTTGCCGATCTGTTTGTCGCTGGCGCCGGTGAAGGCGCCTTTCTCGTGGCCGAACAGGATCGACTCCACGAGCGTCTCCGGGATCGCGCCGCAATTTACGGCGATGAAGGGCTTGCCGGCGCGGTTGCCGCCGCCGCGGATCGCGCGCGCGAGCAATTCCTTGCCGGTGCCCGACTCGCCCTCGAGCAGCACCGGAATGTCGGAGGCGGCCGCTTTCTCGGCGAGCTTGAGCGTCGCCTGCATGCGCGGGCTCTGCGACGCGAGGTCTTCGAGGCCGAGCGCGCCGTCGGCGGCCCGGCGCAAACGCCGCACCTCGCCCGCGAGCACGGATTGCGCCAGCGCATTGCGCAGCGATACCTGCAGGCGCTCGGCGCCCGCGGGCTTCACGACGAAGTCGACCGCGCCCGCGCGCATGGCCGAGATCACGGCGTCGATCGAGCCGTGCGCGGTCTGCACGATCACCGGCGTGTCGATGCCGCGCTCCTTGAGCCGGCTCAGAACGCCCATGCCGTCGAGGTCGGGCATGACGAGGTCGAGGATGACGCAGCCGATTCCGGGGCCGTCCTTGCCCTCGAGCAGGCGCACCGCCGCCTCGCCGCCGTCGGCCAGCACCGGCTCGTAGCCGAAGCGGCGGATCATGGCGTCCAAGAGCCGGCGCTGAACCGGATCGTCGTCGGCTACGAGAATACGCGTGGTCATTTTCCCTCCCGGCCGTGCCGTTCCGGGACAATCTGGGCCGAGTGCGTTAATGGAAGCTGAAAGCCGGCCGCGAAGCGCTGGCAGGATTGGCCTTTCGGGACCATTGATCGGGGTCGGCGGGCACGCGATATGAGGAAAGAAGGGAAAAACCCGTGAGTCGACCGTCTTCCGCGACCGCTGCCCGTCCCGCCGAGCCGCTCGGACCGCTTCCGGAGTGGAACCTTGCCGATCTCTATCCCGGCATCGATGCGCCGGAGGTGGCGGCCGATCTGGCCCGCGCCGAGATCGAGTGCGCCGCGTTCGAGGAGGCCTACAAGGGCAAGCTCGCCGAAATCGCCGCATCCGCGCGGGCCGGCGCCGAGCTCGGTGCCGCGGTGGCCCGTTTCGAGAAGATCGAGGACCTGCTCGGCCGGCTCATGTCGTTTGCCGGGCTCCTCCATGCCGGCGACACCACCGACGCCAAGCGCGCCAAGTTCTACGGCGACGTGCAGGACAAGATCACCGCGGCCTCGACCCATCTCCTGTTCTTCACGCTGGAGCTGAACCGCATCGACGATGCGCTGATCGAGAAGGCGCTCGGCGAGCCGGCCTTCGGCCACTACCGGCCCTGGGTCGAGGACGTGCGCAAAGAGAAGCCCTACCAGCTCGAGGACCGCGTCGAGCAGCTGTTTCACGAAAAGTCGGTCACCGGGCGCGGCGCCTGGAACCGGCTGTTCGACGAGACCATGGCGGGCCTGCGCTTCAAGGTCGACGGCAAGGAGCTCCTGCTCGAGCAGACGCTGACCTTGATGCAGGACCCCGACGAGTCCCGCCGCCGCGCCGGCTCCGATGCGATCGCCGAAGTGCTGAAGAACAATCTCCGCCTCTTCGCGCTCGTCACCAACACGCTCGCCAAGGACAAGTCGATCTCCGACCGCTGGCGCGGCTTCGAGGACGTGGCCGACGCGCGGCATCTTGTCGAACCGCGTCGAGCGCGAGGTGGTGGACGCGTTGGTCGCGGCCGTGCGCGCCGGCTTCCCGCGGCTCTCGCACCGCTACTACGCGATCAAGGCCCGCTGGTTCGGCAAGGACAAGCTCGATCACTGGGACAGCAACGCGCCGTTGCCCAAGGTCGAGACGCGTACCATCGGCTGGGACGAGGCGCGCGAGCGCGTGCTCAACGCCTATGGTGGATTTTCACCGAAGATGGCCGCGATCGCCAAGCGCTTCTTCGACGAGCGCTGGATCGACGCGCCGGTGCGCGCCGGCAAGGCGTCGGGCGCGTTCTCGCACCCGACCGTGCCTTCGGCGCATCCCTATGTGCTGCTGAACTATCAGGGCAAGCCGCGCGACGTCATGACGCTCGCTCATGAACTCGGCCACGGCGTGCATCAGGTGCTGGCGGCGCCGAACGGCGCGCTGATGGCGCCGACGCCCTTGACGCTCGCCGAGACCGCGAGCGTGTTCGGCGAGATGCTGACCTTCCGCGCGCTGCTTGGCGGAAACGAAAAACCCGGCCCAGCGCAAGGCCATGCTCGCGCAGAAGGTCGAGGACATGCTGAATACGGTCGTGCGCCAGATCGCGTTCTATTCCTTCGAGCGCAAGCTGCATCTCGAGCGCAAGAACGGCGAGCTCACCGCCGACAAGATCTCCGAGCTATGGATGGAAGTGCAGTCCGAGAGCCTCGGCCCGGCGATCCGTCTCGGACCGGGCTACGAGACCTTCTGGGCCTATATCCCGCACTTCATCCATTCGCCGTTCTACGTCTATGCCTATGCCTTCGGCGATTGCCTGGTGAACTCGCTCTATGCGGTTTACGAGAAGGCCGATGCCGGCTTCGCCGAGCGCTATCTCGCCATGCTCGCCGCCGGCGGCACCAAGCATCATGCCGAATTGCTCAAGCCCTTCGGCCTCGACGCGCGCGACCCGAAATTCTGGCAGGGCGGCCTCTCCGTGATCGAGCGGATGATCGACGAAATCGAAGAGCTGGATCGGAGCGGCTGAGAGAGCGAAAAAAGCTCCCGTGGCGCCTGCAGGCGCAGCGGTGCTTGGCTGTAGCTGGCGCTTATGGCAACCTTAAGTCGAGCAGTGGGGAAGCCGGCCTTGGCCGCAAAATCCAAACCCGAACAGGGATGCGTCGGTTTCGACGTCGTCTATTCGCGCGAGATCGACGCGATCAATGATCGGCGCGAAGCGCTGAAGCGAGACAAAATCAAGCTGGCGCGCGCCCGGATGCTCGGGCTGGTGCCCAAGTCCGATCCCGACGGCAAACCGATCTATCAGAAGAGCATCGACGCCGAGCTTGTCGGCCTGTCGCTCTCCGGTGGCGGCATCCGTTCCGCTTCGTTTTGTCTTGGAACATTGCAGGCGCTCGAAGTCGATCATGTGCTGGAGAAGATCGACCTGCTCTCGACCGTTTCCGGCGGCGGTTATATCGGCACCTCGTATACGGCGAGCGTTACGCGCGGCAAGGGCGATTTTCCCTTTCCCAGCACGCTGCGTGACGAAGAGCCGAAGCCGCTGAAGCACATCCGCGATCACTCCAATTTCCTGATACCTGGCGGCTTGATCGACGTGCTGTACAGCGCGGTCGTCTATCTGCGCGGCCTGGTGGCCAACGTCGCGATGGTTCTTCCCTGGCTGCTTGTGTTTGCGGTGTTCAGCATTTTGATCGACCCGGTCCCCGGCTTGCACCCGAGCAATTCCTCGTTCCTGAAGGCCGTCCTGTGGTTGCCGAGATTGATTTGGCCGCAACTTGTCTCTTTTCATTTCGTCGTCACGGCGGTTCTCTTCGTGTACGTAACGGCTGCATTCCTCATCGCGGCGCTCATCGCGCGGCTATGGCGGCTCGCCACCAGGAAATCCGAATCGGACAGCTTGTTGACGAGGTTTCTCGCTTTGGCGGTCCTCGCCGTTATCGTCGTCGCCTTCTGCGAGCTGCAGCTCTACGTCATCGACGCGATCTTTCAACAATACGATGGATCTTTCTGGTCCTGGCTCAAGAGCGGAGTGCAATTCGTCATTGCCGTGATCGCAGCACTCGGCGCGGTGCTTGGCTTCTTCTGGCGGACACTCGAATACTGGGTGAAGAATGCGAGCAAGGACTCGCGGCTGCGCAAGCGTCTGTTGGCGATCGGCGCCAAGCTCGGAATTTTAGTCGCGAGCTCTCGTCGTCCCCTTTGTATTGTGGATGGCCTATATGCAGCTGACCGTCTGGGGGATCCAGTTCGGCTGGATCTGGCCATACGTTGCCGTTGCGATTGTTCTTTTGCTGCTTGAATCGATTCTCTTTGATCCCAACACCAACTCGCTGCACCGGCTCTATCGCGATCGGTCGAGCAAGGCGTTCCTGTTCGATCTTTCGGCGCTGAAGACGTTGTTCGACGACATAGCCGCGCACGGCGCTATGATCGCGCTGCGCCGCTTCTTTCTGTCGGGCAAGGCGGTGAGCGGCGATCTTCCTCCCCTCGACGACATCAAACTGAGCGGATTGTCGAGCACGCGCGCTCCCTATCACATCATCAACACCGCGCTGAACATCCAGAACTCCAAATTCGTCAATCGCCGCGGCCGCAACGCGGACTTCTTCATGCTCGGAAAAAATCACATCGGCAGCGAAGCGACCGGATACGCAAAGACGGTAGATATGGAGGCCGCGGACCCGGACCTGGACGTGGCCACGGCCATGGCGACCTCCGGTGCGGCGCTCTCGGCAAACATGGGGTCGAGCACGATCCGGACCATGACCCCGACGCTCGCCCTGCTCAATATTCGCCTGGGCCGGTGGCTGAGGAATCCGGATTGGCGGTCGATGCGGCTGAGACTCGCCTGGTGGCTCGTCGAGCAACTCAATCTCTATTTCTTCTTGGAAATGTTCGGCCTGCTGCGCGAGGACAGCTGGCTCGTCTATCTCACCGACGGCGGGCACATCGAGAACCTGGGCATCTATGAATTGCTGAAGCGGGATTGCCGCTTGATCATCGCAATCGACGCCGAGACCGATCCGGAAATGAATTTCCCGTCGTTCGTGAAGTTGCAACGCTACGCGCGCATCGATCTCGGCGTGATCATCGATTTGCCCTGGCGCCGGCTGAGCGCGATCGGGCTAGAGACCGGCAACAATATCACGACCACCGGCGGGCCCGCCGCCGCCGAGACTCGCAAGGGGCCCCACTGCGTGATCGGCACGATCCAGTATCCGAATTCCAAGAAGCCCGGCTATATCGTCTACGTGAAGCCTTCGCTCAGCGGCGACGAGAACGATTCCATCGCCGACTACCGGCGGCGAAACGAGACCTTCCCGCACGAATTCACCGGCGACCAATTCTTCAGCGAAGAGCAATTCGAAGTCTATCGCGCGCTCGGTTTCCACGCGATGCGGAGCTTCCTCAAGGGCAGCGAGGAAATGCCCACCTTCGCCGACCGTCACGACGATCCCGGGCCCACGCCGCCTATGTATGCGCGCCCGTTGTCTCCCGACGGCCGCAAGGCGATCAACGAGATTCGCGCGATCCTCGGTCTCACGCTGCTCCCAGGCCCGCCGATCCCGACGCCCGCGGCCAGACCGAAACGTAGGCGCTAGCCGCGGGCCGTTGACGGCGTCCACGCCCCCTCCGATTGTCGATTGTGCGCTCACTCCCTATCTGCATTGGTGGGAGCCGAGGCGCATGCCATGACCGACTATGAACGCAACCGCCTCTCCGCCCGCGCCGCGCGCTATGCGCGCGTCGGCGCCAATATGGGCGGTCTGGCGGCGAAGTTCGTGGGCGCGCGCGTGTTCGGGATCACGCTCGACCGCGGCGAGAATGCGCTGGCGCTCGCCGCGGCGCTCGGCGGCCTCAAGGGCCCGATCATGAAGGTGGCCCAGCTCATGGCCACCATCCCCGATCTGCTGCCCGAGGAATACGCCACCGAGCTGATGAAATTGCAGAGCGAAGCTCCGCCCATGGGCTGGGCCTTCGTCAAGCGGCGCATGAGCGCCGAGCTCGGCCCCGATTGGCAGGAGAAATTCGGCGCTTTCGAGCACAAGCCCGCGGCCGCCGCCTCGCTCGGCCAGGTGCATCGCGCAACCGCGAAGAACGGCAAGCCGCTCGCCTGCAAGCTCCAGTATCCGGACATGCAGTCGGCGGTGGAGGCGGATCTGTCGCAGCTCGACGTGCTGTTCGCCATTCACCGCCGCATGGACCCGGTGATCGACACCCGCGAGATCGCCAAAGAAATCGGCGCCCGCGTGCGCGAGGAGTTGGACTATCGCCGCGAAGCGAAGCACGTGGCGCTCTATCAGGCGATGCTCGCTGATGTGCCCGAAGTGCGCGTGCCGGCCGTATGGCCGGAGCTCTCCACCGGCCGGCTGCTCACGTTCGATTGGATGGAAGGCACCAAGCTGCTCGTGCACAAGGACGCGCCGCTCGAAATTCGCAACCGGCTCGCGCAAGCGCTGTTCCACGCCTGGTGGCTGCCGTTCAGCCGCTTCGGCGTGATCCATGGCGATCCGCACTTGGGCAATTACACGGTGTTCGAGGAGCGGGGCGCGCCCGGCGGCATCAATCTTCTCGATTACGGCTGCATCCGCATTTTCCCGCCGAGCTTCGTCGGCGGCGTGGTCGATCTCTATCGCGGCTTGAGCGAGAACGACCACGCACGCGTGGTGCACGCCTACGAGACCTGGGGCTTTCAGGGCCTCTCGCGCGACCTGATCGACGCGCTCAATATCTGGGCGCGCTTCATCTATGGCCCGCTGATGGACGACCGCGTGCGCACCATCGCCGACGGCGTCGAGCCCGCCAAATACGGGCGCCGCGAGGCCTTCCAGGTGCATCAGGCGCTGCGCGAGAAGGGCCCGGTCACCGTGCCGCGCGAGTTCGTGTTCATGGACCGCGCCGCCATCGGGCTCGGCGGCGTGTTCCTGCACCTGCGCGCGGAGCTGAACTTTCACCGCCTGTTCGAGGCCGCGATCGCCGATTTCTCTGTGGCCGAGGTCGGCCGGCGGCAGGCCGCGGCGCTGGCGGCCGCAGGGCTCGAGGGCGCGACTTAGGGCGGCGTTGCTCGTGACGCATGTTTCCGCTAAAGCCTGCGCAACGTTATCCAGCAAGGCTTGAGGGGCAGGCGATGGCCGCGCACGAGCATCACGGCGAACAGAAATACACCTTGGCGGACGGGAACGACTATCCCCAGCACGTCGAGATGTACGACGATTTCCTGAAGATCGTGAAATGGACGATCATCGCCGTCGTGATCGTGCTCGCCTTCCTCTGGATCTTCATCTGGTGATCCGGCAAGCCACCGGCCCCGCCCGTCCCGCCTGCGTCTCTCCGAGTTCCGATCCGATTGCCCATGAATATCGCGATCCCGGCCGAGCTTGATGCCAACGAGCCGCGCGTCGCCGCGACGCCGGACACGGTCAAGCGTTTCGTCGCCCTCGGCAACACGGTTACGGTCGAAAGCGGCGCCGGCAAGCGCGCGGGCTTTCCCGACGGCGATTTTTCCGCGGCCGGCGCCAAGATCGCCAATGGCGCGAAAGATACGCTCGCCAATGCCGACATCGTCCTGAAGGTGCGCCGGCCCGCCAAGGCCGAGCTTTCCGCCTACAAGCCCGGCGCGATGCTGATCGGCATCCTCGATCCTTACGGCAACGACGCGGCGATCGCCGAACTCGCCGCCGCAAAGCTCACAGCCATCACAATGGAATTCCTACCGCGCATCACCCGCGCGCAGACCATGGACGTGCTTTCTTCGCAGGCGAATCTCGCCGGCTATCGCGCGGTGATCGACGCCTCTGCCGAATATGGCCGGGCGTTCCCGATGATGATGACCGCGGCCGGCACGGTGCCCGCTGCGAGAGTGTTCGTGATGGGTGCGGGCGTTGCGGGCTTGCAGGCGATCGCGACCGCGCGTCGCCTGGGCGCGGTGGTCACTGCGACCGACGTGCGCCCCGCGGCGAAGGAGCAGGTGGAAAGCCTGGGCGCGAAATTCGTCGCGGTCGAGGACGACGAATTCAAGCAGGCCGAGACCGCCGGCGGCTACGCCAAGGAAATGTCGAAGGACTACCAGGCCAAGCAGGCCGCGCTCGTCGCCTCCCATATCGCCAAGCAGGACATCGTCATCACCACGGCGCTCATTCCCGGCCGCCCGGCGCCCAAGCTCGTGTCGAAGGCGATGGTCGAATCCATGAAGCCCGGCTCGGTGCTCGTCGATCTCGCGGTCGAGCGCGGCGGCAATGTCGAGCTCGCCAAGCCCGGCGAGGTCGCCAACGTGAACGGCGTCAAGATCGTGGGCTGGCTCAACGTGCCGGGCCGTCTCGCGGCCACGTCGTCGGCGCTCTACGCGAAAAATCTCTTCGCCTTCCTCGAGCCTATGTTCGACAAGAAGACCAAGGCGTTCTCGGTCCCCTGGGACGACGAGATCGTGAAGGCGACGCTGCTGACCAAGGACGGCGCCGTGGTGCACCCGAGCTTCAAGCCCAAAGGAGCGGCCTGATGATCGATTTCTGCGAGCTGATGCAATTCGCCAACGATGCGCTGCTGCCGCTCGGCGCCATGCCGGCCGCGGGCGGCGGCGACGTCGATCCGTTCCTGTTCCGGCTTTCGATCTTCGTGCTCGCGGTGTTCGTCGGCTATTACGTGGTCTGGTCGGTGACGCCGGCGCTGCATACGCCCTTGATGTCGGTGACCAACGCGATTTCCTCGGTGATCGTGGTCGGTGCGCTGCTCGCCACCGGGGTCGACATCGCCGGCAGCGACGCCGGGCCCTGGTGGGCCCGCGCGCTCGGCTTTGCCGCGCTCGCCATGGCCGCGGTCAATATCTTCGGCGGCTTCCTGGTCACCCAGCGCATGCTCAGCATGTATCAGAAGAAGAAATGATGATCTCTCCTCAGCGGGCGACAGGCGCGAGCGCGACCTCGCGCCTGAAGCGGCATCCACGAGCCGCCGACTTGTCGCACGCGCTCGGATGGCGGCGAGGGGAGGTGACGCGATGAACGCCAACCTCGTCGCGCTCCTCTATCTCGTCTCCGGCGTCCTGTTCGTTCTGGCGCTGCGCGGGCTTTCGCATCCGGAGACGTCGCGGCAGGGCAATCTGTTCGGCATGGTCGGCATGGCGATCGCCATCGCCACCACGCTCGCCGCTTCGCCGCCTGTCGGTCTCGGCGGCTGGGCGCTGGTGATCGGCGGCTTCGCCATCGGCGGCGGCATCGGCGCCTATATCGCGCGCAAGATCGCGATGACCCAGATGCCCGAGCTGGTCGCGGCCTTCCATTCGCTGGTCGGCATGGCCGCGGTGCTGGTCGCCGCCGGCGCGCTCTATGCGCCGCAGGCCTTCGGCATCGGCGCCGTCGGCGCGATCCACGCCGCGAGCCTGGTGGAAATGTCGATCGGCGCCGCCATCGGCGCCGTCACGTTCACCGGCTCGGTGATCGCGTTCCTGAAGCTTTCCGGCCGCATGAGCGGCAAGCCGATCCTGCTGCCCGCGCGCCACGCGGTCAACATCGCGCTCGGCGTCGCGCTGCTGGTGTCGGTCGTGATCTTCGTCCGCACCGAGAGCCATCTGTGGTTCTGGATCGTGGCGGCGCTTTCGTTCCTGCTCGGCGTGCTCATCATCGTGCCGATCGGCGGCGCCGACATGCCGGTCGTCATTTCCATGCTGAACTCGTATTCCGGCTGGGCCGCCGCCGGCATCGGCTTCACGCTCGGCAACACCGCGCTCATCATCACCGGCGCGCTGGTCGGCTCCTCGGGCGCGATCCTCTCCTACATCATGTGCAAGGGCATGAACCGCAACTTCTTCGCGGTGATCCTCGGCGGCTTCGGCGGCGAGGTGGCGGGGCCCGCGGGCGGCGCCGAGGCGAGGCCGGTCAAGCTCGGCTCGGCCGAGGACGCCGGCTACATCATGAAGAACGCTTCCAAGGTCATCATCGTGCCGGGCTACGGCATGGCGGTGGCGCAGGCCCAGCATGCGCTGCGCGAACTGGCCGACCGGCTCAAGAAGGAAGGCGTCGAGGTCAAGTACGCGATCCACCCGGTCGCCGGCCGCATGCCGGGCCACATGAACGTGCTGCTCGGCCGAAGCCAACGTGCCCTATGACGAGGTGTTCGAGCTCGAGGATATCAATTCCGAATTCGCCCAGGCCGACATCGCCTTCGTCATCGGCGCCAACGACGTGACCAATCCGGCAGCCGAGGAGGACAAGTCCTCGCCGATCTTCGGCATGCCGGTGCTGCAGGTCTGGAAGGCCGGCACCGTGATGTTCATCAAGCGATCGCTGGCGTCCGGCTATGCCGGCATCGACAACACGCTGTTCTATCGCGACAACACCATGATGCTGCTCGGCGACGCCAAGAAAATGACCGAGGACATCGTCAAGTCGCTCGCGCACTGACCGCCGCGAGCGCCCGCGCGTTCCGTGCTAATACGGCGCATGGCGACGCTGAAATCGATCGTCATCATCGCGCTTCTGTCTTACGCCGCGCTCTGCGCGTTCCTCTATTTCGGCCAGCGCGCGCTGATGTATTTCCCCGACAGCGAACGCACGCTGCCGGCCGACGCCGGGTTGCCGCAGGCCGTCGAGGAAGTGCTTGCGAGTACGAACGATGCCAAGGTCATCGTCTGGCACGTGCCGCCGCGCGGCGATAAGCCGGTGGTGCTCTATTTCCATGGCAATGGCGGCTCGCTTTCCTATCGCGCCAACCGCTTCCGCGCGCTCATCGCGGACGGCACCGGCCTGGTGGCGCTTTCCTACCGCGGCTATGGCGGTTCGACGGGCAGACCGACGGAGAGGGGCATCCTCGCCGACGCGCGCGCGGCCTATGACTTCGCCGCCGCGCGCTATCCGGCCGAGCGCATCGCCGTGTTCGGCGAGTCGCTCGGCACCGCCGTCGCCGTGGCCATCGCCGCCGAGAAGCCGGTCGGCCGCGTCATTCTGGAATCGCCCTTCACCTCGGCCGCCGATGTTGGCGCTTCGGCCTATTTTTTCGTGCCGGTGCGCTTGTTCATGAAGGATCAGTTCCGCTCCGATGAGCGCATCGGCGCCGTGAAGGCGCCCGTGCTCGTGCTGCACGGCGAGCGCGACACGATCATCCCCATCCGCTTCGGCGAACGGCTCTTTGAGATGATCCGCTCCGGCAAGCGCTTCGTGCGCTTCCCCGAGGGCGGCCACGTGAATCTCGATCCACTGGGCGCGCTGCGCGAAGTGCGCGCGTTTCTGGCAGGCGAAACGAATTAGAACCGTCATTCCGGGTGAGCGCGGCGTTAGCCGCGCGAGGCCGGCAATCCATAACCGACAGCGGTGAATGACTGCGATGTCACGGGCTCGCCACGCCTTCGCGCCCGGGCTACGGCGGGCGCCTCGGGATGACGCTCAATTGATCTGATACGTCTGCCCGTAGCGGCCGCCGACGCGCGCAAAGCCCGCCACCGCCGGCGGGTAGTTCTGGTTGATGTTGAGCGCGCGCGCGTAGGAGCCGGCGGCCTTCTCCTTGTCGCCGAGCCGCTCCCAGGCGATGCCGCGGTTGACCCAGGCCTCCAGATTGCGCGGATTTTTCTCCAGCGCCTCGTCGAAGTCCTCGATCGCGCGCTTGTGGTCGTTGATCGCGACATAGCTCATCGCGCGGGCAAAATAAGGCTCGGGCGCGGAAACGGTGAGATTGATGGCGGTGGTGAACTCGTCGATCGCGAACTTGTGCAGGCCCTGCGCCTGATAGATCAGGCCGCGGTTGTGATAGGCCTGCGCGTGATCGGGCTTGAGCTGGATCGCCTTGTTGAAGTCGCCGAGCGCGAGCTGCGCCTGGCCCTGCTGGCGGCGCAAGATTCCGCGGCCGACATAGGCGGAGGCGTAATTCGGATCGATCTGGATCGCGCGCGAGTAATCTGCGAGCGCCAGATCGACGCGCTTCAGTTCCTGGTGCGCGAGCGCGCGGTTGGCGAAAGCCTGCGCGTAGTTCGGATCGAGCTGGATCGCGCGGTCGAAATCGGCGATCGCCTCCTTGTATTGCCCGGCGCGGCCGAAGACCGAGCCGCGCATGTTGTAGGCCTGCGGGTCGTTCGGGTTGCGCGCGACCACGTCGGAGAGCGAGGCGATGTTGGTGGGCGCGGACGCGCGCAGATCGTCGTCCTCGGTGCCGATGCCGGTCCCGATGGTCCCGCAGCCGGCGAGCGCGAGCGAAAGCAGGAGCGCGGCGCCGGCGGCGCTATGCGTGCGGGGCAAGGCGTTCGATCGCGGCCGGTTCATGGCTTTCCCATGCCGGGGGCATAAGGCGAAGGTTGGGCTTCGTCGAGGGGGTCGCAAAAACGAAAACGCGGGCAGGTAGCCTGCCCGCGCCGAAACCAAGCCGACGAAAGAAATCAGCGGCGGCCCATGCCTCCGCCGCCGCCCATGCCCATTCCCATGCCGCCGCCCATGCCCCCGGCGCGGCCGCCACGGCCGCCCTTCGCCAACTTTTCCTTGGCCAGCATGGCCGGGCTCTTCATCGGGATCAGGCCTTCGCGCTGCGCGCGCTTGCGCGCGAGCTTGCGGGCGCGGCGGATCGCCTCGGCCTTTTCGCGGGCGCGCCGCTCGGAGGGCTTCTCGTAGTGACCACGCAGCTTCATCTCGCGGAAGATGCCCTCGCGCTGCATCTTCTTCTTCAGCGCCTTGAGCGCCTGATCGACGTTGTTGTCGCGGACGAGAACCTGCACGTGGTGACCTCTCTAAGAGCGTTGCGGAATAGGGGGCCGGCGGGGGCCGCAAAGCCTTTGCCGGGCGCGCGGTGGGTAGCAGAAACGGGGCGGGAAGTCCACGGGCTCCCAAATCCCCGGAGGTTTCTTTGCCATGTTGGGCTCGCACCCCCGGGTGACGTGCGCTAAATCCGCCCCCATGCGCATCACCGGCATCGCCGATATCGTCGTCCCCATCAGCTCCCCGATCCGCAACGCATTCATCGATTTTTCCACGATGAACGTGAGCGTGGCCGCGGTCTTCACCGACAAGCAGCGCGGCGGAAGGCCCGTGGTCGGCTTCGGCTTCAACTCGAACGGCCGCTATGCCCAGCAGGCGCTGCTGCGCGAGCGGTTCATCCCGCGGCTGACGGCGGCCAAGCCCGAGGACCTGCAGGACGCCGACGGCCTGCTCGATCCGGCCAAGTGCTGGGCCGCCATGATGCAGAACGAGAAGCCCGGCGGCCACGGCGAGCGCTCGGTCGCGGTCGGCGTGCTCGACATGGCGATCTGGGATGCGGTCGCCAAGGCCGAAGACGTGCCGCTGTGGAAGCTTCTGGCCGACCGCTACAACGGCGGCCAGGCCGACGACAGCGCCTGGGTCTATGCCGCCGGCGGCTACTACTATCCGGGCGCGGACCTCGCTGCGCCTCACCGACGAGATGCGCCGCTATCTCGACCTCGGCTATACGACCGTGAAGATGAAGATCGGCGGCGCCGATCTCGCCACCGACTTGAAGCGCATCGAGGCGGTGCTCGCGCTGCTCGGCGGCAACGGCCAGAATCTCTGCGTCGACGCCAATGGCCGCTTCGACCGCAAGACCGCGCTCGAATACGGCCACGCCATCGCGCCCTATAACCTGCGCTGGTACGAGGAGCCGGTCGATCCGCTCGACTACCGCATGCACGCCGAGATCGCCATGGACTACGCGGGCCCGCTGGCGACCGGCGAAAATCTGTTCTCCATGCAGGACGCGCGCAATCTCGTGCGCCACGGCGGCCTGCGCTCGGATCGCGACATCCTGCAGTTCGACCCCGCGCTTTCCTATGGCCTGGTCGAATATCTGCGCACGCTCGAAATGTTGCGCGCGCACGGCTGGTCGTCGCGCCGCTGCGTGCCGCACGGCGGGCATCAGTTCGCGCTCAATATCGCGGTCGGGCTCGGGCTGGGCGGCAACGAGTCGTATCCCGAGGTGTTTGCGCCGTTCGGCGGCTTCGCCGACAAGACTCCGGTCGAGGACGGCCGCGTGCCGATGCCCGACGCGCCCGGGCATCGGCTTCGAGAAGAAAAAAGAGCTCTACGCGGTGATGAAAAAGCTGTTGCGCAAGGCGCCTTAGCGCGCCGGCGCGCTAAATCATCAGCGGTGGAAGCGGTTCCACAACAGCGCGAAGATGAAGCCCATCACGTAGCCGATGATCGCGGTGATCGCCACCAGGAGCGCGGCGGTTCCCACGTTGAATGGCTCGATCACGTAGATCGGCTTGATGAAGTGCAGCCAGAAAATGAAATTGATCAGCGGTTGCGCCCAGCCGATCGCGACCAGGATCGCCCAAGCGAGATGCCAGAGGCCCAAGAGCGCGCCGAGAGCGAGCCCCGCCTTGTTCGGTTGAATCGTATTGCCCATAAGTCACCTCATCCACATTGAAAAATAAACGATAGCGGAAGCCCGGCGCTCGAACATTGATCGGGATCAATCGCGCCGCTGGTACCGTTTCGAAGCGATCGAAATTCAGCGCGTGAGGCGTTTTGCGGCAGATTTGCTCTGCCGCGCGCGAAAGGCATCGAGCCGCTTGGCGAGCGCGCGGTCTTCGAGCGCGAGCACCGCGGCCGCGAGCAACGCCGCGTTTTTCGCGCCGGCCTCGCCGATCGCAAGCGTGCCGACCGGGATGCCCGCCGGCATCTGCAGGATCGAAAGGAAACTGTCGATGCCCTTCAGCGCCTTGGTGCGCATCGGCACGCCGAATACCGGAAGCGGCGTCAGCGCCGCCGTGACCCCGGGCAGATGCGCGGCGCCGCCGGCGCCGGCGATCACCACCTTGAAACCCGCGGCGCGGGCGCCCTTGGCGAACTTGAACAGACGATCCGGGGAACGGTGGGCGGAGATCACGTGGGCTTCGAAGCCGATCTTCAACGACTTCAGGATTTCGGCGGCGAGCCCCATCGTCTTCCAGTCGGATTTCGAGCCCATGATGATGGCGACCGGGCGTTTCCCCGCAGGCATTCGTTTATTCTCCCCTTCAAGCTGTGCCGCCGATTATCGGAGCGTCATACGATTCGCAAGCGGCGCCCTAGCGCGACAGGAACGGCTGCATGCCGTCGCGCGCCAGCTCGTCGGCGCGCTCGTTTTCCTCGAGACCGTCGTGTCCGCGCAGCCAGTGCCAGGAAACCTCGTGCCGCCCGGCCGCCGCGTCGAGCCGCTGCCACAGGTCGACGTTCTTCACCGGCTTGCGGTCGGCGGTGCGCCAGCCGTTCTTCTTCCACTTGGGCATCCATTCGGTGATGCCCGACTTCACGATATTGCGAGTCGGTATAGAGATCGACCGTCCGCGGGCCGCTCGAGCGCCTCGAGCGCCTTGATCGCGGCGGTGAGCTCCATGCGGTTGTTGGTGGTCTGCGCCTCGCCGCCCTGGATCTCGCGCAGCTCCGGCCCGAAGCGCATGACGACGCCCCAGCCGCCCGGGCCCGGATTGCCCGAGCAGGCGCCGTCGGTGTGGATGACGACTCGTCCCTTCATGCGGCCAGTCCATAGTCGCGCGCGTGGTCGATGCGCTGGTGGAAGCGGAGCTTCTTCAGATACTCGAGCGGATCCTTGGGCCGCACCAGCGCCCCGGCCGGCACGTCGAGCCAGTCCACGAGCCGTGTCAACAGGAAGCGCAGCGCGGCGCCGCGCGCCAGTAGCGGCAGCGCCTCCAGCTCCTCGGCTTGCGGCGCGCGCACGTCGAAATAGCCCGACAAGCAGCGCCCGGCCCTTGGTGACGTTGTAGGAGCCGTCCGGCTCGAAGCACCAGGCATTCAGGCAGATCGCCAGATCGTAGGACAGCAGGTCGTCGCAGGCGAAGTAGAAGTCGATCAGGCCCGAGAGCTTGTCGCCGAGGAAGAATACGTTGTCGGGAAAGAGGTCGGCATGGATCACGCCGCGCGGCAATTGCCGCGGCCAGTGCGCCGACAGGTACGCGATCTCGTCGGCGATGATCTTCTGCAGTCCCGGCGCGACTTCGTCGGCGCGCTTGTCCGCTGTGCGCGCGAGCGGCTCCCAGCCGGAAAGCGCGAGCGCGTTCTTCCGGTGCAGCTTGAAGTCGTTGCCGGCCAGATGCAGCTGCGCAAGCGCCCGCCCCACCGCCGTGCAGTGCGACACGTTCGGCCGCCGCACCGATACGCCTTCGAGAAAGGTGACGATGGCCGCCGGCCGGCCGGCGAGCTCGGCGAGCGCGCTGCCCTTCTTGTTCTTCACCGGCTGCGGGCAATTGATGCCGCGCGTGGCCAGGTGTTCCATCAGCCCGATGAAGAACGGCAGATCCGCCTTCGCGACCCGCTTCTCATAGAGCGTGAGGATGAAATAGCCGGCCGCCGTGTGCAGCAGATAGTTGGTGTTCTCCACGCCCTCGGCGATCCCCTTGCAGGAAAGCAGCGCGCCGAGATCGTAGCCCGCGAGGAACTTCGCCAGTTCCTCCTCGCCGACGTCGGTATAGACGGCCATCTTCCTACTCCGCCGCGTTTTCGCGCAGTTCGCGCGGGAGCGGGAAGAACACGTCCTCGTCGGCGGCCGACACGCTCTCGACCGAAACCTCGTAGCGCGCGCCGAAGGCGTCGATGATTTCCTCGACCAGCACCTCGGGCGCCGACGCGCCGGCGGTGAGGCCGAGGCTCTCGATCGAGCCGAACACCGACCAATCGATATCGTCGGCGCGCTGCACCAGCGCGGCCACGCGGCAGCCGGCGCGCTCGGCCACCTCGCGCAGGCGCTGCGAGTTCGAGCTGTTCGGCGCGCCGACCACGATCATGGCGTCGACCCGCGGCGCCACGCGCTTGACCGCCTCCTGGCGGTTGGTGGTGGCGTAGCAGATGTCTTCCTTGTGCGGGCCGACGATCGCCGGGAAGCGCTCCTTGAGGATGCCGACGATCTCGGCCGTGTCGTCGAGCGAGAGCGTGGTCTGCGTCACGTAGGCGAGCTTAGAAGGATCGCGCGGCGCGAACGCGCGCGCGTCGGCCGCGGTCTCGACCAGCGCGACGGCGCCCTTGGGCAGCTGGCCCATGGTGCCGATCACTTCCGGATGGCCGGCGTGGCCCACGAGCACGATCTCGCGCCCGCGCTTGAAATGGATCGTGGCCTCGCGATGCACCTTGGTCACCAGCGGGCAGGTGGCGTCGATGGCGAACAGCTTGCGCCGCTCGGCGTCCTCGGGCACCGCCTTCGGCACGCCGTGGGCGGAGAAAATCACCGGCCGGTCGGTGGCCGGCACCTCGTCGAGCTCTTCCACGAAGATCGCGCCCTTCTTGCGCAGGCCCTCGACCACGTACTTGTTGTGCACGATCTCGTGGCGGACATAGACCGGCGCCCCGTATTTCTCGAGCGCGCGCTCGACCGCGTCGATCGCCCGCACCACGCCGGCGCAGAAGCCGCGCGGGGCGCAAAGCAGGATTTTCAGCGCGGGTTTGCGGGCGTTCATGGCGGTTCCAGGGGCATTTCAGCGTTTTCGATCGGATAATAGGGTATGTCCTTATCACAATTGCCCTTTGTCCTTTCCGCCCCTATATATCCTGCAACCCGGGATCGTCAGACGTACCGAGGCTCCGCCCGAAAGGGTGGGCGGAGCGCGAAAAGGCTTCGAAACCAGAGAATTGCCATGACTCACATGCCGCTTATGCCCAAGGCGACCGCCGTATGGCTGGTCGAGAATACCTCGCTCTCGTTCGAGCAGATCGGCGATTTCTGCAAGCTGCATACGCTCGAGGTGAAGGGCATCGCCGACGGCGAGGTGGCCCAGGGCATCAAGGGCCTGGATCCCGTCGTCACCGGCCAGCTCACGCGCGACGAAATCACCAAGGGCGAGGCCGATCCGAACCATCGCCTGCAGTTGCTCACGCCCAAGGTCGAGGTTCCCGAGCCCAAGGCCAAGAAGGGCCCGCGCTATACCCCCGTGTCCAAGCGGCAGGACCGGCCGAACGCGATCCTGTGGCTCGTGCGCAACCACCCGGAGCTGAAGGACGCGCAGATCATGCGCCTCGTCGGCACCACCAAGTCGACGATCGAATCGGTGCGTAATCGCACCCATTGGAACGCGCAGACGCTTCAGCCGCTCGACCCGGTGTCGCTCGGCCTGTGCAGCCAGACCGACCTCGACCACGAGGTCGGCCGCGCGGCCAAGGAGAAGCCGCTGCCGGTGGCGACCGGCGCCACGCTGCTGCCGGCCTCCGAGACCACCAAGCCGGAGCCGGCGCCGGCCGAGCCGTTCGTCACGGAACTGCCGAAAAAGAAAGAGCGCGAGGCGCCGATCGACGTCGACGCGGTCTTCGCCAAGTTGGGCTCGAAAAAGGGCGCGTAGCTCACTTTCATCCCGGCCAAATTTTTTTCACCCTCATGCCCGGCAATGAGGGAAAATTTTTATTGTCCGCGATTTTCGTGCTCGGAGGGACGGCGTTATTTGTCTAACGCCTTATCATCCACCGGCACCGTGTAATTGAGCGCGAGCCGCCCGCCGTCGACGTACACCGTCTCTCCGGTCATGTAGCTCGCATCGTCCGAGGCGAGGAACGCGGCGACCGAGGCGATCTCCTCCGGTTCGCCGATGCGGCCCAAGGGCGTGCGCGAGAGAATCCGCCGCTTGGCCTCGCGGTCGGTGGCCACCGATTTCAAAATCTCCGTCATGATCGAGCCCGGCCCGATCGCGTTCACGCGGATGCCGTACGGCGCCAGCGCCAGCGCCATGACGCGCGTGAGCTGCGCGACGCCGCCTTTGGAAACCGCGTAGGGCACGTGGTTCGGGATCGCGACCAGCGCGTTGGTCGAGGACATATTGACGATGGCGCCCGGCTTCTTTCCGGCTTTCACCTGCTCGACCATGCGCCGCGCCGCCGCCTGGCCGACCAGGAAGCTGCCCTTCAGGTTCACCCGCAGCACGCGGTCGAAGTCTTCCTCCTTGAGCTCGAGGAATTCCGCGCCATGGATGATGCCGGCGTTGTTGACCAGGATGTCGACGCCGCCGAACGCCTTGATCGTCTCGTTGACCAGCTTGGCGGCATCCTTGGCGTCGCCCACGTCGCAGCGCACGAAGCGCGCATGACCGCCGAGCGCCTTGGCCGCCGCGGCGCCGTCCTGCTCGTTGATGTCGGCGAGCATCACCCGGGCGCCCTCGGCGACGAAGCGCTTGGCGATGGCGAGCCCGATCCCGCGCGCCGCGCCGGTGACGATGGCTACTCGCTTGTCCAGTTTGGGCATGGCGATCTTCCTTTTCCCTCTCCCCGTGCCGCGCTGACGAGCGGTAGCGAGCGACCAGCGCGGCCACTCTAGAAGGTAGCCGCGCCGGACATCGCCCGGAACCGGGCTCGTCGGCGCGGCAAACGGGGAGAGGGAAAGAAACGCGCCGTCAGCGACGCTTGCGCAGCCAGCCGTCGATCGAGAAGCGCCCGGCGCCGGTCACGAACAGCAGCACCAAACCGCCCATGATCGCGAGGTTCTTGATGAGATTGTTGAACTGAGCGACCTGCGCGGCAGCCGGAAATTGCCAATAGCGGTGCGCCGTCACAGTCGCGATGATGACGTAGAGCAACAGCAGGAGCGAGCTGTAGCGTGTTGCCACGCCCAGGATGAGCGCTAGGCCACCCACGAGCTCAATCGCGGTTCCGAGCCAGGCAAAAAACTCGGGCGCCGGGAAGCCGAGCGAGGTCAGGTAGCGGGCAAAGCCGCCGACTCCGCCAGTCAGTCTGGGCCACACGTTCATCAAGAACAAAAGGCCCAGCAACACGCGGCCGATGAGCGCGAAGGCGTCGCCGGTGCGGATGGCGACTCCGTCGCAGGCGGCAAATTGCTTGGGCGACGGTGTGATCAGTTCGTGATTGTTAGCCATGGATTTCCCCTCCCGTTGAGCCGATTCTGCCCGGCTCTCAAGGTTATACTATCGTCTAAGGAGCCGGAGAGAATAGGGGCTCAACCCGCCAGCCCACGACCTTTCAGCGCCGCGCCGATCTCGTCGAGAATCGCCGGATCGTCGATCGTGGCCGGCATGGTCCAGGGCTCTTTGTCCGCGATCTTCTTCATGGTGCCGCGCAATATCTTGCCCGAGCGCGTCTTGGGCAGCCGCTGCACCGTGATCGCGAGCTTGAACGCCGCCACCGGCCCGATCTTGTCGCGCACCAGCCCGACGATCTCTTTCTCGATGTCGGCGTTCGATTTCGTGACGCCGCTCTTCAGCACGATGAAACCGCACGGCACCTCGCCCTTGAGTTCGTCGGCGATCCCGATCACCGCGCACTCGGCCACGTCCGGGTGCGCCGAAAGCACTTCCTCCATGCCGCCGGTCGAGAGCCGGTGCCCGGCGACATTGATGATGTCGTCGGTGCGGCTCATGATGAACAGATAGCCGTCCGCGTCGCGATAGCCCGCGTCCGCGGTCTTGTAGTAGCCGGGGAACTCCGCGAGGTAGCTCTCCTTGAAGCGCTCGTCCTGCTGCCACAGCGTCGGCAGGCACGAAGGCGGCAGCGGCAGCTTCACCACCACCGAGCCGATCTTGCCCGCGGGCACCGGCTTCACGTGATCGTCGACGATGTCGATCTTGTAGCCGGGCATCGGCACCGTGGCCGAGCCGTATTTCACCGGCAGCTGGCCGAGACCCACGGGGTTGCCGGCGATGCACCAGCCGGTCTCCGTCTGCCACCAATGATCGATCACCGGCACTTTCAGGATGCGCTCGGCCCATTGCACCGTGTCCGGATCGGCGCGCTCGCCGGCCAGAAACAATGTGCGGAATTTCGATAGGTCATGGCCGCCGACGAATTTCCCCTGCGGGTCCTCTTTCTTGATCGCGCGAAACGCGGTCGGCGCGGTGAACATCGCCGCCACGCCGTGCTCGGAAATCACGCGCCAGAACGCGCCCGGGTCCGGCGTGCCCACCGGCTTGCCCTCGTAGACGATCGACGTGCAGCCGTGAAACAGCGGCGCATAGACGATGTAGCTGTGGCCGACCACCCAGCCGATGTCGGAGGCGGCCCAATAGGCTTCGCCCGGCTTGATCCCGTAGAGATTTTCCATCGACCACTTGAGCGCCACCAGGTGCCCGCCGTGGTCGCGCACCACGCCCTTGGGGATGCCGGTGGTGCCGGAAGTGTAGAGAATATAGAGCGGGTCGGTGGCCGCGCACGGCACGCAGGCGGCGGATTTCTTCGTCGCGCATCGCGGCGGCGCGCAGCGACGCCCAGTCGTGGTCGCGGCCGGCGACCATCGAAGCCTCCAGCTGCGGCCGCTGCAGCACGAGCACCGCCTGAGGCTTCGACGTCGAGAGTTTGATCGCCTCGTCGAGCAGCGGCTTGTAGGCGACGGTGCGGTTCGGCTCGAGGCCGCACGAGGCGGTCAGCATCAGCTTCGGCTTGGCGTCGTCGATGCGGGTCGCCAGCTCCTTGGCCGCGAAGCCGCCGAACACCACCGAATGGATCGCGCCGATCCTGGCGCAGGCCAGCATGCCGAAGATCGCCTCCGGCACCATCGGCATGTAGAGGATGACGCGGTCGCCCTGGGTGACGCCGAAATCCTTCAGCACGGCGGCGAGCGCGCTCACCTCATTGAGCAGCTCGTCATAGGTGATCGCGCGCTTCTGCCCGCTCACCGGGCTGTCGTAGACCAGCGCGCGCTGCTTCCCGCGGCCGGCCTTCACGTGCCGGTCGACGGCGTTCCAGCAGGTGTTGACCACGCCGTCGGCGAACCAGCGGCCATAGACGCCCGCGCTCTTGTCGAAGATCTTCTTCGGCTTCTCGATCCAGTCGATGGCCTCGGCCGCCTCGGCCCAGAAGCCCTCGGGATCGCGCTCCGCGCGCGCATAGACTTCCGGGTAGCGGCTCTTGGCTTGGCTGTTCATGGCCGGCATTGTCCGCGCCGGGCAGACGATTGCAAGGGCGCGGCTGAATGCCGCCAGGCTTTGCATCGGAGCGCGTTCCCGCGTAAGGCGATGCAGCCTTCCACAACCATCCCGCCCGTGATCTCCGATCCGATCTTTTACGCCGTCGCCGCGATCTCGGTGATCCTCTTGGGGCTCGCCAAGGGCGGCTTCTATGGCCTCGGCGTCATGGCGACGCCGATCCTGGCGCTCGTCGTATCGCCGCTGCAGGCCGCCGGCATCCTGCTGCCGATCCTGCTGGTGGGCGACGCGATCTCGGTCTGGGCCTACCGGAGGAGCTGGGACCCCTGGAACCTCAAGGTCGTCTTCCCGGGCCTGCTGATCGGCGTCGGCGTCGGCTGGTCGCTCGCGGCCTGGGTGCCGGAGGGCTACGTGCGCATCGTCATCGGCCTGATCGCGCTCGCCTTCGTGCTCAATTACTGGTTCGGCCGCGGCGTGCCCGACCAATCCTACCGGCCCTCGGCGATCACCGGCACGTTCTGGGGCGCGGTTTCCGGCTTCACCAGCTTCGTCGCCCATGCCGGCGGGCCGCCCTACGCCATGCACATGCTGCCGCAGCGGCTGGACCGCGAGATTTTCGCCGGCACCACCACGATCCTGTTCGCCACCGTGAATGCGCTGAAGGTCTATCCCTATTTCGCGCTCGGGCAGCTCACGCCGTTCAATCTCTGGACCTCGGCCGTCTTGTTCCCGCTCGCGGTGGCGACCACCTTCTTCGGCGTGTGGCTCGTGCGCCGCGTCTCGCAGGAGCAGTTCTACCGGGCGACGTATCTGATCATGTTCTTCGTCTCGCTCGAGCTTCTGCGCGGCGGGGTTTTCGCGATCCTGCGGGGATGCGATTCGAAGCGGCCCGGCCGCTCCGCTACGTGTCAGGAAGGGGGCAGGGGGCAAGACGCGTGAACAGCGCAGCGTGAAGAAGTCCGCCTACGACACCGATCTCGACAAGAATCCGGCGAACTATCAGCCGCTGACGCCGCTCTCGTATCTGGAGCGCGCGGCCGCCGTATTCCCCGACCACACCGCGATCATCCACGGCGCGCGGCGCACGACCTATCGCGACTTCCACGCGCGCGCGAAGCGGCTCGGCTCGGCGCTCGCCAAGCGCGGGATCAAGCGCGGCGACACCGTCGCGGTGCTGATGGCGAACACGCCGGGCATGCTGGAGATGCACTACGGCGTGCCGATGACCGGCGGCGTGTTGAATACACTGAACACCCGCCTCGACGCGCCGATCCTCGCGTTTTCGCTCGATCACGGCGAAGCAAAAATCGTCATCACCGACCGCGAATTTTCCGGCGTGATGAAAGCCGCGCTCGCGCAATGCAAGGTGAAGCCCTTGGTCGTCGACTATGACGATCCCGAATATTCTGGTCCCGGCGAGCGGCTGGGCAATCTCGATTATGAAACGCTCCTGAAGGAAGGCGACGAAAATTACCAGCGCGCCGCGCCCGGCGACGAATGGGACGCGATTTCGCTGAACTACACTTCGGGCACCACCGGCGATCCCAAGGGCGTGGTTTATCACCACCGCGGCGCGGCGCTGCTCGCGGTCGGCAATGTCGTCACCGCGGCGATGAAGAAGCATCCGGTCTATCTCTGGACGCTGCCGATGTTCCACTGCAACGGCTGGTGCTTCACCTGGTCGATTTCGGTCATGGCCGGCACGCACGTGTGCCTGCGCCAGGTACGCGCGAGCACGATGTACGACCTCATCGCCAAGCATAAGGTGACGCACCTGTGCGGCGCGCCGATCGTGATGGCGACGTTGCTCAACGCGCCGGAGAACGAGAAGCAGCCGCTGCCGCACGCGGTGGAGTTCTTCACTGCCGCCGCGCCGCCGCCCGAAGCCGTGCTCGCGGCAATGAGGGCGGCGGGCTTCAACGTCACGCATCTTTACGGGCTCACCGAGACCTACGGCCCGGCGGTGGTGAACGACTGGCATGTGGAATGGGACGCGCTCGACGCCGGCGGACAGGCGACGAAGAAGGCGCGCCAGGGCG
The DNA here is from genome assembly GCA_963704765.1 of uncultured Alphaproteobacteria bacterium. Classification (GTDB taxonomy): domain Bacteria; phylum Pseudomonadota; class Alphaproteobacteria; order Rhizobiales; family Xanthobacteraceae; genus JAHFPN01. Next base: position 324,349 of record CAVPHQ010000001.1, read on the forward strand.
TGCGCTACGGCGCACTCGACGGGCTCGACGTGATCGACCCCGACACCATGCAGCCGGTGCCGCGCGACGGCGAAACCATGGGCGAGGTCATGTTCCGCGGCAACATCGTGATGAAGGGCTACCTCAAGAACAAGTCCTCGACCGACAAGGCCTTCGCCGGCGGCTGGTTCCATTCCGGCGATCTCGGCGTGATGCACCCGGACGGCTACATCCAGCTCAAGGACCGCTCCAAGGACATCATCATTTCCGGCGGCGAGAATATTTCCTCGATCGAAGTCGAGGACGCGCTCTACAAGCACCCGTCGGTGCAGGCCGCCGCCGTCGTCGCCCGGCCCGACGACAAATGGGGCGAGACGCCGTGCGCGTTCGTGGAGCTGAAGCCCGGCAAGGCTGCCACCGCCGACGAGCTGATCAAGCACTGCCAGGCGAATCTGGCGCGCTTCAAGGTTCCCAAGCACGTGATCTTCACGGAGCTTCCGAAGACGAGCACGGGGAAGATTCAGAAGTTCAAGCTGCGCGAATTGGCGAAAGGCGTGTGAGTGCGCGCCGCCGCGAAGAAGGCGGCCCGCCGGCGGACGCCGCCGCGCCACCGCTCGACCGCCTCCCGCCTCGAGCTCACCATCCTGATGCCGTGCCTCGACGAGGCGGAGACCGTCGGCGCCTGCGTGGACAAGGCGAAGGGCTTTCTGCGCCGCCGCCGGGTCAGGGGCGAGGTTCTCGTCGCCGACAACGGCAGCGCCGACGGCTCGCAGCGCATCGCCCGCGCGCACGGCGCGCGCGTCGTCGAGGTCGCGCGCAAGGGCTATGGCGCGGCGCTGCTCGGCGGCATCGAGGCGGCGCGCGGCCGCTACATCGTCATGGGCGATGCCGACGGGAGCTACGATTTCTCCGCGCTCGAACGCTTCCTGGACGAGCTCCGCGCCGGCAACGATCTCGTCATGGGCAACCGCTTCGCCGGCGGCATCGCCCCCGGCGCGATGCCGCCGTTGCATCGCTATTTCGGCAATCCGCTGCTGAGCTTTCTCGGGCGCCTGCTCTTCGGCATGCCGATCCGCGATATCCTCTGCGGGTTGCGCGGATTCCGCATCTCGGCGGTCCGTGCGCTCGGCCTGCGCACCAGCGGCATGGAGTTTGCCATCGAGAGCGTCGTGCGCAGCGCGCTCGCCGGGCTGCGCATCGCCCAAGTGCCGACCACGCTCGCGCCCGACGGCCGCTCGAGGCCGCCGCACCTTCGCACCTGGCGCGACGGCTGGCGGGTCCTGAAGTTCATGCTGATCTTCAGCCCGCGCTGGCTGTTCGTGGCGCCGGGCGCGGCGCTGGTCGTTCTCGGCACGCTGCTCGCGGCCGCGTTGTTCTATGGTCCGCTGCGCTTCACCGGCAACGTCGTGCTCGACCTCAACACGTTCATCGTCGCGTGCCTGCTGATCGTCGTCGGCTTCCAGATCCTCACCTTCGGCGCCTTGTCGCACCGCTACGCGACGGTCGCCGGCTTCTCGCCGCCGCAGCGCGCGGCCTGGCGCCGCCCCACCACCGAGCGGCTGCTGGCGATCGCCTTCGTGCTGGCGGCGGTCGGCCTCGGCATGATCGGCTATGCGGTGGAGACCTGGGCGAGCCGGAACTTCGGCGTCGCTGACCGATCCGTTCATCCCGCGCACCGTGGTCGCCGGCATGGCGCTCACGCTGATCGGGCTGCAGACCTTCTTCGCCGCCTTCTTGTTCGGCATCCTGGAGATCCCCTTGCAGGCGCGCGAGCCGTCCGGCGATATCGGCAGGCAATGACGGCAAACCGCTGGCCGGCTATTGACGGGGCGGGGCCGCGCGCCCGATCGTGGTCCGTCAAGACAGCTGCGTGACTCCCGTGATCCACCTTGCTCAAATCCGCAACATCGCCGTGCTCACGATGCAGCACGGCAAGGCCAATGCGCTCGATACCGAGTTCTGCCTGGCGCTGGCGGCGAAGTTCGATGAGCTGAAAAGCTCGGACGCGCAGGCCGTCGTCATCACCGGGCAGGGGCCGCATCTTCTCCGCCGGCGTCGATCTGCTGCGCGCCACCACGAGCGGGCCGGACTATTTCAAGAGCTTTCTTCCGGCGCTGGCCAAGCTCTATACGAGCGCGTTCTTCTTTCCGAAGCCCGTGGTCGCGGCGGTCAACGGCCACGCGGTGGCCGGTGGCTGCATCCTTGCGGCCTGCGCCGACCGGCGCCTGATCGCGCGCGGCGAGGCGCGCATCGGCGTCACCGAGTTGCTGGTCGGCGTGCCGTTTCCGCCGCTCGCCTTCGAGATCATGCGCTACGTCGCCACGCACAAGTTCTTCCCCGAGGTCATTTTCTCGGCGGCGACCTATCCGCCCGAAGAGGCGGTGAAGCGCGGGCTCGCCGACGAGATCGTGCCGCCCGAGAAGCTCGTTGATCTCGCGGTCGAGAACGCCGAGCGTCTCGCGGCGCTGCGCCCGGCGGCCTTCGCGCTGACCAAGCAGGCGATGCGCCAGCCGGTGGCCGACGCGCTCGATCGTCACGGCAAGCGGCTCGACGCGGCCACGCCGAAGTCTGGCTCGCGCCTGAAACCGCCGCCAGCATGCGCGACTACGTGAACCGCACGTTCAAGAAGTCCTGAGCGAGCGAGAAAACGACATGGACGCAGACGTAATCGTAATCGGCGCCGGCCTCGCGGGCCTTACCGCCGCCACCGAACTCGCCGACGCCGGGCGTAAAGTCATCCTGCTCGACCAGGAGCCGGAAGCTTCGCTCGGCGGCCAGGCGTTCTGGTCGTTCGGCGGGCTGATGCTGGTGAACTCGCCCGAGCAGCGCCGGCTCGGCATCCATGACTCGCGCGAGCTTGCCATGCAGGACTGGCTCGGCGCCGCCGCCTTCGACCGCGACGAAGACGAATGGCCGCGCCGTTGGGCCGAGGCCTATGTGGATTTCACCGCCGGCGAGAAGCGGCCCTGGCTGCATGCCATGGGCGTGCGCTGGTTCCCGGTCGTGGGCTGGGCCGAGCGCGGCGGCTATCTGGCCACCGGCCACGGCAATTCGGTGCCGCGCTTCCACATCACCTGGGGCACCGGGCCCGGCCTGCTCGCGCCGTTCGTGCGGCGCGTGCGCGAAGCGGAGAAAAACGGGCTCGTGTCGCTGCGCTTCCGCCATCGCGTCACTTCGCTGACCAAGACCGGCGGCCGGGTCGACGGCGTGCAAGGAGAAATCCTGGAGCCGAGCCATGTGGAGCGCGGCCAGAAAAGCTCGCGCAAGGTGTTCGGGAATTTCGCGCTGAAGGCCCAGGCCGTGATCGTGACGACGCGGCGGCATCGGCGGCAATCATGAGCTGGTGCGCAAGCATTGGCCCAAGCGCATGGGCGAGCCGCCGAAAAACATGCTCTCTGGCGTTCCGGACCACGTGGATGGCCGCATGCTGGAAGCGGCGGGCGCGGCCGGCGGACGCATCATCAATTCCGACCGCATGTGGCACTACCCGGAAGGCATCGATAATTACGCGCCGATCTGGAGCCGCCACGGCATCCGCGTCCTCTCCGGCCCGTCGCCGCTCTGGCTCGACGCCACCGGCCGCCGCCTGCCGGTGCCGCTCTATCCCGGCTTCGATTGCTACGGCGCGCTCGAGCACGTGCTGCGCGCCGGCCACGACCATTCCTGGTTCCTGCTGAACGAGCGCATCATCGGCCGCGAGTTCGCGCTTTCCGGCTCCGAGCAGAACCCGGATTTCACCAACAAGAGCATCCTCGGCGTGCTGCGGCGCGGGCGCGGCAAGGCGCTCACGCCGGTGCAGAAGTTCGTGGAGGCGAGGAAGGATTTCGTCGTCGCCGGGACATTGCCGGAGCTGGTGGAAGGCATGAACCGGCTGACGCAGCGCAATCTCGTCGATGCCGCGACCGTCGAGCGCGAAGTGATGGCGCGCGACCGCGAGCTCGACAACAAGTTCGGCAAGGACGCGCAGATCATGGCGATCCGCGCCGCGCGCAAATATATCGGCGACCGCCTGATCCGCGTCACCAAGCCGCACAAGCTGCTCGATCCCGCCGCCGGCCCCTTGATCGCGGTGCGGCTCTGGGTGCTGACGCGCAAGACCTTGGGCGGGCTCGAGACCGATCTCGATGGCCGCGTGCTGGCCGCCGGCGGCGAGCCCTTGCCCGGCGTCTATGCGGCCGGCGAGGTCGCCGGCTTCGGCGGCGGCGGCGTGCACGGCTATCGCGCGCTGGAAGGCACGTTCCTCGGCGGTTGCCTGTTCTCCGGCCGCATCGCGGGCAGGGCGGCGGCCAAGGCCGTGGGCTGACGCATGAAGACCCCGGACGGCGTCGAGCTGTTCGTCCGCGACTGGCCGCTTCCGGCAGGCAAGCGCGGCGCGGCTCGGCGCTCATCGTTCATGGTCTTGGCGAGCACAGCGGCCGCTATGCCCATGTGGCCGCGGCGCTGAACGAGATCGGCATTGCCGTGCGCGGCTACGATCAGCGCGGTTTCGGCCAGTCCGGCGGCCCGAAGGCGACCATTCCTTATCGAAATGCTCTCGTGGACGACGCCAAGCTCGTATTCGACGCTTTCGCGGCGGAGGCCAAGGCGGCGGGCGACACGGCGCCGCCGTTCCTGATCGGCCACAGCATGGGCGGCGCCATCGCCGCGCGCGCCGTTACCGGCGGCTGGATCCGGCCGCGCGGCCTGGTGCTCTCCTCGCCCGCCCTGAAGACGGGGATGCCGCTGCACTTGCGGCTGCTCGTTGCCGTCGGCAGCCGGCTCACGCCGAATCTCGTGCAGCCGCACGGCCTGCCGCTGCACAAGATCTCGCACGATCCGCAAGTGGTGGCCGACGCCAAGAACGATCCGCTCTGCCACGACAAGGCGACGCCGCGCCTCGTCGCGTTCATTCTCGATGCCGGCGCGTGCGCACGGCGGGACGCGGCCAAGCTCGACGTTCCGGTGCTCCTGCTCGTGGCCGGCGACGACAAATTGGTCGATCCCGAGGGTTCGCGCGAATTCGCGGCGGCGCTACCGCCCGGCCGCGGCACGCTGCACTGGTACGCCCCGCTCTGGCATGAAGTATTCAACGAGCGCGAGCCGGAGCGCACCCGCGTGCTCGGCGATCTGAAGGCCTGGATCGCGAGCCGGCTCGAATCGAAAAGCGCGTGACCGCGGCGCGGCTTCCACGGTTAAGACTTGGTTGCGGCGCGGAAATGCACGCGGCCCTGCGGTCTTGACCTTGCCATAAAATTCGAGTCTATAGCGCCCGCAACTCGATTTTGGCTTGTCTTGCTACCACGCTCCCTTTTGGGCTGCGCTACGAGACCAAAACCCAAAACTCGGATTGTGGAAGCCGCGCGATGGTCGTGCGGTGAGAAAACGCACGGCTCGTGCGTCGAAAGGAAACGAAATGGCTATCGGTACCGTGAAGTGGTTCAACGCCCAGAAGGGCTTCGGCTTCATCCAGCCCGCAGACGGCGGCAAGGACGTGTTCGTCCATATCAGCGCCGTCGAGCGTGCCGGCATGTACACCCTGACGGAGGGGCAGAAGGTGAGCTTCGAGATCACCACCGAGCGCGGCAAGACCGCCGCGACGAATCTCCAAGCCGCCTGAACAAGCCGCCTGAAGCGGACCGCTTCGCGAAAATGGAAAGCCCGGCGCATGCGCCGGGCTTTTTTCTTGTTCGGCCGTGAAGCGGCTTACTTCAGGCCGCCAAACAGGCCGATGAGCGCGAGCGGCGGGAAGAAGCAGCTCGCGGTCGACCACAGCACTTCATCGGTCGACAGCTCGCGCTTCTCGATCGCCACCGTGATGATCGGCGCAGCCGCCGCGCACCAGATGGCGCCGACCATGTAGGGGAATTCACCGCTGGTGCGGCCGATTTTCTTGTGGTGGCGGTGATACCTGTGGTGGCTCTTGATCAGGAACGTGTTCGTCCAAGTGGGCCGGAGGAACCAGTTCGCAGTTCCCAGTCCGCCGGCAATCGGAAGCAGGACGGAGCGATCGCGCTCCTGAGCGGCCGCGACGCCCGGGAGGGCGGTTGCGGCAAACGCGGCCATGAGGGCCGCAATGAGCATCTTCTTCACATTTCACCTCATCGCGTTAGTGGCCCGCTGCCGCGGCGGAGCCGGTTAGCTCGATGAGATGAAGATGAGAGGGCCGGTCCGGACGAGAGTCCGGGCTTCGACCGGCAAATGCGGGCATACGGGTACGCGCCCGATACAACGCTTTGACCTGATACGCAGGACTCAAGCGATACTCCGCCCACGCAACTCCAACTCAACAAGCACTTGAAACAATTAGCAGAAAAGTAACCAACCTCAACGCGGTTCCTGATTCAGCATTAAGAATTTAGTTAAAATTGTAACGATCTGGAACCCTTGCGATATCGGGATTTCCGCTCGCCGTGCGACGATCCGCGCCGTGCCAAAACGAAACCGCCGGTCGACGGACCGGCGGCTTCCATCCGGGAGGCGGATTCGGCGGTCAGTGCACCGGCTGATGCCTGAGCCGTTCGATCTCGTCCTTCAACAGCAGTTTGCGGCGCTTGAGTTCGGCGACCCTCAGATTGTCGACCGAGGGGTGCGCGCGCGCTTCTTCCAGTTCGATTTCGAGAGCTCTGTGCTTCTGCTCCAATTCGGCAAGAAGCGCCTGAATGGTCATGAATCGATTCTCCATGCAGGATGCAACGCGTAAGTCTGCCACGGGCCCGGCCGCAAGTCGACGCTATCGTGCGGCGGCAAGGCGCCAATCCACCGCAGCCCTAGGGAAACGTAAGGGGCGTTTCCTCGTCTTGCCCGGAACACGCGCGGGCGCGATACTTGATTTGCGGACATGGAGGGCGGCCGAATCGACGGAGGCCATGAACGCCGAAGAAGAACGACAATTGAAGAGCGAGCTGGAGCGGCTCAAGCAGGAGCACCGCGACCTCGACTCTGCGATCGATGCGCTGACCTTGGTGCCCGGCAGCGACCGGTTGCAGGTCCAGCGCTTGAAGAAACGCAAGCTGCAATTGCGCGATCAGATTCAGCGCATCGAGGACCAGCTTTTCCCCGACATCATCGCGTGACGGCGGGCGGGGGAAGCTACGCGTTGCGCGGCTAAAGGTGCTTCATCATGTTCTCGGCGCTGGTGATTTCGGCCACGCCGGCCTTCTCCTCGACGTTGAGCACCTTCACCACGCCGTCATCCACCAGCATCGCGTAGCGGCGAGAGCGGATGCCGCCGAGACCCGCGGTCGCGTCGAATTCGAGTCCGATCGCCTTGGCGAATTCGGCGGTGGGATCGCCGAGGAACTCGATCTTGCCGGCGCCGCCCGAAGCCAGGCTCCATTGGTGCATGACCCAGTGATCGTTCACCGCGGTCACCGCGATGTGGTTCACGCCCTTGGCCATGATCTTCTCGGCATGGGTAAGGAAGCCGGGCAGGTGGTTCTTGTGGCAGGTCGGCGTGAAGGCGCCGGGCATGCCGATCAACACCACGCGCTTGCCTTTGAAAATCTCGTCCGTGGTGCGCGGCTTCATCGCGCCGTCAACCACCGTCCGGAACGTCGCCGGAGGAAGCCGCTCGCCGACCTTGATCATTCCACTCTCCCTGCATCATGCGCCCGCTTTCCGGGCGGACCTATCCTAATCCAAGTATATCCTAGTCCAAGTCGCCGGTCAGTCGAGCGGTACCTCGACCTCGATCGCCTGCGCGCCCGCGACCAGCGTCAGCCGGAGCATGGGCGGGATGGGATTGGCCCCCGTCGGCGCGCCGTCGAGCGGGAAGGCAAAGCGGACCAACCCGGCCTCCGCGGGGAGCTTCTCCGGCACCGGCAGCGCCCATTCCTCGCTCGGGCCTTCGGCGAAGAGATCGAACTTCGATCCGGACGGAACCCTCGCGGTGACCAGCGCACGCGGCACCGCGCCGCGCTCGAGCTTCACGCCGATGATCGCGAGGCTCCCGGCCTCGCCGAGCTTCACCCGGCGCGGCACGTTCGCCTCCGCGGCGACGAGCACGGGCACCGGCGCGGCGCCGCTTGCCGGCACGTCGAGCCGGACGCGCGCTTCCGCGGGGACGCACAGCTTCTCGCACACCGCATATTCGAGCTTGAGCGCGAGCTTCACCGGCCGGGACGGATCGGCCGGACGGATGCGCAAGGGAAAGATCACGTCGCGCTCGTAACCGATCGAGATCGAGCCGCCGGCGAGAATTCTCTCCGGCGCCGGCCACAGCACGTCGACGCCCGCGAGATTCTCCGATCCGCGCCAGTCGAAGCGCGGGGGAACGCCGGCATCGCCCGGATAGCGCCAGTAGGTGTGCCAGCCGGGCGTGAGCTTGATCTCGACCCCGGCCTTGAGCCGCGGATCGCCAGGCGCGACCGGGCCGGCGGCGAGCAGCCGGATCGCCGATTGCTGAGCGGATACCCAGGGTGATTCGAGCGCACGAGCGGAATCGCCGGCGGCAAGTAGCGCGGGCGTAACCATGAACATGAACAGAATGTGGCGGACGACCATGCGCTCTCCTAGACCGGCGAAGGGTTCGCGGCCCATGCACATCCCCGTGAACGTATGCGGCCGATAGCAGCGTTTGCGTCCGTGCGCATCCGCGATAGTCTTCACACATGCGCATCGGTGCCACCAAGCTCGGCGCGGCCAAGGGCGGTCCCGGCTATCTCGATGGCCAGCTGCTCGTCGCCATGCCCACGATGCAGGACGAGCGCTTTGCCCGGGCCGTGATCTATGTCTGTGCCCATTCGTCCGAGGGCGCCATGGGCATCGTCATCAATCAGCCGGCGCAGAACATCCGCTTCCCCGACTTGCTCGTGCAGCTCGACGTCATCCCGTCGTCCGAACTGATCCAGCTGCCCGAGCAGGCCGACGCGGTGCGCGTGCTCAAGGGCGGACCGGTCGAAACCGGGCGCGGCTTCGTGCTGCACAGCGCGGATTTTTTCATCGAGAACTCGACGCTGCCGATCGAGGAGGGCATCTGCCTCACGGCGACGCTCGACATTCTCAAGGCGATCGCGCGCGGCAAAGGGCCGGCCAGCGCCGTACTCGCGCTTGGCTATGCCGGCTGGGCGCCCGGCCAGCTCGAGAACGAAATCCAGGCCAATGGCTGGCTGAACTGCGACGCCGATTCGGAGCTGCTCTTCGGCCCGAATACCGAGGACAAGTACAATCAGGCGATGCGCAAGATCGGCATCGATCCCGGCAAACTCGCGAGCGAAGCCGGCCACGCTTGAAATCGTCAGCTGGCTTTCGCGCGCTTCTCCGGCGGCAGCTCCGGCGCCACCAGTCGCATCGCTTCGTCGGCGGTCATTGGCTCACCGAAGGCATAGCCCTGCGCGTATTCGCAGCCGAGCTGAAAGAGCTCGACGGCATCCGAGTCCGTCTCCGCGCCTTCGGCGACCGTCGCCATGCCGAGATCGTGCGCCAGCGCGATGATCGAGCGCAGAATTACCGGCCGTGGTCCCTTGCCGGAGCCGCGCACGAATTGCTGGTCGATCTTGATCGTGTCGAAGGGGAAGCGCTGCAGATAGGCGAGCGAGGAATAGCCGGTGCCGAAATCGTCGAGCGCCAGCCCGGCGCCGAGTTCGCGGATGCGCTGCAGCATCTGCGCCGCGAGCTCCGGGTTCTCCATGATGAGGGATTCGGTCAGCTCCAGCTTGAGCGTCCCGGGCGCGCACAGATTGCGCGCCAGCACCGCCTTGACGTCCTGGATCAGATCGTGGCGCAGCAGCTGGCGGGACGAGATGTTCACGCTGGTGAAGATCGGCACCACGCCCGGCATCGCGCGTTGCCACAGCACGAGCTGGCGCGCGGCGCGCTCGAGCACGAAATGTCCGAGATCGACGATCAGGCCGGTCTCCTCGGCGATCGGGATGAACTCCGACGGACCCAGCCGCCCGAGCCGCGGATGGTTCCAGCGCATCAGCGCCTCGAAGCCGGCGATGGTGCGGTCCTCGAGCTTAATCACCGGCTGGTAGAGGATCGTAACTTCCTCGCGCTCCAGCGCGCGCCGCAGATCCGATTCCAGCGTCAGCCGGTCGATCTTCTGCGAGCGCATCGCAGCCTTGAACACCTCGATCTTGTCGGCGCCGGAGCGTTTGGCGTGATACATCGCAAGCTCCGCGTCCTTCAGCACCTCCTCGCGGCGGCGCGTCTGGCCGTCCACCAGCACGAGCCCGATCGAGGCGGTGAGGAAAATCTGCCGCTCGCCGAAGCCGATGGGCGCGCGCAAGGTGCGCCGGATGGTGTCGGCGAAAGCCGTAATGCGCTGCGGGTCGCGCTCCGACAGCAGGATCAGCCCGTACTGATCGCCGCCGATGCGCGCCAGCGTGTCCTGCGGCTTGAGCAAGCGGCCGAGCCGGCGCGCGACGGTCAGCAGGATCGAATCGCCGACCGCCATGCCGACGCTCGAATTGACCTGCTTGAAGCGGTCGAGATCGATCACCATCACGGTCGGCCGCATCTGTTCGTCGGTCCGCGCAAACACGATCGCGGCGTCGAGCCGGTCGAAGAACAGCTCCCGGTTCGGCAGCCCCGTCAGGTTGTCGTGCACCGCGTCGTGCAGCAGCCGCTCCTCGGCGACCTTCTGCTCGGTGATGTCGGTGATGGTGCCGACCACGCGCAACACCTCGCCGTCGGTGCCGACCACGGGCCGCGCACGCAGCGTGAACCAGCGGTAGTGGCCGTCCTCGCCGCGCAGGCGGAACTCGAGCGTGATGCGGCCGCGCCGCTGCTCGAGCACGCTGTCGAGCGCCATGCGGAAGCCGTCGCGGTCGGTCGGGTGCAGATATTCGAGCCAGCCGGCGGCCGCGGTCTCCAGCGTGCCGCGCTTGAGACCCAGAAGCTGCTCGGCCTCGGCGCTGGTGTAGATCTGGTCGCGGTCCACGTCCCAGTCCCAGACCAGATCGCCGGCGCCCGTCAGCGCGAGCGCGCGCCGCTCCAGATCGTTGACGATGCCGTCGGCGCCGACGCCGGCGAAAGCGTGCTGCATCACCGTGAAGCCGATCAGCATCACGATCAGCACCAGGCCGCCCAACAGCGCCGGGCCGATCAGGTCGTTGGTCAAGACGCCCGCGACCGCGAAGCCGGCGGTGATCACCCAGACCGTGAACAGGAACCAGGTCGGGATCAGCAGCACCGCGCGGTCGAAATTGTGGGTCGCGAGATACACGACGAGGCCGAAGCCCAGCAGCGCGACGGCCAAGAGCGAAAGCCGCGCGATTCCTGCGGCGATCGCCGGATCGATGAACGCGAGCGCGACCAGCAGCGCGAGGAACACCAGCCAGCCCACCGCCACGTGCGAATAGCGCACGTTCCAGCGCGCGAGATTGAGGTAGGCGAAGATGAAGACGATGAGCGTCGCCGCCAGGATCGCCTCGCCGGCCGCGCGCCAGAATTGCTCCGTCGCGGGCGTGAGCCCGAACACCTTGGCCCAGAATCCGAAATCGACGCCGATATAGCCGAGCACCGCCCAGGCCAGCGCGGCGGCGGCCGGAAACATGATCGAGCCCTTCACCACGAACAGGATGGTGAGGAACAGCGCCAACAGGCCGGCGATGCCGATGACGATGCCGTTATAGAGCGTGAAGCTGTTGACCTTGCCCTTGTAGGCTTCCGGCTCCCACAGATAGAGCTGCGGCAGCAATCCCGAATTGAGCTCGGCCACGAAGGTGATGGTCGTGCCCGGATCGAGCGTAACGAGAAAGACGTCGGCGCCGATCGCCGGTTGGCGTTCCGGCCGGAAGCCCTGGCTCGGCGTCACGGCGTGGATGCGGGTCGAGCCGAGGTCGGGCCAAAAGAGGCCCGAGCCCGCCATCTGATAGTGCGGTGCGACGATCAGCCGGTCGACCTGCTCGTCGGTGTTGTTGGCGAGCGCGAACACCGCCCAGTTGGTCGTGCCTTGCGGCGCGCGCGCGCGCACTTCGATCCGGCGCACGATGCCGTCGGGGCCGGGCGCGATGGAAACCTGCAGCTTGTCGGTGTCGGTGGTGTAGCGCTCGGTCTGCGGCAGCACGTCGAACGCGGGAGTCTTGAGCCGCACCGCGATCGCTTCGACCGCGAACGCCGGCAGCACGCCGGCCGGGGCGAGGAGCACCGGAACGCAAGTACCAGACGGACCAGAACGCAAGTGCGGACCTCCGGACGCGGCCCGCGCGTGGCCGATCGGACGGCCTGAATTAGCCCTCCCTTGCGGCGGCGGCAAGGCAAGGCTCAAGGGCGCACCACGAGCACGATCTTCCCGATATGGGCGCTCGATTCCATGCGCGCGTGCGCCTTCGGGGCGTCGGCGAGCGGGAAGGTGGAGTCGATCACCGGCTTGATCTTGCCGGCCTCGATCAGCGGCCAGACCTTGGCGAGCAGGCCGCGCGCGATGGCGGCTTTCTCGGGCACCGGCCGCGGCCGCAGCGTCGAGCCGGTGTGGGTGAGTCGTTTCAGCATGAGCAGGCGCACATCGACATTGGCCTTGGGGCCCTGTTGTACGGAGACTTGCACGATGCGGCCTTCGATCGCCGCCGCGTCGTAATTGCGGCTGACGTAGTCGCCGCCGACGATGTCGATGATGAGGTCCGCGCCGCGGCCGCCGGTCGCAGCCTTGGTGGCGGCGACGAAGTCTTCCTTCTTGTAGTCGATCGCCACGTCGGCGCCGAGCTTCCGGCAGGCCGCGCATTTCTCCGCCGAGCCCGCGGTCGCAATCACCTTCGCGCCGAATGCCTTGGCGATCATGATCGCGGTGGTGCCGATGCCGCTGGTGCCGCCGTGGATGAGCACCGTCTCGTCCGCCTTGAGCGCGCCGCGTTCCATCATGTTGTGCCAAACGGTGAAGAAGGTCTCCGGCAGCGCCGCCGCCTCGATCATGGAGAGGCCCTTGGGCACCGGCAGCGCGATCGCCTCGTCGGCCACGCAGTATTCCGCGTAGCCGCCGCCCGGAACGAGCGCGCACACTTTGTCGCCGGCGCGAAGCTTCGTGACCTTGTCGCCGAGCGCGACCACTTCGCCCGCGATCTCGAGCCCGGGAATATCCGGCGCGCCCGGTGGCGGCGGATACATGCCCATGCGCTGCATCACGTCCGGCCGGTTCACGCCGGCGGCCGCGACGCGCACCAGGACCTCGGCCGGTCCCGGCTTCGGCAGCGGGCGCTTCTCGGGCACAAGCGCTTCCGGCCCGCCCGGCTTCGGGATCGCAATCGCGGTCATCGTCTCGGGAAGGGGCATTGTGGCTCCGGGTGATGGGCGGAATTCCTACGACCCCGCCGCCGCGATGACAACGCCGGGCCCGATCCGCTAGGCTCGCGCCATGGAAGAGGAACCGGTCAAGAAGCCATCGAAAGTGCACGAGATCGGCTCGGATCTCTCGCTGCTTGTCCGTGCACGAATTGCGCGAGCGGGTCGATGCTTTGAGGGCCGAGATCGAGCGGCTCGAGGCCACCATGAAGGCGAAGCAGGCGACCAAGAGCGCCGCCGATACGTTCTTTCGGCGCTGATTGCGGGCCGACGTCCCGGCCCGCGTTAACCATTGATTAAGGTTTCCGCCGCACTATCGAGATACATCCACTTCGTGGATGTCGAGTGGCTCCTGTCCACTCTGTTTGACGCCTCCCTGTGAAAACCTTTGAGCCGCCTTCGGGCGGCTCCTTTTTTTGCCCGCGTCCCGTCCTGGCACGGTGCGGCGGCGCGCGAATTGCACTGATTAGGCGTGTTTCCGCCGGCAGAACGCCCTTTGACTCATGACCGGGTTCGGTGCTTCGATTCAAATTGGCTCTTGCCTCATCTCGTAAAGAGTTCAGTAGCGTTACCAGGTGCGTAAATGTCCGAAGTCCAAGTCTCCCGCCAAGCTTCCAGCGAGACTCCTGTCGTGCTCGCCGAGCGCATCGTCGCCGGCCAGTCTTTCGCGACGCTGTTCCGCGAGGGCATGACGCTGGTGGAACTCGCCGCCGCCTATCTCGACGGGCCCGGCCGCAAGGAATCGAAACAGCTCTCGCGCACCGGCGCGCTGACCTACGCCACCGAGTCGATGCGACTCACCACGCGGCTGATGCAGCTCGCGTCCTGGCTGCTCCTGCAGCGCGCGGTCAATGAAGGCGAGCTCACGCAGGATCAGGCGCGCTCCGAAAAGACCAAGGTGAAGCTCTCGACCTACGAGCCGCCGCACGAGGAGTCGATGAAGGCGCTGCCCAAGCGCCTGCGCACGCTGATCGACGAGTCGCGCCGCCTGCACGATCATGTGCTGCGCATGGACGCCCTGATCTATGGCGGCAAGCTGAGCAAGGCCACCAATGACAATCCGGTGGAGCATCAGCTCGGGCTGCTGCGCGCCGCTTTCGAGGCCAAGCGCAGCGCCTGAAACGAAAAAGCCCCCGCACAGCGGGGGCTTCGAATATCGGCGCCGCCGGGCGCTTCAGCCCTTGATGAAGCCCGCGAACTTCTTCTGGAAACGCGACAGCCGTCCGCCACGGTCCAGCAGCTGTTGCTGGCCGCCGGTCCAGGCCGGATGCGTCTTCGGGTCGATGTCGAGATTCAGCGTGTCGCCCGCCTTGCCCCAGGTCGAGCGCGTCGTGTATTCGGTCCCATCGGTCATCACGACCTTGATCTCGTGATAATCGGGGTGGATGTCGGGCTTCATGGCTTTCGATCCTTGCATCGCCGGGGTTTCAGGCGCGTAAACTCGCGAACCCCGAAGTCGGCGGCTTCTTACTAGAGAGTAGCTTGTGACACAAGCCGAGCCTGCCCAGCCACCGGCCAAGCCGCCCGCGGCCCGCCTGCGGCCCTTGATGACGCTCGTGCCCTTCGCGCTGCGCTACCGCGGGCGGATCGCGGCGGCGCTGGTGGCGCTGCTCGCCGCGGCGGCGGCGACGCTCACGGTTCCGCTCGCGGTCCGGCGTATGATCGATTTCGGATTTGCGCCGGAGCAGGCCGGCTATATCGACCAGTATTTCGCCGTGCTCGTAGTCGTCGCCGCGGTGCTCGCGTGTGCCAGCGCGCTTCGCTATTACTTGGTGACCACGCTCGGCGAGCGCGTGGTGGCGGACCTGCGCGATGCGGTGTTCGCCCATATCCTTACGCTCTCGTCCGCCTTCTTCGACACCGCGCGCACCGGCGAGCTGGTTTCGCGGCTGGCCGCCGATACGACCCAGATCAAGACCGCCGTCGGCACCTCCGCCTCGATCGCGCTTAGGAACGTCGTGCTGTTCTTCGGCGCCATCGCGATGATGGTGGTGACCAGTCCGCGCCTCTCGGCGATGGTGCTGATCGCGATCCCGTTCATCGTGCTGCCGCTGGTGGCCTTCGGCCGCGCGGTGCGCGCGCGCTCGCGCTCGGCGCAGGATACGCTGGCCGATGCCTCGGCCTACGCCGCCGAGGCGATCGGCTCGGTGCGCACGCTGCAGGCTTTCACCGGCGAGACGGCGGCGCGCTCGCGCTTCGCCGAGGCGGTCGAGCGCGCTTTCGCGGCCGCGCGCGACTCGACCAAAGCGCGCGCGCTGCTCACCGCCGGCGGCATCTTCCTGGTGTTCGCGAGCGTCGTCGGCGTGCTGTGGACCGGCGCCCAGGACGTGATCGGCGGACGCATGACGGCCGGCCGCCTCAGCCAGTTCGTGCTCTATGCGGTGTTCGCCGCCGGAGCCCTGAGCGAGCTCTCGCAGGTCTGGGGCGAGGTGAGCCAGGCCGCAGGCGCCGCCGAGCGCATCGCCGAGCTCCTGCGCATCGAGCCCGCGATCAAGAAGCCGAAACTCTCCGTCGCGCTGCCGGAACCCGCCAAGGGCTCGATCCGCTTCGAAGGCGTCTCCTTCGCTTATCCTACGCGGCCCGAAGTACGGGTTCTCGAATCGGTTTCCTTCGCAGTCGAGCCGGGCGAGCGCGTGGCCATCGTCGGGCCTTCGGGCGCGGGCAAGAGCACGCTTTTTCATCTGCTCTTGCGCTTCTACGATCCGCTCGCCGGCCGCATCCTGCTCGACGGCGTCGATCTGATGTACGCCGATCCGCTCGCGGTGCGCGCGCGCATGGCGCTGGTGCCGCAGGACGTGGCGATCTTCGCCGCCTCGATCCGCGACAACATCCGCCTCGGGCGTCTCGGTGCGACCGATGTCGAGATCGAGCGCGCCGGCGCGCTCGCGCTCGTGGACGAGTTCACGCAAAACCTGCCGCAGGGCTACGACACCCTGATCGGCGAGCGCGGGGTCACGCTTTCGGGCGGGCAGCGCCAGCGGGTCGCCATCGCGCGCGCCATCCTGCGCAACGCCAAGGTGCTGCTGCTCGACGAAGCGACCTCGTCGCTCGACGCCGAAAGCGAAACGCTGGTGCAGCAGGCGCTCGAGCGCTCGATGGAGAACCGCACCTCGCTCGTGATCGCGCACCGGCTGGCCACCGTGCTGCGCGCCGACCGCATTCTGGTTCTGGAGCACGGCCGCATCGTCGAGGAGGGCACCCACGCGAGCCTGGTCGCCGCCGGCGGGCTTTATGCGCGGCTTGCGGAATTGCAGTTCGGGGTGGCGGTCTGAGTCTCAGCCGGCCTTCCAAGAATAGCGCCACGTCGGCCGTCCCGAGAGCGGATTGACGCCTTCGCCCGCGCGCACGAAGCCGGCGCGCTCGTAGAAACGGATCGCCCGCGCGTTTCTCCTGATTCACTTCGAGCGCGATGCGCGCCGGCGAAATTCGCTTTGCCTCGTCCAGCAACCTTTTTGCGACGCCCGTGCCCCAAAGATCCGGCGCAACCGCGATCTGATCGAGATAGCCGGAGCCGGGATCGATGACGATGAAGCCCGCCATTCGCCCGTTGTCTTCCGCGACGCGAATCCGGTTGTTGGGCACCAGCTCGCGCAGCCAGCGTTGGCGCCACCATTCGAGTCGCGCGGAAAAATCGATCTCCGGGAGCGTCGCCTCCCAGGCCCGCAACCAAAGGGCGATCGCAGTTTCGCAATCCTCGTCGCGGTAGTCGCGCACGACCGGCGCGCTCACCGCTCGGTCAGCTTCAGCTCGATGCGCCGGTTGCGGCTATAGGCTTCTTCGGTCGCCGCCGGGTCGATCGGCTGGAATTCGCCGAAGCCCGCCGCCACCAGCCGCTCGGGCTTCACGCCGCGCCCGATCAGGTATTGCACCACCGAGATTGCGCGCGCGGACGACAGCTCCCAGTTCGACGGGAACTGCGGCGTCGCGATCGGGCGGATGTCGGTATGGCCGTCGATGCGCAGCACCCAGGCGATGTCGGCGGGAATCTTCGTTTCCAGATCGAGCAGCGCGCCCGCGATCTTGTCGATCTCGGGCCGCGCTTCGGACCGGAGCGCCGCCGAGCCGCGATCGAAGAAGACTTCCGACTGCAGCACGAAACGGTCGCCGACCACGCGGATTTCCGGCCGGTTGCCGAGGATTTCGCGCAGCCGCCCGAAGAATTCCGAGCGATAGCGCTGCAGTTCCTGCACCCGCTGCGCCAGCGCGACGTTCAGCCGCCGCCCGAGATCCGCGATCCGCGCCTGGCTGTCGCGGTCGCGCTTCTCGGAAACCTCGAGCGCCGCCTCGAGCGCCGCGAGCTGGCGGCGCAGGGCGGCGATCTGCTGGTTCAAGAGCGCGATCTGGGAAATCTGCTGCTGATTGAGCTTGCGTTCGGTGTCGAGCTCGCTGGCGAGCGCGGGCACATCGGGGCCGGTGCCGGGGCCGCGCAGGCGGTCGCGCTCGGCCTCGGCGCCGCGCAGGCTGGCGCGCAACTGCGCGATCTGGTCCTCGAGCGAGGTCGTGTTCGACCGCTCGAGCGACAGCAGATCCGAGAGTTGGCGGATTTGCGCCGTCAACCTTGTGAGGACGTTTTCCTTGCCGCTGATCTCTTGCGAGAGGAAGAACTGCGCCAGCATGAACATCGACAGCAGAAAGATGAAGGCGAGCAGCATCGTCGAGAGCGCATCGACGAAGCCGGGCCAATAGTTGAACCCGGTCTCGCGGCGTCCGGTGCGCCCGAGCGCCATGTCACGCTCTCCCGCCGTTCGTCGTCACGCGCGCGATGTGTTCCAAGAGGTTGCGGATGTCGTCCTGCTTGGCCGCCTGCGCCTCGGCCCAGTCGCGGATCATCTGCTGCTCGGCGCGCATGTGATTGACGAGGTTCTGCAGACTCTCGGCGAGGTTCACCATCGCCTGCGTCGCGCGCTGCGAGCCCGCCTCGCGGATCGCCTTGTCGAGCCGCTCGGCGGCGGCGGAGAATTCCTCGACCGGGAAATTGGCCAGCGCCGCGATCGGCCGGGCCGAGCGCTCGAGCCGCTCCACGGCGGCGGTCATCTCCGCGATCGGCAACGCCGCGGCCGCGGAGGGCTGCAGGTAGGCCGGCACGCCGCCGGGCGCGGCGCGCACCTCGCGCGCGCGCTCGTCGGCCGCGTCCTCGATCGAATTCCTGAGCCGCTCAATCACGTTGATCAGCGCGTTGACCGGAAACGCCTGCGCCTCGCCGCCGGCGCGCACGTCGACCACGCCCATCTCGCGCACGGTGGTCGAAAGCCAGTCCTCGAGATCGGTGTAGAAGCGGTTCTGCGCCTGGCTGGCCTGCAGATCGAGGAAGCCGAGGACCAAGCGAGCCCGCGAGTCCGAATAGCGACGACGAAAAGGCGATGCCCATGCCGCCGAGCGGCGCGCCGAGGCCGCTCTTCAGGTCCTCGAAGATCGCGCTCGAATCGCGGCCGACCTCGAGCGACTGGATCACCTTGCCGATCGAGCCGATGGTATCGAGCAGGCCCCAGAAGGTGCCGAGCAGCCCGAGGAACACGAGAAGTCCGGTGAGGTAGCGCGCCAGATCGCGCGACTCGTCGAGCCGCGTGCCGATCGACTCCAGGATGCCGCGCATCGTCGTCTGCGAAATCGACATGCGGCCGACGCGGTCGCCCAGAATCGCCGCCATCGGCGCGAGCAACACCGGCGCGCGCGCCACCGCGAGCCCCGGATCGGCCAGACCGGAAGCCGTTCACCCAATCGACCTCGGGGATAATCCGCAGCACCTGGCGGAACGAAAACAGGATGCCGACCAGGAGCGCGCCGAGGATCAGTCCGTTGAGCCACGGGTTGGCCAGGAACGCGCTCCAGATCTGCTTGTAGAGCAGCGCCGCCAACAGCGCGCACAGGATCAGGAACACCGCCATCCGGACCAGGAAAATCCTGGGCGAAGAGACCTTCACGTAGAGGTCGGTGTCGCGGGCCATCGTGCCTATCCGAATCCGCCCGCGGACTATGGCACAGGCGAACCCAATTGGAATGCCGCGCGCTCGCGGCGAAATCGCGGCAGCTCAGGCGCTTTTGAGAACTTCGAGAAGCTGCTTCTGGATCAATTCGTTGCCGGCGCAGACCGAGCCCTTGGCGAACAGCCCGTCGCCGCCGTCGAGATCGGTGGCGAAGCCGCCGGCCTCGCGGATCAGCGCCATGCCGGCGGCCAGGTCCCAGGGCGAGAGCCCGCGCTCCCAGAAGCCGTCGAACCGGCCGCTTGCGATCCAGGCCAGATCGAGCGCGGCCGCGCCGGTGCGGCGCACGCCGGCGACGCGTTCCTGCACCGCGGCAAGCTCCTTGCGGAACAGCGTCGCATCGCCCCGGCCCGAATGGGGAATGCCGCAGCAGACGACGCAGTCGGCGAGTTCCCGGCGCGCCGCCACGCGCAGCCGCCGCTCGTTCAGGTACGCGCCGCGGCCCTTCTCGGCGACATAGAGCTCGTCGCTCACCGGATTATAAACGACGCCGGCTTCCGGAACGCCGTCCTTCACCAGCGCGATCGAAATCGCGAACAGCGGAATTCCGTGCATGAAGTTGGTGGTGCCGTCGAGCGGATCGACCACCCATTCGTGCGAGGGATCGCTGCCGGGCACGCGCCCGCGCTCCTCCATGAGAAACCCGAACTTGGGCCGCGCCTTCGACAGTTCCTGAAAGAGAATTTCCTCCGCGCGCCGGTCGGCGGCGGTGACGAAATTTCCCGGCCCCTTGACCGAAACCTGAAGATTCTCCAGCTCGCCGAAATCGCGGATCAGCGCGCGCGCCGCCTTGCGCGCGGCTGCGACCATGACGGTGATGAGGGGAGAGCGGAGCATTCTGCCTGGACCCTCTCCCGAATGGCGAGGGAAGGAAAGCGTTATTCCGCCCGGCGGATATAGGTGATCTCGTTCGTATCCACGACCACCTTCTCGCCGGTCGCAACGAACGGCGGCACCATGATGCGAAGCCCGTTCTCGAGCTTGGCCGGCTTGTAGGACGAAGTCGCGGTCTGCCCCTTCATCACGGCGTCCGCTTCCACGATCTGCAGCACCACTTGATCCGGCAGCTTGATGCCGATCGGCCGCTCTTCGTACATGTCGAGCGTCACCTTCATTCCGTCCTGCAGGAAGGCGGCGCGCTCGCCGACGAATTCCTCGGACAATTCGATCTGCTCGTAGGTGTCGGAGTCCATGAACACCAGCATGTCGCCCTGGCGGTAGAGGTACTGGAAATCCTTCTGATCGAGGCGAAAGCGCTCGACTTTCTCGTCGGAGCCGAAGCGGTTGTTGAGCTTCCGCCCGTCGATGATGTTCTTCGCCTCGACCTGGTTATAGGCCGGGCCCTTGCCCGGCTTTACGGCCATGGTCTTGACCGCGATCCACAGGCCGCCGTCGTATTCGATCATCATGCCGGGACGAATTTCGTTGCCGTTGATCTTCATGGATTGGAATTCCCGTACGCAGGTCGCGCGTTGTCGTAGAAGCCGCTCGATGGAGCGTCAAGTGCGTGGAGTAGGGTGACCTTCGCGCCATGCCTGCGCGCGCTTCTCGGCCGCGGTCCGTTCCGCCGCCGGAAGCTCGTTCAGCAATTGGTCGAGCCACTGGTCGGGAACGCTGTTCTCACGCGCCAGGAGGTGCCAGGCGCCGGCCTCGATCGAATCCTTCGCAACGCCGCGGCCGGCCGCCAGGATCCGGGCGAGCCGGTTCTGCGCCACCGGATTTCCGCGCAGCGCCGCTTGGCGGAACAGCGCCGCCGCGCGCGCCTCGTCCTTCTGGATGCCATCGCCGTTGAACAGCGCGATGGCGAACTCGACCTTGGCCGCCACGTGACCGAGCTGGGCGGCGCGGCCGAGCCAGCGCGCGGCCTCCGCCGGGTTCTTGTCGACGCCGCGGCCGTCCTTGTAGAGCAGCGCCAGCGCATGTTGGCTGTCGGTGAGGTCGCGCTCGGCGGCGACGCGGAACAGTCGCGCCGCCGCCGCGTAATCCTGCGGGAACGCTTCGCCTTCGATATAGAGCACCGCGAGATTATAGGCGGCCGAGGCGTTGCCGCGGTCGGCGGCGGCGGCAAACAGACGCGCGGCCTCCTTGCGGTCCGCGGCGACGCCCTTGCCCTGCAGGTGCATGACGCCGAGCGCGAACATCGCCTCGCGGTTCCCGCGCGCGATCGCCAGCCGGTACCACTCGGCGGCCCGGACCGGATCGATCTTGACGCCGAGTCCGTTCACGTAGAGCTCGCCCAGCAGCGTCATGGCGGCGGGGTCTTTTGACTCCTCGACGCGCTTGGTCGCTTCGGCGAAGGCGGTGAGATACTCGCCGCGCTGGAACGCGGCGTAGGCGGCGTCGATCACGAGCGCCGCCGGAACCTCCGGCGCAGGCGCGGCCGGCTGCTTGGCTTTCGTGCGCTGCGCTTGGGCTTCGGCCGCGTTCGCGGCGAGCAGCGCGAGCGCGACGGCCGCGAGCAGGATCGCGCGAAACGGCCGGCTCATCGCGCCGGCTCCCGCTGCCGCAGCCGCTCCATGGCTTCGACCAGCGCACCGGCGCCTTCCGAAGAGTTCCAGATCGAGTCCGCGAGCGCCACGAAATCGGCGCCCGCCCGCGCCAGCTCGCCCGCTTCGGCGAGCGAAGCCGCATAGCCGACGCAGGGAATCTGAAAGAGTTCCGCCCACCAGGCCACGCGCTCGCGGATCGCGTCGAAGCCGGGGCGTCTTCCCTGCGCGTCGGGTTCGCCGAACATCACGTAGTCGGCGCCGAGTTCGGCCGCGGTCATGGAATCGTGCCGGGTCGCGAGCCCGCCGCTTCCGGCAACGAATTCGGGCTTGAGCACCGGCATCGCCGCCTTGAGCGCATCGATGCCGGCGACATGCGCGCCGTCGGCGCCGGTTCTGGTGACCAGATCGACGCGCTCTTCGATGAGCAACGCGGCGCCGGCGTTCT
Organism: uncultured Alphaproteobacteria bacterium; assembly: GCA_963704765.1. GTDB lineage: Bacteria > Pseudomonadota > Alphaproteobacteria > Rhizobiales > Xanthobacteraceae > JAHFPN01. The sequence goes on from CAVPHQ010000001.1 coordinate 346,440, forward strand.
GTACGGCAGGCGCCAGCGCGTGCACGCGCATGATCTGCTCGGCGTCCTTGCCAGGCGCGAGCCTGAGCACCACGGCCGCGACATCGGCGGCCTTGATGGCGGCGGCCAGCACCGGCGCGATCTTGTACGTGTCGGCGACCGGCGGCGTCACCAGCACGAGGCGCGTTTGATTTGGGCCGGAGCGACGATCCATGCGGCGAATGTCTGCACGTGAAAAGGGCGATTGCGGGGCTGGCGGCCCCGGTACGCGAAGCGACCAACAGGAAAAGTTACGCGGCCTTCTTCTCGAGCTCGGCTTTCCACTGGCCGAGGCTGGCGAGCCCGTTCATGCGCGCGCGATGCGCGAACGCGTGTTGCGCCGCGGCCGACGTTCTCCGCCTTGCCCGCCCAGGCCTTCTGCGGCGCCGCCTGCAGCGCGCGGCCATAGGAGAAGGTGAGCTTCCACGGCACGCCGCCGATCCGGTTCATGGCGTCGAGATGCGCGGTCGCCTCTTCGTCGGACTGGCCGCCCGAAAGGAACGCGATGCCGGGCACCGCCGCCGGGACGCAGGCCTTGAGCAGGCGCACCGTCTTCTCGGCGACTTCCTCGACGGACGCGCGCTTCGCGCTCTTCTTGCCGGGCACGACCATGTTCGGCTTCAGCACCATGCCTTCGAGCTGCACCTTTTGAAGATCGAGCTGCTCGAACGTGGTCTTCAGCACCCGCTCGGTGACGGCATAGCAGGTGTCGGTGTCGTGATCGCCGTCCATCAGCACTTCGGGCTCGACGATCGGAACGATGTCTTCTTCCTGGCAGAGCGCGGCGTAGCGAGCGAGCGCATGGGCGTTCGCGAGGATGCAGGCGTAGCTCGGAATCTTCGGGCCGATGTCGATCACCGCGCGCCACTTGGCGAACTTGGCGCCGAGATTGCGATATTCGATCAGCCGCTCGCGCAGGCCGTCGAGTCCCTCGGTGATCACCTCGCCCGGCGAGAACGGGAGCGGCTTGGTGCCCTTGTCGACCTTGATGCCCGGCAGCGCGCCGGTCGCGGCGATGATCTTGGCGAGCGGCGTGCCGTCCTTGGCGTTCTGGCGGATGGTCTCGTCGTACAGGATGACGCCCGAGATGTGGCTCTTCATCGCTTCGGTCGAGCGGAACAGCAGCTCGCGGTAGTCGCGCCGGCTGTCGGCGGTGGATTCCACGCCGATCGCGTCGAAGCGCTTCTTGATGGTGCCGGAGCTCTCGTCGGCGGCGAGGATGCCCTTGCCGGGCGCGACCATGGCGGACGCGACCTTGTGGAGCTCGGCGAGATTCATCATGGCCTCCAAGACTTAACTCGTTAAGACTCTATTCGTTGGCGGAAAATACCCGATAACGCGGGAGCGAGGCGAGGGGATGGCATTACCTTACCCGCAGCGCCTCGACGCCGGGAAGCGGCTTGCCCTCCAGCCATTCGAGAAAAGCGCCCCCGGCTGTGGATACATAGGTGAAGCGGTCGGCCGCGCCCGCCTTGTGCAGGGCCGCGACCGTATCGCCGCCGCCGGCGATGGAAACCAGCTTGCCGGCCGCGGTCAGTTCCGCCGCCGCCTCGGCCATCTCCAAAGTGCCGGTATCGAACGGCTCGATCTCGAAGCGCGCCCATGGGCCCGTTCCACACCAGCGTCTTGGCCCGCGCCAGCGTGGCGATGAACTGCTCGATCGCGCGCGGGCCGATGTCGAGGATCATGTCGTCGTCCTTCGACGTCGTCGACGGAGACGACCTGGGAGGGCGCGAACGCCGCGAATTTCTTGGCGACCACTACGTCCACCGGCAGCACGATCCGGCACTTGCCGGATTTTGCTTTTGCCAGAATCTCGCGCGCGGTGCCGAGCATTTCCTTCTCGCAAAGCGACTTGCCCACGTTCTTGCCTTGCGCGGCGAGGAAGGTGTTGGCCATGCCGCCGCCGATCACGAGGAAGTCGACCTTGGCGACGAGGTTTCCGAGCAGCTCGATCTTGGTGGAAATCTTCGCGCCGCCCACCAGCGCCGCGAGCGGCCGCTGCGGCGCTTCGAGCGCGCGCGTCAGCGCTTCGATTTCGGCCTGCATGGAGCGGCCGGCATAGGCCGGGCAGTTTCCGGGCCAGACCCTCGGTCGAAGCGTGCGCGCGGTGCGCGGCCGAGAACGCGTCGTTGACATAGAGGTCGCCGAGCTTCGCGAGCGCCGCGACGAAGTCCGCCGCGTTCTTTTCCTCGCCGGCATGGAAGCGGGTGTTTTCGAGCACCAGCACGTCGCCCGGCTTCATCGCGGCGACGGCCTTCTCGGCTTCTGCGCCGATGCAATCCTTCGCGAACGCGACCGGCTTGCCGAGAACTTTCGCCACCGAAGCCACGATGGGCGCCAGCGACTGGCTCTCGTCGCGCCCCTTGGGCCGCCCGAAATGCGAAAGCAGGATAGCCTTGCCGCCTTTGTCGGAGATTTCCTTGATCGTCGGGACGGCCGCGCGGATGCGCGTATCGTCGGCGACGCGACCGTTCTCCATCGGCACGTTGAGATCGACGCGCACCAGCACGCGCTTGCCCGCGACGTTGGCTTCGTCGAGGGTGCGGAACGCTTTCATGCGCCGTCGATCAGCCGAGCCGGCCCATGGCGACCGCGGTGTCGGCCATGCGGTTCGAAAAGCCCCACTCGTTGTCGTACCAGGCCATGACGCGGCAGAGCGTGCCGTCCATCACCTTGGTCTGGTCCATGTGGAACACGGCCGAGTGCGGGTCGTGGTTGAAGTCGATCGAGACGTTGGGCGCGAGCGGTGTAGCCGAGAATGCCCTTGAGCTGCTGCTCGGCCGCGCGCTTGATCGCCTCGTTGATCTCTTCCTTGGTGGTCTTGCGCTTGGCCACGAACTTGAAATCGATCATCGACACGTTCGGCGTCGGCACGCGGATCGAGACGCCGTCGAGCTTGCCGTTGAGCTCCGGCAGCACCAGGCCGACGGCCTTGGCCGCGCCGGTCGAGGTCGGGATCATGGAGAGCGCCGCCGCGCGCGCGCGATAGAGATCCTTGTGCACTTGATCGAGCGACGGCTGGTCGTTGGTGTAGGCGTGGATCGTCGTCATGAAGCCCTTGTCGATGCCGATGGCGTCGTTCAGCACCTTGGCGACCGGCGCCAGGCAGTTCGTGGTGCAGGACGCGTTCGACACGATCGATGTGCGCCTTCACGAGCTTGTCGTGGTTCACGCCGTAGACCACGGTGAGATCGGCGCCGTCGGCGGGCGCCGACACCAGCACGCGCTTGGCGCCGGCGGTCAGATGCGCCGAGGCTTTATCCTTGGCGGTGAAAATGCCGGTGCATTCGAGCGCGACGTCGACGCCGAGCGCCTTGTGCGGCAGCTGCGCCGGGTCCTTGATCGCGGTGACCTTGATCGGTCCCATGCCGCAATCGATGCTGTCGCCCGCGACCTTCACCTCGCCGGGAAAGCGGCCGTGCACCGAGTCGAAGCGCAGCAGATGCGCGTTGGTCTCGACCGGCGCGAGGTCGTTGATCGCCACGACCTCGATATCCTTCCGCTTGGCCTCCGACGATCGCGCGCAAGACGTTGCGCCCGATGCGCCCGAACCCGTTGATGGCAACCCGGACAGTCATTCCGCTACCTTTCGTGCCTTCACCTTATTAGACGGCTGGCGCAGCGCTGTCAGCGTGTCGGCGCTCACGAGCGCGCCGCAGCCTTAACGCCGTCGGCGCCGCGCTCGCTGCCGATCGCGCCGAGCGCCGCATTCACCACCGCCTCGGTGGTGATGCCGAAGTGCTTGTAGACGTCCTTATAGGGCGCGCTGGCGCCGAAGCTCGCTCATGCCGACGAAGGCGCCGTCGGTGCCGATGATCGGGTCCCAGCCCTGACGGATGGCGGCCTCGACCGCGACGCGCGGCGCGTCGCCGATCGTCGCGTGGCGGTAGCTCGCTGGCTGGGCGAAGAACAGCTCGAAGCAGGGCACCGAGACGACGCGCGCGGGCACGCCCTTTTTCTCGAGCTCCGCCTGCGCCGCGACCGCCAGCGAAATCTCCGAGCCCGAGGCGAAGATCGAGACCCTGGCCTTGCCGCTCGCCGGCGAAAGCTCATAGGCGCCGCGCGCGCTCGAGATTCTCTTCGACGAAGCGCTTGCGCACCGCGGGCAGGTTCTGCCGCGTCAGCGCCAGCACGCTCGGCCCCTTGGCGTGCTCGAGCGCGAGCTGCCAGCATTCGGCGGTCTCGGTGAGATCGGCGGGGCGGAAGACATGCAGGTTCGGGATCGCGCGCAGCGCCGCCAGATGCTCGACCGGCTGATGCGTAGGCCCGTCTTCGCCGAGCCCGATCGAGTCGTGCGTCATCACATGGATCACGCGCACGCCCATCAGCGCCGCGAGCCGGATCGACGGCCGGCAATAGTCGGAGAACACCAGGAACGTGCCGGAGAACGGAATCACGCCGCCGTGCAGCGCCATGCCGTTCATGCCGGCGGCCATGCCGTGCTCGCGCACGCCCCAGTGGATGAAGCGGCCGGCGAAATCGCCCGGCGCGATGATCTTCATCCCTTTGGTCTTGGTGTTGTTGGAGCCGGTGAGGTCGGCCGAGCCGCCGATCATCTCGGGCAGCGCCTCGACCAGCGCTTCGAGCGAAGCCTCGGACGCCTTGCGCGTCGCGATCTCCACGGGTTTTTCCGCGGCGCCTTCCTTTAGCTTGCGCACCGCGGCCGCGAGCGCGGGTGTGAGCTTGCCAGCGATGCGGCGCTCGAACTCGGCCCGCGTCGGCGCGTCGAGCGCGGCCAGACGCGAAGTCCATGCCTTGCGCGCATCCTTGGAGCGCGCGCCGGCCTTTTTCCATTCCTCGCGCACGTCGGCCGGAATTTCGAACGGCGCATAGCTCCAGCCGAGCTTCTCGCGCGCGCCCTTGATCTCGTCGGCGCCGAGCGGCGAACCGTGCGCGTGCTCGGTGCCGGCCTTGGTCGGCGCGCCGAAAGCCGATGATGGTCTTGCACGCGATCAGCGTCGGCCGGTCGGATTTCCGCGCCGCCTCGATCGCGGCGGCGATCGCCTCCGGATCGTGGCCGTCGACGCGCACGCCGTTCCAGCCCGAGGCCTTCACGCGCGCGACCTGATCGGTGGAATCGGAGAGCGAAAGCTTGCCGTCGATGGAAATGCCGTTGTCGTCGAACAGCACGATGAGCTTCGAGAGCTTCAGATGCCCGGCGAACGCGATCGCCTCTTGGCTGATGCCTTCCATGAGGTCGCCGTCGGAGGCGAGCACATACGTAAAGTGATCGACGATGCCGTCGCCGAACTTCGCCGCCATGATGCGCTCGGCGAGCGCCATGCCGACCGCGTTGGCGATGCCCTGGCCGAGCGGGCCGGTCGTGGTTTCGATGCCGGCCGCGTGGCCGTATTCCGGATGGCCCGCGGTCTTCGAGCCGAGCTGGCGGAAGCGCTTGAGCTCCTCGAGGGTCATGTCGGCGTAGCCGAGCAGATGCAGCACGGCATAGAGCAGCATCGACCCGTGCCCGGCCGAGAGCACGAAGCGGTCGCGGTCGGGCCAGGCGGGGTCCGCCGGGTCGAACTTCAAGAATCTTGTGAACAAGACCGTGGCGACGTCGGCCGCCCCCATGGGCAGGCCGGGATGGCCGGATTTGGCCGCCTCGACCGCGTCCATGGCGAGCGCGCGGATGGCGTTGGCCATGCGGTCGTGGGTTTGGCGGCCCATGTTTTGGTCTCTGTCGGCCCGGGATCGGCGGCTGTTCGGGGTTGCGCGGGGCCGCGCCGCCGTTGGGCGCGCGGACAATTAACACCTGCGCCCTCCAAGTCAACGCCAACAGGCGTACAATCCAATCCACGATGATTCGCACCGCCCTTGCGAGCCACCTGGACCCGGTCGAGGAGCCGGCGCCGCGCCGCGCCCAGGGCGAGCCCGCGCTGGAGCAAGCGAGCAGCCGCTTGCACGCGGCGCTCGACGCGCTGGAGGCCGCGGTCAACCGGCGGCTCGACGACGACCAGCGCCGCGATGGTCTCGAGGAGCAACTCCAAGCCTATGGCAGTGACCGCTCCAAGCTCGCGTCGGAGCTGGACCGTCTGCGCGCCCGCTCGGCCGACCTCGAAGCCGCCAATCGCGAGGTCTCCCGCCGGCTCGATCATGCGATGGGCACCATCCGCGCCGCGCTCGAGCTGCGCGAGCACTGAGTGAGCGGGGAGTCGCCGATGGCGCAGGTCAGCATCACCATCAACGGACGCGTGTACCGAATGGCCTGCGACGACGGCCAGGAGGAGCATCTGGTCCGTCTCGCGCGCGATGTCGACGCGCGCATCGGGCAATTGCGCAGCGCCTTCGGCGAAATCGGCGACACGCGGCTCGCCGTCATGGCCGCGATCATGGTGGCCGACGAGCTCTCCGAGATGCGCCGCCGCGTGCGCGCGGTCGAGCACGATATCGAGGGCCTGCGCGACAGCCGCGTCTCCGAAGTCTCGCGCATCGAAGCCAGCGAGCGCGCCTTCGCCGACGCGATCGATGGCGCCGCTTCGCGCATCGAGCGCATCGCCCACCGCCTCAACGACGGCATCGGCATCGGTAACGGCGCCGGCCTGGGCTGACGGGGTTGGCGGCAGGGCGCCAGTCGGCCTAGAGTGGCTTTGCGGGCGCGGTTTTGCACTCGCCCCTCAGGAATCCCCAGCGTCGTTGATGCTCGCGCAGACGGACGACATCGTCGAAAAGAAGCGCGCCTTGCGCGCGGCCGCGCTCGCCCGGCGCGATGCGCTGGCGCCCGACTTTCGCATGCACGCGGCCAAGGCGCTCGCCGAGCGCGGGCTTCCGTTCAAGATCTACAAGAACACGGTCTACTCGGCCTATGAGCCCATGCGCTCGGAGTTCGATCTGCGCCCGCTGCTCGAAAAGATCGCGGCGGCCGGCGGCAAGATCGTGCTGCCCGCGATCGTGGACGGCCGCATCGTGTTCCGCCTGCATGAGCCCGGCAGCAAGCTCGTCGCCGGCGCGTTCGGAACTTCGGAGCCGCCCGCGAGTGCGCGCGAGCTGAAACCCGACATCCTGCTGGTGCCGCTGCTCGCCTTCGACGCCAAGGGCGGCCGCCTCGGCTATGGCAAAGGCTACTATGATGCCGCGATCGCGCGCATGCGTTCCGAGCGCCGCGTGGGCGCCGTTGGGCTCGCCTTCGAAGCACAACGCGTCGATGAAGTTCCGATGACTGAGCGCGACCAGCCTCTCGATCTGATCCTCACCGAAGAGCGCGAATACTGGGCTCCGCGCGAGAAGGGCCGCTGATGCGCCTGCTCTTCCTCGGCGACATCGTCGGCCGCTCCGGCCGCGAGGCGGTGACCGCGAAGCTGCCGCGCCTGATCCGCGACTGGAAGCTCGATTTCGTCGCCATCAACGGCGAGAACGCCGCCGGCGGCTTCGGCATCACGGAAGCGATCTATCAGGAGATCGTGGACGCCGGCGCCGACGCCATCACGCTCGGCAACCACGCCTGGGACCAGCGCGAGGCGCTCGTGTTCATCGAGCGCGCGCCGAAACTGATCCGGCCGCTCAATTTTCCCGCCGGCGCGCCCGGCCGCGGTGCGGCGCTGTTGCCCGCCAAGAACGGGGCGCGCGTGCTGGTCGTCAATCTCATGGGCCGCATTTTCATGGATGCGATGGACGATCCATTCGCCGCGGTCGCGCGCGAGCTCGCCGCCAATGCGCTCAAGGGCGCGTGCGATGCCATCGTCGTCGACATGCACGCCGAGGCCACCAGCGAGAAGCAGTCCATGGGTTATTTCCTCGACGGGCGCGTGAGCCTCGTCGTCGGCAGCCATACCCATGTCCCGACCTCCGATGAGCGCGTGCTCGCCGGCGGCACGGCCTACATCTCCGACATCGGTATGTGCGGCAATTACGATTCGGTGATCGGGATGGACAAGGCCGAGCCGATGCGCCGCTTCCTGACCAAGATTCCCTCGACGCGCTTCGAAGCGGCAAGCGGCCCCGCCACGCTCTCGGGCGTCGCGGTCGAGATCGACGACGCCACCGGTCTCGCGCAGAAGATCGCGCCGGTGCGCCTCGGCGGCATTCTCTCCGAAGCCAAGCCTCCGTTCTGGAGCTGAGCATCGGCCATGCAGCCGCGCGCCGAGTTCGTGCTCTACAATATCGAGGAGAAGCTCACGCTCAACGCGCTGCTGTTCATGCCCGAGCAGCCCACGCGGAGCGCGGTGGTCTATGTGCCGGGCATGACCGGCGGCTTTATCGGCCCCAACGACTACAACCCGATGGCGGCGCGGCTGAACGCGATCGGCTACGCGCTCATGGTGCCGAACATGCGCACCGCAGGCCTGCACGGCATGCTGTTCGCGAACTTCGCCGACTACGTGAAGGACATCGCCGCCGCGTTGGCGGTCGCGAAAAGCCGCGGCCTCGACCACGTGGCGCTGTTCGGCACCAGCCTGGGCGGCCCGCGTATCATCAATTACTGGCGCAAGACCCGCGACCCGCAGGTGAAGGCGCTCGGCTTCGTCGCGTCGATCAAGTCGCCGTATCTGGAGGCGCAGATCCGCTTCGACGCGAAGAAGAAAGCCGACTTCGACGCGCATCTGGCCAAATGCCGCGCGCTGATCAAGGCCGGGCGCGGCAGCGAGATTCTGTTCTATGACGACTGGTTCCCCGGCTTCCGGCTGACGCTCGCGGCTTCGGTCTATGTCGACATCTTCGGCACGCTCGAGGAGTCCGACGCCAGCACCGTCAAGTTCGGCGCCGAGGTCACGGTGCCGGCCGTCGTCGTGCACGGCACCAAGGACGAACTCGCGCTGCCGCCGAACGCCGAGGCGATCTACGAGAGCCTGACCAACGCCCCGAGCCGCGACCTCGTCTGGGTCGAGGGCGGCGGGCACTTTCTCACCTCAGGCCCGATCGCCGAGAGTTTCGCCAAGGCCATCGCCGGCTGGGTCGGCCGGAAGCTGCCCGCCGTTCGTTCCTAGGCTCGCATTCGGCCGGCTCACGCCGGCGCGCCGCCGAAGCGGTGCCAGAAGCGTTGCTCGGTCCACAGATCGAAGGGCGCGAATGTCTGCCGCTCGTGGTTCACCAGCAGACAAGTCTGGCCCGCTTCTGCGAGCAACGAGGCCAGCATCGAGAACGAACTGTTGCAGGCGAGCAGATAGTCCGCGTCGCGCATCAGCATGAAATCGCGAATGTCCGCCGGCATGTCCGCCGGCAAGCGGGCAAGCTCTTCGCCCAGCTGCGGGTAGTCGGAAAATTCCGGAGCGATGTTCGCCGGCTCGTCGGTGCCGACGTGCAGAACCGGCGCGCGCAGGCGCGGCCAGATTTCGGCAAGCGCCTGACGATACCAGGCCACCGGCACCGTCCGGAATTGCGGACGACTCGCTTCAAGCGTCACGTAGTCGCCCCGCCGGACATGGATCGCGACGAGCGTCCGGCCCTGGACTTGCAGCCGTCGCTGCAGGCGCTCGAGCGGCCTCGCCCAGCGGGGCTTGAGGGTGAACAGCCGGCGGATGAATTGGCGGTGCACGCGCCACACGTCCGGAACCTCCTGAAACCATCCCTTGAAATCGACGTCGCGCGGCGCCGGCTCGTCGCGCCACAGCTCGAAATGGTCGTGCACGAAAGCGCCATATCTGCGCACGGAGTAACTGCCCGGCCAAGGATCGGAAAATCCGAAAAAGTCCTCGCCCTGCCATGCCGGCACCTCGACGCGCAGCCCGTTGCGCAAGCCGTACATCGTCAAAAAGAGATATTGCCAAAGATGGTTGGCCAGGCGGCTGACTTTGCCAAGCGAGCTCATCGCCACCGCATGATCGGAGCAGGCTCCGGCCGTGCGCGCATCGGCGATCAGGTCGGATCGCGCATAGATCACATTCGGCCTGTACGACCGGAATTGCCGCCGCAGCGGAACATAACCCGCGTCGAACAGCGCGTTGCGCCGCTCCATCCAGCCGTCATGGTCCGCGCCCGGATTCTCGAGGCCGCGCAGAATGAAACCGGCCGGCAAAATGCGCTCCCGCTTTCGCAGGTCCGCGCCGATTTCCTGCCAGGGCAGGGCCAGGATGGAAGGCTCGCCGGCTGAAACAGGGACGCCGGAGTCGCGAACCTCGATCGAGTTGCGGTCCAGAAGCCACGCCAGCTGAAACCGATTGATGCGGTGCCCCTCCCCGAGGAGGAGCCGGCGGGCGCCTGCACGAAGCACGTTCACGCCAAGGTCTCACCTTGAACTTTCGCCTGACCGCGCCTTATAACGCGCGGTCGCAAGACCGGTCTAACCGTATCGTCGCTGGAGCGGCGCCCGGGTGGGATTCGCGTCGGGAGAAGAGCATGGCCGGTCATTCCCAATTCAAGAACATCATGCACAAGAAGGGCCGCGCCGACACGGCCCGCGCCAAGCTGTTCGGCAAGCTGACGCGCGAAATCACCGTCGCAGCCAAGCTGGGCCTGCCCGATCCGGCCATGAATCCGCGCCTGCGCGCGGCGGTGCTGGCGGCGCGCGCCGAGAACATGCCCAAGGACAATATCGAGCGCGCGATCAAGAAGTCGCAGGGCGGCGAGGGCGAGAACTACGAGGAAATCCGCTACGAGGGCTACGGCCCAGGCGGCGTCGCCGTCATCGTCGAGGCGCTGACCGACAACAAGAACCGCACCGCCTCCGAGGTTCGTTCGTTCTTCACCAAACACGGCGGCAATCTGGCCGAGACCGGCGCGGTCTCCTTCATGTTCAGCCGCGTCGGCGTCGTGCAGTACGACGCCGCCAAGGCGAGCGCGGACGCGATGCTGGACGCCGCGATCGAGGCCGGCGCCGACGACGTGTCCTCCACGCCCGCCGGTCACGAGGTGATTACGTCGCCCGAGAATCTCCAGTCCGTCGCGCGCGCGCTCGAAGCCAAGTTCGGCGAGCCCAGCAAGGCTGCGCTCGCCTGGCGGCCGCAGAACGCCGTGGCGGTGGACGACGAGGCGGGAGAGAAATTGCTCAAACTGATCGAGTCGCTCGAGGACAATGACGACGTCCAGAACGTCTACGCCAATTTCGAGATTTCCGACGCGCTGGTGCAGCGCATGAGCGCCTAGCGCAACATCCCGTCGAACAACGGCAGGCTCACCAGCGCGGCCAACGCCACGATCGCGTAGGCGATGCGGCGATAGGTCAAGTCCGACGCGCCGCGGAACAGCCGCGCCCCCACCATAAGCGCCGCGAGAAACGGCAGCGCGATCGCGAGCGCGATTGCGATGACCTCGGGCGTGAGCAGCCCTCGCGCCAGGTACACCAAGGCGATGAAGCCGTCGGTGAACAGGAAGAACACCATCAGGTTCGCACGCACCACTGCGGCGCCGCTCGCGCTGCCGAGCCAATAGATGATCGCCAGCGGGCCCGTGAGCGTCGTCGCCCCGCCCGATATGCCGGAGGCCAGGCCGACGCCGATCGTAAGCGGAAGCGACGCCTGCCTGCGATAGCGCCAGCCGGAAACCAGCACCGCGAGCAGGCCGAGGACGAGAACCGCAATGAACCAGCGCAGCCAGACCGGCTCGACGTAATGCAAGATCAGCGCGCCGAGCGGGATCGTGCTGCAGGTCGCAAGCGTAAGCGGAAGAACTTCGCGCTTGTTGCAGGCGGGGTAGGCGCGGATCGCGAGCGGGATCGTGCAGAAGAAGTCGATGAGCACGAACGAGGCCGCCGCGATCTTCGGCCCGTACACGGCGCTGACCAGCGGAATGAAGATCAAGGCCGAGCCGAAGCCGGAAAAGCCCCGCACCAGGCCGGAAAGCAGCGCGATCGCAAAGGTCGCGAAAAACCGCGGATCCGCAAGGATGGCGGCGAAGTGTGAGCTTTCGGGAAAGAAGGTCACGGGCGGAATCGGGTGGGTGTTCACTAGCAATTGCCGGTAGCCATGGCGACGAGTCTTTGTTGCATGCGTCCTATGCGCGGGCGCGTTCTATGCGGCGACAGATGGCCGGGCTATCAACGGCCAACCGGGATGGCAAAGGGTCTCCAGTGACGCGACGCGACACCTTGATCGGCAGCGCCGCCGCCATCTTCGCGGTGACGATCTGGGCCGCCTGGATCGTCGGCACCCGCCATGCGGTGACCGGCACGCTGCCGCCGGAGGCGGTCGGGTTGCTGCGCATGGCGGTGCCCGCGCTCCTGTTCGCGCCGGTGTGGCTGCGTGTCGGAGTCGCCCCGCGCGGCATTCGCGGGCTCGTCGCCTTGTGCGTGCTCGGCGCCGGCGCGCCCTTCTTCATCCTCGTCGCAACCGGCATGAAGTTCGCGCCCGCCGCCGATATCGGCCCGCTTCTGCCCGGCACCATGCCGTTGTTCGCGGCGCTCTTGGCCGTGCTCGTCGACCGCGAGCGCATCGGGCCGGCGCGCCTGATCGGCTACGCGCTGATCGTCGCCGGCATCCTTGCCATCGCCGGCCGCGGTATGTTCGATTTCACCAGCGGCGCCTGGCGCGGGCATGGGCTCGTGCTGGTCGGCGCCTTTCTGTGGGCGATCTACACGATCGCGTTCCGCCGCAGCCGCCTCGGCGCCTTCGAAGCGGCGGCGCTCATCGGCTTCTGGTCCACGCTTCTGTTGCTGCCGTTCGGCACGCTGCCGCTGGTCGAGGCTTGGCGCGCGGGCCACGGCTGGGAGATCGCCGCCCAGGCGGTGATCCAGGGCGTCTTCTCCGGCATCCTCGGCCTCGTCGGCTACGGCATCGCCGTGGCCCGGCTCGGGGCGTCGAAGGCCGCGGCCTTCGCCGCGCTGGCGCCCGGCATGGCCGCGCTGATCGCGATCCCGGTGCTCGGCGAAGTGCCCGATTTGGCCGCGATCATCGGCATCGCAGCCACAAGTGTCGGTGTTGCGCTGGCCAGCGGGGCCATTGCGATGCGACGGTCCACAGCCGCCTGACGGCCGGGGGGCTTCCGGGCTAGTTTGGAGGGGCCATGGCCGCACGCCCGATTCGAATCCTGGGCATCGATCCCGGCCTCCGCCGCACCGGCTGGGGCGTGGTCGAGATTGCCGGCAATGCGCTGACCTACATCGCCTGCGGCTCGGTCGCGCCCGATCCCGACGAGGAAATGGCAATGCGCCTCGCCGAGCTGCACGAAGGGCTGCGCGCCGTGCTCGCCCGCTACCGGCCGGAGGAAGCCGCGATCGAGGAGACCTTCGTCAACGCCGATCCGCGCGCGGCGCTCAAGCTCGGCCAGGCGCGCGGCGTGGCGCTGCTGGTGCCGGCGCAGGCCGGTTTGCCGGTCGCCGAATACGCGCCCAACCTCGTGAAGAAATCGATCGTCGGCGCCGGCCGCGGCGAGAAGGGTCAAGTGCGGATGATGGTGAAGGTGCTGCTGCCGAAGGCGAACCCGGAGACCGAGGACGCGGCCGACGCGCTCGCCGTCGCCATCACCCACGCGCATCACCGCGCGGCGCCGATCCTGCGGCTCGCGGCCGGAGGCGGGCGATGATCGGCAAGCTGCGCGGCGTGATCGACAGCTACGGCGAGGGCCACGTGCTGCTCGACGTGCATGGCGTCGGCTATCTCGTGCATTGCTCCGCCCGCACGCTGCAGGCGCTGCCGCCGGCGGGCGAGGCGACGACGCTTTCGATCGAGACGCACGTGCGCGAGGACCAGATCAAGCTGTTCGGATTCGCCAGCGATCTCGAGCGCGAGTGGTTCAAGATCCTGCTCGAGGTGCAGGGCGTCGGCACTAAAGTGGCGCTCGGCGTGCTCTCGACGCTCAAGGTCGCGGAGCTCGCCAACGCCATCGCGCTCGGCGACCGCGCGCAGATTTCCCGCACGCCCGGCGTCGGGCCCAAGCTCGCGCAGCGCATCGTCACCGAGCTGAAGGACAAGGCGCCGGCCTTCGCCAGCGTCGATCCGGCCGTGATCCGCCTGCAGGGCGATCTCGCCGAGCGCCGCGCGCCGCAGCCGGTCTCCGACGCGGTCTCCGCGCTGATCAATCTCGGCTATGGCGAGATTCAGGCCAGTGCCGCCGTCGCAGCGGCGATGCGCTCCTCAGGCGACAAGGCCACCGCCGAAGCCCTGATCCGCGCGAGCCTCAAGGAGCTGGCGCGATGAGCCGGCGGCTGGTCACCCCGGAAGTCCGCGACGACGACGTCGCCGAGCCGAACCTGCGCCCGCAGCGGCTTTCCGAATTCATCGGCCAGGAGAAGGCCTGCGCCAATCTCTCCGTCTTCATCGAGGCGGCGAAGCAGCGCAAGGAAGCGCTCGACCACGTATTGCTCGTGGGTCCCCCGGGCCTCGGCAAGACCACGCTCGCGCAGATCGTCGCGCGCGAGCTCGGCGTCAATTTCCGCTCCACCGCCGGGCCGGTGATCGCCAAGGCCGGCGATCTCGCGGCGCTGCTCACCAATCTGGAAGACCGCGACGTTCTGTTCATCGACGAAATCCATCGGCTCAATCCCGCGATCGAGGAAATCCTCTATCCCGCCATGGAGGACTACAAGCTCGATCTCATCATCGGCGAAGGGCCGGCCGCGCGCTCGGTGAAGATCGATCTTGCGCGCTTCACGCTGATCGGCGCCACCACGCGCTCGGGCCTGCTCACGACGCCGCTGCGCGACCGCTTCGGCATTCCGATCCGGCTCGGCTTCTATGCGGTCGAGGAGCTGGAGACCATCGTCACGCGCGGCGCGCGCGTGCTCGGCATCGGCATCGCCGCCGACGGCGCGCTTGAGATCGCCCGCCGCGCCCGCGGCACGCCGCGCATCGCCGGACGACTGTTGAAGCGCGTGCGCGATTTCGCGTCGGTCGAAGGCGCGGGCTCCATCGACCGCAAGGCCGCCGACCGCGCGCTCATCGAACTGGAAGTCGATGCCGCCGGGCTCGACGCCATGGACCGGCGTTATCTCTCTGCGATCGCGCTCCACTATGCCGGCGGACCGGTGGGCGTCGATACGCTGGCGGCCGCGCTCTCCGAGCCGCGCGACGCCATCGAGGAAATCATCGAGCCGTTCCTGGTGCAGCAGGGCCTCCTGCAACGCACGCCGCGCGGCCGCATGCTGACCTCGCACGCCTTCAAGCATCTCGGCATCAAGGAGCCGCCGCGCGATCCCGTCGCAGATGCCGCTGTTCGATCAGGAAGAGGGATGAGCGGGGCCGGGCCGTACGCGCATCTCGCCGGCCGCCTCGTCGCAGGCGGCCATGTCTTGCCGGTGCGCATCTATTACGAGGACACGGATTTCTCCGGCTTCGTCTATCACGCGAGCTATTTGCGCTTCATGGAGCGCGGCCGCTCGGATTTCCTCCGGCTCTTGGGCGTCGAGCAGGGCGCGTTGTTCGCGGAAGCGGTCGCCGAAACGGGGGGCTTTGCCTTCGTCGTGCGCTCCATGCGGATCGACTTCCTCAAGCCCGCCCGCATCGACGACGTGATCGAGGTGCGGACCACCCCGAAAGAAGTCGCCGGCGCCTCGATCACGCTGCGGCAAGTCGTAGCGCGCGGGGATGAGGTACTGGTCGAGGCCGATGTAAAGGTCGCCTGCGTTGCCGGCGGCAAGGCGCAGCGCATCCCGCAGGCGCTGCGCAAGGCCATGCGCGTCGAGGATTGAGTCCGCGCTCCGCCAGCCGTGTCGACGGCCCGGCGGGACTCATGTAAGAGTTATTTACATGAGCTGGCGACGACACCGCAGGGACAAGGCGCGCGCCTATCACCACGGCAATCTGAAAGAAGCGCTGGTCCAGGCCGCGATGGAATTGATCGCGGAGAAGGGACCGTCCGGTTTCACTTTCGCCGAGGCGGCCCGTTCCGCCGGCGTCAGCCCGGCGGCGCCCTATCGCCATTTCCGCGATCGCGACCAATTGCTCGCAGACGTCGCGGGCCGCGGCTTCGTCGAGTTCGAGGCCATGCTCGTGCGCGCCTGGAACCAGGCGCGCCCCGATCCGCTCACCGCGTTCGAGCAGGTCGGCAAGGCCTATCTCGAATTCGCGCGCAAGGAGCCCGCCTATTACTCGGCGATGTTCGAGGCCGGGCTTCCGCTCGACCCCAATCCCGAGCTGCGCGAGGCGAGCGATCGCGCCTTCGCCGTCCTGCGCGCCGCCTCGGAGGCGTTGCTCGCCGGCTTGCCGCCGTCGCAGCGCCCCCCGGCGCTGATGGTCGCGCTGCACGTCTGGGCGCTCTCGCACGGAATCGCCTCGCTGTTCGGACGTGGCGATGCCGGCCGGCGAACCCTACCTATGTCTCCCGAAGAGCTGCTCGAGGCGGCGGTGCTCGTGTATCTGCGCGGGCTCGGCGTGACCGAGCGGATGGGGCGGGACGGTCCTCCACAGGCCCACTGAAACCGGGTCTTGACAGAACTGGCTGGCGCTCATAGCTATGTAAATGTGATTAACATTCACACGTGAGGCTCAGATGACCGCCTTCGCAAGCAAGCTCGACGAGTACGGAATCCCATTCCCCATTTGGATCCTGCTGATGGTCCTGGGCTTCATCGTCTGGTGGCCGATCGGCCTGGCGATCCTCTTCTTCGGTCTATGGAGCAGAAAGATGTGCGGATATCGGCGCGGCCACGGCCGCTGGCACGGCTGGCAGGAAGGCGCCGATCGCATGCGGCGCGATGCCTCCGAATGGTGGGGTCCGCGTTCCAGCGGCAATCACGCCTTCGACGAATACAAGACTGATACCTTGCGGCGCCTGGAGGAGGAGCAACGCGAGTTCCGCGAATTCCTCGACCGGCTTCGTTTCGCCAAGGACAAGACCGAGTTCGACCAGTTCATGGCCGAACGCCGCAACCGTCCCGGTGCCACCGGCCCGCAGCCGCAGCCCCAGACCTGACGCCAACAAGGGCTGACGCCAACACCCTTTCGAACGCCTGAGCCGCCCGTCTCCACCCCGGAGCCGGGCGGCTTCGCGTTTTGGCCCGCCGCTAACCCGACATTAACGACGGCAGGCGCTGAGTCCGCTGAGGACGGGGGCCGCGCGCCCAAGTTTGGACAGATATTCGGTGTCGTTCAGGCCCAAGAACCCTCAGGGGTGCCGTTTGGGCCGGATTTCGCCGCGCCAGCCCTCGCGGGCGAGCCCAAGCATTTGTTCCAAATACGGCGTTCCGCTTCCCGCTGGATGGGAACAGCCGAGGTTTGATCATGAATCCCGAACTAGTCGCCCCCGCCGCCGATCTCTCGCTCTGGGGCCTCTTTTGGCAGGCGCACTTTCTGGTCAAGGCGATCATGATCGGGCTGATGATCGCCTCGGTCTGGGTCTGGGCCATCGTCATCGATAAATGGATTCTGCTCGGCCGCACCAAGCGGCAGATGGATCGCTTCGAGGAAGTGTTCTGGTCCGGCCAGAGCCTCGAGGAACTCTATCGCTCCGTGCAGGCGCGGCCCGGCAATCCGATGGCGACCCTGTTCGTCGCCGCCATGCGCGAATGGAAGCGCACCTACGAGGGCGGCGCCCGCACGCTCACGGGGCTGGCCGAGCGCATCGAGAAGGTGATGGACGTGACCATCGCGCGCGAGGTGGACCGGCTCGAGCGTCAATTGCTCGTGCTCGCCTCGGTCGGCTCGTCGGGTCCCTTCATCGGCCTGCTCGGAACCGTCTGGGGCATCATGACCAGCTTCCAGGCCATCGCCGCCTCCAAGAACACGAGTCTCGCGGTCGTGGCGCCCGGCATCGCCGAAGCGTTGTTCGCGACCGCCTTGGGCCTGGTCGCCGCTATTCCGGCCACGATTTTCTACAACAAGTTCGTGATCGAGGTGAATCGCCAGGCGCAGCGCCTCGAGGGTTTCGCCGACGAATTCTCGGCGATCCTGTCGCGCCAGATCGACGAGAGGACCTGAGCCATGGCCGCCTCGACCTCGATGGGAAGCGGATGGGTGAGCCGGCGCTCGCGCCGCCGCCGCGCCACCGTGATGGCCGACATCAACGTGACGCCGATGGTCGACGTCATGCTGGTGTTGCTCATCGTCTTCATGGTCGCCGCGCCCTTGCTCACCGTCGGCGTGCCCATCGACCTGCCGCAGACCCAGGCCAAGAGCATGGAGCAGGACAAGGAGCCGCTCACCCTCTCGGTCAATGACAAGGGCCAGGTTTACTTGCAGAATACCGAGATCAAGCTCGACGAGATCGTGCCCAAGCTGAAGGCCATCGCCAAGAACGGCGCCGAAGAGCGCATCTATGTGCGCGGCGACCGCAGGGTGGATTACGGCACGGTGATGAAGGTCATGGGCCGGCTTTCGGCCGCCGGCTATCGCCGCGTCGCGCTGGTGACCGAATTCGAGCAGGGGAACTGAGCGCTTGCGTCCTGGGTTCGCCATTTCGGGTGTTACACATGCCCTCGTGCTCGGCTGGGGGCTTGTTCTATTTGCCGTGACGCCCGTCGAGGCGCCGCGCACCGAGTCGATGCCGGTCGATCTCGTCCCGATTAGTGAATTCACGGAGTTGAAGGCCGGCACCTTGAAGAAAACCAACGTCGAGGAGCCGAAGAAGCAGGTCGCCGAGAAGATCGCCGAGCCCAAGCCCGCACCGCCGACCGAGGCCAAGCCCGCCGACAAGCCCGAGATCAAGCCACAGGCCGCCGCACCCCCGCCACCGCCGCCGTCGGAGTCGCTCGACAAGCTCATCGACAAGATGGTGACGCCGGAGCCCGCGCCCGCGCAGCAGGTGCGCGTGCCCGAGCCGCCCAAGCGCCCGCCGATCCCGAAGCAGCAGCCGAAGCCGCCGGAGACCACCGCCGACGCGCGCACCCCCCAGCGCACCTTCGATCCCAATCGCGTCGCCGCCTTGCTCGACAAGCGCGATCCGACCCGCAAGCAGCAGGCCGCACCCGAAGTGTCGCCGCAGGCCACGCTCGGCGCGCCTACCGGCATCGGCCAGCGCTTGACGCAAAGCGAGATCGACGCGCTGCGCGCGCAGATCCAGGCCTGCTGGAACCCGCCGGTCGGCGCCGAGGAAGCCGAGAAGCTGATCGTGCGCCTGCGCATCCAGTTCAAGCAGGACGGCACGCTCTCGCGCGAGCCCGAGCTGATGAACCGCGCGGCCGGCTCTTATTTCCAGATCGCGGCCGAGAGCGCCATGCGCGCGGTGCGCCGCTGCCAGCCCTATACGTTGCCCGCCCACAAGTACGACGTCTGGAAGGACGTCGAGGTCACCTTCGATCCGCGCGACATGTTCGGCGGATGAACGAAAGCGCCGCCGAGCCCCGCATGAAGCCAGAACTTTTCACGTCGCCGCTCCCGACAATCCGTCTTTCCCGCCGCCAGGTCCTCGCGACCGGCGCGGCCGCTTCGACGCTGATCGCGCTGGGCGGCCCCGCGCACGCGGTGCTGAGGCTCGACATCACGCAGGGCACCATCCAGCCCTTGCCGGTCGCGATCCTCGACTTCCTCGGCGGCGCGGGCGGCGGCCCCGCTGACGCGGAGTCGGGGCGCAACCTCGCGGGCGTGATCACCGCCAATCTGCGCCGCTGCGGCCTGTTCGCGCCGATCGAGCCCGCGGCATTCATCGAGAAGATCCAGAATATCGACGTGGCTCCGCGCTTTCAGGATTGGCGCGTGATCAACGCGCAGGGCCTCGTGGTCGGGCGCGTCACGCGTCAGCCCGACGGCCGCCTCAAGGTCGAATTCCGGCTGTGGGACGTGTTCGCCGGCCAGCAGCTCGCCGGCTCCCAGTTCTTCACCCAGCCCGACAACTGGCGCCGCATCGCCCACCTCATCTCCGACGCGATCTACGAGCGGCTCACCGGCGAGAAGGGCTATTTCGATACGCGCATCGTGTTCGTCGACGAGACCGGAGCCAAGGAGCGCCGCGTCAAGCGTCTCGCCATCATGGATCAGGACGGCGCCAATGTGCGCTACCTCACGCGCGGCGAGGAGCTCGTGCTCACCCCGCGCTTCAGCCCGAACAGCCAGGAAATCACCTACATGTCCTACGGCCGCGGCGAGCCGCGCGTCGTGCTGCTTGAACATCGAGACCGGCCAACGCGAGGTCGTCGTCGACCTGCCGGGCATGAGCTTCTCGCCGCGCTTCTCGCCCGACGGCCAGCGCGTGGCCATGAGCCTGCAGCAGGGCTCCAATTCCAACATCTTCGTCATGGATCTGCGCTCGAAGCGCACCACCCGGCTGACCGACACCGCGGCCATCGACACCGCGCCCTGCTACTCGCCCGACGGAAAAATGATCTGCTTCGAGTCGGACCGCGGCAGCACGCAGCAGATTTATCTCATGGGCGCCGACGGCTCGGGTCAGCGCCGCATCTCCTTCGGCCAGGGCTCCTATTCGACGCCGGTCTGGTCGCCGCGCGGCGACGTGATCGCCTTCACCAAGCGCGGCGCCGGCTCGTTCTCGATCGGCGTCATGCGCATCGACGGCTCGGGCGAGCGAATTCTGACCGAAGGTTTCCACAACGAGGGGCCGACCTGGGCGCCGAACGGCCGCGTGCTCATGTTCTTCCGCGACCCCGGCGGCAACGCCGGGCCGCAGCTCTTCACCGTCGACCTCACCGGCTACAACGAGCAGCGCGTGCCGACGCCGAGCTTCGCGTCGGACCCGGCCTGGTCGCCGCTGTTGTCCTGAGCGACGGCGGCTCATTTCATTTGCCCTCATTGCCGGGCTTGACCCGGCAATCCATGCGGCCGTTCGAGGCGACGGCAGGGCTTCTGGATGCCCGGGTCGAGCCCGGGCATGAGGGGGAACAAATCAGCGCCTTGCCCGATGGACTGGCGACAGTGCGCTGCCCCGAAACGGTCCGATTTGCGGCGTCTTCTGGCGCCGATCGATTCACCCTTCGCTAACCACGTCGGCTGGTTCCGAACGGGCAGTTTGAGAAAGCCGAGCATTTGCGCGGTTTCGCCAACACTTCGTCAAGGTTGACGGAATATTCGCTTAACCATCGCGCGGTTAGATCGGGCCAAGCCCGCTTTGGGGACCAAGGGATTACCGACATGATGCGCTCCATCTCTATTTCTCGCGGCATTCGTATCGCTGCCGTGCTCGCGGTCGCGATCTTCGCCGCCGCCTGCTCGAACAATCCGGCCGTCGACCCGACCAATCCGCTGGCCACCGCCGCGACGCCCGGCAGCGCGCAGGATTTCATCGTCAATGTCGGCGACCGCGTCTTCTTCGAGTCCGACTCGACCGAGCTCACGCCGCAGTCGCGCGACACGCTGGAAAAGCAGGCGCAGTGGCTGACGCTCTATAACCGCTACGCTTTCACCATCGAAGGCCACGCCGACGAGCGCGGCACGCGCGAATACAACATCGCGCTCGGCGCCCGCCGCGCCCAGGCGGTGCGCGAATATCTCGTCGCCCGCGGCATCGACGGCGCGCGCATGCGCACGATCTCCTACGGCAAGGAACGGCCGGTCGCGGTCTGCAACGACATTTCCTGCTGGTCGCAGAACCGCCGCGCGGTCACCGTGCTCAGCCAAGCCGGCGCTTAACGAGCCGGCGCGTAGCCGGTGAGGGGACTTCTCCACATGCCGGCGCCCGCTTGGGCGCCGGTTGCGTTTCCCGGCCCCACTTTGGACGCACTCACGGGCCTATCTGGCGCCAATCCGCCCGACGGTTTATTCCTTCGATTGATTGCCATGCTTGCACCCGCCCGCATCTGCCTTGCCGTCCTCGTTCTCGGTCTTGCGGCCTCGCCCGCCGCCGCGCAGGAGCGCGATACCAACCTGTTCGCGCAGCTGTTCCCGCGCCGCGAGCAGGCGCCGCTGCCGCCGGGACAAATTCCAGGTCAAATTCCGGGTCAAGCGCCGGGTGCTGCGACCGATCCGTCCGAGCTCGTCGTACGCATCGACCGGCTCGAAGCGACGATCCGCCAGCTCACCGGCCTGGTCGAGCAGCTTCAGTTCCGCAATCAGCAGATGGAGCAACAGCTCCGCCGCATGCAGGAGGACGTCGAGTTCCGCCTGTCGGGAACGGCGCCTGGGACTCCACGCCCGGCCGCGCGCTCGCCCGTCGCGCCTGCGGCAACGCCGCCGGTCGCCGCGCCGGCTCCGGCGATGCCCGGCCGCCGCGGCGACGCGTTCGATCCCACGCAATCGCCGAACGCGCCCGGCGCGCCGCGTCCGCTCGGCACCATGCCGGGCAGCCCGCCGCTGTCAGGCCCGAGCGTCATCGCCGGCACCGCGCCGGACGTGGCCCCCGCCGCCACGCGCGCACCTGGCGCGCCGCTCGATCTCACGCCTGGTGCGGCTCCGCTCGACACGCCGCGCGGCCCCGGCCCGACCGCGCGCCCGGCCGCGCCCGGCCCCCAGGCGACGCTGCCGCCCTCCGACAGCGCCAAGGACGCCTACGATCTCGCCTATGGCTACATGCTGCGGCACGATTACGAGCTCGCTTCGGAATCGTTCAAGAAGTTCCTGACCGATTTTCCGAACGACCGCATGGCGCCGGAGGCCTTCTACTGGCTCGGCGAAAGCATGTATCAGCGCCGGCAGTATCGCGACTCGGCCGAGAACTTCCTGAAGATCTCCACCGACTATCCGAACGCGCCGCGGGCGGCCGAAGCGCTCCTGCGGCTCGGCCAGTCGCTGGCTGCGCTCGACGAGCGCGAGACCGCCTGCGCCGCCTTCGGCGAGATCGGCCGCAAATATCCGCGCGCTTCCGCCACGGTGAAACAGGCGGTCGTTCAGGAACAGCGGCGTGCCAAGTGCTGAATGCGACAAGTGTTGAACGCGCCGCTCCAGTAGGCGACGGCGAACTTTCGGCGCTTTTTTCCGATTTCGAGAATTTCCGGCGGGTGATTCTCGCCGTTTCCGGCGGACCGGACTCGACGGCGCTCATGCTGCTCGCCAAGCGTTGGCGCGAAAAGTGCCCGCGCGGACCGGAGCTCGTCGCCGCCACCATCGATCATCGATTGCGAAAAGAATCGAAGGCCGAGGCCGCCGCGGTCGCCCGGCTCGCCAAGAAGCTCGGCTTGCGTCATCGCACGCTCGAGCTGGTCCGGGAAGAAACCCAAGACCGGACTGCAGAACGCCGCGCGCGAGGCGCGCTATCGGCTGCTCACCGAACTCGCAGCAAAACTGAAAGCCGACGCGATCGCGACCGCCCATACGCTCGACGATCAGGCCGAGACCGTTCTGATGCGGCTTGCGCGCGGCTCGGGCCTTTCGGGCCTCGCCGGCATTCGCCGCTGGAGCGAGCGCGAGGGCGTTACGCTCGCGCGTCCGTTTCTCGATCTGCCGAAGGCGCGTCTCGTCGCGACCTTGAAGAAGGCGGGCATCGCCTTCGCCGAGGACCCGACCAATCGCGATCCGCGCTTTGCGCGTCCGCGGTTGCGCGGGATCGCGCGCGTGCTCGCGGAGGAGGGGCTCGACGCGGCCCGGCTCGCGGGCCACGCCAGGCGCTTCGCGCGCGCCGACGCCGCGCTCGCCGCCACCGTCGACGCCGCCGAATCCCACGTGCTGCTCGTCGGCCTCCGCCGACGGGCGCACGACCGACTTCAACGCGGCCGCGCTTTTCACGTTTCCGTCAGAGATCGCGATCCGTCTCCTGGGCCGCGCCATCGACCGCATCGGCGACGAGGGGCCGGTCGAGCTCGGCAAGCTCGAATCGCTCCACGAGGCATTGGCAGAAAGTCATGCCGCCGGCCGGCGGCTCAAGCGCACCCTCGCCGGTGCGGCAATCGCGCTCACGGGTCCCCGGCTTTCGGTATCCCGCGCGCCCGCGCGGCGCTCCCGGAGGGTCCGGTAAGCCCTTCCGGACGCGACGGAAATCGGCTCTGCATAAGGGCCTTCCCTTGTTAACGTCACCTGTGCGCCCTATTTTAACGTTATCCGGCTAACCGGTGGCGCTTCCGCCCCGGGGAGAGCGATCCCGGACGGGCATCCGCCCGCCGCGAAAGGTTCAGTGATGAACGCGAATCTGCGCAACTTCGCCCTCTGGGTGATCATCGTCCTGTTGCTGCTTGGCGCTGTTCTCGCTGTTCCAGAATCCGACCCAGCGGCCGGTCAGCAACGACATCACCTTCTCGCAGCTTCTCACCGAGGTCGACGCCGGCCGCGTGCGCGACGTCCTCATCCAGGGCAACGAAATCCACGGCACCTTCTCCGACGGCCGCTCGTTCAACACCTATGCGCCGAGCGACCCGGGCTTGGTGCAGCGTCTCTACGGCAAGGGCGTGCAGATCACCGCGCGCCCGCAGGGCGAACAGGTTCCCTGGTTCGTGTCGCTGCTGGTCTCGTGGCTGCCGTTCATCGCGCTGATCGGCGTCTGGATTTTCCTCTCGCGCCAGATGCAGGGCGGCGCCGGCAAGGCGATGGGCTTCGGCAAGAGCCGCGCCAAGATGCTGAACGAGGCGTCCGGCCGCATCACCTTCGAGGACGTGGCCGGCGTCGACGAGGCCAAGTCCGATCTGCAGGAGATCGTCGAATTCCTGCGCGACCCGCAGAAATTCCAGCGCCTCGGCGGCCGTATTCCGCGCGGCGTGCTGTTGGTCGGGCCTCCGGGCACCGGCAAGACCTTGCTCGCGCGCGCCATCGCCGGCGAGGCCAACGTGCCGTTCTTCACCATCTCGGGCTCCGACTTCGTCGAGATGTTCGTCGGCGTCGGCGCTTCGCGCGTGCGCGACATGTTCGAGCAGGCCAAGAAGAACGCGCCCTGCATCATCTTCATCGACGAAATCGACGCGGTCGGCCGCCATCGCGGCGCCGGCCTCGGCGGCGGCAACGACGAGCGCGAGCAGACGCTGAACCAGCTGCTGGTCGAGATGGACGGCTTCGAGTCGAACGAAGGCATCATCCTGATCGCCGCCACCAACCGGCCCGACGTGCTCGATCCCGCGCTGCTGCGCCCCGGCCGCTTCGACCGTCAGGTCGTGGTGCCGAACCCGGACGTCGTGGGCCGCGAGCAGATTTTGAAGGTGCACGTGCGCAAGGTGCCGATGGCGCCCGACGTGAACCTGAAGACGGTCGCGCGCGGCACGCCCGGATTCTCCGGCGCCGATCTCGCCAACCTCGTGAACGAAGCCGCCCTCATGGCCGCGCGCCGCAACAAGCGCATGGTCACGCAATTCGAATTCGAGGACGCCAAGGACAAGGTGATGATGGGCGCCGAGCGCCGCTCGCTGGTCATGACCGAAGAAGAGAAGATGCTCACCGCCTATCACGAGGGCGGCCACGCCATCGTCGCGCTCAACGTGCCGGCCACCGATCCGGTGCACAAGGCCACCATCATCCCGCGCGGCCGCGCGCTCGGCATGGTCATGCAGTTGCCCGAGCGCGACAAGCTCTCCATGAGCCTCGAGCAGATGACCTCGCGGCTCGCCATCATGATGGGCGGTCGCGTGGCCGAGGAGATCGTGTTCGGCAAGGACAAGGTGACTTCCGGCGCCGCCTCCGACATCGAGCAGGCGACCAAGCTCGCGCGCTGATGGTGACGCGCTGGGGCCTCTCGGAGAAGCTCGGCACCATCGCCTATGGCGAGAACCAGGAAGAGGTGTTCCTCGGCTATTCGGTCTCGCGCCAGCAGAACATTTCCGAAGAGACGGTGCAGAAGATCGACGCCGAGATTCGGCGCTTCGTCGAGGAGGGCTACGCCGAGGCCACCAAGATCCTCACCGAGCGGCGCGCCGAGCTCGAGCTGCTGGCCAAGGGCTTGCTCGAATTCGAGACGCTCTCCGGCGACGAGATCAAGGACCTGCTGGCCGGCAAGCCGCCGGTGCGCGAAGGCGTCTCCGAGCCCGCCGCGCCGCGCACGTCGGCGGTGCCGAGCTCGGGCAAGCCGCGCCCGCGGCCCGAGCCCGGCGGCGACGTCGCGCCCCAGCCGCAAACGTAGTTCGTCATTCCGGGCTCGCGGCCAGCGGCCGCGCCGCGGAATGACGACTAAACGAAATCCCTGAGTCCCGCCTGCTGCAAGAGCGGATAGGTCGTGTCGCGGAACTCGCGCATGCCCTGCTCGAAGCGCGGCCAGCACAGGATCACGCCGTCGATGCCGGCTTCCGACAGCGTGGCCAGTCCGTCGACGATCTGCTCTCGCGTGCCGATCAGGTTATAGCCGCCCCAGCCGGCGATCAGCGCCTCCTGCATGATCCGCTTGCGGTCGGCCGGCAGGTTGCGGGCGTTGACGTCGAGCATGAAGGTCTCGACCGCGTTGCCGGCGGCTTCCCAATCGCCCTTTTGATTCACGTAATAATCGTAGAACGCGCGCGCTTCTTTCTCCGTATCCGCCTGCACGATATTGGCGAGCGTCCATACGCTGATCCCGCGTCCGTATTCCTCGCGCGCGAGCTTGTGGAAGGCCTGCACGTGCGCCTTCCAGGTCTCCATGCTCTGGCTCCGGTCCGTGCCGCCGCGCACGACCGTGTAGACCATGTCGCAGTGCTTCGCCGCGAAATGGCGGCCGCGCTCGGAGCTCGCCGCGTTCATGATCGCAGGGTAGGGTTTTTGCAGCGGCTTGGGCTGCAAATAGCCCTTCTTGATCTTGTAGTACTTGCCTTCGAAGTCGAAGTCGTCGTCCTCGGTCCACAGGCGCTTGACGATCTGCACCCATTCCTCGGCGCACTCGTAGCGCTCGGCGTGATGCAGCATCGGCGTGCCGAACATGTCGATCTCCGGCTGGTTCCAGCCGGTGACCAGATTGAGCGTGAAGCGGCCGTTCGAGATGTGGTCGATCGCCGCGCCCTGCTTGGCCGCGATGATCGGATGATTGAGCGACATGTGCGCGGTCGAAAGCACGCCGCAGTTGCGGGTCGAGGCGCTGATGCCGGCCGCCCAGGTGAACGCCTCGAAGCCGGGGCCTTGCGGATTGGTGGCGCCGCCGAAGCCGCGCCAGCGCGCCACCGGCACCAGCGCCTCGAACTCCATCTCGTCGGCGAGCTTGGCCAGCGCCAGCGTATTCGGCCACGAAATCTCGAGCCTGCCCTCGAGATCCGACATCACGCAGCCCGAGTCGAGGTTGGTCTGGAAGGTGCCGAGCTTGAGCTTCCTGCCGCTGAAGGCCGGATTGGTCTCGCGCCGGTCCTTGCGAATGCTCGCCTTGCCGGTCATTAACCTTGTTCCTTGCGCCGGCCCGGGGCCCTGGCGTTAAGTTCGCTCACGAATTTTGAACCTTAGCGTGCGAGGATCGCGCTAGAATAGATATAAATCGGGCAGGCGGCGGGGCTTCTGGACATCATGGCGCGCAAGTATTTCGGCACCGACGGCATCCGCGGGCGGGCGAACGGCGTGATCACGCCCGAGCTCGCGCTGAAGGTCGGCATGGCCGCCGGCCTCGTCTTTACCAGCGCGGCGAGCACCGCCACCGCGTGCTCATCGGCAAGGACACGCGCCTGTCCGGCTACATGATCGAGATACGCGCTGGTCGGCGGCTTCACCTCGGTCGGCATGGACGTGCTGCTCACCGGCCCGATGCCGACGCCCGCCGTCGCCATGCTGACGCGCTCCATGCGCGCCGATCTCGGCGTGATGATCTCCGCCTCGCACAATCCATTCGACGACAACGGCATCAAGCTGTTCGGCCCCGACGGCTACAAGCTGTCCGACGAGATCGAGCTGAAGATCGAGCAGCTGATCGACGGCGACCTGTCCAAGCGGCTCGCCAAGCCCATGGCGCTCGGCCGCGCCAAGCGCATCGACGGCGTGCAGGACCGCTACGTCGAATTCGCCAAGCGCACGCTGCCGCGCAACCTCTCGTTCGACGGCCTGCGCATCGTCATCGATTGCGCCAATGGCGCCGCCTACAAGGTCGCGCCCGAGGCCCTGTGGGAGCTGGGCGCCGAGGTGTTCTCGATCGGCGTCGAGCCCGACGGCTTCAACATCAACCGCGATTGCGGCTCGACCGCGCCGGAGGCGCTGGCCGCCAAGGTGCGCGAGATGCGCGCCGATATCGGCATCGCGCTCGACGGCGACGCCGACCGCGTCGTCATCGTCGACGAGAAGGGCCACGTGGTCGACGGCGACCAGCTCCTCGCCGTGATCGCCGAAAGCTTCCGCGAGGACGGCCGCCTGGCCAAGGCCGGCGTGGTGGCGACGGTGATGTCGAATCTCGGGCTTCGAGCGCCATCTGGCCTCGCTCGGCATCGAGCTCGTGCGCACGCCGGTCGGCGACCGCTACGTGCTCGAGAAGATGCGCGAGGGCGGCTACAATCTCGGCGGCGAGCCTTCGGGCCACATCATCCTTTCCGACTACACCACCACCGGCGACGGCTTCGTCGCGGCGCTGCAGGTGCTGGCGGTGGTGAAAAAGCTCGGCCGGCCGGTGTCCGAAATCTGCCATCGCTTCGAGCCGGTGCCGCAGGTGCAGAAGAACGTGCGCTACAAATCCGGCCGGCCGCTCGAGAACGGCTCGGTCGCCACCGCGATCCAGGCCGCCGAGCGGCGCCTCGGCCGCAAGGGCCGTCTCGTGGTGCGGCCGTCGGGCACCGAGCCGGTGATCCGCGTGATGGGCGAGGGCGACGACCGCGATCTGGTCGAAGCCGTGGTCGACGACATCGTCGCGGCGCTGACCAAGGCCGCCGCCTGATTTTTACTTCCCGTTAACTGGCTGGAAGCGACCGCGCATTGCCTGCGCCGGCAAGACACCGCGCCGTGCGCGTGCGCGCGCGATGAACGAACGTGGTTAAGCGTTAAGGTTAAGCGCCCTTTAAGCATTGGCTGCCATCTTGCCGGCTCTGGTAACCGGCGTCCGCCGCGGCGGGCTCGCCTTTTTGGAGATGGCAAGATGAGTAACTCGAAGGTATCTGGCGTTGGCCGCGGTCGTCGCTTCCGCGATCACGCTTCAGCCCGCGCGCGCGGCCGACATGCCGATGCCCTATATCCCGGCCCCGGTGGTCGAGGAATACGGCGGCTGGTATCTGCGCGGCTATATCGGCATGAGCAACCAGCAGTTCAAAGGGCTCGACCACGTCCTGTTCGCGACCGCGCCCGGCTTCGCCTGGCTCGACACCGGCGGCTTCTCGAGTGCGCCGTTCTTCGGCGGTCGGCGTCGGCTACCAGTACAATAGCTGGATCCGCTTCGACTTCACCGCCGAGTATCGCGGCGGCGCCAACTTCAAGGCGCTCGATTACGTATACGGACGTCGGCTGGCCGTTCAACACCAACGATTACACCGGCATCAAGAAGGAATGGCTGTTCCTGGCCAACGCCTTCGTCGATCTCGGCACCTGGCGCTCGATCACGCCCTATGTCGGCGTCGGCGTCGGCTTCGCCAACGTCACGATCAGCAATTTCCGCGACACCAACGTGATCGCGGGCGGTGGCGGCTGGGCCGACACGGGCTCGCCAGTGGAACTTCGCCTGGGCGCTTTATGCCGGCCTCGCCTACAAGGTCACGCCGACCTTCTCGGTCGATCTCGGCTACCGCTTCGTCAGCCTCGGCGATGGCAGGACCGGCGACTCTCATGAATCTCGACGGCACCTAGCTACGGACGCTGCCAACCGATGCTCTTCCGCGGCATCTACTCGCACGACCTGATGCTCGGCGTGCGCTGGATGCTCGACGACGGCGGCTACGCTCCGCCGATCATGCGCAAGGGCTGAACCAGCCTCTACGCAATAGCGGAAACGGCGCGGGATTTTCCCGCGCCGTTTTCTTTTGCGCGCGTACTGCAGTCGGCCTCATCCGAGCGCCCGCTCGGCGGGCTCCTCAGGATGAGGCCGAACATAGCGACCGCACCTGAGGATGCGCGGGCAAGGCCCGCGCTTCGACGGGGATCGCCAACGGGATTCCCGCGCTTGACGCCGCATCCGGCTTCTGCCAATCCCGTCCCGGGCCACCCCTCCCCACCGAGGGGCTTCTATCTGGAAGGATAGAGCCATGACGACCAAGCCTGCATTGCGGCCGCGTGTGCCGCTTTTTTCTTCCGGGCCCTGCGCCAAGCGCCCGGGCTGGAACCTCCAGGTCCTCAAGGACGCGCTGATCGGCCGCTCGCACCGCTCCAAGCCGGGCAAGGCCAAGCTCAAGCGCGCCATCGACCTCACGCGCGAAATCCTGCAGGTGCCGAGCGGCTATCGCATCGGCATCGTGCCCGCGTCCGACACCGGCGCGGTCGAGATGGCGCTGTGGACCTTGCTCGGCCCGCGCGGCGTCGACGTGCTCGCCTGGGAAAGCTTCGGCGAGGGCTGGGTCACCGACATCACCAAGCAGCTGAAGCTCAAGGATGTGCGCGTGCTGCAGGCGCCTTATGGCGAGCTGCCGGATCTCAAGCAGGTCGATTTCGCCCGCGACGTGGTGTTCACCTGGAACGGCACCACGTCGGGCGTGCGCGTGCCGAACGGCGACTGGATCAAGGCCGATCGCACAGGGCTCACGATCTGCGACGCCACCTCGGCCGCCTTCGCGCAGGCCCTGCCGTTCGACAAGCTCGATGTGGTGACCTTCTCCTGGCAGAAGGTGCTGGGCGGCGAAGCCGCGCACGGCATGCTGATCCTCTCGCCGCGCGCGGTGGAGCGGCTCGAGACCTACAAGCCGGCCTGGCCGCTGCCGAAGATCTTCCGCATGACCAAGGGCGGCAAGCTCAACGAAGCGATCTTCGAGGGCGAGACCATCAACACGCCCTCCATGCTTTGCGTCGAGGATTATCTCGACGCGCTCGGCTGGGCGAAATCCGTCGGCGGGCTGCCGGCGCTGATGAAGCGCGCCGACGGCAATCTCGCGAAGATCGCCGCCTGGGTCGAGCGCACGCCCTGGGCCGCGTTCCTGGCGAAAAACCCGGCCACGCGCTCCAACACCTCGGTCTGTATCGGCATCGCCGATCCCGCCGTCGCAGCCGCTCGCGCCCGACGCACAGGCGGCCTTCATCAAGGCCATGGCCGCGGCGCTGGAGAAGGAAAACGCCGCCTATGACGTCGCCGGCCACCGCGACGCGCCGCCGCACATCCGCATCTGGGCCGGCGCGACCGTGGAAGGCGCCGATCTCGACGCGCTGTTTCCCTGGCTCGACTGGGCCTTCGGCGAGGCGAAAGCCGCGCTCGCCAAAGCCGCGTGAGGGGAGGCGAACATGGCGCCTCGCGTCCTCATCGCCGACAAGCTCTCGCCCACCGCGGTGCAGATCTTCAAGGATCGCGGCATCGAGACCGACGTGAAGATCGGCCTCGACCGCGACGCGCTGATCAAGATCATCGGCGACTATGACGGCGTCGCCGTGCGCTCGGCGACCAAGATCACCGAGAAGGTGATCGCCGCCGCCAACCGCCTGAAGGTGATCGGCCGCGCCGGCATCGGCGTCGACAATATCGACGTGCCGGCCGCCACCGCCAAGGGCATCATCGTGATGAACACGCCGTTCGGCAATTCCATCACCACCGCCGAGCACGCCATCGCGCTCCTGTTCGCGCTCGCGCGCCAGATTCCGCAGGCCGACATTTCCACCCAGGCCGGCAAATGGGAGAAGAACCGCTTCCTCGGCGTCGAGCTCACCGCCAAGACGCTCGGCATCATCGGCTGCGGCAATATCGGCTCGATCGTCGCCGACCGGGCGCTCGGGCTGCAGATGAAGGTGATCGCCTACGATCCGTATCTGTCGCCCGAGCGCGCGCTCGATCTCGGCGTGGAGAAGGTCGAGCTCGACGCGCTGTTCGCGCGCGCCGATTTCATCTCGCTGCACACGCCGCTCACCGACAAGACCCGCAACATCATCAACGCCGCGAGCCTGGCCAAGACCAGGAAGGGCGTGCGCATCATCAATTGCGCCCGCGGCGGGCTGGTCGACGAGCAGGCGCTGCGCGCCGCGCTCGATTCCGGCCACGTGGCCGGCGCCGCGTTCGACGTGTTCTCGACCGAGCCCGCGACCGCCAACCCCTTGTTCGGCCACCCCAACGTGGTGTGCACGCCGCATCTCGGCGCCGCCACCAACGAGGCGCAGGAGAACGTGGCGCTGCAGGTCGCCGAGCAGATGGCCGATTACCTGCTGCGCGGCGCGATCTCCAACGCCGTGAACTTCCCCTCGATCACCGCCGAGGAAGCGCCGAAGCTGAAGCCCTTCATCGATCTCGCCGAGAAGCTCGGCTCGTTCGCCGGCCAGCTCACCGAGACCGGCATCAAGAAGGTGCAGATCACCTACGAAGGCACGGTGGCGCAGATGAAGATCAAGGCGCTGACCTCGGCCGCGCTCGCCGGCCTGTTGCGGCCGATGCTGGGCGACGTCAATGTCGTCTCGTCGGCGATCATCGCCAAGGAGCGCGGCATGGTGGTGGAGGAGACCACGCGCGAGGCCGCGGGCGATTACGACAGCCTGATCCGGCTCACGGTCGTGACCGAGCGTCAGGAGCGCACGGTGGCCGGCACCGTCTATGCCGACGGCCGCCCGCGCATCGTCGACATCAAGGGCATCCGCATGGACGCGGAATTCGGCCCCTCGATGATCTACATCACCAATCTCGACAAGCCCGGCTTCATCGGCAAGTTCTCCATGACGCTCGGCGAGGCCGGCATCAACATCGCGACCTTCCACGTCGGCCGCGAGGCGCCCGGCGGCAACGCCATCGCGCTGATCGAGATCGACGGCGAATTGCCGCCCGCCGTGCTCGCCAAGGTCCAGGCGCTGCCGCAGGTGCAGTCGGCCAAGCCGCTCAGGTTTTGAATTTTTCTCCCTTCCCCTTTCAGGGGGAGGGATGTTGGCGAATTTCGCCCGCCTTCCGCGTGGCGATGGTGATGCCCGCGATGATGAGCGCGTAGCCGACGCCGTGATAGAGGTGCAGCTGCTCGCCGAGGAAGAGGATGGCGAGCGTCGCCCCGAAAATCTGCGTCAGATAGAAAAACGGCGCCGCCCGGTTCGCGCCGATCAACTCCACCCCGCGGAAAAAGAAGAAATGCGCGAGCAGCGCCGGGAATACGATCAAGTAGAGCGTCGCCAGCACCGTGGTCCAATCGAGCTTCATCACGTAGCCCGTTGAAATCTCCAGCGCATAGACCGGCAGCAACAACACCGAACCCCAGCCCATCGAGAGCGTGAGGAACGACAGCGGATGCATCTGCGGCTTCAGCCGCAACAGCACCGAATAGAGCGCATAGGCCGCGAGCGCGGCGAGAATATAGATATCGCCGGGATTGAACCGCACCGCCAGCAGTGCCGTGAGATCGCCGCGGCACACGATCACCGCGACGCCGGCGATGCAGACGAGCAACCCGAGAAGCTGCCCCCGCGTCAGGCGTTCGCGGAACAACAAAAGCGCCCAGAGCGCGATGAAGACAGGCGTGGTCGAGCCCAGCAGCAGCGCATTGATCGCTTCGGTGTACTGCAGCCCGTAATAAGTCAGCGTGTTGAACGCCGAGATGCTGGTGAGCGAAAGCAGCGTCAGAATCCCCGCATTCGCGCGGATCGTCTTCCAGTCGGCGCGCAGGAACGGCCAGGCGAATCCGATCACGATCAGCGTGGCGCCGATCCAGCGGATGGTGCCGAGCGCCACCGGCGGCACGTGCCCGGCCACGTAGCGGCCGACCACCAGGTTGCCCGACCAGAACAGCATGGTCAGCACCAGCAGGAGATAGGGCGCGTCGAACAGGCGGGTGCCGAGGCGGCGGAGATGCGGAAACATCAGGGGCTGGGGAGGGGTGTGTTTCGCAGACCTAACGACACCATTCGGCGCGGTCAATGCGCCGTGTGCTTGCAGCGGAAGACGCGCGCAGGTTCCCGCAATTCAGGGAACGGCGTTGACGCTGCCAGAGCCATGACGCGGCGGCGATCAAGGTAAAGACGCAGCTTGTTATGCTAGCAAGCGCGGGGATCATGGGAAGGCTCGCGGTTGGTTCGGCAGGTACGATAGGCACATGCGCGTGGATAGACTTTGGCGCCCGGTGGCCGCCGGTTTGTGCGGGAGTATCGCGCATTTCGGACTCATGTACCTAAAAGCCCGAACCGGCGTTTTGCCATCGTTCCAACCCTACGAAGATCTGCAACGAGCGCTCAGCCACTTGTTCAGCGGCACAATTCACCCGTCGCTTCCATGGGCACTGTCGTTCTTGAACGGGGCGGTGGTGCTGGGGTTCTTGTTCGGTCGCACATACCGTCTGCTGCCAGGTCAAAGCGGGGCGGCCAAGGGATGCATGTTCGGCGTGTTCGCCTGGGTCGCGATGGGATTGCTTTTCTTCCCCCTCCTCGGCCGCGGACTGTTCGCCGTTCAATACGGGCTCGGTCTGGCGCCCGCTGCATTTTCGCTCGTGATGATGCTCACCTACAGCATCACGATGGGCATCGCGTATTCGATCTTGCGACGCTGACCAAGCGGGGCGCGCTCGCCTAAGCTCGCGAACCACTCGTGCCCGCGACGAGCACGCGCATCTGAATGCCCCATGGATCGCGCACCAGGAAGCCGCCTGTGACGGATTCGGTCGCGACGCCGCCCGCCTGGAAGCGTTTGGCCGCCGCTTCCGCCGCGGCCGCGTTCGGCAGCTCGACGGTGAACTCGACGAGCCCGGCGGTGTTCTCCGGCGCGCGCGGCGCGTTGTGGCTGTGCCAGGTGTTGCAGCCGAGATGGTGATGATAGCCGCCCGCCGACATGAACAGCGCGCCTTGCCGGCCCGCGGTCCGCACCAAGCCGAACAGATCGCCGTAGTGATGCTGCGCCTGGTCGAGATCGCCGACCTGCAGATGCACGTGGCCCATCCGCGTTGCCGCGGGCACCGGCTTCGTTCTCCGCGCCGGGCTTGAGATCGGAAAGCAGATTGCGCAGATCGAGCGGGATCGTCGCCATGCGCACTTCGCCGTTTTCCCACGTCCATTCGGCGCGCGGCCGGTCGCGATAGACTTCGTTGCCGTTCCCGTCCGGGTCCCAGATGTAGAGCGCCTCGCTCACCAGATGGTCCGAGGCGCCGAGCCGCACGCGCGCCGCGGCGATACGGGCGAGCACGGCGGCAAGCGCCGGCCGGTCGGGCACCAGGATCGCGAGATGATAGAGCCCGGTCGTTTCCTCGATCCGCGGCGCGATGCCGGGCTTCACCTCGAGAAACAGCAGGGGCTTGCCGCCGGCCCCGAGCACGAGACGGCCGTTGCTCCGCTCGATCAGCTCGAGGCCGATCATGTCGCGGTACCAGGCGATCGAGCGCTCCGCGTCGGCCACGCGCAGCGTAACCGGGCCGACCTGCGTGGCGGCGGGCAACAAGCCTGCGGCTTTTGCCCTGACGGGGGTGATTTGCTGGTTCATATTCAACACATCGGCCAGCCGGGCGCGTATCGCAAGGGGGCAGCTATGCAAGGCCGTGTGATCGCCCCTGCGTAAACGCCATTGTTCAACAACCGCATCCGCGCCTTGCCTCGCCCGGCGTGATTGGGTACCCATGACCGCACAGCCCCGGCTCGTGCCGGGGCTTTGTGCGTTCGAGTCCAAGGCTCAAGGGAGTTGCCCAAGAACGGGAGCGCTTAGGTGCCGAACGTCGTAATCGTCGGTTCGCAATGGGGCGACGAAGGCAAAGGCAAGATCGTCGACTGGCTCAGCGAGCAGGCCGACGTGGTGGTCCGCTTCCAGGGCGGGCACAATGCCGGCCACACCCTCGTCATCGACGGCGTCATCTACAAGCTGAGCCTGTTGCCCTCCGGAGTGGTGCGGCAGGGCAAGCTTTCGGTCATCGGCAACGGCGTCGTCATCGATCCGCACGCGCTCGCGGCCGAGATCGATCGCCTGGCCGGGCAGGGCATAATCGTCTCGCCGAACAATCTTCGCATCGCCGATATCGCCCCGCTGATCCTCTCGCTGCATCGCGAGCTCGACAAGGTGCGCGAGAGCTCCGGCTCGGGAACGCGCATCGGCACCACCGGCCGCGGCATCGGCCCGGCCTACGAGGACAAGGTCGGCCGCCGCGCGATCCGCCTCATCGACTTGTCCGAGCCCGATGCGCTCGACGGCAAGATCGGGCGGCTGCTGGCGCATCATAATCCGCTGCGGCGCGGCTTCGGGCTCCCGGAGGTTACGGTCGCGGCCATGCGCGAGGAGCTGCTCTCGGCCGCGCCGCGCGTGCTGCCGTTCATGGATCGCGTCTCCGAGCTGCTCGACGGGCGCCGCCGCGCCGGCCAGCGCATCCTGTTCGAGGGCGCCCAGGGCGCGCTGCTCGACATCGACCACGGCACCTATCCGTTCGTGACCTCCTCCAACACCGTCGCGGCCCAGGCCGCGATCGGCTCGGGTCTCGGTCCGCGCGCCATCGATTACGTGCTCGGCATCACCAAGGCCTATACGACCCGCGTGGGCGAGGGGCCGTTCCCGACCGAGCTGCAAGGATGCGACCGGCAAGCTGTTGGGCGAGCGCGGCAACGAATTCGGCACCGTCACCGGCCGTCCGCGCCGCTGCGGCTGGTTCGACGCCGTGATCGTGCGCCAGAGCGTGCGCACCGCCGGCATCGACGGGATTGCGCTGACCAAGCTCGACGTGCTCGATGGGCTGGACCCGATCAAGATCTGCGTCGGCTACCGCCTGGGAGGCAAGGCGCTCGACTATCTCCCGGCCAGCGCCAGCACGCAGGCCCGCCTCGAGCCGGTCTACGAGACGATCGAGGGCTGGAAGGCCTCGACCCACGGCGCCCGTTCCTGGGCACAACTCCCGGCGGCTGCGGTAAAGTACGTTAGGCGAATCGAGGAGCTGATTGGCTGCCCGGTGGCGGCTTTGTCCACCAGTCCCGAGCGGGAAGACACGATTCTTGTCCTAAATCCGTTCCAATCTTATAAGGAGTGAGTCGTCGGATTCGCGAAACGGACGACAGCACCGATGCCCGACTATTACCCCCTGTTGACGCGCGCCATTTCCGGCCTCGAGCGCAATACGCGCGAGGCCCGGCTGGGCGTCTTCGACCGCGCGCGCCAGGCGCTCTTGAAGCAGCTCAAGGGGGTGAGCCCGCCGCTCGCCGAGGCCGAGATCACGCGCGAGCGCCTCGTGCTCGAGGAGGCGATCAAGCGCATCGAAAACGAAGCGGCGCAGAAGGAGCCGGAAACGCCGCGCGCTCCGCCGCCGCCGCGCGAGCCTTCGCGTCCGCCGGTGATGGCGCGTCCGGCGGTTCCGCCGCGCCCGCCGATGCCGCCGCGCGACCGCGCGCCGGGAGAGGGCGCGAGGCCCCCGGCCGATTCCGCGGCAAGGCCGGCTGCGGCCGCAAGCATTGCATCCTCCGCCCCCGTGGATCTCGACCGCCTGCCCGCCGGTGGCGCGCGGCCGGCCGACGCGAAGCCGGGCAAGCCCGCCGAGCCCGCCGCCCCGGCGCAGGGCCCGCGTCCGTTCCGGCCCGGCGCCGGCCGGTTCCTCCGCGATGGGGAGCGGCGTGCGTTTCAAGCCAAGCTTCTGGCAGGAGGATTGGTGGCGCTCCTGATCGTGCTGGCCGCCGGCCTCGGCTACATCCAGCGCGACCGCATCTTCGCCTTCTTTGGCGGCGGAACGGCCCCCAGCCAGGCGACCGACGGCAAGGTTGCCGACCGGATCGCCGCCGGGCCGCAGACCACGCCGGCGCCGGGACCGGCGCCCGGTCCCGGCACCGTGTCGCCGGTCGGCCAGCGCGCGGTGCTCTACGAGGAGAATCCCACGACCGGGCAGCAACAGCAGCAGGTCCAGAACTTCGTCGGCACCGCGGTCTGGCGCACCGAGACGCTCAGCCCCGGACCCGGCCGGCCGCCCGACGTCGGCGTGCGGGTCGACATCGACATTCCGGACCGGCGGCTGTCGGCGGTCATGACGATCCGCCGCAATCCCGACCCCAATCTTCCGGCCAGCCACACGATCGAGATCCAGTTCAACACGCCGAACGACCCGTTCGGCGGCGTTTCCAACATGCCGGGCGTGCGGCTGAAGACTTCCGAGACGGCCCAGGGCACGCCGCTTTCGGCGCTGGTCGTGCGGGTGACGCCGGGCTTCTTCCTGGTCGGCCTGTCCGCGCTCGACTCCGACCGCGAGCAGAACATCCAGTTCCTGCGCGAGCGGAGCTGGTTCGATATTCCCTTCGTCTACAACAACGGCCGGCGGGCGGTGCTGGCGTTCGAGAAGGGCACGCCCGGCGAGCGCGCGATCAACGAGGCGCTGGCCGCCTGGCGGCAGTAATTTCGCAAGAACGCGCTTCTAGTTGCGCCGGCAACTGCTTCGGCGTCTCGATGTCGTGCATCTTCGACATCACCGCCTGCTGCACTTTCTCGAAGGCGCGCACTTCGATCTGGCGCACGCGCTCGCGCGATACGCCGAACTCGACGGCCAGCTCTTCGAGCGTGATCGGCTCCTCGGCGAGCCGGCGCGCTTCGAAGATGCGCCGCTCGCGCTCGTTGAGCACCGAAAGCGCGGACTTCAGCGCGTCGCGGCGGTTGTCCAGCTCCTCGCCTTCCGCCAGCGTGGTTTCCTGGTTGGCGCGATCGTCGACCAGCCAGTCCTGCCATTCGCCCGCGTCGCCGTCGGCCCGGATCGGCGCGTTGAGCGACGCGTCGCCGGAAAGCCGGCGGTTCATGTCGATCACTTCCTGCTCGGTGACGTTGAGCCGGTCGGCGATCTGCTTCAGCTGCTCGGGCTTGAGGTCGCCTTCCTCGAGCGCGGAAATTCGGCTCTTGGCCTTGCGCAGGTTGAAGAACAGCCGCTTCTGCGCCGCCGTGGTGCCCATCTTCACCAGCGATCCACGAGCGCAGGATGTATTCCTGGATCGAGGCGCGGATCCACCACATCGCGTAGGTGGCGAGCCGGAAGCCCTTGTCGGGCTCGAAGCGCTTCACCGCCTGCATCAGGCCGACATTGCCTTCGGAGATGACTTCGCCGATCGGCAGGCCATAGCCGCGGTAGCCCATGGCGATCTTGGCCACGAGCCGCAGATGCGATGGTGACGAGCTTGTGCGCGGATTCCCGGTCGCCATGCTCGCGCCAGGACTTGGCGAGCATGAATTCCTCCTGCGGCTCCAGCATCGGGAACCGGCGGATTTCCTGCAGGTAGCGGGAAAGTCCGCCTTCGGCCGATACGGCCGGAAGGGCGGCAATTGAGCGGGCCATCAGGCCTCCTGTTCTCGGCCCCCTGTGACAGGCGGGCCGGGCGTGCGGCCGCTTAAGCCGACCGCACTGCACAAATTATATAGGGACAAGATGCGGCGGCGGAAAGGCAGCTAATCACAAGGTCTTGAGCGCCTTCGTGAGCCGCGCTGAGCTCCGGCGGCAGCTTGCTCTCGAATCGCAGGGTTTTCCCGCTCGCCGGATGGGAGAAGCCG
Organism: uncultured Alphaproteobacteria bacterium; assembly: GCA_963704765.1. GTDB lineage: Bacteria > Pseudomonadota > Alphaproteobacteria > Rhizobiales > Xanthobacteraceae > JAHFPN01. The sequence goes on from CAVPHQ010000001.1 coordinate 385,428, forward strand.
AGGCGATATGCGTGCAGCGCCTGCCTGCCGAGCGCGGCCAGCGCCGTCCGCGCGGATTCGGCGTCAGCGCCGTTTCCTTGGAGCGAAAACCCGAGCCATAGACTTCGTCGCCGAGCAGCGGGTGGCCGATCTTGGCCATGTGCACGCGGATCTGGTGCGTGCGGCCGGTCTCCAGCCGGCACTCGACCAGCGCGGCGACCGGCTTGCTGCCCTTGCCGCGATAGGTCTCGATCACCGCGTAGCGCGTGAGCGCCCGCCGCCCGCCCGCGCGCACCGCCATCTTCACCCGCGATTTCGGATCGCGCCCGATCGGCGCTTCGATTTCGCCGCGCGCCGGCGCGGGCACGCCCCAGACCAGCGCGAGATACGCGCGCTCGAGCGGGCCGCTGCGGCCATGATCGGCGAATTGCGCCGCCAGCGCCCGGTGCGCGCGGTCGGTCTTGGCGACCACCAGCAGCCCGCTGGTATCCTTGTCGAGCCGGTGCACGATGCCCGGCCGCTTCTCGCCGCCGATGCCGGAGAGCGTGTCGCCGCAATGCGCGATCAGCGCGTTGACCAGCGTGCCGGTGCGGTTGCCGGCGGCCGGATGCACCACGAGGCCCGGCGGGCTTGTCGATCACGATCAGCTCGTCGTCCTCGTAGACCACGTCGAGCGGGATCGCTTCGGCCTTCGGCTTGGCCGGCTCCGGCGGCGGCACGTTTACCTCGATGCGATCGCCCGGTTTGACCCTCAATCCGGGGTCCCCTATCGTCCGCGCGCCCAGACGAACTTGGCCGTCGAGGATCAGGCGCTTCAGCCGCGTGCGGCTCAACGCCGGCAGCCGCGCCGCCAGCAAACGGTCGAGCCGCTGGCCCCGATCCGCCGCCCCGGCGACGAGCGTTTCGCGTTTTCCTTCGGTATCCATCCGGCTATGCGATCTCCCGACCCCGACGAGGCCCCGCTCGATCCCGCCCAGGAGCGGATCGTGCAGAAGGTGCGCCGGCTCGCGCTCGGATCGAGCCTCATCATGATGCTCGGGGTCCTGCTCGTGCTCGGCGTGATCGGCTACCGCCTTTTCGCGACCGCGGAAAGGGGTACGCCGGACATCGAGGCGCTCGTCGAGCTGCCCAAGGGTGCCCGCGTAGTCTCAACCGCAGTCGGGGAGGGCCGGCTCGCAGTCACCGTCGAAATCGCGGGGCGCTACGAGGTGCGTTTCTTCGATCTCGCCACGCTGAAGCCGCGCGGGCGCCTGCAGCTCGTGCCCGCTCCTTGAGGATTCCGATGCCCATGACGCCGGCCGAAATCGAGGCGCGCTTTCACCCGGTCCTGCGGCCGGCGGCCGCGCGCACGCAGGAGCTGCTCGTGCCGATGCACGCCAAGGTGCATGCCCGGCCGGGCGTCGCCGAGATCGACGCCAAGGGCGAGTTCAGCCAGCACTGGAGCAGCTCGTTGCGCGAGCTGTGCGAGATCGCCTACGGCGACGCGCGCGACCAGGTGCGCTCGCTGCTGGAGATCGGCGCCTATGAGGGCCGCTCCACGGTATTCTTCGCGACCTTTTTCCCCAACGCGAAGATCGACACCATCGACACCTTCGTCGGCAGCGACGAGCACGCGTTCGTCCCCGGCGCATCGCGCACCGAAGGCGTGTTCGACCGCAACACGGCGGCATTCAAAGCGCGCATCAAGAAGCACAAGGGCTGGTCCTACGAGCATCTGCCCCTTCTCCGCGCCGCCGGTTCGCAGTTCGACACGGCTTTCATCGACGGCAGCCACTTCTCCGACGACATCTACATCGACACGTTCTACGCCTGGGCCATGCTGAAGCCGGGCGGCGTTCTGATCTGGGACGATTATCTGTGGTCGGAATACGCCAACCCGCTCGGCGATCCGCGCGCCGCGATCGACCGTTTTCTCGAGGTGCACCGGGGCGAGTTCGAACCGCTGTTCGCCGGCTGGCTGGTGGCGGTGCGCAAGAAGGCCGTGGACGTAGCGCGCGCGTTCCGGCAAGGCTGACGAGCGGCGCGTCCGCTTTCCATTGAGAATAGAGGTTGGCCATGAAAAATCGCAAGATCGTGCTGGCTTCCCGCCCGGAGGGCGAGCCGAAGGCTTCCGATTTCCGGCTGGAGGAGAGCGAGGCGCCCGCGCCCAAGGACGGCGAGCTGCTGCTGCGCACGCTCTGGCTCTCGCTCGATCCCTATATGCGCGGCCGCATGAGCGCGGCCAAGTCCTACGCCAAGCCGGTCGAGATCGGCGAGGTCATGGTCGGCGGCACGGTGTGCGAGGTCGTCGAATCGAAGAACAAGGGCTTCAAGCAGGGCGACATCGTTTCTTCGTTCGCCGGCTGGCAGGACTACGCCATCTCCAATGGCGTCATGCTGATGAAGCTCGACCCCAAGCTGGCGCCGCTCTCTTACGCGCTCGGCGTGCTCGGCATGCCGGGCATGACCGCCTATTTCGGGCTGCTCGAAATCGGCAAGCCCAAGGAAGGCGAGACCGTGGTCGTATCCGCGGCCTCCGGCGCCGTCGGCGCCGTGGTCGGGCAGATCGCCAAGCTCAAGGGCTGCCGCGTCGTGGGCGTCGCCGGCGGCGCGGAGAAATGCCGCTACGTGAAGAGCGAGCTCGGCTTCGACGAGTGCGTCGATCACCGTGCCGCGGATTTGCCCGCGCGCCTCGCCGCCGCTTGTCCCAAGGGCGTCGACGTCTATTTCGAGAACGTGGGCGGCGCCACCTGGGCGGCGGTGCTGCCGCTGTTCAACGATTTCGCGCGCGTGCCGGTATGCGGCCTGATCGCCCACTACAACGACACGACGCTGCCGTCCGGCCCCGACCGCACGCCGATCCTCATGCGCTCGGTGCTGAGCAAGCGCCTCACGCTGCGCGGCTTCATCGTCACGGACTTCTTCCCCAAGATGGGCGAGTTTTTCCGCGACATGCCCGGCTGGGTCGGCGCCGGCAAGATCAAATACCGCGAGGACGTGGTCGAGGGGCTGGAGAAGGCGCCCGAGGCGTTCCTCGGCCTGCTCAAGGGCAAGAATTTTGGGAAGCTCTTGGTGAGGGTGGCCTGACCACTTCGCCGGACGGATTTGCTACATTGCCCCCATGACCAAGCCCTTCATGGATAACCAGCAGCGAGCCGAGGCGTATCTGGCGCGTTTCAAAAGCGGGCCGGTGCCGCACTGGATCGACGGCAAGGCCGACGCCGGCTCCGGCCAGACTTTCGACGACCTTTCGCCGGTCGACGGCAAGCTGCTGGCGAAGATCGCGCGCGGCACTGCCGCCGACATCGACCGCGCCGCCAAGGCCGCGGCCCGCGCATTTCCGGCCTGGAGCAAGACGAGCGGCGAGCAGCGCAAGGCGCTGCTGCACAAGATCGCCGACAAGATCGTCGCCCGCGCCGACGAGATCGCTTTCATCGAATGCATGGATACCGGCCAGCCGCTCCGCTACATGTCGAAAGCGGCGCTGCGTGCGGCCGATAATTTCCGCTTCTTCGCCGACCGCGCGCCGGGCGCCCGGGACGGCCTCTCGCTGCCGGCCGAGGGCCAGCTCAACTACACCATCCGCCAGCCGATCGGCCCCGTGGGCGTCATCACGCCCTGGAACACGCCCTTCATGCTCTCGACCTGGAAGATCGCCCCTGCGCTCGCCGCCGGCTGCACGGTCGTGCACAAGCCCGCCGAATGGAGCCCGCTCACGGCGATGCTGCTCACGGAAATCGCGAGCGAAGTGCTGCCCGCGGGCGTGCTCAATCTCGTGCATGGCTTCGGCGAGGAAGCGGGCAAGGCGCTGACCGAGCATCCGGCGATCAAGGCCATCGGCTTCGTCGGCGAGTCCTCGACCGGCTCGCTCATCATGGCGCAGGGCGCGCCGACGCTGAAGCGCGTGCACTTCGAGCTCGGCGGGAAAAACCCGGTCATCATCTTCGACGACGCCGATCTCGACCGCGCCGTCGACGCGGCGCTGTTCATGATCTATTCGCTCAACGGCGAGCGCTGCACTTCGTCGAGCCGGGCGCTGGTGCAGGCCGGAATCTATGACGAGTTCGTCAAGCGCGCATCCGAGCGGATCAAGAAGATCAAGCTCGGCCATCCGCTCGATCCCGCGACCGAGATCGGGCCCTTGATCCATGTCAATCATCTGGAAAAGGTCGCGAGTTATTACGCGCTGGCCAGGCAGGAGGGCGCCCGAGTGATCGAAGGCGGGGCAGGGGAAAAGCCGGCGGCGGGCTATTATGCCATGCCCGTGCTGTTCGCCGATGCCCGTAACGACATGCGCATCGCGCAGGAAGAGATTTTCGGCCCGGCGCTCACCGCGATCCCGTTCAAGGACGAGGCCGAGGCGCTGAGGCTCGCCAACGACGTGCGCTACGGCCTCACGGCTTACATCTGGACCCGCGACGTCGGCCGCGCGCACCGCATGGCGCAAGCGGTCGAGGCCGGCATGGTCTGGATCAACTCGGAGAACGTGCGCCACCTGCCGACGCCGTTCGGCGGCGTGAAGGCGTCCGGCATCGGCCGCGACGGCGGCGACTACAGCTTCGATTTCTACATGGAGACCAAGAACATCGCGGTTGCGCTTGGGCGATCACAAGATTCCAAGGATCGGAGCCTAGGCCGATGCGGCAGCTCTCATTCGTCTTGGGCGTAGTGTGCTGTCTGGTATCCTCGGTTGGGTTGGCGGCTGAATCTTGTGCGCGGAATTTCCAGAATTACACCCGGCAGACACTCGAGAAGTTGCAGCGTCTGGAGTGTCTTCTGCCTGCATCGAAGACGAACCTGCCCGAGCAAGCGATCGACGAGCTCGAAGGCGCGTGGCGCGGGCTGCGCAGCGCGGCCGTCGCCTTCACCAAGTGCGAACACGCCATGCTCATCAGCGAAGCGTGCCATTTTTACTTGGAGGAGCTTTCCAAGGCATTGAACGGCCGGCTCGATCCTGCCGACTTCCATCGGATTGCCGCCCATCGGCGCGTATGCGCGTATCTCGTCGGTGGGCGGCAACAATTCCGCTGTCACTGAGGAATCCATGCCGCTCAAGCCCCCCGTCTTCGATCCGCCCTTCAACATCCTGCGCTCGAGCCACGTGGAGCTCGGCGTCGCGACCTCGCCGCCTCGCGCGCCTTCTACGTGGATTGTCTCGGCCTGCTGGTCGCCGACGAGACCAGGGACACGCTCTATCTGCGCGGCAGTCGAGGAGCGCAATCATCACTCGATCGTGCTGCGCCAGAGCGGCCAGGCGCTCTGCTACGCGCTCGGCTACAAGGTCGGCGACGAGGACGACCTCGACCGGCCGCCAAATGGTTCAAGGCGCAAGGGCCTGCCGACCGCGTTTCCGCGAGGTGCCGCATCAGGGCCGCACGCTGTTCGCACCGCGACGTGCGCGGCATGCCGCTCGAGCTCTATGCCCGCATGGAGCAGCGGCCGAGCGCATGCTGCAGAAATACGGCTTGCATCGCGGCGCGCGCATCCAGCGCATCGATCACCTCAACTGCTTCACGCCGACGACGTGCAGTCGAGCTACGAGTTCTACAACGATCTCGGCTTCCGCCTGACCGAATACACCGAGACCGACGACAAGCCGACCGCAGTTCTGGGCGGTGTGGATGCAGCGCAAGGGCAACGTCCACGACATCGCCTTCACCAACGGCGCCGGCCCGCGCCTGCATCACATCGGCGTGTGGACCGCAGCGGCGCTCGACATCCTCCATATCTGCGACGTGATGGCGACGACCGGCTATCTGCCAACATGGAGCGCGGGCCGGGCCGCCACGGCATTTCCAACGCCTTCTTCCTCTACATGCGCGATCCCGGACGGCCACCGGGTCGAGCTGTTCACCAGCGACTATCTCACCGTCGATCCACGACCACGAGCCGATCCGCTGGTCGCTGCGCGACCCGCAGCGCCAGACGCTGTGGGGCCATCCGGCGCCGAAGTCCTGGTTCGAGGAGGGCTCCGTGTTCGACGGCTGCCCGGTGCGCCCGCCGGTGCTCGAGGCGCAGCCGATCGTGGCGCGCTGAATGCTATGGAATCTGATAGCTGTCCGAGCTGTTGAATTCAACCTCCCCCTCAACGGCGGGCGTCGGCGATCCCGCCCTCGCAAGCGGGCGGAGCGCGGGTGGGGGTCATGGCGCGCCGCGCGACCGCCTCGTGGCCCTTCCCGGGTGAGGGGGTGGGAACGAATGTCCGAACCATTCGCGAATGGCTCCAGCTAGCCATGGACCTGATCGTCTTTCTCGCGGTTCTGGTCGCCGCCGTGATGCATGCGGGCTGGAACGCGGTGGTCAAGGTCGGGCTCGACCGCACCTCGTCGATCCTGCTGCTGTCGCTGGTGCAGAGCGGGCTCGCGCTCGTGCTGATGCCGTTCTTCCCGTTGCCGGCCGCCGCCGCCTGGCCGTGGCTCGCCGCCTCGGCGCTGCTGCATACCGGCTACAAGCTGTTTCTCATCCGCGCCTACGAACATGGCGATCTCAGCCAAGTCTATCCGCTCGCGCGCGGCGCGGCGCCCTTGATGGTGGCGGTGGTCGGCGCGCTCGCGCTCGGCGAGTCGATGACGCTGATCAAGGCGCTCGCGGTGATCGCCATCGCGCTCGGCGTCGTCGTGATGTCGTTGAAGGGCAGCGCCGATCTCGGCCGCCTGCCGCCCAAGGCATTGGTCTACGCGCTCGCCACCTCCGTGTTCATCGCCGCCTATTCGCTGGTCGACGGCGTCGGCGCGCGCGTCTCGCTCACCGCTTCGGGCTTCGTGCTGTGGATGTTCGTGCTCGACGGGCTGGTGATGCTCGCCTACGGCTTCGCCACGCGCGGCCGCTGCACGATCGCGCGCCTGGTTCCCGCCTGGCGCGAGGGCGTGCTCGCCGGCGCGCTCTCGCTCGGCGCCTACTGGATCGTTGTCTGGGCCTTCACCCAGGCGCCGATCGCGCTCGTGGTGGCGCTGCGCGAAACCAGCGTGCTGTTCGCCATGCTGATCGCGGTCTTTATGCTGCATGAAAAAGCCGGCCACTGGCGCTGGGCCGCCGCCGCGCTCATCGTCGGCGGCGTGGTGCTGATCCGGGTCTGAAATGCGTTCGGCCCCGCGGGCGTCGCCGGCGGGGCCGAAAGGAAACTGCAGCGCTTGCGGCGTTACTTCTTCTTCCGCCGCTTCTTCCGCTTTTCGCCCTTGGCTTTGCGCTTGATGTCCTGTCCGTGCGCGCGCTTGTAGGTCTGGATGTCCTTGAACTTGCCCTTCTTGTCGCGAACGGCATAGAGCTTCTTGCCCTTCGAGCTGCGCATTACGGTCCGACGTCTGGCCATGGTGCCTCCCAACGGGCAAGAATCTCGCGCCCGGTCGTGTAATTCTACGGGGTAGCGAACGCGGCGGCAACAATACCGCTCCCGTTATCCGCCGCCTGCGCGGGCTTGCTGGCTCCGGCCTTCGCGGCTAAGAGAAAGGCAACGCTCCCTTCGTCTAGCGGCCCAGGACGTCGCCCTCTCACGGCGAAAACACGGGTTCGATTCCCGTAGGGAGCGCCAGCCACCACAGTCCGGTCTAAGCCGCTTCCGCCGCTCCAAGCCGTCCCGCCGGCCGGCGGAACAGCGTGCGGAACACCGAGCGGATCCATTCGTTGCCCGGCTCGCGGTGGAAGCGCTCGTGCCAATATTGCGAGATCTCGATCTTCGGGCAGCTTGATCGGCGGCGTCACCAGTTCGAGATCGAGATCCTCCGCCAGCACCGTCGCGATCGAATAGGGCAGCGTGGCGACCGCGTCGGTGTGCTTGGCCACGACGGCTGCGGCCGAGGAAAATCGGCACCCGGCAGATGATGTTCTCCGGCGGGATCGCGGCCTCGAGCGCCCGCTCGGCCGATTGATGCGCGTGGCCGGTGCCGGCCATCGAGACCAGCACGTGCTTCTCCGCCGCGAAGTCCTTGAGCGAGGCGTCCGCCGAAATTCGCGGATGGCCTTTGCGCACGACGCTCACGTAGCGCTCGACCCATAGCGGCTGGCGGCGGATTCCCTTCACCAGCTCGGGAAACGAGCCCATGGCGAAATCGATCTTGCCCGACTCGAGCCAGGAATTCGAGATGTTGCGACTTCGAGCTGCATCGCGCGCAGCCGCACGTGCGGCGCCTGCTCGGCGAGCAGCGTGACCAGCGGCGGCAAGCAGCTTGATCACGCCGGCGTCGACCACGCAGAAGTTGAAGGTGCGGTTGGAGACCAGCGGATCGAACGGCACGTGCTCGCTGCTTCAGCCGCCGCATCTGATCGAGGATGGCGCCGACCGGCGCCTTGAGCTCGAGCGCCTTCGGCGTCGGCTCCATGCGCAGCGCCACGCGCACGAACAGCGGATCGTGGAAATAGCGCCGCAGCCGCGCCAGCGTCTTGCAGAGCGCCGGCTGCGTGACGCTCAGAACTTTCGCGGCGCGCGTCAGGCTGTGCTCGCGCAGCAGCACGTCGAGCACCTGCAGGTGATGCAGGTCGAGCTCGTCCTTATTCCTATGCGGAATAGAGTTTATGCTCATCGGCGAATAGTATAGGGACGCCCCCGCGCGTAGGCTAGCGGCATCGGGGGAGGCGCGGATGTTGCGCACGGGCAAGCATTATCTCGAATCCCTGAATGACGGCCGCAAGGTCTGGGTCGGCAACGAGCAGATCGACAACGTCGCGACCCATAAGCTGACGCGCGATTACGCCAGGCGCATCGCCGAATTCTTCGACCTGCATCACCGCAAGGATTTGCAGGAGGCGCTCACCTTCGTCGACGAGCAGGGCGAGCGCCGCTCGATGACCTGGTTCCGCCACACCAGCAAGGAAGCAGCTGGTCCGCAAGCGCAAATATCACGAGTTCATCATGAAGCACTTCGTGGCGGCGTCGTGCCCGCGCACGCCCGACGTGCAGAACTACATCATGGTGACCTATATCGACGATCCCGAGCCGTGGGAGAAGGCGGCGATCGGCGCCGAGGGCCGCGGGCTCGCCAACAATATCCGCACTTTCTACAAATTCGCCATGGACCACGATCTGGTCTGCGCGCCGCATTTCGTCGATCCGCAGGCCGATCGTTCCGATCCGAATGCACATGCGACCTCGCCGGCGCTGCGCGTGGTCAAGACCACCGACGAAGGCATCGTGGTCAACGGCGTGAAGGCGATCGGCACCGGCTCGGCCTTCGGCGACTTCCTGCATATGGGCGTGTTCTTCCGCCCCGGCGCCAAGGGCGACCAGATCATCTACGGCGTGTGCCCGGCCAACGCCAAGGGCGTCACCATCGTCTGCCGCGAGAGCGTGGTGGCCGACGATCCGGTCGAGCATCCGCTTTCCTCGCAGGGCGACGAGCTCGATTCCACCGTGCTGTTCGACAACGTGCTGATCCCCTGGAAATACATCTTCCACATCGGCAACCCGGACCACGCCAAGCTCTATCCGCAGCGCGTGTTCGACTGGGTGCATTACCACGCGCTGGTGCGCCAGGCGGTGCGCGCCGAGTTGCTCGCGGGGCTCGCGATCCTGATCTGCGAGCATCTCGGCACCGCCAAGATCGAGGCCGTGCAATCGCGGCTGGCGCGCATCGTCGGCTTCTCGCAATCGGTCGCCGCCCACGTGATCGCGTCGGAGGACCGGGGCTTCTATACGCCGGGCGGGCTCTACAAGCCCGACATCCAGCTGTTCAATTGGGGCCGGGTCTATTTTCTCGAGAACTTCGGCGCCATGATCCAGGAAGTGGTCGATCTGTGCGGCCGCAGCGCGCTGATGTTCCCGACCGAAAAGCAATGGCAGGACGAAAAGATGCGGCCCTGGTTCGAGAAGCTGAACCAGGGCCCGGTGGGCGAGCCCTATGACCGCATCAAGATCGCCCGCGTGATCCGCGATCTCTACCTGACAGACTGGGGCGGCCGGCTGTATATGTTCGAGAACTTCAACGGCACGCCGCTGCAGACGCTCTTGTCGCTCACCATGAAACGCGCTGAATTCACCGGCTCCGGACCGCTGGCGGAGTTCGCCCGGAAAGTGGTCGGACTCGACGTGAAGGAAGACCCGGCGTCGGAGTATAAGAAGACCGCCGACTACGCCAAGGCGCAGGATGCGGCGCGTACGCCGCCCTCGGTCGCCGCCGAGTGAAAGCCGAAACGAGGAACCCCATGGCCAAGCAACGCATCAGCTACATCCCGCTGGAAAAAATGGACGCGGAGATGCGCAAGGAAATGGAGCGCTGCCAGCGCGAGGGCACGCCGCGGCCGGAAAGCTCGGCGGTGCGCGCGCACGTGCCGGCCTGCTTCTGGTTCTTCGCCAATTCCTGGCGCGACATTTTCCGGAACGGCGTGCTCGATCATTCCATCAAGGAGCTGTGCCGCCTCTATATCTCGCGCTCGGTGCAGTGCGAGTATTGCGGCAACCAGCGCTCGGTGAAGGCGGCGACAAGACCGGCGCCGTCATCGAGGACCAGGTGTTCGATCTGCTGAACTTCGAGAAATCCACCCGCTTCAACGAGCGCCAGAAGGCCGCGCTCGCCTATGCCGAGGCGATCGCCTGGCATCTCGATACCGACGACGCGTTCTGGGATCGCCTGCACAAGCATTTCAGCGAGCCCGAGCTGGTCGAGCTCGGCTGCATGATCGGCCTCACGCTCGGCCAGCAGAGCTGGCTGCGGCTCCTGAACATCGACCATCACGAGGTGATGGCCGGAACCGACGCTTCGATGGCGCCGGGCTTCGAGGACGCCAAAGCGCTGGCCGCCACCAAGGCCGCGGCCGACTACTGGGCGAAGTCGAAGTCGGGATCCGGGAAGAGCGCCTGATCGCGCGGGCCGTCGATCAAAAAACAGAGACGGGGAGGGGGAACATGCAAGGCCTCTATATCAACGACGCGTCCTGGCTCGACACCGCCGGACGCCTGCTGATCGTTGCGTTCTTCGTGATCGTCGGCATCCGCAATCTCTCGAAATTCCACATCGAGGACCACATCAAGCGCCTGACGCTCTCCGGCACGCCGATGCCGGCGGCCGCCTTCTGGGCCGGCGCGGTGATCGAGTTCGTCGGCTGCGCGCTGCTGCTCGCCAACTGGCACCCGGCCATCGGCGTGCTGTTGCTGATCGTGTTCACGGTACTGGCGACCGCGCTGCTGCTGCGCTTCTGGCAGATGGACGATCCGATGAAACGGATCGGCATGCAGAACGGCTTCATGTCCAACGTCGCCATCCTCGGCGGCTTGCTGCTCTTGTTGCAGAACGTGCGCTGAGGCGGGCATGCCGCCGCGGCTCGCTCCGCTGCCGCCGGAACATTCGCCGGAGCTGAAGCCCGAATTCGACTCGTTCCTGAAGTCGCTCGGCTTCGTGCCGAACAGCGTGCTCACCATGCAGCGCCGGCCCGCGCTGGTGCGGGCCTTCGTCGCGCTGCAGGGCGCGATCTGGGGCCCGGACAGCAAGGTCGACCGCGGCTTCAAGCGCCTGATCGGCCACGTCGCGAGCGCGGCCGCGCGCGATCCCTACTCGATGGCGCATACCGCGAGCGCGGCCATGCATTTCGGCATCGACGAGAAGAAACTGGCTGCCGTGCGCGAGTACCGCACCAGTCCGCTCTATAGCCCGGCCGAGCGCGCGGCGCTCGATCTCGCCGCCGCCGCGGGCGCGATCCCCAACGCCGTCACCGACGCGATGTTCGCCGAGTTGCGCAAGCACTGGAGCGAGGAGCAGATCGTCGAGATCGTCGCCGCCATCGCCGCCACCGGCTTCGTCAATCGCTGGAACACGACGATGGCGACCCCGCTCGAAGACGAGCCCCTGGCGGTGGGCGAGAAGCATCTCGCCCGTCACGGTTGGTCGCCCGGCCCACACCGCCGGTAAGGCCGTTGCCGGCTATCGTTTCGTCAGACTTGCATCCTGCAGCCTTGCATCTTGAAGACTTGCCCCGTACTCGTGACGCTCGAAAAAGCGCACAGGGAGTAGGTCATGGTCGAACGAAAAGCCGTCGAGATGCGAACGCTGGGCAAGAGCGGGCTGAAAGTGTCCGCCATCGGGCTCGGCTGCATGTCGATGTCGGGCGTCTATGGCACGAGCGACGACGCGGCCTCGACCGCCGTGATCCAGTACGCGCTCGACCGCGGCATCAATTTCCTCGACAGCGCCGACGCCTATGGCAACGGCCATAACGAGGAGCTCGTGGGCCGCGCCATCAAGGGCCGCCGCGGCGAGGTGGTGCTCGCCACCAAGTTCGGCAATCTCGGCCCCAAGGGCGTCGCCGGCAGCCCCGAATACGTGCGCCAGGCCTGCGCGGCGAGCCTGAAGCGGCTCGGCGTCGAGACCATCGATCTCTATTACCAGCACCGCGTCGATACCACGGTGCCGATCGAGGACACGGTCGGCGCCATGGCCAAGCTCGTGCAGCAGGGCAAGGTCCGCGCGCTCGGCTTGTCCGAAGCGCACCCGGACACGATCCGCCGCGCCCACAAGGTGCACCCGATCGCCGCGGTGCAGACCGAATATTCCGTGCTCTACCGCGGTCGAGGCCGAGGAGACGCGCGCGGTGACGCGCGAGCTCGGCATTTCCTTCGTCGCCTATGCGCCGCTCGGCCGCAGCTTTCTCACCGGCACGCTGAGCAGCGCCGACGACGTGAAGAGCGATCGCCGCGCCGACCATCCGCGCTTCCAGGGCGAGCATTTCGCCAGGAATCGCGAACTCGCCAAGCGCGTCGAGGCCATCGCAAAAGACAAGGGCTGCACGCCGGCCCAGCTCGTGCTCGCCTGGCTGTTGGCGCAGGGCCCCGATGTGATCCCGATTCCCGGCACCAAGCGCAAGGAACGGGTCGAGGAGAATCTCGGCGCGCTCGATGTGAAGCTGTCGCCGCAGGAAGTCGCGCGCATTTCCGCGGCCATCCCGCCCGGCGCCGCCTCCGGCCTGCGCTACCCGGAAGGCGCCATGAAGGCGCTCTACCGCTGAGCCGCCGCCTGCCGTTGATCCGCCTCCGGCGTTACGCCAACATGGCCCGGGAACAGCGGGGCAGCTTGTGAACGTGACGCCGCCTACAGCCTCAGTCGCAAAGGCGGGCGCCAAGGAGCGCGCCAAGCCTCGCATCCGCGTCGAGGGCCTCGGCAAGCACTACGGCGCGCTCGAAGTCTTCCGCGACATCGATCTCGAAGTCGGCGACCGCGAGATCGTCGCCATCGTCGGCGCCTCGGGCTGCGGCAAGACCACGCTGTTGCGCTGCATCGACGGCCTGATCGCGCCTACGCGCGGCAAGATCGACATCGAAGGCGAGCGGGTCACGGCGCCGCTGCCCGGCATCGCCATGGTGTTTCAGAACTTCGGCCTGTTTCCGTGGAAGACGGTGTTCGCCAACGTCGCCTATGGACTGAAGCTCGCGGGCGCGTCGAAAGCCGAGATCGAGGAGCGCGTGCCGCGCTTCATCAAGCTCGTAGGCCTCGCCGGCTTCGAGAGCGCGTACCCCTATCAGCTCTCCGGCGGCATGCAGCAGCGCTGCGGGCTGGCGCGCGCACTGGCCATCGAGCCGCGCGTTCTGCTGATGGACGAGCCGTTCGCCGCCGTGGACGCGCAAACCCGCGAAATTCTCCAGTTCGAGCTGCTGCGCATCTGGCAGATGCGCCCCACCAGCATGGTGTTCGTCACCCATTCGATCGAGGAAGCGGTGCTGATGGGCCATCGGGTGGTGGTGCTCAAGGGCCGGCCCGCCAGCGTGTTCGAGACCATCGCGGTGGACCTGCCGTTTCCGCGCAACCGGGCGACCCTTTCCCACCCGGGGTTTGCCGCGCTGCGGGAGCACGTCTGGTCGACGCTCATGGATGAGGCACGCGCGGCGGAACTCATCTTGCAGCGTTGAGCCGCGGACAATGCTAGGCTTGGATCAAACAACGAAACGAACATACGGGAGGACACGATGAAACATTCTCGCCGCACCATTCTCGCGGGGCTTGCGCTGACCGCCGCGCTCGGCGGCCTTGCCGGCCCGGCCATGCCGCAGCAGCGCCCGACGCTGACGCTCGGCTTGCCCGGCATTCCGCCGGTGTTCGTCACCGTGCAGGCCTATGTGGCGCAGCAGGAGAAGTTCTTCGAGAAGTACGGCGTCAATGTCGTGTTGCGTCCGTTCGATAGCGGCGCCGCCGCCGCGCGCGCATTGGCCTCGAACAGTATCGAGCTCTCGCTCTCGCCCTCGCCGCTGATCGTCAACATGGTCTCCAATAACCCGGACGTCGACCTGGTCGCCATCTATGGCCACGAGCGGCCCGATTGGCTGATCGGCTCCATGGATCCGGCCAAGAGCAAGTGCGAGCAGATGAAGGGCCTGCCGGTCGGCGTCGATTCCTTCGGCGGCGCGCGCTCGATCGCGCTCACCCAGATGCTGCGCCAATGCGGCCTCAAGGCCGAGGACATGCAGCAGGTGGCGCTCAGCACCAACGTCGCCGCGGCGATGATCTCCGGCCAATTGATCATCGGCGTGCTGCATATCGACGACGTGCCGCTGATCGAGCGCGAGTCGAAGAAGAAGGTCACGACCGTCGTCGACATCAACGACGTGTTCAAGACCAACCACTATATGGCGATCGCCACGACCCAGAAGCGCGTGGCCGAGAACCGCGACGCGCTGGTGCGCGTGCTCGCGGCGCTGATCGAGGCCGAACGCTTCATCCGCGACCCGAAAAATATCGACCGCGTCGCCCAGGCCGCGGCTCCCACCACGCGCAGCATCGACGAGGCGAAGTGGGCCATTCGGGAGTACGTCAAGATGGACTTCTGGCCCAAGGACACCGCCGGCCTTTCGCCGCAGAACATCCAGGTGATCATCGAGGCGCAGAAGCGCGTGGGCGGCATCCGCCCCGACGCGACGCCGGTGGCCTATCGCCGCTTCGCCAATACCTCGCTGTTCGACGAGGCGAAGAAGCTGGTGGACGCCAAGACCAACTGAGGCCGCGCTCCGGCTGAACGGCGGAAGAGCCGATGGGCCCGGCGGCGCCAGCCTGGCAGCGCTACGGCACCTATGCCGTGGCGCTCGCGCTCGGCGTCGCGCTCTGGCAGGTCGGCGCCTACTTCACCAAGCCGGTCTTCCTGCCGACGTTCACCCGCACGCTGGCCCGCCTCTATGAGATGACGGTCACCGGCGTGCTCGGCGACGCGCTGGCGAGCTCGATGCTGGTCTATTTCACCGGGCTGATCGCGGCGATCGTCGTCGGCCTCGCCATCGGGCTGCTGCTCGCGCGCGTGCGGCTCTTACGCATCGCGCTCGAGAACTACATCATGCTGCTCTACGCCACGCCCATGGTGGCGCTCATTCCCTTCATCCTGTCGATGATGGGCTTCGGCTTTTCCGCCAAGGCCGTGGTGGTGTTTCTGTTTGCGGTCTTCTCGGTGCTCTACAACACCATCGAAGGCGCGCGCAGCCTGAAGCCCGAGATGCTCGAGGTCGCCCGCTCGTTTCGCTCGCAACGAATGGGAGATCTGGCGCGACGTGCTGATCCCCTACACCTTGCCTTTCGCCATGACCGGCGTGCGCCAAGCCATCGGCCGCGCGCTGGTGGGCCTGGTGGCCGGCGAATTCTTCCTCTCCGGCACCGGGATCGGCCTGCTGATCGTGCGCAGCGGCCAGGATTTCGACGTGCCGGGGCTCTATGGCGCGATCATCGTGATCACCGTGCTCGGCGTGGTGTTGATGTCGGTCGGCCGCGCGCTCGAGAACCGTTTCGCCGCCTGGCGGGGGCTCGCCCGATGAGCGACCTCGCGCTCACGCCGGTCGTCAGCCGCTGGCGCTCCTGGATCAGCTTGGAGACGCTGGTGCGCATCCTGGCCGGCGTCGCCATCCTGCTGGTGTGGGAAGTCGCCGTGCGGCTCTGGGGGCCGGACTTCGTGGCGCGGCCGAGCCGCATCGTCGCCGTGTTCCCCGAGACCATCACCAACCCGGCGCTGTGGGTGGCTTTCGGGCAGACCATGGGCTCGGTGGTGCAGGGGCTGCTGATCGCGGTCGTCGTCGGCACGGCGATCGGGCTCGCCATCGGCCGCATCCCGGTCGTGGAGCGGTTGCTTGCGCTCTACGTCAACGGTCTGTTCGCCATGCCGATGGTCGCGATCCTGCCGCTGCTCACGCTCTGGCTCGGCTATACCGGCGACGCGCGGCTCGCCACCGTCGTGTTCGCCGCGATCTTCGCCATCATCGTGAACGTGTCCGACGGTGCGCGCGCCGTGCCGCCGGAATATGTCGAAGTCTCCCGCTCGTTCCGCGGCTCCGGCTGGTCGCGCCTGTTCGACGTGATCCTGCCGGCTTCGGTGCCCTATCTGCTCGCGGGGTTGCGGCTCGCCGCCGGCCGCGCGCTGATCGGCGCGGTGGTGGCCGAATTCTTCGCCGCACTTCCCGGCATCGGTTTCTATATCTTGTTCAATACGCGCAGCTTCCGCCACAACGAAGCGATGGTGGCCGTGGCCATGCTCGCCGTCACCGGCGTGCTGTTCGAGTTCGTGCTTGCGAAAGCCACGGCCAGGCTGCTGCCCTGGTACCGGCGCGACGAGGCCCGCGATTGAGCGCCGGAGCCCGCGCACAGGAGCAGCCGCAGGACGCGCGCGTCCGCTCGGCGATCGCCCATTGGGCGCCGCGCTTCGTCTCGAACGGCGTCGCGCTCACCGACTTCGAGGAAGTGACGGCCGGGATTCGCGTCGTGGGACGAGTGGTGCCGGGCCTGGTCCACGCGCGCGGCGATCCACGAGGCGATCGGCCGCGAGACGCTTGCGCAAAAACATTTTCTCAGCGCCGGCGAACATCTGCAGCGCGCCGGCGTCTATTTTCACTTCGCCAAGTTCGTCTTCGTGCACGATCTCGCGCAGATGAAAGCCGCGCATCTGAAAGCGGTCGAGTGCCGCCGGCTGGCGTTGCCGCATCTCGTGCCGTCCGGTGAGCGCGTCGAAATTCCCTATCAGGGCAAGCACTTATACGGAATTCTGCGCCGCCCCGCGGGCGTCAGCAGAGCCACCCGTGCTGATCATGGCGTGCGGGCTCGACTCCGCGAAGGAAGAAACCGCCGCCTACGAGGAGCCGTTCCTCGCGCGCGGCATCGCCACGCTGGTGTTCGACGGACCAGGGCAGGGCGAAGGCGAGTACGATTTTCCGATCCGCGGCGATTACGAAGTGGCCGTGAAGGCGGTGGTCGATTTCGTCGAGACGCGGCGCGATCTCGACGCCGCGCGCATCGGCCTCTGGGGCGTGAGCCTGGGCGGCTATTACGCGCCGCGCGCGGCCGCGTTCGAGCAGCGCATCAAGGCCTGCATCGCGCTCGCCGGTCCCTATGACTGGGCCGAGGCCTGGGACGGGTTGCCGGAGCTGACGCAAGGACGCTTTCCGCGTGCGCAGCCACTGCAAGACGATGGAAGAGGCGAAGCGGCACGCGGCGACGCTCACGCTCAATGGGGTGGCGGAACGCATTTCCTGTCCGCTGTTCGTCATGACCGGCAAGCTCGATCGCATCATCCCGTGGCAGCACGCCGAGCGTCTCGCCCGCGAGGCGAAAGGTCCGGTCGAGTTGCTCGTGATCGAGGACGGCAACCATGTCGCCAACAACCGCACCTATCGCTGGCGCACGCAGACCGCGGACTGGATGGCGGAGCAACTGCGCGCTTAGCGCGCGCGCTTCTTTTTCGCGGCGGGCTTTTTCAGCGTCTGGCATGCGCGCCAGACTTTTCTCCGCCGTCGCCGGCATGTCGAGCTTGGCGCCCGCGCCGGGGATCGCGTCGGCGATCGCGTTCATGACCGCCGCGAGCGAGGCGGTGGTCCCGGCCTCGCCCACGCCTTTCACGCCCAAAGGGTTGGTCTTGGTCGGCACCACGTGCTCTCGGCCGGTCACGCTCGGCACATCGTCGGCGCGCGGCATGGCGTAGTCCATGAACGTGCCGCTCAGCACCTGGCCGAGTCGCCGTCGTAGACGAAGTTCTCCATCAGCGCCTGGCCGACGCCCTGCGCCACGCCGCCCTGCACCTGCGCCTCGACGATGACGTGATCGAGCACGGTCCCGCAATCGTCCACCGCCGAATAGGCGACGATCTCCACGACGCCGGTTTCCGGATCGATCTCGATCTCGGCGATATGACAGCCGTTCGGGATAGGTCGTGGGAATGTCGGCGGTGAGCTTCGTGTCGAGGCTTTCCTTGATCTCGCCGCGCGCGGCCAGCTCCTTGGCCCGCTCCGCTACTTCAAAGAGCGAAAGCCGCCGGTCGGTGCCTTTCACCTCGAATGCGCCGTTGCGGTATTCGATGTCGGCTTCCGCCACCTCGAGCAGATGCGCCGCGGCCGACCGGCCCTTGGCCAGCATGGCCTCGGAGGTGCGCACGATCGCGGTGCCCGCGGTCATGGCCGAGCGCGAGCCGACCGAAGCGTAGCCCGCGAGATTGAAGCGGCTGTCGCCCTGCAGCACGCGCACCTGCCCGGCGCCGATTCCGAGCTTGTCCGCGAGCAGGCGCGAGAACACCGTGGCGTGCCCTTGTCCGGTCGATTGCATGCCGAGCGCGACCGTGAGCGCCTGGCCGCCGGGGAAGGCGATGGCGGCGCTTTCCTTCGGTTGCGCGCCGGAGTGCTCGAGGAAACAGCGAAATGCCGATGCCGCGCAGCTTGCCGCGCTTGGCTGCCTGCTTCCGGCGTTGCTCGAACTTGGCGAAGCTGGAGAGCTTCAGCGCCTTGTCGAGGATCGTTTCGAACTCGCCGCTGTCGAACGTCGTGCCGACCGCGGTCTTGTAGGGCATGGCCGAAGCGGGAATGAAGTTTTTCGCCGAATGCTCACGCGGTCGAGGCCGGTGACGCGCGCGGCCTCGTCGATCAGCCGCTCCATCATGTAGTTCGCCTCGGGCCGTCCGGCGCCGCGATAGGGCCCGATCGGCACCGTGTTGGTGAAGACGCAGACCGCCTGCACGGCGATCTTCGGAATCGCATAGACCGTCGGCAGGCAACGGGCGAAGCTCATGGTCGAGATCTGCGCGCCGACCGCCGGAGCAACGCGCCTACGCTCCCGATGTGCTTGGCGCGCAGCGCCAGGATGCGGCCCTCTTCGTCGAGCGCAAGCTCGGCTTCGGTGAAGGTGTCGCGCGCCTGGTTGTCGCTCTGGAACGCCTCCGAGCGCGTCGACATCCAGTGCACCGGCCGGCCGGTCGTGCGCGCGGCCACCAGCAGCGCCGGATATTCCGGATAGGCCGGCGTCTTCATGCCGAAGGCGCCGCCCACGTCCTCGGTGATCAGCCGCAGCTTCTCGCCGCTCCAGCCCATGACGTCGATCATCTGTGCGTGCTGCGTGCCCGCACCCTGCGAGCAGGAGCGCAGCGAGATAGGTATCGCGTCGCCGGATCGTAGCTCGCGGTGGCCCCGCGCGGCTCCATGCTGGCGATGGCGATCCGCTGGTTGGTCACGCCGATACGCGCGACGTGCGGCGCCGACGCGATGATGCGCTCGACTTCGCGCGCATTGGCCTCGTCTTCCTTGAAGCCCGGCCAGTCGACGGCGATGTTGCCCGGCGCCTCCGGCCAGAGCTGCGGCGCGCCGGGCGCCATCGCCGCGCGCACGTCCACGACCGCGGCAAGCTCTTCGTAGTCGATCGCGACCCGCTCGGCCGCGTCCTGCGCCGCGAGCAGGGTCTCCGCCACCACGAGCGCCACGGCCTGCGCCCACATGCATCACGCGCTCGCCCGCGAGCGCCGGCCGGAACGGCGACGATGCAGCGGTTTGCCGCCCTTGCCGGTGAGCGGCGGGCAGCGCGACACGTTGCCGACGCCGGCCTTTTCCATGTCCGCGGCGGTGAGCACCGCGAGCACGCCGGGCATGCGGCGCGCGGCCTCGATATCGAGCTTGCGGATGCGCGCGTGCGCATGCGGCGAGCGCACGAACACGCCGATGCATTGGCCGGGCAGGGGAGCGTCGTCCATGAAACGCCCGCGCCCGCGCAGGAGCGCGTCGTCCTCGATGCGCGGCTGCCAGTGCGGATGCGCGGTCATGCGAGCCCGCTGTTTGCCTAGATTGCCGAATTCACGTGGATGGAGCGCTATCTTCAGCCGCGCCCGGAGCGGCTCTGCAGCGCGCGGATGCGGTCGGCGAGCGACAGGCGGGCGCCGCCGGTCGCCGGCGCGGTCTCCGCCGAGAACCGGCGCGCGGCCGGGGCCGCCGTTCTGTCGAGGGGCGGCCGGGGTCGGGGTCTTGTCCAGAATCTGGTTGATCGAGGAGCCGGGGCCTTCCAGCGTCGCGGTCATGCGCGTCACCTCGGCGGCGATGTCGTTGATGCGCTCGCGCAGCAGCGCGTTCTCGACCCGCTCCGAGGCCCAGGCGGTCTCGGCCTGGTGCTTGTAGGCGGCGACTTCCTGCTGCAGGCGGTTGCGGTCCTCGCGCAACTGGGCGAGCGCGCCCTCGAGCATGGATTTTTCGGATTTCAGCGTTTCGATCGTCGAGTTGAACGCGCGCGCGGCGCTCTCCGCGTCGCGACGCGACGCCAGCGTCTCCTCGCGGTACTTCGCGGCCTCGGCGCGCATGCCGGTGAGCTCGCGCTCGCGCTCGGCGACGAGCTCGGTCTGGCGGCGGATCTCGCTTTCCAGGCTCGCGACGTTGCGCGAAAGATTTTCGGCGACCGTGCGGCCCTCGGTCACCAGCCGCTCGGTGTCGGCGAGCCGCCGGGTGAGGCTCTCGACCTTCTCGCGCTCTTCGGCGAGCGTCCGCGCGGTGCGCTCCACGACGCTCGCGCTCCTCGGCGAGCCGTTCCTCGGTCGCGGCCACTTCGCGCTCGAGATCGACGACGCGGTCCTTGAGGGTGTCGCACTGGGTCTCCAGCGCCACGATCTCGACGCGCTGGCTGTCGGCCTCGATGGATCTTGTCGGAAAGCGAGCGGTGTGACCTGGGCGAGCTCGTTCGGTCTTGTTCGAGCGAGCTCGACTCTCGGCTCTCGTGCAGCTCGCGCGATTTGGCCGAGAGCTCTTCCTCGGTGCGCGCAGCTTGTCGCGCAGCGCCCGCTCCTGCGCCTCGAGCGAGGTGACGGCCGCCGTCGTCTCCTCGACGTCGGACTTCAACTGGCGGACCACGTCGCTCTTGCGGCCGATCTCGGCGAGCTGGTCGGTGGTCTTGAGCTTGAGTTGCTCGACGCTCGTCTTCGAGCCGGCGCGTCGACATGGCGAACTCGGCGCGCAGCTGGTCCTTGTCGGCCTGGATCTCGGCCATGGAGACCGGGATCGCGCCTTCGATGCGCCGCGTGGTCAGTCGCACGGCGCGGTGCCAGACGGCCGAAAGCAGCACGAGCGCGATCAGGCTCGCGGCGAGGAAGCCAAGGGCAAAAAACATGATCGCTTCGATCATGTCGCGGCCTCAATGAAGGGCGGAAACTCAATTTTTACCATGACACGCGTGCGCCCGACTTCCAGAGAAACCGATCATTAACCTTATCTGGTGCGGAAATTAGGCGGCTCCGGCCGCCTCGCCGGTGTCTTGCCGCCTCAGCTTGCGAAAAACCGGCTTCGGCTCAGAACGGGTTCCAGGTCGCCCGCGGTGTGAACTTAATGTAGCCGACATTGGCGCCGAGCCGTGAGGCCGACGCCCGAGCGGATCGGAACCACGACGATATTGGCCCAGGTCAGCGCCGTCATGCCCAGCCCGCCGACGAAATAGGCGGAGCCCGAGATGCCAGCGAAACGGTTGAAGATGTCGTCGACGCTGCGCAGGTTATAGACCAGCATCATCGTGCGCGCGCCGTCGCCGCCCCAATCGAAGCCGAGCGTCGGCCCCTGCCAAAAGACCCTCACGTCGCCCGCGTTGCGGGTATAGAGCGTGCCCTCGCCGTAGCGTAGCCCGGCCACGAAAGCGCCCGAGCCTTCCTCGCCGAGAATGTAGCCGTTCGGTTGCCCCCATTGCCTCGTCGCCCGCTCGACCAGGAGCGCGAGTTCCCGCGATACGCCGCCGAAGAAGCGATGTCCGGCCGAAAGCACCTCCTGCGACGAATAGGTCGAATTGGGGGGCGGGGGCGGCGGCGGCGGTGACTGGGCGATCGCCGGGGCGGCGGCCAAGCAAAACAGGGCGAGGGCGAGGGTGGTGCGCAAGCGTGTCATTGCGGTCTCCGTGGCCGGCGCGGACCGATCCGCGCGCGCCGGCAGGACCCTGATTCGTACGACGTTTCTTGCTTACCGACTATGACGGGTCCGAGGCAACCATCGGGCATTTCGAAGCATATGTCCCAGGGTTTACGCGGGTGCCCCCCAGGCCACGAAACCATCGATCCGCCAGCCCTTCTCGGGGCGGCCATAAACCAGGGGTGCCCCATCGGGTGCGGCCATCGAGCCACCGGCGGCCACCAGGAGCGCGTGGCCGGCCGCCGCATCCCATTCCTGTACCGGCGAAAGCCGCGGATAGACGTCCGCGGCGCCCTCCGCCAGCCGGCAGAATTTGATCGCCGAGCCGACCTGAATGCGGCGTGCGACCGGCAAGTCCGCGAGGAACGCCTCGCTCGCCGGGTCGAAGTGGGAGCGGCTGACCGCGGCGACCAGTCGCTCGGGCCGGGGCCGGGCCCGGATCGCTGCCGCATCCGCTTCCGCGAAACGGCTGCCGGGCACGAGCCTCGCTCGCAGCGCCCGGCCGTCGCCCCCGGCATAGAGCACGGCCTCGGCCGGTGCGTAGACGAGGCCAAGCACCGGCGTTCGCGCCAGCACCAAGGCGACATTGACCGTGAAGTCGCTCCCGCCGGCGAGAATCTCGCGCGTGCCGTCGAGCGGATCGACGAGAAAAAACGCATCCGGCGCGGCCATCGCTTGACCGCGCGCGATCGCCTCCTCGGCGACGATCGGGATACCGGGCAGAATCCGCTCGATGCCCGCGCACAGGATCGCCTCCGCGGCTTCGTCCGCGTCGGTGACCATGCTCGCGTCGGGCTTCTTGCGTCCGTGCAGCCCCTTGGCCGCAAGCTCGAGGATGCGCGCGCCGGCCTCGCTCATCAGCGAAGCGAGCGCCGGCACGAGCCGGCCGCGATCGGCAAGGTCGCTTGGCCGCGTACTCCCGGATTGCATCGCGTCAAGTTCCCGAACCGGCTGGCAGGAGCTGGGCCGAGGGTGTATCACGCCGCAACTTCGCCCGCGCGCCGATTCGCACTCCTCGACCGATCGGACTCCGATGGCCAATCCCGTCGTTCTGGAAAGCTTGGATCTCGCGGCGCTCCTGTGCTCGCGCGTCTGTCACGACGTGATCAGCCCGGTCGGCGCCATCGTCAACGGCCTCGAGGTGCTCGAGGACGAGAAGGACGAGGCCATGCAGGCGGTCGCCCTCGACCTCATTCGCAAGAGCGCGCGCCAAGCTTCGGCGCGGCTACAGTTCGCGCGGCTCGCGTTCGGCGCCGCCGGCTCGGCCGGCGCGCAGCTCGATCTCGGCGATGCCGGGGACGTGGCGCGTGGCTTCATCGAGGACGACCGCACCAAGATCGCCTGGAACCTGCCCCGCGCGCTCCTGCCCAAGAACCGCGTGAAGTTGCTCCTGAATCTCCTCGTCGTCGCGGGCAGCACCATTCCGCGCGGCGGCACGATCAAGGTCGATCCCGCCGGCGAGGGCGAGCGCATGGGCTTCCGCCTGGAGACCCAGGGGCTGAACGCGCGTATCCCGCCGGCCGTCACCGCGCTTCTGGCCGGGACCCCGGTCGAGGGCGTGGACGCCCATGTCATCCAACCCTTCTATACCGGGATGCTGGCCCGGGCCTCGGGCATGAAGCTCTCGCTCGCCGCGGAAGGCGACCGCGTCACGCTGACCGCCGAAGAAGCCTGAATTCATAAGGCTTTGTTCGCGCCCACGGGGCCGGACTTTCAGTGAAAGTTTACCTTTCCGGGCCGAAACTCGCCCCGCGCGAGGGCCGGGCGTTTCCCGGCCCGTTCATGCTTGCGGCCGGGCCACCATGGAAGACCTGCTCAAGGAATTCCTGACCGAAACGAACGAGAACCTCGATCTCGTCGACGTCGAGCTCGTCCGTTTCGAGACCGAGCCCGACAACGCCGAGATCCTCGCCAATATTTTCCGGCTCGTCCACACGATCAAGGGCACCTGCGGGTTCCTCGGCCTGCCGCGCCTCGAGGCGCTCGCGCACGCGGCCGAAAGCCTCATGGGCAAATTCCGCGATGGCATGCCGGTGACGACCGACGCCGTCTCGCTGGTGCTTTCGACCATCGACCGCATCAAGGAAATTCTCGTCGCGCTCGAGCGCACCGAGAGCGAGCCGGGCGGCGGCGATGAAGATTTGATCCATGCGCTCGGCCGCATTTCGCACGCCGATACCGCCAAGGCCGCTGCCGTTAAGTCTGCTACCGTTAAGGCTGCCGTGCCGCGTTCCACGGGAACGCTTGCCGGCCAGACGCTTGAGCGCGAGCTGCACACGGATGAAGTCTCCCTCGACGAGCTCGAGCGCGCCTTCCGCGAGGCGCCCGGACCCGAGTCCGTAGTCCAGACGCCGGATCGCCGCGCCGGCGCGGACCGTCGCGACTCCGACGAGCGCGAAGCCGCCAGCGCACGGAAACCCTCGATCCGCGTCCCGGTCGATACGCTCGAGCAGTTGATGACGCTGGTCTCCGAACTCGTGCTTACGCGCAACCAGCTGCTCGATCTCGTCCGCCGTCAGGACGACAGCGAATTCAAGGCGCCCCTGCAGCGCCTCTCCAGCGTCACCGCCGACCTGCAAGAAAGCGTGATGAAGACGCGCATGCAGCCCGTCGGAGCCGCCTGGGCCAAGTTGCCGCGCGTCGTGCGCGATCTTGCCACCGAGTTCGGCAAGGACATCCGGCTCGAGCGCTCCGGCGCCGCGACCGAGCTCGATCGCCAGGTGCTCGAACTGATCCGCGATCCGCTCACCCACATGGTGCGTAACTCCTGCGACCATGGGATCGAGACGCCCGCTGAGCGTAGCAAGGCCGGCAAGTCGGAGATGGGCACGATCCGCCTCTCGGCATTCCACGAGGGCGGCCAGATCGTGATCGAGATCGCCGACGACGGCCGCGGCCTGGATCCGGCGAAGATCCGCGCTCGCGCGCTCAAGCTCGGCCTCGTGTCGGAGGCCGAAGCCGAGAAGCTCGGCGAGCATCAGCTGCAGAAATTCATCTTCGCCCCCGGCTTCTCCACTGCGGCCGCGGTGACCAGCTTCTCGGGCCGTGGCGTTGGGCTCGACGTGGTCAAGAACAATATCGATCAGATCGGCGGCGTCATCGACCTCAAGTCGCAGCCCGGCCGCGGGACGACCTTTACGATCCGCATCCCGCTGACGCTCGCCATCGTTTCGGCGCTGATCGTGGAGACCGGCGGCGAGCGCTTTGCCATCCCGCAGCTTTCGGTCGTCGAGCTCGTCCGTCTGAGCGCCCGCTCGGAGCACCGTATCGAGCATATCCACGATGCGCCGGTCATGCGGTTGCGCGACCGTCTCTTGCCGCTCCTGCATCTGAAGACGCAGCTCGCGCTTGGCGATGCCGACATGGAGCAGGACAACGGCTTCATCATCGTCATGCAGGTCGGGCATGACACTTTCGGCGTCGTGGTGGACAAGGTTTTCCACACCGAGGAGATCGTCATTAAGCCGATGTCCGCGCTCTTGCGCGGCGTCGCCATGTTCTCCGGCAACACCATCCTCGGCGATGGGTCCGTGATCATGATTATCGACCCGAACGGTCTTGCCAACACGCTCGGCTCGCGGCTCGAAGCGGAGGCCGCCGAACCCGCAATCTCGATTTCCGAACCGGAACGCCTGCAGGCGAACAGCCAGGTTGCGCTCCTGGTGTTCCGCGCTGGATCGGCCGAGCTCAAGGCCGTACCGCTCTCGCTGGTCACGCGGCTCGAGCAGATCGACGCGGCCAAGATCGAGTTCTCCGACGGCCGCCACGTCGTTCAGTATCGCGGTGGCTTGATGCCGCTGGTGCCGGTGAACGCCGATACGAAAGTTCGCAGCCAGGGCAAGCAACCGCTCCTCGTCTTCTCCGATGCCGGTCGCTCCATGGGCCTCGTGGTCGATGAGATCATGGACATCGTCGAGGACCGCCTCGACATCCAGGTCGGGAGCCGCACCCCGGGCACGCTCGGCTCGGCCGTCGTCGATGGCCGCGCCACGGAAGTCCTCGACATGGGCCACTACTTGCCGCTTGCCTACGAGGATTGGATACGCCGCAAGGCCGCCGATTCCGCGGCACAATCGCGCCGACTCCTGCTCGTCGACAACTCCGCATTCTTCCGCAACATGCTGACCCCGGTCCTGCAGGCCGCGGGGTTCGACGTGACCGCACTCGCCAGCGGCGAGGAAGCGCTTGCGCTGATCGAGAAAGGCGCGCGCTTCGATCTCGTCGTTTCCGATATCGAGATGCCCGGCATCAGCGGTTTCGAACTTGCCGAGCGCTTGCGCGCCGACGCCCGCACCGCGCACGCGCTGCTGATTGCGCTCTCCTCCCATGCCGCCGCGGCGATCGTCGAGCGCGGCCGCCAGGCCGGGTTCGATCAGTTCGTCGCCAAGTTCGACCGCCGCGGCTTGCTCGCCGCGCTTGCGGAATTGCCGGGCTCCATGGCGCGCGCCGCATGAATTCGAAGATGAACCAGATGATCGTTCAGCGCGATGATGAAATCGAGTATGTGACCGTGACGGTCGGCGAGCAATTGTTCGGCCTGCCGATCGCGCGCGTGCACGACGTATTCCTGCCCGCGCGAGTCACCCCGGTGCCGCTCTCCCGGCCGGAAATCGCGGGCGTGCTGAACCTGCGCGGCCGCATCATCACCATGCTCGACATGCGCAGCCGCCTGGGCCTGCCGCCGCTCACCAACGGCGCCGTGCGGATGGCCGTGGGCGTCGAATTCCGCGGGGAGGCCTATGGGCTCCTTGTCGATGCCGTGGGCGAGGTAATGCGGCTTCCGCGATCCAGCCGTGACCCGAACCCCGCGCATCTCGATCCGTCTTGGGCAACGGTCACCGCCGGTGTCCATCCTCTCGAAGCAAAGCTCATGGTCGTCCTCGATATCGACCGTTTGCTCGAACCGCCAACCCATGCGCTCGCCGCCTGAGCGCATATTGAAGGAGCTGCAACGATGAAACGTTGCCTCATCGTCGACAACTCGAGTGTCATCCGCAAAGTCGCGAGGCGAATCCTCGAAGGATTCGGCTTCACCGTGGTGGAGGCCTCCGACGGCCGCCAAGCGCTCGACTCCTGCATGAAGGAAATGCCGGTCGCCGTGATTCTCGACTGGAACATGCCGGTAATGGACGGCTACGAGTTCCTGCGGGCGCTGCGCGCATTGCCCGGAGGCGACAAGCCCAAGGTGGTGTTCTGCACCACCGAGAACGACCTCGCCCATATCGCTCGCGCCATGCACGCGGGCGCCGACGAGTACATCATGAAGCCCTTCGACCGGGAGATCGTCGAGGCCAAGCTTCAGGAAGTCGGCTTGCTCTGAGTGGCGGCGCTTCGGCGCCGCCGTTCGCTCCTTTTTTGTAGGCCAGGTCTTCGTGCAGTCCGTGTCAAGTTCGATCTCGCTGCCTTTGCTCGTACAGCCCACGCTGCCGGCGCACGTCATTCGCGTGATGATCGTCGACGACGCGGTGGTCGTGCGCGGGCTGGTTTCGCGCTGGGTCAGCGAGGAGCCGGACCTGCATGTGGTCGGCACCTGCGGCAATGGCCGCGAGGCGGTCGACAACCTGACCCGGCTCGACCCCGAGGTCGTCATTCTCGACGTCGAGATGCCGGTGCTCGACGGGCTCAACGCGCTCCCGCTCCTGCTCGCAAAGAAGCCGAATCTCGTCGTGGTCATGGCTTCCACCGTGACCCGCCGCAACGCCGAAGTGAGCTTGCGCGCGCTTTCAATGGGCGCCGCCGACTACGTGCCCAAGCCCGAGAGCAACCGCGAAATCTCGACCTCGCAGAATTTCCGCCGCGAATTGATCGACAAGGTCCGTCATCTCGGCCGCCGGCGCCGGCTGCAGCGCATCGCGCGCGGTGGCCTCGCCGACCAGGCACGCGCGCCGCTGGAGCTGCGCCCGTTCTCCAAGATGCCGCCGCGCGCACTGTTCATCGGCAGCTCGACCGGCGGGCCTCAGGCGCTGCAGGCAGTTGCCCGCGGGCTCGCGCCGGCGCTGCCGCAGTTGCCGGTGCTGATCGCCCAGCACATGCCGCCGACCTTCACCACGATCATGGCCGAGCATCTGGAACGCGAGACCGCACGCCCCGCCCGCGAAGGCGTGGACGGCGAGCCGCTCACCGCCGGAACCATCTATGTCGCCCCGGGCGGCCGTCACATGCGGGTCGAGCAGCGCGGATCGGCGCAGGTAATCGCGCTCGATGATTCGCCGCCGGTGCATTTCTGCCGGCCGGCGGTTGATCCCCTGTTTGCCTCCGCGGCCTCGATGTTGGGCGCAGGCGCGCTTGCGCTGATCCTCACCGGCATGGGCTCCGACGGCACCGCAGGCGCGCAGCCGATCGCACAGGCTGGCGGCAGCATCATCGCCCAGGACGAAGCGACCAGCGTGATCTGGGGCATGCCCGGCACCGCCGCCCAGGCCGGCCTGTGTTCGGCGGTGCTGCCGCTCGACGAGATCGGGCCGCGCGTCGTGCGGCTGGTGAACGGAGAGCGGCCGTGACCCCGGGCGAATTCGAGTTCCTCTGCAAGTTTCTGAAAGAGCGCTCGGGTCTCATGCTGCTGCCGACGAAGCAGTATCTCGTGGAGAGCCGGCTGATGCCGGTCGTCCGGCGCGCCAAGCTCGCCGGGCTCGGCGAGCTGGTGAAGCGGCTGCAAGAGCCTAAAGCCGAAGCGCTGCGGGTCGAAGTGACCGAAGCGATGACCATCAACGAGTCGTTCTTCTTCCGCGACAAGATCCCCTTCGACCGCTTTCGCGACACCATCCTGCCGTGGCTGCTTTCGGCGCGCGCGCCGCGCAAGCGCATCCGCATCTGGTGCGCCGCCGCGGCGACCGGGCAGGAGCCCTATTCGCTGGCGATGATT
Source organism: uncultured Alphaproteobacteria bacterium (assembly GCA_963704765.1). Lineage (GTDB taxonomy): Bacteria > Pseudomonadota > Alphaproteobacteria > Rhizobiales > Xanthobacteraceae > JAHFPN01. The sequence continues at coordinate 414,314 of CAVPHQ010000001.1, forward strand.
CTGGATGCGGCGGCCGCCATGCTGCAAGGCTGGCGCGTCGAGATTCTCGCCACCGACATCAGCCACGAGATGATCGAGCGGGCGCGCGCCGGGACCTATAACCAGTTCGAGGTGCAGCGCGGGCTTCCGGTGCAGATGCTGCTCAAGCATTTCGACAAGGACGGCGACCAGTGGCGCATCAACGAGAAGCTGCGCGGCATGGTCCAGTTCCGGCAGATGAATCTGCTCGACGATTTCGCCTCGCTCGGCACGTTCGATGTCATCTTCTGCCGCAACGTTCTGATCTATTTCGACAGCGCGACGAAGATCGCCGTGCTCGAGCGTCTGTCGCAGGTGCTGGCGCGCGACGGATTTCTCGTGCTCGGCGCCGCCGAAACGGTCGTGGGGCTCACCGGCGCATTCGTGCCGCACCCGGACAAGCGCGGCCTCTACCTGCGCGCGGCGGCTGCGGTGGCCAAGCCCGCACCCAAGCGCGACGCCCGGCGCCGGAACCGCCCGCGTCGCCTGAGCGACAACTGAAAAGCCCCGCCATTTCTGGCGGGGCCCGGGGGTCTTGGCCTGGATTTGAGGGAAGCTCAGGCCGAAATTCTGGTGACGCCTTCGGTCGGCTCGCGCAGCACATAGCCGCGGCCCCACACGGTCTCGATGTAGTTCTTGCCGTGCGAGGCGTTGGCGAGCTTCTTGCGCAGCTTGCAGATGAAGACGTCGATGATCTTCAGCTCCGGCTCGTCCATGCCGCCATAGAGATGGTTGAGGAACATCTCCTTGGTCAGCGTCGTGCCCTTGCGCAGCGAGAGCAGCTCCAGCATCTGATATTCCTTGCCGGTCAGATGCACGCGCGCGCCGCCCACCTCGACCGTCTTGGTGTCGAGATTGACGACGAGGTCGCCGGTATTGATGACCGACTGCGCATGGCCCTTGGAGCGGCGCACGATCGCGTGGATGCGGGCGATCAGCTCGTCCTTGTGGAACGGCTTGGTCATGTAGTCGTCGGCGCCGAAGCCCAGGCCCCGCACCTTGTCTTCGATGCCGGCCAGCCCCGACAAGATCAGGATCGGTGTCTTGATCTTGGCGACCCGCAGCGAGCGCAGAACTTCGTAGCCGGACATGTCCGGCAAGTTCAGGTCGAGCAGGATGATGTCGTAGTCGTAGAGCTTGCCGAGGTCGACGCCCTCTTCGCCGAGGTCCGTCAGGTAAACGTTGAAAGCCTCGGATTTGAGCATCAGCTCGACGCTCTTGGCGGTCGCGCTGTCGTCTTCGATTAGCAGAACTCGCATGCCTATCCCCTCCAGGCTTCGTCTCGAGGACGGAATTCGTCCGTGCGAGCGCCGCCTGCCCGGTCGGTCTCACGAATCACGCTAACGGTTAATGGTTAATAGAATCTGATTCCCGCGGCAAAGCTTTAGGGATGTTGGCCGGCGAAATTCGCAGCCAAACCGTTGCAAATGCTCGTTTTCGCCTGGAGGGGCCGGTTAATGTCGGACTTCAAGAGCGACTTCCAAGCCAATCCGGGAAGCCCTCTCGATTCAGCGCCGGCGCGCGTTCGACGCCGAGCGGCGCGGGCCGAAGGCCGCATCGGCCAACGAAAGTGCCGCGCCGCCGCCGAGTAAGGAAGCAACAACCATTCTCGGCCAAGGATACTGCACACCGCGCGCGGCTTGGCGTTCGGCGCAACTGAATCCTAACCGGTATCGTGGAGTATCGCCGGCATGAAGTCGCGTGAAACAGTAATCCGCTTGAAGCGCTTCCAGGCCGACGAAAAGCGTCGCCAGGTCGCGCAGATCGAATCCATGATCGCCGAGTTCGAGCGCATGGCCAACGATCTCGATCGTGAAATCGGCGTCGAGCAGGAGCGCGCGGGCATCCATGATCCCGCGCATTTCGCCTATCCCACCTATGCCAAGGCCGCGATGCAGCGCCGCGATAATCTCGTGCGCTCGGCCGGCGAGCTCAAGACCCAGCTCGCCGACGCCCGCACCGCCTTCGATGAGGCGCTCGAAGAGCTCAAGAAGGTCGAAGCGCTCGACGAGCGCGATCACGGCCGCGAGCACGCCTCGCTCGCGGGCGCCGGGCCGGAACGCGTGCGGGCCTGAACGGCTTCGGCCGAGTTATCCCCAGAGTTGGACTTGCCTCAGGCGGTGACCATCGCGTCATCAGCCTGTAATATTGCGCTATTGGGCGGTTGCAACGCACAACCACGCATTCGTGCGCGCATCTTGTCGGGACAGCGGCGGCTCCCTCCGGTAAAATTTTTCCGGTGCGCTGGGAGATGCGGCCTTGTCCAGTTCCACCGCTCGTCTCAACGATCTCATCGACGCCGTCGCCGAGGGCGACCGGCCTGCGCTCGAGGAGCTCTACAGGCTCACCTGCGCCAAGCTCTATGGCGTCGCGCTGCGCATCCTGCGCCGGCCGGAGCTGGCGGAGGAGGCGCTGCGCGAGGCCTACCTGCGCATCTGGCAGGAGGCCGGCACCTACGATCCGCGGCTCACCGACCCGATGATCTTCGTCGTCGCGGCAACCCGAAATGCCGCGCTCGCGCTCGCACGCAAGCGCGGCGAGAACAATCTCCATACCGCGGCCGCGCCGGCGGATAGCGGCGAGCGAAGATGCCGACATAGCACCGCCGCAGATGAGCGACCCGCTCAAGCGGCTGCTTGCTGCACTCGCCGGGCTTTCCGAGGACCTGCGGCGCATGGTGTTGCTCGCCTATTACGACGGCTTTAGCCGGCAGGCGCTCGCGGTCGAGTTCGACGCGCCGGCCGGCACGGTCGCCACCTGGATCCGCCGCAGCCTCGGCCAGATCCGCGACGGCATCGACCGATGAACCTGCTCGCCGATCCCGATCTTCAGGCCGGCGAATACGTGCTCGGCGTGCTCGAGGAACATGAGCGCGCCGCTGCACGAGCAGCGGCGCGGCCGAGGATCCCGCGTTTCACGCCGCGATCCGGCTCTGGGAGCGGCGGCTCGGACCGCTGCACGAGCTGATCGCGCCGGTGGCGCCGCCCTATACGGTCTGGCCGCAGATCGCCGCGCGTCTCGACGCGATCCCGCAGACGGTGCGCTGAAAATCGCGGCTTCGCCCGGGCCGTGGTCGAGATGGCCGAGGGGACCGGACCGGATGCCATCAGCACCTGGCACGCCTGCTGCGACGCTGGCGCGCGGTCGCGATCTTGGCCGGCGCGGTCGCTGTTTCGCTGGCGGCCTTGTTGCTGGCCGACGCGCTACGGAACGCACCGCCGCCACAGCGTTGGGCCGGAGTTCTGCAGGCGGAATCCGCGGCTCCGGCGATCGGGCTTTCGCTCGATTTGCAGAGCCGCAGCTTGACCGTTCGGCCGCAGGCGCCGCCGCCGGACGGGCAGATCTACGAGCTCTGGCTGCTGACCGGCGAGCCGCCGTCGGCCACCGCACTCGGCCGCGTGCGCGGCGAGGCGGTGCTGCAGCCGGACGCGCTCGGCGTCTCGACGCGCGCCCAATTGCGCAACGCCACGCTTGCGGTCTCGCTGGCGCCCGCCGACAGTGCACCGTCGAGCCAGCCGGTGGGCGATTTCGTGCTGCGCGGCAAACTTCTCGCCGAGTGAGCCGGACGCAGCGCGTCAACCCACAAGAATCGGAACCTGCGGCGCCGCCGTGCGCGGCAAGAGGCCGATCAGCCGCGGATCGTCGGCGATCTCGACCGAGCGCGCATAGGGCACGAATCCGTTGCGCAGATAGAACTCGAGCGCGCGCGGATGGTCGAGCGTGCAGGTATGGACGGTGAGCCGGCGCGGGCCGCGGCTCCACGCCAGCTCCAGCGCGCGGCCGATCAGGTAGCGGCCGGCGCCTTTGCCCAGAAGATTGGGCATGATCCCGAGGAACGCGATCTCCACATCCGGGAAATGCCGGAAATCGAACTCGAGCAGACCCTCGTCGCGCCCGCGGTGACGCAGCGCATGCACCTCGACCGCGGGATCGTGCAGGATCGCGGCGAGTTGCGCGTCGTCGAGCGCGAGCCGCGAGAACCACAGCCAGTCCGCGCCGACCCGGCGGAACAGGTCGCGATACCAGTCGAGCTCGGGCTGTACCGGCCGCCGCAGCGCATAGGGGCCGTCCGCGGCCGCGGGCTTGAGCGAGGCCGCGTGCGCATCTCCAGATGCGTCACCACGGTCGCGATCTTGCCGGCGGGGAGGGTGGTGTACCCGGAGGGTAGATTATGGGAGCCTTGGCCATGGCGCAAGCGAACCATGACGGGCGCCTTGCCGCAATCGCGCGGCGCCCGGAAACTCCCAGCTTATTCCGGGGCTTGGGGTAGGGGCACGCGACTTTAGGCCGCTTCTAAACTATCATTGCGCGATGCCCGATGCCGGGTCTAGGTATTCCGGGCGGCCGAAGCCGGAGTCGAGGGAGCGGGCGTAGTGGACTACGAACGCGTATTCGCGAGCGCCCTCGACGGCCTCAAGCGCGAGCGGCGCTACCGCGTGTTCGCCGAGATCGAGCGCGACGCCGCGCGCTTTCCGCGCGCGATCTGGCATTCGCCGCAGGGCCCGCGCGAGATCGTGGTCTGGTGCTCCAACGATTATCTCGCCATGGGCCGCCATCCGGCGGTGATCGAGGCGATGCGCGAGACCGCGCGCAGATGGGCGCCGGCGCCGGCGGCACGCGCAACATTTCCGGCACCAGCCACGTGCTGGTGGAGCTCGAGGCGGAGCTCGCCGAGCCTGCACGGCAAGGAATCGGCGCTGGTCTTCACCTCCGGCTACGTCTCGAACGAGACCGGCATCGCCACGCTGGCGCGGCTGCTGCCCGATTGCCTGATGCTGTCCGACGCCGGCAACCACAATTCGATGATCGAGGGCGTGCGCCAGTCCGGCCGGGAGAAGGCGGTCTTCCGCCACAACGATCTCGGCGCATCTCGAGGAGCTGCTGCGCGCGGCCGGCACGCGGCCCAAGCTCGTGGTGTTCGAGAGCGTCTATTCCATGGACGGCGACATCGCGCCGGTGCGCGCGATCTGCGATCTCGCCGCGCGCTACGGCGCCATGACCTATCTCGACGAGGTGCATGCGGTCGGCCTCTACGGCCCGCGCGGCGGCGGCATCGCCGAGCGCGAAGGCGTGATGGACCGGATCGACGTGATCGAGGGCACGCTGGCCAAGGCCTTCGGCGTGATCGGCGGCTATATCGCGGGCAAGCGCGCGGCGATCGACGCCGTGCGCTCGTTCGCGCCGGGCTTCATCTTCACCACCGCCCTGCCGCCGGCGGTCGCCGCGGCGGCGCTCGCCTCGGTCCGCCATCTGCAGAGCTCGAGCGTGGAGCGCGAGCGGCAGCGGGCGCCAGGTCGAGAAGACCAAGGCCGCGCTCGCTGCGCGCCGGCCTGCCGGTGATGCCGACCGAGACGCACATCGTTCCGGTGATGGTCGGCGAGGCCGGCGCCTGCAAGGCGGCGAGCGATCTGCTGCTCGCCGAGCACGGCATCTATATCCAGCCGATCAATTATCCCGACCGTGCCGCGCGGCACCGAGCGGCTGCGCATCACGCCGACGCCGCTGCACGACGACGCGCTGATCGAGGCGCTGGCGCGGGCGCTCGCCGAGGTGTGGCGCAAGCTCGATCTGCCCTTCGCGCGCGCGGCGGAGGCCGCGGAATAAATCGGCTCTCCCTACCAGCCCGATCCGCCGCCGCCGCCGCCGCCGCCGCCGGAGGAGCCGCCGCCGCTGCTGCCCGCGCTGCTACCGCCGCTCGATCCCGGCGCCGTCGATGCCGAGGCGATGGTCTGCGACAGGTCGCTGCCGAGGTGGTCGGCGAAGGAGACGGGATCGCTGCCCAGTCGCGGTTGCCGACGTACCAGCTGGGCGGCCGCGGCGCTCGCGCCCGCGGCCGCCAGCACGCCGGCGAAGCGCTTCGCCCAGGCGTTCTCGACGTCGAGCGCGACCGCGTAGGGCAGGAAGCGCTCGAACAGCTCCGGCGTCTTCTCCGGCGGGTTCAGGCATTGAGCCGGTCTTCCTCGGCGACGCCGAGGTAGAGGCGAAAGCCCTCGATCTCGTCCATGACCTTGCGGCCGGCCACGCTCGGCGCCTTGCAGCCAGCGAAAGGCCGAGCCCGGCGATCGGCGCGCAGCGCCGAACAGCGCGACCGGCACGACCAGGTCGACCCACGCCGCGCGCGCAGCAGCGCCATCACGCCAGAACCCGACCGCCGACCGGCCGATCGACCAGCACGCCCGATGACCGCGATCAGCTGCCACATGCCGCCGATCCTGCGCTGCCAGCGCCGCATAGGTCATCGCCGCGCCGGCGATCATGACGAACGATAGCGGCAGCGCAGGCTGCCGATCAGCATCCCGGCCGGCTCGTCGCCGTAGCGATGACCAGTGGCCGCCACGATCAGCGACGATGCGACAGCACCAGCAGCAGCAGCAGGCCGATGCCCGACCAGCCGTAGTTGTTGGTGAACAGCTTGCCGAGATAGGCGCTCGACCAGCCCATCCTTGCAGCGCGTCCTTGGCCTTGCCGAGCGTCTCGTGATTGGTCTGGACGAGCTCGAACGGAGGGCTTCGGGCGGAACAGCTGGCCCGCCATGGCCGCCTGTTCCGGCGCGGCATCGCGCGGCCGCCGTTGCGGCTGCTGATCAGGCGCATCGTGTCGCCGGCGCCGACGATGCGTCAGATGCCCGTTGACGCCGAGATCGATGATGGCGGCGGTGAAGCCGCGATCGTCGAAGCCCATGCGGTCGACGTAGCGCACGGCCGCCGGCCGACATGCCGTCGGGCGGCGCGAACAGCGGGATGATCGTGCCGCGCGGCGGATCGCGGCCGACCCGCGATCCAGGCGAAGAGCGTAGAAGCCGAGCACGAGGAGCGAGCGCCCGCGACCGCGACCAGCACGAGAGGTTGTCGTCGCAAGCCACTAGCCGGCCTGCTGCGCCGCGCGTCGGCGGCTCGACGACGCCCTTCTGCCAGGCGGCCGCCACCGTGAGGCCGTTGCGCGGCGGCAGCGGCCGCGTGGTGCGGAACACGATGCGGCCCGGCTGCTGCTCGACGACCGTCGGCGTCCTTGCCGCTGCGCGCCCTGCGGGCCGGTGTAGAACGCGCTCTGCGTGAACGGCACGCGCTCCGGCAGCGTGATGCGCGCCTCCGCCCGGTCGATGGCGAAGGTCCAGCCGGTGCCGGTGGCGTTCCAGTAGAGCTCGTCGTAGTCGCGAAAGAAGCCGATCTGCCGCGTGGTGCGGTAGCGGATGACGTATTCATGCTGGCCGGCGCTGAGCATCCGGTCGGCGCTGCCGATGCGCATGCGCACGCCGTTGGCCAGCGCTCGGTGACCCAGGTCTCCGGCGCGCCGTCGCGGGTGACCGACTGGACCTCGAAGCCGACCTCGACGCGCGTGCCGTCGGGGCGCGGTGTAGGTGGTGGGGAAATCGCGCAGGATGCCGCGGCGGATCTCGCGGCCCTCGGCCTGCGACGCGGATCGTCTCGGTGACGGCGAGATCGCCGTTGCGCTCGCACCACGCACGTCGCTGACGAACAGCAGGATGCGCTCGACCGCGACGCGCGGCCGGGCGCGCGCGAGCAGCAGCAGCGAGCGCGAGCGCCGAGGCGCGCGGACCGCGTTCATGGCTTGCCTCCCGGGAAAGCGATCTGCGGCGCCGCGGCCTCGGCGCGGTCTCGAGCTCGAAGAACGGCACCTCGTGAAACCGAGCGGCCGCGCGACCAGGACGCTCGGGAAACGACTGGATCGCTGATGTTCAGGTTGCGCACGGCGCCGTTGTAGTAGCGGCGCGCCATCTGCAGCTGGTCCTCGATCTCGGCGAGCTGCTCCTGCAGCTCCAGAAAATTCTTGTCGGCCTTGAGCTGCGGATAGGCTTCCGCCACCGCCAGCAGGCGGCCGAGCGAGCCCTGCAGCGCGCGCTCGGCCGGCGGCCTGGCCGGCGACGCTGTCGGCGGCGATGCTCGATGCGCGCGCTTCGCGTCACCTCCTCGAACACGCCGCGCTCGTGCGCCGCATAGGCCTTCACGGTCTCGACCAGGTTGGGGACGAGATCGGTGCGCCGCCGCAGCTGCACGTCGATGCCGCTCCAGCCCTCGCGCACGAGATTGCGCAGCCGCACGAGCCGGTTGAAGACGAGAATGCCGTAGAGGACGACTGCGAGGAGGACGCGCGATCGCGATCCATTCCATGCGCATCGGGATTGCCTCCTGCGGTCGCGGCCAGCGATCCTGAACTGGATTCTAGCTCAAGTGCTCCGGATTGGCTTGTCGTGCGAACGAGGAGGGTTGGTAGCGGAGGAGGGACTCGAACCCCCGACACAAGGATTATGATTCCTCTGCTCTAACCAGCTGAGCTACTCCGCCGCCATGCGCTTCTAGTTGCGCGGGCCGGATATGGGGCCGCGAGAAATAACCTGTCAAGGCAAGCGCTCAGCCGGCCGCGGCGCGCGCGCTGCGCTCCTCGACGCCCATGCGTCCGAGCCGGATCAGGCTGAACATCCCGAGCGGCGGGACCTTGCGGTGTTCCAGCAGCAGGACGCCGCCGTTTCGCCGCATCCAGCTTTCGATGCGCGCGAACGGAAATTCCGCCCGCCAGCCGAACTTCCCGGAATGCTGCGCGAACCAGCGCTCGACATCCGCGCGCGGCCCGCGCTCGGCGCCGATATGGTTGACCAGCACGATCTCGCCGCCCGGCCTCACCACGCGGGCGAGTTCGTCGAGCGTCGCCTCCGGCTCCGGCACCGTCGTGATGACCAATTGCGCCACCGCGCAGTCGAAGCTGCGCGTCGGCGAAGCCGAGCCGGCGGCGTCCATCACCGCGAGGCCCTCGACGTGCGTCGAGGCGCTCGCGCACCGACCCGCTCCTGCGCCTTGCGCAGCATCGGCTCGGAAATGTCGATGCCGACGACGCGCTTGCCGTGCTGATATTCGTCAGCGCCATGCCGGTGCCGACGCCGAGCTTCGAGAATCCTGCCGCCGACTGCGATGCCGCGCGATGGAGGCGCGCCGGCCGGGCTCCAGCAGCGGCGCCGAAGGTGAGATCATAGACCGGCGCCCAGCGCGCATAGACGTTCTCGCGTGTCTCTGTCGTGTCCGCGCCGCGGTGCGCCTCGTTACGCCGCCGCGAACGCGCGTGACCTCCGCGCCGCAGAGCCGATCCGCGCGCCGCGCGCGGCACCGCCGCGCGGATCGTGCCGCCGCCGAGCACGCGGGCGCGCGGCTCCGGTCGCTGTCATAGATGACGCAAGCCTGGCCCGGCGCCACGCCTTCCTCGCCGTCCACAAGCTCGACGCTCGATGCCGGCAGCCGCGGTCGCATCAAGCGCCGGCTTCGGCGGGCGCGTCGAGCGCACCCGCACGGGCACTTCGAGGCCTTCGGCCGGCAGCTCGTCGAAGTCACGTCGCCGAGCCAGTTCACCTCGCGCAACGCGATGCGGCTGCGACGGCGAGCGCCTCGCGCGGGCCGACCACGACGCGCTGGCGCGCCGGCATCGAGCGCCGACGCACATAGAGCGGCTCGCCGGCCGGCGACGCTTCGAGGCCGCGGCGCTGGCCGACGGTGAAATTGCACGATGCCGGCGATGGCGGCCGAGCACGCGCCCGTCCACATGCACGATCTCGCCCGGCTCGGCCGCGCCGGGCTTCAGCTTCTCGATCACGTCGGCGTAGCGGCCCTCGGGCACGAAGCAGATGTCCTGGCTGTCGGGCTTGTCGGCGACCGCGAGGCCGAGCTCGCGCGCGATGCGCGCGCACCTCGGGCTTGGCCAGCTCGCCGAGCGGAAAGCGCAGAAGCTCGAGCTGCGCCTGCGTGGTGGCGAAGAGGAAATAGCTCTGGTCGCGCTCCGGCATCGGCGGCGCGGTAGCAGCCCGCGCCCGCCGCGCGGCAGCGGCCGGCTCGCGACATAGTGGCCGGTCGCCAGCGCATCGGCGCCGAGCTCGCGCGCGGTCGCGAGCAGATCGGCGAACTTGATCCGCTGGTTGCACGCGACGCAGGGGATCGGCGTCTCGCCCGCGACGTAGCTCTCGGCGAACGGCTCGATCACGGCGGCGCGGAAGCGCTCCTCGTAGTCGAGCACGTAGTGCGGGATGCCGAGCTCTGCGGCGACCCGGCGCGCGTCGTGGATGTCTTGCCGGCGCAGCAGGCGCCCTTGCGCGCGGTGCGCCGCGCCATGGTCGTAGAGCTGCAGCGTGACGCCGATCACGTCGTAGCCGGCCCGCTTCAGCAGCGCCGCCACGACCGAGGAATCGACCCCGCCCGACATGGCGACGACGACCCGCGTGTCCTGCGGGCGGCCGTCGATATCGAGATTGAGCTTCATCGCGCTACTCCGCCGGCCTCGGGCCGGCTCATTAACAAATCCCTTATAGGAAGGCGGACCTGCAGGTGCAAAGCCCGGCGGCGTATTTCTTGAAAGCCAGCTTGATTGGGCTTTGCGGCGCTTTCGCGCCGGAAACACTTTGGAAACATACCCTTAGGGAAATCTTCATGGCTCCCCACTAGGGTCATCGAGTGTTGTGAGTGTGTGTGAGTGAGTAGCATGACTGAGGCGCATCGCCCCCGGGCCAAGTACGTGATCGGCCCCGACGGCAGCCCCCTGACGATCGCGGACCTGCCCCCTGCCAATACGCGGCGTTGGGTCATCCGCCGCAAGGCCGAAGTCGTAGCGGCCGTGCGCGGCGGACTGCTTTCGCTCGAGGAAGCCTGCAATCGCTACACCCTGACGGTCGAGGAATTCCTCGCCTGGCAGGAGTCGATCGAGCGCCACGGACTCGCCGGCCTCCGCACCACGCGCATTCAGCAGTACCGCCAGTAAATCGTCGGATTCGAGCGAACGGCCCGCCGCTTCAGAGCGGCAGCCGCAACAGCACGATTCCGCCCACGATCAGCGCGAGCGCGATCCAGCGCTTCGGCCCGAACGGCTCGCGGAAGAAATACGCGCCCATGATCGCCGCGAACAGCACCGAGGTCTCGCGCAACGCGGCGACCAGGCCGATCGGCGCCAGCGTCATCGCCCACAGCGCGATCCCGTAGGAGCCGAGCGTGAGCACGCCGGCGACCAGCGCGAGGCGCCAGCCCTTGCGCACGGTTTCGATCGAAGCCTGCGGGCGTACGGCGAGCACGAGCAGCGCAACGAGCGCGCCGGTCCCCGCGATCATCCACGCGCCGTAGACGATGCCGCTGCCGGCGGTGCGCGCGCCGAGGCCGTCGACCAACGTATAGGTGACGATGACGGCGGCATTGGCGAACGCCGCCGCGGCCGTTCTCGCGGTGAGCCCGCCGCGGATCAGCGCATCGGCCGAGAGCGCGATGATGCCGGCGGCGATCAGCATCACCGCGAGCCAGCCGTTGAGGCCGAGCGTCTCGCCGATCAGCAGGAAAGCGATCAGCGCGGTGAACACCGGCGCCGAGCCGCGCGTCAGCGGATAGGCGACGCCGAGATCGGCGGCGCGATAGGCGTAGCCGACCAGCGCGAAATATCCGACATGGATGATCGCCGAAGCGACGATGTAGGGCACGGCCGCCGGCGCCGGTGGCGGCAGAAACAGCATCGCCGGGATCGCCACGATCCCGGCGCCGACCGCGACTAGGCCGGACGCGGACATCTGGTTCTTCTGCGCCTTGAGGATCGCGTTCCAGCTCGCATGCAGGAGCGCGCCGACCAGCACCATGACCAGGACGAAGCTGCTCACTCGATTTCTCCAGCCGATCCGTCGTGGCAGGTCCATAGCCAACCCGGCGCGGCTCGACGATACGCAACACGGTCATGAATGTCGCGGGACGAGGCCATGCGCAGCAAGGATATTTCTGCCCTTTCCGCAGCCTAGCCAACTCGCTAGCTTGGAGGCGGACGGGAGCCATGGACGAGACCGGACGGGCGCGAGCGGAACCGACACCCTTGCGCAAGGCCTTGCGCGAGGCGCGCATCGAGGTGGCGGAGCGTTCCGCCGTCATCGTCGAATTGCGCGACGCGGAAGCCGCGCGGCTCGAAATGTTGAACGACGCCATCGAGCCGATCTTCAAGGAAATCGCCTCGGAGCATTCCGATCTGTTCGACCGCGGCCTCACCCAGGGCTCGACCCCGCGGCTGTGGATCGACAACGTGGCGCACGTCGCCATGGGCCGCGACAAGCGCACCTATCGTTTTCTGCTCGACACCTTCTATGGCCGCAAGGTGCTGGCTGAATTCGACGGAAATCGAGTCGATGGTGGCGGCGATCACGCGCTACGTCGCCCGCCGCATCGTGGCGCGCGAGCAGTCGCTGGTCGCGCTGCCTTCTGGCGCACCGCAGCGCTGGACCGCGTCCTTGCCCGCCTTCGTTATCGGCGTGCTCGCCGGGATCGCGCTGCTGTTCGCCGCCGCTTTGCTGTTCGCGCCGCGCTGACGCGCTGGCGCTTTCCGGCCCTCTTCGACCGTGCCGCCGTCTTGCGCGCGCCAAGCGCAAATCTTTCCAGCGAGACGACGCCGGAGCCCGCCGCGTCGAGCCCGCGGCGCTCGACCTCGCAGCGCCAGCGGCCTGCTTCGCCGGTGATCCGGTAGAGATTGTACGCGGCCCGGCCGCGCGGATCGTCATGCGCGGCCGAAGCCGAGGGCACGCCGATCACCGGCACCGGCCCGCGCGGCCCGGCGATCTCCTCATGCAGCGCGCGATGATCGTGGCCGGTGAGGATCAGCTCCGCGCCGGAGCGCGCGATGACCTCGCGGAACGCCGCCGCGTCGGTCAGACGCTTGTGCAGGGGACGGTGGCCAGCGGGCGGATGATGGATCAGCACGACGCGGAAGACGTTTTCCCTGCCGAGCGCTTCGAGCGTCTGCGCCAGCGCATCGAGTTGTTCGCGCCCGAGCTTGCCGGTGGCGAGAAACGGCGCCGTCGGCAGCCCGGTGGAAAGACCGACGATCGCCAGCGGTCCGCGCCGGCGCACGAACGGATAGGACGGCTCTGCGCATCGCGTCGCCGAGCAGGAAATCCCGCCACGCGAAATGTGCGCGCGCGTGGCTGCGCACATAGACGTCGTGGTTGCCGGGAATGACCGTGACCTGCTCGGCGCAGCCCGAGATCGGACAGGAACGCGAGCCCGATCGGGAAATTCGGCGGGCAGCGACAGGTTGGCGAGGTCGCCGGTCACCGCGATGTGGTGCGGTGCCTGCGCCTTGAGATCGGCGACGATCTTGTCCAGCACGTCCTCGCGGTGATGCATCGCCGCGTTTGACCCGCCAGTTGAAATAGCCCGTCGCCCGCTTGCCGAGGAGCTCCGGCAAGCGCGGCTCGCGGCAGCGGCGGAATATGCGGGTCGGAAAGATGCGCAAGGACGAACATTGCCGGGTTCACGAATTGCCGATCAGCACGCCGGCCGCGAACACCAGCGCGCCGCCGAAGGCCACCTGCAAGGCTCGCCGAGACAGATCGGCGTAGTCCATGTAGCGGTGGCGGATATAGGAGATGGCGGCGAGCTCCACCACCACGACCGCGATGGCGATCGTGGTGGCGACGCGCGAAATCGGGAATCAGGTAGGGCAGCGTGTGCCCGATGCCGCCGACCGTGGTCATCAGGCCGCACACGACGCCGCGCAGCCACGGAGCGCCGCGGCCGGTGAGCGAGCCGTCGTCGGACAGCGCCTCGGCGAAACCCATGCTGATGCCGGCGCCGACCGATGCCGCAAGGCCGACCAGGAACGCGTCCCAGCTGTTGTGGGTGGCGAAGGCGGCGGCGAACAGCGGCGCCAGCGTCGACACCGAGCCGTCCATCAGCCCGACCAGGCCGGGCTGCACGAATTGCAGCACGAACATGCGCCGCGCCGGTGCGCTCCTCCTCCTGCGCGCACGTCGGTCGGTCAGGATCGTCTCGCCCAGCCGCGCGGCGAGGCTCTCGTGGCCGCGCTCGATTTCCGCGAGGTCGCCCAGCAGCTTCCGAATGGAGGCGTCGGTCGAGCGCGTCGGCCGCCTTGGCGTAGAAGCGCGCGGCCTCGAATTCCATCTCCTCGGCCACCTTGCGCACCTTGTCGAGGCCGAGCGGCCGCACCAGCCAGACCGGCCGCCGGCTGATGAAGCCGCGCACGTCCTGGCGCCGGATCAGCGGCAGATGCTCGCCGAATTTCTTGCGATGCAGCTCGAGCAGCATGTGGCGGTGTTGCGTCTCTTCCTCGGCCATCTCGTCGAACACCTTGGCCGAGGCCGGAAAATTCGCGCGCAGTCCTTCGGCGAAATCGCGATAGATGCGCGAGTCCTCCTCCTCGGAGGCGACCGCGAGCGCGAGGATTTCCTGTTCGGTCAGGTCGGAAAAGCGCTTCATGGCTGGCTCTTGGTTCGAGGCTTGCCATAAGCTTCTTCATAGCATCTTCATGGACCGCGCAGCCGGCGCGCTTGGAGATCTCAGTTTCCGAAGCGTCCGCGGTCGTGCGGCCTGGAGAAATCCAGCTCCGGCCCGACCGGCACGATGCCGAGCGGGTTGGTGGTCGGCCGCGCTCGGTAATAGCTGCGCTTGATGTGATCCATGTTCACGGTCTCGGCCACGCCCGGCACCTGGTAGAGGTCGCGCAGGTAGTTGGAGAGGTTCGGATAGTCGGCGATGCGGCGCAGGTTGCACTTGAACAGCACGTAATAGACCGCGTCGAAGCGCAACAGCGTGACGAACAGCCGCCAGTCCGCCTCGGTGATGCGGTTGCCGACCAGATAGCGCGATTTCGAAAGCCGCGCTTCCAGCTGGTCGAGCGCGGCGAACAGTTTCTCGAACGCCTCCTCGTAGGCGGCCTGCGTCAGCGCGAAGCCCGCGCGATAGACGCCGTTGTTGACGTTGGCGTAGACCAGCTCGTTGACCTTGTCGATTTCCGCGCGCAGCTCGGCCGGGTAGATAGTCCTCGCGCGCATTGGTGAACTCGTCGAACGCCGAATTGAACATGCGGATGATCTCGGACGATTCGTTGTTGACGATCGTCTTGCGCTGCTTGTCCCACAGCACCGGCACGGTGACGCGGCCGGTGTAATGCGGATCGGCCAGCAGATAGACCTCGCCGAGCAGCTTCTTGCCGTTGACGGTGTCCGGGATCGAGCCCGGCACGTCGCCGAACCACCAGCCGCGCTCTTCCATGGCCGGCGCCACGATCGAGAGCGAGATCGCGTTCTCGAGCTTCTTCAGTTTGCGGAAGATCAGCGTGCGGTGCGCCCACGGGCAGCCGTTCGCGACGTAGAGGTGATAGCGGCCGGGCTCCGCCTTGAAGCCGCCGCCGCCTTCCGGCCCCGGCGCGCCGTCGGGCGTCACCCAGCTGCGGAATTGGCTCGGCACGCGGACGAACTGTCCGCCTTCCTTCTTCGGATCGTAATGATCCTCTTGCCAGACGCCGTCGACGAAATGGCCCATGGCCGCTCCCGGTGCGTTCCCGCTTGCATCTACATATTGGCGCTCGCGCGGCCGCAAGCAATGGACCCCTTGCCGCCGCCGTGATATCCCGCGCGCGCCGCGCCGGGGACCCGCCTTGAACGACCTTTCGCTCACCATCCTGCCCGAGCAGCCCGACGACGGGCCGGCGATCGAGAAGCTGTACGAGCGCACCTTCGGCCCGGGCCGCTTCGCGCGCACCGCCTATCGGCTGCGCGAGAAGATGACGCACCGGCGCGACCTGTCCTTCACGGCGCGCATCGGCACGCTGCTGGTGGGCTCGGTGCGGCTGACGCCGATCCGCATCGGCGATGCGCCCGCCATGCTGCTCGGCCCGCTCACCGTGGAGCCGCCGTTCCGCGAGCACGGCATCGGCCGCTCGCTGATCGAGGCGGCGAACAAGGCCGCCGCCGCCGCCGGCGTGAGGCTCGTGCTGCTGGTCGGCGACGAGCCTTATTACAGCGCCTTCGGCTTCAAGCGCGTGCCGCGCGGCAAGGTCACGCTGCCCGGCCCGGTCGATCCCAACCGCATCCTCGTCGCCGAGCTCGTGCCCGGCGCCTTCGAGGGCGTCGAAGGCCGCACCCGGCCCGATTACCGGGCCGCGCCGCCGACTTAGTTGCCAAGGCGCTCGATCAGCTCCGCTGCATGGTTGCGTTCAGGAAGATCGATTTCGCTCCAGTCCCGCGTCGGAGCCAACACGTTGCGCGCCGCTGCATCGCGCGATTGTTCCGCGAGCAACTCGGCGAGATCGATGCGCGCGCGGCTTTCCCATTGTCGCGCGCCTTGTCCGCTTGCCGCCGCGATCGATTGCTCGAGCAGAGATTCGGCGATGCGCCAATCGGCTGGAAATGCCGAACGGAAAAGTCCCGCCTTGATTCGGAGGAGTTCGGCCTCGTACCAAGTCTCGCCGGTCTGCGCGACCGATGCCAAGGCCTCTTCGATGGCGGCAACGGCCTCGGACTTGCGTCCGGCCGCGGCATAGGTCTGCGCCCTCGTGCCAAGTCGGTGAGGCATGTGATAGCGAACATGCACATCTTGCAATGCCGAAAAACCTTCCTCCATTTCGCCGACGCCTTGTTGGAATTGTCCACCTGCGGCGAGCGCCCAGCCGCGCATCATCTTGGCCCAGGCGACATATTGCGACAGGCCCTTGTCGAGGCCGACGGCGAGCGCGTGCTCGGCGGATTTCATCACCGCCGCGAGCTCCCCGCGAATTTGGCCTAGTTCCGACCGGTACATGTGCGCATGGGCGATGCTCGGTACATGTTCGAGCTTGCCGGCCAGGGTCAGTGCGTGGTTGCTCCAATCCAGCGCCCGTTCAGCGCGGCCAAGCGAGAATTGGGCAAGCGCGCCGATGCAGGTGGTGCATACGCAAGGGTCGTGCCCGCCATATTGCATGGCCTGATGCCGGTGTTTTCCGAGCTCGTAGCTCGCCATGCAAGCTTCGGCGTGATCGACCGCCTGGGGAAACTCTCCGTCGGTGCAATGGGTCGAACCGGCGGCGTGATGAAACTGCATCATGAGATCGGGATCGCCACCGCCTTGAGCGACGTCGAACAACTGCTGCAGCAACTCTCGCGCGCTTGGGGCTGCCCCGCTGGAATGAGCGATCAGCCATCGTCCCCAGAGCACGGGAAAAATTTCGGCTGACCTCCCCGTTTCGCGGGCGAGATTCAATGCCGCGTCGTAGACTTCCCGTACGTTGATGCCATTCCACCCGCCGGTAGACATGAGGGTGGGGCCGAGTGCGATCAAGATGGACAATTCCTTGCCTACGCGTTCAGGTCCGGCGGGTTGCTGACGAACGAGATCCAACGCTTGGCTCAGTTGCCTTTTTGCTTCGACATCTGCCGAGCGTTGTGCCGCGCGTGTGCCTGATTGGTACCAACACTCGATCGCCCGATCGGCGATGCCGGCTTCCGCATAATGCTGTGCGATGCGTTCGGGCTCGCGTTCGCTGAGATCGGGTACGACGCCCGCCTCCAGGCTCTCGGCGATCCGCCGATGAAGATCGCGGCGCTTGGCCTTGAGAAGCGATTGGTAGGCGGTTTCCTGAATGAGGGCGTGACGGAACGTATAAGACGCGGGCGATTCGCTCCCGCGCCAGACGACTATTTCCGCCTCGGCCAATTGCTGGAGTTCATTTCTGCGCTGCTGCTCCGGGCGTTCGATAATCGCGGCCAATAACCGTTCGTCGAAGTCTTGACCGATGACGGCGGCGGCTTGCGCCAGCTCCTTGGCGCCGCCCAGACGATCCAGCCGTTCGGTCAATGAGTCGCGCAGCGATGCCGGGATCAAATGAACGATTTCATCGGTCGCAGGTTTATCGCTCTTGCGACTGCGCTCGCTCAAGGCTTCCAGCACGGATTTCGTCAATTCCTGGATGAACAAGGGATTGCCCTCGGAGCGCGTGAGCAATTGCTCCACCAGCTCAGGGGGCAATTTCCGCGTGGCAGCGACATCGGCCATCAACGCGGCAGCGTCGCGATGACCGAGGCGGTTGAGGGTGAGCAAGGTCACATTTGGCCGGCGCGTCCAAGCGGCCTCGAATTCCAGCCGGGCATTGGCGAAGAGGACGATCCGATGCCGCCCGACCCGGTCGACCAGCCGGCCGAGAAGCTCCCCGGAAGTGGGATCGATCCAATGCACATCCTCGATCACGAGCAAGACCGGGTCGCTTCGCTGCAGCCCGAGCAAATGCGCCTCGATCAGGTCAAGCGTCTTTGTGCGCATCGCGCCGGGCGTCAGATCGCTCAATTGATCGCGTGACGGTGCCGGAACGGACAATAGTGCCGCGAACAACGCGGCATTGGTGTCCGTGTCGTTGCTCTCGCGGGCAAGCCAGGCACGCAGCCGGGCGAAATTCTCTGCAGGTGTATCCCCACGAACAATCCCGGCCTCGCTTTCGATCTGAATTGCGAAAGGCTTCAGCTCGCTGCTCTGGTGGAACGGCGAACAATGAAACTCGACGCAAGCGATTCCGGCGCTTCGCGCCTGTTCGACGAGCGCGCGGGTGATCGCCGACTTGCCGATGCCTGCTTCGCCGATCAGCAGGACAACCTGACCGAGGCCGGAACGAGCGAGTTCCAGGCGGTCGACGAGGAGAGCCAGCTCACTCTGGCGTCCGACCATGCGTGCTGTCTCGGCGGGCGCAGGACCGGAGCTCGATCCGGGCGCGATCTCCTCGTTCACCTCCCAGGCGCGCATCGGTTCGTCGAACCCCTTCAGGGACAGGGAATTCGGTCCTGACCAGGAGAACTTTTCTCGCGTGAGCCGGCGCGTGCCGTCGGCGACCATCACTTGCCCGGGCTTGGCGGCCGCCTGCAGGCGCGCCGCAAGATTGGGCGTATCGCCGACCACCGACCACTCGCGCGAAGAGTCGATGCCGATCTGATCGCCAACCACGACTTCGCCGGTGGCGATACCGACACGAACCGCTAGTCCGGGCCGTTGCGCGGGAGGGGAATCGCCGCCCAATTTATTGATTGCTTGAACGATGCCGAGACCGGCATGCACCGCGAGGTCGGCGGCATTTTCTCGCGCCTGCGGATAGCCGAAATATGCCAGGACACCGTCGCCCATATATTTCGCAACGTAACCGTGGAAGCGTCCGATGACTTCCGCGCAGGCGCGCTGATATGCGCCGATGATTTCGCGCAAGTCTTCCGGATCGAGATGGGCGGAAAGCTCGGTCGAACCGGCAAGATCGCAGAACATCACCGTCAATTGCCGCCGTTCGGCCCCGGGTGCGATCGGCGGCGCGGCGTGCGCCGGCTCGACCCGGTCGGCCAGCTTTGCTGCGGCTTTCAACAGACGTTTCCGGTGCCCGAGCGTGACGCCGAGCTTCTCGAAATCCCCGTCGGTCATCAGACCCACAGACGCGAGGTCGATGTCGTTGGCCGCGAAAACATCCGCATACTGCTGGAGGCCGAGCCCGGCGAGCCAGCTCAGAATGTCGCTCATAAACCGATTTCCACCGCTTGGTGTCTTGGGTGTCGATCCTATTGGATATGGATGAATCCGGCCATCTGGCCGGCCCGATTACCGGGCCACGCCGGCCGCTTGAATTAACAGGCTCGCATCACCACGTTTCCGCCGCCGCGTTTTCGCCGCGCGGCGTGATAGGATGCTCGCGCCGGAGCGGAACCGGCCGCGCTGCAGGAGAAGACAATGTCTGGCATGACGGGATGGATCGTTCTCGGCGTCATCGTTGCGCTCGTTCTGTGGATCATCGTCATCTACAACGGCCTCGTGGCCATGCGGCAGCGGGTCAACCAGTCCTTCGCCGACGTGGACGTGCAGCTGCGGCAGCGCCATGACCTGATCCCCAATCTGGTCGAGACCGTGAAGGGCTATGCCGCCCACGAGCGCGGCACGCTGGACGCGGTGGTCAAGGCGCGCAATGCCGCGATGGCCGCGGGCAGCACCGACGCCAAGGTCGCCGCCGAGAATATGCTGACCGGCGCGCTGCGCGGATTGTTCGCGCTGGCCGAAGCCTATCCGAACCTGAAAGCCAACGAGAATTTCCGCCAGTTGCAGGACCAGCTCGCCGACATCGAGAACAAGCTCGCCGCCGCGCGCCGCTTCTTCAACAACGCGGTGCAGGAATACAACACCGGCATCCAGCAGTTCCCGGCGGCCCTGTTCGCGGCCGCGCTCGGCTTCTCGCAGAAGGAGTTCTTCGACCTCGGCGAGGACCGCAAGACCGTCTCGGAAGTCCCGAGCGTGAAGTTCTGAGCGGCGCTGCGCGCCGCAAGCGGCAGGCGAAGCGGCCATGGCAGCCGCCTACGGTCTCTACACCCACATCCGCGCGAACCGGATTCGCTCCGCGTTCCTGCTGATCGGGCTGTTCTTTCTCGTCTATCTGATGGTGTTCGCCGGCGCGCTGTTCGCCGAGGGCTTCCTCGCCGACGGCGCGCCGCTCGAAATCTTGATCCGCCGCGCGCAGCGCGATTTCCTTTACGCCTTGCCCTGGGCCACGGGCGGCGCCGCGCTTTGGCTGCTGATCGCTTACCGCTTTCATCAGGCGATGATCGATGCGGTCACCGGCGGCCGCGAAGTGACGCGCGAGGAGCAGCCGCGGCTCTATAATCTGCTCGAAAATCTCTGCATCTCGCGCGGCATTCCGACGCCCAGGCTCAAGGTGATGGACGACCCCGCGCTCAACGCCTTCGCCACCGGCCTCAATCCGCGGCAATACTCGATCACCGTCACCAGCGGACTCCTGGAGCGCCTCGACGACAAGGAGGTCGAGGCGGTGCTCGGCCACGAGCTCACCCACATCCGCAACGGCGACGTGCGCATGATGGTGATCGCCATGGTCATGGCCGGCGTCATCTCGTTCTTCGGCGAGCTGTTCTTCCGCCTGTTCTTCCAGAGCGGCGGCTCGTGGCGCTCCAGCCGCTCGTCGAGCGATCGCAAGGGCGGGGCAGGTCTGGCGATCCTGATCGCGATCGTGCTGGTCGTGGTCGCCTGGGTGCTCTCGATCGTCATCAAGTTCGCGCTTTCGCGCTCGCGCGAATACCTGGCCGACGCCGGTTCCGTGGAACTGACCAAGAATCCGGACGCCATGATCTCGGCGCTGCGCAAGATCGAGGGCCGCGGCGAGCTGCCCGGCGCCAATTCCGCGATCATGGAAATGTGCATCGACAACCCGCGCTCGGGCTTCGCCGATCTGTTCGCCACCCATCCGGCGGTCGAGAAGCGCGTCGACGCGCTGGTGAGGTTCGCCGGCGGCCACGATCCCGGCCCGATCGCGCTGCCGGCGCCGGAAGGCAGCGCGGAGGCGGGGGCCGAGTCGGACGAAGAACAGCCGGCCGAGACCGACGGCCGCAACCCGTGGCTTTCGCAACAGAAGGGCCCGTGGGGGCCGCGCGCGGAATAAGGATCCGGAGCATGCGCGTCTTGATCGCGATTGCCGCCGCCCTCGGCTGGTTCGCCCTCGTGCTGCAATACGTGCTGCTGATGCGGCGGAACCTCCCGCTCGATCTGCTCACGCGCACGATCAATTACTTCAGCTTCTTCACGATTCTCAGCAACATCCTGGCCGCCCTGACGCTGACTTTCGCCGCCTTTCCGTCTCCGGCCGCGCCGGCGCGTTTCTTCGCCCGGCCGACGGTGCGCGGCGCCGCCGCCGCCTACATGACGATGACCGGCCTCGTCTATTTCTTCCTGCTGCGGCATCTGCGGCCGCTGGAGGGTTGGGCGCTGGTGTCCGACACGATCCTGCACGACGTCATGCCGGTCGTCTTCGTAGCGTTCTGGCTGTTCGTCGCGCGCACCGGGACGCTGCGCGTCAAGAACGCGCTCGTGTGGCTGATTTTTCCGGTCGCCTTCGCGATCTATTCGCTGATCCGCGGCGCCTATACCGGCCGTTATCCGTATCCGTTCATCGACGTGTCGAAGCTGGGTTATCCGCAGGCCTTCGTGAACATTGCGGCGCTGACGCTCTGTCTCGTCGCTCTCGGCTTGTCGTTCGTCGCGCTCGATCGGTGGATCGCGAAGCGGCGCGCGGGCTGAAGGCGCTCTAGCGCCCTTCGCGCGCCATCGAAGGCCGCTTTAGCGGCCTTCGCGCGCCCAAGCCGCGGCGACGCCGGCGAGCAGCAAGAGCAGTCCCGACAGGCCCGCGAACAGCGGGAACAGCCCGAGCCCGCGCACCACGCTGACGTCGCGCAGCTTCAGCCCGAGCCAGTCGGGCCCGGCGAAACGCTCGCCCGAGCGCACCGGGATCACGCGCGGCGAGGGGTTGCCGAGCTCGGCGATGCGCCAGACGCCGCCGCCGGTCGCGGTGGAAATCGGCGTGAGCACGTCCTTGGTGCTGGTGACTTCGGCGAATTCGAGCGGGTTGATCGGGCCGACGTTTACCAGCGCCGTCAACGTCCCGTCGGTCGCGCGCCACAGCCCCAGTTCGTTGGCCTCGACCGCGCCGCGGAAAATGCCGGGCTCCGCCGTGTCGAGCGTGAGCGTCTGCGTCGCGCCCGCGGGCGAAGTGACCGTCACCGGCGCCGCCGTCGGGCCCATGGTGCGGCGCTCGACCACGAGCTGATTGCCGCGCACCAGCAGCGCGAGCCGCTCTTCCTCGAGCTCCGGCTCCTTCATCAGCCAGTGCGACAGCCTCCGCAACAGATCGAGATGCGGCCCGCCGCCCTCGAAGCCCCGCGCCCACAACCAGATGTGATCGGACAGAAGCAGCGCGATGCGGCCTTCGCCCCGGCGCGCCAGCAGCAGGAGCGGCGTGTCGTTCGGCCCCTTCATGACCGTGGTCGAGGTCGGCTCGGCGCGCGCGTCGATGGCGCGGAACCAGCGGCTCCATTGCGGCGGCTCCTCGGCCGCGCCCGCCAGCGCGCGCGTCACCGGATGCCGCTTGCCGTCCTCGGTGAGCCGCGCGTGATAGGCGCCGTCGCTCAGGCGCCCGGTCGGCTCGGCCGGCAGGATCGCTTCCAGCGGCGATTTGTAGATCGAGCCGGCGCCGGCGTAATCGGCGCCGGCCGCGACCAGCACCGCGCCGCCCTCGCGCACGTAGCGCACGACGTTGTCGAGATAGATCAGCGGCAGCACGCCCTGCTGCGCGTAGCGATCGAAGATGATGAGATGAAACTCCTTGATCTTCTGCTGGAACAGTTCGCGCGTCGGGAACGCGATGAGCGACAGCTCGTTGATCGGAGTGCCGTCCTGCTTTTCCGGCGGGCGCAGAATGGTGAAATGCAAGAGATCCACGTTGGCGTCGGACTTGAGCAAGTTGCGCCACGTGCGCTCGCCCGCGTGCGGCTCGCCGGAAACCAGCAGCACGCGCAGCTTCTCGCGCACGCCTTCGATGGTCAGCGCGGCCCGGTTATTGAGCGGGGTCAACTCCCCTTCGAGCGGCGCGGCCTCGATCTCGACGATGTTGGGTCCGGCATGGGTGATCTCGATCGCGGCCTGGGCCGGTTGGCCGGCGACCACATCGGAGCGCCCCACCACCTCGCCGTCGCGGCGCACGACGATCGGCACGCGCGCGCCGCGTGGCGCGCCTTCGTCCTCGATCCGGTAGCCGACCGTCTGCCGCTGCCCGACGATGCCGAAGCGTGGGCTGGTCGTGAGCACTACGCGCCGGTCGCGCTCATTGGCCCGGCCGGTGACCAGCGCATGCACCGGCGCGGCGAAGCCCAAGAGCGACGCCGCCGGCACGTCGTGCACCCGGCCGTCGGTGATCAGGATCGCGCCGGCCACCCGTTCGGGCGGAACGTCGGAAAGCGTCGCGCCGAGCGCGGTGAACAGCCGCGTGCCGTCGATGTCGCCGCGCGCCGGCCTCGACCGTGCGCACTTCGAGGCCGGGGATGCGGCCAAGCTGCGCCATCAGCGCCACGCGCGCGGCTTCGGTCGCCGGCGTGCGGTCGCCGAAGCGCTGGCTCGCGCTCTTGTCGATCACGACCGCGGCCACCGCCGGCAGCGGCTCGCGGTCCTCGCGGGTGAACGAGGGATTGGCGAGCGCGAGCACGGCGAGCGCCAGCGCGAACGCCCGCACCAGCGCGCCGCGCGAGCGCGATAGCAGCAGGAGCGCCACGACCAGCACGGCCGCCACCGCGGCGCCGATCAGCACCGAGAGCGAAACGAGCGGATCGAAGGCGAGACCGAAAGCCATCCTACTGCCCCAACCGCTCTAACATGGCCGGCACGTGCACCAGGTCGGCCTTGTAGTTGCCGGTCAGCACGTACATGACGACATTGACGCCGACGCGGAAGGCGAACTCGCGCTGCCGCGGCTCGCCGGGCACCAGCGGCAACAGCGGCTGGCCGTCGCGCGCCACCGCCCAGGCGCCGGCAAGATCGTTCGACGTGATCATGATCGGCGACACGCCATCGCCCGGCCGCGCCGGCCGCGTCTCGTCTTCGCCCGCGGGCTGCGCTTCGACCCAGAGCGTGCCGGTGTTGTAGCGGCCGGGGAAGTCGCGCAACAGATAGAACGCCTTGGTCAGCACGTGGTCGCGCGGCACCGGCTCGAGCTCGGGGATGTCGAGCGAGGCGAGGATTTCCCGCAGCCGCGCCAGCGCCGGCGATACCTCGCCGGGCCGTCCCGGCACCGTCGTGAAGGCGTCGCGCGTGTCGAACAGGATCGTGCCGCCCTGTTTCATATAGGTATCGATGCGCGCCAGCGTCGCCGCGTCGGGCTTGGCCGCGGTCGGCACGATCGGCCAATAGAGCATCGGATAAAACGCCAGCTCGTCGCGCGCGAGATCGATGCCGATCGGATCGCCGGGCTCGAGCGCGGTGCGCTGCTGGAGGAATTGCGATAGGCCCTCGAGGCCGGCGCGGCTCACGGTGTCGGTCTCGGTGTCGCCGGTGACGACATAGGCGAGGCGGGTCTGCAGCGCCGCGCGCACGTCGAACGAATCCTGCGCGCGCAGCGGATCGAATTGCGGCGCTCCGAACAGGACCGCGCAGCCGACCATCACGGCGGCAGCCGCGCGCCGCCGCGCGATGCGCGCGAGCCCGCCCGCGAGCACGAGCACGATCAGCGCATCGAGCAGGATCAGCGACAGCACGCCGATCAGCACATGGGAGCGCAGATCGAGCGGCTCGCCCTGGCGATAGGGCTCGACCTGCCCGGCCAGCGGCGCGAAATCGAGCGGCTTCATCCGGTCGGCGGCGGCGAGCGTGTTTACCGCGAACAGGCCTTCCGGCGGGCCGTAGAAGCCGGGCGGATGATCGGCGATCGCGCGGCCGGTGAAATCGGCCGGCACCGGCTTCACGGTCGGTCCGGGCGCCGTAAACACGCCGAAGCCGTCGAGGAGCCGCGTCGGCGCGATGGTGGGCGCCGGGCCGCGCTCGGCGGAACGCGTCTCGGTCGCGCCGCCCGCGGTGCCGGCGAGCGCCACCGTCCGCCGCAACATATCGACGAACACGCCGGAGATCGGCAGGTTCGACCAGGACGTATCGGCGGTGACGTGGAACAGGATGATCAAGCCGCGTCCGCGCCGCGCCGCGGTCACCAGCGGCGTGCCGTCGGCCAACGAAGCCCAGGTGCGCTCGGGCAATTGTCCGTCCGGCTCGGCCAGCACCTGGCGCGTGACCGTCACGTCGTCGGGCACCGCGAAATCGTTGAACGGCCCTTCGCGCGAGAAGCTGCCGAGCTTTTGCGGCTGCTCCCAGGAAAGCGAGCCGCCGAGCACGCGGCCGCCGCGCCGCAGCCGCACCGGCACCAGATCGTCTTCGTTGGCCGCCGCCAGGCGCGGCCCGGCGAAGCGGATCGAGCATGCCGCCCTCGTCGATCCAGCGCGCCAGCCGCTCGCGCGAAGCCGGCACGATGGTGCCGACGTCGGAAAGCACCAGCAACGGGATGCGCTGATCGATGAAACGGTTGATCGCTTCGCTCGGCGATCCGCTCTCGGCGATCCGCACGTCGGCGAACGGCCCGAGCGCGCGCGACAGATAATAGGTCGCCGCCAGCAGCGGCTGCGCCGTATCGGCGGTGGCGCCCGAGATCACGCCGACCGTCCTGCGCCGCCAGCGCTTGTCCAGCAGCTGCACGGCGCCCGAGGAGCGCTCGTTCAGGATTTCGAGCCGCGCGATATCGTTGCGGATCTCGACCGGCAGATCGAAACGCGCTTCGGTTTCGGTCGCGGCGCCGGAGAACTCGAAGGTCGCGTCGCCCAGCGCCAGCCCGCGCAGATCGCGCGCGCGCACGATGCCGCGTCCGGGCGCGGTTGGATCGGCGCGCAGCACTTTCACCGAAAGCGCGCCCGCGGCGTTGTCGGCGGCTACGAGCGCGAGCGCGCCGGCGATGCCGCCGTTCACCGCCACGACCCGGTCGCCCGCGATCTTCTTCAGTTCGTCGATGAACGCCGCGCCGTCGCCGAGATCGACGCCGTCGCTGAGCCACACCACCGTGAGCATCGCCGTTGGCGCGCAGCAGGCGCGAAAGCGGCGCTAGGATTTCGCTGCGGTCCGGTGTTTGTGCGGCTGGGACGAGCAGCTTCAGCGCCTCGCGCGCCTCGCCGGGCCGCAGCAGCGAGAATTCCTTGGCCGGCGTGCCGGTGCCGATCACCGCGACCCCGCGGCTCTCGGTCTCGGCCCGTGTGATGATGGCCTCGGCCGCTCGCATGCGCTCGTTCCATTGCGCCGCCGCGGCCCAGCCGGAATCGACGATCAGCGCGATCGGGCCGCGATCGCGCGCGCCCGGCACCGGCGGGTTCCACACCGGGCCGGCGGCCGCGATGATGATGAGGGCCGCCAGCAGCAGCCGCAGCAGCGTGAGCCACCAGGGCGTGCGCGCCGGGGTCTCCTCCTTGGGCTCGATCTCCATCAGGATGCGCGTCGGCGGGAAGGCGATGCGCCGCGGCCGCGGCGGGATCAGCCGCAACAGCCACCACAGGATCGGCAGCGTCAGCAGCGCCAGCAGCAGAAGCGGCGAGGTGAAGCCGATCGGAAGCCCGGCGATCATGCGGCCGTCTCGTGCGCCGTGGTGCTGGTCTGCCGGCGTCCGGCGAGCGTGTCGTTCGAAGCGCCGATGCGGGCATGCAGCGCGAGCAGGAGCTCGCTTGCCGGCCGGTCGGTGCGGTGAACGGCGAAGCTCCAGCCCAGCCGCTTGGCCTCGGCGCGGATGGCGTCGCGGTGCAGCGCGACGCGGCGGATGAAATCGTCCTTCCACGCCTCGGCGCGGCCGATGGTGATCGAGCCCAGCCCCTCGGGTTCCTGGAACTCGATGCGCCCGCCATACGGGAAGGTTTCTTCGGCCGGATCGACCACCTGCACCAGATGCCCGCCCGCGCCGCGGCTGCCGAGGCTCGCGATCATGCCGGTCACTTCTTTTGTCGGGCTCCAGAAATCGCCGAGCAGCACCACCTCCTCGCGCGCGCCGGGCGCGAAGGCGGGCGGCAGGCTCGTAGGCGTCTCCGCGGCGTGCACGATGATGTCGGCCATCCGGTCGATGACGGCGCGGCTCGCGGTCGGCCGCATCAGGCCGGGGATGCCGACCCGCTCGCCGCCGCGCACGAGCAGTTCACCCAATGCGAACGTGAGCACCAGCGCGCGGTCGAGCTTGGTCTCCCATACCAGCGGCGAGGCGAACACCATGGAGGGCGAGCGGTCGGGCCAGATCCAGATCGTGTGCGCCGCTTCCCATTCGCGCTCGCGCACGTAGAGATGGTCGTCGCGCGCCGAGCGCCGCCAGTCGACCCGATTGGCCGGCTCGCCGTCGGTGAAGTGGCGGTATTGCCAGAAATTCTCGCCCGGCCCGGCGCGGCGGCGGCCGTGCACGCCGTGATAGACCGAGCCGGCGACGCGGCGCGCTTCGAGCACCAGCCGCGGCATCGCCGCCACCAGCCGCTGTGCCGTATTGGCGGCGCCGCGCGCGGTCGCCTCGTTGGGACCTCGATAGAGATCGCGCCGCGCGGCGTTCACGCGAGCCTTGCCTTGAGCCGCCCGATCACGCCTTCGACGGTCTCGCCGTCGGCGCGCGCGGCGAAGGTAAGCGCCATGCGGTGCTTGAGCACGGGCTCGGCCAGCGCGATCACGTCGTCGATCGAAGGCGCCAGCCGGCCGTCGAGCAGCGCGCGCGCGCGCACTGCGAGCATGAGCGCTTGGCTTGCACGGGGGCTGGGGCCCCAGGCGATGAGCTTGGCGATCTCGTCGGCGTCCGGACCGGGCCGCGCGGAGCGCACCAGGTTGAGGATCGATTCCACCACCGACTGGCCGACCGGGATGCGGCGCACCAGCCGCTGCGCTGCCATCAGGTCGTCGGCGCTCATCGCCTGGCGCGGTTTCGTTTCCTCGACGCCGGTGGTGTCGAACACGATGCGCCGCTCCGCGTCGCGATCCGGGTAATAGACGTCGATCTCCATCAGGAAGCGGTCGAGCTGGGCTTCGGGCAGCGGATAGGTGCCTTCCTGCTCGATCGGGTTCTGCGTCGAGAGCACATGGAACGGCCGCGGCAGATCGTGGCGCTGGCCGGCGATGGTCACGTGATATTCCTGCATCGCCTGCAAGAGCGCCGACTGCGTGCGCGGGCTGGCGCGGTTCACTTCGTCGGCGAGCAGCAGCTGGGCGAACACCGGCCCCTTGATGAAACGGAACGCGCGCTTGCCGGTGTTGCTTTCCTCCAGCACCTCGGAGCCGAGAATGTCGGAGGGCATCAGGTCCGGCGTGAACTGGATGCGCCGCGCCTCGAGCCCGAGCACGGTGCCGAGCGTGTCCACGAGCTTGGTCTTCGCGAGACCCGGCACGCCGATCAGCAGGGCGTGGCCGCCGGCCAGGATGGTGACAAGCGCGAGATCGACCACTTGCTCTTGCCCGAAGATCACGGCGCCGATCGAGGCGCGCGCCGCCCGCACGTTGGCGGCGGTGGATTCGGCGGCGCGGACGATCGCCTGATCCAGGCTCTCGAAATTCTCGGTGGCGGTGCTCATTTTTCTCTCCACTGTCCGGTCCTGTTCGAGAACCCCGGCGATGCAAGAACCATGCGCGACAGGGCGCCAAAGCCCTAGAAAGCCGCCGACTCAGCCACAATGATGGCAGCGCGGGCAGGCTTGCGGTAGCGGGCCTACATATACGGTATCTTCTAGCCCGGCGCGGCGTGGACGCCGATCAAGGGTTTGCGAGCGGTGAAGAAATTGGAACAGAGCGTGGCGGAGCAGGGTGCCCGGGGCCTGGAATCGGTCGCCACGGCCTTGGGCAAGCGCCGCGGCCCGGCGCCCGTGCACCTGTGGAACCCGCCTTATTGCGGCGATCTCGACATCCGCATCGCTTCCGACGGCACCTGGTACTATCTCGGCACGCCGATCGGTCGCCCGGCGATGGTGCGCCTGTTCGCCTCGGTCCTGAAGCGAGAGGGTGAGCGCTATTTCCTCGTCACGCCTGTGGAGAAGATCGGCATTCGCGTCGATGATGTGCCATTCCAGGCGGTCGAATTCGAGCAGGAAGGGGTAGGGCCGAATCGGGCGCTCGTGTTCCGCACCAACGTGGACGAGACGGTCCGCTGCGATTCGGAGCACCGGTTGCGCTTCGAGCCGGAAACTGGCACCGGCGGCATTAAGCCCTATCTGCATGTGCGCCGCGATCTGTGGGCGCGGGTGACGCGCGCTGCGTTTCTCGAGCTCGTGGAGATCGGCGAAGTGCGGGAGATCGAAGGCAAACGCATGTTCGGCGTTGCCTCCGCCGGATTATTCTTCCCCATGGCCCCTGAATCTGCGTTGGTCGAGCCATGATGCGGGCGCCGGGCGAATCGAAGGAAAAGACACGGCAATGGCCGGCTGCGGTCGGCGCGCTCATTGAGCGCGCGCGTGAGCGTTTGGACAAGGCGCCGCCCGAGCGCCTGTTCGATCCCTTCATGCGCTTCCCGCGTGGCGACCACGAGCTTTCGCCGGAGATCGCCGAATTCACCGCCAGCGTGCCGCCGCGGCACGCGGCCGTGCTGGTTCCGATCATCGGGCATGCCGAGCCGACCGTGCTCTTGACCCAGCGCTCGAGCGGACTTCCCGACCATGCCGGCCAGGTCGCCTTTCCCGGCGGCAAGATCGATCCGGCCGACCCCGACCCGCTGGCGACCGCGCTGCGCGAAGCCGAGGAGGAGATCGGGCTCGCTTCGCGCCACGCCACTCCGCTCGGCTATCTCGACGCCTATCTCTCCGGCACCGGGTTCCGCATCGTGCCGGTGGTGGCGGTGATCGAGCCCGGGTTCGAGCTCTTGCTCAATCCGTCCGAGGTCGAGGACGCGTTCGAAGTGCCGCTGTCCTTTCTGATGTCGCCCGACAATCACGCCCGTCATTCGCGCGAATGGCGCGGCAAGCAACGCAGCTACTATGCGATGCCCTTCGGCGAGCGCTACATCTGGGGCGCGACCGCGGGGATTCTCCGCAACCTCTATGAACGGCTCTACCGCTGATGGCCCGCACCGTCCTCGTCGAAGTGCTTCTGTTTCTCGCGCCGTTCGCGATCTACGCGATCGTGCTCCTGAGCACCCGGCGCGACGCGCGCGACAGCGAGCACTGGCACGCGCGCATGCTGATGTCGCTCGCCATCGCCGGCCTCGTTCTGGTGATCGGCGGCCTGATCTTCTTCGCCCATTTCGGCGGTGCGCCGCCCTCCGGGGTCTATGAGCCCGCGCACATGGAAGACGGCCGGCTCGTGCCCGGCCGGATCAGGACCAAATGAGCGGCGCGAGCCAGCGCTTGTCGCCGGAGAAAGTGCCGTGGTTGACGGCCGCTCCGCTCGCGCGACTTCTGTCGGCGCTCGACCAGGACGGCGAGGAAGCGCGGGTGGTCGGCGGCGCGGTGCGCAATACGTTGCTCGGTCTCGGCGTAGGCGAGATCGATCTGGCGACCACCGCGGTGCCCGACGAGGTCGTGCGCCGCGCGCGCCAGGCCGGCTTCCATCCGGTGCCGACCGGCATCGAGCACGGCACTGTGACCGTCGTGGTGGACGGCAAGCCGTTCGAGGTCACGACCCTGCGCCAGGACGTCGAAACCTTCGGCCGCCATGCCAAGGTGAGCTTCGGCCGCGACTGGAAAGCCGACGCGGAGCGGCGCGACTTCACGATCAACGCGCTGTTCCTGAAACGCGACGGCGAACTGATCGATTTCGTCGGCGGGCTCGCGGACATCGCGGCGCGGCGCGTGCGCTTCATCGGCGATCCGGCGACGCGCATCGCCGAGGATTATCTGCGAGTGCTCCGCTTCTTCCGCTTTTTCGCCGGCTATGCCGAAGGCGCGCCCGATAAGGCTGGACTTTCTGCCTGCATTCGCGCGCGCGAAGAGCTCGAGCGCTTGTCGCGCGAGCGCGTGCGGGTCGAAATCCTGAAGCTGATGGAGGCCAAGCGCGCTCCCGAAACCGCTGCGATCATGACCGACTCGGGCATTCTCGACCGGGTGCTCGGCGTTCCCGATCTTGGCGCGCTCGCGCGGCTGGCCGGCATCGAGCGCACGTTGAAGCTGCCGCCGGAACCGGTGCGGCGGCTGGGCGCGCTCATGGTGCGCACCGTCGACGACGCGGCGCGGCTGCGCGAACGGTTGCGGCTCTCCAACGACGAGGACCGGCGTTTGCGCTCGATCGGCGAGGCGTGGCGGATCGGGCCGGGCTTCGGCGAAGCCGAGGCGCGCGTATTGCTCTATCGGGTCGGCGCCGATGACTACCGCGACCGCGTGTTGATCGCCTTGGTGCGCTCCGGCGCCGGGAACGGAGAAACCACCGCCGGCGATCTTGTTGCACTGCCAGAACGCTGGACGCCGCCCAAGTTCCCGCTCGCGGCCAAGGATTTCATCGCGCGCGGCCTGGAAAAGGGCCCGGCGTTGGGCAAGGCGCTGGAAGCGGCCGAGGAGGCGTGGATCGCGGCAGGCTTTCCGGTTGCAGCGGACCGCATCGTTTCCATCCTCGAAGCCGCGATCAAAGTCGCGCGAGCGGGGTGACGCGGGCGCCGCGGCTCTCTAATCTACGGTTGTACACAGAATCACGGGCGGGGAAGGGATGCGCGGTTTCTGGCGCGGGGTCGCAATCTTTTTTCTTGGAGGAATCCTCGGCACCGGGCTCGGGATCGCGCTCGGCTTTTTCTTTTTCCCCTACGTGTTTCCGCCGCCGCCCGCCGCCGAGCAATTGACCGAGGCCGACCGCTCGCCGCTGGTCGCAACCGGGACGTTCATCCACGCCAACCCTTCGGATTCCGTCCATTGGGGCAAGGGCCGCGTCAGCGTCTACGAGAAGACCGTGTTTCTCGAGCCCGATTTCGAGGTCGGCCCGGGCCCCGCCTATCACGTCTATCTCGTGCCCAAGGCGAGCCTGCGCCAGAACGGCGACCTCAAGGACGCGATGTACGTCGATCTCGGCGGCCTGCGCGCCTTCAAGGGCAGCCAGCGCTACCGCATCCCCGACGGCGTCAAGCTTGCCGACTATCCGAGCGTGATCATCTGGTGCGAGCGGTTCTCGGTGCTGATTTCGCCCGCCGACCTGAAACCGGCGGCGCGCTAGCGTGCCCGCCATCCTCGACGATTTTTCGGCTCTCCAGTTGGCTCTGGTCGCCGGCGCGGCGCTCCTCGCCGCCGTAATCGGCGGCGTCGCCGGCTACGGCACCGGCATTCTCATGCCGCTCGTGCTGGTCCCGATCCTGGGGCCCGAGCCGGTCGTGCCGGTCATGTCGATCGCATCCTTCATCGTCAATGCCGGCCGCATCGCCGCTTTCCGCAGATTGATCGAGTTCAGACCCGCGCTGATCGTGCTTGCGACCGCCGTGCCGGCCTGCGTGCTCGGCGCCTGGCTCTATACGCTGCTCTCGGGTGCGGGCGCGCAGATCGTCATCGGCGGGTTCCTGATGGCAAGCGTGCCGCTGCGCCGGCTGCTGCGGAATAAGGGCTTGCACATCGGCGAGGGCGGACTGGCGGTCGGCGCCGCCGGGTTCGGCGTCGTCACCGGCGCCGCCGCGGGAACCGGCGTGATCCTCGTGTCGCTGTTGATGGCGGCGGGGCTCGGCGGCGCTGCGGTCATCGCCACCGACGCCGCGGTTTCGCTCATCGTCCATCTCGTGCAGGCGACGGTGTTCGGCGTCGCCGGGGTGATCGACGCCGACGTGATCGCGGTGGCGTTGCTGATCGGGATTTTTGCGCTGCCCGGCGCGTTCGTCGCGCGCGCGATCGTGGACCGCTTGTCGGTTCACTTGCATACCGCGATCCTCGACGCAGTCGTGCTGCTCGGCGGTGGGCTGATGGTGGGGAGCGCAATCTTTCGCCTGATGCGCTAGGGCCACTTCACCACCGGCAACGGGGAGGAGTGGATCAAGTTCACATCGCAGCGGCGCGGATGCCCTCTCGCTGATGAATCGGCGGTTGGAAAATCGCCGTGAGCGTCCATTCCAAAGGCGCGCATCGGTGGTATGCTGGCACTGGGCACGGGTGAGGGCTTGTAGAGTTCGAATAAGCGAGCGCCCGGAGCGTGGGGTGAGCGCCATGCCTATTGGTCGGATAGTTGCACGTATTCCACATCTAGCCTCTGCGCTTGCGGCGGCCCTGATCGCTTTCGCTGGCGCGGCCTGGCCGGTGCCCGCGAGCGCAGCAATCACTGTAGAGCTTTCCCCCGAAGCGGCGGACGCGTTCAAAGAGGCCGGCGAAACGCCACGGGCAATAACCCGACGCCTGCAAAGCGAGTTCAATCTTGGCCTCGAGGAACTTGGAAAAACCAATCCAGACGCGAAGGCGCTTTTCGACAGCAACCAGAAACTACGCATCGTCTGCCTCGGCACCAAGGAGGCCGAGGATGCGGGCCTTACACCGGATACAGGCGTCTACGGCGGTGGCGGCAAGACAAAAGGAGACTTCGATGCGAATGGCCGGCCAAGGACCGGCGGGACGGCGATCATCGCTATCGAGTGTGGGCAGCTACGCGAGCGCGGATTGGCACGGCCCGTCGTCGAAGCCGATCCGAACAGCACTGTTTACAAAATTCTAGTCCACGAACTGCTGCATGCGGCGAATCGTGAACGCCAGCACCCTCCCGATAAGCTGGAGATCTACGAAAAATTCGTTCAGGACTTCGAGGCTGCGTTGGCACGGGCAAGGGCGCGTCCGCCGGCCAAGCAGGTGACGAAGCAAAAGGAATCGACGGCGAAGAAACAGACGCGCAGCAAGAGCGGAACGGAGCAGCCAAAGGAAATCGGACGGAGACAAACAGGGCCGGAAGCCGATGCACTGATTCAATTCGGTCTCGGAGTCGGCACTGGGCTGATGATGCGCCGGCAGCGCGATGGGCGCGACTATCACAAAGAGAAATAGCGCTTGGCTGAGCCTTACGGCCACTTCACCACGGGCGGCAGCGACGACAGGATCGACTCCACGTTGCCGCCGGTCTTGAGCCCGAACACCGTGCCCCGGTCATAGAGCAGATTGAATTCGACATAGCGTCCGCGGCGCACGAGCTGTTCCTCGCGCTCGGCCTCGCTCCAGGGCGTCGCGAAATTCGCGCGCACGAGCTTCGGATAGATTTCCGCAAACGCCAGCCCGACCTCGCGCACGAAGGCGAAGTCGGCCTCCCAGTCTCCGGAATCGTGCCAATCGAAGAAAATGCCGCCGATGCCGCGCGGCTCCTTGCGATGCTTGAGCATGAAATACTCGTCGCACCATTCCTTGTAGCGCTCGTAGATCGCGACGCGCGGATGCTTCTCGCAGGCTGCCTCCATCGCCGCGTGGAACGCCTTGGCGTCGGGGTCGCTCTGGCTTACGCCGCCGCTCCAGCATGGGGGTCAGATCCGCGCCGCCGCCGAACCAGGCTTTGGTGGTCACGACGAAGCGCGTGTTCATGTGCACCGCCGGCACGTGCGGATTGCGCATGTGCGCGATCAGCGAAATGCCCGAGGCCCAGAAACTCGGATCGAGCTCGGCGCCGGGGATTTCCTTGCGGAACTCCGGCGCGAATTCGCCGTACACGGTCGAGCAGTGCACGCCGACCTTCTCGAACAGACGGCCGTGCATCATCGCCATCGTCCCGCCGCCGCCCGGCCCGCCGGTATGGTCGGCGCGCGTCCAGGGCTTGCGCTCGAAGCGGCCGGCCGGGCCGCGATAGAGCGCCCCCGGCGCTTCGTCCTCGAGCGCCTCGAACGCGGCGCAGATCTGGTCGCGCAGGTCCTCGAACCAGGCGCGTGCGTGCTCTTTGCGCGCTTCGAGCGGGTCGACCGCCGCTTCAGCCATGGGCGGCGCCCCCGGTCTGGCGCAAAGCTTCCTGACGCAAGCCTTCGCCGAGCACCATGGCGATGGCTACCGCGACGTTGAGGGAACGCAATCCGGGACGCATGGGTACTCTCACGCTGGCGTCGGCCGCTTGATGCACGGCCTCCGGCACGCCGGAACTCTCGCGCCCGGCCAGCAGAACGTCGCCGGGGAGGAAGGCGAAATCGAGGTATCGGGTCTCCGCTTTGGTGGATAACAGCACGATCCTCCGGCCCTCGGCCCGCCGCCAGTCCTCGAACGCGGCGAAGGTCACGTGGCTCACCAGCGTCGCTTGGTCGATATAATCGAGCCCGGCGCGCCGGAAGCCGCGCTCAGACGCGTTGAATGCCGCCGGCCCGATGAAGTGCACCGGGACGCCCAGGCAGGCGCCGAGCCGGAGAATCGTGCCCGCGTTCTGCGGAATGTCGGGCTCGTAAAGGGCGATCACCATGGTCCGACCGGAAGGGGCGGCGGTCGTTTTTCCGCCGTCCGCGAGGGGGCTCAATGTCCCACCAAAGGCTTATCCCACAAGACGTAGTGCCGCATCGCCCAGACTGGACAATGCCCGGCAGTGATGCAATGAGGGGCCGAGAAACAGGCGCCACGCGCCCGGACCTTGCCCCCGGGCTGATCGGCACGCGCCGCGCGCGGGTTCAGGGGTTCCCCGGCCTGCGTCGCGGCGTCTCGTTGAAAACGTCGGGTTTGTAGCGAAGCAAGCGGTAGCAAGGGATCGAACGTGGCAGCCACCGGAACCGCCGCACCCACCCGCCGCGATTTCCTCTACATCGCCACTGCAGCGGTGGGCGCCGTGAGCGCCGCCGCGACCGTCTGGCCCCTGATCAGCCAGATGAACCCGGACGCTTCGGTGCTCGCGCTGGCTGCGATCGAAGTGGACCTGGCGCCGATCGCCGAGGGTCAGATTCTCACGGTGAAATGGCGCGGCAAGCCGGTATTCATCTCGCACCGGACCAAGAAGGAGATCGAGGAAGCGCGCGCGGTGCCGCTGTCGCAGCTTCCCGATCCGCAGACCGACGAGGCGCGGGTCAAGAAGGGCCACGACGAGTGGCTCGTGATCGTCGGCATCTGCACCCATCTCGGCTGCGTGCCGCTCGGCCATCAGGGCCAGTTCGACGGCTGGTTCTGCCCCTGCCACGGCTCGGTTTACGACACGTCCGGCCGCATCCGTTCCGGCCCGGCGCCGTACAACCTCGAAGTTCCTGCCTACGAGTTCCTGGCCGACACCAAGTCGTCGGGAGCGGATCGGATGAGCGGACATTCGACCTACCAGCCGCAAGGCCGCCTCATGAAGTGGTTGGAGGCGCGGCTGCCGCTCGGCGGCCTCATCCATTCCTCGTTCGTCGCGTACCCGACGCCGCGCAACCTGAATTACTGGTGGACCTTCGGCGGCATTCTCACCTTCATGCTCGCGGCGCAGATCGTGACCGGCGTCGTGCTGGCGATGCACTACACGCCGACCTCGAAGGAAGCGTTCGACTCGGTCGAGCACATCATGCGCGACGTGAACTACGGCTGGCTGTTCCGTTACGTGCACGCCAACGGCGGCTCGATGTTCTTCCTCGCCGTCTACATCCACATGTTCCGCGGGCTCTATTACGGCTCCTACAAGGAGCCGCGCGAGGTGCTGTGGATTCTGGGCGTCATCATCTTCCTGCTGATGATGGCGACCGCGTTCATGGGCTACGTGCTGCCCTGGGGCCAGATGAGCTTCTGGGCCGCGACCGTCATCACCAACCTGTTCTCGGCGATCCCGCTGTTCGGCAACGCGATCACCCAGTGGCTGTGGGGCGGTTACGCGGTGGATCAGCCGACGCTGCAGCGTTTCTATCTCGCTGCACTATCTGCTGCCGTTCATGATCGCCGGCGTCGTCGTGCTGCACGTCTGGGCGCTGCACGTGGTCGGCCAGAACAACCCGACCGGCGTCGATGTGAAGTCCGACAAGGACACGGTGGCGTTCACGCCCTACGCGACGGTCAAAGACGGCTTCATGCTGGTCTGCTTCCTGATCCTGTATGGCTGGTTCGTGTTCTACATCCCGAACTATCTCGGCCACTCCGACAACTACATTCCCGCCAATCCGCTGCAGACGCCGTCGCACATCGTGCCCGAGTGGTACTTCCTGCCGTTCTACGCGATCCTGCGCGCGATCCCTTCCAAGCTCGGCGGCGTGGTGGCGATGTTCGCGTCGATCCTGGTGCTGTTCTTCCTGCCCTGGCTCGACACCTCGAAGGTGCGTTCCGCGCGCTATCGTCCGCTCTATCGTCAGTTCTTCTGGATCCTGGTCGTGTGCTGCATCGGGCTCGGCTATCTCGGCTCGCAGCCGCCCGAAGGCGGGTTCGTGCTCGCCGCGCGCATCCTCACCGCCTACTACTTCCTGCACTTCCTGGTGATCCTGCCGCTGCTCGGTCTCGTCGAGAAGCCGCGGACGCCGCCGGCTTCGATCTCCGAATCCGTGCTGAAGGGCGCGGCGCCGGCCTCGACCGGCGCCCGGGCCCCGGATCGGAACGGCTGACGCCATGCGCAAGCTCATCCTCGCCGCCGCCGTTGCCGCGTTTTCGTTGAGTGCCACTCCGGCCGCGTTCGCCGCCGAAGCGGCGGCCAAGCCCGTGCGCCAGTCCTGGTCGTTCGCCGGCCCGTTCGGCCTCTACGACCGCGCGCAGCTCCAGCGCGGCTTCAAGGTCTATCGTGAGGTCTGCGCCGCCTGCCACGGGCTGAAGCTCGTGGCCTTCCGCACGCTCGCCTCGCCCGGCGGCCCCGGCTTCACCGAGCCGCAGGCCAAGCAGGTTGCCAGCGAATACCGGATCACCGACGGTCCCAACGAACGTGGCGAGATGTTCGAGCGGCCGGGCCAGCTCTCCGACTATATTCTCTCGCCGGACCCCAACGAGCAGGCCGCACGCGCGCGCCTGAACGGCGCGCTGCCGCCCGACCTTTCGGTGATCACCAAGGCGCGCTCCTACGAGGTCGGATTTCCCGGTTTCGTCTTCGATGCCTTCAAGCAGTATCAGGAAGCCGGCGTCGACTACGTCTACGCGTACCTCTCCGGCTACGAGAATCCGCCCGCGGGCACCAAACTGCCGGACACGCAATTCTGGAACAAATATTTCCCCGGCAACCGCACCGCCATGCGGCCGCCGCTGCAGAAGGACCAGGTCGAGTATCCCGA
Organism: uncultured Alphaproteobacteria bacterium; assembly: GCA_963704765.1. Taxonomy (GTDB): domain Bacteria; phylum Pseudomonadota; class Alphaproteobacteria; order Rhizobiales; family Xanthobacteraceae; genus JAHFPN01. Next base: position 452,483 of record CAVPHQ010000001.1, read on the forward strand.
CGGCACGCCGCAGACGATCGAGCAATATTCCAAGGACGTCGCCGCGTTCCTGATGTGGGCCGCCGAGCCGCACCTGGAGGCGCGCAAGCGCATCGGCTTCCAGGTGATGATCTTCCTGCTGGTGTTCGCCGGGTTGATGTATTTCACGAAGAAGAAGGTCTGGTCGGCGGTGCACTGACGCCCGCCGCCGCTTTCATGCCTCCGGCCCGCGCCTCTTGCGCGGGCTTTGTGTTTTGAAAGGCTTAGCCCCGCACCCGCAAGAAGCCGAGCGCGCTCGTGGTCTCGCGGGCGATGCGATCCGCTTCGGAAACGACTTCCTCCTCGGACGGCACGAACTCGGCCCGGCGCGCGAGGCTCGCGACCAGGCGGGTGAGGTTGCGGATTTGCGCGGCCGGAATGTCGGACAGCGGAATTTCCAGCGCCAGACCCGCGCGCGAAACCAGCCGGATCTCGTAGCCGAACGGCCGGCCGGAATCCTTGCCGATCTCGATGCGGGCGATGTCTTCCCAGCGGATCAGGCCGGTGGGCTGGAACAGGGCGGCGGCGTCCTGCACCGACGCGCCGCGTTCGTCGAGCCGGACGCTCCAGGTGAAGTAGTGCGCGCCGGACCACAGCATCGCGGCGAAGAACAGCACCGCTACGGCCTTGCGGACGCGCGATGCCAAGAATTTGGGCGGCAGATAGACGATCACCGCGGCGGCCACGCCGAAGAAGCCGGCGGATATCCACCAGGGATAATCGAGCACGATCGAGAAACTGGACACGCGACTGCTCCGCTTGCGGCGCTTGGGAAGTTCTAACCCGGCAATTCCGGACACCGGGTTCTCGACATCCGCCTCCTTCGGCTATGGTGAAGGAACGGTTTTTCTGCGGAGAAACTAAGCAAAATGCGTGCCGTGCTTGGCGTGCTGGGCGGCTCGGGCATCTATGACCTGCCGGGGCTCGAGAACGTGCGCGAACTCGCGATCGAGAGCCCTTGGGGCGAGCCCTCCGACCGGCTCCGCCAGGGCGAGATTTCGGGCACGCCGGTCGTATTCCTGCCGCGCCATGGCAAGGGCCACCGGGTCTCGCCGACCGATCTCAATTACCGCGCCAACATCGATTGCCTGAAGCGCGCAGGCGTCACAGACCTTGTCTCACTCTCGGCCTGCGGCTCGTTCAAGCAGGCGCTTGCGCCCGGCAGCTTCGTGCTGGTGGACCAGTTCGTCGACCGCACGTTCCGCCGCGCCTCGAGCTTTTTCGGCACCGGCTGCGTCGCGCACGTCTCCATGGCGCATCCGGTCGGCCCGCGCCTGGTGGAGCGCCTCGCGGCGGCGGCCATGGCCGAGCAGATCGCGATCAATCGCGGCGGGACCTACGTGTGCATCGAAGGCCCGCAATTCTCGACGCTCGCCGAGAGCCTCACCTACCAGGCCGCCGGCTACGACGTGATCGGCATGACCAACATGCCCGAGGCGAAGCTCGCGCGCGAGGCTGAGATTCCCTATGCGACGGTTGCGATGGTTACGGACTACGACGCCTGGCACGAGAGCGGACCCGTCGACGTGCCGGCGGTGCTCAAGGTGCTGCGCGAGAACGCCGACCGCGCCGCGCGGCTGATCGCGCGCCTGGCGCGCGATTTTCCGAAAGAGCGCGAAGCTTGCCCGGCCGGCTCCGACCGCGCGCTCGATTTCGCCATCATCACCCCGCCCGAATTCCGCGACCCGGCGCTGCTCTGCGCAAGCTCGACGCGGTGGCGGGCAGGGTGCTCGGCAAGCAACCCGGATAAGCCGATGCGCTACTGGATCGGCGTCGCTTCGCGCGATCACGTGATGAAGGGAAAGGCCGGCGGCTTCTGCCAGCTCGGTCACGGCAAGGCCGCGCCGGTAAAGCGTCTGCAGCCCGGCGACCGCATCGTCTATTATTCGCCGCGCACCGCGCTCGAGGGCGGCGAGCCGGTACAGGCCTTCACGGCGATCGGCGAGATACTTCCGGGCGAGCCCTATGTCGTCCGACATGGGCGGCGGTTTCAAACCGACGCGGCGCGACGTGCGCTGGTTCGAGTCGCGCGAAGCGCCGATCCGCCCGCTGCTCGAGGAACTTTCGTTCACGCGCGGCCAGCGTTCCTGGGGCTACGCCTTCCGGCGCGGCGCGTTCGAGATGACCGCGGAGGATTACGCGCTGATCGCGGCGGCCATGGGCGTCCGCTCGTAGCGCGGGACGCGCGGGCGGCTAATTGTCCTTCTTGGGCGGCGTGGTCTGCACGTGCGTCGGCTTGCTCTTATAGGCCGCCGCATAGGCCGACATGCCTTTTTCCTTCTTCTCCGCTTTCGGCTTCTTCGTTTCGCGGGTGCTCCGCATCTGACCTTTAGCCATTTGCCTTCTCCTTTGTGGGCCGGCCGCGAATCCTTCCGGCCTCGCTAAATCTGCCACTGCCACATCATCGCGCCAATGCCAACCGTGCGGCAGCCCACGATGGCTTAATCCCTCGTTGCGCCCCATTCTAGGCTCGGACAAAGTGAGGTTACCCGCAACTAGAACCTCCCCGCATGAGCCGCCGCCCAATCGATCTCAAATCCCTGATCCGCTCGATTCCCGACTATCCCAAGCCGGGGATCCTGTTCCGCGATATCACCACGCTGCTCTTGGACCCGCAGGGCCTGCGCGCGGCGGTCGATGGGCTGGTGCTGCCGTTCGTCGACCAGCGCATCGACCTCGTGGCCGGCATCGAGGCGCGCGGCTTCATCCTGGGCGGCGCGGTCGCGCACGAACTGGGCAAGGGCTTCGTGCCGGTGCGCAAAAAAGGCAAACTCCCGCACAAGACCATCGGCCAGGAATACCGGCTCGAATACGGCGTCGACGCCATCGAGATTCACGAGGACGCCATCGCGCCGGGCCAGCGCGTGCTGCTGGTGGACGATCTGGTCGCCACCGGCGGCACCGCGGAGGCGGCGATCGAACTCTTGCATCGTTCCGGCGGCCGAGACTCGTGGCCGCCGCGTTCGTGATCGATCTGCCCGAGCTGGGCGGCGCCGAGCGCCTGCGCCGCCGCGGCGTGAAGGTGCACACGCTGGTCGCGTTCGAGGGACACTGATGAAAATCACCGACGTCACGCTGACGCTGTTCACCTGGGACGGCCTGCCGCCGACCGAATACACGTCGAATCTCGTGAACCTCACCGGCAAGAGCGTGCTCGGCCTCGTGCGCATTTCGACCGACGAAGGCATCGAGGGACATTCTTTCCTCGGCTCCACCATGCGCCCGGCCACGCTCGACGGGCCCGCGGTGATCGAGTGGCTCAAGCCCATGCTGATGGGGCAGGACCCGCTCGAGCGCGAGCGGCTCTATCAGCGCATGCGCAAGTGGTCGCGCACCTTCACCATGAAGCCGATGGGCGCCGTCGACGTCGCGCTCTGGGACATCGCCGGCAAAGCCGCGGGCCTGCCGATCCACCGGCTGCTCGGCACCTATCGGACGAGCATCCCCGTCTACGCCGCCTCGCAAAACCTGAAAGTGCCCGAGGCCTTCGCCGAGCAGGCGCAGAAATACAAGGCGCTCGGCTATCCGGCCTACAAAATCCACCCGACCGAAACGCCCGACCCCGACATCGAGATTTGCCAGGCGGTGCGCCGCGCGGTCGGCGATGGCTACACGCTGATGCTCGACGCTTCGTATGGCTACAATTACGAGCAGGCGCTGCGCGTCGGCCGCGCCATCGAGGATCTCGGCTTCCATTGGTACGAGGACCCGATGGGTGAGCTTGATATCTACAGCTACAAGAAGCTGTGCGCCGATCTCGACGTGCCGGTCATGGCCACCGAGCTGCCCATGGCGGGCTTCGACTCCTACGCGATCTGGATCACCGAGCGCGCCACCGACATCCTGCGCGGCGACGTGCCCTTGAAGGGCGGCATCACCACCATGATCAAGACCGCGCACCTGGCCGAGGCCTTCGGCATGCAATACGAAATCCATCACGGCCAGAACCCGCTGAACAACGTGGCGGGCCTGCACGTCGCCATGGCGATCAGGAACTGCGAATTCTACGAGTGGATTTTGCCCGAAGGCGTGAACCAGTACGCGCTCGCCGAGCCGTTCGGGCCCGACAAGAACGGCCTGCTGCACGCGCCAATGAAGCCGGGGCTGGGCGTCGAGATCGATTTTGAGCTGATCAAGAAGAAGACGATTTCGATACTGCGTTGATATCGTCGTTCCGGCCGAGCAGGTCTCTTTTCGTCATGGCCGGGCTTGACCCGGCCATCCACGTCTTTCTTTCTGCACCGCTTGAAGACGTGGATGCCCGGCACAAGGCCGGGCATGACGGATTATTCCCGTTTCGCTCTCGTTACTCCCCCCGCATCTCCACGAACGCCGCGCTTTCGAACTCGAACACCAGCTCGCCGTTCTGGTTGGTGCCGTAGTTGCGGCCGCGGATGACGCCCCAGCCGGGCCGCGAGCCGGACGGCCGCTTCTCGATGATCTCGCCGGCATAGGTGATGGTATCGCCGACATAGACCGGCTTGATCCATTTCAGGTTCTTGAAGCCGGGTGAGGGGCCGATGCGCGCCATCTTCTCGCCGCGCGCCGCCGCTTCCTGCGCGAGCCGGCGATGATGCAGCACCAGGAGCCGCATGTGCACCGCCGCCGTGTGCCAGCCCGAGGCGATCAGCCCGCCGTAATGGGAGCGCGCCGCCGCCGCTTCGTCCATATGGAAGGGCTGCGGGTCGAAACGGGCGGCGAACGTCTTGATGTCGGGCGCGGTGAACGTGTGGCTGCCGACCGTTTGCGTATCGCCGATCACGATGTCCTCGTAGAAGCGCATCGCTCAAGCGCTCCTGCGCCCGAACATGTGCGTGTGCGTCTCGTGTGCGACCTTCTCGCCGTGCTGGTTCAACAGCTCGATCTGCAGCCGCGCGAAGCCGATCTCCGGCCGCGACTTCGATACGCGCTTGTCGAGCACGGTGATGCGCGCGGAAATCTGGTCGCCGGGCCGCACCGGCTTCAGCCAGCGCATTTCCTCGATGCCGGGCGAGCCCATGGAGCTGGAATCGAGCAGCATCCCGTCGGCGAGCAACCGCATCATGACGACGCAGGTGTGCCAGCCCGAGGCCGAAAGCCCGCCGAGCATGCTCTGGCGCGCCGCGTCCTCGTCGAGGTGCATGGGCTGCGGGTCGTATTCGGACGCGAACGCGATGATCTCCTCGCGCGTGACCGTCTTCGGCCCGTGCGTCTCGCTGTGGCCTTCGGCGAAGTCCTCGAAGTAGCGCATGGGGTGAATTGGCAGTTAGGGGGTGTTGCGGTCAAGCGTCAGAAGCAGGGGAGCAGGGTCGCAGTTGTGGAATGGCGCTGGCCATTTTCCCTCTCCCCGTAATTACGGGGAGAGGGTGGTGAGCCGCGTTAGCGGCGAGCCGGGTGAGGGGCCCGCGTGCGATATGCACGGCCCCCTCACCCGGACTTCCTCGCTGTGCTCGGAAGTCACCCTGCTCCCCGCAAGCGGGGAGAAGGAACTAGGTCGCAAACCGGAAGTAGAGCACGTCGCCGTCCTGCACCACGTAGTCCTTGCCCTCGACCCGCATCCGGCCCACCTCGCGCGCGCCGGCTTCGCCGCCATAAGCGACGTAGTCGTCATACGAAATCGTTTCCGAGCGGATGAAGCCCTTCTCGAAATCGGTATGGATCGCGCCCGCCGCCTGCGGCGCCTTGGCGCCGCGCCGCACCGTCCAGGCCTTCGCCTCCTTGGGGCCGGCCGTGAAGAACGTGACGAGGTTCAATAGCGCGTAGCCGGCGCGGATCATGCGGTCGAGGCCCGGCTCGTCGAGCCCGGCCGCCACCAGGAATTCCGCCCGCTCGGCCATCGGCAGCACGGCGATTTCCGCTTCGATCTTGGCCGAGATCACGATCGAACCGGCGCCCTCGGCCTTCGCCTGGGCCTCGACCTGCTGCGAGAGCGCGTTGCCGGTGGCGGCCGCGGCTTCGTCGACGTTGCACACATAGAGCACGGGCTTGGCGGTGAGCAGATTGAGCATGCGGAATTCGCGCTCCTCTTCCTCCTTGCGCTTCAGCGTGCGCGCCGGCTTGCCGTCGGAAAGCAGCGCGATGACGCGCTGCACGAGATCGAGCTGGATCGCGGACTCCTTGTCGCCGCCGCGCACGCGCTTGGTCAGCGCATCGACGCGCTTCTCCAGGCTCTCGAGGTCGGCGAGCATCAGCTCGGTCTCCACCGTGGCCGCGTCGGCCAGCGGATCGATGCGGCCCTCGACGTGCGTCACGTCGGTGTCCTCGAAGCAGCGCAGCACATGGGCGATGGCGTCGACTTCGCGGATGTGCGCGAGGAACTGGTTGCCGAGCCCTTCGCCTTTGCTGGCGCCGCGCACCAGCCCGGCGATGTCCACGAAGGTGAGCCGCGTCGGCACGATCTCGGCCGAGTTCGCGATCTTGGCCAGCACCTCGAGCCGCGGATCGGGCACCGCCACGTCGCCCACGTTCGGCTCGATGGTGCAGAACGGATAGTTCGCCGCCTGCGCCGCCGCGGTCTGCAGCAGCGCGTTATAGAGGGTCGACTTGCCGACGTTCGGCAGCCCGACGATGCCGCACCTGAATCCCATGCTGGTTCAGGCCGGCGGCGTGTCGGGTTGGGCCGGGCCGAAGCCCTTGCCGGCGAGCGCCAGATGCACCCGGTTCTGGAATTCCTCGGGCCGGCGCGTGACGAGGCATTCGGCCGCGTCCGCGATCGCTTCGATCGCGGCCTCGACCCAGGGCCGTTCCTCCTTGAAGAAGTTCATCAGCACGTAGGCCTCGACCAGATCCTTGTCTTCCGGCCGGCCGACGCCGACGCGCACCCGCTGATAGTCGTTGCCGCAATAGGCGCTGATCGAGCGCAGGCCGTTATGCCCCGCGTTGCCGCCGCCGGTCTTCACCCGCACCTTGGCCGGTGGCAGCTCGATCTCGTCGTGGAACACCGTCACGTCGCCGAGCGCGATCTTGGAGAAGTTCTGGGCCTCGGCGACCGCGCGGCCGGATTCGTTCATGTAGGTCATCGGTTTCAGCAGTAGAATCCGTTCGCCCGCGATCTCGCCTTCCGCGGTCTCGCCGTGAAAACGCCGCCGCCACGGGCCGAAGCGATGGCGCGCGTGGATCGCGTCGGCGATCCGGAAGCCGATATTGTGGCGGTTGTCCTCGTAGCGCGGCTCGGGATTGCCGAGCCCGGCGAACAGGAGCATGCGCGCCTCCGCGGCCGCGTCGGATCACGCGGCCCGGATTACTTCTTCTCCGGCTTCTTCTCGGCCGCCGCGGGCTTGGCGCCCGGGGCGGGCTTCGCGCCGGCCGCCGGTTTTGCACCCGCCGCCGGAGCCGCTTCCGCGGCGGGAGCCGCCGCGGCTTCGCCGGGCGCTCCGGCCGCCGGAACCACGCCTTCCTCGCCGGCCGCCAGCGCGGCCTCGGCTGCCGCCGCTGCAGCCGCTGCCGCGGCCGCCGCCGCCACCGCCGCCGCCGCCAGCTCTTCCAGGTAGCCCGAGGAGGCCACGACCGTCGCCACCGTGAAGTCGCGCTCGCGCACCACCGCGCGCGTGCCTTCCGGCAGCTTGATCGCCGTGATGTGCAGCGACTTGCCGATGTCGAGCTCGCCGACGTCGGCGACGATCGATTGCGGGATCGCTTCGGCCGGACAAAGCAGCTCGATCGTATGGCGCACGATGTTCAGCGTGCCGCCGCGCTTGATGCCGGGCGAAGCTTCCACATTGGTGAATTGAACGGGCACGTGCACGCGAACGTGCGAGCCCGGGCTGATGCGCTGGAAGTCCACGTGAATCGGATGGTCGCGCACCGGGTCGAGTTGAAATCCGCGCGGGATCACGCGCTGCTTCTGCCCGTCCACGTCGAGATCGTAGACCGTGGTCATGAAGTGGCCGGCATGGATGCGCGTGGTGATCTCCTTGGCATCGACCGAGATCGAAACCGGGGGCTGTTTTTCGCCGTAGATCACTCCCGGCACTTGGCCGGAGCGGCGTGTGGCACGGGCGGCCCCCTTACCGGCCTTCGGACGTGCCGACGCCTTCATCGCTTGAGTGGTTGTCATAAGGTCATGATCCTTTTTGCGGCGCGCCTCCAGGGGTGCAAGGCGCCGCGGGCGCGTCTCTATAGCGGCAATGGCGCGCAGAGGCAACGATTTCGGCGCGTCTTGTGCGCCCGGCGGACCCGTGCAAGGGCTGGCGCGGACAGGCTAATCGGGAGCGGACGATGCAGGGCCGGGGGCTGAGGATTCTGGCGGCGGGATGGCTGGCGCTGGCGCTCGGCGGCTGCGTTGTGTCCGAAAAGCCGCTGTTCGATCCTTTGGCATCGATCACGCCGGCGCCGGCCGGCCGCTACGAGCAGCAGGAGCTCAAAGCCGGCCGCTGGACCAAGGCTCGGGAAGGCACGCTCAAGATCGAAGGCCGCGTCTATTCCTGGAAGCCCGACAACGAAACCGAGCCGGCCACTTTCTCGGTTTTTCCCGCCGGATTGAGCAGCTTTACGGTCTACGCGCGCATCGTCGAGCCGGGCAAGCCCGAGCACTATTACGCGCTGCTCCGCAAGGATGCGAACGGCTATCGGATCTGGCAGCCTACCTGCGGCGATTTCCGCAAGGTGCGGCTGCCCGCGCGGCTGCGGCCGAAAGTGGTCGGGCAGAATTGTTTCTATGACGATCGAAGTCGTACCGCGTACGACAGGCCGCCGGTCGCACTGCGCAGCGCTTGCGTCGACATTCTACTGTCGGCGCTTGTCCAGAGCCGAGCCGAGCATTCCGCTACGCTGCCGCTGACTGAAGCCCTAGCGCCGCCGGGCGCCCTTGCCCCACTTCTTTCCGCGTTTCGCCGGGCGCTTTTCGGGCTCCATCTTGGATGCCGCGCGCATACGATCGATCTTCTCTTCGTAGGGGCGGATCGAGGCCGCGTGCACGAACCGGTCGAGCGAGCCGGCCGGCCGCTTGAAATGCCGCGCCAGCTCCTTGTGTTCGTCGGCGAGGAAGAAGGCGTTGAGCCCGTCGTGATAAACCAGCCGATAGCCGAGCGGATTTAGAAAAGCGGCATAGTCGCCGGTCCGGTCCGGCACCTCGTCGAGCCGGTCCACCATGGCGAGCGTGACCGGCAGCAGCGCTTCGATGACGAGGATCTTCGGCCGGTGCCGCCCGAGCTCGGCGCCGCGCAGCACCGCAAGCTCGGTGCCCTCGACGTCGATCTTCATGAAATCGATGGCGCGGCCGGCCGCATGCTCGTCGAGCACGGCCGCGAGCCTTCGCACCGGCACGCGCTGTTCCTTCACCTTCAGCTTGTCGGCGCGGTGTTGCGCCACGATCGCCGGATCGGTGGTGGAATAGCCGTGCCATTTCTCGATGGCGTAGAAAGTGATCTCGCCCTCGGCCTCGCCCACCGCGATCTGCAGGTTCACGTCGCGCGGACGGCGCAGCTTGAGCCGCTCGAATTGCGGCCCGAGCGGTTCGAGGTTAATGCCCGACCAGCCGCGCTCGTAGAAGGCGCGCGTGACGTTGTCGATGTCGGGATCGTTGGCGCCCACGTCGACGTAGAAGCCGCTCGCGCCGGGAAAGGCGCGCGACAGCATCACGTCCTCGAAATTTTGGGCATAGCTTGTAATGGGCATGGCAATCCGATCATTCACTCGCGTCAATCTATCATTTCTTGCGCGTCATCCCGAGCGGCTGGAATCACATCTATGCGGACCCCCTCAAGGCCCCATCCACACTTCCGGAGTCGGCAGCCAAGCGGACAGGGCATGAATGCCGCTGTGCTTCACAGTTTGACTCGGAGCGGACGTCGGCTGACCGCCCAACGAACTGTGCCTGAACTCATATCCGCCCCTTCCTGTGTGCTAGTTTGAGCCGTTACGATGCCATGTCCTGAGCCTAAGGGGAGGCAATGAGACGGCGCGACAGAACAGGCGGCAAAGTTAAAGCGCGACGCCACAAGGCGTTGACGCTAAAGGCCGTGCGCCGTCGCAGTTCGTCCCCTGCCGGCCGGGAAACAAATGTCGCGCGGCTTAGCCGTGAGTTGAGCGAAGCGTTCGAGCAGCAGGCGGCGACTGCCGAGATTCTGAACGTCATCAGCAACTCGCCCACCGATACCCAGCCGGTGTTCGACGCCATCGTGCAGAGTGGGTTGAAGCTCTTTCCAGGCGCCCTCGTCAGCGTCGCGCTCAGGTACGGGGACACGATCAACGCCGCAGCCGTCGCCGCGCCGGATCCTGCTCGCGTCGAAGCATGGCGACGCACAATTTCCCGTACCCCCCTCGCGCGGAATTACATGCACGGCGCAGCCTTGCTTGATCGCAGGATCGTGGATATTCCCGACGTGGCGGATGCCCCGGCGGAATTTGTCGCCGGGGGCCAAAACTTCCTGACTAGCGGCAACCGCGCGATCACGATCATGCCAATGATGCGCGGCGATGAGGCGATCGGCCTGCTCAGCGTCGTGCGGCTTGTGCCCGGGCCGCTCTCCGACAAGCAGATCGCAGTGCTGAAAACTTTCGCCAGCCAGGCCGTCATCGCCATCGAGAACACGCGCCTGCTCAACGAGCTGCGCCAGCGCACCGACGATCTGACCGAGGCTCTGGAGCAGCAGACGGCGACGGCCGAAATCCTCAATGTCATCAGCAACTCTCTCACCGACACACAGCCGGTGTTCGACGCCATAGTGCAGAGCGGGTTGAAGCTCTTTTCGGGTGAGCTCATCAGCATCGCGCTCAGGGACGGGGACATGATCAGGGGTGCCGCCGCCTTCGCCGTATCCGATCCCTCTCGCCTCGAAGCGTGGCGACGCACGTTTCCTTATCCCTGTACACGCGAGTACATGCATGGAAGAGCTATTCTCGATCGCCGGGTCGTGGACATTCCCGACGTGGAGCAAGCGCCGCCCGAGCTTGCGGTCGGGGCCCGCAACTTCCTGACTAGCGGCTACCGGGCGATCACGATCATGCCGATGATTCGCGGTGATAGCGCGATCGGCGCAATCAGCGTCATTCGGGCCGCGCCCGGACCGCTTTCGGACAAGCAGGTTGCGGTCTTAAAAACTTTTGCCGCCCAGGCGGTCATCGCCATCGAGAATACGCGCCTGCTCAACGAGCTGCGCGAGCGAACTGGTCAGTTGGAAGAGCAGTCACAGGAGATTGTCAAACTAAACCAGCACCTAGAGCAGCGTGTCGCAGACCAAGTAGGCGAAATCGAGCGCATGGGCAGGTTGCGACGTTTCCTTCCTCCACAGGTGGCTGATCTGATCGTCGCGTCTGGAACGGAGAAGCAGCTAGAAAGTCACCGCCGGGAGATCACCGCACTGTTCTGCGACCTGCGTGGATTCACTGGCTTCTCCGAAAGCTCTGATCCGGAAGATGTGATGGCTCTGTTGCGTCAGTACCATGCTGCGATTGGTGAGATCCTCGTCAAATACAGCGGTACGCTTGAGAGGTTCGCTGGTGACGGAGTGATGGTGATTTTTAACGATCCTGTTCCGGTATCCAACCCGGCGCTACAGGCTGTGCAGATGGCGCTGGATATGCGCGTCACAATCGGTGCGTTAATCGAGAAATGGTTACGGCTAGGTCACGACATTGGCTTTGGCATTGGTATCGCGCACGGATATGCCACGCTCGGCACCATCGGCTTTGAAGGACGCTTCGACTATGCCGCAATTGGGACGGTTTCCAATGTCGCATCCCGGCTTTGCGACGAGGCCAAGCCCGGCCAAATCCTAATTAGTCCCCGTGTCATGACGGCTGTCGAAGACGCCATGGTCGTCGAGCTGGTGGGCGATTTTTCGCTCAAGGGCATCCGCCGTCCCTTGTCAGCCTACAACGTGCTTGCGGCCTCACCTTCAAAAAACTGAATGGCAGAGACAAGCGCGACGAGCTCAGCGTCGGCAATTGTTTGTGACGCTGCGGTGTGGCTCAGGCCGCGCGCGGTGGCGCGCCGAGCTGCTCCTTAAAGAACGCCAGCGTCCGCTCCCACGCCAGCTCGGCGGCCGCCTTGCTGTAGCGCGCCCCGCCGGTATCGTTGTTGAAGGCATGGTTGACGCCCGGATACATGTGAATCGTGTAGCGCTTGCCGTTTGCCTTCAGCGCCGACTCGTAAGCCGCGATACCGGCATTCACGCGCTCGTCGAGCTCGGCATAATGCAGCAGCAGCGGCGCGCGGATGGCCGCCACCTGGTCGGCGGGGACCTGCACTCCATAATAGACCACCACGGCTTTGAGCTCGGGGTTGGCCGCCGCCATACGATTGGCCACGCCGCCGCCGAAGCAAAAACCGACGACGCCGACGTTGCCGTTCGATTCTGCATGCGTCAGCACGAACGGCACCGCCGCGATGGCCGCCGCGGTGATGTCCAGGGGGTTGGTTCTTCCGTGCAGCTCGCGCGCCTGGTCCTCGTCAGGCGGCGTTCCGCCGGATACGGACAGCAAGTCGGGAGCGAAGGCCAGGAACCCCTCGAGCGCCAGCCGCCGGGCGACGTCTTCGATGTGCGGATTGAGACCGCGGTTCTCCTGAATGACGATGACGGCGGGGCGTTTGCCCTTCGCCTTCGGGCGCACCAGGTAGCCGTTGATCTTGCCCTTGGGCGAGTCGTAGGCGACGCGTTCGGTCGCCAGGCGCGCGTCGTCGGGCGCGATGATGGCGGCTTGCGCATAATTGTTCTGCAGGAGCGGCAACAGCGCCGCGGCGGCCGCGGCCGATCCAGCCAGCTTAGCGAGTCGGTCGAGGAAGTCGCGGCGGTTCATGCCGCCGTGCGTGAAGCTGTCGTAGAGATTGATGATGCGTTGATCCATGATCGCCTGCCCAAGCTTGCTGAATATGACAACACGCGCCGTCGGCGGTTATTCCATCTCGCGAGTGAACAAGAGCTTCAAGGGCAGGCCGTCCAACGGTGCGTTCATGAGCCTGCGTCCTAGTCGAACAGACTGGAGACGCTCTCTTCGGCCGCGGTGCGGTTGATCGCCTCGCCGAGCAGCGTCGCGATCGACAGCACGCGGATGTTGCGGGCGGCGCGCACGGCCTCGGTCGGCTGGATCGTGTCGGTGATGACGAGCTCCTTGAGCTTGGAGGCGGAAATGCGCGCCACCGCTCCGCCCGAGAGCACGCCGTGGGTGATGTAGGCATAGACCGCCTTGGCGCCTTTCTCGAGCAGCGCATCGGCGGCGTTCACCAGCGTGCCGCCGGAATCGACGATGTCGTCGACCAAGATGCACGTCTGTCCGCTCACGTCGCCGATCACGTTCATCACTTCGGATTCGTTCGGCCGCTCGCGCCGCTTGTCGATGATGGCGAGCGGCGCGTCGATGCGTTTCGCCAGTCCGCGCGCCCGCACCACGCCGCCCACGTCCGGCGATACCACGGTGATGTTCTTGAGCTCGAAGCGCTCCTTGATGTCGCGCACCATCACCGGCGAGGCGTAGAGGTTGTCGGTCGGGATATCGAAGAAGCCCTGGATCTGCCCGGCATGCAGGTCGACGGTCAGCACCCGCTGCGCGCCGGCGTGGGTCACCAGGTTGGCCACGAGCTTGGCCGAGATCGGCGTGCGCGGGCCGACTTTGCGGTCCTGCCGCGCATAGCCGAAATAGGGGATCACCGCCGTGATGCGCCGCGCCGAGGCGCGCTTCAGCGCGTCGGTGATGATCAGCAGCTCCATCAGGTGGTCGTTGGCCGGGAACGAGGTCGACTGCACCACGAACACGTCGCGGCCGCGCACGTTCTCCTCGATCTCGACGAAAATCTCCATGTCGGCGAAGCGCCGCACCACGGCCTTGGTCAAGCGGCGTAGCGAGGTGGGCCGCGATGGCATCCGCGAGCGCGCGGTTGGAATTGCCGGCGACCAGCTTGATCTCACCGTTGTTCGAAGCCATCGGCACTTCCCCCGGCCGCGGAATCGGCTCGCGCAGGCCCGGTAGCGGAGTCCCTAGCCGTGGTCTGCGGCGCTGTAAAGTTACCGGGCCGTTTCGCCCCGGAATTCTTTGGCGCGGTTAACCGGTTCAGCGCCCGGGGTCGGCGAAGGCGACTACGGGCCCGGACGGCCCCTCGCGCCGGGGCGTATCGGGCGCCGGCAGCGGCGCGCTGCCGGTCGCGGTCATGATCGCCTCGAGGCTGCGGGCCGCGATGCGCGCCAGCGTCGCATCGTCCACCTTCTGCCAGAAGTCCTTGCGCACCGCGCCTGCCGGCTCGATGCCGGTGACCTGGTTCACCCGCTGCTGCGCGCCGTCGAACACGTCCGCGACCCAGGAAATGCGTGCCTTCTTGCCTTCGAATTCGGCCAGCAGATAGAGCCGCACCCGGTAGGCGGCCGCGCCCGTGCGCGAAACGATGGGCAGCTGCTTGGCTTCCGCTTCGGCCGAAAGTTTCGCCACCAGGCGCTCGAACACCGGCTGCGGCGGCCCGTCGATGGATTCGATCGCGATGGTGCGGCCGCCGATCTGCGGGATCGAGCCGGTGATCAGGGGATCGCCCGCGGTCTGGCAGCCGGCGAGCAGAAGCGCGGAAAGCAGAATGGCCGCGGCGCGGCCCGGGCCCGATCTGGTACGCATCGACACATCCCCGCCGGCTGCGCCCTTCTTGTCACGAGGGTCGCGCAGGCCAATGCCGGACTCGTAGCGTCAATTTCCCACGTCGTCGAGTCAGGCTGTAAGCGCGATCGCGGCGACCAGGCGGCCGTAGTCGGGCTCCTTGTGGTGCACCGAGCGGCGATAGCTGAAGAAATGCGTCTCGTCGGCGTAGGTGTCGAGCCCGAGGTCCTGGATCATGCCGACGCGCGCCAGCAGCAGCTTGCGCGCGATATAGCCGGGCAGATCGAACATGGCGTGGCCGGGCTGCTCGGCTACCGAGAAATAACAGCGGTTGCCGGGATCGTCGGCGCGGAAGCGGGCGACGAACTCGGGGCCCACCTCGTAGCTTTCCTTGCGGATCAGCGGGCCGATGGCGGCGACGATGCGCGGGCGCTGCGCGCCGAGCTTCTCCATCGCGGCGACTCCGGCTTCGATCACGCCGTCGAGCGCGCCCTTCCAGCCCGCGTGCACCGCGCCGACCACGCCCGCGCTCTCGTCGGCGAGCAGCACCGGCCCGCAATCGGCGACCGTGACGCCGACCGCGAGACCCGGCGTCGCGGTGACGACCGCATCGGCGCGCGGCCGTCCGTCGCGCGTCCAGGGATGCGTGGCGACCGCCGCGTCGGGCGAGTGGACTTGAAAAGCTATCGCAAGCGCGCCCTCGGCGACTTCCAGCGCCGCGGTCATGCGCTTGCGGTTCTCGCCCACATGCGCGGCGTCGTCGTTCGAGCCGAGGCCGCCATTGAGGCTCGCATAGACGCCTTCCGACACGCCGCCCTCGCGGGTGAAGAAGGCGTGGCGCACGCGCTTGAGCGTGGCGAGTGCCGGCGATTGAATCAGCATGCCAGAGACTCGCCGCCGCCTCAGGCGATGTCAAACCCGGGCAGCGCCGGCAGATTCCCGTTCGTGAAAGCGAGCGCCTTGAACAGCTCGCCCATGCCGGGCGCGGGATCGACAAGGCGTGCAAGCGCCGCTTCGATCGGCTTCGTCTGAGCAGGCGCGCTCTTTTTCAAGCGTTCGGCGCGCAGGCCGATGCCGAGACGGCGGAGAAAATCGCCCTGCGTCACCGGCCCATGCAGGCTCACGCCTTGTCGCTGCACGGCGTCGCCGAGCGCTTCGAAATCGACGTGCGCGGTGAGATCGGCTTCGCCCGGGTCTTCGAGCGGATCGACGGGCTTGTGCCCGCGCACGGCTTGCAACGTGTCGCCGAACGCCGTCTGCATGTGGCCATAATCGATGACCAGCCCCGCGCCGCCGGACGCTGCGATCCGCCGCGCGATCTCCTCCATCGGCGCGCAATCCCGCCGTTCCAGCTGCGCGCCGGTGGGCGCGGGTCGCAGGCGTGACGGGAGGCTTTCTTCGAGCGCGGGCAGCGGCGCGGGATCGAGCCCAAAGACGAGCTTGCCGTCCGGCCCGAGACCGATCTGGCGCTCGTGCCAGCCGTCCTCGGTCTTCACGAATTGATCGACCGGCAGCGCATCGACGAACTCGTTGGCGACCGCGAGCAACGGACCGTCGGGCAAGGATTCCGGCCGCTCGTGCCAGGTGATTGCTACGCCTTCAGCCGCGAGCGCCTTCTGTTGGCGCTCCTTGAGTTTCGGACTCGTCTCGATCAGATGCACGTCGAGCGCCGCACGGAACTCGGGCAATACTCTCGCCGCGCGCAGCATGTCCTGCATCAAGGTGCCGCGGCCGGGCCCCATTTCGACCAGCAGCACGCGGCGCGGCGCGCCCATCATGCGCCACACCTCGGCGCACCAGAGCCCGATCAGTTCGCCGAACATCTGGCTCACTTCCGGCGCGGTGGTGAAATCGCCGGCCGCGCCGAGCGGGTCGCGCGTCGTGTAATAGCCGTGCTGCGGATGGCCGAGACAGAGCGCCATGTAGCGCGCGACCGGCATCGGCCCGTCGGCTTCGATCATGGCGCGAAGCTCGTGGGCGAGCGGCGTCATGCCTTGGCGGGTTTGCGCAGCGCGTAGAGGACGAGCCCGGCGCCGAACAGCGCCATCGGAATCGAGAGCAGGATCCCCATCGTCAATCCGCCGGCAAGGAAGCCGATATGCGCGTCGGGCTCGCGGAAGAATTCGACCGCGATGCGCGCCAGCCCGTAACCGCCGACGAACAAGCCCGCCGATCAGGCCCGGCCGCGTCAGCGCGCCGCGCCGCATGGCAAAAAGCAGGATCGCGAACAGCACGATGCCCTCGAGCCCTGCCTCGTAGAGCTGGCTCGGATGCCGCGGCTCCGGCCCCGCATGCGGAAAGATGAACGCCCAGGGCACGTCCGCCGGCCGGCCCCACAATTCGCCGTTCACGAAATTGGCCAGCCGTCCGAGGAACAGTCCGATCGGCGTCACGATCGCCGCGACATCGAGCATGGAGAGCGGCGAGAACCCTCGCGCTCGCGCGAACAGGATGAGCGCGAGCACCGTGCCGAGGAATCCGCCGTGGAACGACATGCCGCCGCGCCACAGCGTGAGAATCTCCGCCGGGTGCGCGGCGAAATAGGTCGGATTGTAGAACAACACATAGCCGAGCCGGCCGCCGAGCACGACGCCGAGCGCGATCCACACGATGACGTCGTCGATGTCCGCGGGCTTGATCGGCGAGGCGCCGCCCCAGGCGGCGTCGTTGCCGGCGACCCGGCGCGCCAGCCACCAGCCCAGCACGATGCCGCCCACGTAGGCGAGCGCGTACCAGCGGATCGCGATCGGGCCGAACGAGATCGCGATCGGGTCGAGGGCAGGGAAAGGCAGCGCGAATAGCGGCATTGGCGCGTGATCCGCCGCGGCGGCGGTGAAGTCAAGCGCGTGCCGAAGCACAAAAGTAATTCCTCATGGCCGGGCCGGCGCGTAGCGCCGAGACCCGGCATCCAGCCCGCGAGCTGGATGCCCGGGTCACCTCCGGGCTAAACCCTGGGCGGGCATGAGGGAAGAAGGTGATGTTTTGCGCCGCAAGTCGAGGCTTGCGAAGATCGCTCACAATCTCCATGTTTTTATCGTCTGCTCAGGAGGCGACCATGACCCAGACCACCGGCCGGTTCTTCGACGAGATGGCGCGCCTGGCCAACGATGCCGCCGGCGTCGCCGAGGGCTTTCGCCGCGAGGTCGAGACCATCGTGCGCGGCCAGGCCGAGCGCATTCTGCGCGGCATGGACGTGGTCACGCGCGAGGAGTTCGAGGCGGCCAAGGAGATGGCCGCCAAGGCGCGCGAGGAGAATGAACGCCTTGCCGCCCGCATCGCGGAGCTCGAAGCCAAGCTCGGGACCGCTGGAAAGCGTTGATAGGACTCATACTTCCAGCCTTCATGACGATCTCGAATCGGCGTCCGCGCAGCTGTGGACTCCGCCCGCCAGCCCATTGAATCAGAAGCCGAATCCGATTCTTCTGCGGTCGTGCCTTGCTGATTCGTTCGCCGGGTAGCCGCAATCGCGCCGGGCAAAGGGCGCGGATCGGTCAGCGTCCGAACACAAAGTCTGTGAAACGTGCGGCGGTGTGCGTGACGGGGGTTGGGGGACAGGGTCTCCCGAACGCGAGGTCGAAGCATGCCGTTCATCGAATCCGAGATCGAAGCCGACGCCGAGGTCCGGGCCAACCCGGTCGATCTCATCGAGAAACTCGCCTCGCTGAACGACTGGTCGTTCGAGCGCAGCGGCGTTCACGAGCTGACGCTGGTCATCGCCGGGCGCTGGGCCGAGTACCACGCCTCGTTCCAGTGGATGGACGAGCTCGAGGCGTTCCATATCGCCTGCGCGTTCGACCTGAAGATTCCCGAGGCCCGGCGCCACGAGGCGCTGAAGCTCATGGCCATCATCAACGAGCAGCTCTGGCTCGGCCATTTCGATCTGTGGCTCGACGACGGCGTGGTCATGTATCGCCACGCGCTGCCGCTCGCCGGCGGCGCGGTGGTGAGCGGACGCCAATGCGAGGCGCTGCTGTCGTGCGCCATCGAGGCGATCGAGCGCTACTATCCGGCTTTCCAGTACGTGGTCTGGGCCGGCAAGCCCGCACGCGAGGCCATCGACGCCACCCAGTTCGAGACCGCCGGCGAGGCGTGACATGAACGAGCTCGCGTCCGTCCCGGGGCCGGTGCTTCTGGTCGGCGCCGGCAAGATGGGCGGTGCGCTGCTCGAAGGCTGGCTCGCCCGCGGCCTGCCGCCCGCGCTTGTCGCGGTGCGCGATCCGGCGCCGCTTCCGTTCGTCGTCAAGTTGCTCGCCACGCGCCGCATCGCGCGCGATCCCGATCCGCCGCTGATCCCGATCCATGCCGCCGTCGTGCTCGCGGTGAAGCCGCAGGATGCCGCCGCGGTGGTGCCGCAGATCGCCCGCTTCGTCGGCCCCGATACGGTCGTGGTCTCGATCATGGCCGGCCGCACGCTCGCTTCGCTGGCGAAATTCTTGCCCAAGAACGCGCCGATCGTGCGCGCGATGCCGAACACGCCGGCCGCCATCGGCCGCGGCATCACGGTCGCGGTGCCGAACAGCCGCGTGAAGGAAGCCGAGCGCGCGCCTCGCCGATCTGTTGCTCTCCGCCACCGGCCCGGTCGAGTGGATCAAGAACGAGAAATGGATGGATGCGGTGACCGCGGTCTCCGGCTCCGGCCCGGCCTATGTCTTCCTGCTCGCCGAGGCGCTGGCGCGCGCCGGCGTGGCCGCGGGCCTCCCCAAGCCGCTCGCCGAGAAGCTCGCGCGCGAGACCGTGGCGGGCTCTGGCGAGCTGTTGCATCGCTCGGAGGACGATGCCGGAAAGCTGCGCGAGAACGTGACCTCGCGCGGCGGCACCACCGAGGCCGCGCTGAAGCACCTGATGGGCCGGAGCGGGCTCGAAGCCCTGATGAAGAAGGCGGTCGCCGCGGCAACCAAGCGTTCGCGCCAGCTTGCGGGCTGAATTCGCGCGCCTTTCCTCGGCCATCTGCCTCCCTACATTCTAAGGGAACATCGCCGAGGGAGGCTCCCATGCCTGCATCCCGTCGCGACAAGATCATCGAGGCGTTTCTGGCGCTGCTCGCCGAGAAGCCGTTCGAGAAGATCGGCTTGGCCGCGGTCGCCGCCCGCGCCGATGTTTCGCTCGCCGACCTGCGCGCCGAATTCGGCTCGACCTTCGACATGCTCGCCGGGCTTCGTGCGCGAGACCGACCGCAAGGTGCTCGCCAATCCCGACAAGGACATCGAGGAATCGACCCCGCGCGACCGGCTGTTCGACGTGCTGATGCGCCGGTTCGAGGCGCTGGCGCCTCATCGCGGCGCGCTGCGCTCGCTCGCGCGCTCGGCGCGGCGCGATCCCGGCGCTGGCGCTCGGCCTGAACAAGCTCGCCGTGCGCTCGCAGCAATGGATGCTCGCCGCCGCCGGCATCGAAACCGCCGGGCTGCTCGGCGGCATGCGCGCGCAGACGCTCGCGATCCTCTACGCCAAGGCCATGCGCACGTTCATCGACGACGAGGACCCGGGCCTCGCGCGCACCATGGCCGCGCTCGATCGCGAGCTTGCGACCGCCGAGCGGCTCGCGCATTTCGCCGGCGATCTCTGCCGGCTCCTGCCGCGCTGCTCGCCGCGCCGCCGCCGCCGCGGCCCCGACAGCGCGCAAGCGGAAACCATCCCGGTCTGAACGGCATGACCGAGCCGCTCGAACCGCGGATTTCGTTCGACGATTTCCGCAAGGTGGACGTGCGCGTCGGCACCATCGTCGAGGCCGAGCCGTTCCCCGAGGCGCGCAAGCCCTCGCTCAAGCTCGTGATCGACTTCGGCCCGGAGATCGGGCGCAAGAAGTCCTCGGCGCAGATCACCAAGCACTACAAGCCCGAAGAACTGGTCGGCCGGCAGGTCGCCGCCGTGGTCAATTTTCCGCCGCGCCAGATCGGCCCGATGATGTCGGAGGTGCTGACGCTCGGCTTTCCCGACGAGGAGGGCGCGGTCGTGCTGATCGCGCCGAGCAAGAAGGTGCCGGACGGCGGACGGCTGTTCTAGATCGGCCCTCTCCACCGATTCTGCGAGGTGGATCGGACACGCTACGACCGGAATCTCGCACCGTCGCCCGCAGGCCGCCGAGCGGGCTGTCGGCGAGCAGGATCTCGCCGCCGTGCGTGCCGGCGATGTCGCGGGCGATCGAGAGCCCGAGCCCGGTGCCGGTCTCGTTCTGATTGCGCGCGTCGTCGAGCCGCAGGAACGGGCGAAACACGTCGTCGCGCTTGTCGACGGGAATGCCCGGCCCGTCGTCGTCGACGTGCACCGTGAGCCAGCGCGGCTCGCGCGTGCCGGAAAGCTCGATCGTATTGCCGTAGCGCGCCGCGTTGGCCACGAGATTGGCGAGGCAGCGGCGGAACGAGTGCGGCCGCACCTGCACGATCGGCGGCCCGGAGAACGTCGCCTGCGCCCGCTTGCCGCGGCGCTGCGGCGTCGGCCGCAAGCTCGCCGAGCATTTCGGAGACGTCGATCAGCGCCGGCTGCTCGCGCTCGTCGCCGCGCGCAAAGGCGAGATAGGCTTCGAGCATGCGCTGCATCTCGTCGACGTCGCGGCGCAGCGCCTCGACTTCCGGGCCGTCCTCGAGCAGCGCGAGCTCGAGCCGGAAGCGGGTCAGCACCGTGCGCAGGTCGTGCCAGACGCCGGCCAGCATCGTCGTGCGCTGCTCGATCTGCCGCTCGATGCGCCGCTTCATCTCGAGGAAGGCCTGCGCGGCGCGGCGCACCTCGCGCGCGCCGCGCGGCCGGAAATTCGGTCACTTCGCGGCCCTTGCCGAAGGCCTCGGCGGCGTCGGCCAGCCGCAGGATCGGCTTGATCTGGTTGCGCAGGAACAGGATCGCGATGGCGAGCAGCAGGGTCGAAGTGCCGACCATCCAGAGCAGGAAGATGTGCGAGTTGGAGGCGTAGGCCTGGCTGCGCTGGGCGAAGACGCGCAGCACCGCCTTGTCGAGCTGGATGCGGATCTCGACCAGGTTCGAGTTGCCGACCGTGTCGATCCAGAACGGCTTGCCGATCTGCGCCGATCTCGCGCGACAGCGCCTGGTCGAGCACCGAGAAGAACGGCTTGGGGCCGGGCGGCGGCAGCGGATCGGGCGGCAGCAGCTCGACGTTCAGCTCGAGCCGGTCGGCGGCGATCTTGCGCAGGGTCGCGGCGTCGCGGTCCTGCGGGATAGGTCTCGATAGACGTCGATCAGCGCCGCGATGTCCTGCGTCACGGCGGCGGAAAGCCGGGCGGTGACCAGGTTGTAGTGCCGCTCCATGAAGACGAAGGCGACCACCGACTGCAGGATCACCATCGGCGTGACGATGATGAGCAACGCGCGCGGATAGAGCCCCTTCGGCATGCGCACGTAGATCCAGTTGGTCGACCCGGCTCCACAGCCGGTCGATCCGCTCGAGCGTCGAGCGGACGCCGGCGCGGCCGAGCTCGAGCACGCTCATGGCGTCGCCACCAGCCGGTAGCCGATGCCGCGCACGGTCCGCAGATAGGCGGGATTGGTCGGGTTCTTCTCGATCTTGCGGCGCAGCCGGTTGATCTGCACGTCGACCGCGCGCTCGCTCGCGGCGTGCCGGGCGCGGCGAGATCCTGCCGCGGCACGGTCTCGCCCGGCGCGGGCCGCGAGCACGCGCAGCATCTCGCATTCGCGTTCGGTGATGCGCACCGACTTGCCGGCGCGCGTCAGCTCGCCGCGCTCGCAGATGAAAGACGAAGGCGCCGAAGTGCACGAGCTCGATCGGTCGGCACCACGGGCGCCGTCGTGCGCTTCAGGATGTTGTTGATGCGCAGCAGCAGCTCGCGCGGCTCGAACGGCTTGGGGAGGTAGTCGTCGGCGCCGATCTCAAGCCCGGTGATGCGGTCGTCGGCTTCGGAGCGCGCGGTGAGCATCAGGATCGGCACCTGCGAGTCCGCGCGGATCGACTTGGCGAGCTCGAAGCCGCTCTCGCCCGGCATCATCACGTCGAGCGATGAGCAGATCGAAGGCGATGCCGGCGAGCTGCTGGCGCGCCTCGGCGGCGGAGCCGGCGGTGGTCACGCGGAAGCCGTGGTCGCCGAGGTAGCGCGACAACAGGTCGCGGATGCGCCTGTCGTCGTCGACGACGAGGAGATGCGGCGCGTCGTCCGGGACCGGCGCCGGCGCGCGGGCCATCGTGCCCTCCACGGTCATCAGCGCCCCCGGCCGCGGTTGCGGTCGGCGCGCGCGATCAGTTCCTGGACCTCCGCACGCGCCGATGGCTCGATCATGGCGGTCAGGAAGCGGCGCGCCGCCTCGCGCGCTCTCCGGCCCGCATTCGTGCAGCGCGCGCGCGATGCGCCGCGCCTGCAGGTTGGCGAGATCGAGCGCCAGCGCGTCGCCCTTCGGCGTGAGATAGAGCAGCCGCTGGCGGCGGTCGGCCGGCCCGGCGCGCTGCTCGATGAAGCCGTCGTCGACCAGCTCGCTCAGCACGCGCCCCAGGCTCTGCTTGGTGATCTTCAGGATGTCGAGCAGGTCGGCGACGCGCATGCCCGGATGGCGGTTGACGAAATGCAGCACGCGGTGATGCGCGCGCCCGAAACCGAGCTCGGCCAGGAGTGCGTCGGGATCGGCGATGAAGTCGCGATAGGCGAAGAACAGGAGCTCGATCAGGTCATAGGCCGGCCCGCCTGGGCGCTGGGGCTCCAGATCCGGGCGCGATGGGACTGTCGAGACGTTTATGTCAGCCATATTGACATATCTCGGGTTGATTGTTACTAAAGAGCCAGCCTCGGCGAAAGGATCGGTCCCAAAGGCACCCGGTCGTTGCGCCGTGCGGTGAAGAGCGCTCTCATTGGGCGAACATATCGGGTGTCGGGCCCCGACGCAAAAGCCCGGCGAAAGTCGTGAAATTGGTGGGCTCCGCCGAGGGCGCCCGCCCAAGAACGATCCCTAGGGAGAATAGCCATGGCCGCCGGTGAGCCCTTCGACAAACGCGATGGCTGATCTGGTTCGACGGCAAGCTGGTGCCGTGGGCCGACGCGAAGCTGCACGTGCTCTCGCACGGCCTGCATTACGCGAGCTGCGTGTTCGAGGGCGAGCGCGCCTATGGCGGCGACGATCTTCAAGAGCACGCGAGCACTCCGAGCGCCTGAAGCGCTCGGCCGAGATGCTCGACTTCGACATTCCCTATTCGGTCGCAGGAGATCGACGCGGCCAAGCACCTCGTGCTCGAGAAGAACGGGCTGACGGACGCCTATGTGCGCCCGGTCGCCTGGCGCGGCAGCGAGATGATGGGCGTCTCGGCGCAGCAGAACAAGATCCACCTCGCCATCGCGAGCTGGGAATGGCCGTCCTATTTCGATCCGGCCGAGCGGCTGAAGGGCATCCGCCTCGACATCGCGGAATACCGCCGCCCCGATCCGACGACGACCCCGGCCAAGGCCAAGGCCACCGGCCTCTACATGATCTGCACGATCTCCAAGCACGAGGCCGAGCGCAAGGGCTATGCCGACGCGCTGATGCTCGACTGGCGCGGCTACGTCGCCGAGGCGACCGGCGCCAACATCTTCTTCGTCAAGGACGGCAAGATCCACACGCCGACGCCCGACTGCTTCCTCGACGGCATCACGCGCCGCACCGTGATCGGGCTCGCCAAGAAGCGCGGCATCGAGGTGATCGAGCGCGCACATCATGCCCGAGGAGCTGGACGGCTTCGAGCAGTGCTTCCTCACCGGCACCGCGGCGGAAGTGACGCCGGTGTCCGAGATCGGCAAATGGCGCTTCAAGGTCGGCGAGATCGCGAAGCCGCTGATGGACGACTACAGCGCCGAGGTGCTGCCGAAGAAGCGCTCGGCGGCGGCGTAAGGCGGCTTCTGGAACGCGAACGGGGCGACTTTCGTCGCCCCGTTTTTTGCGGGCAGGCTGCCGGCTAGCTGCCGAACCGGATTCCAATGATCCGGTCGTCGCCCGATTCCGGCGCCCAGACCTCGCCCGGCTTGCCGAGCATCTGGCGCACGTTCCGTCCCGGGAAACTCTGGAATTTTTCAGTCTTCGGGTCGAAGCGCACGATGGTGTTGGCGCCGAAATCGGTGAGCCACACGGCATCCAGCTCGTCCACATAGACCGAATAGGCCATCGGCGCGTTGCCCGGCAGCTTCCACTTCTTCCAGCTCTTCGCCTGCGGATCGTAGAGGCCGACCTCGCCGGAGTTCCACAGGCTGACCCAGAGCCGGTTCTTGGAGTCCGACCACACGCGCCGCGCGCCCGCGCCCTTGGTCGGCGTGTCCACCACCTCGACCGCGCCGGTCGCGATATCGATCTTGGCGATGTAGTCGCCGGCCAGCGACGAGTACCAGACCTCGCCCGATGGCGTGGTGGCGATGCCGTAGGGTCCGCGGCCCCTGGGCGCGTCCCAGACCTTCACCTCGCCGGTCTTCGGGTCGGCCTTGCCGTAGATGCCGCTCTGCCCGGTGAACCAGACCACGCCGTTCTTGTCGAAGGTGAGCGTGTTCAGATTGGCGTAGCTGCTGCCCTTCGGCAGCGGGAATGCCTTGACCAGCTCCGAGCGCGGATCGACGCGCACGATCGCGTTCAGACCGCCGTCGGTGACCCAGGGCGCGCCGTCGGGGCCGATGACCACGCCGTGCGGCGCCGAGCGCTCGCCGAGCTTGATCTGGCGCACCGCGCCGTTGCGCGGGTCGAGCCGGCCGAGCGCGCCCTGGCCCTGCGCCGTGTACCAGACGATGCCGTCGGGCCCGACCGCCACGTCGTGCGGCCGCGCGCCCGGATTGACCGGAAAGGTCTTCAATTCGAACGCCGCCGCCGGCAGCGTCAGCACCAGCGCGGCGAGCGCCGCGAGCAGGGTCTTCTTCATGGCGTTCCTCCCGATCTATTCAGCCGCATCGCGCGCGGGCGCTTTCCAGCGCGCGGCGGCCTGGTCGTCCTTCTCGTGCGCCTCGACCCAATGCATAACCCCGGCCGCCTCGACCTTCTTCCAGAACGGCGCCTTGGTCTTGAGATAATCCATCAGGAATTCCGCCGCCGCGAAGGCCGCCTGCCGGTGCGCGGACGCGACCGCGACCAGCACGATGGTCTCGCCCGGCACGATGCGCCCGGTGCGATGCACGACGCGCACGCCCAAGAGCGGCCAGCGCGTTTCCGCCTCGCGCACATGGCTCTCGATCTCGGCTTCCGCCATGCCCGGATAGTGCTCGAGCGAAAGCGCGGCGATCTTCTCGCCGGCCTCGTCGCCGCGGCAGATGCCGCTGAACGTCACGACCGCGCCGATGTCCGTGCGCCCGCGCGTCAGCGCCGCGGTTTCGGCGGCGCCATCGATGGGCTCCTGCGTGATGCGGACGTTCATGTTGCGATGTTAGCCCCCCGTCATCGGCGGAAACAGGGCGATCTCCTGCGCGCCTTTGATGGCGGCCTGCGGCTGCACATGCACGCGGTCGATGGCCGCGCGGACCACCTTGGGGTTCCCGAAGGCATAGGCATATTCCTCGCCGCGGCCGGCGAGCCATTGCACGAGTTCGCCGACGGTCGCGACCGAGGCGGGCGGCGAGATCTCCTCCTCGGCCTTGCCGACGCGCTCGCGGATCCAGGCGAAGTAGAGAACCTTCATCATTCGTCCACGAAATGCTTGAGCCCGGCGCGGAAATAATCGAAGCCCGTGTAGAGCGTCAGGATCGCCGCGACCCACAGCAGCGAGATTCCGGTCCAGGTCGCGCCGGGCAGCACCTGGTCGCCCGCCGGCCCCGCGACCAGGAAGCCGACCGCGATGTTCTGCAGCACCGTCTTCCATTTCGCCAGCCGCGACACCGGCACGCTCACGTGCAGCTCGGCCAGGTATTCGCGCATGCCGGATACGAGAATCTCCCGGCACAGGATGATGAACGCCGCCCACATCGACCAGCCGCGGATCGTGTCGTCGAACGCCAGGAACAGCAGCGTAGCGCCGACCAGCAGCTTGTCGGCGATCGGATCGAGCATGCGCCCGAGCGACGACTGCTCGCCATAGGTGCGCGCCGCCCAGCCGTCGACCAGGTCGGTGAGCGCGGCCGCGACGAACACGAACAGCGCGACCCAGCGCAGCCAATATCCGAAGCCGTAGATCGTGCCGGCGAACAGGCACGCGGCCACGACCGGCACCGCCGCGATGCGCGAGTAGGTGAGCATATTAGGCAACGCGAAAGCCCGGCTGCCGGTGGGCGCCGCGCCGACCCGGTTGGTCGTTTCGGTCATGGCTTGCTCCGCTTCGAGAAGGCCATTCCGCCGGCCTCCGCGTCAACCCAAAATCCCGTCAACTCGCCTCAACCGTTGGCATGAAAGAAATCATAGACCGCTTTCGCGGTCGCCGCATTGACGCCGGGCACGGTCTCCAGGTCCGCAAGCGACGCCCGCTCGATCGCTTTCAGGGTGCCGAAATGGCGCAGCAGCGCGCGCTTGCGCGTCGGGCCGACGCCGGGGATTTCCTGCAGGCCGGAGCTCGTGATGTCGCGCTTGCGCCGCGCCCGGTGCGATCCTACTGCGAAACGGTGCGCCTCGTCGCGCAGCCGCTGCACGAAATAGAGCACCGGGTCGCGCGGCTTGAGCCGGAACGGCTCCCGTCCCGGCGCATGGAACGTCTCGCGCCCCGCGTCGCGGTCCTCGCCTTTGGCTACCGCGATCAGCGGCACGTCGGCGACGCCGAGCGCGGTCAGCGTCTCGCGCGCGGCGCTCAATTGTCCGCTGCCGCCGTCGATGATGACGAGATCGGGCCACGGCGACTCGGCGGCATCGTCCGGCGATGCGCTCTCGCGCGGCGCCCCGGCCTTGAGCCGCGCAAAACGCCGCCGCAGCACCTCGCGCATCATGCCGTAATCGTCCCCGGGCGCGAGGTCCTCCGATTTGATGTTGAACTTGCGGTATTGGTTCTTCACGAAGCCCTCTGGCCCGGCCACGACCATGACGCCCACCGGGTTCGAGCCGGTGATGTGGCTGTTGTCATAGACCTCGATGCGCCGGGGCGGCTGCGCCAGCCCGAAGGTCTCGGCCAGCGCTTTCAGGAGCCGCGCCTGCGATGAGGCCTCGGCCATCCGCCGGCCGAGCGCCTCGCGCGCGTTCAGCAGCGCATGCTCCACCAGCGCGCGCTTTTCCCCGCGCTGCGGCACCTGAACCTCGATGCGATGGCCGGCGCGGGTGGACAGCGCTTCTTCCAGCAGCGCCTGGTCCTCGATCTCGTGCGAGAGCAACACCAGCCGCGGGCAGGGGCGGGTGTCGTAGAACTGGGCGAGGAAGCTGCCGAGCACCTCGCCGGTCGAAAGCGTGCGGTCCGCGCGCGGGAAGAAGGCGCGGTTGCCCCAGTTCAGGAACGCGCGGAAGAAAAACACCTCGACGCAGGTCACCCCGCCATCCTGATGCACGGCGAATACGTCGGCTTCCTCGACGCCGCTCGGATTGATGCCCTGCTGCGACTGAATCGCGGCCAGCGCCGCGATGCGGTCGCGGTAGAAGGCGGCGCGCTCGTAGTCCTGCGCCGCCGAAGCCGCTTCCATGGCGTGCGCGAGCGTGTCCTGCACCTTGCGGCTCTTGCCCGAGAGGAAGTCGCGCGCTTCTTCCACCAGCCTGTTGTAGTCCGCGAGCGAAATCTCGCCGGTGCAGGGCGCCGAGCAGCGCTTGATCTGGAACAGCAGGCACGGCCGCGTCCGGTTCTCGTAGAACCCGTCCGAGCAGGAGCGCACCAGGAACGCGCGCTCGAGCGCGTTGATCGTGCGGTTGACGGCCCCGGGCGAGGCGAACGGCCCGAAATAGTCGCCGGGCAGGCTGCGCGCCCCGCGATGCTTGAGGATCTGCGGCGCCGGGTGGTTGGTGCGCAGCAGAATATAGGGAAACGACTTGTCGTCGCGCAGGAACACGTTGAACGGCGGCGCGAAGCGCCGGATCAGGTTGGCTTCGAGCAGCAGCGCCTCGGTCTCGGTCGCCGTCGAAATGCACTCCATGCTCGCGGTGGTCGCGATCATGCGCGCGATGCGGTTGGTGTGGCCGTTGCCGCGCGCGTAGGAGACCACCCGCTTCTGCAGGTTCTTGGCCTTGCCGACATAGAGCACGTCGCCCTTGGCATCGATCATGCGGTAGACGCCGGGGCCGGTGGGCGCGAGCCGCGCGAAGTGGAGGATGGCCTCGCGGCCGCGCGTAACGGCTTGGGGCTCGGGCGGCAGCTCGGGCAGGCCGTCGCGGTCGATCTCGACCGGCAACGCCGCTTCCTCGGCTTCCGTCTCGTTCTGTTCTTCCGCCTCGATTGCCGGGTCGATGTCCCGCCGCTTCCCGTCCATGGCCGCAAAGTAGGGATTTGCGCTGCTCCGGGCCAGCGCCATCCCGGCAGCCACCAAATGGCCGCGGTTCCGCCGCCGGCGGGTCATGCCCGCGCCCGGCATCAACGGTTTGTTAGCCATAGGCGAAGAGTTCGCGGGGAAACGGGGCGCCGGTAACAAATTCACTTCTTCTGAAAGCTTAAATGATCCCGAACGGACGGACTTGAGTTTCGTGTTCTGCGTAAAGAGGGGATTCAGCATGAAGAAGCTGCTGATAGCCGCAGCGGTGGCCGTGCTGGCCACCAATGCGATGGCGGCGGACTTTCCGCGCCGGGCGCCGGGCCCGATCTATGCCGATCCGGTCGCAAACCGCATTTTCGACTGGAGCGGGTTCTATCTCGGCGGCAATCTCGGCTATGGCTGGGGCAACATTGCCGGCATCAGCACCGGTGGAATTCGTCGGCGGCATCCACGGCGGCTACAATTACATGTGGGCCGGCGGCTTCCTGCTCGGCGCCGAAGCCGATCTCTCGCTGACCAACGTCACCGGCTCCGCCGGCCCGATGAGTGCCAGCCTCGATTATTTCGGAACGCTTCGCGGGCGTATCGGCTTCGCCGTCGATCGCATGCTGTTCTACGGCACCGTGGGCTGGGCCTGGGGCCGCGGCACGGTCGCCAATGGCGGCCTCAGCGATCGCCAGGCGCATGGCGGTTGGACTTACGGCATCGGCGTCGAGGGCGCGATCACGCAGAACCTCGTCGCCCGCGTGGAGTACCTGCGCCTCAATCTCGGCGCCGAGACCTACGCCACCATCGTCGGACCGGTGCGGACCGACCTCGACACCAACATCCTGCGCGTGGGCATGAGCTACAAGTTCTGACCCGCGGCACGAGCAGCGGTTCCAGCCATCGACGCCCCGGCCTGGTCCGGGGCGTTCGTGTTATTGCGGCTTGGTCTCGGCGAAGGCCGGCACCTTCCAGGCGAATTCGTCGAGCCAGCCGACCAGGTTCGGATGCGAAGCGCGCCAGCGGCCCTCGAAGCGGAAATCCTGGTAGCCCAGCGCGCAGGCGAGCGTGATGTGGCCGACATGGAGCATCGGCTGGAACGGCGGCGGCGCCGCTTCCAAGAAGACCAGCGCGCGGCTCACCTTGCCGGCCTGGTGCTCGACCCAGCGCGCCTCGTGCTTTTCCTTCGGCCGCCAGCGGCCCTCGTAGATCAGCAGGATCGAGGCGTCGCAGATGCCGTCGCACAGCGCCTGCATGCGCTGCGCCTCGATGCGCTCCATGCCGCCGCGCGGCAGGATTTTCCCGCCGCCTGCGATCTGGTCGAAATACTCGAGGATCACGCGCGAATCGTAGATCGCCGTGCCGTCGTCGAGGATCAGCACCGGGATCTTGCCGAGCGGGTTCTGCGCCCGCACGCTGTCCTTGGGATCGTTGGTGTCGGCGCTCTCGAGCGTGATGCGGCCGGTGAGGCCGCAAAGGGCCGCGCCGATCTGCGTCTTGCGCCCGAAGGGCGAAGCCGGAACGCTGCGCAAGATCATGATGTCCGCCCCGATCCCCGGCGGCCGAGCCCGCTCATGCGGGCTGCAGGTTGACGGCCTTGGGGCCCTTGCCGCGCTTGTCGTCCTCGATTTCGAACGATACGCGCTGGCCTTCGTTGAGTGCGCCGAGACCCGAGCTGGTCACGGCGGATACATGGACGAACACGTCGCGGGTTCCGTCGTCCGGACGGATGAATCCGTAGCCTTTGTCGGTATTGAAGAACTTCACGGTGCCGGTTAGCGGCATGGCCTCACACTCCTTGCGCTTCCACCTACGCGAGGGTCCCCGCCGGAATCACCGGCGCCTGATGTTGCGATGGAAACGGAACTGGCAGCTGCCTGCTCTCGACCACGCCCCGAACCTCAAGCTCGCGGACCCTCAAGCCACTATTTCCTAAGACATTCGCTTGCGGCTGAAAAGCCGTTCCGCGCGCTTCAGCGGCCGCCTGCGAGCCAGTCGATGCGATAGTTACCCGAGCCTTGATGCGCGAGGACTTTAGCGAGTTGCGGAAAAACCACACTCATCTCGTGTTCGAGAATCCACGGCGGATTGACGGCGATCATGCCGCAGCCCACGAGCCGCTCGTCCGGGCGGTGGGCGGCGACCGCAAGCTCGATGCGTAAAATTTTCGCAATTCCGCTGCGCGAAAGCCGGTGCGCGAAGGCCTGCGTCGCGCGCGGGTCCTTGATCGGATACCAGGCCAGAAAAATTCCCGTCGCCCAGCGGCTGTGCGCCTCCTTGAGCCCCGCTTCGAGGCGGGCAAATTCGTTCTCGTCCTCGAACGGCGGGTCGATCAGCACCAGCCCACGCCGCTCCTTGGGCGGCACATAGGCTTTCAGCGCGGCCCAGCCGTCGATCGCGACGACCTTCGCGCGCCGGTCGCGGCCGACGCTCTTGATCAGCGCCGCGCGCTCTTCCGGATGCAGCTCGCAGAAGATCATGCGGTCCTGCGGCCGCAGCAATGTGCGCGCGATCAGCGGCGAGCCCGGATAGATTTTCAGCGCCTCGCCGGAATTGGCTGCGCGCACCAGCGAGAGATAGGGCTCGATCAGCGCCGCCGCCTCGCCCGTAAGCGGACGCTCGACCAGGCGGCCGATACCGCCGCGCCATTCGCCGGTGCGCGCGGCCTTGTCGCCGGAAAGATCGTAGCGCCCGGCGCCGGCATGGGTCTCGATCACGCGGAACGGCGCGTCCTTCTTCAGAAGATGCAGGATCGTGCGCACCAGCACGACGTGCTTGAGCACGTCGGCGAAGCTTCCGGCATGGAAGGCGTGACGGTAGTTCAAAGCCGTTGCGGCGTCCCGCGCACCGGCGGCATCACGATGCGCGGCTCGCGGCAGGCGCGCCGGTCCACCTCGGGGCAGGGGCGGAACGCGAGGTCCTTGCCCATGCAGACGCGCACTTCGCGCAGATAGCGCCGGTCGCAATCCACCGCGATCATGTCGCGCTCGAGCCCCGGATTGGCGGCCATGAACGCCGTCTCCACCTCGTTCGGCGACACCATGCGGTAGTCGTCGAGACGGCGGAAGGATTCGGGGATGGTCACCCGCTCGCGCGCGCGCCGCACCAGCGCGAAATAGCCCTCCGGCGGCAGCCCGGAGCAGGTGCCGTGCTTGCGCCATTCATTGATGATGAGCTGGCGGCTCGGCATCAGCTCGAGCATCGAGCGCAGCAGCGGCTCCGGGATCCAGTCCGCGCGCTGCTGGCAAAATTGCGGATAACCACGCTCATGTTGCGGCCACAGGCCGTGCACGACGAAGGAAAAAGGCCGCCCTTGCGCGCATTGGCCGGGATCGGCCCGCCGCGCGCTTTCGCAATAGGACGGCGACCAGGATAGCGAGAGCACGTAGAAATCGAACCGCCCCGGTTCGTCGCCGCGCCTCTGGGCGAGCGCCTGCGTCGAGGAAACAAGCAGCAGGACGAGCGACAGGAACGCGAAGGCTACGCCGCCACGCCGGACGCGCATGGAATGGCCTAGGGCCGGGCCATCTTGCAGTTCGGGGCATAGGCGAGATTGCGGTCATAGCCATCCACGCACCATTCCACGCCCCAACTCGCTCCGACGAAGCCCAGATCCTCGGCGATCGAATAGAACACCGTGGACGCGCGGCCGTTCGAGAGCGTGACGCGCGCGCTGCAGTAGCGCCGCGGAATCGCCTCATGGCCCCAAGGCCGGAAGGCGATCTCGCGCACCTTGTCGAAGCCGGTGATGGCGAGATCCGAGACCCAGAACGCGCCTTCCTTCTGCGCGAAGCGGCCGGAAATCCTGCCGAGCGCGCTCGCGTCGTCGCAGGCCGGCAGGTTGCCGTCGTAGCGCGGGCCGGACATCCAGAAGTTCATCTCGAGCCAGCTCGCCGCCGGCGCCGGCTGCGCGGCCGCGGCGAGCGTCAGCGCCGCGCCGAACGTGGTTGCGAGAATCGTGCGAACGCCCATGGCCGCCTCCTGATCCGCGCCGAAACGATGCGGCGGGGAAGTGCGCCGGTCAAGGTTTCGCCCGATCTCAGCTGTGGGGAGTGCCCGAAAAGCAGCCAAAGCGCTCTCTTGCGCGCGACCGCGCGGCCTCTTAGTTTGCCTCCATGTTCGTCCTTGAATCCCGCACCGAGAAGCTCGCCGCGCTCGCGCTCGCCGTGCTGATGGCGGCCACGCGCGTGCATCATTTCGGCGTCGGCGCGATCGCGCCCGACGCCTCCACGGCGGTCTATTTCCTGGCCGGCCTCGCGCTGGCGCGCCCCTGGTGGCTGCTGGCCTTTCTCGCCGAGGCGGTGCTGCTCGATGTCTTCGCGATCGGGGTCGCCGGCGTCGCCGATGCCTGCATCAGCGGCGGCTATGTGCTGCTCGCGCCCGCCTATGGCGCGCTATGGCTCGCGGGCCGCACGATGCGCAAAACCGAGCGGCTCGATTGGTTGACGGCCGGAAAATTCGTCTGCGCGATCACCGGCGGCGTCGCCGCGTTCTTCGTGATTTCCAATGTCGGCTATTTCTTCGGCAGCGAGTTTTTTGCGCTCGGCGCGCCGGAATATACGCGCCGCGTCAGCCGCTACTTCTCCTATTTCGAGATCGTGACGCTCTGCTACGGCGCGGCGGGAATCGCAGCCCTCGCATTCGTCGCGCGCATGCGGCCAAGTTTCCGTCCCCTCGCGCGCTGATTTTCTGGATCTTCGCCGGCAGCCGCGCTTCTAGCGCCCCGGCTGCTCGGTCAGTCCCTGTTGCACGCACTTCTCGACCAGCGCCAGGCGTTGGTCGAGCGTGAGCTTGCGGTCCTTATCGTACTTCATCCAGCACTGCGCCTTGATGTTCTCGGGCGATGTCGGCGTCGGCGCCTCGCGCTGCGCCTGGGCGGCGGCCGGAACGAGGAAAAGCGCGAGGGCGAGAGATGCGGCTCTTGTCATTTGTCGATCATGCACGTCGCCGCTGGCGTTTTCCAGCGGGTCGCTTGCGCCGTTTCCGCTGCGCGGTTTTCTCGCCCCATTTCATGCCTTCGAGCCGCATGCCGTCGGGGTCGTTGAAGAAGACGGCATAATAGTCGTCGTAATATTCGCCCGCCGGGTCGGCGATCGCGATGCCCTCGCGCTCTAGAAAGGCATGCAGCGCGTCCACGTCGCGCCGGCTTCTGAGCTGGAAAGCGTAGTGATGGAAGCCGACATTGCCCTTGCGGTGCGGATGCCTGCGGCCTTCGGCGTCCGCGGCGCTGATCCAGAGCCGCGTCTTGCCGTTGGTCCAGCCCATCATCGTGGAATATTCGTCGAGCACCTTGAAGCCGAGGAAGCCCAGCAGCTTGCCGTAGAACTCCCTCGACTTCGAAAAGTCGCCGACCGTCAGCACCAGATGGTCGATCTGGACGACGCGGGCGGTGGCGCCCTTCAGGCGCGTTCGGCCCGCGCCGTGGCCATGCCGGTTTTCCATTGCTCCATATTGTCGGACATGATCTCGGCATAGCGCAACGAGGTTTCGCTGACCTGCGCATAGGCCGCCAGTTCCCGCTGCACGCGTTCGCCCTCGGTGCGCAGGTAGTCGCGCATGCGCTGCAGCTCGGCGATCAGGCCCTCGATCTCGGTCATCGAGGCGCCGGCGACGCGCTGGATCAGCGGGCTTACGTCGGTCGGATTGGCGACCGGCTCGGGCTTGCGCAGCGCCGACACGTCCCGGCGCACGAATTCCCGGATCTGTCCCTCGATCTCGTTGGCGTCGTCCTCGGCGATTCTCTGGGCTCGAACAGCGGTCATGTCCGTTCCTCGCTGAATGCGTGCGCCTGATTCGCGCACGATCAGGATTGCGTCATCCGAATGGGACGGCTTGACGGCTGTTTCGCCGCGGCACCGCCCGATATGGGGCGGCGGCGGGGCAGGGGGACGCGAAATCTCAGCAGCGGATGATGCTGAGGGTGCGGCCGGGCACGGTGACATCCTCGATCACGCAGCCCAACGCGCCGCCGACCGGCACGATCGCGGGCTGCACCGGCGTTTCGTCCGGCGGCAGACCGGCGAGCGGATAGGAATTGACCAGAGCGAGGCCGCCGGCGAGGCCGACGATGACCGGCTGCACGATGTGCTTCTTGTGATGGCCGTGGAATTTCGCGGGCAGGCCGCTGTGCGAGAGCGTCTTCGGCGTGACCGGTGCGAACAGGCCGTGCGCGCGGAACGGCACCGGCTTGATGCCGCCTTTGAAGCCGCCCTTGGCGGCGAGCGCGATATGCGGCGAGGACATGAAAGCGGCCGCGGCCAGCGCGGCCGCGAGAGCAAGACGGATCATCGTACGCGACTCCTTGTCGATGGCCTCTTGCCGCACCATATGAAGATTAGGCCGAGCCGATGCGTGTGTCGATTCACTTCATCGGCGAAGCCATGCCGCGTCAGGCGCAACATGCTGAACCGCGTGTTAGCGGTGCGAACATAGATAAAGCGCTATTCTGCTGTAATCTGCCACCGTCACTTGGATGAGTTCGTTCAAGCGATACTGCACCGATCCATTTCAGGAGTTTTTGGATGACCAATGACACCAAGACGGGCGCCCCGGGATTCGGTGCGCGCGTGACGCGGCCGAACGTGGACGCCATGACCGCCGCGCCCGCCACACAATCCGGCGTGGCCGACAAGCCCGACACGATCCGGCGCAAGGATATCCACGACAAGTGGAGCAAGATTTCCGACGCCGAAGCCAACGCCTTCACCGGCAAGCCCGATCTCGTCGCCCTGATCCACGCCCGCTACGGTACGAGCACGGAGCAGGCCCAACTCGACGTCGACGCCTGGGCCAAGAACCGCGTTTTTTGAAACCGCGTTTTCTGAGCGCAAGCTCCGGCTAGACCACCGATACCCCGGCGCCGACCGGGCACCGTTCTCGCGCGGCGGGAAGCGCCCGCCGCGAGCGGGAGACGAATTTGACCTTGCACAGGTATGCGATCGGAGACGCGGTGCGTTTCACGCCCGCGCGCAGCGACCGCTCCTCGGCGCCATCGGGGAGCTACCACGTCACGCAGCTCCTGCCGGAAGAGCAGGGCGGCTACCAGTACCGCATCAAGAGCGCGCACGATGCACACGAGCGCATCGTGCTGGAGAGCCAGCTCGACCTGAAACAGCTCGACCAGACGGAGTCGGCCTTCAAGAAGTGAAGCCCGGCGCAGGAGCCCAAAATGAGTGCATTCGATTTCAACAAGCCTTCGGAGCTGTTTCCGAGCCGGAACCGCAAGTCGAACCGGCCGGCCGGCTATCGCCGCTTCGATACCGCCGCCGAGGCGGTCCGCTTCGCGGTGGAAGATCTGCCGCCCGAGCTGCTGCTCGGCGCGTATCTGGAGGTCGACGAGGCGCGCTTCGATTGCGCCGCCATCCGCCGGCTGTACGACAGCGCCGAATATCCGCTCGCCAAGCCCGATCCGGCGCGAAGAAGCGCAAGACCGAGCACGCAGCGCCGCACCTGGTCTGAAGCTTAGGCCCGCCGCTCTCCATCCTCCAATCGTCATCGCCGGGCTTGACCCGGCGATCTCGTTTAGGAGGGCAGGGCAGTGCCGATTGAATCGGGATGGCCGGGACAAGCCCGGCCATGACAGGGTTTCGCGGCATTTACGCTACCTCCACCATTTGCGGGCAGGGTCGCCCCTCGGATCGGCGGCCGCACTGCGCGCCGCCCAAGGAGGAGCGATCCATGAAACGGTTAGTTCTCGCGTCCGCGATGGTTTTCGCCGCCGCCTTGCTGGCGCCGCCGGCGGCCGCCGCCGATTATTACGGCCCGCGCCATAAGGGCCCGCGCTACGCGCAACCCCTGCCGGCGCCACAATACGCCCATGCCAAGCGCGGCTGGACCTGCAACGAGTACGGCAACTGCCAGCCGAACTGGGGCTGGGGCAAGGACGTCGCCACCTGGCCGGTGGCCATGGTGATCGTCGCGCGCGGCGATATTCCGCTCTACGAGGTTCCCGACCGCTACACCTCCTGCCAGATGCCGCGCCGCGAATGGACCGGCTGGCGCTGGGTGAAGGTGTGGGACCCGAACTGCGCGCGCTGATGCGCACCGAGTTCCGCTTCGAACCGATTTGATCGTCATGGCCGGGGTTTTTCCCCGGCCATTTCGTTTTCACCTCTCCCCGCGTGCGGGGAGAGGTCGCCGAACTGGCGCAAGCCGGGTCGGCGGGTGAGGGGGCTTCGATGCTTGCGTGAGAGTTCGACCAGCCCCTCACCCCGACCTCTCCCCGCTGAGCGGAGAGGGAGATCGCGCCCGTTCCTGGCAGCGGGAGCGTTTGCGATATTGCCTGAACCATCCGCGTGGCATTAAGTTTTGTTGTTGAAAGCCGCGAAGCGATCGATGATCCCGAAATCAAGCTTGCTCGTGGCCGCGTTGCTGCAGGCCGCTTTATTGGGGCCGGCGGGCGCCGCCGACGACAAACCGGACGAATGCGGCATCGCGTCGATCTATTCGACCGAGAGCGAAGAGACCGCCAGCGGAGAAGACACCCGTCCCGAGAATTTCACCGCCGCGCATCCGATCCTGCCGTTCGGGACGATGGTGCGCGTCGTCCATCAGGAAAACGGGCGCTCGGTGGAGGTGCGGATCACCGATCGCGGGCCGTTCGTGCGCGAAAGAATAATCGATCTATCGCAGATCGCCGCCCGCGCGCTCGGCTTTTCCGGCTTGGCACAGGTTTGTCTCAAGATTCTGGACATCCCCGAATTCGACCCGTAAAGGGGGAAGCCTACTGCGCCGGCAATGGCCGCGAGCCGTCTCGGCGAGAGGTTCATTTGCCCCTCATTTTTTCGCTGCGTCAGTAGCACCTAATTTCTTCATTACCCACTCCATCGCGGGATTTGGATGGCGACTTTCTGTGGAATTAGCGTCCATTCGAAGTCGCGGGGTTGAACGTAAGTTCAAAAAAGGTAGCGGCGGCAATTCCCTGTTCAAGGTCAGGTGCTTGCTTCTTAAAGCTTTCGACTGAAGAGGCGATCGAATATTTGTATGAATAGTGTTCTCGAAGCCGAAAAAGTCGCTCGTGTCGTGCGGCTGTAAAGCGAACCAGCCAGATTCCAGGAATTCAGGAGCAGGGCACGGGCGAGAACCTGAGCAACAACGTCGGTAGTGGTATGTGCCTCAACGCCTTTCGGCGCGAGAATTGACGGGTCAACGCCTGTCACTGATTTGATTATCGCGAGCAAGCCCGGAAAGACGTAGAACGCGATCGGCAATGAAAGGAAGCCTAAGACGAAGCATACTAAGTAGAAGCTAAATCGCGCCCATTCAATTCCCTGTTCGTGTCGGTCTGAAGCTTAGAAGAACTCGCTGCGAGTCCGACGTTGGTCGCGCCACGCAACATCGCTTCAGCCTGATCGTGGAGTTTCTGGATTTCCGCCTGCGCGGCGTCCGTACGCGATCGAATTGTATCGAGATCCTTGTTCTCCTTAGCGAATCTTCTTCTCGAGCCTTGAGCTGTTGATCGAAGCGATCGAAGTTTGCTTTGTATTCCTTAACGGCTCCCGATACTCCAGTTGCCTCCTGATGTGTTGAGCGAACTGATGATAGTTTTTCTGTTGCTTCAGCCGAATATTCATTGATGGTCTTGCGACCCTTTTGAGCCTCATCTAACAGCCGCGTGATCTCCGTTTTTTGCGCGGTAGCTTGCTTAGCTGAATTCACGACTTTTGATTTCTCGGCTTCGAGCTCCCTAATCAGGCGGAGCGCCGTTTCACGATGTTGTTGGAGTTCGGAGTAGCGATCGTGAATTGCCTGTATAAATTTGTCGATGTCAGTCCCAAGCGGGCTTCCTGATGATGCGCGAAGCAAAACATAGGCGGACAGCGCGCCGTCCAGGGAGGAAAAATTCGTTTGAATGCTTTCGCAAGACCAATTTGGGTACCGTTCTTTGCGGTCACATTGAAAGTCGATTGATCAAACGCTGTTACGCCTCCGGCCTGCTTAATAGGTGCGAACATTTCTATGAGTGCTTGTATTTGATTCCGGTTTCAGTCGCTTTCGTTGCAACGGCCTCCAATTGGGATCGCGGTACCAGGGCGCCAATTGAGGTAGCGTCGAAATTTCTAAGAAGATCTGATAGCAGCGACGTAGAGACGTCGATCTCACCCGCCGTATAGTCAGTTTCCGGAATTGGCTTTGTCTGGTCTACTGAAATCGAATACTGCGGTAAGCAATCGTTCAGCGCGCTTTGGCTTTCTGCAAGTGCTTTGCCAGCATTCCGAATGTTCTCAATTACTTTTTCGTACATTTTGTTCTCCCAATAATTCGCATGGTGGCGGTTTAGTCACTCTATCTTCGGGACGGCGCCCAAGAGTAATCTGCTAGTAGTGGTGGCAATCGTCAAAAAAGCAACCGTAATGCGCTCACTTCCTCCTAAACGCCCTCGTCCCCGACCTTCCGCCTTTGGAGGAGGGCGCGCGATCGGACGAGCCGTCCCGGCTGCGCACCGCGCGGCTTCCCGCCATATGGGCGGAGGGGACTTTTGAAGTCGGATCGTCGCTCACCGCCAGCTCGATGCCGCGCAGGCGCTTGATCTCGTCGCGCAGGCGCGCGGCCTCCTCGAATTCGAGGTTGCCGGCCGCCTCCTGCATCTGCTTCTCCATGTCGCCGATCACCGCCTCGAAATTGTGGCCGATGGCGATGGCGTCCTCGAAGCCGGTGTCCACCAGCACGTGGTCGCGCTCATAGGCGCTGTCCACGATGTCGTGGATCGAGCGCTTGATGCTCTCGGGCGTGATGCCGTTGGCCTCGTTCCACGCCTTCTGCTTGGCGCGCCGCCGGTCGGTCTCGGCCATCGCCCGCTCCATCGAGCCGGTCACCTTGTCGGCATAGAGGATGACGCGGCCCTCCACGTTGCGCGCCGCGCGGCCGATTGTCTGAACGAGAGAAGTCTCGCTGCGCAGGAAGCCTTCCTTGTCGGCATCGAGGATCGCCACCAGCGCGCACTCGGGAATGTCGAGCCCCTCGCGCAGCAGGTTGATCCCCACCAGCACGTCGAAGGCGCCGAGCCGCAGGTCGCGGATGATCTCGATGCGCTCGAGGGTGTCGATGTCGCTGTGCATGTAGCGCACGCGCACGCCCTGCTCGTGCAGGTATTCGGTGAGGTCCTCGGCCATGCGCTTGGTCAGCACCGTCACCAGCGTGCGGAAGCCCTTGGCCGCCGTGGCGCGCACTTCGCCGAGCAGATCGTCCACCTGCGTGCGCGCCGGCCGCACGTCGACCGGCGGGTCGATCAGCCCGGTCGGGCGGATGATCTGTTCGGCGAACACGCCCTGGGTCTGGTTCAGCTCCCACGGGCCCGGCGTGGCCGAGACGCAGGTGGTCTGCGGCCGCATCAGGTCCCATTCCTCGAAGCGCAGCGGGCGGTTGTCCATGCACGAGGGCAGCCGGAAGCCGTATTCGGCCAGCGTCGCCTTGCGGCGGAAGTCGCCGCGATACATGCCGCCGAGCTGCGGCACGGTGACGTGGCTCTCGTCCACGAACAGCAGCGCGTTGTCGGGCAGATATTCGAACAGCGTCGGCGGCGGCTCGCCCGGCTTGCGGCCGGTGAGATAGCGCGAATAATTCTCGATCGAGGGGCACACGCCGGTGGCGCCGAGCATTTCGAGGTCGAACATGGTGCGCTGCTCGATCCGCTGCGCCTCGATCAGCCGCCCGGTGCGGTTCAGCTCGTCGACGCGCTGCTTGAGCTCGCGCTTGATCGAGCCGATGGCCTGATAGAGCGTCGGCTTCGGCGTCACGTAGTGCGAGTTGGCGTAGATCTTGATGCTCTCCAGGTCCTCGAATTTCTCGCCGGTCAGCGGGTCGAATTCCTGGATCGATTCGATCGTGTCGCCGAACAGCGAAATCCGCCAGGCGCGGTCTTCGTAGTGCGCCGGGAACAGCTCGATCACGTCGCCGCGCACGCGGAAGGTGCCGCGGTAGAAATCCATGTCGGTGCGCTTGTAGAGCAGCGCCACCAGGTCGGCGATCAGCTCGCGCTGGTTGGCGCGCCCGCCGCGCTGCAGCCCGAACGTCATCTCGGAATAGGTCTCGACCGAGCCGATGCCGTAGATGCACGAGACCGAGGCCACGATCACCACGTCGTCGCGCTCCGAGCAGCGCGCGGGTGGCGGCGTGGCGCATGCGGTTGATCTGCTCGTTGATCGCGGAATCCTTCTCGATATAGGTGTCGGTGCGCGGCACGTAGGCTTCCGGCTGGTAGTAATCGTAGTAGCTGACGAAATACTCGACCGCGTTTTCCGGAAAGAACGACTTGAACTCGCCATAGAGCTGCGCGGCCAGCGTCTTGTTCGGCGCCAGGATCAGCGCCGGCCGCTGCAGCCGCGCGATGGTCTGCGCCATCGTGAAGGTCTTGCCCGAGCCGGTGACGCCCAAGCAGCACCTGCATGCGCTCGTTGTCCTGCAGGCCCTTGACCAGTTCCTCGATCGCCTGCGGCTGGTCGCCCTTGGGCTCGAACGGCGCCACCAGCTTGAACTTCTTGCCGCCCTCGCTCTTCTGCCGGCCGCGGCGGCCGGTGCGGCACCCAGACCTGATTGCGGAACTCGGGCCGGCCGGTCTCGATCAGCGCCTTGAGCGCGTCGGCCGAGGCGGTCGCGCCCAGCGAGGGCGTGTAGTCGTTCTCGTCCTCGGGCTTCTGGAAGCCCGCCGTGCGCGCCAGCTCCGGGTCGAGATTGGCGGCAGTTGGCGGCTGGCGCTCCAGCTCGAACGCGCGCTGCGGCCGCTCGGCCATGCCGTGGCTGACGCCGCGCGCGGTGCGATAGGGCTTCTGGGGCTTGGGCATTGCGCCAATATGGGCCGGCGCGAGGCGAATTTCACCCCCAATTTGGCAGGAGAACTGCTCGCCTGGGCGGCTATTCGATCGGCGCGCGCGGCAGCTTGGCTTCGCCCGGCTCCATGCCGAAGGTGTAGTCGAGCGAGTACCACTCGCCCTTCACGTCCGGCGCGGGCGCTTTGCCGTCGTGGCGCACATAGTCGCCGACCAGCGCGCGGGTGACGCCGAACTGCACGTCGCTGTCGATATAGGGCGCGCCCTTCACATAGACCTGCGAGATCAGCGTCTTGAAGCCGGGCTTGTAGATCAGGAAATGCAGGTGCGCCGGGCGCATGTTGTGGCGCCCCTGCGCCGCCAGCAGCTCGCCGACCGGCCCGTCGATCGGGATCGGATAGCCCGCCGGCAGGATGGAGCGGAACGAGAAGCGGCCGTCCTTGTCGGTGGTCAGCTTGCCGCGCAGGTTCATGCCCGTGAGCTTCGGGTCCTGGTTGTCGTAGAGGCCTTCGGTCGAGGATTGCCAGACGTCCACCTCGGCGTCCGCGATCGGCTTCTTCGCGCCGTCGATCACCTGTGCGTTCACGAACAACACCGGCCCCGGCATGGGGGTGAACACGATGCTGCCGCCGTTCTTCACCCGCGGCGAGTTCAGCCGCCAGAACGGGCCGAGCATGTTGGCCGCCGTCTCGACCTGGCCCTTGTCGCCGTTGTTCAACAGGCAGATCAGACTCGAAAACCCGAGCGAGCCCGCCATCAGCACCGCCTCGTTGTGCGATTTGGTCGTCTTCTGGCCGATCGCGTTCACATAGGCGCAGGCCTGGTGGAACTCCTCCTCGGTCAGCTTCACCTCGCGCGCGAAGTCGTGCAGGTGGCGCACCAGCGCGCCCATGATCTCTTTGAAGCGCGGGTTCGGCGCGCGCTCGAGCTCGTCGAGCACCGCCGTCGTCACCATCTGCTGGTTTTCGATGATCATGGGCCGCCTCCCGGGCGCTACGCGTGCGCGATCCCTAAAGCACAGCGCCCGCCGAGCGCAAGCGCGGCGGGCGCGTTGTCGCAGGGGTAAGGCGGGCGCTTAGATTCCGCCAGAGTAGAGCAGGCAATAGCGCTCCACGTTCATGGGCAGCCACTGCTCGTACATCGTGAGCGTCGCGTATTGCGGCAACTTCACTTCCTTGATCGCCGTGTCGTAGCACTTGCCGGCATCGGCCGCCTTCTTCACCTCGGTGCGCAGGTCCACCATGTATTTGAGATGGGCCTCGGCGTCCTTCTTGGTGCCGAGCCGCCCGCCGGGCCCGGGATGGCCGGGGATCAAGCGATCCCAATCCATGGCCAGCACCTTCTTGATCGATTCCTCCCATTCGACCGGCCAGCTATCGGGCATGTTGCGCCAGTTGACCGCGCCGATCGGCAGGAAATCGACCGCGAAGATCAGCTTCTGCCTGGGCAGGTACATCACCAGCATGTTGTCGGAGTGGTTGCGGCCGACATAGTGCAGTTCGAGCGTGGTGCCGCCGAGCTGGATGATGCGCTTGGTATCCACCACTTGGTCCGGGATCACGATGTCAGGAGCCTTGAGCGCCAGAAGGTTCTGCTTGGCGTTGCGGTGCGCGACGAAGATCGCGCCCTGGTCCTTGAACGGCTTGCCGCCGGTGATGTGGTCGTAGTGGTGATGGCTGTAGATCACGTACTTGATCGGCGCCTTGGTGATCTTGCGGATCTCGTCGATATAGGTCGTCACCGCCTGCGGCCGGCGGAGCCCGATCGGGTCGGTGGCGATCACGCCCGCGGGCGTGACGATGAACATCGACTGATGGAACTGATAGCGGAAGATATAGACGTTGTCGGTGCCTTCGACCTTGGTGGTGGCGAAGGTGGGCATCTGCTGCTGCGCGAGCGCCCCGGTGGTGGCTGCAAGCAAGGTATTGCGGCGATGGTCAAACGCATGATTGGTCCTCCCAGAACCAAAACCCCGGCACGGCCCGGTTCTTCCGCGTCCCGACAAGGCAATGTTAGTGGGGAGTTGGGCGGGCGCGCGCTCTTCACGCCTTGTTGAGGTGCAGGGTCACCACTTTGATGTCCCGCTCGCTCGGGTCGTCGGCGATCTCGAACCCGAGCTCCCCGCACATCCGCAGCATGGTGGTGTTATAGGCGAGCACCTGGCCGTGGATGCGCTCGAGCCCGGTGCCGCGCGCCCAATCGATGATGCGCTGCATCAACAGCCAGCCGAGGCCGCGGCCCTTGAGGTCCGAGCGCACCAGCACCGCGTATTCGCCGTGCTTGTGGAACCGGTCGCAATGCAGGCGCGAGACGCCCAGCATTTTTCCGGTCTCCTCGTCGATCGCGATGAAGGCCATGACGCGCTCGTAGTCGATATCGACGAACCGCTGGATCGCCGCGGAGGTCAGCTCGCGGATCGGGCTGAAGAAGCGCAGCCGCGAGTCGTCCTCGGTTACCTGGGTGAAGAATTCGGGATAGAGCGCGGCGTCGTCGGGCTTGAGCGGGCGGATGAAAACCCGTGTGCCGTCGGCGAGCGTCTCGCGCAGTTCCCATTCTTTCGGATAGGCGCTCATGGCTGCCGGCGCGGAGGCGGTGAGGGCACGTTTCACGCCCCCTTGAGGGTGAGCGTCACTACCTTGATGTCGCGGTCGCTCGGGTCGTCGGTGACGACGAAACCGAGCTCCTCGCACATTTTCAGCATCGGCTCATTATAAGCATAGACCTGTCCGTGGACGCGCTCGAGGCCGGCCGCGCGGGCCCAGCCGATCAACTGCTGCATCAAGAGGCGGCCGAGTCCGCGCCGCTTGTGGTCCGAGCGCACGATCACCGCATATTCGCCGTGGGTGCGGAACTGGTTGCAGTGCAGGCGCGCGACGCCGAGCAGCTCGCCGGTGTCTTGGCGGATCGCGACGAAGGCCATGGTGCGGTCGTAGTCGAGCTCGACGAACTGCCGGATCATGGACGGGCTCGGCTGGCTGATCGGGTGGAAGAAGCGCAGCCGCGCGTCTTCCGGGGTCACATGGTTGGAGAACTCGGGATAGAGCGCCTCGTCGCTCGGCTTGAGCGGGCGCAGCAGCACCCGCATCCCATCGCGGAGCGTCTCCTGTTTTTCCCATTCCTTCGGATAGGTGTTCATGGCGACACCCTGCAAAACTCACTTACCCGGCACGATTCTCAATACCTTGCCGTCGCGCGCGTCGGTGAGGAGATAGAGCGCGCCGTCCGCGGCCATGCGAAC
The DNA here is from genome assembly GCA_963704765.1 of uncultured Alphaproteobacteria bacterium. Lineage (GTDB taxonomy): Bacteria > Pseudomonadota > Alphaproteobacteria > Rhizobiales > Xanthobacteraceae > JAHFPN01. The sequence goes on from CAVPHQ010000001.1 coordinate 497,242, forward strand.
GTCGCGGATGCGCGCGCCGAGGTTTGCGAGCAGCCGCTCCTCGCCCGTGATCTTCTCGCCGTCGAGCTCGAGCCGGTTCAAGTGCTGGCCCGCCAGCGCGCCGACGAACAGGCTGCCGCGCCAGCCGGGGAACGCGTCGCCGGTATAGAACGCCATGCCGGAGGGGGCGATCGAGGGCACCCAGTAGTGGATGGGCTGCTCCATGCCTTCCTTGTGCGTGCCCACGTGGATTTTCGCGCCCGAGTAATCGACGCCGTAGCCGATCACCGGCCAGCCATAGTTCTTGCCCGCCTCCGGGATGTTGATCTCATCGCCGCCCTTGGGGCCGTGCTCGACGATCCAGAGCTTGCCAGTGACCGGATGGATCGCCGCCGCTTGCGCATTGCGGTGGCCATAGGACCAGATTTCCGGCCGCGCCCCTTGGCGCGCGACGAACGGATTGTCCGGCGCCGCCGTGCCATCGGGCCGGATGCGGATGACCTTACCCAAATGAGTGGAAAGGTCCTGCGCGCGGTCGCGCTGATAACGCTCGCCGAGCGTCACGAACAGCATGCCGTCGCGCGCGATGGCGATGCGCGAGCCGAAATGGAACCCGCCGCCGATCGCCGGCTCCTGGCGGAAGATCACGGTCACGTCCGCGAGCCGCGCCTTGCCGCCTTCTTCCACCAGCCGCGCGCGGGCCACGCTGGTGCCGTTCAGCGCCTCGCGCGGCTCGGCGAACGTGAAATAGATCGTGCGGCTTTGCGCGAAATCCGGCGCCAGCACCACGTCCATCAAGCCGCCCTGGCCGACGGCGGCGACAATTGGCACGCCTTCGAGCGGTTCCGAGAGCTTGCCGTCGCGCCCGACGATGCGCATGCGCCCGGGCCGCTCGGTCACCAGCAGGCGCCCGTCGGGCAGGAAGGCGAGCGCCCACGGATTGACCAGGCCCGACGCGACCGTTTCGACGCGGAAATTCGCCTTGTTGCTTTTGACGATTTCCGGCGCCTGCGCCGCCGCGGGTCCGGCGAGCAAGGCGAGCGCGATTGCGAGCGGGATCGAGAGCCGCATGGCCCGAGCCTAGCGGCTCGCTGCGCCGAATTCCAGCCGCGTCCGGTAAAGAAAAGTTCAGCCCGCGAAACCGCGGCTGATCAGGAGAATGAGTGCGCCGAGGGATGCGATCAGCGCGCCTGCCACGACCGCCTCCGTGAAGGCAAAGCCGATCCGCCGCTTGAGCGTGGCCGCTGGCAGCGGTTTGGCGAGGGTCGGGTCCGATGGGCGCATCACAAACTCCGGGCGCACAGTTCCTTTCCGCTGCGGCGGCCGCAACTCGTGGGCGACGGGCCCGATGCGGAAAGGGAGATGCAATAGGACGGTTTATGGTTAATGCCCGGTTAATGCCCGCGGCGCGCTACTTTTGCATCGGCACGTGGCCGGACTCGCCGGCGATTCGCGCCAGCCAGTCGAGCACGGCGGGAAAATCCGACAGATCGAAATCGCCCTCGCCGGCGACGTGGGTATGCGCATAGAGCGCAAGATCGGCCACGGTCGTGCGCTCGCCCACGAAATATTTGTGATGCGCCAGATGGCGCTCCATCAGCATGAGCGCCTGATAGCCCTGTTCCATCCAGTGATCGATGTCGTGGGTCTTCAGCTCGCGCCCGCCCCGGACCAGATGCAGCCACCAGCGCGCCGCCGCGATCGCCGGCTCGTGGCTGTGCTGCTCGAAGAACATCCAGCGCAAGGTCTCGGCGCGCGCGAAGCGATCCGTCGGCAGGAACCGGGTTTCTTCCGCGAGATAGACCAGGATCGCATTCGAACTCGGGCAGAAATTTCCCGTCCGGCAATTCGAGCAGCGGCACGTGGCCGTCCGGATTCTTGGCGAGGAAATCGGCGGTGCGGCTCTCGCCTCGCAGAATGTCGATCTCGACCAGCCGATAGGGCTTGGCCAGGCGCGCCAGCAGCAGCCGCACCTTGTAGGAATTCCCCGAGCTCTGCATCGAATAGAGGGTGAGCATGCTTTCCCGCCTGCCGACCCGGAGAATGTGGGGCGTCTAGGCCGGCTTTGCCATGCCCCGCCGCGCCGCGAGCAGGAACAGCGCGGCGAGCGCCACGAACCCGATCGGCAGCCGCGTCTGTTCGGCCACCGCGCGCGTGACCAGGGGCGCGATGAAGATCGCGGCCAGTGCCGTCTTCTCCCAGGGCAGGAAGCCGCGCGCGATGCCGTGCGCGGCAAGGAAAGCGATGGCCGGCGCCATCACAACGAGGTCGTAGTCGAGCACGTAAGGGCGTCACCAGCAGCGCGCCCGAAAGCAGCGCTGCGGCCTTCGGCGCCAGCGCGCCGGCGCGTCGCCAAATGACGATCACGGTCACGGCCACCGCGAGCGCGAGCAGCGTCTGCGCCGCATAGGCCAGCGGCAACGGCGCGCGCCAGGCGCGCAACGCCGCAAACAGGCTCTGGATCTTGTAGAAGCCGGTGCCGCCTTCCTCCAGCACCACGGTTTGCGTGAAGGCGAGGCTGTCGCGGAGCGCGACCCAGGATTCGGGTCCGAAGACGAACCAGCTCGCGGCGACCAGCACGGCCACGGTCACGCCAGCCGCGATGAACGCGCGCCAATAGCCTCCGGCAGCCAGCGCCAGCGGGATCAGGATGCCGAACTGCGGCTTGTAGCAAAGCAGCCCGAGCAGGATTCCCGAGACGATCGGCCGACGATCGAGCAGCAGACAGCCCACCACCGAACAGCGCCGCCGTGAGGAATCCGTTCTGCCCGTGCCCAATATTGATCAGCACCGCCGGGAAGGCGAGGGCGGGCAGCCACGCACGCCGGTCGCCGGCGATGGCGAGCATGGCCTTCAGATAAAGCGCGAGCGTCGCCGCCTGCCAGACGATCAGCGCGGGCAGATAGGGCAAGAGCGCCAGGAGCGCCGCGACCGCCAGAAATACCGGCGGATAGTGCCAGCCGTAGAACGGCGTGGCCGGACCGAAGATCCGCTTCTCCATCAGGTGCTGCAGCTCGGGCGTGAACGGCGCCGCCGGCTTGCCTTCGAGCGCGTATTTCCCGGCGGCATAGATGTTGGAGAAGTCGGTGCCGAGCGGCCGGCCCAGATAGTCGTTGAGCCCGTCCGACGTCGCCGCGAGAACGGCGATGGCCGCGACCGCGAGCGCGATCAGGATCCAGCTATAGGCCGCGCAGCCGCGCATCGAGCCAATCGCCGGAGGCGAGCGCCTTGGCCAAGCCGGTCATGGTTCAACCGTCTGCATGATTCGCGACAATACTATTGATGGGTGTGCGCGTGTGGCGGGTTGCCGGGCTGTCCCGCCTCGACTAGGTTCCGCGCGCCTTTAAGGAGGAATCATGGGCTTTCTCGCCGACAGCCTCGGCCGCATCAAGCCGTCGCCGACCATCGCCATCAACGATCTCTCGAAGAAGTTGAAGGCCGAGGGCCGCGACATCATTGGCCTGGCGGCCGGCGAGCCCGACTTCGACACGCCCGACAACATCAAGGAGGCGGCGATCGCCGCCATCCGCCGCGGCGAGACGAAATACACCGCCGTCGACGGCATGCCCGAGCTGAAGCAGGCCATCGCCAAGAAATTCAAGCGCGAGAACGAGCTCGACTACAAGCCGTCGCAGATCACCGTCGGCACCGGCGGCAAGCAGGTGCTGTTCAACGCGCTGGTCTGCACCATCAATCCGGGCGACGAGGTGGTGATCCCGGCGCCCTATTGGGTGAGCTACCCGGACATCGTGCTGTTCGCCGGCGGCAAGCCGGTGATCGTGCCGACGCGTCTCGAGGACGGCTTCAAGATGAAGCCCGAGGCGCTCGAGCGCGCGATCACGCCGAAGACCAAGTGGCTGATCTTCAACTCGCCGTCGAACCCGACCGGCGCCGCCTATACGCGCGCGGAGCTGAAGGCGCTCACCGACGTGCTGGTGAAGCACCCGCATGTCTGGGTGCTGACCGACGACATGTACGAGCACCTGGTCTACGACGAGTTCGTCTTCACCACGCCGGCGCAGGTCGAGCCCAGGCTCTATGAGCGCACGCTGACGCTGAACGGCATGTCCAAGGCCTATTGCATGACCGGCTGGCGTCTCGGCTACGCCGGCGGGCCGGAAATGCTGATCAAGGCCATGGGCACCCTGCAGTCGCAGTCGACCACCAACCCGAGCTCGATCACGCAATGGGCCGGTGTCGAGGCGCTGAACGGCCCGCAGGATTTCATCGCCAAGCACAACAAGGTGTTCAAGGAGCGCCGCGACCTCGTCGTCTCGATGCTGAACCAGGCCAACGGCATCAAGTGCCCGAAGCCGGAAGGCGCGTTCTATGTCTATCCGTCCTGCGCAGGCGCGATCGGCAAGACCGCGCCCTCGGGCAAGAAGATCGAGACCGACGAGGACTTCGTGACCGAGCTATTGGCCGCCGAGGGCGTCGCGGTGGTGCACGGCACCGCCTTCGGGCTGGCGCCGGCCTTCCGCATTTCCTACGCCACCAAGACCTCGGACCTGGAAGAGGCCTGCCGGCGGATTCAGCGGTTTTGCGGCGGCCTGCGCTGAGCTTTCGGAACCTAGATGTACATTCCTGCGCATTTTAAGGAAGACCGCGTTCCCGTCCTGCACGATGCCATTCGACAGTCGGGGTTCGGTACGCTGGTTACATTTGGTGCGCGTGGTCTGGAGGCGAGCCATGTGCCGATGCTGATCGATTCAGTGCCGGCACCATTTGGAACGCTCAATGGCCATATCGCGCGCACAAATCCGCAATGGCGGGACGCCGAAGAAGAGGTTCAGGGCCTAGCCATCTTTCTGGGGCCGAATACGTACGTCACGCCGTCCTGGTACCCGACGAAACAGAAGACCGGAAAAGTGGTGCCAACCTGGAATTACGTGGCCATCCACGCCTACGGCACCGTGAGCTTCTACGATGATCCCAGTCGGCTGCGCAGCCACGTCACTAGACTAACCGAGACGCACGAAACGGCCCGGCCAAAGCCGTGGGCGGTGACCGATGCGCCGGAGAACTTTGTCGATGCGATGCTCAAGGGGATTGTCGGCTTCACGCTCTCCATCGCGCGGCTTGAGGGCAAGTGGAAGATGAGCCAGAATCGGCCCGCTGAAGACATCGCCGGCGTGCGCGAGGGGCTGGCTCGCGAAGATAGCGACACGCAAAGGGCGGTTGCGGAGATCATGGCTAGCAAAGCCAGAACGCCGGATGGGGCATAACCCTTTGGCTGGCCCGAAAATTCCGCACGTATCCAAAGGCGCAATTTCAAACTGAGATGCCGCTGAGCTTTCCACAGCCTCGCCTACGACCCCCCAAGCCGCTATGCTCCTGTCACATTCACCTGTAACGAGGACTACGCATTCCATCGGTCGGGAGGCCCCAATGATCCGTCGCACATTCGCGTTTGCTCTTGCCGCTGTCGCGGCCCTGTTCGTGTTCACCAGTTCCGCCCAGGCCCAGCGCGCGCGGGTCGGCACCCTCGATTGCTTCAGCCCCGGCTCGGTCGGGTTCATCGTCGGCTCGGTGACAGACTTCGGCTGCACCTTCCGGCCGTCGAACGGCGGGCCGGGCGAGCGCTATGCCGGCAGAATAAGCCGCCTCGGGATCGATCTCGGTTTCACCCGCTCGATCCGGCTGGTCTGGGCGGTGTTCGCCGAGACCAATTACAGCCGCCGTGCGCTGGCCGGCAACTATGTCGGCGCTACCGCAGGCGCGGCGATCGGTGTAGGCGGCGGCGCCAACGCGCTGGTCGGCGGCTTCAGGAATGCGTTTTCGCTCCAGCCCTTGAGCTTCCAGGGCGATCGCGGCGTGAACCTGCAGCTTACCGTCACGGATTTCTCACTGCGCTGAGCCCCTTACTCGGCCTGCGGTATTGCGGCCGCGCGGCGCCTGCTGCGTGGCCGCAACCTTTTGTTCACCCTGCTTCTTCGCCGCCGGTTAAGGTTTCCAAGGCCATAACACCCCGATCAACGCGGTCGGGGGTGGCCCATGTTGTTTCGTCTCGCGATCCTGTTCCTGTTCGGCATTGCGCTCGGCGGCCTCGGCGTGAGCCGCGCGCTCGAAGCGCTCGCCTTGCCCGGGCGCACCATCTCCCTGTCGGCCAATGATTCCGGCCGCACCGGCGACCCGCGCGTGCTGTTCGCCACCACGCGCTCGCGCCTGCCGCAACCCGTCCCCAGCCCAGACCCGCTGAAACTGCCCGGCTTTCTGGAATAACCGCCGCCGGCTTTTTGTCCGGCTTGCGCCGCGCCGTTCCCTTTGAAACGATGGCGGGGCCGGCCGCAGCTAGCGCGGATGCGCGCGCGATGCCGGCCCCGGGGCGAGGGAGGCGGCCATGGCGGACACGCAGGGAACCAACAACGGCAGAGCGGCGGGCCCCGTTGCATCGCGATCGTGGGCCCGTTCCAGGCCGGCAAGACCACGCTGCTCGAAGCGATCCTCGCCCGCACCGGCGTGCTGCCGCGGCCCGGCACCGTCGAAGCCGGCAACACGGTCGGCGACGCCAGCCCGGAGTCGCGCGCGCACCGGATGAGCACCGAGCTTTCGGTCGCCTCCACCAATTTTCTCGGCGACACCTACACGTTCCTGGATTGCCCGGGCTCGGTCGAGTTCGCCCAGGACATGCGCTCGGCGCTGCCGCCGGTCGACGCCGCGATCGTGGTGTGCGAGGCCGACGAGAAGAAGATTCCGCAGCTGCAACTGGTGCTGCGCGAGCTCGAAGAACTGAAAATCCCGCGCTTCCTGTTCCTGAACAAGATCGACAAGGCCGACAAGCGCGTGCGCGAGACCATCGCGCTGCTGCAGCCGGCCTCGCGCGTGCCGCTGGTGCTGCGGCAAATCCCGATCTGGAAGAACGACATCATCGAGGGGTTCGTCGATCTCGCGCTCGAGCGCGCCTTCGTCTACCGCGAGCACGCCGAGAGCAAGGTCGTCCCGATCGAGGGCGAGAACGCCGACCGCAAGAAGGAGGCGCGCTTCTCGATGCTGGAGAAGCTCGCCGACCACGACGACAAGCTGATGGAGCAGTTGCTCGAGGATATCGAGCCGCCGCGCGACAAGGTGTTCGACGATCTCGCCAAGGAGCTGCGCGAGGGCGCCATCTGCCCGGTGCTGATCGGCTCGGCCACGCGCACCAACGGCGTGCTGCGCCTGATGAAGGCCTTGCGTCACGAGGCCCCGGGCGTCGCCGTCACCAATGCCCGCCTCGGCCTCAAGCCCGGGGCTGATGCGGTCGGCATCGTGGTCAAGACGCTGCACACCGCCCACGGCGGCAAGCTCTCGGTCACCCGCGTGCTGGCGGGCGAGATCGCCGACGGCGCCTCCCTGACCGGCGCCAAGGGCGAGGCGGCCCGCGTCGCCGGCGTGTTCAAGCAGCAGGGCGCCGCCACCGAGAAGCGCGGCCCCGCCAAGGGCGGCGAGACCGCGGCCTTCGCCAAGCTCGATCCCATCGTCACCTCCGACACGGTGACCAGCGCGAAAACCCCGCTCAAGCCGCTGGTGAAGGTCGTGCCGCCGCCGCCGGTCATGGCGGTGGCGATCTCGTCGCGCGAGCGCAAGGACGACGTCAAGCTCGGGCCCGCGCTGCAGAAGCTCGTCGACGAGGACCCGTCGCTGGTCGTGAACCACAACGCGGAGACCGGCGAGATCGTGCTCTGGGGCCAGGGCGAGATGCATCTGCGCGTGGCCGCCGAGCGGCTCGCCGGCCGCTATGGCCTGCCGGTCACCACGCGGGCGCCGGGCGTCGGCTATCGCGAGACCATCAAGAAATCGGTCAGCCAGCGCGGCCGCCACAAGAAGCAGTCCGGCGGTCACGGCCAGTTCGGCGATGTGGTGGTCGAGATCAAGCCGCTGCCGCGCGGCTCGGGCTTCAAGTTCGTGGAGACCATCACCGGCGGCGCCGTGCCCAGGAACTACATTCCCTCGGTCGAGGAGGGGGTGCGCAGCTTTCTCGGCACCGGGCCGCTCGGCTTCCCGGTGGTCGATCTGCAGGTGACGCTGACCGACGGCTCCTATCACACGGTGGATTCGTCCGACATGGCGTTCCAGCTTGCCGGCCGTCTGGCCATGAGCGAGGGCCTGCCGCAATGCCAGCCGGTGCTGCTGGAGCCGATCTTCCATGTCGAGATCGCCTGCCCGAACGAGGCGACGGCGAAGATCAACGCCATTCTGTCGCAGCGGCGCGGGCAGATTCTCGGCTTCGACGCGCGCGAGGGCTGGGACGGCTGGGACCTGGTCAAGGCCATGCTGCCGGAGTCCGAGATCGGCGACCTCATCATCGAGGTGCGCTCGGCCACCGCCGGCGTCGGCGGCTTGAGCTTCAAGTTCGACCACTTGCAGGAGCTCACCGGCAAGCAGGCCGACCAGGTGGTCGCGGCGCGGCGGGCCGCGGAATAAGAAGGCGCCGGAGGCTCATCTGGAGGAATGAGCCGTCCGGCGCGCGGCGGACCGGTCGAACTACGCTTCGGCCTAGACCGCCGCAGTGGTGCGAAATCGGATGAGCCCCGATCCCGGCACGAGTCGGCGCGTTCGCTGATTGCGCAATGCCAATTCCAGATTCCGGCGGGCGAGGCGCGCATGCTCGCGCATCAGCGCCTCGGCGCGCGCGCCCTCGCGCGCTTCGATCGCCTGCAAAATACAGCGGTGCTGGTCCTGCGCGATGGTGAACATGGTCTGCGCCTCGGGCAGCACCGCCTGCACCATTACGAACGCGCCTGCCGACGCGAATGGCAGACTGACCGCGCGCTCGATTTGCCGGGCCAGTACCTGGCTGTCCGCCAGATCGATGACGAGAGAGTGAAATCGCTCGTTGAGTTTGACGTAGTCGGTGAAATTCTTGGCGGTGATCGCTGAACGAACCAAGAGCGCATCGAGCGCCGCTACGCATTCCTTGAGCGCGACGAGATCTTGGGCCGCAAGGGCCCGCTCCGCGGCAAAGCGCGCCGCCAGCCCCTCGAGCGTGCCGCGCACCTCGATCGCCGCGTAAAGTTCGCGCTCGTCGAAGCCGCGGACCGCAAATCCGCCGGTGGGAATCGCGTCGAGTAGGCCTTCCTCTTCCAGCCGAACGAGAGCCGCGCGCAGCGGGGTGCGCGAAACGCCGAGGCGGCCGGCGAGCGGAAGCTCCGAGAGCCGTTCGCCGGGCTTGAGTTCACCGCTCAGAATGAGCTCGCGCAGCTTGAGCAGTGCGCGAACGGTCTGTGACGAGGACGGGTCCAAGGAAGGGTCCAAGGCTTGGTTCGCTCCAGTTGCCGGGGCGGCGGCTTGCCGTCGGCCGATCCTGGACGTAGGCTGTATACAGGTCCGGGGTTTGTCAACGATTTCTGCGTCTTCTGTGTGCAAGAAATCGCATAATATCAATAACCAGCCGAAATGGCGGCTCCGGCTATCCTCCGCGCTGTATGCAATTCAGGCATTCACGCGGGGAGGGGAGCCAATGCAACGCAGTGACGACCGCATCTTGACCACCCATGCCGGGAGCCTGCCGCGGCCGCCCGATCTCACGCGCATGATGTGGGATCTGCTCGACCAGAAGCCGGTCGACGCGGCCAAGCTTCAGGGGCGGGTGAAGGAGGCGGTGGCCGAGGTTGTCGCCAAGCAGCGCGATTCCGGAGTCGACATCATCTCCGACGGCGAGATGAGCAAGGTCGGCTTCAGCAATTACGTGATGCAGCGCTACAGCGGTTTCAAGAACCGCACGCAGTTCGTGGCCACCGATCTCGGTGACTTCCCCGAAATCATCAACAAGCTGTTTGTCGAGAACGAGGGCGGCCAGCATCTGGTCATGCCGAATGTCGAGGGCCCCATCGAGCTCCACGACCACGATGCGGTCCAGCGCGACATCCGGAACCTGAAAGTCGCGCTCGGCAGCCAATCGCCCGACAGCGCGTTCATCGCGGCGGTGACGCCGGGGCAAATGCTGTTCAACTTTCCAAATCTCTATTATCCGACGCCCGAGGCGTACATCGAGGCCGCGGCCAAGGCCCTGAGCGTCGAATATCGCGCCATCGTCGATGCGGGGTTCAACCTGCAGCTCGACGCGCCCGATCTCGCCATGCGCGCCCATTGCTGGACCGGCGACGTAGGCGCGGCCGACATCAAGAACTACGTGCCGATGGCCATCGAAGCCATGAACGAGGCGACGCGCGACCTGCCGCCGGAAAAGGTGCGGCTGCATCTGTGCTGGGGCAACTATGCCGGCCCGCATCATCACGACGTGGAGCTCAAGGAGATCATCGAACCGGTGCTGAAGACCAATGCCGGCTTCATCTATTTCGAGGCCGCCAATCCGCGCCACGCGCATGAGTGGGAAGTCTGGGAGCAGGTGAAGGTGCCCGACGGCAAGGCGCTTATTCCCGGCGTGATCGACACGCTTACCAATCATGTCGAGCACCCGCGGCTGGTGGCGCAGCGGCTGGAGAAGTTCGCCGAGATCGTCGGCAAGGAAAACGTGATTGCCGGCACCGATTGCGGCTTCGGCACCTTCGTCGGCTGGTCGGGCTGCGACCCGAAGGTGGCCTGGCTCAAGCTCGAGGCGCTGGCCGAGGGCGCGCGGATCGCCTCGGACCGGCTGTGGAAACACTGACAAGAAACCGATTTGCGTAGAGGGAGAGAGAAGAGTGTCCAAAGGCCCCAAAGGTCCGTTCCGGGCCGATCATGTCGGCAGCCTGTTGCGGCCGGCCAAGTTGCAACAGGCGCGCGTGCAGCGCCTGCGCAAGAACATTACGGCGGAGAAGCTGCGCGAGATCGAAGACGAATCGATCCGCGCGGTGGTCAAGCTGCAAGAGGACGCAGGCTTGCAGGGCATTACCGACGGCGAGCTTCGGCGCGAATACTGGCACCTCGACTTCCTGACCCAGATCGGCGGCGTCGAGTTCGAGGAAGGCCTCAATCCGCTGCAATGGCAGAGGCATGACGGCGTTCAGCTCGAATGGGTGCCGCCGGAAGTGAAGGTGCACGCCCGGCTCACGCGGCCCAAGCCCATTCAAGTGAAGGACTTCGAGTTTCTGAAGTCGGTCACGACGAAGACCGCGAAGGTCTGCATCCCGTCGCCCTCGATGATGATCGTTCAGGGCGGCGAAAAGGTCATCGACCGGAAGGTCTATCCGGATCCGGATCAGTTCTTCTCCGATCTGTCCCGGGTTTATGCCGGCGAGATCGAAGATCTCGGCAAGGCCGGCTGCACCTATGTGCAGCTCGACGATACCTTCCTTGCCTTTCTGTGTGATGAGAAGATCGGCGCTGTCATGGGCCGCAGCAACGAGGATACCAAGAAGATGGCGCGCATCTCCGCGCAGCTGATCAACGACTCCATCCGGAATCGTCCGAAGGACATGGCCGCTTGCGTCCACCTGTGCCGTGGTAACTACCAGAGCTCGTGGCTGAGCGAGGGCGGTTATGACCCGATCGCCGAAATCCTGCTCGGTGAGATCGAGGTCGACGGGTTCTTTCTGGAATACGACGACGCGCGTTCCGGCGGCTTCGCGCCGCTGCGTTTCCTGCCCAAGGGCAAGAAGGTGGTGCTCGGCCTGGTGACGTCGAAGGTGCCCCGGCTCGAAGCCAAGGACGCGCTCAAGCGCCGGATCGAGGAAGCGGCCAAGCACGCGCCGCTCGAGCAACTCGCGATCAGTCCGCAATGCGGCTTCGGCTCCACGGCGGAGGGCAACGTCATGACCATCGAAGAGGAGGCGGCGAAGCTCCGGCTTTGCGTCGAAGTGGCGACCGAGGTCTGGGGCGGAGTTGTCAATTGACGGCGGCTGAGCGACTGAAGGCAGTAGCGCATCTCAAGGAGAGAAAGAAATGACGGTGAGAAGCTTAGAAGACCTTCTTCGGGGTTCGAAGAGCGTGAGCGCCCTCCTGTACAATCAGCAAACGGGCGCCAACGTTTTTCCAGGCGTGGCTCCCGAGTACACCAACTGGCGGGACGAGCAGCGCGCGTGGCAGGAGACCTGTGTGTTGTTCAATCAATCGTATCACATGGTCGAGTTGGTGGTCGAAGGACGCGACGCTTTCAAGCTCTTGTCTCGCCTCGCGTACAACAGCTTCGATGGATTCACCGTTGGCAAAGCCAAGCAGTTCGCGCCGTGCAGCTACGACGGATACGTGATCGGCGACGTAATTCTGTTCTACGTGGCGGAGAACAAGTTCGAAATGGTCGGCCGCGCGCCGGCGATCAACTGGGTCCGTTATCACGCCGAGACCGGCGGCTACGACGTCCGGCTGGAGCTCGATGAGCGAACGGCTGCGCGAAAGGATCCCAGCAGGCGCAGGTCCTATCGGTTCCAGGTCCAGGGACCGAACGCAATGAAGGTTATCGAAAAGGCGACCGGTCGGCCTGCGCCGGACGTCAAGTTCTTCAACATGGTCAAGCTCACGATCGCCGGCAAGACGATGTGGGCCCTGCGTCACGGCATGGTCGGACAGCCCGGACTTCGAGCTTTTCGGTCCGTGGGACGATGGCGAAGCCGTGCATCGGGCGCTCGTCGAGGCCGGCCGGGAGTACGGAATGCGGCTTGTCGGTGGACGCGCCTATTCTTCGAATACGCTGGAGTCCGGCTGGATTCCGTCGCCCCTGCCTGCGGTCTATACCGGCGAGGCGATGAAACCGTATCGCGAGTGGTTGCCCGCCGAAGGATATGAAGGAAAGGCCTCGCTCGGAGGCAGTTTTTATTCAGACCGGGTCGAGGACTATTACCTCACGCCCTGGGACCTCGGCTACGGACACATCGTCAAATTCGATCACGACTTCATCGGCCGCGAAGCTCTCGAAAAAATTGCCGGCAAGAAGCACCGAAAGAAAGTCACGCTGGCGCTGAACAGCGATGACGTGCGTCGTGTGATCGGTACGGCGTTCCAAGAGCGAGATCGGAACAAATACATGGACTTTCCAAGCGCGGTGTACGCGATGCACCCCTACGACAAGGTGCTCGCGAACGGAAAGACGGCCGGCTTGTCGACCTGGGTCGGATACAGCTCGAACTACGGGCGGATGCTCACGCTCGCCATCGTGAACGCGGAGCACAGCGCACCGGGGACCGCGGTTACGCTGGTATGGGGCGAAGCAGGGGGCGGCTCGGCCAAGCCCACCGTCGAGCGCCACGTGCAGACGGAGATCCGTGCGGTCGTTGCGCCGGTCCCCTATGCCGAGGCGGCAAGACAATCCTACGCGGAAGGCTGGCGGACGAAAGCACTCGCAAGTTGATCCGCCATCAGTGAAGTGAAGCGATCAAAAAAAACATCAGGGAGGAAACAAATGGACAGACGGACATTCGTGAAAGGCAGCGCCGCGGTTGTCGGCGCCACCACGCTTCCGGGGCGGGTCTATGCCCAGGCGGCGGCGCCGAGCAGCATTCGGTTCGGCTACGCAATTACGCAATCCGGTCCGCTCGGACCGGGCGCGGAATCAACGACGTTGTCGCAATACAAACTCTGGCAGAAGCGTGTGAACGACGCCGGCGGCGTCGCGCTGAAGAAGTTCAATAAGAAGGTACCGATCGATCTGGTCGGCTACGACGACCAGGGCAAGCCGGACGAACTCTTGAAGCTCACCGAGCGTCTGGTGCAGCAGGACAAGGTGGACATGATCCTGAGCCCCTACGCCACCCATATGAATATGGCGTCGGCGCCGATCGTGAACAAGTTTGAGTATCCGGTGATCCTTACGACGTCGGCATCGGCGCGGCTCTATGAGCTGGCGCCGCAATGGCCCTATGCGTTCTGGGCCTTGGTGCAGCCCAAGGAAGCAACGCAACCGCTCTCGACGATGATCGCGGGCTTGAAGAAGGACGGCAAGCTCAAGGGCCGCGTCGCCGTGATCCATCCGACGGTGCAGCTCGGCGTCGAGTTGCAGACGGCGTTCGTGGAGGCGGCGAAGAAGGACGGGCTCGATGTCGTGTTCAACAAGAGCTATCCGTTCGGCGCTGCGGACCTGCAACCGCTGATCCGCGAATTGATGGCGACCAATCCGGACGCGCTCATCGCCTTCAGCTATCCGCCGGACACCTTCATGCTGACCGAACAGGCGCAGATCGTGGGCTTCAATCCGCAGATCATGTACCTGGCGATCGGAACCCCGTTCCCGGGCTTCAAGGGCAAGTTCGGCAACAAGGTCAACGGCATCCTGTTGTACGGTGGCATCGATCCCGGCGCGCCCGGCCTCGACGACTACTACAAAGCCCATCGCGCCATGTTCAACCGCGAGTCGGAAGCGGGCGCGGTCGGCGTGTATGGCTGTCTCGAAGTCGTGCAGCAGGCGATCGAGACCGTCGGCGAGATCGACCGCAAGAAGATTCGCGACGCGATCGCGAACGGCACGTTCAAGACCATCTGGGGCGAGATCAAGTTCAAGAATCAGCTCAACGCTGATCCTTGGGCCGTCGGCCAATGGCAGAACGGCGAGGTGGTCGGCGTCTATCCCGCCAACAAGCAGGGCGCGAAGCCGTTGCAGTTTCCGAAGCCGGCGTGGTCGTAACACCGGCGTAGCTTGATGAAGGGGCCGGGCCGAAGCACTTGGCCCGGCCCTTTTCACGTTATGATCGCGGGCGTGTCCTCCAGCGCCTGATTCGCCCGATGCTCCCCTCGCTCCGCCAAGAATACCATCTGGCCGCCCTTTGGGCGGCCGCGGTGTTCGCCTATTTCGCTCACGACGCCATCGTCCATCCCGCGAACGGCATCCAGGCGTGGGCGCGCATCGCGATATTCTTCGCGATCATCCTGTGGGGCGCCTTTTCGGTGGTGCGTCACGCCACGGCGCTCGCGCATATCCTGGGCGAGCCCTACGGCACGCTGGTGCTGACTCTCGCGGTGACGGCGATCGAGGTCGCCTTCATCGTCTCGGCCGAGCTCGGCGGCAAGGCCGAAGCGACGCTCGCGCGCGATACCGTGTTCTCGGTCTTGATGATCACCGTGAACGGCATGGTCGGCCTGTGCCTGCTGATCGGCGGCGCGCGCTATGGCGAGCCGGCGTACAATCTCGAGGGCACCCGCTCTTTTCTCGCGGTGATCGTGCCGGTCGCGGTCATCGCGCTGGTGCTGCCGAATTACACGACGATTCCGGGGCCGATCCTCTCGACGTTTCATAGCGCCTTCTTCTTCGTGCTGATCCTGCTGCTCTATGGCGTCTTCCTCACCGTGCAGACGGTGCGTCATCCGTATTATTTCAAGCAGCCGGAGCCGAGGCGGGCACGCAAGGCGCGGGATGCAGTGGAGCCGCCGCCGGTCGAGCACCTCGCGCTGTTCCACACCGGAATCCTGGTGCTGACCCTGCTGCCGGTCGTGTATCTCACCGAGGCGCTCGCCGAGGTGACCGGGATCGGGCTCGGCGCCATCGGCGCGCCGGCGGCCCTCGCCGGCGTCATCATCGCCGTGCTCGTGCTCTCTCCCGAAGGCTTGGGGGCGCTGCGCGCGAGCTCCCACAACGAGCTGCAGCGCGCGATCAATATTTCGCTCGGCTCGGCGCTCGCCACGGTTGGGCTGACGATTCCGGCGATTCTCGCGGTCAGCGTCTGGCGGGGCGCCGGCGTCACCCTGGGCCTGGCCAACGAAGAGGCGCTGCTCCTCGGGCTCACCTTTCTGGTGACGGCCTTCACCTTCGGCGGCGCCCATACCAACGTGCTCATGGGGGCGGTGCATCTGGTGCTGTTCCTGGCCTTCCTCGCCCTGATCTTCGACCCGTAACAAAAGCCGGCCCCGACACGTAAGGAGTCGCACGGGGTGTTGAATTGTCGTGATCGGGCAGGGGGTGTAGCAACCAGGCCAACGAACGCCCCAAGGAAACGTCCCAAGGAGACGAGCATGGTGATCCTGAAGAAGCGCGGCTGGGAAATCCCGGAGTCGCAGGCGGCCCCCGAGCACGTCTTCATGTCGCGCCGCTCCTTGATCCGTGGCGCCGCCACCATCGCCGCCGCCACGGCGCTGCCCGGCGCGGCGCGCGCCGAGCTCGACCCGACCGCCGCGCTTTATCCCGCCAAGAAGAACGAGAAATATGCGCTCGACCGGGCGCTCACGCCCGAGGCGCGCTCCAGCAACTACAATAATTTCTACGAGTTCGGCTTCGACAAGGCCATCGCCAGCCGCGCCCAGGCGCTCAAGCTGCGGCCCTGGACGGTCAAGTTCGACGGCATGGTCGAGAAGGAGAAGACCGTCGGCATCGACGATCTGATCGCCGCCATGCCGATCGAGGAGCGGCTCTATCGCATGCGCTGCGTCGAGGCCTGGTCCATGGCCGTGCCCTGGTCGGGCTTCCCGATGGCCAAGCTCGTCGAGTTCGCCAAGCCGCTCTCGAGCGCGAAATACGTGCGCATGGAGACCTTCCTCGATACCACCGTCGCGCCCATGCAGAAGCAGTTCTGGTATCCGTGGCCCTATGTCGAGGGCGTCACCATCGAGGAGGCGATGAACGAGATGGCCTTCATGGTCACCGGCGTCTACGGCAAGCCGCTGCTGAAGCAATACGGCGCGCCGATCCGCCTGGTGCTGCCGTGGAAATACGGCTTCAAGGGGATCAAGTCGATCGTGCGCGTGAGCTTCACCGACCAGCGGCCGAAGAGCTATTGGGAAGTGGCGCAGGGCTCCGAGTACGGCTTCTGGGCCAACGTGAATCCGGCAGGTCTCGCATCCGCGCTGGAGCCAGGCCTCCGAGGAGGACATCGGCACCGGCCAGCGCCGCCCGACGCAACTGTTCAACGGCTACGGTGAATACGTCGCCGATCTCTACAAGGATCTGCAGGGCGAGAAGCTTTATATGTGACGGCGAAGCTGTCGCTTTGAATTACTGATTTCGTCATGGCCGGAAGAGTTCCGGCCATTTCAATTCCTGGGGATTTAGAAAAAGAAAAAAGCCGGGCTCTCGGGGGAGGATGAGAGGCCCGGCTTGTGAGCCGACGCGGGGGGCGGCGGCTCGATCCGAAGGGAGTTCCCGCGGGGGGATGCGCGGGATTGCTTCAAAATATATTTTCATCCTCGCAGCCGATAAAACAACGCGCCTGCCGGCATGTCAGGCATGCGGGTCACGCAGACCTTGCAGCTTCACGAATGCGTGTGCCGCATACGGCGTTCCGGCTAGTACTGACTCAGTACTGCCAGCGCTGCGTCTTCGAGATCAGGAAATCGCGGAACACCTGCACGCGCGCCAGCGAACGCAGCTCTTCCGGATAGACGAAATAGGCGTCGAGCTTCGGCGCTTCGCGATCGGGGAACAGCTGCACCAGCCCGGCCTCCTCGGCGAGGTAGTCCGGCAGCGTGCCGATGCCGACGCCGCTGCGCACCGCCTCCTTCAGTCCCATCACGTTGGTGACCGAGAACGCAGCCTCGCGCGGCTTGCCTTCCGGCCGCCCGGCCTCGCGCAGCCAGTTCAGGCCCTCATAGAAAGCCGGGATCTGCCCGCCCAGCAGCAGGACGCGATGCTTGTCGAGCTCCTCGACCGTGCGCGGATGGCCGTGGTGCTTCAGGTACGCCGGCGAGGCATAGGCGTGGAAATGCATGGTGAAGAGTTTGCGCTGGATCAGGTCCGGCTGCAGCGGCTGGCGCAGGCGGATCGCCACGTCCGCCGCGCGCATGGAAAGGTCGAGCTCCTCGTCGGAAAGCATCAGCGTGACGCGGATATCGGGATAGAGATCGAGGAATTCGCCGATCCGCGGCGACAGCCAATAGCTGCCGAGCCCGACGGCGGTGGTCACGCGCAACTCGCCGTTCGGCTTCTCCCGGCTGTCGCCGAGCTTGGCGCGCGTCGCCTCCAGCTTCATGAACACTTCGTGCGCGGTGTGGAACAAGAGATCGCCCTGCTCGGTCAGGATCAGCCCGCGCGCGTGACGGTGGAACAGGGGGACGTTCAGTTCCTGCTCGAGCGCCGAAACCTGGCGGCTCACGGCCGATTGCGACAGCCCGAGCGCCTCGCCCGCATGGGTGAAGCTGCCGGCCTCGGCCGCGGCATGGAAGATTTTCAGCTTGTCCCAGTCCATGATCCAGCCCGCTCCCTCTCCGTGCGTGAGAGGGAAACTCCTATTCCGCCGCGTCCTTCTTGTGCGCCGCTTCCTCGTGCGGCGAGGAATTTCTCGGCCTCGAGCGCGGCCATGCAGCCGAGCCCGGCGGCGGTCACCGCCTGGCGGAAGATATCGTCGGCGACGTCGCCGGCCGCGAACAGACCAGCCACCGAGGTCGCCGTCGAATTGGGCGCGGTCCACACATAGCCGTTCGGCTTCATCTTGATCTGGCCCTCGACCAGCTCGGTCGCCGGCTTGTGGCCGATGGCGACGAACACGCCGTCGAGCTTCTTCTCGGTGAGCTTGCCGGTCTTCAGGTTCTTGAGCCGGACGCCGGTGACCTTGAGCGGCTCGCCGCCGCCGAGCATGTCGTCGACCGCGGTGTCCCAGATGACCTCGATCTTGGGATTGGCGAACACGCGTTCCTGCAGCATCTTCTCGGTGCGCAGCGCGTCGCGCCGGTGCACCAGCGTGACCTTGGTGGCGAAATTGGTGAGGAACAGCGATTCCTCGGCCGCGGTATTGCCGCCGCCGACCACCAGCACCTCCTTGCCGCGATAGAAGAAGCCGTCGCAGGTGGCGCAGGCCGAAACGCCGAAGCCGCGGAACTTCTGCTCGGAAGGCAGCTCGAGCCACTTGGCCTGGGCGCCGGTGGCCAGGATCACCGCGTCGGCGAGGAACACGGCGCCGGATTCGCAGCTCACCTTGAACGGCCGCCGCGACAGGTCGAGCTTGTTGACGTGATCGCTGAGCATGCGGGTGCCGACGTGCTCCGCCTGCTCGCGCATCTGTTCCATCAGCCACGGCCCCTGGATCACATGAGGCGAAGCCCGGATAATTCTCGACGTCGGTGGTGATCGTCATCTGCCCGCCCGGCTGCAGCCCGGCGATCAGCACCGGCTTCAGCATGGCGCGCGCGGCGTAGATCGCGGCCGTATAGCCTGCCGGCCCCGAGCCAATGATGACGACGCGGACGTGCTCGCTTGCCATGGGTTTCTCGGAGTTGGAATCGTCAGCCCGGGCTAGATATGGCGTGCCGGGCGCGATCCTGCAAACCGGCCCCGGCACACGGATCGGTGAGCGGTGGATGACCGATTTTGCAGCGCTTGCGCGGGCCGCCGGGCACGATTACCAAGGTCCCACCCCGGCCCAACGCCGGGCGCGGCGGAATCCCCATGCGCGACCGGCTCGATGCGATCGACTGGAAGATTCTGGACGAACTGCAGAAGGACGGCCGCATCACCAATGTCGAGCTTTCACGCCGGGTCGGCATCTCGGCGCCGCCGTGCCTGCGCCGCATGCGCGCGCTCGAGGAGGCCGGCATCATCCGCGGCTACCGCGCGCTGCTCGACGAGAAGAAGCTCGGCTACGAGGTCGCCGTCTTCGCCATGGTGCATCTGGTGAGCCAGGCCGAGACCGATCTCGTCGCCTTCGAGGAGCGCGTGCGCGGCTGGCCGCTGGTGCGCGAGTGCTGGATGCTCTCGGGCGAGGTGGATTTCATCCTGAAGTGCGTGGCGCCCGACCTCGCCACGTTCCAGGCTTTCGTCGCGGAGCTGACCGGGGCGCCGAACGTGCGCAACGTGAAGACCGCGCTGTCGCTGCGCCGCTCCAAGGACGAGGCCATGGTGCCGATCGATCTGGCGAAGACGGCAGAATGAGTTTCACCGTCATGGCCGGGCTTGTCCCGGCCATCCACGTCTTGCCCAGCGCGTAGCTCTAAAACGTGGATGCCCGGCACAAGGCCGGGCATGACGATTATTGGTGCGTCGGAGCGCCGACGATTACCGCCACTCGACCTTGGTGATCTCGTAGCCGCGGGCGCCCTTGGGGGTCATCACCTCCACCGAGGTGCCCTTCTTCTTGCCGATCAGCGCGCGCGCCAGCGGCGAGGTGATGGAGATGCGGCCGGCCTTGGCGTCGGCCTCGGTCTCGCCCACGAGCTGCCAGACTTTCTTCTCGTCGGTGTCCTCGTCGACCAGCGTCACCGTGGCGCCGAACGTCACCGTGTCGCCCTTGAGCTTCGATACGTCGATCACCTCCGCGCGCGCGAGCTTGTCCTCGAGGTCCGCGATGCGGCCCTCGTTCAGGGACTGGGTCTCCTTGGCGGCGTGATACTCGGCGTTCTCCGACAAGATCGCCGTGCCCGCGGGCCTCGGTGATCTGCTGAATGATGCGCGGCCGCTCGACCGTCTGGCGGTTGCGCAGTTCGGCTTCTAGAGCGGCGTATCCCGCCGCCGTCATCGGTATCTTTTCCATCGGTCCTGCTCCACGGCCCGGATTTTCTGCGATCCAGGCCGACTCAAAAAAATCCGCCGACCGCGCGCCGGGTTTTCCGGCCGCCGCGATCTCGATACGGATCACGAACACCACCGCCGCGGCCCGGTCGGAACCGGCGGTTCCCGCCGGTCCGGCAACTCAGGCCCTGTCGCCGAAATAGCTTTGCAGCGCGCGCACTTCGAGATCACCGCCCAAGTAGGCCTTGATTCCCTGCGCCGCGGCGACGGCTCCCGAAAGAGTGGTGTAATAGGGCACTTTATGCAAGAGGGCGGCCCGCCGCATCGCCCTTGAATCTGCAAGGGCTTGCGCCCCGTCGGTGGTGTTGAAGACCAGCTGGACGCCCGCCGTTCTTGATCCGGTCGACGATGTGCGGCCGGCCCTCGTGCACCTTGTTGACCTGCCTCGACCGCCACGCCTTGCTCGGCCAGGTAGCGCTGGGTGCCGTGGGTGGCGATGATCTGGAAGCCCAGCTCCTTCAAGAGCCGCATCGCGTCGAGGATGCGCGGCTTGTCCTCGTCCTTCACCGAGACGAACACGGTGCCGCTGCTCGGCAGCTGGCTGCCGCCGCCCATCTGGGCCTTGGCGAAGGCGACCGAGTAGTCGAAATCGAGGCCCATGACCTCGCCGGTCGAACGCATTTCCGGCCCGAGCACGGTGTCGACGCCGGGGAAGCGGGCGAACGGAAACACCGCCTCCTTCACCGCGATGTGGCGGAGCTTCGGGCGCGTCAGGCCGAAGGCGGCGAGCTTCTCGCCGGCCATGATCCGCGCCGCGATCTTGGCCACCGGGATGCCGATGGTCTTGGCCACGAACGGCACCGTGCGCGAGGCGCGCGGGTTCACTTCGAGCACGTAGATGTCGCCGTCCTTGATGGCGTATTGCACGTTCATCAGCCCGCCGACATTGAGCGCCAGCGCCAGCGCGCGGGTCTCGCGCTCGAGCGCCTCGATCGTCTTCTCGTCGAGCGAGTGCGGCGGCAGCGAGCAGGCGCTGTCGCCGGAATGGATGCCGGCCTCCTCGATGTGCTCCATGATGCCGGCGACGAACACGTCCTTGCCGTCGCACAGCGCATCGACGTCCACTTCGATGGCGTCGCGAGAGATAGCGGTCGATCAGGACCGGGCTCTTGCCGGAGACCACCACGGCCTCCTTCATGTAGCGCTCGAGCGAGGCGGCGTCGTAGACGATTTCCATGGCGCGGCCGCCGAGCACGTAGGACGGCCGGATCACCACCGGATAGCCGATGCGCTCGACGATGCGCCGCGCCTCGGCCGCGCTCTTGGCGATGCCGTTCTCCGGCTGGCGCAGCTTGAGCTTGTCGAGCAGCGTCTTGAAGCGGTCGCGGTCCTCGGCGAGGTCGATCATGTCGGACGAAGTGCCGAGGATCGGGATTTTCGCCTTTTCCAGCACGTCGGCGAGCTTCAAGCGGCGTCTGGCCGCCGAACTGCACGATGGCGCCCAGCGAGCTTTCCGTTGCTCTGCTCGCGCGCCAGGATTTCGAGCACGTCCTCGGCGGTCAGCGGCTCGAAATAGAGCCGGTCCGAAGTGTCGTAGTCGGTCGAGACCGTTTCCGGATTGCAATTGATCATGATGGTCTCGAACCCGGCCTCCGAGAGCGCGAAGGCCGCGTGGCAGCAGCAATAGTCGAACTCGATGCCCTGGCCGATGCGGTTCGGCCCGCCGCCGAGGATCGCGATCTTGTTCCGGTCCGAGGGCCGCGCCTCGTCGGCCGGCGTGCCGGCGAACAGCGGCTCGTAGGTCGAATACATGTAGGCCGTGGGCGAGGCGAACTCGGCGGCGCAGGTGTCGATGCGCTTGAAGACCGGCCGCACATCGAGCGCCCGGCGGCGCTTGGCGACTTCGGCTTCGGAGAGGCCGGTGAGCGTGCCCAGCCGCTCGTCGGAAAAGCCCTCGCCCTTCAGGCGGCGGAACGCGCCCGCGCGTCGCCGGCAGGCCCTTGGCGCGGATCTCGGCCTCGATGTCCACCAGCGCGCGGATTTCGCCGAGGAACCACTTGTCGATGCGGCAGCTGTCGTGGATGTCCTGGTCGGTGAAGCCCAGCCGCATGGCCTGCGCCACCATCAGGATGCGGTCGGGCGTCGGCGTGCCGAGCGCGGCGCGGATCGCGCTCTTGTCGTCGCCGAGCGCCGAGCCCGTCGATCTCGATCTCGTCGAGGCCGGAAAGCCCGGTCTCCATCGAGCGCAGCGCCTTCTGCAGCGATCTCGCGGAACGTGCGGCCGATGGCCATGGCCTCGCCCACCGACTTCATCGAGGTGGTGAGCACGTGGCTCGGCGCCGGGAAACTTCTCGAACGCGAAGCGCGGGATTTTCGTCACCACGTAGTCGATGGTGGGCTCGAACGAGGCCGGCGTGGCGCCGCCGGTGATGTCGTTGGCGATCTCGTCCGAGCGTGTAGCCGACCGCCAGCCGCGCCGCGACCTTGGCGATCGGAAAGCCGGTGGCCTTCGACGCCAGCGCCGAGGAGCGCGACACCCGCGGGTTCATCTCGATGATCATGAGCCGGCCGGTCTCCGGCTCCACCGCGAACTGCACGTTCGAGCCGCCGGTCTCGACCCCGATCTCGCGCAACACCGCGATCGAGGCGTCGCGCATCACCTGGTATTCCTTGTCGGTGAGCGTGAGGGCGGGGGCCACCGTGATCGAGTTGCCGGTGTGCACGCCCATCGGGTCGACGTTCTCGATCGAGCAGACGATGATGCAATTGTCCTTCTTGTCGCGCACCACCTCCATCTCGAATTCCTTCCAGCCGATCACCGACTGCTCGATCAGGACTTCGCTGGTGGGCGAGGCGTCGATGCCGCGCTCGACGATGTCGAGGAATTCGTCGCGGTTATAGGCGATGCCGCCGCCGGTGCCGCCGAGCGTGAAGCAGGGCCGGATGATCGCCGGCAGCCCGATGTCGTCGAGCGCCTTCAGGGCGTCGGGCAGGTTCTTGACCTGATGCGAGCGCGGGGTCTCCAGGCCGATCTTCTTCATCGCCTCGCGGAACAGTTCCCGGTCCTCGGCCTTGTCGATGGCGTTGGCGGTGGCGCCGATCAGCTCGACGTTGAACTTGTCGAGCACCCCCATCTTGCGCAGCGACAGCGCCGTGTTGAGCGCGGTCTGCCCGCCCATGGTCGGCAGCAGCGCGAAGCCGCCGGGCAACACGTCGCGCTCCTTCTCGATGATCTTGGCCACGATCTCCGGCGTGATCGGCTCGATATAGGTGGCGTGCGGCCAGATCCGGGTCGGTCATGATCGTGGCCGGATTGGAATTGATCAGGACGATCCGGTAGCCCTCGGCCTTCAGCGTCTTGCAGGCCTGGGTGCCGGAATAGTCGAACTCGCACGCCTGGCCGATCACGATCGGCCCGGCGCCGATGATCAGGATCGTCTTGATGTCGGTCCGTTTGGGCATGAGCTCGTTTCGGGCACAAAAAAAGGCCGCGCAGGCAGCGCGTCCCCGTCCCACGCGGACCGAGGGCCGAAGGCCCGCCGCGGCGCGGGCGTCTTAGCCCAGATTCGCCTTAGACGGAAGCTAAGGTTTACCGCGCTTTGCGCGGTGGATATTGTCGAGTGGAGAGAAAGGAAGGCCCCAATGGCTCGCTGCCTCGCTGTTCTATGCTTCCTGCTCGGCCTGATCGCGGTTGCTCATGCGCAACAGCAGAGGTCGGGTTGGGTCACCGATATCAGCTCGGGCTGCAAGGCCTGGAGCAACTACATGCAGGACGGCGAGTCGATCCGCTGGAGCGGCAAGTGCGTGGACGGATACGTCCATGGCCGCGGCACGCTCCGCTGGTACGAGGACGGCAAGAACGTCGAAACCGACGAGGGCGAGTTCACCAAGGGCAAGCTGAACGGCCTCGCCGTCATCAAGACGTCGGACGGCAAGCGCTTCGAGGGCGAGTTCCGCGACAACAAACCCGAAGGCGAGGGAACGCTGGAGACCGAAACCGGCGAGCTCTTTTCCGGCCGCTGGGTGCGCGGCTGTCTGCGCGACAGCAAGAAGGAAGTCTTTTTCTTCAGCACCCAGCAGGAATGCGCGTACTACTGAGTTCGCCAAATCATTGCTGCCGCGATGCCCGGAACGCCATGCGGTTCTGGATGTGGCCGAGATTGAGGCTCATGCGCTCGGCGTTGAGCCCGGCCGCTTGCAGAATCTGGATCATCTCGGCTTCGGAATAGTGGCTGAGGCCGAGCCGCGCGCGCAGGCTCCGGTAGGGCGAGAACACGGTGCGCACCAAGCCGAAAAGCGCGGCGAGCAGGAAGCCATTCTTGGCCGCGTATGAGAGCAGCGCGGCCGCGTCCTTGATTGCACTCTGGTTCGGCCCGATCACGTCGGCGATGACCAGACGCCCGCTAAGCCGCAGCCGCTTCTTCCACTGCGGCAACAGGTGCGCGAGCTCCTCGCGCGTGAGGTATTGTACGACCGAGTTCACGATCACTAGATCGAAGTTTGCAACCGGCAGCCGGTCCAGCTCCTCCGGTGAGATCACCCGGATGCTCGGCACCCGCGCGAAGCGCTGCTTCAGCCGAGCGCGCAGCTTGGGCGCCGCCTCGCACAGATAAAGCTCCACGCAGTAGGGCGCGATCTTGTCGGCATGCAGCGCCTCGCCGCAGCCATAGTCGAGCACGCGCGCGGCGGGAACGCGCAGCATCTCGATGATTTGCTGGGCGATCGCGCGGTAATGCAGGTCGAGATGGCGCGCGTTCACGTAGATCGGATGATCCGTGTCCCAATAGGTCACCCAGTCCTGTCCGCTCCGGCTCATGTCGGCTGGGCTCCGGCCCCGGCGACGTCGCCGGGCGGCCGCGCCGCCAGTGCGCGCGGCGGGACGATCAAGATGAGGAATTTCTTGGTCGCGCTGGTGTGCCCGAAAAAGCGGTTGGCGATTTCGATTTCGCGCGTCCGCGCCGACGGATTGCCGGCCGCGCGCTGCAACGCATTCCTCGTGCAACCGACGTTATCCGCTCTACAGACCACGGCATAGCCCTCGCGCTGCAGCCGCTCGTCCGTAATCCAAGGAGCCCGCCGCAGATCGAAACCGGGAACGGCATCCGGGTGATCGGCGCTGTAGAAGCTCGCAGCCACGGCAAAAAACGGATCTCCGATCACGATGCGCAACGGAGTTCCGGTCGCCTGACGCCACGCCGCGGTGATCTCCTGACTGGTCAAGCGGAAATAGGCGCTGCCTTCTTCGTCCGTTCTGAGATGATAGTTCCAGGCAAGGACGGGGGCCGCCGCCATGACGGTTGCGGTGCTGGCGAGCACGAACAGCGCGACGGCCACCGCCGCCCGGCGCGGCAGGACCACGGCCTTCGGCGCCAACAGGATGATCGGCAGGAGGAACCAGGCTTGCATCGTCCAAAGCGGAACGAGCTTCACGCCGACCAGCGGAGCCGAGAGCGGCGGCAGCAGCAGCGGAACCGCGAGCAGCACCACCAGCATGCGCAGCTCCGGGTCGGCAGGCCAGAACGCGCGGGCCAGCACGTGCCGGTTGGGGCGCACGGCGAGGAGATAGGCCGCCAGCGGCACCGCCACGTAGCCGATCGAGCCGGCAATGTAGAAGGCGTTGTTCTTCAGGATGTCCAGCTGCGAAGAGAGACCGTGAACGCGAAAGGCGTAGTCGAAGGTCGGAAAGTCGTTGGTCGCCAGCCAATAGAGATGCGGCGTCAGCGCCGCGAGGCCGGCGGCCGCCGAAATCCAGGGCGAGGGTGATTTCAGATAGCTCCAGCGCGCGGGATGCGACAGCGCGGCCACGACGAGCCCGGCGATCAGGTAAACGGAATAATATTTCCCGAGCATCGCGAGCGCCGCGGCGGCGCCGGCCGCGGCGGACCACAGAACTCCGCGCGTCTCGAATGCGCGCAGGAAGCAATAGGTTGCAAGCGGCCAGGCGATCAGCAGCGTCTGGTTCGAGGCGAACTTGACGCTGTGAAACTGATAAAACGGCGTCAGCAGCAGGAACAGCAGCACGAACAGCCGCTTGTCGCCGGTGAGGTACCGCCGTGCGATCAGGTCGATCGCAAAAAGAGCGATCGCCGCGTTGACCATCGCAAAGAGGTGATAGGACCAATCCGCGGCCGGAAAGACCGAGAACCACGCCGCTCCCATCAGCGCGCCGAGCGGCGGGTGCTTGTAGTAGCTGGCGTTGAGATGCTGGCTCCAGTCGTAGATCTCGATCGCATCGGGATGCAGGTCGAGCGATGAGAAGGACACGATCTGGAACACGGTCCAGACCGCGACGAACAGCGCCAGCAGAATAAAAGTCGCCCGCCCGCCGGGCTCGCGGTCGAACCAGGCGCCGACCAGGCGCTCGACGGGGGCCAAGCGGCCGCTGATTGTGCTTGCGAGGGTCATCGGGAACGGGCTCCGTCGGCGTCGCTACCGCGCATCTCAACGCGCGCTCAACACGCCGAACGCCTTGATCGTGGCGGCGCGGCCCTCGGCGGTCGTGGTGATTTCCATGTGAGCGAGGTTCGGCACGAGCTCGACCGGAATGTCCTGCCGTAGCGCGCTGAACGCGGGCGCGAATTCTTCGGCACGGAACAATTCGTCGTTGCCGCCGACCAGAACCATGGCCGGCCGCCGGATGTCGCGGATGTCCTTCCGCCAATCCTGATGCGGCGCGTAGTTGGCCCACAGCCGGAACGAATAGAAGGCGGTGCGGTTCGCGCTCATCTCCTCGGGCGGAATGCCGAAGGCGACGACCGGCAAGCCTTCGAACCAGTGGATTCCAATTCGCGAGAGGATGGAGAGCGCGATGATGCGCGGAATATAAGGTGCGGCCCAGCCGCCAGAGTTAGGGCGCACGGTCGGCGCATCGTGGCTGAGATAGGGCGCCAGCAGCAGATAGCCGTCGAACCGCTCGCCGGCCGGGCCGCCCGCGAAACGCAACACAAAGCCGCCGCCCGACGAATGGCCGACGAGAATTCGCTTGGCGCCGGCGGGCGCCGGTCCAAGTACGGCGAGCAAATCGACCAGATCGTCTTCCAGTTGCCCGATATATTCGATGTCGCCTTTGCGGCCCGATTGTCCGTGGCCGCGCACGTCCGGTGTATAGACGGTTATGCCCGCGGCCTGCAGCGCCTTGGCGAAGCCGTGCACGGAAATGCTCGATCCCGACGAGCCGTGGATCATGATGACGACGCGGTCCGGCGAAGCCGGATAGGCGCGGTAGGCGAGCGTGGTTCCGTCGCGCGCGGTGAAGCGGAGAACCGGCGGCAGGTCCGCGACTTCGCGGCCGATCGCGATGCCGCTGGCGCCGAGGGTCGCAAGCGGCGGCGGTGGCGGCTGAGGTGCCGAAGGCGATCACGGAAGCGATGCCGCCAATCGCGATGACGGCCAGGGATGCCAGGGAAATGAGCAACCAGCGGAGCATTTCGGATGCGTATCACTTCACTTCCCGGATTGCCAGTGCGCGAGCAGCGGCCCATTCTTGCCGCGCACCGGGTCGCTCCAGGCAGCGGCACGCGCGCGATGTTTTGCGCCGCCGTCGGCCGCTCGGAGGGTTCGCCGCGCAACAGATCCCAGGCCGGGCCCGGCGGATAGCCGCCGACCACCACCAAGTTCGCCGCGATCGCTGAGCCGCTTGTGGCCGGTGCCCGCCGGCAGCACCACGACGTCGCCGGCTTGCAGGTCGAAGTCGCGGCCTGCTTCGCCGCCGAGCCGCACGCGCACCTGCCCGTGCGCGATGCCGAGCACCTCGTGCGCGGTCGAATGGTAATGGTGGAACGGAAAAATTCCGTCGTGCCATTGCGGCGGCCAGCCATTGGCGTCGAACAGTCGCTCGACTGCCGCCGCGCCGTCGCCGCTCGCATCGAACGCGCCGCGATAGACCAGCACCGGCAGCTTCGGGTTGTTCGGGATCGAACCGTCGTCGGTGAAGAGAAAAGTTTCCGGCGTGCTCATTTCCTGGCCGAAATCGTGCCGATGCAATCTCCAGCCGGGGAGCGAACGATGAAGCTGGCTCGAATCCGCGATCCCCGAATCCGTCCGGACCATGTCACCGGGATCGTGCCCGAGCCTGGACCGCCACCCCAGAAGCCGGCGCCGTAGGTAATCGTGAAACTGCCGTCGCTCGCGAGCTGGCCGGTGGAGCGCGTATTGTTTTCGGGAGAGACACCCGTGATGGTCGGCCCCTCCACGATCAACACGATCGGGCTCTTCTGGCCGACCGGCGGGCAGTTCAGGGTGCCCTGGCCGGTGCTCTTAATCTTCGTGAGCGTGCGCGTGCCCGTATAGGTGCCGTCGAACGACTGGGCGTGCGCGGATGCAGCCAATGCCGTGCCGAGCAGCACGCCGATCAGTATGCGGATGGTCATGATGTGTCCCCCATACGCATCAAACCATTGTCTCGACGTTTTGGGGAGTGGGTGTGGTCAGACTTTCAGCGCAGCCAGGCCTGATATTCCGGCACTTCGCGCGCCATGTCCTCGTAGAGCCACACCAGGCGGTCGAGGAACCAGAACTTGCACAGGCCCGCGGCGACGCAGCCCGCCAGATACACCCACGGCTCGTCGGCGATCAGGCCGCCGGCCATGAGCAGCCCGCCGACGGCGGAGCCGATCGACAAGAGCGTGATGGCGTTGCGGTGATAGACCGAGATCGGATGCAGCGTGCTCAGGATATAGACCCGCTCGCCCATCACCGCGCGCGCGGCCCAGCTCCTGGTCGAGGCCGGCGGCGGGAAGATGCGCGGGTTGAGCCAGTACCAGAGCGCGAACGCGCCGAGCGGCAGCGCCGCCCACCAGCCGATCCAGTGGATGCTCCAGATCGCCAGCATCAGGAACGGCGCCGACGCGATCCGCGTCCACACGCTCCACGGATTGGCGTGCCGCTCCCACGCATGCTCGTCCATGCGCATGGCGTTGGCGATGAATTGCAGGAGGAGCTGGTACATGCGGCGCGTTTCTTTAACCCTCTCCCCTTGTGGGAGAGGGTGCAGCATATTCTCGCACGTCATTCCGGGCGAGCGCGGCGTAAGCCGCGCGAGGCCTGGAATCGATATCCACAGACGGCCCGGGACGCGCATACTTTGAAATTCGGTGGCTATGGATTCCGGGCTCGCCACGCCTTCGCCCTTCGGCGGGCGCCCCGGAATGACGACTACTTCCGCCCCCGCATCATCCCCACGAACCGCTCGAACAGATAGCGGCTGTCGCGCGGGCCGGGCGAGGCCTCCGGGTGATACTGCACCGAGAACACCGGCTTGCCCTTGAGCTGGATGCCGGCGTTCGAGCCGTCGAACAGCGAGACGTGCGTCTCCTCGGCCTCGGCCGGCAGCGTCGCGCGGTCCACCGCGAAGCCGTGGTTCATCGAGGTGATCTCGACTTTTCCCGTAGTCAGGTCCTTCACCGGATGGTTGGCGCCGTGATGGCCCTGATGCATCTTCATGGTCTTGGCGCCGAGCGCGATCCCGAGCATCTGGTGGCCGAGGCAAATTCCGAACGTCGGCGTGCCGCTGTCGATGATCTTCTTGATGACGGGCACCGCGTATTCGCCGGTCGCCGCCGGGTCGCCGGGGCCGTTCGAGAGAAAAACGCCGTCGGGCTTCATGGCGAGAATGTCCTCGGCCGAAGTCTTCGCCGGCACGACCGTCACCTTGCAGCCATTGGCCGACGAGCAGGCGCAAAATGTTGCGCTTGATGCCGTAGTCGATGGCGACCACGTTGAACTCGCCGTTCTCCTGCCGGCCATAGCCCTTGCCCCAGACCCAGGGCGTCTCGTCCCAGCCATAGCGCTGGCTCGTGCTCACGATCGGCACCAGATCCATGCCGACGAGGCCCGGCCACTCGCGCGCTTCTTTCTTGAGCGCCTCGAGATCGAACTTGCCGTCGGGCGCATGCGCGATCACGGCGTTGGGCATGCCCTTGTCGCGGATCAGCGCGGTGAGCGCGCGCGTGTCGATGCCGGCGAGCCCGACGATGCCGCGGCTCTTGAGCCAGGCGTCGAGATGGCGCGTGGCGCGATAGCTCGACGGGTCGGTGATCGCCGAATGCAGCACCACGCCGCGCACGCCCGGCGTGGCGGCGAGGTTCACGGTTTCGATGTCTTCCTCGTTGGTGCCGACGTTGCCGATATGCGGGAAGGTGAAGGTGATGATCTGGCCGGCGTAGGACGGATCGGTGAGGATTTCCTCGTAGCCGGTCATCGCCGTGTTGAAACAGACCTCGCCCACGGCCTGGCCGGCGGCGCCGAGGCCGAAGCCTTCGAGCACGGTGCCGTCGGCGAGCACGAGGAGGGCGGTCGGAGCGGGCTCCGTCCAGCCGGAATCGGCTTGTTTAGGGTTCATCAAGGGACTAGATAGCGGCGGTCCGTACGCGTCAAGCGTCGGCTCATCGAGGCCGCCCGGCTTGCCGGCTCCATGTGACAGTCGGCGCCGCTCGAGCCGGCGAATCGCGGCTCAGGCGGCGATGAAAGAGGCAGATCCGTGCTCCGCGAAAAGATCAACGAAGGTATGAAGGAAGCGATGAAGTCGCAGGAGAAACTGCGCCTTTCCACGCTCCGTCTGGTCAATGCCGCGATCAAGAACGCCGATATCGAGGCGCGCACGGCGGGCAAGGAGCCGCTCGCCGACGACGCCATCCTCGGCCTGCTGCAGAAGCTCATCAAGCAGCGCCAGGAATCGGTCGAGCTCTACGACAAGGGCGGCCGCAAGGAGCTCGCCGACCAGGAGCGCGGCGAGATCGAGATCATCAAGGGCTTCCTGCCGCAGCAGATGAGCGAGGCCGAGGCCAAGGCCGCCATCGCCGCCGTCATCAAGGAAACGGGCGCCGCCAGCGTGAAGGACATGGGCAAGGTCATGGCCGCGCTCAAGGAGCGCCACGCCGGCCAGATGGATTTCGGCAAGGCCAGCGGGCTGGTCAAAGGGCTGCTCGCGGGATGAGTCTCTTCCCTCATGCGCTGGCTCGACCCGCGCATCCACGCAATGATGAATACATATCGAGATGTCCATGGATTGCCGGGTCAAGCCCGGCAATAACGCAAGGATAGAAGAGGGAGGACACCGTGCCCGAAGTCATCGTTTACCTCGCCGAAGGCCGCACGCCCGAGCAGAAGAAGTCCCTGATGAAGGACATCACCGCCGCCGTCATGAAGAATGCGAACGTTCCGGCCGAGGCGGTCACCGTCTCGATCATGGAGACGCCGAAAGCGAATAAGGCGAAAGGCGGCGTGCCGTTCAGCGAACGCTAGGCCGGCAGGCGGCACGGTCGGTTTATTCCGTTCAATCCCGAGGATCGGCGATTGCGCCGCGTATCCGCACGGATAGCATCGAGGAAACAAGAAGCGATCCGGGGGAGGAACGATATGCTTCGTTGGTTCAAGATCGCGCTCGCCGCGCTGTGGCTCGCCGCATTGCCGCTCGCGCCCGTTCAGGCCCAGATCGCCGAGCAGCCGCTGAAGATCGTCTTCCCCTTCGCCGCCGGCGGCTCCGGCGACGCGCTCTCCCGGCTGGTGGCCGAGCATTTACGCGCCGGACTGAATCGCACCGTGATCGTGGAGAACGTGACCGGCGCCGCGGGCCGCATCGGCACGCGGCAGGTCGTGGCCGCGGCGCCCGACGGCAACACGCTGCTGCTCACGCCGATCGCGCCGGTCGCGGTCTATCAGCACGTCTACAAGGATCTCGAATATGACCCGATCAAGCAGCTGAAGCCGGTCGCCCACGTCGCCGGCTTCGAGTTCGCGCTTGCGGTCGGGCCGAAGGTTCCGGCCAAGTCGCTGAAGGAGCTGGTCGAGTGGCTCAAGGCGAATCCGAAGGAGGCGAGCTACGGCTCGCCGGCCGCCGGTTCGCTGCCGCATTTCTTCGGCGTCCTGTTCGGCCGCACCATCGGCGTCGAATTCGTGCATATCGGCTACCGCGGCTCGGCGCCGGCCATGGCCGATCTCGCCGGCGGGCAATTGCCGGTCGTCGTCACCACCACGAGCGACATCATCGCGATGCACCTGGCCGGGCGCGTGCGCATCCTGGCGACCTCGGACGCCAAGCGCTCGCCGCTGGTGCCCGAGGCGCCGACCTTCCGCGAGGCCGGCTATGACATCGAGGGCGCCGCCTGGTACGGCCTGTTCGCGCCGGCGGGAACGCCGGACGCCATCGTCGAGCGCTACAACAAGATCGTCGTCGCCGCGCTCAAACTGCCGGACGTGAAGGAGCGGCTTCTGAAGATGGGGCTCTATGCCACCGGCTCGACGCCGGCCGAATTCGCCGCGATCCAGAAGGCCGACTCCGAGCGCTGGGCCCCGGCGGTGAAGGCTTCCGGTTTCACGCCGTCGCAGTAGCGCACTTTTCCGTCATGGCCGGGCTTGACCCGGCCATGACGAAATCAAAGCACTCTCTCGCTGTGGATAACCCAAAGAGCGTGCGCAATTCGCGCTGCTAAGCTGCTCTTGCTTGCCAAACGGCCGCCTTGAGCGACGGTGTAAGATTCCGCCGCTGCCAGATTCGCACCCATGCGCTATTCGCAATCCTTCCTCGACGAGATCCGGGCCCGGCTCCCGGTGTCCGACGTCGTGCGCCGCAAGGTCGCGCTGAAGAAGGCGGGCCGCGAGTGGAAGGGCCTCTCGCCGTTCAATGCGGAGAAGTCGCCCATCGTTCTTCGTCAACGACCAGAAGGGCTTCTATCACTGCTTCTCGTCGGGCAAGCACGGCGACCAGTTCCGCTTCCTGATGGAGACCGAAGGGCTCTCGTTCCGCGAGGCGGTGGAGCGGCTGGCGGGTCTTGCCGGCCTCCCGGTCCCGGCGGCCTCGCCTGAGGAAGAGAAGCGCGAGTCGCGCCGCAAGACGCTCCACGAAGTGATGGAGCTCGCCGCCAAGTTCTATGAAGAGAGCCTGCAGGCGCGCACCGGCGCCCGCGCCCGCGGCTATCTCGCCGACCGCGCCATCGCGGCCGCGACGCAGGCGCGCTTCCGGCTCGGCTACGCGCCGGCCGAGCGCTTCGCGCTCAAGGAATATCTCGGCGGCAAGGGTGTGCCGGTCGAGGACATGGTCGAGGCCGGCCTGCTCGTCGCCGGCGAGGACATTCCGCTTGCCGTTCGACCGCTTCCGCGAGCGGGTGATGTTCCCGATCATGGATTTCAAGAATCGCGTCGTGGGCTTCGGCGCCCGCGCGCTCGCCGAGGACGCGCAGCCGAAATATCTCAATTCGCCGGAGACGCCGCTCTTCCACAAGGGCGCGCTCCTTTACAATATCGCCGGCGCGCGCACCGCCACGCATAAGGGCGCTTCGCCGATCGCGGTCGAAGGCTATGTCGACGTGATCGCCATGGTCGCCGCCGGTTTCGAGGCGGCGGTGGCGCCGCTCGGCACCGCGCTCACCGAGGATCAGTTGCTGCTGCTGTGGCGCATGGGGCAGGAGCCGATCCTGTGCTTCGACGGCGATCAGGCCGGCCGCCGCGCCGCCTATCGCGCCGTCGATCTGGCGATGCCGTTACTCCGCCCCGGCTACAGCCTGCGCTTCGCGCTCTTGCCCGAGGGCCAGGACCCCGACGATCTCGTGCGCCGCGGCGGCGCCGAGGCCATGCAAGAAGTGCTCGACGGCGCGCGCCCGCTGGTGGAGACGCTTTGGCAGCGCGAGAGCGAAAACGCCAACCTCGACACGCCCGAGCGCCGCGCGGCGCTCGAAGCCCGCCTCGGCGATCTGCTGCGCATGATCCAGGACGAGACCGTGCGGCGCTATTACCGGGAGGAGCTGAACCAGCGCCTGAAGCGCCTGTTCGCCCCGGCCGATGGCGGCCGGACCGCCAGGCCTGAGTTCCGCGCCACCGAATTCCGCCCCAATCGGGGCTCGCGGACCATTCCCGGGCCGCGCGCTTCGATCCGCCAGCACAGCGCGGGTCTCACCGGGAGCACCATCGTGCGCGGGGGGCTTTCGGCGGTGCCGGCCCGCGAAGCCCTGATCCTGGCTGCGGTGCTGAACCACCCGAGCCTGCTTTCCGAGCATGCCGAAGAATTGGCCGATCTCGATTTCGCCCATCGGGACGCAGATGCGCTGCGCCGGGCCATTCTCGACGCTTCCGCAGCGGGGGTGTCCGACACCGAGACTCTCACCCATAGGGTAGAGGAGGTTGGAGCGGGTCCGGCGCTGGCAAGCATCAAACGTGCCATCACCCATGCGTCTGATTGGTCCGTGGGGCCAGAAGCCGCACCCGAGGACGTGGCACGATTCTGGCACCAGATCGTGACCTTGCATCGTAGGAAACGCACGTTATCTAGAGAGTTGAAGGAAGCCGAACGTGCGCTGGGCACGGAGCCCAGCGAAGCGAATTTCGCCAGGCTCAAGGACGTTCAGAACCGGCTGGCCGCGCTCGATGGCACCGAGGCCCTGATCGAAGGGTTCGGCGAGCCTTCCGGTCGGCCCGCGCGTACCATGTGACAAAAGCCGTCCGGTGATTCGCCCCGCGCGATCATCGGCGCGGCGCTTTCGAACTCGAACGGCAGGATCCGGTGGCAACCAAAACCAAGACCAAGATCAAACAAAAGCCGAAAAAGCCGGCGGCCAAACCCGCCGCGCGCGCGGCTGCGCCCGCCAAAAAGCCCGCGTCGAAATACGCGAAGTACATCGACAATTCCTGGCGCACGCGCGGCCCCAAGCCGCCGCCCAAGCCGCGCTCGATTCCGCTCCCCAAGAAAGCCGCGCCTCCGCTGCAGCCCAAGGCTACGGTAAAGGCCGCGGCTCCCGCCAAGGTCGGCAAGGTGCTGCGCGGCACCGTCACCGAAATGCTGCGCGCGGTCACCGCGAAAGCAAAGAAGGCGCTCGCCCGCGCCGCCAAGGAAGCCGCGCTCAAGCCCGTCGCAGGCAAGGCCGCGCCCGCGCCGGTCAAAGCCGCTCCGCCTCCGCTCACCGGCGCCGCCGCCAAGGCCGCCGCCGCCAAGGCCACCAAGCCCGGCGCGCCCGAAGCCGAGGCCGAGGGCGAGCCGGGGCCGCTGCTCGATCTTTCCGACACCGCGGTCAAGAAGATGATCAAGGCCGCCAAGAAGCGCGGCTACGTCACCTACGATCAGCTGAACGAAGTGATGCCCAGCGAGGAAGTGACCTCCGAGCAGATCGAAGACGTGCTCGCGATGATGAACGAGATGGGCATCAACGTCGTCGAGTCCGAGGAGGCGGAAGCCGAGGAGGAGGGCGACGACGACGAGGAGGAGGGCGGCGAGCTGGTCGAGAAGTCGGCCACCAAGGTCGCCACCACCGGCGCCAAGGAGCCCTCCGAGCGCACCGACGATCCGGTGCGCATGTATCTGCGCGAGATGGGCACCGTCGAGCTCTTGTCGCGCGAGGGCGAGATCGCCATCGCCAAGCGCATCGAGGCCGGCCGCGAGGCGATGATCGCGGGCCTGTGCGAGAGCCCGCTGACCTTCCAGGCCATCATCGTCTGGCGCGACGAGCTGAACGAAGCCAAGGCGCTGCTGCGCGAGATCATCGATCTGGAAGCCACCTACGCCGGGCCCGAGGCCAAGGCGCAGCAGGCGGCGCAGGCCGCCGCCATGCAGCCCGAGAGCCAGCAGGAAATCGCCGCCGCCGACGATGGCATGATGGCGCCGCCGGAAAAGAACGTGCCGCCGCCGCCGCCGCCCGCGCCGCCGCCGGGACGCCCGCACATTCCGGGCCGCCCCGGCCACGGCGGCAACGGCGCCGCGGCGCCGGCCGGCACCGGCGAGCATGTGACGCTCGAAGCGCGCCCCGAGGAAGAGGACGACGAGGAATTCGAGAACGCGCTGTCGCTCGCCGCGATGGAAATGGAACTCAAGCCCAAGGTGCTGGAGACCTTCGACAAGGTCGCCGACGCCTACAAGAAGCTGCGCAAACTGCAGGACCAGAACGTCGAGGGCAAGCTGCGCTCCGAATCGCTCTCGTCCGGGCAGGAGCGCCGCTACAAGAAGCTGAAGGAAGAAATCATCGTCGACGTGAAGTCGCTGTCGCTCAATCAAGGCCGCATCGATGCGCTCGTCGACCAGCTCTATGAGATCAACCGCCGCCTGGTTTCGCTCGAAGGCCGTCTGATGCGGCTGGCGGAAAGCCACGGCGTCACGCGCGAGGACTTCCTGAAGAACTACCAGGGCTACGAGCTCGACCCCAAGTGGCTGCTGCGCACCTCCAAGCTCGGCGCCAAGGGCTGGAAGGGCTTCGTCGGCCACGAGAAGGACCGCATCAAGGCGCTGCGCGGCGAGATCCATTCGCTCGCCACCGAAACCGGCCTGGAGATTCTGGAATTCCGCCGCATCGTGCACTTCGTGCAGCGCGGCGAGCGC
Source organism: uncultured Alphaproteobacteria bacterium (assembly GCA_963704765.1). Classification (GTDB taxonomy): domain Bacteria; phylum Pseudomonadota; class Alphaproteobacteria; order Rhizobiales; family Xanthobacteraceae; genus JAHFPN01. The sequence continues at coordinate 533,727 of CAVPHQ010000001.1, forward strand.
GAGGCGCGCCAGGCCAAGAAGGAGATGGTCGAGGCCAACCTGCGCCTGGTCATCTCGATCGCCAAGAAATACACCAACCGCGGCCTGCAGTTCCTCGATCTCATTCAGGAAGGCAACATCGGCCTGATGAAGGCGGTCGACAAGTTCGAATACCGCCGCGGCTACAAGTTCTCGACCTACGCCACCTGGTGGATCCGCCAGGCCATCACGCGCTCGATCGCCGACCAGGCGCGCACCATCCGCATTCCGGTGCACATGATCGAGACCATCAACAAGATCGTGCGCACCAGCCGCCAGATGCTGCACGAGATCGGCCGCGAGCCGACGCCGGAGGAACTGGCCGAGAAGCTCGGCATGCCGCTGGAGAAGGTGCGCAAGGTGCTGAAGATCGCCAAGGAGCCGATCTCGCTCGAGACCCCGATCGGCGACGAGGAGGACAGCCACCTCGGCGATTTCATCGAGGACAAGAACGCCATCCTGCCGATCGACGCCGCCATTCAGGCCAACCTGCGCGAGACTACCACGCGGGTGCTGGCCTCGCTCACGCCGCGCGAGGAGCGCGTGCTGCGCATGCGCTTCGGCATCGGCATGAACACCGACCACACGCTGGAGGAGGTCGGCCAGCAGTTCTCGGTGACCCGCGAGCGCATCCGCCAGATCGAGGCCAAGGCGCTGCGGAAGTTGAAGCATCCGTCGCGCTCGCGCAAACTGCGCAGCTTCCTCGATAACTGATCTCTATCCGCCTCATCCTGAGGAGGGCGCGAAGCGCCCGTCTCGAAGGATGGGGCGGCCTCATGCTTCGAGACGCGCGCTTTCAGCGCGCTCCTCAGCATGAGGCCGACTCCCTGCATCCAAACGGGCCTTCCGCGTGTATCCTGCATAAGAGACACACGGGAGCGTTACCCATGCGCATTCTCAACGCGGTTTGCCTGCGGGCGGCCTTTGCCCTCGCGCTCACGGGCGCCTCGGCGCAAGAGAATTACGAGAGCTGGAAGCCTTTGCAGAGCACGTTTCTCAGCACCGGCGGCAACGGCATCATCATCAAGGGCTATGACCCGGTCATCACCGGCGACAAGTGTGTGACCACCTTCATGGCGGTCGAGCCGGGGCCGAACCCCAAGGTCTACCCGAACTACGTGGAATACGAAGCCGTGCCCGCGCAGGGCGGCATCCTGTGCACCAACGCCAAGTGGCGCTCGTTCGACGGCACCGCCTCGGGCACCACGCCGTTCCGCTTCTTCTTCAAGAACGGGGTTTTCCGCGCGTCGCAGTGAGCGGCGGATACCCGCGCGCGTTGCTCTATTCCCGGCCCAAGCCTCCCCGCTATACTGACTTCAACAAAAACCCTGGGGGAGGGAGCCTATGAACCTGAAATCCGTCAGCGCCGCCGCGGCGGCGTTCGCCTTTCTCGCGCTGGCCGCGCCCGGTGCGCAGGCACAGCCCGGTCCCTGGCAGCAGCTCGGCTGCCGCTCCGTCGCCTTTCACGTCGATCGCGACGTCATCCCGGTCGGCCCGCGCACCGGCGTCTACCGCGCCATCCGCCTGCGCGTCATGGGCGCCCCCATCGAAATGCTGGATCTCAAGGTCGTCTACGGCAACGGCATGGTCGACGACCTTCCGGTCCGCGCGCTGATCCCCGCCGGCGGCGAGACGCGCGCCATCGATCTGCGCGGCGGCGGGCGCTTCATCCGCCGCATCGACCTGGTCTATCGCTCGATCCCGACTTTCCGCGGCCGCGCCACCGTCTGCGCCGAAGGCCTCGTCGCCCTCGCCGGTCCCGTCGCCCCCGCCGCTCCCCTCGTGCAGCGCCTGCGCATCCGCGAATTGGCAAAGGAGATTCGCATTGAGCTGCCCGGCGATATCCTGTTCGATTTCGACAAATCGGATATCCGCCCCTCCGCCGAGGCGACCTTGCTCGAAGCCGCCGAGCTTCTGCGCCGCCGTGCGGTGGGCCGCGTGGTGATCGAGGGCCATACCGATTCCAAAGGCACCCCCGCCTATAACCAGACGCTCTCCGAGCGCCGCGCCTTCGCGGTCCAGCAATGGCTGATCGAGCGCGCCGGCGCGCGCAACGTGACGTTCGCGATCGAGGCGCTCGCCGCCACGCGCCCGGCCGCGCCCAATACCAAGCCCGATGGCACCGACAATCCCGAAGGCCGGCAACTGAATCGCCGCGTCGAAATCGTGTTCGGTCGGCGCTAGTCGGGGGAAGCCATGCCGCTTCTGGCCAACAAAGTCTGCGTCATCACCGGCGGCGCCGGCAGCCTCGGGCTCGCCAGCGCCAAGCTGTTCGCCGCCGAGGGCGCCAAGGTCATGCTGGTGGATCTGCGCCAAGCCGATCTCGACCGCGCCAAGGCCGAGCTGAAAAGCGCCGATGTCGACACGTGCGCCGCCGACGTGAGCGACGCCAAGGCCACCAGGAATTACGTCGATCGCACGGTGGCGAAATTCGGCAAGATCGACGTGCTGTTTTCCAATGCCGGCAACCAGGGGCCGGTCACGCCCATCACCGAATATCCCGAGGACGTGTTCGACGCTGTCATCGCCGTGCACGTGCGCGGCGCCTTCCTGGCGTGCAAATACGCCATCCCGCAGATGAACGACGGCGGCTCCATCGTCATCACCTCGAGCGTGGTGGGCGTCATGGGCGCGCCCGGCTCGGTCGCCTACGTCGCCGCCAAGCACGCCATGGTCGGCATCATGCGCAGCGTCTACAAGGAGGTCGCGCGCCGCAACATCCGCTGCAACACGCTGCACCCCGGTCCGATCGACAACGAGTTCCAGGCCCGCATCGACGCCGGCATCGGCAAGCTCGCCGGCGGCGTCGATGGGCGCAAGCTGCTCGATTCCAACATTCCGCTCGGCCGCCACGCGCGGCCCGACGAAATCGCCCGCTCGGTGCTTTATCTCGCCTCCGACCTGTCGGGCTACACCACCGGCGCCACCCTCGTGGCCGACGGCGGCTTGAGGGGCTAGCGATGAAAAAGCTGATATTAGCCGCCGCGTTCCTGCTCGCCACCGGCACCGCGCATGCTGACGCCATCGACGGCGACTGGTGCCGCGCCGACGGCAAGCGCATGTCGATCCGCGGGCCGGAGATCGTCACTCCCGGCGGCCAGCGCATTGAGGGTGTCTATACCCGGCACTATTTCGAATACGTGATCCCGGCGGGCGAGGCGGGCGCCAGCGACAAGATGTTCATCACGCTGCAGAACGAGCAGCTCGCCCACGCCCGCCAGGGCGCCGCCGACGCGCCCGTTCAGGTCTGGATTCGTTGCCTGCCGGGGATCAGTTGAGGCTCAGCGAACGAATTCGCTCGGCGGGTTCATGCCGAGCCGCCATGCGGCTTGCGCGGGCAGGCGGGTACGACGGACCGGCGTCGCGTCGCCATAGGGCGAGAAGCCCTTCTGCTTGGCCTGCTGATAATAGCCGCGCGCGTAATAGGCGACTGCGAGGTCGTGGTTGCCATTGGCCGCGCGATAGGCGCCGGCCAGGTAGCGCACCGCATAGGTCAGGTTGGTCTCGGCATCGAGCAGGCCGGCCGGCCCGCCGGTGTAGCCCATGGCGCGCGCGGTGGCGGTCTTGATCTGCATCATGCCCATGGCGCCGCCGAGTCCGATCGCGCGCGGATTGTAGCGGCTCTCGCGCACGATCACGCGCCGCACCAGCGCCTCCGGCACGCCGTTGGCCGCAGCGTGCCGCGAGATCATCGAAGTCGTAAGCGGAGTTTGCGCGTGCGCACCCGGCGCGAACGCAAGCAAGGCGAAAACAAAAAGAGTCGCGGAGACGCAAATCATCACAGCTCCAGAAGTTGTTGCGGGAGCCGGCTTGTTACCGCGGAACGCGTCCGCTTTGCGGCAAATATCTGGGTGAAATGAGGAATTCGGCCGTTAAGGTTTTTTCGTGCGCCCGATAACCTTAAGCGGCAACCAAACGCCGCCCCGGCCGCAGCAGCAGCCACGTCGCGATCGAAACATTCAGCATGTTCCACGCCAGCCCATTCAGGAACGCGGCCTGATAGGAGCCGGTGACGTCGAAGATGAAGCCCGACATCCAGCCGCCGAACGCCATGCCCACCAGCGTCGCCATCAGCACGATGCCGAGCTTGGTGCCCGCCTCGCGCGGTGGGAAATACTCGCGCACGATCACCGCGTACATCGGCACCAGCCCGCCCTGGAACAGCCCGAACAGGCCCGACACGATGTAGAGCGACACCAGCCCGTCGAAGAAGAGATAGAGGAAGAGCGCGACGCCCTGCAGCGCCGAGCCGATCAGCAGCGTCGCCACGCCGCCGATCTTGTCGGCGATGAAGCCCGAGGCGATGCGGCTGATGATGCCGAGCCCGAGCATGAGCGAAAGCATTTCCGCGCCGCGCGCCACGCCGTAGCCGAGATCGCCGCAATAGGCGACGATATGCACCTGCGGCATCGACATCGCCACGCAACATGCGACTCCGGCGATGGCCAGCAGCACGAGCAGCGTATTCGACGAGACCCCGAGCCGGTCGAGCGCGCCGGCGGCAAGCGCGCCCGCGGCGGCGTCGCCATGTTGCGAGATGCGTTTGCGCAACAAGAGCGACAGCGGCACCAGGGTGACGACGCAGAAGATTCCAATCCCGATATGGGTCGGCCGCCAGCCCTGGCTTGCGATCAGATGCTGCACGATCGGCGGCCATACGGCGCCGGCGACATAATTTCCGGCCGAAGCCACCGCCACCGCGATCCCGCGCCGGATCACGAACCAGTGCGAAATATCCGCGACCAGCGGGCCAAAGGTCGCCGAACTCCCGAAGCCGACTAGCGCGTAGGCGAGCGCGAACTGCCAGACATTCGCCGTGTAGCCGGCGGCGACATAGCCGATGCCGATGCAGGCCCCGCCTATGAGGATCGGCACCACGATGCCGAAGCGGTCGGCGAGCCGCCCGAGCGCCATGCCGCCCAGGCCGAAGCCGATCATGGCAAAAGTGAAGGGCAGTGACGCATCGGCGCGCAGCACGCCGAAATCGGCCTGCACCGCAGGCAGCGCCACCACCACCGACCACATGCCGACCGAGCCGATGGTGCCGGCGAGCAGCGCAATGCCGAGCCGGAACCACGCGGCGGCGGAATCCGTCTCGCTCATGTGGGATAGCGGGTGTGCGGGGGTGTTCACGGCGCGGGACATTCGTTCGTTTCCGCACGCAAGACAAGCGCGCCGGCATGAATCTTATGAATGGCTGCCATCATGCCGCGGGCGGTTGATCCGCGCATCGCACTCTGAAAAGGTGGCCGCCGCTCCGCCAATTCATTCTCCCTCCGGAACCCGCATGGCCTCGAGCCGCGTCTTCTACGGCTGGTACGTCGTCTACGCCATGGGCGTCGTGATGACGACCACGGCCGGGCTCGCGTTCTACAACCTTCCGGTGCTGCTCGACGCGTTCGTGGTCGAGCGCGCGTTTCCGGTTTCACTCACCAGCGCCGCGACCGCGAGCTTCTTCGTGGCTTCGGCGCTCTCCGGCCTCGCCGCCGGCCAGATCGTCGACCGCTACGACCCGCGTTACGTGATCATGGCGGCGGCCTGCGGCGGCACGCTTGCGCTCGCCTCCATCGGCTTCCTGCGCGAGCCCTGGCAGCTCTTCGCCTTCTACATTTTCTTCGGCGCTTGTTACGGCGGCTGCGGGCTGATCCCGACCACCACCATCGTCACGCGCTGGTTCGAGACCCGGCGCGCGCTCGCCATGTCGATCGCCTCGACCGGCCTCTCGCTCGGCGGCGTGATCCTGACGCCGGTCTCGGCCTTCCTGATCCAGAAATACGGGCTGGCGGGGGCGGGGCCGTGGATTGCGCTGGCGTTCTTCCTCGGCGTCGTGCCGGCCATCGTCTGGGTCGTGCGCTCGAGTCCGCGCGCCATGGGGCTCGCGCCCGACGGCATTGCGCATCATGAACATGTTGCTGCACAGGCCGCCGCGGCGCCGAGCATCGCCTTCGCCGAAGCATGGCGCAGCCGCTTCTTCATATCGGTGGCCGGCACCTACATGTTTGCGCTCGGCTCGCAGGTCGGCGGCATCGCGCATATCTACCGGCTTGCGAGTCTGCGCGCCGACGCGGAGACCGCGGCATTTTCGGTGGCGGTGCTGGCGACCGCGAGCCTGAGCGGACGCCTGCTGGCGGGCTGGCTACTCGCGCACGTGCCCTCGCGTGCGATGACGCAGAGCCTGATCGCGATCCAGACCGTCGGGCTCGTGCTCTTGGCCTTCGTCGCCGGCAAGTGGTTGATCCTGATTTGCGTGGCGTTGTTCGGGGTCACGGCGGGCAGCATGCTGATGATGCAGCCGCTCTTGCTCGCCGAGGCGTTCGGCATCCGCGAATACGGGCGCATCTATTCGGTAAGCCTGCTTGCCGGCGTCATCGGCTACGCGATCGCGCCGACGATCATGGGGCTCTTGTTCGATGCGACGGGCGGCTACACCGCGCCTTATCTGGCGGTCGCCGGCTTCTCGCTCGTCGGCATGGGCATTCTTTCGCTCTCGGGCCCGGCACGGCGCATCTGAGCCGTTCTTCGCCGCAGGACGCGTGTTAGAATGGTGTCATGAAACCGTCTGGCGAACTTTACACTTCTACCATTCCGGAACTCATCCGCGGGCTCCAGCGGCTCCTGCATTTCATCGCGGTGGCGCGCAAACACGCACGCAAGAGCAAATACGACGCCGACGTATTCCTTACCGCGCGGCTCTATCCCGACATGTACACGTTCATCCAGCAGATCCAGTACGCCTATTTCACCGGCCTCGATTTCACCCGGCAGCTCACCGCCCGCAAGCCGCCGAAGATGAAATATGACGAGCGGACCTACGAGGACTTGATCGCCAGCATCAAGAAAGTGCTCGCCTATCTGCACAAGCTCGGGCCCGAGGATTTCGCCGGCGCGGACAAGAAGACCGCCGCGCCCTATTTCACCCCCAAGCTGCAAATGCCGGCGCGCTTGCATGCGCGCCTGGTGACGCTGCCCAATTTCTATTTCCACGTCAGCACGGCCTACGCGATCCTGCGCCACCAGGGCGTGCCGCTCGGCAAGAAGGATTTCATCGGCAAGCTGCCGAAAGGCCCCCGTAAATAGGCTGTTAGGGCCTGTTTTGGCGAATTCACGGCCCACCCCGAAGATTTCACGCTCTTGTCACGCCTGGGCGCCGCTGGGTTCACAGGCCTCCTGCATGAATTGGCCATCAAAGACGCGGTTCCGCACCTGCGGGACCCACAGATGGAGGCAGTCATGCAGATCGGTTCCATTCTTCGCCAGACCGGCAGCGTTGTGGCGATCATCGCAACGCTCGTTCTCGCCCTTGCAATCATTTCGTTTCCCTACACGGTCCGCAGCCAGCGCTTCGCGAACCTTCCCGAAGTGACCTCGCCCATGGCCGAGGCGCTCGCCACCATCGTGCCGGCGGCCAACAAGGCCGACTTGGCCGACCCCGAGGTCAGACCAGGCGTTCGGCTTCCTGGTCTATGATTGGGATCCGCGCGTGCAGGGGGGCGTGCCGGGCTTCGACCAATGGATTGCGTCGGCGCAGCGGACTGCGCAGACCTACCAGTTGGAAGTCGAGTAAGGCGCCGCGCCATGGAAAACCTCATCGGCGCCATCGCCTTCTTCGCACTGATTGCCGGGCAATTCGCGGCGGTAATCGCGGTGAACCATATGCGGCTCGGCGACGAGAACGCCGAGCAGCCCGAGCGCCGGCCGGAGTTCAAGGCCGACCCGCGTACCCGCCACCTCTGGCTCTCGACGTAGCGGCGGCACGGACATCTTCGACCTCCCTGGCCCTCTCTTCCCCCGGAGAGGGCCCTTTTTCTTGACAGCGGACCCGCTCTCCATTCACCTCTCCCGGACCGGGGAGGCGAAGGAGCGGGTATGCCCGCCACAGGGCCTCCCCAGGAGCCCGAAAGGATCGATCATGGCCGTGGACGGAAACTGGAACATCCGAATGGAAACCCCGCTCGGCGAGCGCGGCTCGGAGCTGACGCTCAAGGCCGAGGGCGCCACGCTCACCGGCACTCAGGCGGCCGAGGGCAATTCGACCGCGATCTTCGACGGCACCGTGGACGGCAACCAGGTGGCCTGGAAGATCAAGATCGTGAACCCGATGCCGCTCACGCTCACCTTTAGCGGCGGCGTCGACGGCGACAAGATCGAGGGCACGGTCGATTCCGGCGCGTTCGGTTCCTGGCCGTTCGCGGGCAAGCGAGCCTAGGCGCGCATAACAGAAGAAACTGTCATGGCCGGGCTTGTCCCGGCCATCTACGTCTTGAATTGTTACAAAGCCTAAGACGTGGATGCCCGGCACGAGGCCGGGCATGACGAGGGAAGGGAACGCGTCGCCTCATGTTCAAGAAACCCAACTGCCCCGTCGTAACGCTCGAGGACCATTACTGGGACGAGGAGCTGGTCGCGACCTATGCGCCGGCCGACCGTTTTGGCCCGCCCGATCTGCACAAGCGCCTCTACGATCTCGGCGAGCTGCGCATCAAGGAGCTCGACGAGGCCGGCATCGATTACCAGATCATCTCGCACGCCGCGCCCTCGACGCAGAATCTCGCCGGCGACAGCGGGGTCGCGCTCAGCCGCCGCGTCAATGATCGCCTCGCCGCCGCCTGCCGTGCGAACGAAAAGCGTCTCGGCGGCTTCGCGGTGTTGCCGACCGGCGATCCCATCGCCGCCGCCGACGAGCTCGCCCGCACGGTGGAGACGCACGGCTTCAAGGGCGCGATGATCAGCGTCATGGCCGGCGGCCAGTTCATCGATGGCCAGCGCTACTGGCCGATCTTCGCCCGAGCCGAGGCGTTGGACGTGCCGATCTATTTGCACCCGACGGCGCCGAATCCGGTGGTGACGGACGTTTATTACAAGGACTACGTCGCCGACTATCCGGGCATCACGCGCGCCGCCTGGGGCTACGGTGTGGAGACCGCGACGCAGGCCGTCCGCCTCGTCCTTTCCGGCGTGTTCGACAAGCACCCGCGGCTGAAAATCATCCTCGGTCATCTCGGCGAAATGGTGCCGTTCTTCGTCTGGCGCATCGATCATTCATTGGCGCGGCCGGGCGGCAAGGCGATCCAGTTTCGCGACATTTTCTGCCGCCATTTCTGGATCACCACGAGCGGCTTTTTTTCGAACCCGGCGCTCTTGAACTCCATGATGGAGATGGGCGTGGACCGGGTTCTGTTCTCGGTCGATTACCCGTTCGTGGCGAACCCGCCGGCGGTGCGCTGGATGGAAACCGCCCCGATCTCCGACGAGGACAAGGCCAAGATCCTCTCGGGCAACGCCAAGCGGCTGATGCGCCTCTAGCTTTTTTCCAGCCGGGCTTCGATCGGAGCCCTGTTGACTTGCCGCGCGTCTGGAAGCGATGCTTATCTTTGTAGTCCCAAGGTGGGCTGAAAAGGGGGAGAAGACATGAAGAAACTGAGCTTTGCCGCTGCGCTTTCAGCGGCGCTGGTCATGAGCACGTTCACGGCGCAACCCGCGCGCGCCGACGGCGGTGTCATCCTGGCGGTCGTTGCGGTTACCGCCGCGGTGCTGCTGCTCAAGAAGAAGCATGCGGCTCCGCCGCCGCGGGCCGCGAAGCGCCGGGCCAAGAAGAAGAAATAAGCCGCGTCGCGAAGGAACCCGATCTGAAACGGGCGCCGTGCTATCCGCGCGGCGCTCGTTCGCTTGCGGAGTGCGTTCCCGCGATTGTGCCTGCATGGGACGCTTGGTACGTTCCGCCGCAATCGGGCCCGTAGCTCAATGGTTAGAGCCGGCCGCTCATAACGGCCTGGTTGGAGGTTCGAGTCCTCCCGGGCCCACCATTATTCTTAATGGCTTGCGGCGGGGTGTGCGCCTTGCTCGGGGGGAACTGGCAACGATATTGCCAACAATTGCCTCGGCCTTTACCCGATCGCGCGCACACCGGCCTTGAGGTGGTCTGGGTGCTGACGACTGTGAACTCGGTCCTGCAGCTCGACGCCCAATGTCTAGGCGCAAGCTGTTCACGATCTCTTCACGATAACTGCAACGCGTCCGAGTTTACTGCTACCGACCGAGTTCTCATCTTAAGAGTAGCAAAATCAATTTGCCAGATATTCAAATGTTGTAGTGTCGCTCGCCTATCGATCGTACCCATGAGAAAGAACAACGTCTCGCTTTGGATCGCGATTGGGCTTTTTACCGGCCCAGCTTTGCAATTTCTTGCAGCCGGCACCTTCTTCATCCACCCGGGTTTGCGCCCCGAAATGAAGATAGCCGCGGCAAAGTTTGTCGTTCGGCTAGGTCATGACGCTACTTCAGCTTCACTCGCACAATCCGCGAGTGAGGACCTGGTGCGGGCGGTGACTTCGTCACGCGCCAATACCGTACATCCTGTTGATGCTCCGGTTGGGAAGTGACGTTTCGGGCGACAAACTACAACGGTCTGCACAGAGCTCGAAGAATGGGGAGAAGCACGCACAGACAATTGCCGGGGACTGAGTACCCCTAACAGACGTGAGTGATTTATTGGAAACCATTTTCGACTTTCGTGAAGATCGTAACCAAGTCGGTGCCGATACCCCGCGCCGCAACGAGAATCACAATTGAGATACTTCCGGCGATAAGAGCGTATTCAATAGCGGTCGCGCCGGACTCATTCCGGAGGAAGTTGAACACTTTAGACATGGCGCGCTCCTCCCAACATTATTTTACTAATCCCACAGTATGGTTATACAATTAGTATTCCGTTTCAAATTGACTAGAATTTTAACAAGCGCTCATTTTTTTCAATTTAACCCTGCAAAGGGTTGAGAAAAGATAATGACGAATGAGCCCAAACGAGTCTAAAGCGCGAAACGACAACCGTCGCTGGTAATTTCCCTCATGTGCAATAACAGTCCGACTTGTTCGAACCAAGCGGCTGAGGCCTCAGCGTTGTTGAGTGTGGCGGGTCGAGTAAGGTAAGTCTCAGGCAGCAACCGCGGTTCTCAGAACCTTTTTCGCAAGAGTCGTCAGCACTTCGTGTGCAGGTCGGGCCTCACCGAATAACAATCCTTGGGCGTGGGTACAGCCTTCTGCGCGGACGCGGGCGAGCTGATCTTCGGTCTCAACGCCTTCGGCAGTTATTTCCATGGCAAGGCTCGAACCTAGCACCATCACCGCCCGAACGAGGGCGAGCGAGCTTTCATCGGTCGAGAGGTTGCTGATAAATGACCGGTCAATCTTTATCTTGTCGAAGGGGAAACTACGCAGATAGCTCACACTTGAGTAGCCCGTGCCAAAATCATCCAGTGCGACACGTATGCCAAATGCACGTAATCGATGCAATACAGCCAGCGTCGCTTCATGTTCCTTCAGCAGGACGCGCTCGGTTATTTCTAACTCGAGACGATTGGCAGGTAGCCTCGAAATCGCGAGAGCTTTGATCATACACTCGAGCAGCTGTTCGTTTCTGAATTGGATCGGGGAGAGATTGACTGCAACCCGGACGTCTTTCTGCCAGGTCATCGCATCGAGACATGCCTGCCGTAGTGCCCACACGCCAATTGGCACTATCAGGCCAATATCTTCCGCGAGTGGAATAAACTCCGAAGGCAAAATCATTCCGCGCCGAGGGTGCCGCCAACGGATCAGTGCCTCAAGTGTGCTGATCTGGTTTGAGCGCAAATCGACGATTGGCTGGTAATAAAGTTCGAATTCATCCTGCAGAAGAGCTCGGCGCAGATCGATCTCCAGCGCACGGCGCACCTGCAGCCGATCGTCCATCTCAATCTCGAAGAACCGACAGGTAGCACGGCCGTCATTCTTGGCACGGTACAGCGCAATATCAGCGTTCTTTAGCAAATTGTCAGCGTGGTCACCGTCCGAAGGGGCAACTGCAACACCGATGCTGGCGCCAATGATGATTTGGTGACCACCGACATCGAAAGGCGCGCTAAGCGCTTCGATTATTCGTTTTGCAAGAGCCTTGGCGCTGGCCGGCTGCTCCAAATCGACCTGAACGATAACAAACTCGTCTCCACCAAATCGCGCGATTGTGTCGGCTTGTCGCACCGATGCCCGTAGCCGGTCGGCGACGATCTGCAACAGCGCATCGCCGATCGAGTGGCCAAGTGTATCGTTCACATTCTTAAATTCATCGAGATCAACGCAAAGAACGGCCAGTTTCTCACCGCTTGGCATTCGTATGAGCGCTTCCTCGAGTCGCTCTTTGAAGTAAGCTCGGTTAGGAAGATTGGTCAGCCCGTCATGGCGCGCCATGTGATGTATACGCGCTTCCGCCTTACACTTTTCCGTGACGTCTTCGTGAGTCGCAACCCAGCCGCCTCCTTTCATTGGCTGATGGATGACGTTGACGATTCGACCATTGTTGAGTTCATGCAGATTCGAACTTAGTGATCGTCGATGAGTAGCCTGAAGACACTCTTCCAAATATTCCTCGATAGTACTTTCTACGCAGTTCACGTCACGGATTGTGTACCCTAAAATTTCCCGAAGCTTCGTACCTGGTTTAGTTAGTTCACGGGGAAGCTGGTAAATTTCCGCATAGCGACCATTGCAGATTATAAGATGTTGTTCGGCATCGAACATACACAGGCCGACCGGCATATTGCTTACAGCGGCCTGCAACCGTTCGCGGTTTCGCTCCGCAATGTAGGTCAAGCTACGGCTGAAGATCAGGTTATCCCGGTAGCTGTTGACGGTATCGAGAAGTACCCCGATTTCGTCTCTACGCACCCGATCGTCGAGCATAGCCACTGAGTAGTCTCCAGCTGCGAGCCGCCGCATGGCGGTGCTCGCCCTGAGAATCGGTGCACTGATGGAGCGCGAGGTCCAGGCGATGGCAATGCCAGTTAATATGCTGGCCAGCGCAATAACAGCAGCGGTAAAAAGCAATGCTACTTCATAGACTTCGTGGATACGAGTTGCGGTAATACCGCGTTGTATCCTTGATCGCGTGATAAGTTCATCAAGTTTTTCCGCCGCGCGGTCAAAGGCGGCGAGCGTCATGCTGTTGAATTCTTCGACGGCCAGCGAGATATTGCCGCTCTCTAGCCGTTCATCAACTCTCCTGAACGCTTGCCTATAGTTATTCCAAAGCGTTGCGAAGTCCAAAAATAGTTGTTTTTCTTCAGCAGAAACCGTCAAGTGCGCATAGGATTGCTCTGCTACTCTCAAGACTTTGAGCGCTTCATCCATGCTTTGAGCGATGGTAGCAAGACGATGAACATTTGTGGTTTGGGTCCTTATTGTCGCCAGGAATCGGTGCTCGGCAATCGTGCGCTTGATTTCTACTAGGGTCTCAATCCGGGGTAGCCAAACGAAACGAAGCTCTTCGGTAACACTCTTGACGGTACGCAATTGAACGAGGCTTAGGAGCCCGACCGCAACAATGAAAGCGAGCGCGGTTCCAAAAGCCACCGACAATTTCGTACGAATACTCACGGCAGAAGGTGGCTTCATTGAACTTCGATTTGCTCCGTTCGTGAAAGTCATTGAGGTCGCTTCGAAATTCGGTGAGGGTGAAGATCAGCATCGCGATTGCTTTGAGGTAGGTTGGCTAGACGTCCAACTACCGCGACTCTTCTTGTGTGATTACGGAAAGAAAACTAATTCACACTTGTGAGTTGAGTAGATTTCTAGTGAGATTCGGGTACGAATCCGAAACCAATCCTTGCCTTCACCCGAAGCCATCAATGACCGAAAGGTTCACAAGCGCGTAGGCTAGCCGCCCTTTTTTCGGAGATTGTTTACCATATCGAACCTTTGAGACATTGCTGCTGATGCTGCGCCGAGCAATGCTGGTGCGGGCTAGCGATCGGCGGTCTTCCGGTGCGCGGCAGATTGGCCTGTCTGAGAGTTTTGTCCACGAAACGCGACACCCACGCGATCTTGAGCCTTCCAAGCGATTCGACAAAAGTATTTTAAGTTTTCAATGGGGATCTTTAAGAGAAACTCTTGCGGGAGGCTGTCGGTGCTTTCGACCTGCAGACACGCGCCCCCGGCCGAAAGATTACGGACGATGCAATCGACAGAATTCAACTGATGGCCTAAAATGATCTTCCCGAATTCTAGCGTACGAATTCGCTGTTCGCGCCTGCGGTTGTTCACTTGCAAACTCCAGTGACTATCGAAACGAACGCTACGCTCAACAAATTCAGCAGAAGTAAATTCGACTCCTTAGATATCCATGATTCCCAATTTAGAACACGATCGGCCAATAATTGGCGCAAAAAAGCCTGCATCAAAGATGAAGGAACGCCATCAGGACACGTCAGAATCATCCGGTTATAGCGGCCTAATTGGAACTCGGAGTCCTTCCGGGCTCATCTAATATGTTCGACATCATATCTTCGGCATGTCATGCGGCGTATCTATTCGCTTTGCCTTTTTAGGGACTTATCGGATCCATTTCGGCCCACATTTCGGACAACTGCTAATTCATTTCTCCGAGCGATGAGCCCATCAATTCGCTTGAGCAGTTCTGGTAGTGACCATGACGAAGGTCCATGCAGCCCGTACTGTTCTTCAAATTTCGCAATGTGGCCGTCAAGCACGGGGAGAATTGCCGCGGCGCGACTAGAAAGGTCACGTAGGTGTTCTCGAGCTCGGACAGCATTTGCGGACAAGAGGTGTGATCGCAGTTCCGGCCCTAATTCCTTCCTGCGGATGATGCTAATCCAAGTAGTTGTTTTGAGAGCGGCTTCGGTGGCCTCATCGGTGTTAGCTAATCTATTCAGAGCCGGAGCAAGAGGATCACGTGCGATATCCTCCGCTAACTCCCGACGTTGGATCTCGCGAGCACCAATCTCGTGAATCTTCGAAAGCGGCAAGTCGATGCCTGCAGAAAGTCGTTCTGGGTCCGCTTCCAGAATCGCCTCGGCTAGATGCCGTTCGCTCTCAAGTTCAGAGATCAACGTCTCGACTGTGCCTTCACCGAGTCTAGATCTCAGATCGTTTGAAAGGACTCGCAATTCGCCTATCGAGGACGCTAGTGATCCCATGGCTTCAAGTTGGGAAGCTTCCAGTAACACCAGACGATCAAACACGCGATGGCCATGTGCTACAGTGATAAAAAAGCCATTAATTCGCTGAATTGTTCGTGCCGCTGTTGCGATATCGTCAAATGGCGTTTCAAGCCCGGCCCACTCCGATCCAAGCATCTCATGGTAAGTAACATTGGTACAAAATCGGCGAACGGCGCGAAGGTGAATTATCAGCGATTCCAACTCTTCCCGTATCCGCGCACTTTGAGGATCAAAGCCGAGCAGCGTGATCCGTTCGCGTGCTGCTACGCCCGCACCGGCGAATTCTGCTCGCGCCTTCCGAATTGCGCTGCCGGAGAAATGTGCGGCGGCTGTTTCAAGTTCCTCAGGCGAGGGCCGACAATGCGGAAAGTAACCGGAGAGTCGCTCCCGCCAATCTATATCGACTGAGACGAGGTCCGCCCACGTTTTGTGAGCTCTTCGGAATGCATCTGCCCCGCCCGAGGAACTCCATCTAAAATAGTTGCGATGAGATACAGGAAGACGCGCCGCAACGATCACCGCAAGAGTTACTGCTTCTAAACCGCTAGCAGGAAATGAGCAGTCGAACCCAAGTAGACTTAGGGCATGGGTGGCACTCTCAACGACGGTGATAAGCGTGTGCGCATCCTTGCTTCTTTTCACTGCTTCAGAGAAGGCTTGAGCCGGCGACAACTGCGCATATTCGCTCTTTGCGGCGATTGCGGCAACATTCGACGCGCGCACCAGTGCATCGATTGGAACTAAGGAAAGGTTAGATGCAGAGTCTAACTCCTCCATCAACTTTAGAAGCTTTCGTTGCTGTCCAAGCAGGATGCTGAAACGAACGGTATCGGTGTCATTCAAAGCCTTGACGATGTGACCCGGCGGAGTTTCATTGGGGATATCCTTCTCGTCGGCAATCAACTGCTCGAGATCTTGAACTGAATTCACACCGAACTTTCTCGCCTCCTCTAGGATCGACAAGACCCTGGTCCCAATTCGGCGCAGCTCGTGCAGGTTATCGTCGGGCTCGTAGACGGAACGGCTAGTGCTGCAGACTAGCGAGGGCGGCCATGGAGAAGTTTTAACGTCTGCGAACTGTTCGAGATAGGACTGCATCGCTTCTGCTAGGGCCCTTAGTTGTTGGCAAGCAAGCACTGCGTCGCCAACGTTCTCAATCAAATTGTCTGGAACTCGTTCTATTCCGAAATCATCGAATGCATGCCCAATATCCGCCGCTCTTTGCGATGCGAACGCTTTGCGCAGCATTGCTGTCTGAGCATGAATATCGCATGACGAAGGATCCGGTTGCGCTGTTGGCCGGTCGCTTGAGCTTCGAATTTGGGCTTGTGAATTCTCTCCGGTAAGACTCGGAGTGTCCTTTGCAGCGCAATCATTCAATCGCTGCGACTCGGTCGATTCAGTCGATTCGATCCGTCGTTCCGTCTGCAATGCACGAGTCGTCATGTACTTCTCGTTAGTACGTCACCTTGCCAAAGATTTGCGAGGCGCAACCACCGACATGAGCACTAGCAAGGAAATGTCAACGAAAAATTGTGCTAATCGCAGAGCTAGTGTGGTCGGCGCAAACTGATTGCAAACCGTTTGTAGGAGATAACGAAAATCTAACCATGCATATCCGCGAATAGAGCCGTCCCATGGCTGACGAATGGATTGATTTGGCCGGTTGGAGAACGCACTTATCCCTTGGAACATGCGAAGGAAGTTGTGGTATGATACTCATATACAATCTTGAGTTACAGCATTCTGCAACTCTATTCGCGGTCCTCCATACTTGGGGCGTTGCAGTAGGAGCTACGGATGCGCCCATTCTTCAAGAAATCGGGAATTAGCCTCAAGCACGGCGTTCGTCGGTCTATGGGCGGCTGGTGCTACCGTCGCAGGGCGCTACTGGCTTGCTGAGATTCATGGATACACCGTTCGTGCCACAAGTTTGGAGGTTCAAGTCCTCCCGGGCCCACCATTGCTTCAATGCTTTGAACGGTTCCTGGGCGCTTCGCGCGATCCGTGCCTACCGCGAAGGCTCCGGTAGACCTTGAAGATGCTCGCGATTTCCTGCCAACATAGACTTAGATGCGGAACGGCGAGTAGGGTTCGGGGGAAGAGAATGGCGACCCGATCCGCGGCGCGTCATGCAGCGAACGTCCGCGTTGCAAGCCTCGCGCTTTGCGCGGCCCTGATCCATTTCTTTTCCGCTTTTCCGATCCTCGCGCAAGACGCGCGCCATCTCATCGTCCGCCTCGAATCCGAACAGACGATCCGCCAGATCGCCGAGCGTTATCTCGACGATCCCAATCTTTGGCCGGAGATTTTGCAGGCAAGCGGCTTGAACTCCATCACTCAATTGCGTCCGGGCATCACGCTCCGGATTCCGGCCAACGAGATTTCGACCGCCAACAAGGCGCTGGTCGATGCGCTGCTGCAGATCCAGACCGCGAACCTCGCCGGCGCGCAGATTTTTGCGCCGCTCAATATCGGCAAGGCGATCGCGCTGCACGACGAGGCCCTGACCCGGCGCGTGCAGCGCAACTGGACCCTCACGCGCGGGCTTGCCACCGAGTCCTTTTCGGAAGCGACGGTCGCGCTGGAGAAATCGCAGGCGCTGCGCGACAAGGCCGCCGAGGCGCTCGTCACCGACCGGCAGGGAAACGTCGAGGGCCAGCGGCCGCAGGATCTCGCGTGGCGCAACCTGCAGATCCAGACGATCCTGATCGAGGAAGAGAAGATCCGCACGCTTTCCGATTCGACCGCGCAGATCACCTTCCGCGATGCGAGCCGTTTGCGCCTCAGCGCCAATTCGAACGCCGTCATCCAGCGCATGCGCTACGATCCGCTCAAGCGCACCGAAGAGGCCAAGGTGACGCTGATCGAAGGCGATTTCTACGCGCTGCTCACGGAAAAAAATACCCGCACCAGCTTCAATGTCGATATTCCGCGCGTGAACGCGACTATCAACTCGGGCAGCTTCTGGGTCAGCCAGGACACCACCGGCGCGAAATTCGCCAATTACGACGACGGCCTCGTGGAAGTCACCGCGCTCGGCAAGACCGTGGCGCTCAACCGCAACGAGGGGACGATCGTGTCGCCGGGTACGACGCCACGCGACAAGCTCGCCGTGCTCGAAGCGCCGGCGCTCGCGGGGCCGCGCAACGAGGCGACGGTCTATACGGGCAAGCCACAATTGACCTGGGCGGCGGTCGCCAACGCCAACGGCTATTGGATCGAAATCGCCGCCGACCAGGGCTTCGGCCGCATGGTCGCGAGCAAATTCGGGCTCGATCAGCCGAACTTCCTGCCTGCGGAGCTTGCGGTAGGCGAATATTTCTGGCGCGTCGCTGCGCTCGACAGTCTTGGGCTCCCGGGCGCGCGCAGTCCGACCTGGCGCTTCAAGATCGTGATCGATACGACGCCGCCTTATCTCTCGGTCACAGCGCCTGAGCGCGGCGTCATTGTGCGCGACCCGATGGTACGCGTTACCGGCGAGAGCGAGCCGGGCGCGGCGGTCACCGTGCAGGGCCGGCCCATCGAGGTGCGCCCCGACGGCCGCTTCGAAACGACCATCACCGCGGCGCCCGGTACGAACACGATCATCGTGATTTCAACCGACCCGGCCGGCAACGAGTCGCGCCATGAGCGCAATTTCGAATTCATGCCGGACCGCCAATCGGTCGTCGCATTCGACCCCACGATCCTCACGATCGGGCCGCGGCATTTCCTCACCGCGGAGGACGTGATTTCCATCGGCGGGACCACGATGCCGAATTCGCAGATCCGCATCCAGACCGCGGCCGGCGCCGTCCGCGCCTCGGCCGCGACCGATAGCTCCGGCCGCTTCCGCGTGAACGTTCCGCTGCAAGCGGCGGAGGAGCGCCTGGCGATCGCCGTCACCGCGCCCTCCGGCTTCACCACGACCGAGAGTTTTGCGGTGAGCGTCGACAAGACGCCGCCGGATATCGTGCTCGACGAGATTCCCGTCCGGCTCACGGCTGAGCCGCGGTTCTTGCTCAGGGGCCGCACCGAGCCCGGCGCCAGGCTCACGCTCAACGGCCGCGAGATCGTCAATCGGAACGGCCGCTTCGAGAAGGCCCTGGAGCTCGCGGCCGGGGACAACGTCATCGAGCTCGTCGCGGCCGATCCAGCCGGCAACGTGCGCGTCGAGAAATGGACTGTGAAGCTCGATCGCGATCCGCCCGCGCTGGTCAGCGCGCGGCTCACCCTGCGCACTATCGGCGGCCGGCTCACGCTTTCGATCGAGGTCGAGGCGCAGGACGCTTCGGGCCTCGCCAAGGTCGCGCCGTTCAAGGTCGCGGCTGGCGCGCAGAACTTCTCCGGCTTCCTCCGCTACAACCGCGCCGCCAAGCGCTACGAGGGCACGCTGGTGGTGCCGGCGGAGGTCGTGGCCTTGGCCGCCTTGCGCGAGGTCGAGCTGCAGGACGACGCCGGCAACAAGAAGACGTTCGAGATTCGATAGGCGGGGTCGTTTATGCGTAGATTCAGCAAGCTTCTCGTCTTTCTCGCAACCGTGCTCCTTCCGGCGCTGACGGCGCCGGCATGGAGCGCCGACGAGCCGCCGCTATTCATTACCTACGGCGCGCACGCGCCGATCAGCGAAGGCGATCCAACCCACGCCCAGGCGATCTACTTAAGTGTGCCGGCGGGGACCAAGCAGCAGGTCTTCATCCGGTTGTTCGATCCCGACACCGGCGGGCGGCTCGACGAGTTGATCAGCCGCTATCCCAGCACGAGCACCCGCTTTGCGGTCTATGGCGGGCCGGGTGCTTACGCCGCGGCTTTTGCGCAGCCCGGGCAGTTCAGCCGCGAGGAGCGCAGCGCCGGCACGCTGATCGCACAGCGCGTCTACGGTTCGAGCCTGCGCTATGACAATCAATGGACGACCTTGACCGCCCTCGACCCGGCGCAGGGCGAGCTGGTCGGCGACCGCATCATTTTCCGCCTCGTGGTGGAGGCGATATCCGGGGCGGACGGCAACGTCTTCGACGTCAAGCTGAGCACGAGCGACAAGGAGAACGTCGCCCCCGAAGGCGCGCGCATCTTCTCGTTCCAGCCCACGATCCGCCTGCCGGACCGCGGCCCCTACGTGGAGCTGCGCTTCTGGATCCCGCCGGACGCAGCCTCGCTCACGTTCGGGAATTTCGACGCCGCCGGCGGCACCGTCCAGCTGATCGAGCAATTCGGCGCGACGTATGCGCTGGAAGCCTCGGGGCAGGGCGTCTGGCGCACCAGCCAGGTCACGGTTGACCCGGACCTGCGCGAGACCGAAGCGGCGATCACGCTGAGCGGCGGCGACGAAAAACCGAACGACGTGACCTATTACATCAGCGACGGCAGCAAGCTGGTTCCCATCGAAATGCCGGCCCGCCTGTTCGACAAGACGCCGGACCGGCCCAAGGCGGTGGCGCTGGCCACCGAGCAAAGCTGCACCGCGATCAGCTTCGATGGTTTGCGCTCGTCCGATCGGAACGGCGACCGACTGAACTATCGCTGGCGGTTCGGCGACGGCACGTTCGCCACCGGCGGCACCGTCATGCACGACTATCAGGTCGAGGGCCGCTTCGTTGCCTGGCTCGAGGTCACCAATAGCGCGCCGCAGGTCGGCAACGGCTCGCAGGTTGCGGTAACGGTGTTCGTCAAGCGGCCGCCGGTTTCGCTCTCCGAAGTGAAGAAGCTGGTGGCGATCCGCGAGGACGTCGTATTCGACGGAACCATGTCGACCGCGCGCGACTGGGTCCTCACCCAGCACCAATGGCGCTTCAGCGACGGCGTTGTGCTCACCGGTGAGAAGGCTATGCGCGCGTTCGAGACGCCGGGGCGCTATCGCGTGACGCATGTGGTCGTCGACAATTCCGCGCATCGCTGCAACACGCATACGGAAGAATTCGAAATCCGTGTGAACGCGCCCCCGGTCGCGCGGCCGGGGCCCGAACAGCACGTCACCGCGAGCCTCGTGCAGTTCGACGGCACCCGCTCGAGCGATGCCGACGACGAGATCATCCGCTACGACTGGGACTTCGGCGACGGCACCACCGGCACCGGGCTGCGGCCGACCCACGTCTACGCCAAGCCCGGCACCTACGAAGTCCGCCTGACGGTCAAGGACGCGTCCGGTACGCTGCGTGACACGGGCACGGATACGGTGCGGATCATCGTCAACGCGCGGCCGATCGCCGATGCGGGCCCCGATCTCGTCGGTGCGCCGGGACAGAAGCTCGCATTCGATGGCCGGCGTTCGGTCGACCCCGACGGCCGGATCGCAGAGTATTTCTGGGATTTCCGCGACGGAACCACGGCCACTGGGCCGGTGGTGGAGCACGCCTTCACCAAGCCCGGCACCTACAGCGTGCGGCTGCGGGTCCGCGACGACACCGGCCACGTGGAAGCGGTCGACTACGACGTGACCCAGGCCTTCATCAATACGCCGCCGGTCGCCGTCGCCGGGCCCGATGTGCTGGCGGCTCCGGGCGACGAGGTGAAGCTCTCGGGCGCGCGCTCGTTCGATCCCGACGGAAAAATCGCGAGCTACCGGTGGAATTTCAGCGACGTTCCGGAAGCCGTCGACAACGTCGAGGCCGCGCGCCGCTACGAAAAATCCGGGATCTACACGGCCCAGCTCACCGTGATCGACGACAGCGGCGCGGCCAACGCCACCGGCGTCGCGGAATTGCGGATCCGCATCAACCACGCTCCGGTGGCGAAGGCCGGAGAGAACGTGGAGACCGGCGAGCTCACCGTCACTTTCGACGGCACCAAGTCGGTCGACGCCGACGGCGATCCGTTGGTCTATGAGTGGGATTTCGGCGACGGCCAGAAGGCGACCGGCGCGCGCGTGACGCACACGTTCAAGGTCGGCGGCACCTATCCGGTCGTGCTCACGGTCGACGATGGCACCAAGCTTTCGAATGCGCGGGCGAGCGAAGCGATCTCGGTGAAGATCAAGCGGCCGCCGGTGGCGATCGCCGGCGAGAACCAGCGCGTCTGCACCGGCGACACCGTGGTGTTCGACGGCAGCAAGTCGTTCGACCCCGAAGGCGGGTTGCTCAAATACCTGTGGGATTTCGGCGACGGCACGAAATCGGAGATCGTCAATCCGACCAAGGCCTACCGGCGCGGCGCGGTCTATCCCGTCACGCTGACGGTGAAGGACGATTCCGGCTTCCCGCGCAATTTCCACACCGCGCGCATCGCGATCCGCGTCGACCAGGGCCCGGTCGCCGACGCCGGCCCGCGCGAGATCCTCGCCTGCGCCAAGACCGAGGTCGTATTCGACGGCACCAAATCCACCGACATCGATGGCGTGGTCAACAGCTTCCTGTGGGACTTCGGCGACGGCGTGTTCGGCGCCGGCGAGAAGACGGCGCACATCTACGACAAGCCCGGAAATTACCGCGCGTTCCTCACGATCCAGGGCGAGAAGGTCGGCACTTGCAGCGCCACCTCGACCGACGAGGTGCGGGTTCGGATCATCGAAGGGCCGGTCGCGGTCATCAAGGCGCCGCCCGCAGCACCCATCACCGACGAGATCGCGTTCGACGCGACCTCTTCCTATATGGCGGACGGCAAGATCACCGGCTGGCGCTGGGACTTCGGCGATGGCAAGCGGGCGACCGGCGCGCAGGTGAAGCACAAGTATGCCGCGGCCGGGGTCTACCGCGTGAGTCTCACGATCACCAGCGATTCCACCTCGCCGACCTGTCAGCAAGTCTCGGTGCGCCACGTCATCGCTGTGAACGCACCGCCGGTCGCGGCCGCGGGCGGCGACAAGCACGTCGCGGCGGAAGAGGACGTGGTGTTCGACGGCAGCGGCTCGCGCGATCCCGACGGCGGCATCGTCGCCTATGAATGGGACCTCGGCGACGGCAACAAGGCATCCGGCGTCGTGGTGCGGCACAAATATCGCGAGCCGGGCGTTTACAAAGTGAAGCTGCTGGTGCGCGACGAAGCGGACCTGCCCAATTCCACGGCGACCGACGAGGTAACGGTGCGGGTGAACGCGCCGCCGGTGCCGGTCATCACCGGCCCGGAGACGGTCTGCGTCGATGAGCGCACGACATGGCGCTCGGCGGCTTCGCGCGATCCGGACGGGCCGATCCGGGCGTTCCGCTGGATCATGGGCGACGGCACCACGGCGGCCACGCCCGAGATCACCCATGCCTACAAGAAACCCGGCAAGTTCGCCCTCTCGCTCTATGCCGATGACGGCACGCGTCTGGCCAACAGCCAGCGCCAGGTCACCCGGACCGTGCATGTCAATCAGCCGCCTCTGGCGGTTGCTGGCCTGCCCAGTCTCGTCTGCTCGGGCGATGCAATTGAATTCGACGGCACCAAGTCGGCCGATCCGGACGGAAAGATCACCAAGTACGCCTGGGATTTCGGCGACGGCACTACCGCCGAGGGCCCCAAGGCCAGCCATGCCTTCGCCAAGCCCGGCAGCTACAAGGTGAAGCTGACCGTGACCGACGATACGCCGTCGATCTGTTCGAGCCATACCGATACGGTCGAAGTGACGGTCAACGCGCCGCCGGTCGCGGTCGCCGGGCCGGACCGGGAGGTGTGGATCGGCGGGGCCAATGACGCCGTGCTGCTCGACGCCACCGGCTCGCGCCACCCCGACGGGCGGGCGCTCAGTTTCGCCTGGCAGATCGGCGATAGCGACGCCAAGCTCGGCGAGCGCGTGCGGCACACGCTGGCGAGCCCCGGCGAGTATCCGGTCACGCTCACGGTCAGCGATCCGACCGGGCTTTCCTGTGGGACGGCGACCGCTTCGTTCCGTATAATCGCGCGACAGAGGAACTGACGGGGATTCCGTCGCGGAGGATTTCATGCTGCGGCTCAAGTTGCGCAGCAAGCTGCTCCTGTTTTCGGTCGTCATCGCCATCATCCCGCTCCTGATCGCCGGACAATCGCTGATCCGGATCGCCCAGGACGAGCTGAAAAGTTCGGCGAACGACCAGCTTGTCACCGTCGCCCGCCAGGTGAGCGGCGAGATCGACGGGCTGTTCGAGCATGCCTGGACGGCGCCGCTGTTCCTGATTCGCAATGCCGTCGACGGCGAAGGACTCGGCGTGCAGGAGAAGGTCGCGCTGCTGCGCCAGGGGATCGCGGATATCGCCGACTTGATCGCGCTGCAGATCACGGTGGAAGGCGCGCGCACGCCGGCGGTGGTGACGCAAGACCGCTATACCGCCCAGCTCAGGCAGGCGGGGGCCGATCCGCTCTCCGTGCTGCGCACGGCGCCGGAAGCCGTCTGGGAGGCGGTGGCCAAGGGCGGCCGGCTTTCGGTCCAGGTGAATTATGTGCCGGCGACCGACGGGTGGCTCGCTACCATCATCCTGCCTTTACAATCCCCGATCGCGGGCAACAAAGCGGCGCTCTCGGCCAAGATCGATCTCTCGCGGCTGCGCGAATCGATCGCCGGCAATCCGTTTCAGCGCACCGGATCGATCGTGATCGTGGATTCCTCCGGCCGGCAGGTGTTCGAAAAGAGCCGCGCCGATCTGAAAGACCGCGCCATCGTCCAGCAGGCGCTCGCGCTGCTCGCCGCTTTCACCTCGGTCGTCTCGGTCGACCGTTATACGCGGCCCGACGGCGAAGTGATGCTCGGCGCGTTCTCCTCCGCGCGCGGGCTGCAATGGGCGGTGATCGTCGAGAAGAGCGAGCGCAACGCTTATTACGCGGTCGGGCAAATGCTCGTCAGCCTTGGCATCTGGCTCACCGCCGGACTCACCGTCGCGGCGCTCGGCGCGCTCGTATTTGCGGTCCGTATCAGCAAGCCGATTCTTTCCATTGGCGAAGCCGCGATCGAGGTTGGCAAGGGCAATTTCCGCGCGCGCGTAACCGGGGTGCGCTCGCGCGACGAGATCGGCGAGCTCGCGGAGCGCATCAATACGATGATCGTTCAACTGAACGAGCGGTTTCAGCTCGCCAAGTTCGTGTCGGGCGGCACCATGGCGGCGATCCAGAAATCCGACCACGAAGGCGTCAAGCTCGGCGGCGAGCGGCGCGAGGTCGCGATCCTGTTCGCCGACATCCGCGGCTACACGGCGTTTTCCGAGGGGCGCGATCCCGAAACCGTGGTCGAGGTGCTGAATTATTATTTTGAAAAGTTGGCCGATACCGTCGCCGCCAACCACGGCGATATCGACAAGTATGTCGGCGACCAGATCATGGCGGTCTTCCACGGCGACGACATGGTCGAAAACGCGCTGGCTTGCAGCGTGGCGTTCCAGGAAGTGATGCTGCAGCTCGGGCGCGAGCATCCCGATTGGGGGCTCGATGTCGGCACCGGCGTGGACGCGGGAGAAGTGATCATGGGCGCCATGGGCGGCAAGCAGCGCATGGACTACACCGTGCTCGGCGATCACGTGAACCTCGCGGCGCGGCTGTGCTCGCACGCCTCGCCCCGCCAGACGCTCGTGTCGGAGAGCGCCTACGAGCGAGTGAAGGACAAGAGCAGGTTCTCGTTCGAATCGCTCGACCCGATCCACGTCAAAGGCAAGAGCAAGCCGCAGACGATCTATGCGGTGCACGGCAAATCGGCCGCGGCCAAGATCGCCCGTGTAGAAAGCTAAATTTACAACTAAAGAGTGCACCACTGAACCTAAGACCTTCGGCGTAGTCAGTAACTCAATACCGGTACCGATTATTGCGCGACTGGCGCGCGCTTGGCGCCGCCCACGGAATGCGTTGCCACAGGCTCGTTTCTTCGACGATTGCGCATTCCCGCTGAACGAAATGTTCATCCTATCTCGCGAGACTGGCCGCGGCGCCATACGTCCGAACACTGGTTTTGCATGCTCGCTTGGTCCCGGCTCACGCGTTCGCGGCACAATCCGGAAGTGCCGACGGAAATCTACATTTCCGTCGTCGATTCGCTTTACGCGGATGCGCGGACGTTCTTCATCGGGGCGCTTGCCGTCTCGCTCGTGATCTTCATGACCGCGCTGAAGACAGGCGAGTCGCTGCTCTATCTGTGCACATTCGCCTTCACGCTGATTGCCGTCGCGCGCGCGTTCGGCATCCGCGCCTACGTTCGCGAACGCCCGAACGTGAAAACCGCCGAGGCAGCGGCGACATGGGAGTATCGCTACATCATCGGCACATCGGCGCACGTCGTGCTGCTCGGCCTGTGGTGCATCATCGCGTTCGCGAAGACCAACGATCCCTTCGTCCAGCTCGTCAGCATCGTCTCCACCATTTCGTTCCTGATCGGCATCGCAGGCAGGAACTTCGGCAGCAGCCAGCTTGTCACGGTGCAAATCCTCTGCGCTGCGCCTCTCATTGCACTCGCGCTGCTGATTCCGGGCGACATCTATTACGCTCTGTACGCGTTCATGCAGGTGGCCTTCTTCCTTTCGCTCAAGTTCATCTCCGACCGGCTGCGCAAAACCTTGATGGATGCCGTGATCGCGACGGGCGAGGTGACCTTGCTCGCCAATCGTTTCGACACGGCGCTGAACAACATGCCGCTTGGCCTGTGCATGTTCGACGCCGAGAAGCGCCTGGTTGTGTCCAATCGCCGCTTTACCGAGCTCTTGCGCGTCTCGCCGGAGGTCGTCCGCCGCGGCGCCTCCATCGGGGAGCTTTTGCTCGAAGGCGTGCGAGTCGGGACGCTCTCGCGCTCGCGCGCCGATCGCCTCGTCGCAGAGATCGCGAGCCGCGTCGCCGGTATCGAGGATGCGGACCTCGAGCTCGAGACCGAGGACGGGCGCACGATGGCGCTCACCTTCCAACCGATGAAGGACGGCGGGTCGGTCATGCTGGTCGAGGACATTACCGAACGCCGGAGCGCGGAAGCGAAAATCAATCACCTGGCGCGCTACGACGCGCTTACCGGATTGCCCAACCGGACGTTCTTCCACGACCAGATGGATCTGACGCTCGCCAAGATTCGCCGCAGCAAGGATTCCTGCGCGGTCCTGTTCATCGACCTCGATCAGTTCAAGCAGATCAACGACACCATGGGTCATCCCTTCGGGGACGAGCTCCTGTGCGCCGTTGCCGAGCGTCTGCGCGGCATTGCGCGCGATAGCGACGTGGTCGCGCGCTTCGGCGGCGACGAATTCATCGTTCTGCAGTCGCCGATCAAACGCCCGGAAGAGGCCGCCTCGCTCGCCCGCCGCGTGGTCGAAGTGCTCAGCGAGACCTTCGACATCGACCGCCATCAGGTCGTGATCGGCGCCAGCATCGGCATCGCCGTCGCGCCGCAGGACGGTATCGATACCGATCTGCTGCTCAAGAACGCCGACATGGCGCTCTATCGCACCAAGTCCGAAGGCCGCGGTACCTGGCGTTTCTTCGAGCGGGAAATGGACGTGAAGGCGCAGGCCCGCCGCAGCCTCGAGATCGATCTCCGCAATGCGCTGGCGACCGATGCGTTCAAGGTCTATTACCAGCCGCTGTTCAACCTGCGTACCAAGCGCATTTCTACCTGCGAAGCGCTGTTGCGCTGGCCGCATCCCGAGCGCGGCATGATTTCGCCCGCCGAGTTCATCCCGATCGCCGAGGAGATGGGCTTGATCGTGGAGATCGGCAATCGCGTATTACGCCGGGCCTGCGCCGAATGCACCCAGTGGCCCAAAGCGGTCCGCGTCGCGGTCAACCTTTCGCCCATCCAGTTCCGGCGCGGCAACGTGACCGAAGTGATCCGGGAGGCGCTGGAAGCCACCGGACTGTCGGCGAACCGGCTTGAGATCGAAATCACCGAATCCGTCCTCGTTCAGGATACCGAGGCCACGCGCGCCGTGCTTCAGGAATTGCGCGATCTCGGCGTGCGCATTTCGCTCGATGATTTCGGCACCGGATATTCCAGCTTGAGCTATTTGCACAGCTTCCCGCTGCACAAGGTCAAGATCGACCGCTCGTTCCTGCAGGGGATTACGACCAGCGAGCGCTCGCTCACGCTCCTGCACGGGGTCGCGAGGCTGAGCGCCGAGCTCGGCATGTCGGTCACGGTGGAGGGGGTCGAGACCGATGAGGAACTCGCGCTCGTCATGCGCGAGCCGAGCATCGACGAGGCCCAGGGCTTTCTGTTCAGCCCGGCGATACCCGGCACCACCATCCGCAAGCTCTTGTATTCGACGCACAATCGGATCGAGAAAGTGGCCTGATACCTGGCCGCATTGCCGCCGCAATTTCTGCGGCGCCCGTGCGCCGGCGTGTCATTAAAATTTTATTGATCGCTCGAGCTGCTCGGATTTGCGGCTTCATCCGGCGCCCGACTTGGCCTAAGGCCCGTATTCTTAAGGTTAATTCTTTACTTTCGTTAACGGTGCGTTAACCTTCCTCTACCGGCGGCTGTATTCGCCGTGGAGGAGGTTGCGTATGAGCGCGCCTGCGCCTGCAAAGGCGGTTGGGCTTTCTGATTACGTTTCGCAGTTTCTGGAGCGCGTTGACTACCGCCGCGCCGATTCTGCTGAAGAACGCGACGCGATCTACCGCCTGCGCTACGACGCATACTTGAGCAAGGGCGTGATTCAGCCCAACCTTAATCGCAGATTTATCGACGCCTACGACAGCCTGCCGAATGCCTGGACCTTCGGAGTCTATGTCGATGGCCGGCTTGCCAGCTCGTTCCGCATGCACGTGTCGAGCAAGGAATCTCCGCACCTTCCGGCATTGCAGGTTTTTTCCGATCTGCTCGCGCCGGAGCTCGAGGCGGGAAAGACGCTGATCGATCATACCCGTTTCGTAACCGATCCTTCCGGAAATCAGCATCCGGAGCTGCCCTACGCCACGGTGCGCCTCGGCTATATGGCAGCGGAGTATTTTTCGGCCGATTTGGGCGTTGCCGGGGTTCGCGGCGAACATCAGCATTTCTACAAGCGGGTCTTCGGCTATCGGCCGCTGACCGCTCCGCGGTCGTATCCGACGCTGACAAAGCCGATCATCCTGATGGTGCTCGACTTTCCCGCCGAGCGAGAAAAAATCGTACGTCGCTATCCCTGTTTCCACTCGACGGCATTCGAACGGCGGATGCTGTTCGAGCGGGGTGAGGTCACCGCGGCGCAGCGCAAAGCAGCTGCTGCCTGACGCGGGCGCGCGATCCAGCACCCCCGGCTATTCTCCTGAAATCGAGAGCTTGACTGCAATCGCCTGATTGCGCTCGATTGCACGCCAACAGGAGACCGGGAGTGAACATGGGTACCAAGCTCAAGCTCAAGGCCGCGGATGGTTTCGAACTCGGCGCCTATCGCGCCGATCCGAAAGGCACGCCCAAGGGCCGTGTCGTGGTTATCCAGGAGATTTTCGGCGTCAACAACCACATCCGCTCGGTCTGCGACCGGCTGGCCGAGGCGGGCTATACGGCGCTGGCACCGGCGATCTTCGATCGCATCGTGCCGAATTTCGAGACCGGCTATTCGGATGCCGAGGTCGCCAAGGCACGCGAGTACATCGCCAAAGTCGACTGGCCGAAACTCATGCTCGACGTCAACGCGGCGATCGGCGCGTTGAAGAAGGAAGGCCCGGTCGCCATCATCGGCTTCTGCCTCGGCGGCACCGTCGCGTTCCTCGCCGCGACCCAGAGCGACGATCTGGTGGCCGCGGTCGCCTATTACGGCGGCATGGTCGCCAAGCACGCCGACAAGAAGCCGAAAGTTCCGGTGCAGATGCATTTCGGCGAGACTGACGGCCATATCCCGCTCGCCGACGTCGAAGACATCAAGAAGAAGCGGCCGGAGAGCGAGGTTCACGTTTACATGGGCGCCGGTCACGGTTTCCATTGCGACGAGCGCGGCAGCTTCGAGACCAACAGCGCCAAGACGGCCTGGGCCCGCTCGCTCGCGTTTCTCGAGAAGGCGTTCGGGAAGAAGTAGCCTTCAGCCGGCCAGAAACACGGCTTCCGGCAGTCCGCGCACGCCCGGCACGACGGCGAACAGATTGCCGGCGAGCGGCTCGGCTGCGCGCCGTTCCGGGCTCATGCGGAAGCTCGCGGTGGTGATATAGAGCGTATCGAGCTTGTCGCCGCCGAAAGCGCAGCAGGTGGGATTGCTGGTCGGCAGCGCGATGGCGCGGTCCACCCGGCCATCCGGCGCGTAGCGCACAATGCGCGCGAGCCGGTATTGCGCGTTCCACAAAAAGCCCTCCGCATCGACGCAGGAGCCGTCCGGCCCGCCAACCTCGCCGTCCAGCTCCGCGAATACCCGCCGCCGGGTGATTGCGCCTTTGGCGATGTCCAGGTCGAAGGCCCAGATCAGGCGCCGCGGCGAGTCGGCGAAATAGAACGTGCGGTCGTCGGGCGAGAAGGCGATTGAATTCGGGATGGTGATGCGCGCCATCATGCGCGTCACCTTCAGATCCGGCTCGATGCGATAGAGGCTGCCGGCCGGCTCCCGCATCTCCGTCTCCATGGAGCCGACCCAGAAGCGGCCGTGCCGGTCCGCGCGCCCATCATTGAGTCGGTGGTTCTCGACGCCCGGCTCCGGGTCGACGAGCATTCGCATGGCGCCGGTCACCGGATCGTACGCATGCAGCCCGTTGTTCATGGCGAGCGCGAAGCCGCCCGCCTTGCGGATGGCGAAGCTGCCGACCTCGCGGCCCGGCAAGGGATAGCGGCGGTGCTCGCCGTTCGACGGGTCGAACGACTGCAGTGCAGGCGCCAGGATATCGATCCACCAGATGCGGCGCGTACGCGGATCCCAGATCGGGCATTCGCCCAGATGATCGCCGCATGCGACCGCGCTTTCGACCTTCATCGCGTTCCTCGTTTGTAAATCGGCGCCGCCGCCTTGAGGCTTTGAATATCGATATAACCGATCTGCGCCATGCAGCGGCTCATCTCGTCGCTGAGCAGGTCGATGGATGTTTTCGGGCCGGTCGCGCCGAGCCCGGCCACCGCGTACATCATCGCCCGGCCGACGAGCACGAAGTCGGCGCCGGCGGCGAGCGCCTTCACGATATGCTCGCCCGAGCGCACGCCGCTGTCGATGCAGGAGCGGGAAGCCGGGCCCGACCGCGGCGCGGATTTCCGGCAGCACGTCGATCGTGGCCGGCAGCGACGCCAGCTGCCGCCCGCCGTGGTTGGAGACGACGATGCCGTCGCAACCCATATCGCGCGCCTTGATCGCGTCTTCGGCCGAAAGCAGGCCTTTGATCACGAGCTTCGTTCTTCCAGCGCTCGCGCAGCCGCTTCATGTCGTCCCAGTTGAAGCGGCCGGTGACCTGCGACGACATGAATCCCGAGACCGTCTGCGGCCCGCTCACGCCGACATAGCGCTCCATATTGGCGAAGCGTGGCACGCCGGCCTGCAGCGTCGCGAGCGACCATTGTGGATGCGTGACGAGCTCGTACAGCGTGCGCGGCGTGAAGCGAAACGGCAGCGAGAAATTATTGCGCAGGTCGCGCAGCCGCCGCGGCGGGGCCGGCACGTCGACGGTGACCAGCATGGTCTCGTAGCCGGCGCGCTCGGCGCGCGTGACGAGATCGTCGATCATTTCCTGGCTGCGCGAGACATAGAGCTGGAACCAGCAGTTCTCCGGCGCCAGTTCGGCGATGCGCTCGAGCGTCGTGCTCGCCGGCGTCGAGAGCGAATAGGGGATGCCGGCAGCGACACACGCGCGCGCCACCATCTCTTCCGCGCCCGGCCACATGATGTTGCCGAGCCCGATCGGCGCGGTGCCGAACGGCAGCGCCCATTTCTTCCCGAACAGCGTGGTCGCGAGGTCGCGCTTCTCGACATTGATCAGCATGCGCGGCGTGAGCTGAATTTCGTCGAGTGCGTCCTCGTTCCGGCGGATGCCGGCCTCGGAGCCGGCGCCACCGTCAAGATAGTCGAACACGAATTTGGGCAGGCGGCGCTTCGCGAGCGCGCGGAAATCGGCGACCGAAGCGATGATCATGCAAGAGCTCGAATGGTCTTCGAACGCGGATTCCGGCGGGGCGAGGGCACTCTACGATATCACCGCGCCTTGCGCCGCTTCTTCGCGAAATACTTCTTCATCGGCGCCCAGTAATAGGCGCGCCATCCGGCACGATACTGTCCGACCTGTCTGGGCGCGAGCTTGGAATGGATGAAGACCAGTTTGGAGTCGGTCTTCCCGGCAGGATGGATGCAGAGCTCGATCTGCGTGTCCTTGGCTCCTTTGGGGAACTCGCTCGTTCGCCAGGATTGCACGATGCACCAGTGCGGCTTGAGCTTGAGGTTCTTGCCGCTGACCCAGCCGTCCCAGGCAGTGAAGCGGCCGCCCTTGCGCGGGCTCGCTTTGGCCTTGGCGCCGGTCATGGCCGAATGCTCGCGGCTCGAGAGCCAGGCCTTGTAGAGCGCCTTTGGCGCGACCGGCAGCCGCACGGTCGTCTTGTATTGCGCCATGGAAAATCCTCCCTCGCTCGTGCCCGCGGCACTTGCCGCCTGCGCGCGGCATCGCTAGATAAGCGCCGACTTCCGAACCCGTCGACATGGAACCGGCCGCGCCGCGCCGCTCAAGAACATGCCTGAATTCGTCTACCACATGCACGAGCTTTCCAAGACCTATCCGGGCGGCCGGAAGGTGTTGGAAAACATCAATCTTTCCTTCTACCCGGACGCCAAGATCGGCGTGCTCGGCATCAACGGCTCGGGCAAATCCACGCTCATGCGCATCATGGCCGGCATCGACAAGGAGTTCGTCGGCGAGGCCTGGGCCGCGAAAGACGCCCGCGTCGGCTATCTGCCGCAGGAGCCCGAGCTCGATGCCAAGAAGAACGTGCGCGAGAACGTGATGGAGGGCGTGGCGTCGAGCCGCGCGATCCTCGATCGCTACAACGAGCTCGCCGCCAATTATTCCGACGAGACTGCCGACGAGATGGCCAAGCTGCAGGACGAGATCGAAGCCAAGGGGCTGTGGGATCTCGACTCCAAGATCGATCTCGCCATGGATGCGCTGCGCTGTCCGCCCGACGAGGCCAAGGTCGAGACGCTCTCCGGCGGCGAGAAGCGCCGCGTGGCGTTGTGCAAGCTGCTGCTGGAAGCGCCCGACCTGTTGCTGCTCGACGAACCCACCAACCATCTCGACGCCGAAACCGTCGCCTGGTTGGAGGGCCACCTGAAGCAATATCCGGGCGCGGTGCTGATCGTCACCCACGACCGCTATTTCCTCGATCATGTCACCAGCTGGATCCTGGAGCTCGACCGCGGCCGCGGCATTCCCTATGCGGGCAATTATTCCGCCTGGCTCGAGCAGAAGCAGAAGCGGCTCGAGCAGGAGGGCCGCGAGGAAGCGGCGCACCAGCGCGCCATCGCCCGCGAGCGCGAATGGATCAATGCCAGCCCCCGGGCGCGCCAGTCCAAGGGCAAGGCGCGCATCAAGGCCTATGACGAATTGCTCGCCAAGGCCGCCGAGCGCCTGCCCGGCTCGGCGCAGATCATCATTCCCGCCGGCCCGCGGCTCGGCGACACGGTGATCGATGCCGAGGGGCTTGGGAAAGCCTATGGCGATCTGCTGTTGTTCGAAAACTTGTCGTTCAAGCTGCCGCCGGGCGGCATCGTGGGCGTCATCGGCCCGAACGGAGCGGGCAAGACCACGCTGTTCCGCCTCATCACCGGCCAGGAGAAGCCCGACGCCGGCAAGATCACGGTCGGCGAAACCGCCGTGCTCGGCTATGTCGACCAGAGCCGCGACTCGCTCGATGCGAAGAAGAACGTCTGGGAGGAGATTTCCGGCGGCCAGGACGTGATCCATCTCGGCAAGCGCGAGATGCCGAGCCGCGCCTATGTCGCCGCGTTCAATTTCAAGGGCGGCGACCAGCAGAAAAAGGTGGGTTCGCTGTCGGGCGGCGAGCGCAATCGCGTGCATCTGGCGAAAATGCTGAAATCGGGCGTCAACGTGCTGCTGCTCGACGAGCCGACCAACGATCTCGACGTCGAGACGCTGCGCGCGCTCGAAGAAGGGCTCGAGGACTTCGCCGGCTGCGCCGTCATCATCAGCCACGATCGCTTTTTCCTCGACCGCATCGCGACCCACATGCTGGCGTTCGAGGGCGACAGCCACGTCGAATGGTTCGAGGGCAATTTCGAAGCCTACGAGGCCGACAAGAAGCGCCGCCTCGGCGTCGCCGCCGAAATCCCGCACCGGATCAAATACAAGAAATTCACGCGCTAAAAAACCAGTCCCTCATTGCCGGGCCGCCGCGAAGCGGCGAGACCCGGCAATCCATGAAGCGAGGTTTGCTGCCGTAAAGTTGCCTGGATCGCCGGGTCAAGCCCGGCGATGAGGGTGTGCTAGGAATGATGAATGCTGCGCCTCTTTCGAAATTCATCATTCTCAATCGGACTGCTCGTCGCGGCGACGACATCTGCATTTGCAACCGACGCTGCCTTCCAGAAATGGCTCACTGATCTCTGGCCCGCGGCGCAGCAGCTTGGCGTCTCGCGCGCGACCTTCGAGCTGGCCACGCGCGATCTGGAGCCCGATCTTTCGCTGCCCGATCTCGATATTCCCGGCCGGCCCAAGCCGCCGGGTCAGCCGGAATTCGTGCGCTCGCCGGGCGAATATCTCTCCGAAGTCCTCATTCACGCGGCTGGCGGAACAGGGCAAGCGGCTCGCCGCCGAGCACCGCGCCACGCTGGCGCGCATCGAGCGCGAATTCGGCGTGCCGGGCAACGTGATCCTCGCCATCTGGGGCCGCGAGACCGCGTACGGCACCTACAAGCTTCCGCACAACGCCGTGCGCGTGCTCGCCACTCAGGCCTATCTCGGCCGCCGCAAGGAACAGTTCCGCGAGCAGTTCCTGCTTGCGCTCAAGATGCTGCAGGAGGGCCACGTCAAGCTCGCCGACATGAAGA
Source organism: uncultured Alphaproteobacteria bacterium (assembly GCA_963704765.1). Lineage (GTDB taxonomy): Bacteria > Pseudomonadota > Alphaproteobacteria > Rhizobiales > Xanthobacteraceae > JAHFPN01. The sequence continues at coordinate 568,510 of CAVPHQ010000001.1, forward strand.
GCTCCTGGGCCGGCGCCATGGGCCATACGCAATTGCTGCCGACGGATTTCTACAAATTCGCGGTCGATTTCGACGGCGACGGCCGACGCGACATCTGGAACTCGGTGCCCGATGCACTCGCCTCGGCCGCCAAGCAGCTCGTCGCCAAGGGCTGGCAGCCTGGCCGCCGCTGGGCCTACGAGGTGCGCGCGCCGGGCAATGTCGACTGCACCATCGCCGAGCCGGGCTTCGTGCTCCCGCTCGGCGAATGGATCAAGCGCGGCTACGCGCCAGCCTATGGCCGCCGTCTCACGCCCGAAGAACTCGCCGAGCCCGCTTCGCTGCTCATGCCTGCCGGGCTCTACGGCCCTGCGTTCCTCACGCCGAAAAACTACTACGTGCTCAAGGACTATAATTTCTCCGATCTCTACGTGCTGTTCGTCGGGCACCTGAGCGATCGCATTGCCGATCCACGGCCGTTCGAGGCGCCGTGGCAGAAAGTGACGCAGCTGCAGGAGAGCCAGCTCGCCGAGATGCAGCGCCAGCTCACCGCGCGCGGGCTCTACAAGGACAAGCTCGACGGCAAGGCCGGCATGCTGACGCGCGCGGCGCTCGGCGCCTACCAGAAGGCCAACGGCCTCAAGCTCGATTGCTGGCCGACGGCGGCGGTGCTCGATCACATGCGCCGCGCGCGGAGCAGGTAAAACCGACCGGCTGTTGCATTCCGCGGCCCGCCATGCGAGTCGGGCGGCCGCAACCGGAGACGAACGTGGACAAGAAAACCAGCGAGCGCAGCCGCACGGTCACCTGGCAGGACCCGATGATCAGCGCCAATGCCGTGCGCAGCGGGCTGAGCGGGATCGATTTCCTGCGCAAAATCCGCGACGGCGAAATCCCCAATCCGCCGATCGCGGAGCTGCTCGGCTTCCAGCTCACCGTGGTCGAGCCCGGCTTCGCCGTGTTCGAGTGCGATCCCGGCGAGCATCATTACAATCCGATCGGCGTCGTGCATGGCGGCCTTGCCTGCACCTTGCTCGATTCGGCGATGAGCTGCGCGATCCAGACCACGGTGCCGGCGGGCTCCGGCTACACGACGCTCGAGCTGAAAGTGAACCTCGTCCGCGCCATCACGGCCAAGACCGGCCACTTGCGCTGCGAGGGCAAGCTCATTCACGGCGGCGCGCGCATCGGCACCGCCGAAGGCAAGCTCATCGACGCCGAGGGCAAGGTCTACGCCCACGGCACCACGACCTGCATCATTCTGGCGCCGTAGGTGTTTCGGTCTCGATAAGCGCCGCTAGGCGTCGACCAGAACCTTGAACCCGCCGAAGATCATGCGCTTGCCGTCGAAGGGATTCGCTTTGGGATCCATCATCTTCGCCAGGCGCTTGTCCTTCATCACCTTGGCGTTGACGCGGTCGCGATGCGCGCGCGACTTGTAGACGATGAACGAGAACACCACCGTCTCGCCGCGCTTGAGTTTCACGCCGCGCGGGAACGAAGTTCGCTTTCCATATGGAACGTCGTCGGCGACGCATTCCTTGAAATCGAGGGCGCCGTGCGAACGCCAAACCTTGCCCGCCAGCTTCGCCTGACGGGCAAAGAGGCCCAGTTTGTTCTTCGGAACGGGTATGACAAATCCATCGACGTAGCTCATGGAAATTCTCCTTTGACCTGCTTGTTTCAACGGTGCCGGCGTTTACTAGGCGTCCGCCAGCGCTGGCTTGATTCCCAGCCCTATTTCGCCTTCGCCAGATATTCCGCGAGCTGATCGAGCGTTCCGGTCCAGCCCTGGTTCATGGAGGCATGGCCGGCGTCGAACGTCTTGCGCTCTTCCTCGGTCGGCTTGATGGGAACCCACACCACGGTGAGCTTGGTCTTGCCGCCCTGCTCGGCGAGCGTGATGGTGGTCAGCATTTCCAGCGGCCAGCCTGGGCTCAAGGGATGGCGCGTGGTGCCGCCCTGCGCGTCGGAAAAGGAATTGACCCAGACCAGCCGCTCCGGCGCCGCGATCTCGCGATAGACGGCCTTGCCCCACATCTCCTTGCCGTCGGGCGCGACCAGGCAATAGTGATAGGTGCCGCCCGGGCGCAAATCCATCTTCGCCACCCGGCCGGTGAATCCCTTGGGCGTGAACCATTGCTTCATGCGCTCCGGCTCGGTGAACGCCTTCCAGACGAGATCGCGCGGCGCATCGAACACGCGCGAGATGACGAACTCTTTCTGGGTCGCATTTGCGTTCACGTCGCTCACTCCTTCACGTTCGTATGGTCCGTCCTGATGCCCAAGCTCACTGCGCCACGATGACCATCCAGCCCACGCCGAAGCGGTCGGCGACCATGCCGAAGCGCGGCGAGAAGAAAGTCTTGCCCATCGGCATCTGCACCTTGCCGCCGTCGCCGAGCGCAGCGAATAGCCGATCGGCGTCGGCTTCGTTCTTTGCCGAAATCGACAACGAAAAGCCCTCGAATTTCGGCTGGCCCTGGGCGCGGCCGTCGGAGCCCATCACGACGGTATCGCCGATCTTGAACGCCGCGTGCATGATCTTGTTCTCGCTGCCGGGCGGCACCATGCCGGGCGGCATCGGGTCCGGGCTTTCCTTGAAGCGCATCATCATTTCCACCTTGGCGCCGAGCGTCTTTTTGTAGAACTCGAGCGCCTCCTCGCAGCGGCCGTCGAAAAACAGATACGGGGTCAGTTGCATGATCTCTCCTTGTCCGGATTCCTGCGATCTCTCGCCAGCAAACGTGGTTTCTATGGCACCATCGTGACCAAGTGTTCGCCGAGACGTGCCAGCGTCAAGCGGTCCCCGGCGCGCGGTGCTGGGAGATGCCCTATGGATTGGTTTCGATTATTCGAGGCTAATCGATAGCCTAGCTCTTCGGCGGCGGGGGCGGCGGCACGGTGCCCTTGAAGCTCTCGCGCTCGGCGTGGCGATCGAGATAACGCGAGAGATTCTTCGTGTTCTTGATCATGGCGTCGACCTCGGGAAACCGCCGCGCCGTGGAGAGCGTCACCAGAAGATAGATGTCGGCGAGCGTCAGGCGGTCGCCAACCAGAAATCCATTTGCCACGGCATTATCGAGGATGCCGATCTCGCGCTGAAGCGCCGGCTGCATCTCGTCGATCGCGGCCCGGTCCGGCTTCTTGTCCGCCGTCTTCGGGAAGATATAGGCGAAGATATACCTCCGGACGAACAGCGGGTCGACGATGCTGTTGTGGTACGAGATCCATTGCTCGACCCGGGAGTCGCCCGCCGGATTGCGCGGGGTGAGCGCCGGACCGGGGAAATGGTCGTCGATATAGTGCGCGATGGCCCGCGACTCGAACAGCTCCACCTCGCCGTGGCGCATCACCGGGACCTTGCCGGCCGGATGGATCGCCTTGACGTCGGGTGACTGCGGCGGCGCCACCACGAAGTCGTAGGCAATGCCCTTCTCGAGCGCCGCCATGCGCGCGATGCGCGTGAAGTTGGATTGCGGAATGCCGATGATCTGCAGCGAAGCCATTGTGCCCCTCCCGGAACGCTTGTTGATTGAAGCCTACCACGCCGGCGGTCATGCCGACGCGAGATATTTCTCCAGCGAATTGAAACTCGATTCCCAGCCCTTGCTGTGATTGTCGCGGTGCACTTCTTCCACGAACTGGGTCTGCACCAGCGTGAGCTTCGTGTGCTTGCCCACCGGCTCGAAGGTGATGGTCACCTCGGTCTCGTGTCCGCGCGAGCCGTCGTCCTGCTTCCAGGCCCAGGTGAAGACCAACCGCTTGTTCTTCTCGATCGCGCGATAGACGCCGCTGACTTCGGGCTCCTTGCCGTCCGGCAGCCGCATCACGGTGCGCCATTTGCCGCCCGGCCGCGCGTCGATGGAATAGTCGGGGATGGTGCAGTATTCGGGCCCCCACCAGGCGGCCATCTTCTCGGGCACGATGAATGCGTCGAACACTTTCTCGACCGGCGCGGGAATGACGCGCTCCATCCGCAGCGTCCTGTTGTCATGCACGTTCATCGCCGGCTCCTCTTTTTCTTGGTGACGAAGCGCTCGAGCCGGTCGAAGGACGCGGTCCAGAACGCGCGATAGGTGTCGAACCACTCGTCGATGGTCATCAGCGCCTCCGGGCGTACGCGATAGCGCCGCCATTGCCGGTCGATGCGCCCTTCGATCAGGCCTGCTTGCTCGAGCACGCGGATGTGGCGCGAGACCGCGGGCAGGCTGATCGGCAACGGCTTGGCGATCTCGCCGGCCGAGCGCTCGCCCTCGCGCAACAGCCGCTCGACGATGGCGAGCCGCGTCGGGTCCGCGAGCGCGGCGAAAGTCTCGGAGAGTTGCGGCATGGCGGTTCCGGTGCTGGGCATATATTTAACGAAACTGTTAAATGAAGGGAGCGGCCTCGTCAAGCGCTGCGAAGGCGGGCGCATTTAGGGCGCGTGATCGGCGGCCCGCGCGGCGCTAGCATTGGTTTAAGGTTGCACCGGAGGAACCCGTCATGCCGATCAAGGCCGCCGTGGTGCAGAAGCCGCCCGTGACGCTGGAGCGCGCCGCCACGATCGCGCGCGTGGTCGAGACGATCGGCGAGACCGCCGCGAACGGCGCCTCGCTCATCGTGTTTCCCGAGGCCTATATCCCCGGCTATCCGTTCTGGACTTGGCGCCTGCAGCCCGGCCGCGATCTGCCGCTGCTGAACGAAATCCATGCGCGCCTGCGCAGCAACGCGATCAATGTGGCGGCCGGTCACCTCGATCCGGTGCGCGAGGCCGCGGCCAAGCACAAGGCCACGGTCGTTTGCGGCTTCCACGAGCTCGATTCCGAATTCAGCGGCACCACGCTGTTCAACTCCGTCTGCGTGATCGGCCCCGACGGGGCATTGCTGAACAAGCACCGCAAGCTCATGCCGACCAATCCCGAGCGCATGGTCTGGGGCGGCGGCGACGCGCGCGGGCTGAAAGTCGTGGATACGCCCGCCGGCCGCATCGGCTGCCTGATCTGCTGGGAAAACTACATGCCGCTCGCCCGCTTCGCGCTCTATGCCCAGAACATGGAAATCCTCGTCGCTCCCACCTGGGACTGCGGCGAGGAATGGATCGCCACCCTGAAGCACATCGCCAAGGAGGGCGGTTGCTGGGTGATCGGCACCGGCACCGCGCTCCAGGGCAAGGACGTGCCGCCGGCCTTCCCCGAGCGGAAAAGAGTCGTGGACGACGAGGATTGGCTGTGCGACGGCGACGCGGTGATCGTGCGGCCGTTCGGCAAGATCGTGGCCGGGCCGCTGCACCGCGAGCGCGGCATTCTCTATGGTGAAATCGATCCGGAAGCGGCGCCGCGCTCGCGCCGCACGCTCGACGTGACCGGGCATTATTCCCGGCCGGATATCTTCAAGCTGGAAGTGAGCCGGGCGAAAATGCCGCCGGTGACCTTCGACGACGGCTGAAGCCGGAAGCCGGCTTACTGCCCCGCCGGCCGCGGCGCCATCGCGCTCACGGTCGCGGGCGTCTCTTCCACCAGCTTCTGCGGCAGGGCGGCGACGATCGCCTTCGCCAGCGTCTCCGCCATGCAGCCGTAGCTCCAGTCGTTCATGTGGAACAGGTCGTCGGAAAGAAACCTATCGAACGGGATTTCCGCGCTTGTCTTCCAGTGGCGCATCAGCGCGAAGCGCTGAAATACGGAAACCTGCTCGATTCTGGCAACATCGTCGATCAGCTCGATCATGATGTCGGCGGTCGCGTAACGCAGCACCTTCGGCGCGAATTGCGGGTCGATCAGGACCGCATCGGCCCCTGTAGATCGGATGCGCCTCAAGCCCTCGTGGATGATCGGCGAAGTCGGGACGATGCCGGTCTCGCTCACGATGGTGTTGGTGCCGAGCTGCCACAGCACCAGGTCCGGATGCTCGTCGCGCACGTCGGTGTCGAAGCGGGCGAGCATGTCGCGCGCCTGGTCGCCGCTGACGCCGTGATTGATCACGCGGATCGTGGCGCCCGGAATGCGGGCCTTGAGCTCGGCTTCGAGCCGGCTCGGATAGGTGGTCTCGATCGCCGAGGCGCCGACCCCCGCGGTCGACGACGATCCGATGGCGACGATGGTGACCGGCTGCCGGCGCGCGAGGCGGTTGGCCATTCGCACCAGCGGCTGGGTCAGGCGCAGAGCCTCGGCCGGCGCGCTGCATTGCGGCGCCCTTTGCACCGTTTGCTCGGCGTCCGCCGGGACAGCGGCGGCGAACAGGATCAGACAGGCGAAGAGTCTGCGCATCTCAGCGGCTCGCGTTGGCGCCGAGCGTGGCGGCGCGGATCACGAAATCGGCCATCAGCGAGCCGATGCAGCGGTGAATTTCCTCGTATTCCTTGCGGCCGATGTGCAGCGCCGTGAGGTCGAAGGTGCCGCTCTCGCTCCATTCCCGCATGATGCGGTAGCGGTTGAAGAACGGGACGTTCTTGGCGAAAGAAACCGCGCGCATCGCTTCCGTATAGGACGCCGCGTCGACCATTGCGTCGGTGCGCGGGCTGTATTGCATGTTCACCAGCAGGACGTCCGCGCCGTTCTCGAGCACGAATCCCACGCCGCGCTCGAGCTTGCGGCCGTATCCGTCGGCGTCGATGCCGCGATAGGACTCGACCGTGCCGCTCTGCCAGACCACCAGCGCCGGCTTCTCCTCGGTCAGGATCTGCGGCAGGGTCGGCACGACTTCCATCGCCGTCCGGCGCGGCGCGGTGCGTACCGTGACGCGGATTTCGAGCTTCGGCAGCCGCGCGCGCAGCTCCGATTCCAGAAACGAGGGATAGCTGCGCGGCGCGTCGCCGCCGCCCATTTGCGAGGGCGTGCCGGAGAGCACCACGATATCCAGTTTTTGCGTGCGCTTGACCGTGGCCGCGACGTGCGGAAGCAGCGCCTGCGGCTCGATCAGCGCGGAGGGGACGTCACAACGCAGATCGGGGCCGGCGAACGCCGCCGGACCGAACGCGAGTGTCGCCGCGATTGCGGCCAAAGCCCTCATGCGGGAGTTTCCCCCATCGCTCTTAGGCCGCCGGTTGTCGAGCCCGGCGATCCAGGTCCTTGTACCAGGTCATCAAACCCGCCAGCGCCACCATCAGGGCGACCCCGGCCAGGCTGACCGCCAGCTGCATTGATACCCTGGCAGAAATCTCGACTAGCACGAAATGCGCTGTAAAGGATAAGAACACCCCCAGGCAAAAAATCTCTAACGAGTGTTCTCCACATAGAATCAAGGGCTTAGCCCAGGGAGAGCGGAGGAAACCGGCCTCGGGCGGGACGAACCGGACCACCAGGATCGCCAGGGCCAGAAAATGCATGAGTTGGAGCGGCGAGAGCCCGGTCTTGTCGAGCGGGAGGATCAAGAGCCAGCTTGGCAGATGGGGAATGATCGCCGGGTACAGGTTGGTCGTGACTAGCCACAGCGCGAACGAGAGGTAAATGAGGCAGATCACCAGGACCAGGTTCGACCGGTAGAGCGCCGCGACCCATTGCGCTCCGCCGACCGCGCACCAGGCGCCGATCATGAACAGGAATTGCCAGGCGAACGGATTGAAGAACCACTCTTGTCCGACCGGATAGACGGTGAGATTCAAGCCCCACCACTTCGCGGCCAGATAGACGGCGAATGAAATCGAGAGCGCGAAAAGGGGGCTGCGCAGAAGAAGCCACAGCATGATCGGGAACGCCAGCATCAGCACGATATAGATCGGCAGCACGTCCACGTTGGCGACCAGGAAGCGCAGCCGCAGCACCTCGATCAGCACCACCTCGGGCCGCTGCAGGAAGTGCAGGACGTTCATTTCCTCCACGAACAGCGGGTTGTCGAATTGGCCGGCGACATAGGCGATCTCGGCGATATAGATCACCGAAAGGAAAATGAACGCCACGTAGAGCTGCCAGGCGCGGCGCAGGATGCGCGCGCCGCCGACGATGAAGCCGTTTTGCAGCATCACCCGGCCATAGACGAACGCGGCGGTGTAGCCGGAGATGAAGACGAAGATCTCGGCCGCGTCGCTGAAGCCGAAATTGCTGATGGTGACCCAGCTCACCTGGTTCGAGGGCACGTGGTCGAGAAAGATGAACCACAGCGACAGCCCGCGGAAGAAATCGAGCCGCAGGTCGCGAACGGTCGTGGTGACGGGCGGCTTGGCGGCAGGCGGCATCGGTCGAGCGGGCTCCCAGCGGGCCAACTCTATAGGCGAGGCCTGAACGTTTGAGAATGCCGGGGCGAGGCCTAGGCCTAGGCCGCGAACAGGTCGAGCTGGCTGCCGGTGCGCTTGGGCCGCTTGAAATGGGCAATCGTCAGCCGGTTCCGCCGCTGGTTCAGCCCGAGCCGCTTGCAGGCGAGCTCGAAGCGCCGCCCGATCGACCAGGCATAGGGCCCGGTGCCGCTCTGGCGCTTGCCGAAGGTCGGGTCGTAGTCCTTGCCGCCGTGCAGGTCGCGCACCAGCGAGATCACGTGGTCGAGCTTGTCGGGGAAATGCTCGCGCAGCCACTCGCGGAACAGGTCCTTAATTTCCAGCGGCATCCTGAGCATCACGTAGCCTGCCTCGCTCGCGCCGGCGGCCGCCGCCGCGTCGAGGATGCGTTCGATCTCCGCGTCGTTGATCGCAGGCACGATCGGCGCCACCATCACCGCGGTCGGAACGCCGGCCTGCGAGAGCCGCCGGATCGCCTCCAGCCGCTTCTGCGGCGTGGCCGCGCGCGGCTCCATGGCCCGCGCCAGCCCGGAGTCGATGGTCGTCACCGACAGCGCGACTTTGGCCAGATTCTTCTTCGCCATTTCGCTCAGGATATCGAGATCGCGCAGCACCAGCGCCGACTTGGTGACGATGCCGACCGGATGGCCGGTATCGCGCAGCACTTCCAGGATCCTGCGCGTGACCTGCCATTTGCGCTCGATCGGCTGATAGGGGTCGGTATTGGTGCCGAGCGCGATCATCTGCGGCTCGTATTTGGGATCGGCCAGCTCGCGCAGCAGCAGCTCGTGCGCGTCGGGCTTGACGAACAGCTTGGTCTCGAAATCGAGCCCGGGCGAGAGGCCCTGATAGGCGTGGGTCGGCCGCGCGTAGCAATAGATGCAGCCGTGCTCGCAGCCGCGATAGGGATTGATCGAGCGGTCGAAGCCGATATCGGGCGACTCGTTCCGGCTGATGATCTTGCGCGGCTTCTCGACCTGCACATGGGTCTTGAACGGCGGCAGCTCCTCGAGGCTCATCCAGCCGTCGTCGAACGGCACCTTGGCCGTGGGCTCGAAGCGGCCAGATGCGTTGGACACCGAGCCGCGGCCGCGCCGCCGCCCGGTCTGCACCGAGGGGGCGAGAACGCCGTCGTTCGCCGGCGCTTCGGCGTAAAAGTCCTGTTCCGCTTGCTTGCCGTCCATGATCCAATTCCTAGCGCAGAAACGCGAACAAAACAAGAACAACAATTAACCGGCGTTTGAGGCTAGATATGGGGAGTCCGTGTCAAAGAGTTAACAACGGCTAGCGGCGCGTCAGGGGCGAAGGGGATCACGATTTGCTGAGCGTTCTCATCCCGACCCGTGATTCGGAGCGCGTATTGGTGCCGACGCTGGCCGCGCTGGTGGCCGGCTCGGCCGCCGGCATCGTGCGCGAGGTCGTCATCGCCGACGGCGGCTCCAAGGACGACACCGAAAAGATCGCCGACGCCGCAGGCTGCGCATTCGTCGCAGGCCCAGCCGATCCCGGCGCCCGCCTGCGCGCCGCGGCGCACGACGCGCGCGGCAACTGGCTGCTGTTTCTCGATCCGGCGGGCGTGCTGGACGAAGGCTGGACGCGCGAGGTGCGCGCTTTCACCGACAGCGCCGACCGCTCGGGCCTGGCGGAGCGGCGCGCCGCGACCTTCCGGCTGCGCAAGGAGGGCTTCGGCATGAGGCCGCTGCTCGTGGAGGCCGCCGCCGCGACCCGGCTCGCGCTCATCGGCCGCCCGCGGGCGGAGCAGGGGCTCCTGATCGCCAAGCGCTTCTATCAGGCGCTCGGCGGCCATCAGGATGGCGAGGCCGCGCACCGCCGCCTCGTCGGCCGCATCGGCCGGCGCATCGTGGTGCTCAGGACCGGGATCACGCTGACCGCGCGCCGCTCCTAGATACTTGACTCCGTCAACTAATTGCCCGAACCTTCGTGCATGAGGGCGACAGGCGAGCTGGCGGAAAAGATCGCCGCGGTGCGGCGCTTCAACCGCTTCTACACGCAGAAGATCGGCGTGCTGCACGAGGACTGGCTCGACAGCCCGTTCACGCTGGCCGAGGCGCGCGTGCTGTACGAGCTCACCCGCCGTCGACGGGTCACGGCCACCGATCTGGCCAATGACCTCGGCCTCGACGCCGGCTATCTCAGCCGCATCCTGCGCGGATTTCACGAAGCGCGGCCTGATCAGCCGCAAGACTTCGCCCGACGACGCGCGGCAAAGTTTCCTGTCGCTGACCGCGCGCGGGCGCAAGGCCTTCGCGCCGCTCGAAAAACATTCCGCCGCGGAAGTTGCAAGCATGCTCGCGCGCCTGCCGCGGCCGGCGCAATCGCGTCTGATCGATTCCATGAACGGCATCGCGGCGCTGCTCGGCGCGAAGCCGGAGCCGGACATCGCCGCGGCGCCCGCCTATATCCTGCGCGCGCCGCGGCCCGGAGATTTCGGCTGGATCGTCGCGCGCCATGCGGAGCTTTACGCCGAGGAATACAATTGGCGCGAGCCGTTCGAAGGCCTGTGCGCGCAGATCGTCGCCGACTTCGTGAACAACTTCGATCCGAAAATGGAGCGTTGCTGGATCGCCGAACGCAACGGCGAAAACGTCGGCACGGTGATGCTGGTGAAGGACAAGCCCGGCGTCGCGCGGCTGCGGCTGCTGCTGGTCGAGCCCAGGGCGCGCGGCCTCGGCATCGGGGCGCGGCTGACCGGCGAATGCATCCGCTTCGCGCGCAAGGCCGGCTATCGCTCGATCACGCTGTGGACCCACAGCGTGCTGACCGGCGCGCGCCATATCTACGAGCAGGCCGGCTTCACGCTCACCTCGAGCGAGCCGCGCCACACCTGGGGCCAGGATGTCGTCGCCGAATTCTGGGATTTGAAGCTTTAGAAGCGCCATAAACCAAGTTCGTCATGCCCGGCCTTGTGCCGGGCATCCAGCGTCTTCGATGAGCTGACGTAAGACGCTGGATGGCCGGGACGAGCCCGGCCATGACAAGCATAGTTACGCCTTCTTCCTTGCCTTCCCCCGCTTCAGGTGCTCGTCGAGCCGCGGCATGATCTCGACGAAATTGCACGGGCGGTAGCGGTAATCGAGCTGGTGCACGAGGATCTCGTCCCAGGCGTCCTTGCAGGCGCCGGGCGAGCCGGGCACGCAGAAGATAAAAGTCGAGTTGGCGACCCCCGCGGTGGCCCGCGTCTGGATCGCCGACGGGCCGATCTTCGGCGCGCTCACCAGCAGGAACATCGTCGAAAAGCCGTCCATGCGCTTCTCGAACAAGGGCTCGACCGCCTCCGGCGTCACGTCGCGGCCGGTGAAGCCGGTGCCGCCGGTGGTGATGACCACGTCGATGCTCTTGTCCGCGATCCACTTCTTCACCTGCGCGCGGATCGCCTTGACGTCGTCCTTCACGATCGCGCGCGCCGCGAGCTTATGCCCGGCGGTCTCGATGCGCTCGCCGAGCAACGCGCCCGACTTGTCGTCCTCGAGCGAGCGCGTGTCGGAAACCGCCAGCACCGCGATCGACAGCGGCACGAAGGGCTTGGATTGGTCGAGACCGGGCATCTTAGTCCTGTGCGGCACTGATTCGTTCAAACTCGCCGGGCGGCGAGCGCGCTGTCAAACCCTCGCCCGCAAGCGGCGTGAACGCTAGGTCTTCAGGGCCTCGCCTTGTGCTTGCATCCTGATCTTGTAGGTTGAAACCAAGCAACTTCGGAGGAAACCCATGGCCAAACGCAGAAAGAAATCCATGCGCAAAGTCCGGAAAGTGACGCGCGTAAGAGCCAGAATTAGCCGCTCGAAACCCCCGGTGCTCGCCGTCTCGGCGCAAGGCGTGGTTTCGTCCGCCGGATGGAAGAGCATCGGCCTGTCGCAGCACATCTACGTGCGCCCGCCGTCCGACGGCATCCAGGGCTTCGACTTCGTCGGCAGTCCGCCGTCGGGTCCCGCCCCGCAGGTCATGAAGAAAGTTCGCGCTTCCAGGCGGATCCGGGCGGCGAGCTGGGTCAAGGGCGTGCGCGTCGTCGCCGCGCAGAACAAGAAGGTAGCGAGAGTCTAGCTAGCACTACTCACTCTTCGCCGCTCTAGCTCGCCGGCTTCGCGTCCGCCGCGAAAGTGTCGCAGCGCTGGACCGAGCCGGTCTTCACGCCCGTGGTGAACCAGGCCACGCGCTGCGCCGAGGTGCCGTGCGTGAAGCTCTCGGGCGCCACGCGGCCCTGCATCTGCCGCTGCAGCCGGTCGTCGCCGACCGCGCCGGCCGCCGCCAGCGCCTTTTCCAGGTCGCCCGGCTCCAGCACCTTGAGTTTGCTGTCGGCGTGATAGGCCCACACGCCCGCGAGGCAGTCGGCCTGCAGCTCCAGCTTCACCGAGAGCGCGTTCGACTCCGCCTTCTGCGCCCGCTGCCGCTCTCGGGTCACGCGCGGCAGAATGCCCATGAGATTCTGCACATGATGGCCGACCTCGTGCGCGATCACGTAGGCGGCGGCGAAATCGCCCGGTGCTTTGAAGCGCTCGCGCAGGGTGCGGAAAAAGGAAATGTCGAGATACACCCGCTGGTCCTGCGGACAATAGAACGGCCCCGTGGCCGCTTGCCCGAAGCCGCAGGCCGTTTGCACCGCGTTGGCGAACAGCACCAGCCGCGGCTCCTTGTAGGTCTGGCCGCTCTGCCTGAACACCTGCTTCCATACGTCCTCGGTCTGCGCCAGCACCGAGGCTACGAACTGGCCGGTCTGGTCGATCGGCGGGCCGGCCTTGGGCCGCGCCGGTCCGTCCCGCCGTAGCGGCCCGTCGGGCCCCATCGGCGGGCGGCCGCGCTGCTCATAGCGCGGCTGGCTCATCACCTGGTCGAGATTGCCGATCAGCACGCGCGGATCGACGCCGAGCGCCAGCGCGATGATGCCGACGATGATCAGGCCGCCGATGCCGAGCCCGCCGCCGCCGATCGGAAACTGCATCCCGCCGGTCTGGATGTCGGGGCGCTCGTCGCGCCGGTCCTCGACGTTGTCGCTGCGCCGATAGTCTTCCCACCGCATGGGGCCTCTCCTGCGGAAACTGCCTGACCGGGGATTGTGGCCGAGCCGTGGATTGCGGGCAAATGATCCACATTCGTTCCCCGGCCAAGCCGTGTCTTCACGGCGAGAGCCGGGATCCAGGGGCGAGTTACGCGGAGATACTTGCCCTGGGCCCCGGGTCTCGCGCGGACATCCGTCCGCGCTCGCCCGGGGAACGGGTTAGGGAGGGTGAAAGCGCCGCGATCCAATGCAATATGGCTCGAAATGAGTCGCGCATGAATCTCCGGCAAGCCCGAAAACCCGTTCGCTCGCTGCCCGATTTCGCCCGCGAGGCGGCGGCCTATGCGCGCGGCACGGCGCCGGTCGCCGGCTGCGACGAGGCCGGGCGCGGCCCCTGGGCCGGGCCGGTGGTGGCCGCCGCCGTGATCCTCGATCCCGCCCGCGTGCCGCCGGGCCTCGACGATTCCAAGCGCCTTTCGCCCGCCCGCCGCGAGGCGCTCTATGAGGAAATCTGTGCCACCGCCGAAGTCGCGCTCGCCATGGCGCCGCCCGCGCGCATCGACCGCGACAATATCCTGCGCGCCGGCCTGTGGGCGCTGGCCGAGGCCGTGCGCGCGCTGCCGCGCCGCCCCGCGCTCGTGCTGGTGGACGGCCGCGACGGCCTCGCGATTGAGTGCGAGAATGCGCCGATCATCGGCGGCGACGGCATCGTCGCCTCGATCGCCGCCGCCTCGATCGTCGCCAAGGTGGTGCGCGACCGGCTGATGCAGAATCTGTGCGCCGCCTATCCGGAATACGGCTTCGGCCGGCACAAAGGCTACGGCACCGCCTCGCACGCCGAGGCGCTCGCGCGGCTCGGCCCGACGCCGCATCATCGGCTCTCGTTCGCGCCGGTGCGGGCGGTGAGCGTGACGATAAAGGTCGCCTGATGCGCGCGCCCACCGGTCCCGGCCCGCTCGAAGCGACGGTGCTCACCGAGGCGTTGCGCGCGCGCCCGGCCGCCTTCGTCGTGCTGGCGCTCGCCGTGCACGCGGCGCTGTGGACGCTGGCGCGCTTCGTCGCCGATCCGACGCCGCCACCCGAGGTACTGGTCGGGCTCGCGCTCGGGCGCGAGGCGCGGCTCGGCTATGTCGAAGGACCGCCGCTCGCCTACTGGCTGCTCGATCTCGCCTATGGTCTCGGCGGCACGTTTCTCGTGGCCGACCTGTTGCCCGCGCTCTGCGTGGCGCTGGCCGGCTGGCTGGTCTTCGCCTTCGCTCGGAAAATCTTGGCCGAACGCCACGCGGCCATCGCGACCCTGCTCATGGTCGGCGTGCATCCGGTGGCCTTCCCGGTCGGCGCCTTCGACGGCGATGTCCTGCAAATGCCGCTGGTGGCCGCGAGCGTGCTGGTGTGGTGGAACGCGCTGCACGAGAGCAGCCGCCGCGCACGCTATGGGCTCGCGGTGCTCGTCATGCTCTTGGCCTATTCCGGCGTGCAGGGGCTCCTCGTCGTCTTCACGCTCGGCCTGCTCACGCTCGCCGATCCGCGCGCCCGCGCGGCGCTCAAGGGCTTGTTGCTGATCTCCCAGGACTGGCGCGCCGCCGTGTCCGGCCGCGATGCATTGATCGCGACGATCGCCGTTCTGTTGCTGGCGGCGCCTCGTTTCATCTGGCTGGTGTGGAACGGCTTCGCGGGCCTGCTGCCGGGACCCGAGAGCGGCATCGAGGCCGGCGGCCTCATGGCCGCGCACGACGTGGCGCTGCAGGCCATCGTCGGCCACATGGGCCTGCTCGTGCTGATCGTCGTGGCTTCGTCGGCCTTCGCCTCCAACCTCGACACCGCGCCGACCTTCGTGCGGCCGCCGGTCGAGCGCGTCGCGCGCCGCAGCGTGATCGCGCTCGCGATCGTGCCGCCGCTCTTGGCGCTCGCGCTCGGATTTGCGGGCGGCGTGCGCCAGCCGATCACCGCCGCGTCGCCGCTGTTCCTCTATTCGGGCGTGTTCGTGATGATGTTCGCCGCCGATGTCGTGCGCGTGCACCGGCAGCGCGCGGTGGCGATCACGGCGCTCGCGTTGCTCTTGCTGCCGCCGGCGCTCGACGCGGCCTCGAGCCTGGTCGCGCCCTGGGTCGCCGACCGCGGCCGCTCCACCAACTGGCCGGCCGTCGCGGCCGGGCGCTATTTCACCGACGTGTTCCGCAACCGCACCAGCCGCCGGCTCGAATACGTGATCGGCGACGCGCGCACGGCGAGCGCGGTGGCCTTCGGCAGCCGCGACCGGCCGCACGTCTTCATCGACGGCGATCCGAAGCGCTCGCCCTGGATCGACCAGGAGCGGCTGCGCAAGAGCGGCGCCCTCGTGGTGTGGACCGTCGCGGGCCTCGATCCGCGGCCGCCGCAATTGCTCGCGAGCCGCCTGCCGGCGCTCTCGCCGGAAGCGCCGCTGCCGCTGAACTGGGTGCGCAGCGGCCGCCTCGATCCGGTGCGGCTCGGCTGGGCGCTGATCCCGCCGCAGAACTGATGGATCGCACGTGACCGGCATCGTCGACGCCCATCATCACGTCTGGCGGCAGGCCGATCTGCCCTGGCTCTCCGGGCCCATGGTGCCGCGCATATTCGGGCCCTATGAGCCTCTGCGGCGCGACTACCTGATCGGCGAATATCTGGCCGACGCCGAAGCGCACGGCGTTACGCGCTCGGTCTATGTACAGGCGAATTGGCCGGCCACCCGCGCGCTCGACGAGATCAAGTGGGTGCAGTCGGTGGCGGACGCGAGCGGCTGGCCACATGCCATCGTCGGCTATGTCGATCTGCTCGCCGGCGACTGCGCGCCCGCGCTCGACGCGGCGATGAAGGCGTCAAAGCTGCTGCGCGGCATGCGCATGCAGCTCCACTGGCACCAGAACGAGCTCTATCGCTTCGCGCCGCGGCCGGACCTGTGCGACGACCCGGCGCTGCGCAAGAATCTCGCGCGGCTCGCCGAGCACGGGCTGCTGTTCGAATTGCAGGTGTTCGCGCCGCAAATGGAAAGCGCCGCGCGGCTGGCGCGATGCGCTGCCGCAATTGCAGTTCGTGCTCCTGCACGCCGGCATGCTGGAGGACACCAGCGCCAAGGGGCTCGCCGAATGGCGGGCAGGGATGGACGCGCTCGCCGCTTGCCCGAACGTCGCGGTCAAGCTCTCGGGGTTGGGCACCTTCGTCCGCCGGATCGACCCGGACTATCTCGCGCTGGTGGCGGGCGAAACCGTGCGCCGCTTCGGCGCCGGACGCTGCCTGTTCGGCTCGAATTTTCCGATCGAGAAATTGTGGACCGATTACGGCACGCTGCTCGGTGCGTATAAGATGGCACTCGCGAAGTTATCCGATGCCGAGCGCGAGCAGATATTCTCGGAAACGGCGCGCCGGATTTACCGGCTCGAATGACAGACTATGAGTGATAGCCTTCGCCCTCGCGCACCTTGCCGCGGAACACCCAGTACACGAACACGATGTAGCCGAGGATGATCGGCAATAGTACCAACGTGCCGATCAGCATGAATATCTGGCTCGAGGGATGCGCCGCGGTCTGCCAGACGGTGAGCGTCGGCGGCACGAGATAGGGATAGTTCGAGATCACGATGCCGACATAGCCAAGCAGGAAGAGCAGGACCGCCGCCAGGAACGGCAGTACCTCGCGCTTGGCCTCGAGCCACTCCCAGCACGCCCAGGCCACCACCGCGGTCACCAGCGGCAGCGGCCACAGCAAGAAGATATTCGGCGCCGTGAACCAGCGCGCGGCGATGCGGTCGAAGGCGATCGGCGTCCAGGCGCTCACGATCGCCATGAATCCGAGCACCGCCAGCAGCGCGAGCTTGGCGTGCTCGCGCGCCCGTTCAGCCACCGCGCCCTCGGTCTTCATCGTGAGCCACGTGGCGCCGAGCAGCGCATAGCCGGCGATCACCCCGATGCCGCACAGCACGGCGAACGGCGTCGCCCAATCGAACGGCCCGCCGGCGAATTGGCCGTTGCGCACGACGACACCCTGGATCAGCCCGCCCAGGATCGCGCCCTGGAAGAAGCCGGCCAGAATCGAGCCGCCGAAGAAGGCGAGGTTCCACCATTTCTTGCTGGTGCGCGCGACCCAGCGAAATTCGAACGATACCCCGCGCAAGACCAGCGCGAGCAGCATCAGGATCACCGGCAGATAGAACGCCGGCATGATCACCGCATAGGCCTGCGGGAAGGCGACCCACAGCCCGCCGCCGCCGAGCACGAGCCAGGTCTCGTTGCCGTCCCAGAACGGCGCCACCGAGTTCATCATCAGGTCGCGTTCGCTCTCGGTCTTGGCGGTCGGAAACAGGATGCCGACGCCGAGATCGAAGCCGTCGAGGATCACGTAGAGCGCGACCGCGGTGCCGATCAGCGCCGCCCAGATCACCGGCAGATACCATTCCATGGTCGGTCTCCCGTCCGCTAGCTGCGCTGGCCGAGCGCTTCGCGCGCGGCTTCCTCGGCCGCCGAAAGCGGCCGGCTCGGCAGGCCGTACTCAGAGGGCTGCAGGACACGGCCCTCCGGGCCCTTCGCGATCAGGCGATTGATGTAATAGATGCCCATCGAGAACACGATGCCGTAGACCACCACGAACAGCGCCAGCGTCGTCGCGATCGAGCCGCCCGGCACCGGCGAGAGCGCGTCGGCCGTGCGCAGAATTCCTTGCACGATCCACGGCTGCCGCCCGCTCTCGGTCACGACCCAGCCCGCGGTCACGGCCACGAAGCCCGCCCACCAGACATGCGCCGAGGGCCACAGGAACCAGCGCGTGTCGAACAATCGGCCGCGCCGCCAGAGCATCAGGCCGACCCAGGCCGCGCCGATCATGCTGAGCCCGATCAGCACCATCAGCCGGAACGCGAAGAACACCAGCGGCACCGGCGGCCGGTCGCGCGCGGGCACGTTCTTCAGGCCCGGATAGAGCCCGTTCGGGTCATGGGTAATCAGCAGCGAGGCGCCCTTGGGGATGGAAAGCGCGTAGAGATTGCGCTCCCCCTTCTCGTCGGGCCAGGCGAAGACGTGGAAGTCGCCGGGCTTGGTTCCGTCCCAGTGCGCCTCCATGGCCGCGACCTTGGTCGGCTGGTATTTCGCGGTGTTCAGCCCGTGCAGGTCGCCGATGACGAGCTGCAGCGGCGCCACGATGGCCGCGAAGCCCACGCCCATGCGCACCATGGTCTTGGCCTGCTCGAGGTGCCGCCCGGCGAGCAGATAGCGCGCCCCGACCGCGAGCACGACGAACGAGGTCGTCAGATACGCCGCCGTCAGCATGTGCGCGAGCCGGTAGAGGAAGCTCGGATTGAACATGATGGTGATCCAGTCGGCCGGATACGCGATGCCGTCGCGCATCACGTGGCCGGTGGGCGTTTGCATCCAGCTATTGGCCGACAGAATCCAGAACGCGGAGGTGGAGGTTCCCACCGCCACCGCGAGGCAGGCGAACACGTGCAGCCACGGCGGCACGCGGTTCCAGCCGAACAGCATGATGCCGAGGAAGGTGGCTTCCAGGAAAAAGGCGGTCAGCACTTCGTAGCCGATCAGCGGGCCGACCACGTTGCCGACCACGAGCGAGAAGCGGCTCCAGTTGGTGCCGAACTGGTAGGACAGCACGATCCCGGACACGACTCCCATCGCGAACGAGACCGCGAAGATCTTGGTCCAGAACCGCGCGATGAGATGATAATGATCGCGCCCCGTGCGCAGCCACATCACCTCGAGCGTCGCGATATAGGCCGAGAGCCCGATCGTGAAAGTCGGGAAGATGATGTGGAAGGTGACGGTGAAGGCGAACTGGATGCGGGCGAGGAGTTGGGGGTCGAAATCCATCGCGTGCTCCGGGCAGGGCGGAAAGCAGGTCGCTTTTTTAAACGATACCAGTCAGCTTATCGTTATGCAATTGATCCAGATCATTGCGGACGAAGATGGGCGCGAATCGACTTATGCGCCGTTGCGGGGCCCGCCGGCCGCCTTGTCCACATCGAACTTTACGCAGTCCGGCCCGTGACTCCCGCCGCCCTGAAAAGTTCGAGGAAATTCAAGGGATTGCTCTGCGGCCGAGCGGCCCCGCCGGCCCGCGCCGCTCGCTCCAATGGACAAAGCCCCGATTCGGCGGAAACTTGCACGCCCGAGTCTTTTCCGCGCGGGCGCAGACGGGGCAGGCGAAGCGCAACCTTCGCCGCACAGGGGGAAATTCATGGCCACTACCAGCAAGGGCAAGCCATCGGCGTTCGAGGCGAGCCTCGACAATTATTTCGGCCTCACGCGGTTGCGCACCAACGTGCGCACCGAGGCGATCGCCGGTCTCACCACGTTTCTCACCATGGCCTACATCATCTTCGTCAACCCGGCGATCCTCGCCAACGCCGGCATGGACAAGAACGCGGTGTTCGTCGCCACCTGTCTCGCCGCCGCGGTCGCCACGCTGGTGATGGGGCTGTACGCCAATTATCCGATCGCGCTGGCGCCCGGCATGGGGCTCAACGCCTTCTTCGCCTTCACCATCGTGCTCACCTACAAGTTCACCTGGCAGCAGGCGTTGGCGGCGGTGTTTCTCGTCCGGCGTGCTGTTCCTGCTGATCTCGGTGTTCCGCATCCGCGAGTACATCATCAACGCGATCCCCTACAACATGAAGCTCGCGATCTCGGCCGGCGTCGGCCTGTTCCTCGGCATCATCGCGCTCGAGCAGGCCAAGCTGGTGGTCGATCATCCGGCGACGCTGGTGACGCTCGGCAGCCTCAAGGACCCGGTGCCGGTGCTCTGCCTGTTCGGCTTCGTGCTGATCGCGGCCCTGAACCACCGGAAAATCCTCGGCGGCACGCTGATCGGTATCCTCGTCGTGACCTTGATCGGGATTCCATTCGGACTGGTGACCTATTCCGGCATCGTGTCGATGCCGCCGTCGCTGGCGCCGACCTTCCTCAAGTTCGATTTCTCGCGCACCTTCGAGCTTTCCTTCATCATCGTGGTGCTCACGCTCCTGCTGGTCGATCTGTTCGACAACGCCGGCACGCTGATCGGCGTGACTCACCGCTCGGGCCTGCTCGACAAAAGGGGCCGGCTCCCGCGCATGCGTCAGGCGCTGATCTCCGACAGCTTCGCCGCCATGTTCGGCTCGGCGATCGGCACCTCGACCACGACGAGCTACATCGAGAGCTCGGCCGGCGTCGCCGCCGGCGGCCGTACCGGCTTGACCGCGGTGGTCGTCGCGATCCTGTTCCTGCTGGCGCTGTTCTTCGCGCCCTTGGCGAGCATGATCCCGGCCTACGCCTCGTCGGCGGCGCTGCTGTTCGTCGCCTGCCTCATGGCGCGCGGCCTTGCCGAGATGGAGTGGAAGGACATCACCGAAACCGCGCCGGCGGTGATCTGCGCCGTCGCCATGCCGCTCACCTACTCGATCGCGACCGGCATCGGGCTCGGCTTCCTCACCTATGCGGTGGTGAAGATCCTGGCCGGCCGCAGCGAGGAGGCGACGCCCGCGGTGATCGGCATCGCCATCCTGTTCGGCATCAAGTTCGCGGTTGGCTGACGCAAAAGCGATTGGCGGGGCGGCGAGGGGAGGCTACCCTCGCCGCCCTGTCGTTGTGGGAGGAGTAAAATGCCCGTCCTGAAAGGCTACGGCTCGCTCAAGCAGATTTCCGA
This sequence comes from uncultured Alphaproteobacteria bacterium, assembly GCA_963704765.1. Lineage (GTDB taxonomy): Bacteria > Pseudomonadota > Alphaproteobacteria > Rhizobiales > Xanthobacteraceae > JAHFPN01. The sequence continues at coordinate 589,330 of CAVPHQ010000001.1, forward strand.
GGAGCAGGTCACGCCGATGATCACGCGCCGCGTGCTTTCCGGCGACAAGACCATGATCGTCTGGTGGACCATGAAGGCCGGCGCCCACGCCGCCGCGCACAAGCACCCGCACGAGCAGATTTTCTGGATGCTCAAGGGCCGCATGGATTTCCGCCTCGGCGACGAGAAGCGCAGCTGCGGCCCGGGCGACGTCGGCGTGATCCCCGGCAATGTCGAGCACGAGGCCTGGTTCCCCGAGGACACCGAGGTGATCGACGTGTTCGCGCCGCGCCGCGAGGAATTCCTCACCGGCGAAGTGCCCGCCTATATGCGGCAGGGATGATGAACCCCTCCGGCAAGACCGTACTCATCACCGGCTCCACCGACGGCCTCGGCCGCGAGGTCGCCACGCGCCTCGCGGCCCAGGGTGCAAAGGTGCTCCTGCATGGCCGCGACCGCGCGCGCGGCGAGGAGGTGCTGAAGGCGATCGGCGGCGCCAAGGCCGGCCACGCCTTCTACCAGGCCGACCTGTCCTCGATGGCCGAAGTGCGCCGGCTCGCCGCCGAGGTGCTGCGCGATCACGACCGCATCCATGTGCTCGTCAACAATGCCGGCATCGGCGTGTCGACGCCCACCGGCGGGCGCCTGACCAGCGCCGACGGCTTCGAGCTGCGCTTCGCGGTCAATTATCTCTCCCACTTCCTGCTCACCTATCTGCTGTTGCCGACGATCAAGAAGAGCGCGCCCGCGCGCATCGTGAACGTCTCCTCGCTCGGCCAGCAGGCGCTCGAATTCGACGACGTCATGCTGGAGAAGGCCTACGACAGCGCGCGCGCCTATCGGCAAAGCAAGCTGGCGCAGATCATGTTCACCATCGATCTCGCGGGCGAGCTTGCCGGCAGCGGCGTCACCGCGAACTCGCTGCACCCGGCGACCTTCATGAACACCGGCATGGTGCTGCGCGGCGGCGGCAAGCCGCAGACCACCGTGGAGCAGGGCGCCGACGCCACCATGAACGTGATCCTGTCCGACGCGCTCGAAGGCCGCGGCGGGCTGTTCTTCAACAGCCTGGTCGAGCAGCGCGCCAACGATCAGGCCTATGACGCCGAGGCGCGGAAGAAACTGCGCGCGCTGAGCTTGCGGCTGACGGGGCTCTGACCAGCATCTATGGCCGGGCTGCCCCGAAGGGCGATCGGCCCGATTCTCGGCGAGACCGTGCCTTCGAGCTGGATCGCCGGGACATCCCGGGATGACGCGCTTTCAGCGCCTTCTTCAGCGCCATAAAATCCTTCCACGAATGGCGCTTCTCGTTCGGCGAGCGCAACAGATACGCCGGGTGGAACATCACCAGCGCGCGGATCGTGCGCGTGCCGGTGTCGTAATCGACCCAGCGGCCGCGCACGCCGCGAATGCCTTCGTTGATCCCCGAGCAGCGTCTGCATCGCCGGCTTGCCCATCACGACGAGAATATCGGGGTTGGCGAGCTCGATCTGGCGGCGGATGAACGGCAGGCAAATCGCCAATTCCTGCGGCGTCGGCGTGCGGTTGCCCGGCGGCCGCCACGGCACGATGTTGGCGATATAGACCTCGCTGCGTTTCAGCCCGATCGCGGCGATCATGCGGTCGAGCAATTTCCCCGAGCGGCCGACGAACGGCAGCCCCTCGCGGTCCTCCTCCGCGCCCGGCGCCTCGCCGACGAACATCACGCGCGCGCCCGGCGTGCCGTCGGCGAACACGAGCTGCGTGGCGGTGGCCGAAAGCGCGCAGCCCTCGAAGCGCGCGAGCGTGTCGCGCAGTTCGTCGAGCGTCTGCGCGCGCTTGGCCGCCACGCGCGCTTCCATGACGGCGGCGTCGGGGGCGGCGGGCGGCGCGGCTTCCGCGCGCGGTGCCGGCGCGATGATCGGGAGCGGGCGCTGGACCGGAACGGCCGGGGCGGGGGTCTCGTTCGCGGGCAGGGCGAAGCGATTGACCGGCTTTTCCTCCAGCGCCACGTCCACCCCGGCCTCCACATGGAAGGCGAGGATTTCACGCAGCGATGGATTCGGCGCGGCCATGCACTTGACGTAGCGGCAATCGGGCGGAGCGGAAAGCGGATTGTATTGGCCCGGGAAAGAGGGGAAAACTCCCGAAGGCGAAAGAGGAAAGAAAATGGCCGATCTGCCCCCGCGCGAGAGCATGGAATTCGACGTGGTGATCGTGGGCGCCGGGCCCGCGGGGCTGGCGGCCGCCATTCGCCTGAAGCAGCTCTCGCCCGAGATCAATGTCGTGGTGGTCGAGAAAGGCTCCGAGGTCGGCGCGCATATCCTGTCGGGCGCCGTCATCGACCCGATCGGCCTCGACCGGCTGCTGCCCGAATGGCGCCAGGAGAAAGACACGCCGATCAAGACGCCGGTCACCGAGGATCGTTTCTATTGGCTCGGGCCCACGGGCGCGCTGCGCGTGCCGAATTTCCTCAATCCGCCGCTCTTGTCGAACCACGGCATGTTCGTCGTGTCGCTCGGCAACGTGTGCCGCTGGCTGGCCAAGAAAGCCGAGGCGCTCGGCGTGGAAATTTACCCCGGCTTCGCCGCCGCCGAGGTGCTGTACGACGCCAACGGCGCGGTCGCCGGCATCGCCACCGGCGACATGGGCGTCGGCAAAGATGGAAAACCCAAGGAGGGCTTCACCCGCGGCATGGAGCTGCGCGGCAAATACACGCTGCTCGGCCGAAGGCGCGCGCGGCTCGCTCTCGAAACAGATCATCGACCGCTTCGAGCTCTCACGCGACCGCGAGCCGCAGAAATTCGGCATCGGCCTGAAGGAGCTCTGGAAGGTCGCGCCGGAAAAACATCAGCCCGGCCTGGTGCAGCACACCTTCGGCTGGCCGCTCGACAATTCCACCGGCGGCGGCTCGTTCGTCTATCACATGGAGGATCAGCAGGTCGTCGTCGGCTTCGTCGTGCATCTCAACTACGCCAACCCGTATATCGGCCCGTTCGACGAATTCCAGCGCTTCAAGCAGCATCCGCTGATCCGCCCCACGCTCGAGGGCGGCAAGCGCATTTCCTACGGCGCGCGCGCCATCAGCGAAGGCGGCTGGCAATCGGTGCCCAGGCTGGTGTTCCCCGGCGGCGCGCTGGTCGGCTGCGCCGCGGGCTTCATCAACGTGCCGCGTATCAAGGGCACCCACAACGCGATCCTGTCGGGCATGTTCGCGGCCGAAGCGGTGGCGGCGGCACTCGGCTCGGGCCGCGCCGACGACGAACTGCTCGCCTACGACGCCGCCTGGCGCGGCTCGGCGATCGGCGAAGACTTGTACAAGGTGCGCAACTTCAAGCCGTTCTGGTCGAAGCTCGGCACCATGCTCGGCTTCGCCTTCGGCGGCCTCGATATGTGGCTGAACACGCTGTTCCGCTTCTCGCCCTTCGGCACCTTGAAGCACGGCAAGACCGACGCGGCCTGCTCAAGCCCGCCTCCAACTTCAAGCCGATCGCGTACCCGAAGCCCGACGGCGTGATTACCTTCGACAAGCTCTCCTCGGTGTTTCTGTCCAACACCAATCACGAGGAGCACCAGCCGGCGCATCTGCACGTCGCCGACATGGCGCTGCAGAAGAAGAGCGAGCACGACGTCTATGCCGGCCCGAGCGCGCGCTATTGCCCGGCCGGGGTCTATGAGTGGGTCGAGGACGCCGGCGGCGCGCGCTTCCAGATCAACGCGCAGAACTGCGTCCACTGCAAAACCTGCGACATCAAGGACCCGAACGGCAACATCACCTGGGTCCCGCCCGAAGGCGGCGGCGGGCCGAACTATCCGAATATGTGACGATAGCGCGCGTGACCGCGCGCTATCGTCATCCCGGCCAAGCGAGCGCGCGAATGCGCGCGAGCGCGAGCCGGGATCGCTATCAGAATACGGATGACGGTCCCCGCTTACGCGGAGACGACGACTTGATGCAAAAAACCCCGGCGCGAGGCCGGGGTTTTCTTATTGCGCGCCGGAAACTTCAGCGCGGCGCCGGCGGGTTCGCCAGGAACAGGAGCCCGCAGGTGGCCGCCTCGGCCGCGGTGAGCTGCCGTCCCTGCCCATTGGCGATCATCGCGGCGAAGATGATTCCGCCGGCGCAGCCGAAAAGGAGCCACGGCACGACCGGAGAGGCGCTGCTGGCAGCCGCGGGCGGTGTTGGCATCACCGCATTAGCCTGCATCGGCGCGAACGCAAAAACGGCCGCGAGGATCGCGACCGCAATCTTCAACTTACCCATGACTACCCCCAACTACGCACGCCTCACGCCGCAGGGCCATCTTGCCCGCGCGCAATTCAAACCGTCAACGCCGGGGCGAGAGGCGGCCAAACGCGGCCCTTCTGCCGTCGCCAATGCGAGTTGGGGTGCCGCGGACTGGATGCGTACGTCTCAGCGCTTGCCGCCCAGTCGTGCGGCGAGATTCCTGAGCCTGCGGCGCAGCTTGCGGGTCGAGATGAAGCGGCCCTTCTTTTCCGGCACCGGCTCCGGCGTCGCGTGCTCGGAGCCCGCGCCGTGGAACTCGAACACCAGGTAGCGCGCCGGCGTGCTTCCGATATTCCTCATGCCGTGCGCGGTGCCCGCGGAATAGTAGATCAGGCCGTGCGGCTCGACGACTTGCCCGAGCGTCTCGAGCTTCCCCGACAGCACCAGGATCGCCACGTCGTAGAGATCGACGTGCGGCTCGTAACCCTCGCCGGGCTGCAGGTTCGTCAGATGCGCATGCAGCTTGCGGAGCTGCGCGGTGGCTTGCTCCAAGATCAACGAGTACGGCTTGGTTTCCGGATCTTGCCGGCGCGGCGACCGCTCGATCGCGGAAAACGCTCGCGCCCAGCGGCTTCTCTTCTCCCGCCGCCGCGGCCAGCCATTTGAACATGAGATAGGTGATCGGCGAGGCGCTCGCGTTGCGGATCGTGTGGTGCTGGTCGGTCGGGTAAAAGGCGAACGATCCGGGGCCCAGCCGCTCGACGCGCGCGTTCGTGCTTTGCGGATCGTCGGCGAACACGATCTCCGCCTCGCCGTCGAGCACGATCAGCACCTCTTCTTCGGGGTGAATGTGCGGCGGATGCGGGCTATGTCCCGGGCTCAGCACCGAGACGTGGCATGCCATTTCCTGCAGCGCGCCGGTCGGCCCGCGGAACAAATGGTAGGGCCTCCATCCCGTCTTCGGATCCTCCGGCAGCGGCAGCGGCAATGGGTGGATCCATGTGTTGATCGCCGGCCTTTGCGCCGGCTCCGCCGGCGGCGGCGCCAGCAGGTTGATGCCGGGGCGCCCGTCGCCGCGAACCACGATCGCCGGCGGCCGCGTTTCGAGAAATCGGAACGGCCATTCGAGTTGCGTGAGATCGGGCATGCGCACCGGCGCGTCCGCGGCCGCGTATTGCAGCAGGAGGGCGACGCGCTCGCCGGTCGCCCGCGTATTGTGCGAGCAGTGCCAGATGCGGCCGTCGAACAGCAGCGCCTCGCCGTCCTGCACGTCCGGCTGCACGAGCGCCGAATCCGCGTCGTATTCGCGCGCCCAGCCGAGCACCGTTTCCGACGAAATCTCGCCGCGGCGCGCGCCGTGCTCGTGCGCCACCTGCTGGATCGGCTTGCCGAAGCCGTGCGAACGGCTGGCGAACAGCAGCCCGGACTCGCGCGACGTATTCTCGATCCCGATCCATATCGAGGCGAAGCCGGCCCGCGCCGCCGACTCGATGTCGGTGTGCCACAGATGAACCTGGCCCGGCTTCCGGCTGATGGCGCTCGCCCCCCACAGGATGACGTTCTCGCCGAGCACCTGCGCGAGCAGCGAAAGAATGCCGGGATGCGTGGCAAGGCGATGGAACAACGGGTCGGTCACCGCCCGTCCCTTGCCCCAGACCGCCGGCTCCGGATGCGAGGCGTGGCGCAGGTGCGCGGCGATCGCCCGGCATTCCTCGCCGCTGAAGATGCGGACCGGCGCGATGAAACCGTCGCGCGCGAACGGGCGCAAATCCGGTCCGGCGCCGGCGAGCATGGCTTGCCTGGGGATCGGCAAATTCATCGCGCCAAGATTGGCATGGCGGTATCGGGGGAGGAAGAGGCTGACGCCGATCGCCCCAGGCTCTAGGATGCACGCATGCCCCTTTCCCGCGCCGCGCAGAAGTCGCTCGCCAAGTGGCGCGAGATGGTGGCGAGCCGCGATCTCTCCGGGCTCGAAGCGCTCGTGGCAATCGACGCGATCTTCCGCTCGCCCATGGCCTATCCGCCCTATCCGGGGCGCGAAGCCGTGTGCCTGGTGCTGCGCGCGGCCGATAGCGTGTTCGAGGATTTCGTCTATCACCGCGAATTCGTCTCGGGCCCGAACGATGTCGCGCTCGAATTCTCCGCCCGCATCGGCGACAAGAAGCTGAAAGCCGTCGATCTCGTCCGCTTCAACGAAGCGGGGCTGATCCAGGAATTCGAGGTCATGGTGCGGCCCGCCACCGGGCTGATGGCGCTCGGCGCCGCGATGCAGGCCAAGCTCGGCGCCGCCGCGGCCAAGCTCAAGGGTTGAGGGCGACCGCGCGGTCAGCGCAGCATCATCATCGCCGCGGCCATCAGCGCCAGCATCGCCGCCGCCATGATGACGACATGCAGCGGGCTGCTGAGCATGTGGCGGAGCATTCCGAAGCGCGCGCCCTCGGGCACCAGGCTCATGCCGCATTTCGGGCATTTGCCCGGGCTCGGCTGCCGCACCTGCGGATGCATCGGACACGTATAGACGGCCGGCTTCTGATCCATTTAATAAGCATCGCGCCGATGTACGAACTCCACCTTGATTCACATCAACGGCGCTTCTCTCTCCAGCGGCGAGCCAACGAAAAGCCCGGCCTCGCGGCCGGGCTTCGCGTTGCGGAAAAGAAGGCTCAGCTGCCGATGGCGTCGGAGACGCACTTGGTGGTGAAGCTGGTCTTGGCCGCGCCGGCGAGCTTGCGGTCCATCGCGTTCTTGTCGCAGGTGGCGGCGGCGTCGGTCTCGCACTTCTTCATGAAGCTGGTGAGCGCGGCGCCGGCGAGCTTCTTGCTCGTGGCTTCGCTCTTGCACGAGGCATAGGCCGGCGCGAGCGCGAACGCCGAAAGCGCGAGAGCCAGGGCGATCTTTTTCATGGGGGTTTCCTCCGATTCGGAATGGGTCTGCGGGCGGAACCATACAGCGGAATGAGGCGGGTTGGGGGCGCGGCAAATTCGCCGGCGTTCCTGCCGGCTTCTGGATTCGCCGGCCCGATCGTATAAAATCGGCTTCAGACACGGAGCGGCAACATGCCGGCGGCGCGCGCGGAAAAGCCCGGGACCATCCTGATCAAGCGCTATGCCCGCAGTCGTCTCTACGACGCGGCGAATGCGCGCTACGTCACGCTCGATGATCTCCGGCAATGGACGCGCGAGCGGGTCGCGTTCACGGTCCGCGACGCCGAAACCGGCAACGACATCACCCGTGTCCTGCTGGCGTGAGCGCCGGGACTAGCCGAAGCCGGCCGCGAGCGCGATCTGATTGACCAGCTTGATGCCCGCGTTGAGCAAGCTCGACTTCCAGACGTATCCGTCCACCAGCAGCAACGCGATCGCCGAGAGCGTCATTCCCTGCCACATGATGAAAGCCTAGGCCCCCGGGCGGTAACGAGGAGAAATATTTCGGCTTCCAATTTAACGACTGGTCGGAAGCCGGGCGGCAAAAAAGGCCCCGGCCAACGGCCGGGGCCCCGTGCATGGAGAGCTGGTTCTTACTTGAGTGCCTGCTCGACCTGTGTGAAGGTCGAATTTAGCTTGGTGCCGACGCCCTGGATGATGGCGATGATCGCAACGGAGATGCAAGCGGCGATCAGGCCGTACTCGATTGCCGTGGCGCCGGATTCGTTGCGCAGGAAGTTGCGTAGCTTCGTCATGGATTGCTCCTCGGAGAGTTTCGTACTTACGTCGGAAAAAAATACGCGCGCTCTGTTGGCGAAAGCTTGCGGCGATCGCTAAAATTTTGATGGTCGCGTCAACGCAATCGTCCGAAACGAGCAAAAACCAGCTCATTGCGGAACGAATGAATGGCGCGATGGTGACTCGAGCTTGAATTTTTTCGGCCGCTGGGATCTTGCCGGGTAGAATGCTACAGGAAAAGAGGCCCCGGCGGGCGCCGGGGCCTCAGGCGTAGAGAGGTGGTTCTGCGTAGCAGTCGTAATGCTTACTTGAGCGCCTGCTCGACCTGCGTGAAGGTCGAATTCAGCTTGGTGCCGACGCCCTGAACGATGGCGATGATCGCGACGGAAATGCAGGCGGCGATCAGGCCGTATTCGATGGCGGTGGCGCCGGACTCGTCGCGCAGGAACGATTGCAGTTTTGTCATTTCAGCTCTCCAAGGTGGGTTTGTATCAGCATCCGAGAATTAGCAGCCCCGGATTGGTGAGAGCTTTCTACAACCGATACAGTTTCAAATGATTTTACGCGATCCTCGATTTCATGGGGTATCGGGCGCATATGCGCGGGGGGACCGCCGCGCCCGATGAATTCATGGTTGAGAAGCCGTTTACGCCTTCGCTTCAATTTTGCGGATTTGGGCTAGGGTCGGGGGCAGGAGGGCCGCATGAGCGCCGACGACTATCCGCACGAATCCTTCGCCCGCCGGCTCGTTTTCCGCACGGCGGTCTATCTGGCGGCGTTCCTGTTCCTGGTCTGGATGTTTTCGCTGCCGGTGCGGAACGCGATCCTCGAAGGCGGCGGCATCACCTACGGCTTGCTGCTGCGGGAGATCGGGCTGCTGCTGGCGGCGATGGCGCTGGTGTTTCTGTTCACCTGGGGCGCCGGGCATCTGGCGGCGCGCGCGCTCAAGCGGCGGCATTTGCGGCAGAAATAGGATTGACGGGTTCAGTCGTACACTTCGCGGCGGTGCCCGACCGTGATGACGAACACGATGAAACGATCATCCTCGATCTTTGCCACGATGCGGAAATCGCCGACGCGATAGCGCCACAGCCCCTTCAGGTCGCCGGTCAAGGCATGCCCGAAACGGCGCGGGTCTTGAGCCGTGCCGATCCGCGTGCGCAGATAATGCAGGATCAATCGCTGGGGTTCGCGCCCGAGCTTGCGCAGGTCGCGCGCCGCGTCGCGGTCGAATTCAACGCGCCAGATGCGGCCATTGGCCATCGCGCGGTCTCAGCGGCGGACGAGCTCGCGCTCCAGCGCTTCGAGAGAGACGCGCGGCGCCCGGCGGCCGAGCCGCCGGCGGGCGAGGTGATAATCCTCCAGATCCTCGATATGTCGCACGATCGCCTCGCGCGCATAGAAGCTCTTGGTGCGGCCGGTCTTCTTGGCGAGCCGGTCGAGGCGCTTTTCGATCGTCGAGGGCAGGCGCAAGGCGAGCATTGGATATCTCCCTTGCTATACATGTATAGCAAAATGGGCACTGCGCCAAGGGTGCTTATGCCGTCATGCCCGGGCTTGACCCGGACATCCACGTCTTCGGGCTATTGATATTCAAAGACGTAGATGGCCGGGACAAGCCCGGCCATGACGGTAAGCGATGACAAATACGTAATAGGAAAATAGCGTCTCACGTACCGGCAACCTCACAAAGCCCGTCTATAGATTTCAGACTGCTCGCTTCCTGTGCTGGCGAAAGAAACGCAGGAAGCGATAATGCTTTGGAGCTCACTTAGAACGATGCCCGGCCTGAGAGATACCTATCATCATCATCCAGGAACTCGAAACAACGAGGCCGAGGAAGACCAAGTGGGCGGCTGTAACAAGGTACATTCCGCCGCCAACTCCCACTACAAGGCTGATCGCACCGATCATTCCGATTACGTCGGTGATGCCTATGCCAATCGCACGAAGTATGCGCCCGCGCGGCGCGGTCTTTCTGTGGCGGAGGACGACGATAGACGGCAGCACGAAGCCGAAAAGATTGAGGAACGTCAACTCGGCAGCTAGCAAGGCGTTTCCCTGTGGCACCAGAATCACCGCGGCGCGGACGACCGCCACGAACATGGCGATCATGGTGTTGCGTGCGAATATGCGGAGATACGGAACCTTGGTGATTTCGTTGAGGTGAATGGAGATCGCGACAAAAAGCAGTCCGGCAAGCGCCGCGGCGGCGCCGCCCAACATTACATACAGATCGTGCCAAGCCTCAGGCCGATAAGCGTTTTCCAATTGGCACCTAAGCGTTACCGCGATCGGAGAATATTAGGCCCGTTGCTATCTGCGCGCTGCTCTTTTTCTTCCGTTGCGCCTTAACCCGCTTCGGAGTTATGCTTTTCATTGGCTGGTGAGCGGCAATTCGAGTGCCGCGTAGGGCTGCTTCAAAGCACAAGGGTAACGAATTGGGAGGACGAGTGATGAAACCCGGCTGGGCTTTTCTCTTGTTGGCCTTAGTTGTTTTAGCTGGTTTCAGTTTGAACATAGGAATCTTCGTCGGCTCGGAAATTGTCAAAGACGACTATTGGAAGAAGCGTTGTAACTACCTCTTTCCGAGCGGCATAACGACAATTCTCAAAGGCGGCTGGAACACTCGGGCAGAGGCAGAGAATGAGCTCTGCCGCCTATTTCACGGTTGATGCCTAGCGCGGCCACGCACCAAAGATTTGAAGCCCTGTCCCGATAAATACGAGCGTAAATCCAACAATGAATCTTCGCTGAAGCCAAATTTCGCGTTTTGCGTCCTTGCCGTAATACGAAGTCATCCGGGGAAGATAAAACCCCACCAGGATGCCAATCGCAGTCAGGGTCAGGCCAGCTATATTCGCCCATTGCTGCATGAACTAACCTGCTTTCCGCGACCTCCGCTTCCGTTGCGCCTTGCCGCCCTTCCGAGTCATGCTCTTGAGGGGTTGTGCGGAAGTACTGAAAGCGCCGCGCAAGGCCGCTCGAAAGTAGTGCTTCGTTTCTTGATCGCTATATTTGTCTTGCTGGGATTTTGTTATGGTCATACTGCGACTTGATCCAAAAACCAAACAGGTTGAGCGCGACAATGAAACGTTTCTTCGCCTTGTTGGAGAATGCGTAAGCCTATGGGCCTTCCTTGATCGAGAGCTTTTCAAACTCACTAAGGCTGCGCTTGGCACAGACGATGTACGAACGGCCATCGTTTTCTACAGTTGGACAAACATCGCCAATCACATACAGCTTGTTGATAAGCTGATGAAGCACGGGCTTTCCGAAACTCATTTCGCGAGCAAGTGGAAGCCATTACACAAACTAATCATCCGGCATCTCAAAACGCGAAGCATCTATGCTCATCAACCGCTAAAACGCACGGGCATGGGAAAGAACAACCGCGCCTTCTACTACTATTCCATTCACATTGAACCCGCAGAATTGCTCGTAAGAAGCGGTCATGAGGGGTTAGGCGGCAAGAGTGAGCTTGTCGCAAAAGATCTCCGAAAACATGCCTACAGCTTGGAAAAGTTGGTGAAAAAGGAACTCTCAAAGTTTCGCACCTTTTTCAAGCAACACTGCAAGCCCAGCGCATAGGAAAATACCCCTTGACATGGTTTGCAATAGGACTACATTCCACACATCCCACCCCATCCGAGGGGCGTCTCTAGAGCGTTCTTTTGACGTGGGGTGGGTCGCGGTGGCCGCGGGCAGGGCGTAACGCACCCTCTCGCGGCGGTCCAAGCCGCGCGGTTCCGGCGAGCATCGCCGCTCGTCACAAGGGAGCCCCAGGGTCTGGCCTTCGCGTGCCCCCAGGCACGGAAGGCTGGTGAGGGTAGCCCGCCAGCGGAGGATAGGTTGGTAAGTCCTCCGGGGATCGCGTGGAGCAAGCCTCAAACACCGCGCGCGGGACGCCGGCGGATAACCGGCACCTTGCGGGAAGACCTCCTGTGTCTCTCTACTTTTTCGACACAGGACCGTGGGGACCGGAAGTCCCCGGCGTCCCGCGCGCCCTCGGACTTATCGGGGGCGCTGGCAAACCCCGGAGCGGAATCCGCTCGCGGGAACGCTTCCACTTGCCCTCATCACTCGTGCCGACGCGGGCGTCGAGCCCGGGCGATCCCGATCAGGAGGGCAGTGCCTTGATTAGCGGGATTGCCGGGACTTCAGGCGCGAAGACGGCGCTTCGCGCCTTTCGCCCGGCAATGACGAGGAAGAAACGCTGGCGCCCGAGCCCCTTGCCCCGGCCCACCGGAATCGAACTCTGAGCCCGCGCTTGAATCGAAACCTGAGCTCCGAGCAGCGCCGTCCAAAGCCTTGGACCGACTCGGGATTCCGCCCCCGGCTGGACAGCAACCCGGCTCGGGCCGAACATGGCCCGCGCGGGGCGGGGGATGCGGAGGAGGAACGCCATGCGGACCATGCTCATCGCCGGCGCGCTCGCGGCCGCCGCGCTCGCCGGCTTCGCCACCGACGCCAGCGCCCAATATCGCCGCGTCTGCGCCGTTTATCGCGACGGCTCCATGCTTTGCTATTACGACAACATGCAGCAGTGCTACGCCGCCATCAGCGGCCTGGGCTTCGGCACGAGCTGCACCGCGAACCCGGCCTACAACCCGCGCGAAGACCGCCGCACGCGCTAGGCCGCGCCGCAGCCGCAGGAATAGCGGGGGCTAAGCCCGCGCGGCCCGCTGCCGGGAGGGGTGCGAGTGGGCTAAATTCAACCGTCCGGCCGATTCGCGAGCAGTGCCGCCCGCCTGGGCCGGGGAGGCGTTGGTTCATGCTCGATTTCCGGGTCGTGATCGCGGCCTGTCTGGCGGGCGTCGTCATCCTGTTTGGCGGCTTCGGCCTCGTCGCCTCGTTCAGGATCGCCCACGACCCCGCGGCGCGCCCCGCCAACCGCATTTCCGAGCGCCCGCGCGTCGAGCCGAACGCCTCGCTGCCGGTCGTGATCGAAACGCCCGCCACCGTGCGCGCGCCCTCGAAGTCCTCTCGCGCTCGGGAAGTGGCGCGCCCGGCAGAGCCCGCGCCTGCGCCCATTCCGGCTCCCGCGCCGGTTCCCGTCGCCGCGCCCGCACCTATGCCCGCTCTTGCACCCGCACCTGCGCCCGTGATCCCGCCGGTGGAAGCGCGCGCTCCGGCTCCGCCGCCCGCGATCGAGACCACCGGCACGATCGCGCCCAAACCGGCGCCGTCGATTCCGGCCCCGGCGATTCCCGCCGCGATCGCGCCGGCTCAGCCCATCACCGAGCCGGTCGAGAACCCGGCGGCGGTGGCCGATCTCCCCGCGAGCAAAGCGGCCGCCAAGAAAACGCCGCGCCGTCCGCGTCCCGCGGCGCCCGCTCCCGGCCCGACCAATCCGTTCAGTGCGATTTTCGGCGGCTTCAACGACCGGTAGCCGCTGTAGGGCGAGCTAGCTCAGCCGTCTTCCCATTTGCGCGGGCGATAGAACGTGTGCACGCCGATGCGCTGGATCGTCCGCATCTCGCGCACCCACACCGGCCGCACCCAGAACGCGTGATAGTGCGTGGCCTTGCCGACCTCGGAGAGCCAGATTTTCCCGTCCAGCATGTCGCGCGCGATGCGCTTGGCCTGCGCCCACATGTCGGGCTCGGTGATCACGTCGGGGATGCCGTCGCAGGCGAAGGTGAACTGGCAGGCCAGGTGCCGGTGCGCGTTCTGATAGACCACGCCGCAGATGTCGGCCGGGTAATAGCCGGAGAAGGCGCGGTTCACCACCACCTGCGCCACCGCCACCTGGCCGCGCTCGACCTCGCCGCGGCTTTCGAAATAGACCGCTTCGGCCAGACATTTCTCGGCCTTGGCGCGCGGCGCGCCGGCCAGTTTCAATTGTTCGGCCGGACTCTTCGGCCGGTTTTCCTCGCCGGTGACCAGGCCCTTGGGCGCGACGCTGCCGATCTCCGCCGCCGCCCCCGGCAGCGCCGCGAGCTTCAGTCGCCGCGCGATGCTCGAACGGCGCCGGCGGCAGGATGTCCTCGTCGGTTCCGAACAAGAGCCGCGACACGCGATACATGTTCCAGGACGGAATCTTCTCGGCCGGCTGCGCCTCGACCATCGCTCCCGCCACGTCCGCCCGCGGCCCCGTCGGCGCCTCGACCTCGGCGACCGCCGGATGCTCGGGCTCGAGCGGCATGGCCACGTCGAAATCGCTGTTGGGCTCCGCCGGGATGACCGGCGGCTCGAGCGTGGCGGTATCGACCGGTTTGGGCGCGGCTACCGGCTCGGCCGGCGCCAGCGCGACCGGCATGCGCTTCAGCAGGTCGCCTTTTTTCGCCCGGTTGACGACCGGGATCTGGAACACCTCGTCGTCCAGCGATACGTCGAACCCGGTCCAGTCGAACGCGGCGACGTTGTTGCGCGGGATCGAGCCGGTGATGTCGGGATCGAAATGCACGCGCAACGTGGGGATCATGCTGCCGACCGGCTGCACCGGCGAGAACGTCGCCATTTTCAGCGTCGCAAACGGGCTCGCGAGGAAAAAGGCGCGCGCCCGCTCGGTGACGCCCGGCTGCTGCGCCAGCAGGCTGCCGAGATCCTGTTGCGTGAGGCGGGTGGGTGTTCCGAAAAAGACGACGATAGCGAGAGCGAGCGGTGCCGCAGGCGATGCCCGCCGGCGACTGGCCGCAATTTTTCGCACGCCTACGCTACGCGACACACGCAACACGAACAGGCCCCGTCCCATAAAAAAGGGCAGGGCGTGTTATCGCCCGGTTAACGTTGCCGCCGGGTTAACGGGCCGGCCCCAATGAAAACGCGGGCGGCCTGTGCCGCCCGCGTCGGTCTCGAGAAGGGGTTGCTGCCGCCTCACATCTTGACGCCGCGCTCCTTGAAGTAGCGCACCGCGCCGGGGTGCCACGGGATCGCCGAGTTGGCCGGCACCTGATTTGCCAGCGTGAAGTTCTGCGCCTCGCGATGCACCGCCACCAGCTCGGCGTTCTTTTCCATCAGCGTCTTGACGATGTTGTAGGCCATGTCGTCGGGCATGGTCGCGCTCGCCACCAGGATGTTCCACACCACGGATACGGGGTTGTCCTTGTCCTGCCCGGGATAAGATCCGGTCTTGATCACGTCGGTGCTGTAGAGGTCGTTGTATTTCTTGTTCATGACCGGGACCAGCTCGGCGGTGTCGATCATCTTGATCTTCACGCCCGGCGTGGCGCCGAGGTCGGTGACCGCCGCGGTGGGAATCCCGCCGACCCAGAAGAAGGCGTCGATCTTGCGATCCTTGAGCGCGTTGACCGACTCGGCGACGCCGAGGCGTTCGCGCCGCAGATCGCGGAAGAAAGCGACGTCGTAGCCGGCCGCTTCCAGAACGCGGAATGCCATGACCTCGGTGGCGCTGCCGGGCGAGCCGGTCGACACGCGCTTGCCCCTGAGATCGGACATCTTGTCGATGCCGGTGCCTTCGATCGTGACGACGTGCATGCGGTTCGGATAGAGCACCATCAGCGTGCGCACCGGAATCTTGCCGGCCGAGAATTTGTCGACGCCGTTCAGTGCGTCGAGCGCGGCGTCCATCATTGTGAGCCCGACTTCGGCCTTGTTGGTGCCGATCAGCTTGAGATTGTCTACCGAGCCGCCGGTCACCTCGGCGGTCGCCTGGATGCCGGGCAGGTACTTCGAGAGCACGTTGGCCATGCCGCCGCCGAGCGGATAATAGACGCCGCCGGTGCCGCCGGTGACGATCGAGATCGCCTTCTGCTGCGCGTAGAGTGCGCCGCCCGCGAGCAGGGTGCCCACGGCGGCGACCAGCGCGATAGTCTTCAAGCGAAGTGCCATTCCTCTTCCTCCCTAATGTCGTTCTGCTGCCGTTGTGCCCGGCATGAATTTTTGTCGCAGCAACAAGACCGCCGCGATGACGAGACCCACGGTCGCCGTATAGTCGATGTCTCGCCCAATGATGGCCTCGGCGAAAGCTTCAAGCAAGCTCGGGAACATCAAGAGCAGCCCGGCAAGCAGGAACAGCAGGCGCTCGATCAGCGTCGTGCGCCGTAGCGCCCAATTCTGCGCTGCGAAAGAGAGGCAGGCGAGGCCAGCCCCGGCCTTGAGCGTGATCCAGACGATGTCGATCCCGTTGCCGCCGGCCGGGATCTTGAGCAGCAGGCCGATCCCCTGCGGGTCGAGCACGAACACGAACGGCACCAGGAACGCCGGCAGCGTGTATTTCCACGCCTGCAGCGTCGTCTTGTAGGGATCGCCGCCGGTGATCGCGGCGGCGGCGAACGGCGACAGCGCCGTCGGCGGCGAGACTTCCGACAGGATCGCGTAATAGAAGATGAACATGTGCGCCGCGAAATCCGGCACGCCGAGCTTGGTCAGCGCCGGCGCCGCGATCACCGCGCAGATGATGTAGGACGCGGTGACCGGAACCGCGAGCCCGATGATCCAGACGATGAGCGCCGTATAGATCGTGGTGAGCAGCAGGCTGCCGCCGGCGTAACCGATCACGATCGAGGAGAACTTGAGCCCGAGACCGGTGAGCGTGACGACGCCGACGATGATGCCGGCGCAGGCGCAGGTGGTGGCGGCGGTGAGCGCGCTGGTCGAGCCGTCGGCCATGGCGCGCACGAGCTTTTTCGGAAACAGCGCCGTATCGGCGCGGATGAAGCTCATGACGAACGTGAGCACCGTGGACCAGAACACGGACATGGTCGGCGAATAGCCCCACAGCATGAACACGACGATCGAGATCAGCGACACGAAGTGAAAGCCGTAGCGGCGCGTGAGCGTGCCGAGCGGCATTTCCGGCTTGAACACGACGTCGTGCGCATGGAAGCGCTTGGCGTCGAGCTCGACCATGATGAAGAGCGAGAAGTAATAGAGGATGGTCGGAATCGTCGCCATCCAGATCACTTCGAGATAGCTGATCTTCAGAAACTCGGCGATCAGGAACGCGGCGGCGCCGAGCACCGGCGGCGACAGGATCGCGCCGAGGCCGCCGGCGGCGAGCAGGCCGCCGGCCGCGTCCTTGGCGAAGCCGGCCTTGGCCATCATCGGATAGGCGACGGCGCCGATCATGACCGTGGTGGCGACGCCGGAGCCCGACGGTCCTCCGAGCAGGAACGAGGAAAGCACCACCGTGCGCCCGGCTGCGTTGGAGCGCCCGCGCATCAGCGTCATGGAAAAGTCGATGAAGAATTTCCCGGCGCCGGACTGCGCGAGGAACGCGCCGTAGATCGTGAACAGCACGATCAGCGTCGCCGACACGTCGATCGGCACGCCGAAAATGCCTTCGAGCGTGATGAACAGATGGCCGACGAGCCGGTCGATGTCGTAGCCGCGGTGCGTCCAGGGCGGCGGCAGGTACGGCCCGGCCATCGCGTAAGCAATAAAGGCGAGCGAGATCAGCGGCACGACGAGGCCGATCGTGCGCCGCGACGCCTCCAGCAGCAGCACGATGAAGACGACGCCGAGCATGACGTCGAGCGGCAGCGGCGAGGTGGCGCGGTCGGTGAAGTCGTCGCCGCCCAGGATCGCGTAGATCAGGATGCCGACGCAGGTGAGGCCCGCAAGCACGTCCCACCAGCGGATGCGATTGCGGAACCGCAACGCCGCCGGAAACAGCAGGAAGGCGAGCAGCAGCACGAACGCGACGTGCGTGTAGCGCAGCTGCTGCGTCGGCACGATGTCGTAGGCGGCGTAAAGATGGAACGCCGACATGGCGACGGCGATGGCCGTGACGATGATGCCGGCCCAGCCGGCGATGCGATTGGCGACGCCTTCCTCGCTCTCGACAAAGGCTTCGGCCTTGCGAATCGCCTCCGGCGTAACCGCCGCGTCGGCCGCTTCCACCCGCCGTTCCGATTCTTCGGCCATTTCCCCGCTCGCCCCTAGGCCCGTGCCGGCCGGGATAAGGCACGGTCCCCGGCGGGAAATCCAGCGATTTCAGGCAGTGGGACGCCTTGCCGCGCGGCGCCCGCAGCATTGGGATTCGGTTAACTCTACGGCAATGCCTCGGACCAATACTGCGCCCAGCCGAGCCCCCCGACGATGAACGCTGAACTCCTCCGTCTCCCGACTGCGCCCGAGTGGCAGACGCTCGCCTTTGTCGGCGCGCTGTTCGCGCTCGCGAGCCTCGCCGTGGCGCTGCAACGCCTGCGCGCGCGGAACGGCCGTTTGAACGCCGCGCTCGACAACATGTCGACGGCGCTCTGCATGTTCGACTCGGCGGGACGGATTGTCGTCGTCAACCGGCGCTATATCGACATGTACAAGTTGTCGCCGGAAGTGGTGCACCCGGGCTGCACGCTGCTCGATCTTCTCCGCCATCGCAAGGAAACCGGTTTGCTCACCGGCGATCCCGAAAAATATTACCGCGACATCATGGACGGCGTCAGGACGGGCAAGGTGACGACCTGGCGCGTCGCCACCGGCGACGGCCGCTATATCCACGCGGTGAATCAGCCGATGGCTGACGGCGGATGGGTCACGACCCACGAGGACGTCACCCAGCAGCATCAGCTCGAGCAGCAGCGCGATACGATGACCGCGCAGGAAAGCCGCCGCGCCACCGTCGAGAACGCGATCTCCTCGTTCCGCGAACGCATGGACACGTTGCTCAAGAGCGTAAGCGAGAGCGCCGACGCGATGAAGGCGACCGCGACCACGCTCTCCAGCGTCTCCAGCCAGACTTCGCAGCGCGCCGAAAGCGCCGTCAAGGCTTCCGACGAGGCGTCGCAAAATGTCCGCACCGCCGCCGAAGCCGCCGACGAGATGTCGCGCTCGATCGCCGAGATCGGCAGCCGGCTCGACCAGACCAACAAGGTCGTGCGTCTCGCCGTAACCGAGGCCCATTCCACGGACAACGCGATCGAGGCGCTCGCCGCCGCGGCGCAAAAAATCGGCGACGTGGTCAAGCTGATCCGCGACATCGCCGGCCAGACCAACCTGCTGGCGCTCAACGCCACGATCGAAGCCGCGCGCGCCGGCGAGGCGGGCCGGGGCTTCGCGGTCGTGGCCTCGGAAGTGAAGTCGCTGGCCGTGCAGACCGCCAACGCCACCGAGGAAATCGCCAGCCAGATTCAGGCGGTGCAGGGCTCGACCACCGGCGCGGTCGAGGCGATCCGCCGTATCGCCGAGCGCATGCGTGAGATCGAGCACTATACGTCCTCGGTCGCCGCGTCGGTCGAGGAGCAAAGCGCGGCGACCGGCCAGATCAGCGACAACGTGAGCAATGCCGCGAAGGGGACCGCCGTCGCCTTCACCGTGCTCCACGAGGTCGCCGGCGCTGCGACCGAGACGCGCGGATCGGCCTTTACGGTGCTCGATGCGTCGCAGGCGGTGGAATCCGCGGTCGCCACGCTGCGCGGCGAGATCCAGCGCTTTCTCGAAAAAGTCGCCGCCTGAACGCCGAACGGTTCAGGCGGTGCTCGTAGCTGTCTTACCGAGCGCGGCCTGCGCCGCCGCCAGTCGCGCGATCGGCACGCGGAACGGCGAGCACGACACGTAATCGAGCTTCGCTTCCACGCAGAAGGCGACCGAGGCCGGATCGCCGCCGTGCTCGCCGCAGATGCCGACCTTCAAATCCTTGCGCACGCTGCGCCCGCGCTCGACGCCGATCTTGATCAGCTCGCCCACGCCCTCGCGGTCGATCGTGACGAACGGATCGGCCGGCAGGATGCCCTTGGCCGTGTAGGCCGTCAGAAAGCTCGCCGCGTCGTCGCGCGAGATGCCGAACACGGTCTGCGTCAGATCGTTGGTGCCGAACGAGAAGAACTCGGCGGTCTCGGCGATCTCGGCCGCGCGCAGGCAGGCGCGCGGCAGCTCGATCATGGTGCCGGTCTGGTAGGCGATCTTGGTGCCGGTCTCGGCCGCGACCGCCTCCGCCATGGCGTCGATCCGCGCCTTCACCAGGTCGAACTCGGCCTTGGTCGCGATCAAGGGCACCATCACCTCGGGCACCACCGGCGTGCCGGTGCTTTTCGCCGCCGCCACGGCGGCCTCGAAAATGGCGCGCGCCTGCATTTCGGCGATCTCGGGAAAGGCGATGGCGATCCGGCAGCCGCGGAAGCCGAGCATCGGGTTGAACTCCTCGAGCTCGGCTGCGCGCCGCTCGAGCTTTTTCGGGTCGGCGCCCATGCTTTTCGCGACCTCGGCGATTTCGGCGGGCGTGTGCGGCAGGAATTCGTGCAGCGGCGGGTCCAGCAGCCGGATCGTCACCGGCAGGCCCTTCATGATCTCGAAGATGGCGATGAAATCGGCGCGCTGCATGGGCAGCAATTTCGCCAGCGCCTTGCGGCGGCCGGCCTCGTCGTCGGCCAGAATCATCTCGCGCACGGCGAGAATGCGGTCCGCGTCGAAGAACATGTGCTCGGTACGGCAGAGCCCGATGCCCTCGGCGCCGAAGTTGCGCGCGAGGCGAGCGTCGGCGGGCGTATCGGCATTGGCGCGCACGCCGAGCCGCCGCACGCCGTCGGCCCACAGCATGATGGTCGCGAACTCGCCGGTGAGCTCCGGCTGCACCATGGCGACGCGCCCCAGCAGCACCTGGCCGCTCGAACCATCGACGGTGATGATGTCGCCGGCCTTCAGCATGTGCGCGCCCGCGCTCATGGTCCTGGCCGCATGGTCGATGCGCAGCGAGCCCGCGCCGGAGATGCAGGGCTTGCCCATGCCGCGCGCCACCACGGCGGCGTGCGAGGTCATGCCGCCGCGGGTGGTGAGAATCGCCTCCGCCGCGTGCATGCCGTGAATGTCCTCGGGCGAGGTTTCGACGCGGACCAGAATGACCTTGCGGCCCGCGGCCTTCAGCGTCTCGGCCTCGTCGGCCGAGAACGTGATCTCGCCCGAGGCGGCGCCCGGCGAGGCGGGCAGGCCCGTGGCGATGATCGTGCGCGGCGCCTTGGCGTCGATCGTCGGATGCAGCAGCTGGTCGAGCGCCGCCGGTTCGACCCGCGTCACCGCTTCGTCGCGCGTGATCAGGCCCTCGTTCGCCATCTCGACGGCGATCCGCAGCGCCGCCTTGGCCGTGCGCTTTCCGCCCCGCGTCTGCAGCATATAGAGCTTGCCGCGCTCGACGGTGAATTCCATGTCCTGCATGTCGCGATAGTGCCGCTCGAGCTTCTCGGCGGCGGCGACGAATTCGCGGAACACCGCCGGCATCGCCGCTTCCATCGACGGCTTGTCGGAATGGGCGGCGATGCGCGCGGCCTCGGTCAGGTTCTGCGGCGTGCGGATGCCGGCGACCACGTCCTCGCCCTGCGCATTGATGAGGAACTCGCCGTAGAGCTGCTTCACGCCGTTCGACGGATTGCGCGTGAAGGCGACGCCGGTCGCCGAGTCCTCGCCGAGATTGCCGAACACCATGGCCTGCACGTTCACCGCCGTGCCCCAGGATTCCGGGATGTCGTGCAGGCGGCGGTAGGTCACCGCGCGCTGGTTCATCCAGGAGCCGAACACGGCGCCGATCGCGCCCCACAATTGCTGCCTGGGATCCTGCGGAAACGGCTTGCCGGTCTCCGCCGCCACCAGCTTCTTGTAGCGGTCCACCACCGCGATCCAGTTCTCGGCGGAAAGATCGGTGTCGAGCGAGTGATCCTTCTCGTCCTTGAAGCCCTCCAGAATCTCCTCGAATGCGTGGTGCTGGAGATCGAGCACCACGGTCGAATACATCTGGATGAAGCGGCGATAGGAGTCGTAGGCGAAGCGCCGGTCGCCCGAGCTCGCTGCCAGCGCCTCCACCGTCTGATCGTTGAGGCCGAGGTTCAGCACCGTGTCCATCATGCCGGGCATGGAGGCCCGCCCGCCCGAGCGCACGGAAACGAGCAGGGGATTCTTCGCGTCGCCGAACTTGCGTCCGGCGAGCTTGCCGACGGCGGCGAGCGCCGCGTCGACTTCGCGCTCCAAACCCGCCGGGTAGCTCCGCTGGTTCGCGTAGTAGTGGGTGCAGACTTCGGTGGTGATGGTGAAGCCCGGCGGCACCGGCAGGCCGAGATTGGCCATCTCGGCGAGATTGGCGCCCTTGCCGCCCAGCAGGTTCCGCATGGCGGCCGTGCCTTCGGCCTTGCCGCCGCCGAAGGTGTAGACCCATTTCATGCCCGGGCTCCTGTGCCTGCCGGTCCCGCGCGGACGCGGTTGCAGAGGCTGCTTAGCCGCTGCGCTTCGGCGCTGCAACGGCGCGTGCCGCGTTGCACACCGATGCCATGGCGGAGCGCCACGACTAGGACCATGCTTCATCCGCCTCCCGCGGAGGGGGCGCCACGCAAGGGGGATAGTCCATGAACCTCAGTGCACCGACGCAACTCGTATTCTGGATTTCGCTGATTCTGGTGATCTGCGCTCTGGTCGGATTTTTCTGGGTCGTGCCGTACGTGACCGTCTACGCCTTCTGGTTCGCCGTCGCGGGCTGGGTCGTGCTCGCGGTCGGCTGCATGATGAAGGGCGCCTGACGTTCGCAATCCGTGACGCGGGCGGCGCGTCCGCCCGCGGCGCTTTCCACAACTTCCGATGTGCCCCGCTTGCGCGATGGTACGCGGGGGCGAATCCATGGATGATCCGCGAACCCTCCGGCTGGGGGGAGCTACAGGGGGAAAATCATGAGACTCAGCGCGCCGACCCAAGTCGTCTTCATCATTTCGCTGATCCTGGCCGTGGTGGCCCTGATCGGCCATTTCGCCAACATCCCGATCGTGACGCAGTATCAGTTCTGGATCGCGATCGTGGGCTATGTCGTGCTCGCGGCCGGATGCATGATGAAGGGCGTCTGACGCAGCGGAAAAAATGATGAACGGGCGCACGCCGCGTGCGCCCGTTTTGTTTTCGGGCGGGCGAAGGCGATCAGCGGCCGAGCAACCCGGACAGGCCGATGACGATGAGATAGGCCGCGACGATGAAGTTCAGCAGCCGCGGGATGATCAGGATGAGAATGCCGGCGATCAGGGCCACGACCGGCTGCAGCACGATGAGATTGAAGGTCATTGGTTGCTCCTTTCCGCTCCGGCTCGGCCCGGCGGGCGAATCGAGAGCGTCTGGAAGCATACGTTGAAACCGGGGCCGAGATTCGGCGGCGGTGAAGCGCCGGCTCAGCCTTCGATGCGCGAGAAATCCGCGACCGTGCGGGTGGCGGCGCGGATGCGGTCCAGGAGCTTCAGGCGGTTCTCGCGCAGCGCCTTGTCCTCGACGTTCACCGTGACCTTTTCGAAGAACGCGTCGACCGGCGCGCGCAACTTGGCGATGGCCGACATCGCCGCGGCGAAATCCTCTCGCTTGATGGCCTCCGCGACTTCCTTCTCGACCTTGCCGATGGCCGCGGCGAGGGCCTTTTCCTCGGGCGCCTGCAGGAGCTTCGGGTCCGGCTCGCCCGCATAGCTGCTTCTTGTCCTTCTTCTCCTCGTCGCGAAGGATATTCGCCGCGCGGCGATAGCCGACGAGCAGATTCTTGCCGTCGTCGGTGTCGAGGAATTTCCCGAGCGCCTCGACGCGGCGGACGATCAGCAGGAGATCGTCCTGCCCCGGCAGCGCGAACACCGCGTCCACGAGATCGTGGCGGGCGCCTTGTTCGCGCAGATGGACTTTCAGGCGGTCGGCGAAGAAGGAGAGCAGATCGTCGCAACCATGTCTATCGATGCATCGACGCATCTCGCGCTCGACCTCGGGCACTCTCGAGTCGCTTCGTGCGACTGACTTCGATCTCGGAGTTGCATGGATCTTCAGCCAGCACTTCGCGCGGATCGCGAAATGGCTGCAAGGTCTGAGATCGAGAGCGCAGTTTGTTCTCGAGCACGATGCGGATGACGCCCAACGCCGCTCGTCCGCAGTGCGTAGGGATCCTTCGACCCGGTCGGCTTCTCGTCGATGGCCCAGAAGCCGACGAGCGTGTCGATCTTGTCCGCGAGCGCGACCGCGATCGAAACCGGGGCGGTCGGCACGCGGTCGCCCGGCCCCTGCGGCTTGTAGTGTTCCTCGATCGCCGCCGCGACTTCGGGATCGATGCCTTCGGCGAGCGCGTAGTATTTCCCCATCAGGCCCTGCAGCTCGGGAAATTCGCCGACCATGTCGGTGACGAGATCGGCCTTGGCGAGCCGCGCCGCCAGCTCGGCCTTGTTCGGATCGGCCTTGACGATGGGCGCGAGCTCCTTCGCCAGCGCCGCGATGCGCTCGACGCGCTCGGCCTGCGTGCCGAGCTTCTCGTGGAACACGATTTCCTTGAGCTTCGGCAGCCGCTCTTCGAGCTTTTTCTTGCGGTCCTGCTCCCAGAAGAATTTCGCGTCCGCGAGCCGCGCGCGGATGACGCGCGCATTGCCGGCCTTGATCGCCTCGCCGCCGTCGCGTGGCTTCCAGGTTCGCGACCGTGATGAACTTGTTGGCGAGCTTCCCGGTCTTCGGGTCGCGCAGCACGAAGCACTTCTGGTTGTTGCGGATCGTGGCGCGGATCACTTCGGGCGGGATGCCGAGAAAGGCCGCGTCGAAGCTGCCGATCAGCACCACCGGCCATTCGACGAGGCCCGGCGACTTCTTCGAGCAAGCCTTCGTCCTCGACCAGCTCCAGCCCCTGCGCCAGCGCCAGGTCCTTGGCGTCGGCGAGGATGTCGGCCTTGCGCCGGTCCGGGTCGGGCACGACCTTGGCCGCGTGCAGCTTCGTCAGATAATCCTCGAGCCGCTTCACCTTGATCGGCCCCGGCGCGTGCACGCGGTGGCCGTGGGTGATGTCGCCGGCTTTGATGCCGTCGATCTCGAATTTCACGATCTCCGGCTCCTCGGTCTCCGGCCCGAAGGTGCAGAGGATCGAATGCAGCGGCCGCACCCAGTTGAGCGCGCGCGCGCCCCAGCGCATCGACTTCGGCCACGGAAACGCGCGCACCACCTCCGGAATGATCTCCGCGATCACCTCCGCCGCCGGCCGGCCCTTGCGCTCGATGACGGCGAGATAGAAGTCGCCCTTCTTGTCGGGCTGCACCTTGGCTTCGCTGATCGATTTCAGCCCGGCGCTCTTGAGAAATCCCTGCACCGCCGCGTCGGGCGCGCCGACGCGCGGGCCTTTCTTCTCCTCGCGCCGGTCCGGCTGCTTGGCCGGCAGCCCGTGCACCGCCAGCGCAATGCGCCGCGGCGTGGCGAACGCCTTGGCGCCGTCATAGGTCAGGCCCGCGTCCACCAGCTTGTCGGTGACGAGCTTCTGCAAATTCTCCATCGCCCCGCGCTGCATCCGCGCCGGGATTTCCTCGGAGAACAGTTCGAGCAGAAGGTCGGGCATTACTTGCTGTTCTGCGTCGAGCGAGCGGATTCAGCTCCTGGCCGAAGCCGATGCTCTGGCCGTCGAGGTCCCGGATCGCGAATTCGAGCACGTGCATAGGGCTGCTGATACAGCTCGTAATCGATCTTCGCGCCGCGCGTCGTTGATCTCAGCGAACAGCGCGCGCGCGTCGTCGATCCAGAAATAGGCGTTCCAGAGACCTTCGTTGATCTTCCAGTAGGGCACGATCGCGATAGTCGGGCGGCGCCAGCCTGAGCATCAGGAAGCGGTTGTCGCGCCCGAGGATGGCGAATTCCGGCGGATCGCCCACGATGTTGCGGCGTCTCGAAGCCGACCTGGTCGTTCCAATAGCGGATCGATGCCGCGCATGTCGCTGACGAACAGAACCGCGGCCTGATGGAGAATTCTCGCCGCTCATGCCGCGCCGCCGCCCGCGGTCTTCAGCCACGCCGCGCCGCAGGCCTTGGCGAGCTCGCGCACGCGCAGGATATAGCTCTGCCGCTCGGTGACCGAGATCACGCCGCGCGCGTCGAGCAGGTTGAAGGCGTGGCTCGCCTTGATGCACTGGTCATAGGCCGGCAGCGCCAGCTCGTGCCGCTTGCCCTTGTCGCCGGCCGCGAGCAGCCGCTTGCACTCGTCCTCGGCGTCCTTGAAGTGGCGGAACAGCATCTCGGTGTCGGCGAATTCGAAATTGTAGCGCGAATATTCCTGCTCGGCCTGCTTGAACACGTCGCCGTAGGTGACCTTGTCCTTGCCCTCGCGGCCGTTGAAGTTGAGATCGAACACGTTCTCGACGCCCTGCACGTACATCGCGAGCCGCTCGAGCCCGTAGGTGAGTTCGCCCGAGACCGGCGCGCACTCGAAGCCCGCGACCTGCTGGAAATAGGTGAACTGCGAAACCTCCATCCCGTCGCACCAGCATTCCCAGCCCGAGCCCCGAGGCGCCGAGCGTCGGGCTCTCCCAGTCGTCCTCGACGAAGCGGATGTCGTGCAGCTTCTGGATCGATGCCGATTTGCGCGAGCGAGCGCAGATAAAGTTCCTGGATGTCGTCGGGCGACGGCTTCAGGATCACCTGGAACTGGTAATAGTGCTGCAGCCGGTTCGGGTTCTCGCCGTAGCGCCCGTCCTTCGGCCGCCGCGAGGGCTGCACGTAGGCGGCCTTCCACGGCTTCGGCCCGAGCGCGCGCAGCGTCGTCGCCGGATGAAAGGTGCCCGCGCCCATTTCCATGTCGTAGGGCTGCAGGATCACGCAGCCCTGCTCGGCCCAGAAAGTCTGCAGCGCCAGGATCAGCCCCTGGAACGAGCGTTTGGGGGAAAGTTCGGGCGAATCGGTCATGGCGCGCCGCGTTATGAAAGCGGCGCGACCCTAGGGACCGGTCATAAGCGAAATCAAGGCCGCTCTCGCACGTCATCCCCGGCGCAGAGTCGCGAGCGCGCAGGCGCGCGAGCGCAGAGGCCGCGGACGCCAGTATCCACGCCGGTGCACGACGACGCTCAGCAGGCGGTTACCGGTCCCCGCATTCGCGGGGACGACGGACGGAGAGCTAAGCTGCGCGGCGGCCGGTAGTCGCCGGTCTCCGGGTCGCGCTCGAGCTTGGGCACCGAATTGGGCTTCGTCGCCTCGAGCTCCTTCTCGCGCGCGGCTTCCATCTCGGCCTTCTTGGCGTCGAGCACGAATTTCTTCACCAGCGCCGCGGCGCCGACCGCGCCCAGCATCCAGAGAAAAGCAGGGGGCAGGGGCATGACGCGCTCCTAGAGCCCGTAGCGCGACCACAGTGCGCGCGCCTCGATGGCGGAAACGAGGCTTCCGGCCCAGTCGCCCCCGATCGCGCTTTCCATCGCGCCGGCCGAGCGCCAAGCGAACAGGCCGCGCGGCGGGGTGATCAGCGGCATCTGCACCTTCTTGCCGAAGCGCTCGCGCAGCACCGTGCGCAGGTCGCCGACCTCGTCGGCGAGCCCGAGCTTGATCGCCTGACCGCCGACCCAGAATTCGCCGGTGAACAGCGTCTTGTCGGCGCCCTTCAGGCGCTTGCCGCGGCTCTGCTTCACGAGGTCGATGAAGCCCGCGTGGATTTCCTTCTGCAACGCCTCGAGCCGCTTCACGTCCTCGGGCCGCTCCGGCTTGAACGGATCGAGCATCACCTTGCGCTCGCCGGCCGTGTGCACGCGCCGCTCGACGCCGTATCGCTGGATCAGCTTGTCGAAACCGAAGCTCGCCGCCACCACGCCGATCGAGCCGACGATCGAATTCGGATCGACCACGATCTCGTCGGCGGCGCAGGCGATCATGTAGCCGCCGGAAGCCGCCACGTCCTCGACGAAGGCGATCACCGGCCGCTTGTGCTCGGCCGCGAGCGAGCGGATGCGCTTGTAGATGAGATGCGATTGCGCCGCCGAGCCGCCCGGCGAGTTGATCACCAGCGCCACCGCCTTGGCGTGGCGCACCTTGAACGCCCGCTCCAGCACGCGCGCCGAGCCCGCGAGCGTCATGCCGGGCCTGAGCGGCGTCGAAAAGCCGATCACGCCGGAAAGCCGCACGACCGGAACGACGGGCGTGCGTTCGCGCCAGCGCTTGGGCAGCAGACGGCGGAGCGAGCCGAAGAACGAACGGGCCATGGCCATCACATAGGGCGCGCCGGGCGCGCGCTCAAGCCGGGTCGAGCGGGGCCCCGCCGCGCAGCACCGCCTCGGCCTCCAGGCTCGGCTTGCCGGTCGGCGTCGGCGAGCATGAAGCCCGGCCGCAGAACGGGCGGCGTGCGGCGGCCTTTCCTGGCGCGCACGATCAGGCGGATCGCGGGCTTGTCCGGCCGCGGATGGACCGGGATCAATTCTACGGCACCGAAGCGGCCCTCGAAGGCGGCGAGGATCGCGGCCATCGCCTCGGGCCGGTGGATCAGCACGAACGTCCCGCCCGCCTTCAGCAGCCGGTCGGCCGCGCGCACCCAGATCTCGAGCGTCGAATCCGCCGCCGCGTGCGCGCGCCGGCGCGCGATATCGGGCGAGGCGCGCCGCCGCGCCGGATCGTTGAACGGCGGATTGGCGAGCACGAGATCGGCGCTCGCAGCTTTCGGATGATGCGGGCCGCCGCGGCGCGCGAGCGTATCCACGTCGGCGACGACGATCGCAGTGCGCGCCGCAAATCCGTTCTTCACGCTGTTGGCGCGCGCGAGCGCGGCGAGCTCTTTGTCGATCTCGACCAGCGTCACGCGTTCCACGACGCCGCGCGCGAGCAGTGCGAGACCCGGCGGTGCCGACCCCAGCGCCGAGATCGACCGCGTGCTTGGCGGAAGGGCAGGCCGCCGCGAGCAGGATCGCATCGTGGCCGGCCCGGTGTCCGCGCGCGGGCTGCAGGAGCTTCAGGCGTCCGCCCAGCACCGCGTCGTCGGTGACCGCGGCCAGGCTCTCGCCGGAATCAGCGCGGCGGGAGCGCATCGCCGAGCCCGGCATCGCTGAGCAGCGTCCGCGCGCGTTGATGCTCGTCGTTCGGCACCAGCACGCGCCGCGGCAGGATTCCGATCGAGCCTTCCACCGCGCTCATGTTCTGGTCGGCGACGAAGCAACGGATGTTCGCGCCGGCGAGCAGCGCTTCGACCGCCGAGATCAGCACCAGGTCGTTGGTGCGCAAGAGCTCGGTCATGACTAGGCGTCGGTGCGCCGGTCGCGGTGCTCTGGCGCGCGGTGCGCGAGATAAGCGAGCCGCTTCATCTCCAGCCGCCCGCGCGTGACGGTGTCGAGAATGAGTCCGGAGACGAACGAGAGCGAGGCGAGCAGCATCAATCCGGTAACCAGCACCGCGGTCGGCAGCCGCGGCACCAGGCCGGTCGCGAAATACGTACGCACCACCGGCACTCCCAGGCCGATCGCGACGAGCGCGAACACGGCGCCGATCAGGCCGAAGAACTGCAGCGGCCGCTCGATGCGGAACAGCTTGCCGATATTCCAGAGGATGCGAATCCCGTCGCGATAGGTGTTGAGCTTGGACACGGAGCCCGCGCCGCGCGCGTAATAGGGCGTCGGCAGTTCCCCGGTCGGCATGGCGAGCTCGAGCGCATGCACCGTGAGCTCGATCTCGATCTCGAAGCCCGCGGAAAGCGCGGGAAACGACTTCACGAACCGGCGCGAGAAGACGCGGTATCCGGAAAGGATGTCGGTGAAGCTGTGGCCGAAGATGTAGCTGACGAACCAGGTGAGCATTCGATTGCCGAACCGATGCCCGCGCCGGTACGCGGCCACTTCTTGGTCGATCCGGGTGCCCACCACCAGATCGAGATTCCCGCGCACCAGCTTGTCCACGAGCTTGGGCGCGCTCGGCGCATCGTAGGTCGCGTCGCCGTCGATCAGCACGTAGATGTCGGCGTCGACGTCCGCGAACATGCGCCGCATGACGTTGCCCTTGCCCTTGCGCGGCTCGAAGCCGACCACGGCGCCGGCCTTGCGCGCCACCTGCGTCGTGCGGTCGCTCGAATTGTTGTCGTAGACGTAGATCGTGGCGGTCGGCAGCGCCTTCTTGAAATCCGCCACCACTTTTCCGATCGCGGCTTCCTCGTTGTAGCAGGGCACGATCACGGCGATGCGCCGCCCGCCGGCGTCGTGCGTGGTATCGCGGCTCGTGGATATGGGGCGGCGCGGCATCGATTCTCCTGTCGCGTGAGGCGGCAATCTATTCCGGATTCGCTGTCGTACCAAAGGGCGGCTTTGCCCGCGCGGCCGGCTACATTAAGGTGGGTCGTCTTAAGGAGTGCGTATCGTGGCCGTCGTCCTGCCGTTCGAGTCGTCCAACGAGCCGTCGATCGAGCTGCTTTCGGCGCTCGTGCGCGCCGACCTGGAGCGCGTGAACGCCCTGATCCTCACCCGCACCGGCTCCGATGTGGCGATGATCCCGGAGGTGGCGAACCACCTGATCTCGTCGGGCGGCAAGCGGCTGCGGCCCATGCTCACGCTCGCGACCGCGGCGCTCTGCGGCTATCGCGGCGACGGCCAGGTCAAGCTCGCGGCTTCGGTCGAGTTCATGCATACCGCCACGCTCCTGCACGACGACGTGGTGGACAAGAGCGAGATGCGCCGCGGCAAGCTCGCCGCGCGCATGGTCTGGGGCAACGAGGCCAGCGTCCTGGTCGGCGATTTCCTGCTCGGCCAGGCGTTCAAGATGATGGTCGAGGTCGGCTCGCTGCGCGCGTTGGAGATTCTGTCAGCGGCCGCCGCGGTCATCGCCGAGGGCGAGGTGATGCAGCTCGCCGCCGCCAAGAATCTCGACACCACCGAGGACGCTTATCTCGCCGTGATCCGCGCCAAGACCGCGGAGCTGTTCGCCGCCGCCTGCGAGGTCGGCCCCGTGCTCGCGCGCCGGCCCAAGGCCGAGGAGGCGGCTTGCCGCTCGTTTGGCATGAATCTCGGCATCGCCTTCCAGCTCGTCGACGACGCGCTCGATTACGGCGGCACCGGCGCCAAGCTCGGCAAGAACGTCGGCGACGATTTCCGCGAGGGCAAGATCACGCTGCCGATCATCCTCGCATTCCGCCGTGGCAGCGAGGACGAGCGGCGCTTCTGGCGCAGAGCGCTGGAGAAGGGCGAGGTCACGGATCGCGATCTGGAGGAAGCGGTCGGGCTGGTCGCGCGCTACAATTGCCTCGAGGACACGATCGAACGCGCGCGGCACTATGGCGCCATCGCCCAGGACGCGCTGGCGCTGTTCCCCGACGGCGACGGCAAGCGCGCATTGCTCGAAGCGGTCGAGTTTTGCGTCGCTCGCGCGCATTGAACGCTAACGCAGCGTCGTCGCCACCGCCCACCAGCCCGGCCGCTCCTTGCGGATCGTCTGCGCCGCGTCCTTGGCTTCATCCTTGTCTTCGAAAATGCCGAACACGCCCGAGCCCGAGCCCGACATGCGCACGAGCTCGGCGCCGTTCTCGTCGAGCGACTCCTCGGCCGCGGCGATCACCGGCGCGACCGAGCGCGCCGCCCGCGCCAGGTCGTTGCCCTCCCGGCCGATGAACTCAAGGAGCGCCGCGCGCCGCTTCGGAATATCCAGAACGGCGTAAGGTATGGTGCGCTGCCCGCCGACCAGCGCCTGATATTTCTGGAACACCGACGCGGTCGCCACCGGCAGCCCGGGATAGACCAGCACTGCTTCGAGCTTCGGCAGCTTGACCGGCTCGGAAAGCACGTCGCCGATTCCCGACATGATCCGCGCCTTGGATTCCAGGCACACCGGAACGTCCGCGCCGGTCGCCTTGGCCGCCTCCAGCAGGCGCGGGTCGGAGAGTTCGAGACCGTTCGCCTCGGCGATCAGCCGCAGCGCGGCGCCCGCGTCGGCCGATCCGCCGCCGAAGCCCGCGCCGACCGGAATTTGCTTTTCCAGCTCGAAGCGGCCGAGCTTGAGCTTCTCGATTCGGCTCGCCGCCGCGCGGGCGGCAATGAGCACGAGATTGTCCGGGCCCGCGCCTGCGGCCGCCGCGGTCGGGCCATGCACGGAAAGTTCGAGCCCGGCGCCCGGTTCGAGCTCGAGCCGGTCGCCGATCGTGGCGAACGCCACCAGGCTGGTCAAATCGTGGGCACGGTCGGGTCGGCGCGCGAGCACGCGGAGCGTGAGATTCACCTTGGCCGGGGCGAGCGCTTGCAATCGAGGCATGCGGATCGATGCCACGTCCTTGCCGCAGCCGCAAATCGGGGGCATGTTCGCGCCGAATATCGAAGCGGCGGCTTTTCCCAGCCGCAGGAGACTTCCTCTTGAAGACTTTCCGCTCCATCGCCTTCGCCGCGGCGCTATTCGCCGGCGGCGCCGTTGCGCTTGTTCCGGTGGCGCGCGCCGAGGTTCCGTCACCGTCGGTGATCGCGCGCACGTCGCCGGCCGGGAACTATCTGGCCGGGCGCCATGCGACGGTCTCACGCGATGCGGATGCGGCGATGGCCTATTATCGCGCGGCGCTCAGGGCCGATCCGAGGAACGAGGAGCTGCTCGAGCGCACCTTCCTGACCATGCTGGCTAGCGGCGCGATCGAGGAAGCCGCGCCGTTCGCCGAGCGCCTGATCGCGATCGAGAAGTCGCATCGCATGGCCCGCCTCACGCTTGCCGTGCGGGCGATCAAACGCAGCCAATACGCCGCCGCGCGCGGCCACCTGAGCCAGTCGGTGCGCGGGCCGATCGCGGATCTGACCGCCACGCTGGTCGGCGCCTGGGCGCAGTACGGCGCCAACGAAGCCAAGGGCGCCATCGAAGCCATCGACCGGCTGCAGGGCCCCGACTGGTACGGGACGTTCAAGGACCTCCATGCCGGCCTGCTGCTCGATGCGGCGGGCCAGCGCCGGGAGGCCGGCGTACGCCTGCAGAAAGCCTATAAGGCCGATCCCAACGCGTTGCGAACGGTGGAGGCCTATGCTCGCTGGGCGAGCCGCACCGGCGACCGCGATACGGCGCTCAAGACTTTCGCCGAATTCGAACGCGTGCTTCCGCGCCATCCGATTGTCGAGGCTGCGGTCGCCGAGATCGAATCCGGGCGGCCGCTCGCGCCGCTCCTGCGCACGCCTTCGGCCGGAGCCGCCGAGGTGCTTTACGGCCTCGGCTCCGCGCTCGGCCGCCAGGGCGGCGAGGATCTTGGTCTGGTCTATCTCCAGCTTGCGCTGTTCCTCGAGCCGCAGCATCCGATCGCGCTGATCGCGCTCGCCGACCTCTACGAGAACGTGAAGAAGCCCGAACAGGCGATCGAAGTCTATGCGCGGGTGCCCGCCAACTCGCCCCTCAAGCGCAACGCCGAAATCCACCGCAGTCTCAACCTCGACGCGCTCGATCGCACCGCCGAGGCGCGGAAGAATCTCGAAGATTTGGTTGCCGCCAAGCCCGACGAACTGGAGGCGATCACCGCGCTCGGCAACCTGCTCCGCGCCCGCAAGTTCTACAAGGAATCGGCCGAAATCTATTCCAGGGCGGTCGAGAAGATCGGAACGCCCGACCGCGGGCATTGGGCGCTATTCTATTTCCGCGGCATCAGCTTCGAGCGCTCCAAGCAATGGCCGCTCGCGGAGAAGGACTTCGAGCTGGCGCTGAAGCTGTTCCCCGACCAGCCGCAGGTTCTGAACTATCTCGGCTATTCCTGGGTCGATCAGGGCCTGAACCTGGACAAGGCCGTCGACATGATCCGCAAGGCCGTGTCGCTCCGGCCCAACGACGGCTACATCGTCGACAGCCTGGGCTGGGCCTATTACCGCCTCGGCCGCTACGAGGACGCGGTGCGCGAGCTCGAGCGCGCGATCGAACTCAAACCCGAGGATCCGGTCATCAACGACCATCTCGGCGATGCCTACTGGAAAGTCGGCCGCCGCGTGGAGTCGTTCTTCCAGTGGAGCCACGCCAAGGACCTCAAGCCCGAGCCCGAGGACCTTGAGAAAATACAGGCGAAGCTGAAGGACGGGCTCAAGGACGGCGAGCCGCCGCAGAAGGCCGGCGCGGTCGAAGCCAAGGGCAACGGCGGCTGACAAGCAGCCGTGCGCGACCAAGCGCCGCGCCGTTGAATTCACAGCATATCCTAGACTAGCCCGGCTACAACGCCCGGTTCATAATTGTCTTGCTTGCTACTCGGATTCGCATTTTGTGCGAACCCGAAGCGGCGCGAGGGGTCATGCACAAGCCGCGCTATGGGATCGTTCCAGTCGAAGTGATGCTGAGCCAGGACGGCTACAGCTACCTCGACGCCATGCGCCGTGGCGAAATCCTTTCCCCGCCGATCTACGAGACGCTCGGGTTGCGGCTGAAGGAAGTGGAGCGCGGCCGTGTCATTGTGACTGGTACGCCCGGCCTCCGGTTTTATGGGCCGGTCAACAACGTGCACGTGGGTTTCACGTCGACCGTGGTTCAGTCCGCGTTGATCTCCGCCGTCCAGTCCGCGCTCGAGGTCGGCGAGATTGCGGTTCCGGTCGAATTCAAGGTGAATCTCGTGCGCCAAGTGCTCGAAACGACCGGACCGGTCGATGCCATCGCCACGGTGCTCTATCGCGGCCGCTCCGTCTCGACCGCCGAGTGCAAGCTCGTGGATGGCGCGGGCAAGCTCTATGCCCATGCCAGCGTTACCTGCACGATTCTGACGCCGGAAGAGAAGAAGGAAGGCTAGGGTACGGCCGGCGGCGGGCTGAAAACGGGGCCACTGGTCCGGCGCTGTACGCCTCGTCGCCGCGCCAACAGCATGCGGCCGTCAT
Organism: uncultured Alphaproteobacteria bacterium; assembly: GCA_963704765.1. Lineage (GTDB taxonomy): Bacteria > Pseudomonadota > Alphaproteobacteria > Rhizobiales > Xanthobacteraceae > JAHFPN01. The sequence continues at coordinate 623,568 of CAVPHQ010000001.1, forward strand.
GCGTGAAGTCGCAATACATGAAGCTCAAGCCGAAATTGGCGAACGCCCCGCGGAAGCTGCGCGGACTCGTGCGCGTCACCGTAAAGCAGGGTTCGAAGGGCAGGCCGCGCAGCTGGGCGCAAACCTGATCGCCGCGCACATAGAGAGTGTTCTCCGGCAGCCGCAGAAAACGCAACACGTCGGAGCCCGCGAAGCGGATATTTCCGGCGACCGCGCCGTTGGCAAAAATGCGGCCGGCGCCGCGGGTGCCGTCGAAGCAGCTATAGGCGAACAGCTTGCCGGCGACGAAGGCGCGGGCTTCCTCGCCGGTCAGAACTTGTTCGGCGGCGGCAGGCGCCGCGGTCAGCAGGGCGAGAACGGGGAGCGCGCGGAGAACTCGCATCGGTGGAGCGTCCCGAATGATTCGGCTCAAGGTTGGCCAGACCGGGGCGTGACTTGTCAAGAGTTGGCGAACCCGGTTACGCACTCACAGTAAGTTTGCGGCCCCCCGATGACGATTGTCGAAATGCCCGAAATGTCGCGTCATCCTGTATTGTTCCTCAGTCGCTGCGGCGCGATCGACGGACTGCAACGGCAACTCCTTTATCTCGCCGCCGGCATGGACAGGCAACGCTTTCCGTTGACCGTCGCGGTGGACGAGCCCGGCCCCTTGCGGGACGCGCTGCTGGCGCGAGGGGTTCCCACCCCGGTTTACCGGATGTCTCCATGGCGGTCGCTCTTTCACCTGTTCGACCGTTATCTCGATGCGCGTCGTTTACATGAATGCGCCCGGGCCGAAGGCGCCGGTCTTGTGCATGCTCACGATGTTTGGCGCGCGGAATACGCCCGGTTCATCGCCCGGCGCCTCCGGATTCCCTATATCGTTCACGTCCGAGGCCCGCTGGACCCGCGCGACATCCACAAGCATCGTCTCGCCTTGGCCGATGCCGTGATCTGCATCGCTCAGCGTTACGTCGACGATCTGATTTCCGCGGGCCTCGACGCCAAACGAATCCTGCTGATCGACGATGCCGTCGATTTGACGCTCTTTGCCACCGCCCAGGCCGATCCGGCCTTCCTCCGGCATAACCTCGACATCGAAGGCGCGACTCTCGTCGGCATCGTCGGCCGCGTGACTCCCATCAAACGCGTCCGCGAGTTCCTCGAGATTATCGCGATGTTGCCGCCCGCGGCCGATCCCTCGGCGCGCTTCCTGATCATCGGCGAGCGGGAGAATCCCGACTACCATCGTGAAATCGAAAACACCGTCGCGCGCCTGCGCCTGGGGACCCGCGTTCGCCTCCTGGAGCAATTCGAGAGCCAGGACATGCCGAAGATTCTCTCCAGCCTCGATCTATTGGTGACGATGGCCGGCGGTTCGGTGATGTTCGAGGCGATGGCGATGGGAACGCCGGTGCTGTCGGTTCGCGAGGATGGCCGGCATTCCAAGCACACCGTGCACGACCGCACCGCATGGTGCGTCACCACCGATCGGCACGCGCCGGTCGCGGAGGCACTGGCGAAGCTGCTGGGCGACGCGGCTCTCCGCCGCCGCCTCGGTGAAGCCGGCCGGGTTCACGTGAACCGGCATCTCTCCAGCAGCGCCATGATCGCCAAGACCGTGGCGCTCTATGAATCCCTGCTCACCCGCCGATCTTCCGCCGACCTCTGAGCCGCCAATTGGCGCCGGCTGAGCTCGCTGCCGCGAAACCATCCCCGGATTGCGTTCCGCATCGGCAGGAAAGGCCGCTGCAGGCGGTTTCGGAAAAACCGCCAACTGATTTCTCCGCACTGCGCTTCGAATCGCCTTGGCCCAACTCGTCTGCCGCATGCCCGCCGCGTCCGCGCCGCGCGCCAGCTCCTGCCATCTCAGCGTCCGGTTCGCAAGTTCCAGCGCATTCGCCGGATCTGCCGATCGCTCGCGTCGTCCTTGAACGCGGCCGGCTTGGGCACCCGGCCACCCGGAATGCCAGCATCGTTCGCGTGCATTTCTCGCAGCGGCAGCAATTCTCATGGCTGCCCGGAATATCCAGGCCGAAGCAGACGCGCAAATGCCGCATCGCCTCGGGCCACTGCGAGATCACTTTCGCTTTTTCCGCCCGCGAAAACTCGCCGCCGTCATTGATCACCGAGAAGCCTTTGCTTCCCAGCAAGACGTCCGTGACCGGATGGCTCGGCCATGGAATTCCGAGCCATGCATAGGGCAAGTCGTTGGCCACCAGCGCCGTGTCGTATCGCCCGGCCAGGAGCGACAATCCACTGACCAACTGCGTTCCCCAGGCGTGGCTCCATTTCATGTTCATCTGTTGGAAATTCGTGACCAGAGGAATGCACGGCAGCTCCAGGCTGCCGAGCATCGTTGTCGCATCCGCCAGCATGCTTCTTCTGGATACCCTGCGCGTTCGCCTGATCGAGCAGCACGTCGAACCCGTGCTGCAGAACGCCGGCCGCGAGGCGTCGGCCCCGATGGCCCATGAGCTCTCGCGCATAGCGGTAGACCGTGAAACACGAATCCACGCCGCAAGAGAACGCCGAGATCGTCAGGCCCGGATCGCGGACCGGCGGCAGCTCGATTTCCTTATCGGCTGTGATGGTCACGACGGAATAGGGGCCCATCGCCCATATCCGCCAGATCCGCATGAACAGTTCGAGGTTTCCGAGCAGTGACGGCGATACCCGTCCTTCGACGTGAACCGGCCTTGCTTGCTGCATGATCGGAAACAGAAAGCCGACGACCCACGGATCGGCCCAGGTGGTGACCGCGTCACCCCACGCTTCCGGCACTTCCCACCACAGCCGCTCGATCGACCCGTCGGGCTCGATCAAGCTGGCTGCAAGACGCAGCACACCGTCTTTCGCCTGCGCCGGTTCCAGGATCAATTTCGCTGGCGTCATATGGAGCCTTGCGGGCACATTAAGTCGGTATTGTAAGGGATGATGTCGGCAAAGTGCCACCGCAGGAAGGCGTGGAACGGAACATGAAGCGCGGCAAATGCAACCTCGTGCTCGTCGTTTGGCACGATGATCCGCACGTCTGGTCCGATCTGCGACGGATCGCGGCGCGCGTTCAGCAGATTGATCCCGACGTGCGCTCCTTCGTCGTCGCGCACCACAAGCTCGATCAGCTCAAGCTGCTGCCTCTGTGGTTTCAACGAACCTTGTCGCTCCTGGTTCCCTCCATGCCGGAACGCAAGCTGTTCCCCGGCCGCTTCATGACCGGCGTTCGGCTTCACAAGGCCGGAGAATATGCCCGCTTGGATGCGGCCGGCATCCCGGTGCCGAAGTGGACGATCATCGAACCCGATACGCGACTCGATCCGGCCGTCTGGGGGCCGTACGTGGTCGAAAAACCATCGGCGGGTCGTGTCGGCGCGAACGTCCGGGTGCGTAAGACCGGCCGTGTTCGCTACTCGCTGCCTGAATCTTTTTCACCCGGCCATTATGGACGCCAGGGGCCCATGCTCGCGCAGCGTTTCATCTACACGGGCCATTGGCCGGTGAGCTATCGCGTGGTCACCCTGTTCGGCGACACGTTGCTTTGTTACCGGCAGAAATCCATTTCTCACGGATATCCGCTTACCGGGCGCTGGAACTTCCGGGAAACGGGCGGAATCAATATCGTTTCCAACACGAAGGACATGATCGTCACACTCGTAAAGGATGAGGACGTGATCGCTCTGGCGGAACGCGCGCATCGCACCGCCTTTCAAGACTTTCCGGTTCTCGCCTTCGACATCATCCGCGATGTCGAAACCGGAGAGCTTTTCGTGATCGAATGCCATGCTCACGGCACCTGGATGTTCTCCGCGGATGTAGGCCGCGATATTCAGGCAAACAACAAAGTCGATTTCGAAAGCCAGTTCGACCTGATCGAGAAGTCGGCTCGAGTTCTCGCGCGCGAGACGCGCAATCGGGCGGCAATTTCCTGGCCGTTGCGTTACGGACCGCAGGCTCCTGCCTGGCCGATGGATCTCAAGCTTGGCGACTAGCCGACACGCACCACGGTGCGGCCGCGCAGTTTTCCGGCGAGGATGTCGCGGCCCGCGCCGACCAGGTCGGCGAACGCCACTTCCCGCGTGATCGAGGCGAGCTTGGCCTTGTCGAGGTCGCGCGCGAGCCGCTGCCAGGCCTCGCGGCGCAGCGGCTGCGGGCATTGGACGGAATCGATCCCGAGCAGCGAAACGCCACGCAGGATGAAGGGCGCCACGGAAGTCGGCAAATCCATGCCGCCCGCGAGCCCGCAGGCGGCAATCGCCCCGCCATATTTCGTCATCGCGAGCAGGTTCGCCAGCGTGGCGGACCCGACGGAGTCGACGCCGCAGGCCCAGCGCTCCTTGGCGAGCGGCTTCGGCGCGCCCGCCAACTCCGCGCGGTCGAGGATCTCGGCGGCGCCGAGCGACTTCAGATAGTCCGCTTCCTGCGGCCGGCCGGTGGCGGCGATCACCTGGAAGCCGAGCTTGGACAGGAGCGCGATCGCGACCGAGCCGACGCCGCCGGCAGCGCCCGTGACGATCGCCGGTCCGCGCGCCGGCGTTAGCCCGTGGCGCTCGAGCGCGAGCACGGCGAGCATCGCGGTGAAGCCCGCGGTGCCGATCGCCATCGCGTCGCGCGCGGAAATTTCCTTGGGCAGCCGCACCAGCCAGTCGCCCTTGACGCGCGCCTTCTCCGCATAGCCGCCGAGATGCGTCTCGCCGAGGCCGAAGCCGTTGAGCACGACCTTGTCGCCCGGCTTCCAGTCGGCATGCGTCGAGCTTTCGACGGTGCCGGCGAAATCGATGCCGGGGATCATGGGCCAGCGCCGCACCACCGGCGCCTTGCCGGTGAGCGCGAGCCCGTCCTTGTAATTGATGGTCGACCACTCGACCCGGACGGTGACGTCGCCGTCCATGAGGTCGCCGTCGGCGAGATCGGCATAGCGGACGGTTTGCCCGCCGCCTTCCACTTTCTCGATCAGCCACGCCTTGAACCCAGCCATGGCTGGTTTCTAGCACGAATTCAGGCGGCCGCGACGGCCGGCCGCGCCACCGGGCGTTCCACGATCGGCAGGTTGATGATCGCGGACACGACGCCGAGCAGCGACCGAGCCCCACCAGATCACGTCGTAGGAACCGTATGCCTCGAACAGCACGCCGCCCAGCCACACGCCGAGAAAGCCGCCGACCTGGTGGCTGAAGAAGGCGAAGCCGAACAGGGTCGCAAGCCACTTCGTGCCGAACATCAGCGCTACGAGCCCGTTCGTGGGCGGCACGGTCGAAAGCCACAACAGCCCCATCACCGCGCCGAACACGACGGCCGAGGTGGGCGTGACCGGCAGCGTGATGAACGCCACGACCGCCAGCGAGCGCGCGAAGTAGATGATCGACAACAGATAGCGCTTGGGCATCCGGTCGCCGAGCCACCCGGCCGTGATCGAGCCGACGATATTGAACAGGCCGATCACGCCGATGGTCCACGCGCCGGCGTCGGCCGAAAGGCCGCGATCAACGAGATAAGCCGGCAAGTGCACGGTGATGAACAAAAGCTGGAAGCCGCAGGTGAAGAACCCGAGCACCAGCAGCACGTAACTGCGATGGCCGAACGCCTCGATCAACGCCTGCACCAGCGATTGCTTCTCGGCGGCACTCGGCTCGGCCGCGGCCTGCCCCTTCGGCGCGATCAGGGCGAACGAGAGCGGCACGATCAGCAAGATGACGACGCTGAAGATCAAGAGCGTGTTCTGCCAGCCGAAGCCATGGATCAGCCCGACCGCGAGCGGCGAGAACAGGAACTGGCCGAACGAGCCCGCCGCCGTGCCGAGGCCGAAGGAAATCGATCGCCATTCTGGCGGCAGCAGCTTGCCGAATCCCGCAAGCACCAGCGTGAACGAGCTCCCCGCGACGCCCAAACCGGCGATGACGCCCGCCGACAGATTGAGCATCCCGGGCGTGGTCGAATACGCCATCAGCGCGAGACCGAGCGCATACAGGATCGCACCGCCGCTCAACACGCTGGCGATGCCGAAACGATCGGCGAGCGCGCCCGCAAACGGCTGCCCGGCGCCCCAGATCAGGATCTGGATCGCCAGCGCCAGCGAGAACACCTCGCGGCCCCAGCCGTTGGCGGCGGACATTGGCGGAAGAAACAGCCCGAGCGCGGAGCGCGGCCCGAATCCGACGACTCCGATCAAGCATCCGGCCACCAGAACGAGGATGAAATACTGCTTACGCGACTCCGAAAGGCTCAAGCTCGGCTTCGACATGAAAGCGCCTCGCAGCAAAGCGAACGGGGTTGGAACGCATAGGGGCAGGGAACGACTTCAAGAAGGTCGGCGAAACTAGCGACAGATGCCCGCTGTCCCTAACGAATATACGTGAGGGCAGCCATCACCGGAACGCATGACGGCCTTGCGCGGGTGCACTGGCGCGAGCGAGGATTTTGCGCTATATATTGTACTCGAAATGAGAATAAGGGAGCCGGCGCAGGCCGGTTTTCTAAGCCGCTGGATATGCTCAAAGAGAGTATATTTGGCCCAGAGATACGGATCAAGAGGCGGAAATGACCAGCCTAGCCCCGCAATTCGAGCTGCTCGGGCCCCCGGTGGCGCGCCAGGCGATCGTGCCGCAGGCCGAGCACGGGCGCGGCCGCGCGCCGGCTCGGCGTGCTGCCGATGCCCAAGCTCGAATGGAACGCGGAGGTCGAGCGCGCGACCGCGCACCTCTACGAGAAGGTGAAGCTGGTCGTGCCGCCGGTCGAGTGGCCGTTCTTCGCGCCGTACGTCAAGGCGATCAACGAGCTGAAGAAGCAGCGCAACGCCGTCATCCTCGCGCACAATTACCAGACGCCGGAAATCTACAACTGCGTCGCCGACTTCGTCGGCGACTCGCTGCAGCTCGCCCGCGAGGCCACCAAGACCAAGGCCGACATCATCGTGCAGGGCGGCGTGCACTTCATGGCCGAGACCTCGAAGCTCTTGAACCCCGACAAGGTCGTGCTGATCCCGGACCTGCTCGCCGGCTGCTCGCTCGCCGCTTCCATCACCGGCGAGGACGTGCGGCTCCTGCGCGAGCGCTTCCCCGGCGTGCCGGTCGTCACGTACGTCAACACCTCGGCCGAAGTGAAGGCCGAGAGCGACATCTGCTGCACCTCCTCCAATGCCGTGCAGGTGGTGGAGAGCTTCGGCGTCGACCGGGTGATCTTCCTGCCTGACGAGTATCTGGCTCGCTGGGTCGCCAACAACACCAAGGTCAAGATCATCGCCTGGAAGGGCCATTGCGAAGTGCACGAGCGCTTCACCGGCGATGAACTGAGAAGCTCCGCGAAGGCGAGCCCGGCCTGCAGATTCTGGCGCACCCCGAATGTCCGCCCGACGTGCTCGCGGAAGCGGACTTCACCGGCTCCACCTCCGCCATGAGCAATTGGGTCAAGAGCCATCAACCCAAGCGCGTCGTGCTGGTCACCGAATGTTCCATGGCCGACAACGTGCAGACCGAGAATCCGAACGTCGAGTTCGTGCGGCCGTGCAATCTCTGCCCCTACATGAAGCGCATCACGCTGCCCAAGATTCTCGACAGCCTCGTCTACCTGCGCGAGGAGGTCGAGATCGATCCCGCCATCGCCGCCCGCGCACGCCGCGCGGTGGAGCGCATGGTGCAGTTCAAGAATTGAATCTCTTTCCTGTCATCCCGGCCGAGCCGCGTCAGCAGCGAGAGCCGGGATCCAGGAACACAGACGCAGGAGGTCCTGGATCCCGGATAGCCGCTTCGCGGCTTCCGGGATGACAGAAAGAAGCGAATGCCCGACTCCGCCCAGCAAGAATTCCTCTCCCCCGAATCCTGGGACGGGCTCGACGACGTCGTCATCGTCGGCGGCGGGCTTGGCGGGCTTGTTCTGCGCGCTGAAGCTGGCGCCGCGCCCGGTCACCGTGGTCACCGCCGCGCCGATCGGCGAGGGCGCTTCGTCCGCCCGCGCCCAGGGCGGCATCGCCGCCGCGCTCGGCGCCGACGATTCGATCGACACCCACGTCGAGGATACGGTCGCCGCCGGCGCCGGCATCGTCGATCGCCACATCGCCGAGCTGATCGCGCGCGAGGCCCCGGCGCGCATCGAGGATCTGTTCCACTACGGCGTTCCCTTCGACCGCGACAAGGAAGGCCGCTTCCTGCTGTCGCGCGAAGCCGCGCACTCGCGCCGCCGCATCGTGCGCGTGCAGGGCGACCGGGCCGGCGCCGCGATCATGGCCGCGCTGATCGCCGCCGTGCGCAAGACGCCGACGGTCCGCGTGCTCGAAGGCGTGGTGATGCACGATCTGCTGGCCGACGGTCGCTACGTCACCGGCATCGCGGCTCGACCGGCGGGAAAAAACACCGAGCCGGTCGCCATCCCGGCTCGCGCCGTGGTGCTGGCTTCGGGCGGCCTCGGCGGGCTCTATGCAGTCACTACCAATCCGCGCGAAGCCCAGGGGCGCGGGCTCGCCGCTTCAGCGCGCGCCGGTGCCGTGATCGCCGACGCCGAATTCGTCCAGTTCCATCCGACCGCGCTCGACGTGGGCCGCGATCCGGCCCCGCTCGCCACCGAGGCGCTGCGCGGCGAGGGCGCGATCCTCGTCAATAAAGCCGGCGAGCGCTTCATGCTGAAGATCGATCCCGGCCGCGGAGCTCGCAGCCCGCGACGTGGTCGCACGCGGCACTTTCGCCGAGATCGCCGCCGGCCGCGGCGCCTTCCTCGACGTGCGCCCGGTGGAGAACTTCGCCGGCCGTTTCCCCACCGTCTTCGCCGCCTGCAAGGAGGCGGGCATCGACCCATCGAAGGCGCCGATCCCGATCGCGCCGGCCGCGCATTACCACATGGGCGGCGTGCTGGTGGACGCCAATGGCCGCTCGTCGCTCGACGGGCTCTGGGCCGTGGGCGAAGTGGCTTCCACCGGCGCTCACGGGGCCAATCGGCTCGCGTCCAATTCGCTGCTCGAAGCCGTCGTGTTCGCCGCCCGCATCGCCGAGGATATCGGCGGTCTGCTGCCGCTGCCCAAGACCCTGGCCTGGCCCCGCTCCAAGGCGAAATCGCCGCTGGCGGCGGCCGAGGACGCGAGCAGCGACGTCGGCGCGCTGCGCCGCTTGATGACCGATGATGTAGGCGTCATCCGCTCGGGCGCGGGCCTCGCGCGCGCGCTCGGCGCGTCTGCCGGAGATCGAACGCAAGGCCAAGAGCGCGCAATTGCGCGACATGGCGGTGGCGGCGCTGCTCGTGGCCGCGGGCGCGTGGCTTCGCACCGAAAGCCGCGGCGGGCATTATCGCTCCGACTTTCCCAAGCCCGACCCGGCGCAGGCGCATCGCTCTTTCACCACGCTCGACGAAGCCCGCGCCGTTGCCGTGCGCGCCGGCGCCAAGGCGGCGTGAGCATGTGTGCCAAGCCTCAGAAAAATCCCCTCATCGCCGGGCTTGACCCGGCGATCCATGCGGCGAGCCTTCTGGATGCCCGGGTCGAGCCCGGGCATGAGGGGGAAGAAAATGTCTGAGCTATTGGCTCCCGGCGCCGCCATCTCTCCGCTCGTCATCGACGAGGCGGTGCGCCGCGCGCTCGACGAGGACCTGGGCCGCGCCGGCGACATCACGTCGGCCGCGACCTTGCCCGCGGGCGCCCGCGCCCGCGCCAAGCTCGTCGCGCGCAAGGCCGGCACCATCGCCGGCCTCGAATGCGCGCGCCGCGCTTTCCTGATGCTCGATGCGAAGATCGCCTTCCGCGCCCGCCACCGCGACGGCGACAAGGTCGCGGCCGGAACGTTGCTCGCCGAAATCGAAGGTGCCGCCGCGCCGATCCTTTCCGCCGAGCGCACGGCGCTGAATTTCCTCGGCCGTCTCTCCGGCGTGGCGACGCTCACCGCCGCCTATGTCGCCAAGATCGGCAGCGCCAAGGCGCGCGTCGTTTGTACGCGCAAGACCACGCCGGGTCTCCGCGCGCTCGAGAAATACGCGGTGCGCTGCGGCGGCGGGCACAATCACCGCTTCGGCCTCGATGACGCGGTGCTGATCAAGGATAATCACATCGCCGTCGCCGGCGGCGTGAAGCCCGCGCTCGAAAAAGCGCGCGCCGCGGTCGGGCATCTCGTCAAGATCGAGATCGAGGTCGACAGCCTCGCTCAGCTGAAAGAGGTGCTCGCCACCGGCAAGGCCGACGCGGTGCTCTTGGACAACATGGATACCAAGACGCTGGCCGAGGCCGTGAAACTCGTGGGCGGCAAACTCGTAACCGAAGCTTCTGGTGGTGTAACGCTCGACACCATCGCGGCCATCGCCGCGACCGGCGTGGATCTGATCTCGTCGGGCGCGCTCACCCACTCGGCGCCCGCGCTCGACGTGGCGCTGGATGTGGAATCATCTCGTCACGCGCGGGGCCGACCGAAACTTCTGCACGTGCCCGCGGCGCCGAGCGCCCGCTCCGGGCGCCGGAGCACGTCACGGCGGAAGCGGAACAGCGCCGCCGGCCGGCCGCCGGTTTCGGTCGACATCTTTCCCGTGGTCTCCACCAGCGCGCTTGATTCCACGAGCCGGCGGAAATTCTGCTTGTGCAGGTGCCGCCCCGCGATCGCTTCGACCGTTTGCTGCAGTTCGGTCAGCGTGAATTCCTCGGCCATCAGCTCGAACACGACGGGCCGGTATTTCAGCTTGGCGCGCAGCCGCGCAATGGCGGTGGCGAGAATCCGCCTATGGTCAAAGCGCATCGGCTCGCCGAGCGGCACGATTTTCTTCCGCGCCAGCGCCGCCTCGCGGCCGTCGCGCCGCGCCTCCTCGACGAGTCCGGCCTCATACAGCAGCTCGTAGCGCTCCAGCACCCGCTCTTCGTCCCACGGCAAGTCGTCGGCGCCGAACGCAAGCGTGAGGCGGGCGCGCCGCGTCGGCGCCGGGCCTTGGCCGCGTGGCGGCGGCGATTTCGCCCAGGCATTGAGCGCCGGCAGGATCGTGGCGTCGAGCATCGCCGGCCTGCCGTCGCGCCAATCCTCCCACGGGAAGAAGCGGTACCAGGGCTCGAAGCGCGCGCCCGCCGCCTTCAGCGCCTTGTCGTCCGCGGGCGCGCGCGTGAGCGCGAGATAGCCGACCGAAGCCACGTGCGGCCCGGTGTCGCCCGGCTGCGCGTGGCGGCCGCGGTCGCCGAACGTATAGAGCTGCTCGACGTAGCCGACCGCGAGCGCGGTCTGTGCGGCCACGAAGGTGCGCAGCCCGATCTCGAAGGTGCGGTGCTTGAGCGCGTCGAACGGGCCGCTCGGCAGCCCGAGCGCGTCGCCCTTGGCGCCGCCGAGGACGAGGATGCGCGGCGCGCCGTCCTCGACCGCGACGATCGCGGCGGTCAACCCGATCTCGATCGGCGTGCGGGTGCGGGCTTCCATGACGCGAGCTATCGCGTCAGAGCTGGATCCGTCGCCGCTTTTCGGGCGAGGGCTTCAGTCGAGCTTGAGCCGGAACGGCACCGCTTCCTCGGTGAAGTCGCCGATAGCCGATCTTGGCGATCGCCGCCTTCATGCGCCCGCGCCGGCCGAGGAAATCGTCGGCCAGCGCCACCAGCCGCGGATTGGGCGAAGCAGTGCGCGAAGCGGCGCGCAGCCGGAGCGCGATCTCGGCTTCGTCCTGCTTGGGCGATAGCGCGCAGGCCGAGATGAAGGCCGCCGCGGTCGAGCGGCTGATGCCGGCGAAGCAATGGATCACCAGCGGCTGCTGCCGGTCCCAGCGATCGAGGAAGGTGACCAGCTCCTCCACGTGCTCCTGCGCCGGCGCGATATAGCCGTCGATCGGCTCGGCGATGTCGTCCATCTTGAGCCACAGATGATCGTCCGGCTCGATGCCGCGCGGGCGGAAGACGCGCGACTCGTCGCGCACCAGCGTCACCACGTGGCGCGCGCGAATCTCGTCGACGGATTCCTGCAGGCGCGACAACGGACAGACGAGGATCATTGCTTTCGAGAGCTCCTGGAAGCGCTTCACGAACCGCCGCTCGGCGGTCTCGGCGTTCCACGAACCCAGATAATGCTTCATGGCGGCGGCGTCGAGGCCGGGCGGCATGCCGAAGAAGCGTCGCGCCTCGGCCTCCTTGAAGCCGGCGAGCCGCGTCGCCTCGAGATACGCCGCACCGCGGTCCGACTCCTTCACGAGCTTCACCAGCGCGAGCGGCCATTTCGCCGGCAGCCCGAAACGCAGCGAGACGGCGTGCAAGCAGCCGGTGCTCGACTGTCTTGTAGTCGGCGTTGAACACCGCCTTGAACGGGCTGATGAGATCGCCGATCACGTATTCGGGCGAGTCGTGCAGCAGCACCGCGAGCCGCCAGCGCGGATCGACGTTCGGCGCGATCCGCCGCGAGATCGCTTCCACCAGCAGCGAATGCTGCGCCACCGAGAAGATGTGCGGGCCTTCGGTCTGGCCGTTCCAGCGCGCCACGCGCGCCAGCCCATGCGCGATGTCCTCGATCTCGACGTCGAGCGGCGAGGGGTCGAGCAGATCGAGCCGGCGGCCGGAAAGCATCCGTTGCCAGGCGCGGGGAGGGGTTCCGGATCGCGCGGCGCATTACTTTGCGAGCGGCTTGTGCCGGTGGCACGTCACGAGATGGTCGTTGACCATGCCGACCGCCTGCATGAAGGCATAGACGATCGTGGGCCCGACGAACTTGAAGCCGCGCTCCTTCAGATCCTTGGAAATCTTCAGCGATAGCGGCGTCTGTGCCGGAATGTCCTTGATGGTGCGGCGGTTGAAGACCAGCGGCTCGCCGCCGGTGAAGTCCCAGAGATAAGCCGAGAAGCCCGGCCCTTTCTCCTGAATGTCGAGCCATGCCCGCGCCGACGAAACCGCGCCGTCGATCTTCATGCGGTTGCGGATGATGCCGGCGTCCTTCATCAAGGCCGCGCGCTTCCTCTTGTCGTAGCGGGCGATCTTTTCCGGCTTGAAGTTGTCGAAGGCGCGGCGGAAATTCTCGCGCTTGCGCAAAATCGTGATCCAGGAAAGTCCGGCCTGGAAGCCGTCGAGCACGAGCTTCTCATAGAGCGCGCGGTCGTCACGCTCGGGCACGCCCCATTCGGTGTCGTGATAGCGGACATAGAGCGCATCGGTACCGCACCAGGGGCAGCGATGCAGGCCGTCTTCGTGCTTGAGCGCGCTTCGCCTCACAGCGCGGGCTCCACAAGTCGGAGCGCGATGCCGCCGCCTTCGAGCTTGCCGCCGGCCTTGATCGCCTCCTCGACGCGGTCGAGCCGCAGCATCGCGAGCCCGCGGCCATTGGCGCCGGAACCCATGTAGCCCACCGGCCTGTCGCCCGCTTTGATCTCGACGCCGGGCATCGGCGCGGGGCCGTCATAGGCCACCGGCACCACGCGCTTGCGCGCGCCGCCGCGATGCTGCATGCGCGACACCACTTCCTGGCCGATGAAGCAGCCCTTTTCGAAATCGACGCCGTGCAGGGCGTCCATGGCCGCCTCGTGCGGGAAGGTGTCGCTGTAGATGAAGTCCTTGCCGCCCTCGGGCACGCCGAGCGCGATGCGTTGCTGCTGCCAAACATCGGCATCGACCGTCGTGAAGTCTTTGAGCGCCGCTTCCGCGCCCTCGCGCGGCAGGATCACGCGCGTGCCCAGGCCCCGATGGCGCGAGTCGGGGAACGCGAGCCCGAGATCGTCCGGCGGTATTCCGTCGAACACGACCGCCACCACGAGATCCGGCCGCGGCTCGATCGAAACCTTCGCCCGCAGTTTGTAGAAGTTGAGCCGCTGCACGAAATCGTCCGCCAGCGCGCGCGGCACATCGAGCACGAACCCGCCGCCTTCCTCCGGTGTGCAGGCGACCACGAAGAAGTCGAAGAGAATCTTCCCCTGCGGCGTCAGCAGCGCCGCGAATCGGGCCGCGCCGGGCTCAAGCTTCTCCACCTCGCTGGTCACCAGGTTGTTGAGAAAATGCGCGGCGTCCGCGCCGGAAAGGCGCACGACCGAACGTTCGGGTAAAATCGCGGCGCGCATCGGGTTCCGTTTGTTGTTACAAGTCTTGCAAAGTCTCGTGCCGACACGTAAGGCCCGCAACGGGGCAGGGCAAGGCCGCCCACAGGGCGCTATGGCCGATAGCTTCGACCTGATTCTCGCCGGCGGCACCGTCGTCAACCAGGACGGCACGGGGGTGCGCGACATCGGCATCCGCGACGGCAAGATCGCGGCGATCGGCGGGCTTTCCGGCGCCTCGGCCGGCGAGGCCATCGATTGCCAGGGCCTGCACGTGCTGCCGGGCGTCATCGACACCCAGGTCCATTTCCGCGAGCCCGGTTTTACCCACAAGGAAGACCTGGAAACCGGCTCGCGCGCGGCCGTGCTCGGCGGCGTCACCGGCGTGTTCGAAATGCCCAATACCGAGCCGCCGACGATCGGCGCCTCGGCGCTGGCCGACAAGATCCGCCGCGCCCGCGGGCGCATGCATTGCGATTTCGCCTTCTTCGTCGGCGGCACGCCCACCAACGTGCCGGACCTGCCCGAGCTCGAGCGGCTGCCCGGCTGCGCCGGCGTCAAGGTGTTCATGGGCTCTTCGACCGGCAAGTTGCTGGTGCCCGACGACGAGGGCCTGCGCGCGATCCTGCGCGTCATCCGCCGCCGCGCCTCGTTCCACTCCGAGGACGAACCGCGGCTCGAGGAGCGGAAGAATCTCCGTGTCGCCAACGACCCGAGCTCGCACCCGGTCTGGCGCGACCCGGTCGTGGCGCTGCGCGCCACCACGCGGCTCATCTCGCTCGCGCGCGAAACCGGCAAGCGCGTGCACGTGCTGCATATCTCGACCGCCGAAGAGATGGATTTGCTCGCCCAGCATCGCGACATCGCCAGCGTCGAGGCGACGCCGCAGCATCTCACCCTGGTCGCGCCCGATTGCTACGAGCGGCTCGGCACGCGCGCGGTGATGAACCCGCCGCTGCGCGACGAGCGGCACCGGGAGGCGATCTGGCGCGCGCTATCGAGCGGCATCGTCGACGTGCTCGGCTCCGATCACGCCCCGCATACGCTGGCCGAGAAGGCCAAGCCCTATCCCGCGAGCCCCTCGGGTCTCACCGGCGTGCAGACGCTGGTGCCGGTCATGCTCGATCACGTGGTGGCCGGGAGGCTTACGCTCGAGCGCTTCGTCGATCTCACCAGCGCCGGCCCCGCGCGCATCTTCGGCATCGCCGAGCAAGGGCCGCATCGCCGCCGGCTTCGATGCCGACTTCACCGTGGTCGACTTGAAGCGCCAGGAGACGATCCGCAACTGGCTGATCGCCTCGCGCTGCGGCTGGACGCCCTATGACGGAATGAAAGTCACCGGTTGGCCGGTCGGCACGTTCGTGCGCGGCCTGCGCGTCATGTGGCAAGGCGAGGTGCTCGCGCGCGGTACCGGCGCCCCGATCCGCTTCCACGAAGCGATGGGCAGCGCGACGAGCTGAGACTCTTCAATCCCCCGCCACGAAAAATTGCCACGCGCCGTTGGGCGCGATGCCGACGCGATAGAACACGTAGGCGCCGAATTCCTGCATTTCCTTCCAGTCGGAACCGGTGACGAGCTTGAACAGCTCGACCTTCTGCTCCGGCGTCAGCCGCACCAATGGAATGCCGACGAAATAGGGCCACACGTACATTTCCTGTGGTGTGCCGCGGTCCAGGAGCACGAACGGACTCTCCAGCACCTCGACCAGGATCGAGAGCGCCTCGAGCCCGTCGCTGTCCGGATAGCTCGATTTCCAGTATTCGAGCGGATCCTTTTCGCCGCCGAACGAAAACACCGGCATTGCGTCGGCGGCCTTCATCAGGGCGGCGACCTTGGCCGCGTCGCCGGTCTTGGCCGCGTCGAGGATGCGCTCGCGCATGGCGCGCACCGGCTCGGGCAGTTTCGTGGAATCGCGGATGACCTCGGGGAGCGGCGCATTCGTCGGCGCGCCCTTGGCGGGCGGCGCACCGCGCGGCGGTGTGAGCGTCTCCGTGCGCACCGGTGCCTGCGCCAGCGCCGGCGCGGCGAGGAAGGCGAACAGCAGGAGAGAGACGATCGTACGGCCCATGGCGGGGTTCCCCGCTTGAGCCTAGCCGAGCCGGCGCCCGGGTGCGAGCGCGGCGCTTATTGCCGGCCGCGATTGATCGTGAATTCGCCGCCGCGGATGCGCTTGGCCAGGCCTTCGGCGAAGGTCGCCGTGGCTTCCTCGCCATAGGTGGTGACGAGCTCGCCCAGTGCCGTGAAAAGCGCCACCTGTGCCAGGCAATCGCCGTCGATGCCGTCGAGCCGCGCCTCCGCCCAGGCGTCCGAAAGATAGGCAAGCGCCGCGCGGCGCTCGTCGGCCGCGCCTTTTTCCGCCTCGTCCCCGAGGACGACAGCCATTGAAATGTCCCGCAAGTTTCTGCTCCGCCGACGCGCCGTTTCCCCGTCCGCGAACCATAATCGGGCGCATTTGGGCCGTCGCCTTGGACCTTTAAAGAAGGTTAACGGGCGCGCCGGATTCCACGGCTAATAGCTGTAACGGGTTGCGATATCTCTCGAAAGCCGCGCGCCTTCGCTGAGGAAACGCTCGATGGCGAGCCCGGCGGCGTCGGTGCAGCTCCGGTAGGTCTGCTCGTAGGTGAAATAGCCGCGGTTGAAGCTCGCGATCATCCGGCCGCGGCGCTCGAGCGCGGGCTGCTCGGCTTCGAGCAGCGCTTCCATCTCGCCGCGCCAGCGTCCGCTTTCGGCGGCGCCGCACAGCGGACGCAGATAGTGCAGGGCGCCGAGGATTTCCGAAAGCCGCGCCATCTCGCCTTCGTAAGGCGGCGGCGCGCCTTCGATGCGCGGCGGCTCCTGCTGCGGACCGCGCAACGCCGCCTTCGGCAGCCCCGGCGCGCGCGGCAGCGTCCCGCGCGGCGGCGCGACGAGATCGCGCGGCGGCGGTGGCGGCGGCGCGCCGCGCAGCGGAAAATCGCGCGGCGGGAACAATTGCTGGAACAGGCCTTGCGCGGCGGCGGGCGCGGCGAGAACGAGCGCGAGCGCAACGGCAAGGGAAATGCGGCGGATCATGGCCGGCTCTATGCCTCCGATCTGCGGCGGGAACAAGCCGTCAGCCGCTCACCCGCTGCCATGCCGCCGCGACGATTTCGGCGAGGCCCTCGGTGGTCTCGATCTCGCCGACCTTATCGGGTTCTACCCAGCGCACTTCGACGGCCTCGATGCTGGTCTTCGGCTCGCCCGCGCGCCAGCGTGCGGCGAAGGCCCGGATATGGAAGCGAGCGACCGTTGCGCCGTTCCGGTCGCGCCACACGGCCTCGCGCTCGCCGGCGGGCGCCACGATCTCGGCCTCGACGCCGACTTCCTCGCGCAGCTCCCGAAGCGCCGCCTGCTCGGCCGTCTCGCCCGGCTCGATGCGGCCGCCCGGCAGGCTCCACCTTCGTGGCCGCGCGCGCAACGCGAGCAACACCTTGCCGTCGCGGAAGACGGCGATGCTCGCTGCCGGAATTGGATTGTCGCTTTGGCTCATGGCGCCGAAGTCATATCATCCCGCCGCCATGTGCGGACAATTCATGCTGAGCTCGGCGCCGGAGGCCCTGCAGAAGCAGTTCGGCTATGCCGAACGGCGCGCCATTCCCCCTCGCTACAATATCGCGCCCGAGCAACCGGTCGAGATCGTGCGGCAGGTGGCGGGCAAACGCGAGCTGGTGCCCGTGCGCTGGGGTCTGATCCCTTCCTGGGTCAAGGACCCGCGCGAGTTCGCGCGGCTCATCAATGCGCGCATCGAAGGCGTTCTCGACAAGCCGTCGTTCAAGAATGCGATCCGCCGACGGCGTTGCCTGGTGCCGGCCGACGGCTTCTACGAGTGGCGGAAGGCCGCGGGCCGCAAGCGGCCGTTCGCCATCCGCCCGCGCGCCGGCGGGCCCGTCGCCTTCGCCGGTATCTGGGAGACCTGGACCGACCCGCAGGGCGGCGAGATCGACACCATGGCGATCATCACCTGCCCCGCCAACCGGACGCTCGCGCCGATCCATGACCGGATGCCGGCGGTGGTGCCGCCCGAGCACTTCGACGCCTGGCTCGACGAGAAGGTGGACGCCAAGACCGCGCTCGCCCTGATCGGGCCGGCGCCGGAGGATTTCTTCGAGGCCTATGAAATCTCGACCCGCGTGAACAGGGCGGAAAACGAAGGGCCGGAGCTGATCAAGCCGCTCGAAGGGCTTAAAGGACTTTACCGGGATTGAGAATCCCGTTCGGGTCGAGCGTGCGCTTGATCGCGCGCATGAGGTCGAGCTCGACCGGGTCCTTCACGCTGGGGCAGGAGCTTGCGCTTCATCAGCCCAACCCCGTGCTCGGCCGAGATCGAGCCGCGATATTTCATCGCGAGCTCGTAGACGATGGCGTTCACTTCGTCGGAGCGCGCGAGGAAGTCCGCCTTGGTCGCGGCCGGCGGCTTGCAGAAGGCCAGATGCACGTTGCCGTCGCCCAGATGCCCGAAGGGCAAGGGTTGGATACCGGGGACGAGCTTGCTGACTTTCGCGCTCGCCTCTTCGATGAAGTCGGGCACCACGGCGACCGGCACGGAAACGTCATGCGCGATCGAGCCGCCGGTGCCGCGCTGAGCATCCGGCAGGATCAGTCGAATGAGCCAGAAGCCCTTGGATTGTTCGAGGCTGGTGGCGATCGTGGCGTCGCGCACCAGAGCTCGCTCGATCCCTGTGTTCGAGAATTTCTTCGAGGGTCTCGCGCAGCCCCGCCCGCGCCGAGGAGGAAAGCTCGATCAGCACGTACCACGGATGCGGCTCCGAAAGCGGATCGCGGCATTGGGTCGAATGCTTTACCGAGAGCTGCACGCCGAGCCCGGTCATCAGCTCGAAGCTGGTGACGCTCGAACCCGCTCGCTCCTGCGCGATCTTCAGCAGTTCGAGCGCGGCATGCGGCGAAGGCAGGCCTACGAACGCAGTCTCGACCGAGCGCGGAGCGGGATAGAGCTTCAGCACCGCCGCGGTGATGATGCCGAGCGTGCCCTCCGCGCCCATGAAAAGATGCCGCAGGTCGTAGCCGGTATTGTCTTTCTTGAGCTTGCGCAGGCCGCTCCAGACGCGCCCGTCCGCGAGCACCACCTCGAGGCCGAGCACGAGGTCGCGCGCGACGCCATAGGCGAGCGCCTGCACGCCCCCCGCGTTGGTCGAGAGATTGCCGCCGATGGTGCAGCTGCCCTCGGCGCCGAGCGAGAGCGGGAACAGACGATCGTTCTGCTTGGCGGTTTCCTGCGCGCGTTGCAGGATCACGCCCGCTTCGCAAGTCATGGAATTGGTGGCGAGATCGATTTCGCGGATCTTGTCGAGCCGCACGGTCGAGACCACGACAGCGCGCGCGTCCATCGGCACCTGTCCGCCGGAGAGACCGGTATTGCCGCCCTGCGGCACGATCGGCGTGCCGGTCTCGTTGGCAAGCTTCAGGATTTCGGAGACTTCCTTGGTCGAGCCCGGCCGCAGCACCGCGGCGGCTCGCCCCTGATAGATCTCGCGCCGCTCCACCAGGTACGGCGCCATCTCCTTCGGATCGCGGGTCGCATATTTCTCACCGACGATCGCGGCGAAGCGATCGACGGGCGTGGCGGCAGTGGGCTTTCCGGCGGGCTTGTTCATGGCGCGACCTTAGCAGAATTCATCGCCTCGGAGCGGCGGCGCGGCCGAGCCGGTCGTTGATGGCCTCGCCGAGGCCCTCGAGTGGGATCGGGGCGACGGCGATAACGGGAGCGCCGACGGCATCGAGCGCACGCAGGTGGGCGAAGAGATTGGCCGCCGCCTCCACGAGATCGCCGCCCGGCGAAAGATCGAGCACGCGCGACGCATGCTCGGCGCCCTTGGGCTTGGCGCCGCCGAACGTGAGCAGCGCCTCGCCCGGCCGAACTTCGTTGGCGTCGAGCCGCAGCTTGGTGCGCGGCGCGTAGTGCGAGGCCAGCATGCCCGGTGCGCTGATTTCCCCAGCCGCCGCCTCGGCGAGCGGACCGCCGAGCACCCGCTCGATCTCAGCGCGCGGGATGCCGCCGACACGCAACAGGCGGGGCGTGTTGGAAGTGCAATCGATGATGGTCGACTCGATCCCGAGCGGCGTCGGCCCGCCATCGAGCACCGCGTCGATCGCGCCGCCAAGATCCGCGATCACATGCTCGGCCGTCGTCGGCGAGATGTGGCCCGAGCGGTTCGCGCTCGGCGCGACTACAGGATTTCCCAGCGCCGCGAGCAGCGCGCGCGCCACCGGGTGCGCCGGCACACGCAGCGCCACCGTATCGAGCCCGGCACGCGCCAGATCGCAGACCGAGCAATTCGCAGCGGCGCGCACCACCAGCGTCAGCGCTCCCGGCCAGCACTTCGCGGCCAATCGTTCGGCATTCGTGTCGAATTCGCCGAGACGCCTTGCGGACGCTACATCAAGCACATGCGCGATCAGCGGATTGAAGCTCGGCCGCGCTTTGGCCGCGAACAGGCGCGCGACCGCAACCGGGTCGCTGGCGAGCGCGCCGAGGCCGTAGACCGTCTCGGTCGGGAAAGCCACGAGCGCGCCCGCGCCGAGCATCCGCGCGGCCTCGGCGATGCCGGCCGCGTCGGCGGCCAGCCGCCGGGTCTTAAGCGTTGGGTTTGTCGCCTGCGTCATTGACGGTCGTATCGCTCGCGGCCACTCTCAGCCGAGCGGGGCTTCTCGGCCCTGGCACAGCCGCGGTCAAGCCGCGGCGGCGAACAACAAGATGAGGGAGGAGCCCGTGACCTACAGCGCACCCGTCGCCGAGACGGCCTTCTTCCTCGAGCATTGCACCAGCCTGAAGAAGCTTGCCGGCAGCGGCGCGGTCGCCGATCTGACCCAAGATGTCGTGCAGAGCGTGCTCGAAGAGGCGGGAAAATTCGCCGGCGAAGTGATCGCGCCCTTGAATCGCATCGGCGACACTGAAGGCGCGCATTTCGCCAACGGCAAGGTGACGATGCCCAAGGGTTTCCTCGAGGCCTATCGCGGCTGGGCCGGCGCGGGCTGGAGCGCGGTCTCGGCCCCGCAGGAATGGGGCGGGCAGGGACTGCCCACGATGCTCAACGCCTCCTGCATCGAGTTCTGGAATTCGGCCTGCATGTCGTTCGCCATCGGGCCGGTGGTTTCCATGGCGGCGATCGAGGCGTTCCACGTGCACGGCACGGAGGCGCTGAAGCAGCAGTATCTGCAGAAGATCGTCACCGGCGAATGGATGGCGACGATGCAGCTCACCGAGCCGCAGGCCGGCACTGATCTGTCGTTGCTTCGCACCAAGGCGACGCGCCAGAAGGACGGCACCTACCGGCTGCAGGGCACGAAGATTTTCATCACCTATGGCGAGCACGATCTGACCGGCAACATCATCCACTTCGTGCTCGCGCGCCTGCCCGACGCGCCGCCCGGCAACAAGGGCATCTCGCTCTTTCTCGTCCCGAAATTCCTGGTAAAGCACGACGGTTCGCTC
Source organism: uncultured Alphaproteobacteria bacterium (assembly GCA_963704765.1). Lineage (GTDB taxonomy): Bacteria > Pseudomonadota > Alphaproteobacteria > Rhizobiales > Xanthobacteraceae > JAHFPN01. The sequence goes on from CAVPHQ010000001.1 coordinate 644,954, forward strand.
GGGCCCAGGAACGACGTTCGTTGCGCCAGCATCGAGCACAAGATGGGCATCCACGCTTCGCCGACCTGCGTCATGATCTACGGCGATAACGAAGGCGCGCTCGGCTATCTGATCGGCGAGGAGAACAAGGGCCTCGCCTGCATGTTCACCATGATGAACAACGCGCGCCTTGCGGTCGGCGTGCAGGGCGTCGGCATCGCCGAGCGCGCGACCCAACAGGCGCTCGCCTATGCACGCGAAAGAAAGCAGGGCCGCGCGCAGGGCTCCGGCGACGGCGCCAGCCCGATCATCGCCCACCCCGACGTCAAGCGCATGCTGATGACCATGCGCGCGCTGACCAACGCCGCGCGCGCGATTTGTCTGAAGAACGCCGACGCCATCGACCGCGCGCATTATTCCGCGGACGAGGACGAGCGCTATGTGGCGCAGGAGGAGGCGAACCTGCTGACGCCGGTCTCGAAAGCCTTCTCCACCGACGCCGGCATCGAGGTGAGCTCGCTCGGCGTCCAGGTGCATGGCGGCATGGGCTATATCGAGGAGACCGGCGCCGCCCAGTATTATCGCGACGCGCGCATCGCCGCGATCTACGAGGGCACCAACGGCATCCAGGCCATGGACCTCGTCACCCGCAAGATCGGGCAATCCGAAGGCAAGGCCGTGGCGCATATGCTCGCCGGCTTCCGCGAGACCGCGCGGCGGCTCGCGACGCTAAAGGACGCGGCCTTCGGCGCCATCGCGCCGCGGCTCTACGAGGCGATCGACGCGCTCGAGCGCGCGACCGCGCATCTGCAGACCGCGCTCGGCAAGAAGCCGAACGACGCGCTCGCTGGCGCCACGCCCTATACGCGGCTGTTCGGCCTTGTCGCCGGCGCGGCGTATCTGGCCGAAGCCGCGCAGGCCTCCAGGCTCTCGATGGCGACCGGCAACGACGATCCGGCGCATCTCGCGCGCATCGCCATCGCCCGCTATTTCGCCGAGAACATCCTGCCGCAAGCCGGCGGGCTCGAGCGCATCGTGGTCTCCGGCGCCGAGTCGGTGATGCAATCGGATTTCGTTCTGTCAGCCTGAGGATTCCATGTCACTCAAGGGAAAGACGCTTTTCATCACCGGCGCCTCGCGCGGCATCGGGCTCGCCATTGCGCTGCGCGCGGCCAAGGACGGCGCCAATATCGCCATCGCCGCCAAGACCGATCAGCCGCACCCGAAGCTGGAAGGCACCATCCACACCGCGGCCAAGGAGATCGAGGCCGCCGGCGGCAAGGCCTTGCCGCTGCAAGTGGACGTGCGCGACGAGATGCAGGTGGCCGCCGCGCTGAAGCAGACGGCCGAGCATTTCGGCGGCATCGACATCGTTGTGAACAACGCTTCCGCGATCCAGCTCACCAAGACGCCCGAGACCGACATGAAGCGCTACGATCTGATGCACCAGATCAACACGCGCGGCACCTTCGTGGTCTCCAAGTTCGCGATTCCGTATCTGGAGAAAGCCGCGAACCCGCACATCCTCGCCATCTCGCCGCCGCTCGACATGAAGGAGCGCTGGTTCGCGCCGCACGTGGCCTACACCATGGCCAAGTTCGGCATGAGCCAGGTGATGCTCGGGCTGGCCGGCGAATTGCGCCCCAAGGGCATCGCCGCCAACGCGCTCTGGCCGCGCACCACGATCGCGACCGCGGCGATCCGCAACCTCTTGGGCGGCGACGCGGTGATGCGCATGAGCCGCAAGCCCGAGATCATGTCGGAAGCCGCCTGGCGCATCTTCCAGAAGCCCGCCAAGCAGTTCACCGGCAATTTCCTGATCGACGACACGTTCCTGGCCGGCGAGGGCGTCACCGATTTCGACCAGTACCGCGTCGATCCTTCGCAATCGCTGGCGCCTGACTTCTTCGTGCCGGAAGACGCCAAGCCGCCCGCGAGCGTGAATTTGGGGCCGGTGAGGAAAGCCTAATCCGTCGTCCCGGCCGAGCGCGCAGCGCGAGAAGTCCGTACCACGAGCGAGTGTCTCAAATTTACCCTCATGCCCGGGCTTGACCCGGGCATCCATAAAGCAAAACCGAGAAAATGGAGACCTAATTTCTAGATTGCCGGGTCAAGCCCGGCAATGAGGGAAGTAATTTTTCGCGCGCGCAAGATATCACCGCCCCGGCAGCACGATCATCTTCGGCTTTTTCGGCAAGCTCGCGCGCGAGACCACGAGCGTCGGCACCTCGGCGCGCTCGATCTCGTAGATCGCGCCGACCTTCTCGAGGAAACGCTCGAGTGTGCCCGGCCCGAAAATATGCATCGGGATCATCAAGGGCGCCTTGATCTGCCCGAGCACCTCGATCATGCCGTCCACGCCCAATGTGTAGCTGCCGTCCACCGGCACCAGCAGCACGTCGATGCGGCCGAGCTGGTCGAGATGCTCCTGCGTCAGCGTGTGATGCAGGTGCCCGAGATGCGCGACGCACACGCCGGACATCTCGAACACGAAGATCGAATTGCCGTGCAGCGTGGTGCCGCCGCCCCAGTCGCGGATATTGGTGACGACGTTACTGCACCCAGACGTCCTCGTAGGTGAACTCGTGACGCGCAGGCCCGCCATCGGGGTTCCAGCCGCGCAGCACGTGCTTGATCTCCGGGCTGGGGTTATGGGTGAAATGCGTCGAGTGCGCGCGGTTCATGGTGGCGATGTCGGGAATCTCGCGCGGCCGCACATAGTCGTTGTAGTCGGTGGCGATCTTCACGCCGCGCGGGCTCTCGATCAGGAAGGTCGAGTGGCCGATGAAGGTGAGCCGCACCTGATCCGGCTCGAGCGCCGCCAGCCGGAACGCGGCCGGGATGATGCGCGGGGTTTCTTGCGCGACGAGCCGCGGGCAGCGCTCGTCGGAGGAGCGCTGCTGGGCGCTGGCCGGAAACGCAAATACGGCCAGTGCAGCAACGAGCGAGCAAAGCCAAGAGAACCGGGGCATGGTCACTCCAGTGCGGCTTTCCATACAAGATCATATACGCCCGGCTCGAAAAGCAAATCGCGGGTTTCGATTTGTACGCTGGCGAAATCGCGCGGCGAATGTCATAGGAACCCGGAAATGGCCACACTCTATCTCACTCATCCTTCGGGCCTCGAGCACGCGACCCCCGCCGGCCACCCCGAGCGGCCGGACCGGCTGCGCGCCATCGAGCGCGCGCTTGCTCACGACGAGTTCAAGCCGCTGCTGCGCGCCGAGGCGCCGCCGATCGATCTCGACACCATCGCGCTCGTGCATCCGCGCGACTATATCGAGCGCCTCGAGGCGGCCGTGCCCGCACAAGGCCTTGCGCGCATCGACGCCGACACGGCGCTGTCGTCGGGCAGCTGGGAGCCGATCCTGCGCGCTGCCGGCGGGGCGACCCACGCCGTCGACCAGGTCGTGCAGGGAAAAGCCAGGAACGCCTTCGTTGCCATGCGCCCGCCCGGCCACCACGCCGAAACCGCGACGCCCATGGGCTTCTGCTTCATCAACAACGCCGCCATCGCCGCGCGCTACGCGCAGAAGAAGCACGGCGTCGGCCGCGTCGCCATCGTCGATTTCGACGTGCATCACGGCAACGGCTCGCAGGAAATCTTCTGGGCCGATCCCACGGTGATGTACTGCTCGACCCACGAAATGCCGCTTTATCCCGGAACCGGCGCCAAAAGCGAGCGCGGCGAGCATGACAACATCGTCAATGTGCCGCTTGCCGCCGGCGACGGCGGGCCGCAGTTCCGGGCCGCCGTGGAGCGGGAAATCCTGCCGGACCTCGACCGCTTCAAGCCGGAGTTCATCATCGTTTCGGCCGGCTTCGACGCCCATGCGCGCGATCCGCTGGCCAACCTGAACCTGCTCGAAAACGACTTTGCCTGGGTCACCGAGCGGGTCATGGAAGTGGCCGACAGGCACGCCAAGGGCCGCATCGTCTCGACGCTGGAAGGCGGCTATGACCTCCTTGGTCTGGCCAATTCCGTGGCCTTCCATGTGCGCACCCTGATGCGGGGATAGAAGCGGATCGTCTTCCGCTGGTAGGATAGCCGATGGCAAAAGAAGCAAAAGACTCCAACGCCGATGTCGCGGCCCTTGCCTTCGAGAAGGCGCTGGCGGAGCTCGAGGCCATCGTGCAGCGGCTCGAAAAAGGCGACGTGGCGCTCGAGGAATCGATCCGCATCTACGAGCGCGGCGAGGCGCTGAAGCGCCGCTGCGAAGCGCTGCTGCGCGAGGCCGAGGCCCGCGTCGAGAAGATCACCCGCGACGCCGCCGGCAAGCCGACGGGCACCGAGCCGCTCGACCGCGATTGAGACGCCGATGAGCTTCTTTCCCGGCAAGGATCCCGCGCCCGGCGACCGCTTTGCATGCGATGCGCTCGAGCTCGTCGTGGTTCCGCGCACCGTCGATCTCGGCGATTTCGAAGTGCGCCGCGCGCTGCCGCATACCAGCCGCCGCACCGTCGGGCCGTTCGTGTTCTTCGACCATTTCGGCCCGGCCGTGTTCAAGGCCGGCAAGGGCCTCGACGTGCGCCCGCATCCGCACATCGGCCTCTCCACGCTCACCTATCTCTATGACGGCGAGATCACGCATCGCGACAATCTCGGCGTCAAAGCCGCCATCCGCCCGGGCGAGGTGAACTGGATGACCGCCGGCCGCGGCATCGTGCACTCCGAGCGCACCGCGCCGGAGTTGCGCCACGGCGGCGAGCCGTTGCACGGACTGCAGTTCTGGGTCGCCATGCCGCGCAGCCACGAGGAAATCGCTCCGAGCTTCGCCCATCTCGACGGCGCGGTGCTGCCGGTGATCGAAGCCGAGGGCAAGAAGACGCGGGTCGTCGCCGGTACGCTGTTCGGCGTCCGCTCGACGCTCGCCACCTTCACCGAAACGCTGTTCGCCGACGTGACGCTCACGGCCGGCGCGTCGCTGCCGCTCGACGCCGAATACGAAGAGCGCGCCGTCTATGTCTCTTCGGGCGAGATCGACGTCGCCGGCGACCGCTTCGGCGTCGGCCGGCTCCTCGTCTTCCGGCCGGGCGACAAGATCACGCTCAAGGCGGTGACGCCGGCCCGCCTCGCGCTCATCGGCGGCGCCGTGCTCGACGGCCCGCGCTACGTGTGGTGGAACTTCGTCTCCTCGCGCCTGGAGCGCATCGAGCAGGCCAAGAACGAATGGAAGCTCGGCCGCTTCGGCAAGGTGCCCGGCGACGAGATCGAATTCATCCCGCTGCCGGATACTCGCCCCGAGGATCGCGTCGAAGATCGCCAAGGACAGCCCGCTTTGAGCGACCCGGGTCCGATACGCCGCCGGCATGTGTTCTATGTCTGCGGCTACGATCCACAGGGCGCGGCCGGTTACTATCGCCAGTTCGCGCGCGAGCTGAAGCGGTTCGGCCGGCTATGGCCGGTCCGCGCGAAGCTGTCGGAGCTCGCCATCGATTCCGACGATCTCGCTCACTGGAACGTCGGCGTCGCCGGACCCAATTGGAACGTGGATGTGCGCTACGAGTTCCTGCGCCTGGAGGAATTCATCCGCGCCAACATGCGGGTGCCGATCGCGCTGCAAATCCCGGGCATTCTGTGGTGGGCCCTTGATGATCTTCTGACCGGCACTTCCTTCCGCATAGCCAGAGCGTCCTGGCGTTTCGCCGTGCACATTCTCGGCACCCAATTGATGTTCATCGCCTGGCTCGCGCTGTCCGTTTGGGCCGGATGGTTTGCGGGGCGGGAGTTCGCTACGCGCTTCAATCTTCCGGTCTGGGCGGCGATCGTGCTTGCCGTCGTAGTGACGATCGCAGCGTTTTTCGCCTTGCGGCCGCTCGCACGCCGCTGGTTTCTGACGCAAATTCCAACCGCCTGGCCCCTATTCCGCCATTACGGACGCGGCGAGCCGACCGGCTTCGACCGGTCGATCGAAGCCTTCGCCGCGCGCTTGGTGGAAGCGGCGCGCGCCGGAGAGGCCGACGAACTGCTCGTGGTCGGTCACAGCGGCGGAGGCGCGCTTGCACCCAGCGTGGTTGCGCGCGCGCTGGAACTCGACCCCGATCTCGGCCGGCACGGCCCGCGCCTCGTGCTCATGACCGCGGGATCGATCATGCCGGGCATAGCGTTCCATCCGCGATCGAAGTACCTGCGGGAAGTGGTCCGCCGGCTGGCGATCGAACCCTCGCTCACCTGGGTCGATTGCCAGGTCCGTATCGACCTTTGCAGTTTCGCGGATTTCGATCCGGTCTCGGGGCTAGGCATCGATGCGGGCCCTGCGCGCTGCAATCCGGTGGTGCTGCCGGTGCATTTTCGCAAGCAGCTCAGCCCTGAAACCTACGCGCAGGTTCGCTTCAAGTTCTTCCGCATGCACTATCAATACATCATGGCGAACGACATCCGCGCGTCGTACGATTATTTCCTCTATTGCTGCGGCCCGGCCCGGATCGAGGACTGGGCGACGCGGGCGATCGAAACCTTCGCGCGCTTCGGCGAGGACGCCTCGTTCGCGCCATCGGCGGCGAGGGGCAAGCCCGCAGACAAGACCGGCTTCGTCTCCTTGCGGGAACTGCGATGAACGCTGCTCCGATACGCCGCCGGCACGTATTCTATGTCTGCGGCTACGATCCGCAGGGCGCCGACGGATATTACAGGGTGTTCCAGCGCGAGTTCGAGCGCTTCAAGAAGCTGTGGCCGATGCGCGGCACGCTGACGCCGCCCCAAGTCGAGGCCGGCGCGCACGCGACGAGCTGGAAGATCGAAACCGAAGCGCCGAACTGGAAAGTCTCGACCACCTACGAGTTTCTCGATTGGTGCGACATCGTTCGCCGCGATCTCGCCCGCCCCATGAGCCGGAGCTTGCCGCGCGTTCTGTTGTGGCTCGCGAGTTTCGTCCTGTCGGGAGCGTTATTCCGGACCTTCTACTTTTCCTGGCGGTTCGGGACCTTCGTGCTGTTCTCGATCATCGCGTTCGCGGCCTGGATCGCGGCCGCCGCCGCCGGCGGCTGGCTGGTCTGGCAGGTTCTCTCCGGCCCGCTTGGGCTCCCGTCTCTCGTCGCCGGCATTGCAGGCTTGATCTGCGCCGTGCTCCTGTTCGACGCGCTGCAGCCGTTCGCCGATCGCTGGTACATCAATCATCTCATCAAGGCTTGGCTGTTCATCTTCGACTATCTCGGCGGCCGCCGGGGCGACTTCGAGCAGCGGATGGAAAAATTCGCCGTTCGTCTGGCCGCCGCCGTTCGCGCCGGCGATGCGGACGAGATCGTCATCGTCGGCCACAGCGGCGGAACGATCTCGGCGCCGCTGGTGGTGGAGAAGGCGCTCGCGCTCGATCCGGATCTCGGACGGCGCGGCGTCCGCGTCGTGCTGATGACGATCGGCTCCGTCATCCCGTTCGTCGGAGTTCATCCCGGCGCCGCGTCCATTCACGGCGTCATCCGCCGCCTGGCGATGGAGGGTGATATTCGCTGGTTCGACTTCCAGTCGCGTCAGGACGTCTTGAATTTTTATCCGGTCCATCCGGTATCGGATCTCGGGATCGACGCCGGGGCGAACCCGCCCAATCCGGTGATTTTCCACGTCAATCTGCGCGAAATGCTGACCCCGGAGGCGTTCGCGCGGTTCCGCTGGAACTTCTTCCGCGTCCATTTCCAGTTCATCATGGCGAACGACCGCCCGGCGCGTTACGATTTCTTCCTGTTCTTGTGCGGCCCGCTCCCGATTTCCTTCTGGATCGAGCGCCGGGTTCGAACCCACGAGGCGTACAATTCCGACTGCTCGCTTCATTCCGAGCTCGTGGGAACGGGTTGAAGGACGCGCCGCGGCCGGATCGTTGCGCCCACCGCGGCCATTGGTGTAAGCCTCGACCGGGTCGTTTCAGGCCATAGATGAGCCCGTGACAAACTCGAACAAACCGCTGCTCGACGCGATCAAATTTCCCGCGGACCTTCGCAAGCTCGCGCCCGGGCAACTGGCTGCGCTCGCCGAGGAGCTCCGTCAGGAGACGATCGACGCGGTCTCCGTCACCGGCGGCCATCTCGGCGCCGGCCTCGGCGTCGCCGAGCTCACGGTCGCCTTGCACTATGTCTTCGACACGCCGCGCGACCGTCTGATCTGGGACGTCGGCCATCAGGCCTACCCGCACAAGATCCTCACCGGCCGGCGCGATCGCATCCGCACGCTGCGGCAGGGCGGCGGGCTCTCCGGCTTCACCCGCCGCGCCGAGAGCGAATACGATGCGTTCGGCGCCGCCCACGCCTCGACCTCGATCTCGGCCGGGCTCGGCATGGCGGTGGCGCGCGACCTCAAGGGCGGGAACAATCATGTCGTCTGCGTCATCGGCGACGGCGCGCTTTCGGCCGGCATGGCCTACGAGGCGATGAACAACGCCGGCGCCACCAAGACGCGCCTGATCGTGATCCTGAACGACAACGACATGTCGATCGCGCCGCCGGTGGGCGCCATGTCCGCTTATCTCGCGCGGCTGATCTCCGGCCGCACCTACTCGCGCATGCGCGATACCTGGGAACGGGTCGGCCGGCGGCTGCCGCGCCGCGTGGAGCAATTCATCCACCGCGCGTTCGAGCACGGCGTCGGCGTCGTCACCGGCGGCACGCTGTTCGAGGAATTGGGCTTCACTTATATCGGCCCGATCGACGGCCACAATCTCGACCACCTGCTGCCGGTGCTGAAGAACGTGCGCGACAACGAGAAAGGCCCGACGCTGGTCCATGTCGTGACGCAAAAAGGCAAGGGCTATCCGCCGGCCGAGAATTCCGCCGACAAGTTCCACGGCGTCGTGAAGTTCGACGTCGCCACCGGCGCCCAGGCCAAGGGCAAGGCGGCCGCGCCCGTCTATACCAAGGTGTTCGCCGAGAGCCTGATCAAGGAAGCGCGCAAGGACGGCAAGATCGTAGCCATCACCGCGGCGATGCCCGCCGGTACCGGGCTCGATCTGTTCGCGCGCGAATTCCCGAACCGCACGTTCGATGTCGGCATCGCCGAGCAGCACGCGGTCACCTTCGCCGCCGGACTTGCCGCCGAGGGCTTCAAGCCGTTCGCGGCGATTTATTCGACCTTCCTGCAGCGCGCCTACGATCAAGTGGTGCACGACGTGGCGATCCAGTCGCTGCCGGTGCGCTTCGCGATCGATCGCGCCGGCCTGGTCGGCTCGGACGGACCCACGCACGCGGGTGCGTTCGACCTGGCCTATCTGACATGTCTGCCCGGGTTCGTCGTCATGGCCGCGGCCGATGAGGCGGAGCTCGTGCACATGGTGGCGACCGCGGCTGCGATCGGCGACCGGCCGAGCGCGTTTCGCTATCCGCGCGGCGAGGGGACAGGGGTTGCGATGCCGACCGAAGGCAAGCCGCTGCCGATCGGCAAGGGCCGCGTGCTGCGCGAAGGAACCAAGGTCGCGCTGCTCTCGCTCGGCGCGCGCCTCGCCGAATGTCTTGCCGCCGCCGACGAGCTCGCCGCCCTCGGACTTTCCGCGACCGTCGGCGACGCGCGTTTCGCCAAGCCCCTGGACACGGACCTTATTCTGCGGCTCGCGCGCGCGCACGAGGTGCTTATCACCATCGAAGAGGGTGCCGGCGGCGGTTTCGGCGCTCACGTGCTCGAATACTTGGCGCGCGAAGGCGTGCTCGATCAGGGGCTCAAATTCCGGCCCATGACGCTGCCCGATGTCTTCATCGAACAGGATTCGCCCGCGGCCATGTATGCCAAGGCCGGACTCGATGCGCGCGGGATCGTGGCGACCGCGCTCGCGGCCCTTGGCCGCGACGCCCGCGGCGCCGCCCGTAGCGCGTAAGCCGGGCGGAACGTCGCGGCATTAAGAAAAAGATTGGTTAAGCGGTCCTCACCGGATCGCTGAAAGTTATTGAATTCAAAGGTCGCGCAATCGCCCCGGCGCCCGGGCGCTTTGGGCATATTAAACATTCACCGACGCTTGCAGCTTAGGTTCGAGCCGGTGTCGGGGGACGCGAGACATGCCGGATAGTCGTTGGCGCTTTTATGTCGGACCCGCTGGTCACGGCGGCGGTCGGCGCAGCGATTCTGCTCACCGATCGTTTCCTGGTGCCGGTTCTGAGCCCGGCGCCGGGTGCTCTGATGCTTTTTGCCGCGCTGTTGGCCGCCTATGCCGGCGGCCTGCTTTCAGGCCTGCTCAGCGCACTGCTTGCGATCATAGTCGTCACGATCACGCTGTCAGAGCCGGGCCTGTTGGTGACGATACAGATGGACCGGCTCGTGCGCCTTGTTGCGTTCTCTGTGATGATTGTAGTCGCCACTACGCTACTCGGCTATTCGCAGACGCGTGCGCGCCGCGCGCTGGCGCAAATTAAAGCGGCGAACCGCAAGCTGGAAATCTCGCACAGCGCGCTCAATCAGGTCGATTACGGCGTGATCGTGCTGGACAAGGATCTGCGCGCGCAGTTCATGAATCGAGCGGTGTTCAAGCGTACCGGCTTGCGGGAGCGCGGGCCTGACGAGCATCCGACCTACGACGAGATTCTCCGGGAAACAGCGGCGAACGCCGGCTACGCGGTCGAGCCCGATAAGCTGAACGAATTCGTCGCACAGCGCATCGCCTTTGTGCGCTCGGGAAATTCCACGCCGGTCGAGCTGCGAATGGCCGATGGCTCCGTGGCCCGCTTCAAGTGCATCCCATTGCCCGACGGCGGCCGGATGCTTACCTATACCGACGTCACCGACCTCACACGTCAAAGCGACGAGCTGCGCGCGCTCCGTGCCGCGTTGGACCGGGTCGATCACGGCGTGATCCTGCTCGATAAGAACTTGAAGGCGCAGTACATCAATCGCAGGGTCTACGAGAGGGGCGGGGTGCGGCAGCGCGCCGAGGGCGAGCATCCGGACTACGTCGACCTGCTCCGCGAGTTCGCCACCAGCGGCAAGATTCCGATGGCGCCCGGCCGGGTGCAGCATTACATCGACCGAAGCCTCGAGTTTGTGCAGGTCGGCAGCCGGGATCCGGTCGATTTGCGCATGGCCGACGGCGCGGTTTCCCGTTTCAAGTCCGGCGTCCTGCCCGACGGCGGCCGGATGCTGACCTTCACCGACGTGACCGATCTCACGCGCCGCAACGACGAACTCGGCGCCTTGCGCGCGGCGCTCGACGAGGTCGAGGAGGGCGTCGTGCTGCTCGACCGCGAGATGCGCACGCATTTCATGAACAAGGCAATCTACAAGATCGGCAGCCACCGCCAGCGCGGGCCCGACGAAAGGCCGACCTACTCCGAGTTGCTGGAAGAAGTCCGCACTAATCACGCCTACGCCGTCCCGGACGGACAGCTGGATTCCTATATCGCCCAGCGCGTCGAATATGTGCGCTCGGGCAATCCGAACCCGGTCGACCTGCGTATGGCCGATGGAAGGATTCTCCGCTTCAGGTGCAACGTGCTGCCCGATGGCGGGCGCATGCTGATTTACGCCAACGTCACCGATCTCGTGCGCAACGCCGAGCAACTGGAGAAGCTTGCGACCACCGACGGCATGACCGGGCTGCATAACCGGCGCCATTTCATGAAGCTCGCCGAGGCCGAGTGGGGCCGTTTCCAGCGTCACGGCCGTCCGCTGTCGCTCCTGATGCTCGACGTTGATTTCTTCAAGTCGATCAACGACCGCTTCGGCCATGACGTGGGCGACCAGGTAGTCGCCCAGATCGCGGCGCTCTGCCGCGAGGATCGGCGTGTAAGCGACGTCGTGGCTCGCATCGGCGGCGAGGAGTTCGCGCTCTTGCTGCCGGAGACGGCGATGGAGGCCGCCTACACGGTCGCCGAGCGGCTTCGGCGATGCGTCGAGGCGAGCCCGCTGCTCTCCAACAGCAACGGCCTGGCCGTCACCGTCAGCATTGGCGTCGCCGATGCGGGGCCGGGCATGAGCGGCATCGTCGACCTGATGAAGGATTCCGATCGCGCCCTCTACGAGGCCAAGCGGCTCGGACGGAACCGCGTCGTGCTCGCCGAGCGGGTTCCGATCGCAACGATGCTGGATGTAGAGGCGCCGCTGCAATCGGCGTGAAGCGCGGGCCCAGCCCGCCTCAGCGCCGTCCGAGACAGGCGCGCTCGAACTGCTCGCCGCGCGGCCCCAGGCCCTTGAGCGAAATTCCCGTGGTCCGGCCCGGAACCTCGACCGTCATGGTCTCGCTGTTCTTGAACAGCGCGAAGAAGCGCGGCGCGATCCGCGTGGTGCCGCTGATAAAGAGCGCCGGACCCTTCTCGGCTGCGAATGCGGTCCCCGCGACCTCGAAGCGGTGGGGGCCGCTCATCAGCCGGATGCGCGCCCCGTCGCCGGCGCGCGGGCCGCGCGTGCCGCTCGCCGCCACCGCGATCACGCGCACCAGGCCGGTATCCGGCTGGCAGGAGAACGAGACGATCGCCTCCTCGGTGGCCTTGCCGTATTGCAGCACCGGGCCGGCGCCCTCGCGCGACGTGGACCAGACGCGCGCATCGGCGGAAGCGGGCGTATCCTTTTGCTTGCTGCCCTTCTTCTTCGCCTTGGCGTCCTGTTTGGCCTTGAGCTTCGCCTTCGATTGCTTGGGCTTCTGCTTGGCCGCGACCTCGGTACGGTTCTGAGCCGCGCCTACGCCCGGCCAGGCGAGCAGCGGCAGCAGGAGCGCGATGAGGATGGCGATCGGGCGGCGCGCGAGGCGTCGCATGGCGGGCTCCGGAACAGGAAAGAGGTGGCGGCGAATCCGCCGATGCCCTCCATAGCATCGGAGCCGTATCGGGGCCAAATGCGAAGCGATGCGCATGCACAGACTCTTGGCGGCCGGATCGCGTTTCATGCGCGATTACGAATTGGGCGGCGGCGCAGCGACCGGGATCGCCAATTCCGGGGCGGCGAGGGGCCGGCCGCGAGTTCCCGGCGGGCGCAAGTCGACGAATACCGGCTTCAATCCCGCCGGGGACTTGCGCTAGAATTGAACACAAGGACAAAACCGATGGCTTGGCCGGACATCGATTTTATTGGCGAGAAGGGTGCGTTGATCGTGGCGGGAATTCTCACCGCCGTGATCTCGACCGGCTATGGTCACGTGGCGAGCCAGACGCATCTGTTCGCCGCGCTGGAGCCCGACGATTCCAGGCCCGGCTGGACGCATGTCACGATTGAGAATGTCTCGATCACCAAGGCCGCCGAGCATCATTTGATCGTGGTGGAATGCGTCGGCTCGGTGAATTGCTTGCCGCCTTACCGGGGCCGAATTGACGAAATCGGAACGGTGGATCCCGTCCGGCCGGCCAGCATGACCCACAATCAGCCCTGTCAGGGCGGCGGCGCGAATTTTCTCGCCGCCGTGTCGCTTTCCGTCGGCCAGTCGGTTGAAATCTTTGTCGCTGCGAAGCCGCAGGAGATCGATTTGCGCATCCAGGGCAAATCTCCGCGGCCGCCTTGCGGCACGATGAACCTGGTCGCCGTCGAGACCCAGCTTCTGCGCGACTCTTCCCTATGGCATACAGTGAAGTCCTCGGCGCTCAGAGAATCGACTGCTATCTTCAATACGGTTCTTGCGGTGCTGGTGGTTGCGTTCCTCTATCTCCTCTATCAGATGTTCCGAAGGAAACCGCGTGTGGCGCGAAAGAAATAGAGCGCTTTTTCGGCCGCTCCTGCTCGCGTCGGCGATCCTGTTCGCCGGTGCAGCGGCTGCCGAGGAAGTTCAGGTCGAGCTGCGCGATGTCAACAACGCGCTCGTTCGCGGCACCGTGTACCTCTACAGCGCGAAGGAGCGCGAAACGCCGTTCGAGCTAGAGAATGGCACCGGAACGATCCGTTGCTCCGACCCGGAAAGCGCGCTCGAGGCCGACGCCGGCCCGCTTCACTTCCTGCTGGCGGGACAGTACCGAAAACCTTGCACGGGTCCCCGGTTGGTATTCGTGTTCCAGATCCGCCGCATTCGCGACCATCGCGACAAATCCACCAACATCGCCCCCAGCGTCGATCGAACCACGCGGCGGTAGCGGATGCGCACCAGGCTGCGCATCGCGGGAGCGCCGGAGTGAAGGCGTGACCGAGACCTTCAGCATCGCGCGCATGGGCCACCGCGGCGACTCCGTCGCCGAAACGCCCAAAGGGCTCGTCTACGTTCCCTATGCGCTGCCCGGCGAGACGGTCGAGGTGGAGCGGGAGGGCGATCGCGCGCGGCTGTTGCGCGTGGTCGCGCCGAGCCCGCAGCGCATCGAGCCGATTTGCCCGCATTTCGGCACCTGCGGCGGCTGCGCGCTGCAGCATTGGCGCGCCGACGCCTACCGTGTCTGGAAGCGGGGTCTCGTGCTCGCCGCGCTTGACCAGGCCGGGATCGAAGCGCCGGTCGGCGATCTGATCGACGCCCACGGCGAGGGCCGCCGGCGCATGGTGCTGCATGCGCGACGCGGAGGGCGGCAGATCGTAACCGTCGGTTTTTCAGGCCTGCGGTCGCACATCATCGTGCCGATCGACCAATGTCCGGTGCTCGTGCCAGTGCTTGAACGCGCCATCGCCGTCGCTTGGCGGCTGGTCGAGCCGTTGAAGCCGGCCGGCAAGCCCATCGATCTCGCGTTCACCGCCACCGACGGCGGCCTCGACGTGGATCTGCGCGGCACCGGGCCGCTGAATCCGAAAATGACGACGGCGCTGGCACGGATCGGCGCCGAGGAAAAGCTCGCGCGCATCACCCGCCATGGCGACCTGGTGGCGCAATTCCAGGAACCCTCGATCCGGATCGGCATTGCCCGCGTGGCGCTGCCGCCCGGAAGCTTCCTGCAGGCGACCGCGTTGGCCGAAGAAATCCTGGCCCGGCTGGTGACGGAGGCCGTCGGCGACGCCCGGTTGGTCGCCGATCTGTTCTGCGGCGTCGGCACGTTTGCCTTGCGGCTTGCCGAGAGCGCCCGCGTCATCGCCTTCGATACGGACGCCGAGGCGATCTCGGCGCTCGCCCGCGCCAATGCGCCGGGCCTCAAGCCGATCGAGGCGAAAGCGCGCGACCTGTTCCGCCGCCCGCTGGTGGCGGCCGAGCTTGCCGGCTGCGGGGCGGTGGTGCTCGATCCGCCGCGCCAGGGCGCCGAAGCGCAGGCCCGCGCGCTTGCGTCATCGGACGTGCCGCGCATCGCGTACGTTTCGTGCAATCCGGCGACCTTCGCGCGCGATGCGCGAATTCTCCTCGACGGCGGCTATCGCCTGGTTTCGGTCGTGCCGGTGGACCAGTTCCGCTATTCCGCCCACGTGGAGCTGGTGGGCGTGTTCGAGCGCTGAGCTAGCGGCCCCAGCGTTCCTGCCACATGCGCTCGCCGATGGTGCAGGAGACGCGCGGCGGGTTCACCGCCGGCACTACTCGCGGCCCTTGCGGCAGCGGCCATTGCAGGTTGGATACTTCGAGCACCAGCTTGTTGCGGATCGCGTCGACGAACTGCTGGCGGTCGCGCGCTGGCACTACGAACGCGCCGGGGCCGCCGATCACGCAGTCCTCGTAGTATTCGTGCAAGTTGGGGATATCGACCATCGAGGCGAGCGGCGTCTTCAACATGATCGGCAGGCCGTTGATCGTGATGCCCTTGGCCAGCACCGCGTCGCGCGTCGGCTCGATCAGGTCGCCCTGGTTGTTGGTGCCGTCGCCGGAGACGTCGATCACCCGGCGGATGCCCTTGAAGTCGCCCTGGCCGAACAGCTCGGCGGAGAATTTCAACGCGCCCGAGATCGACGTGCGATAGGCGCGCCGGATCGGGCACCTCCACGAGCTTGCTCGCGAACGCGTCGGCCGCGGCCGGCCCGTCGATGAGCTGCCAAGGCACGATCACCTTCTGATCGGCCGATCCCGCCCACTCCACGTAAGTCACGGCGATGCGGCCGTAGGCGCCCTGCTTGAGCGCGTCGAGGAACTGCTTCGAGGTGAGCGCCGCGACGTAGCCACCGCGCTGCAGCGCCAGCTCGTCGTAATCCATCGAGTAGGAGATATCGACCGCGATCACTAGCTCGATGTCGACCGGGACCGGCTCGCCGCTGCGCGTCGCCACCGGCAACAGCAAGGCCGCGAGCGCCAAGCCCAGGACCCACGCGAAATGCCTGAACGTCTCTCTCATCGCCGCCTCCGCCGGAGCCGACTCTGGACAATGTTGCCATGACCCGCTGGCGGCACCAAGGCGAGGTCAGGCCCGCAGCGCCTCGTCGGCCGGCGTATAGGGAAGCTTCAATGCTTCGGCCACGGCCCGGTAGGTGAGGCGGCCGGCATGGACATTGAGGCCGTTGCGCAGGCCCGGATCGTCGGAGAGCGCGCGCAGGCCCTGGTCGGCGAGCGCCAGCACATAGGGCTGCGTCGCGTTGTTGAGCGCGAAGGTCGAGGTACGCGCCACCGCGCCCGGAATATTGGGAACGCAATAGTGGATCACGCCGTCCACCAAATAAGTCGGCTGCGAATGGCTGGTCGGCCGCGAGGTTTCCGCGACGCCGCCCTGGTCGATCGAGACGTCGACGATCACCGAGCCGGGCTTCATCGCCTTCACCGTCGCCTTGGTGATGAGTTTCGGCGCCCGGCCGCCGCGCGACATGGCGGTGCCGATGACGAGGTCCGCCCGCCGGCACAGCGCCTCGATCGTTTCCGCGTTGGCGAACGCGGTGCGCACGCGTGCGCCGAACCGTTCGGTGAAATGACGCAGCGACCCCGCGTTGCGACCGACGACCGTCACGTCCGCGCCGAGGCCCACCGCGATCACCGCCGCGTTGGTCGCCACCACACCGCTGCCCAGAATCAGCACCTCGCCGGGCAGGACGCCCGGCACGCCTCCCAAGAGCACGCCGCGGCCGCCGCTGGTCTTCTCGAGCAGCCGCGCGCCGATCTGCGGCGCCATGCGGCCGGCCACCTCGGACATCGGCGTCAACAGCGGCAGCGTTCCCGCCGCGTCGGTCACCGTCTCGTAGGCGATCGCGCTGACGCCGGACGCCATCAGCGCCTCGGTCTGCTCGCGGTCGGCCGCGAGATGCAGATAGGTAAAGAGGATTTGCCCGCGCCTGAGCCGCGGGCGCTCGGCCTGCAGTGGCTCCTTGACCTTCACGATCAGCTCGGCGCGCTCGAAAATCTCAGCTGCATCGGCCACGATCTCCGCCCCGGCCGCGACATAGTCGGCGTCGGCGATGCCGGCGCCCGCGCCCGCGTCCTTCTGCGCCATGACGCGGTGACCGCGCGCGGCGAGCTCGCGCACCGTCGCCGGCACCAAGCCCACGCGGTACTCGTTGTCTTTGATTTCCTTGGGAACTCCGACGCGCATTGGATTGTCCCTGGTCGGCGGTTCAGCCCTCGACCGGCTCCGTGCCGACGATCTCGATTCCGAAGCCGGCCAGGCCCACGTAGGTGAGCGTGCGGCCGGTCAAAATGCGGATCGAGGAAATGCCGAGGTCGCGCAGGATCTGCGCACCCAGCCCGACCTCGCGCCATTGCCGGTCGCGCGCCGCTTCCGACGACTTGGCTTCGCCGCCCGGCGGCATCACCGGCACGCCGGCGGTGCCGTCGCGCAGCAACACCAGCACGCCGCGGCCTTCCGCCTTGAAGCGCGCGAGCGTGCGCGGGATCACCTTGGCGCTGCCGAACACGTCGGCGACGATGTCGGCCCGGTGCAGGCGCGTGAGCACGTTCTTGCCGTCGCCGATCTTGCCGTAGACGAAGGCCATGTGATGCACCTCGTCGAACGGGGTGACAAACGCATAGCCCGCGAGTTCCCCGATATCGCTCTTCACCGGAAAGCTCGCGACCCGCTCCACCAGCTTCTCGCGCGCCTGGCGATAGGCGATGAGATCCGAAACCGAAATGTGCGCGAGCTTGTGCGTCTCGGCGAATGCGATCACCTCGGGTCCGCGCTTGACGGTGCCATCGTCATTGACGAGCTCGGAGAGCACGCCGACCGTCGGCAGGCCGGCGAGCCGGCACAGATCGACGCAGGCCTCCGTGTGGCCCGAGCGCATGAGCACGCCGCCGCGCGTGCGACCAGCGGAAACACATGGCCGGGCCGGACGAAATCGTTGGCGCCGATATTCGGGTTCGCCAGCGCGCGCACCGTATTGGTGCGCTCCTCGGCGGAAATACCGGTGGTGAGCCCGTGGCGCACGTCGACCGAGACGGTGAACGCGGTGCCGAGCGGCGCGTCGTTGGCCGCCACCATCGGCTCGAGGTGCAGACGGCGCGCGTCCTCGGGCGTGAGCGGCGCGCAGACGATGCCGGACGTATGGCGCACGATGAACGCCATCTTCTCCGCCGTGCACAGCGAGGCGGCGACGAACAGATCGCCTTCGTTCTCGCGGTCGTCGTCGTCGGTGACGACGACGATTTCGCCGCGGGCAAAGGCTTCGACCGCGCGATCGATGCGGCTGCGGATTTCGTTCATGGCGTCACTTCACGCCGGGCTTCTGGAACGGCCAGGCGAGCGTCTCGCCGACCTGGCCGCGATGGCGCAGATATTGGTCGGCCAGCACGCAGGCGACCATCGCTTCGCCGATCGCAACCGCGCGGATGCCGACGCACGGATCGTGGCGGCCCTTGGTCGAGATTTCGGTCTCGCGGCCGTAGCGGTCTACGGTCTTGCGCGGGATCAGCATCGAGGAGGTGGGCTTGACCACGAAGCGCGCGACGACCGGCTGGCCGGTGGAAATGCCGCCGAGAATACCGCCGGCGCTGTTGGTGAGAAAGCGCGGCTTGCCGTCGTTGCCCATGCGCATTTCGTCGGCGTTTTCTTCGCCCGACAGCATGGCAGCAGCAAACCCGGCGCCGATCTCGACGCCCTTGACCGCGTTGATGCTCATGAGCGCGGCCGCGATCTCCGCGTCGAGCTTGCCGTAGATCGGCGCGCCGAGACCGGCCGGCACGTTCTCGGCCACGATCTCGATGATGGCGCCGACCGACGAGCCCTTCTTGCGCACGTCCTCGATATAGCTTTCGAATTCGGCGGCCGCCTTGGCGTCGGGACAGAAGAACGGATTGCGCGCGGTCTCGTTCCAGTCCCAGCGGCTGCGGTCGATTTTCTTCGTGCCCATTTGCACGAGCGCGCCGCGCACCACCATGCCCGGCACGATCTTGCGCGCGATCGCGCCGGCCGCGACGCGGCCCGCGGTCTCGCGCGCGGAGGCGCGGCCCGAGCCGCGCGGGTCGCGGATGCCGTATTTGACGTCGTAGGTGTAGTCCGCGTGGCCCGGACGATAGGTTTCGGCGATGGCGTCATAGTCCTTGGGCCGCGCGTCCTGGTTCTCGATCAGCAGCGCGATCGGCGAGCCGAGCGTGACTTCCTTGCCGCTTACGGGGTCGGGGAAGGTGCCGGAGAGAATCCGCACCTGGTCCGGCTCCTTGCGCTGGCTCACGAACTTGCTCTGGCCCGGACGCCGGCGGTCGAGGTCGCGCTGGATTTCGGCCGCGGTCAGCGGAATGCGCGGCGGGCAGCCGTCGACCACGCAGCCGAGCGCGATCCCGTGGCTCTCGCCAAAGGTCGTGACGCGGAACAGATGGCCGAACGTGTTGTGGGACATGGCGGCGTGGTTGTACGGGCGGGCCGCGCGGGGGTCAAACCAGGCTCGGCGGATGGTTTATTCGGCGGCCTGCACGCGCGACCGGTTGCGCGCGGATGAGGCGACCGGCGGCCGCGGCACGATCGGCGGCTTGGCGTTGAGCTTGTCGACCTGGAAGCCGGCGACGCGCTTGTAGTTGGCGGCGACGTCTTCGAGCTCCTGCTTGCGTCAGCACCTCGGTGACGACCTTGAAGCCGTTGGGCGCGCGCTCCTCGACCATCTGCATGACCTGCTCGGGGCCGTTGCCGCGGTTGAGCAGCACGAGGTCCGTGGTCGCCGGCCGGCGCTCGGCCTCGTAGGCCATGCAGCGCGGCCTCGGTCTCGCCCTTGGCGAGGATTTCGCGCGCCAGCACGCGCGCGTCGAGGATCGCCTGCGAGGCGCCGTTCGAGCCGATCGGATACATCGGGTGCGCCGCGTCGCCCAACAGCGTCACGCGCCCGATGCGTCCAGCGCTGCAGCGGATCGCGGTCGACCACCGGGATATTCGAACACGTATTCGGCGTTGCGGATCAGGCCCGGCACGTCGAGCCAGTCGAATTTCCAGTCCTCGAACCAGGGCAGGAACTCTTCGAGCTTGCCCGGCCGGTTATAGTCCTCGCGCCGCCACTGATAGTCGGGGCTGAACTGCGCGCTCGGCGATCCAGTTGATCATCGGCCGGCCGCGCTCCGATGCGCTTTTCGAGATCGGATAGCAGACGAATTTCAGCGATCTGGTAGCCGGCCATGATCATGGTGCGGCCGGTCAGATACGGCTCGCCGTCGGTGACGCCGCGCCACAGGATGCGGCCGTTCCAGATCGGCGGGCCTTCGTTCGGATGAAAGCTGCGCGCGGATCGCGGAATGGATGCCGTCGGCCGCGATCAGCAGCGCGCCGTCGTGCTCGCCCAGCGTCTTGCCGCTGTCCTTGTCGATGAAGCGCGCGCGAACGCCCGCGCCGGTTTCCTTCCAGTCGGCGAGATGATGGCCGGTGAGCATGCTGTCCGCGCCCAGCCGCTCGTTCACGGCCTCGAGCAGGATCTCTGCAGCTCGCCGCGATGGATCGAGAATTGCGGCCATTTGTAGCCGGCCTCGAGCCCGCGCGGCTCCGTCCAGATCGGCTTGCCGTGCTTGGAGAAGTAGGCGAGCTCCTTGGTGCGGATCGAGGTCGCGTCGAGCGCGTCCTCGCAGGCCGAGCTCGACAGCTCGCGCACCGCATGCGGCAGCACGTTGATGCCGACGCCGAGCGGCTTGATCTCGCGCACGCTTTCGAACACCGGCAGGGAACGCCGATCTGATGCAGGCTCAGAGCGCCAGCGTCAGGCCGCCCATGCCGGCGCCGGCGATCAGAACGGTCATTGATGCGACCCCCCGAACACTCGGCTCACTCGTCGTTGCGCACGCGCGTCATGTCGGGCGCGTCGGGATTTTTCATGCCGACGATATGATAGCCGGCGTCGACGTGATGGATCTCCCCGCTCACCGCCCGCCCGAGATCGGAGAGCAGATAGACGGCGGCGCCGCCGACCTCCTCGATCGTCACGGTGCGCCGCAGCGGCGAGTTGCAGTTCGTTCCACTTCAGAATGTAGCGGAAGTCGCCGATGCCGGAGGCCGCCAGCGTCTTGATCGGCCCGGCGGAGATCGCGTTCACGCGGATGTTCTTCGGGCCGAGATCGGCCGCCAGATATCGCACGCTCGCCTCGAGCGCGGCCTTGGCCACGCCCATGACGTTGTAGTGCGGCATCCATTTCTCGGCGCCGTAATAGGTGAGCGTGAGCATGGCGCCGCCGTTCGGCATGCGCTTCTCCGCGCGCTGCGCGATCGCCGTGAACGAGTAGCAGGAGATCAGCAGCGTCTTGCTGAAGTTGTCGAGGCTGGTGTCGACGTAGCGGCCGGTCAGCTCCTCCTTGTCGGAGAAGGCGACCGCGTGGACGACGAAATCGAGCGTCCCGAGCGCGCGGTCGGTCTCCGCGAACACCGCATCGATGGTGGCGGGATCGGTCACGTCGCAGTGGCCGGCGACCTTGGCGCCGATCTCGGCCGCCAGCGGCTCGACCCGCTTCTTCAGCGCGTCGCCCTGATAGGTGAGGGCGAGTGACGCGCCCTGGTCGGCGCAGGCCTTGGCGATGCCCCAGGCGAGCGAACGGTTATTGGCGACCCCGAGGATCAAGCCGCGCTTACCTTGCATCAGGCCGCTTGCCATGGGTCTTCCGCCGGGGTCTGGAACAGGGGGGACCCCTATCGCATGCGACCCCTTATGCAGCAAGCGGCTGGAATAATCCGGGCACCCCTCGCGTTCTCATTAGCGAGGTATCACAATGGATGCGCCGATAGTGTTCGGAGTGCGCCATGTCTGCAGTCCGTCGTGGCCTCGAGTCCCTGATCCCCGCCCTCAGGCGGTTCGCACGGGCGTTGGCGCGCGATGCCGAGACCGCCGACGACCTGGTGCAGGACACGCTGGTGCGGGCGCTCAGGGGCGAGCATTTGTTTCACGGCGGCGACCTGCGCACATGGACGTTCACCATTCTTCTGAATCTGGATCGCAATCGCCGGCGCGGTCTCGCGCGCCGGCCGAACTTCGCGGTGATCGAGGATGTCGATCCGGCCGGCCCGCCGGGCACCGACGGCACCGGCCGCGATATCGAGCGCGGTCTGGTCCTGTTGCCGCAGGAGCAGCGGGAAGTCCTGCTGCTGGTGACGCTCGAAGGGCTGAGTTACCGCGAGGCCGCCGAAGTGCAGGGCGTGCCGATCGGCACCGTGATGTCGCGCCTCGTCGCGCGCGCGCACCGCCTTGCGCACGCATCTGGAGGGCGAGCGCCCGCGGCTGCGCCAAGTGAAGTGATCAAGTGAAGTGAAGCATGAAATGAAGAAATGAATCGCGTGGACCGCGAATGACCGAACAAGACGCCTCCGTGACCGAAGATGAGCTGCACGCCTATGTCGACGGCGCGCTGCCGGCCGACCGCATCGCCGCGGTCGAGGCGCGGCTCGCGTCCGATCCCGAGGCGGCGAGCCGGGTCGCCGCCTGGCGCGCGCAGGCAACCTCGATCCGGGCCACCTGGGAGCGCGTGATCGAGGAGCCGGTGCCGGACCGGCTGCGGCTCGAGAATATCGCGCTGCGCGCCAGCGGTACCTGGCGCAAGATCGCAGCCGCCGCAGCCGTCGCATTCGTCGTCGGCGTTGCCGCCGGCTGGTACGCCAGCGAATATTCCGGCTTCGACCGCAACGAGCAGGTCGCGCGCGCCATCGCCGACGCCGCCATCGAGGCGCACCGTCTCTATATCAACGAGGTCCGCCATCCGATCGAGGTGCGGGCCGACGAGGCGCATCTGTTGCCGTGGCTTTCGCGCCGCGTGGGCTCCACCGTGCGCGCGCCCGATCTTGCGCCCGAAGGCTTGAAGCTCCTGGGCGGCCGGCTGCTGCCCGGTGATGCGAGTCCGACCGCGCTCATCATGTACGAGGGCGCCGGCGGCGAGCGCGTGACCATCACCTGCACGCGCGCCGCGCGCGAGGGTGCGACCGCGTTTCACTGGAAATCGGCCGGCGAAATCGGCGCGCTGGCTTGGGCCGAGGGTGGGCTGATGTTCGTGGTCGCCGGGCCGGCCGAACGCGAACGGCTCGATCGCGTCGCCCGGCGCGTCTACGAAGCCTATGAGACCGCTGCGAACGAGCGGCGCTGAAAATCCGGCTATTTCTTCTCGCGCCGGCGACGCATGAGCGCTTCGAGCTCCTCGTCGCGCTCCACCGGCAGCTCGACTTGCACGGCGACCAGAAGATCGCCGTGCCCGCCGCTCTTGTTCGGTAGCCCCTTGCCCTTCAGCCGGAACACGCGGCCGCTCGAGGTCCGGGGCGGGATTTTCAGTTCCACCGCGCCGTCGAGCGTCGGCACGCGCACGCTGGCGCCGAGCACCGCGTCCGCGAGCGGAATCGAGATCAAGGTCCGCAGATCGAAGCCGTCGGGCCTGAGCAGCGGGTGCGGCTCGACCGTGATCGTGATCAGCGCGTCGCCCGGCTCCGCGCGCGGTCCGCTCAGGCCCTGGCCGCGCAGGCGGATGGTCTGACCGCTGGCGATGCCCGCCGGAATCTTGACGTCGACCTCCTTGCCGGTCGGAAGCCGCACGCGCTTCGACGTGCCGTGCGCCGCTTCGGCGAGCGTGATCGAAGCCGATGCGACGACGTCCGTGCCGCGTGGCGGCGGCCCCGGCTCGAACTCCTCGAAGTGCGTCGCGCCGCCGCGATTGCCGAAGGAGCCGAAAATATCGCCGATGAAATCCTCGAACCCGCCGCCGCCTTGTCGGCCGCCGCGCGCGCTCGTGCGGCGGAAGCCGCCGGGGCCATGGGTGAAGGTCTCGAAGATCGTTTCGCCGCCGCCGAAGCCGGGGTGCTGGCCGGCGCCCGCGCGCGGATCGAAGCCGGGATGCCCGGTGAAGCGCGGCTTGCCCTCCTCGTCGATCTCGCCGCGGTCGAACGCCTTGCGCTTTTCCTCGTCGCCGAGGATCTCGTAGGCGGAATTGATCTCGGAGAAGCGCCCGGCCGCCTTCGGATCGTTCTTGTTGGCGTCGGGATGCAGCTTCTTGGCGAGCCGCCGGAACGACTTCTTGATGTCGGCTTCGCTCGCGCCGCGGGCCACGCCGAGGACTTCGTAGGGATTGCGCGCCAAGGGAAACTCCACGCCGGCGACTCAAGGCCGCCTGCCGGGCATCTATGTGGGATCAATTGGCGGCTAGCGCAACGCGCCGGTCAAGACTTCTGCAACGGCCGGGTCGATTGCACGTCCCATTGGCCGCGGTGGGTACGGCAGGCCGTGCCTTCGTACCAGTTCTCGCGCTCGCTCTTGAAGTGGCTGACCATGAAATTCCGGCAGTTGAATCCATCCTGAACGAAAGCGGCGGAAACCGGCGAGACGGTTCCGCGCGAGCTCGTGGTCGGGTTCTGCCAGGGGATGCTGGCGCCGTCTTCCTTGCGGGCGAGCGCCTCGCGCAGCGCGGCCATGGCGACGATCCAGTCGGCATTGGTCATTTCTCGGCCGGCGGCCGGATGCTGCATCGAGAGCGTACCGGTGATCTCATCCTTGTCGGCGGTCTTTTCCGCCTGCATGCCGGGAATGAGCGAGGAAAGCGGGAACGACGTACTGCAGCCGCCGGTCGCAAGGCCGGCGATGAGCAGGATCAATAAGCCGGAACCGCGAAATGGCCGAGCGCAGCCCGAACCGTGATATGAAGGGCCGGGATCGTTGGCCCCTCGCGGGGTGCACGCTTTGACGCACACGGGCGCACGCTCCAGAAACGGGTCGAGTACGCGATGGAACACCCTGTAGGGTTAACTTTTGGTGACTTTGTGGAGGCCGACGAGCCTTTTGGGCTTTTCGACGCCTGGTTCAAGGCGGCCAAGGCACGCGAGCCGCGCGATCCGGACGCCGCGGCGCTCGCCACCGTCGATTCGGGCGGCCTGCCGAACGTGCGCATGGTGCTGATCAAGGCGGCCGATCCGCGCGGCCTCGTCTTCTATACGAACGCCGAAAGCGCGAAGGGCTCCGAACTCAAGGCCCGGCCCAAGGCGGCGCTCGTGCTGCATTGGAAATCGCTCGGCCGGCAGGTGCGGGTGCGGGGAAATATCGAGCCGGCGAGTGCGGCGGAGTCCGACGCTTATTTCGCGTCGCGGCCGCGCGAGGCGCAGATCGGTGCCTGGGCAAGCCAACAGTCGCGTCCGCTGGAGAGTCGCGCCATGTTGGAGAAGGAAGCGGAACGGCTGGCGAAGAAATTCGCCGGCAAGCCGGTGCCGCGGCCTTCGCACTGGCATGGTTTTCGGATGGTGCCGCTGGCCATCGAATTCTGGGCCGAGGGCCCGCATCGGCTGCACAATCGGCTCGTGTTCACGCGCACCGCGCCCGACGCGAAGTGGCAGCACTCGCGGCTCTATCCGTGAGCGCGGCCAAGGTGCAGAGTTAAATAATGCCGTCGAAATCCGACCAGCCCCGCCGCACGTTGCTGCTGACCGGCGCCAGCCGCGGCATCGGTCATGCCACGGTCAAGCGCTTCTCGAGCGCCGGCTGGCGCGTGATCACCTGCTCGCGCCACTCTTTCCCGGAGGAGTGTCCCTGGGAAGCCGGACCCGAGGATCATATTCAAGTCGATCTCGCTGACGAAAAGGCGACGCTCGCCGCGATCGCCGAGATCAAGAATCGGCTCGAGCACGGCGAGCTGCACGCGCTGGTCAATAATGCCGGCATCTCGCCCAAGGCATCGGGCGGCGCCCGCTTGGGCGCCATGGAAACCTCGCTCGACGACTGGCAGCACGTCTTCAAGGTGAATTTCTTCGCGCCGATCATGCTCGCCCGCGGGCTGGTGGACGAACTGAAGCGCGCCCAGGGCGCGGTGGTGAACGTGACTTCGATCGCGGGCTCCCGCGTGCATCCGTTCGCTGGCGCCGCCTATGCCACTTCGAAGGCGGCGCTCGCCGCGCTCACGCGCGAGATGGCGGCGGATTTCGGTCCGCTCGGCATCCGCGTGAATTCGATCGCGCCGGGCGAGATCGACACCTCGATCCTGTCGCCGGGCACCGAAAAGCTGTTGGGTTCGATTCCGATGAAACGCCTCGGCACGCCCGACGAGGTGGCCAAGATCATCTACGTGCTGTGCACCGAAACGGCCTCGTACCTGAACGGCGCCGAAATCCACATCGATGGCGGCCAATACGTCTGACGTTCAGAGCCAGCGCTTCCACTTGAAATACGCGTAGGGAAGGATGGCCGAGGCGAGCATCAGCAGGAGCGCCAACGGGTAGCCGAAGGTCCATTCGAGTTCCGGCATGTGCTTGAAGTTCATGCCGTAGATCGAAGCGATCATGGTCGGCGGCAGCAACACCACGGCCACCACCGAGAAGATCTTGATCACGTTGTTCTGGTCGAGTTGCACCAGCCCGAGCACCGCGTCGAGCATGAATTGGATCTTGTTGGCCAGGAACGTGGCGTGGTCGGTGAGCGAGGTCGCGTCGCGCGCCATGCTCTTGACCTGCGCGCGCTGCTCCTTCGGCAGCTTGATCACGTCGGCTTCGTTGGCGAGGAACAGCACGAGCCGGCCGATGGAGACCAGGCTCTCGCGCACTTTCGAGGTGAGGTCGGCCTTGCGGCCGATCGCCCGCAGGATTTCCTGATAGGCGTCGGATGGCGGCTTGCGCCCGCGGCCGTGGCCGAATATGCGCCGCGACACGATCTCGATCTCGGCGCTGTCGCGCTCCAGGACGTCGGCGGCGCGGTCGATGATATTATCGAGCAGATCGATCAGCACGCCTTCGCCGGTGATCGTCGGCGGGCAGACCCGCGTGATCTTCTGCGACAACCGCACGAATGGCCGTGGTTCTTCGTAGCGGACGGTGACCAGTTTCCCCTGC
The DNA here is from genome assembly GCA_963704765.1 of uncultured Alphaproteobacteria bacterium. GTDB lineage: Bacteria > Pseudomonadota > Alphaproteobacteria > Rhizobiales > Xanthobacteraceae > JAHFPN01. Next base: position 671,813 of record CAVPHQ010000001.1, read on the forward strand.
GACAGAATAAATGTGACCGGAGTAGTATTGGGCCGGTCCGAGTCCGACGCGTAAAGCAGTGAAGCGGTCATGAAGCGTGCGCCGTTTTCGACATAGAGCCGGCTCGACGGTTCGATCTCCGCCATCTCCTCGCGGCTCGGGATCGAGACGCCGAGCACTGCCTCGACGGCGCGGTCTTCCTCGATCGTAGGCGATAGCAGGTCGAACCAGATCGCCTCCGCCGGCACGCTTCCGCCCGCGGGAACGTCGACACGCTCCAGCGCGCTTCCACGCAAGACGTAGGCAGCGAGCATGCGGGTACTCCGCGACGGGACGCGGGTTCCCTACCGCTTTGCACCCCGCCCGTCCACGGTTCGTTCGGCGGAAAGGTTTACGGCCGGCCGCGCGCGGACGGTCACCGCATGCGGTCGTCGGCCGCGTTCGGTTTTGCGGCTCGCCGCCGGACCGGCGTGTAGGCGCTGTTCTTGACCTCGCCCCGATAGAGGAGCGCCGCGGCGACCGCGCCGATGCCGATCGCCCGATAAAGCCGGCCGAGGTCCCGGTGCGCCGCCGGGTCGCCGGGTCGAGATAGGTTGGTGGTAGCCATGTCATTCTCCGCCGCAAGGATGGGGTCTGGCCCTTGGCGTCGTGTTGCCGGGCCAGTGCGGCGGCATTCGGCTGGAACGAAGGCCGTTCTCCGCCGCTGCAGCGGATTAATATTGATCCCTGAATAGGCCGGGTCTGGCGGGAATGGCACGGACTATCGGGTTCGCTGCGGCATTTCTGCAACAGGTCTCCAGTTGCCGATCCGGATCGAGATTCGTATCTTCCAGATCGAAACTCTTTCGGCTAATTGATCCTTGAACGGGTGCTTCCAGAGCAATCCAGGGGACCTTGAAGTCTATGCTGGCTCGCAAGTTCGCATTGTTGTTCTTGGGTTTGGCGGCCGTCGGTCTCGGCGGTTGCATTTCCGACACCCTCGATCCGGTGGCCGAATCGAGCCTGACGCCGCGCGATCGCAAGCTCCTGGCGAGCGCGCCCTACCTGCAGCACAAACCGTCCGAGGACTTCCTCCGTCACATCGTCGGCTATCAGACGAAGGAGAAGCCCGGCACCATCATCATCGATACCCCGAACAAGTTTCTCTATCTGGTGCAGAACGACGGCAAGGCCTACCGCTACGGCGTGACGGTCGGCGAAGAAGGCATGGATTGGAAGGGCACCGCCACGATCGGCCAGAAGAAGGAATGGCCGGACTGGGTGCCGACCGCCGACACCCTGAAGCGCATTCCGGAGCTTCCGAAATACGTGAGCCCGGGCCCGCATAACCCGATGGGTGCGCGCGCGCTCTATCTGTTCCAGGGTAACAAGGACACCCTGTTCCGCATCCACGGCACCAATCAGCCGGAATATATCGGCCAGGCGATCTCCTCGGGTTGCATCCGCATGCTGAACGAAGACGTCATCGACCTCTTTAACCGCGTCCCGGTCGGGGCGAAGGTGGTCGTGATCTGAATTCGAGAATTTGTCGGAGGGGAACAGGGGCGCGGCATGGCCGCGCCCTTGGCTTTTTGGCGGGCCATGAATTCAGTCGGCGGTGGTCTTCCGCTCCGGCCACTGGCAGAGGCGATAGCCGTTGCGCCGTTCGGCAAGATCGACGTGCAGGTGGAACTCGTGTGACGGGTCAGCTCCCGGGCCGAGCACGGTCGTGAACCGCGCGCAGGCCGATCGGCGCACTTCGGCGAGGAAATCCGCGGGCGCCTTCGGATCGGCGAGCGTGAGGATCCGTCCATCGGCCAGCACGAAGGCGCTCATGTCGAGCGCATTGGCCCGGCCATGCTCGCTCAATACCGCGCCAGCCACATTGTTTCGCGATCGGCACGTATAGGAGGCCGCGACGTCGACCCGCGCCAGCGGGCTCCCGAGACCGAGCGCAGCGGCGGCGATGTCCTCCCGGATCCAGCGCGCCACCGCGAGCGCCGTTTCGCACCGGAGTACGGCCGCTGGTCGTAGCGTCGGCGGACTGTACCGTCGGCGAGCAGGATCGCGGTCAATCGGGCCGATCGGCTCGGTACCGCAGCCTTCGGCGGCTTCGACGATCCGGCCGGTCTCGGCAAGCGACGATCTCTTGCGCGAGTAGGTCGGCGCAAGGCAGCTGCCAGCGGGCGCAGCCGCCAGCGTGAACTCGCCCTGCGCGCGCCGCGCCTCGGGAATGACGGCCGGTCGTGGCGGCGGCAAGGGCGCGGCGAATTCGCGCGGGCTGTCCCAAGGTAGCGCCGGCCGCGGCGGCGGCAGAGGTACGGCCTGGGCGAGATCGGACAATCCGCCAATAAAAACGGCAAGCCAAAGCAGTGCGAAGCGGGTCAGCATAGGGGCTGGATCGGCCGCGAGCGCGGCAATATCAGGGCGGAAGTTCAATTTTACACTGTTGCACCCACGAACCAGCGCGCTAGTTTTAGGCAACAACAGGCGCGCCTAGCGCCGGGGTGTTTCGGGGAGGAGTTCCATGCTCGGCTTGATGCAGGACTGGTCGCTGGTTTGCCACCGGATCATCGATCACGGGGCGATCCAGTACGGCAAGCGGAAAGTTATCTCGCGCTCGATCGAAGGACCGATCGTAGAGACCACCTATGCGGACATTCGCAAGCGCGCGCTCAAGGTCGCGCAGCGCCTGGTGAAGGACGGCGTCAAGAAAGGCGACCGGATCGGCACGCTCGCCTGGAACACCTGGCGGCATCTGGAGGCCTGGTACGGCATCCTTGGCGCCGGCGCGGTCTATCACACCGTCAATCCTCGCCTGTTCCCGGACCAGATCGTCTACATCGTCAATCACGCCGAAGATCGCATGATGATGGTGGACCTTACCTTCGTGCCGCTGCTGGAGAAGATCGCCGACAAGCTGCCGAAGATCGAGCGCTACGTGATCCTCACCGACAAGGCGCACATGCCGCAGACCACGCTCAAGAACGCGGTCGCCTATGAAGACTGGATCGCCACCGTCGACGGCAATTTCAAGTGGGTCGAGGTCGCCGAAAACGACGCCGCCGGCATGTGCTACACGTCGGGCACGACCGGAAATCCCAAGGGCGTCGTCTATTCGCATCGCTCGAACGTGCTGCATTCGCTCGCGGCCGCGATGCCCGACGTGCTCGGGCTTTCGTCCCGCGACATCGTTCTGCCGGTGGTGCCGCTGTTCCACGCCAACAGCTGGTCGCTGGCATTCAGCGCGCCGATGAACGGCGCGAGCCTGGTCATGCCCGGCGCCAAGCTCGACGGCGCGTCGATCTACGAGTTGCTCGACACCTATCAAAGTCACGATCACCGCCGCGGTGCCCACCGTATGGCTGATGCTCCTGGCCCATCTCGAGCAGAACAACCTGAAGCTTCCGCATCTGAAGCGGGTGCTGATCGGCGGATCGGCCTGTCCGCGCGCGATGATGGAAAAATTCCAGGACAAGTACGGGGTCAAGGTGACCCATGCCTGGGGTATGACCGAAATGAGCCCGATCGGCACCGCGGGCTTTCTGAAGCCCGAAGTAGCCGCGCTCGACCACGACGCTCAGCTCGACTACCAGGAGAAGCAGGGCTTCTCGATCTTCACCGTCGAAATGAAGATCACCGACGACAGGAACAAGGAACTGCCGTGGGACGGCAAGACCTTCGGCCGGCTGAAGGTGAAGGGCCCCGGGGTTTCAAGCTCTTATTTCAAGGGCGAGGGCGGCAAGATTCTCGACGATGACGGCTACTTCGATACCGGCGACGTCGCCACCATCGACGAGCTCGGCTACATGAAAATCACCGACCGCGCCAAGGACGTGATCAAGTCCGGCGGCGAGTGGATTTCTTCGATCGATCTGGAGAACCTCGCGATCGGACACCCGGACGTGGCCGAGGCGGCGGTCATCGGCATCGCGCACCCTAAATGGGACGAGCGCCCGCTGCTCGTCATCATCGCCAAGCCGGGCAAGAAACCGTCCAAGAGCGATATTCTGAAGTTCCTCGACGGCAAGATCGCAAAGTGGTGGATGCCCGACGACGTGGTGTTCGTGGACGAAATCCCGCATACCGCGACGGGGAAAATCCAAAAGATGACGCTGCGCGAGCAGTTCCGCGACTACCGCTTGCCGACCGCCGCGGAATGACCGAAAAGGCCGCTGCAGCGGCGAGGCCGATCCGGTCATGACCGATAGACAGAAGTTCATGCCGTCCGCACGGCGGGCGGCATGATCCGCCGTCAGCTCTATACCGAAGTGCGCGTATCGCGGCTCGCTATTCTGAGCCGCCGCATCGCGGGCTTCTCGCTGCCGGTGGTGCTGCTCGCCATCGGCATGCACCGCTTCGGCGTGGTCGAATACGAGGTCGCTTTCGCGATTCTCCTGGCCGGGCTGGCGGTCGCGCTGCTCGGCGTCCTGGTCGCCGGCCTCGCTTTCATCGTGATCTGGAACGAGGGCCTGCGCGGGCTCGACCGGGCCCTGATGGCCTGCGCCATCGGGGTGGTCGTGCTCGGCGTTCCCGCCTTCGACCTCGTGCGCGGCGCATGGCTGCCTGCGATCAGCGACGTCACCACCGATGTGAACGATCCACCCGGGTTCCAGGCCATCGCGTCCGCGCGCGCGCGCGGCGCCAATCCGGTGACCTATCCCGGCCGCGAGGCCGCCGCGCTTCAGCGCGCCGCCTATCCCGCGGTGAAGGCCTTCGAGGTGGAGGCCAATGCCGACGAAATGTTCAATCTCGCGCTCCAGATCGTCGAGGCGAACCGCTGGCGCGTGCTCGATTCCGTCTCTCCGCGCGGCGGCGAGCGCGACGGCCGCATCGAGGCGGTGGCCCAGTCGCTGATCATGGGCTTCCGCTACGACGTTTCGATCCGCGTGCGGACGACGCCGAACGGCGTGCGGGTCGATATGCGCTCGGCTTCGCGCTACGGCACCCGCGATTTCGGCTCCAATGCGCGCCGGATCGTGCGCTTCTTCGCCGATTTCACCGACGCGCGGCGGCGGGCGTCGCGCTGAGGCGATAGCGTCCGCCGACCGAAGGCTGACCTTCGGTCATGACCGCGCCGCGCGCGACCAGATCCTCCAGATGCGCGAACACCGAGAGGCCGGCGGCGCCGCTCAGGCGCGGATCGAGACCGATATAGATCGCCCGCACCAGGCTCGGAATGTCGGTCTCGCCGCGCGCAAGCACCCGCAGGATCGCGGTCTCGCGCGCCGCCCGGTGCTCGATGTAGCGCTCGACGAAGGCGGGCGCGTCGCGCACCGGCCCGCCGTGCCCGGGCAGATACAGCCGCTCCGGCCGCGCCCGCAGTTTCCTGAGCGAAGCCATGTATTCGCTCATCGACCCGTCGGGCGGCGCCACCACCGACGTCGCCCAGGCCATCACATGGTCGCCGGAGAACAAGAGATCGCTGCCCCTCAGCGCGAAGGCGAGATGGTTCGCCGCGTGGCCCGGCGTCGCGATCGCCTCGAGCGCATAGCCGCGGCCTTCGATCACCTCTTTGTCCGCAAGTTGCCGGTCCGGCTTGAACTCGAGATCGGCGCCGGCCTCCATCCGGTTGGCCTCGCCCGCGTGCAGCGGCCGAGCGAAGCGGTGCGGCCCTTCGGCCAGCACTTTGGCTCCGGTCCGCGCGCTGACCGCGCGCGCGGCGGGGGAATGGTCGCGGTGCGTATGGCTCACAAGGATGTGTTCGACCGTCTCGCCGCGCACGGCCTCCAGCACCGCATCGACATGGGCCGGATCGTCGGGGCCCGGATCGAGGATCGTGACCGCGCCTTCGCCGATGATGTAGGTGTTGGTGCCCTTGAACGTGAACGGGCTCGGATTGTTGGCCAGCACCCGGCGCACCTTGGGCGCGACCTGCTCGGCCTTGCCCGGCACGGCTTCGAAATTGCGGTCGAATGGAATGTCATCGGCCATAGCGATTCGCGCTCGGGCAGGGTGCGCCGCCACTATAACAGCGGCGGCGTCTTGCCCGGCAAACGCTCGCTGCGGTGCGGTCGCCGCCTGGCCGGCTCGGCTTGACGAGCGCACCCGATTGCGTTCCACTTTCGTCACAATCGAATTTCGGCCTGAGGCTTGGGCCGCCGCCCGACCGGGTGGACCTGCAAGGCGCTCTCCGAAAATCTGGTTGTGAGAAGCCGCACGATTCCCGGGCGGCGCCGCCTTGGCTAGGGGCGTAATCTACGAAGGAGCCAAACGATGGCTACTGGTACCGTGAAGTGGTTCAACGCGCAGAAGGGCTACGGATTCATCCAGCCGTCCGACGGCGGCAAGGACGTGTTCGTGCACATCAGCGCCGTCGAACAGGCCGGCCTGTCCAATCTCAACGAGGGACAGAAGGTCAGCTACGACGTGGTGACCACCGACCGCGGCAAGACCGCCGCCGGTAACCTCAAGGCGATGTAATTCCTTCGGCCGCCGGTAGCGGCGGCCGCGAAAGGCTGCGTAGGCGGAGGCGGCGCGCGGATCGCGGCGCGCTCGCCTTGTCTCGAATCGCGTCTGGGAAGCCTGGTCGGAGTGGCAGGATTTGAACCTGCGACCCCCTGCTCCCGAAGCAGGTGCGCTACCGGACTGCGCTACACTCCGACCGGCTGGTGCTCATAGCAGGCCCAGCGCCGTCGTCACAAGCTTTCCGGCATGCGAACTGCACGTTGAACCGCGCCCCCCGGCGCGGCACATTGCGGCCGCATCGTTGGGGCGTAGCCAAGTGGTAAGGCAGCGGATTTTGATTCCGCCATTCCCAGGTTCGAATCCTGGCGCCCCAGCCAAACTCGCACCTCGTTGAACCTAGGCCGTCCGCGCGCCTTGTGACCGCAAGGGGCGCAAGGCATCATGGCTGACCAACAAGGCCAAGAGGCTAACCGGAGAGGACAATGACCTACGGTACACTGAGCGGCGGCTATTCGGGTTTTGCCAAATTATTGCACTGGCTGGTCGCGCTCTGCGTTCTGACGACGATTACGGTCTCGATCTCGATGAAAAACGTGGCGCCGGGGCCGCTGCAGGACAATCTCTATAATTTCCACAAGTCGCTCGGCGTGCTGATTTTCATCCTCATCGTCGTACGCATCCTCCGCCGCTGGATAGGCGGCTCGCCGGCGCCCGAAGCCACGGTCGCGCCGTGGCAGCGCGCCGTCTCGTCCGCGGTGCACGGGCTTCTCTATGTGCTGCTGTTTGCGATGCCGATCGCCGGCTATCTCGCGAACTCGGCTTATGGCGCCGCCACGCCGTTCTTTGGTCTGTTCAATGTTCCACCCGTGATCGGCAACAATCAGGCATTGGCGGACCAGTTGTTCATGGTCCACCGCTGGGCCGGCTGGGCGGTAACGGCGCTCGCGGCGCTGCATATCGCCGCGGCGCTCCAGCATTACTTCATCTTGAAGGACGGCGTCTTGCAACGGATGTTGCCGCGGGCGCTCGGCGGCGTTTAGCGCGCAATCGCCAGAATATCCTCGTGGCCGACGGTGCAGGTGACGCCGTCGGCCATTCGCGCTTTCAGCCACGCTTCGATGGTCGCGGCGGGGACCTCGCCGGTTTCACGCACGGCTTCGGCGAAGCCTTGCGTCAATATGCGGATCAGCTCTGTATCGCCGGCGCCGAGACGCCACGGGCTCGGCGCTCGCTCGATGCGGTAGCCCGCCGCTGCCAGACGTTCCGCGAGTAAGTCGGTCGCTCGCGCTCCGGCGGCCGAGCCGAAGCCCTTGTCGGTGCCCTGATGGCGGTTGAACGCGGCGACCATGGCGGCGTCGGCCGCATGCGGCGGGCTCCAGGCGTTGGTGCCGTCATAGTCGAGCACCGCATAGAGCGGCACGCGCGCGGCGGCGAGCGCCGCGCTGAAACGTCCGATCCATTGCTCGGACACGAGATCGAATAGCGCCGCCGCGGTCACCAGATCGGGCGCCTGCGCGGCGAAGGCGCCCGGATCCTTGGCCAGATCCGCGTGCCGCACCTCGACCCGGATCGAGCGGCCCGCTTTCGTCACCTCGAGCCCGGCCGTCGCCGGTCGCACCTGGTCGGCCCAGCTCGCGATCGCGTCGCAGGCGCCCGCGAGCAGGACCGGGTCGTGATCCACCAGCACCCAGTGCTGGCGCGCGGGCAGCACGGGCGCGGTCGCGCGCAGGTTGGAGCCGAGCCCGGCGCCGAGATCGACGACGGTGACCGCATCGCGCGCGGAAAAATGCCTGCCCAGCGCGGCCAGCAGCCCGCCATTGCGCGCGCGGTGGTCGGCGCCCTCGCGCAAGCTGAGCCATTCGGGCGCGAAGCCGCTCATCTCGAAGCCTCGGTCAGCGCGCCGGCGATCGCTTTGGCGGTATCGCGCCAGCGCGGGAAGTGCTGCGCGTGTTTCCATGCCGCGTCGGAACGGCGCTTGAGCTCGGCGGGATCGGTCAGCAGGCGTCGCAGTACTGCGGCAAGCGCATCGGCGTCGCCCGGCCGCACCAGCACGCCCGGCGTCGGACGGAACGGTCGTCGGCGCGGCTCCCGGCGTCGCCGGCCACCACCGGCAGCCCGCGCGCCATGGCTTCGGTGAAGGCCATGCCGAAGCCCTCGAAATGCGAGGGCAGCACGAAGAGCGTGGCCCGGTCGTATTCGGCGGCGAGCGCCGCGTCGTCGAGCGTGCCGAGGAGCTTGATCCGCGCATCCAGCTTGCTGGATTTGATCGCGGCCTTCAGGGTTGCCGCCGCCGCTGCATCGCGATCGAGCGTTCCGGCGATCCGGCTTTCCCAAGAGAGATCGGCGATCTTGGCGAGCGCGGCCACCAGCGTGTCGTAGCCCTTGCGCGCATTGACCGCGCCGACGCTCAAGAGCCGCGGCGCGCCGCCGCTGCCTTTCGCACGCGGCGCGGTTTCCGTGCCGGGCTCGGCCACCATGATCTTTTCCTTCGCCACACCGAAATCGCGAAACAGCAGAGCCGCCGTCGGCTTGCTGGTCACGATCACGCGCCGCGCGCGCGCCAGCGCCGCGCGCTCGGTCTTCAGCAGAAGATCGGCGCGCTCGGGCGCAAGCCCGGTTTCGAGCCCGAGCGGATGATGCACCAGCGCCACGTATTTGCGCGGCGTGCGGTCGAGCAATGAAGCGGGCAGGGCGCCGAAGGCGAGTCCGTCCACCAGCAGCAGCGCATCCACCGGCATCGCGGCGAACAGGCGCTCCGTTTCCTGCAAGCTCGGCTCGCTCGGAGCGGGAAAATCGCCCGGCAGCCGCAGCGGCTTCACGTCCCAACGCAGCGCGCGCAGCTCGTCGATCACGCGCCGGTCGTAGCGGTAGCCGCCGGTCGGCGTGTCGACGTCGCCCGGAATGGCGAAGACGACCTCAGCCACCAACCGCGCCCTCGAAGGACGCCCGCGCCACGTGCGACTCCAAGAGTGTCACTTTGATGCGTGTGACCATTTTGGCGTCGGCGCCGAAAGCGCCCTTTTTTAGCGCCTCCAGCATGCGGTCAAAGATGTAGCGCGCCAGCGCTTCGGTCGTGGTGCGCTTGCCCTTGAACTGCGGCAGCGCGTCGAGATTATTGTAGTTGAGCGGCGCGAGCGTCGCTTTCAGCGTATCGATCGCGGCGCCGATATCGACCACCACGTCGTTCGGGCCGAGCTTCTCGGCCATGAAGGCGACATCCACGATATAGGTCGCGCCGTGCAGCTTCTGCGCCGGCCCGAACATCTCGCCGGGGATGGAATGGGCGATCATCATGTGATCGCGGACTTCGACGGCGTACATCGGCTTCCTCTTGCTGAAATCTCAGTAGCGTACGTAGGCGCCGACGCCCGGCGCCTTGGCAGCGAGCACGCGCGGCAGCGCGCGCGGCAATTCGGCAAACGGAATTTCCTCGCCGAGCAGCGCATCGAAGCGCGCGTCGGCCAAGAGCTTCAGCGCGGCTTCCAGCCGGCGGCGATTGTTCCAGCGCGGGCGGCGGAAGGTCGGTGGCGTGCCGACTTGGCTTGAGATGATTTTCAGCCGGCGCGAATGGAACGCGCCGCCAAGCGGGATCGCGGCTTTCGCGTCGCCGTACCAGCTCGCTTCCACGATCGTGGCCTCGCGCGCGGCAAGCTCGATCGCGAGCGCAAGCCCGTCCGCGTTCGCGCTGGTATGGATCACGACGTCAGCTTCGCGCGGCGCGGCTTCCGGCGCGGCGAACGCGGCGCCCATCTTGGCCACAAGCGGCGCACGCGAGGGATCGATATCCACCGCTGTCACTTCGGCGCCCGGGATGCGCGCCGCGAGCGCGGCGCACAGCAGACCGACGAGCCCGGCCCCGATAACGACAATCCTGTCGCAGGCCGAGGCCTGGCTGTCCCAGATCACGTTGAGCGCGGTTTCCATGTTGGCGCCGAGCACCGCGCGCTTGGCCGGCACGCCGTCGGGCACCGGCACAAGCTCGGCCACCGGCAGCACGTAGCGCTCCTGGTGCGGATAGAGCGAGAACACGGTGCGCCCCACGAGGTCAGCCGGGCCGATCTCGACCTCGCCCACGGCCGCGTAGCCGTATTTGACCGGGAACGGGAACTCGCCCTCCTGGGCCGGCAGCCGCATGCGCGGCCATTCGCTCGTCCGGCAGCCGCCCCTCGAACACCAGCCGCTCGGTGCCGCGGCTGATCCCCGAATAGAGCGCCCGCACCAGCGCCTCGCCCGGCTTGGGCGCGGCGGTCTTGGCCTCGCGCAGCTCCGCCACGCCCGGCGCGACGTACCAGAGCGCGCGCCCCGGCCCGGAAGCCGGCTTGCCTGTGGATTGCTGGATCGGTTGATCTCGGCGCATGGCGGATTTTGCAGCGGGGACGCGCCCCTAGGCCAAGGTTTGGCCGTTTTGATGGTTGTAGCGTTTTCCGGGCGGAAAGCGAGTATCAAGGGCTCGGGAGACTTAACGCATGGCAGCCGATCCGGCTTCGGGCGAGATGGCGCAAGCGCTCAGTGCCGCCGACGAAACGACGCCTACCGGCACCCAGCGGGTATCGGTGCTGGCCCGCCGCCGGCTGACCTTCGCCATCCTGGTGATAGTCACCATCGCCTTCATGGCGGCGTGGCTGGCCGAAATCCTGTCCGCCGACGGGCTTTCGATCCTCGATGCGCTTCTGCTCGTGATGTTCCTGGCCAACGCGCCCTGGATCGTGATCGGCTTCTGGAACGCGGTGATTGGCTTCGCCGTGCTGCACTTCACCCGCGATCCGCTGCAGAGCGTAATCCCGCTCGCCAACCGCGCGCGCGACGACGATCCGATCTTCGAGCGCACCGCGATCTTCATGACGGTGCGCAACGAAGATCCGGCGCGCGCTTATGCGCGCATGATCGCGGTCAAGGCGAGCCTCGACGCCACCGGTTTCGGCGACCATTTCGAGTATTTCATCCTGAGCGACAGCTCGCGCGCCAAGGTGATCGCCGCCGAGGAGAGGGCGATCGCCGCCTGGAAGAAGGAGGCCAAGAAGCCCGATCAGCTTTTCTATCGCCACCGCAAGGAGAACACCGGCTTCAAGGCCGGCAACGTGCGCGACTTCTGCGAGCGCTGGGGCAAGAATTACGAATTCATGGTCCCGCTCGACGCCGACAGCCTGCTCACCGGCCCGGCGATCCTGCGGCTGGTGCGCATCATGCAGGCCAACCCGCGGCTCGGCATTCTGCAGAGCCTCGTGGTCGGCATGCCGAGCCCAAGCTTCTTCGCCCGCACCTTCCAGTTCGGCATGCGTCACTCGATGCGCTCCTACACGGCGGGAAGTTCCTGGTGGCACGCCGAGTGCGGCCCGTTCTGGGGCCACAACGCCGCCGTGCGCATCAAGCCCTTCACCGATCACTGCAAGCTGCCGGATCTCCCGGGCAAGCCGCCGTTCGGCGGACAAATCCTCTCGCACGATCAGGTCGAGGCCGTGCTCATGCGCCGCGCCGGCTACGAGGTGCGCGTGCTGCCGGAGGAGGGCGGCAGCTACGAGGAGAACCCGCCGGCGCTGCCCGATTTCATCCAGCGCGACGTGCGCTGGTGCCAGGGCAATCTGCAATACATCAAGCTGCTCGATCTGCCGGGCCTGTTCCCGACCAGCTGGGCGCAGATCGCGCTGGCGATCCAGATGTTCATCGGCTCGGCCGGGCTCGTGCTGTTCGTGGCGCTGGCGGCGATCGCGGCGGCAGCCTGGACGCCGGCCGTGCCGTTCCCGGCGCGCTCCGCGCTCGGCCTCTATGTGCTCTGGGTCGTGATGTTCTTCACGCCCAAGCTCAGCGGCGTCGTCGACGCCATGCTCCGCTCCGGCGCGCGCTATGGCGGGGTCTGGAACCTGCTCAAGGGCAGCGTGGTCGAGACCCTGTTCATGGTGCTGCTCGCGCCGATCCAGTGGTTCAATCACGCGCTCTGCATGGCCGCGCTGCTCTCGGGCCGCAACATCACCTGGGACGCGCCGCAGCGCGACGGCTATCGCGTTTCCTGGCAGGCCGCGCGCGAAGGCCTGTGGCCGCACACGCTGTTCGGCCTGCTGGTGCTGCTGTTCCTCGTGTTCACCGCGCCCGGCGCGATCGTCTGGTTCCTGCCGTTCCTGGCCGGGCTGGTGCTGTCGATTCCGTTCGCGGTGATCACCTCCTCGCCGGAAGTCGGCCGCCGCGCCATGGCCGCCAAGCTCTGCGCGATCCCCGAGGAGTTCGAGCGGCTGCCGGAGATCGAAGCGGTCGCCGCGCCCGTGAAACGCCGCCGCTGACCGTCCATGCGTGACGCTCTCGTTTCCGCCTACGGCGTCGTCCGGTCGCTGCGCATCTATTACGGCGACCGCGCCCGGCGCGCGGGCATGGACGCGCTCTACCGGCGTTTTCTGAAGCCGGGCGATCTCGCCTTCGACATCGGTGCCCACGTCGGCGACCGGGTCGCCTCGTTCCGCCGGCTCGGCGCGCGCGTGGTCGCCATCGAGCCGCAGCCGCAGCTCGCGCGCGTCCTGCGCGTGCTCTACGTCTTCGACCGCAAGGTCACGATCGAGCCGGTCGCGGTCGGGCGCACCAAAGGCACGATCGAGCTCAAGCTCAACCTGCCGAACCCGACCGTTGCGACGGCTTCGGATACGTTCATCGATGCGGCCAAGGACGCCGAGGGCTGGAAGGAGCAGCGCTGGACCCGCACCCGCACCGTGCCGATGACGACGCTCGATGCGCTGATCGAGAAACACGGCGTCCCGCAATTCACCAAGATCGACGTCGAGGGCTTCGAGGACGAGGTGCTGGCGGGACTGTCGCAGCCGCTGCCGGCGCTCTCGCTCGAGTTCACCACCATCCAGCGCGACGTGGCGCTCGGCGCCATCGAGCGCCTGGCTGGCAGCGCGCCCTATCGCTTCAATGCCGCGGTCGGCGAGAGCCAGCGCCTGGAGCACGCCGAGCCGCTCGATGCCGCGGGGATCGCCCGCTGGCTCAAGAATCTTCCGCTCAAGGCCAATTCGGGCGACATTTACGCGAGCCTCGATTCGGCCAAGCTGAGCAAGAAGTGAAGGAGAACGCTCCGTGGCAATGAGCGCCGGCTACATTCCGTTTCATCCGAACCCGTCGAAGCCGAAATTCAGGCCGCCGGCCGGCGCCGTCGACGCGCATTGCCACGTGTTCGGTCCGGAGGACAAATTTCCCTACGCGCCCGAGCGCAAATACACGCCCTGCGACGCGCCGAAGGAAAAGCTATTTGCGCTTCGCGACTTTCTCGGCTTCGACAAGAACGTGATCGTCCAGGCCAGCTGCCACAGCAAGGACAATCGCGCGATGGTCGACGCGATCGAGAATTCGAACGGCAAGGCCAAGGGCGTCGCCTTCGTCGGCGAGGAAGTCACCGGCGACGAGTTGAAATGGATGGACCGCGCCGGCGTGAAGGGCGTGCGCTTCAACTTCATCAAGCGGCTGGTGGACTTCACCCCGCGCGACGTGCTGGAGCGCATCGCCGCCCGCGTCGCGCCGATGGGCTGGCACGTGGTGGTCTATTTCGAGATGGCTGATCTGGCCGAGCTCGAGCCGTTTTTCACTTCACTGCCGACCGACGTGGTCGTGGATCACATGGGCCGCCCGGAGGTGAAGAAGGGCCTCGACCATCCCGACTTCCAGCGTTTCCTGCGCATGATGGACAAGCACAAGAACTTCTGGAGCAAGGTGAGCTGCCCGGAGCGGCTCACGGTCGCGGGCCCGCCCTATGACGATGTGGTGCCCTTCGCGCGCAAGATCGTGGAGAGCTTCCCCGACCGCGTGCTGTGGGGCACCGACTGGCCGCATCCGAACATGCCGAAGGAAGCGCCCGACGACGGCGTGCTGGTCGACGTGATCCCGAAGATCGCGACTCACGGCGGCGCTTCAGCAGAAGCTGCTCGTGGACAATCCGATGCGGCTTTATTGGACGTTATGAAATCACTCCGCCGTCACCCTGAGGTGCGAGGCGCGAAGCGCCGAGCCTCGAAGGGCGACGGCGCATCATCCTTCGAGGCCCGGCTTCGTCGGGCACCTCAGGATGACTGAGCGAGAAAAGGAACACACCGATGCAATTCACGATGAAGCCGATCGGATTCGTGCGCGGCGGCCGCGGCGAGGCCACCAAGGATCATTGGGGCGACAATCGCTCCCGTATCGAGCTCGAACGCCGACGAGTTCGGCCCCGAGGCGCTCGCCGGCCTCGACCAGCTTTCGCACATCGAGGTATTCTTCGTGTTCCATCTGCACGCCGATGAGCCGACGGAGCGGGGCGCCCGCCATCCGCGCGATCGCGCCGATTGGCCCAAGGTGGGCATTTTCGCGCAGCGCGGCCGCATGCGCCCGAACCGCATCGGCTACACCATCTGCCGCGTGGTCGCGGTGAAGGGCACCAGCGTGGAGGTCGAGGGGCTCGACGCCGTCGACGGTACGCCGGTGCTCGACATCAAGCCGGTCTGGTCCGGCAATGCGCCGCGCGGCGAGTTCCGCGAGCCGCAATGGGCAAAGGAACTCATGGCAAATTATTGGTGAGTTCAGAAGAATTCAAAACAATCCCGGGCTTTGTTCGATTGCGTTGCAATGCCCGCCCGCGCCCGATATATGCTGCCCTAACGCACCTCAGTCCATCGCCGCATGGGCATCGGCCGGCGCTGAATGGCCAGGCCGCCCACGCAACGGAGCCATGCCGATGACCCGCACCGATCAGGAATACGACGACATTCCCGGCAGCTTTGTATTCGACCAGGAGCGGTCGCGCCGGGGTTACGGCATCAACATGTTCTGCATGTCGTTGATGAAGGACGAGAACCGCAAGGCCTTCAAGGCGAACGAGGCGGAATATCTGAAGAAGTTCCCGCTCACGCCCGAGCAGACCCAGGCCATCCTCAAGCGCGAATACAACCGCATGCTCGAACTCGGCGGCAATATCTATTTCACCGCCAAGCTGGGCGCGACCGACGGCCATTCCTTCCAGCATCTGGCCGCGGTGATGACCGGATCGACCCAGGAAGACTACGCCAAGATGATGCTCGCCGGCGGCCGCTCGGTCGAAGGCAACCGCAGCAAGTCGGGCAAGCACGACCCCAAGCCGAAATCGAAAGCTAGCAAGAAGAGATAGGATCAAAACGTGGCCAGGATCATCGCAGGAGCGACCTCGTCGCATGTGCCGGCCATCGGCGCGGCGATCGACAACGGCAGGACCGAAGAGCCCTACTGGAAGCGGGTGTTTTCCGGTTTCGATAAATCCAAGGAATGGTTCGCCAAGACCAAGCCCGACGTGGTCATCGGCGTTTATAACGACCACGCCTCGGCCTTCTCGGTCGAGATCGTGCCGACCTTCGCGCTCGGCTGTGCGTCCGAATTTCCGCCGGCCGACGAGGGCTGGGGCCCGCGCAAGGTGCCGGTGGTCAAGGGCTACCCGGATCTCGCGGCCCATATCGCCCAGTCGGTGATCCTCGACGAGTTCGATCTCACCATCTGCAACAAGATGGAGGTCGACCACGGCCTCACCGTGCCGATGAACCTGATGATGGGCACCACCAACGGCAGCTGGCCGTGCCCGGTGATCCCGCTCGCGGTCAATGTCGTGCTCTATCCGCCGCCCACCGCGCACCGCTGTTTCATGCTCGGCCGGGCGATCCGCAAGGCCGTGGCATCCTATCCGAAGGACTTGCGCGTTGTGATCTTCGGCACCGGCGGCATGTCGCACCAGATTTCCGGCCCGCGCGCCGGCTTGATCAACACCAAGTTCGACAAGGCCTTCCTCGACAATCTCGCGCGCGACCCGAAGAAGCTGACCAAGATCAACCATGTCGATCTGATGCGTGAGGCCGGCCTCGAGGGCATCGAGCTGGTGATGTGGCTCGTCATGCGCGGCGCGCTCGACGACAAGGTCAACGAGGTCTACCGCTTCTACACGGTGCCCGCGTCCAACACCGCGGTCGGCCACATCATCCTCGAGAACAAGCCCAAAGCGTCGAAGAAGGCCAAGGGGAAAAAGAAGAAATGAAGATCTGCGTCGCCGGTCAGGGCGCGTTCGGCCAGAAACATCTCGACGCGTTGAAGCGGATTCCCGGGGTCGAAGTCACGTCGCTGGTCGGCGGCAACCAGGACTCGACCGCGCAAGTCGCCAAGAAGTACGGCATTCCACATTTCACCGGCGATCTTTCCGAGGGCATCAAGCGCGCCGACGCGGTGATCCTCACCACGCCGACCAAGATGCATTTCCGCCAGGGCGAGCAGGTGATGCGCGCCGGCAAGCATGTGCTGGTCGAAATTCCGGTCACCGACAGCGTCGTGGACGCCGAGAATCTCGTGAAGATCGCCAAGGAAACCGGCGTCGTCGCCATGGGCGGCCACGTGCGCCGCTTCAACCCGAGCCATCAGTGGATCCACAAACGGATCGTGAAAGGGGAGCTGAAGATCCAGCAGATGGACGTGCAGACCTATTTCTTCCGCCGCAAGAACATCAACGCGGCGGGCAATGCGCGCAGCTGGACCGATCATCTGTTGTGGCATCACGCCGCCCACACCATCGATCTCTTTCAGTATCAGGCCGGCGAGACGATCTCCGATTGCTATGCGGTGCAGGGTCCGATCCACCCGCAGCTCGGCATCGCCATGGACATGGGCATCGTCGCCAAGGTGGCGTCGGGCGCGATCCTCACGCTGTCGCTCTCGTTCAACAACGACGGCCCGCTCGGCTCCTTCTTCCGCTACATCTGCGACAACGGCACCTACAAGGCGTTCTACGACGATCTTTCCGACGGCAAGGACAACAAGATCGACGTCTCGAAGGTCGACGTATCGATGGACGGCATCGAGCTCGAGGACCGCGAGTTCATCGCCGCCATCAAGGAAAAGCGCGAGCCGAACGGCAGTCTTGCCCAGTTGCTGCCTTGCATGCGCGTGCTCGGCAAGCTCGAGCAGATCGTCGATCCGCAGCGCAAGGCGCACGCCTGACCCTTTGATCGAACCCAGCCCGTGAACGCATCCGGCGGGCCCGACCCGACCCGCACCATCGTTTTTCTCGCGATCGCCTGTTTTGCGAGCGCCGCGTCGCTGCGCGCCTGCGATCCGATCCTGCCCGAAATCGCCAGGAGCTTCGGCACCACGCCGGGCGCCGCCGCCTACATCGTCAGCTTCTTCGGCATCGCCTACGGCTTCGCGCAGTTCGGCTACGGCTTTGCCGGCGATCGCTTCGGCAAGTTGCGGGTGATGATCACGGCGACGTTCTTGTCCGCCGCTACCGCGGCAATCTGTGCGCTCGCCACGTCGTTGAATTTCTTGATCGCGGCACGCGTCGGCGCCGGAGTCACGGCCGCCGCGATCATTCCGCTGGCCATGGCCTGGATCGGCGATGCGGTGCCTTACGACCGCCGCCAGACGGTGCTCGCACGATTTCTGTTCGGTGCGATTCTCGGCATCACGTTGGGCCAATTCTTCGGCGGCGTGATCGCCCAGCATTTCGGGTGGCGCTGGGTGTTTTTGATGCTGGCGGCGATCTTCTTCGTGGCCGCCTGCGCCCTCGCTTATGAGAGCCTTACCGCGGGCGATCGCGGCCACGCCGACGCGACGCCTTCGGAGTCCGGGTCGCGCGCGATGGCCACGATGTTGCGGCGGCCCTGGGTGGTGACGGTGCTGGTGACCGTGTTCCTCGAAGGCGCCGTGTTCCTTGCGTCGATCACTTTCGTCGGCTCGGACCTGTGGGCCCGTTTCGGCCTCGGCTTCGATGCCATCGGCCTGATCGTCGCCGGCTACGGTGTCGGCGGCTTGCTCTATGTCGCGGCGGCGTCGACGCTCGTGCGCCGGCTCGGCGAGGGCGGTTTGGTGATCGGCGGGGGCGTGGTGATGGCGCTCGCCATGGCCGTAATCGCAATCGCGCCCTCGGCGCTGATTGTCGCGCCCGCGATGATTGCAACCGGCTTCGGCTACTACATGTTCCACAACACCTTGCAGGTGAATGCGACCCAGATGGCGCCCGAGGCGCGCGGGATCGCGCTGGGTCTGTTCGCCAGCTGCATGTTTCTCGGGCAGGCAATCGGCGTCGCCGTCGCGGCGCCGTTTTTCGACAACACTGGCGGCCCGCCCATATTCCTTGCCGCAGCGGTCTTTCTGCTGATCTTATCTTTCGTGTACCGCTGGCAGGCCCTGCGCCACGCATAGATATTGATACCGCATTGCAAAAATTTAAGCCTTGGGGGGCTTGCTCGGACCGCCGGCGAATTTGCTAGAGTGCCTATGAGTACGCGGGTGAACGCGGACCAAAAACCTACGCGGCGTTAGATCGCGTTCGCCATCGTCCATGATGGTTTCCCTAGGGAGGAATACATGCCGAAGAAGAAAAGCGCGCCCGTAGCGGGCCGCCGGAACTTTCTGAAGACTGCGGGTCTTGCGGGCGCTGCTGCAGCGGCGACCATCGCAATGCCGCAGATTTCGCGGGCGCAGACCGTCGCGCTCAAAATGCAGACCTCATGGCCTGCCACCGACATCTTCACCGAGATGGCGCAGCAATATGTCGAGCGCGTCAACTCGATGGCCGCCGGACGGCTCAGGATCGACCTGCTGCACGGCGGCGCCGTGGTGCATCCGTTCCAGGTGCTCGACGGCGTGCATGGCGGCCAGATCGACGCCGCGCATACCGTGACCGTCTACTGGTACGGCAAGCACAAGGCTGCCTCGCTGTTCGGCACCGGCCCGGTGTTCGGCTTCAACGCCAACGAGGGTCTGGGCTGGATTTATGCCGGTGGCGGCAAGGAGCTGTTCGAGGAGCTTCAGGTCCAGATTATGAAGCTCAACGTCAAGAGCTTCTTCGCCATGCCGATGCCGACCCAGCCGCTCGGCTGGTTCAAGAAGCCGGTGACGAACGCTAACGACCTGAAGGGTCTGAAATATCGCACCGTCGGGCTTGCGGCCGACCTGTTCCAGGCCTTGGGCACCTCGGTCGCGCAGCTTCCGGGCGGCGAAATCGTGCCGGCCATGGAGCGCGGCGTGATCGACGCGTTCGAGTTCAACAACCCGACCTCGGACCGCCGCTTCGGCTCGCAGAACGTGGCCAAGAACTACATGCTCGGCAGCCATCACCAGGCGACCGAGTACTTCGAGATCATGTTCAACCGCACGAAGTTCAACGCGCTGCCCAAGGAGCATCAGGCGATCCTGCAATACGCCGCCGAGGCTGCTTCCTCGGCCAATGAATGGTTGGGGATGAACCAGTATTCGAAGGACTTGCAGGAGTTGATCAGCGTGGAAAAAGTCAACGTTCTGCGCACGCCGCAAAGCGTGTTCGACGCGCAGATCAAGGCCTGGGATGGTCTCATCGCCACGCTCGGCCAGGACCCGTTCATGAAGAAGGTCATGGACTCGCAGAAGGCCTGGGTCAGACGGGTCGTGTTCTACAACATGTTGAATGCGACCGACTACAAGGGCGCCTTCAATCATCACTTCCCGGGCGTGCTGAAAGCCTGATCCTGTTCCGCGGCACGCTGGTGCCGGTCGCAATCGGGCAGGGCGGCGCAAAATCGCGCCGCCCTACCCACTGTTAGGGGCGAATTCTTGGGGGCGCGAATGCGGGCATCTTCATCGGGCGGTCAGCCATGACCCGCTTTCTCCATTTCATCAACTCGTTGAGCACCTGGGTCGGCAAGGCCTTCGCGTGGCTCATTCTCGTGCTCACGCTCGGCATCAGCTACGAGGTTTTCGTGCGCTACGTGCTGCGCGCGCCGACCACTTGGGCGTTCGACTTCAGCTACATCAATTACGGGGCGCTGTTCCTCATGGCCGGCGCCTACACGCTCTCGCGCAACGGCCACGTGCGCGCCGACGTCGTCTACCGCTTCTGGTCGCCGCGGGCGCAGGCGGGCATGGATCTCTTGCTCTACGTCATCTTCTTTCTTCCGGCAGTGGGATCGTGGATGTACGCCGGCTTGCCATACGCGATCCAATCGATCGGGTATCGCGAAGTGAGCATCTTCAGCCCCGCCGGCGTCCCGGTATTTCCACTCAAGACGCTGATCCCCGTAGCCGGCGTGCTCTTGCTCATCCAAGGGATCGCCGAAATCATCCGTTGCATTCTCTGCATTCGCCTCGGCCATTGGCCGCAGCGGCTGCACGACGTCGAGGAAACGGAAAGCATCATCATGCAAGAGCAGAAATTGCACGCCGAGCAGGGCAATCCGGCACAAGCGGGTCAGAAGGGGGCTTGAGCATGACTGACCCGCAAGTCGGCATGTTGATGCTGGGATTGTTCATCTTCATCATCATGCTGGGGTTCCCGATCGCCTTCACGCTGATCGCCATGGGCGTGGGCTTCGGCTTCTACGCCTATTACACGCCGGGCCAGGAGATCATCCAGAACCGCGTCTTCACGCTGCTCGTGCAGAAGACGTTCGAGGTGTCGTCGAGCGACGTGCTGGTGGCGATACCCTTGTTCCTGTTCATGGGGTACCTGGTCGAGCGCGCGAACATCCTCGATCGCCTGTTCCATTCGCTGCAGATCTCCATGAAGAACGTCCCCGGCGCGCTTGCCGTGGCGACGCTGGTCACCTGCGCCATGTTCGCGACCGCCACCGGCATCGTCGGCGCGGTGGTGACCTTGATGGGGCTGCTCGCCTTTCCCGCGATGCTGCGCGCGGGCTACGACGTCAAGCTCTCGGCCGGCGTGACTTGCGCGGGCGGGTGTCTCGGCATCCTGATCCCGCCGAGCATCCTGCTGATCGTCTATGCCGCGACCGCCGGCGTCTCGGCGGTGAAGCTCTATGCCGCGGCCTTCCTGCCCGGCTTCCTGCTCACCGCCCTCTATATCGGCTACGTGATCATCCGGGCGATGATCAATCCGAAGCTCGCGCCGAAACTGCCCAAGGAACAAACGGACATTCCGTTCAGCGAAGTGCTGTGGTCGCTCGCGACCTCGTTTCTTCCGCTCGCGCTGCTGATCATGTCGGTGCTCGGCGCCATTCTGTTCGGACTGGCGACGCCTTCCGAAGCCGCCGGCGTCGGCGCGCTCGGCAGTATCGTTCTCGCCGCCGCCTATGGCGCGCTCAATTTCACGATGCTGCGCAATTCCGTCTACCTGACCGCGCGCGCGACCGCGATGGTCTGCTACCTGTTCGTCGGGTCGTGGACCTTCTCGTCGGTGTTCGCCTATCTCGGCGGCCAGGCGGTGGTCGAGCAGTTCTTCCTTGGATTGAACCTGTCCTCCACCGGATTCTTGCTGCTCACCCAGGTCATCATCTTCCTGCTCGGCTGGCCGCTGGAATGGACCGAGATCATCATCATCTTCGTTCCGATCTTCCTGCCGCTGCTGCCGAAGTTCAATGTCGACCCGATTTTCTTCGGGATTCTGGTCGCACTGAACACGCAGACCGCCTTCAACACGCCGCCGGTGGCCATGGCCGCGTTCTACTTGAAGGGCGTCGCTCCGCCGCACGTGACGCTCTCCGATATTTTCAGGGGCGCGCTGCCCTTCGTGTGGATGGTGTTCCTGACCATGCTCTTGGTCTACATATTCCCGGGAATCGCGCTGTGGCTGCCTGACTATCTCTACACCGCGCGTTGAGCGGTATCGCATGAGTCTGGGCGCGCTTGGCATCACCGAGGCCGCGGCACATATCCGCGAAGGACGCATCACCGCGCAGGAACTCGTCGCCGATTGCATCAAGCGCGCCGACGAGATCGATGCCGATGTGCAGGCTTGGGCCTTCCTCGACCGCGATCACGCGCTCCGGCAAGCCGAGGCGCTCGACGACCATCGCAAGGCGGGGAAAGCGCTCGGCCCGCTGCACGGCGTTCCGGTCGGCATCAAGGACATTTTCGACACCGGCGACATGCCGACCGAGTTCGGATCGAAGCTGTGGGCCGGCCGCACGCCGCGCAGCGACGCCTACGCAGTCGCGCGGTTGCGCGGGGCCGGCGCGGTGATCATGGGCAAGACCGTGACCACCGAATACGCCTATTTCCATCCCGGCAAGACGCGGAACCCGCACGACAAGGAACGCACCCCCGGCGGCTCCTCGAGCGGCTCGGCGGCTGCGGTCGCGTCCTTCATGGTGCCGGGTGCGATCGGCAGCCAGACCAACGGCTCGGTGATCCGGCCGGCCGCCTTCTGCGGCGTCGTCGGCTTCAAGCCGAGCCATGGGCTCATCCCGCGCACCGGCGCGCTGCTCTTGTCGCGCACGCTCGACCATGTCGGCGTGTTCGCCCGCTCGGTCGAGGACGCCGCGCTCTTGGCCGAGAATATGGCCGGCTTCGATGAGGAAGACGCCGACACCAGGCCGCTGGCTCGTCCGCCGTTCTCCTCCGTCGCCGCGAGCGAGCCGCCCTTGCCGCCGCGCTATGCCTTCGTGCGCGGGCCGGCGTGGAAATTCGCTGAGCCGGTAACCCGCGAGGCGTTCGCCCAACTCGTTCAGACGCTCGGCGAACAGGTCCAGGAAGTCGAGATCGGAGAGAGTTTCGAGCGCGCGATCGACCTGCACAAGACGGTCATGGAAGTGGAGATGGCCCACAATCTCCGCCGCGACTACGAGAAGGGCGGGGACCAGCTCAGCCCGGTGCTGCGCGAGCTGATCGAGCGCGGCCGTGGCAAGACGGCGGTCGACTACACCGCGGCCGTGGCCGCGATCGGCCCGTTCAATGCCGGGCTCGACGAGCTGTTCAACGAATATGATGCGATCCTCACGCCGGCCGCGCCGGGCGAAGCGCCGCGCGGGCTCGATGCCACCGGCAACCCGATTTTTTGCACGCTGTGGACTTATCTGGGGACGCCGGCGATCACGCTGCCGCTGCTGCAGTCGGAAGCCGGCCTGCCGCTGGGCGTGCAGCTTGTCGGCCGGCGCGGTGACGACGCGCGCCTCTTGCGTACGGCGCGTTCCCTGGTCAAGACTATCGAAAGCGGAAGGCGCGGCGGCCGGAAGAATGCCGCGGCCGGCGAGGCTACAGTCCAGAGCGGAAAGAAGAGGAAAGCGTCATGATCTTCATCACCGGACTCATCGGCATCATCGGGCTCGGCCTGTTCCTCGGCATCATGCTCTGGTGGGTCCAGGCGCTGCCGCTGATCATCATCGTGGTCGGCGTCTTGCTGCTGTTGCTCTATGACTGGGTCCAGACGCTCCGCTTCGGCGAAAGCGGTGCCGGCCGCCGCTGACGCGCGCCTTACTGCACCCGGTTGCCGGTGATCGTGAGCTGCGCGTAGCGCGCGGCGTCACGCGTGAGATCGCCGGTGATCGGGCTTGAGGCCGTCCATGCCGACGACCGCGCCGGTGCTGGCGCCCACGATCAGGTTATCGGCCACCAGCGCCGACCCCGCGCCGGCGGTGACCGAAACCGCAACGCCGACCGGCGAGCTGCGCACCAGGTTCCCCGTAACGGTCACGTCCCGCAAATAATTTTTCCAGCCGAGCCAGATACCGGCGACCGGCGCGCCCTCGATCACGTTGCCGGTGATCGCGGTGTCGGCTTCGGCGGAGATGCCGGTGCCGCACGCTTCGGTGCTGGTCTTCGGGTCGCCGCGCGTGAACAGATTGCGCACCAGATTGCCCTGGCAGACCGCAAGCCGGCCGCCGTGATTGAAGTTCGTGATCGAGATGCCGGTCGCGGCGCCGTCGATCACGTTGGTCGCGATCAGCGCGCCCTCGAAGCCGAATTCGGAATAGATCGCGACCTCGCCGAGCTTGGTGCAGGTGTTGCCGCGGATCTGCAGGTTGGAGGCGGCGTTGCCGCGCACCGCCGAATAGGCGCAGGCATGGATGCGATTGTCGGCGACGATCACGTTGCCGGCGCGAAACACGTTGATGCCGTTTCCGTTCTGGCCGGTGCCGCCGTCCTTGGCGGCGATCTGTTCGATGCGGTTGCCGGTCACCAGCGTTCCGTCGTCGCCCACCGCCGAGCGCCACACCAGGATGCCGTTATTGCCGGCTGCGCGGATCGTGTTGCTCCTGATCGCGAGCCCGCGCGCGTCGAGCGAGAAGATCGCGGCCTTGGCCGCGCCGACGATCGTGTTTCCGGAAATCTCGCCCTCGACCCGCTCGAGCACCAGGCCGTTGCCGCCGCTGGCCATGAACGTGCAATCGAGGATGCGCACAGCCTGCGCGTCGCGTAGCGTAACCAGCCCGCGTTGCTCCGGAAGAGGCCGCTCGAGGCCGTCGAACACGATGCCTTGCAGCGTGATCTCGTTGGCGCCCGAGGCGGCCATGATCGAGGCTCCGTAGCCGAGCATGAGGCGGCTTCCGCCGCGCACGCCGAAAATCTGGCTGCCGGTCGGCAGCACGAGGTCGGCGGCCCGATAGAGGCCCGGCGGCAGCATGAGCGGAACGCGATGGCGCGCCGCCGCGTCGATCGCCCGCTGCAGGGCCGCCGACTGGTCGTCGAGCGCGTCCGGCTTGACGCCGAACATCGAGGCGTCGACGCCGAAGACGCCGACCGCGCTGGGCGCGGCCTGCACGGTCTTGGAGCCGAGCGACGCCACGCCGGCGGCGGAAAACCCGAGAAGAGTGCGGCGATCGACTGACACATTGCGCTCCCGTGACTAGGGAGCTTTCCGATCCAAGACGCGTGCCGCGCTTCTGTTTCGTTTCGGGACGTTTACTTTCGCCGCGCCTCGGCCACCAGCGCGCGCAGGATCGCCTCGCCGGTGCGAAACAGCGCCATGACGCTGGGCTGCTTGCCTTTCCGGCGGCGCGCGTTCCGCGCCCGCGGCCAGGGAATGTGGATAAAGGTTACCAGCGGCCGGCGCTTACCCCGGGTCTTATCGAGACAGATGAACAGGCTCGCGTTGCAGACATAGCGCCCGGCATCGCGCGAAAGCCGGGCCGGCACGCCGCCGCGCCGCGCGGCCGCGAGCAGGCGGCGCACCTCGGGCCGGACGAAACGCTCCGCAGGTGCCTTCGGATAGAGCTTGCGCGAGGCGGGAACGGAGCGCGCCGCGTCGGGATGGATCAGCGAGGCGGCGTTCACCGCCCGTGTCTCGATCCGTACCCGGTCGCTGCGGCCGGCCAGGCCGAACAGGAGCACCGCGTCCGGGTCGTGTTTCGTCAGCAGGCGCGGCAGCTCCTTCGCGACCGCGGCATAGATGGTCGGAAAAACATGGGCATGGATTTTCACGCCGGCCAGCCCCGGCCGCCGCATCCGGCCGAGCGCCAGCGCCAGATCGCCGGACGGATTGCGCGGCGCGCCGGGAAACGGCCCAAATCCGGCGACGAGAACTTTGAGCATTCTAGAGCCCGAGCAGGCGCGCAAGCTCGTCGGCGGCCTGCGCCGGCGGGATTTTCCCGGCCGCGACGCCGGCTTCCAGCGCCGGCAATTTGGCCCTCACTTTCGCGTCGGCGCGCAGCCGCTCGCGCAGCCGCTCGTCGATCAGCGCCCACATGGCGCGCACCTGCTGGGCGCGCCGCTTGGTCTCGATGCCCTTGGCGCCGAGCTGGCTGCGATGCGCGAGCACGGCGCTCCACACCGCCGGAACGCCGTCGCCGGTAAGCGCGGAGAACGTAAGCACCGGCGGCGGCGGCGCATTGCCGCTGCCGGCGAGAATATTCAGCGCCGCCTTGAGCGATGCCGCCGCCGCCTTGGCGCGCGGAATATTGTCGCCGTCGGCCTTGTTGACCGCGACGATGTCGGCGAGCTCAAGAACGCCCTTCTTCAATGCCCTGCAGCTCGTCGCCCGCGCCCGGCAGCATCAGCACCAGAAACGTGTCGGTCATTTCCGCCACTTCGCGACTCCGACTGGCCCGCGCCGACCGTCTCCACCAGCACCACGTCGTAGCCCGCCGCTTCGCACAACAGCATCGTCTCGCGCGTGCGCGCCGCGACCCCGCCGAGCGTGCCGGCGGCGGGCGAGGGGCGCACGAACGCGCGCTCGTCCACCGCCAGGCGCGCCATGCGCGTCTTGTCGCCGAGGATCGAGCCGCCGGTGCGCTTCGACGACGGATCGACCGCGAGCACCGCGACGCGGTGGCCTTCGGCCGTCAGATGGCTGCCGAGCGTGTCGATCGCGGTCGACTTGCCGACGCCGGGCACGCCGGTGATGCCGACGCGCACTGCCTTGCCGGTCGCGGGCAGAAGCTTGCGCAACAGTTCCTGCGCGCGCGCGCGATGCTCGGGCTTTTTCGATTCGACCAGCGTGATCGCGCGCGCCAGCGCGGCGCGGTCGCCTTTGCGCACCTGCTCGGCGAGGAGTGCGGGATCTTTCTGCAAGGCTGCCATGCGAATCGGGCGCGTCCGCTCACGGGATTATGAACTCACGCGCAATTTCTCACGCTTCGCGTGGTTGACAAACCGTTTCCGTCGAAATCGGCCCGCAATTCTCCCCGAAATGGTCAATCGAGCGCCGGATTAGGGCCCGCTCGAAGGTTTCGACTTGCCTGGTTCCAAGATCGGAGCCCGGCCGCGCGCCCGCGGGGCCGGCCATGATGGAGGACACGATCCATGAACTGGCAACAGATCGAAGGAAAGTGGAACGTAGTCAAAGGTCAGGCGCGGCAGCAATGGGCGCGCCTGACCGATGACGATCTGGCCAACATCCACGGCAAGCGCGAGGAGCTTCTGGGCAAGATCCAGGAGCGCTACGGCTTCGCCAAGGAGGAGGCCGAGCGTCAGCTCGACAGCTGGGTGAAGACGCTCCACTGACGACGCTTCCTTCGCTCCAGCTCAAGGAGCGGCGGCGCCAGCGAAGCGCCGCGACGGCCGGCCCGGGTGTGCCCGCCGGGGCCGGCCGTTGCTATTCGGCCGCGCGCTTGTGGCCCAAGCGGCTGGAGAGCTTCTTCAGCAATTCCTCCGCCGCTTCCGCGATCACGGTGCCGGGCGGGAAGATCGCCTCGGCGCCGGCCGCCTTCACCGCCGCGAAATCCTGCGGCGGGATCACGCCGCCGACCACGATCATGATGTCGCCGCGGCCCTGGCGCTCGAGCTCGGCCTTCAGCTCCGGCACCAGCGTCAGATGCGCGGCGGCGAGCGACGAAATGCCGATGATGTGCACGTCGTTCTCGACCGCCTGGCGCGCGGCCTCGCCGGGCGTCGCGAACAGCGGCCCGATGTCCACGTCGAAGCCGAGATCGGCGAACGCCGAGGCGATCACCTTCTGGCCGCGGTCGTGGCCGTCCTGGCCGACCTTGGCGACGAGGATGCGCGGCCGGCGGCCTTCCTCGGCCTCGAACGCTTCCACCTGGCCCTGCACGCGCTTCACGGCATCGGTCATCGGACCGGCCTCCCGGCGATAGACGCCGGATATAGCACGCGTCTCGGCGCGGTGGCGGCCCCAGACCTTTTCCAGCGCCATGGAAATCTCGCCGACCGTGGCCTTGGCCCGCGCCGCGTCGACCGCGAGCGCGAGCAGATTGCCCTTGCCGGTCTCGGCCGCGCGGGTGAGCGCGGCGAGCGCCGCCTCCAGCTTCTTCGGGTCGCGCTCGGCCCGCAGCCGCTGCAGCTTCTCGATCTGCAGCTTGCGCACGGCGGAATTGTCGACCTTGAGAATCTCGATCTCGTTCTCGACGTCCGGAGCGGTACTTGTTGACGCCGACCACGGTCTGCGCGCCGGAATCGATGCGCGCCTGGGTCTTGGCCGCGGCTTCCTCGATGCGCAGCTTCGGGATGCCGGCCTCGATCGCCTTGGCCATGCCGCCGAGCGCCTCCACCTCCTCGATGTGCTCCCACGCCTTGGCCGCGAGCTCGTAGGTGAGCCGCTCGAGATAGAACGATCCGCCCCAGGGATCGACGATCTTGGTCGTTCCGCTTTCCTGCTGCAGGAAAATCTGCGTGTTGCGCGCGATGCGGGCGGAGAAATCGGTCGGCAGCGCCAGCGCCTCGTCGAGCGCGTTGGTGTGCAGCGATTGGGTATGGCCCTGGGTCGCGGCCATGGCCTCGACCGCGGTGCGCACCACGTTGTTGAACACGTCCTGCGAGGTGAGCGACCAGCCCGAGGTTTGCGTGTGCGCGCGCAGCATCAGCGATTTCTCGGACTTGGGCTTGAACTGCTTCATCAGCTTGGCCCACAGCATGCGCGCGGCGCGCTGCTTGGCGACCTCCATGAAGAAGTTCATGCCCGCGTTCCAGAAGAACGAGATGCGCGGCGCGAAGGCGTCGATGTCGAGCCCGGCCTTGAGCCCGGCGCGCACGTACTCGACGCCGTCGGCCAGCGTATAGGCGAGCTCGAGGTCGAGCGTCGCTCCGGCTTCCTGGATGTGATAGCCGGAGACCGAAATCGAATTGAACTTCGGCATGTGCGCCGAGGTATAGGCGAAGATGTCGGAGATGATCCGCATCGAGGGCGCGGGCGGATAAATGTACGTGTTCCGCACCATGAATTCTTTGAGGATGTCGTTCTGGATCGTGCCCGAGAGCTTGGCCGCCGGCACGCCCTGTTCCTCGGCGGCGACGATATAGAGCGCCAGCACCGGCAGCACCGCGCCGTTCATGGTCATCGAGACGCTGATCTCGTCGAGCGGGATGCCCGAGAACAGCGTGCGCATGTCGTAGATCGAGTCGATGGCGACGCCGGCCATGCCCACGTCGCCGGAGACGCGCGGGTGATCGGAATCGTAGCCGCGGTGGGTGGCGAGATCGAAGGCGACCGAGAGGCCCTTCTGTCCGCCGGCGAGGTTGCGGCGATAGAAGGCGTTGGAATCCTCCGCCGTCGAGAAGCCCGCGTATTGGCGGATGGTCCAGGGCTGCGTCACGTACATGGTCGGGTAGGGGCCGCGCAGATAGGGCGCGATGCCGGGCCAGGTGTCGAGGAAGTCGATGCCCTTCACGTCGACCGGGCCGTAGCTCGGCTTCACCGCGATGCCTTCGGGCGTGAGCCACGGCTCGTTGCCGGCCGCGGGCGCGGCGAGCTTCGGCTCGCTGCCAGGCGAGCTTGGCAAAATCGGGAAGGCTGCTCACTCGCATTCTCCGTATGCTGCCTTCGACTTATAGCACGGCCGCAGTGCTCTATTCGAACGGCTCTCCGAGCCGAATGGGTGCGAGCGGCTCGAGGCGAATCGCGTTCGCAGGCGGCTTCGCCGGCTCGGGTTTGGCCGCCTCCAGGACCGTCACCGGAAGTTCGGCGGGATTTTGAAAGACCGTGGCCCCGGTCAGGGCTTCCACGCCGCGCGCGATGTTCGCTTCGCGCTCCTTGCGCACGCCCACGACCGCTCGCTGGATATAGCCCGAGACCAACGCTTCCGCCGCGCCGCCGGTCGGCCTCGATGCCCTGGAACAATCGCCAGGCTGCGGCGCAAAGCTCGTCCGTGATGTTCTCGATCGCGCCGGAGCCCGCGCCCGCGTCGGCCACGCGATGCACGTTGGCTTCCTCGATGAGCACAAACTGGGTATTGCGCGCGATGCGCCGCGCGAAGCCATCGGGCAGGCCGAGCGCGGCCGTATAGGGCAGCACCGTGACGCTGTCGGCGCCGCCGAGCCCGGCCGAAAACACGGCGATCGTCGCGCGCAGCATGTTCACGTAGGGATCGCGCTTGGTCATCATCCGCCAGGCGGTCTCGGCGGAAATGAATGCAGGTGCGGGCGCTAGGCCGCAGGCCTCCTCGACGCGCGCCCAGAGCTTCCGCAGCGCGCGGAACTTGGCGATGGTGAGAAACTGGTCGGCGTCGGCGGCCAGGCGGAAGAAGATCATCCGCCGCGCATCGTCGAGCTTGACTCCGCCGGCCTCAAGCGCGCGCAGATATTCGACCGCGACCGCGAGCGCGAAGGCGAGCTCCTGCGCTTCCGAGCCGCCGGCATTGTGGATCACGCGCCCGTCGGCGACCGCGAACGGCCCGCGGAAGCCTTGCCCGGCCATGCCGGTGACGACGGCGGCGAATGCCTTGGCAAGCGCGGTCCAGGGCGCCGGGCTCGCGCCGGCCTGGGCGATTGCGCCCAAGGGATCGAAGCCGAAGCGGATATTGGTGGAAGCCGGCGCGATGCCGCGCCTCTTGACGATCGAGGCGATCGCCTGGCCCGCATCCTTGTGCTGCGGGCTGAGATCGAGCTCGATGGCGATGCCGGCGTCGAGATAGACGCCATCCAGCACGCGCGCGAGCGTGGCCTCGGAGCCATCGATGCCCCAGCCGTGGCTGCCGACGGAGCCCGCGAACACGAGCGCAAGTCCGCTCGCGCCGTTCGCCAGATCCTCGAGCGCCTGCGCGTTGGCCTTGACCGGATCGGGATGATCGACGCGCTGCAGCACCTGCCAGGGCGCGGCGCCTCGTGCGCCGGCGATCGCATGCGCCTCGGCCGCGCGCTCGCTCAGCGCATCGATCCGAAGCCCGTCATAGGTCCGCGCCACCAGCGTCTCGTCGAGCGGCGCGCCCTTGAGCGCCTGCTTCACGAGCTTCAGCCAGTCCTCGCGGTGGGCGGGCGGGAATTCTCCGGCGAGCTTGAGGTCCGTCATGGCATGGAAGTACGCGGCGGCTTGCGGCCGGGCAAGCCCTGCTTAAGGCTTCGCGTCCGGCGCGGCGAAAAGGACGATGCCCTTGCGGCCGACACGCGCAAGCGCGTCGCGCACCTTGATCCCGTTCACGAGCCGGTCGGGCGCGATCTCGGCGAGCGGGACGAGCACGAACGCACGCTCGAGCATGCGGGGATGCGGGATTTCGAGATCGGGTTCGCTGATCGCGAGATCGCCGTAGAGCAGCACGTCGAGATCGATCATGCGCGGTCCGAAGCGGACCTCCTGCCTCCGGTCGCGGCCGAGGCGGGTCTCGATCTCGAACAGGGCCGCAAGCAGCGCCCGCGGCGCGAGCGCCGTCGTGCCACGCACGACTTGATTGAGATAGGGGCCCTGCGCCACCGGGCCCCACGGCTCGGTCTCGTAAACCGACGACATCTTCGTGGAGCTTGAGCGGACCGCCATCGAGCGCCGCGCGGGCGCGGGCGAGGTTGGCGGCGCGGTCGCCGAGATTGGAGCCGAGCGCGACGAAGGCCTCAGCCATCGCGCCGCCGCTCGACCGTGGCCGCGACATAGTCGATCACGGCCGGCACTGGCGCAGCCGGCTTCTTCACCGTCACGCGCACGGCGCGGATGCGGGGGAAGTGCGCCAGCAGTGCCGATGCCACGTGCGCCGCCGCCGCTTCGATCAGATCGAACCGCTTGTCGAGAAACGCCGCCTGCGCGACCGCGATCACCTCGGCATAGTCGACGGCCGCGGCGAGCTTGTCGGTCTTGGCCGCCTCGGCGATATCGGCTTCGAACGAGAGATCGATGAGGAAACGCTGGCCGTTCAGCTTCTCGGCCTCGGTCACGCCGTGATGGGCGAACACCGAGAGCCCCGCGATGTCGATCGTGCCGCGCATCAGTGCGCTCCGCGGATCGCCTCGGCCACGCGCAGCGCCTGCACGTGCGCGGCCACGTCGTGTACGCGCAGGATCGCCACCCGTCCGAGCACGGCGATGGTGTTGGCGGCGAGCGTGCCGGGCAGCCGCTCGCGCGGCTCGCTCGGCGAAAGCCGTCCGATGAAGCTCTTGCGCGATGTGCCGAGCAGGATCGGAAAGCCGAGCTCATGCAGCTCGTCGAGCCGGGCGAGGATCGCGAGGTTCTGCTCCAGCGTCTTGCCGAAGCCGATGCCCGGATCGAGCACGATGCGGTCGTCGCGGATGCCGGCCGCCCGCGCGCGCGCCAGTGAATTGGCGAAAAAGACGCGCATGTCTTCCATGATGTCGATATTGGGCTCAACCCGCTCGCGGTTATGCATGAGGATGACCGCGGCTCCGGCTTCCGCCACCACGCGCGCCATGTCCGGGTCGCGCTGCAGGCCCCACACGTCGTTGACCATGCGCGCACCCTGCTTGAGCGCAGCCTCGGCGACGCTGGCCTTGTAGGTGTCGACCGAGACCGGGATCTCGGTCTTCGCCACGAGACCCGCGATCACCGGCAGCACGCGCCGTGCTTCCTCGCCGGCATCGACCGCCACATAGCCCGGCCGGGTCAACTCGCCGCCGACATCGACGATGTCGGCGCCTTCCTCGATCATGCGCAGGCCGGCGCGCACCGCGGCGTTCGGCGTCGGCATAGAGCCCGCCGTCGGAGAACGAATCCGGCGTCATGTTGATGACGCCCATCACCAGCGTCCGGCCGCCGAGCTTTAGCGGCAGGCCGCGCGCATCGAGCGTGCGGATCGGGGCGGGTTCGAGCATGGCGTGATCCAAAAGTCGTGCGGATATCCCGCGGCGGCCCGCAAAAGGCAAGCGCCGCGTTGCGCGGGCAGCCGCGTGGGCGGTGACAAGCGCGGCGCGAGCGCATTATAAGAGGCGGCGGGTGGGCAAAGGAGAGGTCAATGGCGGCCAAGAATGTGGATGTCGATGGCAAGATTTACGTCGGCAAAGCGTCGCAGCCGGCCTACCTGACGCTCAAGCTCGGCAACCGCCACGGCATCGTCACCGGCGCGACCGGCACCGGCAAGACCGTGACGCTGCAGGTGCTGGCCGAGGGCTTCTCGCGCGCCGGCGTTCCGGTGTTCGCCGCCGACATCAAGAGCGATCTGTCCGGCATCGCCGCCCGCGGCCAGGGCCAGGATTTCATCGTCAAGCGCGCCAAAGACATCGGGATGGACTACCAGCCCGACGAATTTCCCGTGATCTTCTGGGATCTTTTCGGCGAGCAGGGCCACCCGGTGCGCTCGACGATCTCCGAAATGGGCCCGCTGTTGCTGGCCCGCATCATGAACCTGAACGAAACCCAGGAGGGCGTGCTCAACATCGCCTTCAAGATCGCCGACGAGCAGGGGATGCTGCTGCTCGATCTCAAGGATCTGCGGGCGATGCTCACCTTCATCGCCGAGAATGCCGCGTCGCTCACCAAGGAATACGGCAACGTATCTTCGGCCTCCGTCGGCACGATTCAGCGCCAGTTGCTCGTGCTCGACAACCAGCACGGGGAAAAGTTCTTCGGCGAGCCGGCGCTCGACATCAAGGACCTGATGCGCACGGATCGCAACGGCCGCGGCGTCATCAGCCTGCTCGCCGCCGACAAGCTGATGGAGAATCCGCGGCTCTATTCGACGTTCCTGCTCTGGCTCCTGTCCGAGCTGTTCGAGGAACTGCCGGAGGTGGGCGATCCGGAGAAGCCCAAGCTCGTGTTCTTCTTCGACGAGGCGCATCTTTTGTTCGACGACGCGCCCAAGGCGCTCACCGACAAGATCGAGCAGGTGGTGCGCCTGATCCGTTCCAAGGGCGTCGGCGTCTATTTCGTGACGCAAGTGCCGATCGACGTGCCGGAAAAAGTCCTGGCCCAGCTCGGCAATCGCGTGCAGCACGCGCTGCGCGCCTATACGCCGAACGAGCAGAAGGCGGTGAAGGTGGCGGCCGACATCCTTCCGGCCCAATCCCAAGATCAAGACCGAGCGCGTCATCACCGAGCTCGGCAAGGGCGAGGCGCTGGTCTCGTTCCTCGAAGGCAACGGCGTGCCGGCGATGGTCGACCGCTGTCTGGTCCGTCCGCCCTCGGCGCGCGTCGGGCCGGTGACGCCGGAGGAGCGCCGCGCGGTGATCGCGAAGAGCCCGGTGAAAGGCCTCTACGACACGGCCGTCGACCGGGAATCCGCCTACGAGATTCTCAAGAAGCGCGCTTCTAAAGAAGCAGCCGATCCCGACGCGCCGGCCACGCGGCAGCGGCCGGGACAGGCGCCGGATCAAGCGCCGGCGGAAGAGAGCGGCGGCATCGGCGGCTGGCTCGGCGGCATTTTCGGCACCAACCGCAAACGCGGCCAGCGTCTGTCCACCGGACAATACGTCACCCGCGAAGTCACGCGCACCGTGGTGAACCGGATGGCCGGCCAGGTCGCCGCCGATCTCGGCAAGAGTCTGGGCGGGAAAATGGGCGGCTCCATCGGCCGCGCGCTGGTGCGCGGCGCGCTCGGCGGGATTCTCAGGCGGTAGGCGCCCGCTCGTTCGGACGACGTTCAGAGCGAAAGCTGCGCGAGCTCAGCGAGACTCTTCAGCGTCGCGGCGGGAGCGAATTCGCCGTATTCCGCGGGCGCGCCGCCGCGATTGATCCAGATCGCCGTCATGCCGGCCGCCGCCGCACCGGCCACGTCCCAGCGGTTCGACGACACGAAACCGATCTCCTCCGGCGACAGCGCGAGCGCGGTCGATCGCCAGCGCATAGACCTCGCGCCGCGGCTTGTAGATGCGGATCGCATCGACCGAGAGCACGTGATCGAGCAGCTTGCCGAGCCCGGCGGCCGTGACCGCGGCGGCCAGCATGTCCGGCGATCCGTTGGAAAGGATCGCCGTCGGCATGCCCTTGGCCTTCAGCGCCTCGAGCGCCGCGCGCGCATCGGGGAAGGCGCCGAGCTCGCGATAGGCCTCTAACAGCTTCGGCTTGAGGCCCGGATCGACGCTCGGGAACCGCGCCAGCGCGAAGTCGAGCGCGCGCTCGGTGAGCCGCCAGAACGGCTCGTAGCGGCCCATCAGCGTCAGCGTCCAGGTGTATTCGAGCTGCTTTGTCCGCCATAGCTCCGAGAGCCGGTCCGCGTCCGGCCCGGCCGCAGCGCGGTGGCGCGCGATCGCCGCATGAACGTCGAACAGCGTCCCATAGGCGTCGAATACGAAGGCTCGGATGGACATGATCTGGACCTGGGCCGCAGGCCCGGACGCTACCGCAAGCCGGCGGATCGGGAAATCAGAATACGCCGACGCCGCCGAAATTCGACGGCGTGTCGGAGGCCTTTTTCTCGTCGTCGGGCGCGATATAGGTCGAGACGATGCTACGCCCGCGCAGATCGTAAGCGCGCGCGAACACGACGCCCTCCCGCTCGGCGGTCGCGAGGATGGGCGCGCTGAGCTTGGCGCAGTAATAGGTGCCGAGCGAGATCGCGAAATCGGCGCCCTTGGGGTCGCCGGTCGCCTCGAAGGCGGGGCCCAGCTCGAAGCCGACCGTATGCGCCGGGCCGCAGACCGCGACTTTCCATTTGCGGTTTCGCGGCGGCTCTACATACATCTGCTCAAGCCGCGTCATGAGATTTTCCGAAGCTTCCTTGATGCCGAGACCCCAGTAGTCGAGCATGTACTGGTTCTGCGCGCCGCGCACGCCACCGGCCAAGTGGTTGAACAGCGCGTACTGGTACGGATGAATGCGCCAGAAATCGACCACCGTCACCGAAAGCAGGCCGACGAACACGACGATGCCGGCTGCCGCTGCCGGGCGCGCGTAAGCGCGGAGCCGCTCGAGCAGATACGCCGCGGCCAGCCCGCCAAGCACCGCGAAAGGCGGGATCACGAAAAGAAAATGGCGGATGCCGTTATAGAGCACCGGGCGCGTGATGACCGCGATCAGGATCGGCAGCATCGCGGCCGAGATCAGCAGCGCTAGCGACGCGCGTCGCCAGGGCTCGATGCCGCCGCGCAACGCGACGACGCTGCCGCCCGCGGTTCCCGCAAGCGCCAGCGCCACGAAAATCTCCGGCAGCTTGAGCAGGCAAAGCTGCGGCACATAGCTGCGCGGCATGTCGGGAATGAGAATCCGCGCGCCTTCGAACAGCTCCTTCCAGGGCTTCTCCCAGAAGTGCGAGTAATATTCGATGGCGCGCAGCGGATTGAGCGGTTCGAGCACCGACCACGGCCACACGATCCCCATCACCACATAGGCGAGCGGCAGCGCGAGCGCGAGCGAGACGGCGAAGGTCGCCACCCGCCAGGCCGCGGGCTTCGCGCCGAGTTCGCGCCAGTCGATCGCGAACAGCACCGCCACGCCCGCCGCCGCGAATACCAGTCCGATGCCGCCGATGACGCGCGTGCCGATCGCGAGCCCGAGCGCGAGACCGAACAGCAAGATCGTCGGAATGCGCGGCCGCGGATATTCCTCGAAATTGCGCACGGTCGCATAGGCCAGGAACGCCATCGCCACCGCGAACGGCGTATCCTTGGCGTTGATGAACATGTGGCCGTAATAGAGCGGCGTGGCCGCGAGCAGCACGAGCGCGGCGAGCCCGGCGACCGGTCCGCCGAGACGGCGCGCCGTGCGCCAGACGACGAAGAGACCGGCAAGGCCCACCAGCGCGCCCGTGAGCCGGCGCGTCACGAACAGGTCGAACGGCGTGATCTTGTCGAAGATCGCGGCGACCAGATCGAAGCCGCCGCCGTAGTAGTGCAAATTGTAGAGCGAGAAGGCGCGCATGTCCGTGAAGCCGGACGTGTAATACGAGAGCAGCAGTTCGCCGTAGCGCCCGTGCGAATAGTCGTCCCACGCCAGCCCGTAATCGTCGAAGGTGAGAAGAGCGACGATGGCGAGCGCGGCGAGCACGCTCCAAGCCGCAACGTCGAGCGGCGCGCCGGCAAATCGCCGCGCTATGGCAGAAAAAGTTTGCATGGAGGGTACGTGGACAGCCAGCCCGGAACGGTTCCTCTTTCGCGGCTTTTCAGCCCCCGCCGCGTGGTTATTTATTGGTCATTGCAACCAGATTTGTGCAAATTTGTGGTGCACCGCAAGTGGGTAGGGGTGCAAAGCAGCAAACAACCCTACCGGCGCACCACACACCCGGTTAGCGATGAAAAGCGACTTTCAGCAGGTCTGACGACGAAGGCGGGAGACGGGCTCCCGCCCCTCGTTTCCAGGCGCTGTAGCCTCGTGGCAGCCGTTCAACGGGCTTTGGCCGCCAGTTCCGCCACCGAGTCCCAGTTCACCATGCTTTCGACGAAGGCCTTGAGATAGTCCGGCCGGCGGTTGCGGTAGTCGATGTAGTAGGAATGCTCCCACACATCGCAGCCCAGGATCGGCGTTGCCCCATGCACCAGCGGGCTCTCGCCGTTCGCGGTCTTGCTGACGATGATCTTGCCGTCCTTGACCGCAAGCCAGCACCAGCCCGAGCCGAATTGCGTGACGCCGGCCTGGATGAAGTCCTCCTTCATCTTCTCGACCGAGCCGAGGTCGGCGACGATGCGCTTCTCGAGCTCGCCGGGAATCTTGCCGCCGCCCTTGGGCTTCATCCATTTCCAGAACAGCGTGTGATTGTAGTGCTGGCCGGCATTGTTGAAGAGGCCGGCGTTCTTGCCGAACGAGGCTTTCACGATTTCCTCGAGGCTCTTGTCCTCGAGTCCGGAGCCCTTGAGCAGATTGTTGCCGTTATTGACGTAGGCGAGGTGATGCTTGTCGTGATGGTATTCGAGCGTCTCGCGCGACATGTAGGGGGCGAGCGCGTCGTGCGGGTAGGGCAGTTCCGGCAACGTGAACGACATAGGGTCCTCCTCGGGAAACGCTTGTGACGGGCGCCGTGCGCCTGCGTTGCTCTAGAGATAGGCCGGGAACGCGCGCCGCACAACCGCTTGAGCGCGCCTTGGCAGGGCCGCCGATTGGCCCTCTTTTTTATGCTACGTTTGTGTGGAATCGAGGGAATTTCCGCGATGTGGTTCCTGCTGGTCGTCTTCGGACTCTTGCTCGCCTGCTTCGGTGGCGCCGTGATCGTCGCCGGCGCTCCGGAATGGGCGCTCGGCCTTGGCCTTGGCTCATCCCTGATCGAGAGCGGCGCGATCGGGTTGGTCGGCGGGCTCGTTGTTTTCGGGATCGGCCTGCTGCTGCGCGCCGTGCGCGATCTCGGCCGCCGGCTCGACGCGCTCAAACCCGCGAGCGCTGAACGCGTGGCCGCGCGCGCGGCCGCCGAGCGTGCGCCCGAGATCGAGCCGAGCCTGGTGCCGCAGCAGGTTCCCGTACCTCAGTCGCAGCCGGTTGCGCGGCCGGCGCATCCATCGGCGCGTCCGGCTCAGGCCGACGACAAGGATTTACGCCCGCGCGCCTGGCCGCCATCGACCGGCCCCGCCGCGCGCACGCAGAGGCGAGCCTCCGGCGCGCCTGCGCGAGCCTGCACCCGAACATTCCATGCGCGAAATGCCGGCGCCGAAATCCGAGCCCGCGCCCAAGCCGCGCGCGCCCGTGCCCGTCACCGACACCGCGCCCGTCGGTCCGGCGGTGCGCTCCGGCATCATCGGCGGCATGGCCTATACGCTCTATGCCGACGGCTCGATCGAGGCGGAAATGCCGATGGGCACCATGCGCTTCGCCTCGATCGAGGATTTGCGCGCGCACGTTTCCCGCACCGGCGCCGACGCCGATTCCGAGTTCAGGAAGCCGGCGACGAAGCCGTAGCGGCGTCGCTCACCGGCCGCGGCCGGTTCACCAGCCAAATCCCGACCGCGACCAGCACGAGCGATAGCGCCAGCGCCGCGCTCACGCGCTCGCCCAGCAGCGTTGCGCCGAAGATCATCGAAAACAGCGGCGTCAGGAACGTGAAGGCCGAAAGCGTGGACGCGGGATAGATGCGGATCAGCGCGAACCACGCGAGATACGAGAACGACGCCACGATCAGGATCTGGAACGCAAGCGAGCCGAGCACGAGCGGCGTGGGAGCGAAGATCCCCGCTTCGCCCGCGAGCCACGCGCCGATGGTGAGCGTCACGGCGGAAACCGCGAGCTGATAGGCGAGCGTCTTGGCCGGTTCGATGCGGGCGAGCTTGGAAGCTTTCACCAGCACCGTGGTCGCGCCCCACAGCATCGCCGCCACGACCATCATCGCGTCGCCGATCAAGGCGCGTGCCGAGGGCAGGCTGAGCCCGTCCCAGAACGCGACGACGATGCCGGTGAACGCACACAACAGCCCCAGCGCTTGCGTTCGGCCCATGCGCTCGCCCGGCACGAAAAAGTGCGCGCCGAGCGCGACGAAGAACGGCGCCGTGTAGATGAAGATGATGCCGCGCGCGACGTCGGTGAACACCAGCGCCCAGTAGATCAGCGCGAATTCGGCCGCGAACAGTGCGCCGGCGATGGTGCCGACCTTCAGCGTGCCGTCGCGCGCGAACATCGGAATGCCGCGCAGCGTAGTCCACGCCAGCAGCACCGCGAGCGCTCCCGCCGAGCGCAGCCCGCTCTGGAACGCGGGCGAGATGCCGCTGTTCGCCACTTTCACCGCGATGTGCGAGAAGCCCCAGAGCGCGCACAGCCCGAGCATGCCCGCCGCAGCCGCGGCGTCGAGCCGGTCGTGTTTCACCATCGGCTCACGCGAGCCCGACGCTTTTCAGCGCGAAGGCATAGACCAGCGCCACCTCGTCGAGCCGGTCGAAACGCCCGGCGGCGCCGCCGTGGCCCGCGTCCATGTTGGTCTTGAGCACGAGCGGCTTCCTGTCGGTCTTGGTCGCGCGCAGCTTCGCCACCCATTTCGCCGGCTCCCAATAGGTCACGCGCGGATCGGACAGGCCCGCGAGCACCAGCATGGCCGGATAATCCTGCGCCCGCACATTGTCATAGGGCGAATAGGCGCGGATGCGGCCGAACGCCTCGGCATCGGTGATCGGATTGCCCCATTCGGGCCATTCGGGCGGCGTGAGCGGCAGCGTGTCGTCGAGCATCGTGTTGAGCACGTCGACGAACGGCACTTCGGCCACGACCGCCGCGAACAGGTCGGGCCGCATGTTGGCGACCGCGCCCATCAGCAGGCCGCCCGCCGAGCCGCCTTGCGCGACGATGCGGCCCGGCGCGGCGAAGCCCGCGCGCAACAGGTACTCGCCGGCGGCGATGAAATCGGTGAAGGTGTTGGTCTTGTGCGCGAGCTTGCCCTCGCGGTACCAGCGCCAGCCCTTGTCGGTGCCGCCGCGGATGTGCGCGATGGCGACCACGAAGCCGCGCTCGACCAGCGACAGCCGGTTCGAATTGAATGAAGCCGGCATCGCTATGCCATAAGCGCCGTAGCCATAGAGCAGGCACGGCGCGGTCTTGGTGTCGATGTCGCGCCGGTACAGGAGCGACACCGGTACGGTCTCGCCGTCCTTGGCCGGCGCGAATACGCGCCGCGTGACGAAGCGCTTGGGATCGTGGCCCGAGGGGATTTCCTGGCGCTTCTTCAGCTCGCGCGTGCGCTTGGCCATGTCGTAGTCCCAGGTCTCCGACGGCGTGGTCATCGAGGCATAGACGAAGCGCAGATTGTCGGTGACGAACTCGAGCCCGGTATCCATGCCGAGCGCATAGGCTTCCTCGGCGAAGGCGATGGTGTGCTCGTCGCCGTCCTTGAGCCGCCGCACCACGATGCGTGGCAGACCGTCATGACGCTCGAAGCGCACCAGCCAGTCGGCAAGCACGCCTACGTCGAGCACCAGCGTGCCGGGCCGGTGCGCCACCAGCTCGCGCCAATTCTCGCGGCCGGGCGAGGCGAGCGGCGCGGTCATGATCTTGAAATCCTCGGCGCCGTCCGCGTTGGTGAAGATCACCAGCGTGTCGGCGCCGCCGAGCGAGGGATGATGCTCCACGTGATAGCGCTCGCCGGTCTTGCGCGGCGCGATCAGCCGGGGTTTGGCGGCAGGATCGGAGAGATCGAGGAGATAGTTCTCCGTGGTCTCGCTGGCGCTGACGCCGATCGCCGCGAATACGCCCGCCTGCAGTTCGCCGACGCCGACGAAAAACCCGGGATCGGTTTCTTCGTAGATCAGC
Organism: uncultured Alphaproteobacteria bacterium; assembly: GCA_963704765.1. Taxonomy (GTDB): domain Bacteria; phylum Pseudomonadota; class Alphaproteobacteria; order Rhizobiales; family Xanthobacteraceae; genus JAHFPN01. The sequence goes on from CAVPHQ010000001.1 coordinate 712,545, forward strand.
CGATCTTCGGAAACCGGCGTGCCGAGCTTATGCAGATAGACGTGCGAGGGGCGATGATCGGTATCGAGCCGCACGTAATAGAACGCGCTGCCGTCCGCTGGTCCACACCGCTCCTCCGGTCGTGTCCGGGACTTCGTCGGGAAGATCCTCGCCGGAAGCCAGCTCGCGCACGCGGATGGTGAAATATTCCGAGCCCGCGGCGTCGGCCGACCAGGCCAGCCGGCCATGATCGCGCGTGTGGCGGGAAGGTCCGAGATTGTAATAGGCGTGACCCTTGGCCAGCGCGTCGCCGTCGAGCAGCAGTTGTTCGTCGCCGCCCGCCGACGGAATGCGGCACAAGAGCGGATGCTGACCGCCCTCGCGATAGCGAACATAATAGGCGAAGGCGCCGTCGCGCGAGGGAACGGTGGAGTCGTCTTCCTTGATGCGGCCGCGCATCTCGGCCACGAGCCGCTTTTGCAGCTCCGCCGCGTCGGCGAAATAGTCCGCGGCGTGCTGGTTCTCGGCCTCGAGATAGGCGCGGATCTCCGGCGCGAGCTTGGCCGGATCGCGCATCACCTCGCGCCAGTTCTCGTCGCGCAGCCAGGCATAATCGTCGACCAGCCGCTCGCCGTGGACGAGGCGTTCGGTCGGTCGTTTGGGAGCGAACGGAGCGGCGGGCGGCGCGGGCGCCTCAGCCATTCTTGTTCTCGTCGGGCATCAGCTTCAGCGCGCAGCCGTTCATGCAATAGCGCAGGCCGGTCGGTTTCGGCCCGTCGTCGAACACGTGGCCGAGATGCGCCTCGCAGGCGGCGCAGCGCACCTCCGTGCGGCGCATGAACAGCGACACGTCCTCGTGCTCGGCCACCGCGCCCTTGTCGGCGGGCGCATAGAAGCTCGGCCAGCCGGAGCCGGATTCGTATTTGGTGTCGGAGGAGAACAGCGGGTTGCCGCAGGAGACGCAGACATACATGCCCTTGCGCTTCTCGTTCAGGTACGGCCCGGTGCCCGGGCGCTCGGTGCCGTGCTCGCGGGTGATGTGATACTGCTCGGGCGTGAGCTGCTTGCGCCATTCGGCGTCGGTCTTCACGACTTTCGGGCGGGACGTCTCGGACATTGCGGGCTCCTGCTTACGGGAAGACTTGCTTTCAGGAAGGCTTGGCCCGCGTGAAAGGTTGCCGCGGGCCCAGCAGAAGTAAGGCCGCGCCCGCGCGCATGCAAGATCGGCGCGCGATCACAACGAGATGAAGTCCGGCGGCCGTTCGTCCCCGTGCAAGCGGGGACCCATGACCGACGGCGCGTTCGATGTTTTTGGCTCTGGATTCCCGCTTGCGCGGGAATGAGCGGGAGGGTCGTTTTCCGCTCGTCCCCGCGGAAGCGGGGACCCAGCTCAATTCAACTTTGGATTCCCGCTTGCGCGGGAATGAGCGGATTGGCCACCGGTGCTCCTCTGTCTCCGCCGCGAAATCGAGCGCCCGTTGCATCCGCACCAGCATGAGATGGCGCATCAGGTCGTAGCCGCACCCCCAAGCGCGCGCCGCGCGACGCTCGGCGCGTAGCGCCCGGGCCAGGTGGCGGTAGAGCTCGGGGCCGAGCTTCCGGCCCGGCCCGCCCATGCCGAACACGGTCATCCTGCGGTCGATCTCATGCCGAAGATCGAAGGCGCGATAGGCCCGGATGCGGCCCCAGGGCGGCCCATAGGCGACCTGGCCGGGAGCGCGTCGTTGCTGCATGGGAATCCTCCGGCGGAAATCGTTGCGACGCCGCCGAGTATCCGCTAACCTGGGGAAGTGTGGATAAAGTCCTAGAGCGATTTTATCGCTAGGAAAATTTACTCAAGAATACCAGGCGCTTGGCCGGCGCGAAAAATATTTGCGGAATTCTCTATCCGCGCGCCCTCGGGTTGAGGCAGGATGCTGTATGGAAATTTTCCTATTGCGAGGCAGTCCCATGACCCCAGCCAGTCCCAGGAACCAGATCGCCGTGGCGCGCGGCATTGCTCCTCGCGCATCCGAACGGCCCGCAGCGGCTCCGCGCGCCGCTGCCGCCGAGGCCGCCCGTTGCCGGCTCGCCATGCAGCTGGCGGCGGTTCGGTTCGATGTCTCGCGCGCGATGATGTTCGCGCGCGGGCGCGGCTCGCGGCGGGCCTCCGTCGCCCGTCAGGTCGCGATTTATCTCGCGCACGTCACGCTCGGCGTGCCCATCGGCACGGCCGCGAAACAATTCCGGCGTCACCGCAGCACGGCGGTGTTTGCCTGCCGTCAGGTCGAGGACCGGCGCGACCAGCCGGCTTTCGACGCAGCGGTGGCCGATCTGGAGCTCGCCACACACGTTCTCCTCGAAGTGGCCGCGGAGGCCGCATGAACGCGCGCCGGGGGAGGGCGCGGATTCCGGCGCCCAAGGAAACGCTCGATCCGCTGCGCTTCCTCGCCCAGCATGGCGGGCTGGGCCGCCCGGAGCCGCGCGAGGACGTGTCCGCTGCCGCGCTCCTGAACGAGGCCGAAAGCCCGCTGGCCTGGCTCGCCCGCCGCAAGGGCAAGGACGGCAAGCCGCTGATCGACGCGGCCCAGTTTGCCGCCGGCGAGCGGCTACGCGCCGATTTCACCCGCGCGGGTCTCACCCCGCGCGTCACCGCCAACTGGATCGCGCCGGTGGCGCAGGGCCGCCGCGGCGCCACCGGCTCGCCCGCCGCCTTCGCCGACGCGGTGCTCGCCGCCAAGGATCGTCTCGAGCACGCGCTCGCGGCGGTCGGCAACGACTTCGGCGGCCTGCTGCTCGATGTCTGTTGTTTTCTGAAGGGTCTGGAGACCGTCGAGCGCGAGCGCGTCTGGCCGCCGCGCACCGCGCGCATCGTGCTCGGGCTTGGCGCTCGATCGCCTCGCCGCCCATTACGGCATCGGCACCGAGGCCCGCGGCCGCGCCCGCGCGCCGATGCGCGCATGGCAGGCGGCGGGGGCGAGGCCAAGCGATGGATGGGATGGAGGAGGGACCTGCGGCTGACCCGTTCATGCCCGCGTAAGAACTCCCCCGCTCATTCCCGCAGAAGCGGGAATCCAGGGGCCAGCGACTGGATGCCCGCTTTCGCGGGCATGAGCGGGTAGGGGCTTGCCTGGTATGGACCACCGAATTCATGCGAAAGTCGTACAACAGGGCACGAACGAATGAACCTCGCCAAACTCTATACTTGGGTCGTCGGCGGATTGTTCCTGATCGCCGTGGGCTACACGCTGGCGGTCGAGCTTGTCACCGAAGGAGTGACGCTGGAGGCTGGGCATAAAGCCATCCACGTGCTGATCGGCGTCTGGGCCGCAGTGATCGTCGTGAAGAAGCTCGAGCGCGCAATATCGGTTGTTCGCGCTCACCAACGGCATCCTCTGGGGCGCCGTCGCCGTCGTTGGCTGGACCATGCCCGACTATCTGGGCTTGGTGGCCTTCAACCGCCTCGACACGATTTTGCACACCATCGTTTCGGTCACGGGACTGTTGAGCGCGTTGCTGACGAAAGCTCCCTTGCGCGGGCCTTTGACCGCCTCCTGACGGACTCGCGCCGATGCGGGCATGGCATGCGGCAGGGGCGAGGCCGACGATGGATGGCGGCTAGCTGCCAGGATTGTCGCTGGATAGAAAGTAGAAAGTCGGCTTCTTGATTGTCCGTTTGGTGCCAATAGTGGCCACCAAGGACCTCCCGCCGGGAAACTCAGCCGCGCCGCGCCGCCTTGATTGCGGCGACGTCGATCTTCTTCATGCCCATCATCGCCTCAAAAGCGCGCTTTGCCTCATCGCCGCCGGCTGCCATCGCTTCGGTCAGGACGCGCGGCGTGATTTGCCACGACACGCCCCACTTGTCCTTGCACCAGCCGCACGCGCTCTCCTGGCCGCCGTTGCCGACGATGGCGTTCCAATAGCGATCGGTCTCGGCTTGATCGTCAGTGGCGATCTGGAACGAGAAGGCTTCGTTGTGTTTGAACGCGGGACCGCCGTTCAGGCCGATACAGGAGACGCCCGCAACTTTGAATTCGACCACCAGCACATCCCCCTTCTTGCCGGATGGGTAGTCAGCAGGTGCACGGTGGATGGCACCCACCGCGCTGTCGGGAAAGGTTTCGGCATAAAAGTGAGCTGCGGCCTCGGCGTCCTTATCGTACCAGACGCAAATCGTGTTCTTTGCCATTGTATTTCCTTTCGCTTTGAAGCCCACCAAACTGAAGCGCCGGGCCTTAAGCCGCCTCCGCCAGCGCCGCTCTCGCGTCCGCGCGAATGCGCTCCACCATCGAGCGGAATCCGTTCGAGCGTTGCGGCGTGAGATGCTCCTTGAGGCCGAGCTTCTCGAACAGCGCGATCGCGTCCTGTCTCGAGGATCGCGCGCGCCGGCTGCTCCGAATAGAGCGCGAACAGGATCGCGATCAGGCCCTTCACGATATGGGCGTCGCTGTCGCCGTGGAACGAGAGCACCGGGCCGCCACCGTTCTTCGTGGGCCTGGTCTCGCTCACCAGCCACACTTGGCTGGCGCAGCCCTGCACCTTGTACTTGTCGGTGCGCGCGCCCTCGGGCAGCGGCGGCAGCGCCTTGCCGAGCTCGATCACATAGCGATAGCGGTCGTCCCAGCTGTCGAGGACGCTGAAATCGTCGACGATCTGCTCGATGTTCATGAGTAGAGATATAAGTCGCGCGGCGCTATGACCGCAACATCTCTGCTCGTCCCCGCGAAAGCGGGGACGCCAGTAACCGCGACTGAGAGAGACGGCACCGCTTGTGTTCACGGGTCCCGGCTCGCGCTCGCGTGCTAGCGCACGCTCGCTGATGGCCGGGACGACGGCAACGCCTCAGGTCGGCCGGCGCGGCGGCAGCGGCACTTTCCCGGGCGCGCTCCAGGCCGGAGCCTGATCGGCGGGCGTCAGCGTATGCCGGCCGGGCTGCTCGGCCGGTGCGGCTTTGGGCGCGTCGCCGACGCGCTCGGAGATGAAGTCGTAGAGCATCTTGGCGCCGTACTGCGCCTTCTGTCCGAAGGCCTGCAGCGCGTGCGAGCCGGTTTCGCAGGCCTCGGGCTTGCGCGCGCAGAAGCCGCGCGCGTCCTCGAACGCGGTCTTGGCCGCGCCGAGCGTCTCGAATGTGCTGACTTGCGGCTTGTTCGGATCGGCGCGCGGGTCCGCCGGCGCCGGCAACAGCAGCACCACGATCGAGAGCCAGAATGCCACGCGCAACAGGAAGAACATGACGTCCCCTGACGCGGCTGTTTCCCCGCCGCGTTCGGCCAGCACCATAGAACAGCGAGCGTTCAAAGAAACGTTCGGCACCTGCACCCAATTCGCCGCGAATTTTCCATGAGTGGTTGATGATTCGGAAACTACGCGCCGCCAGGCCCATAGACGGCGGCTGCGGCCCGCCCTGGAAACCTTTCATTCACCATTCGGGCCGGACCGCATACGCCGTTCGTCCCCGCGCAAGCGGGGACCAGGCTCGATTCCCGCTTACGCGGGAATGAGCGGGGTAGCGCCGGGTCAAGCCCGGCCCGCGTGCTTGTTTTCCTTAGCGTTCGCTTAAGCGGCCGATGCCACGATGCCCCGTAACAGGAGAGGGGGCGGCGCGCCTGTTCGCGCCGTGTATGTGTTGCGTAAATTCGCCATGTTCGGACCCGTTCGCCACTCCTCGTTCGCGCTTATGTGGACGCGCTGGTGCATTCCTCGGCGCGCTCCGATCCCTTGGCCGCGGCGCGGCACCGCGTCTTCATCGCGACGCGCCTGACCGGCGTTCTGGTCGCCTTCGCCTTCCTGCCGGTTCTGCTCGTGCTGCACGGCGCGCCGACGCTCGTCGAGGCGCTCGCCTTTGCCTGGTGCTTGACGCCTTTGATCGCCGTCTGGGACCTGTCGCATAGCGGCAACTTCGAGCGCGCGCACCTGATCTCGGTCCTGGCCTTCGGCGGACTGATCGCGACGATCGTCGGCCGCGACCGGCGGGATCGACTCCTTCGCCGCGCCCTGGCTCGTGGTGCTTCCGCTCTCATGCACGATTTCCGCCTCGCGCCGCGTGGCCGCCGCGGCGATCGTGATCGCGCTTGCGATCGCCTTCGGACTTTGGGCCGCCGGAAGCCTCGGCTGGCTGCCTGTTGCGGTCGCCACGTCACCGGCGCTGTATCTCTTCGGCGTGCTTGCGGCCGGCTGCGTCGCGGCCGCCGTCGGTCTGGGCGCCGGATCGCTCACCCGCCTGAGCGAGCAGTCGAAGCTGCTCGGCGAAGCGCGCTACCGGATGCTCGCCCGCAACATGACCGACGTGATCACGCGCCACGGAAAAAACGGCGCCGTGAGCTTCGTCTCGCCCGGCGCCGAGCAATTGCTCGGCGTTCCGACCGTGCAGCTTCTGGGTCACGGCCTGTTCGATCGCGTGCACGTCGCCGACCGTCCGGCGTTCCTCACCGCGCTCGCCGATGCCGCCAGCAAAGGCGTGGAAACTTCGGTCGAATACCGCCTGCGCCGCGGGCCGCTCGCCTATGAGGACGCGACCCCGCGGCCGCCCAAGTTCGTATGGGTGGAAACGCGCTGCCGTATGCTCGACGAGCCGCCCGGCGCCGACCGCGCCAGAAGCGGGCCGCAGGTGGTCGCCGTGACGCGCGACATTTCACTCCGCAAAAGCGACGAGCTTGCGCTCGAGAGCGCGCGCACCGAGGCCGAGCGCGCCAACGACGCCAAGAGCCGCTTCCTCGCCACCATGAGCCACGAACTGCGCACGCCCTTGAACGCCATCATCGGCTTCTCCGAGATGCTGACGCACGAGGCCGATCTCGCGCTCGATTCCGCCAAGCGCGAGGATTATGCGCGGCTGATCCGCGAGAGCGGCGAGCATCTGCTCGGCGTCGTCAACGGCATTCTCGATCTCACCCGCATCGAATCCGGCCATTTCGTGATCGTGCCGGAACCCTTCGTGCTGAGTCCGCTGATCGAAGCCTGCCGCGAAATGATGACGCTCAAGGCGGAACAGGCCGGCGTCGTTCTGCGTGCCGATTTTCCCTCCGATCTGCCCGAGATGGTCGCCGACAAGCGGGCGCTCCGCCAGGTGCTGATCAATCTGCTTTCCAACGCGATCAAGTTCACCGATCGCCGCGGCTCGGTCACGCTTTCGGCGCGCGTCGAGGGCGAAACGCTCTTTATCACCGTCTCCGACAACGGCATCGGCATCGCCGAAAACGACCTGGAGCGTCTGGGCCATCCGTTCTTTCAGGCGCGCTCGTCCTATGACCGGCCCTACGAGGGCACCGGGCTCGGCCTTTCCGTGGTCAAGGGTCTGGTGGAGCTGCATGGCGGCCGGGTCGAAATCTCGAGCCGCCTCGGCGAGGGCACCAAGGTCACCGTCCGGCTGCCGCTCGACTGCGAGCGTGCGATGCTCGCCCGCCCGCCGGTGGTCGCGCCCCTGCCGGGCCGGAACACGCTTGAATCCGAGACCATCCCCCAAACCGACAAGGTGAAACGCAGTGCGTGAAGAACCGAGCCGCGGCCGCCGCCGCGCCATGCGAGAAATCGAGCTCGACGGCGATCTCGTACGGCCGCCGCGCCGCAGCCGCCGTCGCCGGCGCGGCTTCGTTGTTGGCCTGCTGGCGCTGCTGATGCCGCGCCGCACCACCGACGCGCTCGCGCTCGCCTTCGCAGTCGCCGCAACCGTTGCCGTGCTGGTGAATGCATTGGCTTTCCAAACCCGCTCGCCCGGCCTGAAAAGCGCGGTCCAGACGCCGCCTCCGGCCGCCCAGCCGGCGGCGACGATCAAGCGCACGACGATGCCGAACGTGGCGCCTGCCGCGATCCCGGCAATCGCGCCGACCCCGCCGCGCCGCCCGGAGACGACCGCGATCCGCCCGCGCGCCGAAATCGTGCAGGACATCCAGCGCGAGCTCACCCAGCGCGGCTATTATGACGGCGCCGTGGACGGGCTTCTACGGTCCGCGCACGGGTCTGGCGATGAAGGAATTCACCGAGAAACAGGGTGTTAAGCCCGCGGCCGAGCCGACCGAGACGCTGCTTGCGCAGATCCGCATGGCGCCCGCCAAGAGCGAAATCACCGCTTCGATCCCGCCGGTCAATCCGGCTTCAGCCGCGACGCGGGTGCTCGCCGTCCAGCGCACGCTCGCCAAGCTCGGCTATGGACCGGTGCGGCTCAACGCCTTGCTCGATCGCGATACCCGGGCCGCCATCGAACGCTTCGAGCGCGACCGGGAGCTGCCGCCGAGCGGCGAGGTGAACGAGCGCCTGGTGCGCGAACTCGCCGCTTTCTCCGGCACTCCGCTCGAATGAGCGCTTCCGCGAGCCGGCCTTGCGCCTGAAGAGCGCGATCTGGGTCGCGGCCTATGTCCGCCGCTGCCATCTGGAAGGCGCCTTCGCCGTGGTCCGCCGCCGCGGCGCGGAGGAGGCCGGCGCCATCTTCGTGAAAATCTCCCGCCTCGACGGCACCGCGGCGCTCTACGGCCCGGCGCCCCAATCGTCGTTCGACGAAGCGCGCCCGATCGAGCGCCGCTTCAGCCCTAGTCTTGCCGGGGGCTTCGTCGAGGACGCCAAGGCCGAGGCGCATATCGCGCGCCAGCGCGAATTCGATCCGGATCTGTGGGTGATCGAGGTCGAGGACCGCGCCGGCCGCCACTTCCTCGATCTGGCAGCGGACTGAATCTAGCGATCGGTCGTTCGCACGCGCCGCGCCGCGGGCAGCGGCGTGGGTGGAGCGAATCTGCGTATGCACCGCTCGCGCATCGCGCCGGTCGCTGGCATCGAGCGCGACCTGCGGCTGATGCTGCGCGCGCCGCCGCGGCTGATCCCGCCACGCCTGCGCCAGATACTGCGCTACCGGCTCGGCGATGGTTTCATAGAGCTTGGTGAGAGCGAACACCCGCTCCACCGATTGCCCGATATCGGGATTGAGCAGCAGCAGAATGCGCGTCACCGTCTCGATCGGCGCCGCAAGCGCGCGCAAAAGGATCAGGATCGGCTCGCCCGACGGGTCAGAGATCATGCGCTCGGCGACCGGCGGCGGCACATTGAGCGAATGTTCGAGCAGGCGCGCGAATTCGAGCGGCTCGCGGCGCATCGCGGCCCGTTCCAGCCGGTCCAGGATCGCGACGGGAATGCTCGTCTGCCACTCCCGCGACTCCGGCGGGTCGAGCCGCTGGAGCGCCGCAAGAATTCGCAGCCGCTCCGTCTGGTCGGTTTCAAGGAAGCGGCCGGCGATCGGTTGATCCGGCTTATAGTCGGTCTGCGTGGAAGTCATGGGCTGGTGGCCGGCAATTCGCGCCGCGACGCTCTGCGGCAGGTCCGCGCGCGCTGCGAGCGCGATCGCGTGCGGCACGCTCTTCAGGTCGAGGATCGCGTGCATCTCCGCGGCCCCGAGCGCCTTCGAGAGGCGCAGCAGCGGCTCGGCCACCGCCATCTCTTCGCGCCCGAGCCGGAGCGCCACGGCCGCGGGCGTGCCGGCATAGGCCGCGAGCCGCGTAGCGACGGCGATCCGCGTCGGCGGATCGGCGCGCTCCACCAGTCGGCAAACCAGCTCGGTGAAGCGGGCCGCCTCGCTCTCCGTATGCATCGGCTGCTGGATATAGAGATCGACCAGCACGCGCAGCAGCGTCGGCCGGATTTCGACGCCGTCGCGGCGCGACAGCTCGATCAGGCCTTGCAGGCTGGAATGCTGGGAGGGGGACATCGGTACGCTCGCACTGGATCCGGCCTGGAGCCTAGCAACCGAGCGTTAGCGAACTGTTAACCTTGAGCGAATCCTAATGGGCCCACCGAAGCGGCCGGCCGTCCAGGCCCGGCGCGAGCCCCGAGGAGGGCAACGATGGGCGCGGTATTGCGATTTCCGACCGAACGAGTGCGGGGGGCGTTGATTCAATCCTTGATGCCGGAGCCGGCCGAGATTCTCATTCTCCCGTCGGTCCGGGTCGAGCGCGGGGAGTTCGGCTATTCGATCGCTCCCGAAATGCCCGTGCCGCCCAGCGGCGATGCTGTAAGCGGCAGCAAGCGGCGGCGGAGAGCGCCGAGGGGCTGAGGTCCCGGCCGCTATTCAGGCATGCCGGCGAGGCGCAGGCCCTCGGCGGTCTTCAGCCAGACGTCTTCCCGTGTGTGCAACGTGCGCGCCCGCAGCGCGGAAAGCGTCAGCTGCGGTTCGATCTTGAGCACCTCGACCATGGCAGCGGCCGCCTTTTCTTTCTCGCCCAGCTTCCCGAGGGCCGCGGCAAGGAACCACAGCGCGCCGGCAAAGCGCGGGTTGTCGGTCAGGGCTTTCTGCGCCCACGCCACCGCCTCCTCGAATTCGCCTTGCTGGTAGTGAGCGAAGGACATACCGCCGGTAATCGACCAGCCGCGCGGATCGCGCGGGCTCAGGCGTTGGGCGCGGTGAAGCAGCTCGAGCGCCTTCGCTGGATTTCCCGACGACACTTCGATCCAGCCCGCGATCGTCAAGGCAATGGACGAATTCGGATTGACCTGCAGGGCGCGATAGATCAGCTCGGTCGCGCGTTGTGCGTCCATCGCCAGGTGCCAGATGGCATAGGCGGCCCGCCACAACACTTCGCCGTCGTCCTTGCCGAACTCGACCGCGCGGTTGGCGACGCGCACGCCCTCGACCGCCTCCGCCCTGTAATCCTTGCCCCAGCCCTGGAAGCGACGCGTGGCGTAGCAGTTCGCCAGCGTCGCCAACGCCGGTGCATAGTTGGGATCGATGGCAAGCGCCTGCTCGAGCGAGCGCATCGCCGCCTCCACGCTTTCCGGCGTCCAGTCGTAGATCAACCGCTGCGCACGCAGCAGCAGGTCATAGGCGTTGAGATCGCCCGCCGGCTTGTGCTTCAGCCGCTCGATCTCGGCAAGCTGCAGGCGCGGCTCGATGGTGGCGACGACGCTCTCGGAGAAGCGGTCCTGCAGCGCGAAGACGTCGCTGGTCTCGCCCTCGAAGCGGTCGGCCCAGATGTGGGTGCCGGAGGCGGCGTCGATCAACTGGCCGGTGAAACGCAGCTGGTCGCCGCCACGCCGCACGCTGCCCTCGAGCACGTAGCGCACGCCGAGCTCGCGGCCGATCTGGCGCACGTCGACGGATTTGCCCTTGTAGACGAACGACGAGTTGCGCGCGATGACGAACAGCGACTGGCAGCGCGACAGCGCGGTGATGATTTCCTCCGCCATGCCGTCGGCGAAGTATTCCTGCTCCGGATCGCCGCTCATATTGGTAAAGGGGAGCACGGCGATCGAGGGTCGGTCGGTTGGCAATGGAGGGGCCGCGGCGGCGCCCGAAGGCAGAGCAGTATCGGGCAGGGGGCCCGGAGCTTCGGCTCTGCGCAATTCGGCCACAGCCGCCTTCGTGCTCGCGTCCGGCTCTACATTCAGCTCGCTCTTCAAGAGCGCGACAAGATTTTCATAGTGCTTGAGCGCGTCGGCTCTGCGTCCGCTGGCGGCCAACGCGCGAATGACCAGCCGGTGCGCATCCTCCCGCAAGTTGTTGATCGCGATTGCCCGGTTGGCGACGCCAAGCGCCGGCTCGGGATTGCCTGACTGAAGCTCCTTGCTCGCCGATCTTGATCATGGCATCGAGCGCCAGGCTCTCAAGCCGCAGCCTTTGCGCGCTCACCCATTCGGCCCAGGCTTCTTCCGGAATTGAGCTGTCGGCGAGCAATCGCCCCTTGTAGAGCTCAAGCGCTTCACCCAGCGCATCCCGGCCACCATCGCGGACGAATGCTTCGAACTGCACGGCATCACAAACGATGATCTTGGGCGCGAGCGCGACCTTCTCTCCGTCGCTGACCAGCACGTCCTCGCCCAGGACTTTGCGCAGCCGCGTCAGAGCCTGGCGCAGGTTCTGCCGTGCCTGTGCCTCGAAATGCGAACCCCACAGTAAATTCGTCAGCCTCTCACGCGGCTGCGGCTCGGGCGCCGAGCAGGCGAGAAATGCCAGCAGTCCCGCGAGCTTCTTGCTCGGCAAGTCGACAACGCCGCCCGGGCCAGTCAGCTCGAAGCGTCCCAGCAGCGAAAGCCTGAATTTCGGGGGCGGTGCGCTGTCCATCATCGCGTTCGACCGATTGCTACGCCGACGCTCTTCCTGGCGGTTCATTCTTCATTTTTACGACTATCCGGGCAACATTAACGTGTCGGCAACGCGCAACTAACGCGGGTACCAAGCCCTTGGGTGCCGGCGGACGATAGGCGAGAGAGGCCTGCGGCCGAACGGTGTCGTGCTGCCGCCGCCGGCGTCGAGAAGGTCATTTCTGATAGATAAAATAAAAATACGGGTAATTGCCCGAAGCGAAGTCGTTATACAGGTCGGTGCCGCGAACGCCGGCGAATTCGACGGCAAGCTTTCTTAAAATGCCCGGCGAAAGTTTCTGCGCCAATCGTTGACGGCGCGAACTGTCCAGATCCATGGCCCGCACCACGCCTTGTGTGATGTCTTCCTCCAGCACCTTGCGCAGTTTTGATTGCGCGAGAGCCTGTCGCGGGAACACCCCTTTCTCCGGGTCTTCGAAATAGGCGATGAGAAGATGTCCTCCCGGCTTCAGCACCCGATGCACTTCCGAGAGAAAGCGGCCGACATCCTTGTAGTGCTGGGCCGATTCGATATTCACCACCGCATCGAAGGAATTGTCTTCGAACGGCAGCTTGTGGGCGTCCGCCACAAAAAATCGGAGATTCTTTTGGGCTGCATAATGCCTTTGATCAAATCGTATTGCCGAAGGAATTATGTCGGCTCCGACCATTTTTCGCGGATGAAGATAGCGAGCGATGTAGGAAGCTCCTCCGCCTCTTCCGCAGCCCACCTCGAGGACATCCTTGCCCTCGAGAGCAACGCCGGTCGCGACGTGATGATAGAGTTGAAGGGCGTACCTTTCAGCCTCATCGCTGGCATTCAAGCGTATTTTTGTCCCGTCGGCGCTCTCATATCCATAATTCATGAGAGTCACTTCGGCATTTTTGTCCAATCTGGATACGAGCGAATACCAAGCATTCGTAAAGAGACTTCGGGCTCGGGATGAGTAGAAAAATCGGATTGCTGGGTTTTGAGTTTGATTCATGGGCCCGATCTGCGAGCAAGTCGGCGCGAGTTCGAGCGCCGTGCAGAAGACGAGATCCCACACGCCCGTAGTCACGCCGAAATTGCCGCTGCCCGAGCTATAGTGGTGTCGCGCATGGCGCAGCCGCACGCGGTAAAGATAGGAACCGTGACGGGGCTGCCAGTGGTGGGTCGTGTGATGGACGAAGACGTACCACAAGTACCCGGTGGCCATGCCCGCCGTCGCCGCGGTAGCCAGATTGAATCCGAGCAGGGCCCAGGACAGGCCCGCAAATCCGACCAAGCCCAACGATACGCTCGCCCAAACCGGCGTGCCCATCAGTTCTTGAGGATTATCGTGATGCTGCTCGTGCAGCCGCGAAATAAACGGCGCGTGGTGGAAAACAATGCGATGAAGAAAATATTCGATCAAAGTCCAGCCGGCGAGCCCGATGCCATAGACGGCCGCCCAAGTTACCGCACTCGGCGGGGACGCGCTGTGGAACGCGAGCGCCGTAGCAATGAGAACGAGCGGAGGGAAAATGAGAAATTCGGCGAAATAGCCGAGCTTGGTCATGTTCACGGCAAAGCCCCCCGGGGAACGATCTCGGACCACCGCCGACACTCGTTGCTTTTGCCGTCGTCGGTAGGTTTTGTAGCATAGCATATCAAAAGCGTGCTTTGTCTTGAAGGGCGGCTCCCCTCAGCCCGCACTGCCGCAATAGGCCTGGCTGAGGCGGGCGAGCACAGCCTCGCGCTCGCCGCGCTCGCGCACGAAGGCGCGGATCAGCACGATGCCTTCCTCGGTCGGCAATTCGACGATCAGGCGGTCGGCGGCGGTGATTTCCTCGTCCTCCGGAAGTGCCGCGCGTTGCGCCGCGGTCATCAAATTCAGCTCGACCGTGCGGCGGCCGGCGGCGCGGTCGCTGATCGCGTAATAGGGCAGGCCGTGGCGCGTGTAGAACGAGATCGAAAAATAATCCGGCGTGGTCGGCACGCGCACCCGCAGCGCGCCGCCGGCCAGATCGTACAGGCAGAACGCGGTGGCGAACGCCGGGTCCGTGCGCGGCAGCGTCGCGTTGAACGGCGTGGGATCCGGGATCACGCTCACCATGTTCGCCGGGCCGAGCTGCGACAGGCGCGCGAAGGCATCGTCGAGCGCGAGGCGGGGCAGCGCCATCACGCTGACCAGATGCACCAGCCCGCCGAGCACCAGTCCGATCAGCGCCGGGAGCACATAGGGCCTCATGGGCAGCGCTCCTGCTTCACGCTCGGCATCTCGGCGCCGTCGCCGGAGCGGCTGCCGATCCCGACCGGCGCTTCATAGAGACGCAGCACAGCCGTCACACGGTCGCTCCCGCCCGTGGGCAGCCAGTTGCCGCCGCGGGCGCGCGGCGCCAGCACGATCTCGACTGCGCGGTCGGCGTTCCACACCACTTCGGCGCTGGTGAAAGCGTAGCGCTCCGCGGCGTTGTCGATCAGCCGGCCGCGGCCGTCATAGACCGTGAGCGTCCACAGGCGGGCCTGCGGCAGGCGGCCCTGGATGCGGATGTCGCAGCGGCCGTCGAGCGCGCGGCCTTGGTCGTCGGTGGTGGCGACGAACGCGATGCCGTCGGCAAGCTCCAGCGGGAGCTCCCCGGAGCGCGCGAAGGCGGCGCGCGCATAGGGGTCGGCGTCGGCGGTGCCGCTCTTCGGCCAGGCGGACCAGGCGCCGATCTGCACCGCGCCGAAGCCGTTGCCGCGCGCCGACGCGAACCAGGTGAGGCCGATGCCGCTTGCGGCCCCCACCAGGAAAGCAAGAAGGACGACGACTAGGCGCAAATCTGCGCTCCTATAAGTCAGCGATCCTGAAGCAGGACGGCCCGCCGCGAGCCGCGTTGCATACTTAGAGCGCTGGTTTTATGCGTCAATCGCTGCGGAGGACCGGCAAGGCTGCGGCCGTGCGGCCAGGCGCCGCCGCAGTCGGCGCAATCGTCGCAGGGATCGCATCACGCAGCAGTTTTTCTATCCTGAGCAGCCGCTCGGCCGCGCGCGGCGAGAGCGTGATCGGTCGCTTGGCGGTCGGGAATTCGGACTCGGCGCTGGCGACTTTGGGCTCCTCGACGCGCGGCACCGGGGCATTGATGATCCCCGGAATTACCTTGGGTTCGACGCCTTGGTGCGCGTACGCCATGACCTTCTGCCAGGTCATCGCCGGCAGCGAGCCGCCGGTCATGCGGCGGGTGGGGGAGTAGTCGTCGTTGCCCATCCAGATGCCGCCGACGAAATTGCCCGAGTAACCCATGAACCAGCCGTCGCGCCAGGCGTTGGTGGTGCCGGTCTTGCCGGCGACATGCACGCCGTCGATGCGGGCGCGGCGGCCGGTGCCGTTTTCCACCGCGTTGTGCAGCATCAGGTTCATGTCGGCGACGACGGCGGCCGGCAGGATGCGCTCGGGCTTGCCGCCGTTCTTCTCCCAGGTCCAGATCACCTCGCCGAGCTGCGTCTTGATCTCGAGCGCGGCGTGGCTCTCGACCTTCATGCCGCCGCTGGCGAAATGCGCGTAGGCGCGCGTGTGCTCGAGCACGGTGAGGTCGGCCGCGCCCAGCGGCAGCGGCCGCGTGATTGATGATCGGGCTGATGACGCCCATCCTGCGCATGTTGGCGATGATCTTGTCGCGGCCGACCACCTCGGCCACGCGCACCGCCACCGTGTTGAGCGAGCGCGTGATCGCGTTGAGCATGGTGACCGGGCCGGCGTAGCCGCCGGAATAATTGTGCGGGCACCAGTTGCCGATGCAGAGCGGGCCGTCGAGGAACACCGAGCTCGGCTTGTAGCCGTTCATGAGCGCGGTGAGATACACATAGGGCTTGAACGAGGAGCCGGGCTGGCGCGTGGCGTCGACCGCGCGGTTGAACTGGCTCTCGCCGTAGTCGCGCCCGCCGACCATGGCGCGCACGGCGCCGTTCGGCTCCATGATCACCATCGCCGCCTGGCGTCGCGTTGTAATCGTGGCCGAACTGGCGCAGCTGCGATCTCGACCGCCGATCTCGGCCGCGCGCTGGATGTTGGGGTCGAGCGCGGTGCGCACGATGAAGCTGCGCTCCTGCACGCTCATCGGGCAGCTTGGCGACGATGCCCTGCATCTCGCGGAACGCCCAATCGAGATAATAATTCGGCACCAGCTCGTCGCGCCGGTCCAAGGGCGTCGCCGGGTTGCGCCGCGCGCCGAACACCTGGCCCTCGGTCATGAATCCGGCTTCGATCAGGTTGTCGAGCACGATCGAGGCCCGCGCGCGCGCCGCCGGCAGGTTGATATGCGGCGCGAAGCGCGCCGGCGCCTTGAACAGGCCCGGCCAGCATGGCCGATTCCGCCATGTTCACCTCGCGCGCCGACTTGCCGAAGTAATATTGCGCCGCCGCGTCCACGCCGAAGGCGCCGCCGCCCAAGATAGGCGCGGTCGAGATACAGCTTCAGGATTTCCTGCTTCGAAAGCCGCGTCTCCAGCCACAGCGCCAGATACGCCTCCTTCACCTTGCGCTCGATGGTGCGCTCGTTGTTGAGAAACAGGTTTTTCGCCAGCTGCTGCGTGATCGAGGAGCCGCCCTGCACCACGTTCTGCGCGCGCACGTTGGCGGTGAGCGCGCGCAAGGTGCCGGCGAAATCGATGCCGAAATGCTCGTAGAAGCGCCGGTCTTCGGTGGCCAGCACCGCCTTGATGAGATGGTCGGGCAGCTCGTCGAGCCGCACCGAGTCGTTGTGCCGGATGCCGCGCTCGCCGATCACGTTGCCGTAGCGGTCGAGGAAAACCACCGCGAGCTCGCTCTTCTTGAGCCAGTTCTCGTCGGTGGTCTCGCGGAAGGCGGGCACCGCCAGCGCCAGCATCACGATCGCGCCGGCGGCGCCGAGCGTGAGGCCCTCCGAGGCCGCCTCGACCGCAAGCCGCTTCAGGCCGGTGACGTGGAAGCGGTCCATGAAGCCGGACCAGTCCTCCCACTTGGCGCGGAACAGGATGTTGGCCGCGAACATCGCGTGGCCGATGCGCGCGTCGAGATCGAGGAACAGGCGCGCCAGCCCGCCCGACGCGGGGCTTGGGCAGCGGGAGTTTTTCTTTTTGCTCGGGTTTGTCGGCCATGGATAGCTTGAGGTTCAGCGATGCCAACCAGCGCCCGAATGCTTATAGACCGGGGGTGGGGAGGGGGTCGAGGGGGCTCACACCCCGTCCCGCCCGCTTATTCGTTCTCCGGAATCTCGGCCATCTTCAGCAGGTGCCGCAGCAACCCGGTCTTCAGCGGTCGGTTGGCGTGGATCGGAATCGAAAGGCGGACGATGCTGCCCGCTTTGCCGTAGATGTGATGACTGCCCGCGACGCGAAGCAACTGCCAGCCGTGGCGTTCGACGAGGCGCGCGAGCTCGCGCCCCGACATGGATTTCAAAGAACGACCTCGACGACGCGATCCTTGGCACCGACCTTCGGCGGTGCGACGTCCACGGCAAGGCAACCCTCGATGGCTTCTTCGAGATTCTTCATGAGTTCATCAAGGGTGTCGCCCTCGGTGGCGCAGCCCGGAATGGCCGGCACTTCGGCCCAAAAGCCGCCTTCCTCTGCCTCATGAACGATGGCTTTGATTTTCATGTCTGTTCCTCTGAAATAAGAAATGGCGCGATTTGGCGGAGAGGGCAAGGGCTAGCCGAGGCTTGACGCATAAGGCTTTACCCAGATTCCCACCCATGCAACCGTCGCGCGCGAGAGGACGACTTGTCATGGCAAGGTCTAATACGAAGCGAGAAGCAAGCGAGCGCATCACCCGCGGCAGCACCAACGTGTTCGCCGATCTCGGTTACGCCGACGCCGACGAGCGGCAAACCAAGCTCAGGCTCGCCTATGCCTTGAACCGCATCATGGACGAGCGCCGCTTGAGCCAAGGAGACGCCGCCGCGCTGAGGCCGCGGCCGCGTTCAAGATGCGGCGCTCGATGGCCGCCGAGGCAGCGCGCCTGGCCGCGGCGCGACGCAAGGCGGACCGCGCGTGGGAGAACCAGATGCGCACGCTGCTGATCATCGCCAAGATGCAGCGCGCTGGCGGCGCGGCCATGCGGGCCGAGTTCGAAGCCACGCTCGCCCAGGTCCACGAGCTGTTCGACGTGCGGCTCGCGGCGGCCGAACGTGCCGCCGCGGGGGCGGACGCCACCGAGGCCGAGCGGCATATCGTCCGCGCCTTGCGCCGGCTGCGCGAAGCGCCGCCGCAGACGCGGAAGCGGGAAGGGGGCGAGAGCAAGCCTTGGAGCAGCTCCCGCGACAATCTCTCCGAGGAGGAGCAGCGCAAGGAGCTCGAGCGGCTCGTCCATAATCTCGCGGCCGGCTCGCCGCCGGCTCCATCCTCGTCATCACCGGGCCGCGCTGCCCCGCGAGCCGTAGGCGAGCGGCACGGCGGCGCGAGTCCCGGTGATCCACGTCTTACAGCAAGCCACGACGTGGATGGCCGGATCAAGTCCGGCCATGACGAATAGGGATGACGTGCTAGAAAGGCGCATGAAGCCCGCTCCCTTCTGGCGCAGCAAGAAGCTCGACGAGATGAGTAAGTCGGAATGGGAGTCGCTTTGCGACGGTTGTGCCCGCTGTTGTCTGATCAAGCTCGAGAACGCCGATACCGGCGAGACGCATTACACCGATATTGCGTGTCGGCTCTTGGACACCAAGGCTTGCCGCTGCACCGATTACGAACACCGCACCAAGCGCGTGCGCGATTGCCTCGCCATCACGCCGCGCCGCGCCGAGAGCCTCGCCTGGCTCCCGCCCACCTGCGCCTATCGCCGCCTGGCCGAGGGCAAGCCGCTCGAATGGTGGCATCCGCTGGTCAGCGGCGATCCC
Source organism: uncultured Alphaproteobacteria bacterium (assembly GCA_963704765.1). GTDB lineage: Bacteria > Pseudomonadota > Alphaproteobacteria > Rhizobiales > Xanthobacteraceae > JAHFPN01. The sequence continues at coordinate 731,379 of CAVPHQ010000001.1, forward strand.
GAGACCGTGCATGAGGCCGGCGTCTCGGTGCGCGGCCGCGTGTTCGCGCGCGAGCGGGAGCTCGCCAAGAGCGCCTATCCCTTCCGCATCGTGCAGTGGCCGGAGGAAAGGCCGAAATCGGCGCGGAAGAAACCGAAACGGCGCCGAAGGCCTTCGAAGTAACGTCATTCCGGGGCACGGGCTTTTTACCCGCGAACCCGGAATCCATATTCGCTGACGGTGGTTATGGATTCCGGGCCTCGCCGCGCTTCGCACGGCTCACCCGGAATGACGGTTTTGACGGCCGGCGCGCTGATTTCCTCCTTGCCGCCGCCCGGCGCGGTGCTACCTTTCGCTCCGGCAATTTCGGGCAAATATGCGAAACGCTCCGCCGATACTCTGCCTCGTGCTGTTCGCGGCGCTCGCGGGGCCCGCCGCGGCCGCGCCCGTCTTGCGCGATGCGCCGGCCGGGCTCGCTCCGCAGCCGGTCCAGACCACTCCGCCGCCGGCCCAGAAAAAACAGAATCCGGTCAAGAAGAAACAGGAGCCAGGCAAGAAAAAACAGGTCCGGGCGTCCGGCGACTCGCAGCCGGACAAGCCGGCGCCCCCCGCCGCAACCGCTCCGGCGGCGCCGGCGCCCGCCAAGCCCACCGCCGTGAGGCCCTCCGGCGGCTCCCAGGGCGACGGCATCGTGCAAGACCCGCGCGCCCGCGAGCCCACCCGGCCGCGGCTCCCGCCGTTCGACAAGCGCAAAGGCATCCAGGCGGCCGTGTGAGCCGCCCATGCTCCGCGATTAGGTTCGAAGACGGACGCCGCCGCGCGCCGCTAGAACGGCACCCGCACGCCGCCCATGACCGTGTCGAATTCGATCTTGGTCGGCACCGGCCCGCCCAGATCGGCGTCCTTGGTATCGAGCGAGTAGTGGCGATATTCGAGATAGATCGCTATCGCCGCCGCGTCGATGCTCTGCACGGTGCCGGATGGGGCGTTGATGAGCGCGCCCGAACCCAGCAGCCCGTTCACCTCGACGCCGGCCCCGAAGTAGCTCCCGGTCCGCGTGCCGCTCACGCCGGGGAAGCCCGGAACCGAAATCTCTGTGTCGGCGAAGGCGAAGCCGCTCGACCCGTAGATCTTGAAACTATACGGAGTGAACCCGCTTTTCAGGCCGGTCGTCGGCGTGGCGTTGAGCGGGATGTAGAAGCCCGCGCGCGTGCCGATGGTGCCGAGGAAGCCGAGCTTGGTCGTGTGCGCCAGGCCGTTGCCGGGGAAAATCCCGGAAGTGGTGCCGAAGCCGGTGCAGACCGAGCCGGTCAGCCCGCCGAACAGCGCGGGCTCCTGCGGCCTGGCGGCGGCGGCGATGCGGAAGCCGCTGAACTCGCCTGCATAGCGCAGCGCCACGTCCCAGTAGTCGTAGTTCGCGTCGGCGCAGATGATGCCGGCCGAGCCGGTCGTGGCAAAACTGGCGCCGGTATAGTCGGTATGGACGTTGGTGAGCCCGACCGAGACGCCGACGCTGAAGCGCTTGTCGAACGGATTGGGATAGATTGGGCTCTGCGCGCTGGCGATCGAGACGGCGCTCAAGAGCGCGAGTGAGGCCAACGCGACCGAACGGCCTGCCGATGCGATCATGTACGCCCCCCATGCAACGGCGCCGCGGTTCCTCCGCCGGCGGCCGGCCTACCCAGGCGCAAACGCTATTGGACCGTCGCCCGGAAGACAACCGGGAGGGGGAAGGCTCTGGATAAGTGCCGGCGCTTGGCCGACTGCAACAACGCCGAAGGCAGGAGGATCGGGTGGGAGGTAGGCGGAAGAAGCCGAAGTGGCACGTTTCTAAAAGACCTCATGGCCGGGCTTGACCCGGCCATCCATTTTTTGCCTCCAGCAAGCACATAAAGACCTGGATACCCGGGTCACGGCGCTGCGCGCCGGCCTGGGTATGAGGGAACAGAAGGAAGGGCGGAAATGGTCGGGAGGGGGTTGGAGCGCCCCGCTGGGGGGAGGGGACGAGGGCGCTCGGGGGTCGAGGGAATGCAACCCCCTCCCGTCGCGGCTCGTTACCGGAACCAGGCTGGATGAATCCGGCCTGGATGCGCCGCGCCACCCTCCCTCATTTCAGAGGGAGGGGAATCCCTGTTCGCGCCTCAGATCCCGTAGTGCCGCGGCGGCAGGTAGTCGATGGTGACCACCGGGCGGCGCTCGCCCCAGTCGGTCGTGCCGGCTTCGTGCTCCGCGGCTTCGCTCAGCTCCGTCTCGGTCATGTCGAGCGCATAGCCGCCGAGCGTGGGCCTTCTTGGTTCATGCAGTGGATCAGGTGGCTGTGCCCTTCTACGCGCGATATGGATTTCGCGCTTTCTCTCTGGGGAATCAAACCTTATTTTTGCCGATCGACGAGATAGTAGCTACGATCGTAACCTAATTTACTAGGACACGATCATGCTCACGCCCTCCGGCCCTTCTTCCTGAACTTCTTCCGCATACCCTTCTTCGCCTTGCGCACGGTCGGCTTTTCCGCCGCCACCAGCGTATAGGGTGTGGCGAATTCCGAAGGCGGATACGCCGCGGTGCTCGCAACCACACGCTCGCGCGTATGCCGGCTGCGCCGCGTGCGCGGCTGTTCCTCGGAGGGAGCGGTATAAGAAGGAGTCGCCGGCGCTTCGGCGATCATCGTCGTTGCCGGGCCGCTCGCCATCACCGGCGCATACTGCGTGTACCAGCCGCAGGCGATCGGCGCGCGCGGGTAATTGGCGCGCGTGATCACGCCGACCAGCGCGCCGTTCTGGATCACCGCGCCGCCCGAGTCGCCGAAACAGGCGCTGGCCGAAAGTTTTCCGCTGCGGTTGGGATCGACCAGCATCCAGCGGTGATGCGAGGCCTGCACCAGGCGGGCTTCGCGCAGCGTGCCGACCGCCATGCGCTGCGCCTCCGCCGCGGTGCCGAACCCGGCAATGGAGAAAGCGCCGTCGCCGGGGCTGCCGACCGGCAGCGGCGAGATCGCGCCGGGCAGCGGCGCGCGCAGCAGAAGGATCGCCGCGTCGCCGGCGACCGAGACGCGTCGCCCGTCCACCATGGCGCTGCGCGTCACTTGTGAGACCGCGATGCGCTGGCCGTCGGCGTTCACGCTCGGGCGCGCGGCGCAGTGGGCCGCCGTCACCACCGCCTGGCGGCCGATGGCGACGCCGGAGCAGTGACTGCCGCCGGAATTGACCCGCACCATGTGGGCGGAGAGCCCGGAGGGATAACCCTGGATGATGGCGTTCGCGTTGCCCGCGAAAAAAACCAGCGCCGCGGCCGATGCCGCGCACGATATCGCGCTTGCTCGTCTGCTCATGAATCTCCCCAGCCCGGGGCGATCTTAGCGGAGAAGGGGAGCATGGAAAGGGCGGCGCGCGCGCTGTGAACTTCCGCTCATTCCCGCGCAAGCGGGAATCCAGGTCACACCCCCGACCGTACTGCATTATTGCCCTGGGTCCCCGCTTGCGCGGGGACGAACGGCCGATGGTCCGACTGCGCGGACGCAGGTCGCGCGTTAGTCTCCGAGCCGGCTACCGAGCGCGCTCGCGGTGCTTTCGATCCACTGGCGCTGGATCGCCACCAGCGTGGCGCCGGTGACCAGGCCGCAGCCCGGGCCCTTGGGCCCCGTGGTCCAGCCGATCACCGCGGCGAGCGCGCCGTTCTTGAACACCGGCCCGCCGGAATCGCCGGTGCAGGCGCCGGCCGGCGTCGCCGCGCCGAGCGAAAGCCGCACCATGATCCCGCCGGTGGTGCCGACCGCGGGCAGCGCGAGCGTGCGCAGCGTGCCAGCGGAGCGGTCGTTGCCCTCGGCGGCGATGCCGAAGCCCGCAAGCACGAATTGATCGCCCGGCCGCGGCAGCGCCGCCTCGGTCGAGAGCCGCGCCGCGCGGTAGCGCGCGGGCAGGGGCTCGGCGAGTTTCAGGAGCGCCAGATCCGGCGTCGGCCGCCGCGTCTTGAACTGCGCCGGGTCGAAGCCCGGATGCAGGATTACGCTGGCGACCTGCAGCAGCCGCGGCGACGCGCCTTCCACCAGCGCGACCGCGTAATCGGCTTGCGGCGCGACGCAATGCGCCGCCGTGAGCACGAGCTGGCGCGCTAGCACCGTTCCGCTGCACGAGGCGCCGCGCGTCGACACGATCAGCACGGTCTGCGCCGCGATCTCGTTCGGCGCTCCCGCGCCGCCGATGATGGCGAAGGCGGAAAACGGCGTGAACGCGAACAGAAGTGCGAGTGCGGCGCGGCGCATGGCCCTTTGTCGGCGCAAGCGCGGCGAAGGTCAACGCGTCTTTCACCTCTCCCCGCATGCGGGGAGAGGTCGGCCTGCCGAGCGAAGCGAAGGCGGGCCGGGTGAGGGGGCTTTGATGTCCGAGCACAGCTTAAGCGCCCCCTCACCCCAACCCTCTCCCCGCACGCGGGGAGAGGGAGCTACGCGGAGTTAAAATCCATGTCCGCCATCCTCCTCGAGTCTCCTTCGAGCGAACCGCTCTCGCTGGCCGAGGCCAAGAACTTTCTGCGCGTCGAGCACGACGCCGACGACGCGCTGATCGGCGCGCTCATCGCCGCCGCGCGCGGGCAGGTGGAAGCCGCCACGCGCCGCGTGCTGATCACTCAAGTGTGGCGCCTCGCGCTCGACCGCTGGCCGGCTTCCGCGCGCATCGTCGTGCCGGTCAATCCGCTGCGCGCGCTTCTGGCCGCGCGCGTGCTCGCGGCCGACGGAACGCCGACCGCGCTCGATGCGGACGCCTTCACGCTGAACACCGTCGCCGTGCCGGGCGTGATCGTCTTCGAGCGCGCCAACGTGGCCGAGCCGGGCAGGGCGCTCGCCGGCATTGAGCTCGATGTTTCCGCCGGCTATGGCGAAGCCGCCAGCGTACCCGCTTCGACAGCGACTTTCTGGAGATCGACCTGGCCGCCTTCGCGGCTGGGGAAATTCCCTCGATTCCCATCGTGGAAATAAGGCCCTAGGGGAAAGTATAAGGCTGCTCTCTTGCTTCCGCGCGCGGCTCTTGCCAATCTCCCGGCGGGTTTGCATGGGAGACAGCAATGAAGCTTCGAGTTCTTGGTATCGCGGCGGTCATGCTCGGCCTGTCCGCCAATGCGGCGCTGGCTGCGAGCGCCTGCACCGCCTTCGTCCGCATCGACGAGGAAAACACCCAGGCGTGCCTGAATCTGGTCCGCAGCAAGACCAAGGACGCCGGCTTCAACGGTTCGCGCACCGGCGAGAGCTACTTCTTCTGGTTCGGCCAGAACGTGGTCTCGACCCGCTGCGTCGACGGCAACATCGTCGCCATGGCCGCCTATCACAATCAGAACGATCGCGCCTGTCCGCTGCTCGACCGCATCAAGGACGTGCTCGACAACAAGTGAGCGGCACGACTTAACACCCTCCCCCTTGTGGGGAGGGTGGACGCGCGCGAAACGCGCGGCCGGGTGGGGGTAGTCGAGGTCACGCGAACGCGTCGCCGCAGAGACTCTTCCTAACGACCCCACCCCCAACCCCTCCCCACAAGGGGGAGGGGATCAAGCGAAAAACCATGCGCACATTGTCTGCCGGCCTCGCCGCGCATCTCGCGAGCACGCGCTCGCGGCCAAACAGGCCGAGGACGAAATGCGCGCGCTGGCCGAAAAGCCGGCGACGCGCGAGGAGCTGCTCAAGCGGCTCGATGGGGGCTCGGCGTAACCGTCATTCCGGGGCGCGGCCCCGGACCTGATCCGGGGCCGCGAACCCGGAATCCATATCCGCTAGCGGTGCTGTACGAACGACGATGGTGATTATGGATTCCGGCCCGCGCTACGCGCGGCCGGAATGACGGGTGGAGTTTCTGATGCCCCCATTCTGCCTCGGCCTCGAAGTGATCCTGCTCGGCGCCCGCCTGTGTCTGGGCGAGCCGGCCGAGCCGAGACAAGTCACGCTCGCGGTGTGTCCGGTGGTCATCCAGCGCGACCGCGATTTCCTGCGCCGCGTCGGCGCCGAGGTGCGGCAGCTCGCGCCGGACAGCGCGGTCGAATCCGCTCTCTCGGAGTGGCTCTCGCTGCGCGATCAGGCGCGCGCCTGCCGCGCGCGGCGTTGATTGCCGATTTGTAATACTTCAGCCTTTTCAGCCCTTTACTTTATCTCTCGGCCGGCCCCGCTTACGGCTGACTTGTGCCCGCATGAGTGGCACACTCCCGCCCGATTCCAAGGGTGGTCTCTCCCCCCAATGCGCCTTCTCGTCGTCGAAGACGACCCCGATCTCAACCGCCAGCTCTGCACCGCGTTGACCGACGCGGGCTACGCAGTCGACAAGGCGTTCGACGGCGAGGAGGGCCACTATCTCGGCGAGAACGAGCCCTACGACGCGGTCGTGCTCGATCTCGGCCTGCCCAAGATGGACGGCATCTCGGTGCTGGAATCCTGGCGCCGCTCCGGCAAGATGATGCCGGTGCTCATCCTCACCGCGCGCGACCGCTGGTCCGACAAGGTCCAGGGCTTCGACGTCGGCGCCGACGATTACGTGGCCAAGCCCTTCCACCTCGAAGAAGTGCTGGCGCGCGTGCGCGCGCTCCTGCGCCGCGCCTCCGGTCATGCCACCGCCGAGCTCACCTGCGGCCCGGTCCGCCTCGATACCCGCTCGGGCCGCGTCAGCGTCGACGGCAATCCGATCCGTCTCACCTCGCACGAATACCGGCTGCTAGCGTACCTGATGCACCACGCCGGCCGCGTGGTCTCCCGCACCGAGCTGGTCGAGCATCTTTACGATCAGGATTTCGACCGCGACTCCAACACCATCGAGGTCTTCGTCGGCCGGCTCAGAAAAAAGCTCGGCATCGACGTGATCCAGACCGTGCGCGGCCTCGGCTACCTGCTCACATCCCCCGCGGATGCGCGTTAGCTGGATTCCCGCGGGCTGGATGCCCGGAACGTCGCTAGCCCGGCGGCTGTTTTTCACCGCGGTCGCGGTGAGCGCGGTCGTGCTGGTGGCGATCGGTCTCGTGCTCTCCTCGCTCTATGAGAACTCGGTCGAGCGCTCGTTCGACCGCCGCCTCAATATTTATCTGAAGACCATCGTCGCCGATGTCGCGAGCGCCACCGCCGGCACCATCCCCGAGCCCTCGGCGCTCGGTGATCCCTTGTTCGATCTGCCGCTTTCCGGCTGGTACTGGCAGATCACCCGCATGGACGCGCTGGCGTCCGAGGTGAAGCATTCGCGCTCGGCGCCGGAGAGCGGCATCCCGCTTCTGGCCACGCTCGGCGTTCCCGCGCGGCCCGGCGGATTCCGCGAGGGCTATGTCGACGGCCCCGACAAGCAGCGCCTGCGCGTGGTCGAGCGCATCGTCGATCTCGGCGAGGACGGCCGCTTCCTCGTCTCGGTCGCCGGCGACGCGTCCGAAATCGACGAGGACAGCTACGATTTCGACGTCGCGCTCGCCATTACGTTCTCGGTGCTCGGCCTCGCTTTCGTGCTGGCGACTTTGTTCCAGGTGCGTTTCGGCCTGCGGCCGCTCGCGCGCATCTCCAGCTCGCTCGCCGCCATGCGCTCGGGCAACGCCGAGCGGCTGGAAGGGGAGTTTCCGCGCGAGATCGCGCCCTTGGCCCGCGAGCTGAATGCGCTGCTCGAGTCCAACCGCGAGATCGTGGAGCGCGCCCGCACCCATGTCGGCAATCTCGCCCACGCGCTCAAGACCCCGCTCTCGGTGCTGCGCAACGAGGCCGCCGGCCGCAACGATCCGCTCGCCGACAAGGTGAACGAGCAGACCAGCCTGATGCACGATCAGGTCCAGCGGCATCTGGAGCGCGCGCGGCTGGTGGCGCGCGTCGCCATGGTCGGAGCCACGACCGAAGTCGGTCCGGTGGTCACCGGGCTGGCGCGCACCATGGAGAAAATCCACGCCGGCCGCGGCCTCAAGATCGAGGCGCGCCAGGCCGATGGCGCCGTCTTCCTCGGCGAGCGGCAGGATCTGGAAGAGCTGCTCGGCAATCTCGTGGATAACGCCTGCAAGTGGGCGGCCTCGCGCGTCGAGATCGAGACGCGGCCCGAACCCGCCGGCGACCCCGGCGCGCGCCGTTTCTTCCGCTTGATCGTCGACGACGACGGACCGGGCTTGCCCGAGGAGGCGCGGCGCGAAATTCCCGAGCGCGGCCGCCGCCTCGACGAGAGCCGGCCCGGATCGGGCCTCGGGCTTTCCATCGTGTACGAGCTCGTCACGCTCTATGGCGGCAAGCTCGAGCTTTCGACCGCGCCGATCGGCGGCCTGCGCGCGGAGCTGCTGCTGCCGGCCGCGTAAGCCGTCCGCGCACTTTCGCCTTATTGTCCCGCCAGTTACATTGAAACGCTGGGGCGAGGATTCGGGGACGACGTGCGCATGCAGCCAGTTAAGGCAATCACCGCCGGTCTCCTCGCGCTCACGCTTGCGGGCTGCGCCGGCGATAGCCCCAACACCGGCGCAGGCGTCACGCTCGGCGCGCTGACCGGCGGAATTTTCGGCGCCACGGTCGGCCGCGGGCCGGGCGCGGTGGTGGCGGGCGCGCTGATCGGCGGCCTGGTCGGCGGGGCGATCGGCAGTTCGCTCGACGAGGCGGATCGCCGCCGCGCCTACGAGGCGGAGATGGACGCGCTCGAGAACGGCGGCCCCGGCGCGCCCATGAGCTGGCGCGGGACCACCGGCTACGGGACCATCGTTCCCGGCCCGCCCTACGTCATCGGCGCCTATCCGCGCTGCCGCGAATACACCCACACGATTTATATCGACGGCCGGCCCACGACCGAGCGCGGCGTGGCCTGCCGCAATCCGGACGGCACCTGGGGGCCCTTGCCCGAGTCGGAGCTGCGCTCATGGGCACCGCCGCCGCCGATCCTGGGCCCGCGCGGCTGAGCCAACGCGCCACCGATCCAGTCGATCGCTTTGCTTGCCGCTGGCCTTTGCTTGCCGCAGTACTCATCGAGGTGAGTTCGTGTTGCTTGGCCATGGATCTCTGAGCGCAGAAGGCGCTCTGGACCGCGCCCGGACTTGTTCTCGTTTTGGGCCTGATTGGAATCACGCTGTGGATACGGCGCCGCGCGACGGGTAATCCGCTGCCGCTTTCAGCCGAAGAAAAACAAAGGCTTAGCAAGCTCACGGACAAGTAATCGACCTTACGAAACTGTAATTCTCCGGCCAGTGGATTGTAACGCTGCCGTTCTTACGTTCTCCCTCGAACCTGCAGGAAATGCGGGTCACAAGGAGAACCCGGATGTCGCTTCCTACCGATTCCAACTCCCGCAGCCTGCTCTCGCGCCGCCGCTCCGTGCTCTTGGCCGGCGTTTTCGGCGTCGCCGTTCTCGGCTTCGCCGCGGGCCAGGTGATTCTCCCCCCCGTTTCCTCTCCCGCCCTTGCCCAGATCACCACCGAACGGCCGGCCAGCCAGTATTCCTTCGCCGACGTCGTCGAGCGCGTGCGGCCCGCCGTGGTCAGCGTGCGCACGAAGATCGACGGCCCGCGCACGTCCTCGATCGAGGAAGATGCCGAAGAGCCGCGCAATCCCGGCCAGAACGTGCCGCCGAACATGGAGCGCTTCTTCCGCCGCTTCTTCGGCGATCAGCCCAACACGCCCGCGCCGCGCAACCGGCGCGTCACCGGCCAGGGCTCCGGCTTCTTCATTTCCGCCGACGGCTACGTGGTCACCAATAACCACGTGATCGACAAGGCGACGACCGTCGAAGTCATCATGGACGACGGCAAGATCTACACCGCCAAGGTCATCGGCAGCGATCAGCGCACCGATCTGGCGCTGCTCAAGATCGACGGCCGCACCGACTTCCCCTGGGTCAAGATCGCGACCGCTCAGCCGCGCGTCGGCGATTGGGTGCTCGCGGTCGGCAATCCGTTCGGCTTGGGCGGCACCGTCACCGCCGGCATCGTCTCGGCTCGCGGGCGCGACATCGGCGCCGGCCCCTATGACGACTTCCTGCAGATCGACGCCGCGGTGAACCGCGGCAATTCCGGCGGCCCGACCTTCAACCTCGCGGGCGAGGTGATCGGCGTCAATACGGCGATCGTTTCGCCGACCGGCGGCAATATCGGTATCGCGTTTGCAATCCCGGCCGAGACCGTAAGCCGCGTCGTCGCCTCGCTGAAGGAGAGCGGCATCGTCACGCGCGGCTTCATGGGCGTCAACATCCAGCCGGTGACCGCGGAAATCGCCGAAAGCCTCGGCCTCAAGGAGCCGCAGGGCGCTCTCGTCGCCGACGTGCAAGCCGACAGTCCGGCGGCCAAGGCCGGCATCAAGTCGGGCGACGTGGTGATGGCGGTGAACGGCACGCGGATCAAAGATGCGCGCGAGCTGTCGCGGCGCGTCTCGTTGATCGCGCCGGGCACCACCGTGAAGCTCACGATCATGCGCGAAGGCAAGGAGCGCACCGTGGACGTCGTGCTGACCAAGCTTCCCGAGGACCGCACCGCGGATCGTACCGAGCCGCGCGGCCGCGACCGCGATCGTGATCGCGACCGTGATCGGGTGGTCGAGCCGCGCCTGGGCCTCTCCATGGCCCCGGCCAAGTCGGTCGCCGGCTCCGGCGACATCGGCGTCGTCGATTACCGACGTGAAGCCGGACGGTCCCGCCGCCGAGCGCGGGCTGAAGTCCGGCGACGTGATCCTCGAAGTAGCGGGCAAGGCCGTCTCGACGCCGGCCGATGTCCGCGATGCATTTGCCGCAGCCCGAACCGAAGGCAAGGGCGTGGTGCTCATGCGCGTGAAAACCGAGCAGGGTACCCGCTTCGTGACCGTTCCGGTCGGACGCGGCTGAGTTGGGTGCAGGCGGCGGCATTCCCCCCACGCCCCCTCCGACCGCCTGATACCCGGGGCGGGAGGCCAAAAGCCTCCCGCCCACCTTTTTAGAGGATCGCCTATCGGCACCAGATGCGCGAAAATCCCGCCATCGAATCTCTCGTCGCGGATTCCGCCATGCGCCTGCTTGTCGTCGAGGACGATCGCGAAGCCGCCGAGTACCTGAAGAAGGCGTTGCGCGAAGCCGGCCACGTGGCCGAGATCGCCGGCGACGGCGAGGCGGGTCTTGCGCTTGCGCTCGACGGCGATTTCGACGTGCTGGTGGTGGACCGCATGCTGCCCAAACGCGACGGGCTCTCGCTGGTGGCGGAGCTGCGCGAAAAGGGCCGCGCCACGCCGGTGCTGATCCTCTCCGCGCTCGGCCAGGTCGACGATCGCGTCACCGGGCTGCGCGCCGGCGGCGACGATTATCTCTCCAAGCCTTATTCGTTCTCCGAGCTGCTGGCCCGCATCGAGGCGCTCGCGCGCCGCGGCGCACCGCAGGCCGCCGACACCGTCTATCAGGTGGCCGATCTCGAGCTCGACCGCCTCGCCCATAGCGTAACCCGCGCCGGCAAGGAAATCCCACTGCAGCCGCGCGAATTCCGCCTGCTCGAATATCTCATGCGCCACGCCGGGCAGGTCGTCACCCGCACCATGTTGCTCGAAAACGTCTGGGACTATCACTTCGATCCGCAGACCAACGTGATCGACGTGCACGTCTCGCGCCTGCGCTCCAAGATCGACAAGGGGTTCGACAAGGCGCTCCTGCACACCATCCGCGGCGCCGGATACATGATCCGTGACGGCGCTCGGTAGGCTCGTACGCACGACGGCGTTCAAGATCGTCGCCGTCTACATGATCCTGTTCGCGCTGTTCGCCGGCGGCGTGATCGCGTACCTCGCGCAACACACCCAGCAGCTCGTTCGCGATCAGATCGTCGAGACCATCGACGCCGAGGTGCGCGGGCTCTACGAGCAGTACAATATCGGCGGCATCCGCCGCCTGGTGGCCGTGGTCGAGGCGCGCGCCAACCTGCCGGGCTCCAGCGTCTATCTGGTGACAACCGTCACCGGCGTGACGCTCGCCGGCAACGTCGCCGACGTTCCGACCGGAACGCTGCAAAGCACCGGCTGGAGCGAGATCACGTATAAGCGCAGCGAGGAAGGCGCCGAAGCCAAGGACTCGCGCGCGCTGGCGCGCGTCTTCGTGCTGCCCGGCGGCTTCCGCCTGCTCGTCGGCCGCGACATCGAGGAGCGCGAGCTGATCCGCCAGGTGCTCGCCGCGCCCGCGCGCTGGGCCGTGGTCGTGCTGGTGATCATGGGCGTGACCGGCGGCGTGTTCATCGCCCGCCGCGTCCTGCGCCGCATCGACGGCATGACGGCCACCAGCGACCGCATCATGGCCGGCGACCTCTCCGGCCGCCTGCCGGTGGCGGGCTCCGGCGACGAGTTCGACCGGCTGGCGAGCAGCCTGAACGCCATGCTCGAGCGCATCGAAGCGCTCATGGTCGGGCTCAAACACGTCTCCGACAACATCGCCCACGATCTCAAGACGCCGCTCACGCGCCTCAAGAATCGCGCCGAGGAAGCGCTGCGCACCGCCAAGAGCGACGCCGATTACCGCGCCGCAATCGAGAAGACGATCGAGGAATCCGACGGCCTGATCCGCACCTTCGATGCGCTGCTGATGATCGCGCGCGCCGAGGCCGGCCAGGCGCGCGAGCATATGACCGATTTCGACGCCGCCGACATCGCCGAGAGCGTGGCCGAGCTCTACGAGCCGCTCGCCGAGGAGCAGGGCCTCGCGCTGAAGCTGGAGGCCAAGGGGCCGCTGCCGGTGCACGGCAGCCGCGAGCTGATCGGGCAGGCGCTCGCCAATCTGATCGACAACGCCATCAAGTACGGCAAGCCCACGGTGCCGGTTCAACCGGCGGAAATCGTCGTGAGCGCGCGCGGTGAGAGCGGCACGATTCATTTTGCGGTCGCCGACCACGGCCCGGGTATTCCGGAGCCGGATCGCGTGCGCGTGCTCGAGCGTTTCGTGCGGCTGGAGGCCAGCCGCACCCAGCCCGGCGCCGGACTCGGCATGTCGCTCGCCGCCGCGGTGGCGCGGCTGCACGGCGGCGAATTGAAGCTCGACGACAACGCGCCCGGCCTGCGCGTGACGCTTTCGATCCCGGCAGGCGTGAAGCCGGCGGTTTGACACCCGCACCCCGATCTAGGAAGGGGTGAGGGGATGGCCGCCCGCAACACGAAATCCAAGAGCCTTTCGCCGCTGGCCGCGCGCTTCACCGAGGCGCCGCGCCCGCTCGCGCCCAAGGCCGCGGCAGCCAAGCTCGACCAGGCGCTCGCGGGTTCCGGCAAAAAGTTCGAGCGCGAGTTCGCGGCGCTGTTCAGGAAATATCCGCGCGCCCGGCGTGTGCTCGAAGGCGTGGCCGAGGGCTCGCCGTTCCTGTGGGAGATCGCGCAGGCCGATCTCGGCGGCCTGCGCGCGGCGCTTGCCGGCTCGCCCGAGAAGGAACTCGCAAGAATCATCCATCGTATTCGCGCCGCCCGCGCCGCCAGGAGCGAGGCGGCGGTCATGCGCATGCTGCGCAGATCGCGGCGCGAGGCGGCCCTGCTCATCGCGCTCGCCGATATCGGCGGGGCCTGGACGCTCGCGGAAGTTACCCACGCGCTGACCGCGATTGCCGATGCGGCGGCCGGTGCGACGGTCGATTTCCTCTTGCTCGCCGCGCAGCGCGCCGGAAAGCTCACGCTCCTAAACCCGAAGCGGCCCGGCGAAGGCTCCGGCTTCTTCGCGCTCGCCATGGGCAAGTTCGGGGCCTTTGAGCTCAATTATTCGAGCGATATCGACCTGATCCTGCTCTACGACCCGCACGCGAAGCTGAACGGCCTCGATCCCGCGCCCTTCTTCATCCGCCTGGCGCGCGACCTGGTGCGCATGCTGCAGGAGCGCACTTCCGACGGCTACGTGTTCCGTGTCGATCTCAGGCTGCGGCCCGATCCGGGTTCGACCCAGCTTGCGGTCGCCACCGACTTCGCCCACGCTTACTACGAGCGCGAGGGCCAGACCTGGGAGCGCGCGGCCTTCATCAAGGCGCGGCCCTGCGCCGGCGATCTCGCCGCCGGCGAGGCGTTCCTGAAGGAGCTTTCCCCCTTCGTCTGGCGGCGCTACCTCGACCATGCGGCGATCGCCGACGTGCATGCGATGAAGCGGCAGATCCACGCCTTTCGCGGCCACGAGCAGATCGCCGTCGCCGGCCACAACATCAAGCTCGGCCGCGGCGGCATCCGCGAGATCGAGTTTTTCGTGCAGACCCAGCAACTGATCGCCGGCGGCCGCTCGCCTGCGCTGCGTGCGCCCGAGACGCTCAAGGCGCTCGATGCGCTCGCGGCCGAGCGCTGGATCGGCAAGGAAGCGCGCGACGAGCTGACCGCGGCCTACGAGCATCTCCGCCGCGTCGAGCACCGCCTGCAGATGGTCGCCGACGAGCAGACCCACACGCTTCCCGCCGAGCCGGACGCGCTCGAGCGCTTCGCGCGCTTCTTCGGCGCTTCCGGCAGCAAGGCCTTCGCCACGACGCTGGTCACCCACTTGAGTCGAGTGCAGGGCCACTACGGCCGCCTGTTCGAGGACGCGCCGCCGCTTGCCGCCATCGAGGGCAAGCTCGCCTTTCCGGCCGATGCCGACAACCGCGAGACGCTGGAGACCCTTTCCCGCCTGGGCTTCAAGGACCCGCGCGCGGCGAGCGCCATGGTGCGCGGCTGGCTCGCGGGCAAGCATCGCTCGCTGCGGCCCGAGGCCGCGCGCGCCGATCTGCAGGCGGTCTTGCCCGCGCTGCTCGACGCGCTCGCCCGCACCGGAAACGCCGACGCTGCGCTGGTAGCCGCCGACCGCTTCTTCACTGAGCTCCCCGGCAGCATCCGCCTGCTCGCGGCGCTGCGCACGCATCCCGATCTTGTCCAGCTGCTCGGAACCATCTTCGGCACCGCGCCGCGGCTCGCCGAGATCGTGGCGCCGGCGCCGTCGGTGCTCGACGGCCTGCTCGATCCGGCCTTCTTCGGCGAGCCGCCCGGCGCCGAAGTTCTCGCCAAGCGTCTCGACCTTGCAATCAAGGACGCGCCCGACGAGGAAGAGTTGCTCGACCGCGTGCGCCGTTTCGGCCGCGAGCATCTGGTCCTGATCGGCGTGCGCGTGCTGTCCGGCGCGCTGTCGGCGGCCCGCGCCGCCGAAGCCTATACCGCGCTCGCCGAGGTGGTGATCCGCGCGCTGCATCGCGCGGTGAGCGAGCGCTTCGCCGCCCAATACGGCCGCATCAGGCGCGGCGAGAGCGTCGTGCTCGCCATGGGCAAGCTCGGCGGCCGCGAGATGACCGCCGGCTCCGATCTCGACTTCCTCCTGCTCTATGACTTCGATCCGGCACGCCCTGAGTCCGACGGCTCGCGGCCGCTGCACGCCACCGAATACTACGCCCGCCTGACCAAGCGGCTGGTGAGCGCGCTGACCACGCCGACCAACGCCGGCAAGCTCTACGACGTCGACCTGCGGCTGCGGCCCTCGGGCCGCTCGGGCCCGATCGCGACCGCGATCGAGAGCTTCCGCATCTACCAGCGCGAGGAGGCCTGGACCTGGGAGCACATGGCGCTGACGCGCGGCCGCGTCGTGTCCGGCCCGCCCGGCTTCAAGGTGCGGGTCGAGAAGGAGATTGCGCGCGTGCTGCGCATCAAGCGCGAGGCCGCGATCGTGCGCCGCGATGCGGCGGAAATGCGCCAGGCCATCGCCGCCGAGAAAGGCGAGGGGGACCGCTGGGATTTCAAGAACGCCCCCGGCGGCCTCATCGACATCGAGTTCATCGCGCAATACCTGCAGCTCGTACACGCGGTGCGCCGGCCGGAAATCCTCGACCCCAATACCGGCCGCGTGCTCGCTCAGGCGCAATCGCTGAGCCTGCTCGACACCGCCGATAGCGAGCTGTTGCGCGGCGCCTGGCAGCTTTATGCCGATCTTGGGCAGATTCTGCGGCTTTGCCTCTCAAAGCCGTTCGACCCGAAGCAGGCGGGGCCCGGATTGCTCACGCTGCTCGCGCGTGCGGCGGGCCTGCCGGATTTCACCACGCTCGATGCGCACCTGATCGATACGCAGAAGCGCGTGCGCGGGTGCTTCAAGCGGCTCCTCGAAACGGAATAATGTCTCAGTTTGACCCAGAGCTGACATTGACCCTCTGCGTCAAGATCCTTCAGGGTACTCAAGTTAGCCGATACGAAGCTATGGGATGGTGATCTATGTCGGGCCTAGCGTTCTCCAACGATGCGGCGGAAAAACTGATCGCCGCCTACAGGACGCCTGACATGGTGCGGCAGCGCGACGCCACGTTGCAGCGACTAAACCTGAAGCCCGGCGACCGCGTGATCGACATCGGCTGCGGGCCGGGCTTCCTGTGCAATAGCATGGCTGCAGCAGTCAGCCCAACGGGCCGTGTGGTCGGAATCGACATCTCCGAAGACCTGATCGACTTCGCAACTAAGCACAAAAGTAGCTACCCCATCGAATATCGCGCGGGTAATGCAACGGCTCTGCCGGTTGAAGCGGCGCAATTCGATGTTGCAGTAAGCACCCAGGTGATTGAATACCTCGCCGACGCGGACGCCGCGCTCCGCGAAATGGCCCGTGTGCTGCGGCCGGGTGGCCGTGCCTTCATTGTCGATACAGACTTCGATTCATGGGTCTGGCACGCCACCGATGCCGAACGCATGGCGCAGATCACGAAGAGCTGGGAAATGCACTGTGCCGATCCCCGGCTGCCAAGAACGCTGATTCCCCGGCTTCGCGCCATCGGCTTCACGATAGTTGGCGTTGAAGGCTATCCGATCGTCAACACGACCTACCGTCCGGGCGATTTCAGCCATGGCCTGAGCCAGTTGATCGCAAACTTTCTCCTGACGCGA
Organism: uncultured Alphaproteobacteria bacterium; assembly: GCA_963704765.1. Lineage (GTDB taxonomy): Bacteria > Pseudomonadota > Alphaproteobacteria > Rhizobiales > Xanthobacteraceae > JAHFPN01. The sequence continues at coordinate 748,105 of CAVPHQ010000001.1, forward strand.
GGGTTCGAGCGCCGCGTCATAGACGCTTGGCTAGCCGACCTGTCGGAGACGGAACAACGCAATGCGTCGTTCTTCAGCCTCAACCGGTATTTCTTCAGCGTCGAGAAAGCCTGAGCGCGTAGCTCTACCATGTCCGCTTCTGGCACTAAGCGGACATTTCGAAAACCGAGACGCTACCGAAACGGAATAGGTCGTCAGGCCGCGAGCTGCTTTCGCACCTCGAGCGGCAGCCGGATGATGACGGCCGTGCCGATGCCCTCGACCGAGCGGATGCGCATGGCGCCGCCGTGCAGCTCGGCGAGCGAGCGCGCGATCGCGAGCCCAAGGCCCGAGCCCTTGTGGGTCTTGGTGAACTGGCTCTCGACCTGCTCGAACGGCCGGCCGAGCTTCTGCAACGCCACCCGCGGGATGCCGATGCCGGAATCCTCGATCAAGAGCATCGCCGAATTGCGCGAGATGCGCGCCCGCACCACGATGCGGCCGCCCTCCTGGGTGAATTTGATGGCGTTCGAGAGCAGATTAAGCAGGATCTGCTTCAGCGCCCGGCGGTCGCCGCGCATCGCGAGCCCGGTCGCGATTTCCGACTCGACCTTGAGCCGCTTCTCGTCGGCCTTGACCGACATCACCCGCATGGTCTCGGCCACCAGCTCGTCGAGCCGCACGTCCTCGAACTGCAGCCGCACGCGGCCGGCCTCGATCTTGGACATGTCGAGAATGTCGTTGATGACGTCGAGCAGATAGCGCCCGCTCTCGCGGATGTCCTCGCAATATTCGGTGTATTTCTCCGAGCCGAGCGGGCCGAACATGCCCGACTCCATGATCTCGGAGAAGCCGATGATGGCGTTCAAGGGCGTGCGCAGCTCGTGGCTCATGTTGGCGAGGAAGTCGGACTTAGACTGGTTCGCGTTCTCGGCGCGGGTTTTTTCCTCGGCATATTTCTGCGCGAGCTCGGCGAGCTGCTGGGCCTGATATTCGAGCGTCTGCTGCGAGCGGCGCAGATCGGCGATCGTCGCCATCTTCTGCCGCTCGCTCTCCATCAGCCGCTCTTCGTGGCGCTTGATCTGCGTGATCTCGGTGCCGACCGACACCAGGCCGCCGTCCTTGGTGCGCCGCTCGCTGATCTTGAGCCAGCGGCCGTCGGCGAGCTGCGCCTCGTAGGAGCGCGCGCCTTCCTCGGGCTTGCCGTCGGATTTGAGCGCGGTGCGCGCGATCGGCTGGCGGCCGACTGAAAGCACGTCCTCGTAGGCCGTGCCGGGCACGGTCATTTCCTCGGGCAGCCCGTGCAGCTGCTGGTACTTGGAATTGCACAGCACCAGGCGGCTCTCGGCGTCCCACAGCACGAAGGCCTCGGAAATGTTCTCGACCGCATCGCGCAGCCGCATGTCGGCGGTGGCGGTGCGCTCCACCAGCTTGTGCTGCTCGGTGGTGTCGACCGCGATCCCGATCAGGTGCGGGCTGTCGTCGCCGTCGTAGCGCACCAGCTGGGCGCGCGCGCGCAGCCAGACCCAATCGCCGTTGGCGTGCCGCATGCGAAAGGCGCGGTCGATCACGCCGTCGGAGGCGTCGGCGAGCTGCGTGGCGATGTCGTAGAGGCGGCCGTCCTCGCGGTGCACCAGGTCGTCGACTTCCCAGAACGACAGCAGCTCTTCGCGCGGCTCCAGCCCGAGAATCTCGAACATGGAGTCCGACCAATAGATGCGCCCGCGCGCCAGGTCCCAGTCCCACAGCCCGCAGCGCCCGCGATTGAGCGCGGTGTCGAAGCGCGTGCGCACCAGCTCGTAGATCGTGTCGGCCTCCTGCGCGCGCGTCGACTGCCAGTGGAAGGCGAAGCCGAGGATCAGCAGCACGAAGCCGGTGGTGGTGACGAGCGTGATGGTGAGCGCGGAGCTTCCGCGCCAGCGCTCGAGCACGGTGTCGCGCGGCTGCAACACGGCGATCTGCCCGAACGGCGCCGCCAGCGTGCGCACCGTGGCGAGCGCGAGCGTGCCGTCGGAGAGTGCGACCTCCATCACGCCGGCGCGCTCGGCGAGCACGGTCAGCGCCTGGCCCGTGCCGAGCACGTCGAGCAGCGTCGCGGGTATCTTGCCCTCCGGCGCCGCGGCGAGGATGCGCCCGCCGGCCTCGGTGATGTAAAGCCGCCGCCCGCCCGCGGTCGCGTGCGCGGGCAGCGCCTCGCGCAGCGCCGCCTGCGCCCTGGCCGCGGTGTCGTCGCCGGCGCGGCGCGAAAGGTCCTCGCCCAGGACCAGCGACAGCAGCGCCAGCTCCTTGCCCGCATCGACGATCGTCTCGCGGCGATGCTCGGTGATCTGCACCACGGCGCCGACCGCGACCGCTGCGATGAACGCGACGATCAGGATCGGCACCGCGCGGCGCAGCAAAGGCTCGGCATTGAGCAGGCGCTGCAACGCAGGACGATGCAGCGCGTGCGCGAATCCGCGCAAATTTTGAGTTTGAAAGGAAGCGCTGGCCGCGTTGGTGCGCGCCATCGCAGGCCTCCCCGGGAGTCCCCTTGCCTACATCGTCGGAGCGATGTGCCGCATCTCCCCGAATCGATCCCATAAGAATCGAAGTTTGAGTCGTTTGTCTGAGAGTCAAGATGGGGGAAAGGCCCAGATTTTAGGGCGGTCGGGAGGAGGCGGCCCTAGGCGGCCGGCTCCGCGTGGCCGATCACCCGGTGCACGTCGGGGCGCTTTTCGCGCAAATGCCGCTCCAGCGCGTCGACCGCCTCGTGCACGGCGGTCACCGACAGGGCGGGCGCGGTGCGGCAATGGAAATTCACCACCAGGCCCTGCGGCGTCTCGCGCACGCGCACGTCGTGGATGTCGCGCAGCGGGCTTACCGGCCGGCACCAGCTCGTGCATCAGGGCCGTGATGGCGGAACGCACCCCGTCCGCCGCGTCGCGGCCGGCGACGCCGCCCGATTGCAGCGGCTCGATGTGGGTCTCGACTTCGACCTCGCCGCCGAATTCTTCGGCGATCGCCGCCTCGAGCTCGCTGGCGATCTCGTGCGCGCGCGCGAGCGGCATGGCGCCGTCCACCTCGAGATCGATCGAGACCGCGAGCTTGCCGGAGACCTCGTGCACCGTCACGTGATGCACCGCGCAGCCGCGGTTGCGCGCGATCACCATCACCCGCTCGAGCACGCTCTCGTCGTCGAGCGCCTGGGGCGAGGTCGTGATCGTCACTTCGGCCTCGGGCATCTCGGCCCGGATCGTGCGCTTGATTTCATTCGACAGCGCCGACACGCGGTCGAGCGGCAAGGCTCTGCTCACCGCCACCGCAAGATCGATGAACAGCGTGGCGCCCACCGGCCGCGCGCGCACCAACTCGATCGCGATCACGCCCTTGACGCGCCGGGCGATGCCCTTGATCCGCTCGGCGATGCCGGCCGGCGCCGCGTCGGTGAGCGCGTCGATCGTCCGCCGTCCAAGCCGCCATCCGGCCAGGCACACGAACATAGCGACCACGACCGCCGCCGCCGCGTCGGCCCACGGATAGCCGAGCGCGACGGCGGCAAGCCCGATCAATACCGCGGCCGACGACCACATGTCGGAGCCGAAATGCAGCGCGTCCGCCTCCAGCGCCTGGCTCGAGGTCTCTTGCGCGGTGCGGTAGAGCATGCGCGCGCGCCAGAAATCGACGCCGATCGAGACCGCGATCACCACGAACGCGGCCAGCGTGGCCTCGACCGCGTGTCCGTGCTCGCCGAACAGGCGCTGCAACGCCTCCCAGATCACGACGCCCGAAAGCAGGAACAGCAGCGCCGTTTCCGCCAGCGCCGATACGCTCTCGACTTTCCCATGGCCGTAATGGTGTTCCTCGTCGGCGGGCTTGGAAGAAATGCGGATGGCGATATAGGTCATCACCGTCGCCGCGAGGTCGATCAGCGAGTGCGCCGCCTCCGACAGGATCGCCAGCGAGCCCGAGCTGAATCCGACCACCGCCTTGGCGAGCGTGAGCCCGGCCGAGGCGAAGATCGATCCCAGCGCAACTCGTTCCTTGGTTTCCTGCATCGGGCTTCCTGGTGCCTTGTTCGGATCGGCCGCCAGACCTATGCTTACCCGAAAATATTCATCAAATCAGGCGAACGCCACGCTTCAGAACAAGAAGATACGGGGGAGGGTAAGCAAATGTTCCAGTTCGCACGCGGGGCGCTCGCCGCGCTCGCATTGACCGTGCTCGGCGCCTGTCCGCCGGCATTCGGCCAGGCCTATCCATCTCGGCCCATCACGATCGTCGTGCCCCTGGCGGCCGGCACCGGCATGGACGTGATCGCCCGCATGTACGGCGAGAAGCTGTCGCAGAGCCTCGGCAAGCCGGTGATCATCGAGAACAAGCCGGGCGCCTCCCTCATGCTGGCGGCGGTCGCGGTGGCGAGCGCGCCGCCCGACGGGCACACGCTGCTGATTTCCACCAGCTCCGCGATGTCGATCAATCCGACGCTGTTCAAGCAGATCAATTACGATCCGGAAAAGGACTTCGCCCCGGTCTCCTGGTATCTGAAGTCGCCCTTCATCCTGGTCGTCAATCCGGCGCTGCCGATCCAGTCGGTTCCCGATCTCATCAAGTACGCCAAGGCCGCCGCAGTGCCGCTCGCCTACAGCTCGCCCGGTCCCGGCGTGGCGCAGCATCTGTCCATCGAGTTCATGAAGCAGCGTTTCGGGCTGGACATGAATCACATCCCGTATCGCAGCACGCCGCAGTCGCTGGTGGATATCTCCACCGGGCAGGTCCATCTCGCCTTCGCCGAAGCCGGCGCCTCGTTGCCGCTGATCAAGGACGGCCGCCTGCGTGCGCTGGCGGTCTCCGCATTGACGCGGCTTCCGGTCCTGCCCGACGTTCCGCCGTTCGCCGAAGCTTCCGGCGCCGCCGATTTCGAAGCGGTGTCCTGGCACATGCTGCTGGCGCCGGCCAAGACGCCGCGCGAGATCGTCGTCAAGCTGCACGAGGAGATGAAACGGATCATGTCCGACAAGGACATGCAGCAAAGAATGGCGCTGCTCGGCTTGATCCCGATCGATCCGCCTTCCATCGAGGTAACGGAGCAGTACCTCAAATCCGAGAAGGCAAAATGGAGCGCGCTGGTCAAGAAGCTCGGACTCGAAGCTTCGCAGTAGCGCCGTACGCGTAAGGCCTGCCATGCGCGGGGCGGGTGGCATCCCGCCCCCCGATCTGGCAGGAAGGGGCATGATTGCTTCGCATGCCCGTTCGTGGCGCTTCTCCGTGGCGCCGATGATGGAGCGGACCGACCGCCACTGCCGCTACTTCCATCGGCTGCTCACGAAGCAGACGCTGCTCTATACCGAGATGCTGACCACCGGCGCCGTGATTCACGGCGACCGCGCGCGGCTCCTGGGCTTCGACCCATCCGAGCATCCGGTGGCGCTGCAGCTCGGCGGCGCGGAAGTGCGCGAGGTGCGCGAAGCCGCCAGGATCGGCGCCGACCTCGGCTATGACGAGATCAATCTCAACGTCGGTTGCCCGTCCGACCGCGTGCAGAGCGGCCGCTTCGGCGCCTGCCTGATGGCCGAGCCCGAACGCGTGGCCGATTGCGTCGCCGCAATGAAGGCCGCGGTCACTGTCCCGGTCACGGTCAAGTGCCGGCTCGGCATCGACGAGCAGGACACCGAGGAGTTGCTCGACCGCTTTGTCGATCGCGTGATCGCGGCCGGCTGCGACGCGCTCATCGTGCACGCCCGCAAGGCCTGGCTCGACGGTCTTTCGCCGCGCGAGAACCGCGACGTCCCTCCGCTCGATTACGGCCGTGTCTATCGCCTGAAGGCGCGCCTGCCGAATGTGCCGATCGTCATCAATGGCGGCATCGCAAGCATCGCCGAAGCCGCGCGGCATCTGGAGCATGTCGACGGCGTCATGCTCGGCCGCGCCGCCTATGAGCGTCCGGATTTGCTGCTGGCCGTCGACCCGGAGATTTTCGGCGAGCCGGCGCCCGCCGCCGACGCGCGCGCGGCGATCGAGCGGCTGATGCCCTATATCGAGCGCGCGCTCGCTTCCGGCGCGCGACTGCATGATGTCACGCGCCACGTGCTCGGCCTGTTTAACGGCCGCCCCGGCGCGCGGGCCTTCCGCCGCCATCTCTCCACTGAAGCGATCCGGCCCGGCGCAGATGCCGCGACGCTGCGCGAAGCGCTCGCCAAGGTCCTCGACGCGCCCATCGACACGGCCCGGAACGCCGCTGCATGACCTTCTTCGGCGTTCCCGCGGGCGAGCTCGCGCTGCTCGTGGTCGCGATCCTGGTCGCCGGCACCGCGGCCGGCTTTTTCGCGGGCTTGCTCGGCATCGGCGGCGCGGCGCTGATCGTGCCGGTGCTCTACGAGGTGTTCCGGCTCTTGAACGTGCCCGATGAGGTTCGCTTCCAGCTCTGCGTCGGCACTTCGCTCGCTTTCATCGTACCGACCTCGGTCCGTTCCTTCCTCGTGCATCGCGACAAGGGCGCGGTGCGCATGGACGTGCTCCGGCTCTGGGCCGTCCCGGTGGTGATCGGCGTGATCGTCGGCGCGTTGATCGCCTATGTCGCCTCGAGCGCGATCTTCAAATCGATTTACATCTTCTTCACCGTCTCCATGGCCGCGCGGCTTCTGTTCGGCCGCGAGAACTGGCGCATCGCCGACCATTTGCCGAAAGCCGCCGGTGACCATCGGCGCCGGCTTCGTCATCGGGCTTGTCTCCGCGCTCATGGGCGTCGGCGGCGGCGCGTTCTCGACGATGTTCCTTACGCTCTATGGCCAGACGATCCACGTCGCCGTCGCCACCTCGTCCGGCGTCGGCGTGTTAATTTCGGTCCCAGGAGCCATCGGCTACATGCTCGCTGGCTGGCCAGCATCAGGCCTGATGCCGCCGTTCTCGGTCGGCTACGTCTCGTTCCTCGGGCTTCTACTCTTCGCGCCGGTGAGCGTTCTCGACCGCGCCCTATGGCGCGACGTCTCGCGCATCGTGGTCGCGCCGCAAGCTCGAAACTGCGTTCGGGCTCTTTTTGCTCGCGGTCGCGATCCGCTTTCTCTTCAGCCTGTTGCCCTAGCGCGCGCCTTTGGCGCGCAGCACGAGCCGGGAGCCGCGTATCTCGAAGGATTCGAGGCGATTCAGGAAGCTCATGCCGAGCAAGCTGGTCTTCAGGTCTCCGGGCTCGGAGACGAGCGCCGGCACGCGCCGCTCCACGATATTGCCGACCGCAAGCCGGTCGAGCGTCACCGAGGCGGCCCGCCCGCGGCCCTTGGCGGTTTCGATCGGCACGTCGTATTTCAGCAGATCCACCGGCAGGCCCGCCGTCTTCGCCGCTTCGGGCGTGAGCACCACGCTGGTGGCGCCGGTGTCCACTAGCATCGCTATACGACGGCCGTTGATGTCCGCCCGCACGGTGAATTCGCCGCCCGGCGAACGCACGATTTCGACCGCCGCGGCCGTGCCCGCCCGCGGCACCGGGTAGCCCGGCATGAACTCGCCGATCAGCCGGTCCGCGATCGCCTGCAGCTCGAAGCGGTAGGTGTAGCCGAGCGCGAGGCCGGCCACGAGCACGAGCCAGAACAGCACCGCGCGCACCGCTTCCATTCCCCGGCCGTAAAACAAGGTGAACACCGCGCTGCCGATCACCAGCGCGAGCGCCAAGAGCCAGACCAGGCTGGCGAACGATTCCGATTCGATGCCGGCGACATTGCCGGCCTCGTGCCGCCAAACCAGCGCCGCCACGGCCAGGCACAGCCCGCCGACAACGATCCAGAGCAGACGGTCGGAGCGCACGGGCTCTAGCCGTCAGGGTATGCGGGCGATGACGAGCAGCGCGAACAGGAAGGCGGTCTCGGCGGCGAACTCGGACCCGGCGCGGAAGGTGCGGTCTTCGGCCGCCCCGACAGCCCTGGCGAGATTTTCAGCCAGCACCGCGACCAGAAGCGCGAACACCACCGCGCCGATCGCAGCGCCCACGCCGTAGGTCGGCAAGATCGCCGCCGCGGCGATGCCGAGCGCGATGATCGCGAGAAACTGCGCGTTGGCGGATTCGCCGGGCGCGGCGGGACCGACGTCCTTCACGGGCTCTTCCTTCATATAGGCCAGGATCAACACGACCACGGAGCGCGCGACCGCGCTGGCCGCCACCAGTGCGAGCGCGACCTTGATCGCGCCAGCGGCCGTCAGCGTCTCGACGGAGCCTACCCGCAGCAGCACGGCGAACGCGAGCGCCACGATTCCCGCATGCGCGAGGTGCGCGGCATCGGCGCGCGGGCAGAAATGCTCGCCGGCCCGGCGGCAGGCTTCGGCAAATCCATTTTCGCCCGCCGCGCCGGTCGCCAGCGCGAGAGAGCCCAATGCCAGCACCGCAACGATAAAGACCGGAAGGTGCGCGTAGGCGGCGATGACGAGCACGATGCCGCCCAGCGCCCCCACCACCGCGCCGGCCAAAGGTATCGCCTGCACGGCAGTTGGCGAGACGGGCTCGGCGCGCGAAGCCGCCTCCGCCTCGCTCTCGCCGGCGATCGGCGGGATCGGCAGGATCAGGTAGAAGCGCAGCCACGCGAGCATGTCGCGCACGAGCGACGGCATTATCGTCTCCCTGCGCCGGCCGAATCCGCGCCGGCGGCAAGCGCTGAAATCCTAGACTGCCGCAGCCCGTCTCCGCCAGTCTTCCTTGGTGGCATCGGCGGTGTCTTCGACGATGCCGGGCTGGATCGGCACGGCGTCGTGCACCGGCGGGAGCGCGGTCATCACCCGCTCGGCCGGGAAGGTCACGATCACCTCGGTGCCTTCGCGCAGCTTGGAGCGCATCGTGAAGGTGCCCCCGTGCAGTTCGATCAAGCCCTTGACGATCGGCAGGCCCAGGCCCGCGCCCTGTTCGGCGCTCTTGATGGCGTTGGAGCCCTGGCCGAACGGGGCGAGCGCGATCGGCATCTCCTCTTCCGAAATCCCGGTGCCGTTGTCGCGCACGGACAAATACTGGCCGCCCGAGACGGTCCAGCCGACCTTGAGCCACACTTCGCCGCTCTGAGGCGTGAACTTGATGGCGTTGGAGAGCAGGTTAAGGCAAATCTGCCGCACTGCCCGATCGTCGGCCCAGATCTTGGGCAGGTCGGGCTCGAATAGCTCGTGGACTGTAATATCGCGATTGTTGGCGCGGATTTTCAAGAGATGCCGGCTCTCCTCGACCATGTGCGCTAGATTGACCGCCTCGTCGTTCAGCTCGTAGCGGCCCGCCTCGATGCGCGAGAGATCGAGGATCTCGTTAATGAGATTAAGCAAATGCTGTCCGGAGCCGTGGATGTCGCCCGCGTACTCGCGATAGGTCGGCGTCGAGTGCGGCCCTAGAATTTCACTCTTCATCACTTCGGAGAAGCCGAGGATGGCGTTCAAGGGCGTGCGCAGTTCATGACTCATCTGCGCCAGGAAGCGCGACTTGGCGAGATTGGCCGCCTCTGCGTGCCGCGCAGTCTCGTCGGACTTGGCCTTTGACTGTTCGACTTCACCGATTAGGGAATCGAATTGTGCGCGTGCCTCGAGTGTGGAGAGCGCCGAGTCATGCAGATGCTTCGAGACCATGATGAAATAGGTCTCTGCCGCGACCGTGAGCGCAGCGAGCACTAGGTCCTGCGGGGCGCTGCGCAAAAGATAGAATAGCGTCACCGCACTGGCTACCGGAAGGGTCGCGGCATAAACTGCGGCAGGAATGCTTGATGATAGCACGGAAAACACCGCGATTACCATCAGCATCGCGAACAGCGAGAAGTCGCCGGCACCATGCGACTTGAGATCAACGAAAATGTAGATGTTGAACACCCACGAGATGCCGAACAGGAAATCGAATGACGTGAATAACCTGCGGTAACGACGCAGCTCCAGGGGATTGATCGGCGCCTTGAGAAATCTCCGGCATACCGAGACATTCATGGTATGTATAATCATAGCGAGGGGGATCGAAATGACCGCGATATAATCGCCGGTCCAAAGCGTGGCGGCGAAGCCGATGATTGCGATGAGAAGTAGCAGCGCCGACGAATGGTTGATCCGATTCTCCGCGTACAGAAGCAGCAGCTCGTAGTCGAAAGCCGGCTTCACCCCGCTTGAAGAAGTGAGCTGATCGCGCACATTGCGTACGCTGCGCGCAATCTTGAGCCGCCGCTCATGCTCGGCCTTGGTGGCCACCGCAGTGCGTTCCTCATAGAGCAGTTCGGGCTTGGAAGCAGGGTTCGCCATGATCACCAATCCAGGCGACGATTGCAGGAGAGTGGTTAATGGCGGGCTGAAATTCGTGGTTAACCGGAAGTTGACGCGCGCGCCGGGCGCTTGCCGCTGAAGGGCCGTGCATGCTCGACTGCGACCGGGAGGGGCCATGAACTTCAAGACGATCGAATTCGCCGTTTCCGGCGCCGTCGCCACGATCGCGTTGGCGCGGCCCGAACGGCTCAACGCGATCAATGCCGAAGTGCACGTGGAAATCCGCCTTGCGCTCGATCAGGTCGAGGCGAACGACGCGATCCGCTGCCTGGTCATTACCGGGCAGGGCAGGGCGTTCTGCTCCGGCCAGGATCTGACCGACCGCGTGGCCTCTGAAAACAAGCCGATCGACACCGGCGCTTCCCTCGACCGCGATTACAATCCGCTGGTGCGCCGGCTCGCGGGCTTCAAGCTGCCGACCATCGCCGCGGTGAACGGCCCCGCGGTGGGCGCCGGCGCCAATCTGGCGCTTGCCTGCGACATTCTCCTGTTCGCGCGCTCGGCCTATCTGCAGGAAATATTCACCCGCATCGGTCTGGTGCCCGACGCCGGCGGGACCTGGTTCCTTCCGCGCCTCGTCGGCTTGAAGCGCGCGCTCGCCATGTCGCTCACCGCCGAACGGATTCCGGCCGACGAGTGCGAGAGGATCGGCATCGCCTGGAAAGTGTTCGACGATGCGGTGTTCATGACCGAGGTTCAGAAGTTCGCCGCCGCACTCGCCGCCGGCCCGACGCTCGCATATCGACTGACTAAGCAGGCGCTGAACGCGAGCTATGGCAATGACCTTGCGACCCAGCTCGATCTCGAGCGCGATTCCCAGCGCCAGGCGGGCCAATCGGCCGATTTCCGCGAGGGCGTTCTGGCGTTCCTGCAAAAGCGCCCGGCCCGCTTCGAGGGAAAGTGAAGCGAACGCAGGTTGACGCCGCCGCGGGCGGCATTAGGTACATCAGGTAGAAGCTGCCGGAGCATCCATGTCCGTCACCGCCGATACGGTGCGCGAGAGACTGAAATCGATCAAAGGACCGGAGGGCTTGGACCTCGCGGCGTCCGGCAAGCTTTCCGACATCGTGGTCACCGACGGCAAGGTGTTCTTCTCGCTCACCGTCGATGCGGCGCAGGCGCAAGCTTGGGAAGATGTGCGTAAGAGCGCCGAAACGGCGGTGCGCGCGATCCCGGGTGTTACTTCGGTGCTCGTCGCTCTCACTGCCGAGCGAACCGGCGGCGCGCGCTCGCCGCAGCCGAGCCGGGAATCGCAACGCGCGGCAGCGCCGCGGCCCGGCGCTTCGCCGACCGGCACCGCCCGCGCGGTACCTGGCATCGAATCCGTAATCGCAGTCGCCTCCGGCAAGGGCGGCGTCGGCAAATCGACGACTGCGGTAAATCTCGCGCTCGGCCTGCGCGATCTCGGTCTGAAAGTGGGTGTGCTCGACGCCGACATTTATGGCCCCTCGATGCCGCGTCTGCTCGCCGTGAAGACCAAGCCCGAGACGATCGGCGGGCGCACGTTGCGCCCGGTCGAGGCCTACGGAATGAAGGTCATGTCCATCGGATTTCTCGTCGACGAGGAGACGCCGATGATTTGGCGCGGGCCCATGGTCATGTCCGCGATCACGCAGATGTTGCGCGAGGTCGAATGGGGCACGCTCGACGTACTGGTCGTCGACATGCCGCCCGGCACCGGCGACGCGCAATTGACGCTCGCGCAGCAGGTGCCGCTTGCCGGCGCGGTCATCGTCTCGACGCCGCAAGATCTGGCGCTCATCGACGCGCGCCGCGGCATCGCCATGTTCCGCCGCGTCGACGTGCCCGTGCTCGGGCTCGTAGAAAACATGAGCTATTTCCTCTGCCCCCATTGCGGCAAGCGCACCGATATTTTCAGTCACGGCGGAGCCAAGGCCGAAGCCGAGAAGACCGGCGTGCCGTTTCTCGGCGAGGTCCCGCTCGATGCGGAAATCCGCGAGACCTCGGACTCGGGCCTGCCCGTGGTCGCAACCCGGCCCGATAGCCCGCACGCAAAAGTTTATCGCGAGATCGCCAAGCGCGTGCGCGCCGAGCTCGAGCGCGGACGCACGGGCGGGCGAGCAGCCCCGAAGATCGTGATCGAAAGCTGATCGGCGGCGCGCGATCGTTCCATTGGGCGCCGCAGGAATTCGCCATCACTCTGTTGGAGATTGAAAGAAACTACGCCGGTTTCCGGCGGAAAGCCCTGTACGCGCTCGCCAATTCTCCACATGGCGAACGCGGGAAATCCATGCTACGGCCAAGCTACGCTCAATGGAGGGATGTTCCGGTGAACATCCAGGGAGGATTCTCAATGAAGCGTCGTAAGTTCTTGAAAGTAGCCGGTGCTGGCCTCGCCGCCACTGCCGCGTCCACGGTCGCCGCCCCGGCGATCGCGCAGGGCACGCCCGAGCTCAAGTGGCGGCTCACCTCGAGCTTCCCGAAGTCGCTCGATACGCTCTACGGCAGCGTCGGAAGTGTTCGCCAAGGCGGTCTCCGAGGCGACCGACAACAAATTCCAGATCCAGGCATTCGCCGCCGGCGAAATCGTGCCGGGTCTGCAGGCCGCCGACGCCGTGCAGAACGCCACGGTCGAGATGTGCCACACGGCTTCCTATTACTATTTCGGCAAGGATCCGACGTTCGCCTTCGGCACCGCCGTCGCCTTCGGCCTGAACAGCCGCATGCAAAACGCCTGGCAGTTCCATGGCGGCGCCATGGAGCTGATGAACGAGTTCTACAAGAAGTACAACATCTACGCGCATCCCGGCGGGCAATACCGGCTGTCAGATGGGCGGCTGGTTCCGCAAGGAGATCAATAGCGTCGACGACCTGAAGGGCCTCAAGATGCGCATCGGCGGGTTCGCCGGCCTGATGCATGGCGAAGCTCGGCGTCGTGCCGCAGCAGATCGCCGGCGGCGACATCTATCCGGCGCTGGAGAAGGGCACCATCGATGCCTGCGAGTGGGTCGGGCCCTATGACGACGAGAAGCTCGGCTTCTACAAGGTCGCGCCGCACTATTATTATCCCGGCTGGTGGGAAGGCGGCGCGATGCTCCACCACTTCATCAACGTCGAATAAGTGGAACGAGCTGCCGAAGGCCTACAAGTCGATCATCCGGACGGCTTCCGAGATGACCAACACCTGGATGCAGTCGAAGTACGATGCCGGCAATCCGGCCGCACTGAAGCGCCTGGTTGCCGGCGGGGCGAAGCTGCACCCGTTCCCGCAGACGGTCATGGACGCCTGCTACAAGGCCGCACTCGAAGTCTATGCGGAGACCGTCGGCGAAGAACGCCGACTTCAAGAAGGTCTATGACCACATGCTGGCCTTCCGCAACGACCAGTATCTGTGGTGGCAGGTCGCCGAATACAGCTACGACACTTACATGATCCGCGCCCGCTCGCGCGGCTAAGCGGTTCTGCGACTGGACTTTTTGAGCCCCGGGGCGCTGGCCCCGGGGCTTGCTCTTTTCGCGGGCGGCAATTGTCCCCTAAGATGGGTTAGGTCGATCGTCTGCGACAGGGTTACGGCTCCGGCCAGGCAGAATTCCCCTCGCGTCGACAGGTCGACGAACCACGGGGAAGACGCCATGAAACGTCGTGAATTTCTGAAGACCGCGGGTGCGGGCATCGCCGCGACCGCAATCGCCGCGCCGGCCATCGCGCAGTCGATGCCGGAAGTGAAGTGGCGGTTGACGTCGAGCTGGCCGAAATCGCTCGACACGCTCTATGGCGGTGTCGAAACCTTCGCGAAATTCGTCGCCGAAGCGACCGACAATAAGTTCCAGATCCAAACGTTCGCCGCCGGCGAGATCGTGCCGGCGCTGCAGGTGATGGATGCGGTGAGCAACGGCACGGTCGAGATGTGCCATACCGCCACGTACTATTACCTCGGCAAGGATCCGACCTTCGCGCTGTTCTGCGCCGCTCCCGTTCGGCCTCAATGGCCGCCAGCAGAACGCCTGGTTCGCACGACGGCGACGGCCTCGAAGCTGATGAACGAGTTCACCAAGAAGTACAACATCATCAACCTCGCCGGCGGCAACACCGGCACCCAGATGGGCGGCTGGTTCCGCAAGGAGATCAATTCGGTGAGCGATCTCAACGGCCTCAAGATGCGGATGGGCGGCTTCGCCGGCCGCGTGCTGCAGAAGCTCGGCACCGTGCCGCAGAGTTATCGCCGGCGGCGACATCTATCCGGCGCTGGAGAAGGGCACGATCGACGCCGCCGAGTGGGTCGGTCCGTACGACGACGAGAAGCTCGGCTTCTACAAGGTGGCGAAGTTCTATTACTACCCGGGCTGGTGGGAGGGCGGCACCGCCTTGCACTTCATGATCAACTACGGCAAGCTTGGGAACAAACTGCCGAAGAGCTACCAGGCCATCGCCACCGTCGCCGCCGCATACGCCAACGTCGAAGAGCAGGCGCAGATACGACGCGCGCAATCCGGCCGCCTTGAAGCGCCTGGTCGCGGCCGGCACGCAACTGCGGCCGTTCCCCCAGCCGGTCATGGAAGCCTGTCTGCAAGGCGGCGAACGAAGTCTATGCCGAGACTTCGACGGCCAATGCCGACTTCAAGAAGGTCTATGAAACTCATGACGGCCTTCCGCAAGGACGAGTATCTGTGGTGGCAGGTCGCGGAATACTCCTACGACACCTTCATGATCCGCGCGCTTCGTTCCTGAACCGCGCACGCACGCTAGAACGAGAAAGCCCCGGAGCCGCAAGGCTCCGGGGCTTTTCGTTTGCGCCGCACTACTGAATTTTCGGCGGCCCGAGATCGAGCGGCGGCAGCAACTCGGGCATCTGGATCTCGATCTTCACCTTGCTCGGATCGACTCCCGTGCCCAGCCCCTTGTAATGCATGACCATGGCCGGGAACGCGATCACCAGTCCGACCATGATGACTTGGATGATCACGAACGGCACCGCGCCCCAATAAATCTGCCCCGTGGTCACGCCCTCCATGCGCTTGCCGGTGAGGCGGTCGAGATAGCTTTCCTTCGGCGCGACCGATCGCAAGTAAAACAGCGCGAATCCGAACGGCGGATGCATGAACGAAGTCTGCATGTTCACGCCGAGGATCACGCCGAACCAGATCAGATCGATCCCGAGGCGCTCCGCCGCCGGCCCGATCAATGGGATGACGATGAAGGCGATCTCGAAGAAGTCGAGAAAGAAAGCGATGAGGAAGACGAATGCATTGACGAACACGAGGAAGCCGACCTGTCCGCCCGGCAGCGCAACGAGCAATTCCTCGACCCACCGGTGTCCATCGACGCCGTAGAACGTGAGCGAGAAGGTACGCGCGCCGATCAGAATGAACACCACGAAAGCAGAGAGCTTCGCTGTCGACTCGATCGCCTGGCGCATGAGATCGAACGTCAACCGCCGCTTCAGCATCGCCAGCAGGAGCGCTCCGCTTGCGCCCATGGCGCCGCCTTCGGTCGGCGTCGCCAAGCCGATGAAGATGGTTCCGAGCACGAGGAAGATCAGTGCGAGCGGCGGCACCATCACGAACGTGACCTGCTCGGCCATCGCGGAGACCAGACGGAAGCCGGTCAACCGCTCGATCACGCCGGCGACGAACGCATAAAACGCGCCGGCCGTGAACGCTTCCGCCAGCAGCGCCCAGTTCGGGTAGCTATAAACATTGAGCAAGAGATGGCGGGCGCCGAGGAACAGCAAAATCGCAAGGCCGGTGACGATGACCATGCGGCTGCCGAACAGGCGGTTGAACACGGAGCAGAGGAACGACACGACGACGCCGACCGACATCGTGAGCACGACGAAATCCGCGCCCGCCTTCACGTCCGTCTGCGTCATCACGTAATAGGCGACCAGACCCGAGAATACGACGAGCACGCCGAGCTGCCACACGCCGCGCGCGCCGCTCGGCTCGCGGTAGATGATCGTCTCCACCGGAAGGCCCGGCGCCGACTTCGGGAACAGGATGGCCACGAGAAAGACGTACATGGCATAGAGCGCGGCGAGCACCAGCCCGGGGATGAACGCGCCCTCGTACATGTCGCCGACCGAGCGCCCGAGCTGGTCGGCCATCACGATCAGAACCAGCGACGGCGGGATGATCTGCGCCAGCGTGCCGGACGCGGCGATAACGCCGGTCGCGACGCGCCGGTCGTAGCCGTAGCGCAGCATGATCGGCAACGAGATCAAGCCCATGGAGATCACCGAGGCCGCGACCACGCCGGTGGTGGCGGCCAGGAGGGCGCCCACGAACACCACCGCATAGGCGAGCCCGCCGCGGATGGTGCCGAACAACTGCCCGATGGTGTCGAGCAGATCCTCCGCCATGCCGCTTCGTTCGAGCACCAGTCCCATGAACGTGAAAAACGGAATCGCGAGCAGCACGTCGTTATTCATCGTGCCGTAGATGCGCTGCGGCAGCGCCTGCAGGAAATCGGGGACGAACAGGCCGAGGTCGATGCCGATCAGCGCGAAGAACAGGCCGTTCGCCGCCAGCGCGAAGGCCGCCGGATATCCCAGCAGCAGGAATATCACGAGCGACGCGAACATGATCGGCGCCATGTTGTGGATGAGAAAGGCGGTCATCGCTTGCTCCGGCGCGCGCTCGTTGGCCTACGGCTTCTTTTCGATCGCTTCGATGAGGTGTTCGACTTCGGCCTCGATCGGGCGCGGATGCGCCGCGTGCGGATCCGGGATCATTCCGCGCATGACGGCGATGCGCTTGATGATTTCCGAGATGCCCTGGATGAGCAGGAGGGCGAAGGCGAAGGGCACCAGGAACTTCACCGGCCACACCGGAAGGCCGCCCGCGTTGGTCGACTGCTCGTTGACCGCCAGCGAGGCGGTGAAGAAGGGCCAGCCCGTGATGATCATGACGATCGTGAACGGCAGCAGGAAGAAGACGTGACCCAATACGTCGATCCAGTCGCGGATCCGCTTCGGAAACAGGTTGTTCACGATGTCGATGCGGATGTGCTCGTTCGCCAACAGCGTCCATGACGCGCAGATGAGAAATACCGCCGAAAATAGATACCACTGCAATTCAAGCCAGGAATTCGAGGAGTTGGAGAAGACCTTGCGAACGATGGCATTGACCGTCGCGACCAATACCGCGGCCAGGATGAGCCAAGCCACCCACTTGCCGAGTTTGGTATTTGCCGCGTCGATCGCGCGGCTCAGCTTGAGCAGAGCTTGCAAGCCTTCCTCCCCCTCGCGTCCGGCGTCGAAGCCGGGCGCGCTCCCGTAACATGCAACCTGACGGTTCGGGTCGTTCTTGAGCCTTGGCTGCGCCGGATATCGGATGCACTGCAGCAAGTCACCTTAGCCGAACGTCGCGCTCGATCAAGCCCGGCAGTATTGGAGAATCCGGCAAGAGCAGTCCTAAATTGGCGGCTCGCTTGTGGCGATGGCGCGGGCTTCGGCTGCGCGCATCTTGCCATAACGCACGCGCTCCCGGTGCAGCATGTAGATGCCCGCGCCGACGATCAGGCCGATGCCGGCGAGCGAAACCGCGTCGGGAAATTCGCGAAACAGGAAAACGCCGTAGATCACGGCGAACACCACCAGCGCGTAACGGAAGGGCGCCACCACCGAGACGTCGGCGTCGCGGAACGCAATGACGCCGAGGATGATGGCGAACACGAGGAAGGCTCCCGCGATCACCGACGCCGCGAACGCCTCGGCGCCGGGCATCGTCCAATTGCCGCCGAGCGCACCCACAAAGCCGATGATCACGCCGAACACGGCGGTGACGAGCACGACCCCGGTGGTCGGAACATCGGCATGCAGAAAGCGCGTCGTTACGTCGCGCACGACCACCAGGAGGGCGGCGATGAGGACGATGATCGACGCGGGCTCGAACGCGCTGGTGCCGGGCTTCACCACCAGCAACATCCCGATGAATCCGGCGGCAACCGCGCTCCAGCGCCGCCAGCGCACGTTCTCCTTGAACAGCAGCACGCCCACGATCGTAAGCAGGAACGGCTGGATGAGCAGGATCGCGGTCACGTCGGCGATCGGCATCAGCGCCAGCGCGGCGATCAGCATGAGCCCCACCGTCGCCTCCGCTCCGGAGCGCACGAACACGAGCGGGCGCATGACCTGGTGCATTTGCCCGAATTCGCGCCGGAACGCGATGATCGCGAGAATGCACAGCACGGTGAAGACGCCGCGGATCGCCATGATCTCCGTCGCCGGGATCGACTTGGCGGCGACTTTCGTCGCCGCGTCGTTGGCGGAGAACAGCGCGGTCGAGCCGATCATCGCGATGATGCCGCGGCGATTGGCGCTCGATCGGGACATGGCGTCGCGTCTCCCGCGGTGTCTATGAAACGGGCGCCTCGCGGCGCCCGGAAGATGCTCGAACGGAAATCAAGCCATGCGTCTCAGCCGCCGGTCACGCTCATGTGCCGCGCGACCGCCGGGCGGTTGGTGCGCCGGTCGATGATGAAGTCGTGGCCCTTGGGCTTGCGCGCGATCGCTTCCCCGATCGCGGCGTGCAGTTGATCGTCGGCCTCCGAGGCGCGCAGCGGCGTGCGCAGGTCGGCGGCATCGTCCTGGCCGAGGCACATATAGAGTGTGCCGGTGCAGGTCACGCGCACGCGGTTGCAGCCTTCGCAGAAATTATGCGTGAGCGGCGTGATGAAGCCGAGCCTGCCGCCGGTCTCGCGCACGCTCACGTAGCGCGCCGGTCCGCCGGTGCGGTAGTCGATGTCCTCGAGCGTGTAGCGCTGCGCAAGCCGCGCGCGCACGACCGAGAGCGGCAGATACTGGTCGATGCGCTCGGGCTCGATGTCGCCGAGCGGCATCACCTCGATCAGCGACAGATCCATGCCGCGGCCGTGCGCCCATTCCATGAGCGACGGGGATTTCGTCCTCGTTCACGCCCTTGAGCGCGACCGCGTTGATCTTCACGTGCAGTCCCGCGGCCTGCGCCGCGTCGATGCCGGCCAGCACCTTGGTCACGTCGCCCCAGCGGGTGACGTCGCGGAACTTCGCCGGATCGAGCGTGTCGAGCGAGACATTGATGCGCTTGACGCCGCAGTCCACCAGCTCGCGGGCGAAGCGGCGCGAGTTGCGAGCCGTTGGTGGTGAGCGTCAGCTCTTCGAGCGCGCCCGACTTGAGATGACGCGACAGCGAGCGGAACAGCACCATGATGTCGCGCCGCACCAGCGGCTCGCCGCCGGTGAGCCGCAGCTTCTTCACTCCGCGCGCGACGAAGGCCGAGCACAGCCGGTCCAGCTCCTCGAGCGTGAGCAGGTCCTGCTTCGGCAGGAACGTCATGTTCTCCGCCATGCAATAGACGCAGCGGAAATCGCACCGGTCCGTCACCGACACGCGCAAATAGGTGATCGCGCGCTGGAACGGGTCGACCAGCGGGGCGCGGCTGCTCTGGTTGCGGATGGCGTTCATATTCGCTTCTTAAATCGCTCTTCTCGTTGTTCTTATGTAAGACTGACCGAGCCCGATGGCAACGTAAAGACGCGCAAGCTAGTGTCGCCGCCATGTCCGGAAGCCCGAAGGATACCCAGCACTGGCCCAAGGAGCTCCGGCTCGCCAAGGACCGGCGCTCGCTCGCGGTCGCGTTCGAGGACGGCAGCGCCTTCACGCTGCCCGCCGAGTATCTGCGCGTGGAGAGCCCGAGCGCGGAAGTGCAGGGCCATAACCCGGACGAGCGCAAGACCGTGCCCGGCAAGCGCGAGGTGATGATCCTGCGAGGTGCAGCCGGTCGGCAATTACGCGGTGCGGCTCGTGTTCGACGACATGCATTCGACCGGCATCTTCGCCTGGGACTATCTGCACGAGCTCGGCCGCGATCACGACGCGCGTTTCGCGCGCTATCTCGAGGAGCTGGCGGCGAAGAATCTCTCGCGCGATCCGGTGCGGCGGAAATAGTCGGTCAATCATCCGCTCATTCCCGCGCAAGCGGGAATCCGATTCGAACTTCCCTGGGTCCCCGCTTTCGCGGGGACGACGGAATAGCTGTCACTTCAACAGCACGTGCACCAAGGTGCCGACCTTCACGCGGCCGTAGAGATCGATCACGTCCTCGTTGACCATGCGGAAGCAGCCCGAGGATACCGCCTGGCCGATCGTCTCCGGCTCGTTCGAGCCGTGGATGCGATAGAGCGTGGAGCCGAGATAGATCGCGCGCGCGCCGAGCGGATTGTTCGGCCCGCCCGGCATCCAGCGCGGCAGATCGGGCCGGCGCGCCAGCATCTGCGGCGGCGGCGTCCAGTCCGGCCACTCGCGCTTTTGCGAGACGGTCTTCATGCCGGTCCAGGTGAAGCCGAGGCGGCCGACGCCGATGCCGTAGCGGACCGCGCGGCCCTCATCGAGCACATAATAGAGCCGCCGCTCGGCGGTGTTGATGATGATCTCGCCCGGCCGGTATTTCTTGCCGTCGAACGAGACCGTAGTGCGCGCGACCGGCGAGCCGCCGGTCATGCCGCGATAGCCGCCGGGGCCGATCGGCAGACCGGTGTCGCGATCGATCTGTTGCTCCTGCGCGCCCGCGGCGCCCGCCAGGAGCGTTGTCAGTGCCAGGACCGTGAGAAAAGCGAAATTCCGTCGCATCGTCGCCTCGGTTGCCGACATCGAAATACGGGCCGCGCACGGCCCGTCTTTCTCCCAAACGCCATAAAATCGCGCGCGCCGCAACCCCGAACGAAGGCCGCGCACGCCGAGCCTGCGCCGTTCCGATAACAAGCGTGTGAAACTCGCCGATTCGGGATCGGGATGGTGGGCGCTGCAGGGATTGAACCTGCGACCTCTCCCGTGTGAAGGGAACGCTCTCCCGCTGAGCTAAGCGCCCGCCATCGCGCGATGTACGGACTGGCTTGCGCAGCGTCAAGCGCGCGACGGCGAGGCCCCGGAGAACGAACTTTGTGCGCTGTCGCCCAGGGTAATATAAGCGCTCCGGGGGCAGGGCAGTTCTTCGATGGATATGAAGCAGCCGTACGGGGTCGGCGTCGTAGTGCCGGTCTTCAATCGCGCCCGCACGGTATTGGAAACGCTGGACTCCATCGCGGCGCAGACCCGTCCACCCGATGTGCTGGTCGTCGTCGACGACGGATCGACCGACGGAACCTACGAGTCGGTCGTAGCGTGGCGAACGTCGGCCCGAAATATTCGAAAGATCGATGTCGTCCGGACCGAAAATCGCGGATTGGGCGCCGCGCGCAATCTCGGCTTGGAGCGGGCAGGGGACGTTTCGCTGATCGCATTCCTGGATTCGGACGATCTCTGGCCGCAGGATTTCATCGCGCGGGCGGTTCAAGCCTTCGCCGCGCGGCCGGATGCCGTTGCCGCGACTGCGGATCGCGAGCTGATCTGGTCGGATGGACGGCGGAAATATGAATCGATGCAGGAACTGGCGCGCAACGCGACCCAATGGATTTTATTGAACCATGGCGGCGTCGCCTCCGCCAGCGTCTTCCCGACGGGCGTCATTCGAGCGGCGGGCGGATTTCCCGGAACACGTGAGAACCGGAACCTCGTTCATCCTGTTCGAGCGTCTCAGTCTGCGCGGTGAATGGCTTCATTTGCCGGGCGCGCCGGTGATTTACCCGCGCGACAAAGCCGCGGAGCATGGCGAGGCGGGCCAGCTCTCGGATGAATATACGGACCGGCACCGGACCTGGGCGCTCATCTGGGAGGATTTCATCTTCAACGGCGGAGGGGCGAGCGCATTGAGCCGCGACGTTTACGCACCCGCGCTCTCTCGCCGTTGGCATTGGGCCGGCCGCGATCTGCTGCGCGCCGGCCGGCTGCAGGAGGCTCAGGACTGTTTCCGGCGCTCGCTTCGCTGGCACTTTCACCTGAAGGCTTGTTTGCGGCTGATTTTGACAATATTCTTGCGTGGTATCTCATTCATCACTGGCGGGAGTTGGTCGCGACGATGACAACATTGTTCTGCGTCCGGCCGGCCACGCGCAATATCGGCAACGATGTCATCAATACCGCGACGGCCGATCTGCTCTACCGCACGTTCGGCTCGGCTGCCGGGATCGTGAATATTCCCGCGATCAGAGGACCGCAGTACGGCGGCCTGTCCGCGCGGCAGATCTTCGACATGAATCGTCTGGCCGACGGCGTCGTCGTCGGCGGCGGCAATCTGTTCGAAAACGGACAACTGACTTTCGACTCGCAGGCGGTCGCCGCGCTCACCACCCCCATGATGATCATCGGCGTATCGCACGGGCGCATCTATGGACCTGGAGGACGCTGGGTCGACCGCACCGACTCGCTCGCGCCGAACGCAATCCGTCAATTAGCGGGGAAGTCGGGCGTGACCATGGTGCGCGATCATGCCTCGCAGGAAATGCTGCAGGAAATGGGGATCAAGGATGTCCGGTTGGGCGGTTGTCCGACGCTTTTCATGTCGCCGAATCCCGACGGCTGGAAGCATGACGATCGCGTCATCCTGTCGGTGCGTCACCCCACCCGGATGAGCGTGCCGCCGGCCTTGCAGTGGCGGGTCGCCGACGACGTACGGCGATTGATCGCGGCCTTGAAGACCGCCTACGGCAATTCCGTCGTCCTGGCCTGCCACGATTACGTCGACATCGAATTCGCGGCGGGATTTCCCGAAGCGCCGCTGGTCTACTTTGACGATGTCAACCAGTACATAGACACGCTCCGCCGATGCCGCCTGAACGTCACGTACCGGTTGCACGCGTTTCTGCCGTGCCTGGCGTTCGGCACGCCTTCCATCCATCTGTCATACGACGAACGTGGAAAGGACATGGTCTCGACCTCCGGCATGGGCGAATGGGATGTCGACCTCAGCCGGGAAAATGACGTAGTATCCGCCGTAATCGCGCGAGCGCAGAACCCGCACCGCTATCATGAGCTGCGGTCGGCCGCGAAAGCGAAGATCGCGGACTTGCATCGGGTCACGATGGATGGCTTAAGCGAGTTCGCAGGGCAGGTTCAGGCGCATATCGTCGCTAGAGGGGTGCACTAGCCATGGACGCAGTTGCTGAACAGAATTTGGCGCAACACGGCGTTTGGATGCGCCGCCGCCGCGAATCGGTCCCCGGCATCGCCGAGCTGCACGAGCGGATCAGGAACGAGATCATCGTTGGAGTGACCAAGATCGCCGGCCAGGAAGCGGGCGACAAGATCCGCTCGCAGGGCCTGGAAATGCTCCATACGGTGATCGACTCCCGCGACGTCGGACGCTTGCGCGACCATGTGCTCGACACTCTGCGCAACGATCTGTTGAAGGCGACGGTGAACGTCGGCCGTTCCGCGCTGGGCTGGAAAGGGGAATTCTACGTCGACGACTACCTCATCCTGCGCATCAATTTCCCTTACGAAGTGGCGCGCAAGGCGGATCCCGCGGCGGAAAATCCGGGCATCGGCCGCGTCAGCCCGTCGGTGCGCGAGATCGCCAAGTCGCGCCGCACAACCGATCCCGTCTATGACCCGAAGGGCTATCACCGCGGCCATCCGCCCGCGGCCTGGGCGCATGGCCCGCACATCAATTCTTGGGCCGGCCATTCCAAGGACGGCATCAACATCTGGTGGGCGATGTGCGAGGTGCCGGCCGAGGCCAGCATGGTTCTGTACCCCGAACTCGCGGACAAGACGTTGCCGTGCGACCGGCGGACTCTTTATCTGAAGGCCGGCTACCCGCTGCCGAAGCCGACCTATCTTCCGCTGGCTGCGGGCGAGATGCTGATCTTCGATCCGGAAATTCTGCACGGCACGCACTTGAACGTGACCGACAAGACGCGCGTCGCCGTATCCACGCGCCTCAACGCGCACAAGCCGGTGTTCGATCCGGCCTGCTTCTACGCGCGCGAGCTTTGGCGGCGCGCCAGCGCGATCGAAGCCGGCAACTTCGACGAGGTCCTGCACCTGAAGCGCGAGGAAAATCTGGTCGACGCCGGCCCGGTGCCGGACGTGGTCTATCCGCCGCTCGCCAAGGTGATCGAGGTCGCGCCGAAGAACGGCGGGCCGGTCACGGTCGGGCCGTCGTCCCTGGTGCCCGAGGGCGGACGCATCGTCGCGCAGCTGCCCGAGCAGCGCGTGGTGGTGCTGCGCGACAATGGCAAGCTCTACGGCGTCGACGCCTCTTGCCCGCATTACGGCCTCGATCTGACCGATGGGGCCGCCGACAAGGGCAAATTATACTGCCCGGCCTGCGGCATATCCTTCGATCTCAAGACCGGCCGCTCGGGCTGCGCCAGCCTGGCCTTGAAGCTCGTCGACGTGCGAGAGGAAAGCGGCAAGATCGTTCTGAATACGCCGGCTTCCTGAGCGGGTGTTCCCGCCCGTCCGAGAGAGGCCGGTCGGATGACGCACGAGACGCCACTCACCGGTGAGACCGCCGGTTGGCGACGCAGCTTTGTCGAGCGCCAACTGGCGATCCGATACTTTTGGAATCTGCGCGCAATGCGCGCCCCCGATCGAAAACCCAGGAACCCAGGCGAGCCGTATTTCTGGATCGCCAATGCCGAAGCGGCCTTTCCGCGGCTGCTGCCGCGGATTGAGGCGCTTCAGGTTACGCGTTGGTCTCTATTCGGCAACGCCGTGCACCAATTGTGCAATCTCGCTTTTGCCTGTGAGCGATATGGCGTCCGGGCCGTCCATTTGCCGGGCCCGCATGCATTCTTCGCCGGTGATCGCATGGGAGACATCGACCTGGACTGGAGCGGTGCGCCGATCGAAGGCGGACCTCTCACGCTGGTCGGCAGGTTCTTCGTCATGAAACCGCTGCGTCTGCGCATGACCAGCCGCGAGGTGGCGCGGCTGATCGTCAAATACGTTCGACCTTTGATGACGGCATCGATCAGGCAGATCGATCCGCGCGTCGGCGATGACGATCTTGTCCTGCATTTCCGGGCGGGCGACCTGTTTTCAGAGCAGGCCACGTACCGAGGAGTGGGATCCGACTACGGCCAGCCGCCATTGGCTTTCTATCTCGAAGCGGTAAAGCGCGAAAATCCAAAGCGCGTGTGGCTCGTCTTCGAGGATCGCGGCAATCCCTGCGTCGATCTCGCCGAGGCGGCGCTCCGCGCCGCCGGCATCGAGACCGTTCTTCAGTCGGCGTCGCTGGTCGACGATTTGCGCGTTCTCCTCAGCGCGCGGCGTCTGGTTATCGGGCGCGGAACGTTTGCGCAGACTGCGGCTGCGCTTTCCGGCCGCGCGCACAAGATTTACTCCTTCGACAACGATAAGATGTTGCGCCGCCTCGGAGTCGAGCTTGTCCTCGGTCAGGATCTGCGCGGCGACTTCGAGCGCGCCGTGCTGTCGAGTCAACTGGACGGCAAGCCCCGCCCAGCGGGAGTTGCTTGTTTCCTATCCCGCCGAAGCGATCGGCTTCACCGAGTTGGGACCGTTGAAGTCGTAGCTGAAGCGACGAATAAATTTGCTCGCACGAATCCGCCGGATCAACGAAATGCCGAGAATCTTTCGAAGCGTATTCACCGAGATAATCTCTGAGCCTTCTACGCCCGATCGCTCTCGAGTTGGGTTCCCGCGGCAGGCCCTCGAAATAGGGGATGATATTGGGCCGCGGGTCCCCCACGGCATAGACGGCCTTCAGCGGGGGGAAGACTCGATCTGGTGCTTGACCGCGAGAATCGTGAGGATCGACTGGTCGTGACGATGCTCGATGAATCCGTCGAAATTCGGCAATCCGCAGACATTGGGCGCGTCGGTGAGCGCGCGCGGGTCGCGCATCGCGCTCTTCCATTCCTCGAAGAATTGCCGCGCCCGGGGACCGGCGCGAAAAATCACGACGCCGGAGGCGAGCTGGCGCCGGTTCCAGTGCAGCGGGACATCGGCGTCCATCAAGACGAAGCAGTCGCGCTTGGTCCAGATTCTCTGCAGGCGTCCGATCTTGTTGTCGAACAGAACGACGTCTCGGGTCGCGGCGAGGGCGATGAGCGGAGCCGGATCGGCAATGTAGCAATTATCGCCGTCGGCATAGATCACGACCGTGCCCGGTTCGACGTTGCTGATCGTATCGAGGATTATGTAGGGCTTCCAAAGCCAGTAGCCCGCGCCGCGCGGTTGCCGCATGATCTCCGGATTCTCGTCGACCGCGCGGCGGAACGCCGGATGATCGGGGCGATAAATGCGAATGTCGCGAATACCGAATTTCTTTGCGGAGTGTTGTACGCGCTCTAGCGTCGACTCGAACTCGGCGGTCCCGAATGTGATGTGGACGACCCCGGGCTTCTCGTTCAGGTCTTCGTCGCGCTTGAAAGGCATTGATCGTGTTCGCTTCCGGCTCTTTTCGTGTGCAGGAAGAACCATAACGTAGCGCCCGTGCCGCGGACGTATGGGTCGGCTCGGAAAACTGTCAAGCTCCTGCAGGGCGCAGCACAAAAGCATGTGATAATAGCTCCCCTTAGAGCGTGGATGAATGACGGAACTCTTCATGTCTGCAGCGTCCAGCCCATCGAGCGAGGCAGTTTACGTCGCCACGCGCTTGATGGGCGGCTTGGGAAACCAATTGTTTCAATACGCGGCGGGGCGAGCACTAGCGAGCCGGCTGAACGCGCGATTGATTCTCGATTGCACTCCGATGCGCAGAGAGACCGTTCGCCGCTACGCGCTAGATCGCTATGCGATCGACGCCGAAGTCGTCTGGAACGGCGCGCGCAAGATTCCGCGATGGAAGCTCCGGCTTCCCGGTCAAGCCGGCCGACGCGTGGCCGACGCGATCCAAAGCCGGTTGCCTCTGCATACGCGGATCAACGGTCGACGCTTCAAGGTCCTTCTCCAACAGGGCGACGGCTATGACCCGCGCTTCGAGACGCTGACCGGATCGGTGTGCCTGTATGGCACTTGGCAATCCTATCGGTACTTTGAGGATGCAGCCGAGACCATTCGGGCGGAGATTCGGCTCTCATCCGAGCCGATGGGAGCCAATCGCATCTGGCTGGATCGCATCCGGCAGTCGAATTCAGTTTGCCTGCATGTGCGGCGCGGAGACTATTTGGTGCCTCACCCGATCGGGCATACGACCGTCTATGCTCCAGTTTCCTATTATTATCGGGCGGTCCACATCGTCCGCGAGCGTCTCGAGAATCCGCAGTTCTATGTATTTTCAGACGACTGGCCGTGGTGTCGCGAAAATCTCACGATCGAAGGCGCGGTCCTGGTCGACGCCAACGGGCCCGAGGCCGTCGTCGAGGAGTTGCGATTGATGGCGGCTTGCCGCCATCACATCATCGCCAATTCTTCGTTGAGCTGGTGGGCCGCATGGCTTGCAAAGCATCCGGAGCAAGTCGTGATTGCGCCACAGCCATGGGTCCACGGACGCCGCTGGGCCGGACTTGCTGCCCAAGGAATGGGTTCAGTTGTCGACGACTTGAAGGGCATGGAGTCTTGATGGGCTTGGCCTTTGCGCTAGGCTTGTAAGATGCATAATCAAATCTCCGATCTATTGCGGCGTTGGTTTCCGCGTGTGCGGGAACCTGCGTTGGAAGAAGCGCTGTATCAGCAGAAAATCGACGGCGTTATTCAGATGTTGGCTAGCTCGAGGTTCAATACCGCGTGGCCTGCGGAATTTGGCATTGAGCCTTCCGTGATTATCGATGCCGGGTCCTATGACGGCGGCGATGCGATGCGCTTTGCAGTAGCATTCCCCCACGCCAGGGTGATCGCCATTGAAGCGGACCCGGATCGCTTTGCAATAGTTTGCAATACTCTTCGAACTACGAGAATCGAAGTCCACAATGTTGCCGTGAACGATCGGGACGCGCCGGTCGACTGGTTCCCAACACAAATAGATGGGCAGGCGAGTGCCCAAGGCTCCATCTATCGGCAATCGGACGCACTTGACCAGGCATTCCCATTCGTTCGTCAGTCACGGCATCCGACAACCGTCTCAGGCCGCAGGCTTGATAGTCTGTGTCGGGAGTTGGCAATCGAGCAGGTCGATTTGCTGCACATGGACATTCAAGGCGCTGAGCACGTCGCTCTCAAAGGACTCGGGACTATGCGCCCGAAAATGATATTCCTTGAAACACAGAACGATAGGAAGGCATGGATCGGCTCTGCCTCGTCTGTGGCGACACGCAACCTTCTTAGGAGGATGGGTTACCGAGTGGCGGTTGATCTCCGCTCGGACAGTCTCTATGTGCTCGCTGAGTTGACGCCGCTGTAGGGGCGGCCACAAAAGCTAAAGTCGTTGTCCCGTGATGAAGCGGTAAAGATTGCGCGGCGAGCGTGCAACTCGTCGGCGGCGATAACTCTCATAATGTTTAGGGTGGACTATGTCATGCCCGCCCCAATCGACGGTGGCTGGTGATTTGCCTGACGGGCCGCGAACGAATAGGAGCGAGTTCTGTTGTACCAAAACTCGATTTTTTCGTTCTCCCAAATAAGCGGCCTAATCGTGTCGAAACATTCGAAGCTATGTTTTTTGAAGAGGGCTCGCCAATAGGATGGCCACTGGCAGTTGAAGTGCGTGGGGGCGCCTTGTCCGGGTATGGCCGCGGAGAAAACGATTTGGTCCGAATGACGTGCGAGCGTGGCAACGAATGTTTCCGCCGCTTCCGGTTTTAGATGTTCTGCCACCTCTAGAGAAATTACGAGGTCGAATTTTCGTCCCAGATCAATCGCGGTTTCGAGATCTGCCGCTTGAAAGCGATCTGGCGGGATGACAAGGGTGCCTTGATCGTCGATGCGTAATCCACCCCGAAGATTTCCATTTTGGGTCGATCTCTTGCAATACGGAGAGCCATGCTCCTTCCGCACATCCGAAATCGGCAACCGATCTGGGTTTTTTTGGAAGAATAGGAAGTACCGCCGGCAAAAAGTGTCGCGCACTCACCAACGCACTACGCGTGATGGCAGTGAAATAGCATCGATCGTAATCACTTGCGCGAGCATTGATCATGTCTAATCAATAAATCGTATCCTGGCCTGATTGATTTGCAAGCTTGGCCTATTCGATTGGCTATTTTAAGCGATGAAGTCCTCATTGTGGTTGCGCCAGCCTGCCGAAGAAATCCGATTGCAGAATCGAGCGTAGGGCGCTTCGCGAGGTTTAACGCCAGTAGTCCGGCCGCTGATTGTCTCAGATCAGTGCGATAATCTTCTACGAATAGGCCGGCCATGCCATCCATCTTGGTCGGTACCAGCGAATATTCTTCATGTAGACGCTGGTTAGAACGATAAGCCTGTTTGAAGAGTAAAGCCCAGCCAGAAATTGATTGCACAAATTCTGATTGGTGATCGCATCTCGCTCACTCAGTCTTGCGTAGATGAAAGTATTGTGCGGCCGCCGCGCATCGTCATGTTTTCCACCGCCGTAACAAGGGCAACTTGTCGAGGATGGCCGCCATCTCCGCGCAAGCGGTTAGAATGGTAGAGCCACGTCTTGCGCCACTTTCTTCAATCGACTTTGCGGCGGGAAAATAGATTGCAAGCGGTGAGTCCTTGCAAGTGATAGGTAGTCGAGGTTCAACACCTTGCCTGGCCCATAATCGTCATATCCGTAGCCAGGATCATCAGGTACTGCGAAATCGTCAACGATAAGAACCGCTTTGCAAAGTGAGCCACCGCGAGCTCTACTTCCTCGCGCAATGGCAAGTTTTCAAACCAATGCGCATCGAGATAGAACAACGTCGGCGCGCTACGGTCGATCGCCTCGCTGACCAAACTCCGCAATGCCGTGATCGAGTCGCTGGCGCGGGCCTCCACGTTGGGGAACGGACGTAACCGCAGTTTACCGAGCTCGGCGAGCCGTGGTACGATTTCTGAAGTTACTACCGGCAATCCAAATTCGGCGAACCAGCGAGTAGTAGCCGCGCGGTAGGTTCCAGTCTCGACGATGCGCTCGACGTGGCAGCGCACAATGATTTGTCGTGTGAACTCAAGCCGGACAATTTGGCCGTTCATTGCTGGTGTAGCTCTGTCGCAACTCGTCCAATACTCAAATTGCGCTGCAAACCGCGGTGGTGCGCGTTTCAGCAGAAAATTGGTCGCTTTGCGGAGCAAATTCGCCATACACTGAATTGTATTTAATATAAATACATCTTCAAGGCGTGTTCTAGTGCCTTCTTGCTAAGGGAGCTTGCTTGTCAACGCCGGCCGTCAGCATCGTCATGCCCGTCCGCGACGGCGAGCGCTTCCTGCAAGAGGCGATCGATAGCGTCTGGCGCAATCGTTCGCGGATTTTGAGCTCATCGCCATCGACGACGGGTCTCGTGATTCGACACCCGCAATTCTTGCGCGAGGCCGCGCGCCGCGATCCGCGGATCGTGGTCGTAAGCAAAGGGCCGATCGGGATTTGCCGCGGCGCTCAAGCTCGGGCTTGCCATGTCGCGCGCACCGCTCATCGCGCGCCTCGATGCCGACGATATCGCGCTGCCCGAGCGCCTCGCTCGCCAGGTCGCGGCCATGCAACGCGAGCCTGCGCTCGGCCTCCTCGGCGGTTTCGCCGAGATGATCGACGAGAACGGGCGCACGCTCGGAATTCGCAGGCCGCCGGTGAGCCACGAGGCCCTGCTTGCCGCGCTCGCGCGCGACAACCCGTTCATCCATTCGACGGTCATGTTCCGCGCCGACCTTGTGCATGCGCTCGGAGGCTATCGCGCTGCGATCGAGGTGGCAGAGGACTACGACCTGTGGCTCCGCATGGCCGAACGAACGCGCATCGCCAACCTGCCGGAGACGCTCGTGCGCTATCGTGTTCACCGGCAGTCGCAGACCGGTCGCAAGGAGGTGCGGATGGCTTTTTCCGCGCGGCTCGCGCGGCGGGCGGCGGCCGAGCGGCAGGCGGGCAGACCCGATCCGATCGATGGTCTCACCGTTCCGCCCGATTGGGGCGCGCCGCCGGCCGGTTCCTTCTTTGCGGAGGAGGCGCGTGACTTTCGTCTGCTGCAATTCGCCGATCCGGCTATCGCGAAGAGCTTCGATCCCGCGGCGATCGATCCCGCGATCTTCGATGGCCTGGCCGCGCGCCTGGATCACCGCGAACGGCGGCTCGCACAACGCGCGCTGCTGCATTTGCTCGGGCGCGACGACCGCCCGCCGTGGCTCGGCCGCGTTCGCCTGCTCGGGCTATTGATCTCGCTGCATCCGGCCAGGGCAGCCAGGATGCTTGCGCTGGAGGCAATTGGAGTGCGAGCGAACACGTAGCGGCGTGGCGAATTGCGAGCTTCTTAAGAGCTCCGCCCGAGCAGGCTCGCCACTGCGCCGGCAGCTCGGCGAGCCGTCGACCAGCCGGTCGCCGCCGAGTTCGTTCCCCCGCGAAAAAGACGTCCGCGGTCTTTTCGGGAAACTCGCCCTCGTAGAGACCGCGAACATTGACGTGCCGGAGCGGCAGCGCGATCGGGTGTATCTTCTGCATCCGCTCCTGCCAAAATCGCTTGCGGCGTATGCGCACCGTCGGAAGATAGGCATGCGCGGACCCCACGATCGCGTGCCACCGGTCGGCGGGCAGTTCTCGCTTGAAAATGAGAGGCGCCTTGTCGAGCAAAAAGAAGTTGTGCCGGCCGATGAGGGAGGCGTCGTTCATGTCGAGCACGACGAACGGCGTCGGTATCCTTGCGTAGCGGAGCCACGAAACGCCGAACCCGCGCGTGAGCGTTGCGATCGGCCTCCAGGGCTCGCGCGCAAAGGCGCGCAACCAGTTGCGCGGATGCCAGGGCGAATAGAGCCCGGCATAGGCGACTACAAGATCGTACTTTCCGGCCCTGACCTCCCGCATCGCATCGAGGAATCGCGACGGCGTGCAATCGCGATAGACGAGCAGGCGGCCTTCAAGCGGCTGAAGCGGCGGACGCCAGCCGGTCCACAACAGCGTCGTGCGCTCCGGATAGACATCCGCGAAATAGCTATGGTCGCCAATTTCTAGGATTCGCACGATAGTGGTCTGTGAGGTCACGTCCGCGCGGCAAAGCCCGCGCCGGGCATTGCTTAGCCGAGCCCGGGCAGGGTCGCAACGACGGTGGGACGACCACTTAGCGCAACAGGCTCGCCACTGCTGCCGGCACCTCGGCGAGTCGATCGACCAGCCGGTCGCCGCCGAGTTCGGCTGGCGGCACGTCGGAATAGCCGAACGACACCACGATCACGGGAATGTTGGCCGCGCGCGCGGTGGCGACGTCGGCTTCTGGAATCGCCGATCATCACCGCCGCCTTCGGGTCGCCGCCCGCGCGCTCGATCGCCAGGAGAAGATGTCCCGGGTTCGGCTTGCGCACCGGGAACGTATCGGCGCCCGCCACCACGGTGAAATAAGTCGCGAGCCCCATCGCGTCGAGCAGTTTCACCGAATAGCGCTCGAGCTTGTTGGTGCAGATCAGAAGGATCGCGCCCGAGCGCACGAGTTCCTCGAGCACGATCTTGGCGTCGGGAAACGGCCGCGAATGGTCGGCGATGTGATGTTCGTAATAGGCGAGGAAGCGCGCGAACATCCGGTCGATCTCCGCCGGCGGAAATTTCGTGCCGTGCTGCGCCAGCCCGCGCTCGATCATCAGGCGCGCGCCGCCGCCGACGAGATTTCGCGCGTGCTCCAGCCCGACCGGGCCCAACCCGGCCTCGGCCAGCACCACATTGAGCGCGGTCACCAGATCGGGGGCGCTGTCGACGAGGGTGCCGTCGAGATCGAAGGCGATGGTCGGGGCGGGGCATGCGGGTCCGGGGATTCGCGCGCTGCACTGTCGCTACCCGTGTCGCGCGCGAATGTCCACGCGCCCGCAAGTCGGGTTTACCCGACTTGCGCAAATAAATAGTGCGGAACTCGGGCAAGCCCGAGTTCCGACGCGCTGGCCCGTCCCCAAGCGGCATGCTAGGACCCCGGCCGTTCCTGAGACAGCGGCAAAACCGCCACGGCGAAACGCGATGGATCTGGAAAAGCTGAAGCGCGAGGCGGCGCTGCGCGCACTGGATTTCGTGCGGCCCGGCATGAAGCTCGGCCTCGGCTCCGGATCGACCGCCGCGCATTTCGTCGACGTGCTCGCCGAGCGCGTGCGCGCCGGACTCGACATCGTGGGCGTGCCCACGTCGGAAACGACCAAGGCGCAGGCGACGCGACTCGGCATCCCGCTCACCACCCTCGACGAGGTCCCGGAGCTGGACCTGACCGTGGACGGCGCCGACGAGATCGACCATGAGTTGAACCTGATCAAGGGCGGCGGGGGCGCGTTGCTGCGCGAAAAGATCGTGGCCCAGGCCTCGCGCGAGATGATCGTGATCGCCGACGAGACCAAGCGGGTCCAGCATCTGGGCCGTTTCCCGCTGCCGCTCGAGGTGGTCGAATTCGGCCTCGGCGCCACCCGCCATGCCCTGTCCATGGTGCTGCACGCTTGCGGTTGCGAAGGGCCGCTCCAGCTGCGAATGAAGGCAGACGGCCATGTTTTCGTCACGGATCAGGGACACCTCATATTGGACGCCGGCCTCGGGCGGATTCCCGACCCGCGCAAGCTCGCGCGGGCGCTTTCCGAGGTTGCCGGCGTCGTCGAACACGGCCTATTCATCGGGCTGGCTCGTCGGGCAATCCTCGCCGGGAGCGGGGGCGTGCAAGTCGTCGAGCGATCCTGACATCTGGGAGGAGATTGACCATGTACCGTAAGATCGACTTGCGCCTGCTGCGGATCGGCGCATTCGCGCTGATGCTCGCAGGATTACCCGGATTGGCCTTGGCGCAGGCACAGCCGAGCGCCGCCCAGATCCAGGTCGCGCGCGACGTCGTGGACGCGTCGGGCGCGGCGCGCGCCTTCGATCCGGTCATCCCGTCCATATTGCAGCGGGCGATCAACGCGTTCGTGCCGCAGAATCCCGATTTGCAAAAGCCGATCGTCGAATCGGTGCAGACAATCGCGCCGGGTTTCGAGAAACGCCGCAGCGAAATTATCGACCTCGTCGCGCGCGTTTATGCCGCGAAGTTCACCGAGGCCGAGCTGAAGGAGCTGCTCGCCTTCTATCGGTCCCCCATCGGCAAGAAATTCGTTGCCGAGCAACCGGCCGTGCTCGAGGAAAGCTTCCGCCGCACCCAGGAGTGGAGCGGAAAAATCTCGGAAGAGATCGTCTCGGCGCTGCGCGCGGAAATGAAAAAGCGCGGTCACAACATCTGACCGCGCTGCCTCCGACCTCCCCACATTCACTCGATCGCGTCGCCGGCCGTCGCCGACTTTCCGAACGCGCGCGCGATCAGCGGCGCGAGCAAGGCGATGGCGGCGATCGTCAGCAGCGTCGCCGCGATCGGGCTGGTGGCCAGCGCCAGCACGTCGCCCTGGCTGATGGCGAGCGCGCGGCGTAGCTGCTGCTCGGCGAGCGGTCCGAGGATCAGCCCGACGATCACCGGCGCGATCGGATAGTTGAAGCGCCGCATTCCGAAGCCCAGCAGGCCGAACACGACGAGCAAAATAAGTTCCGTGCGCGATGGATTGGCGCCGAGCGTGCCGAGCGTGGCGAAGACGAGAATGCCCGCATAGAGCCACGGCCGCGGGATCGCCAAGAGTTTGACCCATAGACCCACGAGCGGCAGGTTGAGCACGAGCAGCATGACATTGGCGATGAACAGGCTCGCGATCAGGCCCCAGACCAGATCGGGATTGGTAGCGAACAAGAGCGGCCCAGGATTGAGCCCATATTGCTGGAAGCCCGCGAGCATGATGGCGGCCGTGGCGGTGGTCGGCAGCCCGAGCGACAGGAGCGGCATGAGCGTGCCCGCCGCCGATGCGTTGTTTGCGGCCTCCGGTCCGGCCACGCCTTCGATCGCTCCATGGCCGAACTCCTCCGGCTTCTTCGCGAGGCGCTTTTCGAGCGCGTAGGAGAGGAAGGTCGGGATTTCGGCCCCGCCCGCCGGCATGGCCCCGATCGGGAAGCCGAGCGCGGTGCCGCGCAGCCACGGGCCGATCGATCGTCTCCAGTCCTCGAGCGTCATCCACAGCGAGCCGCGCACGGGCTCGAGCCTGTCGGGCGAGCTTCTCTGCGCGGCCGCGATCGCGAGCGTCTCGCCGATCGCGAACAGCGCCACCGCCACCGTGGTTACGCCTACGCCGTCGAGTAGCGCCGGCACACCGAAGGCGAGCCGCGGCTGGCCGGTCTGCAGGTCGATGCCGACGAGCCCAAGCGCGAGCCCGATGAACAGGCTGGTCAGCCCGCGCAGCGTCGAATCTCCGAACGCCGCGGAGACGGTCACGAACGCGAGCACCATCAGCGCGAAATAATCCTCGGGCCCGAAGGCGAGCGCGAATTCGACGATCCAGGGCGCGACCAGCGCGAGCAACGCGGTCGCGATGGTGCCGGCGACGAACGAGCCGATCGCCGCGGTCGCCAGCGCCGGCCCGCCGCGGCCCGCGCGCGCCATCTTGTTTCCCTCGAGCGCGGTGATGATCGACGAGCTCTCGCCCGGCGTGTTCAGCAGGATCGAGGTGGTCGAGCCGCCATACATCGCGCCGTAATAGATGCCGGCGAACATGATGAGCGATCCCGCCGGATCGAGCCTGAAGGTGACGGGCAGGAGCAGCGCGACGGTGAGCGCCGGGCCGATCCCGGGCAGCACGCCGACCGCGGTTCCGAGCAGCACGCCTACGAAGGCGAACAAGAGGTTCGCGGGCTGCAGCGCGATCGTCAGTCCGCCGGCGAGCGCGGCGAAGGTTTCCATTCAGAACAGCCTTTCCAGCGGCCCCGCCGGCAAGGAGAGATCGAGGCCCTTGGCGAACAGGAGCCAGAGCGCGAGCGAAATCGCGACTCCGATCGGGTAGGTGAGATAGAGCCGTCCGCGCCCGAACCCGCGCGCGGTCGCGGCGAACAGCACGCCGGTCGCGATCGAGAAGCCGGCGAAGCCGATGAGCGCGATCTGCCCGATCAGCCCGCCGAGAATCCACAGCACGGGGGCGGTCTCCGCCGGCTCGTGCTCAGGCGTGCCGCCGCGCACCGCCTCGACGGCGGTCGCGATCGCGAGCAGGAACAATCCAAGCGCGATCGCGTACGGAAAGGCCTTGGGGCCGACGAACACATAGGCCTGCGTCACCGCTATGCGCGACGCGTCCCAAGCGATCAGGGCCGCCAGCGCAGCGAGCCCCGCGGCGATGACGAGACTTCCGCTGTCCCGGCGTCGCTCCGGCGCGTTGCCAGTCTCGCTCACTTGGCCAGACCGAGATCGGTCAGGATCGCCTTGGTGTCGGCGATTTCCTTCTTGAGCACGGCGTCGAATTCCGGCCCGCTCAGCAGCGCATCGGACCAGCCCTTGGCCGCGAGCGTGTCCTGCCAGGATTTGGATTTGACCATCCGCTCGACGACTTCGACGAGCGCTTTGCGTTGCTCGGGGGAGATTCCGGGAGGCGCCGCGACCATGCGCCAGTTGCGCACATCGACGTTGATGCCGGACTCGCGCAGCGTCGGGGCATTCGACGCCCGGTAGCCGCTCCGGCGAGGTGACCGCGATCAGCCGAAGCCGGCCGGCCTTGACCTGCTGCTCCACCTCGCTGACGCCGGAAATACCGACCGTCACCTTGCCGCCGATCATGCCGGCGAGCGCCTCGCCGCCGCCGGAATAGGCGATGTAGTTCACCTTGGTCGGGTCGACGCCCGCGGCCTTCGCGATCATGCCCGCGGCGATGTGATCGACGCCGCCCGCCGAACCGCCGCCCCAGGAGACCTTGCCCGGGTCGGCCTTGAGCAGGGCGACGAGATCGGCGACCGACTTGATCGGCGAGGACGCCGGCACCACCAGCGCTTCGTACTCGGCGGTGAGCCGTGCGATCGGCGTCACGTCTGCGAGCGTGACCGGCGATTTGTTGGCGATGATGGCGCCGACCATGACGAACCCGCTCACGATCAGCGCGCCGCCGTCGCCTTTGAAATTGTTGACGAACTGCGCGATCCCGATCGTGCCGCCGGCGCCCGGCACGTTCGTCACCTGCACGTTCGGCACGATGCCGGCCGCAAGCAGCGCCGCCTGCATGGAGCGCCCGGTCTGGTCCCAGCCGCCGCCCGGCGCCGCCGGCACCACGATCTTGAGCTCGCGGACCTGAGCATTGATGGCGGGGAAGGGCAGGGCTGCGACGAACGCAGCCGCGATCGCGAGGCGGGCGAGCTTGAACATGGCGTTTCTCCGGGCGGCGCCGCTTGTGCGGCGTCTTCAGGCTGAAAGGCTAGTCCTCCCGATTGCGGGCGTCGAGGGTTGACGAAAGTCGCATCCCGGCCGATCCATGCGCCGGCTAGGAGCCGCGGGAAATTGCATGGCCGAATACGACGTCGATCTCTTCATCATCGGAGCAGGCTCCGGCGGCGTGCGGGCGGCGCGCGTGGCGGGCGAGCATGGCGCCCGCGTCATGGTCGCGGAGGAGAGTCGCGTCGGCGGCACCTGCGTGATCCGCGGCTGCATCCCGAAGAAGCTCTTGGTCTATGCCAGCCGCTTCCGCCACGAATTCGAGGACGCCGCCGGCTTCGGCTGGACCATCGGCAATGTCCACTTCGATTGGCCGACGCTGATCAAGAACAAGGACAAGGAAATTTCGCGGCTCGAGGCTGCCTATCGCAACACCGTGCAGCGCGCCGGCGGCGAGATCATCGATAGCCGCGCGGTGGTCGAGGACGCGCATACGGTGCGCATTCTGCAGACCGGCGCACGTATCCGCGCCGCTTTCATCCTCATCGCCTGCGGCGGCCACCCGATGCAGCCGGAAATTCCAGGCGCCGGGCTCGCCATCACCTCGAACGAGGCGTTCGATCTGGAGAAATTACCGCGCCGGATCATTGATCCAGGGCGGCGGCTACGTGGCGCTCGAATTCGCCACGCTGTTCTCGGGCCTGGGCTCGCACGTCGTCGTGGCTCACCGCGGCGACGAAATTCTGCGCGGCTTCGACGACGACGTGCGGCGTCATCTGCGCGTCGAGATGGAAGCGCGCGATGTGCGCTTCGTTCTCAATCACCAAGTTTCCGAGATCACGCAAAAGGGCCATGAGTATTGCGCGACGCTGACCGACGGCGCCAAGCACGATGTCGACCAAGTGATGTTTGCCACCGGCCGGCGGCCGAACACGGCCGGCATCGGGCTGGAGGCCGCGGGCGTGAAGCTCGATCCGGTCGGCGCGGTGGTGGTGGACGCCAATTCGCGCTCGAACGTGCCTTCGATCTACGCCATCGGCGATGTGACCAACCGGCTCGCGCTCACGCCGGTTGCGATCCGCGAGGGCCATGCGGTGGCCGACAGCCTGTTCGGCGACAAGCCCTGGGCCGTCGATCACGATGGTGTCCCGACCGCGGTATTCTCCGAGCCCGAGGTCGGCGTGGTCGGTCTTTCCGAAGGAGCGGCGCGAGAAAAGGGACTCGATATCCAGATTTTCCACACCGCGTTTCGTCCGCTGAAAGCGACGCTCTCCGAGCGCGCGACCAGCGTGCTGATGAAGATGGTGGTGGAGCGGAAAAGCGACCGCGTGCTCGGCATCCATATCGTGGGCGAAGCCGCCGCCGAGATGATCCAGATGGCCGCGGTGGCGGTGAAGATGGGCGCGCGCAAGGCCGATTTCGACGACACCGTCGCGCTGCACCCGACCTCGTCCGAGGAACTCGTGACGCTCAAAGCGTCGAAGTAGACGCCCCGCTCAGGCGGCGAGCCAGTCGGCCGCCGGACCCCAGAGCTTGTCCCGGAATTCGGAACGGAAGAATCCGAAATGGCCGATCTTCTGCGCGCCGATGTCGCGCGGATGGATCGTTATGTGCTCCGGTTTCGTGCCGGTGTAGCCGGTGAGCAGCCCGGCCACCGCCACCGGCGGCGCCCATTTGTCGTCGGAAAGCCCGATCGCGCGCAACGGCCCGCGATAGCTCGGGAAGTTCTTGAGCGTATCGAGCGTCGCATCGTCGAACATGTAGTGCGGCTTGCCGCACCAGCCGGCCCATTCGAGAAAGACATCGCGCGGCAGATCGGTACCCATCCCGATCCTGCCCGGCATGTAGCCGAATGCGCGTGCGATCGGCGGCGCTAGCAGCTGCATCAGCGCGAAGATCCGATAATTCTCCGGAAACGGAAACAGCCGCCAGTAGCCGATCTGCGCCGCGACGAAGAGCGCGCGGTCGACGCGCTGATTATTCGGTAATAGCCCGAGCGCCTGTCCGCCGAACGAATGACCGACATAGAGGAGCGACTTTCCAGGTTCGAGGCCGGCCGCGCGATCGACCGCGGCGGATAGATCGAGCGCGGCCCAGTCGCGCATGCGCGCCGGAAAGCCGCGCAGCGACTTGGGCCGCGATCCGCCGACGCCGCGGTAATCGAAGGTCAGCACCGCGAACCCGCGCTCCGCCAGATGCGTCGCGAATTTTCCGTAATAGCCGCGTAGCACCGCGGTCGCCGAGGCGATCAGCACGGTGCCCTGCGGTTCGCTTAACGGGCGTCGCAGCGTGGCGGCGAGCGGATAGCCGTCGCGGGCGTGGATCATCAGTTCGGATTCTGTGATTGGCTGGTTCACGGAATGGTCTCGCGGAGAATTGCGGGAATTTCGGTCATCCGACGTTTGCGTGTTGGCTTATGATGTAAGCGGCTTTCTGTATCCAATCTTTCGAAGGATGGCGATGACGTACCAGGTGAAGCCTTCTCGACGCGACGTAATCGTGGGTCTTGGGGGCGTGGCTCTGGTGCCAAACCTTCCGTCTTTCGTTTTGGCGCAGGTTCCCGCGCCGCTGCCTTCGAACCCCGATGTCGTGATCGTTGGCGCCGGCGCAGCCGGACTTTCGGCCGCCCGCACGCTGATGGCGGCGGGCAAGAGCGTGTTGGTGCTCGAGGCAATGAATCGCACCGGCGGCCGCGCCTTCGCCGAGGCCGAGACTTTTGGCATGCCGTTCGACTGGGGCTGCGCCTGGATCCATTCGGCCGACCGCAATCCGTTGCTTCCACTCGCCAGGCAATGGGGCTTCGAGGTCGTCTATCAGCAGCCCGACCTCGACCGCATCTATTACGGCTACGAGGCGCGGCGCTTCACCGACGACGAGCTGCGGCGCACCAAGGCAGCCGAGCGGTGGATCGGCACGGAGGCCGAGCGGGCGGCGCGAGTGCGCGATGGGGCCGTGTCGGAACTGGTGGTGATCACGACGCCCGAGGAAGAGGCGGCCGCGACCTATGTCGGCCCCATGGATATGGCGGTCGACCTCAGCTCGCTTTCGATCCGCGACTACGCGGACCAGGCCGAGCTCGAGCCGAACTATCTGGTGCCCGCCGGTTACGGCAACGTGGTGCGCAGGCTTGGCGACGGCGTGCCGGTCTCGCTCGCGACTCCGGTGAAGCGCATCCGCTATGGCGGGCAGGGTGTTTCGATCGAGACCGACAAGGGCGAAGTTCGCGCGCGAGCCTGCATCGTGACGTGTTCCACCGGCGCGCTCGCCTCGGGCTACATCCGCTTCGATCCAGCTCTGCCGGTATGGAAGCAGACCGCGATCGCCGAAGTGCCGATGGCGCTGCTCGCCAAGATCCCGCTGCTGATCGAAGGCGATCGCTTCGGCCTCGCACCCAACGACGACATCCTCCTGGAGTTGCCCGGGCTGCAGGACATTTATTTTCTCTGCTTCCCGTTCGACAGCAACATGATGATCGGCTTTGTCGGCGGCGCCTTCGCCTGGCAGCTGAGCGCAGCCGGGAAAGACGCCGCCGTCGATTTCGCGCTGCAGTCATTGCGCCGCATGTTCGGCGAGCGGGCGGCCGATCGCGTGGTGAAGGCGGACTTCACCCGCTGGGCGTCCAATCCCTGGGTGCGCGGCGCTTACTCGGCCGCGCTGCCGGGCAAGTTCGCAGCGCGCGCCGAGCTCGCCAGGTCCATCGCGGACCGCCTTTTCTTCGCCGGCGAGGCCATGGCCGGACCCTTCGCGCAGACCAGCGGCGGCGCGGTGCTGACCGGCGAGGCTACCGCCCGTGAAGTGTTGAAGGCCCTCGGCTGAGAGCACGCAGGCGCGGTCAATTCCACAGGCGCCCGGTGGCAAGGTCCGCTCCCTGACGCATTGCCTTGAATTTTTCCCAGACCACAGTGGGGTGCACCTCGGTTTTGTAGAGCGCTTGCGATGAGAATCCGCAGTCGGCCCCGGCAATCACGTTCTCGCGCCCCACAAGTTTTGCAAAGCGTACCAAACGCTCTGCGATCCACTCAGGATGCTCAACAATGTTGCTCGCGTGCGTGATGACGCCGGGGCAAAGTACCTTGTCCTTTGGAACCTTGATT
The DNA here is from genome assembly GCA_963704765.1 of uncultured Alphaproteobacteria bacterium. GTDB lineage: Bacteria > Pseudomonadota > Alphaproteobacteria > Rhizobiales > Xanthobacteraceae > JAHFPN01. The sequence continues at coordinate 789,440 of CAVPHQ010000001.1, forward strand.
CTTTCGAATACATGATACTCGTGCTCGTGGCGCGGGTTGGCGGCCTCAAAGCTGAATGAGCCGGCATTGACTCGAAGCACGTATTGGATGACGTCGGCCAAGCCGGCTTCAAAAATGCGCGGTCCCTCGTTGATTCCGTAACACGTGTGGAAGCGGACCCTTTCGGCGGGTATGCCCTCGAGCGCCGTATTGATTGCCTCGACGTAGACCGCCGCGCGACGCTGCATTTGAGCTTCATCGAGGTCCGGATTGATAAAGATGTCTGAAAGGAACGGATCGTCGATCTGGACGAGAAGACCCGCGTTTACGATCTCCTGGTACTCTTGGCGCATCGCCGCGGCGACGGCGTGGAAGTACTCTTCCTCGGTCCGATAGTATTCGTTGGCCCCAACACCCGAAGGTGCCGTCGCGGGAAGGAATGCGCGATGGTCCGGCACGCCGGCGGCCTTGGCGGCCGCTTTTACATTCTCGATGTCGATCTGGACTAGTTTCTGTCCGCGATATTTCACGGGCCCGACGCACACGACCGGCGCAAGCGGCAGGATCGCCCCGCCCATCATCGCGGTCTTAAAGTACTCCGCGTAGTAGTCTGGAAAGGCAGTGACCTCCTTGACGAAGGCCTTTAGTTTTAGGTCGGGTCGAGCCTCGAATCCGTCGAGTCGCTCCTGTACATAGGTGAAGAAACCTGGCTTGGAGAATTCTCCGTCGCTGACGATATCGATGCCGCATTCCACTTGCTTGCGCACGGAATCGGCGACCGCGTCTCGGAGGACCGCGTGATAGGCCTCATGGTTATAGGGTCGTCCACTATATTTCTCCTTCATCAGGTCAAGCAGGTTGTGCGGTCGCGGCAGGCTTCCAATGTGTGTGGTCTGAATTCGACCGATATTCTGTTGAATTGACACTTGCGGCCTTCGCCTATGCGGCTCGCCGCTTGTGGGCGCCATCGAAGGCGGGCGCAACCTCGGCCATGAAGCGCGCCATTTCGTCCTTTACCTGCGCGTGCGGTTTGAGCCCTACATTGAAATATAGAATGACTTCGCTGAATCCGGCAGCCTCCACCTTCTTGAGCGTCTCCGTGATGCGCGCGGGCGAACCTAGGAGCACTGAATTCTCTGTCAGATCCTCCGGCTTCACCTTTTGCAGCCTTTCTACGATGTCGATGAAGTAGCGGTAGCTCGGCGGAGCGTTCTTGGGATCGCCGGGAAACGCGGGAATCACGCATTCCTTGTAGTACCGGATCTGCCGCGCTCGCGCGGCGGCATCCTGCCCGGAGTTGTCGGCGAAGTGTGTGAAATAGCTGCACATGAGCCGGCCCGGCTTCTTGCCGTGCTTGGCGCAAGTCTCTTGATAGAGATCGGCGACTTGACGCAGTCCTCCGAAGCTCATGGCGGCCGCGAACGGCGCCACGATCAGCCCGCAACCGAGCCGCGCTGCTAGTTCGATTGAAAGCTTTGAGAACGAGGCTACATAGGTCGGGATCGGCCGCTGCACCGGCTTGGGCGTGATGCGCACATCGTCGAACGAATAGTGCTTGCCGTGGTGCGAGATGCGGCCGTCCGCCTCCCACAGCTTTCGGACCAGCTCGAGCCCTTCTTCGAAAATGCCTTGGTTATCCTCGAACGAGACGCTGAAGGGAAGGTATTCTCGTCGGTCGTACCCGCGGCCGGCGGCGAAATCCACGCGGCCGCCGCTCAACAGATCGAGCGTCGCCCATTGCTCTGCAACCCGGATCGGGTGGTGCAGCGGAAGCACGGTGACGGCCGGTGCGAGCCGAATGTGCTTCGTCCGCGATGCGATATAGGCGAGCACCAGATCGGGGCAGGAGAGCACGCCGAGTGAATTGAAGTGATGCTCACCGATCCAGGCGGAATGCATGCCGAGCTGGTCCGCGTAGAGTGCTTCCGCTGTGATGTCGGCAACGAATTGATTCGGCGTGCGGCTGTTGTTCTCGTAGTGATTGTCGCTGAGCGTGAAGTATCCGAATTCCATAGCGCTGCCCCGGAGGCTTCGTTCGTTCTAATTGATGCTATTGCATCAATTGCGCATGCATTTGTCAATCAGGTAGGATGAACGTCGTTCCGGTTGGGTCACTATCGATTCGCGATCGCCGACAATCGCCTGATCGACAACGGTACTTCATGGCACGCCGAACTGTCCTGAAACTCGACGACTTTCTGCCTTATCTGGTCAACCGGGCAGGCGCGGCGCTGGTCGCCCGATTTACGCAGGAGACGCTCGCGGGCGAGCATCTGACCATCGACATGTGGCGGGTGCTTGCGGCGCTCTCCGAGAACGGCGGCCAGCGCCAGGTCGATCTTGCTGGCATGACCAGCATCGAGACCTCGACCGTTTCCCGTCTCGTGACGCGTCTCGTGCATCGTGGACTCGTGACCCGCAGTCGGTCGCGTAGCAATAGCCGCGAGGTAGTCGTGCAATTATCGTCGAAGGGAGCTACCCTGGTACGAAAGCTGATCCCCATTGCTCTCGACCTAGAACGAGCAGCGCTCACAGGCATTCCGGCAAAGGATCTGGCTGCGATCAAAGGCTGGCTGCGCCGGATGTACGCCAACTTGGTGTCCGAGGGGTCCGCGGTTGTCCGTTAATCTTGCTGGTGTATAACCCTGCCGCGCGCGGCCTCCTGGTCCGCGCGGGAGCAGCGAGAATGTCTGAGCGTTGGACCCCGGATTCCTGGCGGTCGAAGCCGATCGTGCAGATGCCGGATTATCCGGATCGCGATGCGCTGAAGCGCGTCGAGGCGCAGCTTGCGACGTTCCCGCCGCTGGTTTTTGCAGGCGAGGCGCGGCATCTGAAGCGCGCGCTCGCCAAGGTCGGGGCCGGCGAGGCGTTCCTGTTGCAGGGCGGCGATTGCGCCGAGAGCTTCGCCGAGCATTCCGCCAACAACATCCGCGATTTCTTCCGCGTCTTCTTGCAGATGGCGGTGGTGCTGACGTTCGCCGGCGCCTTGCCGGTGGTGAAGATCGGCCGCATCGCCGGCCAGTTCGCCAAGCCGCGCTCGTCGCCGAGGAGAAGCAGGGCTCGGTCGAGCTGCCGGTCTATCGCGGCGACAACATCAACGGCATGGAATTCACCAAGGAGTCGCGCACGCCCGATCCGAACCGGCAGATCGAAGCCTATCGGCAATCGGCGGCGACGCTCAATCTGCTGCGCGCGTTCGCGACCGGCGGCTACGCCAATTTGTCGAACGCGCATCAGTGGATGCTCGGCTTCGTCAAGGACAGCCCGCAGTCGCACCGCTACGAGGAGCTCGCCGCGCGCATCACCGAGGCGCTCGAATTCATGCGCGCCTGCGGCATCGATCCGGAAGTGCATCCGGAAATGCGCACGACCGACATCTACACGAGCCACGAGGCGCTCTTGCTCGGCTACGAGCAGGCCATGACCCGCGTCAATTCCACGAGCGGCGACTGGTACTGCACCTCGGGCCATATGGTCTGGATCGGCGACCGCACCCGCCAGCCCGACCACGCGCACGTGGAATATTTGCCGCGGCATCAAGAACCCGATCGGCATCAAGTGCGGGCCGTCGCTCGCGCCCGAGGGGCTCATCCGGCTGCTCGACATTCTCGACCCGGACCGCGAGCCGGGCCGCATCACGCTGATCTGCCGCTTCGGCGCCGGCAAGGTCGGCGACCATCTGCCGAAGCTTGATCGACGCCGTGCGCCGCGCCGCGCGGCCGGTGGTGTGGTCGTGCGACCCGATGCACGGCAATACGATCACCGCCAACGGCTACAAGACCCGCCGCTTCGAGCAGATCCTGCAGGAGGTGAAGGAATTCTTCGCCGTTCACGCCTCCGAAGGGACGCATGCCGGCGGCGTGCATCTGGAGATGACCGGCCAGCCGGTCACCGAATGCACCGGCGGCGCGCGCGCCATCAGCGACAGCGATCTGCACGACCGCTACCACACCCATTGCGACCCGCGGCTCAACGCCGAGCAGGCGATCGAGCTCGCTTTCCTGATCGCCGATCTGCTGAAGAAGGAGCGGGCCGGGCGCGCGCAGCCGCTCCCGGCCGTGGCTGGCCTTTAGGCCTTTGGGCACCGTTTCCAGGCCTCGGCGCGCTTAACGGCGCCTTAACCGCACGGGTCATAAGCTTCCTCCTTCGGATTCAATCCGATGGGGGGAAGCCATGAAACGAGTTCTATTGGCGGGGACGGCCCTGATTGCGCTAGCGGCGATCCAGCCGGCGCTCGCTGCCGATGCGCCGTATTGGGCGCCGCCGCGGGTGTCCGCGCCGTTCAGTTGGAACGGTTTCTACATCGGCGCGAACGGCGGCTATGGCTGGCTCCTCAATCAGTCTGTCGAACTACTGACCGATAACGTAGCGCCGGCACCGAATAATCTTGGACAGGCGACGGCCGCTTCCAGAGGCACAATCGGCGATATTGCGCCGCGCGGCTGGTCTGTCGGTGGACAGGTTGGCTACAATTGGCAAATGGGTCCGAGCTGGCTGGTAGGTGTCGAGTCCGATCTTCAATACTCGCGCATCGAGCACAGCTCAGCTGGGGTATTCACGAACCCTAACGGCACCATACCGATCAGCGGCACCGCGAATTTCAATCTCGATTGGTTCGGCACCGTACGCGGCCGTGTGGGCGCGATGACCGATGGTTGGCTCCTATTTGCCACCGGTGGATTGGCCTATGGTCATGCCGCCTACAACTTGTCTGCCATCGAAACTGGCGGCTTGGCTCTATTCCAGACGGCGTTGAGTGCAAGTGGGACGAAGTTCGGCTACGTGCTCGGCGCAGGTGTAGAATATGCCTTCGCCCCGAACCTCATCCTGAAGGGCGAATATCAGTACATCAACCTTGGTCCGATCGGCGCTAGCGCGCCGGTGACAAATATCATTGGCGGCGCACCGACCGGCGAAACCGCCACCCTCAAGGCGATCGATGCCGCTTTCCATACCATTCGCCTCGGGCTCAACTGGAAGCTCTGACCGAACTCCATCATCGAATGCATGGCGCAAAGCCCTGGGCATTCCCCGGGGCTTTCGCTTGTTCCGGCCCAGGTCCGTCGTGATGATCGCAGAAATAGCAAGCGGCGCAGCGCATCCGGCGGCCGGGCTTGCCGCCCCATTGCCGCGAAATTCAGCAGGCACTAAATAAACATCATGAACGCCCGCTCCGAGCGGCTCACCATCGCCGCCGCGCAGCTCAACCCTGTGGTCGGCGACGTTGCCGGCAATGCCGACAAGGCGCGCCGGGCGCGCAAGCAAGCCGCTGCCGCGGGCGCCGACCTCGTGGTGTTCTCCGAGCTATTCATCGCCGGCTATCCGCCCGAGGATCTGGTGCTGAAGCCCGCGTTCCAGGCGGCGTGCCGCAGCGCGATCGAGGCACTGGCGCGCGAAACCGCCGACGGCGGTCCGGCGCTCATCATCGGCACGCCCTGGGTCGAGGCGGGCAAGGTCTATAATGCCGCCTGCCTGCTGGCCGGCGGACGCATTCCCGCCGTGCGCTTCAAGGTCGATCTTCCGAACTACGGCGTGTTCGACGAAAAGCGCGTGTTCGCGCCCGGGCCCTTGCCGGGGCCGGTGGAGTTCCGCGGCGTGCGCATCGGCGTGCCGATCTGCGAAGACATCTGGGCGCCGGACGTGTGCGAATGCCTGGCCGAGACCGGCTCGGAAATTCTCGTGGTGCCGAACGGCTCGCCCTATCATCATGGCAAGCAGGACCTGCGGCTCAATCACGCGGTCGGGCGCGTCACCGAAACCGGCTTGCCGCTGATCTATGTGAACCAGGTCGGCGGCCAGGACGAGCTCGTGTTCGACGGCGCGTCGTTCGCGCTCAACGCCGACCGCTCGATCGCGTTCCAGCTTCCTGTCGTTCGCCGAGGCCGTTACGGTCACGCATTGGAAGCGGGAAGGGGAACGCTGGCGTTGCGTCGATGGCCCGAAGGCGAAGGTCGCGGACGGCGATCATGCCGACTACGCCGCTTGCATGCTCGGGCTCCGCGATTACGTCGACAAGAACGGCTTTCCCGGCGTGGTGCTCGGCCTCTCCGGCGGCATCGACTCGGCGCTTTGCGCCGTGCTGGCCGTCGATGCGCTGGGCGCCAAGCGCGTCCATTGCGTGATGCTGCCTTACCGCTACACCTCGAAGTCGTCGGTGACCGACGCCACCGCGATCGCGGAAAAGCTCGGCGTCCGCTACGACATCGTGCCGATCGCGGCCGCGGTCGAGGGGCTCGAGGCGAGCCTGAAGGACCTGTTCAAGGGCAAGCCGCGCGATATCACCGAAGAAAATCTGCAAGCGCGCGCCCGCGGCACCATCCTGATGTCGATCTCCAACAAGTTCGGCCCGATGGTGGTGACCACCGGCAACAAGTCGGAAATGTCCGTCGGCTACGCCACGCTTTATGGCGACATGAACGGCGGCTTCAACCCGGTCAAGGATCTTTACAAGATCGAGGTCTATCGTCTCTCGCGCCTGCGCAATTCCTGGAAGCCCGAAGGCGCGCTCGGGCCCGGCGGCCCGGTCATTCCTGAAAGTGTCTTGACCAAGGCGCCCTCGGCCGAGCTCAAGGAAAACCAGAAGGACCAGGACACGCTGCCGCCCTACGAGGTGCTCGACGCGATCCTGGAACGCCTGGTGGAGCGCGAGCAGTCGCTGGCCGAAGTCGCCGCCGCCGGTTTCGACCTGGAGACCGTGAAGAAGATCGAGCGCATGCTGTATCTCGCCGAATACAAGCGCCGGCAGGCGGCGCCGGGCGTGAAGGTCACGCTGCGGAATTTCGGCCGCGACCGCCGCTATCCGGTCGTCAACAAGTTCCGCGATCCGGGCAGCAAGCCCGCCGAGCCGGACAAGTCGCTCGTCACCGGCGCAATCCCGACCCGCTCCGAAGTCGTGGATTTTTGAGCTTTAGCGAACCGGATAAAACTGCGGCCCGACCACGCGCACCTTGCGCTCGCCGCTCGGCGTCACCGCGGGCGCCGGTTCCGGCGGCGGCGGTATGCGCTCCACGACCTGCGGCTGTCCGGGCGCCGCGGGCTGCGGGCCGCGCGGGCCCTTGACCGCCTTCTGCGGCGTCGGCCCCTTCGGCTGCGACATCTTCCGTGCCTGCTCTTCGGTCACCACGATGTCGCCCGGCTGCAAGGTCGCATCTTGCCTGCCGGTAAGCGCCTCGCTCCAGGTCTGTCCCGGCCCGCGGCACGAGCAGGCCGGATCGACCGCCTGGCGATACTTGAACGCGGTCGGCAGCGACATGTAGGGCGCGCCGCAGGGTCGATACCGCCTGTTCGATCTCCTCGCCCGGATTGCGGTGATAGTAGAGCTCGGTCGCGGTCGCGGGGCAGAGCCGCTTGCAGGCTTGCTCGTCCTCGGCGAATTTCGCCTGCGTCGTCGCGTAGGAGATCGGGAAGAAGAAGCCGTCGCAGGTGCGCACGCAGACCGTGCGGAACGCGCCCGACAGCGGCAATTGCAGCGGGTCGGCGTCGGGCGAAGCTTCTTCGCGCAGCGGGCCGCCGAACAGCGACTCGAAAAGGGTGCGCGGACGCTGCGGCTGCTGCGGCGCCGCGGCCGCGCGATATTGCGGGCCGCAATTGTTCTGCGCGAGCGTGGCCACGAGCTGCCGCCGTTGCGCGTCGCGGCCGGTGTCGCTGCCGCGCAGGCGCTCGACCTCGCTCATCATCCGGTCGACGTTGTTGCGCATCTGCACGATGCGGGCGTTGAGCTGGTCGCATTGCGGCGGCCGCTGCAGGCTGCCGAACAGGAAGAAGCCGCCGCGGAAATCGCAACCCAGCCGGCGGCCCTGCATGATCGCCTGATCGAGCTCGACGCGCTGCCGGTTGATCGACTCGTCGTAGCGCCGCAGCACGTCCGGATCGCCCCCCACCGGCACGTCGAGCTGCTTCAGCGCGGTCTCGAGCCGCACGCAGATCGGATTGCCTTGCGCCGGCGGCGTGTTCGGGAACACGGGCTGTGGGCCGCGCACGCCCGGCGGCGGAGCGCCCGGGAATCGAGCCGGGCGGCAGCTGGCTGCGCGCTCGCCGCGCCGAGCAGCGCCACGAGGCACGCCAGCGCGAGACCGATCGGCCGTGAGGCGTTCATGAACCCTGATTCCATTGGCGTTCCGCGATAGAGCCTAGCAAAACGTGACCGAAGTGTGGACGCGGCAATGGCGCTCATTCGGCGTCCGGCTGCGCCTCCGGAAATGCGGCGGCGAAGGCCGGAAGCGCGCGCGCCGCGGCATCCACGGCCGTGATCTTGGGAAAGTCGTCGAGCGGCACCTTGAAGCGGCGGGCGTTGTTGACCTGCGGCACGATGCAAATGTCGGCGATACCGGGTGCCGATCCGAACGCGAACGGTCCCGGTTCGATCAATGCCTCGACCGCCGCGAAGCCTTCCAGAATCCAATGCGCGATCCAGGCATTGATCTGGGCCTCGTCGGCCTTGAACCGGCTGCGCAGCTCCTTCAGCACCCCGGAATTGTTCACCGGATGGATGTCGGCGCCGATGATGCCGGCGACCGCCCGGGCCTTGGCGCGCGTCACCGGATCGGCCGGCAGGAGCGGGGGCTGTGGATAAGTCTCGTCGAGATACTCGATGATGGCGAGCGACTGGATCAGCACCGTGCCGTCGTCGAGCACGAGCGCCGGTATGCGCCGCTGCGGATTCAAGCGGCGGAAGGCCTCGGCGCGGTGCTCGCCCCGCGTGAGGTGGATCGGCACCGTCTCGTAAGGCAGCCCTTTCAGGCCAAGGGCTATCCGCACCCGGAAGGCCGCCGACGAACGGAAGAAAGAATAGAGCTTCATCAGCAGCCTCGATCCCTATTCAGGCCGTCTGAAAGGCCTTTCTGGAGGTCGATCAATACCGGTAGATGTGCCATTTTTATCACGCCGGGTGAAAACCTTATGGGAAAAGGCTTCTAAGTGCCTGTTTGCCCACGTCTTAGGCAGCTTGCCGCTAATGTGACATTGCCGCCGGAACGCCCGTGCGATTTGTTACCAACGAAGACGGGGCGCCGGCGCGAATCGCTAGGAGTTTGTGTTCGTCGTGTCTCGTTCCCGCAAGGGGATATCGATCTAGGGGTCATCGATGAAGGGGACGGCAATGAAGAACTTCAAGGGACTACTACTGGGCATCGGCGTAGCCGCATTGCTGTCGAGCTCAGCGCTGGCAGCCGACGTTCTCGTCAGGAAGGCGCCTGCTGCGGCTCCCGCCCCGGCGACCCCGCTTTGGGATCTGGCCTTCGGCGCGGCGCTGATGAGCGATTACAATTTCCGCGGCGTGTCGCAGTCGAACCGCGAGATTTCCTTCGGCGCGTATGCCGAACTTCAGTTCAATCCCGCCAATGCAGGCCAGTTTTACGCGGGCCTAGCTGCCTGGCGGGTGAATTGGCCGAGCACACCGGCTTTCGGCTTCACCAACCCGGCGGCTGAAGTCGACATCACCGGCGGCTGGCGCAACACTTGGGGCGCCTTCTCCCTCGATCTCGGCTTCATCTATTATTACTACCCGAACGAGGTCTTCAACGGCTTCACCAACAACAGCGACTTCTGGGAGTTCTACGTCAAGGCCGGCTACAACATCACGCCGGACCTCAACGTCGGCGTGACCGTCTTCTATACGCCCGACCTGCTGAACTACAGCCAGAGTTTCGCATTTGTGGGCGTTTCGGCCAAGGCGGCGGCAACCTACGCCTCCATCACCGCCAAGTGGACGACCCCGTGGAAGTCGGGTGACTTTGGCTCCTATATTTCCGGCGAATTGGGTCACTGGTGGATCGACAGCGCGGGCTTCATCGCCACCGGATACGTCGACCCGAGCTACACCTACGCGAACATCGGGCTTGCCATCACCTGGAAGACGCTCACGCTCGATCTCCGTTATCACACCAACGACTTGAACGTGACGACCTGCACGGCCTTCCTCTGGAGCGCCATCGGCAATCCGTCCAACAGGTGGTGTGGCGATGCGTGGATCGTCGCGCTCAAGTTCGACACGACGCTTTCGGCTCTGACCGCCAAGTAGTCGCAGTCTGAGCTTCCGAACTTCGCGGGCGGCGCCTCAAGCGCCGCCCGCTTCGCTTTTCGGGCCGGCACGCTATCCTCCTTCCTGGAGGATCATCCATGTTCAGCCACGTTACCGTCGGCGCCAGCGATTTCCCGCGCGCGAAGAAGTTCTACGAGGCGGTGCTGCCGCTGATCGGGCTTACGCGCTTTTTCGAGAACGAAGCGGTCGGCGCGCTCGGCTATTCGGCCAACCCGCCGCGCCCGCCGCAGTTCTGGGTGCTGAGGCCGATCGACGGCAAGCCGGCCTCGCGCGGCAACGGCGTCACCGTCGCCTTCGAGGTGCCGGAGCGCGAAAAGGTCGACGCCTTCCATGCGGCGGCGCTGGCCAACGGCGGCACCGACTCCGGCGCGCCCGGCCTCAGGCCGCACTATCACCGCAACTATTACGGCGCTTACGTCTTGGATCCGGAGGGCAACAAGATTTGCGTCGTCTGCCACAAGCGGCCGCAGCCGGCCGCGTGAGCGATGCCGCGCCTCAGCGCGTGCAGGTGATGGCGACCTTCACCGGGCAGGACGGCCCCTCGCAGAGCTTGAGCGGCAGGCCGCCCGGCAGCGTTCCGGTGATCTCGTTCGGCTCGACGCGGCCGAAATCGACGGCACTGGCGAAGGCGTTGGCGCGGCAGAGCGCGGTCGCCGCCGCGCGCCCGCAGGCGTCGCCGGCCGCCAGGCAGCGGTCGATGCCGTAGCCGTCGGAACTGTCGATCAGGAAAATCTTGGATTCGGCCCAGGCCGGCGTGGCGAGCGCGAGCAGGGCGGCGAGCGCGGCAAAACGAACGGCAATCATGGATTGATCCCCGGAACGGATACTCCCCGCTCCGAAGCTTGCTCCCGCGTCGTTGACAGGCCGTTAACGATGCAATGACAGGGCCAACGGCCCTTGACGGCGGCGCGCCGCCCGCCCGGCATGGTGCCCCCATGACGGCCACCTTCAACCGTTTCTTCGGCATTTGCCGCGAGATTATCTGCGCCTAGAGGGCGCGGGCGGGGCCGTTTTTCTCGAAATTCAGAGATCGACGTTCCGGCCCGCGGGCAAGGGACGTTCATGGAGCTCAAGCTCTACAACACGCTGACGCGCACGAAGGAGGTCTTCCGGCCTCTCGATCCCGCACGCGTGCGCATGTACGTGTGCGGCCCCACGGTCTACGACCGCGCGCACATCGGCAATGCGCGGCCGGTGATCGTGTTCGACGTGCTGTTCCGGCTGCTGCGCCATCTCTATGGGCCGGAGCACGTCACGTATGTCCGCAACATCACCGACGTCGACGACAAGATCAACGCGCGCGCGGCCGAGCGCGGCATCTCCATCGGCGATCTGACCAAGACGACTTTCGAGTGGTTCAAGCAGGACGTTGCGGCGCTCGGCTGCCTGCCGCCGACCGCCGAGCCGCGCGCGACCGAATATATCGAGCCGATGAAGGAGCTGATCGAGCGGCTGGTGGAGTCGGGCAACGCCTATGTCGCCGAGGATCATGTGCTGTTCGACGTGCTCGTCGATGAAGGACTACGGCAAGCTTTCGCATCGCTCCGTCGACGACATGATCGCCGGCGCCCGCGTCGAGGTCGCGCCCTACAAGCGCGATCCCGATGGATTTCGTGTTGTGGAAGCCCTCGAAGGCCGAGCGAGCCGGCCTGGGCCGTCCCGGGCGGCATCAAGACGCCCGGCCGGCCCGGCTGGCACATCGAGTGCTCGGCCATGAGCTGGAAGCACTCTCGGCGAGACCTTCGACATCCACGGCGGCGGCATCGATCTCGTGTTTCCCCATCACGAGAACGAAATCGCGCAATCGCGCTGCGCTTTCGGCACCAAGCCGATGGCGCAGAGTCTGGATGCACAACGGCTTCGTCCAGATGGAAGGGCGAGAAGATGGCGAAGTCGGAGGGCAATGTCGTGACGATCAGCGAACTGCGTCGGACGGCATGCTGGCCGGGCGAGGTGCTTCGCTTCAGCATGCTGACGACGCACTATCGCCAGCCGATCGATTGGACAGTCAAGAAGGCGTTGGAGAGAGCTCGAGCAACGATGCTTGGACATTGGTATGCAGACTTAGCGGATGCATATGCAGCATGCAAGCGCGGACCTAGCCGCATGAGATTTGAAGCGCTCTCTGACGACCTAAATACGTCCAGAAGCATGCAGTTTCCGAACTGCATCTGAGCTACGAAGACAGACGCGATTCGCTTGATGCGGAATGCTGCTCAATTTCTCGGCTATCTCGGTTCAAAGCAGCGAGCTGCGATAGCGCGCTGCACTACGTCGATGGAAGTCTCGAGGCAGCGTAAATTGCGACTGAGCGCTGAAGCTTGCACAATTGGAATCTGAATTACGCGTCGAGGTTCGAGTCGTCGACGATGGATTGAGCTTGATCACGCCAGACGATGCAAGAGTTCGTGGATAGCATCAGATTGCAGCGCGCAATGCCGCGCGCAAGGCAAAGGACTTCAAGGAATCCGACCGCATCCGCGACGAACTCGCCAAGATGGGCGTCGTGCTACACGACAAGAAGGACGGCACCACCAGCTGGGAGGTCGCACGATGAAAATCCAGCCCCCGGAAACGCCGTTTCCGCGCCATTGGTTCGCTTACCTCGCGCTTAAGGTTGCCGTGCTAGCGCTCGCGGTTCTCGTCGCGCTCTATCTGTTCGGCGTGATCTCGGTATGACCATGGCCCGCGAACACCTCTATCTCTTCGACACCACGCTGCGCGACGGCGCGCAGATGCACGGCGTCGACTTCACGCTCGCCGACAAGCTCTCGGTCATGCGGCTGCTCGACCGCCTCGGCGTCGATTACATCGAGGGCGGCTATCCGGGCGCCAACCCGACCGACACCGCGCTGTTTTCCGAGAAGCGCGACACCAAATCGCAAGTTCACCGCCTTCGGCATGACCAAGCGGGCAGGCCGCTCGGCCTCGAACGATCCGGGCCTCGCCGCCACGCTCGCGGCGAAAGCCGACGCCATCTGTTTCGTGGCGAAAAGCTCGGCCTATCAGGTCCGCGTCGCGCTCGAAATTCCGCTCGAGGACAATCTCGCCTCGATCCGCGAGAGCGTCGCCGCCGCCAAGGCCGCCGGCCGCGAGGTCATGCTCGACTGCGAGCACTTCTTCGACGGCTACAAGGACAACAAGGAATACGCGCTCGCGCTGCGCCAAGGCCGCCTATGACGCGGGCGCGCGCTGGGTCGTGCTGTGCGACACCAATGGCGGCACGCTGCCGCACGAGGTCGAGGAAATCGTCCGCGAGGTGACGAAAGTCATCCCCGGCTCCCACGTCGGCATCCATGCCCATAACGACACCGAGCAGGCGGTGGCCAATTCGCTCGCCGCCGTGCGCGCCGGCGCGCGCCAGATCCAGGGCACGCTTGAACGGCGTCGGCGAGCGCTGCGGCAACGCCAATCTCTGCTCGATCATCCCGACCCTGATGCTGAAGCCCGAGTTCGCAAATCGATTCGAAATCAACGTGAAAGAGGGGGCGCTTAAGGAGCTTTCCAAGGTCGCTCACACCCTGGATGAGATGCTGAACCGCGCGCCCGACCGGCACGCGGCCTACGTGGGCGATGCCGCCTTCACCACCAAGACCGGCATCCACGCCTCGGCGATCCTGAAGGACCCCAAGACCTACGAGCACGTCGCGCCCGAGGCGGTGGGCAACCGGCGCAAGCTCCTGGTCTCGGACCAGTCCGGCAAGTCGAACGTGGTCGCCGAGCTCGAGCGGCTCGGCATCAAGGTCGAGAAGGACGATCCGCGCATCGCGCGGCTGCTCGAAGAAGTGAAGGCGCGCGAAGCCCAGGGCTATGCCTATGAGGCCGCCGACGCCTCTTTCGCGCTGCTGGCGCGGCGCATCCTCGGCAAGGTGCCGGAATATTTCGACGTCGAGCGCTTCAACGTGAACGTCGAGCGCCGCTACAACGCCAAGGGCGAGATCACCACCGTGGCCGAGGCCACGGTGAAGGTGCGCGTGCACGGCGAGACCATGATCTCGGCCGCCGAAGGCAACGGCCCGGTCAACGCGCTCGACGTCGCGCTGCGCAAGGACCTCGGCCGCTACCAGCCCTACATCTCCGGCCTGCAGCTTATCGATTATCGCGTGCGTATCCTCGATGGCGGCACCGGCGCGGTGACGCGCGTGCTGATCGAATCCAAGGACGAGACCGGCGACCGCTGGACCACGGTCGGCGTGTCGCCGAACATCATCGACGCCTCGTTCCAGGCGCTGGTCAATTCGATCACCTGGAAGCTCTTGAAGAGCAACGCGCCGGCGTAACCTGTTCGATCTCGCGTTCAGTTCTGAACAGCGTCCCCCATTTCCGAAAGCGCGGAGGTGCTTCGCCATGCCAACCAGACTACTCGCCCCCTATGACACCAGGGCCGGCTATGGCGGGCTGCACGCCAGGCACGGCTTCTTCACCCGTTTCGCTCATGAAGTGGCGGTGCTCACCGGCAAGCCGGCGGCGTTTCTCATCGCCTGCGCCGTCGTGATCGCATGGGGATTGACCGGGCCCTATTTCAATTACAGCGACACTTGGCAGCTCGTCATCAACACCTCGACGACGATCGTCACGTTCCTCATGGTGTTCCTGATCCAGAACACGCAGAACCGCGACACGCTGGCGATCCAGCTCAAGCTCTCGGAGCTGATCCTCGTCACCAAGGGCGCGCCCAATCGCCTTGCGATCCTCGAGGAATTCGCCGACGAAGAGCTGGAACGCCTGCATGAGGAGTTCCGCAGCCACGCCGACGAGATGCTCGCGGTCATTCAAACGCGACGAGGCGGCGAGCGGCGAAAGAAACCGTCAGGTTCGGGAAAATCAAGAAAGCGATAAGTCAGGAATCGAGTCGCTGCCGAATCCGGCTTCAGTCTTCGCCCGGCGTCGCGCCTGGAAGGTCGCGCTCCACCGCCGGCGCATCGCGAAAGAATTTCCGCGTATCCACCGACCCGGTGACGAGCGGATCGAACTTGCCCGCCGTCGGGATCGATCCGGGCGGTCGCAGGCCGGGCCGCGTATATTGCGGCTGCGGCGGCAATCCGGGAGCCGAAACGGGAGCCGGAGCATATCCCGGCACCTGCGTGGGCCGCGGCGGCGCGAGGCTCAGCGGCTCGCCCGCGGGCTGAACCGGCGCCGGGATCATCCGCGCGGGCGGCATTTGCGGCGCTGCGGGTGGCGCGAGATGCGACGGCGGAAGCTCGGCCAACGACCGGTTCGAAAACAAAGCATCGGGCTGCGCGGGCGCGGGCTGTGTGTGTAGTGGCGCGCTCGGCCGCGCGGCTATGTAGGGCGCGGGCGCCGGGGCAGCCGTTCTGTAGGGAGCCGGAGCAGGGGCCAGCGGCGCGCGCTGCGCCATGCGCAGGCTTTCGGGATCCGGCCGCACTTCCTGCGGCGCCGGCTTGCAGACGCTGCTGGAGGCGCGTCGCGCGAGATCGAGATGGAAATGGTCGTAGTGGAACATGTCGGCGCCCGGCCCGAGCACGGTGGAGAAGCGCTCGCAGGCCGCGGCGTGGATCTGGCGCAGGAACCCGCGCTCCTCCGGCCGCCCGCGCCAGCCGTCCTTGACCGTCACCTCGCGTCCGCTGGCGAAACGGTACGCCGCCACGTCGAGCGCGTTGCCGTAGGCGTGCTCCGACGTGCGCGCGCCCGGCTGATTGTTCATCGAGCGGCAGGCATAGGAGGAAATCTGCTTGATCTCGACCACCGGCTCGCCGAACCAGGCCATTGCCGCCGGCTGCACGTCGTCGAGCAGCCAGCGGTCGACCGCGGTGATCAGCGGACAGGCGAGCGTCGCCCGCGGCTCGATCGTCACCGGCGTCACGGGCGGAGTGGCGCGCCGCGCCGCGACCTGCGTCGGCCCGAGGATGCCGCGCACGCGCGCGGCGAAACCTTGCGGCGCCGGCTGCTCGCGCGCGCCCGAGAGCGTGCCGTCGCCGATCGCCGCGACCTTGAACGGCTGCGTCATGCCGCAGGCCCCGCGGCCGATCTCCGCCGCGGGCTCGACGTAGCTCGAAGTTTTCAGGGAATGCGTCGCCGAGACAGCGCTGCTCGGCCTCGTTCCGCCATGGCTCGCGCTCGGCGAAGTCGTAGACCCGACAGCCGAACACCCCCAGGGCAACGAGCGGGACGACGAGATACGAGACAACGCCGCGCGCCATTGCGCGAAAATGCGAGCGGTCCCGTTAAGGTCCGATCAAGGAACTGCGTTAACGCTTGGTCAACGATGCCGGCCCGTACGTACGGCGAGCCCGAGAGCTGCTGCCGCATTTCGATGCAGTCCCGCCACATTTGATTCGCCGGGTCTCGTTGATGCTTTCTTGTTCAATCCCCGCTGTTCTCGAAGTGTGATCTCGCGTTGCAGCGCCTGAAATCAAAGGCTTGGCGGCAATTCTCCCGCACTGCCGAACAAATGGCCTTGCCGCGACCACGATCGTCGCTAGCCTTTGCCCCAGGCTCAACAGCAAGGGAGACATCCCGTTGGACCTTGCTCGCAGGATCAACATGCTTGCGATCTGGGCCGCCTTCGCCTTCGTGGGGGCGGTCCTCCTCGGAATGATCTGAACTAGCGCATTAAGCGTCCCCGGAGGCCCGGGGGCGCTCCGAGCCAGGCGCCGGAGGGTCGAAACCCCTCCGGCGCTTTCATTTTGCGCCGGCTCAGGCCACCTCGCGGCGGGAACCGGCGAGCAAGATGCGGGGATCGCGGCCGAGCCAGAGCGAGACCGTGAGCTTGCCCTTGCGGTCCGTCTTCGGCGCGAGCGAGCGGTGCGACACCACTTCGAGCCCCGCCGCCCGCATCCACTGCGCCACGGTCTCTTCGGCGAAGCCCAGGCGGCGGTGCGCATGCTCGTCGCGCAGGAACTCGAGGTCATGGGGGGCGAAGTCGACCACCACGAGCCGGCCGCCGGGCCGCAGCACGCGCGCGGCCTCGCGGATCGCCCGCGCGCCGTCGTCGAGGTAATGCAGCACCTGATGCACGATCACCACGTCGAAGGCGTCGCGCCCGAGCGCGAGATTATAGAATTCGCCCTGGCGCACCGCGCAGTTCTTCAGGCCCGCGCGCTCGAGGTTGGCGCGCGCCACCGCCAGCATTTCCGGATTGAGATCGATGCCGAGCCCGCGGTCGATATTGGGGCCGAACAGCTCGAGCATGCGGCCGGTGCCGGTGCCGAGATCGAGCAGCGACTCGATGCGCACGCCCTTGAGCGCGTCGAGGACCGCCGATTCTACCGCCGCATCGGCGACATGCAGCTTGCGGATTTCGTTCCAGTGGCTTGCATGCTTTCGGAAATACTCCTGCGCCGCCGCCGCCCGCGCGGCGCGCACGCGCACGAGCCGCTCGCGGTCGCGCGCCAGCACCGGATCGGCCGGGTCGAGCAACTGCAGCAGCGCATCGCCGAGCACAGCACCTTCGCCTTCGCTGGTGCGGCGATAGAACGCCCAGCTCGCCTCGCGGTGGCGCTCCACCAGCCCGGCTTCGGCCAGAAGCTTCAGATGGCGCGAGATGCGCGGCTGCGATTGGCCGAGGATTTCGGTCAGGTCCGAGACCGTAAGCTCCGCCTCGCCCAAGAGCGCGAGCAAGCGCAGGCGCGTATCCTCGGCCGCGGCCTTGAGGCCGTCGAGCAGCGGAGTGAACCGGAGCCGGGAAGACATAAGGATATGCTTATGTCATTAGGCCAACGCGGGCAAGGACTTAAGCGGCACTTGCGGAATCTCCTCCAGAACTTCAAGGCTGCGCGGCCGCGAGAGTTTCATCGACCATGAGCGCCGCGCGAAAACGACGAGTTCGATATCCGCTCCGGCGAGATCGCCGTCGCGCTGCCCGAGCGCTTCGACGCCGGCGTCTATTTCATCGGCACCATCCATACGCCCTGGAAGACGCGCGCCGAGTGCCCGAAAAACCCGCGCGAGGCCGGCGATACGCTCTGCAGTATCGAAGTGGACGAGCGCTACTGCGCGCGCGCTCGAAGGCATCGAAAAGTCCACCCACCTCGTCGCCGTCTATTTCATGGACCGCGCCCGGCGCGATCTCGTGGTGCAGGTGCCCCGCCATCTCGGCGAGGCGCGCGGCACTTTTGCGCTGCGCTCGCCGGTGCGGCCCAATCCGATCGCGATTTCCGTCGTCAGGCTCCTGAAGCGCGAGGGCACCAAGCTCACGGTCACCGGCCTCGATTGCATCGACGGCACGCCGCTGCTCGATCTAAAGCCTTATTTTGCAACGGTGGACGCCGCGGACCTCAAGCAGGACTGAAAGGACGAGCCCATGCGCATCGGCGTGATGGCGACCGGGGCCGTGGGCGGCTATTTCGGCGCGCGGCTGCAGCAGGCCGGGCACGAGGTCGCCTTCATCGCCCGTGGCGCGCATCTGGAGGCGCTGCGCAAGGACGGCCTGAAGATCACCAGCCCGGTCGGCGATCTCCACTTGAAGAAAGTGACCGCCACCGACGACCCGCGCACCATCGGCCCGGTCGATATCGTCCTGTTCGCGGTCAAGCTCTGGGACACGGAGAAGGCCGGCGAGCAGACCAAGCCGCTGATCGGCCCGGACACCGCCGTCATCACGCTGCAGAACGGCGTCGACAGCGTCGCCCGCCTCGACCCGTTGCTCGGCGCCACGCACGTGGTGGGCGGCGTCACTTATATCGGCAGCCGCCTCGCCGGGCCGGGCGCGATCCAGCATATCGGGCTCGCCGATATCCGCTGCGGCGAGCGCGACGGCAAGCCCTCGCAGCGGCTGCTGGCTTTTGCCGCGGCCGCCAAGCAGGCGGGCCTCGACTTCGCGATCAGCGACAATATCGAGCTCGAGCTCTGGAAGAAATTCGTCTTCCTCGTCGGCTTCTCCGGCATCACCACCGTCACCCGCAAGCCCTTCGGCGAGCTCTATCCGGACATGGATTGCCGCGCGCTGTTCCACGACCTGATGCAGGAGACGCTCGCGGTCGGCCGCGCCCGCGGCGTGCCGTTGCCGCCGGACTTCGCCGACGAGCGGCTCGCCTTCGCGGCCAAGCTGCCGCCGGCGACCAAGTCCTCGATGCTCTACGATTTCGAGCACGGCAACCGGTTGGAGCTCGATTGGCTCGCCGGAACGGTGGTGCGCATGGGCCGCGAGGCGGGCGTGCCGACGCCGGCCAATGGCGCGGTCTATGCCGCGCTCAAGCCCTGGCGCATGGGCGCCAAATCTTAAGACCCTCTTTACCCTGACTTTACCGGGCCTTTACCGCGGACGCGCACACTCGGCCGGTTAGTTCGCGTTGTGTGTTGCGTAATGAGTAAACCGGTACCGGTCATGCCAGTAACGCGTATCGGGGCGCCCCGTCGGGCGCCCCGTTTCCCTTCCGAAAACAATTCCGCGCAATTCCTCGATCGTATTTTGGTCGGCGATTGCGTCGCCGCGCTCGATCGAGCTTGCCGGAACATTCGGTCGATCTCGTCTTTGCCGACCCGCCCTACAACTTGCAGCTCCAGGGCGACCTGAAGCGGCCCGACGATTCCAAGGTCGACGCGGTCGACGACGATTGGGACAAGTTCTCGAGCTTCGCCGCCTATGACGAATTCACCCGCGCCTGGCTCAAGGCCTGCAAGCGGGTGATGAAGCCGACCGCCACGCTCTGGGTGATCGGCTCCTATCACAACATCTTCCGCGTCGGCGCCATCCTGCAGGATCTCGAATTCTGGATCCTGAACGACGTGATCTGGCGCAAGACCAACCCGATGCCGAACTTCCGCGGCCGCCGCTTCACCAACGCGCACGAGACCCTGATCTGGGCCGCGCGCGAGCCGGGCGGCAAGGGCTACACCTTCAATTACGAGGCGATGAAGGCCGGCAACGAAGACGTGCAGATGCGCTCCGACTGGACCTTCGCGCTGTGCACCGGCGAGGAGCGGCTGAAGGACGGGGAGGGGAAGAAGATCCACCCGACCCAGAAGCCCGAGGCCTTGCTCGCGCGCGTGATCCTTTCGTCCAGCAAGCCCGGCGACGTCGTGCTCGATCCCTTCTTCGGCACCGGCACCACCGGCGCCGCGGCCAAGCGCCTGGGCCGCCGCTTCATCGGCATCGAGCGCGACGCTGAATACGCACGCGCCGCCGAGGCGCGCATCGCAGCGGTCGAGCCGCTGCCTTCGCCGACGCTGGCGCCCTTCATGACTCCGCGCGAGGCGCCCCGCGTCGCGTTCGCATCGCTGATCGAGCGCGGGTTGCTCAAAGCCGGCGCCACGCTCACCGACGCCAAGGGCCGCGTGCGCGCGCTGGTGCGCGCCGACGGCATGGTGTCGCTCGAAAACGCCAAGGGCGCCGACGCGGTCGGCTCGATCCACCGGATCGGCGCGCTCGCGCAGGGCCTGGAGGCCTGCAACGGCTGGGCCTACTGGCACGTCGAAGAAAAGAACGGCCTGAAATCGATCGACGCGCTGCGCGCCGTCGTGCGCGCCGAGATGCCGGCGGCCTAGCGCGCCGCCACCACCATGATCTCGACCGTGAACTGAGGCCCCGCGAGCTTGGCCTCGATGGTCGCGCGCGCCGGCGTGTTGCCCGGCGACACCCACGACTTCCCATACCGTGTTCATCTCGCCGAATTTCGAAATGTCGGTGAGGAAAATCTGCGCCTGCAGCAGCTTGCTCTTGTCGCTGCCGGCGGCGGCGAGCAGCTTGTCGATCATGCCGAGAATTTCCCTGGTCTGCTCGGCGACGCTCTTGCCCGCCGTGTCCTTGGCGACCTGGCCCGCGAGATAGACCCGGTCGCCGTGGGCGACCGCCTGGCTCATGCGCGGCCCGACTTCGTGGCGTTCGATCTTCACGTTGTTCTCCCTTTCGGATGAATTGTTCTCGACGCATGCGCGAGCACCTTGCGCATCAGCGTCGGCAAGGCCTCGCGATCCAGATCCTTTTCTCGCACGAAACGCATTCCCTTGGGCGCGCGCGCTTTCTTGTTCACATGCGCCGTGAAGACGGCGAGCTCCAGCGGGAAATGCGTGAAGACGTGGCGCACCGTGCCGGGCAAGCGCTGCCATTTCAGTCGCAGCAGCCCCTCTCCCGGCTCGGACCTTCGGTCCTCGCCACCCTCTCCCCGCTTGCGGGGAGAGGGATGGGGAGAGGGGCGAGCGCGCTAGCGCGAGTTCTTCATCGAATTTGCACTCCATTCGCTCGTCGGCACCTCGGTCATCCCGCCGAGCAATCCCTTCGCCGGCCGCGTGCGCAGCAGCACGGCGCCGTCCTCGCGCAACACGACGAACGCCGCCCCGCGCCGGAGCTTGCCTTCTTGCTTGGCGGCCTTGCGCGGAAATCGCTCCGGCTCGCCGAGTGCGTTCGCCGCGCACGCGCCTTGCCACGGACAGCGCGGGCAGTCGGGCTTCCTCGGCGTGCAGACCGTGGCGCCGAGCTCCATCAGCGCCTGCACGAAATCGCCGTGCCGGCCTTCGGGCTGCAATCTTTCGGCGAAAGCGCGGAGTTTCGCCTTGGCCTTGGGCAGCGGGTCGCGCAAGGCGAACAGCCGCGCCACCACGCGCTCCACGTTGCCGTCGATCGCGATCGTCGGCGCCTCGAACGCAATCGCCGCGACCGCCGCCGCCGTATAGGCGCCGATCCCGGGAAGCTCACGCAGTTCGAGCTCCGTCCGCGGAAATTCCCCGCCGCGCCGCGCGATCTCCCGCGCGCAGGCGTGCAGATTGCGCGCCCGCGCGTAGTAGCCGAGCCCGGCCCAGGCCGAGAGCACTTCGGAGAGCTTCGCCTCCGCGAGCGCGTGCACGCCGGGCCAGCGCATGATGAATTTCGTGAAGTAAGGCCCGACCGTCTCGACCCGCGTCTGCTGCAGCATGATTTCCGAGAGCCACACGCGGTAGGGATCGGGCCGCACGCCCGGCGCCGCGCGCCAGGGCAGGGCGCGCCGGTGCTCGTCGTACCAGGCAAGAAGAGCGGGAGCATCCGGCGCCCGCGCCTTTGCCCGCGCGCTGCGCGCCTGCTAGGTTGCTCTCGTCGGTTCGCGCGTCCATCGCTGTTCCTTAGGCGACCGTCTCCCAAGCCGCGTTCCCGGGCAATCCCATGTCCACAGCTCCCAAGCGCTCCCGCTTTGCCAAGCCCCTGGCCGATCTGGTCGGCCAGGCGGTCGCCGACTCGTTCGCCAAGCAGGGCTTCGCCGCCGTCGACATCGTGACCCATTGGGAGGACGTGGTCGGCGCCGATCTCGCGAGGCGTTGCGAGCCGATCAAGCTTGCGTTCCCGCGCCGCGAGGACCCGGAATCGGTCGGCACCCTCGTGATGCGCGCCGAGGGGCCCTACGCCATCGAGGTGCAGCACCTGGCGCCGGTCATCATCGAGCGGGTGAACCGCTATTTCGGCTGGCGTTGCGTCGGCCGCATCTCGATCCGCCAGGGCCCGGTGGCGACCAGACGGCGGGTGCCGGTGCACATCCCGGAGCCCGAGCCCGCCGCCGTGGCGGAGCTTGAGCGCGACCTCGGCCCGTTCGAGGACAAGGCCCTGCAAGGCTCGCTCGCCCGCCTGGGCGCCATGGTCAAGGGTCGTGTCACGCGGGGTTGATCCGCGACCTGATTCGCCCCTTGGCCCGTCACCGCACCCCTGCCACAATTGCCCTACCAATTCCGTCCGCAATTCGATGGAGGTTGCCTTGCCGCTTTCGCGCCGTCTGATCCTTGCGGGCTTCGTATCGCTTGCCTTTGCCGCGCCCGCCGCGGCGCAAGGCTTGAACCTCGCCGAGCTCGTCACTCCGGGCCCGCTCGGCGACAAGATCCTCGGCTCCGACAAGGCGCCGGTCACCATCGTCGAATACGCCTCGGTCACCTGTCCGCATTGCGCCGTCTTTCACACCGAGACCTATCCGAAGCTGAAGGAGAAGTTCATCGATACCGGCAAGGTGCGCTTCATCTTTCGCGAGTTTCCGACCGCGCCCGCCAATGCCTCGATCGCCGGTTTCATGATGGCGCGCTGCTCCGGCGACAAGTTTTTCCCCCTGATCGCCGCCATGATGGAGCAGCAACGCAGCTGGATCGAGAAGCCCTATGAGGGGCTGCTGCGCATGGCGCGCCAGGCCGGCATGAGTCAGGAAGCGTTCGAAACCTGCCTCAACGACCGCAAGCTCGCCGAGGAGATCGGCAATTCGGCCCGCCGCGCGGTCGAGAAGTTCGGGGTCGATTCCACGCCCACTTTCTTCGTCAATGGCACCAAGCTCGTCGGCGCCCAGCCGCTCGCCGTATTCGAGAAGGCGATCGAGGCCCAGCTCAAGACCAATTGACCCCCGTCAAAGCGCCGCGGGACAAGCGTTTGCGCGGGCTTGCCGCGGGCGCTGGCGCCACGCAAATTGGCATGAAATCGATTCGCGCCGGGGCCGCGCCAAGGCAAACATGCAGTTCACGCGTCTTCGCCTGATTGGGTTCAAGTCGTTCGTCGAGCCGTCCGATTTTCAGATCGAGACGGGCATGACGGGCGTCGTCGGCCCCAATGGCTGCGGCAAATCCAATCTGGTCGAGGCGCTGCGCTTCGTGATGGGCGAAAGCTCGCACAAGGCCATGCGCGCCAAGGACCTCGACGAGGTGATTTTCGCCGGCACCACCAACCGGCCGATGCGCAATACCGCCGAGGTGGTGCTGTTCGTGGACAATTCGGACCGTGGCGCGCCGGCGGCGTTCAACGACTCCGACGTGCTCGAGGTCTCGCGCCGGATCGAGCGCGAGGTCGGTTCCGCCTATCGCATCAATGGCCGCGAGGTGCGCGCGCGCGACGTGCAGTTGCTGTTCGCCGACGCCTCGTCGGGCGCCCGCTCGCCCGCGCTCGTGCGCCAGGGCCAGATCGGCGAGATCGTCAACGCCAAGCCCGAGTCCCGCCGCCGCATTTTGGAAGAAGCGGCCGGCATCGCCGGCTGCACGCCCGCCGGCACGAGGCCGAGACGCGGCTCAAGGCGGCCGACACGAATCTGACGCGCCTGCAGGACGTGATCGGCCAGATCGCCGGCCAGATCGACGGTCTCAAGCGCCAGGCTCGTCAGGCCGTCCGCTACAAGAAGGTCTCGGGCGAGGTCCGCCGCTACCAGAGCATGCTGATCGCGCTGCGGTGGCGCGACGCCGAGGCCGCGGTCGCCGAGGCCGAGCGCACGGTCGCGGAAGCGCAGCGCACCGTCGCCGAGCATACGCGCGTGCAGTCCGAGGCCACGCGCAAGCAGCTTGCTTCCGCCGAGGCGTTGGGACCGCTGCGCGAGGCCGAGGCGGTCTGCGGCGCCGTGTTGCAGCGGCTTAATCACGCCCGCACCGAGCTCGATCGCGAGGAAGCGCGCGCCAAGGCCCGCACCGAGGATCTGGATCGCCGGCTGGTGCAGCTTGCGCAGGATCTCGAGCGCGAAGGCGCGCTCGCCAAGGACGCTGCCGAATCCACCGGCCGGCTTGAAGGCGAGGAGCGGGTGCTCGCCGAAACGCCGGAGACCAGCGCCGCCGCCGCCGACGCGGCGCGCGATCGCCTGTCGGACGCCGAGATCACGCTCGCCGCCAGCGAAAAGTCGCACGATGTGGCGACCAGCGCGCTCGCCGACCTCGTCGCGCGGCGCGAGCAGCTCGACCGCGCCATTGTCGAGTGGGACGAGCGGCTCAAGCGCGTGAGCGAACAGATCGCAGCACTGGAGCGCGAGGAGATCGCGCTCGATGCGGCGGAATCGGGCGCGCTCGAACATCTGCGCAAGGCCGTGAACCTCGGCCAGGAAAAGCTCGCCGCCGCCGATGCCGCCATGCTGCGTGCCGAAGCCGGGCGCTCGGCCGCGGCCCAGGAGCTCGATGTCATCCGCAAACCGCTCACCGATTCCGAGCGCCGGCTGCACCGCCTCGAGACCGAGGCGCGCACGCTCGCAAAATTGCTCGATGTCGCGACCAAGTCGCTGTGGCCGCCGGTGCTCGACACCATCGTGGTCGAGCCCGGCTTCGAGGCGGCCCTGGGCGCCGCGCTCGGCGACGATCTCGATGCGCCCGCGGATTCCGCTTCGCCCATGCACTGGGCCGGCGCCGAGCCCAAGGCCGGCGATCCGGCGCTTCCGGGCGGCGCCGAGCCTTTGTCCTCGCGCGTCAAGGCGCCCGGCGCGCTCGCGCGCCGCCTGGCGCAGATCGGCATCGTCGCGCGCGGCGACGGCGCGCGGCTGCGCGTAGATCTCGCGCCGGGCCAAAGGCTGGTGTCGAAAGAAGGCGACCTCTGGCGCTGGGACGGCTTCACGGTCGCCGCCGACGCGGCCACCGGCCTCGCGCGCCGGCTCGCCGGCCGCAATCATCTGGCCGAGATCGAGCGCGAGATCGAAACCGTGCGCGCCGAAGTGCGCGAACGCGCGGGCTATGTCGAGAAGGCCGAAGCCGACACCCGCGCGGCCGAAACCGCCGAAGCCGATGCGCGCACCGGCTGGCGCGGCGCGCAGATCGCGCTCGAATCCGCGCGCGAGACGCTGACGCTCGCCGAACGTGGCGCCACCGATCACGTCGCGCGCAAATCCGCGCTCGCCGCGGCGCGTGCGCGGTTAGAGGCCAACCGCGACGAGGCAAATTCGGCCAAGGTCGATTCCGAAAACGCGCGCGTGGCACTGGCTGACGTTCCCGCGCGCGAGGCCGAGCTCGGCGAAAAGCGCTCGGCGCTCGCCGAACATCGCACCGCGCTCGCCGCCGCGCGCGCCGAAGTCGAGGGCATCGAGCGCGAGCGCGCGGCGCGGGGTCAGCGCCTGGCGGCCGTCACCGCGGAGCTGACCGCCTGGCGCGAGCGGGCCGAGGGCGCGCGCCAGCGCATCGAGGCGCTGCAGCAGCGCCTTGCCGATACGCGCACCGAGCGCGCGGGTCTCGACGAAGCGCCGGCGGTGTTCGCGGCCCAGCGTCAGGGCCTGATGACGGAAATTTCCGAGGCCGAAGCCAAGCGCCGCGACGCGGCGGACCGGCTGGCCGAAGGCGAGGGCAAGCTCACCGACGCCGAGCGCGCCGTGCGCGAATGCCTCGATCTGCTCGCCGGCGCGCGCGAGGAATTGGCGCGCGCCGAGGCGCGCTTGGAGGCCGCACGCGACAAGCGCTCCGAGCTCGCCCGCGAGATCACCGAAGCGACTGGCGTCGCGCCCGATGCGGAGAAGATCGCCGCGATGCTCGAGGAAGACGGGCAATCGCTCGACGTCGTCGCCGTCGAAGAGAAGTTGCAGCGCTACGAAGCCGAGCGCGAGCGCCTGGGCGCGGTCAATCTGCGCGCCGAGGAAGAATTGAAGGAAATCGAGACCCAGCACGACGGCATGGTGAAGGAGCGCGACGATTTGATGGAAGCGATCAAGCGCCTGCGCCAGGGCATCAACGCGCTCGACCGCGAGGCGCGCGAGCGGCTGGCGGCTTCGTTCGCCATCGTCAACGAGCATTTCAAGAAGCTGTTCACGACGCTGTTCGGCGGCGGCGTGGCGCAGCTGGTATTGACCGATTCCGAGGACCCGCTCGAGGCCGGCCTGGAGATCGTCGCGCGGCCTCCGGGCAAGAAATCGACGACGCTGTCGCTGCTCTCCGGCGGCGAGCAGGCGCTGACGGCGATGGCGCTGATCTTCGCCGTGTTCCTCACCAACCCGGCGCCGATCTGCGTGCTCGACGAAGTGGACGCGCCGCTCGACGACTCCAACGTTGAGCGCTTCTGCACGCTGCTCGACGAGATGACCCGCCTCACCAACACGCGCTTCATGATCGTGACCCACAATCCGATCACGATGGCCCGCATGAACCGGCTCTACGGCGTCACCATGGCCGAGCAGGGCGTCTCGCAGCTGGTGTCGGTGGATCTGCAGACCGCGCAGAAATTCCTCGCCGCCTGAGGCGGCGTCACGTCACATTTCTTGTGCGACGGCTCGTGCGGCGGCGCCGCGCAATTCGTTTTCCGGGATCTTGCGCGCGGCTTCCCGCAGCCGCGGCAGCACGTCCTCGATCCGCCCGGCCACGAGCAGTTCGAAGGACCGCTGGCGGATGAAGCCGCGCGATTCGAGATGCGCGAGCAGCACAAGCAGCGGGTCCCAGAATCCGTTGAGATTGAACACCAGCACCGGCTTCCGGTGCTGGCCGAGCTGCAGCCACGAGAGTTGCTCGATCAGCTCCTCGAGCGTGCCGATGCCGCCGGGTAGCGCGATGAAGGCGTCGGCGCGCTCGAACATCTCGCGCTTGCGCTCATGCATGTCGCGCGTGACCACCACGTCGCGCGCGCCCTCGAACGCATGCTCGCGCGCCACCAGAAAGTCGGGAATCACCCCGGTGACCTCTCCGCCGGCGTCCATCGCCGCATGCGCGACCGCGCCCATCAGCCCGATCCCGCCGCCGCCATAGACCAGGCGGATTTTCTCGCGCGCGAGGATTTGCCCAAGCTTTTTCGCGGCCGCGACATAGACGGGATCGTCGCCCGCAGACGACCCGCAATAGACGCAGACGCTGCGAATTTCGGCCATGCAGCGCATGTGGCACCGCGGGCGGGGAGCGTCAAGGACACGCAGCCACGTGATTTACCGGCTCGAAACGTCTAGAAGAGAGAGAACAAACGCCTATATGGAACCTTGATGCGTTCTTCCGAAAAGCGCGCGATTTCCGCCCGCGCCTCGCTGTTCACGACGATCCGCCGCCTGTGGCCGCATATGTGGCCAAGCTCGCGCGCGGACCTGAAGCGGCGCGTGCTGATGGCCTTCGTGCTGCTCGTGGCCGCCAAGCTCGTGACCATCGCGGTCCCATTCAGCTTCAAATGGGCGACCGATGCGCTGGTCGCCGTCTCCGAAGGCAAGGCGCCGGCGGCGGGCGCGCTGCCCGCGGTCATCTTCCTCCCGGTCGCGCTCGTCCTCGTCTATGGCGTGCTGCGCGTGGGCATGGCGCTGCTCACGCAATTGCGCGACGGACTGTTCGCCAAGGTCGCGCTGCACGCCGTGCGGCGGCTCGCGCATCTGACCTTCGAGCATATGCACGCACTGTCGTTGCGCTTCCATCTCGAGCGCAAGACCGGCGGGCTGACGCGCGTGCTGGAGCGCGGCCGCAACGGCATCGAGGAGCTCGTGCGGCTCGTCATCCTGCAGCTTGCGCCCACGATCTTCGAAGTCCTGCTCGTGCTCGGCGTGCTGCTCTATTATTTCGACTGGCGCTACGCGGTCGTGGTGCTCGTCACCATCGTCCTCTATCTCGCCTACACGTATCGCGCGACCGAATGGCGCATCTCGATCCGCCAGCGCATGAACGAGTCCGACACCGACGCCAACTCCAAGGCGGTGGATTCGCTGCTCAACTACGAAACCGTGAAATATTTCGGCGCCGAGGGACGCGAGACCCAGCGCTACGATCGCTCCATGGAGCGCTACGAAACCGCGGCGGTCTCAACCTACACTTCTCTTGCTCTGCTGAACTCGGGCCAGGCGGTGATCTTCACGATCGCGCTCGCCGCCATCATGTCGCTCGCCGCGCTCGACGTGGCCGCTGGCACCCGCACGGTCGGCGATTTCGTCATGGTCAACGCCATGCTGATCCAGCTCTACGTGCCACTTTATTTCATGGGCATGCTGTATCGCGAGATCAAGCAGGCGATCACCGATATCGAGATCATGTTCTCGATTCTCAATCAGGATCCCGAGATCGAGGACAAGCCCGGCGCCAAGCCGCTCGTTGTCAGCAAGGGCGCGATCCGCTTCGAGGACGTGCACTTCACCTACGAGCACGGCCGCGAGATTCTGAAGGGCGTGTCGTTCTCGGTGGCGCCGGGCAAGACGCTCGCCATCGTCGGCCCGTCCGGCGCCGGCAAGTCGACGATCTCGCGGCTGATGTTCCGCTTCTACGAGATTTCGGGCGGGCGGATCACCATCGACGGCCAGGAAATCCGCGACGTCACGCAGAGTTCGCTGCGCGCGGCGATCGGCATGGTGCCGCAGGATACCGTGCTGTTCAACGACACCATCCGCTACAATATCCGCTACGGCCGCTGGGACGCGACCGACGCGGAGATCGAAGAAGCCGCAGGCCTCGCGCAGATCGACGACTTCATTCGCTCGGCGCCCATGGGCTACGAGACCGAGGTCGGCGAGCGCGGTCTCAAACTCTCCGGCGGCGAGAAGCAGCGCGTCGCCATCGCCCGCACCATCCTGAAGGGACCGCCGATTCTGGTGCTCGACGAAGCGACCTCGGCGCTCGACTCGCACACCGAAAGCGAGATCCAGGACGCGCTCGACCGCGTGGCACGCGGGCGCACGACGCTGGTGATCGCGCACCGCCTGTCCACCATCGTCGGCGCCGACGAGATCATCGTGCTCGACGAGGGCAAGATCGTCGAGCGCGGCGCGCATAGCGAATTGCTCGCCCGCGGCGGGCTCTATGCCAGCATGTGGAACCGCCAGCGCGAGGCCGAGGAAGCGCGCGAGAAACTGCGCAAGGCCGGGGAGGACGCGGTCGCGGCGGTGGCGCCGGCTCCAGCCACCCCAGCCGAGGCGGCGGAATAATCGTCCAGGGCGATCAGCCCGGGCTCAGCGGTATTCTTGATTGCGTTTCAGGCTCGGAAGCGTGGGCACTTCGTCGGTGAGCGCTGACCGATGTGCTTGACACAGATCAATGTGTCGATGCGCCGATAGGAGGAATATTCTAAATAACACGGTGCGCTAGAATAGAGATATATATGAATACTTTGCCGAATTCTGACGAGCGCAAATCCCTGCTCGCCGACCTTGCTGGACGGTTGTGGCACAACGTTCAAAAACTTGCGCAACAGGCAGAAATTGACAAGCTCACGGAGGAGGATCTTAAGCGCATCGCCGTGGATGCGGGTGTCTCAATATCCGAGCTCCGAACCCTTACCGGCAAATCTTCCGATGCCGCCGACCTTCTCTACCGCCGAATGGGGGCCCTCCATCTCGATCCGGATGAAACGGGCCGCGCCGAACCGGTAGTGCTCCGCGATCTCCAAAGGCTTTGCTCGATGTGCAAGAGCCGCGGCCTCTGCAAATGGGACCTTTCCGAGTTCAATACTGCTTCGAATTGGCAGGATTACTGTCCGAATTCGATGACGTTGCGGGCTTTGGTCGCCGCACGGCCCGTGCCGGAAGGTCTCCAAACGCTCATCGAATACTTAAATGTTGTAGGCTCGTTGCCATTGAATTCTGATCTCGATTCGGAGGGCGGCCCAAAGAGCTGGATGCACTGAATTTCGGTTGTTTGTTTTCAGCTCGCGACGCGAAATGCTTGCTCGAGGTCCTGGAAGGATCAAGGTCAATCGGTCAAACAACAACGGAGAACGCTAATGAATAGTATCCGGTCAGCGCAGATCGCTCAAATCGCCAAACTTGGTGTTCTTCTTGGCCTCGCGGGCGGGGCCGCCGAAATCGTCTGGATCGCGTTCTACGGATCGCTGGCTGGTAGCGACGCGGCCGAAGTGGCGCGTGGGGTCAGCATAGCGGTTACCGGGTTACTGCCCGGCATCCCGTTCAGCGTCGCGCCGGCCATCTTCGGCATCGTCGTGCATATGATTCTCGCAGTCGGAATCGGCGTTGCACTCGCTGTTGTCTGGCGCGAACTTACTGCCCGTCTGCGAGCACCCGTCAACGAGTACGTCTTCATGATCGGCGCATTGACGATCATCTGGGCGCTCAATTTCTTCATCGTGCTTCCGGTGATTAGCCCGACATTCGTTGACATCGTGCCGTATCCGATCAGCCTGATGTCGAAGGTGCTGTTTGGAATGGCAGGTGCTATCGCGCTGCGTTACGGGAGCCCACGGTCCGCAACAATTCCGATCCCGTTGTCAGTTGGGCGTTCCGGCAAAGCAGGATGATCCAAAAAAACTGCTTGCTGTACCTGTCTGTCGTACTTTTCCTCTCCGTGCGGGGTCTGTCATGACAGACCCCGCGGTACCGGAGTTATCAGGAACGACATCAGCCGCAATATCTATATCCCGATCGAACTGACCATGCCGTTGCAGGTGAAGGCTGCCTACAACGGCCGCGAAATGTTCTTCTGCTATTGGTGGCGGGACTGGCAATCCTCGGCAGCGCTTTGCTCGGCATAACCGGGACCCTCGGCGGGCATCTGGTCGGCATCTACACCGAAGTGTCCGAGGTGCTGCGATTGCTCGGCTGGGAAGTCTATACGACCTTCTATGTGCCCGATTCCACCCTGGTCGCGAAAATCATCGCCGCCATCGTGCTTGCGGCAATGGGTTTCTTGGGCTGCCGGCGGGCGGCAGCGTGAGCGCGCTTTCAAGAAGGGCTTTTCTCGCGCGGGATTTTGCTTAGAATTTCTCCTGTGAGCGAAGTCGAATCCTTCTTCGATCAACTGCGGCAATTGGCGGATCCGGAAGCGGCGGCCGCCATCGAGCGGCTCGTGCGGGAGGGGTCCGACCGCGATCTCTGCCGCCTCAATGTGCTCGATTTCGCGAAGCGCAACGGTCTCGATGAAGAGCAGGCGATCGGCGCGTTCCTGCACGCCGCCAAGCTCGGCCTTTTCGAGATGTCGTGGAATGTGCTTTGCCCAGGTTGCGGCGGCGTGCTCGACGCCAACGCGACGCTGAAGACTGTGCATCAAAGCATGTACAGCTGCGCCCTGTGCGCCGCTGGCTATGAGCCTACCCTTGACGAGATGGTCGAGGTCACTTTCACCATTTCACCGCGGGTTAGGAAAATCGCAGGCCACGATCCCAATACGCTCCCGCTATTGGAGTACACCCGCCAGATATTCTGGAGCTCGGGCGTCGACCTTCCCGATGAGGCCACCTTCAAGCAGCTCATCGATGAGATCACGCTCGATTCAATCGAACTCCCCGCCGGCGAGAAAGCGACCATGTCGCTCCAACTCCCGTCTGAATTCATCATCGTTTTCGAGCCGGTCACGCATGCTGCGCATTTCATCGATGTGAAGGGCGAGCCGACCCGCCAGCATCAAACACTCTCCCTCGTCTATAACAACCAGCGCGCGCCGACCGGCAAGGTCGAGATGCGCCCCGGTCCGCTGCGGCTTTCTCTCGCCAACGGCAGCGACCGGCGAGTGCTGCCGGGAGCCTGGATCGCCGGCGACAAGCTCCATCATCTGCTCGGCAAGCGAAAGCCGTTCCTGACGGCGAAGTTGCTGCTGACCAACCAGACTTTCCGCGACCTTTATCGGGCCGATACGCTCGAGATCGATCAGCGGCTGAAGATCACGAGCCTTACTTTCCTGTTCACCGACCTCAAGGGCTCGACCCAGCTCTACGAGCGCGTCGGCGATCTGAATGCCTATGATCTGGTCAAGGCGCACTTCCGCGTGCTGCACGACATCGTCGCGGCCGAGTCGGGCGCGGTGGTGAAGACGATCGGCGACGCGGTGATGGCGACATTTCCCACCCCCGATCGGGCGCTCGCGGCGGCGCTACGCATGCGGGATGGAATGCGCAGCTTGAACGACGAGCGCAAGCACGAGGACCTGCTGCTCAAGATCGGCATCCACGAGGGGCCGTGCCTTGCGGTGATGCTGAACGACCGGCAGGATTATTTTGGGCAGACCGTGAACATCGCCTCGCGCGTGCAGAACCTCGCCGACTCGCGCGCAATCTTCGCCACCGGCTCGGTGGTCGAGAACCCGCACGCCTCTCAGCTGCTGCAGGCAAGCGGATTGACGCCCTCGGCGCAGCACGTCGCGCTGCGGGGCGTGAACGAGGACCTGAAAATCTACGAGATTCCCTGATCGAACACGCGCGGCCGATTGAAATTTGTCCTTCGCCGCCCTTGCAATGAGCAGGCGCATGGCCTAAGTTGCGAGTCGTTCGCAATTGCATCTAGAGGTCCGCGCGTGGCCATCGTCACCGAGCCGACTGCAATCGTAACCCCGCCCGAGCAGGGCTGGCGCCGCGCGCGCGGCGCGCCGTCGCTGCGCGAGGTTTGGGGTTCGATCCCCGTAAAGGGCGTCGGTTGGCGCCGGCTCTTCGCTTTCCTCGGCCCCGGCTATCTCGTCTCCGTCGGCTACATGGACCCCGGCAACTGGGCGACCTCGCTCGCCGGCGGTTCGCAGTTCGGCTACACGCTGCTCACCATCGCGTTGTTGTCGAACCTGATGGCGATCCTGCTGCAGGCGCTCTGCGCGCGGCTGGGCTTCGCCACCGGCCGCGATCTCGCGCAAGCCTGCCGCGACTCCTTCCCGCGCCCGGTCGCCTTCGTGCTCTGGATCTTCGCCGAGATCGCGATCTGCGCCACCGACCTCGCGGAAGTCATCGGCACCGCGATCGGGCTCAATCTGTTGTTCGGCATACCGCTCGAGCTCGGCATCTTCATCACCGCCCTCGATGTGTTCCTGATCCTATATCTGCAGAATCTCGGCTTCCGCTGGCTCGAGGCCTTCGTCGTCGCGACGCTCCTGGTGATCGCCGCTTGTTTCGGGCTTCAGATTGCCATGGCGCAGCCGGATTGGCGCGCCGTCATCGTTGGCTTCGCGCCCACGGTTGAGATCGTAAAAAATCCGAACATGCTCTATCTCGCCATGGGCATCATCGGCGCGACCGTGATGCCGCATAATCTCTATCTGCACTCCTCGATCGTGCAGACGCGCATCGTCGCCGATACCATTCCGGCCAAGCGCGAAGCCATCAAGTTCGCCACCATCGATTCCACGATCGCGCTGATGCTGGCGCTGCTGGTGAACGCCTCGATCCTGATCCTCGCCGCCGCGACCTTCAACAAGGTCGGCCAGACCGGCGTGTCCGATCTGGAAGACGCCTACAAGCTCCTCACGCCGCTCTTGGGTACCTCGCTTGCCGCGACCATGTTCGGTATCGCGCTTCTGTGTTGCGGCCTCAACTCCACGGTGACCGCGACACTTTCCGGCCAGATCGTGATGGAAGGCTTCATCAATGTGCGTCTGCCGAGCTGGGCGCGGCGCCTCGCTACGCGCAGTCTTGCGATCATTCCCGCAATCATCTCGATCGTCTGGTACGGCGGGGAGGGCACCGGCAAGCTCATCATCCTGAGCCAGGTGATCCTTTCCATGCAGCTTCCCTTCGCCATCGTGCCGCTGGTGATGTTCACGGCGGACCGGCGCAAGATGGGCGAACTGGTGGCGCCGCGCTGGACCACGGTGCTTGCCTGGATCGTCGCCGCGGTGGTGATCGTGCTCAATATGAAGGTCGTCTACGACATCATTGTCGCCTAGCGCGCAGCTTCGCCGACATTGACGCGCTCGATCGGACGCTCCAAAAGGGAGCCGCCGCCGGGGTCAAGCATGTCCATCTTTTCGACCGTCTCGCGCCAGCTCGCGCCCATCCATCGTGAGGGCTATCCGTTCATCGCGCTGTTCGCGCTGGTGACCCTCATTCTGTTCTGGATCTCGACGCCGCTCGGCTGGATCGGCGCGCTCGCCACCGCCTGGTGCGCATATTTCTTCCGCGATCCGCGCCGCGTGACGCCGGTAGGCGACGGCCTGGTGATCGCGCCGGCCGACGGCATGATCTCGCAGATCACCGCCGCCGTGCCGCCGCCCGAGCTCGACTTGGGCGACGCACCGCGCCCGCGCGTTTCGATTTTCATGAGCGTCTTCGACGTGCACGTGAACCGCAGTCCGGTGAGCGGCAAGATCGAGAAGATCGCCTACAAGCACGGCAAATTTCTCAATGCCGATCTCGACAAGGCGAGCGAGGACAACGAGCGCAACGGGTTCGTCATCGCCACCAGCAAGGGCAAGCTCGGCGTGGTGCAGATCGCCGGCCTCGTCGCGCGCCGGATCGTCTGTTTCGTGCGCGAAGGCGAAAATGTGGCGGCCGGCGAGCGCATCGGCCTGATCCGCTTCGGCTCGCGCGTGGACGTTTACCTTCCGCAGGGAACGCACACGCTGGTCGCCGAGGGCCAATACGCGCTCGGCGGCGAAACGGTTCTCGCGGATTTGAACGCCTCGGTGCGGGAGCTGGCCTTCCGCATCGGCTGATTTCGCTTCCGCCCCGGCGTCTGCGGGCGTAAAATGATTTTATGACCAATCTTTTCCCTCCGTTCGAGCCGGAAGGCGAGGAGCGGCGCTGGCGCCGTTTCCGCCCGGTGCCGTTCCGCGTGCTGCTGCCGAACCTGATCACGCTCTTGGCGCTCTGCCTCGGGCTCACGGCGATTCGCATGGCGATCGAGGGCCGCTTCGACTACGCGGTTGCCGCCATCGTCGTGGCCGCGGTTCTCGACGGTCTCGATGGGCGCGTCGCGCGGCTCCTGCAGAGCACCTCGCGCTTCGGCGCCGAGCTCGATTCGCTCGCCGACTTCGTGAGCTTCGGCGTGGCGCCCGCGATGGTGCTCTATATGTGGGGTCTCGGAAGCTTGCGGTCGGTGGGCTGGATCGCGGTGCTGGTATTTGCGATCTGCGCCGGCCTGCGGCTCGCGCGCTTCAACGTCATGCTCGACGACCCGCACCGGCCGCCCTATGCGGCGAATTTCTTCGTCGGCATGCCCGCACCCGCCGGCGCCCTCGTCGTCATGCTGCCGGTCTATATCGAATTCCTTGGCGTGCCGCGCACGTTCGCCCATGCGCCGATCGCGCTGCTCTACGTGATCGGGATTGCGCTTCTCATGGTGTCGAAATTGCCGACTTGGTCCGGCAAGCGGGTGGGGCAGCGGGTCCCGCGCGAGCACGTGCTGCTCGTTTTCGTGCTCGCGGTGCTCTTCGCCGGGCTCCTGCTCAGTTATCCTTGGGAAGTCCTGACCGCTGGCAGCATTGCCTATCTGGCCGCCATTCCGCTTGCCTATCTCCACTACAAGAAGCTCGAGCGGGCGCATCTGGTCGCTTCCGGTGGGGTCATGCCCCAGCCGCCCGCCGCCGAGGCGGAACAAAGGCCCGACCGCCTGAACTGATCGCCGCTTCCCGATCAAAAGGTCGGGCGTCCTGCCCCGCAATTCTGGTCCTGTCGGTGCCGGGAATTACGCGGCGGTCCCCATTGTCTCCGGTCTCCGCGGCGAACGCATCCGGATGCTCGCTGGCTACGGCTTCAAGCTCGGCCATCACGGCGTCAAGATGCGCGCCCATCGCGCTCGCAGCGGCGTACGCGTCTCCCACTTTGAGTGCGTCAACGATCACGCGGTGCTCGGCGTAGGTAGAAGCTTGACGCTGTGGATAGCACATGAACAAGCGCATGCGGTCGAGGTTGGCACGCGCGGCTTCAACCGCGACTCTCACCCGTTCGTAGGCTAGGCGACCCAGTAACAGCTCGTGAAAGGCGAGATCGAGCGCGTGAAAGCGCTCGCGATCGTTCTCCGGTATCGCGGCCCTAGTGGCGTGTAGATTGCTTTCGAGCTCTGTCAAAAACGCGGCGTCGGTGCGCGGCGCCAGGATCTCCATGGCTGCAACCTCAAGCGAACGGCGGATAAACATGGACTGCCGGCAGTCGGTGAGGTCGATCAGTGCGACGCGCGTGCCGCGCTGGGGAAGCACCTCGACGAAGCCCTCGGCGGCAAGGCGGCCGAGTGCCTCGGACACCGGAAAGCGCGATACGCCGAGCCGCGCACACAATGCCGCCTTGTCGATAAAGGCGCCTGGCCGCAGATCGAGCCGTACGATGGCGTCGCGAACGAGATCCTGGGTGCGTTGAACCGTGCCGCCGCGACCGCGGCGGGCGAGTGGCGGAAGAAAGCCATAGGGGCTCTTGCGGGTGCGTACCTGCATGGTAACATGTTAGCTAAACCGCGACCCTTGGGCAACGCGGACATTCGGTCGGAAGGGCACGGAAAGAAAGCCCAGCGTCCTCCACCTATATCGGGAGAAACGTCATGCTTCACTTGAAGCGCGTCGCGCTCGGCGCGGCGCTCGCCGTGGCTGTATTGGGACTTGGCGCGCCTGCCTCGGCCCAGACCAAACTCAAATGGGCGCACGTCTACGAAGTGTCCGAGCCTTATCACATCTGGGCGGTCTGGGCCGCCGACGAGTTCAAGAAGCGCACCAACGGCAAGTACGAGATCGAAGTGTTCCCGGCTTCTTCGCTCGGCAAGGAGACCGACATCAACGAGGGTCTCGGGCTCGGCACCGTCGACATCATCTATACCGGCCAGCTTTTTGCCGGCCGCAGCTATGGCCCGCTCGCCATCGGCGGCGCGCCCTTCATGTTCCGCGACTACGGACACTGGAACGCGTTCCGCCGCTCGCCGCTCTTCCAGGAACTCGCCAAGGGCTATGAAGCCAAGACCAAGAACATGGTCGTGACCATGACCTACTACGGCGAGCGTCACACGACCTCCAATAAAGAGATCCTGAAGCCAGAGGACATGAAGAACCTGAAGATCCGCGTGCCCGACGCGCCGCTCTACCGCATGTTCCCGAAGGCGGTGGGCGCCAACTCGACGCCGATCGCCTTCGCCGAAGTCTATCTCGCGCTCGCCAGCGGCACCGTGGACGCGCAGGAGAATCCACTGCCGACCATCCAGGCCAAGAAGTTCTACGAGGTGCAGAAGTTCATCACGCTCACCGGGCATATCACCGATGCGCTGCTCACCATCGTCGGCGGCCCGACCTGGGCCAAGCTCACCGAGGCCGAGCGCACCACGCTTACCGCGGTGCTGAAGGAAGCGGCGGACAAGTGCACCGCCGACATCGTGAAGTCCGAGAAGGATCTCGTTGCCTGGTTCCGCGCCCAGGGCAAGACCGTCAACGCGCCTGACCGCAAGCCGTTCCGTGACGCGGTCGTGCCGTTGCACCTCTCGTCCGACGCCACCTGGGACAAGGCCACCTACGACCGCCTGCAGGCGATCACTTCGGCGACCAACTGACGCTAACGCCGAAGGGGCGGTCATGGCTGGATCGGAAAAGGAGACGGGCGGCGCACCGCCCGTCTCCGAAGAACTCGATGTTCTTTTCAAGCAGTGGGAGAAGGAGGAGGCGCACGTCAGCCTCTCCGACCTTCGGCCTTCGGATTCGATCGTCTTCGTCGTGTTCTGGGTGCTGTTCGGCGTCGTGTTCCTGCAGCTCGTGGCTCGTTATGTGTTCAACAACTCGCCGGGTTGGACCGAGGAGATCGCGCGCTATCTCCTGATCGGCGTGACCTTCGTCGGTTCGGTGATGGCGATGCGCAAGGGCACGCATATCGCCGTCGAGGTCGCCTTCAAATATTTGAAACCGACTGCGCGCCATTGGCTGCTGGTCGCCGTCGACGCGACAGTCGCAGCATTCTGTGCGCTCATGGCCTGGACCGCGGCCGACCTTTCAATGCGCACCAACCAATACATGGTGACGATCGAGGTCTCCAAATCGGTGGTCTATTGGGTCGTATGTGCGTCCTTCGTCGCGATGACCGGTTACGCGGTGTGGCGGCTGATCCGCCGGCTGCAGGGGCGCGAAGCAGACGCCGTTCACAGCCTCAATATCGATTGAGCCGGCGATGTTGATCGCAATCCTGTTGATTTCGCTGTTCGTTTTCATCGGCATGGGCTTGCCGATCGCGATCGCGCTCTCCGGCGCTTCGCTGCTCTATATTCTCGTTGGCCATCTGACCGGCGAAGTGTCGATACCGGACGTCGTAGTGATTCATCGCATCGTAAATGGCGTCGATTCGTTTCCCTTGCTCGCCGTTCCATTTTTCGTCTTCGCCGGAAATCTCATGAATACGTCCGGCATCACCAAGCGCATCTACGACTTCGCGCTCGCGATCGTGGGCTGGATGCGCGGCGGGCTCGGGCATGTGAACGTGATCGGCTCGGTGATCTTCGCCGGCATGTCGGGCACCGCGGTCGCCGACGCGGGCGGGCTCGGCACCATCGAAATCAAGGCCATGCGCGATCACGGCTATGACGTGAATTTCGCCGTGGGCCTCACGGCGGCCTCGTCCACCATCGGGCCGATCATCCCGCCGTCGCTGCCGATGGTGATCTACGGCGTGGTGGGCGGCGTCTCCATCGGGCAATTATTCGTGGCCGGCGTGATCCCCGGCCTGATCATGGCCGGGGTCCTGATGATCTGGGTCTGGGTCTATGCCCGCGCGCGCGGCTGGAAGGCGGACTTGGAGTTCAATCTCTGCAATCTCTGGGTCGCGTTCAAGCTCGCCTGGATGCCGCTGATGACGCCCATCATCATCCTGGGCGGGATGGTGTTCGGCGTGTTCACGCCGACCGAGGCGGCGGTCGCGGCCTGCGCCTATGCGTTGTTCCTGGGCCTCGTGGTTTATCGTTCGCTCTCCTGGCGCCAGCTGGTGCGCGTCTCCATGGATACGATCGAGACCACGGCGGTGGTGCTGTTCATCGTCGGCGGCGCCTCGATCTTCGGCTGGATTCTGGCCACCACCCGCGTGACCGAGGCCTTCGCCGAAGCGATGCTTTCCATCAGCCGCGATCCGATCGTGATCATGAGCATGATCAATGTC
Source organism: uncultured Alphaproteobacteria bacterium (assembly GCA_963704765.1). Classification (GTDB taxonomy): domain Bacteria; phylum Pseudomonadota; class Alphaproteobacteria; order Rhizobiales; family Xanthobacteraceae; genus JAHFPN01. Next base: position 828,727 of record CAVPHQ010000001.1, read on the forward strand.
CTGCTCCTGGTCGTCGGCTGTTTCCTGGAGACCATCGCCGCGATCACGATCCTGACGCCCGTGTTGCTGCCGATCGCGGTGCAAGTGGGGATCGACCCGGTGCAGTTCGGCCTCGTCATGGTATTGAACCTGATGATCGGGCTGTTGACGCCGCCGGTGGGCATGGTGCTCTACATCTTGACGCGCGTGGCGGAAATCAGCTTCGAGCAGTGCGTGCGCGCCTGCGCGCCGTTCATCATTCCGCTCGGTTTGGTCCTGATCCTGATCTCGTTCTGGTCCCCGCCGACGCTTTGGCTCCCGACCTTGATCTTCCGCTGAACCATGGCCGCACCCCGCACCATTCGCCTCGCTCCCGACGACAACGTGATCGTCGCCGTCGATTCCGTGGAGGCGGGGACGACGATTGCCGGCGTCGTCGCCAAGGAGCGCATCCCGCGCGGCCACAAGATGGCGGCCGTGGCGATCAAGGAGGGCGCGCCGGTAAAGAAATTCGGCCAGATCATCGGCTTTGCCACCTAGGCGATCGAGCCGGGCCGCCACGTCCACGTCCACAATGTGGGCCTGCATGATTTCGCCCGCGATTACCATTTCGCCGAAGCCGCCAAGAACGACGAAATCCTGCCGCCGGAGCTGCGCGCCACCTTCGAGGGCTACGTGCGGCCGAGCGGCAAGATCGGCACCCGCAACTTCGTCGCCGTGATCTCCTCGGTGAATTGCTCGGCGACCGTGGCTCGCCACATGGCGCGCTCGCTCGATCGCTCCGGCGCGCTCGCCGATCATCCCGAAGTCGACGGCGTCGTCGCGCTTCGTGCACGGCACCGGCTGCGGGCTCGCGTCATCCGGCGAGCCGTTCGAGACGCTCCGCCGCACCATGTGGGGTTACGCGACGCATCCCAATATCGCCGGCGTGCTCATGGTCGGCCTCGGCTGCGAGGTGTTCGAGATCGAGCGTATGAAACGCGATCATGGGCTGGTCGAGGGCGACCATTTCCAGACCATGACGATCCAGGGCACCGGCGGCACGCAAAAATCGATCGCCGAGGGCGCCGATCGGCTGAAGGCGATGCTGCCGCTCGCCGCCAAGTCGAAGCGCGAGACGCGGCCTGCGTCGGATGTGATCCTTGCGCTCCAGTGCGGCGGCTCCGACGGCTATTCCGGCATTACCGCCAATCCGGCGCTCGGTGTCGCTGCCGACCTGCTGGTCAAGCACGGCGGCACGGCAATTCTCTCCGAGACGCCCGAGATCTACGGCGCCGAGCATCTGCTCACCCGCCGCGCCGTGAACCGCGCGGTCGGCGAGAAACTCGTCGAGCGCATCAAATGGTGGGAGGACTACACCGCCCGCAACAAGATGGAGATGAACAACAATCCGTCTCCCGGCAACAAGGCCGGCGGCCTGACCACCATTCTCGAAAAGTCGCTCGGCGCCGCCGCCAAGGGCGGCACCTCGACGCTGATGGAAGTCTACAAATACGCCGAACCGGTCACCGCCAAGGGCTTCGTGTTCATGGACACGCCGGGCTACGACCCGGTCGCCGCCACCGGCCAGGTCGCCGGCGGCGCCAACGTCATGGCTTTCACCACCGGCCGTGGCTCGGCCTTCGGCTGCAAGCCCACGCCCTCGATCAAGCTCGCGACCAACACCGACGTCTATCGCCGCATGACCGACGACATGGACATCAATTGCGGCGACGTGCTCGACGGCGTATCGCTCGAGGACAAGGGGCGCGAGATTTTCGAGTTCGTGCTGCGCGTCGCATCCGGCGAGCGCACCAAATCCGAGCTGCTCGGCTACGGCGACGAGGAATTCGTCCCGTGGCAGACCGGCGCGACGATGTGAGACACCCCATGGCGCGGCGATTGGCAAACAGGATCATCCTCATCACCGGCGCGGCCGGTTCGATCGGCAAGACCGTTGCGGACGCCATTGCGCAGGAAGGCGGCACGGCGATCCGCTCCGACCTCAAGGGGCGCGCGGAATTCGCCCTCGATGTCACTTCCGAGCCGGAATGGGTCTCCGTCATTTCGGAAATCGGCGTCCGCCATGGCCGCTTGGACGGCCTGGTCAATTCAGCAGGCATCGGCACGCTCGGCACCATCGAGGAGACCGACTTCGCCGAATACCGGCGGGTCATGGCGATCAACGTCGACGGCACTTTTCTCGGCTGCAAGCACGCCATGCCGCTCCTGCGCCGCCACGGCGGCTCGATCGTGAATCTCTCCTCGATCTCCGGCATCGTCGCCGGCCACAATCTTGCGGCCTACAACGCTTCCAAGGGAGCGGTGCGTCTGCTCTCGAAATCCGTGGCGCTGTACGGCGCCCGCCTCAAACCTCCGGTGCGCTGCAACTCGGTGCACCCCACGTTCGTGGAAAGCGACATGGTCGAGGCGATGCTGCGCTCCACCGCCGACCCCGCCCGGACCCGCGAGAAGATGACCCGCGATATTCCGCTCGGCCGCTTCGCCAAGCCGCAGGAAATCGCCGACCTCGTGCTCTATCTCCTGTCCGACGAGAGCAGTTTCATCACCGGTGCGGAAATGCTGATCGACGGCGGCCTTTCCGCGCGCTGAAGCGTGGACGTATCGGCCGCGAGCCGCTATTCCTTTCCGTCCGGCCGGAGAATTTCCCATGTCTAAGAATGTCGATCCCAAGACCCTCACCGTGCTCATTACCGGCGCGACCGCCGGTTTCGGCGCCGCCTTGGCGCGCCGCTTCGTCGCCGAAGGCGCGCGCGTGATTGGCACCGGGCGGCGCGGCGAGCGGCTTGCGGCGCTGAAGAAGGAGCTCGGCGAGCGCTGCCATACGGCGACCTATGACGTCACCAAACGCGGTGCCGCGGAAAAGATGCTGGCCGAGCTTCCGCCTGCGTTCCAGAAGATCAACGTCGTAGTCGCCAACGCCGGCGGCGCGCTCGGGCTCGAGCCCGCGCATCAGGCCAATCTCGACGACTGGGACCAGATGATCGCGACCAACATCAACGGACTGATCTACACCGTGCGCGCGACGCTGCCCGGCATGGTCGAGCGCGACGAGGGCCATGTGGTGCTGATCGGCTCGGTCGCCGGCGACTATCCCTATCCGGGCGGCAACGTCTATGGCGGCGTCAAGGCGTTCGTGAAGCAGTTCGCGCTGAATATCCGCGCCGATCTGCTCGGCTACAACATTCGCGTCACCAATATCGAGCCGGGCCTGGCGGAGACCGAATTTTCGCTGGTGCGCTTCAAGGGCGACGCCGAGAAGGCGGCGGTGCCCTACAAGGGGCTGACGCCGATGTCGGCCGACGATATCGCCGAGCAGATTTTCTGGGCCTGCACCCTGCCGCGGCACGTGAACATCAATCGAATTCAATCGATGGCCACGATGCAGGCGTTCTCACCCTTCGCGTTCAAGCGGAAGAACTCGTCAAGACGCGGCCTCACTTTCTTAGGCATCGGATGCCCGGCATCAGGTCGTAGGGATGCCCCCAGCCCGGCAGCGCGCGCATGCGCTCGCGCCAGGCGCCGATGTGCGGCCGTCCTTCCGCCACGTCGAAGCCGAACTCTTCGGCCGGATAGAAGAAATATCCCGCCAGCGAAACATCCGCGATCGTCGGCCGTTCGCCGACCAGGAACGGATGTCTCGAGAGCCGCTTGTCGACAATGCCGAGCGCGTTCGTGACGCGGCCCTTGAGAAACTCCATAGCGGCCGGGTCGGACTTCGGCGCCCAGTTCTTCAGGAAGCGATAGGGCCCGAGAAAGCCGTTGACCTTCTGATTGTCGAAGACGATCCAGCGCAGTGCTTCGAGCCGTTCGTCGTCTCCCTGCGGCAGAAACTTCCCGCTCTTCTCGGCGAGATAGGTGAGGATCACGGCCGATTGCGTGAGCTTCTTCTTGCCGTGCACCAGCACCGGTATCTCGCCCATCTCGTTGATCTGTTCGCGGTACTCCGGCGTGCGCTGCACGCCCTTGCCGAAGAAATCGACGAAGACCGGCTCCCAGTCGGCGCCGATCAGGTTCAGCATCAGCGCGGCGCGATAGGCGTTGCCGGATTGGGCGAAGCAGTAGAGCTGGTATTCGGCCATTGGCGTGTGCTCACTTCATCGTCGGAATAACGAACTCCGCGCCGTCCTTGACGCCCGAAGGCCAGCGCGAGGTGACGGTCTTGGTCTTGGTATAGAAGCGCACCGAATCCGGTCCGTGCTGGTTGAGATCGCCGAAGATCGAGCGCTTCCAGCCGCCGAAGGTGTGATAGGCGAGCGGCACCGGGATCGCGAAATTGATCCCCACCATGCCGACATCGACCTTGGACGCGAAATCGCGCGCCGCGTCCCCGTCGCGCGTGAAGATCGCGACCCCGTTGCCGTATTCGTGCTTGCTCGGCAGCTCGAGCGCCTCCTGGTAGTTCTTGGCGCGCACCACCGAGAGCACCGGGCCGAAAATCTCCTCCTTGTAGATGCGCATTTCCGGCTTCACCTCGTCGAACAGGCAGCCGCCCATATAGAAGCCGTTCTCGTAGCCCTGCATCTTGAAGCCGCGGCCGTCGACTTTCAGCTTGGCGCCTTCCTTGATGCCGAGCTCGACGTAGTTCTTGACCTTCTCCAGATGCTGCTTGGTCACCAGCGGGCCGAGATCGGCGTCGGTCGAAGTGGAGGGGCCGATCTTCAGGCTCTCGACGCGCGGAATGAGCCGGTCCACGAGATTGTCGGCGGTCTTCTTGCCGACCGGCACCACCACCGAGATCGCCATGCAGCGCTCGCCGGCCGAGCCGTAGCCCGCGCCGATCAGCGCATCGACCACCTGGTCCATGTCCGCGTCGGGCATCACGATCATGTGGTTCTTGGCGCCGCCGAAGGCCTGCACGCGCTTTCCGCGCGCGGTGCCGCGCGTATAGATGTATTCGGCGATCGGCGTCGAGCCGACGAAGCCGATGGCGCGGATGTCGGGGTCGTCGAGGATCGCGTCGACCGCTTCCTTGTCGCCGTTGACGACATTGAGGATGCCGGCGGGCAGGCCCGCCTCGAGCATCAGTTCCGCGAGCCGCATCGGCACGCCCGGATCGCGCTCCGACGGCTTCAGGATGAAGGCGTTGCCGCAGGCGATCGCCGGCGCGAACTTCCACATCGGGATCATGGCCGGGAAATTGAACGGCGTGATGCCGGCGACCACGCCCAAAGCCTGGCGCATGGAATAAAGGTCGATGCCGGGACCCGCGGAATCGCTGAACTCGCCCTTCATCAGGTGCGGCATGCCGCAGGCGAATTCCACCACCTCGACGCCGCGCTGGATGTCGCCGCGCGCGTCGGCGATGGTCTTGCCGTGCTCGCGGGCCAGCAGTTCGGCGAGCGAGTCCATTTCCTTGCCGATCAGCTCGAGAAACTTGAACATCACGCGCGCCCGGCGCTGCGGGTTGGTATTGGCCCAGGCCGGTTGCGCGGCCTTGGCGTTCTCGACCGCCGCGCGCAATTCGGCCTTGGAAGCGAGCGCCACCCGCGCGATCACATCGCCGGTCATGGGCTGGAATACGTCGGCGGTGCGACCGGACGCGCCTTTGACGTGCTTGCCGCCGATGAAATGGCCGATCTCTCGCATTGCCCGTGCCTCCCGGATCGCTGGGCGCCGTTGATCGGCGCTATGTTTCTGTAGAGTACCTAGCGCAGGGCAGGGGTGGGCGAAAGAGCGGCTTGACCCCGCAAGGCTCGCGACCCAATTCTATTTTGAACACGAGGGCGTGCCATGAACAGCCGCGTACCGGGGCCGGACGGCAAGAGCGTCGAGAACCTGAGCCCCGAGGAAGTGAAGGCCGGGCTCGCTGCCGGGACGATGCTGCTGGTCGACGTGCGCGAGCCGCACGAGAACCTGAACGAGCGCATCCCCGGCGACGTGCTGGAGCCGCTCTCGGCGTTCGATCCGGCCAATCTGCCCGATCCCGAGGGCAAGCGGCTCGTATTCTATTGCCGCTCCGGCAATCGCTCGGTGAAGTCGTCGCTTGCCGCGCAGGCTACCGGCCTGCCCTATGACGCGCATCTGGCCGGCGGCATCCTGGCCTGGAAGGCCGCGGGCTTCGACACGGAAAGCGGTTGAACCGATGCGTGGGACAGCCCGGCTGTCAGCAGCCCTCGTCCTGCTCGCAGGCACTGTGCTTGCGACGCACGCAGCCTCGGCTTCCGAAGAGCTTTGGGCGCTGCTGAAAAAACCGGGCCACATCGTGCTGTTGCGCCACGCCAAGGCGCCCGGCACCCTTGAAGAGCCGCCCGGCACCGACCTCAGGAATTGCGCGATCCAGCGCAATCTCGACGAAGAGGGCAGAACGCAAGCCCGCCGCATCGGCGAGGCGTTCCGCGGCCATGGCATCCGGCAGGTTCGGCTCCTTTCCAGCCAGTGGTGCCGCGCCTTGGACACCGCGCGGCTCCTGGGCCTGGGTAAGGTCGAAGAATTGAAGCTGATCAATTACTTCAATTTCAACGACGAGACCCGCGCCCAGATCGACGCCGAGAAGACCATCGCTCACATGAAGACGCTGAAGACCAGCCCGCTGCCGGTGCTCGTCACCCACATTTCCAACATCAAGGCCGTCACCGGGATCACGCCCGATTCCGGCGAAATGGTCGTGGTGCGGTTCGAGGCCGGCAAGCTCGCGGTCGCCGGCCGCATCCCGCCGCCCAAATAATCGGCGGAGCGGAAACTTCGAGGGCTCAACGCATGCGCCGCTTCTTCATCGCGATCGCAGCTGCCGCCGTGCTCGGTGTATTCCCCGCCGCGGCGCAGCAGCGCGTGGTCAACATCTATAATTGGTCGGACTATATCGACCCCAAGGTGCTCGATGAGTTCACCAAGGAGACCGGCATCAAGGTGGTCTATGACACGTTCGATTCCAACGACGTGCTCGAGACCAAGATGCTCGCCGGCAAATCCGGCTACGACGTGATCGTGCCGTCGCATACCTATCTCAAGCGCATGATCCAGGCCGGCGTGCTGCAGCGGCTGAACAAGGCGAAGATCCCGAACCTGAAGTTCGCCTGGCCGGAAATTACCGGGCGCCTTGTCGGCTACGATCCGGGCAACGAATTCGCCGTCAACTACATGTGGGGCACCACCGGCATCGGCTTCAACGTGGCCGAGGTCAAGAAGCGCATCGGGAACGCGCCGCTCAATACCTGGGACATGGTGTTCAAGCCTGAGAACTTCGCCAAGTTCAAAAACTGCGGAATCCACGTGCTCGATGCGCCCGACGAGCTGATCCCCGCAGCGCTGAAGTATCTCGGGCTCGATCCCGACTCCAGGAAGCCGGCCGAGATCGAGCGGGCAGGCGAGCTACTGATGAAAATCCGCGGCAGTGTCCGCAAGTTCCATTCGTCCGAATACATCAACGCGCTCGCCGGCGGCGAAATCTGCTTCGTGGTCGGCTGGTCAGGCGACATCTATCAGGCCCGCAGCCGGGCCAAGGAAGCCGCCGAGAAGACCGGCAAGCCTCCGGTGGAGATCGACTACGCGCTGCCCAAGGAAGGCGCGCTCATGTGGTTCGACAGCTTCGCCATCCCAAAGGACGCCGAGCACGTCGAGGAAGCGCACATTTTCATCGATTTCATGATGCGGCCCGAGATTGCCGCGCGCAACACGAACTTCGTGGCCTATGCGAGCGGCAACCTCGAGGCGCAGAAATTTGTCGACAAGGAAATCCTCGCCAACCGCTCGATCTACCCGGACAAGGCGACGTTCGCGCGGCTTTATACCGTCACGCCTTATCCGCAGGACGTGCAGCGGATCGTCACTCGGATCTGGACGCGGGTGAAGAGCGGCCGTTGAGCTGGCGTTGCCACGGCTTCGTGTCCGCCACATAGTCGCGCCAGCGGCGGTGCAGCCAGAGCCATTGCTCCGGGTGCTCGCGGATCCATCCCTCGATGATCGACGTGATCATCTGCATGCTCGCTTCGACGTCGATTTTTCCTTCATGGTCGCGCGGCAGGTCGAGCGGCTCGGTGATTTCGGCTCGAAACCGGTTTCCTGGAAGGCGCACGACGCGAATGCCGCGCACTTCGCATTCGTACTGCCGCGCGAGCCGGGCGATCGTTGGATTGGCCGGGCATTGGCGGCCGAAGAAGGTGACCACCGATCCGGTCCTGAATTGATCGACCAGCATGCCGACATGGGCGCCGCGCTCGATTTCCCTCGCCAGCTCGAAGACCGCCGTGCGGCTGGAGGGCACTAGCCGGCCCATATTTGCGTTGCGGACTTCCTGCACGATCTCCGCGGCGAACCTGCTGCCCGGTATTCTGAACAGAAGGGCCGCGTCGGCGCCGTGCGCCGCGGCTCCGACGGCCGCCAGCTCCCAATTGGCCAGATGCGCGGCGAAGATCAGCGACGGCTTGCCGTCGTCCCTGACCTCGAAAAAACGGTCGGGATGCGGGCTGACGATCCGGCCTTGATCGGGCCGCAGCGGGTCCCAGTCCCACAGGCGGTCGAGATTGGCGAACTCCCCCACGACGCGGCCGAGATTCTCCCATACGCCGGCAAGAATTTCCTCGATCTCGGCGGCGGACTTTTCCGGATAGGCCGCGCGCAGATTGGCGCGCCCGGTCCGGCTCACCGGCAGCCACGGCCCGATGCGCCTGGCGCCCCGGCCGCAAAGATCCGAGCTGCGGTCCGGATCGAGCCGGCGCAGGACGTGCATTAACCCGCGCGCGATCAGGGTAAAAACGCGGGCGAAGCCCGACCAAAGCGCCCCGCCGGCGCGGCGCGCGACATTCCGGAGGTGGAATACCGATCGGCGCAAAAGATTACTCCGCGGCGCTGGCCCGGCGCGCATTCAAAAATGCACGACGATCTTGCCGAATACGCGCCGGCTCTCGAGCCGCTCGAGCCCGCGCTCGTATTCGCCGATGCCGATCTCGCTGTCGATCGCGGGTTTTACCCCGCGCGCCATCTTCGCGAGTCCGTCGCGCACGTTGCGGATCGCGAATCCGAACGAGCCGAAAATGCGATACTGCCGCTGGAACAGCTGCATGAGATTCATGGTGGTCGAGGGCCCCGACGTGGAGCCGCAGGTGACCAGCCGGCCGCCGCGCTTGAGGCAGAGCAGCGAGCCGTTCCAGGTGTCGGGTCCGATGTGCTCGAACACGACATCGACGCCGACTTTGTTCGTGAGCTTGCGCACGACGCCCTCGAACCGGTCCTTGCGGTAATTGATCACGTGATCGGCGCCGAGCGCGAGGGCTTTCGCCGCTTTCTCGTCGTCGCCGACCGTGGTGATGACGGTCGCGCCGATATCCTTGGCCAGCCGGATCGCCGCCGAGCCGATGCCCGAGCCGCCCGCGTGCACCAGCACGGTTTCTCCAGGCTCGAGCTTGGCATTGTCGAACAGCATGTGCTCGACCGTGGCGAAGGTAAGCGGCGCGCACGCCGCTTCTGCGACGGAGATTCCCGCGGGCACCGGGATCGCGAGCCGCGCCGGAAAATTGTAGAGATCGCGCGCGAAGCCATCGACGTGAAAGCCCATCACGCCGGCCACGTTCTCGCAGAGGTTCTCGCGTCCTTCGCGGCAGGCTTTGCACTGCCCGCATACCAGCGCGCCGTAGGGAACGACCAGATCGCCCGCCTTGAATTGCGCAACGCCGGCTCCGACCTTCGTCACTTCGCCCACGGCCTCGGCGCCGACCACGAGCGGCAGCTTGCGCTTCGCAAACGCCATCCCGCGCCAGCCCCAGACGTCGATATGGTTGAGCGCGATCGCGCGCGTGCGAATCTGAAGCTCGCCTGCCGACGGAGGCGCCGGAGGGTCGATCTCAGCGATTTCAAGGCGCCGGTCGGAGACGAGACGCAACGCACGCATCGGATTGGGGTCCGGTAGAGGCTCGGGCTCGAACGGCGCTAGGCCGGCTCGCCCGTCAGCACGAGGCTGACGTTCTGGCCGCCGAAACCGAAGGAATTGGAGATCGCGCTGCGCACCTTGGCGTCGCGCGCCGTGTTCGGCACGACGTCGAGCGGTATCGCCGGATCCGGCACTTTGTAATTGATTGTCGGCGGGATTCTTTGGTGGGCGATCGTCAACAGCGTGACGATCGCCTCGACCGCGCCCGCGGCGGTGAGCGTATGGCCGATCATCGACTTGTTCGAGCTGACCGGGACTTCCTTGATCCGGTCGCCGAGCACCGCGGCGAGACCCACGTGCTCCATCCTGTCGTTTTCCGGCGTGCTGGTGCCATGCGCGTTGATGTAATCGATGTCGTCGGGCGAAAGTCCAGCATCCTCGATCGCGTTGTTGATGCAACCGATGATCGGCTTTCCGTCCGGACTCGAACGCGTGCGGTGGAAGCTGTCGGCCATCTCGCCGCAGCCGGCGAGCACGCCGAGCACGCGCGCGCCGCGCGCCATGGCATGTTCCAGGCTCTCGAGCACGATCGCGCCGGCGCCCTCGGCCATGACGAAGCCGTCGCGGTTCTTGGAGAAGGGCTTGGCCGCCTCCTCGGGCTGATCGTTCTGCGTGGAGAGCGCGGAAAGCAGCGAAAAGCGGATCAGCGACTCGGCGTGTACCGAGCCGTCGGTGCCGAGGCACAGCGCGGTGTCGCATTCGCCGCGCCGGATCGCTTCGAGTCCGAGCTGGATCGCGCTGGCTCCCGAAGCGCAGGCGGTCGAGATCGAGACGGGCAGTCCCTTCATCCCGAATTGCTCGGCGATGCGGTCGGCGACCCAGCCGAACAGGAAAGGCTCGTAGAGCTTGCGGAATTTTCCGCTTTCGGCGGCCTGTACCAGTCCCGGTCCGCTCACCGGCTGCGCGGGGTCGCAATCGGCCGCCAGCTCGCGCCATTGCGGCCACTGCATCTCTACCGGCGGCACGGCGGCGAACAGCGGGCCCGGGAAATCGCCCTTGGAGCCGGCTCCGGACTCCGCAATCGCTTCCTCGACCGCCAGCGTCGCCAGCGCATGCGTCAGGATCGGCGCGCTGACCGTGTCGTCGAAGAGAAAATCGACCGTTCCGGCGATCTTCGTCTTCAGTCCTTCCGTCGGGAAACGCTTGATCTTGTGGATGCCCGACACCCCGGCGGTGAGCTTCTTCCAGTTGTCTTCCTTGCCGCGCCCGAGCGAGGTGACGATGCCGAGGCCGGTCGCCACCACGATCGGGCGACCCTTGGAATCACGATAGCCGTTCGATCCCATCAGTTTTCTCCTCGGTTCATCGCACTGCTTCCACCAGGCCGGCGCCTTCGCCCCGCCAATGCCCGACACTTGTCACGATCGCATGGCGTAGGGAAGGCAGGACTTTATCCTCGATCGGTACATTTGGCATCGGCGGAAACAGCCGCCCGTCCTTCACGGCCAGGGCGGCAATCGCGATGGCCGCGGGGAAAGCCGCTTCGACCCCATGACCGAGCCGGCTGGTGACCGAGCGCACCGGGAGCCCGGTCTTCAGGAGCGCACGGCACTCTTCGCCGGTCGCCGGTTCCGCCCCGGTCGCCGCCGAGAATATTGCGGCGTTTGCCGGATCGATCTTTCCCATCGCCTGTTTCAGCAGCCCGGTCACGGCGGTTTCGAGATCGCCCGGCTGCCGCCGCGCTCGCGACGGATAGATCGTGCCCAGCCGCGCCGCCGGGCGCGCTCCGCGAGCCTCGGCGTGAATCCTCGATTCGAGCACGAGGAACGCACCGATCGACGCCCAGGCGATTCCATCCGGGCGTCCGGGCGCGAAAACGGGAGCGAACCGGTCCTTCAGGCACAAACCGTTGAGCGAATGAAACAGCAGCAAGTCGAGCCGCTCGGAATTATAGGCGCTCCCCACCAGCATGATTTCGCTCTGCCCGGCCGCCAGACGCGCTTGCGCCACCTGCAGCGTGGAGATGCCTGCGCTCTCTTCGCCCATGAATGTGCGCGAGGAGCCCACCACCCCGTGCACGATCGAGATATTGCCGGCAAGCAGATTGGAAAGCTGCGCCAGGAACAGAGTCGGGCGAAGATTGTGCATCAGCCCGTCGTTCAAGGTCACATCGGGATCGTTCGAGCCGCGCAGCTCGTTCATGAGCGCCAGATCGACCGCGGAATCGCGCTCGCCCCCTCCGGCGGCCACGATCATATCCGTCTTCTTCAACAAATCTGTATTCCCGGCGACGCCCGCATCGGTCAGCGCGAGCCCGGCCGCATAGGTGCCGATCCGCTGCCAGGCTTCCATCTGGCGCTGATCGCCTTTCTTCGGGATTTGCCGGTCGAAATCGACCTTGGCCAGCGGATGGACGACATATGGCGGAAACGACTGGGTATCGACGACGGGAACGTCGCCGTCGTACAGCCGCTTGCGATGAATTTCCGGTCCCTCGCCCAGCGAGGAGAGCAGGCCAATGCCGGTGATCCAGATTTCTCGGTCGACCGCCATTCGCTAAGCCTGAACCATTAGCCCGAGCTCGCGCGCGCGCTTGTGCAAAGCGTCGGCGAATTCCTGGTTCGGAATTGGCAGCGTCCGCAGCGTCATCTCCGCGTCGGCCACCGCCTTTTTCCCGATCAGGACTTTCCCCTTTACCATCGCGTACCCGGATCCCTCGTGAACGATTTCCGCCTCGACCGCGAGCTCGGTGTCGGGCGAGACGGCATTGCGCATCTTCGCCTCCTTCACGGCGGCGAGAACTCCCATCTGCTTGAAGTCGAGCCGCGCCAGCACGAGCCACCCGGCGGCTTGCGCCATGAGCTCGATCAGCAGCACGCCCGGAAGCAGCGGATAGCCGGGAAAATGCCCCTCGAAGACCTTGCTATGCTTGGGCACATGCCCGAGCGCGAGAATTTTCCCCGCGTCCAGGCTGAATTCCTCGATCCGGTCGATGAGCTCGAAGGTCTCGAGCTTCATGGCCCCGTCCTAGCCGGCCTTGGCGGCGACGAGCCCGTCGATGCGCTCGCAGAGGTTCTTCAGTACGAAATATTGCTCGGTCGTGGCCTTGCCTTCGTTCACTTCCTGGGTCCATTGCTCGAGCGGCAGCTTGATGCCGAACGCCTTGTCGATCGCGAACGCGATATCGAGGAAGTCGAGGCTGTCGATCCCGAGATCGTCGATGGCGTGACTCTCCGGCGTGATCTTTTCGCGCGGAATGTCGCAGGTCTCGGCGATGATGTTGGCGACCGTGTCGAAGGTCGAGGACATGAACACCTCTCTCGGGCCTTGGGGGTCGCTTAGTCTGGGAAAAAACTAGTCCGCCGCTACCGGTAAGGGCAGGGCGGTTGGAACCCCACTGATTGCGACCCTATAGCGGAGCGGGCACATGCTTTCAATGCCGGGAAAATCGTATGTCAGCCGCAGGTTGCACACGATGCGGTCGCGCCGGTTTGTCTTGCGAGCCTGAGAATCGGTGTGATAGCAAAGGTTTCGGGGAGCGGAGGCGGCAAGTGCGGCAAGGCGGAGCAAGGCTCGATGATCCGGCCGCCGCTTCCGCCGAAGCAACGATCGATGCGCCGAATTTGCCCCCGGCAGGCCGGCCGTGAGCCTCGCCCTCCACGCCGGATTTCTTTCTTGCGCATGGCTGGTCTTGGCCGCGGCGGCGATCCCGCTGACCCGCTCGCCCCGCGGCAGCGAGGTGTTCTACGCCCTGGCGGCCCTGGTTTCGGCCGCCGGCGTCGCTTCCGCCATCTCAGCGGCGATCGGCACGCTGCCGCTGACCTTGTCGCTTCCGATCGGCCTTCCCGGCCTCGGCACCCGGCTCCGGCTCGATGCGTTGTCCGCCGTGTTTGCCGTGATCGTCAACGGCGCCGCGTGCATCACCAGCCTCTATGCGATCGGCTACGGCCGCGAGGAGCCTGAGCCGCTCCGGGTGTTGCCGGCCTACGCGCTGTTTCTGCTCGGCATGAATCTGGTGCTCGTTGCCGACGACGCGTTCTCTTTCTTGATCGCGTGGGAATTCATGTCGCTCTCTTCCTGGGTGCTGGTATTGGTGCGCCACCGCGACGCGGAGAGCAGGCGAGCCGGTCTTCTCTATCTGATGATGGCGGCGCTCGGCACGCTCGCGCTCCTGTTTGCGTTCGGCGTGCTCGCCGGCGGCGAGGGCGCCTATCTGTTCGACGCGGTGCGCGGCCGCGTCCTGACGCCGGCCACGGCCGGGATCGCGCTTCTGCTCGTCCTGATCGGAACCGGGTCCAAGTCCGGCCTGGTGCCGCTGCACGCCTGGCTGCCGCCCGCCCACGCCGCGGCGCCGAGTCACGTCTCGGCGCTGATGAGCGGCGTCATGACCAAGGTCGCGGTCTATGGCTTCGTGCGCATCGTATTCGACCTGCTCGGTCCGCCGGTCTGGTGGTGGAGCATGCTGGTGCTGGCGCTCGGCGGCGTGACCTGCGTGCTCGGCGTGCTCTACGCCCTGATGCAGCACGACCTGAAGCGGCTCTTGGCCTATCACACGGTCGAGAATATCGGCATCATCTATATCGGGCTCGGGCTTGCGCTCGGCTTCGAGGCCTACGGCATGAACTGGGCCGCGGCGCTCGCGCTCACCGCCGCGCTGTTCCACGTCTTCAACCATTGCAGCTTCAAGAGCCTGCTCTTCCTCGGCGCCGGCGCGGTGCAGACCTCGACCGGCGAGCGCGACATGGAAAAGCTCGGCGGCTTGATCCACCGCATGCCGCGCACCGCGTTCCTGTTTCTCGTGGGCTGCGTCGCGATCTCGGCGCTGCCGCCCTTGAACGGCTTCGTCTCCGAGTGGCTGACCTTCCAGGCGATCCTGCTGAGCCCGGATATTCCCAACTGGGGACTGAAATTCCTGGTGCCGGCCGTGGGCGCGATCCTGGCGCTCTCCGCCGCGCTCGCGGCCGCCTGTTTCGTCAAGGCGTTCGGCGTGAGCTTCCTCGGCCGGCCGCGCTCGCCCGCCGCCGAACGCGCGCACGAGACCGACCCGTTCTCGCTCGCGGCCATGTTCTTGTTCGCGCTGCTCTGCGCGCTCGCGGGCATTTTTCCCGGCATCGTCATCGATCTGTTGTCGCCGGCGGTCTCGCTCTTGGTCGGAAGCAGGATGCCGGTGCAATCGGCGCTGCCCTGGCTCTCGATCGTTCCGATCGCCGAAAGCCGCAGCTCCTATAACGGACTGATCTTCTTCCTGTTCATCGCCTTCGCCGCCTCGCTCGCGGCGCTCGCCATCCATCGCTTCGCGTCCGACAAGCTGCGCCGCGGCCCGTCCTGGGATTGCGGCTATCCCGATCCGTCCCCCTCGACGCAATACACCGCCTCGAGCTTCGCGCAGCCGATCCGCCGCGTCTTCGGCACGCTGGTGTTCCGCGCGCGCGAAACGGTCGAGATGCCGGCGCCCGGCGACATGGGCGCCGCGCGCATGCATCTCGAATTGCGCGATCTCATCTGGGATTATCTCTACGCGCCGGTAGCGGCATTCGTCGTCTTCACCGCCGATATGCTGAATCCGCTCCAGTTCCAGACCATCCGCCGCTATCTCGGCCTCGTCTTCCTCGCGCTCGTGTTGCTCTTGCTGGTGCTCGCCCTATGGCCGTGATCAACCAAATCGCGCTCGAAGCAGCGCAGCTCATGCTGGTGCTTGCGTTCGCGCCGCTTTTCACCGGCTACGTGCGCAAGGTGAAGGCGCGGCTGTTGCAGCGGCGCGGCCCGCCGGTCTGGCAGCCCTATCTCGATCTCGCGCGCCTCCTGCGCAAGGAGGCGGTGCTCGCCGACAATGCATCCTGGCTGTTCCGCGCCGTTCCCTATCTCGTTTTCGCCGCCACCTGGGTCGCTGCCGCATTGGTGCCGACTTTCGTGAGCGGGCTTGCCTCCGGCCATGCCGCCGATCTCATCGCCATCGTCGCGCTCGTCGCCAGCACGCGCTTCTTCCTCGCGCTCGCCGGCCTCGACGTGGGCACCAGTTTCGGCGGCATCGGCTCCAGCCGCGAGATGATGTTTGCGACGCTCGCCGAGCCCGCGATGATCATGATCGTCTTCACGCTGGCGCTGATCGCGGGATCGACGCAGCTTTCCACGATCGCGGAAGTGTTTGCCTCCGGCGTGGGCTTGCGTGTTTCTCTCGGCCTCGCGCTCGTCGCTCTTATACTCGTGGCCATCGCCGAGAATTCGCGCGTGCCGGTCGACAATCCGGCGACGCATCTCGAGCTCACCATGGTGCACGAGGCCATGGTGCTCGAGTATTCCGGCCGGCATCTGGCGCTCATCGAGCTCGCGGCCGCGCTCAAGCTCCTGCTCTATGTCTCGTTGATCGCTTGCGTGTTCGCGCCCTGGGGTATTGCGCCGAGCGGGGCGGGGCCGCTGGCGTTCTTGGTCGGGATCCTGGTCTACGGCGCGAAAGCCGCGGTGATCGGCTTCCTGCTTGCCTTCTTCGAGACCACGATCGCCAAGATGCGCGTGTTCCGCGTCCCGGAATTCCTCGGCGTCGCGCTGATGCTGGGGCTCCTGGGCACGCTGCTCTTGTTCGTCACGCGGAGTCTGTGATGCACGGCATCGCTTTCGACATCGCGCATCTCTTGGCCGGCTCGCTCGTGCTGGTGAGCCTGCTGCAGCTCTATCAGGACCGGCTCTCGGCGCTGCTCAACACCTTCGCGCTGCATGCGTTCGTGCTGGCGCTTTCCGTCGCCTGGCAGGCTTTCGTGCAGGACGCGCCACACCTGTACGTGACCGCCCTGATCGCGCTGGTCTTCAAGGCCATTGTGATCCCGGTGGCGCTGCACCGGATTATCCTGCGGCTCGGCATCCACCGCGAAATCGAGACCGTCGGCGGCATCGGCCTGACCATGCTCGCCGGCATGGGTCTCGTGGCGCTCTCGATCATGCTGATGCTGCGGCTGACCGCCTATGCCGATCCGCTCGCGCGCATCGATTTCGCTTTCGCGCTCGCCGTCGTGCTGATCGGCCTCATGATGATGGTCACGCGCAGGAACGCCGTGAGCCAGGTGGTCGGTTTCATGTCGCTCGAGAACGGGCTGATCCTCGCCGCCACCGGCGCGCGCGGAATGCCGCTGGTGGTCGAGATTTCCGTCGCCTTCTCGGTGCTGATCGCCTTCATCGTGATCGGCATCTTCCTGTTCAGAATCCGCGAACGCTTCGACACGGTCGACGTCGGGGCGCTCGACCGCTTCCGCGGAGACCGGCGATGACGATCTCCTCCGCCGCGCTGGCTGCCGTTCTGCTGATCCCGATCCTGGCCGCGGGCGCGCTGGCGCTGCTCGACGACTATCGACTTACCGCGAAGCTCAATGTCGCCGCTGCGTTCGCCACGTTCTGCGCCGCGCTTTTCCTGCTCTTCGTGCGGCCGGTCGTCGGCGGCTATCTTTTCGTCGACGACCTGAACAACGTCTTCATCGTGCTGACCACTTTCGTCGCCTTCACCACGAGCGTGTTCAGCGCGAGCTATATCGCCCACGAGCTCGAGATCGGCCGGCTCACGCCGACCTACCTGCGCTTCTATCACGCGATGTATCAGCTGTTGATGTTCTCGATGAATCTCGCGCTCATCGCGAACAATATCGGGCTCATGTGGGTCGCGATCGAGCTGGCGACGCTGACCACGGTGCTGATGGTCGGCATCTACCGCACCCACGAGGCGCTCGAAGCGGCGTGGAAATATTTCATCCTCGGCAGCGTCGGCATCGGGCTCGCGCTGTTCGGCACGATTCTCGTATACATGGCGGCGCAGCCGGTGGTCGGCGAAGGCCTCGACGCCATGACCTGGACCGTGCTGATCGTGCGCGTGCCGGCGTTCGATCCGGCGCTTCTGAATCTTGCTTTCGTGTTCCTGATGATCGGCTACGGCACCAAGGTCGGTCTCGTGCCGCTGCACGCTTGGCTGCCGGACGCGCACGCCGAAGGCCCGACGCCGATCTCGGCGGTGCTCTCGGGCCTGCTGCTGAATGTCGCGCTCTATGCGCTGTTGCGCTTCAAGCTTCTGCTCGCGGCCAATCCCGGCGCGGTCGCGCCCGGGCCGCTGCTCGTCATCCTCGGACTTCTGTCGTTGATCTTCGCGGCGTTCATGCTCTACCGCCGCCGCGACATCAAACGCTTCTTCGCCTATTCGTCGGTCGAGCACATGGGCATCATCGCGTTTGCCTTCGGCATCGGCGGTCCGATCGCGAATTTCGCCGGCCTGCTGCATATGACCATGCACTCGCTCACCAAGTCCGCGATCTTCTTCGCCGTCGGCCGCATCGCGCAGGTGCGCGGCACGCAGCGGATCGCGGACATCCACGGGCTCTCGGTGAGCAACCCGGGCCTGGCCGTCGCTTTCGCGCTCGCCGTGGTGGCGATCGCGGGCCTGCCGCCGTTCGGCATCTTCAAGAGCGAGTTCCTGATCGCGACCTCGACCTTCGCGCGCGAGCCTTACCTCGCGATCCTGTTCGGCTTCGGCCTCCTGATCGGCTTCGGCGCGCTGATCCTGCGCCTGCAGGACATGCTGTTCGGCGATCCCGGCAGCGCGTCGCATCCGGCCACCGCCACGCTCATTCCGGTCTATGTGCATCTGCTGATCGTTCTGGTCGCCGGCTTGTGGATTCCTCCGTTCGTCGTCCGCTGGTTCGAAGATGTCGCGCGGATCTTGGGTTAGCGCCATGGCCAGACGCTCACGCAGACCTTTGAAACGCCCCGGTATCGAGCCGCGCGCTTGGCCGCGCCGCGTGGTCGATGCGAAAGCCTGGGTCGCGCAGGCCGAAGCATTCGGCCGCGGCGAGGCCGATCTGGTGGCGCTGTTCGGCGAAGCCGATCGCGTGCACATGGCCGTGCGCAACAGCGCCGGGCCGCAGATTCTCACGCTCGCGGTCAATGATGGCCGCTTCCCCTCGGTGGGCTCGCGCCACGCGCCCGCGATCCGCCTCGAGCGCGCGATCCGCGATCTCTTCGGCTTTGAGCCGGTTGGCCTCGCCGATACGCGCCCGTGGCTCGATCACGGCGCCTGGCCGCTCGCCGCCCCGCTTTCCAAGCGCCGCCTTGCCGCGGCGCCGCGTTCGCCCACCGAATACAAGTTCCTGCCGGTCGAAGGCGAGGACCTGCATCAGATTCCGGTGGGCCCCGTGCATGCCGGCATCATCGAGCCCGGCCATTTCCGCTTCACCGCCAATGGCGAAACGGTCGTGCGCCTCGAAGAGCGGCTCGGCTATGTGCACAAGGGCGTCGAGTGGCTGATGCAGGGCGCGACGATCGAGCGCGCTGCCACGCTGGTCGGCCGCGTCTCCGGCGATTCCACGGTCGCTTACGCTTTTGCCTTCGCGCTCGCGGTCGAGACGGCGCTGCGCATCGAGGTGCCGCCGCGCGCCGTGTATCTGCGCGCGCTCATGGCGGAGCTCGAGCGCATCGCCAATCACCTCGGCGACTTCGGCGCCATCTGCAACGACGCCACGTTCGTGCTGATCCACGCCCATTGCGGCATCCTGCGCGAGCAGGTGCTGCAGGCCTCCGACGCCGCCTTCGGCCATCGCCTGATGCGCGATGGCATCGTGCCGGGCGGAGTCGCGGGGGATATCTCCACGGAGAACATCCGCCGCCTCAAGGCGCTCATGGAATCGATCGGGCCGCGCTTCCGCGAGCTGGTCACGATCTACGACGACACGCCCTCGCTGCAGGATCGCACCGTCACGACCGGCACCGTGTCGGCCGATCTCGTGCGCCGCTTCGCTTCGGGCGGCTATGTGGGCCGCGCCAGCGCGCGCGATTTCGATACGCGGCGCGATCTCGCCTATGCGCCCTACGACAAGCTCGCGGTCGAAGTGCCGGTGCTGCAGGCCGGCGACGTGGATGCGCGCCTTCGCATCCGGCTGCTGGAGATCGAGGCGAGCCTCAAGCTCGTGCGGCGCATCCTCGAAGGACTGCCGCGCGGCCCGGTGCGCGCGCCGGTGCGCGCCGCCAGGGACGAGCGGGAAGGGGTCGGCGTGGTCGAGGGCTTCCGCGGCGACGTCTTCGTCTATCTGCGGCTTGCGGCCGACGGCACGATCGCGCGTTGCCATCCGCGCGATCCTTCGTGGTTCCAGTGGCCGCTGCTGGAGGTCGCGGTCAAGGACAACATCGTCGCCGACTTCCCGCTCTGCAATAAATCGTTCAACTGCTCCTATTCCGGGCACGATCTCTGATGCGCTCGCTGCTGTTCAAATCGCTCACCAAGGACCCGGTGACCATCGACGGGCCGGACGCCGACGCGCGCGCAGCGAAGGAGCTGGCCGGCACGCTCGACGATCTCGCGCGCCGGGTGCTCGGCCGCTCGCTGGTGATCCGCGAGATCGACGCCGGTTCCTGCAACGGCTGCGAGCTGGAAATCCACGCGCTGAACAATCCGGTCTATGACCTGGAGCGGCTGGGCCTGAAGTTCGCGGCCTCGCCGCGTCACGCCGACGTGCTGCTCGTCACCGGTCCCGTCACCCACAACATGCGCATGGCGCTGGAGCGCACCTGGCGCGCGACGCCGGATCCGAAATGGGTGGTGGCGCTCGGCGATTGCGCGTGTTCGGGCGGCGTGTTCGCCGGCAGCTACGCCTGCGTCGGGCCGGTGAGCGCCGTGGTCCCGGTCGATCTGCACATTACCGGCTGCCCGCCGCGGCCGGTCGAAATCCTCAAGGGTCTCGTGGCGCTGCTCGATGCCGCCTCGCGCAGCGGCGCGAACGGCAAGGGTTAGCCGCGATGAGGCTGGCACCCCGGCGCCGGATCGGGTAGCAATCCGCCATGCCTCGCTTCCGCCCTGCTATCGCAATCATCGCCGCCTATGCGCTGCTCTTCGCGTCGTTCATCGGCGCGTTGGGAACGGCGCATGCAACGGCGCCGGGCTTCCAACTCTGTTCGGAGACCTCGACTGGCGCTCCCGCGCCGGCGCGGGCGGATCACGAGTTTTGTTGCGTTCTGGCCTGTGGTGCTTGCGGGCACTCCACGCTCGCGGGCAATGCGCTTGCGCTGCTCGCCCCCGCGCATCGCTTTGAGAAGATCGTTTTCGCGATTGCCTTCGCGCCCGCTCACAGTGAACGCGCGTTCTCGGCCGCGCCGCGCGGACCTCCGCTACGCGCCTGATCCACGGGCCTCACGGTCCGCCATCATTCATATCAATCGGATCGGAGCCGCTGCCTGGCGGCGTGCTCTCGCGCAACGGAGACAATCATGCGCTTTTTCTCAGGACTGTTCGTCGCAGCAACTCTCGCAGTAA
This sequence comes from uncultured Alphaproteobacteria bacterium, assembly GCA_963704765.1. Lineage (GTDB taxonomy): Bacteria > Pseudomonadota > Alphaproteobacteria > Rhizobiales > Xanthobacteraceae > JAHFPN01. Next base: position 849,786 of record CAVPHQ010000001.1, read on the forward strand.
TCGCTACGTGCGCTTCGGCCCACGACTACACCAAGGGCGCGCTCAAGATCGGTCATCCCTGGTCGCGCGCGACGCCGCACGGCGCGCAGGTCGCCGGCGGCTATCTCGTGATCGAGAACACGGGCGCCGACGCCGACCGGCTGATGAGCGCCACGAGCGAGATCGCCGGCCGGGTCGAGATTCACGAAATGGCGGTGCAGGACGGAATCATGAGGATGCGTCCGCTCGTACGCGGCCTCGAGATCAAGCCCCGCGCAACCGCCAAGCTCGAGCCGGGCGGGTTTCACGTCATGTTCATGAACCTGAAGCGCCCGCTCAAGCAGGGCGAGAAGTTCAAGGGCACGCTCGTATTCGAGAAGGCCGGAGCGCTCGAAGTCGAGTTCGATGTCGAGGCCATGGGCGTGAGCCCTAGCCAGGGACATTGAGAAGAGCCTCGCGCTCGCAGCTCGGCTAGGCGTAGCCGATTACCGCACCGCCCGGCGGAGAACAAAACGCCGCGGCCCCGGCCAGCGCTGGAGCCGCGATAGATAACGTTCGGTTAACTCTGGCCCGCGATGCTCGCTCCGCCGCCCGACTCAAGGCCGGCAGACGCAGGGAAGAGCACATGTTGCGGGTTCAAGACCTGCCGATCCGGGCGCGCATTCTCGGCGGCTTCGTCGCCGTGGTCGCCATCGCCGGCATAGCGGTCGGCGCCGGGCTCTATGGTCTCTCCGGCCTGCAGAAGGATGCGCTCGCCCTGCGCGAAACTTCGGCGAACGCTCTGCTCGCCAATCGTCTCGATTCCGACATGGCCAAGACGCTCGTCGGCGCGCACCAATACATGGACAGCCGCACGGAGCAGGCGCTCCTCCGTTCGCGCCACTTTCTCGAACGTGCGAAAGAGTGGATCGAGACGTTGAAAAAGCGCAGCAGCGCCGACGATCAGTCCGAGCTGGTGCGCAGGGTCGAAGCGGCGGTTGCCCGTTACGAGCAGAGCGCCGAACGCGTATTCGAGTTGATGCGTGATCGCGACAAGCTCTTGATCGAGATCGTCGAGCAGCTCGGCACGCAGATCGCGGGTGAGCTGTTCAGCGTGAGCAATCGGGCGGCCGAGCGCTACAATCACACCGTCGTCATGATGGCGACCGAAGCGCAGAACAAATTCCCGACGCTCAGCACCTTCGCGTACCGCTACGTCTTCCATGAGAACGAGGAGGATCCGGCGCGCATCACCGCCGAGCTCGATCGCCTCGATCAGAACATCCTGAAGATGGGCGAGGGACTTCAGGAATTCGAGCGCGAAGCCACGATGAGCAGAATTCACGACGCGTTGAAGCGCTACCGCGACGGAATGAGTCTGCTGAACGAGATAGGACGCACGATCGCGAATCTGCGCGACAAGGAATTCGAACAGATCAGCACCGAGGTCTCCGACGCGTTGCGCGAGCTCGAGCGCCTGAATACGACGCGTCAGGCCGCGGTAGCCGCGCGCACCGAGCGAACGGCGACCACCACGTCCTCGACGATGATTCTTGCCGCCCTATTCTCCCTGCTCATCGGCCTTTCGCTCGGGCTACTGGTGACCAGCGGGATCAGCCGGCCCGTGCTGGCGCTTTCGCGCACGATGCGGAAGCTGGCCGAAGGCGATACCTCGGTGGAGCTCAAAGGTACCGACCGGAAGGACGAGATCGGCGAAATGTCGCGCGCCGTCGCCGTGTTTCGCGACAACATGATCGAACGCGGCCGGCTCGAGGAAACGAGCCGCGGGGACCGCCAGACTCGCGAACGCCGCGCGCGGCGGGTCGACGAATTGATGACGGCGTTTCGCTCGTCGGTTCAGGATGCGCTCGGCTCGGTCGGCGCGGACAGTGAGCGCATGGAAATTACCGCGCGCAGCCTCACCGACATCGCGACCGAAGCCGACCGCCAGGCGCTCGCGGCCTCCAGCGCCTCCCAGCAGACCACGAGCAACGTGCAGACGGTGGCCAGCGCCGCCGACGAGCTTGCCGCCTCCGTCAACGAGATCGGCCGCCTGATCGAATCGGCCAACGACCACGTACGCCGCGCGACCGAGATGACCCAGGTTGGAACCAGACGCATCGAGGGTCTTTCGCATGCGGCGCAGAAGATCGGCGAGGTAGTGAGCCTGATCCAGGAGATCGCGGCGCAAACCAATCTTCTGGCCCTCAATGCGACGATCGAGGCTGCGCGCGCCGGCGACGCCGGCCGTGGCTTCGCCGTGGTGGCGACCGAGGTAAAATCGCTCGCCGAGCAGACCGCGCGCGCCACCGGCGACATCGGGCTGCAGGTCTCGGGCATCCAGAAGGCGACGGACGAGGCCGTGGTCGCGATCGGCGAGATCGCCCAGGCCATGAACGAGGTCAACGGCTTCGCCAGCGCCGTCGCCGCCGCGGTCGAGGAGCAGAATGCCGCGACCCACGAAATCTCGCGCAATGTCCAGCACGCGGCCGCCGGCAGCGAGGATCTCACGCAAAATGTGACCGGCGTTACCCGCGCCATCGGCGAGACCAGCCAATCGGCGCACCAGGTGTTCGAGGCTTCGCAGAATCTCGGCCGCCAGGCGCAGATCCTGCGCCAATCCGTCGAGCGCTTCCTCTCCGACGTCGCCGCGGCCTGACCGGCCGCGAAGCGCTTCACTTCGAAACCGCCCGCGCGCGCGGACGAGCGCCTGGCCGCGCCCCAATCTTCGTTTTGCCGAATCCGCTCGATCGTATATTCACAATTCATGCATCTCGATGAGGCGATCGCCCGGTCGAAGCGCGGGTTCGGTCCATGAGCGCCATCACGCTGAGCAACGCCTTCCTGCTGGTCGGCGCCGCGCTGGTGGTGATCGGGGTGTACTCGAGCCTGATCGCCTCGCGCTTCGGCGCCCCGTTGCTGCTGGTCTTTCTGATCATCGGCATGCTGGCCGGGGAGGAGGGGCCGGGCGGCATCAAGTTCGATGACTACCAGCTCACCTATCTGGTCGGCTCCGGCGCGCTTGCGGTGATCCTGTTCGACGGCGGCCTGCGCACGCGCTTTTCGAGGTTCCGCGGCACTCTCTTTCCGGCGCTCCTGCTGGCGACCGTCGGCGTGTTCGTTACCGCGCTGATCGTCGGCGTCGTCGCATCGGCGGTGCTAGGGGTCGGCCTGCTCGGCGGCCTGCTGGTGGGCGTTATCGTGTCCTCGACCGACGCGGCGGCGGTGTTCTTTCTCATTCGCGCCCACGGGCTTCAGCTCAAGCGCCGGCTTGCGGCGACGCTGGAGATCGAATCCGGCACCAACGACCCGGTCGCCGTGTTCCTGACCGTGGTGTTCGTCGGCCTCCTGCTCGCGGGCAGCCAGGCATCCGGCTGGCAGATCGCGATCGATCTGGCGCGTGAGGCGGTTATCGGCGTCGCGTTCGGCGTCGTCGGCGGCCTCTCGCTCGTGTGGAGCCTCAACCGCGTGACGCTTCCCGGCGGGCTGCATCCGCTGTTCGTCGTCGCTTCGGCGGTGTTCATCTACGCGTTCGCCGCGATCTTGGGCGGCTCCGGCTTTCTCGCCGTCTATCTGGCCGGCCTCGTGGTCGGCAACCGGCCGGTGCGCGCCTTCGCCTCGATCACGAGCTTCCATGACACCGTGACCTGGCTGTGCCAGCTCGTGATGTTCATGTTGCTCGGGCTCCTGGTGACGCCGAGCAAGGTGCTACCCGTGCTGGTGCCCGCATTGATCGTCGCGCTCGTGCTGATTTTCATCGCGCGCCCGGCCGCAGTCTGGCTTTGTCTCGCGCCGTTCAATTTCTCGTCGAAGGAGAAGATCTTCGTCTCCTGGGTCGGCCTGCGCGGCGCCGTCTCGATTTTTCTCGCCGCCATTCCGACGCTTTCGAACGTGCCCGGCGCCGAGATCTATTTCAACGTCGCGTTCGTGGCGGTGTTCGTGTCGCTCGTGCTGCAGGGCTGGACCGTCGAGTTCGCCGCGCGCCGGCTCGAGGTGGCATTGCCCGACCCGGCCCCGGAAGTGAAACGCATCGAGATCGATCTGCCCGGCCAGCTCGACGACGAGCTCGTGGGCTATCCGGTGGTCGCCGGCAGCCCGGTGCTCAGCCACGGCACGGTGCCGACTTGGGCGCGGCCGCTCCTCATCGTGCGCGACGAGCACATTCTCTCGCCGGCCGAGGCCGGCGTGTTGCGCGTCGGCGATTACGGCTATTTTCTCGCGCCGCCTCAGCGCGTCGCGCGGCTGGACCGGCTTTTCTCTGCGGCCGAGGGGCCGGCGGATCCGGAAGTCGCGACCGCCTTCCCGTTCAGCGGCGAAATTCGCGTCGGCGCGATCGCCGAGATGTACGGCCTCGAAATTCCCGCGACCGAGCGCGATCTTTCGATCGCCGACCTGTTCGCCGACCGTTTCGACGAGGATCTGCGCGTCGGTCGCCGCATCGATCTCGGCCCTGCGGCGTTGTTCGTGCGCGAGATGGACGGCGACCGGGTATCGCTCGCGGGCCTCGAATTCCTGGCTGCCGACGAACCGGCGCCCGCGTTTCCGCCCGCCGCGCTGCGGCGCTTGCTCGCGCCGCCGCAATGGCTCTCCCGCTTCACCGCGCGCCGTAGGGCGCGCGGCCGGGAAGAGCAGGGTTCATGAGCGGCCTCTGGCGCGCTTCGGAGCTCTGCGGCATGGTCGGATATTCGATCGGGAGCTGACATTGGTTCTGCTCTTTCGAGGCGGCAAGGGGAGAGCCGCGCCGGACGCGACGCGCGAGCTCGCCGCGCGCGTGCGCGCGCTGCTCGAGCTTCCCGACGAGGCCACGGTTTCGGTGACCGAATTCGCCTGCGGCGATCCGGCCTGCGGCGGCGCCGAGACCGCGATCATCGTGATGCGTCCGGGCCGCCGCACCGAGCATGTGAAGCTCCTGATGCCGGTAGCCTCGGTCGGCGATGACGCGCTGCGATCGGCGCTGGCGCCGCTCGCGCATTCCCCGGCGAGCACGTCATGAATCCGGTCTTTGCTGGTCTGCAAACCTCCGTTTTCGAGGTGATGTCGGGGCTCGCGCGCGAGCACAACGCCATCAATCTCGGCCAGGGTTTTCCCGACGATCCGGGTCCCGAGGACGTGCGCAAGAAAGCGGCCGAAGCCGTGATCTCCGGCTGGAACCAGTATCCGCCCATGCTCGGCCTGCCCGAACTGCGCCGCGCGGTCGCCGCGCACTATCGCCACTGGCAGGGGCTCGCCCTCGATCCCGATACCGAGGTGATGATCACCTCGGGCGCCACCGAGGCGCTCGCCGGCGCGATGCTGGCGCTGATCGAGCCCGGCGACGAGGTCGTGCTGTTCCAGCCGCTCTACGACGCGTATCTACCGCTCGTGCTGCGCGCGGGCGGCGTGCCGAAGCTCGTGCGCCTGAAACCGCCCGACTGGCGCTTCGACGAAGAGATGCTGTCGCGCGCGTTCTCCCCGCGCACCAAGGTCGTGCTGTTCAACAATCCGCTCAACCCGACCGCGACGGTCTATGGCGAGGACCAGCTCTCGCTGCTCGCCCATTTCTGCATGGCGCACAACAGCATCGTCGTGTGCGACGAGGTGTGGGAACACGTGGTGTTCGATGGCCGCCGGCATGTCTCCATGTTCGCGTTGCCCGGCATGCGTTCGCGCACGGTGAAGATCGGCTCGGCCGGAAAGATTTTCTCGCTCACCGGCTGGAAGGTCGGCTTCGTCTGTGCCGCGCCGGAAATCTTGCGGGTGCTGGCCAAGGCGCACCAGTACATCACCTTCACCACGCCGCCGAACCTGCAGACGGCGGTGACCTACGGGCTCGGCAAGGACGATTCCTATTTCGAGGGCATGCGCCGCGATCTCGCGCGCTCGCGCGACCGCTTCACCAAAGGGCTGAAGCAAATCGGCTTCCCGGTGCTGGAGAGCCAGGGCACCTATTTCGTCAGCGTCGATCTGGCTCCGCTCGGCCTGAACGTCGACGACGAAAGCTTCTGCAAGCGCCTGGTGGCCGAGCACAAGGTGGCCGCGATCCCGGTCTCGGCCTTCTATGCCGAGGACCCGGTGAAAAGCGTGGTGCGCTTCTGCTTCGCCAAGAAGGACGCGACGCTCGACGATGCGCTGGAGCGGCTCGCCGGCGCGCTCGGCCGGACCGCCCGCTAGTCTCCGTGCCGAACAGGGGCGTCAGGAAGCAAGCTTCACCGGCACCTTGAGATAGTGCACGCCGTTCGACTCCGCAGGCGGGAATTTTCCGGCGCGGATATTCACCTGGATCGAGGGCAGGAGCAGCAGCGGTGCGGCCAGCGTCGCATCGCGCTTGGTGCGCAGGGCGACGAATTCGTCTTCGCTCACGCCATCGTGCACATGCGGGTTCTTGGCGCGCTCCTCGCCGACCGTGGTCTCCCAGGCATAGACCTCGCGGCCGGGAGCCTTGTAGTCGTGACAGAGGAACAGCCTCGTCTCGGGTGGCAGGTCGAGAATACGCTTGATTGAGCGGTACAGCGCCCGCGCGTCGCCGCCGGGAAAATCGGCGCGCGCCGTTCCGTAATCCGGCATGAACAGCGTATCGCCGACGAACACCGCATCGGCGATCTTGTAGGACACGCAGGCCGGCGTATGGCCCGGCGTGTAAATGACCTCAGTTTCGATCCGGCCGATCTTGAACCGCTCGCCGTCGCGGAACAGATGATCGAACTCCGAGCCGTCGCCGGATACGTCGACGGCGTTGAACACCGGCCGGAAAATGCGCTGCACGTCGCGAATGTGCTCGCCGATGCCGACCTTGGCGCCGGTCTTGAGCTTGATATAGGGCGCGCCGGAAAGATGATCCGCGTGCGCATGGGTCTCGAGCGCCCAAACGATCTTGATCCCCGCGGCCGCGGCGTCGGCCAGGATCGCATCGGCCGAGGCCACCGAGGCCTTGCCGCTGCGCTGGTCGAAGTCGAGCACCGGATCGATCACCGCCCCCTCCAGGGTCGCGGGATCCCAGACCAGATAGCTCACCGTATTGGTGGGCTCATCGAAATAGGCGCGGATTTCGGGCTTCGTCATGGCTGACCTCCAACTCCTCCGACTGCCAAGTCTTGACATATATATTAGCTATCACTAAATTAGCAAGTACTGAAATAAGGAGCACGCTCATGCGGGTTTCCGCAGGACTTCGCGAACTCGAGGCCAAGACCGCCGTGGCGGTGCAGATGTTGAAACTGGTCGCCAACGAGCGGCGGCTGCTGATCCTGTGCCGGCTGGCGGCCGAGCGCGAGATGTCGGTAGGCGCGCTGGCTAAGGCCGTCGAGCTCGGCCAGTCCGCGCTTTCGCAGCATCTCGCGAAGATGCGGGAGGAGGGCCTGCTCGCCACCCGCCGCGATGCGCAGACGGTTTTCTACCGGATCGCCGATCCGAACGCCTCGCGCGTGCTCAAGCTCTTGAAGGAAATCTACTGCCCGTGAAGGCATGTCGCCGCGGGAACCATGGAGAGGTCAAGCCGATGTCTGCGTTGCAGTCGATTTTGCCCGAGAAGGCCGCCGAGCTGATCCGCGCGGGTGCCGTTCTCGTGGATATTCGTGAGTTGGATGAACATGTGCGCGAACGCATTCCGGGCGCGCGCCACCACGCACTGAGCGCTCTCGATGCCGCCAGCCCGGCGCAGCCCGGCGATGACATCTTGATCTTCCATTGCAAGTCCGGCGCGCGCACGCAGGCCAATGCCCCGCGGCTGGCCGCCGCGGCGGGCTGCGAGGCCTATGTGCTCGAAGGCGGCATCGAAGCCTGGAAGAAGCTGAAGCTTCCCATCGTGTCTGACCGGAAGCAGCCGATCGCCGTGGCCCGCCAGGTGCAGATTCTGGCCGGAAGCCTCGTGCTTCTTGGCGTGCTGCTTGGCCTCCTGCTCACGCCCGTCTTCTACGCGCTCTCGGCCTTTGTCGGTGCGGGGCTTGTCTTTGCCGGGATTACGGATTTCTGCGCTTCGGCACGGCTCTTGGCGTTGATGCCGTGGAATCGCATCGCTACGTCCGCCGCTGCGCCCGCGACCAAGACGCACTGAAAGACTTCAATGCTGGGCCTGCAGGATTTCCTGGCCGTCGCATCCGGCAGCCTGGTCGGCTTTTCGCTCGGCCTGATCGGCGGCGGCGGCTCGATTCTGGCCGTTCCGCTTCTCGTCTACGGCGTGGGTGTGGCATCGCCGCATGTGGCTATCGGCACGAGCGCGGTGGCGGTGGCCGCCAGCGCCGCGGTGAATCTATTCGGTCACGCCCGTGCGCGTACGGTCAAATGGCCTTGCGCCATCGTCTTCGCTCTTTCCGGCATGGTCGGCGCGGCCGCCGGAGCCGCAGCCGGCAAGATGGTGGACGGACGAAATCTTCTTGGTCTGTTCGGCGTGCTGATGATCGTCGTCGGGCTGCTGACGCTCGTGCCGCGCAAGTCCGCCGGGCAAGCGGAAGTGCGGCTGACCCGAAAGACCGCGCGACGCCTGCTGCCGCTTCTGGTCGGCATCGGTTTCGCGGTGGGCGCGCTTTCAGGCTTCTTCGGGATCGGCGGCGGTTTCCTCATCGTGCCCGGGCTGATGGGCGCGACCATGATGCCGCTCCTCAACGCCATCGGGTCCTCGCTGCTTTCGGTGACCGCTTTCGGGGCGACGACGGCGGTGAGCTACGCCGCTTCCGGGTTGGTCGATTGGCGCCTTGCAGTACTTTTCATTGTCGGTGGAGCGATCGGCAGCTTTTTCGGTATCTGGCTCGGTCAATGGCTCTCCCGCTACAAGCGGGTGTTGTCTTACGTCTTCGCCGCTGTTGTGGTGACGGTTGGCCTGTATGTCGCAGGCTCGGCGTTTCTCAGCGCGCGCCTTTGAGCCGTTCGAGCTCGAGCTCGAGCCGCGCCGCGGCGACGAGCGTATGGTGGGATGGATCGTCGGCCTTTGCCATCGGGCGGCGCCTCTCGGCGAGCGGGTTCGGATACGCCGTCAGGCCGCCCACGAACAGGATCGCGGCGGTAAGCGAAACCAGAATAACGGCCCGGTAGATCATGCCGCACCCTGAGCCAATGGGCTGAATGCTTCCCTAAAAATGGCGCGGCAAACTGATGGAATTGAGTTCCCGGCAGGTCGCTTGAGGGCCCTATCCAGGGCAGGCGGGGCTCGCAATTTTCGCTGAAATTTGGCAAGAGCTTTGCACGTCCATCAGGGCTGCCCTTGCGCTGCCCCGGTTCGGGGCGCCGGAGTTTCAAATGATCCTGCTTGCACGGCTCTTCTCCATCGTCGCGCTCACGGTCGGAATGTCGGGCTCGGCGTTTGCCCATGCCGGCCATGAGGCGGCGTTCGGCTTCTGGTCGGGATTTCTCCACCCCTTTGGCGGACTGGATCATGTGCTGGCCATGATTGCGGTCGGCCTGCTGGCCGCTCAGCTGGGTGGCCGGGCGCTCTGGCTGGTGCCGGGCACGTTCGTGACGGTCATGGCGCTGGCCGCCGCGGCGGGCGTCTCCGGCCTGCCCTTGCCGGGCACCGAATACGGGATCCTGCTTTCGATCGTCGCGATCTCGCTGCCGGTGGCGTTCGCGCTCGGCATGCCCGTCGCTTTGGCCATGGCTGCTGGTCGGCGTCTTCGCGGTCTTCCACGGCCACGCTCACGGCGCGGAGCTTCCGGCCGGTGCGACGGCTGCGCCCTATATCGCCGGCTTCGCTCTGGCGACGGCGCTGATCCACGCGGCGGGCATTTCGCTTGGCTTGGCCCTCGGCAGGCTTGCCATGGGCCTCCCGGCGTTGCGTATCGCCGGCGGCGCCATCGTGCTGGCCGGCTGTATTCTGGCCGCTGTATAGCCGTCCCCGGCGCGCGCCTAATAATCAGGCAGCAAGCCTTTTCCTGAACGTTATTTGTGCAGAGCCTTCGCGGAGCCTTTGATTTTCGAGGCTTGGCGACCCTCCGAACGCTGGCATGTGCGTTGCAATAAGGGGTCCGAGCATGCGTGACGGGGGTCGCGCGTGCGCGTGAACCTCATGAGGGATTCTACATGCTGAAACACTTCACCCGTCGCGCGTTCGGTGCCGCTGCTTTCGGTGCCGCCGCGTATGCAATGGCTGCCGCGCCCGCGGTAGCGCAGGAGACCATCAAGGTCGGCGTCCTGCATTCGCTGTCCGGCACCATGGCCATCAGCGAAACCACGCTGAAGGACACCATCCTGTTCCTCATCGACGAGCAGAACAAGAAGGGCGGCTTGCTCGGCAAGAAGCTCGAGGCGGTCGTCGTCGACCCGGCCTCGAACTGGCCGCTGTTCGCCGAGAAGGCGCGCGAACTGATCAACAAGGAAAAGGTAGCCGTCGTATTCGGCTGCTGGACCTCGGTGTCGCGCAAGTCCGTGCTGCCGGTGTTCAAGGAGCTGAACTCGATCCTGTTCTACCCGGTGCAGTACGAGGGCGAGGAGAGCGAGCGCAACGTGTTCTATACCGGCGCGGCGCCCAACCAGCAGGCGATCCCGGCCGTCGACTACCTGATGGCCAACGAAAAGGTGCAGCGCTGGGTTCTGGCGGGCACCGACTACGTCTATCCGCGCACCACCAACAAGATCCTTGAGGCCTATCTGAAGTCGAAGGGCGTCAAGCAAGAAGACATCATGATCAACTACACGCCGTTCGGGCACGCCGACTTCCAGACCATCGTCGCCGACATCAAGAAGTTCGGCACGGCGGGCAAGAAGACCGCGGTGGTGTCCACCATCAACGGCGACGCCAACGTTCCGTTCTACAAGGAGCTCGGCAACCAGGGCATCAAGGCGACCGACATCCCGGTCGTGGCGTTCTCGGTCGGCGAGGAAGAGCTCGCCGGTCTCGACACCAAGCCCTTGCTCGGCCACCTGGCCGCCTGGAACTACTTCCAGTCGATCAAGGACGCGAAGAACGCCGAGTTCATCGCCAAGTGGAAGGCCTTCATCAAGAATCCGAAGCGCGTGACCAACGACCCGATGGAAGCCCACGTCATCGGCTTCGCCATGTGGGTCGAGGCGGTCAAGAAGGCCGGCACCACGGCTCCCGACAAGGTCATCGACGCCGTGATCGGCGTGAAGGTGCCGAACCTCACCGGCGGCATCTCGGAGATGCTCCCCAACCACCACATCACCAAGCCTGTGTTCATCGGCGAAGTCCGCGCCGACGGCCAGTTCGACGTGGTGTGGAAAACTTCCGGCCTCGTCCCCGGCGAAGCCTGGTCCCCGCATCTGGAAGGCTCCAAGGACCTGATCGCCGACTGGGTCACCCTGAAGTGCGGGAACTACAACAAGATCACCAAGAAGTGCGGCTCCTGAACCTTCGCCGCTCTGCTTGACCTGATCCGGCCGGGCGGGGAGCATGCTCCCCGCCCGGTGTCCATCAAGAACGGGGTCGCCCGACAATGCGAAGCCTCGCAAAGCTTTTGCTCGCTCTCTCGATCGGCCTTCTGACGGCCCTCGGCCCGGTCCCGGCGCATGCCGGCCCCTTCGAAGACGCGCTCGCCAAGTTCACCACCGACAGCTTTCCCGATACCGAGGCCGCCATCGTCGAGCTGGCGACGAGCGGCCACGCCGATGCCGCGACCGTGGTAGCCGCCGTCGCCGAAGGCCGGCTCCTGTTCCACCCCGATACCAAGGCGGTCTACGTCAAGGGCAAGGACGGCAAGCTCTACGAAGCGGCCACCAAGAAGGCGGTGGATGCGGAGCCTGCCGGCCTGGATCCGGTACGTCTCAATAACCGCATCCGCCGCGCGCTCGAAGCCGCGCTCGGCTCGCTCACCTTGCTCGCACCCGATCCGGTCGTCCGTTTCGACGCGGCCCAGGCCGTGTTCAAGTCGCGCGACGCCGGCGCGCTCGCGGCCGTCGAGGCTGCGCTCGCCAAGGAATCCGATCCGCGCATCAAGCAAGCGCTCAACGAGGCCCGCGCTGCGATCCTGGTATTCAAGTCCGATGCGCCGGCGGCCGACCGCGTTGCCGCCGTCGCAATCATCGCCGCGCGCGCCGACCAGGATTCGCTGGCGCTCTTGCGGTCGGTGCCCGCCGACGCTCCCGCGAACGTAAAGCAAGCGGCCACCGACGCGCTGACTTCGTTGGAGCGCAACCTCGCCGTATGGAGCCTTGGGCAAAACGTCTGGTACGGGCTTTCGCTCGGCTCGGTGCTTTTGCTCGCCGCCATCGGGCTGGCCATCACGTTCGGCGTCATGGGCGTCATCAACATGGCGCATGGCGAAATGGTGATGCTCGGCGCTTACGTCACCTTCGTCGTGCAGGAATGGATGCGCAGCAATTACCCCGCCAACACCGCCTTGTTCGACTGGTCGCTGGTCATCGCCGTGCCGCTTGCATTTCTCGTCGCGGGCGCGATCGGCATGCTGATCGAGCGCGGCATCATTCGCTATCTCTATGGACGTCCGCTGGAAACACTGCTGGCGACCTGGGGCCTGTCGCTGATCATCCAGCAGGCCGTGCGCACCACCTTCGGTTCCTCGAACCGCGAAGTCGGCTCGCCGAGCTGGATGTCGGGCTCCTTCGAGCTCGGCCAGCTCTCCATCACCTACGGCCGGCTATGGATCATCGTGTTCTCGCTCGCGGTATTCGCGGCCTTGCTGTTCGTGCTGCGCTTCACGCGCTTCGGGCTGGAGATGCGCGCGGTGATGCAGAACCGCCCGATGGCCGCCTCCATGGGCATCCGCACCAGCCGGGTCGATGCGCTCACCTTCGGGCTCGGTTCCGGCATCGCCGGCATCGCGGGCGTCGCGCTCTCGCAGATCGACAATGTCTCGCCCAATCTCGGCCAGGGCTACATCATCGACAGCTTCCTCGTGGTCGTGTTCGGCGGCGTCGGCAATCTGTTCGGCACGCTGGTCGGCGCCATGACGCTCGGCATCGCGAACAAGTTGCTCGAGCCGGTCACCGGCGCGGTGCTCGGCAAGATCATCTTCCTGGTGCTCGTCATCCTGTTCATCCAGAAGCGCCCGCGCGGCCTGTTCGCGCTCAAGGGCAGGGCGGTCGAGGCATGAGGCAGCCCCTGACCGCGCGCCTGCTCGACGGCCGGGGCTGGCTGTTCCTCGCCGTGCTTGCGATCGTCGCGGTGGCGGTGCCGGCGTGCAATCTGCTGCTGCCGCCGTCCTCGCCCTTCTACATCCCGAACTACTGGGTGCCGCTGCTCGGCAAATATCTTTGCTACGCGCTGCTCGCCGTCGCCGTTGATCTGATCTGGGGCTATGCCGGAATTCTTTCGCTCGGCCACGGCGCGTTCTTCGCGCTCGGCGGTTACGCCATGGGCATGTATCTGATGCGCCAGATCGGCACCCGCGGCGTCTACGCCGATCCGATCCGGCCCGACTTCATGGTGTTCCTCAACTGGCCGGAGCTTCCGGTCTACTGGTACGGCTTCAACTGGTTCGTCTATGCGGCGCTCATGGTGCTGCTGGTCCCCGCCGTGCTCGCATTCGTGTTCGGCTGGTTCGCCTTCCGCTCGCGCGTCACCGGCGTCTATCTCTCGATCATCACCCAGGCGCTGACCTACGCGCTGATGCTCGGCTTCTTTCGCAACAATTTCGGCTTCGGCGGCAATAACGGCCTCACCGACTTCAAGGACATCCTCGGCTTCAACGTGCAGGCGCCGACCACGCGCGCGGTATTGTTCTTCCTCTCGGCCCTGGCGCTGGCGCTGGGCTTCCTGCTTTGTCAGTGGCTGGTGAAATCGAAATTCGGCAAGGTGCTGGTCGCGATCCGCGACGAAGAATCGCGCGTGCGCTTCCTCGGCTACCGGGTCGAGAACTACAAGCTCGTCGCCTTCGTGCTCTCGTCGTGCCTCGCCGGCGTCGCCGGCGCGCTCTATGTGCCCCAGGTCGGCATCATCAATCCGAGCGAGTTCTCGCCTGCGAATTCCATCGAGATCGTGATCTGGGTCGCGGTCGGCGGCCGCGGCACGCTGGTCGGCGCCGCGCTCGGCGCCGTGGTGGTGAATTACGCGAAAACCTTCTTCACCGGCGGCTCCATCGTGACCTATTGGGAGTTCGGAGTGATTTCCGTCATCGCCCTGCTCGGAATTACGATCTGGATGCGCCAAGCGATGGTCGGTGCGCTGGTCGGCGCGGCCGTCGCCGCTGCCGCCTGGGCTTTGCCGCTTCTCGTCGCGTCTTTATCGCCCAACGCAGCCGGAATACTGGCTGCCTACGTCGGACCGCTCTCCGTGGCCGTGGTGCTTGCGATCGTGAGCCTGGTGCAAGCCGGCCATCCGCTGGCGGTCGGCGCGACCTTCGGCGCGCTCATATTCGGCTTCTTCATCGCGCCCTATACGACCGTGGGGCTCGCTCCCTATTGGCTGTTCGCGCTCGGCGGCTTGTTCATCCTGGTCACGCTGCTGTTGCCCAAGGGCATCGTCGGCACGATCTCCGAATGGACCGGCAAGGAGCCCGCCAACGGCGCAGCGGCCACGAACGGCCGCGTCGCGGAATCGATGCCGATGCCCAAGGCGGCGGAGTAGCATCATGACCGGCACCTCCCCGCAATCGCTGCTCTACCTGGACAACGTCACCGTCTCCTTCGACGGCTTCCGCGCGCTCAACAAATTGTCGCTCGTGGTCGAGCCCGGCGAGATGCGGGCCATCATCGGCCCCAATGGCGCGGGGAAAACCACGATGATGGACGTGATCACCGGCAAGACCCGGCCCGACGAGGGCGACGTGCTGTTCGGCGGCGAGATCGATCTGACCAAGCTCGACGAGGCCGCGATCGCGCTCTTGGGCATCGGCCGCAAATTCCAGAAGCCGACCGTGTTCGACCATCACTCGGTCGACGACAACCTGGTGCTGGCGCTGGCCGGCAACCGGCAGGCGCGGGCCGCGGCGTTCTGGCGTCCGGGTTCGGAAGCGCGCGACCGCATCGACGAAATCCTTGGAATCGTAAGGCTTTCCGAACACCGCGGCCGGCTTGCCGGCCGGCTTTCGCACGGCCAGAAGCAGTGGCTCGAGATCGGCATGCTGCTCGCGCAGGAGCCGAAATTGCTCCTTGTGGACGAGCCCGCCGCCGGCATGACCGATGCCGAAACCCACCAGACCGCCGAGCTGCTGCGCGAGATCAATCGCGACCGCACCGTGGTCGTGGTCGAGCACGACATGAGCTTCGTGCGCGAGCTCAACGTGCGCGTGACCGTGCTGCATGAGGGCTCGGTGCTGGCCGAAGGCTCGCTCGATCAGGTTTCCGCCGACGAGCGGGTGATCGAAGTGTATCTGGGGCGCTGACGATGCTCGAAGTCAAAAGCATCGACCTGTTCTACGGCGCCGCGCAGGCGCTGCGCGGGATTTCGCTGAACGTCGAGCCCGGCCGGGTCACCTGCGTGCTGGGCCGCAACGGCGTCGGCAAGACGAGCCTGCTGCGCGCCATCGTCGGCCAGCAGCCGATCAGCGCCGGATCGATCGTGCTCGACGGCAAGGACATCACTAAGCTGGTGCCCTACGAGCGCGCGCGGCTCGGCGTCGGCTATGTGCCGCAGGGCCGCGAGATCTTCCCGCTGCTGACCGTCGAGGAGAATCTGGAGACCGGCTTCGCGCCGCTGCCGCGCGCGAGCCGCGACGTGCCGGACGACGTCTATTCGCTGTTCCCGGTGCTGAAGGACATGCTGCGCCGCCGCGGCGGCGACCTTTCCGGCGGACAGCAGCAGCAGCTCGCCATCGCGCGCGCGCTGGTGATGCGGCCCCGCGTGTTGGTGCTCGACGAGCCGACGGAAGGCATCCAGCCTTCGATCATCAAGGACATCGGCAGCGCGATTAAGTACTTGCGCAACCGGGGCGGCATCGCGATCCTGCTCGTTGAACAATATTTCGATTTCGCCAAGGAGCTTGCCGACAGCTTCGCGGTGATGGAGCGCGGGCAGATCGTGCTCTCCGGTGACCGCGAGGCGATGCAGCAAACCGATGTCCGTCAACGTCTCTCCCTCTGATGTGAAGGCGGGCCTGCCGCCGTCGCTGCGCGCGATCGGCGCGGCGCGCCTCGTCGCGCGCGCGATCGAGGGCGGCACCGAGGCCTATGAGGTCGAGGAATCCGGGCCGCTGCGGCTGCGGTTTCCGCACCATGCGGAAGACGGGCTCGAAGCGATCCTGATCAATACCGGCGGCGGCATCGCGGGCGGCGACCGGCTTGAGATCGCGGTGGAAGCCGGGGAGGGCGCGCGCGTCGCGCTCACCAGCCAGGCGGCCGAGAAAATCTACCGCTCCACCGGCCCGGCGGCGCGCATCACGCTGCGTCTGGAAGCCCGCGCCGGTGCCCGGCTCGACTGGCTGCCGCAGGAAACCATCCTGTTCGATCGCGCCCGCGTTGCGCGGACTCTGGATGCGGATGTCGCGGCCGATGCGCGGCTCACGATCTGCGAAGCGATCGTGTTCGGCCGCACCGCGATGGACGAGCGCGTGCGTTCCGGCTCCTGGCGCGACCAGTGGCGCATCCGCCGCGGCGGAAGACTCGTGTTCGCCGACGCGCTCACGCTCGACGGCGGCATCGAGAAGATTTTGGCGCGCCCGGCCGTGGCCGCAAACGCGGCCGCAATCGCGACCCTCGTGCAGGTCGCGCCCGATGCGGAGCTGCGGCTCGATGCGCTGCGCGCCGCATTTGGAAATGAAATCGAAGCCGGCGCCAGCGCTTTCGATGGAATCCTGGTCGCGCGCGTCGTGGCGCCCGACGGCTTCACGCTTCGCCGCGCGTTGCTCGATGCGCTCGCGGCGCTCGATTGCGCGCCGCCGCGCGCGTTCACGCTCTAGGCACTCGGGAGGAATCCATGAACCTGACGCCCCGGGAGAAGGACAAGCTCTTGATCGCCATGGCCGCGGAGGTGGCGCGCAAGCGCTTGAAGCGCGGCGTCAAGCTCAACCATCCCGAAGCGGTCGCGCTGATCTCCGATGCGGTGGTCGAAGGCGCCCGCGACGGCAAGTCTGTCGCTCAGCTCATGCAGCTCGGCGCGAAAATCCTGAAAGCCAGCCAGGTCATGGAGGGCGTCGCCGACATGATCCACGACGTGCAGGTGGAGGCGACCTTCCCCGACGGCACCAAGCTCGTCACCGTGCATAACCCGATCCGCGGCGGCTCGAAGAAGAAGGGCAAGGCCAGGCCGGTGCCGGGCGAAGTGATCACGGCCAAGGGCGACGTGGAGCTCAATGCCGGCCGGCCGACCATCACGCTGAAAGTGGCCAATACCGGAGATCGGCCGATCCAGGTCGGCAGCCACTACCACTTCTTCGAAACCAACCCGGCGCTGCGCTTCGACCGGGCCAAGGCGCGCGGCATGCGGCTCGCCATCCCCTCGGGCACGGCGGTGCGCTTCGAGCCGGGCCAGACCCGCGAGGTGACGTTGGTGGCGCTGGGCGGCAAGCGGGAGGTTTACGGGTTCCGCCAAGAGGTTATGGGGAAGCTTTGAATCGCTTGATTCACAATGGGTTGGATGATATATTCCTTACATTTGTAAGGCAAATGTAAGGAGAAAGCCAAAATGCCCTACCGCAGGCCATACCGAATGCGAGCCACCCTCACCAGCAAGGGCCAGCTCACGATTCCGGTCGAGCTCCGCCGCCGCTGGGAACTCAAGGCCGGCGACCAGCTCGAATTCGCCATCGACGACCAGGACCGTGTTTTTCTACGGAAGTGCGTGCGCCTGACGGCCGCCGAAGTCACGGCCGCTTTGAACCCCTGAGGTCCGCGATGAAAATGTCCCGCGCCGCCTATGCCGACATGTTCGGCCCCACCACCGGGGACAAGGTGCGGCTGGCCGACACCGATCTGCTGATCGAGATCGAGAAGGATTTCACCACCTATGGCGAGGAGGTGAAATTCGGCGGCGGCAAGACCATCCGCGACGGCATGGGCCAGTCGCAGGTCACGCGCGCGGCCGGCGCGGTCGATACCGTCATCACCAACGTGGTGATCCTCGATCACTGGGGCATCGTCAAAGCCGACGTCGGCCTCAAGGACGGCCGCATCGCTGCCATCGGCAAGGCCGGCAACCCGGACATCCAGTCGAACGTCACCATCATCATCGGCCCCGGCACCGAGGCGATCTCGGGCGAGGGCAAGATTCTCACCGCCGGCGGGTTCGACAGCCACATCCATTTCATTTCGCCGCAGCAGATCGATGATGCGCTGATGTCCGGCGTCACCACCATGCTCGGCGGCGGCACCGGCCCCGCCACCGGCACCAACGCCACCACCTGCACGCCGGGCGAATGGCACCTCGGGCGCATGATCCAGGCGGCCGACGATTTCCCGGTCAATCTCGGCTTCTCCGGCAAAGGCAACGCGTCGCTGCCGGGCGCGCTCGAAGAGATGGTGCTCGGCGGCGCCTGTGCGCTGAAGCTGCACGAGGACTGGGGCACCACGCCGGCGGCGATCGATTGCTGCCTTTCGGTCGGCGACCAATTCGACGTGCAGGTGATGATCCACACCGACACGCTGAACGAATCCGGCTTCGTCGAGGATTCGATCGCAGCCTTCAAGGGCCGCACCATTCACGCCTTCCACACCGAGGGCGCCGGCGGCGGCCACGCGCCCGACATCATCAAGGTCGCGGGCCTGCCGAACGTGCTGCCGTCCTCGACCAATCCGACGCGGCCGTTCACCGTGAACACGCTCGACGAGCATCTCGACATGCTCATGGTCTGCCACCACCTCGACCCGCACATTCCCGAGGATTTGGCCTTCGCCGAGAGCCGCATCCGCCGCGAGACCATCGCCGCCGAGGACATTCTCCACGATCTCGGCGCGCTCTCCATGATGTCGTCCGACAGCCAGGCCATGGGCCGCGTCGGCGAGGTCGTCATCCGCACCTGGCAGACCGCGGACAAAATGAAGAAGCAGCGCGGCTCGTTGCCGGGCGAGAAGGGCAACGACAATATCCGCGCCAAGCGCTACGTCGCCAAGTACACGATCAATCCCGCGATCGCGCAGGGCATGTCGAAGCACATCGGCTCGGTCGAAATCGGCAAGCTCGCCGACCTCGTGCTCTGGACCCCGGCTTTCTTCGGCGCCAAGCCCGACATGGTCATCAAGGGCGGCTCGATCGTGGCCGCCCAGATGGGCGATCCGAATGCCTCGATCCCGACGCCGCAGCCGGTGCATTACCGGCCCATGTTCGGCGCCTTCGGCCGCGCCAAGACGGCGTCCTCGGTCACGTTCGTCTCGAAAGCCGCGCTGCAGGCAGGGCTCAAGCAGAAGCTCGGCGTGCAGAAGGAGCTCGTCGCGGTCGAGAACACGCGCAAGCATCTCGAAGAAAAGCATGATCCACAACGACGCAACGCCGAATATCGAGGTGGATGCCGAGACCTACGAAGTGCGGGCCGATGGCAAATTGCTGGTTTGTGAGCCTGCGCAAGATGCTGCCCATGGCGCAGCGGTATTTTCTGTTTTGATACGACCGCACGACGTCACCCTCATTGCCGGGCTTGACCCGGCAATCCAGTCGGCGACAGAAGGTCTGGATGCGCGGGTCGAGCCCGCGCATGAGGGAATAGAGAAAGGCGAGTGACGTGATCCGCGCCACCAAAGTTCTCTCAGCCGGAAGCTGGGACCGCTCGAAAGAGGCGGACCGCATCGAGCTGCCGCACGATGGCCGCCATCGCCGGCGCGTAGCCATGCGCGGAGCGGCGGATACGGTATTCCTGCTCGATCTCACCGACGCCACCCTGCTCAGGCACGGCGACGGCTTGCAGCTCGAGGACGGCCGCTTCGTGCGCGTCGTCGCCGCGCCCGAGCCGATCGTCGAGATCGAGGGCGATCCGCATCTGCTCGCGCGCGTCGCCTGGCACATCGGCAATCGGCACGTGCCGGCGG
The DNA here is from genome assembly GCA_963704765.1 of uncultured Alphaproteobacteria bacterium. Classification (GTDB taxonomy): domain Bacteria; phylum Pseudomonadota; class Alphaproteobacteria; order Rhizobiales; family Xanthobacteraceae; genus JAHFPN01. The sequence goes on from CAVPHQ010000001.1 coordinate 869,520, forward strand.
AAATCCTGCCCGACCGCATCCGCATCGCGCGCGATCATGTATTGGAGGAAATGGTCGAGAAGCTCGGGGCCAAGGTTTCCCGCGTCGAGGCGCCGTTCGATCCCGAAGGCGGCGCCTATGCCGAGGAGACCGCCCGCGCCCACGGCCATCATCACGATCACGATCACGACCACGACCACGATCATTCCACGATCACGGCCACGACCACACACACAGCAAGAAGCACGGCAATGGCCATTGAGAAAACGCCGGGCTTTCTTCCCTTGATGGTCTGGCTCTCGCCGAGTTTTCCGGTCGGCGCTTTCGCCTATAGCCACGGCATTGAATGGGCGGTCGAGGCGGGCGACATCAAGAGCGCCGCCGCGCTCGAAACCTGGCTCGAGGATCTGCTCGAGCATGGCGGCCCGTGGTCCGACGCGGTGCTGCTCGCCGCGGCCCATCAGGCAATCGAGCAGGGCAATGACGCGGCGCTTGTCGAAGCCGCCGAGCTTGCGGCGGCGCTTTCTCCCTCCAGGGAGCGCCGGCTCGAAACCTTGAAGCAGGGCGAGGCGTTTCTGCTGGCGGTGCGCGCCTCCTGGCCCTGCAAGGCGCTCGACCGCCTCGCGCGCATCTACAAGGGCGAGGTCGCCTTTCCTGTCGCGGTCGGCGTCGCCGCCGCCGGCCACGGACTGGCGCTCAAGGAGACGCTCGAGGCCTATCTGCTGTCGCTGGTCACCAATCTCGTTTCCGCCGCGGTCCGGCTCGTGCCGCTCGGCCAGACCGACGCCGTGAAGATCGTGGCCCGCCTCGCGCCGCGCCTGCGCGCCGTCGCCGCGCGCGCCGCCGCTTCGACGCTCGACGACGTGGGCGGCGCGGCGCTGCGCTCCGACATCGCTTCCATGCGCCACGAGACCCAGCACACCAGGCTGTTCCGCTCATGACCCGCAACGGACCCCTTCGCGTCGGCATCGGCGGCCCGGTCGGCTCGGGCAAAACGAAGCTGGTGGAGTGTCTGTGCGTCGCCTTTCGCGACCGCTACGATATCTGCGCCATCACCAACGACATCTATACGAAAGAGGACGCCGAAATCCTGAACCGCGTCGGCGCGCTGCCGACCGAGCGCATCATGGGCGTCGAGACCGGCGGCTGCCCGCATACGGCGATCCGCGAGGACGCCTCGATCAATCTCGCCGCGGTCTCCGAGATGCGCGGCAAGTTTCCCGCGCTCGACCTGGTGCTGATCGAGTCCGGCGGCGACAACCTGGCCGCGACCTTTTCGCCGGAGCTCGCCGATCTCACGATCTACGTCATCGACGTTTCGGCCGGCGACAAGATCCCGCGCAAGGGCGGCCCCGGCATCACCCGCTCGGACCTGCTGGTCATCAACAAGATCGATCTGGCGCCGCTGGTCGGCGCGTCGCTGGAGGTCATGGACCGCGACGCCAAGAAGATGCGCGGCGCGCGCCCCTTCGTATTTACCAATCTCAAGGCTGGGACCGGGATCGATACGATCGCCCGCTTCGTCGAGCAGCAGGGCGGACTTCAGGCCTGAAACCCGGCAAAACCTCAGCCAACATTGCCGAAATTTAAGGTCTCATAATGGGGTTCCTGTTATGTTTGATGCTCAAAATCGTGCCTCGCGCGTTATGGCCGTGGGGCATGAAAACAGGGCCGCAAAGCGCATGCTAATTGCGGTCCAGGGTGAGGAAAGGTAGAAGCGGCGGCCGCGGAAAAGGCTTGATACGCAAGGCTTGGCGCGCAGGGCGCCACCGCGAATGGGCCGCTCGGTCAATTCGATGAAATTATCCGCCAAATCGGAATTGCTGACCTTCGTCATCGGCGCGGCCCTGTTCGCCGCCGCGGGCGGTTTCGCTTGGTGGACGATGAACGGCGGCGGGCCCGCCGCCGCGCAAGGCCCGGCCCGGCCCGAGCGGGCCGTCGCGGTATCCGCCGCGCGCGCCGAGTTGCGCAACCTTCCGTTCCGCGTCGACGCCGTCGGCACCGTGCAGCCCATGGTCAGTGTTGCGGTTCGCTCGCGCGTGGACAGCCAGGTCGACAAGGTTCAATTCGCCGACGGCGCTTTGGTCAAGGAAGGCGAGCTCCTGTTCTCGCTCGACTCGCGCGCGATCGAGGCCCAGATCCGCCAGGCCGATGCGACGCTCGCCCGCGACAAGGCGCTGCTCGAAAAGGCCGAGCGCGATCTCGTGCGCATCTCGGGACTCGTGGACAAGGGCACCTATACGCCCGTGCAGCTCGCCGACGCCCGCACCAACGTCGAAGTCCTTCAAGGCCACCGTCGCGCAGGACGAGGCGACGCTGCAGAACTTGCGCGTGCTGCGCACCTATTACGACATCTACGCGCCGGCCACCGGCCGTGTCGGCATTGCCGGCGTCCGCCCCGGCGCGGTCATACGCGCATCGGACACCGCCGCGCCGCTCACCACCATCAATCAGATGGCGCCGATCTATGTCGCGTTCGGCGTGCCGGAACGCTTCGTCGGCGCGCTGCGCGCCGCGAGCGACAAGGCGCGCGTCACGGCGTTCCCGCAGGGCATGCGCCGCGGTCACCGACGGCGAGCGTCGCCTTCATCGACAATACGGTCGACGTACAGACCGGAACCATCATGGTGCGCGCGCGCTTCGGCAACAAGGACGAGACGCTGTGGCCTGGCACGCTCGTCGGCGTGCAAATGACGCTGCGCGTCGACGACGGCGTGGTCACGGTGCCGAACGAGGCGATCCAGAGCGGCCAGAAGGGCACCTTCGTGTTCGTGGTCGAGAACAACCTCGCCAAGATCCGCCCCGTGACCGTCGCGCGCAGCGTGGACGGCGTCGCGCTGGTCGCCGAGGGCCTCAAGGCCGGCGAGATCGTGGTCACCGACGGCCAGTTGTCGCTGCGCGACGGCATCCGGGTCGACATCAAGCGCACCGCCGGGAGCCTGACATGACGTTGCCCGAACTCTGCATCCGCCGCCCGGTGATGACCACGCTGTTCATGGTCTCGCTGATCGTCGCCGGCGTGTTCGGCTACCGGCTGCTCGCGGTCGCGGCGCTTCCGCGCGTCGATTTCCCGACCATCAACATCAGCGCGCACGTTGCCGGGCGCCAGCCCCGAAACCATGGCCGCCTCGGTGGCGACGCCGATCGAGCGGCAGCTCGCGACCATCGCCGGCATCACCTCGATGACCTCGTCGAGCGCGACCGGCTCGACCTCGATCACCGTGCAGTTCGATCTCGGCCGCAACATCGACGCCGCCGCGCTCGACGTGCAGATCGGCGCTCAGCGCCGCGCAGCGCTTCTTGCCGGCCGAGATGCCGACGCCGCCGAGCTTCCGCAAGGTGAACCCGGCGGATGCGCCGGTTCTGTTCATGACGCTCGTATTCGGACACGCTTGCCGCTTTCGACGGTGCACGAATACGCCGACACGCTGCTGGCGCAGCAGATCTCGCAGATCTACCGGCGTCGCCCAGGTGCAGGTGTTCGGCGGGCAGAAATACGCGGTGCGCGTGCGCCTCAATCCCGAGGCCGACCGCCGCCCGCGGCGTCTCGCGTCGCGGAGATTCAGAGCGCGATCGCCGCCGCCGCCTCGAGCACGCCGACCTGGCGTGATGGCGGGTCCCAAGCAGACGCTCACGCTCGACATGGGCATGCAGACCGCCGAGCGCCGAGCCCTACAAGCGGGTCATCGTGGCCTGGCGCAACGGCGCGCCGGTGCGGCTCGAGGAGATCGCCACGCGTCGAGGACGGCGTCGAGAACGAGCGCATCGCCGGCTGGTTCAACGGCATCGCGCTCGATCAATCTCGCGATCTATCGCCAGCCCGACGCCAACACGATCGAGGTCGTGGATCGCGGTGAAGAAGCGGCTGCCCGAATTCCGCGAACAGGTGCCGGCCGCGAATCGGCCTCGCAGGTCCTGATGGATCGCTCGGTCTCGATCCGCAACTCGGTCGAGGCCGTGCAGGTCACGCTGGCCGAAGCGGTCGTGCTGGTCGTGTTGGTGATCTTCCTGTTCCTGCGCAATGGCCGCGCCACCATCATCCCGTCGCTCGCGCTGCCGCTTTCCATCGTCGCCACCTTCGCGGTGATGTGGGCGCTCGGCTTCTCCATCAACAACATGACCTTGCTGGCGCTCGTGCTGTGCGTGGGCTTCGTGGTCGACGACGCCATCGTCGTGCTCGAGAACATCTATCGCTATGTCGAGCGCGGCATGCCGCCGTTCCAGGCCGCGCTCAAGGGCTCGCGCGAGATCGGCTTCACGATTCTCTCGATGACGCTGTCGCTGGTCGCGGTGTTCATCCCGGTCCTGTTCATGGGCGGCGTGGTCGGCCGCGTGTTCCGCGAATTTGCCGTCACCATCTCGGTCGCGATCCTGGTTTCCGGCTTCGTGTCGCTGACGCTGACGCCGATGCTGTGCGCGCGCCTGCTGAAGCCGGTCGACCACAAGAAGAAGCCGGGCGCGCTGTTCCGGCTTTCCGAGCGCGTGTTCGACTCCTGGCTCGCCGGCTATCGCCGCAGCCTCGATTTCGTGCTGCGCCACCGCCCGGCGACCCTCGCGGTCACGTTCGCCACCCTCGTGCTGGCGATCGGCGCTCTATGCCTGGATCCCGAAGGGCTTCTTCCCGGTCGAGGACACCGGCTTCATCTCCGGCACCATCGAGGCGGCGACCGATATCTCGTTCCCGGCCATGGCCGAGCGCCAGCAGCAGGTCGCCGCGATCGTGCGGCAGGATCCCGACGTCGAGTATGCGATCTCCGTCGCCGGCGCGACCTTCATCAGCCGCACGACGAATACCGGCCGCCTGTTCATCGCGCTCAAGCCGCGCGACCAGCGCAAGCTAATCGGCCTTCCAGATCATCCAGCGGCTGCGCGGCTCGGTGACCGCAGATGCCCGGCGTCAACGTCTTCTTCCAGCCGGTGCAGAACATCATCGGTCGGCGGCATCATTTCCAAGAGCCAGTATCCAGTACACGCTGCAGAGCGCCGATACCGACGCGCTCTACGAGACGGCGCCGCGCATGACCAGGACAATCTCGCGGGCCTGCCGCAACTGCGCGACGTCACGTCCGACCTGCAGATCACCAATCCGCAGCTCACCATCGACATCGACCGCGACAAGGCGCGCGCGCTCGGCATCACCGACGATCAGATCCGCAGCGTGCTCTACAGCTCGTTCGGCACCCGCCAGGTGGCGACGCTTTACACCGCGACCAATCAGTATCAGGTCATCGTCGAGGTCGAGCCGCAATTTCAGCGCGACGCCTCGGACCTTTCGCGGGTCTATTTGCGCGCGACCGACGGGCCAGCCGGTGCCGCTCGAAACCGTCGCCACGGTCCGGCGCACGGTCGGCCCGCTGCAGGTCGCCCATCAGCAGCAGCAGCCGGCGGTGACGATCTCCTTCAATCTGGCGCCGGGCGTCGCGCTCGGCCAGGCGGTGGAGGCGATCCGCGAAGCCGAGCGCAACGCCAACCTGCCGGCCACCGTCGTCACCGGCTTCCAGGGCACCGCGCAGGTGTTCCGCGATTCGCTGTCGAACCAGCCGCTGCTGCTGCTCGCCGCGGTGCTCGTCATCTATATCGTGCTCGGCATTCTCTACGAGAGCTTCATCCACCCGATCACGATCTTGTCCGGCCTGCCGTCGGCCGGCATCGGCGCGCTGCTGACGCTGATCCTGTTCAGGATGGACCTGTCGGTGATCGCCATCATCGGCGTCGTGATGCTGATCGGCATCGTCAAGAAGAACGCGATCATGATGGTCGACTTCGCCATCGACCGCCGGCAGCAGGGCATGGAGGCGCTCGAGGCGATCCGCGAGGCGGCGCTGCTGCGCTTCCGGCCGATCATGATGACCACGATGGCGGCGATCTTCGGCACGCTTGCCGATCGCGCTCGGCACCGGCGCCGGCGCGGAGCTGCGGCAGCCGCTCGGCGTCGCGGTGGTCGGCGGCTGCTGCTGTCGCAGCTGCTGACGCTCTACATCACGCCGGTGATCTACATGTATCTCGACCGCTTCGACCGCAGGATCGCCAAGGCGGTCGGCGAGGACGAGCCCGAGCTTGGCCCGGTGCCCGCCGGCGAGCAGGAAAAGCGCCCGGTCGCGGCCGAGTAGCCCGGCTCAGCCCTCCGGGCCGATTTTCCCGACGATTGCGAAACCCTTCCGCCGTTCCCGGCGCGGGCTTCAGCACGAAGCCTTCCGCCTCGCGCGGGTTCTCGCCGGCTGAGCGAAAAAATCACCGAGCCGTGGCTGACGATGAGGAGCGTGCCCTTGCCCTTCCAGGCCGCAATCGCGGCGCGCAAGCTCCCGCGTCTGCGCCTCGCGCAGCGCCGGGCGGCCGTAGAGATTATTGGAAATCGCAAGCGTCTCGACCGGGCCCACGTCGATCAGCGCTCGCGGTTTCCTGCGCACGGCACCATTGCGAGGAGAGCACGCGCTCGATCGACGATCGCGCGCTCGCGCAGGAGCTTGCCGAGCCGTGCGCGCCTGCTCGCGGCCTTGTTCCACCAGGTTTCGCTGGGTGGCGCAGTCTTCGATCTGGAAACCGAGCGGATCGCCGAACCCGGGCGTGGTGAGCCCGTGGCGCACGATCATCACGTGCCCGCCGGCCTTGAGCGCGGCCAGCGCCGCTTCGTCGGCTTGCGGCGCGGCCGGAACAAGCGCGGCGAGCAGCGCGAGCACGCCTGCGAAGAGCTTCGCGCGAAGCTTCATGCCGCTGCGTGGCTTGCGCGCGCCCTTGACCGCGCTCTTGGGCGCGAAGGCCCGCTCCATCTCGCGCCGCAGCCGCACGACGTCGTTCTCCTCGATCGCCACGTCGTCCCAGGAAACCGCCGCGCCTTGCGCGACCGGGCGCATCAGCTTGATCCCGTGCGCCAGCCCGAGCGGCAGCGCGCGGCGCGCCAGCGAATCCTCCGCGCGCATGAGCTTGCCGTAGACCGCATAGCCGCCTTCGCCGTCGAGCGTGTCGCCGGCCTTCAGCGGCTTCTTCGCGGTCGCCACCACGTCGGAGCGGAACTCGGCGGGAAAGCCGGTCGGCTCCTTGCGCAAGCGCCGCCGCGGCGATCGAGATGCCGAGCTCCATGCCGACCAGATGGCATCCCCGGTACATCGCGGCGTAGCGGCGCGACGGATCGTGGATCAGGTGATAGTCGAGGAAGCAGCTCCGCGTGTAGTCGCCGCGCGCGTCGGCATCCATGGCCTCGATCACCACATAGACGCCCCAGCGCAGGTCGTTGATTACCGGCCGGCCGTCGGGCTCGTGGCTGGAGACCACCTCCACCAGCCCTTTCTCCTCGAGCACGCCGCCGTCCGCGCGCGGCCGCAGGATGAAGGGCAGGTCGTGAAAACCGCAGGGCGGAAACGCGAGCCCGTCGCGCGGCGCGTTCAGGCCGGTGGCGTTGGAGATCGCCGCCATCTCGATCGCGGATTTCGTCCCGTCCACGAACGAGTTGAACATCTGCGGGTTCATGCCCGCTTCGCGCGCGTGCTCGGCGGTGATGCCGAAATTGCGTCCACACCGTATCGGGCGTCGATTGATGATAGCCCGGCAGATACTTGGTGCCTTTCCCCGCCGCGACCACGCGGAAGCCGCAGGCCTCGGCCCAGTCCACCATCTCGCACACCAGCGCCGGCTGGTCGCCGTACGCCAGCGCATAGACGACGCCGGCCTTCTTCGCGCGCTCGGCGAGCAGCGGCCCGACCAGCACGTCGGCTTCGACCGTGACGTTCACCACGTGCTGGCCGCGCTCGAACGCGCGCAGGATATGCCGCGTGGCCGCCGCCGGATTGCCGGTGATGTCGACCAGCACTTCGATGTCGGAGTCGATCAGCGCATTGGCGTCGTCGGTCACGACGGTCTTGCCGCTCGAAAGCGCCTCGGAGAAATTCTTGGCGATCTGCGCCGGCACGTCCCAGCCGGTGTTCTTCAGCGCCTGGCGCGCGCGCTCGGGCACGAGGTCCGCAAGCCCGACCAGGTGCAGACCCGCGCGTGGTGCGCGCTTGCGCCAGGAACATGGAGCTGAATTTACCGGCTCCGATGATGCCGACTCGGACGGGGCGGCCGGCTTCGGCGCGTTGGCGCAGCATGCGGGCGAGGTTCATGGCCTTCTCTCTGATTGTTGTACATCGCTGTTAGGCTATCGGAGATTGGCGTTCTTGGCCAAGGTGGCGGGCAAGGCCACCGTGAGCTATAGGCAAATGAAATGCGCGTTTCCCTCGACACATTGAACGCAGCCGACCGGGCGAGTTTTGTCGCCGCCCTGGCCGGCATTTTCGAGCATTCGCCCTGGGTCGCCGAGCGCGCGCACGAGCTCGCGCCCTTCGATAGCGTCACCGATCTGTTTGCGGCCATGCACGCCACCGTCGACCGGGCGACCAAGAGCGAACAGCTCGCGCTCGTGCGCGCTCACCCGGACCTCGCCGGCAAAACGGCTCGCGGCGGGACGCTCACCGACGGCGTCCGCGGCCGAGCAAGGCGCGCTCGGCCTCGACCGGCTTTCGGACGCGGAATTCTCCCGCTTCGAGAAGTTGAACAAGGCCTACAAGAAGAAGTTCGGCTTTCCGTTCGTGATCTGTGTGCGGCGGCAGACGCGCGACGCGATTTTGGATAGTTTCGAGCGCCGGCTCGGCAACGACGCCGATACGGAGCTGGCCGCGGCGCTCGCTGAGATCGCGCTGATCGCGCGCCTGCGGCTGGCCGAGATGATGGAAGGGGCGGGGATGCCCAAGCTGGAGGGAAAGCTCACCACCCACGTGCTCGATACGCATTCGGGCTTTCCGGCTGTGGGGGTTGTGATCGAGCTCTACGAGCAAGGCGCGGCCTCGCCGCTCGTGAAGACCAAAACCAATGCCGACGGCCGCACCGACAAGCCGCTCATGTCGGGCGGGCCCTTGCGCGCCGGACGCTACGAATTGCGCTTCCACGTCGGCGACTATTTCGCGGGGCGGAATCTCGACCTGCCGCAGCCTGCGTTTCTCGACGTGGTGCCCGTGCATTTCGCGATCAGCGAGCCCGAAGGGCATTATCATGTGCCGTTGCTGGTCTCGCCCTGGAGCTATGCTACGTATCGCGGCAGCTGAGCCGCGAGGAGGCTAACCATGAGCAAAGCGCGCGCAACGACCGGGGCCACCGCGCCCGCCCGCGCGGCCTTCGATTGGGCCGATCCGCTCGATCTCGAGGGCCAGCTCTCGGCCGAAGAGCGCCAGGTGCGCGACACCGCCCGCGCCTATGCGCAGGACAAGCTGATGCCGCGCGTGGTCGCCTCCTATCGCGACGAAAAGTTCGACCGCGCGGTGGTCACCGAGATGGGCAAGCTCGGCCTCCTGGGCTCCACCATCCCGGAGCAATATGGCGGCGCGGATCTGAGCTACGTCTGCTACGGGCTGGCGGTGCGCGAGATCGAGCGGGTCGATTCCGGCTACCGCTCCTCGATGAGCGTGCAGTCCTCGCTCGTCATGTATCCGATCTACGCCTATGGCAGCGAGACGCAGCGCAAGAAGTATCTGCCCAAGCTCGCCAGCGGCGAGTGGGTCGGCTGCTTCGGGCTGACCGAGCCCGATCACGGCTCCGATCCCGGCGGCATGCGCACGCGCGCCGAGAAGACCGCGAGCGGCTACCGGCTCACCGGCAACAAGCTCTGGATCACCAATGCGCCGATCGCCGACGTGTTCGTGGTCTGGGCCAAGTCGGACGCGCACGAGGGCGCGATCCGCGGCTTCATGCTCGAGCGCGGCGCCAAGGGACTCTCGACGCCGAAGATCGAAGGAAAGCTGTCGCTGCGCGTCTCCATCACCGGCGAAGTCGTGATGGACGGCGTCGAGGTGCCCGAGGACGCGCTGCTGCCGAACGTCTCCGGCCTCAAGGGCCCGTTCGGCTGCCTGAACCGGGCGCGGCTCGGCATCGCCTGGGGCGCCATGGGCGCGGCCGAGTTCTGCTTCCACGCCGCGCGCAGCTACACGATGGAGCGCAAGCAGTTCGGCCGGCCGCTCGCCGCCAATCAGCTGATCCAGAAGAAGCTCGCCGACATGGAGACCGAGATCGCGCTCGGCCTGCAGGCGGCGCTGCGCGCGACCCGCCTGATGGACGAGGGCAACTGCCCGCTCGAGCTCGTATCCATGATCAAGCGCAACAATTGCGGCAAGGCGCTCGATATCGCGCGCGCGGCGCGCGACATGCACGGCGCCAACGGCATCGCCGGCGAGTATCACGTGATGCGCCACGCGGCGAACCTGGAGACCGTCAACACCTACGAAGGCACCCACGACATCCACGCGCTGATCCTGGGGCGCGCCATCACCGGAATACAGGCGTTCAACTGAGTCGATGCCCGCACCGCTGCACGGCCTGAAAGTCCTCGAACTCGCGCGCGTGCTGGCCGGCCCCTGGGCCGGGCAGGTGCTGGCCGATCTCGGCGCCGACGTGATCAAGGTCGAGCGGCCCGGCGCCGGCGACGACACGCGCGCCTGGGGCCCGCCCTTCATGTGAAGGGCAAGCACGGCGAGCAATCTTGCCGCCGCCTATTATCACGCCATCAACCGCGACAAGCGCTCGGTCATCGCCGATCTCGAGCAAGGAAGAGGATCGCGCGCTGGTGCTCGCGCTCGCGCGCGAAGCCGACGTGGTGATCGAGAACTACAAGGTCGGCGACCTGCAAGAACTACGGTCTCGACTACGAGAGCGCTGAAGCAGATCAATCCGCGCGCTGATCTATTGCTCGATCACCGGCTTCGGCCAGGACGGGCCTTACGCGCACCGCGCCGGCTACGACCTCATCATCCAGGGCATGGGCGGCATCATGGACATCACCGGCGAGCCGGACCGCGAGCCGATGCGCGTCGGCGTCGCCTTCGCCGACGTCTTCACCGGCGTCTATGCGGTGGTGGCGATCGAGGCGGCGCTGATCGCGCGCGCGCAAGACCGGAGAGGGGCAGCATATCGACCTGGCGCTGTTCGACGTGCAGGTCAGCGTGCTGGCCAACCAGGCGCTGAACTATCTCGTCTCCGGCAAGCCGCCCAAGCGCATGGGCAACGCGCATCCGAACGTGGTGCCCTATCAGGTCTTTCCGACTTCCGACGGCCATATGATCATCGCGGTCGGCAACGACAGCCAGTTCCAGAATTTCTGCGACGTGCTGGGACTGACTGAGTTCAAGACCGATCCGCGTTTTAAGACCAACGGCGACCGCAATATGAATCGTGAGGTGTTGATCCCGGCACTGATCGAGCGAACGAGCAAGCGCACGCGGGCCGATCTGTCCGCCGCGCTCGAAAAAGTGGGCGTGCCGGCCGGGCCGATCTCCGATATCGCCGAGGTATTCGCCGATCCGCAGATCAAATTCAGGAAAATGCGGGTCGATCTGCCCGAGGGGATCGAAGGCGGGGTCACCATTCCCGGCGTGCGGACGCCGATCCATATGTCCGCGACGCCGCTGCGCTACGATCATCCCTCGCCGCGCTTGGGCGAGCATACCGAAGAGATAAGGAAGGCGCTCAAGGCGGGACGGCCGGCGTTCCGGGGCGAGAAGAAGTAAGGCGGCCCTGAATCGAAACGCGAGCCGCCCCGGCCAAGTGGCCTGTACGACTCGCGAATTCGTCGTTTACGCCTTCCGAAACGGCGCTGCTTGATTCAAAACCTGAAGCGCCTGAATCGATCCGGCAGGAAACGTCAGGAAGCTTTTCTGCCGGTTACCGCCACTTGCGGGACGTCGTCGCGGGTGAGGCCGCGGCAGGCCAGCGCCTCGTCGCTCATGCGCGAGAGGGTCTCGTAGCGGTTTTCGATTTCGCGCGCGTCATGGACGCCGTCGACGATATCGGCAAAGAAGCGGCCGATTGCCTTCATCCCCGGCGCGGTGCGGAGGAGGCGGGGGAATGCGAGTGCGGTCATGGGGACCTCGCTGGAGGAAGCGTTCGAACTCCATATAGGCTGGTATTATAGTGTAATCACTAATACTTACCGCATAGCAGCATTGTCGGCCGCGCATGTGGAAAACTCCATCGATTCAAGGCTTAAGAGCAAAGGGTGCCGCGCCTGCCGGCCTCGCGGCGTGCTCGAGGCCGATCCTTGCCTGCCAGGGATGCCTCGTTTAGGTACGGCCTCGCGCCGTCTCGCATGCGCCTAGGCCCGCGCGCCCGCCGGCGACTTCGTTTGCCGCTTGGGGGATAGTTCAACGGTAGAACAGCGGACTTCTGACTCCGTTAATCTAGGTTCGAATCCTAGTCCCCCAGCCAAACTTCCGGTCGCTTCCGCCGTCCGCCCAAAGATTGCACAATTCGGGGAGATCGATGCGCTCCCCGGGAAGGCCGCATGCAGCACGGGCAGACCAAAACGCCAGACCGCTCCCACATCGCGCCCGTGCGCACGCGCGAGGAGCTGATCTATTTGCTCTCGCGCGCCTGCGAGCTCGAGCACGGCGTCGCCTGCATCTATCTGTTCGCCGCCTATTCGCTGAAGACCCACCCCGACGAGGGCGGCATCACCGCGGCGCAGGCCGAGATGGTCAAGCGCTGGAAGCGGCGGCTGGTGGCGGTCAGCGTCGAGGAAATGCTGCACCTGACGCAGCTCACCAACATCATCACCGCCATCGGCGGCGCGCCGCATTTCCGGCGCACCAATTTTCCGGTGCCGCGCTCGGCGATCCCGATCGACGATCACATGACGCTCGAGCCGTTCTCGCTGGAGACGATGGAGCGTCTCATGTGCGTGGAAATGCCCGAGGCCGGCGTGCTTCCGCCCGAGGAACAGGCCGCAGCCGAGGCGGTGCTCGCGCGGGTCGCGGCCCGGCGCGGCGCGCACAAGTCGCCCGGCCTGCAAGCCGCCGAGCGGCTCGCGCTCGAGGGCTGCGAGCCGTTCGATATCGATTTCAAGACCCAGGGCGAATTCTACCACAAGATCATGAGCGGCTTCGATTGCATCCCGGAGCAGGAGCTGTTCATCGGTCCGCCCGAGGCGCAGGCCAACGCGCGCTTCGTCGCATTTCGCCGACAAGCTCATGCCGGTGCGTGACCGCGACAGCGCGAAGGCCGCGTTGCAGATGGTGATCGAGCAGGGCGAGGCGCCGACCAAGGCGCACCCGGACGCGCACTTCTGGGTCTTCCGTGCGATCCACGCCGAATACCTGCAGGCGATCGAACAAGCCAAAGCGAGCGGCGCGGTGTTCGATCCGGTCCGCCCGGTCGTCTCCAACCCGATGACCCGCTTCTACGACGACACCACCGGCGGCACGCCGATCTCCGATCCGCTCACGCATCAGGTCGCCGAGCTGTTCAATGTCGGCTACGACACGATGCTTCTGATCCTGCTGCGCTTCTTCGCGCACACCGACGAGAGCGAGGACGAGCTGAAGAAGCTCTCGCTCGCGAGCCTGCACTTGATGACGAGCGTGCTGCGGCCGCTCGGCGAGGCGCTCACCAAAATGCCGGCCGGGCACGGCCATCGCCTGGCCGGGAAAACGGCGGGCCCCGGCTTCGGCTACAACCGCGACATTCATTTGCTGCCGCACAAGCGCTCGGCCTGGGTGTTCTTCGGCGAGCGTCTGCGCGAGCTCGCGACGCTCGCGACCGGCATCGTCGCCTCGCAGAGCGGGCGGCTGCCGCCGGAGGTGGAGGAGGCCGCCGCCGGGCTGCAGGCCCTGAGCCTGCAGTTCGCGCCCGCCGACAAGACCTGGAATGCGGTGGCCGAGCTCGGCGAATTCCGCGCCGTCGAGGCCGCGCAGGAGCGGGCCATCAAGCCCTCGCTCAATGGGCCGCTTCTGGTGACCAACGTGGAGCGCTTTCTCGGCATGGAGGGCCAGCCGCTGCAGACCAGCCCCGAGATGGCGCTCTGCCGCTGCGGCGGCTCGAAGAACAAGCCGTTCTGCGACGGCACTCATGCGCGCATCGGATTTTCCAGCGCCTCCGATCCGAACGAGCCGGACCGCACGCCCGACAAGTCACGCGACTATCGCGGCGCGGAGATCACCGTGCATTTCAACCGCCTGCAATGTTCCGCGTCCGAGCAATGCCACAAGAACCTGTCGAGCGTGTTTCGGGTGGGCGAGCGGCCCTGGATCCAGGCCGACCGCGACAAGGTCGAGCGCGTCGTCGAGATCGTCACCCGCTGCCCGTCGGGCGCGCTGCGCTATACGCGGAACGGCGAGCTCGGCCCCAAGCGCAACGATCCGCCCGGCATCCGCATCCGCAAGAACGGCCCGTACGAGGTCGAGGGCAATATCCCCTTGCGCACCGACCATTGGAGCGACGGCGCCATGCACGATCACTATGCGCTGTGCCGCTGCGGCGCGTCGAAGAACAAGCCGTTCTGCGACGGCTCGCACTGGAAGGTGAAGTTCACCGACGAGCAGGGGTGAGCGGCTGGCTTACGACCCGTATTTGACCGAGCAGCCGTAGGCGCGCGCCCCGGTGATGGAAACCGGCTTTCCCTGCGACAATTCCGTGAGTGCGTTGTCGACGAAATTACGCGCGATCTTGATGTCCTCGATCTGCGCCGATTGCTTGTCGTCGATCCCGCCGGCATAGACGATCATGCCGTCGCCCGAAATGACGAACATGTGCGGCGTGGTGCGCGCGCCATAGGCGCGGCCGACCGTGCCCTTCGGGTCGAGCAGCACCGCGCTCGGCGCCGCGTTGCGCTCATTGGTGAGCTTGTTGGCCTCTTCGGCGGTGACGTAGCCCTCCAAGCCCGGCGCCGACGAGATCACCGACAGCCAGACGACGTCCCGCGCGGTCCACTTCTTCTGCAGCATCTGCATGTTGTTGCCGCGATAGTGCTTGCCCACGTACGGGCACTGGTGGTTCGTCCATTCGAGCACGATGGTCTTGCCCTTGAGGTCGGCGAGCGAAACCGTGCGGCCGTTCGAGGCCGGCAGCGTAAACGTGGGCGCCGGCGCGCCGACGCGGGCCTGCGCCGCCGCGCCGGGGCTGAGCGTTAGGTCCAGCCCGAGGATCGCGGCTGCCCCGAGCGGGCCGCCGATAAGAAATTCACGCCGACCGATGGATTTCATGTGCGCCTCCCTTGGGCGGCCGCGCCGCGCAACTGACTTTAGATTGTATCGCGCAATCGCAGATTACGACCCTTCGACGAGCTGGTCAAAAGACCGTGAAGAGCTCCACCGTGCGATATCGAGCTCTTCAGGCCCTGAATTTCTTCGCCAGCGCATCCGCGCCGTTGGCGAGCAGCGCCGTGTCGCCGCCGACCGCGACGAAGCTGTAGCCCCAGCCGATATAGCGCCGCGCCTCTTCCTCCGGAAACGCCAGGATGCCGGCCGCCTTGCCGGCCGCCCGCAGCCGCCGGCCCGCGTCCTCGATCGCCTTCTGCACGTCGGGATGCTGGGTGTCGCCGGTATGGCCGAGCGAGGCCGCCAGATCGTTGGGGCCGATGAAGACGCCGTCGACTCCCTCGACCTTTGCAATCTCCTCGATGTGGTCGAGCGCGCTGCGCGTCTCGGCTTGCACGATGACGCAGATTTCCTGGTTCGCTGTCTTCAGATAATTGGGAATTCGGCCATAGCCGGCCGCGCGCGTGCTGCCAGCGACCCCGCGGTTGCCACCCGGCGGATAGCGCGTCGCCCGCACGGCGCTTCTGGCTTGCTCGGCGTTGTCGACGAGCGGAACGAGCAGGGATTGCGCGCCGATATCGAGCGCGCGCTTGATCATCACCAGATCGTTCCACGCCACGCGCACCACCGGCGCGGCCGGGCCGTGCGCGACCGCCTGCAATTGCGACAGCAATCCCGGAATTTCGTTCGGCGCGTGCTCGCCGTCGAGCAACAGCCAGTCGAAGCCGCTGTCGGCGACGATCTCGGCCGCGATATTACTGGCGAGGCTGCACCAGAGTCCGATCTGCAGCCGGTTTTCCGCGAGGGCTTGCTTGAAGCCGTTGCGCTTGAGTTGCATGAGAGACCCGCTCGCTTTCGTGCGACGGCCGGCCCGACAGGGGCCGGCCGCGGGGATGTTCAGATCGAGGTTCGGATTTTCAGCCGCGATCGATCACGCGTCAATCCACCGTCACCCCGCTCGCCTTGATCGGCGCCGCCCATTTCTGAATTTCGGCGGGGACGAACTTCGCGAGATATTCCGGCGTGGCGCGATCATTGGACACGACCTCCGCGCCCATGCCCTTTAGCCGCTCGCGCACCGCCGGCGTGTTGATGGTCTGCACGATTGCGGCATTCAGCTTCTTCACGATCGCTTCCGGCGTGCCCTTGGGCAGGAAGAAAGCGGTCCACGTGTAGGCCTCGAAATTCTTCACGCCTTGCTCGAGTCCGGTCTTGAGGTTCGGCAGCACCGGCGAGCGCTCCTTGGTCATGATCGCGAGACCCTTGACGGTGTTAGCCTCGATCTGCGGCTTCGCGGTATTGATGATGTCGCAGATGTAATCGATGCTCCGGTCGGTCAAGAGATCCTGCATGGCGGGGCCGGTGCCGCGATAGGCGATGTGCTCGACCTTGAGGCCAAGCACCATGTTGACCACCACACATCCGAGGTGCGTGGCCGAACCCGGACCTGCCGAGCCGAACGACATCTTCGCTTGGTTCGCCTGGGCGTAAACGATGAATTCCTGAAGGCTGTTCACCGGCAGACCCTTGCGCACCAGGAGCGCGATCGGCGTCTCCGCGATCAGCCCGACCGGCGTGAAGTCGGTGACCGCGTTATAGAGCGGCTTCTTGTAGAGGGTCTGGCCCTGAGCGTGGGTGCCGACCGTGCCGAGGCCGAACTTGTAGCCGTCCGGCGCCGCCCGCGCGACGTTGTCGCCGCCCAGCATGCCGCCGGCGCCGCCGATATTTTCAATGACCACCTGTTGTCCGAGGATTTCGCCAAGGCCGGCCGCGACCACGCGGGCGATCGTGTCCTGCGGCCCGCCGGCGGCGAAGGGGACGACCATGGTCATCGCGCGCGTCGGCCATTCCTGCGCCGATGCTGTGCCGGTGAGCGCGAGCAGTACCGCAAGCGCCGCGCTGAATAGGGTCTTACGCATAACATCCTCCAGTTCGTTTGACCGAGATTTGCGTGCCCGGCGGGCAGGGTCAAGCCGCCGCTTGTAGCAAGGGTCCTCCGCGCGTATGCACGCCGCGTTCGACCGGAGTTAACGATGACCCCGATCCGCGTCGGCATTGCCGGCCTCGGCGCCATCGGCCGCGTGCTCGCGCGCCGGCTCGCCGACGGCGTGCCGGGCCTGGCGCTGGCCTGCATTTCGGCGCGCGACGCGGCGAAAGCGAAGGCCTGGCGCGACGCCCAGCGCATTGCCTGCCCGGTCGTGGCGCTCGGCGAAATCCCCGAGCGCGCCGATCTCGCGGTCGAATGCGCGCCGCCGGAAATTCTCGAACAGGTGTGCCGGCCGATGTTGGATGCCGGCAAGCGGGTGATGGTGCTCTCCTGCGGCGCCTTGCTCGCGCGGCCGGATTTGATCGAGCTTGCCAAGGCGCGCGGCGGCCAAATTATCGTGCCGACCGGCGCGCTGTTGGGCCTCGATGCCGTCACCGCGGCGGCGGAGGGGACTATTCACTCGGTGCGCATGACCACGCGCAAGCCGCCGCGCGGCCTGGTCGGCGCGCCCTATCTGGTAGCGAACGGGATTTCGGTCGAGGGCTTGACGGAAGCCAAGCGCGTCTTCAGCGGCAGCGCGCGCGAGGCCGCCGTGGGCTTTCCCGAGAACCTCAACGTCGCCGCCGCGCTCTCGCTCGCCGGCATCGGCCCCGACCGGACGATGGTGGAAATCTGGGCCGATCCGTCGCTCAGCCGCAACTGCCACACGATCGAGGTCGACGCCGATAGCGCCCGTTTCAGCATGACGATCGAGAACGTGCCCTCGGAAAATCCCAAGACCGGCAGGATCACCGCGCTCTCGGTGCTGGCCGCGCTCCGCAAGCTCGCGGCGCCGCTCAGGGTGGGGACCTAGCCCTTATAAGTCTCCTGCCGCGGGTGCATGACCGGCGCGAAGTCCGGGAAGCTCTTCCAGGCCGGCTCCGGGAAATGCGTGCCGGCTTGCGGCGCGTATTTCGAAGGCTCCACCAGCTGCAGCGTCGGGATATAGCGCGGGCAATTGGGAAAGATCGCCCGCGCTTTCACGCGCACGATGAGCTGCGCGCCGACGGTGTGCTGCAGCAGCGGATCGTCGCGCCGCACCGACGCGGTGCCGTTGACGCGCAGCCGCTTGGGCTTGAAGAAATCGACGAACAGCAAGCCGACGTTCGGATTGACCTCGATATTGCCCAGACTCTTGAACATGCCGTTGCCGTCGTAATCCGGAAACACCAGCTCGTCGGGCGCGCTCACGCGCACGAAGCCGGGGCTGCCGCCCTTGAACGAGCAATCCGGCCGTCCCTCCGCGTCGGCGGTGGCGAGGAAGAAAAAGATCGAATTTTCGATAAATGCCTTGTCTTCGTCGCTGAAGCGCGTGCGCGTCAGCTTCTCCTCCAGCCGGTCGGAGATCTTGCGGCTGTCGAATTCGTCCTGCAGGCGTCGGTTTCCCTCATGAAACATGATGGTGTCGGGCATGCTGTTCTCCTTTCACGCCGGGGCAAGGCCCGCGGAAAGAATGGGTCGCTACCATTCGCGCGAAACTTTTCTCAAATCGTCGCGTCGACGGAAAGAACTTGTTGCCGATGCCGGCAGTTCGTCAAGCAGAATACCGATTTCATAGAAAGCCGCCCTCCTAGGATACCTGCATCGTAGTTCAAACGTGCAGGAGAGAGATTATGAAATCCATCAAGACCCTCGCGCTCGCCGCGGTGTTCGCGGCCGGCACATCGGCTTTCGGCCTCGCCGAGGAAGCGGCGCCGGATTCCATCGCCAACCATGAGCCGATCTTCGGCACATATTCCGCCACCGCTCCGGCGGACTATGTCCCGCAGACCGTGACCATCGTCGAGACCTTGCAGGTTCCGGCTTCGCCGTGGGTCGCCAGCCGGTTCAACTTGAACCGCGGCATGACCGCCGAAGAGAGCTTCTTCCTCCGCGCCGAGGCGGAGAACCCGGGCGCCAGCGCCAACTGAGATCGGCGGACCTGAGCCAAGCGGCCGGCCCTCGGGCCGGCCGTTTTCGTTTTCAGTAGAATCCCGGCGTCGCCCCGCCGTCGACCGCGATCGCGGTGCCCTGGATGTGGCGCGCCCGCTCGCTGCACAGGAACAGCGCCAGTTCCGCCACGTCCTCGGGCTTGGCGATGCGCGCGATGCCCTGGGCCGCGAGCGCCTTCTCCAGGGCCTTCTCGATCGAGATGCCCTCGGCCGCGGCGCGCGCGCGAAAAAGGTCCGTTATCCGGTCGGTTTCCGTGATCCCGGGATGGATCGCGTTGACGTTCACGCCCTCGCGCTTGCCGAGGCCGGCCAGCGCCTTGGCGAAATTGGCCAAGGCCGCGTTCACCGAGCCGCCGATGGTGAACATCGGATCGGGCGTGCGGGCCGCGCCGCCGACCACCGCAAGCACGTGCCCCTTGCCCTGTTTCAGCATCGGCCAGAACAGCCGCGACAGGCGCACGGCCGACAGGAATTTCAGCGCGAAGCCGTCGGTCCAGGCTTCGTCGGAGAGCTCGAGAAACGCGCCGCTGCGCGTCGCGCCCGCCGAATGCACGAGGATGTTGCAGCGGCCGCATTGCTGCTCGACCTGCCGGAACAACGCTTCGCAGATCTCAAGCCGGCGCAGGTCGCCGGCGAAGGTCAACGGCCGCGCGGCGCCGGTCTTCTCGATCGCGTCGGCGGCGACGGTTAAATTCTTCTCGGAAGTGGCGGCGATCAGGGTCTGCGCGCCTTCGCGGGCGAAAGCCGCGGCAATGGCGCGGCCGATGCCTCGGCTGCCGCCGGTGACGACGACGATCTTGCCTGTGAATTCCTTCGCCATGGCGGAACCTTGCGCGCGGGAGGCTATGGGCCCCGCACAGCGCTTGCAAGAGCTGGCCTCGGCGCGCGAGTTGCGTAATCGACCGCGCTCGCTAAACTGCGTGCAACTGAGAAACAGAGCTTACCGCACACGCCGTCGAGCCCTTGGCTCCGGCCGCGCGGGAAAGGACCGTCATGACGGACGAGCCGCGCGCGGGCGTGCCCGCGCCCAGCGGATCGGCGCGAAGGCGCAGGCGCCAGCGGCGCTGGCGCGAGCATGGGCGCCATGGCGCGGCGCGCGGCCATGGCGGTCATGGCCGGCTCTATGCCGCGCTCGATCTCGGCACCAATAATTGCCGTCTTCTGGTTGCGCAGCCGACCGGCGAAGCCTTTCGCGTGGTCGACTCGTTCTCGCGCATCGTGCGGCTGGGCGAGGGGCTGTCGCGCACCGGCAGGCTCGCGGAAGGCGCGATGGAACGCGCCATCGGGGCGCTGCGCGTCTGCGCCGGCAAGCTCAAGCAGCAGAGCGTCGCCGGCTCCCGCCTGATCGCCACCGAAGCCTGCCGCGCCGCCGAAAACGGCGAGGAATTCCTCGCCCGCGTCCGGCAAGAGACCGGCCTGGAGCTCGAGATCGTGGACCGCGGCACCGAAGCGGCGCTCGCCGCGCGCGGCTGCGCCTCGCTGCTCGATCCCGCGGCCGAAGGCGCCATCCTGTTCGACATCGGCGGCGGCTCCTCGGAACTGGCCTGGCTCGGCCGCGCCAGCGCGGTCGATCGCGGGCCGCCCAGCGCCTCGGTGCGCGACTGGATCTCGCTGCCGCTCGGCGTCGTGACGCTGGCGGAGCGCCACGGCGGCGAGCGGGTGAGCGCCGAAACCTTCGCCGCCATGATCGCCGAAGTCGAGCCGCAGATCGCCGAGTTCGCCGCCCGCACCGGAACCAACGGCGGGCACGGCATGCATCTGCTGGGCACCTCCGGCACGGTGACCACCATCGCCGGCGTGCATCTGAAGCTCGAGCGCTATGACCGCAAGCGCGTCGACGGCCTGTGGCTCGATGCGCACCAGGTCACCGAAGTGGTCGAGCATCTCGCGCGCACCAGCTACGAGGAGCGCGTGGGCAATCCTTGTATCGGCGCCGAGCGCGCCGACCTGGTGCTGGCCGGCTGCGCGATCCTGGAGGCGATCCGCCGCACCTTTCCCTATGAGCGGCTGCGGGTCGCCGACCGCGGTCTGCGCGAGGGCATGCTGATCGAGCTCATGCGCGCCGCCGGCGCCTGGGCGCCGCGGGCCGCGCAATGAGCGCCGGCGAACGCGGCCGCACCAAGCTGCGCCCCGCGCGCGGGCGCAGCGTGTCGTCGCGCGCCTGGCTGCAGCGCCAGATCAACGATCCCTATGTGCGCCGCGCCAAGCGCGAAGGGTATCGCTCGCGTGCGGCCTACAAGCTCGCGGAGATCGACGACAAGCATCATCTGCTCAAGCCCGGCGGGCGGGTGGTCGATCTCGGCGCCGCGCCCGGCGGCTGGAGCCAGATCGCCGCCGAGCGCACCGGCGCCGCCGAGGGCCGGGGCCGCGTGGTCGCGATCGATCTTCTGGAGATGCCGCGCATGCCCGGCGTCGAGTTCCTGCGGCTCGATTTTCTCGATCCCTCCGCGCCGGGCCGACTGCGCGAAATGCTCGGCGGCAAGGCCGACGTGGTGCTGTGCGACATGGCGGCCAACGCCACCGGCCACCGCAAGACCGATCACCTGCGCATCGTCGGGCTGATCGAGGCCGCGGCCGAGTTCGCCCGCGAGGTGTTGGTGCCGGGCGGCGTATTGCTCGCCAAAGTCATCCAGGGTGGCACCGAGACCGCGCTGCTCGCCGAGCTCAAACGCGAATATGAGAGCGTCAAGCATGTGAAGCCGCCAGCCAGCCGCACCGGCTCCGCCGAACTCTATGTGCTGGCCAAGGGCTTCCGCGGTGCGAGCTAGAACCTGGACTCATTGCGGCGGCCAGGTCCTAATGGATGCGAACTTGAGAAAGAAGAATAGCGGATGCGGCCCCGCCCGATTGGAACGGAGCCGGCTGAAACCATCCCGCGGCTATTTGAGCGTCACCGCCTTGATGTCGGCATCGACGCCGATTCCGAGCGTCAGCGGAAACGACACGTGATGGAACCGGGTGGTCACGTTGTCGTCGTGAACGGCGAGTCCAATCGTGTATTTGCCGCCCACCTGCATGATCTTGTCGTCCGCCGGATGGCCGGTATTGAGCTTGCGCCGCCACACCAGCGTGTAGGTGCCGTTCCTCCAGGTGCCATAAGCGGCGTCGTTGTCGGCGGCCGAACCTTTCGCGTCGATCCGGCTCAATAGACGACCGGGCAGGATGTCGCCTTCCTTCCAGCCGGCATTGGGATCGAACGGCACCGCGTTGGTCTCCTTGATGATCGCGCCGGGCTTGGCCGGATTGCCGATATCGCCGACGCGCAGCGCCTTGGCGCCGACCTTGGCGGCGTCGAACATGTAAAGCGGCGTCATGGTCTTGCGGTCGATGTTCCAGGAAAATGGATTCTTGCCCTCGTCGAAATTGCGGTACTCGAGGACGAAACCGTCGTCGGCCATTCCGACCGGCCCCGACCGGTTCGCTCGCCATTGCATCAGGTCGAGGAATCCGCCCGCGGCCTTGATCTTGGCGATCTCCTCGAGCGACTTGGTCTTGTCCCAGCTTGCCGCCGGATCGGTCCGCGTCGACGCGAGGTATTTGCGGATATCGGCGTCGTATTTCGCGTCGCTGAACAGCGGATGCTTCTTGACCGCCTCACCGACCATCTGGTTTCGGGTATCACGCATACCGTTATGGCAGGTGAGCCAGCAGCCTTGCTGGGCGAAGCGCTCAACCTTGCCGTCGTCCAGCATGATCGAGAGCCGGTCCTCGTAAAGCGCCGGCTGTTCGCCCGACCGCACCGCCTTGTCGTTGCGGTCGTGGCCGTACCATTTCCATTGCTTGCCATCGAAGCGCACGTAATCGTGCATGCGCCCCTCGCGTTTCATCTTGCTCTTCCACTGGAAGCGGAAATAGACGTACTCGGCGTCGTGCGCGGCCTGCATGGCGAGAACGACGAATCCGTTCTTGCCGGGGATCGGCGTCGGCTCGAGGTCGCCGCCTTTGACGATCTGGTTGCCGCGGGTCTTCTCGCTGCCCTTGTGGCAGGTGAGACATGCCAGTCCTTGCTCGACCGACTTGGCGCCCGGATGGCCGGGACCGACCAGCCAGTCGTAGGTCGACTGGCCCGGATAGAACAGCGTCAGCGACTTCGCCGGGATTTTCGTCCAGTCGATGCGCTGCGGGTCGACGGCGGCGGCCGGACTGACCAGGCCGACCGCCATTGCGAGAATGATCGCACGGCCGATTGAGCTTCGCTTCATCGCAGTCCTCCTGTTCAACAGTCGTTCGGCTTCGCCGAGGATGGAAGAGACACGTGCGTCGTAGTTATCCTCGGCTCCCGCCGGCAACGCTAAGGGCAGACAACTCGGCCGACCTCTACTTGTAATTTATCTCGGCCCCGGCACGACGTCCTACTTAAGCGCGCAAACCGCTCCAAGGTTGACATGGATCAACTCGCGCTCATCAATTGCGATTTATGGGTATAAAATCTAAATTTGCCGGTCGGTTTCGCTCGCGGCGGCTTCGGCTTCCTTGACTTGGCGCGTGAGCGCCGAGCCCGCGTCCTTCGGCAGCGGCAGCACGAACAGGATGCACGACAGCGAAATCGCGCCCACGATCAGGAACGCGATCTGGAAGTCCGAAACCAGGATCGCGCTGGTGCCGCGGCTGTAGCGCAACGTTTCGAGCACCAGCGCGGCCACCGTGACTCCGGCCGAGATCGAAAGCTGCTGCGCCACGCTGGTGAAGCTCGTGGCCTGGCTCATCGATTTCGCTTCGAGATCGGCATAAGCCAGCGAATTGATGCTGGTGAACTGCAGCGAGCGGAAGAAGCCGCCGATCAGGAGCAGCACGATGATGAAGAGGTGCGATACTCCCGGCACGAACAACGCGCAGGAAGCGATCAGCCCGGCCGCGATCGCCGCGTTATAGGTGACCACGCGCTTGATGCCGAAGCGGCGCAGAATCGGCGCCGCGGTCGCCCGCATCAGGATCGCGCCGATGGCGCCCGCGAAGGTGAGCGCGCCGGAGGCGAACGGCGTCAGCCCGAACACGAGCTGGAACAAGAGCGGCAGCAGAAACACCATCGCGCCGATGCCGATCCGGAACAGCGATCCGCCGATGATGCTGACGCGGAACGTGGGAACCGACAGCAGCTTCAGATCGAGCACCGGTGCGCGCGTCACCCGCGCATGGCGCACGTAGATGTAGACGAACACCGATCCGGCCACGAGCAGCGCGATAGCGAACACGGGCGGCAGCAATCCCTGGCCGATGGTGGTGAGTCCGAATGCGATCCCGCCCAGCCCAAGGCCGAGCAGCACCAATCCGAGGAGATCGAGCGGCGGCGGGTGCGCCTCCTTGAAATTTTCGATGAACCGGCTCGCCAGCAGCACGCCGATGATGCCGATCGGGATATTGATCCAGAAAATCCAGCGCCAGTGGAAATAGGTGGTGATGAAGCCGCCGAGCGGCGGGCCGATCAGCGGCCCCATGAGCGCGGGCACCACGAGCCAGGCGAGCGCCGATACCAATTCGTGCTTGGGCACCGTGCGCACGATCACCAGCCGCCCGACCGGCACCATCATCGCGCCGCCCAGGCCCTGCAGCATGCGGAACAGCACGAAATCGAGCAGCGATTGCGAGAAGCCGCAGGCGATGGAGCCGAGCGTGAACACGACGATGGCGGCGCGGAACACGGTGCGCGCGCCGAAGCGGTCCGCCATCCAGCCCGAAACCGGGATGAACACCGCAAGCGACAGCAGATACGACGTCAGCGCCAATTTCAGCGCGATCGGATCTTCCTTGAGGTCGGCGGCGATCGCCGGCAGCGACGTGGTGATCACCGTCGCGTCGATGTTCTCCATGAACAGCGCGCTGGCGACGATGAGCGGGGCGACGGCGTATTTGGGGATCATGATCACGAGTCGGCGGGCGCGAAGTCATAGGCGCAGGGCCAGTCATGTCGGCGCGCATTATGACCTTGGACGAAGTACCGCCGGAAAAACTGCAATAAGCCCGACGCCGGAGTCCGCCAATGCCGATCTCCCGCGAAAAGCGAAACGTCTTGCTGCTCCTCGTCTGCCAGGCGCTGTTGCAGACCGCGGACCGTGGTCATCATCACGGCGAGCGGGCTCGTCGGCCACATGCTGCCGCCGACAAGTCGCTTGGCCACGCTGCCGATCTCGGCCTGGATGCTCGGCACCATGGTCGCCACGATCCCGGCCTCGCTCATGATGGGCCGTATGGCCGGCGAGGCCGGCTTCACGCTCGGCGGGCTGTTCGGCGCGACCGGCGGGCGCTCGCGGTCGTTGGCCTGATCCAGGCTCGTTCTGGCTGTTTTGTCTGGCGCACTGTCTTCACGGCGTCAATAGGGCTTCGCGCAGTTCTATCGCTTCGCCGCAGCCGACGCGGCGAGCGCGGCGTTCAAGAGCCGCGCCATTTCCTACGTGCTCACCGGCGGCGTGATCGCCGCGATCGTCGGGCCGAACCTCGTGTCGCTTCACCGCGCGATCTCTCCGCGAGCGGACGCCGTTCGTGGCGTAGCGTACGCAGTGATCGTGGTCCTGTGCCGGATCGCCGCCGCGTCATGGTGCTGCTCGAATCTGCCGCGGCCGGCCGGGAGCGCAAGGCCGATGCGCCCGCGCGGCCGCTATCGGAGATCATGCGCCAGCCGGTGTTCATCGTGGCGCTGCTCGGTCGCCGCCATCGGCTACGGCGTGATGAACCTGGCGATGACCGCGACGCCGCTCGCCATGGCCGATCACCATCACAGCATCGGCGCAGACCGCGTTCGTGATCCAGTGGCACGTGCTCGGCATGTTCGTGCCGTCGTTCTTCACCGGCGCGCTGATCGCGCGCTTCAGCGTCGCCGAAGGTCATGCTCGCGGGATCGCGCTGCTGGTCTTCACGTCGCGATCGCGCTTTCGGGCATCGAGTTTCTGTACTTTCTCTCGGCGCTGACGCTGCTCGGGATCGGCTGGAATTTCTCCTATATCGGCGGCACGACGCTGCTGACCGAGGCGTATCGTCCGTCCGGAGAAAGCGCTAGGTGCAGGGCGTGAACGATTTCACGATCTTCGTTACGGTTGTCATCATCCTCGTTCACTTCGGGCGCGCTGCTGCACGGGGTCGGCTGGATCGGGGTCAATCTCTTTGCCGTTGCCGTTCCTGCTGCTCGCCGGGATCGCCCTGATCCTGTTCCTGCTGCGCCGCCGGAGCAGGGGCGATCTGGCGGCCGCAGAATAGCGCTCAGCCGATCTTGCTGAAGTCCGGCGGCCGCCGCTCGGTGAAGGCGCGGAACGCTTCCGCCGCCTCCGGGCTCTTCAGGCGCGCGGCGAACTCGGCGCCCTCGCGCTCCATGACCGCGACGATGGCGGCGGCGTCGCGCATCAGCTGCTTGGTGGTCTTGAGCGCGCCGGCCGGCTTGGTCGCCAGCGCGCGGGCCGCTTCCAGCGCGCGCTTCTGCACCTCGGCCGCGGGAACGGCCGCCGTCGCGATCCCGATCTGCACCGCCGTCTTGCCGTCGACCGGCTGGCCGAGCGCGAACATGGCGTAGGCCCGCGCATAGCCGATGCGGGCCGGCATCAGCCAGGTCGAGGCCGCCTCCGGCACCAGCGCGAGATTGACGAACGGCGTCGTGAGCTGGGCGTCCTCGGCGATGATCACCACGTCGCAATGCAGCAGCATGGTGGTGCCGACGCCGACCGCGCGGCCCTGCACCGCGGCGACATAGGGCTTGGTCGCGTGCGCCAGCGCCTGCAGGAAGGGGCTGGCGCCCAGGCCCTCGCGCGGCGGCTTGGCGCCGGTCGCGGCCGCCGCGAAATCCATGATGTCGTTGCCGGCCGTGAAGGCGTCGCCCTCGGCCTGGAACAGCACGACGCGCACCGCCGGATCGGTCTCCGCGCGCTTCATCTCGCGCACCAGCACCTCGTACATGGCGTTGGTCAGCGCGTTCTTCTTCTCCGGCCGCGCCAGGGTGAGCGTGAGAACGCCGGAATCGAGCGCAACGCGGACATGTTCGGACATGGTGAACCCCGGGCGAAGACGGCCATGCTTGTACCATTTTTCGCCAGTTTGGAGACGGTGTGGAAGTCGCCGTCGGCTCTAGGCAGGCGGGGGAGAGCATGCTAACCACCCTCGCCAACCCGCCGCGGCACTCGATTCCACCCCCGCGCCGTAACGATTTCCGGAATTGCCGGAACAGGAGTTGGCGATGTCCCGTCTCCGCGACGGCCTCGCGCAAGAAGCGCTCACCTTCGACGACGTCCTCTTGAAGCCCGGGCTCTCGGACATCATGCCGTCCGAGGCCGACGTCCGCTCGCGCCTCACGCGCACGGTCACGCTCAACATCCCGATCCTCTCGGCCGCCATGGACACGGTGACCGAGGCGCGCCTCGCCATCGCCATGGCGCAGGCCGGCGGCATCGGCGTCATCCATCGGAACCTCTCGCCCGAGGATCAGGCCGAGCACGTGCGGCGGGTGAAGCGGTTCGAATCCGGCATGGTGGTGAATCCGGTCACCATCCACCCGGGCGCCACGCTGCAGGAAGCGCTCGACCTCATGCAGATGCACGAGATTTCCGGCATCCCGGTGGTGGAGCAGAAGGGCAACGGCCGCGCCGGCAAGCTGGTCGGCATCCTCACCCACCGCGACGTGCGCTTCGCCACCAATCCCGATCAGCCGGTTTCCGAGCTGATGACCAAGGAAAAGCTCGTCACCGTGCGCGAGGGCGTGAGCGAGGACGAAGCCAAGAAGCTGCTGCACCAGTTCCGCATCGAGAAATTGCTCGTGGTCGACAAGGACTATCGCTGCGTCGGCCTCGTCACCGTCAAGGACATCGAGAAGGCGGTGCAATATCCCAACGCCTGCAAGGACGAGCAGGGGCGCCTGCGCGTCGCCGCCGCCACCACCGTGGGCGACGCCGGACACGCGCGCAGCGAAATGCTGGTCGAGGCCGGCGTCGACGTGGTCGTGGTCGATACCGCGCATGGACATTCCAAGCGCGTGCTCGAAGCCGTGACGCGCGTCAAACGACTCTCCAACGCCGTGCAGGTGCTCGCCGGCAACGTCGCGACCAAAGAGGGCGCCAAGGCGCTGATCGATGCCGGCGCCGACGCGCTCAAGATCGGCATCGGCCCGGGCTCGATCTGCACCACGCGCGTGGTCGCCGGTGTCGGCGTGCCGCAGCTCACCGCGATTCTCGACGCCGTCGAGGAGGCCAGGAAAACCGACACGCCCGTGGTGGCCGACGGCGGCGTGAAATTCTCCGGCGATCTCGCCAAGGCGCTCGCCGCCGGGGCCGAGAGCGCGATGATCGGCAATCTGCTCGCCGGCACCGAGGAAAGCCCGGGCGAAGTGTTTCTCTATCAGGGCCGCTCGTACAAGAGCTATCGCGGCATGGGCTCGGTCGCCGCCATGGCGCGCGGCTCGGCCGACCGCTACTTCCAGCAGGACATCAAGGACAACCTGAAGCTCGTGCCCGAGGGCATCGAGGGACAAGTGCCGTTCAAGGGCCCGCTCGCCAACGTGCTGCATCAGCTCGCCGGCGGCTTGCGCGCGGCCATGGGCTATGTCGGCGCGCGCGACCTCAAGGAGTTGCGCGAGAAGGCGCAATTCGTCCGCATCTCCGGCGCCGGCGTGCGCGAAAGCCACGTGCACGACGTGACCATCACGCGCGAGAGCCCGAATTATCCGGGGAGGATGTAATGTCCATCCAGGCCGTCCTGCTTCCCGTCTTCGTCCAGATCGCGCTCACGTTCGGCCTGCTCTACTGGAACGGCTATGTGCGCGTCGGGCACACCCGGCGCGGCGAGGTGAAGATCCGCGACATCGCGCTCCGCCAGGCCAATTGGCCCGAGCGGGCCACCAAGATCGGCAACGCGTTCCACAACCAGCTCGAGATCCCGATCCTGTTCTACGCCTGGTCGCCTTCGCGCTGCTGACGCGCAAGGCCGATCTGGTGTTCGTGGTGCTGTCGTGGATCTTCGTGCTGTCGCGCCTGGTGCACGCATTCATTCACACTACGTCCAACCGCGTAAGCCGCCGCTTCTTCGCCTTTACCGTGGGCACGCTCACGCTGCTGATCATGTGGGTGATCTTCGCGCTTCGCATTCTGGCCGACTGAATGACGCCTTCGGCACATGCGTGCGAGGCTATCAATCCCGGCCGCGCCTGAAGACGACCGAGAAATTGTTCGCGGGCATCGGCATGATCTCGACCAGCGAAAGCCCGTTCCTCTCCGCCAGCGCGACGACTTCTTCCATGTCGCGCAATCCCCATTCGGGATTGCGCATACGCAAGTCGGCGTCGAACGCCTCGTTGCTCGGCGCCGTATGTGCGCCGAAGCGCCTGTAAGGCCCGTAGAGGAACAGGACGCCGCCCGGAGCGAGCACGCGCGCGGCGCCCTCGATCAATTGCCGCGTTGCGGCCCATGGCGCGATATGGATCATGTTGAAGCACAGCACAGCTTCGGCGCGCTCGACCGGCCAGGGATCGGCGCCGACATCGAGCTCAAACGGCGTGCGCACATTTCCAAGCCCGCTATGCCGTATCCATGCGGAAATTGAGGTCAGGTGCTCCGCGTTCAAGTCTGTGGGCTGCCACGTCAGCTCCGGCAGCGCAGTGGCAAAATGCATGACGTGCTGACCGGTGCCGCTCGCAATTTCGAGAACGAGGCCGTGCCCCGGCAGAAAGCGTTTGAGGACTTCGAGAATCGGCCCCTTGTTGCGCTCGGCGGCCGGCGCCATGAGCCGCCCATCATTTTCGCGTTCGGAAGTCATCCGCGACATTGGCGTCCTGCATCTGCTACACGAACCGTTGTGAAAACGATTCCTAGCATAACCCGGCGTACACGCCGAAATTTTACGATCATCGCCCCATGACTCCGGCCGCTCGTCTCGCTGCCGCCATGGAAGTGCTTGGCGAGCTGGAAGCGCGCTCGCGCCCCGCGGGCGACGTGCTGCGGGAATGGGGCGTCGCGCACCGCTACGCCGGCTCCGGCGACCGTTCGGCGATCGGCAGTCTCCTGTTCGACGCGCTGCGGCGCAAGGCGTCGTCCGCCTGGATCATGGGCGAGGCCACGCCGCGCGCGATCCTGCTCGGCACCATGAAGCTCGCGCGCGGCCTCGACGCCGGCGCCATCGGAAAACTCTGCGACGGCTCGCGCTACGCGCCGGCGGCCTTGACCGACGCGGAGCGCGAGCGGCTCGACGAACTGGCAAGCCTCGAAGGCGCGCCGCCGCCCGTGGCCGGCGATTATCCCGAATGGCTCGATCCGCATCTGGCGGAAACCTTCGGCGACGAGCGCGCGGCCGAAGGCGCCGCGCTTAGCCAGCGCGCGCCGCTCGATCTGCGCGTCAACACGCTGAAGACGACGCCCGAGAAGGCGCTCGAGGCGCTCGCGCATCTCGACGCCAAGCCCGCGCGCTGGTCGCCTCTTGGCCTGCGCATCGTGCTCAGCGCCGAAGGCAAGCAGCCGCCGGTCACTTCCGAGCCGTCGTTCCTCAAAGGCTGGTTCGAGGTGCAGGACGAGGGCTCGCAGCTCTCGGCGCTGCTCACCGGCGCCAAGCCCGGCGAGCACGTGCTCGATCTGTGCGCCGGCTCCGGCGGCAAGACGCTGGCGCTGGCGGCGCTCATGGAGGGCCGCGGGCAGATTTTCTCCTATGATTCCGATCTGCGCCGGCTGGCGCCGATCCACGAGCGCATCAACCGCGCCGGCGCGCACAATGTTCAGGTCAAAAGCCCGCGCGGCAAGCAGGACGTGCTGGCCGATCTCGCGGGCAAGATGGACCTCGTGCTGCTCGACGCGCCCTGCACCGGCACCGGCGTCTGGCGCCGCCACCCGGACGCCAAGTGGCGCATGCGCCCCGGCGCGCTGGAGCAGCGCGTGAAGGAACAGGCCGAGCTGCTCGACGCCGCCGTCCGCTACGTGAAGCCCGGCGGCCGCATCGCCTATGTCACTTGCTCGCTGCTCGACGCCGAGAACGGCGCGCAGGTGCGCGCCTTCGCCGCCCGCACGCCCGGCTTCGCCATCGTGCCGCCGGCGGAAGTGGCGCGCAGCCTCGGCGATCGCGGCTTCATGCTCGGCAAGGCGGCGCTGCTGGGCGGCGAGGGGCTGCTGCTCACGCCGCGGCGCACCGAGACCGACGGGTTTTTCGTGGCCTTGCTTGCGCGTCAGCCTTCGCTTTGACGAAGCGTTCGCTTCGCTGGCGGGTATTGGCCGGTCAATTGCAGCGAGTGTACGTATACGATCTACGCCGGCCTGCCAGCGGTCCCGAGGTGAACCCCTCGACTGCATCGAAGGTGTCCTTGGACCGGAACGTGTTCACGTATTCATAGCCACCGTCCGCACCTGGAATCCGTACGGTGACCACCCCGGAAGGGCCGGCGGAAACCCTGGCGGGATATGCCTTGCCGCCGGTCAAACCGGACTTCGCGGTAGGTCCAGCTCGCGCCTTGCCGTTGAAATTGAATCGTGTCTCCGCAATTGCCCTTGTTGGTCCAGCGTCCGATGAGGAACTGCAAGGCTTCTTCCTGGGTCGCGGCTCCGGCGCCGTCGGCGCCAAGCCAAGACAGCGCAGTCAACGCAGCGAGTAGAACGATCGGTAAGCGCACGGTCTTCCCCCCTGATCCAGCGGCGATGCGGAATGCTACGTAGATTCACATGGCGGCTACAACGACCAACTTGCCGCAGGGACCCCGATCCTCTAATCCCTCGCCATGAGCGCGCCTGAGCGTAGTCGGTTGTCGATCTTTGGCAGGAAGCTCGAAAAATTTGTACGCCGAATAGCCGGACGAAAGCGCCTGGACGACTTTCTTCGCGGTGTTCAGGGGGTCGTGCACGTCGGCGCTAACACCGGCCAAGAGCGCGCGCTCTATTCAGAATATGGGCTCAGGGTTCTCTGGGTGGAGCCGATCGCGGAGGTGTTCGACGAGCTGGTTGCGAACCTTGCGAGCTATCCAAGGCAGCGTGCGATACGCGCGCTGCTGACGGACCAGGACGACGCGGAGTACGATTTTGGTATTTCGAGCAACAAGGGCCAATCCTCGTCGCTGCTGCCGCTTGCGCGGCATCGGGAAATGTGGCCGCGCATCGAATATGTGGAAAGTCGCCGGCTGCGGGGGATCACGCTCCAGTCGCTGTTCCGGCGCGAGCGCCTATCGGCGCGCGATTACCAGGCACTTGTGCTGGACGTGCAGGGCGCCGAGCTGATGGTGCTCAAGGGCGCCGGTGATCTGCTGCAGGAGTTCCGCTTCATCAAGGCGGAGGCGGCCGATTTCGAGAGCTATGCGGGCGGCGCTCGGCTCGACGACTTGCAAGTTTATTTGCAAAACGCGGGATTTGCCGAAAAGGACCGGCATAGGAGCGCCCACGATCCGGCAATCGGGACCTATTGGGATGTGGTATGGGAGCGGCGCCAAAAGTGACTAGATCTCGGCAAGACGTGAGCATCCAATCCGCGACCATGAGCGGCCCCCGCCCACGACAAGATTCTCATCGTCGATTTCGGCTCGCAGGTGACCCAGCTCATCGCGCGGCGCGTGCGCGAGGAGAAGGTCTATTGCGAGATCGTGCCGTTCCAGAAGGCCGAAGCCGCGTTCCGCGAGATGAAGCCCAAGGGCGTGATCCTGTCGGGCGGCCCGGCCTCGGTGCTCGACAAGGACGCGCCGCTGGCGCCGAAAGCGATCTATGAGGCCGGCGTCCCGGTGCTCGGCATCTGCTACGGCGAGCAGGCCATGGCCCAGCAACTCGGCGGCGAGGTCCAGGCCGGCCATCACCGCGAGTTCGGCCGCGCCGAGGTCGAGATCAAGAAGCCGTCCGCGCTCTACGAGGGCGTGTGGAAGGTCGGCGAGCGCTATCCGGTCTGGATGAGCCACGGCGACCGGGTGACCAAGCTGCCCAAGGGCTTCGAGGCGGTCGGCAGCGCGCCGAACTCGCCGATCGCCATCATCGCCGACGAGAAGCGCAAGTTCTACGCCACCCAGTTCCATCTCGAAGTGATGCACACGCCGCACGGCGCGCTGCTGCTGCGCAATTTCGTGCGCAACATCGTGGGCGCGCGCGGCGACTGGACCATGGCCGCGTTCAAGGACGAGGCGATCGCGAAAATCCGCGCCCAGGTCGGCAACGGCCGGGTGCTCTGCGGCCTCTCCGGCGGCGTCGATTCCGCGGTCGCCGCGGTGCTGCTCCACCAGGCCATCGGCGACCAGCTCACCTGCGTGTTCGTGGACCACGGCCTGCTGCGGCTCGCGGAGGGCGCCAAGGTGCTGACGCTGTTCCGCAGCAGCTACAACATCCCGCTCGTGCACGTGGATGCCTCCGAAACATTCCTCGCCGCGCTCAAGGGCGTCATCGATCCCGAAGCCAAGCGCAAGATCATCGGCAGGCTGTTCATCGACGTGTTCGAGGCCGAGGCCAAGAAGATCGGCAAGGTCGAGTTCCTCGCGCAAGGCACGCTCTATCCCGACGTGATCGAGAGCGTGTCCTTCACCGGCGGCCCGTCGGTGACGATCAAGTCGCACCACAATGTCGGCGGCCTGCCGGAGCGGATGAATTTGAAGCTGGTGGAGCCGCTGCGCGAGCTGTTCAAGGACGAGGTGCGCGCGCTCGGCCGCGAGCTCGGCCTGCCCGAAGCCTTCGTCGGCCGCCATCCGTTTCCGGGCCCGGGGCTCGCGATCCGCTGTCCGGGCGAGATCACGCGCGCGGCGCTCGACGTGCTGCGGCTGGCGGACGAGATTTTCCTCGAGGAAATCCGCCGCGCCGGGCTCTATGACGAGATCTGGCAGGCTTTCGCCGTGATCCTGCCGGTGCGCACCGTGGGCGTCATGGGCGACGGGCGCACCTACGATCAGGTGGTGGCGCTGCGCGCGGTCACCTCCACCGACGGCATGACCGCGGACTTCTACATGTTCGAGCCCGCCTTCCTCGGCCACGTGGCGACGCGCATCATCAACGAGGTCAAGGGCGTCAACCGCGTGGTCTATGACGTGACCAGCAAGCCGCCGGGGACGATCGAGTGGGAGTGAGCCGGCGTCTCGAATTCATGCCGTTTTCGTCATCCCGCCAATGTTGATCCGGCGCGGCCAACTGTGGCAGCGTCGCGCCCGATGAGGCCCGCGGCCAAGGCCGCCAATCAAGCAGTGTTTGGTGCGATGTCCGGTACACCAACAGGCGTGCGTCTCGGGCTGCCGGCGATCGTGCTCGCTCTCGCACTCGGCGCCTGCGCCAATCCGGAGGTCGTGCTGGAGACGCCTCCGGTGCCCACGAAGGTCGGCGTGGTCTTCTTGTTCCCCGGCTTCAACCTGCCCGGCGACACTTACGTCACGTCGGGCACCCACACGCTCACCCGCAAGATCCGCTCGCTCGGCGTCCGCGCGGAGATCGACTACGCGGCCCAGTGGGAGACCGTCGCCAACCGCTACTTGGCGGAAGTCGCCGACCCGGCCGCGACGCCGATCGCGGTGGTCGGCTATTCGCTCGGCGCCAGCTCCGCGGTCGAATTCGCCCGCAAGCTCGGCCGGGCCGGGGTGAAGGTGCAGACGCTCGTGGTCGTCGAGCCGTTCAGCCCGCCGCGCATTCCGGCCAACGTCGCCCGCGCGCTGAATATCTATACCGGCGGCGGCGTCTGGTCCTCCAAGATCGAGCCGGAGCGCGACTTCACCGGCTCGCTCGAGAACTTCATTTTCAAGGACGGCACGGCGAACGATCACTGGAGCCTCAATCGCATCGACAAGGTCTATGACATGGTCGTGGCCGAGGTGCTCGACGAATACGGCGTGCGGCCGCGCTGGCCGGAATTCGCGCGGCCCGCGCCCGCGCCTGCGCCGCGCCTGGCCAGGCGCAAGGCCGCATGCCGCGCGCGAAGGCGGATGTCGCGCGCTGACCGGCCACACGGGATCATCTACTTTGTTGTCTCGTCATGGCCGGGCTTGTCCCGGCCATCCACGTCTTTCCGGTTTGGTGCCGCTCGTCCCCGCGAAAGCGGGGACCCAGACTGGATTCCCGCTTGCGCGGGAATGAGCGGAGGCGGAATGGCGGATAGAGGCGCATAGAGCCAAACGCCCGCACGAAATTTTGCAGTTGGCGCAATCACTTCGAAAATTTCTGCGAAAACTTTATCCGCACTCCTCCGCGCGCCATTAAGTTCGCCCCGTCTCGATCCACGAGGGGCGCGTCGCGCGACGTGTTCGACGTGGGATCGGGATCGGTTCCCGCGGGCGAGGCTCGTAACCTCGCACTCGGGCGACCCCGGAGCCCCGCCCGGGCGGCACTAGGACCGCCCTGCGAGGAGCTCGCTGGACTGGGACAGGGCTGCAGGCCCGCGTCCCAGGAAGCGCGGTCCGGGGTTGAGCCAACGGTCCTAGCCACGGACCCTGGCGAGTGCCGCGGTGGAGCGCCGTAAGGCGAGTGCCCGGCGGTTCCGGGCACCGCGCGTCTCTCGCAAGGCGCGCAAACAGATAGAGCGCCGAGCGGCGCTCCATCCCCCTCCTTGTTTCAGGAGGGGAAGCGTAGCCAAACCTCGGAGCGAAACCGCTCGCGAGAACGCTGCACGTCATCCAGGGCGCGGCCTAGCGTCGCGAGACCCGCGATCGGATGACGAACCGGCTAGACGCCGCCATCGCTTGCGAGGCTCGCACTTCGGACTCGCGACACTCAGGATCGACGGCTCGCAGTCCGTGCCGGCATGCCCGAGCCGTGACAGCCCGCGCAAACGCGTCTAGCTTCCGCCGCGCCAAGACAAGAAAGGACAAGACAGGAACCGAACCATGCTCCTGATGTTCGCCGGCCTTATCGTCTTCATCGGCATGCACGCCTTCACCACGCAGCGCGGCGCCCGCGCGGCGCTGATCGCGCGCATCGGCGAGGGCCCCTACAAGATTCTCTATTCGGTCGTCTCGCTCGCCGGCCTGCTGATGGTCGCCTACGGCTACGGCGCCTGGCGCGCGGCCGGGCCGGCGCAGCTCTGGTATCCGCCGATCTGGACGCGCCATCTCGCGCTCCTGCTGATGATCCCGGCGGCGATCCTGCTGGTCGCCGCCTACGTGCCGAGCCACATCCGCCTCTGGCTCAAGCATCCGATGCTGGCCGCGATCAAGATCTGGGCGCTCGCGCATCTGCTGGCCAACGGCGACATCGCCACCCTCGTGCTGGCGCTCGCGGTGCTGGCCTGGGCGGTCTATGCCCGCATTTCGATGAAACGGCGCGACGACGCGCCAAAGCCCGCGCCGCGCGGCTGGATCGGCGATGTCATCGCGGTCCTTGCCGGCCTCGCGCTCTACCTCTTCCTGCTCTATATATTCCATCCCTATGTCGTAGGCGTATCCGCGATCTGAGCCATGAACGAAGAAGTCCGCCGCATCACCGCGCCGCAGATCAAGGCCCGCAAGGGCGGCGAGCCCATCGTCGCGCTCACCTCGTATCACGCGCACACCGCGGCGCTCATCGACAACTACGTGGACGTGATCCTGGTCGGCGATTCGCTCGGCATGGTCATGCACGGGCTCGAGACCACGGTGCCGGTCACGCTCGACATGATGATCCTGCAGGGCAGGGCGGTGATGCGCGGCTCCAAGCGCGCGCTCGTGGTCGTCGACATGCCGTTCGGCAGCTACGAAGAGAGCCGCGAGCAGGCGTTCCGCAACTGCGCGCGCGTGCTGAAGGAAACCCATGCCGGCGCGGTGAAGCTCGAAGGCGGCGTGCGCATGGCCGACACCATCCGCTTTCTCGCCGATCGCGGCGTGCCGGTCATGGGCCATGTCGGGCTCACGCCGCAGGCGATCAACACGCTCGGCTCGTTCCGCGCCCGCGGCCGCGACGAAAGCGAATGGGCGCCGATCGTCGCCGACGCCAAGGCGGTGGCCGAGGCCGGCGCATTCGCCATGGTGATCGAGGCCGTGGCCGAGCCGCTGGCGCGGAAAATCACCGGCCAGGTCGCGATCCCCACCATCGGCATCGGCGCCTCGCCGGCCTGCGACGGCCAGGTGCTGGTGCTCGAGGACATGCTCGGGCTGTCGCCGCGCGTTCCGCGCTTCGTCAAGCGCTACGGGGAGCTCGCCTCCCACATCGAGGCCGCGGTCCGGGACTATGCCCGCGAAGTGCGGACCCGCGAATTCCCCGGCACGGCGAACGTTTATCAGCTGAAAGCCAAACCCTGAGAGGGGTTTGCCACGATCTGCCCACATCTGTACGGTACGCCGCTCACCGCAATGCGTCGGTGAATCCCCGGAAAATCGATGTCCGACATCCTTCGCGAAGTCGACGAGGAACTTAGGCGAGAGCGCTACCAGAAGCTCTGGGAGCGCTACGGCATCTATGTCGTCGGCGCCGCCATCGCGCTCGTCCTCGCGGTCGCCGGCTGGCGCGGCTGGGAATGGTACGTGGCGCGCGAGGCGGCCAAAGCCGGCGCGCGCTTCGAGACCGCGCTCGAGCTCGACGCCGCCGGAAAGCAATCCGAGGCCGAGGAAATCCTCACCGCGCTCGCCAAGGACGCGCCGAGCGGCTATCGCACGCTCGCCCGCTTCCGTATCGCCGCCGAGCTTTCCAAGCGCGACCGCCCGGCCGGCGCCGCCGCCTATGACGCGCTGGCGGACGATACCTCGGTCGAAGCCTCGTTCCGCGACCTCGCCCGCGTCCGCGCCGCGCTCGCGCTCGTCGACACCGCTTCCGCCTCGGAGATCGCGCGCCGGCTCGACCCGCTGATCGCCGGAAATTCCGCGTTCAAGGCTTCGGCGCGCGAAATTCTGGCGCTCGCGCGCTTCCGCGCCGGCGAGCGCGACGCCGCGCGCCGCCTGTTCGTCGAGATCGTGGCCGATCCGGAGACCCCGCCGTCGCTGCGCTCGCGCGCGCAGCTGATGCTCGCGCTATTGCCGGTCGACGCCGCGCCGGCGACGCAGTAAGAGATGCCCATGCTAACTTCCAGATTCCGCGCCGCCCGATTCCATGTCGCCCGAAACCTCCTGCTCGCCGCGGCGCTCTCGCTCGCCGTGGCCGGCTGCGAGGGCGGCCTCGACATCCTCGACAAGCTCGATTTCTTGAGCTCGCAGAAGAAGCCGGTGCCGGGCGAGCGCAGGCCGGTCTTCCCCGCCGGAATTCCGGGCATCGAGTACAACGCGCCGCCGGCCCAGCCGGCCAACGCCAACGTGCCTCTTTCCATGGCGCCGCAGACGCCTGCGGTCGCTCCCGCGGCCGCTCCCGCGACCCCGCCCGCAGCCACGCCGGCACAGCCTGCCGCTCCGCGTGCGCCGCGCACCGCCCAGCAGCCGAAGAACCCCGGCGATCCCTGGGACGGCACCCGCTGAGGGGTCCGCCCCCTCGCGCCCGACAATGCAACCGACCATCGCCATCGTCGGCCGGCCCAATGTCGGCAAGTCGACCCTGTTCAACCGCCTGGTCGGCCGCCGGCTCGCGCTGGTCGACGACACCCCCGGCGTCACCCGCGACCGGCGCGAGGGCGAGGCTACGCTCGGCGATCTTTCGTTCCGCGTGATCGACACCGCCGGCTTCGAGGAGGTGCCGCGCCCGGGCCTGGAGGGCCGCATGCGCGCCCAGACCGAGGCCGCGATCCGCGACGCCGACGCCGTGCTCATGCTGGTCGACGCGCGCACCGGCATCACGCCGGCCGATCATGCGTTCGCCGATATCGTGCGCCGCTCGGGCAAGCCGGTGATCCTCGTCGCCAACAAGAGCGAGGGCAAGCG
This sequence comes from uncultured Alphaproteobacteria bacterium, assembly GCA_963704765.1. Taxonomy (GTDB): domain Bacteria; phylum Pseudomonadota; class Alphaproteobacteria; order Rhizobiales; family Xanthobacteraceae; genus JAHFPN01. Next base: position 908,142 of record CAVPHQ010000001.1, read on the forward strand.
CGGGTTCGAGGCCGCCTTCGAGGCTTATACGCTCGGCATCGGCGATCCGGTCGCGCTCTCGGCCGAGCACGGCGAGGGGCTTGCGGATTTGTACGCGGCGATCCGCGAAACGCTGCCCGCTTCCGAGCAAGCGGCCGAGCCGGCGGGCGAGAAGCCCATTCAAGTCGCCATCGTCGGCCGGCCCAATGCCGGCAAATCCACGCTGGTGAACAAGCTCTTGGGCGAGGAGCGGCTGCTCACCGGGCCCGAGCCCGGCATCACCCGCGACACCATCACGGTCCGGCTGCAGCGGCGCGGCCGCACGTTCGAGCTGTTCGACACCGCCGGCCTGCGCCGCCGCGCGCGCATCGTGGAGAAGCTGGAAAAGCTCTCCGCCGCCGATGCGCTGCGCGCCATCCGCTTCGCCGAGGTCGTGGTGCTGCTCATCGACTCCGAGCGTCCGTTCGAGGAGCAGGACCTGCGCCTGGCCGACCTGGTGATGGAAGAGGGCCGCGCGCTGGTGCTCGCGATCAGCAAATCCGATCTGGCCGCGCAAAAGGATATCGCCCCGAAACACTTGCGCACCGAGGCCGACCACTGGCTGCCGCAGGCCAAGGGCGTGCCGGTCGTGCCGGTGTCGGGCCTGACCGGCGAGGGGCTCGATCGCCTGCTCGACGCGGTCGTCAAGATCCACGAGGTCTGGAACACGCGCGTGCCGACCGCGGCGCTGAATCGTTTCCTCGAAGGCGCGATCGAGGCCAACGCGCCGCCCGCGGTTTCCGGCGCGCGCATCAAGCTGCGCTACATGACGCAGCCCAAGGCGCGGCCGCCGAGCTTCGTCCTGTTCGGCACGCGCACCGACGCGCTGCCGGAATCCTACCTGCGCTATCTGGTGAACGGTCTGCGCGAAGCTTTCGATCTGCCCGGCGTGCCGGTCCGCCTTGCGTTCCGCGAGGCGAAAAATCCCTTTGCCGGGCGCAAGCGGGACTGGCAAAAGCAGAGCAAGCGCGCCCGCGCCAAATGAGACGCCGCCTCGCCTGAGCCCAATTCCATGACCGAGCAACAGACGCCAACGGGTCCGCGCCGCGCCGCGGTCGTATTCATCTTCATCACGCTGGTGCTCGACATGTTCGCGCTCGGGATGGTGATCCCGGTGCTGCCCAAGCTGGTGGAGATGTTCCTCGGCGGCAACACCGCGCGCGCGGCCGAGATCTTCGGCCTGTTCAGCACCGCCTGGGCGCTGATGCAGTTCTTCTTCTCGCCGGTGCACGGCCTGCTGTCCGACCATTTCGGCCGCCGGCCGTTGATCCTGCTCTCCAATATCGGCCTCGGCCTCGACTACATCCTGATGGCGCTGGCGCCCGATCTGTGGTGGCTGTTCGCCGGCCGGCTGATCTCGGGCATCTGCGCCGCCAGCATCGGGACCTCGTTCGCCTATATCGCCGACGTGACGCCGCCCGAGCAGCGCGCCGGCAAGTTCGGCATCCTGGGCGCGGCGATCGGCATCGGCTTCGTGCTCGGCCCGGCCGTGGGCGGCTTGCTCGGGGTCTATGATCCACGGCTGCCGTTCTGGGTCGCGGCCGGCCTGAGCCTCGCCAACGCCCTCTACGGCTTCTTCATTCTGCCGGAGTCCTTGCCGCAAGCGCGGCGCGCCACGCTCGATTGGCGCAAGGCCAACCCGGTGGGCTCGCTCAAGCTCCTGCGCTCGCATGCGGAGCTCACCGGGCTCGCCGCCGTCAATTTCCTGACCAATGTCGCGCACGTGTCGCTGCCGGCGATCTTCGTGCTCTACACCAGCTATCGCTATGGCTGGAACGAGCGCGACGTCGGCCTTTCGCTCGCCGGCTACGGCGTCTGTTTCATGATCGTGCAGGCTTTCCTCACCGGACGCCTGGTCAGGCGCTTCGGCGAACGCGCCATGCTGCTCGTGGGCCTGATCTTCGGCGTCATCGGGTTCGCGATCCTCGGTTTTGCGCCGAGCGGCGTCTGGGCCTGGATCGGCATTCCGGTGACGTCCGCCTGGGGCTTTTCGGGTCCGGCGCTGCAGGCCTTGATGTCGCGGCGCGTCTCGGAAACCGAGCAGGGCCAGTTGCAGGGCGCCAACGGCTCGCTGCAAGGCATCGCCTCGCTGATCGCGCCGGTGATTTTCGCGTCGATCTTCGCCTATACGATCGGCGCGGGCCGCGCGTGGCAACTGCCGGGCGCCGCGTTCCTGTTGGCGGGACTGCTGCTGGCGGCCGCCGGCGCACTCGCCTGGCGGGTCACGAAGCCGCGTTGAAGCGGCAAGCTCAAGGCGCGCCCGGAATTCGCCGTATCCAGCGCAGGATCGCCGTCATCATGTTGGCGAACGCCTTGGGCGATTGGCCGCGCCGGGGCGCCAGCGGAATGAGACTCTGGGTCGCGACGGTCTGGCTCTGGGTGAAACGGAAAATGCCTTCGCGCCCGTGCCGGCGCCCGAGCCCGGAGGCCTTGTATCCGCCGAGCGGCGAGTCGATGGCCGACCACGCCGCGCCATAGGCTTCGTTGATATTGACGGCCCCGGTTTCGATCCGCGCGCCGATTTCCTGGGCGCGTGCCGTGTCGCGCGACCAGATGCTGGCGCTCAGGCCGTAGTCGCTCGCATTGGCGAGCCGGATCGCTTCCTCGACGTCGTCGAAGCGATCGACCGCGACGACCGGACCAAAGGTCTCTTCGCGTGCCACCAGCATCGCCGGCGTCACTTTGGCGAGAATCGTCGGCTCGAAGAAATAGGGCCCGATATCCGGGCGAGCCTTGCCGCCGGCGAGCACCTGCGCGCCCTTGGCCACGGCATCGGCGACGTGCGCCGTGACTTTCTCGAGCTGCTCGGGCCCGACCAGCGATCCCATGTCCGTGTCGAAGGAAAAATCGGCGGCGACCCGCATGGCGCGCGTGCGCGCGACGAAAGCGTCGAGGAAGCGGTCGTAGAGCGCGCGCTGCACGTAAAGCCGCTCGGCGGCGATGCAGAGCTGTCCCGCATTGGTGAAACAAGCGCGCACCGCGCCTTCCGCGGCGCGGTCGAGATCGGCGTCCGCCAGCACGATCAGCGGGTTCTTGCCGCCGAGCTCGAGCGAGACATGGATCAAGCGCTCGCCCGCGCGCGCCGCGATCCGGCGGCCGACCTCCGTCGAGCCGGTGAAGGCGATCGCATCCGCCGCCTCGACCAGCGCGGCGCCGGCGACTTCGCCGCTGCCGGTCACGACCTGAAACAGATCGCCGGGCAGGCCCGCTTCAATGAGGAGATCGACCGCGAAACGCGCGAGCAGCGAGGTCTTCTCCGCCGGCTTCAGCACGATGGCGTTGCCGGCAAGCAGCGCCGCCAGCGCGTCGCAGACCGCAAGCGTGAGCGGGTAGTTCCAGGGCGAGATGATGCCCACGACGCCGATCGGATGGCGATGCTCCGTGACGCGGGTGAGGAAGGGGATCAGGCCGCGGCGGCGGCGCGAGCGCAGGAAGCGCGGGCCGCGCCGCGCGTAGTAGCGGGCGGTGATCGCCACGTCGACGATTTCCTCGAAGGCATGCCGCCGGGCCTTGCCTGCCTCCAGCTGCATGAGGTCGAGGATCTCGTCGCGCCGGTCGAGCACGCGGTCGTGGAAGCGCAGCAGCACCTTGCTTCGCTCGGCGACCGGCAGTGCCGCCCATCGCTTCTGCGCGCCGCGCGCGCGCTCGACGGCGGCGAACACGTCCTCGCGGGTCGAGAGCGGAATCTCGCCGATCGCCTTGCCGGTGAACGGCGCCTCGACGGCGAGCGTCTTCCGCCCGGGCGCGGCTTCGATCAGCCGCTTCGACAAGGCGCGCGCGAGTTCCGTGGCGCGCGCGGGCGGGGTTGCGTTCATGCCAATGCTCAGACCGGCTTCGGCGGCTGGAACTCCAGCAGCGCCTTCATCGGGTAACTGTAATATTTCCCGCTCTCTTGCCAATCGGGCAGGCACATCTTGAGAATGTAACCGGCGACCTGCTCGGGCGTGTCGAGCGTCATCGGGTCCTCGCCGGGCATGGCGGTGGCGCGCATCTTGGTGCGGATCGGGCCGGGGCCGAACACATTGACCTTCACGTTGGTCTTGGCGGTCTCGGCGGCATAGATGCGCGCGAGCATGTCGAGCGCGGCCTTGGAGACCGAGTAGGGGCCCCAATAGGCGCGCGCATGCGCGGTGATGCCGGAAGTCACGAACACCACGCGGCCGGCTTCGGCGGCGCGCAGCAGCGGATCGAGCGAGCGGATCAGCCGCCAATTGGCGGTGACATTGATCGCCATCGTGTCGTCCCAGGCCTTCGGCTCCACGTGGCCGAGCGGCGAGATCGGCCCGAGCAGGCCGGCGTTTCCCACCAGCACGTCGAGCCGCTTGTAGCGCTCGAACAGCGCCGCGCCGAGCCGGTCGATGCCGTCATAATCTTTCAGATCGAGCGGCACCAGCGTCGCGGTGCCGCCGGCCTTCTTGATCGCGTCGTCGAGTTCTTCGAGGCCGCCGACCGTGCGCGCGACCGCGATCACGTGCGCGCCGGCCTCGGCCAGCGCGAGCGCCGCGGCATAGCCGATGCCGCGCGAGGCGCCGGTCACCAGCGCGATCTTGTCGGAGAGGGGCTTCGCCATCGAAGGCGAGAACTAGCCGGTTCAGCTCGCTTCGGCCAGCAGCGAAAGCTGCCGCGGGCCGACTTCGCCGGTGCGGTCGGTCAGCGCCGTCGGGTATTCGCCGGTGAAGCAATGATCGGTGAATTGCGGCCGCTCGGCATTGCGGGCCTTTTCGCCCATGGCGCGATAGATGCCGTCGACCGACAGAAACGCGAGGCTGTCGGCGCCGATATAGGTCCGCATGCCTTCGAGATCGTGGGTCGCCGCCAGCAGCTTGTCCTTCTCCGGCGTGTCGATGCCGTAATAGTCCGGATGCTTGATCGGCGGCGAGGCGATGCGCATATGCACCTCGCGGGCGCCCGCCTCGCGCAGCATGCGCACGATCTTCACCGAGGTGGTGCCGCGCACCAGCGAGTCGTCGACCAGCACCACGCGCTTGTCCGCGATCGCGGCGCGGTTGGCGGAATGCTTGAGCCGGACGCCGAGCTCGCGGATGTGCTGCGAAGGCTCGATGAAGGTGCGGCCGACATAATGGTTGCGGATGATGCCGAGCTCGTAGGGGATGCCCGATTCCTGGCTGTAGCCGACCGCGGCCGGCACGCCCGAATCCGGCACCGGCACGATCACGTCGGCTCTAGCGAGCGCTTCGCGCGCGAGCTCGCGACCCATGGCCTTGCGCACGTCATAGACCGGCTTGCCGCCGACGATCGAATCCGGGCGGGCGAAGTAGACGTATTCGAAGATGCAGGGCCGAGCCTGCATGGGCGGGAACGGCTTGATCGATTGCAGCCCTTCCTCGGTGATGACCACGACTTCGCCGTTCTCGATGTCGCGCTCGAAGCGGGCGCCGATGATGTCGAGCGCGCAGGTCTCCGACGCCAGGATATAGGACTTGCCGAGCCGGCCGAGCACCAGCGGGCGGATGCCCAAGGGGTCGCGGGCGCCGATCAGTTTCTTGTTGGTCAGCGCCACGAACGAATAGGCGCCTTCGAGCTGACGCAGCGCGTCGATGAAGCGCTCGATGAAGCGCGGCATTTTCGAGCGTGCGACCAGATGCAGCATCACCTCGGTGTCGGTGGTGGACTGCATCATGGCGCCTTCGCGCACCAGTTGGCGGCGCAGCGTCAAGCCGTTGGTGAGGTTCCCGTTATGGCCGATGGCGAAGCCGCCGCCATCGAGCTCGGCGAACAGCGGCTGCACGTTGCGCATGATCGTTTCGCCGGTGGTGGAATAGCGCACGTGGCCGACCGCGAAGTTGCCGGGCAGGCGCTCGATCACTTCGCGGCGGGAGAAATTGTCGCCGACCAGGCCCATCCGGCGTTCCGAATGGTAGCGCTTGCCGTCGAACGAGACGATGCCGGCGGCTTCCTGGCCGCGGTGCTGCAGCGCGTGCAGTCCGAGCGTGGTGATGGTGGCGGCATCCTGATGATCGAAGATGCCGAACACGCCGCACTCCTCGCGCAGGCGATCGTCGTCGAGGTCGCGTGGCAACGCCTTCACCCCGTCTTCGACTTTGGCCATTCGGCCCTCCGGCTCGAAAGCTCAGCGGCCCGTGCCGCGGGTGCTCTCGAGCAATTGTTCGAACCACTGCCGGTCGGAACGCTTGTACCCGTTTTCGGTCGTCCGTTCCGCGAGCCGCGGCTGCGCATCGCGCTCGGTGCGCGGGGCGGGCGCTGGAGTTCTCGGGCGTGTCGTCGTCACGTGGACGCTTCAAGCGTTTCAAGATGGCGGTTTCAGGGTCGTCCGGCAACATGGATAACAGCCAATCCCCGGTTCCCTGCAGCACCACGCGCGAGCGGGCGTTCTTGGCCCAGTCCGGCTGGCTGTTCGCCGGCACCAGCCAGGCGAAGAACAGGAAGGCGACCACCATGATCACCAGCCCGCGCGCCAGCCCGAACACGAACCCGAGCGTGCGGTCGAGCGCACCAACTCGGCTGTCGAGAATAGCGTCGGAAATCTTCACCGTGACCAGCGAAACGATGAGCAGCGTGCCTAAAAACAGACCACCGATGGCGATGCCGTTGGCGACCAGATCGTTGGTCACGTACTGCTTTACGTAGGGCACGGTGCGCGAAAAGCCATAGAGCGTGACGCCGGCGGCGACCACCCAGGAAGCGATCGACAGGATCTCGCGCATGAAGCCGCGGACCATGGCCAAGAGGCCCGAAATCAGCATGACCCCGAGCAGAACGATATCGAGCAGCGTAATGGGCATGCCTCAATGGCTCCGGGGCGGCCGAGTCGCGGCTTCCGGCCGCGCGTTATATAGCCTCGCCGCCTGTCGCAGTCACCCGTCTTCCGCGCCCCCTGCGACCGAGCGGCGCGGCCTGGGCGCCCGGGCCGCGAGATCGGCGACCACGCTTGCAAGCGAACCTACGGTTACGATCTGCAGGCCCTCGCTCGCCGTGCTCCGGCCGCTGTCGGGTACCACGGCCCGGGTAAAGCCGAGCTTACCGGCCTCCTTGAGCCGGGCGGCGGCCTGCGGCACGGCCCGAACCGCGCCGGAAAGGCTCACTTCGCCGAAATAGACGGCATCGGCCGGCAGCGGCGTGCCGGTGAGCGCCGAGACCAGCGCCGCGGCCACGGCAAGGTCCGCGGCCGGCTCCACGATGCGCAGGCCGCCCGCGACGTTGAGGTAAACGTCGTGGCCCGAGAGCCGCACCCCGCAGCGCGCCTCGAGCACGGCCAGGATCATCGAAAGCCGGTTCGGGTCCCAGCCGACCACGGCGCGGCGCGGCGTGCCCAGCGTCGTCGGCGCGGCGAGCGCCTGGATTTCGACCAGCAACGGCCGCGTGCCCTCGATCCCGGCGAACACCGCGGTGCCGGGCGAGCCCAGATCGCGCTCGGACAGGAACAGCTCGGAGGGGTTGGCGACTTCCTTCAGGCCGCCGCCGGTCATCTCGAACACGCCGATCTCGTCGGTGGGGCCGAAGCGGTTCTTGAGCGCGCGCAGGATGCGGAACTGCGTGGCCGCCTTCGCCCTCGAACGACAGCACCGCATCGACCATGTGCTCGACGACGCGCGGGCCCGCGATCTGCCCGTCCTTGGTCACGTGGCCGATGAGCACGATGCAGGCGCCCGTGGTCTTGGCGAAGCGCAGCAGCAACTGGGTCGCCGAGCGCACTTGCGTCACGGTGCCGGGCGCGGACTCCTGCGTCTCGGTCCACATGGTCTGGATCGAATCCACGACCACGAGGACCGGGGGCTGGTCGGCCTTCAGCGTCGCCAGCACGTCCTCGACGTTGGTTTCGGCCATCAGCTCGACCGGAGCGTCGGCGAGGCCGAGGCGCCCGGCGCGCATGCGCACCTGGGCGATCGCTTCCTCGCCGGAGACATAGACCGCGCGCTTGCCGCGCAGCGCGAGCTTGGCCGCCGCCTCGATCAGCAAGGTGGACTTGCCGATGCCCGGATCGCCGCCGATCAGCACGACCGATCCCGGCACGAAGCCGCCGCCGACCACCCGGTCGAACTCGGCGATGCCGGTGCCGATGCGCGGCGCTTCCGCGCCGCCGCCTTGCAAGGTTTCGAGCTTGATGACGCGGCCCTTGCGGCTGGTGCGCTGCGCGGAGGGGACGGCGGCTTGCGCCGCCTGTTCCTCGCTGATCGTGTTCCAGCCGCCGCAGGCGTCGCACTTGCCGCTCCAGCGCGGATAGACCGCGCCGCAGTTCTGGCAGACGTAGGAGTGTCGGGCTTTGGCCATGCGATGGTTCGGAATCCGTGAGAGTCGCGGCAACAAGCTAGCACAAGTTCAATTCCAGCCGGTCTTTCCACTGTGCAACGAATTGGAAACGACCGGCGGTCAAACTGGACGCCTGTACGAGGCGAGCCGAAGATGGACCAACAGAAGCCGCTTTCTTCAAAGCAGATGATGGGGATCGGGGCGGTCTTCGCCGCCATCGGCCTCTATTTCATCCTGGTCGGCCTCGGCGCGCTTCCCGTGCCCGGCGGCTCCAAAGCGCTGCATGCCCCGCTCTGGATCGTCGCTTGCGCCGGGCTCATTTTCTTTCTGGGCGGCGCTGCCGTCTTCATGCCGGCCACGGTCGGCGAGCCTTCGCCCCAGGGCGAGATGCCGGCCAATGCTCCGCGCTGGATGCATTTCACACAGTATCTCTTGGGGCTGGCGATCTTCCTGTGCTTTGCGTTGATCGGAACCTGGATTGCCATCGGCCCGGGCCCGCGCGCATTCAGCGGGACGGTGCCCGTGGGCGAAATAGGCGGGCGCATCGCCTTCGGCATCGGCGCGGCGATCGTCTGGCTCGCGACGGTCGCGATAGCCGTTTCAGGCGCACGCAAGCTGCTCGGCCGCAGCTAGCCGCACTGATCCTGAACTGGTCTAATGACAAAAAGGAAACTGCCATGAGCCAATCGCGTTGGCGCTCGATCGACGGCGTGAACCTGAAGATGTTGCATGCGGCCCGCGCCCCGGCGCATTACGCCGCCCAGTGGCTCGCCCGTGCCGGCTACGCCTATGTCCCGCCTAAGCCGGACTCGAGCCACACCAACGTGGGCTGGGACGACGCGCTCGATGGCTTCACCACCCATCCGCTCAAGGGCGACCTGCGGCTCGGCCTGAAAATTCCGCAACTGTCGCTCGTGCTGATCGACGGGAAGGCGAGGTCGAGCTTCCCGATGGACGGCCGCACCGACACGGACGCCCGCGCCTGGCTCGGCAAGGAGATGAGCGCGCGCGGCCTCGACCCCAAGGCGCTCGACAAGCCTTTCCCCTACGAGCTGCCCGCCGACCCCATTGCCAAGGGCGGGGCCTATCGCGTCACCGAGAATGCCAAGGGCCTCGCTACGCTCGCCGCCTGGTTCGGCAACGCCAATGCCGCGCTCGGCCGCATCCGCGAGGCGCACAACAAGGGCAAGCTGCAGGCCTCGCCGGTGCGCTGCTGGCCGCACCATTTCGATCTGGCGACGCTGATCCTGCTCGACGGCGATCCGGAGAAGGGCCGCTCGATCAATGTCGGGCTCTCGCCCGGCGACGGCACCTATGACGAGCCGTACTTCTACATCACGCCCTGGCCGTTTCCGGAGCCGCGCGAAGCTGCCGCATCCTTGCCGCCGATCGGCCATTGGCACACGGAGGGCTTCACGGCGGCCGTGGCGCTGGCGAGCTCGATCCTCGAATCCACCGATCCGCAGAAGGAGAGCGAGGCATTCCTCGACGCGGCGGTGGCGGGATCGCTCAAGGCGTTGGGCTAGATTCCGCGAAAGCGCTTGTCGCTGCGCGAGGGCACCTTCACCAGCGCTTCGCCGTCGAGCACCGTTTCGCCGCCGACCGCGCAGGTGCAGCTCAGCCGGGCGCGGAACTTTTCGGGAATGAGTTCGGTGACGACGACGGCGACTTCCACCGTGTCGCCGATCTTGACCGGTGCGCGGAAATTGAGCGTCTGCGAGACATAGATCGCGCCCGGCCCGGGCAGGCGGGTGCCGAGCACCGCCGAGATCAGGCTCGCCGTGTAGAGGCCATGCGCGATGCGCGTCCCGAACGGCGTGGTGGCGGCGAAATGCTCCGAGAGATGGATCGGATTGCGGTCCCCGGTCACCTCGGCGAACCCGACCACGTCGGAGGAGGAAACGGTCTTGGCGAGCCGTTCCGTCATGCCGACGGACAAATCCTCGAAATAAAGGGTGCGCAGTTCCAGGATCATGGGGAATAGGGCTTGCTCAGTGCAAGCTCGGCCCCTTCAGGAACCGGTTGCGGTCGCCCGAGATGATGCGCAGGTCGAGGGTGCGCCCTTCGCGCCAGATTTTCAGCGGCACTTCCACCCCGGCGCGGCCGAGCGACCAGATCTTGCGGAACACCCCGGCCAGATCCTTCGCCGGCGCGTCGGCAACGGCGACCACGACGTCGCCGGTCTTGAGGCCGCCGCGCTCGGCCGGGCCGCCGGAAGAGAGCCCCGCGATCACGATCCGCTCCTCGACCTCCATCGCATAGATGCCGAGCCAGGGCCGCGGCGGCTGGTTGACCCGGCCGATCGTGAGCAGGTCCTCCAGGATCGGCTTCAGCAGATCGATCGGCACGATCATGTTCAATGGCTCGCCCTGTCCGGTCTCGCGCGAGGCTTCCAGCTGCAGCGAGCCGATGCCGAGCAGGTCGCCGGCCGGTCCGATCAGCGCGGTGCCGCCCCAATGCGGGTGCGCGGGCGTGGTGAAGATCGCTTCGTCGAGCACGTATTCCCAGTAGCCGACGAACTCCTGCTTGGCGACGATGCGCGCGGCGACCGAGCGCTTGCGGCCGCCTTCGCCGCCCACCACCACACGCTCGCCGAGCTCAGCTTCCGCCGAGCGGCCGAGCGGCAGCGCCGGCAGGTCGAGCCGGGCCAGCGCCTGCACCAGCCCAAAGCCCGTGGTCTGGTCGTAGCCGAGCACGTGGCCGGGCACCGTGCGTCCGTCGGCGAGGCTGAGCCAGATCGTCTCGGCCTCCGTCACCAGATAGCCGATGGTGAGCACCACGCCTTCGCTGCGGATCAGCACGCCGTTGCCGAGCCGCTCGGTGCCGAGGATATCGGCGGTGAAGGCGTCGGAGGGAATGATCGCGCGCACGCCGACCACCGCGGCGAGCGCCGCGTCGAGATCGTATTCGTAATCTCCCGGCTTCGGTTGCGCGGCCGGGGGCACTTTCCAGTCGCCGAGCGTCGGCATGCGCCGCTCCTTCGGTCAGCCGCCCTTGTAGACCCGATGATAGCGCCGCCCGAGGCGCGTCAAAACCTCGTAGCCGACGGTTCCCCCGGGTTCGGCGAGGTCGTCGACGCTGATCCCGTCGCCCAAGAGCGTCGCGAAATCGCCGCGCCGCACCGCGCCGGCGGGCAGGTCGGTCACGTCGATCGAGATCAGGTCCATGGAAACGCGCCCAAGGATTGGGCAGCGGCGCCCGCCGACGATGGCCTCCGCGCCCTTCTTCTTGTCGGTGGAGCCGGAAGCGCGCGGGATGCCGTCGGCGTAACCGGCGGAAACGACGGCGATGCGGCTGTCGCGCTTCAGCGTCTGCGTCGCGCCATAGCCGACCGTCTCGCCGCTCGCTGCCTCGCGCACCTGGATGACGCGGAGCTCGAGCCGCACCACCGGTCGCATCGGGATTGTCGCCTTTCAAGAGCGCCCGCCCGCCATAGAGCGCGACTCCGGGCCGCACCAGATCGAAGCGCGCATCGGGGAGCCCCAGGAGCGCCGGGGAATTGGCGAGCGAGGCCGCAATACCGGGGAAGCGCGCGGCCAGCGCGCGGAAATCTTTGATCTGGCGCTTGTTCATCGGGTGCCCGGGCTCGTCGGCGCAGGCGAAATGGCTCATCACCAGCGACGGCGCGAACGCGAGCGACTGGAGCCTGCCGGCCAGCGCCTCGGCCTCCGCGGGCGCAAGGCCGTGGCGCCGCATGCCGGTGTCGATATGGATGGCGGCCGAGAGCTTCTCGCCCGCCGTGCGCGCGAACGCGTCCCATTCGTCGATTTCGGCGAGCGAGCCCAGCACCGGCTCCACGTCGATGTCGCGGAAGGCGGCGGCGGTGCCCGGATGCAGCCCGTTCAGCACATAGACGGTGGCTTCGGGCAGCACGGTGCGCAGCTTCAGCGCCTCGTCGAACAGCGCGACGAAGAAAGTATCGCAGCCCGCCCGCGCCAGCGCGCTCACCGCCGGCTCGATGCCGAGGCCGTAGGCGTCGGCCTTGACCACCGCGGCGCAGCGCGCCGGCGCCGCGCGCGCGGCGAGGTCGCGATAGTTCGCGGCCAGCGCCGCCAGATCGATCGTGAGGATGCCGCCGGCTTCGAGCGCGGCTCCCTCGGCGCGGGTGGTTCCGGCCTGACTCATGCGCACGCTTATATCGGGTTGTGATCTTGGCGAAAGCAGGGAGCTCTAGCCGCCGCCCAAGCCGACGCGATCAGCGGGTGCGTTCCGGCAGCCGGTCTTCGCGGGCCAGGTTGCCGAAGCGGGTGAATTGCGGCTCGAACGACAGCTTTACGGTGCCGGTCGGGCCATGCCGCTGCTTGCCGATGATGATCTCGGCCCGGTTCTCCGCGGCCTTGAGCTCGCCCTCCCACTTGAACCACTCCTCGCTGCCCGGGCGCGGCTCGCGGTTCTTCAGGTAATACTCCTCGCGGAACACGAACATGACGACGTCGGCGTCCTGCTCGATCGAGCCCGACTCGCGCAGGTCCGAGAGCTGTGGGCGCTTGTCGTCGCGGTTCTCTACCTGGCGGGAGAGCTGGGAGATGGCCAGGATCGGGATGCTCAGCTCCTTGGCGAGCGCCTTGAGGCCGGTGGTGATCTCGGTCACTTCCTGCACCCGGCCTTCGAGCGCGCGGCGCGAGGTGCCGGTAAGCAATTGCAGGTAATCGACGATCATCAGGTCGAGCCCGCGCTGCCGCTTTAGCCGCCGGGCGCGCGCCGCCAGCTGCCCGATCGAGATGCCGCCGGTCTCGTCGATATAGAGCGGGATCGACTGCATCACCTGCGCCGCCGCCGCGAGCTTGGTGAAATCGGATTCGCTGATGTCGCCGCGGCGGATGCGGGAGGAGGGGATCTCGGTCTGCTCGGACAGGATGCGGGTGGCCAGCTGCTCGGCCGACATTTCGAGCGAGAAGAAGCCGACGATGCCGCCCGAGACCGTCTCGATCGAGCCGTCCGGCCGCGGCCGGCCGCGATATTCGACCGCGACGTTATAGGCGACGTTGGTCGCCAGCGCCGTCTTGCCCATGGCCGGGCGGCCCGCGAGGATGACGAGGTCCGAAGGCTGCATCCCGCCCATCAGCTGATCGAGGTCGATCATGCCGGTGGCCAGGCCCGAGAGATGCCCGTCGCGCTGGTAGGCCTTGCTCGCGAGGTCGACCGCGTCCTTGAGCGCGTCGGAGAAGCGCAGGAAGCCCTGGTCGTAGCGCCCGGTCTCCGCCAGCTCGTAGAGCCGCCGCTCGGCGTCCTCGATCTGCTGGCCGGGCTTGATATCGACCGGCGCGTCATAGGCGAGGTTGACCATGTCCTCGCCGATGCGGATCAGATCGCGCCGGATCGACAGGTCATAGATGGTGCGCCCGTAATCCTCCGCATTGACGACCGTGGTCGCCTCGGCCGCGAGCCGGGCAAGATACTGCGCGGGCGTGAGCCCGGCGATGTCGGCGTCGGTGGGCAGGAAGGTCTTGAGCGTGACCGGGGTCGCGACCTTGCCGGCGCGGATCAGGCCGGCGGCGATCTCGAACACCTTCTGGTGGATCGGCTCGAAGAAGTGTTTCGGCTCGAGGAAGTCGGCGATCCGGTAGAAGGCGTCGTTGTTGACCAGGATCGCGCCGATCAGGGCCTGCTCGACCTCGACGTTGTGCGGCGCGTGCCGGTATTCGTCCGCCGGCTCGGCGTCGGGTTTGCGCAGGGTGGATTCGAGAGCCATTGCCTTCCTTCTCGAAGTTCGTACGCATGCGCCCGTGCAATTGGCATAGCACGCGTTCGACTCGACTCAACAAGCGAATCGAGAATCACGCACAATTCACATGACATATTTTTTATGGCGATATGGACGCGACGACTTGACTGATGCGCGATCGTCACTCGCCGGCGAGACGGACCGGCGGACGCGCGTTGCGCTCCGCCGCACGCAAACGCTCCTCGGCCGCGAACAGATAGTCGCGCGTGAGCGGCACCGCGTCCTGCCGGCGCGCGAGCTGGGCCTGGAACACCATTAACCCTTGGTGGCGGAACGCCATTTCGGAAGCCGCCAGGTAGAATTCCCACATGCGACAGAAACGTTCGTCGTAGAGCCGCATCACCTCCTCGCGGCGGGCGAGGAAGCGGGCGCGCCATGCCTTCAGGGTCTCGGCGTAGTGCAGTCGGAGGATCTCGATATCGGTCACCACCAGATGTTGACGCTGGATCGCCGGCAGCACTTCCGACAGCGCCGGGATATAGCCGCCGGGGAAGATGTACTTCTTTATCCACGCGCTGGTCGCGGTCGGTCGCCGTGACCGGCCGATCGAATGGATCACCGCCACGCCATCCTCGGTCAGCAGCCCCCTGATCTTGCGGAAGAAAGCGTCGTAATGCACGACGCCCACGTGCTCGAACATCCCGACCGAGACGATGCGGTCGAAGCGGCCTTCCAGGTCGCGGTAGTCCTCGAGCTCGAACTTGATCATGTCCTTGAGCCCGCGCTCCTGCGCCCGCTGCCGCGACACCACATATTGTTCGTCGGAGAGCGTGCATCCCAGGACCCGCGCGCCGCACGTCTCGGCGAGATAGATCGCAAGTCCGCCCCAGCCCGAACCGATGTCGAGGACCTTGAGCCCCGGCTTGTCGAGCAGAAGCTTGGCCGCGAGGTGACGCCGCTTGGCGAGTTGGGCGTCGTCGAGGCTCATCCCCGGCCGTTCGAAATAGGCGCACGAATATTGCCGGTCGGCATCGAGGAAGATCGAATACAGCCTGCCGTCGAGATCGTAGTGGTGATGGATATTGCGCCGCGCCCGGATGCGCGGGTTGAACTGGGAAATGCGCCGCAACACGAAGCGGATGCCCGCGAGCAGCAGCGCGCCCGGCAGCGGCGGTATCGAATAGTCCTGCGACATCACGAGATCGAGGAAGCTCGCAATCGAGCCGCGCTCGACGACGAACGTGCCGTTCATGAACGCTTCGCCGAGGCGGAGTTCCGGATCGATGAGGCAGGCGAGGATCGCCCTGCGCGTCTTGAACGCGACGGCGATCGGTTCACCGGTGCCGTCGCCGGCTGTAAACGAGTATCCCGACGGGAGCCTGACCTCTAAGGTCCCCCGCCGGACGATATTCACGAACGTTCGCTTTACCAACCGATCCATCGGGATCCATCCCGGATGACGCGGCGGGGTCGTACCCGTCTGCCCCCACTGTCACATTAGACCAAAGTCGCCCGGCGGCGGCAATCGTCGACTAGGGCCGGGCGGCTCAGGACTTACCCTTAGCTTCGCCCTTGGCTTCGCCGGACTTCTTATCCCGCTTCTTGGCGGGCTTCTCGTCGGCCGGCGCCTCGGGAGCGTCCGCCTTGGCGGCCTTCTCGCGCTTCTTCTTGCCCGGCTTGGCGGCGTCCTCTTCCGCTGCAACCTCGCCCTCCGGCGCGGCTTCGGCGTCCCGCTTGGCCCGGCGCTCGAAGAACTTCTCCGCCTTGGCCCCGGCCTCGGCGCGGGACTCTTCCTCGTCGGTCCGGGTCTTGGTGAGGTCCTCGCCGCGGGCCTGGCGCTCGGCCTCGTCGGCGCTGCGCGCGACGTTCACCGTGATCGCGAGCACGACCTCCGGGTGGAGCTGCACCGGCACCTTGATCAGGCCGATCGACTTGATCGGCGTGTTGAGCACGATCTGGCCGCGATCGACCGTAAAGCCGCCCTGGGTGAGCGCGCCCGCGATGTCCCGGGTCGAGACCGAGCCATAAAGCTGCCCGCCTTCGCCGGCCTGGCGCAGCAACACGAAGGTCTGGCCGTCGAGACGCTTGGCGACCAATTCCGCCTCGCCCTTGAGCTCGAGGTTCCGCGCCTCGAGCTGCACCTTCATCGATTCGAACTTGGTCCGGTTGTCCTTGGTGGCGCGCAGCGCCTTGCCGTGCGGCAGCAGAAAATTGCGTGCGAAGCCGTCGCGCACGCGCACGACGTCGCCGATCTGGCCGAGCTTGGCCACGCGCTCCAGGAGAATGACTTCCATGACGCTACTCCTTCGAGTTTCCGGGTAGGTGGGGTTGGGAAGGGGGGCCGCGCCGCCCCGCGATGCGGCCGCGCAGGCCGATGGCGGAATCGACCAGGCCGAGGATGGCGGCCAGCACCAGCGGCCAGCCGAGCACGAGTACCAGCGCCCAGACGGTGCCGAGGATGAGGCCGCGAACCGCGATCCCCGCGGTAATCGAGTGCAATACGGCGAGGCCGACCATCGCATAAGCCATGAAAAGCGTAGCCGAGAACACCGCCGCCACCAGCGCGACCATTCCAGACATGAACGAGAGCGCAAGCGCGACGGCAAGCGCGATCGAGGTGACAGTCGGCAGCGCCATCGACGGAATTGACGGCCACGGGCGCTTGAGCCGACCGGACGCTCTCGCGATGCGCGCGGCAAACCACAGATTGGCGAGGTTGGTCAGCATCATCAGCAGCGCCGCCATCGGCGGCAGTATGGCGACCAGGAGATCGACGAGCCGCGCCGGATCGCTGCCGTTCGGCATCCGCAGCGGCGCGTCCGCGGCGATCCCGAGCTGAGCGCGCAGCACGCGCTCGATCGCCAGGCGGAAACCCTTCTGGTAGCTCTCGAAGTCGAAACCGAACGCGGGGATGATGAGCGTCACGGTCAAGGCCGCGATGATCGCGGCGGCCAGCACCAGCCGCCCCGCCGGATACCAGTCGAGCCCGCCGGGCGCCGACGGCTCCGGCCGGGCCAGGAGCGCGAGATAGGCGAGGATCGCGGCCGGCAATCCCACGCTGACCAAATAGGATAATCCAAACCAGGGCCCGAGGACGACGCCGATGGCGATCGCGGCGATCGCCGCCGCCGCCGCGCCCGCAATGTGGCTCCAGGCCATGCCGGCGAGCAGGATCGGCAAGGGCGCGAGATAGAACAGGCCGACTGCCAGCAACGAGCCGGACGACACCGCCGCGAACAGCAGCGCGGACGCGGCGCCGGCGCCAAAGCTGATCAGGATGATCTGCGACATCGTCGAGCTGTCCCGCCCTTCAGCGGTTAGGGGCTTGCGCCCCAACCATGGCCCCCGGGCTCATCCCGACGGCTGACACGCTAACCGGGCGGCACCTGCCGCCCGGCAACTTCACCGAATTACGTACGGCAGCAGCCCCAGGAAGCGGGCGCGCTTGATCGCCTGCGCCGAGCTCGCGCTGCTTCTTCGCCGAGACCGCGGTGATCCGGCTCGGCACGATCTTGCCGCGCTCCGACACGTAGCGCTGCAGGAGCTTCACGTCCTTGTAGTCGATCTTGGGCGCGTTGGCGCCCGTGAACGGGCAGGTCTTGCGCCGGCGGAAGAAGGGGCGGCGTCCGCTGCTTTGCTGGAAGCTCATGGCGTGACCTCCTCGACCGTCATCGAGCGGCACGCCGAGATCGTCGCCTTCGCCGCCGTCGCGGTCACGGTCGCGCCGGCGCTCGCCGCGCCGTTCCTCGCGCCGCTCCTCGCGGTCGCGCTTCTGCATCATGATCGTCGGGCCTTCGTCGAACGCCTCGATGCGGATGGTCATGAAGCGGAGCACATCCTCGTTGATGCGCATCTGCCGTTCCATCTCGGTGACGGCCGCCGGCGGCCCATCGATGCCGATATAGGCGAAGTGCGCCTTGCGGTTCTTCTTGATGCGGAAGTTGAGCGTCTTCACGCCCCAGTATTCGGTCTTGGCGATTGTTCCGCCGTTGCTTTCGATGACGCCCTTGTACTGGGTCGTCATGTCCTCGACCTGCTGCGCGGTCACGTCCTGGCGCGCGAGAAACACATGCTCGTAAAGCGGCATGAAGTGCCTTTCCATCGTTGCGGTCCGGCGCCGAGCCCTTCGAGCCTCTGGAAAGGCTCGAGAGTCGAAGGCGGAGACACGGGACGCCGGGCGATTTGCCCTGCCGCTTTTGCGGCCGTCCTTTAAGCCCCCGGCCGGGACCAAGTGATGGTGCTTATAGGCGATTTTGGCCGCGAGGCAACCCCGGATTGCCGCTCGGTTTGAAACGTGCCTTGCCATGCCGATGCTTGACAGGGCTGACGCGCCCAGTCTCTTTCGGGCTAGAGCCGAGCAGGGATCCGAACGCCGTGTCGACCGCTTTCATGTTCCCAGGCCAGGGCAGCCAGGCCGTCGGCATGGGCAAGGCGCTCGCCGGCGCGTTCCCGGCCGCACGCTCCGTCTTCGACGAGGTCGATGCGGCGCTCGGCGACAAGCTCAGCCGGATCATGTGGGAAGGCCCGGCGGAGACGCTGACCCTCACCGAGAACGCGCAGCCCGCGCTCATGGCCGTGTCGCTCGCGGCAGTTCGTGTTCTGGAGGCGGAGGCCGGGCTCGATCTGGTGCGCGACGTGAAGTTCGTCGCCGGCCATTCGCTCGGCGAGTATTCGGCGCTCGCCGCCGCCGGCACGTTTTCGCTCGCGGATACGGCGCGCTTGCTGCGCATCCGCGGCCAGGCCATGCAACAAGCGGTCCCCGTGGGCCAGGGCGCTATGGCCGCTCTGCTCGGCGTCGATATCGATGCGGCCAAGGCGGTGGCCGCCGAGGCGGCTCAGGGTCAGGTCTGCGACGTCGCCAACGACAACGCGCCCGGCCAGATCGTGGTCTCCGGCAGCAAGGCTGCCGTCGAGCGCGCGGCCGAGATCGCCAAGGCACGCGGGGCGCGCGCCATGATGCTGCCGGTGTCCGCGCCGTTCCATTGTGCGCTCATGCGGCCGGCCGCCGAGGCCATGCGCGAGGCGCTTGCCAAGGTGAAGGTTCTGCCGCCCAAGGTGCCGATCATAGCCAATATAACCGCGGCCCCCGTGCGCGAGCCCTCGGAGATCGTCCAACGCCTCGTGGAGCAGGTGACCGGGACGGTTCGCTGGCGCGAGTCGATCGTCTATCTTGTGGGGCAGGGGGTGACCCGGCTCGTGGAGGTCGGCTCCGGCAAGGTGCTGACCGGGCTCGCCAAGCGCATCGCCAAGCAAGCCGCCACGCAGACGGTCGAGAAGCCCGAGGATGTCGCCGCCTTCAAGGCGGCGGGGGGAGGCGCTTGATGTTCGATCTCACCGGCAAGACTGCGCTGGTCACCGGCGCCTCCGGCGGCATCGGAGGTGCGGCGGTCCGCGCGCTGCACGCACAGGGCGCAACCGTCGCAATCTCCGGAACGCGCAAAGACGCGCTCGAAGCACTCGCGCTCGCACTCGGCTCGCGGGTGCATATTCTGCCGTGCGATCTTTCCAAACCGGAGGAAGTGGAGAAGCTCGTCCCCGCCGCGGAAGCGGCGATGAAGCAGCTCGATATCCTGGTCTGCAACGCGGGCATCACGCGGGACAATCTGCTCGTGCAGATGCGCGATCAGGAGTGGGACGACGTGATCGCGGTCAATCTCAGCGCGACGTTCCGCCTCGCGCGCAAGGCGGTGGCTGGAATGATGCGCCGCCGCTTCGGGCGGGTGATCGGCATCACCTCGGTCGTCGCCGTCACCGGCAACCCGGGCCAGGCCAATTACGCCGCCGCCAAGGCGGGTATGATCGGGATGATGAAGTCGATCGCGCGCGAATACGCCAAGCGCGGCGTCACCGCGAATTGCGTCGCCCCCGGCATGGTCGCAACCGCGATGACCGACAAGCTCAACGACAAGCAGCGCGAGGCGATCCTGTCGGCGGTGCCGGCCGCGCGGCTGGGGACGCCGGACGAGGTCGCCGCCGCCATCGTATTCCTCGCATCCAATGAGGCCGCGTACGTGACCGGCGAGACCCTGCATGTCAATGGCGGGATGTCCATGACCTGAGGCGGCGCAAGGGGTTACGGGGATCGGGCCCTTGCTGGCCTTGGACTTTTAGGTATTGTAACCGGTGCGAATTTGGTTCATCCGTTGCACCGCGCCGCGCAACGGCACAAAACTCCCGAGGCTGACAAGGGTGGGTCGATGAGCAATATTTCCGAGCGGGTGAAGAACATCGTCGTCGAGCACCTTGGGGTCGACCCCGAGAAGGTGACCGAAAGCGCAAGCTTCATCGACGATCTGGGCGCCGACAGCTTGGATACCGTCGAGCTCGTCATGGCCTTCGAGGAAGAGTTCGGCTGCGAAATCCCCGACGATGCGGCGGAAACGATCCTGACCGTCGGCGATGCCATCAAGTTTCTCGAGAAGAGCTCTCCTGCCTGACGCGAGTCGGGACGAAGGGCGGGATTGAACAGCGCCGGGGCTGATGTCCTCGGCGCCGGGGAATAATGCATGCGGCGTGTCGTCGTCACTGGCCTTGGAATGGTGTCGCCGCTCGGCTGCGGCGTCGAGGTCTCGTGGAGCCGGCTCCTGGCCGGCAAGAGCGGCATCTCGCGCATCGCGCATTTCGACGTCTCCGACCTGCCCAGCAAGATCGCCGGCGTCGTGCCGCGCGGCGACGGCAGCGACGGCACCTTCAATCCCGATCAATGGATGGAGCCGAAGGAGCAGCGCAAGGTCGATCCGTTCATCGTCTACGGCATGGCCGCCGCCACCCAGGCGCTCGACGATGCCGGCTGGCATCCGGCCACGCACGAGGACCAGATCGCCACCGGAACGCTCATCGGCTCCGGCATCGGCGGCATCGGCGGCATCGCCGAGGCCGCGATCACGCTGAAAGAAAGAGGCCCGCGCCGCATTTCGCCGTTCTTCATTCCGGGGCGCATCATCAATCTCGCGCCCGGCTACGTCTCGATCAAGCACGGCCTCAAGGGCCCGAACCATTCGGTCGTCACCGCCTGCTCGACCGGCTCGCACGCGATCGGCGACGCCGGCCGGCTGATCGCGCTCGGCGATGCCGACGTGATGGTGGCGGGCGGCGTCGAATCGCCGATCGACCGCCTGTCGATCGCCGGGTTTTGCGCTTGCCGCGCGCTCTCGACTTCGTTCAACGACACGCCGGAGAAGGCCTCGCGGCCCTATGACAGGGATCGCGACGGCTTCGTCATCAGCGAGGGCGCCGGCGCGGTGGTGCTCGAAGAGCTGGAGCACGCCAAGGCGCGCGGCGCGAAAATCTATGCCGAGTTGATCGGCTACGGCCTTTCGGGCGACGCCTACCACATCACGGCGCCCGCCGAGGACGGCGACGGCGCCTATCGCTGCATGCAGTCGGCGCTCAAGCGCGCCGGCATCACGCCGGCCGAGGTCGATTACATCAACGCCCACGGCACCTCGACCCCGCTCGGCGACGAGATCGAGCTGAACGCCGTGCAGCGGCTCGTGGGCAATGCCGCCGGCCGGATCTCCATGTCCTCCACCAAGTCCGCGATCGGGCACCTCCTGGGCGCCGCCGGGGCGGTGGAGGCCATCTTCTCGATCCTGGCGATCCGCGATCAGATCGCGCCCCCGACCATCAATCTCGATAATCCTTCGGTCGAAACGCCGATCGATCTCGTGCCGCGCACCGCGCGCAAGCGCGAGATCAATACCGTGGTGTCGAACTCCTTCGGATTCGGCGGCACCAACGCGACCCTCGTGCTCCGCCGGGCCGATGCCTGAAATCACCGGCCGCGAAGCGCTTTCCCGGATTCGCCATAATTCCCGCTAGGTTGGCCCGCTCGCTTCGGGCTTGCGAACGCGCCATCGAAACGCGACACTTAACAAGTCGACCCTAGTACTCGAGTATCGTTTGGCGTTGCGTCCCATAGGGTCTGCCGCGGGCGGCCTGCGAGACGGACGTTCATACTCTTCGAAGCAAGCCGGCCAGGAACGGAAGGCCCATGGTGGACGAGCGCAGGGGACGCCAAGGCGATGAGACGGACGCCGAGCCCGAGAGCGAGGCGCGGCCGATCATCCATCCCAAGAGCCCGCGTCAGGCCTTGATGGCCGAGGTGCTTCCGCCGCCGCCGTATTCGCGCCGCGTGCGCCATCCGATCGTGGTGATCGGCAACGCCGTGCTGACCGCGATCGTTCTTCTGATCCTCGCGGGCGGCGCCGGCTTCTATTTCGGCAAGCAGCGCTACGAGGCGCCGGGCCCGCTCGACCGCGAGCGCACGGTCGTCATCCCGCGCGGCGGCATCCGCGACACCGCCGAGCTGCTTCGCCGCGAGGGCGTGATCGATCAGTCGTTCCTGTTCGTCGGCGCCGCCACGATCCTGCGGGTGACCAACGACATCAAGGCCGGCGAATACCTGTTCGAGCGCCAGGCCAGCATTCGCGACGTGCTGGACACGCTCGTGCAGGGCCAGGCCATCCAGCACCAGGTCACGATCCCCGAGGGCCTGACCAGCGAGCAGATCGTGCAGAAGCTGATGGAGGCCGAGGTGCTCACCGGCACGTTGCGCGAGATTCCGCGCGAGGGCACGCTGCTTCCGGAAACCTATAAAGTCACCCGCGGCACCACGCGCGAGCAAGTCGTTACCCGCATGGCCAACGCGCAGAAGCGCATCCTGCAGGAGGTTTGGGATCGCCGCGCGCCCGACCTGCCGGTCAAGTCGGCCGAGGAGCTCGTGGTGCTCGCCTCGATCGTCGAGAAGGAGACCGGCAAGGCGGATGAGCGCAGCCGGGTCGCCGGGGTGTTCGTCAACCGCCTCAATCGCCGCATGCGGCTCGAGTCCGATCCGACCATCGTGTACGGGCTGGTCGGCGGCAAGGGAACGCTCGGCCGCGGCATCCTGCAAAGCGAAAAAGCGCAGGCGACGCCGTACAACACCTATGTGATCTACGGCTTGCCGCCGGGCCCGATCGCCAATCCCGGGCGCGCTTCGCTGGAAGCGGCCGCCAACCCGTCGCGTACCCGCGACTATTATTTCGTCGCCGACGGCAACGGCGGGCACGTGTTCGCCGAAACCTACGACCAGCACCTGAAGAACGTGGCGCGCTGGCGCGAAGTCGAGCGCGAGCGCCGCGACGCGGCGCCCGTAACCACGGGCGCGCCGGTGCCGACCGCGTCCGAGTTCGCGCCCACGCCGACCATTTCTCCGAACGCGCCCGGCCGCACCAAGCAGGGCCTGCGCCCGATTCCGCGCACCCAGTGATCGCGCGCCCTTGAGGGGCCCACGCGGCGCGGCTAAGGTCCGCGCCGTTCCTTCCTGGACCGGGCCGAGCGATGTCCCTTGCGAGCATGACCGGCTTCGCCCGCGCCCAAGGGGTGGCGGCGACCTACGCCTGGGCCTGGGAGATCAAATCCGTCAACGGCAAGAGCCTGGATCTCCGGCTGCGCCTGCCGCAGGGCTGGGATGCGGTCGAGGGCGCGGTCCGCAAGGCCGCCGCGCAGCGCATCGCGCGCGGAAACGTTTCCGCCACGCTCGAAGTGCGCCGTGAGGGCGCGGTGCCCACCGTGCGCGTCAATGCGCCGGTGCTCGACGCGGTGCTCGCGGCGATCCGCGACATCTCCAAGCGCGTGGAGGCGGAGCCGCCGACGCTCGACGGAATCCTCGGCCTCAAGGGCGTGATCGACATCGCCGACGCCGAAGAGAATGCGGAAGCGCGCGCCGTGGCCGAGGCCGCCGTCGTCAAGGGCTTCGAGCAGGCGCTGGCGTCGCTCGTGAAGGAGCGCGAACGCGAAGGCGCGGCGCTCGGCCGGGTGCTCGCGGAGCGCATGGACGCGATCGCCAAGCTCGCGGCCGCGGCCGAGAGCAATCCCGCGCGCAAGCCCGAGGCGATCCGCGCGCGGCTGGCCGAGCAGGTCAAGGCGCTGCTCGCCACCGGCGAGCGGTTCGACGCGGACCGGCTGCACCAGGAGGCGGTGTTGCTCGCGGCCAAGGCCGACGTGCGCGAGGAGCTGGACCGGCTGGCGGCCCATATCGAGGCCGTTCGCGCGCTCTTGCGCGAGGGGCGCTCGGTCGGAAGACGCCTCGATTTTCTCGCCCAGGAGCTCCACCGCGAGGTCAACACCCTGTGCTCCAAGGCGAACGACGTTTCGCTCACGGCGATCGGCCTCGACCTCAAGGCCGCGGTCGATCAGCTCCGCGAGCAGGTGCAGAATCTCGAATGAAGCGCGCGCTCAAGAGGCCGAAGTCAAAGCGTCGCAAAGCGGCGGCGCAGCGCCGCGGATTGATGTTCGTGCTCTCGTCGCCCTCGGGCGCCGGCAAGACCACGCTGACGCGCCTCCTGCTCGAGCGCGTGCCGCGCATGCGGCTTTCGATCTCCGCGACGACGCGGCCGCGCCGGCCGAGCGAAGTCGAGCGCGTGCACTATTACTTCGTCGATCCGAAGCGGTTCGGCGCGATGCGCAAAGCCGGCGAGCTCATGGAATGGGCGAAGGTGCACGGCAATTATTACGGCACGCCGAAGGCTCCGATCGAGCGCGCGCTGAAATCTGGAACCGACATGCTGTTCGATATCGACTGGCAAGGCGCCTTGCAGCTTTACAGAAAGGCGCGGCCGGACGTGGTCAGCATTTTCATCTTGCCGCCTTCGATCGATGAGCTGCGCCGGCGTCTCTCGCGCCGCGCCGAGGACGATCCCAAGACCATCCGCAAGCGGCTCGCCAACGCCCTGGAAGAGATCGGCCACTGGAAGGAATATGATTACGTCTTGATCAACAAGGACCTCAATCGCTCCTTTGCCGATCTCCGCGCCATCGTCGCCGCCGAGCGCGCGCGCCGCGAGGCGAAAGTCGCCGGCCATTCGCGCGCGAAAGACGGCGCAACGTCTGAAGCGCGCGCGCCAGCCGCGCCTACGCGCTTTCGTGCGCTCGCTTCAGGAAGATCTCTGAAGTCTCGGCGCGGCGTTCATGCGCGCGAGCTCGTTGGTGAGCCTGACGAAGCCCTCGACCGGAATTTCCTCCGCCCGCTTGGTCGGCTCGATGCCCGCCGCGGCAAGCAGCGCCAGCGAGTCGACGCCGAGCGTCTTCAGGCTCTGGCGCAGCATCTTGCGCCGCTGGCCGAACGCGGCCTCGGTCACCCGCTCGAGCAGTCCGCGATCGCAGGAAGCGGGCGAGGGGCGCGGAACGAGCTGCACCACCGACGACGTCACCTTCGGCGGCGGCACGAAGGCGGAAGGCTTCACGTCGAACAGCACGTTCACCTGCATGCGCCAGCCCACGAGCACGCTGAGCCGTCCGTATTTCTTCGAGCCCGGTCCGGCGGCGATCCGCTCGGCGACCTCGCGCTGGAACATCAGCACGGCGGAATCGTACCACGGCGGCCAGGGCTCGATGCTGAGCCAGTGCACCAGGAGCGTGGTCGAGACGTTGTAGGGAAGGTTGGCCACGATGCGCACCGGGCCGGGACCGAAATAGGGCCGCGGATCCACCACCAGCGCGTCGCCCTGCACGATCACGAGGCGTCCGGGAAAGCGTTGCACCAGATCTTCGAGCGCCTCGACGCTGCGCGGGTCGCGCTCGATCGCCACGACGCGCCGCGCGCCTTGCGTCAGAAGCGCGCGCGTGAGCCCGCCCGGGCCCGGGCCGACCTCCAGCACGCTGGCGCCCTCCAGCGGGCCGGCGGCGCGCGCGATGCGCGCGGTCAGGTTCGGATCGAGGATGAAATGCTGCCCCAGCGACTTCTTGGCCGAGATTCCGTGGCGCCGGATCACATCGCGCAGTGCCGGCAGTTCGTCGGTATCGTTCATACGGCTTTCGCGAGGCGCCGGGCGAGCTTCAGCGCCGCCAGGAGACTCGAAGGATTGGCCCGGCCGGTTCCGGCGAGGTCGAAGGCGGTGCCGTGATCGGGCGAGGTGCGCACAAAAGGAAGCCCAAGAGTGACGTTGACCGCGCGCTCGAAGGCTAGCGTCTTGATCGGCGCGAGTACTTGATCGTGAAACATCCCCAGAGCCACATCGTAGCGGATTCGCGCTTCGGCGTGAAATAAAGTGTCGGCCGCATGCGGCCCGGTCACCGCGATTCCCTCGGCCTTGAGCCGCTCCAGGGCCGGCCGGATCACGGTTTCCTCCTCCCGGCCGAGCGTTCCGCCTTCTCCGGCATGGGGGTTTAGCCCGCAGACCGCCAGGCGCGGGCGGGCGATGCCGAATCGCCGCGCCATCTCGCCGGCCACGATCCGGCCGGTCTCGACGATCAGATCCGCGGTCAACAGCCGCGGCACCTCGGCGAGCGGCACGTGGATGGTGACCGGCACGACCGCGAGCTCCTCGCACCAGATCAACATGACCGGCCGCGGCGCCTTGGCGCCCGATGCCGCGGCCAGGTGCGCGAGATATTCGGTATGGCCGGGAAAGGCGAAGCCGGCCTTCTGCATGATCGATTTTGCGATCGGATTGGTGACGACCGCCGCCGCCTTGCCCGCTCGCACCAGCTCGACGGCTCGATCGATGGCGGCCCGGGCGACCGGCGCGCTGGTTGCGTCCGGTTTGCCCGGCGCGGCCTCGGACGAGATTCCGACGGGAAGCACGGGAAGCGACGCGGCGAAGCGTGACGCGGCTTGCGCAGCATCGCTCTCGGCGAGCTTCACATCGAGACCGAGAAGCCGCGCGCGCGCCGCCAGCAGCTTGGGGTCGCCCACCAGCAGGAAGGGAGGAACGCCGCGCGCGCCGCGATCGGCCCATAGCGCAAGCGCGAGGTCTGGACCCACGCCGGCGGGCTCGCCGAGCGTGAGGGCAAGCGGCAAGGTCATCGCCGCGGCTCGGCGGTGTTCCGATATTCGATGATCGCACTCTTGCGGAACCGCTCGAGCAATTCCTTGTCGCCGACCTGGAGGCGCTTGCCCAAAAGCTCCTCGCGCATCTCGCGGCGCGATGAAACGTCGGCGATCGTCTCTTTGCGGTCGCAAACGGCGACCACTTCGATGCCGCCCTGGATCGGCTCCGGCGGCGTGAGCGCGCCGACCGGCGTCTTTTCGAGCAGTTCGCGCAGGCGCGCATTGAGGTCGGTGGAGAGCCGCATGACCGGATCCTTCACCACCACCTCGCGCTGCTGGCGGGCAAGTGCGAAGCCATCCTGGCAATTGGTGAATGTCTTGCGGAACGCTTCCGCCTCGCGTATGCGCGCGATGCGGGTCGCGTCGCTCGA
Organism: uncultured Alphaproteobacteria bacterium; assembly: GCA_963704765.1. Taxonomy (GTDB): domain Bacteria; phylum Pseudomonadota; class Alphaproteobacteria; order Rhizobiales; family Xanthobacteraceae; genus JAHFPN01. The sequence goes on from CAVPHQ010000001.1 coordinate 935,236, forward strand.
TCCGCGCGGCACGATAAAGACGATTTGGCGAAGCGAGTATTGGGTAGCGCTGATCTGCGCGGTCTGACCGCGCGACATGAGAAGCGCGACGATGTCGGCGTCGCGCACCATGAACGAGGCCGGCGACTGCTGTTGCATCACCTGCCGCCATGAAGTCTCGGCCCGAATCCGGTTCTTGAAACGCGGCACGTCGACACCCTGCTTGGTGAGTTCGGCCGCGAAGTCCGCAAGCTTTCGCCCGCTGCTTTGCGCCATCTGACCGAATATCCGATCGACGTCGGCATCGGTGACCGGGATGCCGAGGCGGGCGGCCTGTTGAATCTTGATCTTCTCGTTGATCAGCTCTTCGATCAGTTCTTGCCGCGACGGTGAACGGCGCGTCGACACTTGATGAAGCTTGAGGCGTTGGGCTACGTCGAGCGCGGTGACCGGCTCGCCGTTGACGAGCGCCACGACCTGTTGCGCAGCCGCGGGAGCAGGCAGCAGCGCCGCCCCGGCCGCGATCGCAAACACGAGGCCGGCAAATATCCGTCTGATCCGGATCTGCGCTGTAGCGGCTTTCATCGAAACGTCTGAACTCCCTGACACCATGCAGCATGGCGGCCGCATCATATCGCATGCGGGCGATTTCCGTAGATCTTAAACGTGGTTCCCGTCCATCCGCCGCTTCCGGGCCTTTTGGCGTTGCGGAATCGATCAGCGGTCTGTGGCAAGCCCGGAGGTGATCCCGGTGCCGCCGAGGGTCCGCAGGTTCACCCGCAACAGGAACCGATGGTCCGTCTGGGTGTTCCCGCTCACCGTATTGTCGGCGATGTATTGCGCCGCGATCGCAAAGCAGTCGTCGAGGTAGCTCACCGACAACATGCCGAGATCGATCTTTTCGCGCGTGAAGTCGTAACGGACGCCGCCGCCGATGGTCCAGTTCGCGTGCACCCGGATGGACGCGTTCTGGAATATACCGGTGCGCTGCTCGATGTATCCGATGAGCGGCTGCGCCTCGTAGCGAGCAAAAATCGTGGAGAGCCAGACCGGACCGAAGGCCGCATTGGCTTCGAGCTCGAAGCGGCGGACGTTCAGGGTGTCCTTGTCGAAGCGATAACGGTTCACGAGCAGGACATTGCGGTTGGTCTGCAGCGAAATGCGCGCGACGTAGTCGGAGACGTCGGTATCGAGCCCCGATTGCAGGCCGGTATTGGCGATGTCGCCGAAGGCGAAGGAGTTGCGGCCGAACAGGTGGAAGGATTGGCCGACCAGCGCGTTGAATTTGCCCAGAAAGTTGATGTTCGCCGTGTACTGCGTCCCCACGTTCAGCCGTGTGCCGCCTTCGACCCGGTCGTACCCGGAATACTTGTTGATCGAGAAGAGATTGGTGTCGTCGAAGATGAGGCTCTGGGCGTCTTCGTTCGGGAAGCGGCCGATCATGGTCTCGTTCGGCCGGATGACGAGCTGGGCGATGGGCTCGATGGTCTGCGTGCCCCAGGAATGAGCCGAGATGAAGGGCCAGCGGGTTTCCACGCCGACCGCGGGCATGCCGCGCACCAGCGTCTCCTGGTCCGTGCTGATGAAACTCGCAACCGCCGGGTCCGGCGCGATCTTGCGGTAGGCGAGGTCGCCGCGAACGACCATGAAGGGGGTGAACATCTGCCCCCAGCTATTGATGACCGTCTTCTTCCAGGTCATGTCGGCCGACATGCGGGTGTATTCGCCCGGTGCGCCGCGCATGAGGCAGTTCGCCGGATTGGTTTGCAACATGATCGACCGGCTATCGCACCAATTGCTCAGCGACGCGGTGGTGTTGATCGGATCGAAGTCCGCATCCTTGCGTGACAAGCTGGTGAAGTTCACCTTGAAGCCCAGCTCGCCGCCGGCGACCGGTTTGCCGAAAATGTACGAGTAGTCGAGGATCGGATGGATGAGCGGCTGTTCGCCGTTGCGGTCGAACTCCGACAGGCCGATGAACGACATTCCACGCAGGTCGAAATAGCTGCGGTCGCCCTGGCCGACCAGGTAGAGACGGTTCATGACTTCGGTGCTGCCGAAACGCCCAATTCCATAGTCGATCGGAAACAGGCGATCGCTGAGCAGCGTTCCGTCCCAACCCCACAGCCAGCGCTTGTTGATTTGGAATTCACCGGCGCTTTCCAGCGAGCCGCGGAAATCGCGCATGCCCACGGAATCTCTGCCCGGCCCGAGATCGAACGCGCCTTTGTCGAGTTGAAAAATGCCCGAGGCCCGCACCTGATAGGCGCCGGTCATCAATCGTTGTCGCCACTCGCCCTGCACCAGCGGACCCTGCAGGCTGAATGGAGTGACCGTCACCGTAGCGTCGTAGTCCGGCGCCAGCGCCCAGAAGTAGGGGATATCGATTCCAAACCCGGTCTTGGTGGAGCTGCGGATGGCCGGCAGGAGGAAGCCGGACTTGCGCGTGACGGTCGGGTCGGGATGCGAAAAGAACGGCATCCAGGCGAGGGGGATTCCGAAAAACTCGAGCCGCGCATCCTCGTAGTGGACCACCCGCTCGCCTTCATCGTGGATGATGCGGGCCGCGCGGACCTGCCAGAGCGGCGGCCGCTTGGGGTCCTCCTTGCAGAGTTCGCAGGCCGTGTAGATGCCGCTGCGAAAGACGGTGGTTTTCCCCTCCAGACGGTCGGCGCGCGCCGCGGCGAAGCGGGTCTTGTCCGCGCTCTCGATGAGCATCGAATTGATGAAGCCGTCACGGAGATCGTCGGTGATCTCCAGCATCTCGGCATGGATCATGCGGCCGTCGCGCGTGCGGTAGCGTACATCGCCTTCGGCGTGGACCCGGTTGGCCTTGCGATCGTAGGTGACCTTGCGCGCCTCGAGCACGCCTCCCTCGTAGTAGATCTGTACGTTGCCGACGGCCGACACGAGGCCTTTTTGATAATCGTAGGCCATCTCGTCGGCCTGGACGAGCAAGCGCGCGTTCGGATTGGAGCGGCGCGAGCTGAAGATCATCTCCGTCGCCGTCGGCTGTGTCGCCGGAGGGTTTTGCGCAAGCGCCGGCGGCAGCCCCGCCGCCCAAAGCAATGCACCCGCGACCGCCGCAAGGCTCCCGTTGAGGAGCCTCGGCGTGCTACGCGGACGCGCGATCCTGGGATGGACGGTACGCGATACCATCAACCGTCTTCCTGATGCAGGAGGGCAAGGCACCCCATCGAGGCGCCGAATGCAATAGGCAACCAGACTGCGAGGATCGGGTCGACGAAGCCGTTCGCCCCCAGTTCTTGGCCGACTTTGGAGGCCAGAAAGAGGACAAATCCGGCCAATACGGAGCCGATCATCATTTTTCCGACGCCGCCGAGCCTGAACACCTTCAAGCTGAAGGCGGCAGCGATTACAACCATCGTGGCCAGCACCAGCGGCTGAACCAGATACAGCTGGTACAGCAGCCGATAGCGCTCGGTTCTGAGCCCGGCGCGCTCCGCCGCCGCCACCGCTGCAGGAACCTCCCAGAACGAAACGGCTTCGCGGACATCGCTGCTTACGCGCACCTGCTCCGGGATGAGATTCGTGCTGAACTGGTAGGTCTCGTATTCCACCGGTGCGCTGGTTGCGGAGAATACCCGGGCTTTTTGCAAGACCCACGTGCCGGGCTGCAATTGGGCCGACCTCGCATCGATCCGCTGGACGAAGTGCCCGGCATGATCGAAGGCGAAGACGCGGACGGCGCTGAGCTTGCGGCCCTGATCCGACGCAGCCTGCGCCTGCACGATCGCGTGGCCGTCGACGCTTTGCTGGCGCAACCACAGACCGTCGGTATTGGATTGGAACACCGTCGAGTTCTCGTCGAACAAGGCGGCTTCGATCCGCACCGCCCGGTCCCAGGCCGCCGATGACAGCGGGCTGTAGATCGCGGTCGCGAATACGCCGATCGACGCGGCGATCACGACCGCGAGCCCGATGAACTGCCACACCGAAACCCCGGCTGAACGGGCGACGATGAACTCATGGCGCCGGGACAGGATGAGGAACGAGCCCGTCGCGCCGATCATCACGGAAAACGGCAGCATCTGCTCGGAGAACACCGGCAGCCGCAGCGCCACCAGCTCGGCGATATCGAGCGCCGTCGCGCCTTCGCGGCCGCCCAGACGCCGGGTGAACTCGAAGAAATCGACGATCGCGATCAGCCCGAGCAAGGACGAAAAAACCATCATGACCGCGCTGAGAAAATGCAGCCCGAAATACCGACCCAATTTTCCGAACGCGACCATCATCGATCCTTATGCGGCTTCCAGGCGTTCGACGCGCTTGACCAGCGCGTCGGCAAAACGTTGCAGGAAGCGAGGCGCCCGCGACTGGATCCGGCCGGCCGCCGCCGCCAGGCCCAGCGCGAAAGCGGACAGCGGGAGCAAATAGATCAACGGGACGCCGAGCGGCGACCGCGCCAACACGGTGAGGAGACCGAACGCAACCCCCTGCAGCACCGCCATCGAGACGGTCGCACCCGCGATCGCAAGCCATCGGCTCTGACGATTGGTGCTCGGCGCGCCGAGGAACACGAACGCGATCGCAAAAGTAGCGAGGGGGAATAGCGGCGCAGCAAGCCTTTGATGCCACTCGATGCGGAAGCCTTCGGGTTCATCCTTGTAGCCGGGGTCGTCGGGGGAGGGCCACAGAATGTCCGCGATCGGCCGCTCGTGCGGCCGATAGACGCCGGTCGACAGCGCCTTGGTGAACTGCGAAAGGTCGAACGCGTAGCGCTCGAACTGCACGATCGAATTGTCGGCCTGGCGCGCGGTCGTTCCGGAGACCGTGTTGCTGCCGCTGCGGTGCAGCGAGCCTTGCTCGAGCACGAGGAACAGGCCGTCGCGAGCGTCGATGATGCGGCCGCGCTCGGCGATGAACGTCTGCGCAATCAATTCACGCGCGTCGTGGATGAAAATCCCGTGCAGCGTCCCGCCGGCCGACCGATCGCGCACATGCAGCGTGAGCCCGCGCTGGATCGTGGTGAAGCGCCCGGGAATCGCGACATTGGTCACGATGTCGGCGTTCACCTTGGCCAGCTGGTCGCGCAAGCTGCGCATGCTGAGCGGGCCGTAGTGCATGGCGATCGCCCCGGAGAGCGTCGCCACCAGGCAAGCGAGCAGGAACAGCGGTCCGAATATCTTCCACGGCCCGACCCCGGCGGCGCTCATCACCACCAGCTCGGAATCGTAATTCAGCCGATTGAGCGTGTAGAGGACCGCGATGAACAGGGCGGCGGGCGCGGTGACGAGCAGGAAGGTAGGCAGCGTGAGTGCGATGACGCTGCCGAACACTAGGAGCGTCTGTCCCTGGCTGGTCAGCAGGTCGAATCGGCGCAGCGCCTGCGTCAGCCAGACCATCACCGTGAGCGTGCTCACCACGGCGATGAAGGCGACGGCCGATGTCACAAAAATATAGCGTCCAAGCCGACCCATGCGGCGCGGCCTCCCCTCCTGGACCCTGGAAACCCTTAAGAACAAAGCTCGCCATAGGAATGGCGGGATTGCGGCTCGTTCGTGGCGGCTCGCCCGGGGCAGCACGATCGGCTATGAGAAATCCTGCTAATCATCGGCTTCTATCCTTGCTGATTCCTCAAGAAAGCACCCCGGATCATGCCCATAGCCTCCCCCCAACCGCCCCACATCGCTTTCGGCCGCGCCCCTGCCAAGGCGCGAGGCATGCTGGTCGTCCTTTGCGACGAAGACCTGAAATTCGGTCATGTCACGGCCCAGGCCCTGAAGCCCACCGATGGGCTGGTGGCCAAGGCCGCCAAGAGCGAGGGATTCAAGGGCAAGAAGGCCAAGACGCTGGAGCTGGTGGCGCCGGCCGGCTTGGATATCGACCGCCTGATCGTGGTCGGCGTCGGCAAGCCCAAGGATCTGGAGGCGCTCGATTGGCTCAAGCTCGGCGGTACGGCCATGGGCAAGGTCCCGCGCTCGGCCAAGGCGGTCACCATGCTGCTCGATCTCCCCGGTGCGGCAGTGAAGCCCGAATCGGCGGCCGAGTTCGCGCTGGGCGTGAAGCTTCGCGCCTATCGCTTTGATCGCTATCGCACAAAAAAGAAGGAAGACGAGGAGAAGCCGGCCGAGCGGGTCGAAGTGCTGCTCGCGGTCGCCGACCCCGCGGCCGCGCAAAAGGCCTGGAAGACGCGCGAAGCGGTCGGCCAAGGCGTCGTGATCGCCCGCGACCTCGTGAACGAGCCGCCGAACGTGCTCTATCCGGTCGAGTTCGCCCGCCGCGCCGCGACGCTGAAGAAGCTCGGCGTCGGAATCGACGTCCTCGACGTGAAGGCGATGACCAAGCTCGGCATGGGCTCGCTCTTGGGCGTCGGGCAGGGCTCCGCGCACGAGTCGCGCCTCGTCGTGATGCGCTGGAACGGCGGCAAGAAGGGCGAGCCGCCGGTCGCCATCATCGGCAAGGGCGTGTGCTTCGACACCGGCGGCATCTCGATCAAGCCCGCGGCCAGCATGGAGGACATGAAGGGCGACATGGCGGGCGCCGCCTGCGTGGTCGGGCTCATGCACGCGCTCGCCGCGCGCAAATCGAAGGCCAACGTCGTCGGCGCCATCGGTCTGGTGGAGAACATGCCGGACGGCAACGCGCAGCGGCCCGGCGACATCGTGAAATCCATGTCGGGTCAGACCATCGAGATCATCAATACCGACGCCGAAGGCCGCCTCGTGCTGGCCGACGTGCTCTGGTACGTGAAGGAGAAGTTCAAGCCGAAATGGATGATCGACTTGGCCACGCTCACCGGCGCGATCCTGGTCTCGCTCGGCCAGGAATATGCCGGGCTGTTCAGCAACGACGACAAGCTCTCGACGCGCTTGAGCGATGCCGGCAAGGAGACCGGCGAGCGCGTGTGGCGCATGCCGATGGGGCCCGAGTTCGACAAGATGATGGATTCCAAGTTCGCCGACATGAAGAATGCCGGCAACCGTTACGGCGGCTCGATCACCGCCGCGCAATTCTTGCAGCGCTTCGTCGACAAGACGCCGTGGGCGCACCTCGACATCGCCGGCACCGGCATGGACGCCAAGCCCTCCGACATCAACCAGAGCTGGGGTCCGGGCTGGGGCGTGCGGCTGCTCGACAAGCTGATCGCCGAGCATCACGAATAGCGGGCAGGCAATGACCGAAGTCCATTTCTATCATCTGCAAAGCCGGCCGCTGGAAAAGGCGCTGCCGCAACTCCTCGAGAAGTGCCTCGAGCGCGGCTGGCGTTGCGTGGTGCAGGCGGCCTCGGTCGAGCGCGTGGATGCGCTCGACACGCTGCTATGGACCTATTCCGATGACGGTTTCCTGCCGCACGGCACCGACCGCGAGGCGGAAGCGCGCGACATGCCCGTGGTGCTGACGACCACCGACGGAAATCCCAACACCGCGCACGTGCGTTTTCTGGTGGACGGCGCGACCGCCGAGCTCGCGAGCTATGAACGCGCGATCTTCCTGTTCGACGGCAACGATCCCGATGCGGTCGAGGCCGCGCGCGATCAATGGAAAGAGGCGCAGGGCGAGGGCTTCGCCGTCACCTATTGGCAGCAGGACGAGGCCGGCCGCTGGCAAAAGAAAGCCTGAGCGGCACGGCGGCCGTCACGGCGCCGCCTGGGATTTTTCGTACTCCGCGTTGAGCCCGAGCCAGTTCTCCTCGACCGCCGCGAGGTGCTTGACCGCGTCGGCGCGGCGCTTGGCGAATGCGGATAGTTCCGCGGGCTTGCTCGCGTACAGATCCGGCGCCGCCAGCGTCTGGTCGAGGGCCGCGATTTCCTTCTCCAGCCGAACGATCTCGGCTTCCAGCGTCTTGATCTGCTTGCGCAACGGCGCGGCGAGCTCGCGGCGCGCGGCCGATGCCTTGCGGTCTTCCTTGCGCGCGGCCTTGTCCTCGGGCGACTCGTTGCGCCGCGCGATCCCGCCGTCCGCGCCCGCGAGCACCTGCCGCCGATAATCGTCGAGGTCGCCGTCGTAGGGCTTGACCGTCCCGTCGGCCACCAGCCACAGCCGGTTGGCGCAGGCGTCCAGCAGCACGCGATCGTGCGACACCAGCACGACGGCGCCGGTGTAGTCGTTGATCTCTTCCACCAGCATGGCGCGCGCGTCGATGTCGAGATGATTGGTCGGCTCGTCGAGGATCATCAGGTGCGGCCCGCGAAAGCTGGCGAGCCCGAGCAAGAGCCGCGCCTTCTCCCCGCCCGACAATGAAGCGACCTTGGTGTCGGCGGCCTCGCCGGAAAATCCCATCTCGGCCGCGCGTCCGCGCACACGCGATTCCGGCGCGCCCGGCATCAGAGCCCGCACGTGCTCATAGGGACTTTCGTTCTCGTGCAGCTCGTCGAGCTGGTGCTGCGCGAAATAGGCGGCTTCCAGCTTGTCGGCCTTGACGATCCGCCCGGCCTGCGGCGCCAGCCGCCCAGCCAGCAATTTGGCGAACGTCGATTTGCCGTTCCCGTTCGGCCCCAAGAGCGCGATGCGATCGTCGTCGTCGATCCGCAGGTTGAGGTTCTTAAGCACGGGAGCGCCCGGCGCATAGCCGACCGCGACGCCCTCCATGGCGATGATCGGCGGCGAGAGCGTGCGCTCGGGCGAGCGGATGGAGATCTTGGCCGGCGCGTCCTCGATCTGCGCCGCGATCGGCTCCATGCGCGCGAGCGCCTTGAGGCGCGACTGCGCCTGGCGCGCCTTGGTGGCCTTGGCGCGGAAGCGCTCGACGAAGGCGATGTGGTGCGCGCGCACGGCTTCCTGTTTCTTGCGCTTCTTCTGATCGAGCACCAGGCGCTCGCGCCGCTGGCGGTCGAATTGCGAATAGCCGCCGCGATAGAGCGTGAGCTTGCACTGATCGAGATGCAGGATGAATCCGACCGAGTTCTCCAGCAGGTCGCGGTCGTGGCTGATGAGGATCGCCGTGCGCCGGTAGCGGGCGAGGAAATCCTGCAGCCAAAGCGTGCCTTCGAGGTCGAGATAGTTGGTCGGCTCGTCGAGCAGCAACAGGTCAGGCTCGGCGAACAGCAGCGCCGCCAGCGCCACGCGCATCCGCCAGCCGCCGGAGAACTCGGAGCACGCGCGCTGCTGCGCCGCCTCGTCGAACCCGAGTCCGGCCAGAATGCGCGCGGCCCGCGCCGGCGCCGCGTAGGCGCCGATATCCACGAGCCGCATCTCGATCTCGGCGATCCGTTCGTGATCGGCGGTCGCGTCGCGCTCCGCGATCAGCTTCGCGCGCTCGGCGTCGGCGGCGAGCACGATATCGATCAGCCGCTCGGGGCCGGCGGGCGCTTCTTGCGCGACGCTGCCGATGCGGGCGCGGGAGGGCAGGCGGATGGCGCCGGACTCGAGCTCCAGCTCACCGGTGATGGCACGAAACAGCGTGGTCTTGCCGGAGCCGTTGCGCCCGACCATTCCTACGCGCGCGCCCTCGGGAATCGCCGCCGTGGCGTGCTCGATGAGCAGGCGGCCGGCGATGCGCAGCGAAATGTCGTCGAACACGATCATGCGGGCTCTTCTGGCCCGATCGCCGGCAATCGGCAAGCGCAGATCAGGTGCGCTTTCGTCCCACCAGCAGCCGGTACTGCACCGCGCCTGCGATGGCGAGCCGCTCGACCATCAGCCCGCCGATATTCGCTTCGGGGATCATGCGAAGCCCGGTCCAGGCAAGCATCCGTGCGCGCCGCCGGTCGCGCTCGATCAGGCTCGAGAGCTCCTCGATCGGACGGTGCCAGATCAGCGGCGAGAAATCCGCCGAGCGCACGATCTTAAGCCCCGCCGATTCGAACGCCGCGCGCCAGCCGCGCTCGCTTGGCATGATCGGCGCGCGCCACATCTGCTTGAACGTCTTGAGATCGTCGGTCTGCTCAGCCGGAAACGGCTCGACCGGCATGTCGTCCACGAGCAGGAGATGCCCGCCCGGCGCCATCGAGGCCGCAAGATTGGCGATGGTGGCGGGCGGATCGGCGCTGTGCACCAGGCTCTCGATCCCGATCACCAGGTCGAACGGGCCCGCGCGCGGCACGTCGTAGGATTCGAGCGCGAAGCGGATATTGCCGGAGAGCGCGCGCTTGGCGCTTTCCTCGCGCGCGCGGGCGAACTGGATCGGCGAGATCGTGAGCCCGAGCCATTGGCCGCCGATCTTGGGCTGCAGATCGAAGGCGGTGCCGCCATAGCCGCAACCGGCATCGAGCACGCGCGGCTGCGGCGGCAGCGTCAGGCCCTCGAGCATCAGCTTGTGCAGCACGAGCGGGCCGTTTTCGCCGCTCACCGGATCGGTGAGCAGGCGGTGCACCGTCATGCTGTCGTAGCCGGAATAGCGCCGTACCATCCGGTGCCAGCGCACCCAGCGGTCCAGCCATTTGTAATAGCGGGTAACGTTCTTGAGATGGCTCGCGCGCAGGCGAGCCATCGCAGGATCGCGCAAAGTGGGAGATTGAACGGACAAGCGATGCTCCGGACGCAAGTGGCCCGGTAAAAGAACACCGGCCGTGCCCGTTCGGATGCATCGCGGCACTAATTTCGTTGCAGTCGTGCCGCCTTGGCCGGCTCCTCAAAGAAGAAGTCGTACTGTGACTTCGCGGAGCGCCATCAGTCCGACGACCAAAAGCGGCGGGATCAGCCGCAAGGCCATCGGCGCGTCGCTGCGCGCCAGCACGTGCATCACGATCGCAGGCGTGGTGATCGCGGCGCACAGCATGGTCCAGAAGATGTAGCGGTACTCGTGCGCGATGCCGATGACGACGAAACCGAGCGCGTACATCGCGCCCGAGAGCGCGATCAGCAGCGTGAAGCGCCGGATGATCGTGTCCTTGATCCCGAACGCCGCGAGCGACCAGGCGAGGCAAATGAGCAGGAACACATAGGGCCTGCCGAGCGGCGTGTTGTTGATCGTGTCCGCCGCCGCTTCGATCGCCTTGTAGACGAACGTCGGCTCGAAGGTGAACTCCTTCTGGTTCGTCGATTGTGCGCCGGTGAACACGATCTCCTTGCAGTCGCGTGCAGAGGAACTGGAGAAAACGGTTGAAGTGCGCGAGACGATGCTGCACGTACGCGATGGGATGCGGCGGCAATGCCTTCGAGCCACAGCTTGCGAAGATCGCCAACCGAAGTGCGGCTTCAGGTTCTCGTAGACTTCCGGGCATCCGTTCCCGTCGGCTCCCAGCCATAGACGTCCCAGTGGCGCGGCGTGTAGCAGCTCTTGTTTCTCTGCGACGAAATTCGGGCCGAAGAATCCCTGGAATGCGTCGCTGCCGGAATTGAACGTGATCCCGCCGAGATCGAAGATCTGCAGCTGCGACATCGGCTGGATGTCGAGTGACGCGGAAAATATAGCGGTCGGCGAGGATGTGGCTCGGCGCCACCGCGATCGCGATCAGGCACGCGATGACCGCGCGCCGCAGCACAGGCAGCGATGCCCAGCGCCAGCTCGATGCGCCGGCGGCCAGTTCGAACAGCGGCGGCAGTCCGAACAGGCTGTTCGCGCGCATGAAGGCGCCCGAAACGAAGAACAGCCAGATCGCCGGGATCGCCAGGCGCTTGCGCCGGATCCAGCCGAACTCGATCCCGGCGGCGAACGCCGACCGCCAGCAGCAGGCACACGGCCATGCTGATATCCTTGACCAGTTGGCCGTTGAAATTGATCAGGAGCGGAAAAAACGCGCTGACGAAAATCCAGAACGCGAGGCGCCGGTCGCGCTGCGCGAACGCGACGGCGAGCAGCGCGAAGCCGGCCCAATAGGCCGCCGACGAACAGCACCAGCATCGGCTGCGGGCCGTAATAGATCTTCTGCAGCGGAATCCAGAGGAAGCCGAGCAACGGCGGCTGCCAGTTGGTCCAGTCGTTGGCCCGCACCGCCCGGAAATAGGCCCAGGCGTCGTGGTGCAGGATGCCCGGATAGAACGCGATGAAGTTGACGATCGCGGCGACGAGTGCGGCGAGCGCGATGCCGGCGCGCGAAGCGCGTCTGTTCGGCGGGGGAAGCGGCGAGACTCATGCTGGCTCGAGGAGGTGCCCGACAAACCCGATCACCGCAAGACCATGGCGAACTTGCGGCTTGGCGGCTCCGCCGCTATAGAGCGCGCGACCTCGAATTTCCCGATCCCGACAACCCGGCGGAAACCATGGCGCGCGAGCGTACCTTCTCGATCATCAAGCCCGACGCCACCCGGCGCAATCTGACCGGCGCGGTCAACGAGCGCATCGAGCGCGCGGGCCTGCGCATCGTGGGGCAGAAGCGCATCCGCATGACGCGCGACCAGGCCGAAGGCTTCTATGCCGTCCACCGCGAGCGGCCCTTCTTCAAGGGCCTGGTCGAATTCATGACCTCCGGCCCCGTCGTGGTTCAGGTGCTCGAGGGCGAGAACGCGATCGCCAAATATCGCGAGGTGATGGGCGCCACCGACCCGGCCAAGGCGGCGCCGGGCACGATCCGCAAGGAGCTGGCGGAATCGATCGAAGCCAATTCCGTGCACGGCTCCGACAGCCCGGAAAACGCCGCCATCGAGATCGCCTTCTTTTTCAAGCCGGCCGAGATCGTCGGCTGAAGCTCCTGCTGCAACCGGTTCCGATCACATCCATTTCAACCGAAAGGCGAATTCGCCCTGTCCGGTTTTGCTTGGCAGGGGCCTTTCGCTCCGCTATCGAAAAAGAAAACGGGCTTCGGCTGAGGGGCCGGGTGCGCCACTATGGTCTCCCAGTGAGGCCGGAGTAGGCGGGGGAACAACGAGGAGAGGGGTGCCCGGTGGACTTTCTGTTGCAGGACATCATGCGCGCGCCGTTCTGGATCGCGGCGGCGCAGATCATCGGCGTCAACATCGTCCTCTCCGGCGACAACGCCGTCGTCATCGCGCTCGCCTGCCGCATGTTGCCGAAGCGGCAACGCTTCTGGGGAATGGTTCTCGGCGCCGGCGCTGCCGTGGTGCTCCGCATCCTCTTCACGCTCGTGGTCGCGCGCGCGATGGAATACGCGTTCCTGAAGCTCATCGGCGGCGCGCTCTTGTTGTGGGTCGCGGTGAAGCTGGTGGTGCCGGAGCACTCCGAAGGCGACGGCAAGGTCAAGGCCGCCGACAATCTTTGGCGCGCCGTGCGCATCGTCGTCATCGCCGACATCGTGATGAGCCTCGACAATGTCATCGCGATCGCCGCCACCGCCGAGATCGCAGCCGCGCAGGTGGATATCGCGCATGCGGGTGCGATCAAGGCGGCGCTGATCATCTTCGGTCTTGCGACCAGCGTTCCGCTCATCATCGCCGGCAGCGCGTTGCTGATGGCGTTGCTCGACCGCTTTCCGATCCTGGTTTGGGCCGGCGCCGCGCTGCTCGGCTGGGTCGCCGGCGATATCATGATCAAGGATGCCGCGCTGTTCGACTGGTTCCCGGCCGACGCGGTCGAGCGCGCGCATTACTGGGCGGCAGGCATCGGCGCCATTTTCGTCGTCGGCCTCGGCTACCTGCTTCGACGCAGGCACCATCAGCGCATGCTGGAATCGCCGTTGATCGTCGAAGCTCCGCGCGGTGGAATTCCCGCATCACCACGATCAGCGGGAGCATGCGGGGAAAAAGCATAAATGACGCGCGGCGGTTAGCGGGCGTCGGCCTTTTTCTCCGCCACCATCCGGAGCGCCGCCGGATAGATCCGGTGCTCGGCCTGCAGCACGCGGGCGGCGAGCGTCTCCGCGGTGTCGCCGGCGAGCACGGCCACCTTCTCCTGCAGAATAACCGGACCGGAATCGAGCTCCGGCGCGACGAAATGCACGCTGCAGCCGTGCACCTTCACGCCTGCCGCGAGTGCGCGCGCGTGCGTATCGAGCCCCTTGAACTCGGGCAGCAGCGAAGGATGGATGTTCAACATCCGCCCGCGCCACTTCTCGACGAACGGCGTGGTGAGCATGCGCATGAAGCCGGCGAGACACACGATCTCGATCCGCGCCCGGTCGAGCGTCTCCTGCAGCGCGGCGTCGAAGGCCTCGCGGCTTGCGAAACTCTTATGATCGACGACCGCCGTGGCAATGCCGTGCTTGGCGGCGAATGCAAGTCCGGCCGCGTCCGGGCGGTTCGAGACGACGAGCGCGATCTCCGCGGGATAGTCTTTCGCCTGCGCCGCCTCGATCAGCGCGGCCATGTTGGAGCCGCGGCCGGAAATCAGGATCGCGACGCGTCGGCGCGGCATCATCCGAGCTTGAGCTTGTCCAGGAAGGTCACTTTCGGCGCGCCTTCGCCGGCCACCACCTCGCCGAGCCGGATCACTTGCTCTCCGGCGGCATTGAGCGCGCCGGCCACGATCTCCGCGCGTTTGGCCTCGGCGATCACCACCAGGCCGATGCCGCAATTGAACGTGCGCAGCATTTCGAGTTCCTCGATGCGGCCAGCCTTGGCGAGCCACTGGAACACCGGCAGGACCGGAACGGCGCGCAGCGCGATGAGCGCGTTGGTGCCGTCCGGCAGCACGCGCGGAATATTATCGACGAAGCCGCCGCCGGTGATGTGCGCCAGCGCCTTGATGCCGTCGGCCGCTTTCAAGGCGGCGAGAACGGAGCGCACGTAAATTCGCGTCGGCGTGAGCAACGCTTCGCCCAGCGTCATGTTCGGCGCGAACGGCGCCGGCGAATCGAGCCGCGCGCCGCTCTCGGCGATCACCTTCCGCACCAGCGAGAAGCCGTTGGAATGCACGCCGGAGGAGGGGATACCGAGGATAACGTCGCCCGGCACGATATCGGTTCGCGGCAACAGCTGCTCGCGCTCGACCGCGCCGACCGCGAAGCCGGCGAGATCATAGTCTTCCGCCGCGTACATGCCCGGCATCTCCGCGGTCTCGCCGCCGATCAGCGCGCAGCCGGCCTCGCGGCAGCCCTTGGCGATGCCCTCGACGATTTTCGCGGCCCGCGCCGGATCGAGCTTGCCGGTGGCGAAATAGTCGAGGAAGAACAGCGGCTCCGCGCCCTGCACCACCAGGTCGTTCACGCACATGGCCACCAGATCGATGCCGATCGTGTCGTGCCGGTCGGCGCCGATGGCGAGCTTGAGCTTGGTGCCGACGCCGTCGGTGGCGGCCACCAGCAGCGGATCGCGGAAATTCGCGCGCTTGAGGTCGAACACGCCGCCGAAGCCGCCGATCTCGCCGTCGGCCCCCGCTCGCGCGGTCGCGCGCGTGAACGGCTTGATCAGATCGACCAGCCGGTTGCCGGCATCGATATCGACCCCGGCGTCGCGGTAGCCCAGCCCCTTGGCTTTCGCCATGTTTTGCCTCCGCGCCGGGGTAACCCGAACCGAAAGGGCGCGCAAGGCAAGGCGCAGAGCGGGTTGTGGTCTCCGCTTGGCATGAGGGCGGCTGCGGTTTATGCCCAACATCTGCGGATGCAAGGCGGGCCAGCGTGAATCTCCCCAATCTCGTCACTACCGGGCGCATTCTGCTCGTGCCGATCATGGTTTGGGCGATCATGTCGGGACAGATGCTGATCGCGTTCTGGCTGTTCGTGATCGCCGCCCTGTCGGATGCCGTCGACGGCTTTCTCGCCAAGCGGCTGGGCGCGACCAGCGAGTTCGGCGCCTATCTCGATCCGCTCGCCGACAAGGCGATGCTGGTTTCGATCTATGTCACGCTCGGGATCGCCGAATTGCTGCCGGTCTGGGTCGTGATCGCGGTCGTCTCGCGCGACATCATGATCGTGGGCGCCGTCGTGGTGGCGTGGATCGTGGAGAAGCCGCTGACCATCCGGCCGTTTCTCATTTCCAAGCTCAACACCACGGCGCAGATCCTGCTGGCGGGGCTGGTGCTCGCCGCCCACGGTTTCCGCTTCGATCCGGGCCCGGGGCTGACTTTGGGGCTGGTCGTGGTCGGCGTCTTGACGGGCCTTTCGGCGGCGGCCTATCTCGCGGCCTGGACGCGCCACATGGCGTCCTGAGCGGGGCCCGTTCCCCATGAGCCTGCAGCGGCAAGCGATCTTCTGGGTTGGCGCGCTCGTCGTCTTCATCTTCTTGTTGTGGCTGCTGCACGACATGCTGCTGCCGTTCGTCGCCGGCATGGCGCTCGCCTATTTCCTCAATCCGTTGACCGACCGGCTCGAGCAGCTCGGCATGAATCGCCTGATCGCGACGCTGATCATCATCGGCCTGGTCGTGGCCTTGTTCGTGATCGCGGCGGTCGTGCTGGTCCCGATTCTCGGCAGCCAGATGTTCGCCTTCATCCAGCGCATGCCCGGCTACATCGTCCGCCTGCAGGAGCTCGTGGTCACGCCCGAAAACAAGGAATGGCTCCAGCGCCTGATGGGCGACCGCATGCCCGATCTGCAGAAGACGGTCAGCGATCTGGTGGCCCAGGGCGCCGGCTGGTTCGGCTCCTTCCTGCAATCGCTGTGGTCGGGCGGCCGCGCGCTGATCAGCATCTTCGCGTTCATCATCATCACGCCGGTGGTGGCGGTCTACGTGCTCTATGACTGGCCGAAGATGGTGGCGCGGGTCGACTCCTGGATTCCGCGCAAGCATCGCGAGCAGATCCGGACGCTGGCGCGCGATATGGACCTTGCAGTCGCCGGTTTCGTGCGCGGCCAGTCGAGCGTCGCGTTGATCCTGGGTTCCTACTACGCGATCGCCCTCACCATTACCGGATTGAACTTCGGCCTGCTCATCGGCTTCATGGCCGGACTGTTGACGTTCATTCCCTATGTCGGCTCCATGTTCGGGCTCGTGGTCGCGACCGGCGTGGCGCTGGTGCAGTTCTGGCCCGAGCTCACGCCGATTCTCGTCGTCATCGGCATTTTCCTGTTCGGCCAATTCATCGAGGGCTACATTCTCTCGCCCAAGCTCGTGGGCGAGAGCATCGGGCTGCATCCGGTCTGGCTGATGTTCTCGCTCTTGGCCTTCGGCGCGCTGTTCGGGTTCGTCGGGCTCTTGCTGGCGGTGCCGCTCGCGGCCGCGGTCGGCGTGCTCGTGCGCTTCGGGCTCGCGCAATATCTGGTGAGCCCGATCTACACCGGCGAGCCGCGCCGGCGCGCTTCCACGGGCGAACGCTGAGCCATGCGCGGGGATGGCGCCCGCCAGCTCGCGCTCGACCTGCCGCACGCGGAAAGCTTCCGCCGCGACGATTTCCTGGAAAGCCCGGCGAACGCCGCCGCGCTCGCCCTGGTCGAGCGTTGGCCCGACTGGCCGCATTCGAGCGCGGCGATCGTCGGACCCGCCGGATCCGGCAAGAGCCATCTCGCCGCGATCTGGGCCGAGCGCGCGGGCGCGCGCATCGTCGCCGCGAGCGAGCTGGACGCAGCCGGCGTCCCCGGCGCGCTGGCGACCGGAGCGCTGGTGATCGAGGATCTCACCCCGGGCCGGGTCGACGAGCCGGCGCTGTTTCATCTGCTCAATCTGGCGCGCGAGCAGGGCGCCTTCCTGCTGATCACCGCGCGCGAACGGCTCGACCGAGGGCCGTTCACGCTCGCCGATCTCGCCTCGCGGCTGCGCGCGGTGCCGGTCGTCACGCTGGCGCCGCCCGATGACAGTCTGCTCGCCGCGGTATTGGTGAAGCTGTTCGCCGACCGCCAGCTCGCCATCGACGAAGGGGTCGTCTCGTATCTCGTCGCGCGCATCGAGCGCTCGCTGGCTTCGGCCGAAGCGATCGTGAGCCGGCTCGACCGGGCCGCGCTCTCGCGCGGACGTTCGGTGACGCGCGTGCTGGCTTCGGAAGTGCTGCGCGCGGAGTAGGATTTTCTTATCTTGTCAGTGGTTTAATCCGTAATCCAACCGTCATATTAGCTCTGCTGCGCCGGTGTTAGGATGGCTATGCGATCAGCCAGATACGGGAGGAAGCCTTTGGCGGCCGGCGAAACCGCGTTGCGTGCCGTTCGCGCCGAGCCCGTTGCTCCGGCGCCGCTGCCGGACTCCGTTTTGCCCGTAGCCGAGATCGTCTCGAGCCCCAAGCGCTTCATCAATCGCGAGCTCTCCTGGCTGCATTTCAACCGGCGCGTTCTCGAAGAAGCCGAGAACCCGAACCATCCGCTGCTGGAACGCTTGCGCTTCCTCTCCATCTCCGCCGGCAACCTCGACGAATTTTTCATGGTGCGCGTCGCGGGCCTGCGCGCCCAGGTGCGCGCCGGCGTGACGGCGGCGAGTCCCGACGGTCTCAGCCCCGCCGACCAGCTGGTCGAAATCGCGTCCGCGGTCGGCCGGCTCGCCGCGGACCAGCAGGCCTGCTGGCGCGTGCTGCGGGATTCGCTCGGCAGAAAACCGCATTGCGCTCGTGGACGGCGCCGAGCTTTCGCGCGACGAGCGCACCTGGCTCGAAGATCATTTCCTTCACCAGATTTTTCCGGTGCTGACGCCGCTTTCGGTCGATCCCGCGCACCCGTTTCCGTTCATCCCCAATCTCGGCTTCTCGCTCGCGCTGCAACTCGCGCGCAACGCCGACGGCCGCGGCATGAATGCGCTGATCCGCGTGCCGGCCAAGATCGAGCGCTTCATCCGTTTGCCGGATGGCGGCGAGGAGGCGCCCGCGCGCTTCGTCACGCTGGAGACCGCCATCGGCCTGTTCATCGGGCGCCTGTTCCCGGGCTACGCCGTGCGCGGGCAGGGCGCCTTCCGCATCCTCCGCGACAGCGACATCGAAGTCGAGGAAGAGGCGGAGGATCTGGTGCGCGTGTTCGAGAGCGCGCTCAAGCGCCGCCGCCGCGGCTCCGCGATCCGGCTCGAGATCGACGCGGCGATGCCGGCCGAATTGCGCGGCTTCGTCGCGCGCGCGCTCGGCGTCACGGACGACGAGACCTTCCTGGTCGAAGGCGCGCTCGCGCTCAACGAGTTCGGCCAGCTCTATGCGCTCGACCGGCCGGACCTGAAATTCCCGGTCTTCAATCCGCGCTTTCCCGAGCGCATCCGCGATCATGGCGGCGATTGCTTCGCGGCGATCCGCCAGAAGGACCTCGTGGTGCATCATCCCTACGAGTCGTTCGACGTCGTGGTGCAATTCCTGATGCAGGCCGCCCACGACCCCGACGTGGTCGCGATCAAGCAGACGCTCTACCGCACCTCCGCCGACAGCCCGATCGTCCGCGCGCTCGCCGAGGCCGCGGAAGCCGGAAAGTCGGTCACCGCGCTCGTGGAGCTGAAGGCGCGCTTCGACGAGGA
Source organism: uncultured Alphaproteobacteria bacterium (assembly GCA_963704765.1). Lineage (GTDB taxonomy): Bacteria > Pseudomonadota > Alphaproteobacteria > Rhizobiales > Xanthobacteraceae > JAHFPN01. The sequence goes on from CAVPHQ010000001.1 coordinate 954,301, forward strand.
GGCCAACATCCGCTGGGCGCGCGATCTGGAGCGCGCCGGCGTGCAGGTCGTGTTCGGATTCATCGAGCTGAAGACCCACGCCAAGCTCTCGCTCGTGGTGAAGCGCGAGGGCAAGGAGCTCCGGAACTTCGTGCATGTCGGCACCGGCAATTATCACCCGATCACCGCGCGCACCTACACCGACCTCTCGTTCTTCACCTCCGACCCGGTGATCGCGCGCGACGTCGCGCGCATCTTCAATTTCATCACCGGCTATGCGGAGCCCCAGGACCTCGAGCGCCTGGCGGTGTCGCCGCTCAATCTGAGGCAACGCATTCTTGCCCACATTGAGGAGGAGGCCGCCCACGCGCGCGCCGGCCGGCCGGCGGCGATCTGGGCCAAGCTCAATTCGCTGGTCGACGCGCAGACCATCGACGCGCTTTACGCCGCCAGCGCCGCCGGCGTGCAGATCGACCTGGTGGTGCGCGGCATCTGCTGCCTGCGTCCCGGCGTCCCGGGCCTGTCGGAGAACATCCGCGTCAAATCGATCGTCGGCCGCTTCCTGGAGCACGGCCGCATCTATTGCTTCGGCGGCGGCCACGGCCTGCCGCACGCCAAGGCTGCGGTCTATATCTCCTCGGCCGACCTGATGCCGCGCAACCTGGACCGCCGCGTCGAGGTGCTGTGCCCGATTCTCAACCCCACGGTCCATCAACAGGTGCTCGACCAGATTATGGTGGCCAATCTGAAAGATAACGAACAGAGCTGGAAGGTCTTGCCCGACGGGACCTCGACCCGCATAGTGCCTGCGCATGGCGACGAATCATTCAACGCCCACCGCTACTTCATGACGAACCCGAGCCTATCGGGCCGTGGCAAATCTCTTAAAGACTCTTCTCCTCGGAGCCTCGTCCGCCGCGCCGATCGCGGCTGAAGCGGCCGCGCCCGAAGCGCAGGGCCGGCTGCCGCATATCCGTCCGGTCGCCGTCATCGACATCGGCTCCAACTCGGTCCGCCTCGTCGTCTACGAGGGGCTGATCCGCAGTCCCACTCCGATCTTCAACGAGAAGATTCTGTGCGGCCTGGGCCGCGAGGTCGCTTCAAAGCGCCGCTTGCCGGCCGACGCGATCAAGAAGGCGCTCGGCGCGCTGCGGCGCTTTCGTGCGCTGTGCGACGTGATGCAAGTCGAAAAAATCCATGCGATCGCCACCGCCGCCGTGCGCGAGGCCAAGAACGGCGCCGCCTTCATCAGCCAGGCCGAGGCCGCCTGCGGCGTTCCGGTCGAGGTGCTTTCGGGCAGGAAGGAAGCGCGGCTTTCCGCGCTCGGCGTCATTTCCGGGATTCACGGCGCCGACGGCATCGTCGGCGATCTCGGCGGCGGCTCGCTCGAACTGGTCGACGTCGAGGGCGGCAAGATCGGGCAGGGCGTGACGCTTCCGCTCGGCGGGCTCGCGCTCGCCGATACTTCCAGGGACAATCTCGACCGGGCCGAGAAGATCGTGCGCAAGGCGCTGTCGCGCGAGCCGATCATGAAGGCGCTGCGCAAGCGCACGTTCTACATGGTCGGCGGCACCTGGCGTTCGATGGCGCGCCTGCACATGTGGCAGACCGGTTATCCGCTGCACGTGACCCACGGCTACACGATCCCGGCGCGCGAGGCCAACGAGTTCGCCCGCCTGGTGCATCGGGTCGACCCCGATACGCTGTCGCGCATCGACGTGGTGTCCGAAGCGCGCCGGCCGCTGCTGCCGTTCGGCGCCGTGGTGCTCGAACAGATCGTTCGCATCGGCGAACCCAAACAGCTCGTGGTCTCCGCGCTGGGGTTGCGCGAGGGACTGCTGAACGATTTGCTCGACCCGAAGGAGCAGCGCCGCGATCCGCTGATCGCGGCCGCCGCCGACCTCAACCTCCTGCGTTCGCGCTCGCCGCGTCACGGCGAGGAACTGGTGAAATGGACCGACCGGTTCATGGCCTCGACCGGGATCGAGGAGCGGCCGGAGGAAAAACGGCTGCGTCACGCCGCCTGCCTGCTTGCCGACATCGGCTGGCGCGCGCACCCCGATTATCGCGGCGAGCAATCGCTCAACATCATCGCGCATGCCACCTTTACCGGCGTCGATCATCCGGGGCGAGCCTTCCTCGGGCTCTCGGTGTTTTTCCGCCACGACGGGCTCGACGGTGGCGAGCTCTCGCAGCGCATGCGGGAGCTTGCGACCTCCCGGCTGCTGGATCGCGCCCGCATCCTCGGCGCGACCATGCGCGTGGCCTATATCGTCTCGGCTTCGATGCCCGGGGTATTGCCGCGCGCGCCGCTCGCGGTCGAGCGCGGGCGGCTGGTGCTGCGGCTGCAGCGCAATCTGGCGGACCTTGCCGGCGACCGGCTGAAGAACCGCCTCCGCCAGCTCGGAAAAATGGTCGGCCGCGATACGGCGATCGTCACGAAATAAACCGGCCGCTAGCGCTCGATCGGCACCACGCGGCCGTTCTCGACCGCGAGCGAAAGCTCGCCGCGCTTGAGCTTCAGCGCCTGCTCGCCGAACAGCTCCCGCCGCCAGCCCTTGAGCGCCGGAACGTCGGCGTCGTCGTCGGCCGCGATCTTCTCCAGATCGTCGGTGGTGGCGAGCACCTTGGCGGCCACGCCATGCCGTTCCGCGCTCATGCGCAGCAGCACCTTCAGCAGCTCCACCGTGGCCGAAGCGCCGTTCGAGAGCGCGCGCGGGCGCGGCAGCCGCGGCAGCGTCTTGGGATCGCGCGCCAGGCCAGCGGCGACCGCGGCCAGGATCGCTTCGCCGGTCTTGGAGCGCTCGAAGCCGCGCGAAAGAAAACGCATGTTGGCGAGCGCATCGGGCGTCTTCGGATGCTGCATGGCGATCTCGGCGATCGCTTCGTCCTTCAGGATGCGCTGGCGGGGCTGGTCGCGGGCCTGCGCTTCGCGCTCGCGCCAGGCCGCGACTTCGATCAGCACCGCCAAGTCCCTGGGCTTGCGCACGCGCGACTTCAGGCGCTCCCAGGCGCGCTCGGGCTCCTGCGAGTAGGTCTCCGAAGAGGTCAGAACCTTCATCTCCTCGCCCACCCAGTCGGTGCGGCCGCTGCGTTCGAGATCGGCCTTGAGCTTCTGGTAGACGGTGACGAGGTGGGTCACGTCGGAGACGGCGTAGTGGAGCTGCGCGTCGCTGAGCGGCCGGCGCGACCAGTCGGTGAAGCGCGACGACTTGTCGATCTGGTCGCCGGTGATCCGCTGCACCAGCTGGTCGTAGGAAATGGAATCGCCGTGGCCGAGCACCATGGCCGCGACCTGCGTGTCGAACAGCGGCGCGGGTACGAGCTTGGCGAGGTTCCAGAAAATCTCGATGTCCTGCCGCGCGGCATGGAACACCTTGGCCACCCGCTCGTCGGCCATCAGGCGGAACAGCGGCTGCAGGTCGATCCCGGGCGCGATCGCGTCGACCACCACCGCCTCGTCGGGGCTCGCCATCTGCACGACGCAGAGCTTCGGCCAGAACGTGGTCTCGCGCAGGAATTCGGTGTCGACGCTGACGAACGGATTGCGTGCGAAACGCTCGCAGGCGGCGGCGAGCTCGGCGGTGGTGGCGATGAGGTCCATGTTTCGAATCTTATACGCGAAAGTGCGACGAATTTGCGTGTCCAATTTGATTTGCCCGGGCCGGACAGCGGGGTCAGCCGCCGCGCACCTGCGGCAGGCGGATGAACTCCCAGGGGCTCGGCATCGGCCCGACCGGCACTTCGATCAGCGTCGGCAGGTCCCGGCGCGCGAAGCTGCGCCGCAGCGCGGCGCGCAGCTCGTCCGGCGTGCGCGCCCGTTCGGCGGCGGCGCCGAAGCTTTCGGCGAATTTCACGAAATCGGGATTGGCCAGATCGCTGGCGATCAGCCGGTTGCCGAAACGCTCCTCCTGGATGCGGCGCACGTTGCCGAACGAGCCGTCGGCGAACACGATGGCGGTGAGCGGAATCTTGTGGCGCATCGCGGTGGCGAGCTCGTTGGCGGTGTACATGAATCCGCCGTCGCCGTTGATCGACACCACCGGCACGTCGCGCCGGGCGTCCTGCACGCCGAGCGCGGTGGCGAAGCCCCAGCCGAGATTGTCCTGATAGCCCGGCGACAGGAACGTGCGCGGCCGATAGACCGGGAACGCGAGCCGCGCGGCAAAGCCGAGCTGCGTCACTTCGTCGACGAAAATTCCATTCTCCGGCAGCTCGGCGCGGATCGCATCGAGGAAGCCCATTTGCGTCGTGAGCTTGGCGATGCGGGCGGCCCATTTGGCCTGCCGCTGTTGCAGGTCGTCGCGGCGCGAAGCCCGCTTGCGATTGTACTTGGGCAGCACTTCGAGCAGCCGCCGCAAAATCGGCTTGGCGTCGCCGATCAATGCCGCCGCGGGCTTGTGCAGGCGACCTGGCTCCTTCGGGTCGGCGTCGATGCGCACGATCTTGATCTTCTTGTCCATGCCCCATTGGGTGAACGGGTAGACCATGTGCGTTCCGATGCCGATCGCCACATCGGCCTCGCCCCACAGCTCGTGCCCGAGCGGCAGCGTGACGCTCAAGGGATCGCGGCTCGAAAGCACGCCGCGTCCGCGCCGCCACGCGCTGACCGGCGCCTGCAGCATGGCGGAGAGCTCGGCGACCTCTTCGGCCGCGCCCTGCGCGCCGCCGCCGGCGATGATGAGCGGCCGCTCGGCCTGCCCGAGAATCTTCGCAGCCTTGCGGATCGCGTCTTCGTCGATCTTCGGCGGCCGCGGCGGCGAGGGCGCCTTGATCGGCGGCACGACGCCCTCGCGGCCCCACACGTCGATGGCGCATTCGAGCGCGGCCGGTCCCGGCCGGCCGGAGAACAAGGATTGCATCGCCTTGGCGACCAGGCCCGGCGCATCCTTGGGCGCGCGGATGCGGGCCGAAAAATCCACCAGCCGCGAGATGATCCCGGCTTGATCTCGAATCTCGTGCAGGTGCCCGATGCCGCGCCCGATGTCGGCTTCCGGGATCTGGCCGATCAGCGCCAGCACCGGCGCGTTCATCGAATAGGCCGTGAGCAACGCCGAGCTCGTGTTCAGCAGCCCCGGTCCCGGCACCACCGCATAGGCGTGCGGCTTGTTGGTCGCGAGCGCGGCGCCGAGCGCCATGTAGCCCGCGCCCTGTTCGTGGCGCGTATGCACCACGCGCAGCTTGTCGCCGGCCTTGAAGAACGCGTCGAACAGGAAATCGTTGTGCACGCCCGGCAGCGCGTAGACGGTGTCGAGACCGTGGGCGAGCAGCGTCGCGACGGTTGCCTCGGCAGTGGTCGTCATTTGCAGAACCCTCTGTGCATTGCGCAACCGCGTGCAGCCCTTACCACACCGTCGGCCGGGTCGGCCTGTGGTTTGGCTCGACGGAACGTTCGGGCCGGAACTTTTCGATCAACCGCACGGCCTCGGGCGGCATCGCGGCATCCTTTGCGTCTTGGCGGCATTGGAAGATACCGGCGGCTTCTTCGAGCTGCTGGCTGTTCCGGGTCACGAGCAGCACCGGGGGTGGGTTCGCGGCGAAACGATAGAATCCATCGACATAGGTGCCGCGCAGCTCATAGCCGGCCCGGTGCAGGATCACGAGCACACTATCGCTGAACATTGCGATCATATGCGCGCCTCCGCCCTGGGAGGAGATGAAATTTTTGCAGTCGGCGAAGATCGTGAGCTTGACTTCGTTGTAGCTGGTACGGCTCCGGCCGGCGGCGGCCAATTGCTCGAAGGCGATCACTTCCGGATGACGGCGCAGTAGCGCTTCGTCGTCGAAAGGGAAGGGAACGTTGTGGTCGGCCGAGTAGCCGAGCTTGCCGAGATCGATCGAGCCAAACCCTTCGCGGAAATAGATGATCTGGAATTTCTGTTTCAAGACAGTGAAGAGCCGATCCAGTGTTTCGATCGACATGAAGTTGATCGGGCCGATGTCCCACTCGTCGCAATGCTTGTTGTGGATGACGAGAATCGGCTTGTCGAAATCGCGGCCGAAACGCCCCCCATAGATGCGCCGATAGTCGGGAAATTGTGCGAACGGGCTCGGTTGCGCCAAGAGCTCACCGCGGTTCGGCCAATATCTGGGACGATCTTGGGACGGAATGTATTTTCGCTTTTCTGCTCGTTCCGCGTAATTCGCTTCATTCAAAAAATAATAAAACGGCCGCATGCCGGCGTAGCTGACCACCCGCCGGTGCTTGAGGTGCCCTTGCAGGTGCAGCCAATGGATAAACGGCACGAAACAGACGAGCTCCGGGCCGAACTCGCCGCTATATTCGAGCGTGTCGGGAAGCTGGGAAACCAGTTCGTCGGGAGTTATCGCGGGCTCGATGGAAGGCGGCAATTGTAGCTCATTCGGCTCCGATTCGCGGGCGGAGGGCCCGTCGAGCTTTTTATCTTGAATAAGCCGTCCGACTCTGCTCTAAGCTCGCTGGATAGAGCGCCTCAGGTGCTCGCGGGCCGCGTGTTTGAAATCGCTAGCAACTTTTTCCGCCCGTTCATCAAACGACCCCCATCGACAACCCAGATCACGCGGGGCGTCTTCGATCCACCCCCGCGACTCGCGGCAGGCTGGCCCTCTGGGCCGAGCCCGTTTCGATTCGCATGTATGAAAGAAAATGCAATTGAATTCCTTCAATGAACTCGGCCTCGCAGCGCCGATCACCCGCGCTCTCGCCGAAGAAAACTACACCGTCCCGACCCCGATCCAGAAAGAGGCCATTCCTCACGTTCTCACGCGCCGCGATCTGGTCGGCATCGCCCAGACCGGCACCGGCAAGACGGCCGCCTTCGCGCTGCCGATCCTGAACCATCTGCTGACGCAGCCGATGCGGCGCGAGCCGCGCTTCTGCCGCGTGCTGGTGCTGAGCCCGACGCGCGAGCTCTCCGGCCAGATCCTCGAGAGTTTCCGCACCTATGGGCGCCACGTGCGGCCCACGCGTTGCGCTCGCCATCGGCGGCGTCCCGATGAGCCGTCAAATTCGCGCGCTGTCGGGCGGCGTCGACGTGCTGGTCGCCACCCCCGGCCGGCTGCTCGACCTGATGCGCAGCCGCGCCGTCCTGCTCGATCGCGTCGAGGTCTTCGTGCTCGACGAGGCCGACCGCATGCTCGACATGGGCTTCATCCACGATATCCGCGCGGTCGTCGCCAAGCTGCCGGCGCAGCGCCAGACGCTGTTCTTCTCGGCCACCATGCCGGGCGAGATCGAGTCGCTGGTCGGCAAGCTGCTGCGCGATCCCGTCCGCGTCGCCGTGACGCCGGCCGCCAAGACCGTCGACCAGGTCGATCAGCGCATCATGCTGCGTCGACCAGGCCGCGAAGGGCGGACTGCTCGCCGATCTCCTGAAGCGGGAGCCGATCGACCGCGCGCTCGTCTTCACCCGCACCAAGCACGGCGCCGACCGCGTCGTGCGCGGGCTCAAGACCGCGGGCATCGCCGCCCAGGCGATCCACGGCAACAAGTCGCAGAATCAGCGCGAGCGCGTGCTCGCCGACTTCCGCGAAGGCAAGGTGCGCGTGCTGGTCGCCACCGACATCGCCGCCCGCGGCATCGACGTCGACGGCATCAGTCACGTGATCAACTACGACCTGCCGAACATTCCCGAGAGCTACGTGCATCGCATCGGCCGCACCGCGCGCGCCGGCAACACGGGCGTCGCGATCTCGTTCTGCGATCACACCGAGATGCCCTTTCTGCGCGACATCGAGCGGCTGATCCGCATGCCGATCGCGGCCGACCGATTTGCGCCGGGAGCCCCACCGGGCCGCCCCGAACGCCCATCGTCCGCACGGCAATCGTCCCGCGCAGAACGGCCATCACCGGCAGCATGGCCGCGGAAACAAGCCGCATCGCGGACGGCACGGGTCCGGCCACGGCTCCGGTCAAGGCCGGGTCGAGGCGCCGCGCCACGAGCACGCGGAGCCGCGCAACGGGGAGCTTCGCGGCGGCGAGCTTTCCGGTGTAAACTTCCTGCAACGCAAGCCGGCTCGCGATCAGCATGGCCCGCGCACCGGCGGCAATCACCGCCACGCCCGCTGAGCCGGCAAAATCAGTCAACTGGAGAACCGAATGGCTAAAGAGGAAATGTTGGAATTCGAAGGCAAGGTCACCGAAGTCCTGCCCGACGGAAATTTCCGGGTGCAGCTCGACAACAACCACGTGATCCTCGCCTACGCGGCCGGCAAGATGCGCAAGCACCGCATCCGCACGCTCGAAGGCGACCGGGTCACGGTCGAGATGTCGCCCTACGACCTCGAGCGCGGCCGCATCAGCTTCCGGCATAAATCCGACAGCCCGATCGTGACTTCGACGCCGCGCCGCCCGAATTTCCGCCGGCGCTGATCTGCACTCGAGCCGGTGGCCGCCGGCTCGCCGACGTTCCTGGACCGTCCATGCACCGCTACCGCTCCCATACCTGCGGCGCGCTCCGCGAGGCCGACCTTGGCGCGACCGCGCGGCTTTCCGGCTGGTGCCATCGCATCCGCGACCACGGCGGGCTGCTGTTCATCGATCTGCGCGACCATTACGGACTGACGCAGGTCGTCGCCGATCCGGACAGCCCCGCCTTCAAGACCGCCGAGACGCTGCGCTCCGAATGGGTGATCCGCGTCGACGGCAAGGTGCGCAAGCGTCCCGCCGGGACGGAAAATCCCGAGCTGCCAACGGGTCAGATCGAAATCTTCGCGACCGAGATCGAGGTGCTCGGCCCGGCGGCGGAGCTGCCGCTGCCGGTGTTCGGCGAGCAGGAATATCCCGAGGAAATGCGGCTCAAGTACCGCTTTCTCGACCTCCGGCGCGAGCATCTGCACGACAACATCATGAAACGCGGCGCGATCATCGATTCCTTGCGCCGGAGGATGAAGGAGCAGGGCTTCTTCGAATTCCAGACGCCGATCCTCACCGCGTCCTCGCCCGAGGGCGCGCGCGATTATCTGGTGCCCGCGCGCCTGCATCCGGGCAAGTTCTACGCGCTGCCGCAGGCGCCCCAGCAGTTCAAGCAGCTCACCATGATCGCGGGCTTCGATCGCTATTTCCAGATCGCGCCTTGTTTCCGCGACGAGGACGCCCGCGCCGACCGCTCGCCCGGCGAGTTCTACCAGCTCGACATCGAGATGAGCTTCGTCACGCAAGAGGATGTTTTTACTGCCGTCGAGCCGGTGCTGCGCGGCCTGTTCGAGGAATTCGCCGACGGCAAGCCGGTGACGTCCGAATTCCCGCGCATCCCCTATGCCGAGGCGCTGCTGCTCTACGGCACCGACAAGCCGGATCTGCGCAATCCGCTGCGCATCGCCGATGTCACCAAGGAATTCGCGCGCGACGATGTGACCTTCAACGCCTTCAAGAAGGTGATCTCCGCGGGCGGCGTGGTGCGCGCGATCCCGGCGCCCGGCGCCGCCGGCCAGCCGCGCTCCTTCTTCGACAAGCTGAACGACTGGGCGCGCGCCGAAATGCAGGCGCCCGGGCTCGGCTACGTCGTCTATGACGAAGACAACGGGCTGCCGGTGGGCAAGGGGCCGATCGCGAAATTCCTCTCCGAGCCCGCGCTTTCCGGCATCGCGCGCGCCACCGGCATGGGGCCGGGCGACGCCGTGTTCTTCGCCGCCGACAAGCCGGCGCTCGCCGCCAAGCTCGCCGGCGCCGCGCGCATCAGGATCGGCGACGAGCTCGGGCTGGTGCACGGCAACCGCTTCGAATTCTGCTGGATCGTGGACTTCCCGATGTACGAATGGAGCGAGGAGGAGAAGAAGATCGACTTCTCCCATAACCCGTTCTCCATGCCGAACATGGACTTGGACGAATTCCTTCAAGCTCGATCCCACGGACAAGGAGCGCGTGCTGGCGATCAAGGCGATCCAGTACGACATCGTCTGCAACGGCACCGAGCTTTCCTCCGGCGCCATCCGCAACCATCGGCCGGACGTGATGAAAAAGGCCTTCGGGATCGCCGGTTACGACGAACAGGTTCTGGAGAAGAAGTTCGGCGGCATGCTGCGCGCACTGCAATACGGCGCACCGCCCCACGGCGGCATCGCGCCCGGCATCGACCGTATCGTCATGCTGCTCTGCGGCGAGGAGAATCTGCGCGAAGTGGTGCTGTTTCCCGATGAACCAGCGCGCCGAGGACCTGATGATGGGCGCGCCGTCCGAGGTCGGCCCGAAGCAGCTGCGCGAGCTGCATATCAAGCTCGTGCCGCCCGAAAATCGTTAATGATTCAATCCGAACGCTTCGATTAACGCCACCTTAATCCGGGCCGGTGTCCAAATGGACCCATTCCGGATCAGGCGGGCGTTCGTGCGTAAATTCGACCGAATGTGGATTGTCGCGGTAGCCGCGGGCGCCTTGCTCGCCGGCCTGCCTATCCTTGTCGTCGAACGCGTCACCAACACGTACGTCGAGCGCAACGCCAAATCCCATCTCGATTCCTTCGCCCACGGCGCCCTCGGAAATACCGAAGGCGCGGCTGGAGCGGGCCTCGAACCTGTTGGTCGATCTTGCGAAGGCGAATGTCTCCGATTGCTCGGTCGGTTCCGTGGATATCATGCGCCGCGCGCTCTATGGCGCGGCTCCCGTCCGCGAAGTCGTCGTTCTGGATGACGGCAATCGCGTCTTCTGTTCGAGCACGCGGAACCATTTCCGATCAACGCGTGGTCTGCGCGAAGTGAACATGCCGGGTCGGCAGTTCACGCTGGCGATCGTGAGCTTCCGCGATCAGGACGAGCGCTCCATGCGGTTGCGCCTGAACCTGCCGGGCGCGCGCTCGATCGCCGCGCTCATTCCGGTGGGCGCGCTCCTGAACGAAGCAATTCCGGCCGAGCGCCGCGCCAGTCACCGGGTGCGGCTGCTGCTCGATGACGGTCGAGCCTTCGGCGCAACAGCAGATCGAAGCCCGCGAGCGCAATTTCGACTACGGGCAGGCGATCGCCACGAGTCGTGCGTTCTTCCCGTTTCCCGGTCGTGCTGGTCGCGGAATACAGCCGGGCCGCGATGGCCGCGGACTATGACGACGTGCTTCTGGTCGGGCGCCTGTTTCCGACTGTCATTTCCTTCTTTCTCGTGCTGTTCGCCTGGCTCGCGGTTCGCCGCCGCCGCATCGATCCGACCTCGGCCTTCGGCCGCGCGCTCGACAGCGGCGAGATCATTCCTTTCTTCCAGCCGATCGTGGACATCAAGACCGGACGGCTGCGTGCCGCCGAGGTGCTCGCGCGCTGGCGCCGGCCCGACGGCACGATGGTGATGCCGTTGAATTTCATTCCGCACGCCGAGCAATCGGGCCAGATCTACGAGATGACGCGCATGCTGATGCGCCGCGCCCGCGACGAAGTGGGCGCAGCCTACGCGGTGCGGCCGAACTTGCGCCTGGGCTTCAACCTTTGCGCCGGCCACTTTGCCGACGCCACCATCGTGGGCGACGTGAAGCAGATTTTCACCGGCTCTCAGTTCTCCTTCAAGCAGCTGCTTTTCGAGGTCACCGAGCGCGATCCGCTGCCCGATCTCGACGAAGCGCGCCGCGTGATCTCGTCGCTGCAGGGACTGGGCTGCAAGGTGGCCATCGACGATTACGGCACCGGTCACGGCGGCATGTCGTATCTGCTCAAGCTCGGCGTCGATTGCATCAAGATCGACAAGATGTTCGTCGATGCGATCTCGACCGAGCGCTATTCGCAGACCATCATCGAGACCTTGATCGAGCTGGCCAAGAACATGCGCATGGAGGTCATCGCCGAGGGCGTCGAGACCTTCGAGCAGGTCGAATTCCTGCGCGCCAAGGGCATCACCGTCGCCCAGGGCTTCCTGTTCGCCCCGCCGCTGCCGGCGAGCTCTTTCCTGGCGCTGGTGGAGGCGATGGAGAAGCCGAAGCTCAGCATCGTCGACAGCGAGCCGCTCGCGGTCGGCGCCGGCGCCGCCTGAGTTGGCGCGATCTCGCCCAAGGTCCCCCGCGGCGGAATCGGTTTCTGAGAAAAAGACGCCAACCCTCGAATGCGACTCGCAAACTCGTCGAATTCGGAATCGGCATTCGAGCAACGCCGGCCAAACGCCTCCACCGGCACGCGTTTCCGCACCAAGTCCCTGAGCGCGAAAGGTAAAATTCCCGCGAGCGCAAATTCATGGCTTGTTCATTGCGCTTCGCGTATGCAGTACCCAAGTTTCCGTTCTGAACAAGTTTTCATCCTGAAAAGGAGCATCCTATGAAGAAGTTTCTCGCGATCGGACTGGCAGCGGCGCTCGCCTTGCCCGTCATCGTGTCCGCGCCGCAGCCTGCGGCCGCACAAGACCCTGTCGCCGGTGGAATTCTCGGCGGTCTGCTCGGAGCCGGAATCGGCGCCGCTGTAGGCGGTCCCCGCGGTGCGGTGACCGGCGCCGTGATCGGCGGCGTCACCGGCGCAGTCCTCGGCTCGCAGATCGCCCCCGGCTATGCCGGCTATTTCTGGGGCAATGACGGCCGCTGCTATTATCAGTATCCGAATGGGCAGGTCGCCCGCGCGTCGCGCGCCAATTGTGGGTGAGGTTTCGCACCGCGGATCAAATGACGAGGGCGGCCTTCGGGCCGCCCTTTCGATTCCTGCGATTCGCGCTCACGCCGGAAACGCCACAAAAGAGAAGGGGCGGCTTTGCAGCCGCCCCAGTCTGAACGCCACGCCGGGAGGAGGAAGCAGGAGCTCGCCGTTGGGCAAACGGGGAGCTCCGTCACTGCGAGCGACTCAATCGAATCGCATCGCACGAAAAACCTATCACTGCGCCTCGGCGCGCACACTGATTCTTTTCAGTTTGATGACAGATCGAAAAAGTTTGCGAATCATCCATAGGCGATTCGCGAATCACAGGCTTTGCGTCTCCGATTCGCAGCATGGCCCGGAAGGGCGTAAACTTGTGGATACGACACGGCTTTCCACGATGAACGTCGAAGGAGGCAGCCATGAGCATGCGTCTCGAAGTCGGCGGCAAGGATATGTCCGACAAATGGTGGCAGTTCGCGCTGCTTGGCGTCGCGCTGCTGCTGATCGGGCTCTACGTGCTTTCGCATTTGACGGCGGCCACCATCGCGAGCGCCATCGTGTTCGGCGCCGCCTTGCTGGTCGGCGGCGGCATCCAGATCTGGCATGCATTCTCGACCCGGCAATGGGGAGGGTTTCTGTTCAATCTTCTGCTCGGCGTGCTCTACGCGATCTGCGGCGGCGTGCTGATCGCCAATCCGGTCGCCGCCTCCTTCGCGCTGACGCTCGTGTTCGCCGCCTTCCTGATCGCCTCCGGCATCATGCGCTTCATGCTCGCTTGGCGTTACTGGCATGTGCTCGGCTGGGTGCTGGTGCTTTCCGGCGCGGTGGCGGTCCTCGCCGGCGGGGTGATCCTGTCCGGCTGGCCGGCAAGCGGGCTCTGGGTGCTCGGCCTCATTCTCGGCATCGATATCGTCATGTATGGAGTGTGGTGGCTTGCCTTCGCCTTCGCGCTGCGCCGGGGAAAGCCGGCCTGAGCCGCGCCTGATCGTCGAAACACGGAGGCAAAGCCATGTCCCGGAGCGGATGGCGCGTGCTCGGCTTCGTGGTTGGTCTGATCGGGGGCTATTGCGCCGTCTTGTTCGGCTGGCTCGCCTATAGCGAACTGGCCGGGGTGCACGACATGGATGGCGGCAAGATCATGAACATCGCGTTTGCCTTCGCGCCGGCAGGAGCGGTGGTTGCGGCGATCATTCTGGCGGTGGCGTTCGGCCGATTCGCATCCCGCCGCGGCGGCGCATGAGTCTCGTATTCAGCGCCACGATGCCGGCGAAAATCCTCAGCCTCACTTCTATCCTGCTCATCCTCACCAATCTCGTGCCGCTGATCGGCGTGATCTGGTGGGGCTGGGACGTTTTTCTGCTTCTGATGCTCTACTGGATGGAGACCGCAATCATCGCATTCTGGACCTATGTCGGAATCGCGACCATGCCCAAGAACGAGGACGTGCTCGACCGGACCCTGATCGGGCGCATCTCGTCGCGCATCGGCCAGCTGATCTTCTTCGGGCTGCACTCCGCGATTTTCATGAGCGTGCATTTCACGTTTCTCTGGGTGTTGTTTTCCGGCGCCTGGGCGAACGAGGTGCATGATCCTGAAGAATTCCTGCGCGTGATCGTGCTGCGCACCGGCCTGTGGGTGCCGCTCGATATTCATGTTCCTGGTGCGCGGCTTCTCGTTCGGACTCGAGCGGTTCGGGTTCGCCATCGAACGCACGCCGGCTTCGCCCGGAGCTTCCACCAACATCTTTCCCGACAGCCCGGTCGCAAGCGGCGTCTATCATCGGTACCTGGATGCAGGCTCGATCGTCAGCGGGCTCTATTCCCGGATCGTGGTCATGCATCTGGTGATCATATTCGGCGGCTTTTTGACGCTCGCGGCCGCGCCGAGTTTCGGCCCGATCGTGCTTCTGGTCTTGCTCAAGACCGTCGCCGACGTCGGCCTGTTCGCGTTCTGGAAGCCAAAAACGTAAACCGCGCGCCGTAGCGGCGCGCGGCAGTGGCTAGGGGCCGGGATCGAAGCTTATTCGACCGTGCGCACCACGCTCGAGGTCGGCCGCTGGCTCACGGTCGGCAGCTTGACCTCGTCCTTGGCGATGACTTCGTCGTATTCCGGCATCGTCTTCACCGGGTCCTTCGCCCTCATGTGCACGACCTTGTAGCCGTTGGCCTTGAGCTGCTTGAGCAGCTCGGCGATGCCCTCGGCGGTCGCGTGCTGGAAATCGTGCATCAGCACGATGCCCTTGCCGTGCTTCTTGAGCTTGGCCAGCACCGAATTGATCACCTGCTCGGGGCGGCGCATCTTGAAGTCGAACGAGTCCATGTCGGTGGAGAAGATGCCGATATTGCGCTCGCCCAGATAGGTGACGAGCTCCGGCGGATGCTTCAGCACCGGGAAGCGGAAGAACGGAGCGCCCGGCCGGCCCAGCGCGTAGGCGACCGCGCTCACGCCCTTTTCGATCTCTTCCTTGGCCTTGTCGGCCGGCATGCCGGCGAGGTTGCGATGCGACCAGGTATGGCTGCCGATCGTGTGCCCGGCGGCGGCGACCTGCTTCAGGATTTCGGGGTACCAGACCGCGTGCTTGCCGATCGGGAAGAAGGTGGCCTTGGTGCAGTGGTCGGCGAGCGCCTTGAGCACGGCCGGCGTGTTGTTCGGCCACGGGCCGTCGTCGAAGGTGAGGATCACCTCGTTCAGGCGCAGGAAGTCGTGCTGCTTGAAATGCTCGATGCCGAAGCCGGGGCCGCCGGTGGTGTCGATCTCGACCGTGCGCGCGAGGCCGATCGCATCCGGGTTGGCGCAGGCGGCGGGGGCAGGGGCGGGCGCACGGGCCGGAGCGGGTGCAGGCGTCGTCTGCGGCGCCGCCGCCGTGGTCGCGGTGGTAGGCACGGGCGGGCGGGTCTGCGCATAAGCGGCCGCCGCGGCCACCGATACCGAAATGAACAGCGTGAATGCCGCAGTTGCGCGCATCGTTGCCCCCTTTTTGATCGCTTGTGGTTCCGCTGCCCGGAACCGGGAGCATTGAAGGCATCGGGGGTGTCCAAGTCAACAAAAACTGGCCGCCCGCGGTGGAAACGCGCGCGGGCTGGCCCGAATAACACAGGACCGTCACGGTCGGACCTTAAACATTGCGGCAGCTTCGGCCGATTCAAGGGAGAGGTTCATGGCCCGCAAGGCGAGCAGGAAGGCGAGCAAGAAGACAAGGAAACCCACGGCGAAAAAGGTGCGCAAGAAAGCCCCGGCCAAGCGCGCCGGCGGCGCACGCGGCAAGGGCGCGGGCGGCAACATCATCCCGGCCATGCGCTACCGCGACGCGCCGGCGGCGATCGAGTTCCTGTGCCAGGCCTTCGGCTTCAAACGGCATCTCGTGGTGCCGGGCGAGAACGGCGGCATCGCCCATGCCCAGCTCCAGCTCCACAACGGCATGATCATGCTCGGCTCGATCACTGACAGCGAATTCGGCCGCTTGATGAAGCAGCCCGACGAGGCCGGCGGCCAGACCCAGACCGCCTATATCGTGGTCAGCGACGTCGACGCGCATTACCGGCGCGCGGTGGCGGCCGGCGCCGCGATCGTGATCGACATCACGGACCAGGACTATGGCGGCCGCGATTACACCTGCCGCGATCCCGAGGGCTACATCTGGACCTTCGGCAGCTACGATCCCTGGAAGATTTGAGCCCTATTCCGGCGGCAATTCCCGCACGATCGCCTCGATCACGCGCGCGTCGAGCGGCTCGATGCGGGTCGGAAACACGGCGGCGATCTGACCGTCGCGGCCGACCAGATATTTGTGGAAGTTCCAGCGCGGCGCGTCGCCCGGCCGCTGCAGCGCGGCCCACTTGTAGAACGGATGCGCGTCGTCGCCGCGCAACACCGCTTTGGCGGCGAGCGGGAAGGCGATGTTGTAGCGCCCGTGCGCCATGGCGTGGATCTCTTTGACGCCGCCAGGCTCCTGCGCGAATTCGTTGGACGGCACGCCGACGATCATCAGCCCGCGCTCGTGGTAGCGCTTCCACAGCTCCTGCAGGCCGGTGAATTGGGGCGTGTAGCCGCATTGCGAGGCCGTGTTGACCACCAGAATGGGCTTGCCCGCGTAGTCCCCGAGCCGGATGCGGCCGCCCTCGAGCGAAACGAACGAAAAGGCGTAGGCCGTGGTACGGCTGATGTCCTGTCCGCGCGCCGGTGAGGGCAAGCCGAAGGTCCGGCGCGGCAACGAAAAGCGGCGAGCGGCGGCGGAGGCAAGAAGGGCCAGGAAACGGCGGCGTGTATGCATCGATTCAGCCTGTAATTGAGCAATTTAGCATAGTCACGCGCCGCGGTGATAAAGTTACCGCGAGCAGGAAGCGCCGCGGGGGGCGGCCCATTTGAACGATCAACCGGTTCCCGATCTCGACCAGCAGGTCGAGCGACTGGAGGCGCGTCTGCCGGGCTGGCTGGCGCGCTTCGTGCGCTGGCTGCGCCGGCCGTCGTCGCGCCTGGTGCGCATGCCGGTGGCGATCCTGCTGATCCTCATCGGCGTGGTCGGCATTTTCCCGATCGTGGGGCTGTCGCTGATCCCGCTCGGGCTGATCCTGATCGCGCAGGATATTCCGTTTCTGCGGCCGCCGATCACGCGCATGCTGGCCTGGATCGAGCGCAAGCTCGAGAAGAAAGACGCCGCGCCGAAACCCTAGCGGCCCCGGTCTCCAGTTGATCCGTCATGCCCGGGCTTGACCCGGGCATCCCGATCAGGTGGGCACTGCGTCCCTAAACGAGATCGCCGGGACAAGCCCGGCGATGACGAAGGAGCGAGAGCCGCTCCGCTATGGCGCCTTCGCGCTCCAGGCCTTGAAGTCGGCCTCCGACACGTTCGGCAGCTTCTTCACGAAAGCGACGATCGACCAGATTTCCTTGTCGTCAAGCCCGGCGATCCCGAAGCTCGGCATGCCGGTCATCTTGATGCCGTTCTTGATCACCCAGAACAGCTGCGCCGGCTCGCGTGCCTTGCCGATATCGGCGAGATCGGGCGGATCGGGCCGCAGCCCTTCGGCGAATTTCATGTAATCGGCGCCGGGCGCGCCGTGGCAGAACACGCAGCCGCGCGTGGCGTAGGCTTTCGCGCCGGCCTGCACCACGGCGGGATCATCGATCACGATCGTGCCCGGCGGGCCGGCATGGCGCTCGACCGAGGCCATGCGCACCCGCTTCAGCGCCCAGTCGACGATGGCGGGATCGGGGTCGGTGGCCGCGACGTTGAAGAAACCGCCGAAGAAAAACACCGCCGCGGCGACGGCCACGACGATGGCAAGAGCGCCGATGAAAGCGAGCAGCCGCATGGGGCACCTCCGATGGCGGGGATGCTAGGGGCAAATCCGGCGCGCGGCAATTTGCGGCCGATCAACGAATTGCGATGACTCGCAAGGGATCGGGCCGGCGCGCGGCTCAGGCCGTGCGGTCCCTGAGCACGGCGGCGGCGACCGTGAGGAACGCGCCGGCCACGGTGCTGCCGAAGACCAGGCCGAGGAAGGCCACCCAATCGAGCGCCGAAGCCGCGTTCTGCAGCGACGGCAGGAGCAGCGTGAGGATAAAACCGCCCACGCCGCCGCCGACCGCGCCCGCGATCGTGTTGCCGATCGTGCCGAGGTTGTAGTTCTTCAGCACGTTGCCGGCGAGGATGCCGCCGAACGCGCCGGCGATGACCTGGATGATGAGATTGACGAGCAGGTCGGACATCGCAGGGCGCTCCGTTCAGAATACCGCGAGCGAGCGCAGGATCGACAGGATGCCGATGAGTGATGACGATGATGCGCACGATCTGCCTGGCGCGGCCGTCGATCGGCAGCATATTGACGAGGTAGAGCACGACAAGGACGACGAGGACGGTGACGAGCGCGTTGATCAGGATCCCGATTGCCATTATTTATCTCCCGTCGATTTGGCCGCGACTCAGCTCTTCTTTTCTTCTTTCTTCTTCTTTCCCTTGCCCGGCGCGGGCTCGTTGGCCATGCACCTGCGCGATGAACGCCTTCTGCTTGGCGCCCGTGAGCTTCTGATCGGCGGCGCCGAACTGGCAGGTTTCCCGCTTCTCCTTCGCGGTGATCGCAAGCGCGGGCGGGGCGAGCAGGGCCGCGGCGAACAACATTGCCAGAAATAGCGCCAAGGGACGCATCAATTCGCGGTTCATGGGGAATCTCCGATCACCGGGATGGTAGGGGTAAACCCGGCGCGCGGCAAAGGGCTCAATTCGCCGCCGGCGCCGTGATATTCTGCCCGCCATGAGCAAGACGTTCGTCAAGCCCCGCCCCAAGACGCGGACGAAAACCCAGCGGCCGCCGCTCTACAAGGTCATCCTGCTCAACGACGACTTCACGCCGCGCGAATTCGTCGTCTCGGTGCTGAAGGCCGTATTCCGCCTGAACGCGGATCAGGCCTATCGCGTGATGATGACGGCGCACCAGCGCGGCGTCTGCGTGATCGCGGTCTATACCCGCGACGTGGCCGAGACCAAGGCCAAGGAAGCCACCGAGCTCGGGAAGCACAAGGGCTATCCGCTGTTCTTCACGACCGAGCCGGAGGAGTAATTCCCGCTCATTCCCGCGCAAGCGGGAATCCGAGCGGCGGGCATCGGCGCGCCGCGCGGCCGGCCGCCATTCGTTCACTTCAGTTCGTTGCGGCAATTGTCGAACTCGACCTTCACGGCTCGCACGCCGGCGAGATCGATTTTCCATTCCGCCATTCCCCGGCTCTGATAGCGAAGGACCAGCTGCTTGCTGCCGCCGAATTCGCGGATGAATTTTGTAAGCTCGTTCCGGTTGATTCTGAATTCGATCCCGGGATCGCCGTCGTCGAAATGCATGCCGGTGGCGGTCGCGGTCCATTCCGCTTCCCGGTCGAACCGCATCGTCAATTTGTATTTGTTCTTGTCGGTGATTTTCCAATCATTGTCCCCGACCTGGATCGTGAAACTGGCGTCGCCGGAAAAGAACTTCAGCCCGAAATACCTGTCGTTGGGGTTCGTCGACATGCCGCAGACCGGTTTTCCGCCGGTCGCCGTGCCGCCGAACGCCTCCCAGCCGCCGGATTTCGCCAGCGTCTTGGTCTCGGCCTGCGCCGAGGATATTGCAAGCGATGCTGCCAGCATCGCCAGCCCGATGCTCAGTCTCGACGTCATTTGACCCCCCCGATTAGCCCCGAGTTCGCGCGGACGGTAGCAGCCGGAAAAAGGGTTCGAAAGCAACTGCTCGGCGAACCGCCGTTCTTCACGACGGAGCCGGAGGAGCAGGGCGCCGCAGGGCGCGAAGGATCGCGTCGCCGGCCTTGATCGCGAGCAGGGCGCCGAACGGGCCCACGATCACCAATCCGAAGACGCCAAGCCAGGGAGCGAGCCGGGCGATCGCCAGCGCGCACAGCGCCGCGCCCGCCATCCCGAGCGGAACGTTCCACAGCAGCGACGGGGTGCCGGCGGGCGTGTAGAGCGCGACCAGCCACGCGACGCAGCTGCCGATGCTGATGCAAAGCGCGATCGAGAGCGTGTCCATGAGCTGGCGCGTCCGATTTAGCGCGTCGCCGGACCCCACGCCGGCCCAGGGCCCTTGGCGAATTCGATCGTGTTGCCGCTGACGCGCCCGGTGATTGTCCGGCGGCCGACCATGAACGAGATCGCCTCGCCATTCATGCGGCCCTGCGAGATCGGGATCCGCTTGCCGCGGACCGTCAAGGTACCCGTCAGCATCTGATATTTCTGCGTCAGCGTGAGCCGGCCCTGCGGCAGCCGCCAGGCGCCTTCGACATTGGCCGGCACGATCCAAAGATAGGCGCGGCAATAGCTGATGCAGCCCACGCTCGCCTCGATGCCGTCGTCAGGCATCCAATCGCCCATGTCGAAGGTGTTGGATACCAGACGAGTGCCGGGCTTCATCTTCAGGAGCTGGGGCCGAAGGCGCTCGTTGAGCGGCTGCAGCAGAAACATGGTCACGACCGTAGCGTTGGTGAAATCGGCCTCGAAGATATCGCCCTGGACAAACCGCGCCTTGTCGCCGACCCCTTCGGCCTTGGCCGCCGCTTGCGAGAGGGTGACCAAATCCGGGTTGAACTCGATTCCCAGCGCCGAAACTCCGCGCTTGGCGGCGGTGATCACGGTCCGCCCGTCGCCGGAACCGAGATCGACCAGGATGTCATTGGGCGCGACCTTGGCCATGTCCAGCATGCGGTCGACCAGCGTCTGCGCCGTCGGCATCCACACGACATCCTTGCCGTCCTGACCGACGGTCGGCTGATAGCCGGTCGCGGGCGTGGACTGCGCATGGGCCGCACCCAGCGTCAGGGTCAGGGCCAGGCAAGAGGTTTGGACGATTACGCAAAGCGCGCGGAGCGGCGTCATTGGACCCTTCCAACCGTTAGTGCTGACATATCTGGAAGCGCCGAGGGCCCGGCAAGAGCAACGGCTATCCGCTGTTGGCTTTCGCGGCAGAGCCGGGAGGAGTAGGGCATGGCGGATTTCGCAAGTCGCGTCTGAAGACTATGTTTGCGAGAATGCAGAAAGAGACCATTACTGCTTTACATTAGCATAGTTGTGAGACAGACGATCATGCTGCATCTGCGATACTGTGATCGTGCCGCGGGGAGCTCAACGACTCGGAGATAGGGGAGCTGGTCGGCTAGAACAGTACATGGATACGTTAATTTATCCGTTTTGGCAGATGATGAATGATCAATCTGCCAGTTTCCGACTAAGAAATCACCAACTAGCTCTTCGAACCTTGTTTCTATCCTTCGCGCTACCCATAGATTCGAGCAATCACTGGGCGTAATCGGGTAATCTAGCGTCGGCAGATCTTGTCCACGATTCGACATGCCAGCACGAGATGTTGCGCCGGACGAAGAAGGAAGAAGTTGGAAGGCGACGCTACGATGGCCGCACTTGTCACGACCTAGCATTTGCCGTTCTCCGATGCTGCGGAGGATGAGCTGCTGCCGCGTCGTTACGATCATGAGCAACGACTAAGGATATGATTACAGTGCGGAGATGAAGCGGTTGGAAACCTCTGATAGCGGCAGTTGGGCAGAAGCCACTTACGTCCGCTTGGAAGCCAGTCTCATAACCGCTGACATGGCGCTAGGCGGCTCGTGTCAGTATGGGCGATTTCTTGCAATGAGCGCTAGCTCACGCTGAGAGTGCAGCTCTTAGGATGCACGCTTTGATCACATCTGACAGCATGAGTTGCTCCTGCGCATTCTACCTGAAGCATATGAACAAACCGATCAGCCCGCTCTGGGCCTGGACGACGAAGGCTTGGCAATCTTGAAGCCCTCATGGTGGCACAACATTCAGTGCAGCAGGTTGACTGCATTCCACTGCTGGACGACATTCCTCAGATTCGAGCTGGCTTACTGGTGGTCTTTTCTACGAATTGAAGTCACACTGGGCATGTCAGACGTGGAAGTATGACTGCGATGTTGAGGCTTTTGCCACTCCGCAGTCGCCGCAGCATAGACTTGACCTCGTGTTTCAGTGCAGGATCACTTTCATTTGTTTTATGCATCGACGCCCAGACAAGAGTGGAGGAAGAGAAGCCCGAGCTCGACTGAGCGCGAGCGCGCTATCAAATTAGTGCGCGCTCGCCATCGGTACGATTTCATTCCGCCAAAAGCCTCTCACTTGCGTTTCCCGATTCGATGGGGATGGAAAAATCATAATCGTCCTGAAGGCATCGCAGATCCTCCACAATCATGCCAGAGACAACGATACGACAAGACTGAGGAAAGAACACTAAAGCGACTCGACATGCATCAAAACTAAACCACAATATCTTGGGGCTAAGGTAAGAAGTCAGCATCGCCATGGAACAGTCTTCGTTATAGCTCTCGCTACGCAGGTGATCATCGACTTGATCAAAGACTGCGGTTAGAGGCAGTTGGTCTGGTGAGACATCGTATCAAAGCTGACTCTTGTGTCTTACAGGACCTCTCGAAGGTCCGGATGGAGTTCAAGTTCATCATTTATAAGCACGGACCTTATTCAACCGACTTAAGGGCGAAATAACCGCATGAAAGCCTTGATGTGGTTGATTTTTCGACAGCAAGGTCATGGGCCGAGCATTAAGCCAACGAAGTTTGGCGAAAGTCATGACTTGACAAAGAGGAAATCGAAGATATGCGAAATTAATGATTCGTCGCGAATCGATTCAGATCAAAGTATGTTCGCTATCTTGAAAAGGTTCACGTCCGTGCTCATTTGCTCGACAGTATCCCGCGAGACGATTCAATCACGCAAGTCAGTTGTAGCGGTCGAAGCCTCAATCGATGTCGTCGCCGGCGTTCATGAGTCCTCAGCAAGAGTGGACGGCAAGAGTTTATCAGGCTGCTCGACCAGTGGCTGGTCTCGTTCGCACCGGAGGCTTTAGTCCTGTTGGCCCTTACCTGCGCTTCATCACGAACACCCCGTCGTCCCGCCGCACGTATCGCACTTGAGACACGTGCCGTTCCGCACCATCGTGAAGTTCTGGCACTCGGGGCAGGCTTCGCCCTCGTAGCCGCGCGCCTTGGCGGCCGCGCGCTCGTTGGCGAGCTGGGCGCGGTGCGCGTCCGCCTTGGTCTCTTCGGCGGGCTCCGCCTTCAGCGCGGTCGCGCCTTGCGTGATCGGCCTGGGTGATCGCGCCGCGCAGCGCCGTCACCTTGCCCGCGCCTTCGCGCGCGGCGTCGCCGTCGCCGATGCCCGCCCACGCTGCCGCCGGCCACCGCCGACAGAGCCGGGGTCTTGCCGCGCACCAGGCCCTTGGAGACGCGCGACGAGGGCTTGCCTTCGTCCACGCCCTTGCCGAGCGCGGCGTTGTCGGCCTCCCGCGGGTCCACGTGCGCCATGTCGTAGCGGCCGAGATAGGAGATCGCGAGCTCGCGAAACACGTAGTCGAGGATCGAGGTCGCGTTCTTGATCGCGTCGTTGCCCTGCACCGGGCCGGCCGGCTCGAAGCGGGTGAAGGTGAAGGCCTCGACATATTCCTCGAGCGGCACGCCATATTGCAGGCCGAGCGAGATCGCGATCGCGAAGTTGTTCAGGAGCGAGCGCAGCGTCGCGCCTTCCTTGTGCATGTCGACGAAAATCTCGCCGATCCGCCCGTCGTCGTATTCGCCGGTGCGCAGGTAAATCTTGTGCCCGCCCACCACGGCCTTTTGCGTGTAGCCCTTGCGGCGCGAAGGCAGCCGCTCGCGCTCGCGGATCACTTGCACGCGCTCGACGATCTTCTCGACCACGCGCTCGGCCAGCGCCGCGGTGCGCGGCGGCGGCGGGCTTGGCGACGAACGCCTCCACCGCGTCGTCCTCGTCTTCCTCGTCGGCGATGAGCGAGGCGTTCAGCGGCTGCGAGAGCTTGGAGCCGTCGCGATAGAGCGCGTTGGCCTTCAGCGCCAGCCGCCACGACAGCATGTAGGCGCCCTTGCAGTCCTCGACCGTGGCGTCGTTCGGCATGTTGATGGTCTTCGAGATCGCGCCCGAGATGAAGGGCTGCGCCGCCGCCATCATGCGGATGTGGCTCTCGACCGAGAGAGAGCGCGTGCCGAGCCGGCCGCAGGGCGTGGCGCAGTCGAACACCGGCAGGTGCTCCGCCTTCAGGTGCGGCGCGCCTTCCAGCGTCATGGCGCCGCAGACGTGCAGGTTCGCCGCCTCGATCTCGCGCTTGCCGAAGCCCATGTGCGCCAGCATGTCGAAGGTCGGGTCGGCGAGCTGCTCGTCGGTGACGCCGAGCTTCTTCAGCAAGTCGTCGCCGAGGTTCCAGCGGTTGAACACGAACTTGATGTCGAAGGCGCTCTTCAGCGAGCCCTCGATCTTGGCGATCGCCGCGTCGTCGAAGCCCTTGGTCTTGAGGCTCGAGGTGATTGATCGACGGGCGCGTTCGAGAGCGTGCCGTGGCCGACCGCATAGGCCTCGATCTCGGCGATCTCGCTTTCCTTGTAGCCGAGCGCGCGCAGCGCTTCCGGCACCGCGCCGTTGATGATCTTGAAATAGCCGCCGCCGGCGAGCTTCTTGAACTTCACCAGCGCGAAATCGGGCTCGATGCCGGTGGTGTCGCAATCCATCACGAGGCCGATGGTGCCGGTGGGCGCGATCACGGTGGCCTGCGCGTTGCGGTAGCCGTGCGCCTCGCCGAGCTCGATCGCCTTGTCCCAGGCCTTGCGCGCGTGCTTGACGATGCGCTTGTCGGGGCAGGCGGCCTCCTCGAGCGGCACCGGCGGGGTGGCGAGCGCCTCGTAGCCGGTGCGCTCGCCGTAGGCCGCGCGGCGGTGGTTGCGCATCACGCGCAGCATGTGCTCGCGGTTCGGCTCGAAGCCCGGGAAGGCTGCCGAGCTCGCGCGCCATTTCGGCCGAGGTCGCGTACGAGACGCCGGTCATCAGCGCCGTGATGGCGGCGCAGATCGCGCGCGCATCGTCGGAATCGTAGGCGATGCCCGACGACATCAGCAGCCCGCCGATATTGGCGTAGCCCAGCCCGAGCGTGCGGTAGTTGTAGGAAAGCTCGGCGATGTTCTTGGAGGGGAACTGCGCCATCAGCACCGAGATTTCGAGCACGATGGTCCACAGCCGGCAGGCGTGCTCGTAGCTCTCGACGTCGAAGCGCTTCTCCTTGTCGCGGAACTGCAGCAGATTCAGCGAGGCGAGATTGCACGCCGTGTCGTCGAGGAACATGTATTCCGAGCACGGGTTGGAGGCGCGGATCGGCCCCGAGGCCGGGCAGGTGTGCCAGTCGTTGACCGTGGTGTGGTACTGCATGCCGGGATCGGCGCAGGCCCAGGCCGCAAAGCCGATCTTCTCCCACAGCTCGCGCGCCTTCACGGTTTTCGCCGTCTTGCCGTTCTTGCGGAAGGTGAGGTCCCAGTTGCCGTCGGCCTCGACCGCGCGCAGGAATTCGTCGGTGACGCGCACGGAATTGTTGGAGTTCTGGCCCGACACGGTCAGATACGCCTCGCCGTCCCAGTCCACGTCGTAGGTCGGGAAGTTGATGTCCTTGTAGCCCTGCTTGGCGAACTGGATCACGCGCTTGATGTAGTTGTCGGGCACCGAGGCGCGCCGCGCGAACTTGATCTCGCGCTTGAGCGCCGGGTTCTTCTCCGGGTCGAAGCAATCGTCGCCGTCGCCCTCGCAATTGACGCAGGACTTCATCACGGCCTTCAGGTGCTTGGCGCAGATCTTGGAGCCCGCCACCAGCGAGGCGACCTTCTGCTCCTCGAGCACCTTCCAGTCGATGTAGTTTTCGATATCGGGGTGATCGACGTCGACCACCACCATCTTGGCGGCGCGGCGCGTGGTGCCGCCCGACTTGATCGCGCCCGCGGCGCGGTCGCCGATCTTGAGGAAGCTCATCAGGCCCGACGAGCGCCCGCCGCCGGAAAGCTTTTCGTTCTCGCCGCGCAGCTTGGAGAAATTCGAGCCGGTGCCCGAGCCGTATTTGAACAGGCGGGCCTCGCGCACCCACAGGTCCATGATCCCGTTTTCGTTGACCAGATCGTCCTCGATCGACTGGATGAAGCAGGCGTGCGGCTGCGGATGCTCGTAGGACGAAGCGGCCTTGGTCAGCTTGCCGCTCTGGTAGTCGACGTAGAAATGTCCCTGGCTCGGGCCGTCGATGCCATAGGCCCAGTGCAGGCCGGTGTTGAACCATTGCGGCGAGTTGGGCGCCGCCATCTGCATCGCCAGCATGTAGCGGTGCTCGTCGATAGAACGCCTGCGCGTCCGACTCGATCTCGAAGTAGCCGCCCTTCCAGCCCCAGTAGGTCCAGGTGCCGGCCAGCCGATCGAACACTTGCGTCGCGGACATCTCGCCGCCGTAGCGCTGCTTCTCGGGGATGGTTTCGAGCGCGCGCTCGTCGGCGGCGCCGCGCCACAGCCAGGAGGGCACGGTTTCCTCTTCGACGCGCTTCAAGCGCGTCGGCACGCCGGCCTTGCGGAAATATTTCTGCGCCAGCACGTCGGTGGCGACCTGACTCCAGTGCTCGGGAACCTCGATGTTCTCGAGCCTGAATACGATCGAGCCGTCCGGATTCCTGATTTCGCTCGTCCGCTTCGCCATCGCGATCCCGGAATAGGGCGAGCGGCCTTCCGCGGTGTAGCGGCGTTGAATGCGCATTGCTTTCATTCCCCTGGGCCCCGAGCCTATCCGGCTCGGCGCCTCGATTGCAGCCCGGATTCCCCGTCCGAGCACCCCCTGGAGCCGCTCCCGCACATCGGCATGCGGTTTCGGCGTAGTTTCCCCATCCGAGGTCGCAGGCCACCGGAGTGAAAGACACCCCATTCGCCGGGGGCATGGTTTCCCGCAGGCGCAGCCTTACCCTCGAACATTTGGGAGCGTCTGGCGCAAACAGCAAACACCGCACCCGACGCAGACGTCACGCTATTCCGACTCTCTCTCACCCGTCAAGCACTAGTATGAGAGCCGTTACCAACCCCTAAATCTGGTGTAACTAGCGGGAATAGCGGGGAAAACTCGGGCTCCCATTTCCCGTTTCGCACGCGAATCGAACGAAGAAAAACATTCACAGCGCAGTCATCAGAATGAGATTCGCCAAAGCCGTAAAGGGGTCGTGACGCGCGCAACCGCAATTCGCTCGCCCGCAGGTCGTACCGTACTCTACGATTTCATAATCGAATGACGGAGCATCCGCGTCCCGCGGTGTTGAGAAAACGCAGGAAATGTCGCGCATCCGTTTGCAGCTCTTCGGCCGGTTCGCGGCGAGCATCGTCGAGCCGGCCCCGCGCCTGGTCCAGATCGCGGGCAGGCACCGGCGCGCTTTGCTTGCCTATCTCGCGATGCGTCCCGGCTACGAGGAGACGCGCGAGCGGCTCGCGGCGCTCCTATGGGGCGAGAGCGCCGACAAGCAGGCGCGGCAGAATCTCCGCCAAGCGCTTCTTTTGTTGCGAGAGGATTTCTCCCCGGCCGGAATAGATCCGCTCAAGATCGAGCGCGACATCGTCGGTCTCGATCCGGCGCGTGTCGCCGTCGATGCCCGGGAATTTCTCGCGCTCGCGGAATCGAATGACATTGCGGATCTGGAGCGCGCGCTCGCGCTCCATAGCGGAGAATTTCTCGATGGCCTCGATCTCGATATCGAGGCATTCGAGGAATGGAAACGCGCCGAGCGCGCCCGCATCGCCGCCGCCGCGGCCGCTTTCGGAAAGCTCGCAAACCTGCACGATCGTGCCGGTAACGGACCACAGGCTGTTCGCGCCCTCGAGAAGCTTGTTACACTTGATCCGCTGAACGAGGAACGGCAGCGATCGTTGCTTCGCCTGCTCGCCCTTCACCGTGGCCGCGACGCGGCTCTCGCGCAGGCCGAAACGTTCGCGCGCAAGCTGCGTGACGAACTCGGCGCCACACCCGAGCCTGCCACCGCGGCATTTATCGAAGAGATCCGGCAGCGCGCAACATCGTCCGAGCCACCTGCGGCATCTGCTCCCCATTGGATATCATCGCTTTCGCCCGCCGAAACTGCGCTAGCCGCTTCGCGGAGATCGACTTGGCTGCCGCAGCGGGCAGTGCTCGGCTGGTCGGCGGCGGCCGTCGTGCTGCTCGTGCTGACGCTTGGGCTTCTGCGCGCGTCTGATCGTGCCGAACGGGCCGCGGCTGGACTGACTCCGGCGGCAAATATCGATGAACAGTCGTGGCGTTCGCCGAGCATTCTGCCGGGTGTGGCCGTAGATCAAGCCGCGCTTGCGCGCCAGGGAGCGCATGCGGTCTTGGTGCTTCCGTTCGCAGCCGACGCGGCTGGCGGCGTTTCGGTGCAAGCGCTCGCGGATCGCATGACCAGCGATCTCGTTAACGATCTCTCGCGCGTGCAGGGCTTGCGCGTCATCTCGCAGCAGACCTCGCGGCTCTATCGGGATCGTGCGACAGACGTAGCCGTCATCGGCGCCGAGCTCGGCGTCCGTTACGTGGTCGAGGGCCGCCTGCAGATCCAGGGCTCGACCGTGCGGATCAATGTCGGGCTCACGGATACGACCACAAGGCTACAGGTCTGGTCGGACCGTTTCGAGCGCGAGCAGTCCGAGCGTTTTGCAGCCCAGGATGAGATCGTGCGCAGTATCGCGCGTCACCTTCACGTCAGCGTGCTCACCATGGAGGCCGACCGCCGCGCGCCGATTTCTGCCGGTGATCCCAAGGTGGACGACCTTATTGCCAAAGGGTGGAGCGAAATCATTCGTATTTTCGAGTTCGGCGCCGCCTCGGCGGCGGGACAATATTTCGAGGAGGCCCTGAAACTTCAGCCGACCAATGGCGGGGCCATGCTCGGGCTCGCCGGCTATCACGTCGCTGTGGTCGCGACCTTCGTGGTCGAGGACACGCGGCCACATATCGAGCAGGCCGAGCTGCTGCTGGCCCGCGTGCTTAAGCTCAACCCGCGCACGGTCATGGGAAACTACTATCAGGGCGTCCTCCATAAGGTGCGCGGCGATCCGCATGCGGCATTGGCATTCTTCACAAAGTGTCTAGAGATCAACCCGAGCTTCGCTCTGGCCTATGCCAATGCCGGGCACACGATGTCCCGCATCGGTCGACTTCAGGATGGGATCGAGCATGTTCGCTACGCGATCCGGCTCAGCCCCAAGGACCCGAACCTCGGCAGCTGGAGCCTCTATGCCGGAGAGATCGAGCTCGAACTCGGCCATGACGACGCCGCTTTGGAATGGCTCAAACGTGCGGTCGCGCTCAATCCGCGCCAGCCGTTCAACCAAGCTGCACTGGCGGCCATCTTCGCACTGCGGGGCGACAAGCCCAACACGGCCAAACATGCAGCAGAGGTCAGGGCGATCGCACCCTGGCTCACGCTTGACCGAATGCTCGAGCGCGTGATCGGCCTCTCTGAAGCCGGACACCGGCCCGGCCGGTTAGTCGAGGGCCTCAAACTCGCCTTCGCACCGCAGGGCTGAGTGGCGGTCATTTTTACCAGAATCTCTATCCAGCACTGCTTTATGTGCCCGAAATCACGCTTCACGTGACGTTCGATTGACGCTATTCGAGTTAGCGCTCACTCCATCGAAAGGAGAAAGCACCATGAAAACCGGATACGGACTTGCAATGTTTCTCGTCGTCGGGGCTTCGTTGCTGTCGGCGTCACCTACTCTGGCGAATGTACAGCCGGAGCCGCAATTCCGCGCGACTCCGGCAGCCGTGGCTTCGGCCACATTCCAGACGGCTCAGGCTAAGAAAACTGCTTGCCCCGAAGGCACCCGCTGGAGCGACGGAGCCAAGATGTGCGTAAAAAAGCGTTGAACCGTCCAGTCATCCGGATGAATTGACAAGCCTTACGTCTGCCGGCCCGGAGCCATCCCGGGCCGGCGTGCCGCTTTACAGGGGCGGGGCCGGTCCCTAAGTTCCGCGCGCCTCTCCGGATCGCGCGATGAAAACCTTTCTGCTCCGCTTCTTCACCTGGTGGAACGGCGCCACGCTCGGCACCCAGTTCTGGACCTGGCGCAAGGGCGAGTTCGTCGGCGAGGATCCTTTCGGCAATCGCTACTACCGCACGCGCGGCGGCGCGATCGACCCCAAGCTCGGCTTCGAGCGGCGCTGGGTGATCTATAGCGGCGTGGCCGATGCTTCCAAGGTGACTCCCGACTGGCACGGCTGGTTGCATCACACCGTCGACGTGCCGCCGACGAAAGAATCCTACACACCGCACGCCTGGGAAAAAGCGCACATCCAGAACATGACCGGCACGCCCGCCGCCTATCGTCCGCCGGGCTCGACGCTCGGCCGCGGCAAGCGCCCGCGCGTCACCGGCGACTATCAGGCCTGGAAGCCGGGCGAATGATCTACGGATGACGAAGCCGCACCTCTATCGCGCGACGCTGGTATGGAGTGCGCCTGGCGGTGTCGGCACGACTTCTTATCGGGCCTATTCGCGCGATCACTCGCTCGGGTTTGTCGGAAAGCCGGAGCTTGCCGCCTCGGCCGATCCGGCATTTCGCGGCGACCCTGCGCGCTACAATCCCGAAGAGCTGCTCGTCGCCGCGTTGTCGTCGTGCCATATGCTCTGGTACCTGCATTTGTGCGCCCGTGACGGCATCGTCGTCATGCATTACGCGGATGAAGCGGAAGGCACGATGATCGAGGACAAGGCCACCGGCGGGCATTTCGAGCGCGTCGTGCTGCGGCCGCGGGTCAGGATCGCGAGCGGCGACGCCCGCAAGGCTGCCGATCTGCACCAAGAGGCCCACCGGCTGTGCTTCGTTTCCAACTCGGTGAATTTCCCGGTCGACTGCCGACCCGAAATCGACGTCGTCTAGGCTCCCGTGCTTAGCGCGCGCCTCAAGGAAATTCCGAGCGGCGTTTGGGTGCTCGGCTTCGTCAGCATGCTCATGGACGTCTCCTCGGAGATGATCCACGCGCTCTTGCCGGTTTATCTCGTGACCGTGCTCGGCGCCTCGATGCTCCAGGTGGGCGTGATCGAGGGCATTGCCGAAGCGACCGCAATGATCGTGAAGATCTTTTCCGGCGCGCTCAGCGATTGGCTTGGCCGGAGGAAGCTCTTGGCCGTCATCGGCTATGGCCTGGCGGCCTTCACCAAGCCGATCTTCCCGCTCGCGCCGGGTCTCGGCTGGATCGTGACCGCGCGCTTCGTCGACCGGATCGGCAAGGGCATCCGTGGCGCGCCGCGCGATGCGCTGATCGCCGACCTCACGCCCGCGCATCTGCATGGCGCGAGCTACGGTCTTCGCCAGGCGCTCGACACCGTTGGCTCCTTCCTCGGCCCCTTGCTCGCGATCGGTCTGCTGCTGTTCGTGACCTCGAGCATCACTTTCGTGTTCTGGATCGCGGTGATCCCGGCCTTCGCCTCGTTCGCGCTGGTCGCCTGGGCTGTGAAGGAGCCGGCAAAGCCCCCGCCAGACGGAAAAGCGCGGCCGCGCTGGCGGCCCTCCGACCTCAAGCGGCTGCCTTCGGCGTTCTGGATCGTGGCTGCGGTCGCTTTCGTACTGACGCTCGCGCGCTTCAGCGAAGCGTTCCTCGTGTTGCGGGCGCAGAATGTCGGGTTATCGATCGCGTTCATTCCCACCGTGATGGTGGTGATGAACATCGCCTATGCGCTTGCCGCTTATCCGGCCGGCGCGATGTCCGATCGCTTGGGGCGGCGTGGAATCCTGATCGCGGGCGTGGCGCTGCTGATCGTCGCGGATCTCGCTCTGGCGCTGGATGGAAACATCCCGTTGGTGTTCGTCGGCGTCGTGTTCTGGGGCCTGCATATGGCGCTGACGCAGGGCCTGCTCGCGGCGCTGATCGCCGACACGGCGCCCGCGGACCTGCGCGGCAGCGCCTTCGGCATTTTCTATTTCACCGGCGGCATCGCGATGCTGATCGCGAGCGTCATCGCCGGCGCGCTGTGGGATGCGATCGGACCGGCCGCGACGTTTCTCGCCGGCGCCGGCTTCACCGTGCTTGCGCTTGTCGGGATGGCCGCGGTCCTGCCGGGCGAGGCCGCTGCTCGCGGCTAGCGCAGATCAAAGTACGACCACGCGCGTGCCGATCGGCGTGCGCAGATAGAGATCCGCCACTTCCTCGTTCAGCAGGCGGACGCAGCCGCTCGATACGTTGGTGCCGATCGTCCAGGGCTCCGCCGTGCCGTGGATGCGGTAGAGCGTGTCGCGATTGCCCTCGAACAGATAGAGCGCCCGTGCACCGAGCGGATTTTCGGGACCGCCAGGCATCAATTCCGGAAGTTCGGGCTGCCGCAGCCGCATCTCTTTCGGCGGACGCCAGTCGGGCCATTCGGCTTTGCGGCCGACGGTCGCCTGGCCGCGCCAGCCGAAGCCTTCGCGCCCGACACCGACGCCATAGCGGATTGCTTCGCCGCGCTCGCGCACCGAGTAAAGGAAGTGATTTTGCGGATCGACCACCAGCGTGCCCGGCTGCTCCGACGTGCGGTAGGGGACCAGCTGGCGGCGGAATTCCGGGTCCAGCAATTCGAGATTGACCTTGCGTATCTGGTGCGGGCCGTCCGGTATCGCGTCGGTGAACCATTCCTCCGGATCGACCTGATCGGCCGGCCGCGGTGGACCCTGTCGCGCCGGCGCCGGCTGCTGACGCTGAAATGGCGGCTCGATATTGCGCGGCTCGCCCAGAGGCGCAGGTGGTAAGAGCGGCCTCTGCTCGACCGCCTGGGCGAACGCGCCAGGCGCGGCAAGCACGGAGCCGGCAGCCGCGAGAAAATGCCTGCGGGTTATGAATCGGTGCGACATGACCGTCATTCCTGAACTCATGCCGCTAATAAACCCTTGAGGCAAGATTTGGTTTCCCAGCCAAATGATTGAAATCGTTGGCATTGTGCGCGCCTGTGCCGTGCGATAATACCCGGCACGAAAGGCACATGGGCCGGCTTCCGGGAGTAAGACGATGAATTCAGGGGCGGGCGCGGTGCATAGCTGGGATGCCGCCGCCTATGACAAGCATGCGCGCTTCGTCTCCGATCTCGGCGCCGAGATCCTGTCCTGGCTCGATCCCAAGCCGGGCGACCGCATCCTCGATGTCGGCTGCGGCGACGGCGCGCTGACGCAGAAGCTGGTCGATGCTGGCGCCCAGGTCGTGGGCGTGGACACGAGCGACGCGCTGCTTGCAGCCGCGCGCGAGCGGGGCCTCGATGTGCGCCGGATGGACGGGCAGGACCTGCAATTCGAGGCCGAATTCGACGCCGTGTTCTCCAATGCCGCACTGCATTGGATGCCACGCGCCGAGGATGCGGTGAAGGGGATCGCCAAGGCGCTCAAGCGGGGAGGGCGCTTCGTCGCCGAGTTCGGCGGCCACGGCAACATCGCCGCGTTGGTCACCGCGTTGCGGGCGGTGGCTAAGCGCCGTGGCCTCGATACGGCGCTCGCCGCCGGCTGGTTCTATCCGACGCCCGACGAATACCGCGCGCTCCTGGAGCGTCACGGCCTCATGGTCGAGCGCATCCTGCTCGCGCCGCGGCCCACGCCCTTGCCGACCGGGCTTGCGCGGCTGGCTGCTCACCTTCCGCAAGCCCTATTTCGAAGCCATGCCGGAAGCCGAACGGAACGAAGTGATCGCCGAGCTCGAGGACCTGCTCGCGCCGGCGCTGCGCGACCGCGCCGGCAACTGGACCGCCGATTATGTGCGGCTGCGCGTGCGCGCCACGCGTGCGGGCTGATGAGGCAGCATACAAGGGCGCGCCCTTCCGCCGCCTTATTCGGCGTGTTAACGAGCCCGCACCGCTGGCGTAAGCGGAGAAACGCGCGCCCGATGTATCCGAGACATAAATTCGCATTAGTCCTGTCGATTGCTACGCTCGTGGCATTGCCTGCGCTTGCGCAGCAACAGCCGCGTCCGCCGCGCGACGTGCTGCAAGGGATTCCACGCGAGGGTGACGCGATCCTGGCGCCGCCCGGCACGCGCCCGGCCACCATCCAACAGCAACCCCTGCCGCCGCCAGGCTCGTCGGACCTCTTGAATCCGACACCCGGGGCGCCCTCGATCGCGGCCCCGCCGTCTCCACGCACGACCAAGGGTGCGCCGCCCGCTCAGGCGCCGGCTCAGCGTACGCCGGCGACCGTCGCGGCGCCCGCCGACGAAACCGTCATTCAGCCGCCCGAGCAGAAGATCGCCAATCCAACCGTGACGTTCTCCGGCCTCGACAAGATCACCGGCCGCATTCTCACCTTCGACGTCGCCATCAACGAGACCGTCCAATACGGCGCGCTGCAGGTGACGCCGCGCGTCTGCTACACGCGGCCGCCTACCGAGTTGCAGAACACGACCGCGTTCGTGGAGGTCGACGAAATCACGCTCGAGGCGAAAATCCGCCGCGTCTTCACCGGCTGGATGTTCGCGACCTCGCCGGGCCTCAGCGCGGTCGAGCACTCGATCTATGACGTGTGGCTGATCGACTGCAAGACGACGCCGCCGGTGATCGGCGCGGCCGCGCCCCAAAGATAAAAATCCGCCTCGCCTTCGAGCGCGTCGTTGAGCGCGCGTTGATACTCCGCCCGCGAAAGTTCGACCGCGCCGAACTGAGCCAGGTGTTCGGTGGTGAATTGCGCGTCGAGCAGCCGGAAGCCGCCCGCCTTCAGCCGCGCCGCGAGATGCACGAGGCAGACTTTGGACGCGTCGCGCTCGCGGTGGAACATGCTCTCGCCGAAGAACGCGCGCTTGAGCCGAACGCCATAGAGCCCGCCCACGAGCCGGCCGTCGCGCCAAGCCTCGATCGTGTGGCAATGGCCCGCGGCGAAACAGTTCGCCATAGAGCCGCCGGATGCGGCGGTTGATCCAGGTATTGCCGCGGCCGGGCGCCGCCGCGGCGCAGGCGTCGATCACCGCCTCGAAATCGTGGTCGATCCGGATTTCGAACCGGTCCGCGCGCACGGTCCGCGCGAGCCGCCGCGGCACATGAAAACGATCGAGCGGGAACACGCCGCGCCGCTCCGGCTCGACCCAGTAGAGACCCGGATCGTCGGCGCTTTCCGCCATCGGAAAGATGCCGCAGGCATAGGCCTTCAGCAGCACCTCGGGCGTGATCTCGATTCTGGCGTTGTCGCGGCGAGTCATTGGTTTAGAGGCCAATTCTAGGGCGCTCTTGCAAGTTTTCGATCTTTACGCCCGGTTCATCAAGGCGCATTATACTTTAGTCTAAAGGCACCGTTCCACTTCGCGAACGTTGCCGCCCCGCTAAACAAAGGAGGGGCATATGACATTGATCGGATTAGTGCCAATTTTGCTCGCCTTGAGTCTGGTTCTCATCCCGTTGTTGAGCGATGGACCTCCAAGCTCGCCTGAGCGGAAGGTGCCTCGTCACAAGTCGCATTCACGGGAACTCGCTGTGCCGCCAGCTCCAAAGGGGCTCGTGGCGCACCAGCGGGCGTACAGGCGATTTGGCTGATCCCGGTTCAGGTTGCCGCCGGTTCGACCTCTGAACCGGGGGCGAGCTTTACGCGCAAACCGTCGAAGGCTGGCGCCATCAGGATTTGGCAGGACAGACGCGACGTTCGCCCCACCGAAAAAGCCTCGTCGAGTTGATCGACTTCCTCCGTTTTCGGTGGGTCGAGACGCTCGATCCAGGCTTCGTCGACATAGACGTGACAGGTGGCGCAAGCGCAGGCGCCGCCGCACTCGGCCTTGAGCGGCACGCCCCAGTCGCGGATCACGTCCATGACCCGCCAGCCCTCGAGCGCCTCCAACGTGTGCTCACGGCCGTGATGGTCCACTACATGAATTCGCATTTCATTGCCTCGGATTGCCGGCGTTTCTTGATTCTGGCTCTGAAATAGCCGGGTCGCGGCGATCTCCAGAATTTCCATGCGCATTGACAAATTACACTTATATAAAGTGCAATTTATCAATTTACACTGCTATTGAAGGTGATATAATTCAAAGAACGTCTCGTCAAGGGCATTGGAGTCTGGCCGTGCGCTTCCTTCCGATTTTTCTCGATCTCGCGGCGCGCGATGTCGTCCTTGTCGGATCGAGCCCTGCGCTCGAAAACAAGTTTCGTCTGGTGCGCGCGGCCGGCGCCCGCGTGCGCTGGTACGCCGCTTCTCCCGAACAAGCCGCAGGGCGATCGAACGAGGCGGAAATTCTTTCCCGTGCGCCGCTCGCAAGTGATCTCGACCGCGCTGCCGCGGTGATCGCCGCTGCCGGTGATCCGCTGGACCGGCAGGTTTCCGCCTGGGCGCGCGCCCGCGAGCTTCCGGTGAACGTGGTCGACCGGCCCGAGCTTTCGACTTTCATCATGCCCGCAATCGTCGACCGCGGAGACGTCGTGGTGGCGGTCGGCACGTCGGGTTCCGCCCCGGTGCTCGCGCGCCGCATCCGCGAACGGATCGAGGCGTTGCTGCCGGCGCGCATCGGCGAGTTCGCCGCGTTGCTCGGCCGCTGGCGTCCGCGCGTCGCCGGCCGCTTCCAGGAATTCTCGCACAAGCGCCGCTTCTGGGAACAGGCGGTGGACGGACCGATCGCCGAGGCCGCACTCGCCGGCCGCGCGAGCGAGGCCGAAGTCGCTCCTGTTCGATGCATTCGCACGTCCTGAGACCGAAGATCAGTCGGCCGGTTCCGTGGCGATCGTTGGCGCCGGGCCCGGCGATCCCGATCTCCTCACGCTCAAGGCGCTGCGCGCCATTCAGGATGCCGACGTCGTCTTCTATGACGATTTGGTCACCGCCGGAATCCTCGATCGGGTGCGGCGCGATGCGGATCGCGTGTTCGTCGGCAAGCGCCGGGGCGAGCCGGGCATAGGTCAAGCCGAGATCAACCGCCGCGTGGTCGAGGCCGCGCGCGCCGGAAAGCGCGTGGTTCGGTTGAAGGGCGGCGACCCCTTCATGTTCGGCCGCGGCGGCGAGGAGCTGGAGCATCTGCGGGCGCAAGGCATCAGGGCATCGGTCGTGCCGGGCGTCACTGCGGCTCTCGGCTGTGCGGCCGAGGCCGAGCTGCCGCTCACGCTCAGAAATGTCGCGACGCGCGTGGCTTTTGTCACCGCGCAACGCGCCGAAGGCGAGATCGACTGGTCCAGCTTCCGTGATTCGGAAACCACCGTCGTCGTGTATATGGGCCTCGCCGCCGCTGCCTCCGTGCGCGACGGCCTGATCGCCGCCGGCCGTGACCCTGCGACGCCTGCGGCCATTCTCTCGCGCGGAACCTGGACGGATTCGAAAGCCCGTAGTCGGCCGACTCGACGCCTTGCCGGCGCTCGCAGTTCAAGACGGGCAGGGGCCGGCGCTCATCATCGTGGGCGAAGTCGTGCGCCACTCCGCACCCTGGCGCGCCGCCGCCAAGGCCGAGCAGGAGGTTGCATGACCTCTCCGCTGCAGCAGAAGCTCAAGATCACGGGACCGGTTGTGATTACTGCAAACCGGCTCGGCGACGGCGCCGTCATCTACCGCACGGCGGAAGGCGGCTGGAGCACCGATATTTCTACGTCCGCCGTCGCCACTACCTCCGAGCGCGCCAAGGAATTGCTCGCAGCGGCGGCGGCCGAGGGTGTGCTCGCGGTCGAGCCCTATGTCGCGCCCGTGCAATTTGCGCCCGACCAGCGTGTGCTTCCCGGCAATCTGCGCGAGCGCATCCGCGCAACCGGCCCCACCGTCGCGCTCCCGGGGGCCTGAGCCATGTATCTCTACGACGATTTCGACAAGACGCTCGTCGACGAGCGCGTCAAAGAATTCCGCGATCAGGTCGCGCGCCGCCTGTCCGGCCAACTGAACGAGGATGAGTTCAAGCCGCTCCGACTGATGAACGGCGTCTACCTGCAGCTTCACGCTTATATGCTGCGGATCGCCATTCCCTACGGCACGCTTTCATCCGAACAGATGCGGATGCTGGCGCATATCGCGCGCCGCTACGACCGGAACTATGGCCACTTCACCACGCGGCAGAACATCCAGTTCAACTGGATCAAGCTCGAGGAATTGCCCGACGCCATGGCCGACCTGGCGCGGGTCCGCATGCACGGCATGCAAACGAGCGGCAACTGCATTCGCAACATCACCACCGACCAGTGGGGCGGTGTCGCGCCCGACGAGATCGAGGATCCGCGCATCTGGGGCGAAATCGTACGCCAGTGGTCGACGCTGCATCCCGAATTCTCCTTCCTGCCGCGCAAGTTCAAGATCGCCATCACCGCCGCCAAGCACGACCGCGCCGCCGTGAAAGTGCACGACATCGGCCTGCGCCTGCACAAGAACGGGGCCGGGGAAACCGGCTTCGAGGTGATGGTCGGCGGCGGTCTCGGCCGTACGCCGTTCCTCGGCAAGACCATCCGGCCGTTTCTGCCCAAGCGCGATTTCCTGAGCTACATCGAAGCGATCTTGCGCGTCTACAATCAGTTCGGCCGGCGCGACAACATCTACAAGGCGCGCATCAAGATTCTCGTGCACGAGATCGGCGCCGAGGCCTTCGCCAAGGAGGTCGAGGCCGAATGGCAGTCGATCAAGGACGGCGCGCTGGCGCTCGACCCGGAGGTGGTTGCCGAGATCGCCTCGCGCTTCCGCTATCCCGACTACGAACGGCTCGAAGACGAGCCGGCCGACCTGAAGAAGCAGCTCGCGGCGGACGCGCGCTTCGACGCCTGGTTCAAGAATTCGGTCGCCAACCACAAAGCTCCCGGTTATGCGATCGTGACGTTGTCGCTCAAACCCGAGGGCGAGCCGCCCGGCGACTGCACTGCCGAGCAAATGGACGCGATCGCCGATCTCGCCGATCAATATAGCTCCAGCGAAATCCGCGTCGGCCACGAGCAGAATCTTGTTTTGCCACACGTGCGTCAGCGCGACTTGCCGGCCCTGTGGCGCAAGCTCGACGCGATCGGCGTCGCGACGCCCAATGTCGGCCTGGTCTCCGACATCATCGCCTGCCCCGGCCTCGACTATTGCTCGCTCGCCAACGCGCGCTCGATCCCGGTTGCCCAGGAGCTGACGCGCCGCTTTCGCGATCTCGATCTCGCGCGCAACCTCGGATACCTGCACATCAATATTTCTGGCTGCATCAACGCCTGTGGGCATCACCACGTCGGCGATATCGGCATTCTCGGCGTCGAAAAGAACGGCGAGGAGTACTACCAAATCTCGGTCGGCGGCCGCGCCGACGAGAGCGCCGAACTCGGCGCGCTGCTTGGCCCGGCGGTTCCCTATGCCGAGGTCGCCGATGTGATCGAGGATATCGCGGCCGCCTATATCGAGCTGCGCGAGCGCCCCGGCGAGCTATTCGGTGAAACCATCAAGCGGATCGGCGTGGAGCCGTTCAAGGAGCGGGTCTATGCGGCTCGTTAAGCGCGGGCGCGTGATCGAAGACCCTTACGTGCGGGTGCTCGACGATGCGCCGATTCCCGAAAGTGTGCCTGTCATCGTTCCGGCCGTGCGGTTGCTCGCGGACGCCGCCGATCTTGCACGGCGCGAGGCGCTGACCGGCGTGTTGTGGCCGAACGACCGCCGGATCGCGGAACTCGCCCCGCATCTCGACCGGCTCGCGCTGGTCGCGCTCGTGTTCCCGCACTTCAAGGACGGCCGCGCTTATTCGCAGGCGCGTCAGCTTCGCGAGCGCTATCGCTTCGCGGCGAGCTGCGCGCGATCGGCCATGTTCTGCGCGACCAGTTCCTGTTTCTCGATCGCGCCGGCTTCGACTCCTTCGAAGTGAAAAAGGACGCGGATGCCGAGGCGTTCGCCGAGGTGATCCGCCGTTTCAGCGTCTTCTATCAGCCAACCGGCGACGGCCGCACCACCGCGCTTCGCGCGCGGTTCACGCAAAGGCACGGAATAGCTCGCGCGGAACGGGAAGTCGTCCGCTGACGGCGGCCAGACAATTCGTACATACGGAATCGAAGAGGGGACCATGCAAAATCCGGCGACTGCCAATACAGCGTCTGCAAGCAGCGCAACGGCTCAGACCGCTGCGACGAAGCGGTGGCGTACCGAAGACTGGGTCGCCGTGGTTCTGGGGTTCGTTGTGATCGCGGCCGTGCTGCTCGCCTTCCAATGGAAGGTCGTCGACCTGCGGAACGTCGTGCCAAGCTTCCGCTGGACGACCGACAGCCAGATCGCGTCGCTGACGCCCGGCTGGATCGGCGCGCTCGACACCATCTCCAAGGAAGCCGAGGCAAAGAAGCAGCAGAACGTCGTCGAGCTGAGCAAGAGCCTGCGGACCGCACTCGCTAGCCAGGATCGCAAGGCGATCGAGACCGCCGCCGGCCGCATGGCGGCGCTCGGCAGCAGGACCACGGCTGGCGCGCTCGCCGGCGAGATCCGCGGACATGCCGCTGCGGTCGCGAGTGTCCGGGTCTTCACCTGGGATAATTTCTCGAAAGTCATCTATCTCGGAATCGGATTTGCAATCGTGAGCGCGATCGGCATCGCCTTGCTTGGCGCGCGGCTGGTGCCTTTCCTGATCGGCTTGCCCTTCGTCTTCGGCCTCGCCTGGCTCGCGCGGTTTCTTGCGGGCAACGGCCTGTTCCAGGACTGGGGCATCGAATACGTCATCTTCGCGCTCTTCCTCGGGCTGCTTATCAGCAATACGGTCGGCGTTCCGCGATGGCTGAAGCCGGCAGTGCAGACCGAGTTCTTCATCAAGACGGGTCTGGTGATGCTCGGCGCCAGCCTGCTGTTCATGGAGGTGCTGCAGGCCGGCGCGCTCGGTATCGTCCAGGCGGTGCTGGTGGTGTTCGTAGTCTGGTACGCGTGCTTCTGGCTGTGCCGGAAGCTGCGCGTCGACGACGAATTCGGCGCCATGCTCTCGACTGCGGTCTCGATCTGCGGCGTTTCCGCTGCCATCGCCGCCTGCGGCGCGATCCAGGGCGACAAGAAGAAGCTTTCCTACGTCACTTCGCTCGTGCTGATCGTCGCCGTTCCCATGATGATCGTCATGCCCTGGATCGCCAAATCCACCGGCATGAACGATCTGGTGGCGGGCGCGTGGCTCGGCGGCACGCTCGACACCAGCGCCTCGGTGGTCGCCGCCGGCGCGCTGATCAGCGACGTTGCCATGAAGACCGGCGTCATCGTCAAGTTCTCGCAGAATGCGCTGATCGGCGTCGCGGCCTTCATGCTGGCGATCTGGTGGACGCTCAAATCGGGCAAGGCCTCCGGTAAAAAGGTGAGCGCGGCGGTGATCTGGGAACGCTTCCCCAAGTTCGTGATCGGCTTCGTCATCGCCTCGGCCATCTTCTCGTTTGCACTGGCGCCCGAGCTGGTGAGCGGAACCCGGTCGGCGCTCGGCGAGATCAGGCTCTGGTGGTTCGCGCTCGCCTTCGTCTGCATCGGGCTCGAGACGCGCTTCGTCGAGCTTGCGACCTACGAGCAGGGCCGGCCGGCGCTGGCTTTCATCGCCGCCCAGACCTTCAACGTCTTCTGGACCTTGCTGCTGGCCTGGCTGCTGTTCGGTGGCGTGCTGTTCGCGCAGCCGGTGATCAACTAGCCGGCACCGCCGGGAACCAATGGACGGCGCGCAGCAATGCGCGCCGTTCTAGTTTTTCAATCCGCCGTCGGCCAGGAAGCGCTCGAGCCAGTGAATGTCATAGCGGCCGTCGATGATATCGGGGTTGCGCACGAGCGCGCGGAATAGCGGCAGCGTGGTCTCGATCCCTTCCACCACGTATTCGTCGAGCGCGCGCTTCAGGCGCGCCATGCATTCGTTCCGCGTCTTGCCGTGCACGATCAGCTTGCCGACGAGCGAGTCGTAATAGGGCGGGATCGCGTAGCCCTGATAGACCGCTGAATCGACGCGCACGCCGAGCCCGCCCGGCGGATGGTACGAGCTGATGAGCCCGGGCGAGGGCACGAACGTCGCCGGGTTCTCCGCGTTGACCCGGCATTCGATGGCGTGGCCGTCGAACACGATGTCGCTCTGCTTGAGCGTAAGCGGCGCGCCGCCCGCGAGCCGGATCTGCTCGATGACAAGGTCGATGCCGGTGATCATCTCGGTCACCGGGTGTTCGACCTGGATGCGCGTGTTCATCTCGATGAAATAGAATTCGCCGTTCTCGTAGAGGAATTCGACCGTGCCGGCGCTCGAGATAGTTCAGCTCGCGCATGGCGTGCGCCACGGTCTCGCCGATCTTGGCGCGCGCGTCGGCGTTGAGCGCGGGCGAGGGGCTCTCTTCCATCACCTTCTGATGCCGCCGCTGCAGCGAGCAGTCGCGCTCGCCGAGATGGATGGCGTTGCCCTGGCCGTCGCCGAGCACCTGGATCTCGATATGGCGCGGATGGGCGAGGAATTTTTCGAGATACACCGCATCGTCGCCGAACGCGGCCTTGGCTTCGGTGCGCGCGGTGGCCAGCGCCGCTTCGAGCTCGCTCGCATCGCCCGCCACTTTCATGCCGCGCCCGCCGCCGCCGGCCGCCGCCTTGACCAAAAGCGGATAACCGATCTCGGCGGCGACTTTCCGGGCCTCGGCGTCGTTCGTAATTCCGCCTTCCGAGCCGGGCACCACTGGAATGCCGAGCCGCTTGGCGGTGCGCTTGGCCTCGATCTTGTCGCCCATGAGCCGGATATGCGCCGGCGAGGGGCCGATGAAGCCCATGCCGTGCGAGGCCAGG
Source organism: uncultured Alphaproteobacteria bacterium (assembly GCA_963704765.1). Taxonomy (GTDB): domain Bacteria; phylum Pseudomonadota; class Alphaproteobacteria; order Rhizobiales; family Xanthobacteraceae; genus JAHFPN01. The sequence goes on from CAVPHQ010000001.1 coordinate 996,765, forward strand.
ATTTCGGCGAAGCGCGCGTTCTCGGCCAGGAATCCGTAGCCCGGATGCACCGCGTCGGCACCGGTGATCTCGCAAGCCGCGAGCAGCGAGGGAACGTTGAGGTAGCTGTCGCGCGCCGGCGGCGGCCCGATGCAGACGCTTTCGTCCGCGAGCTTGACGTGCATGGCGTCGGCGTCGGCGGTCGAGTGCACCGCGACCGTCGCGATGCCGAGCTCCTTGCAGGCGCGCAGGATGCGGAGCGCGATCTCGCCCCGGTTCGCGATCAGGATTTTGTCGAACATGGCTACGCGCCGTCCGCGCGGCTCACTCGACGATCACGAGCGGTTCGCCGAATTCGACCGGTTGCCCGTCCTCGACCAGAATCTGCTTCACGGTCCCGGCCCGCGGCGCCGGAATCGCGTTCATCGTCTTCATCGCCTCGACGATCAAGAGCGCCTGGCCCGCGCGCACCTTGTCGCCGACTTCGCACAGCGCCTTGCCGCCCGGCTCGTTGGCGCGATAGGCGGTGCCGACCATGGGCGAGAGCACGGCGCCGGGATGCTTGGAGAAATTCTCGGTGACTTCGACCGTCGGCGCCAGCAGAGCCTTTGCGCCCGGGCGCGCCGCCGTTGCGGGCGCGGGCGCCGAGCGGACCGCGCTCTCGCGCGCGACGCGGACACGCTGGCCGTTGCGCTCGATTTCGATCTCGCCGAGGCCGGTCTCCTCCAGCAGCTTCGAGAGCTCGCGGACCAGCTCCGGATCGACGGTGATTTTTCGGCGGAAGAACACGTGCGCCTCAATCCTTTGCGTTGGCCAGCACGCCAGCCAGCGCGTCGATGGCGAACACATAGCCCTGCGCGCCGAACCCGCAGATCACGCCCTGGGCGACGCTGGAAACGTAGGAATGATGCCGGAAGCTCTCACGCGCGAACGGGTTGGACAGATGCACCTCGACCACCGGCATGGTGGTGGCCTTCAGCGCGTCGTGGATCGCGATGGACGTATGCGTATAGGCGCCGGCATTGAGCACGACGCCGGCCGCCTTGGTGCGCGCTTCGTGCAGCCAGTTCACCAGCTCGCCCTCGACATTGGTCTGACGGAACACGATCTCGAAGCCGTGCTTCTTCGCCGCTTCGCGGCACAGCTTTTCGATATCGGCGAGCGTGCCCTTGCCATAGACCTCGGGCTCGCGCGTACCCAAGAGGTTCAGGTTCGGGCCGTTGAGGATATAGAGCGCGATTGCCATGACGGGTCCGGCGGGTTCGACGCCGCCGGGCGCGCCCGCGGCGGGCCTACTTATAGAAAGCCGTCTGCCGGAGGGAAAGCCTTGTTCAGCAGGTCGCCTGGCCGCACTTGCGCACCGCGTCGATCTTGCTCTTGAGCGCCGCGTAGCCGACGGCGCCCGGCACCACCTCGTTGGCGACGACATAGGTAGGCGTGCCGGAAATCCCGAGTTTCTCGGCGAGCTCCGCGCTCTCCTCGAGCGTGGCGTTGATTTCCGGGCTCTTCATGTCGCGCTCGAGCCGGGCCATGTCGAGGCCGGCTTCCTTGGCGGCCGCGAGCGCGCGTTCGCGCGTGACCTCGCCGCGCACCGGCAGCAGCTTGCGGTGGAACTCGAGATACTTGCCGCCCGGGTCCTGCATGCGCACCGCGATCGCCACCCGCGCCGCGTCGACCGAACTCTGGCCGAGCACCGGGAATTCCTTCAGCACGACCTTCAGTTTCGGATCGGCCTTGACCAGATTCAGCATGTCGTCGAGCGCGCGCTTGCAGTAGCCGCAGTTGTAATCGAAGAACTCGACCAGCACGATGTCGCCCTTGGGATTGCCGAGCACGACGCCGCGCGGGGAATCCTCGATCAGCGCGCGGCTCTCCTTCAGCACTTCGCCGCGGCGCTTGTCGTCCGCCGACTTCATCCGCTTCTCGAGCTCGGTGATGGCCTCGCGCAGCACCTCGGGATTCTTGAGGAGATACTCGCGGATCATCTGCTCGATCGCCGGCCGGTCGGTCTCCGAGATCGCGGCGGCGGGAACCGGCGCGAGTGCGAGGCCGAGGGCGGCGATCGAAGCGAAGGCGAGGGCGCGGAAGGACAGGGCGGACATGCGATTCTCCGGGAAGCTCTAAATCCAGACGTAACTAGCACCACTAAGTGAACGGCCGCTTATCATTTCTGGGTGAGCTGCGGGGGCTTGAAATTGATGATGTCGTCGGACTTGAGCCAGCCCGGCGAGCCCGTGGGAAAGCGGCCCTTGGCGCGCATGGCGAGCATGCGCGCGGTCTTGAAGTCGGCGTCGTTGAACGCTGCGAGCGCGCCCGCGAGCTCCGCGTTCGCCGTGTCGCCCTTGCGGCCATAGGCGATCGCCAGCTGCCGCCAGCCGAGCGGCGCGTTCGGCTCCTTGTCGAGCGCTTGGCGCAGATTGCGGATCGCCTCTTCCATGCTCGCCGGGTCGTTGGTTTGCACCAGCGCCTGGCCGAGCATCATGCGGATGAGCGGCGAGCCGTTCGAGAGCGCGACCGCTTGCCGGAGCGGCGGCACCGCTTCTCTTGCGCGCGCGCCCTCCAAGAGCGCCTGGCCCTTGAGCTCATGGAAATAAGGGTTCTTTGGTTGTTCGGCGATGAGCGCGTCGATCTGCGAGATCGCATTGGCCATGTTGCCGAAACGATAGGCCGAGATCGCGCGCGCATAGCGCGCGGGCAGCGTCGCGTTGGACGGCGGATAGCGGCGCAGCACGGCTTCCGGCCGTTCCATGAAGCCGGCGAGCTTGGCGCGCATCATCTCGTGGCGGAAGACGAACTGCGGCGAATCCTTCGCCGCGAAATGCGGGCTTGCGCGCGCGACGGTTTCGAGCGAGGCGATGCGCTCGCGCGGCATCGGATGCGACAGAAGATAAGGGTCGACCCGGCGCGAAATGAAAAGATTGTCCTGGGCGAAGCGCTGGAACGTTTCGATCATGCCGCGCGCCGACTGGCCGGTGGCGTTGAGGAAGCCGACCGCCGCGCGGTCCGCGGATTCTTCCTGGCTGCGCTGGTACGAAAGGATCGTGTTCATCGCCATCTGCTGCGGCAGCAGCATCGCGCCGGCGGCGGCCGGCCCGATGTCGCGCGCGCCGGTGGCCGCGCCCGCGGCGACCGCGCCGAGCCCGAGCAGCATGCCGATGATCGCCGCCGTCTGCGCGTTGGCGAGCTGCTCGCGCAGGCGCGAGAGGTGGCCGCCGGCGATATGGCCGGTTTCGTGCGCCAGCACGCCGATGATCTGGTTCGGCGTGGTCGAATTGTAGAGCGCGCCGGTATTGATGAAGATGCGGCGACCGTCGGCCACGAACGCGTTGAAGTTTCGGTCGCCGATGATCACGACCTCGATATTCTGCGCGCCGAGCTTGGCCGCGCGCAGGATCGGGCGCGTGTAGTCGCGCAGCAGATCCTCGATCTCGGCGTCGCGGATCACCCCCGGCACGACCTGCGGCACCGGCGCCTGGGCCAGGACCGTCTGCGCCTGCGCGAGCAGCATCGCGGCCGCGCCGGCAACGGCGGCCGCGCGCCGGAACGGCTTTGGAGAAGCGGCCGGCGCTTCTCTCCCGCGATTTGGCCTGCTAGCAGTGGAAATGGGCATGGATCTGCCGGTCAAGCTAGGAGTGGGGCGGGCAGGGGTCAATGCGAGCGTTTCCACGAACCCAAGACTGCTTTCACGAACCAATAACTCCGCGCGGCGCCAAACGGCGCGGGAAATAAGGCGGATACGGGGCGAATATGCGCGAGCGGGCCAAGCCGGCGGCAAATATCGAAACGGCGCGCGCGTTGCTCTCGCCCTCGCGCCGGAGCGACGTGCCGCCGTTCATGGTCATGGACGTGATGGCTGCGGCAGCCCGAATCGAGGACGCCGGCGGCCGCGTCGTGCACATGGAGGTGGGCCAGCCCGCAGCGCCGGCGCCGGCCACGGCGATCGCGGCCGCCAGGCGCGCGCTCGATCACGGCCGCATCGGCTACACCGAGGCGCTCGGCATTCCTTCGCTGCAGGAACCGCATCGCGCGCCATTATCGGGAGCAATATGGGCTCACCCTCGATCCCGGCCGCGTCGTGGTGACGACCGGCTCGTCGGGTGGGTTCATTCTGGCCTTCCTCGCGCAATTCGAGCCCGGCGACCGGGTGGCGGTGGCCTCTCCAGGCTATCCGCCCTATCGCAATATTCTGATGGCGCTCGGCTGCGAGCCGGTGACGATCGAGATTTCCGCCGCCACGCGCTGGGCGATCACCGTCGACGCGCTGCTGGAGACCCACCGCAGGACGCCGCTCAAGGGCGTGGTCGTCGCGAGCCCCGCCAATCCCACCGGCACGATGATCGATGCCGATCATCTCGCGGCGCTGATCCGCGCCTGCGACGACGCCGGCATCCGGTTCATATCCGACGAAATCTATCACGGCCTCGATTACACGTTTCCGGCGCAGACCGCGGTGAAATTTTCCGACAGCGCGCTGGTCATCAACTCGTTCTCGAAATATTTCTGCATGACCGGCTGGCGCATCGGCTGGATGGTGGTGCCCGAGGCGCTGGTGCGCGCCATCGACCGGCTGCAGCAGAATTTGGCGATCTCGGTGCCGACGCTCTCGCAGATCGCCGCCGAGGCCGCCTTCGACGGCCGCGACGAGATGGAAGCGGTGAAGCGCGGCTATGTCGAAAATCGCAAGATTTTGACGAAGGGCCTGCCGCGGGCGGGGCTCGAGAAATTTCTTCCCGCCGACGGCGCTTTTTATCTTTATGCCGACGTCTCGCGCTTCACCAATGACAGCTTCGATTTCGCCAAGCGCATGCTGCAGGAAACCCACGTGGCGGCGACGCCGGGCCATCGACTTCGATCTCGTGAACGGCAACCAGTTCATCCGCTTCTGCTACGCGGGCTCGAACGCCGACATGCACGAGGCGGTGGAGCGGATCGGGAAGTGGCTGAAAAAGGGTTGAGGCGGACGCGCTGCCTCAGCTCGATGGCTTCGGGTCGAGCCCTTCGGGCGGGAGTCCCCAGCCCTTGCGCAATGCCGCGAGCGGCGCGGTCACGTAAGTCCAGAAATTCCAGCCCGGCGCGAAGGTGTCGGTCTTGAACGAAGCGCCGGCGGCCCAGGCCCGCCAGAACTCCTTGGAGTCGAGCGCGTTCTTCACCCCGCCCGCGACCTCGTTGAGCTGCATGTTGAGCTGCCAGGTGAAGATCACCGGCAAGATATGCCCGGCCATTGGATTTTTCGGGTGCATCGCAGCGGTGAAGGTCGAGACCAGGATTTCGCCGCGCGGCGTGGTGTCGTAGCCCGAAAGCACGTGCGCCGAATCGTGCGGGATCGCGAACGCGGCGTTCAGCCCCTTGGCCTCGCCCGGGAACGGATATTTGTTGGCTTTGAAGTGGGTGTAGTAGGCGAGGCCAAAGGTGTCCGGTCCGAGCCGGCCCAGCGCCTCGAACCGCTCCACCAGCTTGGGCTCGGCCTTGCCGCCGTCGTAGGGCATCAGCCACTTGTTGACGTCGCCGGCCCAAGGCTCGCCGGTGATGCTCTCCATGTTGGCGCGCGTCATGTCGGCGAGCGCCGTCTGCATTTGCCCGGCGGCCGCTTCGCTGATCTCGTCGAGATAGCGCGCGCCGATGCCGAGCGCCTTGGCGAACTCGAACACGCGCGCGATCTTGCTCTTGTCGAGCGCGCCGTCGACGAACGCCATGACGGCCATGAACTTCACCGCGTCCTCGGCGAGCTTGGTGCCTTTGAGCAAGTCCGCGAGCGTCTGCGGAGTCATCCGAGGCAGTGCGCCGATGTCGAGCGGCGGATCCGATCCGAAAATATATTGATCGGCGGCGGCAAGCGCCCAAAGATCCGCGTCGCTCGGCGCGTCGCCGGTCTCGGCCACGGCGAGCATGCCGCCGAGGATCGTCTTGATCTGCGGTGCGGTCGCGGCCGGGATCAGCGGCCGGACCGGGCTAGGTGAACTCACTTTGCCGCTCCACCAACTGCGCGCGTTTCAGCGCCGCCACCAGCCGCTGCGGCGCGGCCGGTCGGACTCGGTCTCGGCCGGAGCCGTCGTCTCGGCCGCCGGCGCAGGTGCAAGCGGCGGCGGAGCTGCCGGGGCAGGGGGCGCGCCTGCATCGTCGTAGCGGACGATCGGCGCCGGTTCGCGCACGGTCGAGCCGCGACGCGACGGCGGCGTCTCGGCGGCGGGTTCGGGAGTCGGAGCAACCGGCACGGGCGTGGGGCGCTCGAAGCGCTGAGGCTCGACGCGCGGCGCGCGGAATTCAGGTTGCGGCGTCGTGTCCGGCATCGCCGCATGCGCTTCGCCCTCGTGCATGGGGGATTCGATCTGGCCTTCCGGCAGCGGCCCGCGTTGCTCGAAACCCTCGCGATTGCGCCGATTGCGCCGCCCGCCGCGCCGGCCGCGCCGTCGGCGGCGGCGTCCGCCCTCGGGCGAAGGGCCGCCTTCGCCCGGATGATGTTGCGCCGCTTCGCCGGGAACACCCGGCGCCGCGTGCGGCTGGCGATGCTCGCCGATTTCCTCGGCTTCTTCTTGATCCGCGAATGTGGCGCTCTCCGCCGTGGGACCGGCAAACGAGCCGGCATCGAACGGCCGCGGCAAGCCATGCTCCTGGCCTTGACCGCCGCGGCGGCCGCGGCGACCGCGCCGCCGCCGGCGGCGCCCGCCGTTCTCGGTCTCGGCGTGATGCGCGTGCGCGGGCTGAGCGCCGGCCGGCGTCTCTTCTTCCGCCACGTCCTCCGCTTCGGCCTCGGCCTCTTCTTCCTCGACTTCCGGCTCGACTTCTGGCTCCGCTTCGGGCGGCGTGACCGTGTCCGCCTTCACGCCCGGCGCCGGAAGCACCGGCCCGCGCGCCGGTCCGCCGCGCTCGATCGCGTAGTATTGCTGGCCGGCGAGCGTGGCGTCGGCCGAGATCAGAATGGTGACGCCGAAGCGCGCTTCGATCTCGCGCAGATGCCCGCGCTTCTGGTTCAGCACATAGAGCGCGACATCGGAACGCGTGCGCACGATGAGATCGTTGCTGGCGCTTTTCACCAGCGTGTCCTCGAGCGTGCGCAGCAGTTGCAGCGCGACCGAGGAAACCGAGCGAACCCGCCCGGTGCCGCCGCAATGCGCGCAAGTTTCTGTCGAGCTCTCCAGAACGCCGGTGCGGATGCGCTGGCGCGACATTTCCAGGAGGCCGAAGTGCGAGATATGGCCGACCTGGATGCGCGCCCGGTCGTTCTTCAGCGCCTCCTTCATCTTGCGCTCGACCGAGCGGTTGTTCCGCTTCTCCTCCATGTCGATGAAGTCGATGACGATGAGGCCCGCGAGGTCGCGCAGCCGCAATTGGCGCGCGATTTCGTCGGCCGCCTCCATGTTGGTGCGCAGCGCCGTGTCCTCGATATGATGCTCGCGCGTCGCGCGGCCCGAGTTCACGTCGATCGCGACCAGCGCTTCGGTCGGGTTCATCACCACGTAGCCGCCGGACTTGAGCTGCACGATGGGCGAGAACATGGCGTCGAGCTGATGCTCGACGCCGTAGCGCACGAAGATCGGCTGGGTGTCCTTGAAGGGCTTCACGTTCTTCGCATGGCTCGGCATGAGCATGCGCATGAAGTCCTTGGCTTCCTTGTGAGCCTCGTCGCCGGCGACCAGAATCTCGTCGATGTCCTTGTTGTAGAGGTCGCGGATGGCGCGCTTCACCAGCGAGCCTTCCTCGTACACCAGCGCGGGCGCCGTCGACTTGAGCGTCAGCTCGCGCACGGTCTCCCACAGCCGCAGCAGATATTCGAAGTCGCGCTTGATTTCGGTCTTGGTGCGCGAGGCGCCGGCGGTGCGCAGGATCACGCCCATGCCCTCCGGCACCTCGAGGTCTTCCACGACCGTTTTCAGCCGCTTGCGGTCCGGGCCCGCGGTGATCTTGCGCGAGATGCCGCCGCCGCGCGCGGTGTTCGGCATCAGCACCGAATAGCGGCCGGCGAGCGACAGGTACGTGGTGAGCGCCGCGCCCTTGGTGCCGCGCTCTTCCTTCACCACCTGCACCAGCATGATCTGCCGGCGCTTGATCACCTCTTGAATCTTGTAGTGACGCTGGCGGCGGTGATGCTGGCGCTCGGGGATTTCTTCGAGCGCGTCGCCGCCGGCGCCGACGGATTCGACCGGATGTTCCTCGTGCAATTCACCGCCGCCGTTGGGCGCGGTAGGAGCGGATTCGACGGGAGCGGCTTCGCCGGCTTCCGCCGCCTGTTCGCCCTCCGTGGCGGGTTCATCCTTGGCCTGCTCGCTGATCGTCTCGGCGGGCTCGGCGCGCTTGGGGCGGTTGCGGTCGCGCTCGTCGGCGGCGTTCTCGGCCGCCTTGGCCGCGCGCGTCTCCTCGGCGATCAGCGCCTGCCGGTCGGCGACCGGAATCTGGTAATAGTCGGGATGGATTTCGTTGAAGGCGAGGAAGCCGTGGCGATTGCCGCCGTAATCGACGAATGCCGCCTGCAGCGAAGGTTCTACGCGCGTGACTTTGGCTAGATAGATATTGCCGCGCAGCGGCTTTCGGTTCTGCGACTCGAAGTCGAATTCTTCAACGCGGCTGCCGCGCACCACGACGACCCGGGTCTCCTCCGGGTGGGTGGCGTCGATGAGCATCTTGTTGGCCATAGGAATCTCTCGTGGCGGCGCGCAAGCGCGCCGCGAAATTTCGCGGGCCGGAAACGGGTTCCGGGTTCGCGGATGATGGGTTGAAGAAGATCGAAGTCCGCGCGCCCGTGAAAGCGGGGTGCGCAGGCAAACGCGACGCTGGACCGGAGAGCAAAAGAACGTCCCGGTCCGAATTCTGTTCTGCCCATGGCCTCGACCAGCGGCAGGCGGCGGAGGCCGCCCGGATCACGGTTGCTGCAGGTGGAGGGCCCGCGCATCACCAATGCCCATCGGCATGGCTCGCGTCGAGGGCCGCCCGGAGGAACGCGCGATCGCAATTCCCTACTGCGGGGCCGTGCAGCTCTTATCTATGCCCGGAAGCGCTGCTTGGCAAGGCGTAGAAGGGTCCCGGCCAAGCCCGGCCCGCTCGATTTGCTTTAACGTTTATGGTCACTATGCGTCGGGCGCCGTAACGCCATGCCGAGGCAACCGAACGAGCAATACAACGTCGCGAGGCCCGATTCCTTGGCGGTTCGTGTCGCGGCGATCATGCGCGAGCGAATGTTCCATATGTTTATGGCCGAGTTTGCGCCGACACAGCAAGACTCCGTGCTCGATGTCGGCGTGACCGCGGATCGGAGCTACGCCCATGCGAACTATTTCGAAGCGCTGTATCCCTTCAAGGGCCGCATTACGGCGGCCGGGGTACAGGATGCGTCGTTCCTCGAAAAACTCCATCCGGGCGTGAAGTTCGTCTTCGCCGATGGCTGCGCGTTGCCGTTCGCGAGTGGCTCATTCGACCTCGTGCATTCGTCGGCCGTGCTCGAGCACGTCGGCGGTCGCCAGAATCAGGCGCGCATGATTACGGAATGCCTCCGGGTCGCACGACGCGGTGTTTGTATGACCACGCCGAATCCAGGATTTCCAATCGAGTTTCACACGCTGCTGCCGCTGGTTCATTGGCTGCCGGCGCCGATGTTTCGCTATATCCTCCGGACCCTGGGATACGACTTCCTGGCAAAGGAAGCCCATCTCAATCTCATCTCCGAGCGCGAGCTACGCGAACTAGTCCGAGCGGCGTCCGGCTGGCGCTTTCGCATTGCATCCCCGCGGTTGTTCGGATGGAGATCCAACCTCGTGCTTTTCGCACACCGGCTATGAGTAGCGCCCCCAAGCCGATCTGGCTTTCGCGCACCGCGTGGCTGCTCGTCGCCTATGCTGCCGTAGCAGTCGCGAGTCTTTGGCTGCGCTCGGCCTTTCCGGTGTTTGCGATCGGCAACGCGGGCCACGATGACCTTCTGTTCCTGAACCTGGCGCGCTCGATAGGGCGCGGCCACTGGCTGGGGGATTACAACAACCTCACCCTTGCCAAGGGCATGTACTATTCTGCGTTCATAGCGTTGGCGCACGGGATCCGCGTGCCGCTGAAGATGGCCGAGCAGGCGGCCTATCTCTTCGCCGCGGGCTTGATGGTCTGGGTCGTTGTCCGGCTGACCGGTAAGAAATATCTCGGCCTGATCCTGTTCACCGTGCTCGCCTTCAATCCGGTGCTGTGGAGCGCATCGTTGGCGCGAGTCATCCGCGAAGGGTTATATGTCAGCGTTTCCCTGGCGCTTCTCGCGCTCGCCGCTGCCGTTTGGTTGTTGCGCGGCAAGCTGCAGCTCGCCGGCTTGGCGCGCATCCTCGTTTTGATCGTCTTTGGATTTACCGCCGCCGCCTACTATCTAACCCGCGAGGAGGAACTCTGGCTCGTGCCGGCGCTCGCGGTCCTCGCGGCCTATTTTCTCCTCGCCGAATGGCGCGAGGCGCAAAATGAAAACAAGCAGCACTTCCGTGAACGCATGCGCTGGGTCGCGGTCAGCTTTGCGCTGCCGACAGCGGTGTTCGCAGCCGCCGTCGGATCGGTCGCTGCCGTGAATTACGCACGTTACGGCGTGTTCGGCAGCAACGAATTCCGTAATCCGAGCTTTCTTGCCGCCTACGGCGCGCTTTCCCGCATCCGTCACGAGGAATGGCGGCGCTACGTCTTCGTTCCGAAGGACGCGCGCGAGAAGGCCTATGCGGTGAGCGGGGCCGCGCGCGAGTTGAAGCCGTACATCGAAGGCGCCATGGGCGAAGGCTGGCGTAAGGGCGCTTGCCAGCAGACCCGCACCGACCCGTGCCCGGAAATCCTCGGGGGATGGTGGATCTGGGCCCTGCGCGATGCGGTCCAGCTGGCCGGGCACTACCGCTCCGGCGCTGCCGCGCTCGCTTTCTACGAGCAGCTCGCTCGCGAGATCAACGAGGCTTGCGACGACGGCCGGCTTTCGTGCCTGCCGCCGCGCGCGACCTTCGCCCCGCCATTCCGTTGGCATTACCTGCAGGACGTGCTTTCCCCAACCGAGCGACTGACAAGGATGTTGGCATGCTTGGGCTGCGGCAGCTTCGGCTCGCCACCCAGCGTAGGAACCGATGCGGAACTTGCCTTCTTCAGACACATGGTGGGTCCGATCGCGCCACCTCGCCCTGCGCAAAGCGATCCGCGAGATATCCTGAAGCTCGCGATCGCAGGAGCGCTGGCGAAGGTCTATGCCACGCTCACGCTGCCGCTCGCGGTGCTGGCGCTATTCGGCGCGCTCGCCGCGGGCGCGCTTGAGTGGCTCCGCCCTTCAGGCGATCCGTCCGTTCGCCCGCTGCTGGCCTTGATGCTCGCGCTCGCGGCGGTGATGGCCGTTCGTATTGCACTCCTCGCCTATATCACGCGACCTCGTTCCCGGCGTCGAACCATCTCTATCTATCGCCCGCGACCCCGTTCTTGCTCGTCTTCGTGGTGCTCGGGCTCTATCTGGGAGCGATGGCCCTGCGGGCCGTCACCACTCGCCGAAGGTAATGCCGCGCTGCTTATGTGTATCCGCGCGTTTCACGACGTCCTCGTTGGACATGGTGATGCGCATGCGCCGGTTGCGCGCCCATTCGAACAGCCGCTCGTCGTATTCGGCGCGCACGGCGGTGAGGGCGGGATCCGCGCCGCGGTCCACGAGCTCGCGCGGGTCGTTCTCCAGGTCGAATAGTTGCGGGCGGAAACCTTCGTAGAAGACGTATTTCCACCGCGTCGATCGCATCATCCAGGCGCGCGCCTTGCTTTGCGGTACCTGCAGATCGAGCCCGGCGCGGCGGAACGAATAGTCGAGCTCGCTCACCGCCGCATCGCGCCATTCGGTTGGCGTTCCGCGCAGCAGCGGCAGGAGCGACCGCCCTTCGAAAACATGTTCGAGCGGCGGCCCGCCGGCGGCGCGCACGAACGTGGGGGCGAGGTCGATGGCTTCCACCAGCGCGTCGCTGTCGCTTCCGCGCGTGCCGTTCGCCGCCGGGTCGGGGTCGTAAACGATGAGCGGCGTGCGCACGCTCTCCTCATGGAACAGCTCCTTCTCGCCGAGCCAGTGGTCGCCGAGATAGTCGCCGTGGTCGCTGCACATCACGATCATGGTGTTGTCGAACAGCTTGCGCTCTTCGAGAAAGCGCCAGAGCCGCGCGAGATGATCGTCGATCTGCCGGATCAGGCCCATATAGACCGGGATCACCGCGCGGCGTACGTCCTCGCGCGCGAAGCTCTTGCTCTCCTCGTGGCGCATATAGGCGCCGTAGACCGGTTGCGGATCGCGCTGCTCGTCCTCGCTGCGGTTGGCGGGAAGCACGTCGTCGGCGCCGTACATCGCGTGATAGGGCGCCGGCGCGATATAGGGCCAGTGCGGCTTGATATAAGACAGATGCAGCAGCCAGGGCATGTCGCCGGCCGCGCGGATGAATTCCATCGCACGGTTCGTCATGTAGGCGGTTTCGGAATGTTCCTCGGCGACGCGCGCGGGATATCGCGCGTTGCGCAGATACCAGCCGCTGAGCGTCTCGCCGCCCGGCCCTTCGGCCGTGTTCGCGGCGCTGTGCCACGGGTTCGGCTCATTATAGCCGTGACGCTTGAGGTAAAGATTGTACGCGAGATCTGGATTCGCGCTGCCGTCGGGGTGCAGCCCGTCGTCGCGCTCATAAGGCTCGAAGCCGCATTCGCGCGCGTAGGTACCTTCGATCGACTGGCTGGGTACGCCCAGGCGCTTCAGGCCCGCCATGTCCGCGCTCATATGCGTCTTGCCGACCAGCGCCACGCGCATGCCGAGCGGCCGCAGGTGATCGCCGAGCGTCGGCTCGCCGACGCGCAACGGCACGTTGTTCCAGGTCGCGCCGTGCGAGCTCATCGAGCGGCCCGTGTAATAAGACATGCGCGATGGGCCGCACACCGTGGCGTTGACGTAGGCGTGAGTGAAACGGACACCGCGTTTCGCCAGCGCGTCGATCGCGGGCGTCTGCAGCCGCGGATGGCCGTAGCAGGACAGGTAATCGGCCCTGAGCTGATCCGCCATCACGAACAGAATGTTTTTCACCGACGCCATATGCGGCACTTTAGCGTTTCGGCGGAACGACCGGCACGAGCAAATGCGAATCGTGCCGGCCACCGGTATGGATCGTATGCCGGCCCCGGTTCACCGTGTCCTCGTGCCGGGCATAGACGAGGGGCTTGGGGTACTTGTTCACGTCCGAGCCCTGCACGATGAGCCGCAGCGTCTCGCCCGCCTCGAAGCGGGTACCGGACGGCCAGATTTCGATCTCCAAAGGCACGATCTCGTTCGCCTTGATCTTCAATTCGCGCCTATGCGCGAGCACCGGCTGGAACTCGGTGGACTGCGCCTCGTCGAGTTCGCGGTGCGACGCGCGCAGCCAGCCCAGCGCCACCGGGCCGTCCTCGAACTGCGCATAATAGGGGAAGGGCACGAACCGGCCTTTGGCGTCGAGCTTCCAGAGCGCGACGAACACGTCCATGTCGTCGCCGGCGTCGGTCGACATGAACAGCTTCGCCTTCATGTGGCCGACCAGCTCGGTGGGCTTGTCGAACGTGATATCGAACTCGGCCCGATGCACGCCGGGGCCGCTGCCGAGCGCGGAGTAGCTCGCCGCGCTTTCGCCCGGCGCCAGCACGGGGCTCAGCTTGCCGCTCGCAGCGTCGAGATAGAGCTTGGTGTATTGCGTGCGGGCGACCGGCCACTCGTTCTCCGCGCGCATGTCGCCCACATAATATTTGTCGCGCACCTCGAGCCGCACCTTCGGCCAGGTGTCGACTTCCGTCTTCTGCCCCTTGAGGAAATGATCGAAGAAGGCGCGCTGGCGGGCGACGTTCTCCGGCACGTAGTAATAGGCCCACTTCTTGCGGCCGTGGATCTCGAGCCATTTCTGCTTGGAGGAGATTTTCTTGAACCCCTCCATCGTGCCGCGCGAATGCAGGCCCTGGTCCGACCAGCTCGCGACGATATAGGCCGGCACTTTGATATTGGGGAAGTCCGAAGCCTTCGAAGCCCAGAAGTCGTCGAACAACGGATGCGCCTTGGTCTCGGCCTCGAGGTCTTCGATCTCCGTCCGGCTCGCGCCCCAGCGCACCCAGATATAAGGCCAGAACCACGTCTCCGGGATGCCGCCGTGGCGCGCGACCTCGCGATACGTGTCGGTCCAGCCCTCCCACGGATTGATCGCGCCAAGATGCGGCGGGTTCAGCTCCGCCACGCGCCATTGCGAGGATGTCAGGTACGACACGCCCGTGAGCCCGACCTTGCCGGCGCTCCAGGGCTGCGTGCCGGCCCATTCGATGAGATCGTAGAACGCCTCCGCCTCGTCGGGCGACAGATAGGTGGCGCGGCCTTTCGAGTTCCAGGTGCCGGGAATATCGGCGTTGATGATGGCGTAGCCGTTCGGCACCCAATAGAGCGGGTCGGGCGCCTCGAAGGCGGTGTAGTCGGACGTGTGCTCGGGCAGGACGCCGCTGTTCGGATAAAGTTTGCCGACCGGCGCGGGCGCGTGCTTGCCGTAGGGACCCCAGGCGATCAGCGGCGCGGCGGGCTTCTCGTTCTCCGGGCGGTAGATGTCGATATAGAGGTCGAAGCCGAAGCGCGTGGGCACCGTCACGTCGCGCTCGATGATCATGCCGTGCTCGACCGTGCGCGTATATTTCGGCGGCGTGCTGCCGCGCGAATCCGGATCGCTCAACGGACTCCTGAATTTGTAGTCGAAGGCCCGGTTTTTCACGCGCGCATTTCCTTTTTAGGCGACCTGTTCGAGAATTTCCGCGAGCCGCTCCGGCATGTCGACCATCACGTCGTGCCCGCACGGCACGGCATGGACGCGCCAGGCGGGATCGGCCTTGCAGCGCTCGTAGAACGCCCGGAAGGACGGCCCGTCATAGCCTTCGGAGAAGATATAAGCCTTCTTGCCGATACGGTCGCGCGCGCCGGTCATGCGGACCTTGTCGGTCATGGTCTTGAATGGATGAACAGTGCACTTGCTGTCGACCCAGGCTTGGTCGGCTTGGTTCACCTTGAACACCGCCGCCGGGATCGGCGGCACGGTCAGCCCGCCGCTCTTGGCCGCCGCCTCGCCGATCTGCTTGCGGCGCTCCTCAGAGACGATGTCGAGCATCGATTGGCCGTCGGCCGGCACGAACGCGTCGAGATAGACGATCGACTTGATCCGGCCCGGAAGCCGCTCCGCAACGCCGGTCATCACCATGCCGCCGTAGGAGTGGCCGACCAGCACCGCGTCACGGAGGCCTTCGAATTCGAACACATTGACGATGTCGGCGATGTGGGTGTCGAGGCCGATGGCGGGGCTCAGCAGATGCGCGCGCTCGCCGACCCCGGTCAGCGTTGGCGCGAATACCTCGTGTCCGCGCGCTGTCAGAAGGTCACTGACGCGGCGCCAGCACCAGCCCCCGTGCCAGGCGCCGTGGACGAGGACGAACGTGTGCTTGGCGGCTTCCAACGGCATTTTCGGCGTCCCCCCTGTCTTGCGGGCGAGCCTAGCATCGGACCTCGCCGTGGGGGCAGTGGCCGGCAACGCCTGGTTAACCATGCACCTGTATCAATCGGAGGAGTTTGTCTGCGTAGCGTGGGTACATGCGTCGGGTTGCGTGGTTCGTATTGGGTCCGGCCCTGGCCGCTGTTGTATTCGGCGGGGCCGGATCCGCGTTTGCTCAACGCCGGCCGGCGCTGACGGCGGCGCTGCCCACGCCGCCCGCCTTGGCCGGCCCCGCGCGCATCGTCGCGCTCGACGCGCGGCTTGCCGGCGACGACAAGCGCACCCGTCTCGTCTTCGACCTCACCCGCAAGCTCGATCTGCGCGCCTTCGTGCTCGGCGATCCGTATCGGGTGATCGTGGATCTTCCCGAGGTGACGTTCGACTTGCCCGCCGCCGCGGGCAGGGAAGGGCGCGGGCTGGTCTCCGCGTTCCGCTACGGCATGTTCGCGCCGGGCAAGACCCGGATCGTCATCGATGCCAAGGGTCCGGTCGCCATCGACAAGGCCTACGTGCTCGCCGAGCAGGACGAGCAGCCGGCCCGCCTCGTCATCGACTTGATCAAGAGCGACCGCGAGAATTTCATCAAAACCGCCGCCCTGCAGCGCAACGCCGGCATCGTTGCGTCGATCCCGGTCGATCCGAAGACGCTGCGCGACATTCCCGCGCCGCGCGACGGCAAGCCGGTGATCGTGATCGATCCCGGGCACGGCGGCCTCGACACCGGCGCGGTTTCCACCGGCGGCGAGGAGGAGAAGGCGATCGTCCTCGCGGTAGCGCTGAAACTGCGCGATCGTCTCGAAAAGAACGGGCGCTATCGCGTCGTGCTGACGCGCAGCGACGACACCTTCATTCCGCTCGGCGAGCGGGTCGCGATCGCTCGCGCACACAAGGCCGCGCTGTTCATTTCCATTCACGCGGATTCGATCTCGCGCAAGGAAGGCGACGTGCGCGGCGCGACTGTCTACACGGTCTCCGAACGCGCCTCCGATGCGGAAGCCGCCAGGCAGGCGGAAACCGAAAATCGCGCCGATCTCATCGCCGGCATCGATCTCAAGGACACCACGGACGACGTGGCCGAAATCCTGTTCGAGCTCGCGCACCGCGAGACCAAGAATTTCTCCGCCCATTTCGCCCGCACGCTGGTGGGCCAGATCAAGGCCGCGGCGCGGCTACACCCGCAGCCGCTGAAGTCGGCGGGCTTCAAGGTGCTCAAGGCTCCGGACATCCCCTCCGTTCTGCTCGAGCTCGGGTACCTTTCGAGCAAGGAGGACGCAAAGTTGCTCGCCTCCGATTCCTGGCGCGACAAAGTGTCCGAAAGCATGGTAGCGGCGATCGACGCATTTTTCGCAACCAAAGTGGCCGGCACCACCCCCGCCCGATAGGCTCGAAAAATCGTCCACAACTAAGAGATGGGCCGGGCCTGAGCGCTCCGGCGCCCCATTGGACTAAATCGAACTTCAATGATTAGAATATTTCCTGGCGTGCCCGCCTTGCCGAGGATGCCTTGTCCTCGTCCAGTCGTTGCGGGGCCTCTTGGGGGACTATCATGAAGCCAATCGGTATCCGTATCCTCGCCCTCCTGGCGGGTCTTTTCACTCTCGCGATCCTGCCGTCCGCAGCCTCGGCCGGCGACTGGGGCGCGATCGCGCTGAGCACCCGCACGGGCGCCTGGGGTACCTCCTATAACTACGACGACGAGGAAGAAGCCCGCGATCGCGCGATGAGCGAATGCCGCAAGAACGCGAGAGACTGCAAGGTGTTCCGTACGTTCGAGAACACGTGCGTTGCGGTCGCCGGCGACGGATCCGGAAATTTCGGCTGGGCGTGGGGCTATACCACCAGCGAACGCCGCCGCCGCGCGATCTCGCAGTGCCGCGACCAAGGCGGACGGAACTGCAAGGTCGAGACGACGTTCTGCACCGGCAGCACCGACTGAGCGGGAGCTTACCGTTTCGTCGATAGACCGCGCGGCGCGGGAGCGTCGCGCCAGGGGGAAACAATGAAATCCGTTCGCCTGATTATCGCCGGGCTGCTCGGGCTGGCCTGTTGCCTCGTCGAGCCGCTCACCGCCGCCGCCGGCGACATCGGCGCGCTGGCCTATAGCCGCCGCACCGGCGCGCTCGGATACAGCTACAACTACGACGACGAAGACGACGCGCGCGCGCGCGCGATGTCCGAGTGCCGAAAATATTCGAACGATTGCAAGATCGCTCGCGTCTTCACGAATACCTGCGTGATGGTGGCGCGCGACGGCACCAAGCTGGGCTGGGCCTGGGATGGCTCCACCGAGGCGCGGCGCGCCCGGGCGATCAAGGAATGCCGAGGCGACGGCGGACGCAATTGCAGGGTGGTCAGCAAGTTCTGCACCGGCAGCACAGAGGAGCAGGAAGAGGCGGACTAGAATTTCCCCTTCCGCCCTTCGCCGCCGGCGAAACGTTTGGCGCCGGCGAACATACCGCCCTCGGCGATGCCCTTGAGTCCGTGCTCGACCTCGTTGCGCGCGGCGATGCTTTCTTCCAGGCCCCATTGCTCGATCAGCGAGAGCCGGTCGCCGCGCATGCCGGCCTGCGGAAACGCGGCGAGCTGACCGGCGATCTCCAGCGCCGCGTCGAGCGCGCGGCCGTCCTCGACCACGCGATTCACCAGGCCGATGGCGAGCGCCTCCTCGGCCTGTACCGGCCGTCCGGTGAGCACGAGGTCCATGGCGCGGCCGTGGCCGACGATGCGCGGCAGGCGGATGGTGCCGAGGTCGATCAGCGGCACGCCGAAGCGGCGGTTGAATACGCCGAACACCGCCGAGCGCCCGGCCACGCGCAGATCGCACCACAATGCGAGCTCAAGCCCGCCGGCGACCGCGGGCCCCTCGATCGCGGCGATGACCGGCTTCGAGAGTTTCAGCCGCGTCGGGCCCATGGGCGCGAAATCGCCATCGAGCTCGACCGGCCGCCGCTCGCCCGCGGCGATTGCCTTGAGGTCCGCGCCGCCGCAGAACGCGCCGCCCTTGCCGGTGAACACCGCGGCGTCGAGGCCGCTATCGGCGTCGAAGGCCCTGAATGCGTCATAGAGCGCCCGCGCGGTGGGCAGGTCGACTGCGTTCCGCCGTTCCGGACGGTTGATGCCGACGACCGCGATGCGCCCGCGGCGCTCGACGATGACCGTTTCCATGGCTTCCTCCTGCCCCGCGCTCGACGGCGCCGCCGCCAAGCAATAGCATTGTCACGACTGGATCGGGGAGACGGGCATGAAGCAGGCTCTGGCGGCATTGGTGATGGGGCTGTTCCTGGCGGCCGGCGGCGCTCCGGCCGTGGCGCAGGATTCGGAAATCTGCGCGAAGTCGTCCGGCGACGAGGCGATCCGCGCCTGCACGCGCGCGATCGATTCCGGCCGGCACAAGGGCGAGACCCTGGCGACGCTCTATTACAATCGCGGCTGGGAATACGACGAGAAGCGCGAATATGAGCGCGCCATCCGCGACTATGACCGCGCGATCCAGATCAACGCCAAGCCGAACTACTTCACCAATCGCGGCCTGGCCTACGCGAGCATGGAGAACTACGACCGTGCGATCGACGATTACGACGAGGCGATCCGCATGGATCCCGAACACGAGACCGCCTGGAACAATCGCGGCGTCGCCTACGAGAAGAAGGGGCAGCTTGCGCGTGCGCTCAAGGATTTCGAAAAGGCGATCGAAATCAAGCCGGACTACGAGAAGGCGCTCAACAATCGCAAGCGCGTGCGCGACGCCCTGCGCAACAAGGGAAGCTGAGCGCCGCGCGCCACCCGCGCGTCTCAGCGGGCCGCGAACTCGACCGACGTCTTGAACTCGTATCCGCAGCCGTCGCACGACCAGAAGTGACGGACACGGCCTTCGCCCACGTATTCGGAGGCGAGCGGCGCGATCTGGGTTTCCAGGCAGTTCGGGCAGGAAGTCAGCGCGAACGGCCGCGTGCGGCCGGACGGAGTACGCAGGGTGCTTTGCAGCTTCATGGCCTGTCCTCCTATTCGCCCCTTGGGCCCCACGCACGAACGCTACCCGTACCCGGTGACGATCTCGCAACGCTTCCGAGAAACAATAAAAATCGACCGTTTCGAGGGCGGCGATCGAACCTTTTTGTGGAGAATTGACTGCATTCCTGCCGGCCCGCGCGGGGCCGGCGGCGCCGGACCCGCGGGAAGCCTCCAAAATCCCCGCCAAGCCCTTGTTTCGCCACAGCTGGGGAGGAAGCAGGCACAGGGTGTCTGCGGCTCAAGACCGGTAACTTTTTGCCAGATACAATGCCTAAATAGGGGCCATAGATTCGTGCGCGATCGAGCGGGCTGATGCGGATTTTCCTGAGATTTCTGGGCTTCCTGTTCGCCGCCGGCGCGTTCCTGTTCGTGGTCGGCGCGGTCGCGGCCACGTGGCTGATCTGGGACTACTCCAAGGACCTTCCCGACTACTCGCAGCTGCAGGACTACGAGCCGCCGGTGATGACGCGCGTGCACGCGGCCGACGGCTCGCTGGTCGCCGAGTACGCCAAGGAGCGCCGACTCTATATCCCGATCCAGGCCGTGCCCAAGCGCGTGATGGACGCCTTCATCGCCGCCGAGGACAAGAATTTCTGGGAGCATGGCGGCATCGACGTCACCGGCATCCTCCGCGCCGTCATCACCAATCTCGAGAACTGGGGCAAGCGGCGGCCGCAGGGCGCCTCCACCATCACCCAGCAGGTGGCCAAGAACTTCCTGGTCGGCAGCGAGACCTCGATCCACCGCAAGATCAAGGAAGCGCTGCTGGCGCATGCGCATCGAGCGCGCCTACTCCAAGCAGAAGATTCTCGAGCTGTACCTCAACGAGATCTATCTCGGGCTCGGCGCCTACGGCATCGCCGCCGCCTCGCTCATCTATTTCGACAAGTCGGTGCACGAGCTGACGCATCGAGGAGGTCGCCTATCTCGCCGCGCTGCCCAAGGCGCCGACCAATCTGCATCCGTACCGGCAGCGCGAACGCGCGACCGAGCGGCGCAACTGGGTGATCGACCGCATGGCGGAGAACGGCTACATCACCGTCGCCGAAGGCGAAAAGGCCAAGCGCACGCCGCTCACGGTGAACCCGCGGCCGACCGGCGCGCAGATCTTCGCCGCCGAATATTTCGCCGAGGAAGTGCGCCGCGAAGTCTACGAGCGCTACGGCGAGAAGAAGCTCTACGAGGGCGGGCTTTCGGTCCGCGCCACGCTCAATCCGAAGCTCCAGGTGATCGCCAAGAAGGTGCTCACCGACGGGCTGGTGCGCTACGACGAGAGCCGCGGCTGGCGCGGCGCCATGCAGAAGCTCGAAACCGCGGGCGACTGGGGCGCGCGGCTCGGCGAGGTGAGGGCGCTTTCCGACATTCCCTGGCGGCTCGCGGTCGTGCTCGACGTGAGCGATCAGGGCGCCCGCGTCGGCCTGCAGCCGCCGCGCGACCGCTCCGGCGGCGCTCGCGGCCGAACGCGAGTTCGGCATCATTCCGCTCGAAGGCGTGAAATGGGTGAAGCAGGCCGACGGCAAGGACCGCGGCAAGCCGGTCGTGCGCGTCAACCAGGTGCTCAATCCCGGCGACGTGATCTATGTCGAGACGTTCGAGAACCGTCCGGGCCAGTGGCGGCTCCGGCAGGTGCCCGAGGTCGAGGGCGGCATGATCGTGATGGATCCCTGGACCGGGCGCGTGCAGGCGCTGGTCGGCGGTTTCTCCTACGACGAGAGCCAGTTCAACCGCGCGACGCAGGCGTTCCGCCAGCCCGGCTCCTCGTTCAAGCCCTTCGTCTACGCCGCCGCGCTCGACAACGGCTACACGCCGTCCTCCGTCGTGCTCGACGCGCCGATCGAGATCGACCAGGGCCCCGGCCTCGGCGTGTGGAAGCCGGAAAACTACGCCAAGCAATTCTACGGCCCGCAGACGCTGCGCTTCGGCATCGAGCAGTCCAGGAACGTCATGACCGTGCGTCTGGCGCAGGACGTCGGCATGCCGCTGGTGGTCGATTACGCCAAGCGCTTCGGCGTCTATGACGATCTGTTGCCGGTGCTCTCCATGGCGCTCGGCGCCGGCGAGACGACGCTGCTGCGCATGGCCGCGGGCTATTCGATCTTCGCCAATGGCGGCCGCAAGGTGCGCCCGACCCTGATCGACCGCATCCAGGACCGCTACGGCCAGACCATCTTCCAGCACGATCAGCGCGAATGCCGCGGCTGCACCGCCACCGCCTGGGCCAAGCAGCCCGAGCCGACGCTGGTCGATCGCCGCCCGATCGTACTCGACCCGATGACCGCCTATCAGGTCACGAGCCTGCTGGAAGGCGTCGTGCAACGCGGCACCGGTACGGTGCTGCGCGAGCTCAACCGGCCGGTCGCCGGCAAGACCGGCACCACCAACGACGAGAAGGACGTCTGGTTCGTCGGCTACACGCCCGACATGGTGGTCGCGGTCTATATCGGCTACGACCGGCCGCGCTCGCTCGGCGCTCGCGTCACCGGCGGCGGCTATGCGGCGCCGATCGTGCGCGACTTCATGAAGATCGCGCTCGCCGATCGGCCGGCGCAGCCGTTCCGCGTGCCGGCCGGCATCAAGCTCATTCGCATCAACGCCCGCACCGGCACCCGCGCCGGCCCCGGCGACGACAAGGTGATCCTCGAAGCGTTCAAGCCCGGCACCGCGCCCGGCGACTCCTTCTCGATCATCGGCATGACCGACGAGACCGGCCGGCCGCTCATCGCGCCCGACCAGCAGCGGCCGTGGGGCATCACGCCCGAGGCCGACCGCGCGGTCGGAAGAGGGCCGTTCGGGCTCTGGTAAGCGGCCTGATCTTTTCCGCGATCAGGTATTCGGCGGCGGCGCGAAGAAGCATCTCCGCGTGCCGTCCGGTCTTTGGCAGCGCACGAACGTGCCGTCGGGCGAGGGCTGCGCCTCGGGATAGGGAACGACCTCGCCGTTCATCAGGAGATAGCCGGCGCGCGTCTCCTTGACCGTGGACTGGACGAAGCAATCGCCTTCGCCGCAGCACCATTCGCCGGCGGCGTTCTTCAGGCGGCCACGGCTGATCCAGGAGTCATGGGCGAAGGCCGCAGAAAAAGCCGTCGCGGCGATGAGCGCGATGAGGGCACACACAAGGGGCCTGCGCATTGCTGCCTCCAATCCGAGGTCAACTGCACTCGCCCGCCTTGGCTCCTCCGTCGTTTCCCGGGTTCGGGAAGTCTCTTATCCAAGCGACTCAACTAACGGAAATCATGGCACGATTCGCCCGCGCGCGGAATCGCCTTCCCCGCGCGACGCCGAATTCGATCGGTAAGTGTTGCAGGCGCGCATCAAGCCCGCCGAAGCGGGAAGTCAAGGCCTAGCGGCTGGTCCCGTGCGGGCTGATCAGCCGCGTCACGCCGAGGATGCCGAGCGCGAGCAGGCCGACGATCACGGCGATCCAGCTGCCCGTGCTCGCCAGCGCCGCGGTGGCGGCCCAGGCGATCGATGAGAATGCCTCTGCGAAGGTTGCGACGCGTGAGGAGGTGTGGCGGCGGCGGAAGTGGCTGCGCTTGGCCTGCGTCCTGAACCAGAACTGGATCGCGGTCGCCGACGCCGCGGCCAGCACCACGAAGCCCGCCGTCACCAGCGCCTCGAGCGGCGAAAGGATCGCCAGCGCCAGCACGAACGGCGCGAACACCAGCGCGACGGCCGAGAGCACCGCTTCGATCTTGGCGCGCACGATCCAGCCCGGCTTCGCGGGCGAGGTGGCCACGAGATCGGGCGCGTCCTCGCCGGAGATCGCGAGCCACGCCAGCCCGCCTGCAAGCTGCCCTGCCGGCCATGACCAGCAGCGGCACCAGCACGACCGACAGGCCATGGCCTTCGCCGAAGCTGCGCCACAGATAGAGCGCCGGCGGCAGCAGATACAGGATCTGCACCAGCGACTGCGACATCAGCCAGGGATCGCGGCGCAGCAGCGTCCATTCCTTGCGGCGCAGCGCGTGCGTGATCGTGGCCGGCCGGAACGCGCGCGCGACGGCTGCGCGCCGTGCGGGCGACAGCGCCGCGCCGGAGGCCGCGATCGCGTGCTCGCCAAAACGCGAGGCGAAAACCAAAATGGCGGCACCGAGCGTCAGCAAGCCGGCGGCGAACACGATGGCGAACGAGGCCGGGTCGCCCAGGATCGCGCGCGCGGGCAGATAGAAAAGGCTGTCGGCCTCGGGCGCATGGCGCACCAGCGCGCCGGAGGCCAAGAGCGCCGTGCGCGAGAGCGTGCCGTAGGAAAGCACGGCCGCCACCTGCAGGCCGATCACGAAGAAGGCGCCGATCAGGGCGGCCACCACCTGCGCCACGAAGCGGGTGCGGCGCGGACCGATCAGGCGAAACAGCGCCACCGTCAGCGCGACCGCGATCGCCGCCGCGGCCGCGGCCATCGCGGCGAACACGCCGTAGCCGAGCGAGCCAGCGCGGACCGCCGTAGAGCGCCAGCACGTTGATGAACGGCCCGGCCAGCAGCATCGCCATGCCGACCGCGGAGATCGCCAGCATCACGATGCGCACCGAAAAAACCCGGCGCGCGACCACCGGCGAGGCCAGGATGAGGTCGAGATCGGAGCGGCTGTAGAACGCGCGCGTCACCGATTCCATCGCCTGCGAGATCATCAGGCACCAGGCCAAGAGCGCGATGCTCGATACGATGGCGAGCACCGCCCGGTCGGGGTCGAGCCCGCCCTTGGCGAACTCGCGCACCGACGCGAACGCGATCGCGTGCATGAACACGAGGAAGATCGCGAGCCCGATCGTGACGCGCGCTCGCGCGCCTGCGCTTGCCGGCCGTCAGCATGCCGGCCCATTCCCGCCAGGTGATGCGGAACTCGTGCGCGGCGAACCACGCGATGGTGGCGGGCTGGCTCACGCCGCGACCGGCTCGGCCACGAGCGTGAGGAAGGTCTCCTCGAGGTTGCTGGCGCCGTTGCCGGCGCGGCGGCGCAACTCGTCGAGCGTGCCCTCGGCGATCAGCCGGCCGTGCGCGATGATGCCGATGCGGTCGGCCATGCGCTCGGCCACTTCCAGAATGTGCGTGGTCATCACCACGGTGACGCCCTCGCGCGTGCGCTCGCGCAACACGTGCTTCACCTGCCGCGCGGAACCGGCGTCGAGGCCCGTGAGCGGCTCGTCGAGGATGATCAGGCGCGGGTCGTGCACCAGCGCGCCGGCGAGCGCCACCTTCTGGCGCATGCCCTTGGAAAATCCTTCGCAGCGCTCGTGCGCGTGCTTCTCGAGCCCGAGCCAGCCGAACAGCTCGCGCGCTTTGCGCTTCGGCGGTCGCGGCGTCGATGCCCCACAGCCCGGCGATGAATTCGAGATATTCGAACGGCGTCAGCTTGTCGTAGATCATCGGCTCGTCGGAAATCCACGCCATGATCTGCTTGGCCGCCTGCGGCTCGGCGCGCGCGTCGATGCCGGCGATCTCGATCGTGCCCGCGTCGGGCGCGAGCAGCCCGGCGACCATGCGCAGCGTCGTGGTTTTGCCGGCGCCGTTGGGGCCGACCAGCGCATAGAACTCGCCGGTGCGCACGCGCAGATCGAGGCCGTCGACCGCCGGGCGCTCGAAGCGCTTCGACGAGGCCGCGGATGTCGAGGGCGTAGGATTGGGTTGGGCTGAGCATGGTTGTTCCGGGCTGGGCAGGGCGGCGGGAGCCTAGCCAGAAGTGGTTTCGGGCCGGTGAATTGGGCGATGCAAATCCTCCCTTTCCTCGTCATTGCCGGGCTTGTCCCGGCAATCCCGCTTCGGGGACGCAGTGCCTTGGAAATCGGGATGGCCGGGTCAAGCCCGGCCATGACGACAATTGAGGTGCTGAACCGTGCGCCTTGTTCCCACCGCCGCGCACCCATATAGAGTGCACTCATCCGGAGAATCCCATGCGCGCGGAGACCTACAACCTGGTCGAAGAGATCAAGCAGTCCCTAGGGCTGCTGAGGAGGTCGCTTTGACGTCGACCGCGCGGAAAAGCGCCTCGTCGAGCTGAACCGGCTCGCCGAAGACCCGACGCTCTGGGACGACCCGCAGCGCGGCTCCAAGCTGATGCAGGAGCGCACCGCGCTCGGCGACCGGCTCGATAGCCTCAAGCGCCTCGACCAGGAACTCGCCGACAACGTCGAATTGATCGCGCTCGGCGAGGCGGAGAAGGACGCCGCCACCGTCACCGAGGCCGAAGCCGCGCTCGCCAAGCTCAAGGCAAGAAGTCGCGCGCCGCGAGCTCGAGGCGCTGCTCTCGGGCGAAGCCGACGCCAACGACTCCTATCTCGAGGTCCACGCCGGCGCCGGCGGCACCGAGAGCCAGGACTGGGCCGAGATGCTGGCGCGCATGTACACGCGCTGGGCCCAGGCGCACGGCTACAAGGTCAACATCGTCGAGCAGACCGAAGGCGAGGGCGCCGGCATCAAGAACGCCACCATCGAGGTCAAGGGCAAGAACGCCTATGGCTGGCTCAAGACCGAGGCCGGCGTGCACCGCCTGGTGCGCATTTCGCCCTATGACGCCAACGCGCGCCGCCACACTTCATTCGCCAGCGTCACCGTCTATCCGGCGGTGGACGACGCGATCAAGATCGAGATCGACGAGAGCGACGTGAAAGTCGATACGCTGCGCTCGAGCGGCGCCGGCGGCCAGCACGTCAACAAGACCGAGAGCGCGGTGCGGCTCACCCACATCCCGACCGGCATCGCGGTTTTTTGCCAGACCGACCGCTCCCAGCACAAGAACCGCGCCGAGGCCTGGCGCATGCTGAAATCGAAGCTCTACGAGGCCGAGCTGCGCAAGCGCGAGGAGAAGGCCGCGGCCGAGCAGGCGCTGAAGACCGACATCGGCTGGGGCCACCAGATCCGCTCCTATGTGCTGCAGCCCTATCAGCTGGTGAAGGACCTGCGCACCGGAGTGACCCACACCACGCCGCAGAAGGTGCTCGACGGCGACCTCGACGAATTCATGGCCGCCGAACTGGCGCGCAAGGTGCGCGGCGGCGGGCCGGAGAAGGTGGAGGATGTGGAGTAGGTCCGGATATGAAAATCGCGCTTGCCCGAGCGGATCATCCGCGGGTTTCCATCATCATCCCGTCCTCGAACAGGACCGACCTGCTTTACGCCTGCCTGCATTCGCTCGTGCGCTTCGGTCCGCGGGAAATTCCCTACGAGACCATCGTCGTTCTCAACGAAGTCGATGCAGGTACCGAGGCGCGCCTGCGGGAGAGCGTTTCCGGGGCGGAATTCACGAGCTCTCCTGTCAATCTCGGCGTCGCTGGAGCCGGAAATCGCGGGCGATCCCTGGCGCGCGGCGAATATTTGCTGCTGCTGCACGACGACACCGAGATCCTGCCCGGATGGCTCGAAGCGCTGGTCGAAACCGCCGACGCGCATCCGGAGGCCGGAGCGATCGGCAGCCAGGCGCTCTTCCCCGATGGCCGGTTGCAGAACGCGGGCGGAATCCTGTGGCAAGACGGCCATGTGTCGGCGCCCTGGGCCGGTGAAAGGCCCGCGCCGGCGGCCTTCACCCGGTTGCGCGCCGTGGACTTCACCGGCAGCTGTTCGCTGCTGGTGCGCGCCGCTGCTTGGGATCGGATCGGCGGGCTCGATGAGCGACTCTATCCGGCCTATTACGTCGACGCGGATCTGGCCATGTCGATGCGCCGGATCGGCAGCGTCGTTCTGTATCAGCCGAAGTCGCAGGTTCATCATCATCAGGGCGCAAGCAGCAGTCCCCGCTATCGCGATTTCCTCTCGACGCGAAATCGAAAGCTGTTCCTGGAAAAGTGGGCGGCGGATCTTCGGCAGCACGGGCCGTTCGAAGCCAATTCGCCGGCCGCCGTCGAGCGCGCAATGGCGCGCGCGCAGGCGCTATGGCAGCAGCGCCGCACGAGCAGGATTGCGGCCGGGCCATCCGCCCGGCCGCGTCCTTTCGATGCGGCGCGGCAGGAGCGCGAGCATTACGCCAAGTCTCTGGCGCTCGAAAAGGACTATCTCGAACACCTCGGCAACCTCGCCGACGCGTTCGAGCGCCGGCTTCAGGAACTCGAGCGCGCTCACAAGGCGGTGGTTCGTTCCCGCTTTTGGCGGATGACGGCATGGCTTCGTTATTTGGCGAGGCTGTTCAATCTGCCCATGCGGTAGCGGCCGGCGAATGCGACCGCCGAACGAAAAGCTTCAATAGCCTTTCGCGCCGGGAAACTTGTGCGGAATAAGATCGCTGTCGATCGGCAGACGAAGCTTGTCGGGATTGGCGTGGTCGTACGCGATGGTTGGGAAATTCACCGCCACCGCGTCTTTGTTGCCGATGTTGTGGTCCGCATGCCAGACGTTGCGCGGTATGTTGACAAGCCGGCGGTTGTACTCGCTCAGAACGATCTTGCAGACTTCGCCGCACGTTGCCGAGTCCGGCCGCGGATCGTAGAGAACGAGCTCCATCTCGCCCTGCAGCAGGAAATAGCGGTCTTCATGATGCTGGTGCAGGTTCCAGCCTTTGACGTATCCCGGGTGAATCGTAAAGGCATAAACGAACACCAGTGGCTCGGCGTGCCAACCCCAGCGCGGATCGAACATCTCGACCACCGATCCACGGTCGTCGACGTGGGTCGGCAGCTCCCGAAACATGACGCCTTCCGTGAGCCGGCGCAGCGGCTCTCCCGCGGGCGTCACCGTCTGCCGGTCTTTTTTCGCGGCAGCCAGGGTTATGTCCAGGATCGACGGCTTCATCGGTATACGATTGCCCAGCCCAGGCGTTCGGAGTGGCGCGAAATCCGGCCACAAGTCTTGTTTGTATTCCATACAGAATTGGCCGCGCAGGCAAGCGACGCCGGCGAAATGCTTGTAATTGGACGACTCGGCCGAGGCCGGTCAGCGCGGCGGCGGGCCTGCGACCGTGGAGGATGTGGAGTAACGTCCAGCCGGCGTCGCCGGCTCCAAACAAGAAGCCCCGAGGTCTGCCGGGGCTTCTTTGCTTGCTCGACGAGCGTTCGGCTAGCTCGTGCTGAACTTGTAGTTCATGCCGGCACCGGCTGGGCAGGCGTTTTCTACGGCCCTTTCAACCAGCGATTTGTTTCTGCCCTGATGTCATTGCCAATCTTCTGAAAAAATTGTGCGGCCTCAATCCTGTATTTGCTGTCGAACACATAGTAATCGGCGACAAACGCCAAGACCAAAACGACCAGCGCGATCCTGATCATCGACTTAGCCCTCGCTCTTGTTTCCCTTTCATCTTAGCAGAAGTCGGTTTTCGTTTCCCAAGACCGTTGCGGAAGGTGCGCGGCGGCGGGCCTGCGACCGTGGAGGATGCGGAGCAGCCGTGAAGCCGGAGCGATTGGCAGGAGCCGAAGCTGCGCTTAGAGTCCTCATCCGAGCAATCAGGGAGGTTCCCATGACGGCATATAACGTCGTTCGTTTTCGCGTGAAGGCCGGGCGCGAGAAGGAATTCGAGGACTATCACCGGAGCGCAAAACTCGAAGTCGCCGGTTTCCGCAAAGGCGGGCTGGTCAAGACCGGCGAGCGGACCTATTGCTTCGTCGGCGAATGGGACGGCCAGGACAAGATCGTCGCGGCGCGGCCGAAGATGATCGGCCTGCTCGATGGCTCGCGCGCCATGCTCGAGGATCTCGGCGGCGGCCTCGGCGTTACCGATCCGGTGTCCGGCCCTCTCGTGGTTGAGATCAAGCCGGGCCGCTAGCGGCGTCGCGCCCGCCTTCGCGCCTGAAGACCCGGCGATCCAGGGCCAGACGATCAAACGCACACGCCGTCTGGATGCCCGGGTCAAGCCCGGGCATGAGGGTTCTTTGTTACGCCGCCTTCTTCCTATTCGCCTCTAACCGAGCATCGACCAGCGCCACCTGGGCGTCGATCGCCGGGTGGCTCAGGCCCTTCTGCTTGGCGATCAGCTGAACCAGCTTGTCGGCGCGCTCGATATTGGGCGCGCCGTTCTGCAGCGCGCGCGCGGCCGAAGCCGGGCGCGACAGGCTCTGCGCCGCGGCCGCGTATTTCTCGAACGGCACCAGATCGCCCGGCGAAGCGCCGAGCTTGACGCACGAGATCGTTCACGAAGTTATAGACCGAGCGCGAGGTCTCGATGTCGCTGTGCACCGCCTCCTGCGCGGTCCGCATGCCGTCCTTGGTGATGCAGCGGTAATTGCCGGCCAGCAGCATCGCCCATTTGGCGAGCGGCACGAAAATCGAGTCGTGCACCTTGAGCTTCACCGGCAGCTCGATCTTGCCCTCGGGCGTGTCGAAGCGCACCGCTTCGATGTCCTTCTCGAGCTGCCGCAGGATGGCGGTGTGCTTGTCGCTGTCGAAGCGCGCGACCTTGAAGTTGGTCGGCAGCGTCACCATCAGCACGTTGACCTTCTCGTCCGGCGGGCGGATCGCCTGCGGGTCCGGGCTGCACAGCGTGAGCAGTCCCGGATCGAAATTGTCCCACACCGTCGGGTCGGTATAGGCGGCCTTCAGCGCTTCGTAGTTCAGGCCCGGGATGCGCTTGATATAGGGCAGCGGCGGCATGTTCATGATCGACATGCAGGGCACCTTGGATTTCGCCACCGCGTCGAGCAGCTCGCGCACGCCCGGCGAGCGGTACTGCGGCTCCTGCATGGCGAGGCCGACCAGATCGTAGTCCTTCGGATTGACGCCGGCCGTGCCGCCGGCGGTCACCTTGCCCGGCAGCTTGCGTGAATCGAGCACGATCGGCTCCTTGCGGCCCCTGACCGGCAGACGAACGCGGAAGCCCTCGGCATTGATCAGGTCGGCCTCCGCGGGCAGGCACACATGATGAATCCTGTGTCCGCCGAACAGCATTTTGGAAGCCAGCAACGACCCGTAGGCCGCACCGAGGATCAGGATGTTGTACGCGGGCATGGCGAGCTGCTCCGTGTCGGGCGGGGAAGAGGGGACGGAATGCAGATGCTATTGGGCCCGCCGCTCCTGCGCAATCCAGCCGGCCCGGCCGTGCTGCCCAGTTTGAAGGCTTGACCGCCGCGCGGCCCTCGTTGTATTTTACATTTCAGTTAAATGAGAAACGCGGCCTGCGCTTGCGTCGTCTCATTCCGTCCACCTGCCGAAGCGACAATCCGGCGTCATCCAAGAGGAGCGATCCAATGGGCAATCCGTTCGTGTACGTCGAGCTCGCCACCACCGACATCGCCAAGGCCAAGAAGTTCTATTCGAGCCTGTTCAATTGGAAGATGAACGACCTGCCGATGGGGCCCGACGGCTACACCATGCTCGATGTAGGCGAGGGCACCGGCGGCGGCATGATGAAGCATCCCATGCCCGGCGCCCCCTCGATGTGGATGGCCTATGTGGGTGTCGACAATCTCGACGCCGCCACCAAGAAGGCGGAGCAGCTCGGCGCCAAGATCATGAAAGGCCGCACCGAGGCCGGGGAGTTCGGCTGGTTCAGCATGATCGTCGACCCCACCGGCGCGATGCTCGCCCTGTGGGAGCCGAAGAAGAAATAGGCCGCCTCTGCGGCCTAGACCCGCCGCACCAGCGCGACGGCCAGCAGCAGCACGATCGCCCCGATCGTGGCCTTGATGATCATGGCCACGAGGCCGGCGCCGACGCTCACATTGAGCACGGCCGGGCCCAGCAGCCACGTGCCGATGACGGCGCCGATGATGCCGACCACGATGCTGCCGATGATGCCGAGGCCGAAGCCGCCGACGATCTTGTTGGCCAGCCAGCCGGCGATCAGGCCGACGATGATGAGAACAACGAGGCTTTGACCGTCGAGATTCATCTTCCGCTCCCCCGGCTATCTCTCCTGCGGGAACTCTAGCGGGAACGGAGGTGAATCAAAACCCGAAAAAACCGGTCTAACGACTCGTATTGATTCATGAATTTCGTGCTGCAAGGCCTAGGCCGCGTTTCCGGAATCAAAACGTGAGCGATCCGCGCCAAGGACTCGAACCGACTCGTCTTTGCCCCGCTGCAGGGCGAATTTCTCCATCACCTCGATCGGCAGGTTCAGAAAGCCGTTCACGCAGCGCAGCAGGTGATCGAAGCGTCTCGTCGAGCAGCCGGTAATACTCGTTCACGTCTTTCTGCTCCAGCGGCTCGGCGATGTGCCAGTGCGCCCGCGTGGGTTGCCCGGGCCAATTGGCGCAGGCGTCGTTCGCCTCGGGATCGCAGATCGAGAACACGAAATCGAGCTTGCGCCCCGCCAGCCCCTCGAATTGGGACCAGAGCTTCGGCCGCAGCCCCTTGATCGAAACCCCGCGCGACTCGATCACCTGCGTGACCGGCATCGGAATGTCCTTGCGCGGCTCGAGCCCCGCGCTGAACGCGCGCATGGCCCCGCCCGAGAACGAATTCAGGATCGCCTCGGCCATCAGGCTGCGCGCGCCGTTGTCGCGGCACAGGAACAGCACCTCTTTCGGCCGCTCAGCAGCGTTGAAGGTGAACAAGCGGGAGCCTCAGGGACGGAATGCCCCATTCGCCGGTAAACTTAGGGCCTCGCCAGGCCGCTGCGGGCTTAAAGACCGGCACGCGCGGACGCCGCCAAATCATGAATGAGGGTTTACGATCGCTTGCCGGATTCTTCTAAAGGCGGATGAAAAGGCCCGTGGAAAGGATTCAGAAACCATCCGAAAGCCGTGCGCCGGCCTTGAGAAAGCGCATCGGGTCGATGGCGTCGCCGTTCACGCGGATCTCGTAGTGCAGGTGCGGCCCCGTGGAGCGGCCGGTGTTTCCGGTCCGGCCGATGATCCGGCCCGCCGGGATGGTCGCGCCCTCCGCGACATCCGCCGCGGAGAGGTGGGCATAGCGGGTGACGAGCCCGTTGCCGTGGTCGATCTCGACCATGATGCCGTAGCCGCCCTGCCAGCCTGCCTGGGTCACCTTGCCGCCCGCCGCCGCGCGCACCGGGTCGCCCGGCTCGGCGCGAAAATCGACCCCGGAATGCAGCGCGAGCTGCTTGAGAAAGGGATCCACGCGCATGCCGTAGCCGCTGGTGACGTCGAGCGCCGCCAGCGTAGGCCGGCGCACCGGAACGGCCTCGAAAGTCTGCGCCAGCGTCTCGAATTCGCGCGCGGCGAGCCGGATGCGCGACAGCTGCCGCTCGAACGGGTCGTCGGTGCGGAAGAACGGAAGAAACGGCCCGCCTATGGCGTTGGAAAAGCGCGTGAGGCTCGAGTTCCTGCGGCGCGGGCAGGCCGAGCTCGACGAGCGCCGTGCGCATGCGCGTCACCCGCCCGCCATAACCGCGTTCGAACCCGTCGAGCGCGCGGGTCTGGGTCACCTCGGCGCGCAGCAGTTTTTCGGAAAGCTCCGCGATTTGCCGCTCGAACGCCGAAGCGGGCGGCGGTGCGGCCTGGGTCCGCCGCTCGCGCGGCAATTCTTCGGAAAGCGGTTGGGGCTTGGGTGCGCTCGCCGGAACCGGGGTAGGGATGCTGCCGGTGATCTCGTCGCCGGACCGCATGACCTTGGCCGAGGCAAGCGCGGAGAGCGCCGTCTGGCGCTGCTCGAGCGTCACTTGCCGCCGCGTCAGATCCGCCAGCGTTCGTTCGACCCGCTGCTGGTCGAGCAGCTTGACCGATTTCAGCCGTTCGATCTCGGTGAGCAGGGCGCCCACTTCCTTGTCGTGGGCGCGCACCTGCGCCACCTGCCGGTCGGCGAGCAGGCGCAGCGCGTCGTCGCGGAACAGGACGTAGATCGTGGACGCGCCCGACCAGGTCGCAAGCAGCACAACCGTCGCAATGGTCAGGATCGCGCCCGTCCGCCGCCGCGGCTCGCCGTGCTCGTGGGGGGCGGGGTGGGAACGGGAATGGGGGTGAAAATGATCGCCGGCGAAACGCCGCTCGAACCGAACTCGCGCCATGAACGAACCGACCTCACAGCCCGCTTCGCTCGCCGGGCCTTTGAAACATGGCCCATCATGGTTAACGGCCGGTCAATGTCCTTCGCCTATAGGGAGCGTGCGGCCGCGAGCACCTCCTCGGCATGACCGGCAACCTTGACCCGCGGCCAAACCCTCGCGATCCGGCCCTTTCCGTCGATCAGATACGTGGTCCGCACGATGCCCATGAAAGTCCGGCCATAGAGATGCTTTTTTGCCCATACGCCATAGGCTTGCAGCATGGTTTTCGACTCGTCCGACAGGAGCGGGAAGCCGAGCCCGTGCGCGTCCCGGAAGCGATCCTGGGCCGCAACAGGGTCGGCCGACACTCCGAGGATCGCCGTATCGGCTTTTTGGAATTGGGCCCGCAGGCGGTTGAAATCGACGGATTCCCGGGTGCAGCCTGGCGTCCCGGCGCGCGGATAGAAATAGACCACCAGTTTTCGGCCCTTGAAATCCTTGAGACCCAACGATCCACCCCCATCGCGCGGGAGGCGGAAATCGGGCGCTTTTGCACCGGCTGCCAGCAAACCCGCCATGCGCCTTGCTTTCGTCCGCTTTGCAGCCTTGATACTGCCGCAGAAACCGGTTCCCGGCGATCCGTTCGCCCGGCCCGGTTTTCGGCCAGATACCGTAGAGCCCACCTGGCCGCTTGGGGGAGGGGTACCTTGAGGCTCGCACGTCAATGAACCCGAGCGGGGCCCACCGCCATCACCACGATTCGGTGCGGGAGGCGCACACCCATCGCATTCCAGTACCCGGATTTCTCGCTCGCGTGGCTCGATACATCCCCCATAACCGTCCCGCCCGCATTGCCGCAGGCGCTGGCATCGTCGTCATCGCCCTTGCGCTGCTCGCTGCCTTCATTTTCCGCGGCACGTTTCCGGCCGGAGTGGCCGGTCCCTGGATCACGCGGGCGATCGAGGAGAAGCTCGGGCCCGGGCACCGCGTCGAAATCGGCGAAACATGGTTCGAAACCGACAGCGCGGGCAATTCGCTCCTGCGCGTGCGCGATCTCGTCGTGCGCGGACCGGGCAACGAGATCGTCGCAAGCGCACCCACGCGCCGAGGTGGAGCTCGAGGGCGGGCTGTTCGGCGGCAATTTTCGCGCCCGGCGCGTCGACCTCGTCAATGCCGAGCTCACGGTCCAGATCGCGGCCGACGGCCGCGTCGCCATCGTTGCCGGACGCGACGCCAAGCCGACCACGCCGGGCCCCCGTCCGGCGGCCGCGCGCCAGACCAAGGGCGTCGTGCCGCTGCCGCCGCCTTCGCCGGCCACAGCCTCCGATCCGTTCCAGTTTCCCGAGCTGATCGCATGGCTCGACGGACTCGATAAACGCGGCCTCGACGGCATCGCGCTCACCGAAGTGGGCCTGAAGCAGGGCACGCTCATCGTCGATAGCGCGCGCTCGGGCCGGCGTTGGAGCTTTCGGAACATCGATACGCGCCTCGAGCGTCAATCGGGCGGTCTCGCCTTCACCATCTCGTCGGGTACCGGGCCGAAGCGCTGGACTCTTACCGCGACCATCGGCGTTGCAGCCGACGGCGGACGCGCGATCGACATCGTCGCCGACCGGATCGCGCCGCGCGATCTGTTGCTCGCCGCCGGGTTCGACGGAATCGATTTCTATGCCGAGACGCCGCTTTCCGGAATTCTGCGCGCGCAGATCGCGGGTGACGGGCGCCTGACGGCCGGCGCCTTGCGCATTCTTACGGCGCCGGGCGAGATCGGCAAGAACAGCGAGCCTGAAAGCCGCTTCATGGTCGAAGAGATGCAGCTGCAGGCGCGCTTCGACCCCGAACGGCGTGCGATCGTCGTCGATCCGATCGCGTTCGCCGCGGGCGCCAACCGCACCGTGATGCAGGCCCTGATCGAAGGGCCCAAGGGCGACGATCCGAGTTGGCCGTTCTCGATCGTGCAGGGCAGGATGGTGCTCTCGACCGGGCGCGGCGCCGAGCCTCCGCTCGTCGTCGATCGCGTCTTCGCCCGCGGCTCCTACGACCCGCGTACGCAGCGGATCATCATCCAGCAAGGCGAACTCGCCGGCGCGACCGCGGGTCTCGCGTTTTCCGGCTCGATCGGCGTCGGGGGCAATGCTCCGGTTCTCTCGCTCGGAATCGCGGGCACGCGCATGTCGGCTTCGGCCTTCAAGCGCCTGTGGCCCGCTCTCGTTGCCCCACGCACGCGCGCATGGGTCATGGAGCATGTGGACGGCGGCATCATCGACCGGGCCTTGATCGCGCTCGGCGTGCCCCTCGACACGATCGGCAGGCCCGACACGCCGTTGCCCGATGCCGCCATCAGGGTTGAGATCGCGGCTACGGGCGCTCAGTTCCGCCCGATCGGCGGTCTTCCGCCGGTACGCGATGCCGTTTTCAACATCGTCGTGACCGGCCGCACCGCGAAGCTGCGCATGGAACGCGGGATCGTCGATACGGCCGGTGGCAAGCGGGTCACGTTGCGCGACGGCGTGCTCGAGGTTCTCGATCACACGCCGATCGCGCCGAATGGGATGGTCAAATTTCGCCTCGAAGGCGCGGCCGATGCGGTCGCCGAGATCGTCGCCCTGGAAGCGTTGCGCGGCGTCACCGGCTTCACTTTCGACCCGGCTACGACCAAGGGATCGGTTGTCGCCAATGTTCAGCTAAATTTTCCGTTCAAGCACGGCATCATCGAAGACGATATCGAATATCTGGTGGATGCCGATGTGAAGAACTTCGCAGCCGAGCGCACGGTGCGCGAGCAACGTGTCGATGCGGTCAGTGCCAAGCTGGTGCTCACGCCGAAGACGATCACGGTGAAGGGCGAGGGGCAGATCGCCGGTGCGCCGGCTACATTCGAATACAAGCGCACCAAGGGCGCTTTCGACGCCGAGTTCCGTCTGGCCTCGACGTTCGACGATGCGGCGCGCGCCCGCTTCGGTCTCGACTTCTCGCCCTGGCTGTCGGGCCCCGTCGGGGTGAAAGCCCAGGGCCGCGTGACCGACCGCGAGACGCGGATCGACGTCGAGGCGGATCTCACCGCCGCACGCGTCGCCGACCTCGTTCCCGGATGGCAAAAGGCGGTGGGCCGGCCCAGCAAGGCGACCTACCGCGTGACCGAGCGCGACACCGGTGTCCGGATCGAAAATCTCAATGTCACCGGTTCCGGCACGACGCTGCGCGGATCGATCGAGTTCGACAAGGAAGGCGGCCTGGTCGCCGCCAATCTGCCCGTGTTCCATCTTACCGACACCGACAAGGCGAGCCTGCGCGCCGAGCGAAGCGCCGATGGCGTGCTCAAGGTCGTCGTGCGCGGCGACGTGCTCGACGCGCGCGGCATTACCCAGAGCTTGACCGAAGGCTCGCCGGCCGCGAAAGCCGGGCGCGACATCAAGCCGCGCGATCTCGATATCGATCTGCGGCTGGCGTCGGCAACCGGCCACAACGGCGAGGTCGCGCGGCAGCTCGAGCTGCGCGTCGCGCGCCGCAACGGCGAGGTGAAGAGCTTCGCGCTCCTGGGCCGGATCGGGGCGGATGCGAGCGTCGTCGGCGAGTTGCGCGTCGCCGAAGGGCTGCGTCCCGTGCTCTACATCACGGCCGGAGATGCGGGGGCGTTTTTCCGCTTTGCCAATCTCTATAACCGCATTCATCGCGGCGAAGTCTGGGTCGTGATCGACTCGCCGAAGGCGACGATCGCCCCCCAGGAAGGCCTCGTCGCGGTGCGCGATTTCGTCATCCGCGGCGAGCCCGCCATCGATCGCCTGCTTTCGGCGGCGCCGCCGCCGGATCCGAACCGGTTCGCCGCCTCGGCGCGCAGCGCCAGTCGAGAGCGCCACGGCGTTCACGCGGATGCGCGTGCACTTCACGCGCACGCCGGGCCGTTTCGTGATCCGCGAGGGCTTCATTTTCGGGCCCACGCTTGGCGCCACCGTGGACGGCACGCTCGATTACGCAGCCGATCAGGTGCAGCTCAGCGGCACGTACATTCCGGCCTACGGCCTGAACAACGTCTTGGCGCGCGTTCCGGTGCTCGGTTACATCTTCGGCGGCGGCCCGAACGAGGGCGTGCTTGGCGTGAACTTCGAGATTGCCGGCGCCGTGTCGCGGCCGCTGTTGCGCGTCAATCCGATGTCGGCGGTGATGCCCGGGTTCCTGCGCAAGATCATCCAGTTCCGGCAGTCGCCCGACATCCCGCCGCCGGCTGAATCGACGCGCTGATCGCTCAGACCGGCTTGATCAGCACGTGCTTCTTGCGGCCGAGCGAGAGCTTGATCACGCCTTCCTTGGTCAGGTCCGCGTCGGAGAGCATCTTGCGCTCGTCTTCGACCGCGCGGTCATTGACCCGAAGTCCGCCGTTCTTGATCTGACGCCGCGCCTCGCCGTTGGACGCGACCAGACCGGTTTTTTCAGCGAAAGCGGAAAGGACCCCGATGCCGCGTACAAGTTCGGCGCGCGAAACCTCGACGGTGGGCAACGTCTCCGCCAGCGCCCCTTCCTCGAACGTCTGGCGTGAAGTCTCCGCCGCCTGCTTGGCCGCGGCGTCGCCGTGCACGAGCCTGGTCGCCTCGGTCGCGAGCGTCTTCTTGGCTTCGTTGATCTCCTGCCCTTTGAGCGCCGCGAGCTTGTCGATCTCCTTGAGCGGAAGCGTCGTGAACAGTTTCAGGAAGCGCGCGACGTCGCCGTCTTCGGTGTTGCGCCAGAACTGCCAGTAGTCGTAGGGGCTGACTTTCTCGGGATCGAGCCACACGGCGCCGGCCGCGGTCTTGCCCATCTTGGCGCCGGACGAGGTGGTGATCAGCGGCGAGGTAAGCGCGAACAGTTGCGCGCCCGAGTGTCTCCGGCCGAGGTCTATGCCGTTGATGATATTGCCCCACTGGTCGGAGCCGCCCATTTGCAGCACGCAGCCGTAGCGCTTGTGCAGCTCCACGAAATCGTAAGCCTGCAGGATCATGTAGTTGAACTCGAGGAACGAAAGCTCCTGCTGGCGCTCGAGCCGCAGCTTCACCGAATCGAACGAGAGCATGCGGTTGATCGAGAAGTGACGGCCGACTTCACGCAGGAAGTCGATGTAGTTGAGCTTGTTCAGCCAGTCGGCGTTGTTGGCCATGACGGCGTCGCCGGGCCCCTCGCCGAAGGTGAGGAACTTCGAGAAGATCGCGCGGATCGACTTGAGATTCTGGTCGATGATCTCGTCGGTCAGCAGCATCCGGCTCTCGTCCTTGCCGGAAGGATCGCCGACGCGCGTGGTGCCGCCGCCCATGAGCGCGATCGGCCGGTGGCCGGTCTTCTGCATCCAGTGCAGCATCATGATCGGCAGCAGCGAGCCGACATGCAGCGAGGGGGCGGTGCAGTCGAAGCCGATATAGGCGGTGATCCGCCCGGATTTGGCGAGCGCATCCAATGCCTCGGGTTCCGAGACCTGATGGATGAAGCCCCGGCTCGACAGCACTTGCAGGAATTCGGACTTGTAGGCGCTCATCGGTTCAGCCGGTTCGATTGATTCCGCACGCGCTCGCCGCGGCCGGGCCGGTGGTGTAACAGGTCCGACGCCGGATTCAAAGGAACGCCCGATGCCCGCGCTGAAAGCCATCGGCCTGATGAGCGGAACTTCGCTCGACGGCGTCGATGTGGCGCTCTTGGAGACCGACGGCGAGTCGGCCGTGCGTGACGGTCCGACCGGCTATCGGCCCTATGTCGAGAGCGAACGGGCGCTGCTGCGGACGGCACTCGCCGACGCGGCGACTTTGAGCGATCGTACGGCGCGGCCCGGTTCATTGCGCGAAGCCGAGGCGCTGGTCACGCGGGCGCATGCCGAAGCCGTCGAGTTTTTTCTCGCGAAGAACAAGCTCACTGCGCACGAAATCGCGGTGATCGGCTTCCACGGCCAGACCGTGCTGCACCGGCCGCAGAACCGGCTGACCGTCCAGCTCGGCGATGGCGCCGCGCTGGCGAAGCGGCTTGGCATCCGCGTCGTGTTCGATTTTCGCGCCGCCGACGTGGCCGCAGGCGGGCAGGGCGCGCCGCTGGTGCCGGTGTTCCATCGCGCCCTGGCCCAGGCGCTCGACCTCGCGCGCCCGCTTGCGATCGTGAATATCGGAGGGGTCGCCAACATCACCTATCTCGACGGCGACGGCGACCCGATCGCCTTCGATACGGGCCCGGGCAACGCCCCGATCGACGATCTGGTGCGCGCCCGCACCGGCGAAGGCTTCGACCGCGACGGCAAACTCGCCGCGCGCGGCAAGGTGCACGAGGAAATCGTGGCGAAGCTGCTCGCAGACCCCTATTTCGGCAAACGCCCGCCGAAATCGCTCGACCGCGCGCAATTCGCGCGTCTCCCGCTCGATGCGCTCTCGACCGAAGACGCCGCCGCGACCGCGACAGCGATCGTCGCCGCCTCCATCGCCAAAGCGCAGGATCACCTTCCGAAGCCGCCCGCGAGCTGGATCGTCGCCGGCGGCGGTGCGCGCAATCCGGTGCTCATGGCGATGCTGCGGAAGCGGCTCCCGGGAAAGGTTCTGCGCGCCGGCGAAGTCGGCTGGTCCAGTGATGCGCTCGAGGCCCAGGCTTTCGCCTATCTCGCGGTGCGATCGCTGAAGGGGCTGCCGATCACGTTTCCGACGACGACAGGAGTGCCCGGGCCCATGACGGGCGGCGTCATAGTCGAGCCCTGAGCTAACTTCCTTGGCTCGGCAGGGTTGCGTGGAAATGCTACACAGCGCCCTCCACGTCTGCGCAAGGTAAGGAGAGCTGCTTCTTGGAACGCCGACTGGCCGCGATCCTGGCCGCCGATGTCTTCGGCTACAGTCGCATGATGAGCGACGACGAGACGGGGACGCTCGCCTTGCTGCAAGGCCATCGCTCTCAGCTGCTCGATCCGGCGATCACCCGGCATCACGGCCGCATCGTCAAGCTGATGGGCGACGGCCTGCTCGCGGAATTCGCCAGTGTGGTCGAGGCGGTCGATTGCGCGGCCGAAATCCAGCGCGAGATGGCTGCGCGGAACGCGGGTGCTGCGAACAAGCGCCCGATGATCTTCCGCATCGGCGTGCATCTCGGCGACGTGATCGTGGAAGGCGACGATATCTACGGCGACGGCGTGAATATCGCCGCGCGCCTTGAAGGCATCGCGGAGCCGGGCGGCATTTGCATTTCACGCCAAGCCTACGATCAGGTTCAGAAGAAGCTCGCGCTCGGCTATCGCAGCCTCGGCCCGCAGAACCTGAAGAATATCCCCGATCCGGTCGAGGCATTCGCCATCAAGGGCGACGGCCTAGCCGCGGCCGATGACAAGCAGGAAATCCGCTATTGCCGTGCGCCCGACGGAGTGCGGCTCGCTTATGCGATCAGCGGCCACGGCTCGCCGCTGGTAAAAACTGCGAACTGGCTGAATCATCTTGAATACGACTGGGAAAGCCCGGCCTGGCATCATTTGCTGCGCGGGCTTTCGCGCGACCACACGCTGATCCGCTACGACGCGCGCGGGAATGGCCTTTCCGATTGGGACGTCGCGGAACTGTCGCTCGATGCATGGGTCAGCGATCTGGAGACGGTTGTCGACGCCGCGAGCCTGAAGCGCTTTCCACTTCTAGGCATTTCGCAAGGCTGCGCGATTTCAATTGCTTATGCGGTACGGCACCCTGAACGCGTCTCCCATTTGATCCTGCTACGCTGGCTTCGCGCTCGGAGCGAGCAAGCGCTCACCCGAGGCAAAAGCAAAACGCGAAGCGCTCGCCACCTTGATGCGCCTGGAGTGGGGCGCGAACAGTCCCGCAATTCGGCAGTTATTGACGGCTTCATTGATGCCGGGCGCGACCAAGGAACAGTCCGACACCTTCAACGAATTGCAGCGACGGACGACATCTGCCAGAGTGCGCCGCGCGTTATTTCGAGACCGTCGGCGGAATTCGACGTGACGTCTTTGCTCGCCAAAGTGGTCGCTCCCACGCTCGTAATGCACGTGCGCGACGACGCTCAGATTCCGATGGAAGTCGGGCGTCAGATGGCCGCAGGAATCCCGGGCGCCAAATTCGTGGTGCTCCAAGGCAACAACCACATCCTTTTAGAGCAAGATGAAGCGACGCCGCGGTTCTTCGAAGAACTCAACTTGTTCCTGGGAAAATAACTCGCCTCACGCCGCGCTTTCGCGCTGCTTGGGCAGGCGCTTGTCGAGATAGTCGCCGACCACTTCCATCAGCTGCTCGACCTTGCCGTCGAAGAAGTGGTTGGCGCCGCGCACCAGCTGCTGCTCGATCACGATGCCCTTCTGGGTCTTGAGCTTCTCCACCAGCTGCGCGACCGCCGAAGTCGGCACCACTGCGTCCTTGTCGCCGTGCACGAACAGGCCCGACGAAGGGCAGGGCGCGAGGAAGGAGAAATCGTAGAGACTGGCCGGCGCCGCGACCGAGATGAACCCCTCGACCTCCGGCCGGCGCATCAAGAGCTGCATTCCGATCCAGGCGCCGAACGAGACGCCCGCGATCCAGCACGCGCGCGCGTCCGGGTTGGTCGCCTGCGCCCAGTCGAGCGCGGCGGCGGCGTCGGAAAGTTCGCCCTGGCCGTGGTCGAAGCTGCCCTGGCTGCGGCCGACGCCGCGAAAATTGAAACGCAGCACCGAGAAGCCGCGGTTCGCGAACGTGTAATAGAGATGATAGGCGACGGGATTGTTCATCGTGCCGCCGAATTGCGGATGCGGATGCAGGATGATCGCGATCGGCGCGTTGCGGGCCTTGCCCGGATGCCAGCGGCCTTCGATCCGCCCCTTCTCGCCGATAAACATCACTTCAGGCATGGAAACCTTTCGCGCGAACAATGCGACCGGCAACTCGGCTCACACAGGGCCGGAACCGGTACCTTGACTCGGCGGGTTAAGTATTTAGAATCATTCTAAATTTGGATACCGCCCACCAACGCCAGACGCGCGCGGTGCCGTGCGGCAACTCCAATAAACGATCTTGAGCCCGAAATGCAACTTTTTTCGGGGTCTTACAGGCGGATACTGGCCTATGGCCCGGGTCTATCTCGACCATAACGCGACTTCGCCCCTGCGCCCCGCGGCGCGGGAAGCGCTCACACGTGCCCTTGAGGCAGCAAACCCCTCCTCGGTGCATGCCGAGGGCCGCGCCGCGCGCACCTTGGTGGAAGAGGCGCGCTCCCAGGTCGCGGCCCTCGTCGGAGCCTCGCCGCGCGCCGTGACCTTCACCAGCGGCGCCACGGAATCGATCGCGCTGGCGCTCTCGCCGGAGATCGAGATTGCCGGACGGGCGCTGCACAGCGACGCCCTGATTATTTCCGGCGTCGAGCATCCGGCCGTGCGAGCCGGTGGACGCTTTCCCGCCGACCGGGTCAAGCAGATCGCAGTCGACAAGAACGGCGTCGTCGACGTCGTCGCCCTCGAAGCCATGCTCGGACGCCACGATGCCGCGGGCCGCAGGCCGTTGGTGTCGGTCATGGCCGCGAACAACGAGACCGGCGTGCTGCAGCCGCTGCAGGAAATCGCCTCGCGCGTGCACGCGGCCGATGGATTTTTCCATACCGACGCGGTGCAGATCGCGGGCCGCCTTCCGTTCGACCTTGCAGGCAGCGGCGCTGACCTTATCTCTATATCGTCGCACAAGCTCGGCGGGCCGCAGGGCGCCGGCGCACTGATCGCGCGCCACGAGAACGTGCGCGTGCCGCCGATGCAACGCGGCGGCGGCCAGGAGCGCGGAATCCGCGGCCGGCACCGAGAATGTCGCGGCCATCGCCGGATTCGGCGCTGCGGCGCAGGAGGCGGCGCGCGATCTGGCAACGGAGGGCGCGCGTCTTGCCCGCCTGCGCGAGCGGCTGGAGGCCGGCATCCGCGCGGTCGCGCCGAATGTCGTGTTTCTCTCGGCCCAGGCGCCGCGCCTGCCGAATACTTCTTGCTTCGCGGTGCCGAACATCGCCGCGGAGACCGCGGTCATCGCTTTCGATCTTGAAGGGATCGCGCTAAGCGCGGGAGCCGCGTGTTCCTCGGGCAAGGTCGGGCCTTCCACCGCGCTGGCCGCGATGCAGGTTCCGGCCGAAGTCGCCAAGGGCGCGGTGCGCGTCAGTCTCGGCTGGAACACGACGGAGAACGAAATTTCGCGCTTCCTCGAAATATGGCAGCGCGTACATACCAATCTTGGGCGGCGCCGGAGCGAACGCGCGGCCTGACATAGTCCCACGTTGCGGCCCTTGAAGCCGCAAGGATGAGGAGAGTGCAATGCCCGCCGTACGGGAAACCGTGGACAGCGTCCGCGCCATCGACGTGGACCAGTACAAATACGGTTTCGTCACCGATATCGAGATGGAGAAGGCTCCCAAGGGCCTCTCCGAGGATACCGTCCGCTTCATCTCGGCCAAGAAGAACGAGCCGCAATGGCTGCTGGACTGGCGGCTCGAAGCCTATCGCCGCTGGCTCACCCTGCAGGAGCCGACCTGGGCGCGGGTGAAGTACGGCCCGATCGACTATCAGGACCTTTATTATTACGCCGCGCCCAAGATGAACGAGGCGCCGAAGTCGCTCGACGAGGTCGATCCGGAGATTCTGAAGACCTACGAGAAGCTCGGCATCCCCTTGCGCGAGCAGGAAATGCTCGCCGGCGTGCGCGGCGTTTCCCGTGTCGCGGTCGATGCCGTGTTCGATTCCGTCTCCATCGCCACCACGTTCAAGGATGAGCTGGCCAAGGCCGGCATCATCTTCTGCTCGGTCTCGGAGGCGACGCACAAGCATCCGGATCTGGTGCGCAAGTATCTCGGCTCGGTGGTGCCGATCACCGACAATTATCTTCGCCACGCTCAATTCGGCGGTGTTCTCCGACGGCTCGTTCGTCTACGTGCCCAAGGGCGTGCGCTGCCCGATGGAGCTTTCCACCTATTTCCGCATGAACGAGAAGAATACCGGCCAGTTCGAGCGCACGCTCATCATCGCCGACGAGGGCTCTTACGTCAGCTACCTCGAAGGCTGCACCGCGCCGATGCGCGACGAGAACCAGCTGCACGCCGCCGTGGTCGAGCTCATCGCCCTCGACAACGCCGAGATCAAGTATTCGACCGTGCAGAACTGGTACCCGGGCGACAAGGAAGGCAAGGGCGGCATCTACAATTTCGTCACCAAGCGCGGCGACTGCCGCGGCAAGAACTCGAAGATTTCCTGGACCCAGGTCGAGACCGGCTCGGCCATCACCTGGAAATATCCGAGCTGCATCCTGCGCGGCGACAATTCGCGCGGCGAGTTCTACTCGATCGCGATCTCCAACGGCTACCAGCAGGTCGATTC
This sequence comes from uncultured Alphaproteobacteria bacterium, assembly GCA_963704765.1. Taxonomy (GTDB): domain Bacteria; phylum Pseudomonadota; class Alphaproteobacteria; order Rhizobiales; family Xanthobacteraceae; genus JAHFPN01. The sequence goes on from CAVPHQ010000001.1 coordinate 1,041,332, forward strand.
CGGCACCAAGATGATCCACTTGGGCAAGAACACCACGAGCCGGATCATCTCCAAGGGCATCGCCGCCGGGCACTCCAACAACACCTATCGCGGGCTCGTGTCCGCGCATCGCAAGGCCGCCAACGCGCGCAACTTCACCAATTGCGACAGCTTGCTGGTCGGCAACAAGTGCGGCGCGCACACCACGCCCTATATCGAGGCGAAGAATTCGTCTTCCGTGTTCGAGCACGAGGCCACGACCTCGAAAATCTCCGAGGACATGCTGTTCTATTGCCGCCAGCGCGGCATGACGGCCGAGGAAGCCACCGCGCTGGTGGTCAACGGCTTCGTCAAGGACGTGCTGCAGCAGCTGCCCATGGAATTCGCGGTCGAGGCGCAGAAGCTGATCGCAATCTCGCTGGAAGGGAGCGTGGGATGAGTACGGCTGAGGCTGCAGAAACCGGTCGTCAACATCGCCGATGTGCCGCTGGTCGATCGCGGCCATGGCGAGAAATTCGCCGTGCAAGTGGGGCCGCATCGGCCCGCTGATCGGGCTCGACGGGACTCGGCTGCGCGGTCCACGTAGTGCCGCCGGGCAAGACGCGCGTTTCCGTTCCATGTGCATCACGCCAACGAGGAGCTGTTCTTCATCCTCTCCGGCAGCGGCGAGTATCGCTTCGGCGACAAGACCTACCCGATCAAGGCCGGCGACCTGCTCGCCGCGCCGCCGGGCGGACCGGAAGTGGCGCACCAGATCATCAATACCGGCACGGAGGAAATGCGTTATCTCGGCATCTCCACCATGATCACGCCCGAGGCCGTCGACTATCCGGACTCCGGCAAGTTCGCGGTCTGGTCGCGCCCGGACCCCAGCGGCGACCCGCGCAAGGCCGGCCTGCGCTACATCGGCCGGCGGGAAACCACGCTCGACTACTGGGACGGCGAATGAGCGCACTGCTTGAAATCAAGAACCTCCACGTCCGCGTCGGCGAGCGGCAGATTCTCGACGGCTTCGATCTTTCCGTGAACGCGGGCGAAGTGCACGCCATCATGGGCCCGAACGGCTCGGGCAAGTCCACGCTCGCCTATGTGCTGGCCGGCCGCGAAGGCTACGAGGTCACGCAAGGCACCGTGCGCTTCGCGGGCGAGGATCTCCTGGCGCTGCAGCCCGACGAGCGCGCGGCCAAGGGCGTCTTTCTCGCCTTCCAGTATCCGCTCGAAATCCCCGGCGTCGCCACCATGAATTTTCTGCGCACCGCGCTGAATGCGTTGCGCAAGCACCGCGGCGAGGCCGAGCTTTCGACGCCCGAGTTCCTCCGCCTGGTGCGCGAGCGGGCCAAGGGGCTCGGCATCGAGCCGGACATGCTGAAGCGCGCCGTCAACGTCGGCTTCTCCGGCGGCGAGAAGAAGCGCAACGAAATTCTGCAGATGGCGCTCTTGGAGCCGAAGCTGTGCGTGCTCGACGAGACCGATTCCGGCCTCGACATCGACGCGCTCCGGATCGTGTCCGAGGGCGTGAACCAATTGCGCAGCCCCAAGCGCGCCTTCGTCGTCATCACCCATTATCAGCGGCTGCTGAATTACGTCGTGCCCGATGTCGTGCACGTGATGGCCAAGGGCCGCATCGTCCGCTCCGGCGGGCCGGAGCTCGCGCTCGAGCTCGAGGAAAAGGGCTACGCCGTATTCGACGAGCTTGCGGCCACGGCGTGATGCCATGAACGCGCAGATTCCGGTCCGCACCAACGCCGAGCAGGCGCTCGCCGCCGCCTTCGAGGGCGTGCGTTCGCTCTTGCCGGGCGGCAAGCAGGTGGAAAAGCTGCGCCAACAGGCGATCGAAACATTCCTGAAACGCGGACTGCCGACGCGGCGCGTCGAGGACTGGAAATACACCGATCTCAGCGTGCTCATGCGCGATGCGCCGCCGCTCGCCGGCCCGCCCGACCAGGCCGCGATTGCCCGCGCCAAGGCGCTCGATCCGCTGCCGGGCGTGGACGCGCGTCGCATCGTGCTCCTGAACGGCAAATTCGTGCCCGAACTGTCTGATCTCACGAAGCTCGAGACCGGCCTCAGGATCGTCCCCTTGGCCCGCGCGCTGGCTGATGGCGACAAGCTCACGGCGCGGATCGGCGCGCTGACGCCCGCCGATTACGACGCCGCACTCGCACTCAACACTGCCTTTCTCTCCGACGGCGTTCTGATCGAACTCGCCAAGGGAACGCGCATCGCGCGCCCGATCCATGTCCAGCATGTGTTCGGTGCGAATGCTCCGGCCGCCGTGTTCACGCGCGCGCTGCTTGTGCTCGGCGAGGGCGCCCAGCTCACCTATATCGAGAGCCACCTCGGCCCCGACCGTATCGCGTATCAGGCCAATTCCGCGCTCGAGCTGCATCTGGACGCGCGGGCATCGCTCGATCTGCTGCGCCTGCAGGCCGAGGGCGACGCCGCGCTGCATCTTTCGACCCTGTTGGCGAAAGCCGGCGAGGGCGTGAAGCTGCGCACCTGCGCGCTCACCACCGGCGCCGCCGTTTCGCGCCACAGCGTGACGGTGCATTGCGCGGGCCGGGACGAGGAGACGCGAATTGCCGCCGCGACGCTGCTGCGCGGCCGCCAGCATGCCGATACCACGCTGCTCATCGATCACGCCGTGCCTGCGTGCGCGAGCCGGGCGCTGTTCAAGTCCGTGCTCGATCAGGAAAGCCGCGGCGTGGTGCAAGGCCGCGTCGTCGTGCATCCGGAGGCGCAGAAGACCGACGCCAAGATGATGCTCGGCGCGCTCCTGCTCGGCGAGGGCGCCGAGGCCGACCACAAGCCGGAGCTCGAAATCTACGCCGACGACGTGCAATGCGGCCACGGCGCCACCGCCGGTGCGCTCGACGAGGCGCTTCTTTTCTATCTGCGCGCCCGCGGCATCCCGCGCAAGCAAGCCGAGGCGCTGCTGATCGAATCCTTCGTCGGCGAAACGTTCGACGCGATCGAGCACGAGCCGCTGCGCGAGGCGCTGCGGGCCCGCGCCAACGCCTGGCTCGCGGCGCGCGGGTGAACGCGATGATCCATCCCGCGGTCAAGAACGGCTCCTACGACGTGGCGCGCGTGCGCGCGGATTTTCCGATCCTGTCGCGCGAGGTCTATGGCAAGCCGCTGGTGTATCTCGACAACGCCGCGTCCGCCCAGAAGCCGCGCGCTGTGCTCGATCGCATGACGCGGGCCTATGAGCAGGAATACGCCAACGTCCATCGCGGCCTGCATTTCCTCGCCAATGCCGCGACCGAGGGCTACGAGGGCGCGCGCGAGACCGTGCGCTCGTTCCTGAACGCCAAATCGGCCGCCGAAATCGTCTTCACCCGCAACGCCACCGAAGCGATCAACCTCGTCGCCTATTCGTTCGGCCTCGCCCGCATCCGGGAGGGCGACGAGATCCTGCTTTCCCTCCTTGAGCACCATTCCAATATCGTGCCCTGGCACTTCCTGCGCGAGCGCAAGGGCGCCGTCATCAAATGGGCGCCGGTGGACGACGACGGCAATTTCCTGCTCGACGAATTCGAGAAGCTGATCACGCCGCGCACCAAGATCGTCGCGATCACCCACATGTCGAATGCGCTCGGCACCATCGTGCCGGTGAAGGAAGTCGTGAAAATCGCCCACGCCCACGGCGTTCCGGTGTTGCTCGACGGCAGCCAGGCCGCCGTGCATCTGCCGGTCGACGTGCAGGATATCGGCTGCGACTTCTACGTCTTCACCGGCCACAAGCTCTACGGCCCGACGGGCATCGGCGCGCTCTATGGGCGGCGCGAGCTGCTCGGAGGAAATGCCGCCCTTCAACGGCGGCGGCGAGATGATCCGCGACGTGACGCAGGACGTGGTCACCTACGCCGAGCTGCCCCACAAGTTCGAGGCCGGAACGCCGCCGATCGTGCCCGCGATCGGGCTCGCCGCCGCGATCGATTATGTGCGCTCCATCGGTCAGAACCGCATCGCCGCGCATGAGCAGTCTTTGCTGAAGCACGCCACCGAGCGGCTTTCGCGCATCAATTCCTTGCGCATCTTCGGCCGCCCGCGCGAGAAGGGCGCCATCGTCTCGTTCGAGATGAAGGGCGCGCACCCGCATGATGTCGCAACCGTGATCGACCGCTCCGGCGTCGCCGTGCGCGCCGGCACCCATTGCGCGCTGCCGCTCTTGACCCGCTTCGGTGTCAGCGCCACATGCAGGGCGTCATTTGCGATGTATAATACGCAGGCGGAGATCGACGTCTTCGCCGAGGCGCTGCTCAAGGCGCAGGACATGTTCGCATGAGCGATACGACCAAAACTGCCAGATACGACCGCCGGGCCGCACACGCCGAAGATCGAATCGGCGATCCCCGCCGAGGAGCTCACGCGGCTGTCCGACGATATCGTGGCTGCGCTGAAGACCGTCTACGATCCGGAAATCCCGGCCGACATCTACGAGCTCGGCCTGATCTACAAGGTCGACATCGCCGACGACCGCGCGGTGACCGTGGATATGACGCTCACCTCGCCCAATTGCCCGGCCGCCGGCGAGCTGCCCGGCAACGTCGAGAACGCGGTCGCTTCCGTGCAAGGCGTCGGCCCGGTGAAGGTCAACGTCACCTTCGAGCCGCCCTGGGACCAGAGCCGCATGTCCGACGAGGCGCGGGTTGCGCTCAACCTTTGGTGACCCCATCTCTTGGTAACCGAATCCGGCTATAGTGAATTCATGATCGAGCCCCGCAAGCGCCCCGCGCTCATCACCGTGACCGAAGCCGCCGCTGCGCGCATCCGCGACATCGTCGCGCGCGCCGAGAAGCCGATGGTCGGCGTTCGCGTCGGCATCGACAAAGGCGGCTGCGCCGGAATGGCCTATCAGCTCGATCTGGCCGAGCAGGTGAAGCCCGGCGACGAGGTGATCGAGGACAAGGGTGCGCGCGTGCTGATCGATCCCAAGGCCGTGCTCTATCTGATCGGCAGCGAGATGGATTTCCAGGTCGACAAGCTCTCCGCCCGCTTCGTGTTCAAGAACCCGAACGAAGTCTCGGCCTGCGGTTGCGGCGAGTCGGTCTCGCTTGAGCCGGCCAAGCCGGAAGCGCTCGCTCACCGCGCCTGAGCGCTCTTGCAAGACCCCGAGCAACTGAAAGAACTGTTTTCGGTCTTCGGGCCGGTTTCGATCCGCCGCATGTTCGGCGGCGCCGGCATTTTCGCCGACGGCCTGATGATCGCGCTCGTGTCCGACGGCGAGATTTTCCTGAAAGCCGACGATCAGACCATTCCCACGCTTAGAGGCCGAAGGCTCGCGGCCGTTCACCTACGGCGCGAAGAACCGGCGCGTGGTGATGTCCTATTGGCGGCTGCCGGAACGGCTGCTCGACGATCCGGAGGAACTCGGCAATTTCGCGCGCGCCGCGCTCGGCGCGGCGCACCGTGCCCAGGCCAAGAAGATGAAGTCGGGAAAAGCGAGCAAGCCCGCGGCGAAACGAAAGGCGGTCAGGCGACTTGCACCGTCTCGCCGCCGGCCTCGTCGTCGAGCGCGGTCTCGGCGATGACGCAGTTGCGCCCGGCGCGCTTGGCCGAATAGAGGCAGGCGTCGGCGCGTTCCATCAGCGACGAGATCGTGTCGCCCTTCTTCCAGGTGGCGACGCCGAGCGAGATCGTGACGCGCCCGAGACTCTCGCCGGTCGAGCGGCGGATCAGTTCCTTGCGCATCACCGAGCGGCGGATATGGTCGGCGACGGTCACCGCTTGCGTGAGCGCCGTGCGCGGCAACAGGATGGCGAATTCCTCGCCGCCGTAGCGCGCGGCGATATCCTGGCCCTTGATTTCCTGCTTCACCGCGCCGGCCACCAGCCGCAGCACCTGATCGCCGGTGAGATGGCCGTAGGTGTCGTTGAAATTCTTGAAGTGGTCGATGTCGGTGAGCACCACGGAGAGCGGCGAATTCTTCGCGTCGGCTTCGGCGATCAGACGGTGGATCGCGTTGTTGAAGAATTTGCGGTTGGCGAGCGTGGTCAGCGTATCGGTCAACGACTCGGTGCGCACGACCGCAAGGTTCTTTTCCAGCGTCTGGATTTCCTGCCGCGAGTCCTGCAGCCGCTTCTGCAGCGTCCCGTTGGTGGATTCGACTTCGCGCGTCGCCCGCACCAGCGACTCGACGATCAGCCGCAGCTCGTCGCGGCCGCCGCCTTTGGCGATTTCTTCCTTGGCGCCGGCGAGCACGTCGCGGTACGAGGCCGCCGTTCCCATCGCGGCGTCGATCATGGCCATGACCTGTTCGATTTCGTCGGAATGCTTCATGCGCCAAGAACCGTCTTGCTCAAATTTCCCAGGGGCACACACCAACCCCTCGGCCGTCGATCCTTTCGGACCAGGGCCGTTCCCCATCTCTCGCAAAACTTTGTGGCGGCACGAATCCCGGCCGCCCTTGGCCGAAATCTTGTCTCGACAACGTGAATGAGCGGTAAATTTCTTTGCTGCAACCGCGGATAATTTGGCGGCCTGACTTCAGGCTCAGGTTGTCTTCACCCGCGACGGACGCAGGATGAACGCGGGCAACTGGAAGGCGGGGTCGTTCGCCGCCGAAGGTTCCAGGTTTTCGCGCGGCATCGGAGCCGGGCGCGGGGCGGGCTGCGGCGGCTGGGATTGCGCCGGTTGCGCATGCTCGCGCGGCTGCTGCATGGGCTGGGATTGCCGCGGCTGCGCATGCTGGCGCGGCTGTTGCTCTTGTTGCGGCGGATGCGGCTGCCGGCCATGGCGTTCCCGGCGGCCCGAATGTTCGCGGCGCGGGCCGCGACCGCGATCGCGCGGCGCCTCGGCGTCTTCGGCTGCAGCCACGCGCTCGCCCGACCAGGGGATCGGCTGGCCGATCAGCTTTTCGATCGCGGCGATCGAGCGCCCATCCGCGCTCGAGGCCAGCATGATCGCGACTCCGCTCCGGCCGGCGCGGCCGGTGCGGCCGATCCGGTGCACGTAGTCCTCGGCGTGATGCGGCACGTCGAAATTGAAGATGTGGCTCACGTCGGGGATATCGAGCCCGCGCGCGGCCACGTCGCTGGCGACCAGCAGCGTGATCTCGCCGTTGCGGAACGAATCGAGCGCCTTGGTGCGGGCGCTCTGGTCCATGTCGCCGTGCAGCGCGATCGCGGAAAATCCGTGCTTCACCAGCGAGCGGTGCAGCTTGGCCACTTCGGTCTTGCGGTTGCAGAAGATGATGCCGTTCTTCAGGCCGTCCGCCGAGCGGATCAGTTTCTCGAGCACGTCGCGCTTTTTCTCGGGCAGGGCGGGGGCGGAAACCAGCACTTGCGTGGTGGTGGCGACGGTCGAGGCCGGGCGCGAGACCTCGATGCGGACCGGGTTGGAAAGGAACGTCTCGGTGAGCCGCTGGATTTCCGGCGGCATGGTGGCGGAGAAGAACAGCGTCTGGCGCGTGAACGGCACCATCTTGCAGATCTTCTCGATGTCGGGAATGAAGCCCATGTCGAGCATGCGGTCGGCTTCGTCGATCACCAGAAGCTCGACGCCGGTGAGCAACAGCTTGCCGCGCTCGAAATGGTCGAGCAGCCGGCCGGGCGTGGCGATCAGCACATCGACGCCGCGCGCCAGTTTCAGGTCCTGGTCGTCGTAGGAAACGCCGCCGATCAGCAGCGCAACGGTGAGCTTGTGCTTGGCGCCGTAACGCTCGAAGCTCTCCTGCACCTGTGCCGCGAGCTCGCGCGTCGGCTCGATGATGAGCGTGCGCGGCATGCGCGCCCGGGCGCGGCCCTTTTCGAGCATGGTGATCATCGGCAGCACGAAGGCGGCGGTCTTGCCGGTGCCGGTCTGGGCGATGCCCAGGACGTCGCGCCGTGCGAGCACGTGCGGGATGGCCTGTTCCTGGATGGGGGTGGGGGTCGTATAGCCGGCTGCGGCGACGGCGGCTTGCACCTTGTCGCTCAGGCCTAGATTGGCAAATGACATACTGGTTCGATCTCTGGCGCGTTCGTTCGCGCGGGTTCTGGGCGCTCCGGAAAGCCTCGGCTCGCGGATCGAGCGGGCAAAAAGGTCGACAAACGGAGCGCGAGTTGTGTGTTCTCGGGTCGACGCAATGAAACATAGGGACGAAACGGGTGAAGTCAACCGTAAATGCTTGATTTTTCTGGCATGACAGGCTTGTGACTAACGAATGATCACCTCCGCTTCCACGCCGATTGTGCTGCTGCCGGGGCTCAACTGTTCGCCGCGGCTCTACGGCCCGCAGCTTCCGGCGCTGTGGCGCATCGGCCCGGTCCAGGTCGCCGACCATACGCGCGCCGACACCATGGAGGGCATCGCCGGCTCGGTGCTCGCGGCCGCGCCGCTGCAATTCCATCTCGTCGGACTCTCGATGGGCGGCTATATCGCCTTCGAAATTCTGCGCCAGTCGCCGGAGCGGGTGCTGAAGCTGGCGCTGCTCGACACCTCCGCGCGCGCCGATCTTCCCGAGCAGGCCGAACGCCGCCGCGGATTCATCCAGCTCGCCGAGGACGGGCGCTTCAACGAGGTCAACGACATCCTCTGGCCGCTGCTGGTGCATCCCTCGCGCCTGAACTACAAGGCGCTGCGCGCGGTGGTGGACGCGATGGCCGCCGAAACCGGGCCCGAGGCTTTCGCCCGCCAGCAGAACGCGATCGCCGGCCGGCCGGACTCGCGGCCGAATCTGTCGTCGATCAAGAACGAGACGCTCGTGGTGGTCGGCGAGGCCGACCAGATCACGCCGCCCAAGTTGGCGCACGAGATCGCCAACGGCATTCCCGGCGCCCGGCTCGAAGTGGTGGCCGAATGCGGGCACCTGACGACGCTCGAGCGGCCCGACGTGATGACGCGGCTGCTGGTGGAGTTCTTCGAGCAATAATCCATGAGCGGCGCTGCGCCGGCGCTTGGCTTGCTGGAGCGGCCGCCGGTGATCGCTTTGGCCGCGATCGGGATCGGGCTGCTCTTGGATCGCTTCGTGCCGCTCGGCGGAGTCGTGCGCCTGCCGGAAGACTTGCGATTCGCGCTCACGCTTACGACCGCGCTCGCGGCTGCGGCGCTCTCGCTCTCGGCCGTGATCGCCTTTCGCCGCGCTGACGTCTCGGTAGGGTCGGGCACGCCGCCGCGGCTTGTAACCGATGGCGTGTTCGCGCACACGCGCCACCCGATGTATCTCGGCATCATTTTCGGGCTGTTCGCGCTCGCGATCAGCTTCGGCTCCGACTGGATGCTCGCAACCTCGGTCGCCGCGACGCTCTTGCTGCATTTCCGCTTCGCTTTGCCCGAGGAGCGCCTGCTCGAAGCCGAGTTCGGCGAGGAATATCGACGCTATATCGCGCGCGTGCCGCGTTATGGCTGGCGTTTCTGAATCAAAAAAATCCGTTCTCGCGAGCGGAATTCGCCCCGAGGCTTGGCTACGCAACTCCGGTCCGCCCGAATGAGGGCGGCGCGGGACGCCGGGGTCGCGACGGACCCCGCGGCCTCGGCGCCTCGCGGCGACGAGGCATTGCCGAGTGTCTTTCGCAGGCTCCGGCGCTAGCCGGCGTCCCGCGCGCGGTGTGAGAGGCTTGCTCCACGCGATCCCCGGAGGACTTACCGATCTATCCTCCGCTGGCGGGTTACCCTCACCAGCCCTCCGTGATTGGGATCACGCAAGGGCCAGACCCAGGGGCTCCCTTGTGACGAGCGGTGATGCTCGCCGGAACCGCGCGGCTTGGACCCCCACCTTCGCCTGTGCGTCAGGCTCGGGCGGGCACCGCTCCCGATCCGCACATCAGGTCGCATCCGGATGCGCCCCTCGTGGACCGAGACGCGGCGACAATACGCGCGCTTGGGAGAGTGCGGATATATTTTCCTAGGAAATTTTTGAAGTCATTGGCCGCGCGTGGAAAAATAGTGCCTAGAAGATGCCTCTATCCACCTTTGTCCCCGAATTCCGCTCGTCCCCGCGAAAGCGGGGACCCAGCTTTGAGACACTGGCGACCCCTGGATGCCCGCTTGCGCGGGCATGAGCGGAGGATGTCGGAACGGCCAACGCACCCGTCGTGCCGCGTCCCGGAATGACCGGTGACTCAGCTCGCGCGCTCGAGCTGGCTTTCACGCGCGACGCGCTCGTGCGGCTCGCTCGCGCTCTTGATGCGGTAGGAATTCTCGCCGCCTTCGTTCGGCAGCACGTGCAGGACCTTGTAGGTTCCGCCGGCGCCCGGCCGGCCGACGATGCCGGAACTGAAGCGGACGCTCTGGCCGATGGAATAGCGGTGCGTTTTTGTGATGGTCATGCGTATTGAATAGCAGCAAATGCCTGTGCGTGCGAATGAATTAAGCCTGTTGCGGCGCGGGCCTTGATTATGGCGCATTCAAACCTCATATTGCCGCCATCGAAGTTCGGCCGACTGACTTGGCCGCGTGGCGAAACGCCGACGCCCAGCTGATGATGCTCTCCCCAAACATCGATATTCACCGGGGCCGCGCGGTGCGCGGAACTCAAACTATAACTGCAAGGAAAGGGGCTCAGCATGGGCACCGGAACGGTAAAGTGGTTCAACGCGCAAAAAGGCTTCGGCTTCATCAAACCCGATGACGGAAGCAAGGACGTCTTCGTCCATATCAGCGCCGTCGAACGCGCGGGCATGTACCAGCTCAACGAAGGCCAGAAGCTCTCGTACGACCTGGTCAAGAACCCGAAGAACGGCAAAGAGGCCGCCGAGAATTTGAAGGCGGGCTGAAGCCGAGCCGCGGTGATTTGACCGCGGCCTGAACAATCCGGCGGGTACGCCCGCCGCGACGATCCGGACGCAGCCGACCACGGATGAACTGGCGGCGCGCAGGATCGGGGAACCCTCTCTCGTGCAAACGGGAGGGGGTTTTTTGTTTTCCGCTAAGCGGAACATGGCAACCAAGCAACGCCAGGGCACGCCTACAAGGCAGGAAAACCGGCATTTGCTTCAATTTTCATGGGAATTTAAGGGCTCTCGGGCACATTCCGCCAAGCATTGTTCCACTCCGGCGTCCCGGGGATCTGGAAAGTTTTCGCATGCGCATTGTCGTCGTCGATCCGAGCCGGACCGTCCTCAAGCTCGTCACGCAGCTGCTCGAGGCCCGTGGGCATACGGTTCGCACCTTCACCGACGGGGGCGAAGCGCTTAAACAAATCACAACCGACCAAGACGTCGACGCATTCATCACCAGCACCGAGCTACCTTGCATGCCGGGCGCCGAGCTGTGCCGCCAGGTGCGGGCGCTGGCCAACGACGGCCGGCCGATCTATGTCGTGCTGATGTCGTCGAACTACGATCGCAGCAAGCTGATCGAAGCGCTCGGCAGCGGCGCCGACGATTTCATCAGCAAGCCGCCGGCCATCGAGGAGCTCTATGCGCGGCTGCGTACGGCCGAGCGCCTCGGCGACATGCAGCGCAAACTCTACAAGCTGGCGATGACCGACCCCTTGACCGGCGCGCTGAACCGGCGCGCGTTCTTCGAGAAGGCGCAGGATGCTTGCGCCCGCGCCGAAGCCGGCGGCGAAGCCTTGTCCGCGATCCTGTTCGATTTGGATCTGTTCAAGTACATCAACGACGACTACGGCCATGACGTCGGCGACCGCGTGCTGCGCGTGATCGCGGGCGAGGTGATGGCCGAGAAGCTGGTCCTCGGCCGCCTGGGCGGCGAGGAATTCGTCGTGTTGCTCGAGGGGATGGACGAAGAGCATGCCGCCGGGATCGCCGAGCGGCTGCGGCTCCGTTTCGCAGGATTGCAGCTCGACGCCGACGGCAAGCCGGTGAAGTTCACGGCGAGCTTCGGCGTCAGCCGCTGGACGCCGGGCGACACCATCGATGCGATTCTCAAGCGCGCCGACATGGCGCTCTACCAGGCCAAGGAGAACGGCCGGAACCGCGTCGTCGTGTTCGGCGCCGAGGTGCTGAAGCCGGCCCGTGGCATGCCCGAAGGCCCGGTGCGGGCCCGCGCGCGGGCGAGCTAGCTCGTCGTAAACTATTTTTCGATTTCGCTATTGCGTCGGGCGCGCCAAGCCCCTATATGCGCCTCATCGAGTTTCGGCCGACGACTTGGCCTTGCGTGGCAGCTAGCCGCGCCCAGCTGACGACCTCCACCCAAAACATCGGTATTGCCGGGGCTGCGCGCCGCGCCGCCTTGTTGGCACACGCACGAAGGAAGAAAGACTATGAGCACCGGAACAGTGAAATGGTTCAACGCGCAAAAGGGCTTCGGATTCATCCAGCCCGAGGACGGCGGCAAGGATGTGTTCGTTCACATCAGCGCCGTGGAGCGCGCGGGCATGTACGACCTCAAGGAAGGCCAGAAGCTGACCTATGAAGTCGTCGTCAGCCCGAAGAACGGCAAGGAAGCCGCCGAAAGCCTCCAAGTCGTAAACTGAACCAGTTCGTCAACTGAGCCAGTTCGAACCCGCGGCAGGGTAACCCGCCGCTGAGATCTAGACGCGACCGACCACGGATGTACCGGCGGGCGCGCAAGGTCTGAAAACCCTCTCTCGCGCAAGCGGGAGGGGGTTTTTGTATAGGTAAGCTGCAAAATTAATTGACGTCATGGCCGGGCTTGTCCCGGCCATCCACGATTGCAATTCTGGGATATGTCGGGTGGATGGGTTTACATCCTCACCAATCGACCGAATGGAACGCTCTATGTCGGCGTGACCAATGATCTTGTGCGCCGCGTGGCCGAGCATCGAGAAGGATTGGTTAGAGGGTTCACGAAGCGATACGGGCTGAAGACACTCGTGCATTTTGAGCAATACGACTCAATGCATGATGCAATCCAGCGAGAGAAGAACATGAAGCATTGGTCTCGGACGTGGAAAGTGCGGCTCATTTTTGCGAAAAATCCGAGTTGGCGCGATCTCTACGTAGGGTTGCTCTAACCGTCATGTCCGGCCTTGTGCCGGGCATCCACGTCATATTTATTGTGGCTTGTAAACGTGGATGGCCGGGACAAGCCCGGCCATGACGAGAAAACAAAGTCGGCTGTCTTTCGCCAAACTAAATATCCAGCTCCTTCGCGAACTCCGCATTCTCCGTGATGAACTGAAACCGCGCCTCGGGCTTGTTGCCCATCAGGCGCTCGACCGACTTGGCGGTGGCGGCGCGCTTGGCGTCCTCGATGGTCATGCGCAGGAGCGTGCGCGTCTTCGGGTTCATGGTGTCCTTGAGCTGCGAGGGCAGCATCTCGCCCAGCCCCTTGAAGCGGCCGATATCGATCGCGCTCTTGCCCTTGAACACGGTCTTCAGGAGCTGCTCCTTGTGCTTGTCGTCGCGCGCATAGACCGTGGTGCCGCCGTGCGTGAGCCGGTAGAGCGGCGGCACGGCGAGATACAGGTGCCCGTTGTCGATCAGCTTCGGCGTCTCGCGGTAGAAGAAGGTGATCAGCAGCGAGGCGATGTGCGCGCCGTCCACGTCGGCGTCGGTCATCACGATCACCTTGCCGTAGCGCAGATCCTTGTCGGCATAATGCGAGCCGGTGCCGCAGCCGAGCGCCTGCACGAGGTCGGCGAGCTGCTGGTTCTGCATCACCTTGTCGCGGCCGGCGGAAGCGACGTTGAGGATTTTCCCGCGCAGCGGCAGCACGGCCTGCGAGGCGCGGTCGCGCGCCTGCTTGGCGGAGCCGCCGGCGCTGTCGCCCTCGACGATGAACAGCTCGGAGCTCGCGGTGTCGGCGCTGGAACAATCGGCGAGCTTACCGGGCAGCCGCAGCTTGCGCGTCGCGGTCTTGCGGAAAGTTTCCTTTTCCTGCTTGCGCCGCAGCCGCTCTTCCGCGCGGTCCACCACCCAGTCCAAGAGCTTGGTGGCCTGCAGCTGGTTGCCCGCGAGCCAATGATCGAAGGCGTCGCGCACCGCGCTCTCCACTAGCCGCTGCGCCTCGGCATTGGCGAGGCGATCTTTGGTCTGGCCCTGGAATTCCGGGTCGCGGATGAACACGGAGAGCATGGCCGCGGCGCCGTTCATGGCGTCCTCGGCGGTGATCACCGACGCGCGCTTGTTGCCGGTGCGCTCGGCATGATCCTTCAGGCCGCGCACCAGCGCCGAGCGCAGACCCGTTTCGTGCGTGCCGCCGTCGCCGGTCGGGATCGTGTTGCAATAGGAATTGAGGAAGCCGTCGTCGTCGGCGATCCAGGCGATCGCCCACTCGACCTTGCCGTGGCCTTTCTTCGCGCTGCTGCCGGCGAAGTAGTCGGCGTGCACCAGCGTCTTGCCCTCGATCTCCGAGGCGAGATAATCGCGCAAGCCGTTTTCGAAATGAAACGTATCCTTCTCGGGCACGCCCTCGACGCCCTTGAGCAACGCCTTGTCGCACGACCAGCGGATCTCGACGCCGCCGAACAGGTAGGCCTTGGCGCGCGCCATGCGAAAAACGCGCCCGGGCTGAAAGGCCGCGTCCTTGCCGAAGATTTCCGGATCGGGCTTGAAGCGCACGCGCGTGCCGCGCCGCTTCACGTTCTTCTGTATGAGCTTCACCGGGCCGGTGGGCGCGCCGCGCTTGTAGACCTGGCGATAGAGCTCGCTGTTGCGCGCGACTTCCACCTCGAGCGTTTCGGACAGCGCGTTGGCCACCGACACGCCGACGCCGTGCAGGCCGCCCGAGGTTTCGTAGACCTCGTGATTGAATTTGCCGCCCGCGTGCAGCGTGGTCATGATCACTTCGAGCGCGGACTTCTTCTTGAACTTCGGATGCGCCTCGACCGGGATGCCGCGGCCGTTGTCGGTCACGGTGACGAAGCCGTTGGCCTCCATCTCCACTTCGATATAGGTCGCGTGGCCGGCCACCGCCTCGTCCATGGCGTTGTCGATCACCTCGGCGAACAGGTGATGCATCGCCTTCTCGTCGGTGCCGCCGATATACATGCCCGGCCGCCGGCGCACCGGCTCCAGCCCCTCCAGCACCTCGATGTGCTGCGCGCCGTATTCCTTCGACGATTGCGTCTCGCGCGGCTTGCCGCGGCCGCGCGCGGCTTCCAGAAGATCGGGCTGCTTGCCCTTCGCCGTTTTCTTTTCGGCGCGGGCAGGGGCCTTGGTCTTCTTGGGCGAGGACTTCTTCTTCAGCGCGTAGCGGCGGGCCATTGGCGGTTCCGAATCAATCGTAAGGATATTGCCACTTTTTCTTCCCTCATTGCCGAGCCTGACCCGGCAATCCAGCCCTCGGTCAGGCGCGGCTAGCTTTTCGTTGGATGCCCGGGTCAAGCCCGGGCATGAGGGCGGATGAGCGCGAGTGCGGCGCTACTCGATCCCCGGAATATTGGTGAAAAAGTGGTCGAACTCGACCGTGCCTAGATAGCGATAGCCGAGCTCGTTCACGCGCCGCCTGAGCCCGGCCGGGTCGCTCGCGAAAATCTCGATCTGCAGGAAGCCGAAATTTTCCTTCAGCGTCCGCTCCATGCCGTCGATGACCTGGAACTCGTAGCCCTCGACATCCATCTTCACATAGACGCGCTTGCCCTTGATCTTGAACTCGTCGTCGAAGCGCACCACGCGCACTTTGTGCGTCGTCTCGCCCGCCGGCATGGTGTCTTGCGCCAGATACGACTCGCCGCGATTGTGCCGGCTGCCTTCGGTGAGCGTCGCCCGGCCCGGCTTGTCGCCGAGCGCGTAATCGAGCACCAGGATGTCTTCGCCGAGCCCGTTGGCTTCGATGTTTTGCACGAGCCGCTTCCGATTGCCGGGGTCGGGCTCGAACGCGATCGTTTCGCTCGCGAGCTTCTTGTGCGCGGCGATCAGGCTGTAGAAGCCGCAATTGGCGCCGATGTCGAGAAAAACATCGAAGGTCTGGCCCTTGAGCTTGCCCGCGATGAACGCGAACTGCTCCGCCTCCCAGGCGCCCTCGCGCGCGATGCGCTGCTCGATCAGGTCGTCGTGGCCGACGGCGAATTTCAGGCCCTGCGCCTCGACCGTAAACTCGCGCCTGCCCAGGAGCCGCATCAGGCTCGCGCGCAAGGAGCGCCGCGCGCGCCCGAAAGCGCCCACGGGTTGCAGGATGGCTTGCGAAGGATTTGCCATTGATGCCTTGTACGTCATTTCCGGGGAGGGAGATCAAGCATGCGCTATGAATTTTATTATTGGCCGATGAGCCCGGGCCGCGGGGAATTCGTGCGGCTGGCCTTGGAAGAGGGCGGGGCCGACTATATCGATGTCGCGCGCCGGCCCGAAAGCGAGGGCGGCGGCGTGCCCGCCCTGCTGCGGCTCCTGAACGGCGAGCACGTCAAGACCCCGTCCTTTGCCCCGCCGTTCCTGAAGGCCGGCGACCTACTGATCGGCCAGACCGCGAACATCCTGCAGTTTCTCGGGCCCCGCCACGGCCTGGCGCCCGCCGACGAGGCCGGCCGGCTGTGGACCCACCAATTGCAGCTCACCTTCACGGATTTCATCAAGGAAATTCACGATACCCATCACCCGATCGCAAGCGCGCTCTATTACGAGGACCAGCGCGAGGAGGCCAAGCGCTACACCGCCGAGTTTCTCAAGGCGCGCGCGCCGAAATACATGGGCTATTTCGAGCGCGTGCTGGAGCGGAACGGCGGCAAGCACCTCTCTAGCAATGCGCTGACCTATGCCGACCTTTCGCTGTTTCAGGTCGTGGCCGGCCTGCGCTACGCCTTCCCGAACGCGATGGCGCGGCTGGAGCGGGATCACCCGCGCATCGTTGCTGTGCATGACAGCGTTGCAAAGCGCCCGCGCGTCGCCGCGTATCTGGCCTCGCCCCGCCGCCTCGCACCCAACCAGCTCGGCATATTCCGGCATTATCCGGAGCTGGATGCGTAACGATATCGGGCGATTGAAACGCCTTTCTTAGGCCGCCCGATTAGGCTATCCCTCCGCCCCCCTTGATGGAGTCGGCCATGAGCGAGGCCAAGGCGAAGATCGGGATTTTCGGCGCGTCCGGTTACACCGGCGGCGAGCTCGTGCGCCTGCTGCTGCGGCATCCGCGTGTCGAAATCAAAGCGCTCACGGCCGATCGTCACGCCGGCGAAGCCATGGCCAAGGTGTTTCCGAGCTTCGCCGGGATCGCCTTGCCCGAGCTCGTGAAGATCGACGCGGTCGATGCCGGCGCGCTCGATCTCGTGTTCTGCGCGCTGCCGCACGGCACCACCCAGGTCGTGATCAAGGGGCTTATGGAAAAAGCCGAGCAGCTCAAGATCGTCGATCTCTCCGCCGACTTCCGCATGTCAGACCCGGTGGCCTACGAGAACTGGTACGGCCACGCGCATCAGGCGGTCGAGCTGCAGAAGGAGGCGGTCTATGGCCTGTGCGAAATCTATCGCGACAAAATCCGCAAGGCCCGCCTGGTCGCCAGCCCCGGCTGCTTCACCACGACTTCGATCCTGGCGATCGTGCCGCTGATCGAAGCCGGCGCCATCGACCCGGACCAGATCGTGATCGACTCCAAGAGCGGCATGACCGGCGCCGGAAGGCACCCGAAAGAGACCATGCTGTTCAGCGAAGTCTCCGAGGGCATGCACGCCTACGGCGTCGGCCATCACCGCCACATGAGCGAGTTCGACCAGGAATTTTCGCTCGCCGCCAAGCGGCCGGTGATCGCGAGCTTCACCGCGCATCTGGCGCCGATGAACCGCGGCATTTATGCCACGCACTATCTGCACACCGTGGGCGGGGCAGGGGCGGCGGAGCTGCATCGGGTGCTGGCCGATTTTTACCGCAGCGAGCCCTTCATCCAGGTGCTGCCGCTCGGCGAGGTGCCGCAGTCGCGGCACGTGCGCGGCTCGAACAATCTGCAGATCGGCGTGGTCGCCGACCGCGTGCCGGGCAAGGTGATCGTGCTCGCCACCACCGACAATCTGGTCAAGGGCGCTTCGGGTCAGGCGATCCAGAACATGAACCTCATGCTCGGCTATCCCGAGACCGAGGGGCTGACCCAGCTCGCGCTGTTTCCCTGATTCCCTCTCCCCAACGGGGAGGGGGAAAGAAGGAAGGGCCGATGCCATCCATGCGACGTGTCGTTGCGATAGGCTTCGCAACGGTTTTCGGAGCTATCGGCTTCGCGTGGTACGCGACCGCGCAAGAGCGGCCCGCGCTCACCGGCAAGGCCGCGCTCGGCGACTGGCGCGACGACAAGCCCGGCCTGCGCCGCCGCGTGACGCTCGACGATCTGCCGCCGCCTTATGCCACGACCTCCGCGCGCAACCCGCCGAGCGTCGACACCAACTGGCGCGGCCAGATCGCGCTGGTGCCCGCCGGCTTCGAGATCAAGCTGTTCGCCAGCAACCTGGAGCGTCCGCGGCTGCTGCGCGCGGCGCCGAACGGCGATATTTTCGTGGCCGAAAGCAGCGCCAATCGCGTGCGCGTGCTGCGCCCGTCGCCCGACGGCGACGAAGGCCGACACGGTCGAGATTTTCGCTTCCGGCCTCAGCCGTCCGTTCGGCATCAATTTCTATCCGCCCGGCCCGAACCCGCAATGGGTCTATGTCGCCAACAGCGACTCCATCGTGCGCTTTCCGTATCGCAACGGGGACCTCAAGGCGCGCGACAAACCCGAGACGATCGTGTCCTCGCTGCCGAGCGGCGGCCACTGGACCCGCGACCTGGTGTTCTCGCGCGACGGCCGCAAGATGTTCGTCTCGGTCGGCTCGGCCTCCAACGTGGCCGAAGGCCTCGGCTTTTCGGTCGGCGCCGTGCTCGACAACGTCATCGGCGTGCTGTGGGGCAACGAGAAGGACCGCGCGGCGGTGCTGGAGTTCGACCCCGACGGCAAGAACAAGCGCGTGTTCGCCACCGGGCTCCGGAACTGCGTCGGCATGGACCTGCATCCCACGACCGGCGAGCTCTGGTGCTCGGTCAACGAGCGCGACGGGCTGGGCGACGATCTGGTGCCCGATTATCTCACGCGCGTGCGCGAGGGCGCCTTCTATGGCTGGCCCTGGTTCTATCTCGGCTCGAACGAGGACCCGCGCCACAAGAACGCGCGGCCCGACCTGCGCGGCAAGGTCACGGTGCCGGATTTGCTGCTCGCCTCGCATTCCGCGCCGCTGCAGATGACGTTCTACGACGGCGCGCAGTTCCCGGCGCACTACCGCGGCGATGCGTTCGTGGCGCTGCAGGGCTCATGGAACCGCAACCAGCGCACCGGCTACAAGATCGTGCGCGTGCCGATGAAGAACGGCGTCGCCACCGGCGAGTACGAGGATTTCGCCACCGGCTTCGTGCTGAACGACAATACGATCTGGGCGCGGCTCGTCGGCATCACCGTCGCACGCGACGGCTCGCTGCTGCTGACCGAGGACGCCAACGGCACGGTGTGGCGGATTTCGTATAAGGGCGGGCGCTAACTCAGCGCTTCAGCCACGCCAGCATCGTCCGGCTCACCAGCTCGGCCGCGTCCTGCTGCACGAAATGACCGACACCGGGAATGGCGGCGATCGTCAAATCCGCCTCGACCCAGTTCCACAAGCCGTTGAGCCCCTCGGCCATCACGGCTTTGTCCTTGAGGCCGTGGATCAGCAGCGTCGAGGCCCGCACCGGCGGCGGCGCGTCCTCGCGCGCGCGATAGGGCTCGCGCGGGTAACTGGCCTGGTAATAGTGCAGCATGGCCTGCGGGTCGGAGCGTTTCATCGCCTCGAGATGCTTGGCGCGCGCCGCCGGGTCCGTGACCCAGCTGCCGAGCCGCTCCAGCGAAATCTGCCTGTAGTAGTCCGGATCCTGGAAGTTGCGCGCGTACTGCGCATTGGCCCGCTGCTCGGTGTTCTCCGCGAGCAAGCGCATCTGCGCCCAGGGGTGCGGCGCGTTGAGCACGATCAGCCGCTCCACGAGGTCCGGCCGATACATGGCGATCGCCCAGGCGGTGGCGCCGCCCCAGTCGTGGCCGACGACGATCGCGCGCTTCTCGCCCTCGGCCGCGATCACCGCCGCGACGTCCTCGATCAATTTGCGCGTCTTGTAGTTCTCGACCCCCTTGGGCTTGTCGGAGAGGTTATAGCCGCGCATGTCGAGCGCCGCCGCGCGGTAGGATTTCGACAGCGCCACCATCTGGTGCCGCCACGTGAGCCAGTAGTCGGGGAAGCCGTGCAGCAACACGACCAGCGGGCCGCTTCCGATGAGCGCGTAGTGGATGCGCACGCCGCCGTTATCTGCGTAGCGATGCTCGGCGCGATCTTCGAGCGCGAGGAGATCGTCCGTGCCCGCCGTCATTCGACCACGGCGAGCGTGAGCCAGTCCGCGGTCAGCGCCGGCTTCCCGCCGCCTTCGATCTCGATGCTGACCGCGTAGCGGAACATGACGATCTTGTCGGTGCGGTTGACGACTTCGGTGAGCGTGAAGCGGCCGCGCACGCGGGCGCCGCTCTTCACCGGCGCCATGAAGCGGATGCGGTCGAAGCCGTAATTGATGCCCATGGCGCGGTCCTTGAGCCGCGGCACGGCTTCGCGCGCCAGCAGGCTCGAGCAGCGAAAGCGTGAGGAAGCCGTGCGCGATGGTGCCGCCGAACTGCGTCTCGGCCTTGGCGCGCGCCGGGTCGGTATGGATGAACTGGTGGTCGTCGGTGACCTCGGCGAAGCGGTCGATCATGTCCTGCGTGACCGCGTGCCATGCCGAGACGCCGATCTCTTGCCCGGCGCGGGCCCGCAGCTCTTCGATCGAAGCGGACGGCGGCTCGTGGACGTTCATGCCTTGCCCCTCAAGCTGCGCGCGGCCGGACGTTCTGCGCGATGGTCTTGCCGACCGATCGCTCGGCGACGGCCAGCTCGTAGCTCTGCTGCAGATTGAGCCAGAATTTTGCCGACGTTCCGAAATAACGCGCAAGGCGCAGCGCGGTATCGGCGCTCACCGCGCGCTTGCCGTTGAGGATCTCCGTGATCCGGTTGGCCGGCACGGCGAGCGAGCGCGCGAACGCATTGGCCGAGAGCCCGATCTCGGCCAGCTCCTCAGCGAGAATCTCGCCGGGATGGATCGGCGGCAGCTTGATCGCCGGTCGTCTCCGGTCAGTGGTAGTCGAGGATTTGGACTTTCCATCGGCATCCCAAGGACACGTTACGCGGAACACGAAACAAAGCTCGCCATATGTCTCGTTGATCCTGATGCCTACATTGTCCAGCCCGGTCGCCTTTTAGCCGCTCGAAGCGGTTCGAAGGCAGCCGAGCTAAGTCTCCGATGCGTTCGGCGTCGTCAAGCATTCGCAACCGCCGCTGCGCCTGCCGAGCGAACGCATCGAACTCCTTGACCCGCTCGCCGGCCGCGAAAGCTGCGGTCCGCTTGTCCTTGAACGAGCGGATCATCGATGCAGTCTAGTGATGTGATACGTAATGCGTCAAACCCGGTCATGGCTTAAGCCCTCACTCGCACATATCTCCCCGGCGCGTCCTCGATCGGCTTGAGCTTGCCGCCGCCGGGCTCGCGCGCGGGCACGCGCTCGGAATCGAGCTGCTCGATCCACGCGAGCCAGTCGGGCCACCAGGAGCCCGGATGCTCTTCGGCCTTCTTCATCCAGTTCTTGAGCTCGCCCTTGGGCTCGCCGCCGGTCCAGTATTGATACTTCTGCAGGGCCGGATGATTGACGACGCCGGCGATATGGCCGGAGCCCGCGAGCACGAACCGCGTCGGCCCGCCGAACAGATGCGAGCCGAGGAACACCGATTGCGCCGGCGCGATGTGGTCCTCGCGCGTGGCCAGCTGATAGATCGGGACCCATATTTTGCCGAGATCGATCTTGACGTTGCCGATCGTCATCAGGCCGCGCGACAGCTTGTTCTCCAGATAGCAGTTGCGCAGATAGAACGAATGGTTGGCCGCCGGCAGCCGCGTCGAATCCGAATTCCAGTACAGCAGGTCGAACGGGAAGGGCGCCTTGCCGCGCAGATAATTGTTCACGATGTAGGGCCAGATCAGGTCGTTGGCGCGCAGCATGTTGAACGCCGAAGCCATCTTGCTCGCCTTCCATGAAGCCGAGCTCCTGCATCTTGCGCTCGAGCACCTTGATCTGATCTTCGTCGACGAACACCTTGAGATCGCCGGCATAGGTGAAATCCACCTGGGTGGCGAGGAACGTGGCGCTGGCGAAGCGGTCGTCCTTCTTCGCCGCCATGTAGCCGAGCGCGGTGGCGAGCAACGTGCCGCCGACGCAATAGCCCATGGCGTGCACGCGCAGTTCGCCGGTCACGGTTTCCACCGCGTCGAGCGCCGCGAACACGCCGTCGCGCATGTAATCCTCGAAGCTCTTGCTTGCGAGATGGGCGTCCGGATTGACCCAGGAGACGACGAACACCGTGAGCCCCTGGTCCACCATCCACTTGATGAAGGATTTATCGGGCGTGAGGTCGAGCACGTAGAACTTGTTGATCCAGGGCGGCACCAGCAACACCGGAATGCGGAGTACGTCGCCGGTCGACGGCGCGTACTGGATGAGCTGCATCAGCTCGTTCTCGAACACCACCTTGCCGGAGCTGAGCGCGAGGTTGCGGCCGATCTCGAACTTGCTCGCGTCGGACTGGCGCAATTTCAGCTCGCCGTGGCCCGCTTCGATGTCCTCGGTCAGCATTTTCATGCCGCGCACGAGGTTCTCGCCGTTCGACGCCAGCGTCTCGCGCAGAACCAGCGGATTGGTGAACACGAAGTTGGAAGGCGAGATCGCCGCCGCGATCTGCTTGACGTAAAAGTCCGCCTTCTGGCGCGTGTGCGGATCGAGCCCTTCGGCGTCGCGCACCAGCCGCGCGGCCCAGTCGCTGGTGATGAGATAGGCCTGCTTGACCGCGTCGAAGAACGGATTCTGCGACCATTCCGGATCGGTGAAGCGGCGGTCCGCGGCGGCGGGCGTCGCCACCGGCTTCACCTCTTCTCCCGCCATGCGCTTCATCGAGGCGGTCCACAAGTCGAGATAGCCTTTGACCAGACTCGATTGCGCCTCGATCGCGCGCTGCGGATCGGACAGCCAGTATTCGGCGACCTGGCCGAGCGTCTTGGTGACGTCGGCGAGCTCTTCGGCCACTTCGTCCTGGACGGTGCCGTCCTCGCGCGGCTTCATGTAGGCGGCCATGGCGCGGCCGCCCTCGTCCATGAGGCGCGCGAGATTCCGCGCGAAGGCCTCCGGATCGACATTGGCCTTGCCGGAAACGTCCTCTGGTGGCTTGCCGTGCATCGGTTTTCCCGACCCTTCTCGGCACAGGCGCGGCGCCTCCCTGGCCTTGCACCGCGCTTCCGCCATAATAGGCGACGACAGGCTTTACGGACAGATTCTCTTGCGGTCTTGTCGGCTTGATGACGAGGGGGCGCTCGTTGCGCAATAGGCCCAAAGCGCGATTAACCCTGACGCCGCTGCATTGCACCGCGGCGGCGCTGGCGCTCTTGCTGGCCGGATGTGCCGGGGAAAGCAGCGTTCCGTTCCTGCCGTCGGCACAGCCGGGCCCGACAGCGCCGCTCGAATTGCCGCTGCTGGTGCCCCCGCCGCGCGACAAGGAGCTGACCAAGCCGGTGCTCACGCCCGAGGAGCAGAAGGCGCTCGAGGAGCAGCTGGAGAAGCTGCAGACCACGCGCGAAAGGGCGGTGCGGCGCGGGATCGAGAAGGGCAACTAGGCCCCCGCCGAAACCCCTGCAAGGCTTAACGTTTCGGTGCTAAGAGACCCCCGAATCCCGGGAATAGGACCATGCACGAGTTCCATCGCATCCAGCGCCTGCCGCCCTATATTTTCGAGATCGTCAACAAGGCGAAGGCCGGCGCGCGCAACCAGGGCGCCGACATCATCGATCTCGGCATGGGCAATCCGGACCTGCCGACGCCGCAGCACATCATCGACAAGCTGAAGGAGACCGTCGGCAAGCCGCGCACCGACCGCTATTCGGCCTCGCGCGGCATCCCGGGCCTGCGCAAGGCGCAGGCGGCCTATTACGGCCGCCGCTTCGGCGTGAAGCTCGATCCCGAGAAGCAGGTCATCGCCACGCTCGGCTCCAAGGAAGGCTTCGCCAACATGGCGCAGGCCATCACGGCGCCCGGCGACCTCGTGCTGGTGCCGAACCCGAGCTACCCGATCCACGCCTTCGGCTTCCTCATGGCCGGCGGCACCATCCGCTCGGTGCCGTGCGAGGCGGGCCCGGACTTCTTCTATGCGCTCGAGCGCGCGGTGATCCATTCGACCCCGAAGCCGATCGCGCTGGTGCTCTGCTATCCGTCGAACCCGACCGCCTGCACCGCCGAGCTCGATTTCTACAAGGACGTGGTCGCGTTCGCGCGCAAGCACGATCTGCTTGGTGCTCTCCGATCTCGCCTATGCCGAGGTCTATTTCGAGAACAATCCGCCGCCCTCGATCCTGCAGGTGCCGGGCGCGATGGAGATCGCGGTCGAGTTCACCTCGATGTCGAAGACCTTCTCGATGCCCGGCTGGCGCATGGGCTTCGCGGTCGGCAACGAGCGGCTGATCGCGGCGCTGGCGCGCGTCAAATCCTATCTCGATTACGGCGCCTTCACCCCGATCCAGGTGGCGGCCGCCGCGGCGCTCAACGGCCCGGAGGATTGCATCGTCGAGATGCGCGCGACCTACAAGAAGCGCCGCGACGCGCTGGTCGACAGCTTCACCCGCGCCGGCTGGCCGATCCCGGCGCCGAAGGCCTCCATGTTCGCCTGGGCGCCGCTGCCGGAGCGCTTCGTCGGGCTCGGCTCGGTCGAATTCTCCAAGCTGCTGGTCGAGAAGGCCTCGGTCGCCGTTTCGCCCGGCATCGGCTTCGGCGAGCACGGCGAGGGCTTCGTGCGCATCGCGCTGGTGGAGAACGAGCAGCGCATCCGCCAGGCCGCGCGCAATCTGCGCCGCTTCTTCGACAACGCGGACAAGACGCTGCACAACGTCGTTCCGCTCAAAGCGCGCGGCTGAACACCGGATCTCTCATGGCTGAGCCGCTGAAAGTGGGTCTCGCCGGGCTCGGCACGGTCGGTTCGGCCGTGGTCGGGATGCTGGCGCGTTCGCGCGCGGAGCTCGCTGCCCGCGCCGGGCGGCCGATCGATCTGGTGGCCTATGCCTCCAAGGACCCGCCCAAGGACAATTCGATCGATCTTTCGAAGCTGCGCAAGGTCGCGGACCCGCTGGCGCTCGCGCTCGACCCGGGCATCGACGTGTTCGTCGAGCTGATGGGCGGCGAGGGCGATCCGGCCAAGAAGTCGGTCGAGGCCGCGCTCGGCATCGGCCGCCCCGTGGTCACCGCCAACAAGGCGCTGATCGCCAAGCATGGCGTCGCGCTCGCCAAGCTCGCGGAGAAGAAGGCCGCGCCGTTCTATTTCGAGGCGGCGGTCGCCGGCGGCATCCCGATCGTGAAGACGTTGCGCGAAGGTCTCGGCGGCGCGCGCATCGAGCGCGTCTACGGAATCCTGAACGGCACCTGCAACTACATCCTGACGCAGATGCAGAAGGAGGCGCGCTCGTTCGCCGACTGTCTCAAGGAGGCGCAGCGGCTCGGCTATGCCGAGGCCGATCCGACCTTCGACATCGGCGGCTTCGACACCGCGCACAAGATCGCGATCCTCACCAGCCTCGCCTTCGGCACCGAGGTCGACGCCGACGCCGTCTATGTCGAAGGCATCCAGACCATTACGCTCGCGGATCTCGCGGCCGCCGACGAGCTCGGCTATCGCGTGAAGCTGCTCGGCGTCGCGCAGCGCACCGCCACCGGCATCGAGCAGCGCGTGCATCCCACCATGGTTCCCAAGGGTTCCGTGATCGCCGAGATCGACGGCGTGCTGAACGCGGTCGCGGTCGATTCCGACATGATGAACCTGACGCTCGTCGGCCCCGGCGCCGGCGGGCCCGCGACCTCCTCGGCCGTGGTCGCCGATCTGGTGGATATCGCCGCCGGCCGCCGGGTCTATCCGTTCGGCCGGCCCGCCGCCGGCCTTTCGCGCCCGACGCGCGCGCCGATGCAGCGCCACGAGGGCGGCTATTACATCCGCCTCTCGGCCATCGACCGGCCGGGCACCGCCGCGACCATCGCGCGCCGCATGGCCGAGCAGAACATCTCGCTCGAATCCATCATGCAGCGCGGCCGCGACAAGCGCCCGCACGGCGGCGACGACCCCAAGCGCGCCGACAAGCCGGCGGCGGTGATCCTCATCACCTATGCCACCACCGAGGACGCGGTGCGCGCGCGCGCTGAAGGCGATCGAAGCCGACAAGGTGCTGGCGGAAACGCCGCAAGTGATCCGCATCGAGAAAAGCTGAACGAGAAAAGCTGAAGAAATGCACGGGGGAGAGACCATGACGTCGATCACCGTCCAGCCGAGCCTGCTGATCGAGCGCGTGCTTTCGATCGAGATCGTGCGCGTGACGGAGCGGGCGGCGGTGTCGGCCGCGCGCCTGCGCGGGCCGCGGCGACGAGATGGCCGCCGACCAGGCCGCGGTCGACGCCATGCGCCGCGAGCTCAACAAGCTGCCGATCGACGGCATCGTGCGCGATCGGCGAGGGCGAGCGCGACGAGGCGCCGATGCTGTTCATCGGCGAGAAGGTCGGCAACAAGAAGGGCCCCAAGGTCGACATCGCCGTCGATCCGCTCGAGGGCACCACGCTCTGCGCCAAGAACATGCCCGGCGCCATCGCCGTCATGGCCATGGCCGAGGGCGGCACGCTGTTGAACGCGCCCGACGTCTATATGGAGAAGATCGCGATCGGCCCGGGCTATCCGGCCGGCGTGGTCGATCTCGACGCGCCCGCCGACAAGAACATCATCGCGCTCGCCAAGGCCAAGGGCGTGCAGCCCGAGGACATCACCGCGCTGGTGCTCGAGCGTCCGCGCCACGCCGACCTCATCGCCGCCATCCGCAAGACCGGCGCCGCCGTGCGCCTGATCACCGACGGCGACGTGGCCGGCGTGATCCACACCGCCGACGCCGGCAACCACCGGCATCGATATCTATATGGGCATCGGCGGCGCGCCCGAGGGCGTGCTCGCCGCGGCGGCGTTGCGCTGCATCGGCGGCCAGATGCAGGGCCGCCTCGTGCTCGACACCGACGCCAAGCGCGAGCGCGCCGCCAAGATGGGCGTCAAGGACCCGCGCAAGAAATACGACATCAAGGACATGGTGCGCGGCGATTGCCTGGTGGCCGCGACCGGCGTCACCGACGGCTCGTTCCTGCGCGGCGTGCGCTTCACCAAGGATCGCATCTATACCCACACCGTGGTGATGCGCTCGGTCACCGGCACCGTGCGCTGGATCGACGCCGAGCACCGCCAGTTCGAGAAGTTTCATCTCGATTGAGCGCGGCTATGAGCGCGGTCGTCATCCGGCCGGTCGCCGCCGGCGAGCGCGCGGCCTGGGCGCCGCTCTGGCGCGGCTATCTCGAATTCTACAAGACTTCGCAAGCGCCGGACGCAACCAATATCACCTGGAAGCGGCTACTCGATCCCAAAGAACCCATGTTCGCGCTCGGCGCCTATGTCGATGGCAAGCTGCTCGGCATCGTCCACTATCTCTATCACCGCTCGTTCTGGACCAGCGGCGACTATTGCTACCTGCAGGACCTGTTCGTGGCCGAAGCGGCGCGCGGGCAGGGGCTCGGCCGCGCGCTGATCGAGGCGGTCTATGCGAAGGCCAAGGAAGCCGGCGCCAGCCGCGTCTACTGGAACACCCACGAAAGCAACGCCACCGCGCGGGCGCTCTACGAGAAGGTCGCCGAGCGCTCGGGGTTCATCCAGTACCGGAAGGTTTTCTGACTGCCCCATTTCGTCATCGCCGGGCTTGACCCGGCGATCCAGCTAGCAGCCAGACTGCAGAGATCGTGGATGCCCGGACAAGCCCGGGCATGAGGGCGAGATGAATGGCAGATCGCGCCATGTCCGAATCCCGCCCCTTCCTCGGCGTCGAGCGCTCGGCCTCTAGCCGCGTCTGGCGCGACCGGCTCGACGCGCGCGCCAGCCAGACCGCGCTCGCGCTCGACGCAGCGCCTCGGCTTGCCCGAGCTCTTGGCCCGCGTGCTCGCCGGGCGCGGCGTCACGCCCGACGACGCCGAAGCCTATCTCGATCCGACCGTGAAGAGCCTGCTGCCCGACCCCGATACGCTCACCGACATGCCGGCGGCGGCCACGCGCCTCGCCGACGCCGTCGAGCGCAAGGAGAACGTCGCGATCCTCGGCGATTACGACGTCGACGGCGCCACCTCGGCGGCGCTGCTGGTGCGGGTGCTGCGCGCCTGCGGGCTCGACCCGATCTTCCATATCCCCGACCGGCTGTTCGAGGGCTACGGGCCGAACGTCGAGACCGTGCGCATGCTCGCCGCCCGCGTGCTCGCTGCTGGTCACCGTCGATTGCGGCACCACCAGCATCGAGGCGCTCGAAGAAGCCAGGAAGCTCGGCCTCGACGTGGTCGTCATCGACCATCATCAGGCGCCCGAGCAACTGCCGCCCGCGCGCGCCATCGTGAACCCGAACCGGCAGGACGATCTCTCCAAGCTCGGCCATCTCGCCGCCGTCGGCGTCGTGTTCATCGCGGCCGTCGCGCTGCTGCGCGAATTGCGCAAGCGCGGCTTCTGGAACGACGACGCGCCGCGAGCCGGATCTGCTGGCGTATCTCGATCTGGTGGCGCTCGGCACCGTGGCCGACGTGGTGCCGCTCAAGGGCCTGAACCGAGCTTACGTTGCCAAGGGCCTGCTCGCGCTGCGCCGCCGCGAGGGCGTGGGCCTGCAAGGCGCTGATGGACGCGGCGCGCCTCGACGGCCCGCCGACGCCGTTCCATCTCGGATTTCTCCTGGGACCGCGCATCAACGCGGGCGGCCGCATCGGCGACGCCACGCTCGGCGCCCGCCTGCTGCTCACCGACGATCCGTCCGAGGCCATGCAGATCGCGCTCGAGCTCGACCGCCTGAACACCGAGCGCCGGGCCGTCGAGCAGGCGACGCTCGCCGAGGCCGAAGCCGAGGCGCTCGCCGCGCTCGGGCTCGAGGAGCGCGGCGCGGTCGTCATCGCCTCCAAGGACGGCTGGCATCCGGGCGTCGTCGGCCTCGTCGCCGCGCGGCTGAAGGAGCGCTTCGGCCGCCCGGCCTTCGCCATCGCCATGCTCGGCGAGAGCGGCACCGGCTCCGGCCGCTCGATCCCCGGCGTCGATCTCGGCCACGCCGTGCGCGCCGCCGTCGACAAAGGGCTCTTGGTCAAGGGCGGCGGCCACGCCATGGCCGCGGGGCTCACCGTTACGCGCGCGAAGCTGAAGGATTTGCGCGCGTTCCTGGAGGAGACGCTCGCGGCCCCGGTCGAGGCCGCGCGCCATGAAAACATATTGGAGATCGACGGCGCGCTCACCGCCGGCGCGGCGAATCTCGAATTGATGGAGACGATCGGCCGCGCCGGACCGTTCGGCGCCGGCAATCCCGAGCCGGTGTTCGCGCTGCCTTCGCACTCGGTCGTGTTCGCCGATCCCGCCGGCGACGCCCACGTGCGGCTGCGGCTCAAGGCCGGCGACAATCGCCAGATCGGCGCCATCGCCTTCCGCGCGCTCGGCCGCCCGCTCGGCGACGCGCTGCTCGGCTGGCGCGCGGCCGCACCATGCACGTCGCGGGTTCGCTCACGCTCAATTCCTGGCAGGGCACCGAGCGCGTGGAAATGCGCGTGCTCGATGCCGCGCCCGCCGAGCCGCTTGGCGGCAAGATAACCCCCTTCGCTGTCGTCCCGGCCAAGCGAGCCCCGGTCCGGGCGAGCGCGAGCCGGGACCCATAGACACGGTGCTTGCGATTCTTGCACGGTGGTGATTATGGGTCCCCGCTTTCGCGGGGACGACGCGGAGAGATTTTGCAACCGATGCCTGACGAATTGCCCTTCCTTATCTCCGGCGGCGGCATCGGCGGATTGGCGGCCGCTTATGCGCTGGCGCGCAAGGGCTTCCCGGTGCGCGTGCTGGAGCAGTCGGCGGAATTCCGCGAGGCCGGCGCCGGCATTCAGCTCGGGCCGAACATTTTTCGCGCGCTCGGCAAGCTCGGCCTGAAGGACGCCGTGCTCGCCGACGCCTGGGAGCCGCAAGGCGCAGGAAATGCGCGACGCGCTCACCGGCAAGAGCGTCACCCGCATTCCGCTCGGCAAGGACTTCTTCGGGAAGTTCGGCGAGCCCTATGCGGTGACGCACCGCCACGACCTGCACGCGGTTTTTCTCAACGCCTGCAAGAGCAACAATCTCATCACGCTCGAGACCCAGCGCCGCGTCGCCGATTTTTCGGACAATGGCGGCGGCGTCAGCCTGACGCTCGAAAGCGGCGAGACGCTCAAGGGCCGCGCGCTCATCGGCTGCGACGGCATGTGGTCGCGCGTGCGCGAGAAGATCGTCGGCGACGGCGCGCCGCGCGTCTCCGGCCACATCGCCTATCGCGCGGTGCTGAAGCGCAGCGAAGTGCCCGACGATCTGTGGCAGCCCGACATCGTGCTGTGGGCCGGCCCGCGCACGCACTTCGTGCATTATCCGCTGCGCCGCGGCGAGCTCTATAATCTCGTCGCCGTGTTCCACTCCGACCAGTACGAGGAAGGCTGGAACACGGAGGCCGACGCCAGCCTGCTGTGGCAGCACTTCAACGGCCAGCGCCCGGAAGTGCTCCGCCTGCTCGAAAAGATCGAGACCTGGCGCATGTGGGTGCTGTGCGACCGCGAGCCGATCAAGGACTGGTCGAAGGGCAACGTGACGCTCTTGGGCGATGCCGCGCACCCGATGCTGCAATATCTGGCGCAAGGCGCCTGCATGGCCACTGAAGACGCCTATTGGCTGGCGGAGAAGGTGGCGGAAACGCCCGGCGATCTTGCCGGCCGCCTTCCGCGCCTATCAGGAGCAGCGTTATCTGCGCACCGGCGCGCGTGCAGCTCATGGCCCGCGTCTATGGCGAATTTTATCACGCGCGCGGCGTCACCGCGGAACTGCGCGACCAGATGCTGGGCAGCCGCACGCCGCAGGATGCCTATGACGGGATCGAATGGCTGTACGGCGGGATGTGAGCGGGCTCTGAGCTGCAGGTACTCTCGCCTCGTTGCGTGCGGCAGTCTCCGCTCATGCCCGCGCAAGCGGAATCAGGCCCATCGTGGCTTCATGGGTCCCCGCTTCCGCGGGGACGCGCGCTGTCGGCACACGCTCGCGGGTCGAAGCCGCCGCTTAAAACTCCCGCCCGAGCTTGCGGTCGAGCGAGTACGGCCCGCCGCCGCGCAGCATGATGACGAAGAACACCAGGCCCCAGAACGCCGGATATTCCCAGCCGTTTCCCGCGGCGCCGAAGCCGCGCGGCGAATGCACCCAGACGATGACCCCGAACTCGATCACGGCCGCCAGCGCGATCGGCCGCACGAACAGGCCGAAGATGATGCAAAGCGCGCCAAGGGTCTCCATCAGGACCAGCACCCAGGCCCAGAATATCGGCGGCTCGAAGCCGATGCGCGTGAGGAACGGCACGAGCGCCGCTGCGCCCGCATTGAACTTCGGCCAGCCATGCACCAGCAAAAATCCGCCCGCCACGATCCGCAACAGCGGGTAGTACAAAATGGCAATCCGCTCGTAGAGCGGACGCAAAGCCGGAATGATCAGCGCCGGTTCCCGTCCCTTGTCGACAAACCCCATGGCATTTTCTCCCTTTGTCGT
The DNA here is from genome assembly GCA_963704765.1 of uncultured Alphaproteobacteria bacterium. Taxonomy (GTDB): domain Bacteria; phylum Pseudomonadota; class Alphaproteobacteria; order Rhizobiales; family Xanthobacteraceae; genus JAHFPN01. The sequence goes on from CAVPHQ010000001.1 coordinate 1,072,821, forward strand.
TGCGCCATTCTAGAGCAGGCCATGCCCCGGCAGCCGCGGCCGCGACTGCCTGGGCAACACGCCTGCGTGAAGCCCGCCCGTGGCGCAGTCCGTGGCCGGTGCTAGACTACCCGGGGCAGGATTGAGAACGCCGCGCCTGCCGGGAAATTCCGCAGGGGGCCGGGTGTCGCCGTGAAATTCGACCGCCGTAGCTTCATCGCCGCCGGCGCCGCCGCGCTGCTCCGGCCCAACTCTTTGTTGGGCCAGGAGGTCGAGGAGGACGCCTATTTCGCCGGGAGCGCCGAGGACTACGGCGTCGTCTATCGCCGCACCAACATGGACGCGATCGACGCCGTGTTCCGCCGCCAGGTAGTGCGCTACCCGAACAACGAGACCCCCGGCAGCGTCGTCGTCGATATCCGCAACCACTTTCTCTATCTCACGTTCGAGAACAACGTGGCGCTGCGCTACGGCGTCGGCGTCGGGCGCGAGGGGTTCCAGTGGTTCGGCCACGCCCAGATCATGCGCAAGGCCGTGTGGCCGACCTGGACGCCGCCGCCGGAGATGCGCCAGCGCCAGCCGCACCTGCCGGCGAACATGAAGGGCGTCTGGGGCAATCCGCTCGGGCCGCGCGCGATGTATCTCTACCGCGACGGCCGCGATCTGATTTACCGCATTCACGGCACGGTCGAGCCCTGGACCATCGGCGAGGACATTTCCAGCGGCTGCATCCGGATGCTGAACGAGGACGTGATCGATCTGTTCACCCGCGCGCCGGTCGGCACGCGGGTGAACGTGCTCGAGCAAGTCGAGTAGGGGGAGGCACTTATGCGGCGCATCATTCGGGTCGGCGCGGTACTGGCGGCGGTGCTGGCGACCGCGGCCTGCGGATCGTTCAAGTTCGGCGACGAGACGCCGCCGAGCGCCACCAGCACGGTGCCGCCCGGCAGCGCGCAGGATTTCTTCGTCAATATCGGCGACCGGGTGTTCTTCAACGAGAACCTCGCCGACCTCACGCCGACCTCGATCGAGACCCTCGACAAGCAGGCGGCCTGGCTCGTCCGTTTCGCCTCCTACACGGTGACGATCGAGGGCCATTCCGACGAGAAGGGCGACAAGGCCAAGAACATGGCGCTCGGCAATCGCCGCGCCCAGGCGGTGCGCAACTATCTCCTCGGCAAGGGCGTGCCGGCGCAGCGCGTGAAGTTCGTCTCCTACGGGCGCGATCGCCGGGTCTCGACTTGCAACGACATTTCCTGCTGGTCGCAGAACCGCCGCGCGGTCACCGTGCTCGACGGCGAGGCGATCACGACGCCGGCCGCGCCCGCGCCGGTATCCATGAACCCGCCGCCCGGAGCGCCGCGCCGCTAGCCAAGTATCACCTCTCCCCGACGGGGAGAGGGAGTCCGCTGGCGCTCAGCGCGGCGGCGCGGAGATCGGCGCGCAGTTGCGGCGGCCCTGCCAGACGCAGTCCTGGATCTTTCCCATCTCCAGGAGCCGCTCCATGATCCAGACGCTGCCGAAGACGAGCACCAGCGCGAAGAGGGCGATGCCGATCAGGAAACGGTCGCGCGTCTTCTGATCCATGCGCCCTTCGGCGGCCGGCGGCCCGGGCGGCGAGGGCGGTTCGGGGTGCTTCGGCGCCTGATGCGGCCGCCGCGCCCGTTGCTTGCCGGGCCGGTCGAACACCAGTCGAAGCGGCGAACGGGCCAAGCGCTTTCTCCGCGGCTCTATCTCCGGATGACGCCCCCTAGGGGATATGCCGTCTTTCAGTCCAGCTTGATGCCCGCCTTCTGCACCACCGGGCCCCATTTCTCGAAGTCGGCCTTGGTGAGCGCGGCGAGCTCGGCCGGTCCCTTGGCGTAGATTTCGACGCCGAGTCCCATGAGCCGCTCCTTCACCGCCGGCACTTCCAGGATCGAGAGGATTTCGGCGTTGAGCTTCTCGGTGATCGCCTTCGGCGTGCCGGCCGGCGCATAGACGCCGAACCAGGTGCCGGTCTCGAAGCCCGGCACGCCCGCCTCGATCGCGGTCGGCACGTTCGGCAGCACCGGCGCGCGCGCCGGGCCGGTGGTGGCGAGCGCGCGCACCTTGCCCTCGCGGATATGCGGCAGGCCGGTGAGCACGAAATCGAAGAACACCGGCACCCGGCCGCCGATCACGTCCATCACCGCCAGCGGATTGCCGCGATAGGGGATATGCAGCATGTCGATGCCGGTCATCACCTTGAACATCTCGGTCGCCAGATGATTGGTGGTGCCGTTGCCGGCCGAGGCGTAGGTGATCTCGCCGGGCTTCGCCTTGGCGAGCGCGATCAGCTCGAGCAGGGTTTTCGCCGGAAAATCCGGAGTGACCACGATCACCATCGGGATGTTGCCGATGAGAGTCACCGGCTCGAAGCCCTTGATCGGATCGTAGTTGAGCTTGGTGTAGAGGTGCGAGACGATCGCGAGCGAGCTCGGCGCCATCAGGAACGTGTAGCCATCGGGCGCCGCCTTGGCGACGGCTTCCTGGCCGATATTGCCGCCGGTGCCGGGCTTGTTCTCGACCACGACCGATTGACCCCAGCGCTGCGACAGATGCTGGCCGATCAGGCGAATGATGGTGTCGGCCGAGCCGCCGGCCGGAAACGGCACCACGAAGGTGATGGAGCGGGTCGGATAGGCCTGCGCCATCGGCTGCGACGCGGGCAGCACGAGGGCGATTGCGAACAGCAGAAGCGCCAGCGCGCGCTGCGCGAAACTCATGACGGATCCTCCCTCGGACGTGCGGCTTGTTTTCTTGGAGTATAGCGGGCGGGCCGGGGATAAGAACCCGCTCTGAAAGGGCTTTGTTCCGCGCAGTTGTGGCGCGCCCAACGGGACTCGAACCCGTGTTCCCGCCGTGAAAGGGCGGTGTCCTAGACCGCTAGACGATGGGCGCCTGCCGGCGCGGCACGCAAATCACCGCGCGGGGGTCCTTATAGGAAGGGCTCTCCCGGGGCACAAGACGCGCAGGCGACGTTCGCTTCGCCTCACCACTTCCCGGTGTTCGGCATCGATTTCCACGGCTCCTTGGGCGGCAGCGCGTCGCCTTTCTGCAGCAGCTCGATCGATTGCTTGTCCGGCGAGCGCACGAAGGCCATGCGGCCGTCGCGCGGCGGCCGGTTGATGACGACGCCCGCCTGCATCAGCTTCTCGCAGAGCGCGTAGATGTCGTCGACCTCGTAGGCGAGATGGCCGAAATAGCGCGCCTCGCCATAGTCTTCCGTGTCCCAGTTATAGGTCAGCTCCACGCAGCGGCGCGGCGCGGCCGGCCTTGCCGCTGTCGGCGACCAGCTTCTCGTCCTCGGGCGCGGCGAGGAACACCAGCGTGAAGCGGCCCTTCTCGTCGGTGATGCGGCGCGCCTCTTTCAACCCGAGCTTGTCGCGATAGAAATCGAGCGCCTTGTCGAGATCGCGCACCCGGAGCATCGTATGCAGATAACGCATCGGAACCTCGTAAATTGGAACTTTCCGGCGGAACCCTAGAATGATCGTCAGGGATCGCAAGCGAGCGATCGAGCGGCTCGGCGACCTTCTGGCCGGCGCGCGCCGCGCCGTGGGCTTCACCGGCGCCGGCATCTCGACCGAGAGCGGCATCCCCGACTTCCGTTCCCCGGGCGGGCTGTGGACCCAGAACAAGCCGATCCCGTTCGACGAGTTCGTCTCGGACCAGGGCGCCCGCAACGAGGCCTGGCGGCGCAAATTTGCGATGGAGGATACGTTTCGCGCCGCGAAACCCACCCGCGGCCATCGTGCGCTCGCGCGCCTGGTCGCGGACGGCAAGATGTCGGCTATCATCACGCAAAATATCGACAATCTTCATCAGGTTGCGGGCGTGCCGAGCGAGCGGGTGATCGAGCTGCACGGCAACGGGACCTACGCCCTCTGCCTCGATTGTGCGATGCGTTACGAAATCGAATGGGTCAAGCAACGCTTCACCGCGAGCGGGGGTATCGCGCCGGACTGCCCGGCCTGTAACGGCCCCGTGAAGTCCGCGACGATCTCTTTTGGGCAATCCATGCCCGAGGAGCCGATGCGCCGGGCCGAGCTCGAGACGCTCAATTGCGATTTGTTCCTGGCCATCGGATCGTCGCTAGTCGTTTGGCCCGCCGCGGGTTTTCCGGCTTTGGCGAAACGAAACGGCGCCCGTCTCGTGATCCTCAATCGCGAACCGACCGACCTCGACGGCCAGGCCGACCTCGTTGTGCACGACGATATCGGCGATGTGCTGGAGCCGTTCCTCGCCGCCTGACCGTGGCACGAACGCCATAGCCGCAAAAAATCATCCACCGATTACGAATCTACGCTGTTGCTATCTTGCAAATCGCTGTTTCCATCGTGTCACGCGATGTTAAGCTTGATCCAACGAATCGGCGTTCGATGTACGGGCGCATCATTTGACGTTGGCGGCGTCATGGCGGACCAAATGGGGCCGAAGTTCGCGCTGGGCGAACCGACGGCCGGGCGTAGAGGACCTCAACGAAGAGGCCCCCGTAGGGCTCGTCGAGGTCACCGGCTTCATCAAGTGGTTCGACGTCTCCAAGGGCTACGGCTTCATCGTTCCCGATAGCGGCGGCCCCGACGTGCTCCTGCACGTCACCTGTCTGCGCCGCGACGGCTTCCAGACCGCCTATGAAGGCGCGCGCGTGGTGTGCGAGGCGCTGGAGCGCCCCAAGGGCATGCAGGCGTTCCGCGTGGTCTCCATGGACGAGTCGACCGCGCTGCATCCGGCGCAGATGCCGCCGCCGCGCACGCATGTGTCGGTGACGCCGACGAGCGGGCTCGAGCGCGCCTGGGTGAAATGGTTCAACCGGTTGCGCGGTTTCGGCTTCCTCACCCGCGGCGAGGGCACGCCCGATATTTTCGTCCATATGGAAACCCTGCGCCGCTACGGCATGGCCGAGCTGCGGCCCGGCCAGGTCGTGTTCGTGCGCTACGGGGCAGGCCCCAAGGGGCTGATGGCCTCCGAGATACGGCCTGAAACGGGCGGCAGCAGCGGCCCGTCCTCGCACTAGCCGCGATTTCCGTTACAATCTTTCGCATGAAACGGTTTTCACGCGCGCGCGCAACGCTTTCAGCAAGCCTGCTCGCGCTCGGTCTCATCGCCGGGCTGGCCTGGGCCGCGACCGTCGAGCCGCTCGAAATCCTCACCCGCTCGGGCGTGCGCGTCTTCGAGGTCGAGCTCGCCATTACCGACGACGAGCGCGCCAAGGGGCTCATGTTCCGCCGCGAACTGCCCGAAGGGCGCGGCATGCTGTTCGATTTCAAGAGCGACCAGATGGTCGCCATGTGGATGAAGAACACGTTCGTTTCGCTCGACATGATCTTCATCCGCGCCGACGGCCGCATCGCCCATATCGCCGAGAGCACGACGCCGCAATCCGAAGCGATCATCTCGTCCGCGCGTCCCGGTGCGCGGCGTGCTGGAAGTGGTGGCCGGCACCGCAAAAAAGCTCGGCATCCAGCCCGGCGACAAGGTCGCGCACCGCTGGTTTTCCGGGCGCTAGCTGAAGCGGCGCTCGCGCCTTGCCGCGCAAGCCCTTAGCGTGTAATCGGAAATTAAAGCCATCCGGCTAGAACGCCGGCTCGGCAGGACGGGGCATAGCGCAGCCCGGTAGCGCATCTGCTTTGGGAGCAGAGGGTCGCAGGTTCAAATCCTGCTGCCCCGACCATCCGCCTGAAGATCGCACGAGGAACCATGTTCGCCCGCATCTACCGCCCAGCGCGCACGGCCATGCAGTCCGGCCAGGCCAAGACCAGAGAATGGCTGCTCGAATACGAGCCCGAAGCGCCGCGCCAGCTGGAGCCGCTCATGGGCTTCACCAGTTCCGGCGACATGCGCTCGCAGATCCGTCTCGAGTTCGCCACCAAGGACGAGGCGATCGCCTATGCCGAGCGGGAAGGCATTCCGTATCAGGTGATCGAGGCGCACGAGGCGGAGCGCAAGCGCATCGCGTATGCCGACAATTTCGGCTACAAACGCGTCGGGCAGTGGACGCATTGAACCGGCGGGCGAACGCCCGCGGCGTGGCCCCGTAGCTCAGCGGATAGAGCAGCAGCCTTCTAAGCTGCTGGTCGGAGGTTCGATTCCTCCCGGGGTCGCCACCCTTCATCTCGAATTCCGCCGGCGCCGAGCAGTCCATGAAATTCAGGAATGGTTGCTATCACCGCCGCAAGTGCTACGAACCGGCCAAGCGGGTCGTAACCTGCAGACGCAACAGGCGTAGGGAGGGGTGAAGATGAAGCTCTACATGCATCCGGTTTCGATGACGAGCCGGCCGGTGCGGCTGTTCATCGCCGAGAACAACATTCCCTGCGACGAGCAGGTGGTCGACCTGATGACCGGCGAGCATCACAAGGAGCCGTACATTTCGCTCAATCCGAACCGGCTGGTGCCGATGATCGAGGACGGCGATCTGCGGCTCACCGAGAGCTCGGCGATCCTGAAATATCTCGCCGACAAGACCAATTCTCCGGCCTATCCGAAGGACCTGAAGCAGCGCGCCAAGGTCAACGAGATGATGGATTGGCTGAACACCAACTTCTATCGCGACTTCGGCTACGGGCTGGCCTATCCGCAGATCTTCCCGCATCACAAACGCCGCAGCGACGAAGCGCACGGCGCCGCCATCGAATGGGGCAAGGAAGGCAGCAAGAAGTGGCTGCAGATCCTGAACGACCACTGGATCGGACCGAAGCGGCAGTATCTGTGCGGCGACCAGATCACCATCGCCGACTATTTCGGCTCGGGCCTGGTGTCGCTCGGCGAGCTGATCGGCTGCGACTTCTCCAAGTATCCGAACATCGACCGCTGGCTGAACAACATGAAGAAGCTGAAGACCTGGCCGAAGATCAACGAGGTCTTCTACGGCTACAAGGAATCGCTGAAGGGCAAGAGCTTCGAGAAGGTCTGAGCCCGTTCGCGTTCGGTCGCGGCCGCGCCTCGATGCAGGGCGCGCGGTTTCTGCTATAGGTCCGGCGATGGAACGGCCCGCCCCGAAATCCGTCGTCTTCCGCTTCTGGCGCCGCAGCAACGTGCGCGCGATCGCGCCGCGGCCGCTGTTCGGGCCGCGGACCTGGATCGTGCTCGGCCTCGCGCTGGCGGCGGTCGTTCTCGCGTTCCTGTACCTCGACCCCGTCGCGATCGCCTGGCAGCGCCGCCTGCCGGGATGGCTCAAGCTGCCGTTCGAGTATCTCGATTATTTCGGCTGGTCCGGCACCATTCTTTGGCCGGTCGGGATCGCGATCCTGCTGCTGTTCGCGATCGAGCGCCTCGATCTGCCGCGACGCGCGCTTGCGGTCGTCTCCGTGTTCCTGCTCCGCCTGTTTCTCGTTTTTCTTGCCGTCGGGGCTCCGGGCCTCACGGTTTCGATCCTCAAGCGCGTGATCGGACGCCTGCGTCCCTGGGCGTTCGACAGCCAGGGTCACCTTGCCTTCGATCCCAACGCCTGGACCGCTCAAGCCGCGAGTTTCCCGTCGGGTCACGCGACCACGGCGTTTGCCGCATCCGTCGTCCTTGCCGCGCTGTGGCCGCGCGCGCGGGTTCCGCTTCTTGCGCTTGCCGCCCTGGCTGCACTCGCGCGCATCGTGCTCGACGCGCATTACATGAGCGATGCCATCGGCGGCGCCATCGTCGGCTCGCTCGGGGCGGCGCTGGTCGTGCGCGCCTTCGCCCGGCGCCGGCTCACGCTCAAGATCACCGCCGATGGAACGATCCGGCCCATGCCGGGACCCTCGATGCGGCGTATCTCTGCGCTGATCGTCTCGATCGGCAACGCGCGTCGCCCGCTCGCGCGCAAGCAGGAGCGCCGCGGACGGCCGGATCTGAGAACTAGGCCGCGAGGCGTTTCAGCCCGGCTTCGAGATCCGCGATCAGATCGTCGGGATCTTCCAGCCCGACATGCAGCCGCACGCACGGCCCGCCGGGATTCCATTTGGTGGCGGTGCGGAACTTCGTGCAGTCGAACGGAATGGCCAGGCTCTCGTAGCCGCCCCAGGACGCGCCGATCCCGAACAGCTCCAACCCCTCGATGAAGGCCGCGACTTTCGGCTGCGGCCGCGGCTTGAGCACGATCGCGAACAGTCCGCACGCGCCCTCGAAATCGCGCTTCCAGATCGCGTGCCCCGGATCGTCCTCCAGCGCGGGGTGCAGCACGCGCAGGACTTCGGGCCGCGTCTTCAGCCAGCGCGCGACCTTGAGGCCGGACTCCATGTGCCGCTGCAGCCGCACGCCCAGCGTGCGCAGGCCGCGCAGCGACAGAAACACGTCCTCCGGCCCGGCGCAGAGACCGAGGCTGCCGTGGGTGTCCTTCAGCTTGGGGAAATGCTCGGCCATCGCCGAGACCGTGCCGATATTGGCGTCGGCATGGCCGCCGAGATATTTGGTTCCGGCCTGGATCGAAAAATCGACGCCGTGCTCGTGCGGCCGGAAGAACACCGGCGTCGCCCAGGTATTGTCCATCAGCACGACCGCGCCGTGCGCGTGCGCGGCCTGCACGATCGCCGGCACGTCCTGCATCTCGAAGCTGAGCGAGCCCGGCGCCTCGACGAACACCGCCTTGGTGTTCGGCTTGAGCTCCTTCGCGATCCCCGCGCCGATCAGCGGGTCGTAATAGCCGGTCTCGACGCCGAGCCGCTTCAGCACCGTGTCGCAGAATTGGCGCGTGGGGCCGTAGACGGAGTCGGTCACCAGCACATGGTCGCCGCCGCTCACGCAGGCCAGGAGCGTAACCGTGATCGCGGAAAGGCCGGAAGGCGTCAGCACCACGCCGGCGCCGCCCTCGAGCTCCGCCAGCCCTTCCGAAAGCGCGTCGGTCGTCGGCGTGCCGCGCCGCCCGTATTGATAGCGTCCGGTGCGGCCGGTGAATTGCGCCACCGTCGGCGACAGCACCGTCGAGCCGCGATAGATCGGCGTATTGACGAAACCCTCGAACTCGAACGGATTGCGCCCCGCGAGCACGAGGCGGGTCGCGACCCGCCAGTCCCGCGCCTTCTTGCCGCCGCCCTTGGCCATTTCGTTTCTCCGCCAGCCGATTAGGCCCCGCTTTTGCGTCGCGTCAAGGCGGCCCAACGCCCAAACACTTGACCTGCCTTTGTCTTTGGCTTGTGATGGTCCTTCCGAAGGGAAGGGTGCTTGCGTACCGATCGAAGCGCGCAGCCAATTGCGCACAGCTGGCTCGCCGGCGTCCGATTCAAAGAAAGGTTGCTCCGATGAAACGCGTACTGTTCACGCTTGCGCTCGCCGCCGGACTCGGCGCCGTCGGCACCGCGCAAGCCGGCGTTCTCGACCAGATCAAGGCCAAGGGCTTCGTCCAGTGCGGCGTGAGCCAGGGCTTGCCGGGATTTTCCACCCCCGACGACAAGGGCGCCTGGACCGGCCTCGACGTCGATGTCTGCCGCGCGCTGGCCGCCGCGATCTTCGACGATCCGAGCAAGGTGAAATTCACCCCGCTCTCCGCCAAGGACCGCTTCACGGCGCTGCAGTCCGGCGAGATCGACGTGCTGTCGCGCAACACGACCTGGACGCTCGATCGCGACACCAAGATGGGGCTCAACTTCGCCGCCGTCGTCTATTACGACGGTCAGGGCTTCATGGTGAAGAAGGCGCTGAAGGTGAATTCGGCGCTCGAGCTTTCCGGCGCCACCGTCTGCACCCAGACCGGCACCACCACCGAGCTCAACGTCGCCGACTTCTTCCGCTCCAACAAGATGAAGTACGAGGTGGTCGCTTTCGCCACCGCCGACGAGACCGTCAAGGCCTACGAGGCCGGGCGCTGCGACGTGTTCACCACCGACCATTCGCAGCTTTACGCGATGCGCCTGAAGCTCGCCAAGGCCGACGACCACGTGATCCTGAAGGACGTGATCTCGAAGGAGCCGCTCGGTCCGATGGTGCGCCATAACGACGACCAGTGGTTCGACGTCGTGAAGTGGACGGTCTACGCCCTGATCGGCGCCGAGGAGCTCGGCGTGACCCAGAAGAACGTCGCCGAGATGCTGAAGTCGCCCAATCCCGACATCCGGCGCCTGCTCGGCACCGAAGGCGCGCTCGGCGAATCCCTCGGGCTGCCCAACGACTGGGCTGCCCGCATCGTCAAGCACGTCGGCAATTACGGCGAGATCTTCGATCGCAACGTCGGCGCGGGCTCGCGGCTGGGCATCGAACGCGGGCTGAACCGGCTCTGGTCGAAGGGCGGGATTCAATACGCGCCGCCGATCCGCTGAGGCCGGCGGAAGCGATCTGACCAAGCGCGCCGGCAACCGCCGGCGCGCAGAAGGGCGTGGTACTCGCGCCGGCAGCCGCCGGCGCGCAGAAGTGCGTGGCGTCCGCGCCGGGGGAGCGCCGGGATGGTCGATCGCGTCGAAAGCGCGCCGGGTCCGGCATCCGTATCGCTGATCAACAATCCCCGCATCCGCTCGCTCGCCGTCCAGATCGTCCTCGTCCTCGCCATCGTCTATGTCGGCTGGGCGTTCGTCGAGAACGCGCGCGCCAATCTCGCCGCGCGCGGCATCGCCACCGGCTTCGGCTTCTTCGACCAGACCGCCGGCTTCGGCATCACCCAGACGCTGATCCCCTACACCGAAACCTCGACCTATGGCCGCGCCTTCCTGGTCGGGCTGCTGAACACGCTCTTGGTCGCCGGCATCGGCGTCGTGCTGGCGACGCTGCTCGGCTTTGCCATCGGCATCGCGCGGCTGTCGTCGAACTTCCTGCTCTCCAAGCTCGCCGGCGCCTATGTCGAGCTGATGCGCAATCTGCCGCTCTTGTTCCAGATCTTCTTCTGGTACATCGCCGTGCTCGGCGCGCTGCCCGGTCCGCGCCAGAGCGTCTCGCTGTTCAATGCTTTCTTCTTGAACAACCGCGGCGTGATCATGCCGGAGCCGATCTTCGCCGACGGCGCCGGCACGGTCGGCATCGCGTTCATCGCCGGGATCCTGCTCACGCTCGCCATCCGGTTCTGGGCGTACCGGCGCCAGATGAATACCGGCCAGCAGTTTCCCGTCGGGCTGACGGCCATCGTCCTTATTTTCGGAATCCCGCTTGCCGTCTTCCTGGCGGCCGGCGCGCCGGTTTCCTTCACGCTCCCGGAATTGCGCGGCTTCAATTTCGTCGGCGGCATCCGGATCATTCCCGAGTTCGCCGCGCTGCTGGTGGCGCTGGTGACCTATACCGCGGCCTTCATCGCCGAGATCGTGCGGGCCGGGGTGCTCGCGGTTTCGCGCGGCCAGACCGAGGCCGCTTACTCGCTGGGCCTGCGGCCGGGCCCGACGCTTCGCCTCGTCGTGGTGCCGCAGGCGCTGCGCGTGATCATCCCGCCGCTGACCAGCCAGTACCTGAATCTGACCAAGAACTCCTCGCTGGCCGCCGGCATCGGCTACCCGGATTTCTTCTACGTCTTCGCCGGCACCACGCTGAACCAGACCGGCCAGGCGATCGAGATCATCGCCATCACCATGGGCGTCTACCTGACGATCTCGCTCATCACCTCGGCGCTGATGAACTGGTACAATCGCAGAAAGGCGCTGGTGGAGCGATGAACGCCGTTTCCGGCGCCTTCGTCCGTCGCGAGCTCGTGGCCGCGCTGCCGCCGCCTTTGGCGGCGCGCGGCTTCATCGGCTTTGCGCGCGAACATCTCTTCTCCGGGCCGCTCAACATCACCATGACGGTGATCTGCGCGGCGCTGCTGGCGCTGGCGCTGCCGCCGCTCGTGCGCTTCCTGTTCATTGACGCGGTCTGGGAAGGCGAGAGCCGCGACGCCTGCCTCAACGCCACCGGCGCCTGCTGGCCGTTCGTGCGCGCCAAGTTCGGCCAGTTCGTCTACGGCTTCTATCCGATCGCCGAGCGCTGGCGGCCGAACATCGTCTATGCCCTGTGCGCGCTCCTGCTCGCGCCGCTCCTGATCCCCGCGGCGCCGTTCAAGCGGCTGAACGCGATCCTGTTCTTCGGCGTCTTCCCGGTCGTGGCCTTCGTTCTGCTCACCGGCGGCGATCTCGAGATGCGGCAATTCGTGCTCGGCCGCGTCGTGAACTGGGGAGCGCTGGTTGGCTCCGGCGCGATGTTCGGCTTGCGCCTGAGCTTCTGGACCGATTTCATCGCCTCGGCGCTGCTGCTGACCGCCATCGCCGCTGCGATCGCCCGCGCGATCGGCGCGGAGACCCGCACGCTCGCGATCGCCATGCTCTCGGGCTTCGTGCTGCTCGGCATCGTGCTGCTCGCCGCCGATATCGACGTGGGCCTGCAGCCGGTCGAAACGCGGCTGTGGGGCGGGCTGCTGGTCACGCTCGTGGTCGCCATCACCGGCATCGTCGCCTCGCTGCCGCTCGGCGTCCTGCTCGCGCTCGGCCGCCGCTCCTCGATGCCGATCGTGCGGTTCTTCTCGGTGATCTTCATCGAGTTCTGGCGCGGCGTGCCGCTGATCACCGTGCTCTATTTCGCCAGCTACATGCTGCCGCTTTTTCTGCCCACCGGCCTGAGCTTCGACGGCCTGCTGCGCGTGCTGGTCGGCGTGACCCTTTTCGCCGCGGCCTATATGGCCGAGGTGGTGCGCGGCGGGCTGCAGGCGATCCCCAAAGGCCAATACGAGGGCGCCATGGCCGTGGGGCTCGGCTATTGGCAGACCATGTCGCTCATCATCCTGCCGCAGGCGCTGACGCTGGTGATCCCCGGCATCGTCAACAACTTCATCGGCCTGTTCAAGGACACGACGCTGGTGCTGATCGTGGCGATCTTCGATTTTCTTGGGACGCTGCGCGCCGCCTTCACCGACCCGAACTGGGCCTCGCCGGTGACGCTCTATACCGGCTTCGCCTTCGCCGGCATGGTCTATTTCGTATTCTGCTACGGCATGTCCCGCTATTCGCTGTTCCTCGAGCGCCGCGCGTCGGCAGGAAAACATCGATGAGTAGAGAAGCGCCCAAGCCATCCGGCAACCAGGCCGCCGTGGAAATGATCGACGTGCACAAGTGGTACGGCGACTTTCACGTGCTGAAGGACATCAATCTGAAGGTGATGCGCGGCGAGCGCATCGTCATCTGCGGGCCGTCCGGCTCGGGCAAGTCCACCATGATCCGCTGCATCAACCGGCTGGAGACCCATCAGAAGGGGCGCATCCTGGTCGATGGCATCGAACTCCTGGAGGACCTGAAGAAGATCGACGAGATCCGCCGCGAGGTCGGCATGGTGTTCCAGCACTTCAATCTGTTCCCGCATTTGACCGTGCTGGAGAACCTCACGCTGGCGCCGATCTGGGTGCGCAAGATGCCCAAGCACGAAGCCGACGAGATCGCCATGAAGTATCTCAAGCGGGTGAAGATTCCCGAACAGGCGCACAAATATCCGGGCCAGCTTTCGGGCGGCCAGCAGCAGCGCGTGGCGATCGCGCGTGCGCTCTGCATGAACCCCAAGCTCATGCTGTTCGACGAGCCGACTTCGGCGCTCGACCCGGAAATGGTCAAAGAGGTGCTCGACACCATGGTCGCGCTCGCCGAGGACGGCATGACCATGCTGGTGGTGAGCCACGAGATGGGCTTCGCGCGCCAGGTCGCCAACCGCGTCATCTTCATGGACGCGGGTCAGATCATCGAGGCCAATTCGCCCAAGGAATTCTTCGAGCACCCGCAGCACGAGCGGACCAAGCTGTTCCTCAGCCAGATCCTGCACTGAACCCCGCGCCGCGAGTGCTTTGCGTCCCATGCCGAGAAAAATAGTCGACGGAGCCGGGCGCGTTCTGGTCCGCAACTATTGGCCGCTTGCCGGCGGCGCGTTCGCGCTGCTCTTCGTGTTCGTCGCCAACTACAATTTCATCCTGCATCACTTCTTCACGGAAGGCGGCTATCTGCTCGATACGGCCATCTACGGCATGCTCGTGCATGAGCCGACGCTCAATCTCGAGCTTTCCGGCGGGCTCAGCCGGGCAGGCGAGCCGTGGTCGTATCTCGCGTATCACGTGACGCCGATCCATTTCCTGATCGGCCTTCCCAGCCATTTCCTAGCCACGAATTTCGTCACCATGACCGCCGTCTATTTCGCCGCCGTATACGCGGTGGCGGCCAGCCCGTTGATCCTGCTGGTGTGGAAACTGCACGCGAGCGGGCAATTGCGGCTCGGTTCGCTGCAACTCTACGCGCTCCTGTTCACCGCGCCGGTCCTGTTCGCGTTCTCCGGCCCGTTCATGCACGGCGTGGGCTATCCCCACTACGAGTTCTTGTTCACCGCCTACGGCGTTTTCTTCTTCTATTTTCTCGCACGCGAAAATTTTCTCGGCGCCAATATCGCGATCCTGTTCTGCGTGCTGACGCGGGAGGATTTCGTCTTCCATCTTTCCGGCTTCGTCTTTCTGTGGGTCGCTTATCAGAATCTGTACGAGAAGAAGCCGCTACAAGAGCTGCGGCCGTGGCTTATTTATCTCGTCGCGCTGCTTGTCATCGGCGCCGCCGTGCTCGTGCTGCAGAAAGTATTCTTAGGACCGGGGCAATTGATCGGCAGCTACACCGGCTGGCCGCCTTACGCGCACATTTCGCGGTCGTTGCTGGTCCAGCGAATCGAAGCGATCGTTTCCGGCCGCGTGGATCTCTTCGTCTGTTTCTTGTCCGCGGCGGCTTTGTCCGCGATGTTTCGCGACCTGCGCTATGTGCTCGGCTATCTCGCCTGCATCCCGTGGATCGTCCTGAACGTTTTCGCCAACATTCCGGCGCCCGGAGCGCTTTCGCTCTACTATGCCTTTCCGCTCAACCTCGCGATGCTCTGGCCCATCCTGGTCTTGCTTATGGATCCGAGCGACGGAAACCGGCCTACGTCGCAAAGCCAGACCGGCAACAAACAGGCCATACAGGGCAGAACGGCGATCGTGCTCATCCTGACGCTTGCGAGCTTCGCCGGCTCCAGCGCCGCGTTCTCGCAGCGCTGGAATTTTCGCGGGATGCTGAACCGCATGCTCCCCGTTCCCGCGGAGCTGCAGGCCGCCGGCTATGCGTTTCAGGGCTTCATTCTCGGCGGTCTCCTCGACCGCGAGCGGCTCGGCATCGACGACTCGGTGACCGCGCTGGCGCCGAGGGCGATCCGCTACGATCAGCGCATCGCGAGTTCGCCAAGGCTTTCCCGCTTTCGCGGCGTGGCGTTGTACGCGAATTCCATCAACTCGGATCGAACCATCGGAAGGCTGGTCCGCGAAGGCTATTCACTCTCCCTGCGGGTAGGGGCGTCCTCGCTGTTCGTCGCCGCGCCGCAAACCGAGGATGGCGCCCGCTTGATCGAGAGCCTTCGCGCCCTGAGCGACGGCATTCTCCTGTCCGAGCAAAGTTATCTGTTCTTTCGGATGCGGCTTGAAGACGCGGCCCGGTACATCTCGGCCGACGTGGTGACACGCCAGGATGAGGATGGGATGGTGATGTCCGGTCCTGAAATCAAGCTCGAACCCGGCTCCTACCGGGCTGAATACTCGATCTCGAAAGCCGATTGCCGCGCCTCCGACGCCGGGCGCCGCTTCGAGATTGCCGCGATGCAGGACCAGCAGCGGATCCGGCTATCGAGCGCCATGGTCTCCGCCGAAACCCTGTTCGCAAACGCCAGCTGTTCCGCGACGCTCGGCGTCGATTTCCAGCTGACGCCGGATCGCGCCGATCTTCCCTTCGAGGTTCCGCTCTGGCATTTCGGCCGCGGCGCCTATGTAATCAAGGACGTGAGGATCACGCCCATCTCGCGCTGAGCGGCCGGCAACAAGTACGCACGTTGAAAAAATCTCCCACACCTATCGAAACCTCTGCCCTGCTGCTGAGCGCCGCGGCGGCGCTCGCGCTGGTCTATTGGCTGAATTTCAATTTCATCTTGAACTTGATTTTCGCCGAGGGCGCCTATGGCGGAGACATGGGCCTGGTCGGCGGCCTCCTGTACAAGCCCGCTCTTGTGCTCGAAACGCCGAGCGCATTTCAGACCCCGGGCCGCAGCCCGATCTATTATTCGACTCACTTTACTCCGATTCATTTCCTGCTGGGTTGGCCGACCCATTTCGTCAACGTGAACACGGTCTACCTGACCGCGGCCTATCTGGCGGGAGTCATCGCGTTGGCGGCCTCGTCGGCTTCCTTCCTCGTTTGGCGGATGGTCCGCTCAAGCCTGCTGCAAGTCTCGCCGTGGTATGCGGCCGTTGCCATTTTCCTGTCGACGCTCCTGTTGGCGTTTTCCGGGCCGCTACTCCATGCCGTCGCGTTTCCGCATTTCGAGTTTTTATTTTTACCGTTCGGCGCTCTGTTTTTCTATTTCTCGTTCTCGGGAAGATATGCCGCCGCCAGTATCCCATTCGCGTTGGCGATCATGGTGCGCGGCGACAATGCTCTCCATCTGGCCGGTTTTATCTTCGTTTGGATGATCTATCTGCGTTTCTGGTTGCGAAGATCGCTTGTCGAACTCAATCCCTGGCTGACCTACATGGTCGTCGCATTGCTGATCGGCATGGCTTTGATCGCCGTGCAGCGGAAGTTCTTTCCGGGCGACGACGCACTAGTCCGGGTCTATCTGGGTAATCCGATTTTCGGCCATATCACGCTCCCCGGGATCGGCATGCGCGTGGTCAATATGGTCTCGGCCCGCGTGGACCTGCTCGTGTGTGCCGCTTCAGCGCTGCTGCTATCCATTCTTGCCCGCGATCCACGCTACGTGCTCGGCTACGTCGCGTGCATTCCGTGGCTCGTACTCAACTTGCTGGGAATAAACGAAGGGCCATATTTATTGACATTGCACTACGGATTCCCGTTCGGCCTTGCGGTGATATGGCCGATCATCACGTTGTTTGCTTCGTCCGCCGGCAGTCCACGCCGCTCTACCTTGCTTCCGGGCCGTCTGGGGGAGCGCCGCATGCCCGCGGTCGTGCTCGTCGTGACCTTGCTCGGCCTTATCGGTTCGACCGCTGCTTTCGCCGCGCGCTGGGATTTGCGCGCCACGGTTACGCGGATGCGGCCGCCGCCGGCCGACGTTGTCGCCGATGGCCTCGCCGTTCAACGAATGATCCTGCGTGGCCTGCTGGAGCGAGCGCACATCGGAGTCGATTACGCCGTTGCCGCGCTGTCGCCCCACAGCATGCGGCGCGAACAAGTCGTCGATACTCGCAAAGAGTTTGTACCCTTCGGTGCCGTCGCATTTTTTGCAACGTCCATATTCGCAGAGCAGACCATCGGCGATCTGATCCGCTATGGCTATATGCGGTCATTCCGCATCGGCGCTTCTCCGATCTATGTCGTGTTTGCGCCCACCGAGGAGGGCGAGCGCGCGCTTGCCGCGCTGCGGGCGGCGGCCGTGGACGTTCCGCTGATCGAGCAGAACTACCTCCTCGCGCGAATGCGGCAGGGCCCCGCCGCCCGCAAGGATCGAGGATTCATCGCAACGCAAGCGGGCAGGGACGGCCTGGTCGCGTTCGGGCCGTATATCAAGCCTCCCGCCGGACCGTTGCGCGTCGAATATTCTCTGGCAAAGGCCGATTGCCGCCAGCCGACCGCAGGGCAGCGCTTCGAGCTCGCCGTGACACTGAACGCCCAGCGCATTCAGTTGGCGCGAGGCAGCTTCAGCGCCGACGAGGTCTTCGGCGCGGCCAAGTGCGATGCGGTCTTAAGTCTCGATTTCAATGTCGCGCCGGATCAGACCGGCTTGCTGCTGGAGGCTCCGCTCTGGCAATCCGGCGGCGGCGCGTATCTGATCAAGGGCGTCAGGATTTTCCGCGCGACCCGTTGACCGCCCGATCAGCGCTCGGCCGGACCGCCCGCCTTCTTCCAGGCGTCCATGCCGCCCTGGATATGGATCGCGGACAACAGCCCCGCGTCCTGCGCCGCCTGCACCGCCATGGCCGAGCGCTCGCCGAACGCGCAATAGAACACGATGCGTTTGCCGGTGTCGGCCGCGAGCCGATGCAGCAGGCTGCCCGGCCGCACGTGTTCGAGCAGGTCCGGATAGGGCAGGTGCAGCGAGCCCGGAATGACCCCGTGTTTCTGCCGCTCGCTGTCCTCGCGCAGGTCGACGAGCGCCACGTCCTTCCGTCCCACCAGTTTGATCGCGTCGCGCGCCGAGAGCGCCCAGCCGCGCCGCGCGATTTCCTCCTGATGCATCCCGACCCGCCGGTTGGAGGGGATCGCCACGTCCATCATCTTCGGGTTCGGCAGCTTCAGGTTATTCATCACCTCCACATATTCGTCGATCGATTTCACCTGCAGGCGCGGATTGAAGCGCTTCTCCTCGCCGATGGTGGAGACGGTCTCGCCCTTGTAGTCGTGCGCCGGAAACACGAACGTTTCCTCCGGCAACTTCAGGAGCTTGTTGAAGATCGAATCGAACTGCGCGCGCGCGTCGCCGTTCTGAAAATCGGTGCGCCCGGTGCCGCGGATCAGCAAGGTATCGCCGGTGAACACCCGGTCGCCCATTAAGTAGCTGTAGGAGTCGTCGGTGTGGCCCGGCGTATAGAGCACGTCGAGCGCGACCCCTTCGATCTTCACCTGGTCGCCCTCGGAGACGCGCATCGACACGACGTCGGCCTTGGTCTGCTCGCCCATCACGGTGATGCAGCGGGTCTGGTCGCGCAGCGCGCCGAGGCCGGTGACGTGATCGGCGTGCATGTGCGTGTCCACGGCCTTGACCAGCCGCAGCTCGAGCTCGTTCACCAGCTGCAGGTAGCGGTCGACCTTCTCGATCACCGGGTCGATGATCAGCGCCTCGCCGCCGCGCCGGCTGGCGAGCAGATACGTGTAGGTCCCGGAGACCGCGTCGAATAATTGGCGAAAAATCATTGCATGCCTCACGATTAATTATACCACCGGAGCCCGCCCGTGCGGGGCCTCGGCTTTTGTGGCATGTTTCGGGCTCGCCGGAGCCGCTGAGCCGGGAGGAAACCGATGAGCAAAATGGCCACGATCCACGGCCTGCATCATTTCGCCTATCGCTGCCGCGACGCCGAGGAGACGCGGCGCTTCTACGAGGACCTCCTGGGCCTGCCG
Organism: uncultured Alphaproteobacteria bacterium; assembly: GCA_963704765.1. Lineage (GTDB taxonomy): Bacteria > Pseudomonadota > Alphaproteobacteria > Rhizobiales > Xanthobacteraceae > JAHFPN01. Next base: position 1,091,795 of record CAVPHQ010000001.1, read on the forward strand.
CTGGTGATGACCATGAAGCTCGACGTGGTGCCGAGCACCGGCGAGCACTGCCCCTACGTGCACATTTTCTTCGAGATGGCCGACGGCTCCTGCATCGGCTTCTTCGATCTCGGCGACAACACCAAGCCCTTGCCGTCGCCGAATACGCCGGCCTGGGTCAACCACCTCGCGCTCAAGATGAAGAGCGTCGACGACGTATTGGCCGCGCGCGCGCGGCTGCAGGCGGCGGGCGTCGAGGTGATCGGCATCACCGACCACGGCTTCGTGCAATCGATCTATTTCTTCGATCCGAACGGCATCCGCCTCGAATTGACGGCGGAGTCCTCCACTCCTGACGAAATGGCCCGCTTCAAGAACGAAGCACACGGCTTGCTCGCCAGCTGGAGCAAAGAGAAGGCCGGTCGGCTGAAAGAAACTGCGGGCGCGCGCTAGTCGCTGCCGGTCTTGAGCGGCTTGTCCGGCAGCGAGCCCCACTCGGACCAGGACCCGTCATAAAGCGCCTGCGGCGGCTTGCCGATCGCGTCGAGCGCGAGCCAGAGCGTCGCCGCGGTGACGCCCGAGCCGCAGCTCGTGATGATCGGCTGGTCCGGATCGACGCCGCCCGCGGCGAACGCCGCCTTGATCTTCTCCGGGCTCGCAAGGCGGCCATTCTCGACCACGGATGCGACCGGCACGTTCTTGCTTCCCGGCATGTGGCCCAAGCGCACGCCCGGCCGCGGCTCCGGCGCCTCGCCGCGAAAGCGTTCGGCCGAGCGCGCGTCGACCACCTGCGCCGCGCCGCTGCCTAATACCTTCTCGACCTGCGCCATGTCGGCGACCCAGGACGGGTCGAAGTGCGGCGTGAAGCGTGCGGGATTCCGCGCGACCATCCCGCTCTCGAGCGCACGATTCTCCGCGCGCCATTGCGGCATGCCGCCATCGAGCAGCTTCACGTCCTTGGCGCCGAACAGGAGCAACGTCCACCACACGCGCGGCGCGGAAAACAGTCCGCCGCCGTCATAGACCACGATCTTCATGCCGTCGCCGATGCCAAGACGAGCCATGTGCCGCGCGAAGGTTTCCGGATCGGGCAGCATGTGCGGCAGCGGGTTCGAGTGGTCGGCGATCTCGTCGATGTCGAAGAACACCGCGCCCGGAATGTGCCCGGCCAGATATTCGGCGCGCGCGTCGCGCTTCATGGCGGGGAGATAATAGGAGCCGTCGACGACCACGAGGTTGGGGTCGTTCAAATTCTCGGTCAGCCACGCGGTGGAGACCAGCCAGCGGCTGCGGCCTTTGGATTCTGCGATCATGCCAGCTAGCTAGGCTGACAGGCGGCCCGAACGCAATCCCGTGCTTTCAGGCGCACAAGCGCTCGCGCAGGGCCCGAAAGCTGGCGAGCTGGTCCGCCAGCAGATCTCGCTTCTCGTCGCGGCCGACGAACACCTTGAACATGATGCCGCCGTCGCTGTTCAAGAACACCACGTGCGCCGAGGGCCGGCCCATGTATTGCCGTTCGACGAAAGCGAGACCGGCGCAGCGCTCGTGCCTCAGGTGCCCGTGGAATCCCGTGCGGCCCATCAGGTTGAAATAGCCGCGCCCTACCTCGCCTTTGGGGATCGGGCCGCTGAATTCCATGATGCCGTCGTCGGTATTGACGATGAGCGTGATGTCGCCCCAGGCGGCGATGTCGTTCATCGCATCGATGAAGGCCGCGCCCGGCGCGAAGCGGCGCAGGTTCTCGGGCAGGGCCTCGACCACGGCGCGCAACGAGACGCCATGCTCCTTGGCGAAATCCTCGAACACGACGCCGGGATTCTCGGCGAGTTTTTGTTTAAGTGCAGGGGACAGCGTTCCGTGCATGGCGAGCCTCCTCGGTCGGTCGGGAAGGGAGGCTGGCTCGCGGCGTGCCGCTGGCTGGCGAATTCGGATCGCTACTGGAATACGCTCGGCACGTCCACCTTGCGCTCGAGCCATTCGGGCACCGGCAGCTTCTTCTGGCGCAGGAAGGCCGGATTGAACAGCTTCGACTGATAGCGCGAGCCGTAGTCGGCAAGGATCGTCACGATGGTGTGGCCGGGCCCCAGCTCCTTGGCGAGCCGGATCGCGCCGGCGACGTTGATCCCGGTCGAGCCGCCCATGCACAGGCCCTCGTGCAGCAATAGTTCGAACACGGCCGAAACCGCTTCCTCGTCGGGGATGAGATACGGCTTCTCGACCTTGATGTCGGCGATCATCGGCGTGACCCGGCCGAGGCCGATACCTTCGGTGATCGAATCGCCGGGCGATACCTTCGCCTCGCCATGGGCGAACAGATTGTACATGGCCGCGCCGTGCGGATCGGCGCAGCCGATGAGAATGTCTTTCTTCTTCTCGCGTAAATAGTTCGACACGCCCGCGAGCGTGCCGCCGGTGCCGACCGAGCAGATGAAGGCGTCGACCTTGCCGTCGGTCTGCTGCCAGATTTCCGGGCCGGTCGAGAGATAGTGCGCCTTGCGGTTGTCGAGATTGTTCCACTGGTCGGCGAACAGGACGCCGTTCTTCTCGGTCTTGCGCAGCTTGTCGGCGAGCCGCTTGCCGATGTGCTGGTAATTGTTCGGGTTGGCATAGGGCACCGCCGGCACTTCCACGAGCTCGGCGCCGCACAGCCGCAGCATGTCCTTCTTCTCTTGGCTCTGCGTCTCGGGAATGACGATCAGCGTGCGATAGCCGCGCGCGTTGGCCACCAGCGCGAGCCCGATGCCGGTATTGCCGGCGGTGGCCTCGACCACCAGCCCGCCCGCCTTGAGCTCGCCGCGCTTCTCCGCGTCCAGAATCATCTGCCGCGCCGGCCGGTCCTTCACCGACTGGCCCGGGTTCATGAATTCGGCCTTGCCCAGAATATTGCAGCCGGTCGCCTGCGAGGCGCGCCAGAGCTGGATCAGAGGCGTGTGGCCGATCGCCTCGATGATGTCCTTGCGGAAGTCCATGGCGGATCAGGTACTAGGGCCGAGCGTGCCCTTCCTAGCAGAATTTTTGCCGATCGAAAGCGGCCATGCCCCACTCTGCATGGCTGCAACGTCGCTGCAAGCCGTGGAGTCTAGGCTTCGAGCCATACCTCGTGGAGTTTCGGCGTGGTGAGCAGGCCATCCACATAATTGCGCACCTTCGGGCTGCGAACGATCACGCCGGGATTGATGTATTGCACCAACTGCAGGGCGTTCTCGACCACGAACTTCTGCAACTTAACAAAAGCCACCTTGCGCGCCGCCTGATCCGGCGCGGCCATTGTTGCATCCAGCAGCTCGCGGAAGCCCGGCAGCTCTACCTTGCCGGCGTTGCGCAGCGCCGTCTTGCCGAACAGCGCCTCATAGAACTGGCTCGGATCGGGGAAGCCGCCGGCCGGGCTGATATGCATCGATCCCTTGGACTCCAGCATGAAGAACTGCATCGCCTGCTGCGGCGCGACCGGCGTGAGCTTGATGCGGATGTCGGCCTTGGCAAGCTGGGCGATGATCAGTTCCTGGCGCTGCATGGCGAGCTGATCGGACCAGCCCGAAGGACTCGATCTCGAGTCCGTTCGGGTGGCCGGCTTCCGCCAGGAGCTTCTTCGCCTTGGCGAGGTCGTGCGTGTAGAAATTCTGTGTCGCCGGATCGCACGCCCAATGCTCCTTCGGCAGCACCGCGCTCGACGGCTGTCCGAGGCCGCCGACGATCGACCTTGTTGATCTCCTCGCGGTCGAGCGCGTAGTTCATTGCCTGCCGCACACGAAGGTCGTCGAGCGGAGGCTTCGCGTAGTTCAGGAACGCCCCGAAGAAAATCAGCGAGGGAGACACCTCGGCGACCACGTTCGGCGCCCTGTCGGCGATCAATTTCTGCGGAACCTGCAGGTTGATGCCGAGATCGGTCTCGCCGGAGACGACGGTCCGCACCAGCGTGTTGAGCTCGTTGATGATGCGGATATCGATGCCGTCGAGATAGGGCTGGCCGGTCTTCCAGTAGTTCTCGTTGCGCACGAGCTTGAAGCTGTCGTTATCTTTCCAATCGACGAACTTGAACGGTCCGGTTCCGACGGCGACGCGGTCGATGTTTCCGCCCTTGTCCTTGAGCGACTGGGGCGAAACCATGCAGCCGATCCGGTTGGTGAGCATCGTCGGCAGGCCGGCGTTCGGCTGGTTCAACCGCAGCGTCACCTGGCTCGGGCTGTTCACCTCGACCGAGGCGAGCGTCACCAGATCCGCCTTCACGTTGGAGCGCGGATCGGATCTTGTAGCGCTCGAGATTGATCTTCACCGCCTCGGCGTTGAACGGCGTTCCGTCGTGGAACTTCACGCCCTCCACGAGATCGAGAACCAGCGTCTTCGGATCGGTAAGACGCCACGCCTTGGCGAGGCCGGGCTTTAGCTCGAGCGTTTTCGGCTCGAAATCGATCAGCGCATCGAACACGGCGTAGAGCACGTTGAAGTCGGGGAGGTTGCGGCCGGTCATCGGATCGACCGAGGCCGGGTTGTACGGCATCGCCAGCCGCAGGGTGCCGCCCTTGCGCGGCGTCTGCGCCAGCGCGCCGGTCGGGAGAAGCAACACGCTGCCCGCGGCCGCGGCGGCTTTCATCAGCTCGCGGCGATTCAGCGCGGCAACGGAACCCGGAATGCGAGGCGTCTTCTTCATGTTGTCCTCCCTGGCCGCAGGGAACGCTTCGTATGAAAGCCCGAGCGTTGGTGGCGTTGTGCGGAGAACGCTAGGCTAGTAGAGGCACTTGCACGCCGCAACATGGCCCGGCGAAGCGGGGCGTCCCATGCAATTCGCGATCGAGGCAGTTATTCGTACGCCCGTCTGGGTTTGGGCGCTGCTCGCGTTCTTGTTGTTCATCGGCATCCGTGGGCTTAGGCCCACAGTGGCTTCGTTCGGCCGCCTATTGATCCTGCCCGCGGTCTTTCTGGTCTGGGGCCTGTCGGGTTTTGCCACCAGCTACGGCTTCCGGCCGGCCGGTATCGCCGTATGGCTTGCCGCGATCGCGATCGGCGCGGCGCTCGGCTGGCTTATGGCTCGCGCTATCGCAATCAAGGCGGACAGGGATCATGGCCTCGTCCGGCTGCCCGGCACCTGGGTCAACCTGGTGCTGATCCTGATCATCTTCGCGGTGAAATACACGCTCGGCATATTGGCCGGCTTTCGGCCGTCGATCACCGGCGAATTGCTTTACATGGCCACCGACGTCGGCGTGTCCGGCTTGCTCACCGGCATGTTCGCCGGCCGCCTCTATGGCCTGTGGCGCAAGTACCAGACCGCGCCGCAGGAAAATCTCGCAGCCTGACTAGCCGACCGGCTCCGGCCGGTGCGGCCGCCAGAAGGTGGCGCCCAGGCTCCAGCGATCGTACGCGATCATTCCGATCGCCATGGCCGCGACGAACACGAACACCTTGGGCGAGAGCGAGGCGAGATTCTCGATCGCCGGGCCCGGGCAGAGGCCCGAGAGTCCCCAACCGGCGCCGAAGATCGCCGCACCCGCGACGAGCGGCGCGTCGATCTCCTTCTTGCTCGGCCAGCGCATCTGGTCGCCGACCACCGGCCGGCCCATGCGCCGCGCCAGCAGCAGCCCGGGCGCCGCGAACACCAGCGCCACCGCCATGACGATCGCGAGACTCGGATCCCAACGGCCGAAAATATCGAGGAAGCCGAAAATCTTGTTGGGATCGGTCATGCCCGAGATCAGCAGCCCGAAGCCGAACACCAGCCCGCAGATCAGGGCGGAGAAGATCGCGGCCATCTCAGCCTCCCATTCCGTGGCGGGCGATCGCGACCACGACGATCGCGACCGCCATGAACACGAGCGTCGCCACGATCGAACGCGGCGAAATGCGCGCGATCCCGCAGATGCCGTGGCCCGAGGTGCAGCCGTTCGAGAGCCGCGTGCCGACGCCGACCAGCAAACCCGCCCCGACCACAATGAGCCAGCTCTCCGGCATGCGCGGCGCGGAATAGGCGTAACCCGCAGCCTTGGCCAGCAGCGGCGCTGCGATAAGCCCGGCCAGGAACGCGACCCGCCAGCCCTTGAACAGCGTGCCGGGCTCCAGCAGATCGCCCATGACGCCGCTGATGCCGGCGAGCCGGCCGTTGAGCAGCATCAGGAACGTCACCGCGAGCCCGATGAGCGCGCCGCCGATGGCGGCCGAGATTGGATCGAAAGGAGTCATGACTTCCCTCGCATGTCGCGCGTTCCTGCATTGTGCACCGCGCGCGCAACGCGCTCGCGCCGGTCTTGGTCGCGGATGAGCCAATAGACGCCGCCGAGCGCCAGGATCGCCGCGGCGAGCGCGAAAAGCTGCACCGCTTCGGTACTCGACAGATCGAGGATGATGAGCTTGCGCACGATCGCTAAGAGCGCGATCAGGATCACCGTGCGTACCTGCACGATGCCTTCCTTTCGTTCGGCGATGACAAGAAGCGAGCGCTTGAATTCGAGCGCGATGATGACAGTGAAGATCATCCCGAACACGGCTTGAAATATCGAGTAGTCGGTCGGGTCCCATGTGCGCGTCAACACCATGCTGACAAGGATTTTCACCGCAAGGTTCCACAGCGCCGCGACGACGACAACCATGATCAGCGCCGTGAGGATCAGAACGACGCCGTGCTCAAATTTCTGGTAAAGCGTCAGCGGGATCCAACCCGCGCGCGCAGTGGCAAGCTCCCTCCGCCAAGCCATCGAACTCTCCCTCCCATCTGCCGACGATCCCATCATACCACTTGCAGAGTGGGCCGCCTCAACGCCGCCGGCTAGTGACGGAGCCGCGCCGATCCGCCAAACTGGCACCTTACAGCGGACAGGGGAGTGATCGCGTGCGGATCGGATTCATCGGCCTCGGCGCCATGGGGGCGCTCATCGTTCCGCGGCTGATCGCCGGCGGCCATGCCGTCACCGGCTGGAACCGCTCGAAGGATAAGGCCGCGCCACTCATCAAGAGCGGAATGAAATGGGCCGACAGCCCGCGCGCGGCGGCGGAGCAATCCGAGATCGTTTTTTGCATCGTCACCGACGGCGAAGCGGTGCGGGAAGTGGCGCTCGGCGGGCAGGGGGTTCTTGCCGGGCTCGCGAAGGGTGGCATCTTCCTCGACATGAGCACCATCGAACCGCAGGTGAGCAAATCCGTAGCCGCCGAGTTCGCCAAGACCGGCAAGTTCATGCTCGACGCGCCGATCTCCGGCAGTCCCGTGACGGTCGTGCAAGGCAATGCCTCGGTCATGGTCGGCGGCGACAAGGCTGCGTTCGAGCGCGTGCGCGACGTGCTGCTGCTGATCGGACCGAAAGTCACCTACATCGGCGAAAGCGGGCTCGCGGTCACGATGAAGCTCGCGGTCAATCTCCTGCTCATGGTCGAGGTGATCGCCTTCGGCGAGGCGGTCGCGCTCGCGGAAAAGGGCGGCGTCACGCGCGAAGCCGCGCTCGACGCGATCCTGAAGAGCGTCGCCGCTTCGCCGGTGCTCGGCTATCGCGGACCTTTCATTCTCGAAGGCAAAATGCCGAAAGTGCCGCTCGCCGACGTCAACCTGCAGCAGAAGGACATGCATCTCGTGCTCGATCTCGCCAAGAAGCTCGGCAGCCCCACGCCGCTCGCCGCCGCCGCCAACGAGATGATGGACGTCTGCCGCGAACTCGGTCTCGACAAGAACGACTTCGTCATCGCGCACGAAGCCTATCGCCGCCTGGGAGGGCAGAAATGAAGTCGACAGCACAGAGGATCGGCGAGGCTTTGGCCAAAGCCGTCTTGCGGACCAAGGCCAGCGCAAGAAGCAAAAGCGAGCGCCCGGTCATGTATCGCACCAACATGAAGAACGTGCCGAAGGTCGAAGGCCTCAAGCGCAAGGACGGCTGGGTCGACATGCAGGTGCAGTTCCTGATCGACAAGAAGTCGGCCGGCGCCGATCACGTGGTCGGCTGGACCGTGCTCAAGCCCGGCGCGCGCCATGAAAACCACCGCCACATGAATTGCGACGAGTTCTTCATCGTGCTCAAGGGCCACGGCATGATCTACACCGACAGCGGCGAGAAGCCTTCGGGCGAGGGCGACGTGGTCTATTCGCCGCGCGGCTGCTGGCACGGCTTCAACAACACGTCGAGCGAGGACGTCGTGCTGGTGTGGGGCTGGATGGGCGCGGGCTCCATCGAAGCCTCCGGCTACGAAGTCGATCCGGCCAGCCATTCGTGAGCGCGCCCTGGGACGATCCGCGCGTCCGCCGCGGCCTGGAGAAGCAACTCGCCTGGCGGCGCGAGCGCCTCGCCGCCGGCGAAAAATCTGTCGGCTGGAAAATGGCCTACGGCGCGCCGGCGATCATGCAACGGCTCGGCATCTCGGCGCCGCTCGCCGGCTTCCTCACCGATCGCGCACGGCTCGAGAGCGGTGCAACGGTTTCGTTGCGCGACTGGACCAAGCCGGTGGCCGAGCCCGAGCTTGCGGTCTATCTGGGCATGGATTTGCCCGCCGGCGCGGCCGCGATGCGGCCGTAGCTGCGATCGCGGCGGTCGGGCCCGCTTTCGAGCTGGTCGATATCCAGCGGCCAGCCGAGCCGGAGACGCTCGAGCTCACGCTCGCGGGCAACATCTCGCAGCGTCATGTCGTGCTCGGCCCGAGCGAGCATAAAAAGGCCGGAGCCGATCTCGCCGGACTCAAGGCTCGCGTCTTCCGGAACGACATGGAGATCGCCAAGACGTCCGACGTCACCGCCAATACCGGCGACCCGGTCGAGCTGCTGCGTCATCTCGCCAACCTGCTTGCGGCCTTCGGCGAGCGCCTGCGGGCCGGCGAGTTCGTCATCACCGGCTCGGTCGTCCCGCCCATATTCCTCGAACGGCCCTATGAGGCCATCCGTTTCGATCTGGACCCGGTGGGAAGCGTTTCGGTCCACTTCGTCTCTTAGACCAAGCAAACGCTTGCCCCCTCGATGTGGGCCGTTGCCCTACGAGGCCGATAGCCGGGCGCGCCTTGTAAGCTGGCGCCCGGAGTGATGAACTTGGATCAATTTCGAAGAACAAGAGAATTCGGGAGGAGCCAATGAAGCTTTCAAGACGCGCCTTGCTCGCGGGCACGGCGGCGGCTGTCGCGGCGCCCTATGTGCGCCCGGCCTTCGCGCAGGAGACCATCAAGCTCACCATCGCTTCGAGCCATCCGGTCGCGATCCCCTGGGTCGAGCCGCTGAAGACGATCGTGGTCGAGAAATCGAACAAGCAGCTCGAGGCCGCCGGCAGCAAGGTTCGCATCGCCTGGACCGAAGCCTTCGGCGGCTCGCTCTACGGCTTCCAGGACACGCTCAACGCGGTGACCAACGGCATCACCGACATCGGCTGGATCGGCGCGCTGTGGGAGCCGGCCAAGCTGCCGCTGCAGAACATCATGTACTCGACGCCGTTCGCCACCAACAACGTGAAGCAGGCCGTCGACGTGATGAACGTGCTGAACGACAAGAACGCGGCGGTGCAGAAGGAATGGGCCGACAACAAGGTGGTCTGCTTCGGCGCCTGCGTGTCCGACGGCTACCATCTGTTCACGAAGTTCCCGGTCAACTCGCTCGACGACATGAAGGGCAAGAAGATGCTCGGTGCGCCGGTTTGCGCGCCGTGGATCCAGGCGCTCGGCGCCACGCTCGTCGTCTCCGGTCTGCCGCAGATGTATTCGCAGCTGCAGACCGGCATCGCCGACGGCGTGATCCTGATCGCCACCGGCGCCTGGCCGCTCAAGATCCACGAGGTCGCGCCCTTCATCACCGAGGTCGATACCGGCCCGCTCACCTTCGGCGGCGCCGCGATGAACGCGGATTCCTTCAAGCGTATGCCGCCGGAAGTGCAGAAAGTTCTGCGCGAGCTCGGCCGCGAATACAGCATCGAGAATGCGCGCCTCATCGGCATCCGGCTCGACGCCGCGATGAAGGGCATGGTCGCCGCCGGCGCCAAGTCCTCCAAGATGTCCGAGGCCAACCGAAAGAAGTGGGCCGACAGCATCGCGCCGCTCGGCAAGCTCTGGGTCGAGAACCTCGAGAAGCGCGGCATCCAGGCCAAGCCGATCCTTGCCGAGTTCATGGATACGGTTCGCGCCCACGGCGGCAAGCCGCTGCGCGACTGGGACAAGTACGCCTGAGCCGCGCCTGACCGACTGCAAGATTTCCTGCCCGTCGCTGTTCCCGCGGGAGCGGTGACGGGCAGGGGCATTGAAGGCTTCGCCCCTCGGCTGGAATTCATGAAAGCCGCACCATCGACTGCGACGATCGCTCTCGGCCGGATGGGCGCGCTGTATTCGCTCATCCCCTCGACGTTCTCCTACATCGCCTCCTTCAGCATCCTGTTCATGATGCTGATGATCTGCGCCGACATTTTCATGCGCTTCTTCTTCAACGCGCCGATCGGCGGCGTGGCCGAGATCATCGCCAATCTGATCGTGACCGCCGTGTTCCTGCAGTTCGGCAGCACCATCCGCGACGGCCGGCTGATCCGCGCCGATTTCGTCATGGGCTATTGGGCCGCGCACCGGCCGGCGCTGGCGCACATCGCCGAGATTTTCTTCTACCTCGTCGGCGCAATCGTGCTGCTTTTCATGTTTCTCTGGCTGTGGCGCGACTTCGCCCAGGCTTACCGCTCCGACGAATTCACCGGCGCGCCTGGGGCCTACATGATCCAGCTCTGGCCGTTCAAGCTCGGCATCGTCGTCGGCTGCGGCATCGCGATCATCGAGTGCGCGATTTTCATAATCCGCGCCGCCTATGAATTGCGCTGGCAATCGTCAGCGCGAGATCCGGCGCAGCCCTCGGTTAAACGCGACTTCGTTCCCATCGTCTTATTCTTTGTGGCCGTGGTGCTGTTCTTTTTCACCAGCGCTTCGGCGGCGCTCACGCCGGTACAGATCGCAATCATGTCACTGGTTGGGCTGGTGGTGGGCGTAGCCATTGGCATGCCGATCGCCTTTGCGCTGATGGCGCTTTCGTCGATCGGCATCTGGTTCGTGCGCGACAATTTCACCATCGCGGAGAATGCGCTCGGCCTTTCCGCAAGCGGCACCATCCGCTCCTACGAGTTCGGCGTGGTGCCGCTGTTCGTCATCATGGGTCTCATGCTCGACAAGGCCGACGTCGGCCGCGATGCGTTCGTGGTTTCCTGCGCGCTGCTGCGCAAGATCAAGGGCGGCCTCGGCATCGCGACCGTCATGGCCAACGCCATCTTCGCCTCGATCACCGGCAGTTCCATGGCCTCGGCCGCCGTGTTCAGCCGCATCTCGGTCTTTCCCATGGTCGAGACCGGCTACACCAAGCGCTTCGCGGTCGGCATCGTGGCCGGAAGCTCGGTGCTCGGCATGCTCATCCCGCCGAGCATCCTGATGATCATCTATGGGCTGATCGCCGAAGCCTCGATCGGCAAGCTGTTCATCGCCGGAATCCTGCCGGGTCTTCTGCTTTCGTTCGCCTATTCGATCCTCATCGTCTTGCTCGCCACGTTCTTCCCGAAGTTCACCGGCGAGCCCAAGCCGTTCGACTTCGAGGAGATGTCCTGGAGCGCGATTTTCGTCCAATTGCTGCCGGTGATCGCGATCGTCGCGGTGGTGATGGGCGGCATCTATCTCGGCGTCTTCACCCCGACCGAAGCCGGCGCCGTGGGCGCGCTCGCTGCCTTCGTCGTCGCCGGAGTCCGAAAGAGGCTTTCGTTTCGGGTGATCCGCGACGTGGTGCTGGAGACCGGCTACATCTCGGCGGCGATCCTGTTCCTCTTCATCGCCGCGAACAATTACGGCCGCATGCTGACGATCTCGGGCCTGCCGTTGCAGCTTAGTTCGGTGATCACGAACTACGAGGTCGGCATGGCCACGTTCCTGACCTTCCATTTTCTGATTTTGCTATTCCTCGGCATGATTCTCGACTCCGTTTCGATCATGCTGATCGTGTTGCCGATCGTGCTTCCGATCGCCGCAACGCTGCAGGCCGATCCGATCTGGTTCGGCATCGTGACCATCGTCGCCATCGAGATCGGGCTCCTGACGCCGCCGTTCGGGCTCTCGGTGTTCGTGGTCAAGGGCACGCTGCCGCCGAACTACGTCACGCTCGGCGACGTGTTCGTCGGCTCCGGCCCGTTCGTCGTCGTCATGACCCTCGTGACCATCCTGTTAATGATATTTCCGTGGATCAGCCTGGCGTTGCTCTAGTGAGCGGCCATTGTGGCTCCTGGATTGCCGCTCGAACGACGTTAAGCGAAAGCAAGAATTAACCCAACGCATTACAGCTTCCGAAATAGGCACCACGCTACCGTCTCCCCAAGTCGGCCGCCTTTATTCGGTCGATGAGATGCGGGGCCAGCGTCGTGCACAAATTGCTCGCCAGGCAACTCGCCAAGGCGAAGAAAGCCATCCGGCGAGATCGATCTCGCGCTGCTGACCAAGCTCGTCGGCGCCGCCTATGCGGGCTACCGATCGTCGCCGCGCCAACCGGTCGCTCGAATTGATGATCGCCGAAGTCCGGGCATCGCAAAAGCGTCTGCGCGACGCTCTCGACGTCGTGCCCGAAGGCTTTGCGCTATTCGACGCTGAGGATCGCTACATTCTATGGAACAAGCACTACGAGGAGATGTATCCCGAGAGCAGCGATCTGTTGCATTGACCGACTCTGCCGAACCGGGCCGTCGTTCAACGAACACTTTCAAGTCGACGCTGAAGCGTTCGGCCGCAGCGTCGTCCAACGAGCAGCTTCGCGCTCATGTCCATCGACCTGGATCGATTCAAGGAAATCAACGACCTGTTCGGGCACTACCGTCGGCGATGCACTGCTGTGCGAGGTCTCTCGGCGGCTGCAAAGGCGGCAATGGGAGGAGCATTTCTCGCGCGGCTTCGGCGGCGACGAGTTCGTCGTGCATCGCTCGCAAACAGGTTCGCGGCCGGAAGCTGCAGCCGAAACGCTCGGCAGAAGAGTCTGCTTGCACGTAATGGCCGAGGAACTCGTGAAGTCGAAGGCCAACACTATTCGCGCCAGCCTGAGCATCGGCGTAGCGATCTATCCGACCGACGGAATCGACCGGACTGACGTTGCTCGGCAATGCCGACGCGGCGCTCTACCGGGCGAAAGCGGAGGGCCGCGGCACGGTGCGCTTTTTTGCAGGCGGACATGGACAAGCGGCTGCGCGAACAGTCGCGCGCTGCAGCAAGACCTGAGTTCCGCGATCGAGCAGCGGCGAGCTCAGTTCTGCACTATCCAGCCGCAGGCGACGATCGAGGGAGAAGTCATCGGTCTTGAAGCGCTGATGCGCTGGAACCACCCCAGCCGCGGCCTGGTCCCGCCGGGAATGTTCATTCCGATCGCCGAAGAGACCGGCCTCATGCTGCCGATCGGCGAATGGGTTCTGCGCGAGGCGTGCCGCGAAGCGGCGTCTTGGCCCAAACCGCTGCAGATCGCGATCAATCTCTCGCCGGTTCAGTTTCGCCACGGCGATCTGCCGGCGCTCATCCACTCGATTCTTCTGGAGACGGGATTGCAGCCGGATCGCCTGGAGCTCGAAATCACCGAGAGCGTGCTGATCGACAATTTTTCCAAGGGCACGTCGATCCTCCGGCGCCTCAAATCGCTCGGCGTGCGCATCGCGATGGACGATTTCGGAACCGGCTACTCGTCGTTGTCCTATTTGCAGTCGTTTCCGTTCGACAAGATCAAGATCGACCAGTCGTTCATCTCGAACGTCGAACGCAATGCGCAATCCGCCACGATCGTTCGCGCGGTCATCGGCCTGGCCAAGGGACTGGGATTGCCGGTGCTGGCCGAGGGCGTCGAGACCAAGGAGCAACTCGCGTTTCTCACGCGGGAAGCCTGCAACCAGGTTCAAGGCTACCTGATCGGCCGTCCGTATCCGATCGAGCAATATCTTGAATTGGTCGGACGGCCCGCTGCCGCCAAGCGCAAGTCGCTGGTGGCCTGATTGCTCCGCGGCCGCAGCGGGCAGCTGGCTCCCCGGGTAGGACTCGAACCTACAACAACCCGGTTAACAGCCGGGTGCTCTACCATTGAGCTACCGGGGAATGGGGAGAGCCCAAAACTGCGCCGTCACGCCGCGCCATATAGCCTTCCGCGTTCCCCATTGCCAAGGCGCGAAAATGCGGCGCGAACGGGCCCGGGCGATCTGCAGGGAAGTGGAGGCCACGCCCGGAATTGAACCGGGGTACGCGGATTTGCAGTCCGCTGCGTAACCACTCCGCCACGTGGCCGTCCGGGCGCTGAGATAGCGCGGAATTGGAGCAGCAACAACAACGCCGCAGCCGGCCGGCTTGCCTTCTGCGCCCAATTGGTGAATTTGGCGCCGACGCGGAGGCTCTCGATGATCGATTTCGCACGGCTGCGCCAGTCCATGGTCGACAGCCAGATCCGCGCCAACGACGTCACCGATCCGCGCATCCTGGCCGCCATGCTCGAGCTGCCGCGCGAGCGCTTCGCGCCCGAGGACCGGCGCGGGCTCGCCTATATCGACGACGACCTGCCGCTGCGCGATACCGCGCCGGGAAAGCCGGCCCGCTACCTGATGGAGCCCATGGTTCTGGCCAAGCTCGTCCAGGCGCTCGACATCGACGCCAAGAACAAGGTGCTCGATGTGGGCGCCGCCACGGGCTATTCGGCGGCGCTCCTGGGACGGCTCGCGGGCAGGGTGGTCGCGCTCGAAGAGGATCATGGCCTTGCGGCAATAGCCGCCCGCAACCTCGCCGAGCTCGGCGCGGGAAACGTGACGCTGGTGACCGGCCCGCTCGTGGCCGGCTGGCAGGCCGAGCAGCCCTATGACGCAATGCTGGTGAACGGCTCGGTCGAGTTCGTGCCCGAAGCGTTATTGAACCAGCTGGCGGAGGGCGGGCGGATCGGTGCTGTGACGCGCAACGGCAATTCGTCACGCGCCACCATCTACACTCGCGTTGCGGGCAGCGTTGCTTCGCGACCCGTTTTCGACGCCGCCGTGCCGCCTTTGCCGGGTTTTGCAGCGCCCAAAACCTTCGTGTTCTGACGCGCTTGGGGCCTGTGGCACGGAAGCCGCGCCTGCAAGAAACCGTGGATGCTTTCCGCTTCCCGGTTTGCCGCCCTATCTGCGCCCTCTATGCTTTATACTGCAACATAAGACGAGATTCGCGGCGGCAATGGCTCGTCTGGCGACAATATGAGGTGGTATGCGGCGTTCGGCTCTCAGTAAACTGGTTCTCGGCGCGGCGTCGGTAGCGGCGTTTGCGCTGCTATGGAGCGGTGCGAGCCGTGCCGCCGAGACGATCGAAGGCGCGCTCGCGCACGCTTATCATAACAACCCCACGCTCAACGCCCAGCGCGCCGCCAACCGCGCCACCGACGAGAAGGTGCCTCAGGCGCTTTCGGGTTATCGGCCGCAGGTCTTCGGCAATGCCGACGTCGGCGACGCGTGGAGCCGTTCGACGTTCACTACGCCCGGCGTGCCCCCGTCGGAGAGCCACCTGAACCCGCGCGGCTATGGCCTCACCACGCGGCAAACCTTGTTCAACGGCTTCCAGACCGGGAACCTCACCCGTTCCGCCGAATCTCAAGTTTTGGCCGCGCGCGAGACGCTCCGCAACACCGAGCAGAACGTTCTGCTGGACGGCGTTACCGCCTATATGAACGTGATCCGCGACGCCGCCATCCTCGAGCTGCAGAAGCAGAACATCGAGGCCGTGCGCGAGCTGCTGCGCGCGACCCGCGACCGCTTCAACGTGGGCGAGGTGACCCGCACCGACGTGGCCCAGGCCGAGGCGCGGCTGTCCGCGGCGGAATCGACCTTCAGCGTGGCGCAGGCGAATCTCAACGCGTCGCGCGCCGTCTATCAGCGCGTCATCGGCGAGGTGCCGCTTCAGCTGACGCCGGGCCACCCGGTCGAGAATCTGGTTCCGGCCTCGATCGACGACGCGCTGCTTGCCTCCTTCAATCAGCATCCGGCGATCGCCGCCGCCCGCTTCGGCGTCGATGTCGCATCCCTGCAGGTCAAGGTCGCCGAAGGCAGTCTGCTCCCGACGCTGGCGCTCGAAGGCTCCCTGCAGAAGCGCCATGACCTTGGCACCGGGGTCGACACCAATATCACGGCCTCCGTCGTCGGCCGCCTCACCGTGCCGATCTATCAGGGCGGCGCGGAATTCTCGCGCATTCGCGAGAGCAAGGAGACGCTCGGGCAACGCCGCATCGAGGTCGACGTGGCACGCGATCAGGTGCGCGCCGCCGTGATTCAATCCTTCGGCCTGTTGCAGGCCTCGCGCTTCCAGGTCGAGGCCGGCCGGGCCCAGGTGCGCGCCACCGAGATCGCCCTGAACGGCGTTCGCGAAGAGGCCCGCGTCGGCCAGCGCACCACGCTCGACGTGCTCAATGCGCAGTCGGAACGGTCAACTGCGCGCGTCGGCACTCGTTTCCGCCGAGCGGGACCGGGTGGTCGCTTCCTATTCGCTGCTGGCGGCGGTCGGCAAACTGAGCGCCGCGGAGCTGAAGCTGCAGGTCGCCGTTTACAGCCCTGCAACCCACTATAATCAGGTGCGCGACGCTTGGCAGGGCGTGCGGACCCCGGACGGACGCTGAGTTTTCGTAGAGTTGGTTGCGTTTGTGTAAGCCCTCCGGCCGCCGGATGCGTTGGTGGTATCGGGGGCAGATGTAATAGTTAGTGCGTTCGCGTTGAGTGATTCGTCGCTGCTGAATTGGGAGAGGCCATTGGCCCAATCGAGCGCCAAGGTTCAGGACCCGTCGATGGAGGAGATTCTGGCCTCCATCCGCCGGATTATCTCCGACGAGAACGCGGTGGCGGAAGCCGCGCTGAAGCCGACGCACGTGCCGTTGCGCGAGGTCAAGGCCGAGCCGCCCGCCAGCGCCGAAAACCCGATCAGCCAGGATACGGTGGATGCGCTGCTCTCGCATCCGGATGCGCCGCCGGCCGCGCACGAGCCGGCCGTGCTCGAACTCACCGAGACGGTCGAGATATCCACGCCGCGCGCCCGCATCATGGACGCCACCGACGTGGTGTTCCGCGACCATGACGAGCCCGCGCGCGCCGCGCCCGAACCGGCGGCCCGTCCCGCGCAGGCCGAGATGCCCGGCCCCGGCAGCGTCGAGACCATCATCTCGCAAGAGACCAGCGCGGCGGTTTCCGCCGCCTTCGACTCGCTCGCCCATACCTTCTTCGCGCAGAACGCCCGCACGGTCGAAGACCTGGTGCGGGAGATGCTGCGGCCCATGCTCAAGCACTGGCTCGACGACAACCTGCCGGGCCTGGTGGAGCGCATGGTGCGCGCCGAGATCGAGCGGGTATCGCGCGGCGGGCGCTAGGCGGCCCGTGGCCGCGTTGACACTCCCGGAATGCTCCGCTTGATAGCCGGCGCGCCCGCGCCGGAACCGTCATGATCGAAAAAGCCTATCAGCCGAACGAGGTCGAGGACCGCATCTATCGCGCCTGGGAAGCGGCGCATGCGTTCGATTCCGGCCGGCCGGAGCGGGCCAAGGCCGAGCCCTATTGCATCGTGATCCCGCCGCCGAACGTGACCGGCTCGCTGCACATGGGCCACGCGCTCAACAACACGCTGCAGGACATTCTCTGCCGCTTCGAGCGCATGCGCGGCAAGGACGTGCTGTGGCAGGTCGGCACCGACCACGCCGGCATCGCCACCGCAGATGGTGGTCGAGCGCCAATTGATGGAGCGGCAGGAGCCGGACCGGCGCGAGCATCGGGCCGCGAGGAATTCATCAAGCGCGTGTGGGAATGGAAGGCGGAATCCGGCGGCACCATCATCCACCAATTGAAGAAGCTCGGCGCCTCCTGCGACTGGCGGCGCGAGCGCTTCACCATGGACGAGGGCCTCTCGCGCGCGGTGCTCAAGGTGTTCGTCGATCTCTACAAGCGACGGGCTGATCTACAAGGACAAGCGGCTGGTCAATTGGGACCCGAAGCTGCTGACCGCGATCTCCGACCTCGAAGTGCAGCAGGTCGAGACCAAGGGCCACCTCTGGCACCTGAAATATCCGATCGAGGGCACGGACCAGTTCATCGTCGTCGCCACCACGCGGCCCGAGACCATGCTCGGCGACGTGGCGGTCGCGGTGCATCCCGAGAACGAGCGCTGGAAGCACTTCATCGGCAAGAACGCGATCCTGCCGCTGGTCGGCCGCCGCATCCCGATCATCGCCGACGAATATGCCGACCCGGAGAAAGGCTCCGGCGCGGTCAAGATCACGCCCGCGCATGATTTCAACGATTTCGAGGTCGGGCGGCGGCACAAGCTGCCGCTTGTGAACATCTTCGACCCAGAAGCACGTATTTCATCTCAAGACAACGTGGAATTTCTACAAGGCGTACCAGCGCGTCGGATGACTTAACGGAAACGCTGTACAACCGTCGACAAGCTACGATCGCTTCAAAGCGCGCAAGCGCATCGTCGAAATGCTGGAGGCGCGTAACCTAGTCGAAAAAATTGAACCGAATCTCCACACGGTACCTCATGGCGATCGCTCCAACGCGGTACTCGAGCCGTTCCTTACCGATCAGTGGTACGTGGACGCGAAGAAGCTTGGCGCAGCCTGCGATCGAAGCGGTCGCAAAGAGGCCGCACCAAGTTCATCCCGAAGAACTGGGAGAAGACCTATTTCGACTGGATGGAGAACATCCGAGCCGTGGAACATCTCCCGCCAGCTCTGGTGGGGCCACCAGATACCAGCCTGGTACGGCCCGAAGTTTCTTGGAGCGAAAGAGAGCACTTGGGAGGACGACAAAGAACGCTCTGAATGGTTTGTAGCTCACACCGAGGACGAGGCGATTCAGCAGGCCAAAGCTCGTTACGGCCGCGCAGTCCGCGTTATTGGCGGTAAACCCACGGATAGCGAAAAACTAATCTGCTTGCCGAAGTATTTTCAGGCGGGCCGGTTCCGATTTTTCGCGACCCCGACGTCCTCGACACCTGGTTCTCCTCGGCGCTGTGGCCGTTCTCGACGCTCGGCTGGCCCGACGCGACGCCGGAATTGAAGCGCTATTACCCGACGCAGGTGCTGGTCACCGGCTTCGACATCATCTTCTTCTGGGTCGCGCGCATGATGATGATGGGACTGCACTTCATGAAAGAAGTGCCGTTCCGCCACGTCTATATCCACGCGCTGGTGCGCGACGAGCGCGGCGCCAAGATGTCGAAATCGAAGGGCAACGTGATCGATCCGCTCTCGATCATCGACGACTACGGCGCCGACGCGCTGCGCTTCACGCTCGCCGCCATGGCCGCCCAGGGCCGCGACATCAAGCTCTCCGCCAACCGCGTCGAGGGCTACCGCAATTTCGCGACCAAGCTGTGGAACGCCGCCCGCTTCGGCGAGGTGAACGGCTGCAAGCGCGTCGCCGGCTTCGATCCCAAGCAGGCGCGCGAGACGCTGAACCGCTGGATTCTCGGCGAGGCCGCCAAGGCCGCGCGCGAGGTGACGGCCGCGATCGAAGCCTACCGGTTCAACGAGGCCGCGGGCGCGGCCTATCGCTTCGTCTGGAGCATCTATTGCGACTGGTACATCGAGCTCGCCAAGCCCGTGCTCACCGGCGCCGACGGCCCGGCCAAGGACGAGACGCGGGCCACCGTCTGCCTTCGTGCTCGACGAAATTCTGAAGCTCCTGCACCCGTTCATGCCCTTCCTCACCGAGGAACTTTGGCGCGTGACCGGCGAAGAAGGGCCGAAGCGCGAGACCATGCTGGTGCTGGCGGACTGGCCCAAGCTCGAAGGGCTGGAGGATAAGGAGTCCGAGGCCGAGCTCGGCTGGCTCGTGGATCTCGTGACCGCCATCCGCTCGATCCGCTCCGAGATGAACGTGCCCGCCGGCGCGCAGGTCTCGCTCGTGCTGGTCGCCTCGAAGGCAACGCGCGAACGGGCAGGGCGCTGGAACGACGCCCTGATGCGGCTCGCGCGACTTTCGGAAATCACCTTCGCCGACAGCCCGCCCAAGGGCGCGGTGCAGTTGCTCGTGCGCGGCGAGGTGGCGGCTCTGCCGCTCGCCGGCCTCGTCGATCTCGCCGCGGAGAAGGCTCGGCTGGAGAAGGAACTCGGCAAGATCGCCGTCGACATCGCCCATATCGACAAGAAGCTCGGCAACGCCGATTTCATGGCCCGCGCGCCCGAGGAAGTGGTCGACGAGCAGCGCGAGAAGCGCGAGGAAGCGCAAGGCCGCGCCGCCAAGGTGCGCGAGGCGCTGGAGCGGCTGAAGGGCGCGGCGTAACCTCCGTAAAATCCCTTATCCCTCATGCGCGGGCGTGACCCGCGCATCCAGTCGAACTCCTCCACCTTCCTCGCGGCAAGATGGATTGCCGGGTCAAGCCCGGCAATGAGGGGAAGGATGATCGACCCCAACAACCGGCCCGGCGGCCCGAACCTGGTGCTGACCGCGAAGAACGCCAACAAAGTGCAGTTCTTCGACGCGGCGACGCTGACCAAGACCGGCGAGATCGACATGCCGGCCTCGACCCACGAGCTCGTGCTCTCGGCCGACGGCACCAAGGTCTATGGCTCGATTTATGGCGGCGGGCGCTTCGGCGAGACCAAGAGCCCGGACCGGCGCATCGCGATCATCGATCTGGCGTCGAAGACCTTGGAGCGCACCATCGATGTGGGCGCGAGCCTGGCGCCGCACGGCATCACCCTGTGCGGCGCGACCATCTGGGTCACCGGCGAGCTCGGCAATCTGCTGTTCGCGATCGATCCGGACACCGATCGCGTCAAGCGCGTCGAGCTCGACGGCAGCCCCCATTGGCTCGCGTTCAGCCAGACCTCGCGCAAGCTGTTCGCCTCGTTCAAGGCCGACCGTTTCGTGGCCGTGATCGACGCCGACCGGCTGATGCCGATCGGCAAGATCGAGATTCCCGGCCGCGCCGAGGGCATCGCCGTTTCGCCCGAGGGCACCGCGCTCTATGTGTGCGCCCATGAGCGCAATGCGCTGCACGTGTTCGACACGCAGAACCTTGCGCTGCGCCAAACGCTGACCATCGCGGGCGCGCCGGGCAAGAACCAGCTCAAGCGCGTGCGCGTTTCGCCCGACGGAAAATACGTCGTGGTCGCGCAGAACTTCGAGGCCCACGCCGCGATTTTCGAGGCCGAAAGCCTGCAACAGATCGCCTCGTTCAAGACCAGGAAGTCGCCCATGGGCTTCGGCTTCGCCGCCGACGGCAAGCACGCCTTTGTCTGCTGCCACGACGAGGCGACCGTGCTCGAGTTCGAGCTCGCGAGCGGCCGCATCACGCGCGAATTCGGCACCGACAAGGGCTGCGAATTCATTATTTCCTACGCGTGAACGGCCGGCTCAGGAACCGCGAACCTTTGAGCCCGTAGCGCCAAGGGCTCGCTACCGCCTTGGTGATACCGATGCGCGGGCCGGTGACGATTTCGATTTTTCCGCTGCGCGCCCGCAATTCGAACGGCGGCGCGTCGAGCGCGAGCCCATTGTGCGCGCGCGTCACACCCAGCGCCTCGCACAGCCGCCCGGGTCCCGAGCACAAGAGCCGCTCTTCCTTCACGCCGCGGCGGCGGCGCATCGCCGCCAGTCCCACGGCCGGCTGCAGCGCGCGGATCAACACCGCGCTGGCCGAACCTTCCTGCTCGCACACGAAATTCAGGCACCAGTGCATGCCGTAGGAGCGATAGACGTAGGCATGGCCCGGCGGGCCGAACATCACCGCGTTGCGCTCGGTGCGCCCGCCATAGGAATGCGCGGCCGGATCGGTGTGGTGATAGGCCTCGACCTCGACGATGATCCCGCCGACGCCCTTGAATAGCAGCGTCGCGCCGATCAGCTCGGGCGCGACCTCGTGCACGCTGCGATCGAAGAATTTTCGGCGCAGCAAGGGGGCTTTCGGCATTGGGGTCCCGCCAGAGCCAGTGTCGAATCGGGAGCTCAGGTTACCTACCGCACTGCAATAGATTCATTCGCAGGGCTTGGATTTCCGGGCAACACGTGTGACCTCGGCGACACACCTTCAGAAGATCGCAACCATAAAGGGTTTGCGGCTGGTCCGCGCCGCCGTCCCGCCATAAACGGAACCGACTACGCTCCCTGTCGCCTCCGTTTTGCGTGCGGGCCGGGGGGCCTGCGGGGGCGGCGCAGAGCGGGCCATGGACGCACGGACTTTCGACAAATCCAAGCTCCCCAGCCGTCACGTGACGGAGGGTCCCGAGCGCGCGCCCCATCGCTCCTACTATTACGCGATGGGTCTGACGCGCGAGCAGATCCATCAGCCCTTCGTCGGCGTCGCCACCTGCTGGAACGAGGCCGCGCCCTGCAACATCGCGCTCATGCGCCAGGCGCAGGCGGTGAAGAAGGGCGTCGCCGCCGCCCGAGGCACGCCGCGCGAGTTCTGCACCATCACGGTCACCGACGGCATCGCCATGGGCCACCAGGGCATGAAGTCGTCGCTGCCCTCGCGCGAGGTGATCGCCGATTCGGTCGAGCTCACCATGCGCGGTCACGGCTACGACGCGCTGATCGGCCTTGCCGGCTGCGACAAATCCTTGCCGGGCATGATGATGGCCATGTGTCGCCTCAATGTGCCCTCGGTGTTCATCTACGGTGGCTCGATCCTGCCCGGTTCCTTCCGCGGCAAGCCGGTGACCATCCAGGACGTGTTCGAGGCGGTCGGCCAGCATTCGGTCGGCAAGATGACCGACGACGACCTCGAAGAGCTCGAGCAGATCGCCTGCCCGTCGGCGGGCGCCTGCGGCGCACAGTTCACGGCCAACACCATGGCGACCGTTTCCGAGGCGATCGGCCTCGCACTTCCGTATTCGGCGGGCGCTCCGGCGCCTTACGAAATCCGCGACCGTTTCTGCAACGTCGCGGGCGAGAAGATCATGGAGCTGGTGCGCCGCAATATCCGCCCGCGCGACATCGTCACCCGGAAAGCGCTCGAGAACGCCGCCATCGTCGTCGCCGCGACCGGCGGCTCCACCAACGGCGCGCTGCATCTGCCGGCGATCGCGCACGAGTGCGGCATCAAGTTCGATCTGTTCGACGTCGCCGAGGTGATGCAAGCGGACGCCCTATATCGCGGACCTCAAGCCCGGCGGGAAATACGTCGCCAAGGACCTGTTCGAGGCCGGCGGCGTGCCGCTCATCATGAAGACGCTGCTCGACCACGGCATCATGCACGGCGACTGCATGACCGTGACCGGCCGCACCATCGCCGAAAACATGAAGAGCGTGAAATGGAATCCGGACCAGGACGTGGTCCGGCCCGCCAACAAGCCGCTGACCAAGACCGGCGGGGTGGTCGGCCTCAAGGGCAATCTCGCGCCCGAGGGCGCGATCGTGAAGGTCGCCGGCATGACGAATCTCCGCTTCGCCGGCCCCGCGCGCTGCTTCGACGGCGAGGAGGCCTGCTTCGAGGCGGTGAAGAGCCGCAAGTACAAGGAAGGCGACGTGCTGGTGATCCGCTACGAGGGCCCCAAGGGCGGCCCCGGCATGCGCGAAATGCTGGCCACGACCTCGGCGCTCTATGGCCAGGGCATGGGCGGCAAGGTCGCGCTGATCACCGACGGGCGCTTCTCCGGCGCGACGCGCGGCTTCTGCGTGGGCCACGTCGGCCCCGAGGCCGCCATCGGCGGGCCCATCGCGCTCCTGAAGGACGGCGACCTCATCATGCTCGACGCCGAGCAGGGCGTGATCGAGGCCAAGCTCTCGGCCGAAGAGTTCGAAAGCCGCCGGCGCAGCTGGAAGCCGCGCGATAACGGCTTCGGCTCGGGCTATCTCTGGAAATACACGCAGCAGGTCGGCCCGGCGCGTTCCGGCGCCGTGACGCATCCCGGCGGCGCGGCCGAAAGGCAGTCCTATGCGGATATCTGACGCATTGGGCCTCGGCCTGGTTCTCGCCGCCGTTCTCACGGTGCCCGCGACCGCGCCCGCGCTCGATCCGCAGAGCGCGCCCGCGGCGGTGCCCGCGCCGACGCCGCTGCAGGCGTTCCGCTCCGGCGCCCAGCACTATGTCGCCGGCGAGAAGGTGAAGGCCTTTACCGAATTGCGCTTTGCCGCCGAGCAGGGCCACCCGATGGCTTTGTGGAAGATCGGCCGCATGTATGCCGAAGGCGACGGCATCAAGCGCGACGATATGAAGGCGTTCGAATATTTCAGCCGGCTTGCCTCGGAGAATTCCGAGGAATTGCCGTTCACTCCGCAGGCCCGCTTCGTGGCCAATGCCTTCGTCGCGCTCGGCTCGTATTACCTCAACGGCATTCCGAATACGCCGGTCCGCTCCGATGCCGTGCGCGCGCGCGACATGTTCAACTACGCGGCGTCCTATTTCGCCGACCCCGACGCGCAGTATCAGCTCGCGCGGCTCTATCTTGAAGGCGTGGGCGTCAACAAGGACCCGCGCCAGGCGCTGCGCTGGCTCTCGAGCGCCGCGCACAAGGGGCAGTATCAGGCGCAGGCGCTCCTGGGGCAGATGCTGTTCCGCGGCGAGGATATTCCGCGCCAGGGCGCGCAGGGCCTGATGTGGCTCACGCTGGCGCGCGACGCCGCCGCCGGCCCCGACGACAAGTGGATCGTCGACGCCCACGAGGAAGCCTCGATGGCGGCGACGGCCGACGAAAGCGCGCTGGCGCTCATCTATCTGAAGCGTTGGATGAAGGGTCAGCGCTGAGCTGTCGAAAGCGCAGCGAAAAAAAGCCCGGCGGTCATCCGCCGGGCTTTTCCTTTTTCGGAGACGCCGATCACCACTCGGTGACGACGATGTCCAGTCCGGCCTTGGTCAGCGCCTCCGCTCGCGCCTTCATCCAGCCCTTGGCGAAGTCCTTTTCGTCGGCCGGTGCGGCCGGCAAATACGCCTTCCAGGCGGCCGCCAGCAGGTCCTGACGCTTGATCATCGCGTCATTGTGCTTCTGATGCTCGGCGGTCCACAGGCCGCGCTCCTTGTAGTAGCGGATCGCACCGTCGTGCATCGGGATCGCCCAGGCGAAGATCTGGCGCTTGATATCCCAGCCGAGATTGCCCGGCGCGCCGTCCTTGTAGTCGGGGAACAATTCCACCATCGCCTTGGTCATGTTGTAGACGAGATCGGTATCGGTCGCCGCCATCGTCATCAGCACCGGATAGGGATAGGTGGCGGCCTCGGCCTTCTTCTCGGGCGACAGATCGGCGCCCTCGGTGCCGAATGCCGGCACGAAGAACGGCGCTATCTTGTTCACGCGCGCCCAAGCTACCTTGTCGGCGTGGGCGAAGATCGGATAGCGGATGCCGCGCGGCGAGGACGCGATCTTGTAGGCTTGGCCGGAGATGGTCGATGAGAAGGCGGCATCCACCTGATTGGCGATGATCGCGTCCATTGCCTGCCCGAAGCCGCCGAACTCGACCTTCTTGACGTCGTTCCAGGTGAGGCCGGCGAACGCCAGCAGCGCCGTGATGTTCTGGTTGAGCGAGGGCGCGCCGACCACCCAGGCCACCCGCTTGCCCTTGAGATCGGCCGCGGTGACGATATTGGCGTCCTTCGCCGTCACGATCGTGAGCAGCGCGTCGGAATTGTTCAGGATCAGCGAGCGCACCGCCTGCGGACCCCACTCGCGCGCGCCGAATTCGTAGACGCCTTCCTGCGCGAGGTAACTGCCGCCGATGCCGTTGGCCGAGAACAACGCCCGTCCGTCGCGCAGCGGAATGTTGCGCGAAACGTCGTTCTTTCCCGGCAGCACGCGGAGATTGATCGCCGAGCTTGTTCTTGAGCGCATTGCCGATTGCGACCGCCTGATTGTAGCCGCCGGAGCCGACATCATAGGCGGTCCAGGTCAGCGTCTCCGGCAGCTTGATCGATTGCGCCACCGCAGGAGCGGCAGCAACCGCCACGATGGCGGCAGCGAGAAGAATGTTCTTTATTTTCATGCAGCGTTCCTCCCTGGTTTCAGTTTGCGATTGAATGCGAACAGCAGCAATAGTCCGAATATTGCGAGCGCAGCGCCGATGGAAAGATTGACCGAGAAGGGCAGGCCGGTGAGCCGGGGTACGGGAGCGGCGAGCAGGAATCCACCCGCGATCAGCACAATGCGTGCGATCAAGCCGCCCGCATGCTTGGGGATGCGGCCGAGACCGAGCACGTAACCCTGCAGCGCTGCGGCGGCCAAAACCATGCCCAGGAATGCGGCCGCGATGGATACTATGACCGTTCCGGGATCGCCCTTGAACAGCAGCGCCGGGTTCAGCACGAAGCAGAACGGCACGAGATAGATCGCAGTCCCGAGCCGGATCGATTGCAGACCGATGCGCATCGCCGACACGCCCGCAAGCGGCGCCGCAGCGAAGGTGGCGAGCGCCACCGGCGGCGTGATGAACGAGACCATGCCCCAATACATGATGAAGAGATGCACCGCGAGCGGATCGAGCCCGGCTTTGACCAGGGGCGGCGCCAGCACGATGGCGAGGAAGATGTAGCAAGCCGTCACCGTCATCCCCATGCCGAAGATGAAGCTGGTGATGGCCCCCATGAGCAGGAGCACGAGCGGCGCGCCGCCGGCGGCATAGACCAGATCATTGGCGAGCGTGCCGGCGAGCCCGGTGACCGAAAGCGCGCCGATGATGAAGCCGACCGCCATCAGAATCGCCGTCAGTTCCGCCAGCCCGCGCGCGACCGCAGCCGCGAACTCGAGCAGCTGGTCCCAATTCATTCGATGTTGCGGCAGCGCCTGGTTGATCGCGATCAGGAGCGCGGTCGCGTAGAACGGCGCGAGCGCTTCCTCCTGCAGCGAGACGAGCAGGAACACCAGGAGCGCGAATACCGGGATATAGAACCAGCCTTCCTTCATCACCGCGCCGAGCCGCGGCAGCTCCTCCCGGCGCAGCCCCTTGAGCCCGAGCCGGGCCGAGTAGGCGTCGACCTGCACGACGAGCGCGATATAGAACAGGAGCGCCGGGATCGTCGCCGCGAGCGCGATCTCGCCATAGGACTTGCCGAGGAACGACGCCATGACGAACGCGGTCGAGCCCATGACCGGCGGCATCAGTACCGCGCCGGTCGATGCCACCGCTTCCACCGCACCCGCATAGTCGGCGCGGAACCCCGTGCGTTTCATCGCCGGGATCGTCACCACGCCCGAACTGATGACGTTCGAGATCACGCTGCCGCTGATCGAGCCCTGCAGCGCGCTCGAAATAATACCGACTTGCGCGGCACCCCCGCGCACACGGCCCACCAATGCGAACGCAAGATCGTTGAAAAACCTTCCGCCGCCCGTGTAGTTGAGCGCCAGCCCGAACACGATGAAGCCGACCACGATCTCGGCAAAGGCCCGCATCGGGATGCCGAACGCGGATTCGGAGCTAAGGACGTGGTAGGCGAGGGTGTCTTCGAGCGTTTGCGACTTGCCCTTGAGCGGATTCGGGATCGCCTCGGCCACCACCGGATAGAGCGAGAACACGCCGACGATGATCGCCATCGGCCAGCCGCTGGTGCGCCGCAGCGCTTCGAGAATGAGCAGCCACAGCATGGCTGCGGGAATCTTCGCCCGCGTCGGCGCGCTGTACTCCCAGCCCTCGGAGAGAATCCGCTCCGCCTGGAAGGAAAACCAGATGAGGAGACCGGCGCTCAGCGCCGCCAGCAGCCAGTCATAGGCGGGCACGAACCCCGTCGCGCCCTTGCGCCCGGGAAAGGCGAGGAACACCAGCGGAAAAAGCGTGGCTGCCAGCAGGAACAGATAACGGTTCTCGATGAAGACGACGCCGACGAAGAGCCGCAGGTTCAGGAGCTGATTGAGCGCGAGGAACGTCGCGACGATCGCGGCAAGCGCAAAGATGAAGCGCGCAATACCGGCGAGCTTCCGGCCTTCGAGTTCTTCGATCATGAGTACAGGCGCGGCCTCGCCGACATGGCGATGCAGTCCCGCGCTCGGCTCGATCGCCGGCGGCTTGTTCACTGTCCTCCCCGAGGCGCGTGGACGCGCCTTCTTTCTCTTGGGAGAACTATTGCGCTGAGCGGGAGCGGCTACAAGCGGCCGCCGCGCGCAACCGCTGTGCGGAATTGGCGCGGCAGGCTCAGGCCATAGCGATATCGAGATCGATCCACACCGGCACATGGTCCGAGGGCTTCAGCCGGCCGCGCACGGCCTTGTCGATGCCGGCGGCCGTGAGCCGGTCGGCGGCCTGCGGCGACAATAGAAGGTGATCGATGCGGATGCCGTTGTTCTTCTGCCAGGCGCCGCCTTGATAGTCCCAGAACGTGTAGAGCCCGGGATCGTCGCTCGTGGCCCGCACCGCGTCGGTAAGGCCGAGGCTGGTCAGCTCGCGGAACTTGGCGCGCGTCTGCGGCAGGAACAGCGCATCGCCTTCCCAGAGCTTCGGGTCGTGCACGTCGGCGGGAGTAGGGATCGCGTTGTAGTCGCCGGCGAGCACCAGCGGCTCCTCGAGCGCGAGCAGTTTCCGCGCGTGCGCGGTCAGGCGCTCCATCCAGTCGAGCTTGTAGCGATACTTGTCGCCGTCGGGCGGATTGCCGTTCGGCAGATAGATCGAGGCGACGCGCACCACGCCGCCCTTCACCGAGATCACCGCTTCGATGTAGCGCGCGTGGTCGTCGGAATGATCGCCCGGCAGGCGCGCCTCGACCTCGTCGAACTTGAGCTTCGAGAGGATGGCGACGCCGTTATAGGTCTTCTGACCGTGGACGGCGACGTTGTAGCCGAGATCCTCGAACACGCCGCGCGGGAACGCCTGGTCGACGCATTTCAGCTCCTGCAGGCAGACGACGTCGGGCTCCCGCTCCTTGAGCCACTGCTTCAGCGGCTCGACGCGTTGCGCGATCGAATTGACGTTGAAGGTGGCGATGCGCATGCGTGCGCGATCAGAGCGTGAAGCTGGTGCCGCAGCCGCAGGAGGCGGTCGCCTTCGGGTTCTCGACCTTGAACGAAGCGCCGATCAGATCGTCCACGAAGTCGAGCTTGGAGCCGAGCATGTACTGCAGCGAAACCGGATCGACCACGATCCTTGCGCCTTCGCGCTCGATCACGAGGTCGTCGGCGGCAGGCTGGCGGTCGATGTCGAACTTGTACTGGAAGCCGGAGCAGCCGCCGCCCTCGACGCTCACCCGCAGCACCGACGGCGCCGGCTCGCGGCCCAGGATTTCGTTGATCCTGCGCGCGGCGCGTTCGGTTACGGTGACGGCGGTATCCATGCCGAATCTCCAGGCCCGGTTGTACCGGAGCCAATCCGATAGTTAAGTGCTCCCTGGGGCGTGTCAATTCAAGGGCAGGGGCCATGGCTGTAGTGAGCGCAAGGCCGCGCGCCGCCTGGGCGGCCGATCCGGCGCGTTCGCGCGGCCGTCTGCATCCCGAGGAGCCGTCCCCGACTCGCAACGAATTCCGCCGCGACTGCGACCGGGTGATCCATTCGACCGCCTTTCGCCGGCTCAAGCACAAGACGCAGGTCTTCGTTTCCCACGAGGGCGACCATTTCCGCACGCGGCTCACCCATACGTTGGAAGTGACCCAGATCGCGCGTGCGCTGGCGCGCGGGCTCGGCCTCGACGAGGACCTGGCCGAAGCCTTGGCGCTTGCCCACGACCTCGGCCATCCGCCGTTCGGCCATGCCGGCGAGCGGGCGCTCGATCAGTGCATGAGCGCCTTCGGCGGCTTCGACCACAATGCCCAGTCGCTGCGTGATCGTGACCCGGCTCGAGCGCCGCTACGCGGCCTTCGACGGATTGAACCTCACCTGGGAAACGCTCGAAGGCATCGTCAAGCACAACGGGCCGCTGATCGACGCCGGTGGGAAGCCGGTCGCGCGTTATGCCGCGCGCGGCGTGCCCGAAGCGATCCTCGACTATTCGCGCGGCCAGGACCTCGAGCTTGCGAGCTACGCCAGCGCCGAGGCGCAGATCGCGGCGATCGCCGACGACATCGCCTATGACGCCCACGATCTCGATGACGGTCTGCGCGCCGGCATGTTCGGCGTCGACGAGCTCGCGAGTCTGCCCACGGTGCAGGACATCCTCGCGCAGGTGCGCGCGCGCTACGGCGAGATCGAGCGGCCGCGGCTGGTCAACGAGCTGACGCGGCGGCTGATCGCACGCATGATCGAAGACGTGATCGCCGAGACCGACCGGCGCGCCGCGGCGCTCGCGCTCCGCTCGTCCGGCGACGTTCGCAAAGCGGGCAAGCCGGTCGCCGGCTTTTCCGAAACGGCCGCGAAGACCGACCGCGCGATCAAGGAGTTCCTCTCGCCGCGCATGTACCGCCATCAAAGGGTGCTCGGCGTCATGGGGCAGGCGGAAGGCGTGGTATCCGAGCTGTTCGGCCACTTCATGCAGCGCCCCACCGACCTCCCGGCCGAGTGGCGGATGGACGCCGCCGACGAGCACGCCCGCGCGCGCCGCACCGCCGATTTCATCGCGGGCATGACCGATAGCTATCGCGCTGGAACAGCACCGCCGTTTCTTTGACTCAACTCCCGATCTGCGTTAGGCGGCGCAGGCCGCGGATTGACCCGTTCCATGAATCCCTACGCAATCTTCGACGCTCACGTGCGCGACGCGGTCGCCGCACTCGTGCGCGAGGGCGCGCTCAAGCCCGGTCTCGACACCGGCCGCGTCGTGGTCGAGCCGCCGCGCGACGCGAGTCACGGCGATCTCGCCACCAACGCCGCCATGGTGCTCGCCAAGGAAGCGGCGATGAAGCCGCGCGAGCTCGCGGTGATGATCGCGGCCAAGCTCACCGACGTGCCGATGGTGACCAAGACGGAAGTAGCCGGCCCCGGCTTCATCAATATCTCGCTCGATCCCGCGTTCTGGCGCGACGTGCTGAAAGCGGCGCTGAATGAGGGCGCAAATTTCGGCCGTACCGATCTCGGGCGCGGCGAGAAGATCAACGTCGAATACGTCTCGGCCAATCCGACCGGGCCGATGCACGTCGGCCACGGACGTGGCGCCGTATTCGGCGACGCGCTGGCGAGCCTGCTCGTGTTCACCGGTTTCGCGGTGATGCGCGAGTATTACGTCAATGACGCCGGCGCCCAGGTCGATGCGCTCGCGCGCTCCGCATTTCTGCGCTACCGCGAGGCGCTCGGCGACGACATCGGCGCGATCCCGGACGGGCTCTATCCCGGCGACTATCTCAAGCCGGTCGGCGAAAGGCTCGCCAAGGCGCACGGCCGCGCGCTCCTGCAGAAGCCCGAAGCCGATTGGCTGCCTATCGTGCGCACCGCGGCGATCGACGCGATGCTGGATCTGATCCGCGCGGATCTCGCGGCGCTCTCCATCCGTCACGAGGTCTTCTTCTCGGAGCGCTCGCTCAGCGCCGGCAAGACCGACGAGGTCGCGGCCGCCATCGAGACGCTGCGCAAGGCCGGTCACGTCTACGAGGGCCGCCTGCCGCCGCCCAAGGGCCAGCTGCCCGACGATTGGGAAGACCGGGAGCAGACGCTGTTCCGCTCCACCGCCTTCGGCGACGACGTGGACCGTCCGCTCAAGAAATCCGACGGCAGCTACACCTATTTCGCCTCCGACATCGCCTATCACCGGAACAAGCTGGAGCGCGGTTTCAGGAACCTGATCGACGTCTGGGGCGCCGACCACGGCGGCTATGTGAAGCGCATGCAGGCCGCGGTTACCGCGCTTTCCGGCGGCAAGGCGGCGCTCGACGTGAAGCTCATCCAGCTCGTGCGCCTGCTGCGCGCCGGCGAGCCGGTGAAAATGTCGAAGCGGGCGGGGGACTTCGTCACGCTCCGTGAAGTGGTGGACGAGGTCGGCCCCGACCCGGTCCGCTTCATCATGCTGTTCCGCAAGAACGACGCGGTGCTGGATTTCGACCTGGCCAAGGCGATCGAGCAGACCCGGGAGAACCCGGTCTTCTATGTCCAGTACGCCCATGCCCGCGGCCGGTCGGTATTCCGCAATGCCGCCGAGGCCATGCCCGCCATGGCCATGGACCCCGCCCGCGTCGCCGCCGCCGACCTGAGCAGGCTCACGGACCCGGGCGAAATCGCGCTGATGAAGCACCTCGGCGCCTGGCCCCGGCTGGTCGAATCCGCCGCGTTAACCCATGAGCCGCATCGGCTCGCCTTTTACCTTCACGAGCTCGCCAGTGAGTTTCATTTCCAATGGAATCGCGGTAAGGACGTGCCACATTTACGCTTCATTATCGGGGATGATCCGGAAATAACCTTGGCCCGACTAGCACTTGTCCAGGGTGTGGTCGCGGTGCTCTCCTCGGGGCTCCAAATTCTGGGGGTGGGGGCGCCGGAGGAAATGCGCTAATGCGCATCCGGAGCGGCGGGGGATGTCCGCAACAGACGGGTCGGACTTGATGGCCGACGAAACCAGATACCGGTCCCAGCGGGACCCCGATTACGCGCCGTCCAGGCCGCCCGAGAGCGCGCGCCGGCGCGGACCCGAGGATCCGTTGGCCGAGCTTGCCCGCCTGATCGGGCAGGAAGATCCGTTCGCCGACTTCACCGGCGGCGCGCGTCCGCGCGCCCGGGCCAGTGTGCCGATTCCCGATCAGCGCACGGCGCGTCAGGAGCCTCGTTACGACCCGCGCCAGGATGACCGTGATCGCGATCGCGAGCGCCGGCGCGAAAGCTATCGTACCCGCAGCGACAGCGACGGCTATGAGCGTCCGAGCACGCGCGACACCCGTGGCGCCTATAGCTATGGCGCCACCTCGCGGCCCGAGCGCGAGCCCGATGCTCGCGCCGCTCCCACCGACGGCACCTATGCGCGCCGTCTGGGCGTGCGCGATTCACTACCGGCGCGCGGCAAGGAAGCCGAGGCCGCCTACGACACCGCGGGCGCAAGCAAGTACGATCCGGAATATTCCGACGACGCCTATCTTCCCGAGCACGCCGAAGAGGTTCTCGAGGACGCGCAGCCCCGCCGCGGCCGCACCGGTCTCGTGATCGTGGCTGCGGTGGTCGGCATCGCCATCGTCGGCACCGCCGGCGTGTTCGGCTATCGCACCGTATTCGGCCCGTCCGCCGGCAGACAGCCTCCCGTGATCGGCCCGCAGGCCGGCCCCAACAAGGTCGCCCCGGCCGGTCCCGCCACGCCGGAAAGCACCAAGCAATTCACCGACCGCGTCGGCGGGCCATCGGAACGCATCGTGCCGCGCGACGAGACGCCGATCGACGTGACCGCGCGCACCGGCCGGGTGCCTGTCCCCGGCACCGCACCGGTCACTGCTCCAGGCCCGGCTCCCGCTAGCCCGGCGGCAGCGCCAGCGCCGCAGCAGCCGCCGACGTTCACCGATGGACCCCGCCGCGTCCGCACCGTGACCGTGCGCGCCGACGGCACCGTGGTCGCCGATCCCACGCCTGCGGCTCCTGCGCCGGCGCGCGTTGCCC
Organism: uncultured Alphaproteobacteria bacterium; assembly: GCA_963704765.1. Classification (GTDB taxonomy): domain Bacteria; phylum Pseudomonadota; class Alphaproteobacteria; order Rhizobiales; family Xanthobacteraceae; genus JAHFPN01. The sequence continues at coordinate 1,125,046 of CAVPHQ010000001.1, forward strand.
CTGCGCCCGCGCGTCCGGGCGCGCCGCCCATGGCCGTCAACACCTATGCACCGCCCGCCGAGGATCCCGAGCCCGAGGCGACTCCGGCTCCGCCGCCGACACGCGGACGCGTCACGCCCGCTCCGGCGGCAACGCCGGCCCCTGCTGCTCGCGCTCCCGCGTCTGGGCCCGTCTGGCCGCCGGTGGCGCAACCGACCGCCGCACAGCCCACCGGACCTGGACCGGCCCCGCAGGCTCGCGTCCAGACCCAGGCGCCGACGATCCAGACCCCTCCGCCTCCGGCCGGCTACGTCGTTCAAGTCAGTTCGCAGCGAACCGAGGCAGAGGCGCAGGCCGCCTGGCAAAATCTGCAGGCGCGCTATTCCTCGGTGCTCGCCGGCCGTCAGGCCACGATCCGCCGCGCCGATCTCGGCGATCGCGGGACGTACTACCGGGCCCAGATCGGCCCATTCGGCAATCGCGACGACGCCAACACGCTCTGTCAGAACTTGAAGGCGGCGGGCGGCGAGTGCGTAGTCCAGCGCAACTGAACCGCCTGAATTCCTGCCCTACGGACCTGAATTTCCGCCTTGCGGCCATGCCCGGGCTTGACGCTCGGGCGCGACGCACCTAGGCCGCAGCCATGCCTGTCCGCGCCTGCATCCTCGGCTGCGCCGCACTCCAGCCTCACGCCGAGCGAGCGCGCGTTTTTCGCAAAGACTCAGCCGCTCGGCCTGATTTTGTTCAAACGCAACGTCGAGAACCCGGCTCAGGTGATTGAATTGATTCGATCATTCCGCGCCGCCGTCGGCCGCGCCGATGCGCCGGTGCTGATCGACCAGGAAGGCGGCCGCGTGCAGCGCCTGGGGCCGCCGAATTGGCCCTCGTTCCCGGCCGCCGCCCACTTCGGCGAACTCTACGCTCGCGATCCGGCCAGGGCCGTCGCCGCGGCCCGGCTCGGCGGCCGGTTGATCGCGGCCGAGCTCTCCGCCCTGGGGATCAATGTGGATTGCCTGCCGGTTGCCGACCTGCGCTTGCCCGAAGGCCACGGCGTGATCGGCGACCGCGCCTATGGGCCGGACCCGGAGACCGTGAGCCGCCTCGGCCGCGCCGCCGCCGAGGGCCTGCTCGAGGGCGGCGTGCTGCCGGTGGTGAAACACATGCCCGGGCACGGCCGCGCCCGCGCCGACACGCATCACGAATTGCCGGTGGTGGAAACGCCGCGCAAGGAGCTCGAGCGCACCGATTTCGAGGCGTTCCGGCTTCTCGCCGACCTGCCCATCGGCATGACCGCCCACGTGGTCTATGCCGCCGTCGACGCCAAGCGGCCGGCGACCGTCTCGCCCACACTGATCGACGAGGTGATCCGCGGCAGTATCGGCTTCGATGGGCTGCTGCTGACCGACGATCTTTCCATGCAGGCGCTTTCGGGCACGCTGGGCGCGCGCACCAGCGCGGCCATCTCGGCCGGTTGCGACATCGCGCTCCACTGCAACGGCAAGCTGCCCGAAATGGAGGAGGTGGCCGCCGCTTCGCCGCCGCTCCAGGGGGCCGCCGAAAGGCGGGCGAATGCCGCGCTTTCGCGCCTCAAAACGAGGCCGGACAACGTCGATGTGGCCGAGGCGCGGGCGCGCTTTTCCGCTATGATTGCCGCCTGACTCGCTGAATCGCCATGGAACCAGAAACGCCCGCTTTCGAGCTGCAACCCGTCGAGCTTGCCACCGGCGAGCAGGCGCTGGTCGTCGACGTGGCCGGCTTCGAGGGCCCGCTCGATCTGTTGCTCGCGCTCGCGCGCACGCAAGAGGTCGATCTCTCGAAAATCTCGATCCTGGCGCTGGCCGACCAGTATCTCGCCTTCATCGAGCGCGCCCGCGATCTCAGGATCGAGCTTGCCGCCGACTATCTGGTGATGGCGGCCTGGCTCGCCTATCTGAAATCGCGGCTGCTGTTGCCCGAGCCGCCCGAGGCCGATCAGCCGTCCGCCGCCGATCTTGCCGCCAATCTCGCGCGCCGCCTGCAGCATCTGGAAAAGATCCGCCAGGCCGGCGCCCAGCTCATGACCCGCGACCGTCTCGGCCAGCATTTCTTCGCGCGCGGCGAGCCGGAGATGGGCAGCGAAACGCCGCGCGCGCCGGTCACCGCGACGCTCTACGATCTGCTTTCCGCCTATGCGGTGCAGCGGCAGAAGCGCGCGCTCTCCCACCTCACCATGGGCAAGCGCGTGGTCTGGTCGCTGGTGGACGCGCGCGCCGCGCTGGAGCGGCTGATCGGCAGCGCCGGCGACTGGACCGAGCTCGACCACTATCTCATCGCCTACATCGTCGAGCCTTCCATGCGCGCCACCGTCTTCGCCTCGAGCTTCGCCGCCACGCTCGAAATGGTGCGCGAGGGGCAGGTCGAGGTGCAGCAGCAATCCGCCTTCGCGCCGCTCTGGGTTCGCAAGCGCGTGCAAACTTCACTTAAAAACGGAGGAAACCGGCAGTGACCGCGTTACGCGCTCGAACTCTGCACATCGCCGCCGCGAATTCGGACAAGAATCCGGCCGTGAGCGACGAAGCCTTGCGCATCCTCGAAGCGCTGCTGTTCGCGGCCCCCGAGCCGCTCGACGAAAAAATGCTCGCCGCCCGCATGCCCGAAGGCACCGATCTCAAGCAGGCGCTCGCCAAGCTCGCCGAGCACTATGCCGAGCGCGGCGTGCAGCTCGTGCGCGTGGCCGGCAAGTGGGCGCTGCGCACCGCGCCCGATCTGCGCCATTTCCTGGCGCTGCCCATGCCCGAGGCGAAGAAGCTCTCGCGCGCCGGCATCGAGACGCTCGCCATCGTCGCCTATCACCAGCCGGTGACGCGCGCCGAGATCGAGGAGATCCGCGGCGTCACCATCTCCAAGGGCACGCTCGATATCCTGATCGAAGTCGGCTGGGTGCGCCTGCGCGGCCGCCGCAAGGTGCCGGGCCGTCCGGTGACCTACGGAACCACGGAAGCGTTCCTGGTTCATTTCGGCCTCGACTCGATCGACGACCTGCCGGGTCTCGAGGAACTGCGCGGCGCCGGCTTCTTCGACGGCCGCCTGCCGCCGGAATTCTCCATGCCGATGCCGAGCGACGATCCGAGCCTGCGCGAGGACGAGGACCCGCTCGGCGACGAGCCGCTCGATCTCTTGCTTTCGCCGGAACCCGAAGCGGAGGAAGGCCCCGCGTCCGCGCCCGCGAAAAGGGAGTGAGACGTGGTTGAGTTGAGTGTTGCGTCGCGTATCCGCACTCCCGCTTCGATCGCCGCCAGTCTCGCCTTCGAGGACGTGCGCCATTCCTATGGCGCGGTCGAGAGCGTGCGCGGCGTTTCGCTCTCCATCGCGCCCGGCGAAGTGGTGGCGCTCGTGGGCCATTCCGGCTGCGGGAAGACGACGCTGTTGCGCATCGCCGCCGGCCTGGAGCGGCCGAGCAGCGGACGCATCCTGCTCGACGGCCTCGAAATCTCCGGCCCCGATACCTTCCTGCCGCCGGAGCGGCGCGGCATCGGCTTCATGTTTCAGGACTATGCGCTGTTTCCGCATCTCTCCAATCTCGCCAATGTCATGTTCGGGCTGCGCGGGCTCTCGCGCGCCGACGCCGAGCGCACCGCGCGCATGTCGCTCGAGCGCGTCGGCCTGAAAAATCTCGCCGACGAATATCCGCACGTGCTCTCCGGCGGCGAGCAGCAGCGCGTGGCGCTCGCCCGCGCCATGGCGCCGCGGCCGGCCGTGATCCTGATGGACGAGCCGTTCTCCGGCCTCGACCGGCGGCTGCGCGACGCCACCCGCGCCGACACGCTCGCGATCCTGCGCGAGGCGCGCGCCACCGCGCTGATCGTCACCCACGATCCCGAGGAGGCGATGCGGATCGCCAACCGCATCGCGCTGATGCGCGAAGGCAAGCTCGCCGAGGTCGGGCTGCCGCGCGATCTTTATCTGAAGCCCAAGAGCCTGTTCGCCGCGCGCTTCTTCTGCGAGATGAACGAGTTTTCCGGCGTCGCCCGCGGCGGCCGCATCGAGACGCCGCTCGGCACGTTTTCGAGCGGCGGCATCGAGGGTCCGGCGATCGCCTGCGTGCGGCCGCAGGGCGTCCGCATCGGGGCCCCCGGCCAGGGCATTCCCGGCCGCGTCGTCACCCGCCATTTCCTGGGCGTGGTCGATCTTTTCGAAATCGTGGTTTCCGGCGTCGAGGCCCCGGTCCAGGCCCGCGTGCGGGACGCCGGGAAATGGGCGCCCGGCGCGGACGTAGGCCTTTCGGTGGACCCTGCCGAAGTTCTTGTTTTTGCCGCCCCGGCATCCTAGGTTGCCCCCGACAAGCTAGCGGCGTGGATAACGGCCCTACGCGCCTGCGCACCGCCAGCGGAGGAACCTCATGGGTGGTTTGAGTATTTGGCACTGGCTCGTTGTGCTTGTGGTCGTGTTGTTGCTGTTCGGCCGGAACAAGATTTCCGACCTGATGGGCGACATGGCCAAGGGCATCAAGGCGTTCAAGCGCGGCATGTCCGAGGACGAGGCCGCCGAGAAGCCTGCTGACCCCAAAGCCATCGACAACAAAGCTCCCCAAGCGGCCCCGTCGACGCAGACCGAAAAGAAGGTCGGCTGAGGCCGGCCTGAATCTGCGAGGGAGGGCCCGCGCTTTCCGGGCCCGCTAGATCATGTTCGACATCGGTTGGGGCGAATTGCTCGTCATCGGCATCGTGGCGCTCGTCGTCATCGGGCCGAAGGAACTGCCTGCGCTGTTGCGCACCATGGGGCAGAGCATGGCGAAGCTGCGCCGCATGGCCTCCGAGTTTCAGGGCCAGTTCCAGGAGGCGATGCGCGAGGCGGAAATCGCCGACCTGAAGAAGGAAGCCGATAAGCTGCTCGAGAGTACGGCTTCGATGAACCCGCTCACGCAAGTCGAGAAGATCGGCGACGACTTGCAGAAGGCGCTCGACACGCCCTCCGCGGCGCCGGGCGAGGGCGCCGGGCAGATGCCGCCGATCGCGGCGGCCGCGCCGGTCGTGCCGCCGGAACTCGAGCAGCCTTTGCCTGATCCGGTTCTTCCGCCGCCGCCCGAACCCGCGCCCATCGTGCCTGCCCGAGCCGCCCGCCAAGGCGGACGGAGGGCGCGCATGAGCGACGCCGACATCGACGCCACCAAGGCGCCGCTGATGGATCACCTGATCGAGCTGCGCACGCGGCTGATCAAGGCGCTGATCGCGTTCTTCGTCACCATGATCCTGTGCTTCGTGTTCGCGAAGTACATCTACAACATCCTGCTGTTTCCCTATGAGCTGGCCGCCGGTTCCGGCGTCGTCGTCAAGCTGATCTACACCGCGCCGCAGGAATTCCTCATCACGCAGATCAAGCTCGCGTTGTTCGGCGCCGCGTTTCTGTCGTTTCCGGTGGTGGCGACGCAGATCTACATGTTCGTGGCGCCCGGCCTCTACAAGCACGAGCGCGGCGCCTTCCTGCCGTATCTGATCGCGACGCCGATCTGCTTCCTGCTCGGCGCGCTGTTCGTCTATTTCGTCGCCATGCCGCTCGCCATGCGCTTCTTCCTCGGCATGCAGCAGCTCGGCGGCGAGGGCCAGGCGGAGATTTCGCTGCTGCCCAAGGTGAGCGAATATCTCTCGCTCATCATGGGGCTGATCTTCGCCTTCGGCATCTGCTTCCAGATGCCGGTGATCCTCACGCTTGCTCGCGCGCATCGGCTTCATCACCGCCCAATGGCTGCGCGACAAGCGCCGCTACGCCATCGTGGTCGTGTTCATCATCGCGGCGGTGCTGACGCCGCCCGACGTGATCAGCCAGCTGGCGCTCGCGTTCCCGACGCTGCTCTTGTACGAGGTGTCCATCTACCTCGTGGCCATGGTCGAGAAGAAGAAAGCCGCGGCGGACGCGGCCAAGGCCGGCCCCGCGCCGGAAGCGCCGCCGGACGCACCGGAAAGCAAGCCGGCGGAATGAGCCGGACGCCCCGCGCGGCGATATAATCACTCAGTCAGCCGATTCTGCAGAGCCTCTCATGTTCGATCCCAAATGGGTGCGCGATCATCCGGACCTGCTCGACCGCGGGCTGCAGCGCCGCGGCCAGGAGCCCGCGTCCAAGCGCGTGCTCGCGCTCGACGAGAAGCGCCGCGCGGTGATCGCCAAGCTGCAGGCGCTGCAGGAGCGCCGAAACTCGGCGTCGAAAGAGATCGGCGAGGCCAAGGCCAAGAAGGACGAGGCCCGCGCCAAGACGCTCATGGCCGAGGTGAGCAAGATCAAGGAGGAAATGCCGAAGCTTGAAGAGGAGCAGCGCGCGGCCGAGAAAGAACTCGACGACGCGCTCGCCGAGCTTCCGAACATCCCCGCCGACGACGTGCCCGACGGCCTGGACGCCAGCGCCAACAAGGAGCGTCACAAGCACGGCACGCCGAAGAAATACAATTTCAAGCCCAAGCAGCATTTCGATCTCGGCGAGGCGCTCGGGCTGATGGATTTCGAAACCGCCGCGAAGCTCTCCGGCGCGCGCTTCGTCGTCTTGAAGGGCGCGCTCGCGCGGCTCGAACGCGCGCTCGCCCAGTTCATGCTCGATCTGCACATCGAGTGAGCACGGCTATACGGAAGTGAATCCGCCGCTGCTTGGTGCGCGATGAAGCGATGTTTGGAACGGCGCAGCTGCCGAAATTTGCAGATGATCAATTTGCAGCGTACGAAACGCGAGATGAAGACTTCGAAAGCTACGCGAATCGAAAAGCTTTAGCAAGATCGAGCAGCGTGATCGGCTTCGCTGACTGAAGACGTCAACGCGTTGGCGCCGAAATGCCAAGTCTGAAGTCGAGATTGCTGACGGCTCTGGAAGACATCAAGCAGATCGGCTCTGGCTCATCCCCACCGCCGAAGTTCCGCTCACCAATCTCGTCCGCGAATCCATCGTCGAGGAATCCGCGCTGCCGCTCCGCTACACCGCCTGCACGCCCTGTTTCCGCGCCGAGGCCGGCGCCGCGGGCAAGGACACGCGCGGCATGATCCGCCAGCACCAGTTCACCAAGGTCGAGCTGGTCTCGATCACCACGCCCGAGCAATCCGCCGCCGAGCACGAGCGCATGCTGAATTGCGCCGAGGCGGTGCTGAAGAAGCTCGACCTGCCGTTCCGCACCATGACGCTCTGCGCCGGCGACATGGGCTTCGCCGTCGCAGAAGACCTACGACATCGAGGTCTGGCTGCCGGGCGAGGGCGCCTATCGCGAAATCTCCTCCTGCTCCAACTGCGGCGAGTTCCAGGCCCGCCGCATGCAGGCGCGCTACCGGCCCAAGGGCGAGAAGAACGTGCGCCCCGTGCACACGCTGAACGGCTCCGGCGTCGCCGTCGGCCGCGCGCTGATCGCGGTGCTGGAAAACTATCAGGACGAGGGCGGCGCCATCGCCATTCCCGACGCCTTGCAGCCCTATATGGGCGGCATTGCGCGCATCGAGAAACCGGCCTAACCGTTTCGCCGCATCGTCATATCCAAATCGTACCAAGCGAACATGCGCATCCTCGTCACCAACGACGACGGCATCCACGCCGAGGGCCTCAACGTCTGCGCGCGCATCGCGCAGGCGCTCTCGGACGACGTCTGGGTGGTGGCGCCCGAGTTCGACCAGTCCGGCGTCTCGCACTCGCTCTCGCTCAACGATCCGCTGCGCCTGCGCAAGGTCGACGAGCGCCGCTTCGCGATCAAGGGCACGCCGACCGACTGCGTCATCATGGCGGTGCGCCACATCCTGGCCGACCAGCGGCCGGACCTCATCCTGTGCGGCGTCAACCGCGGGCAGAATCTGGCCGAGGACGTGATCTATTCCGGCACCGTGGCCGGCGCGCTCGAGGGCGTCGTGCTGAACGTGCCGGCGATCGCGCTCTCGCAATGCTACGGCTTCGAGACGCGCCAGACGCCGCACTTTGCGACGGCTGAAACGCACGCGCCCGGTCTGGTGCGCCGGCTGCTGGCCGAGGGCATTCCGTCCGGCGTGCTGGTCAACGTGAATTTTCCCGACTGCCCGCCGGGCGAAGTGCGCGGCATCGTCGCGACCGCGCAGGGCCGCCGCGATCCCGGCCTGCTGCGCATCGACCCGCGCCACGACGGCCGCGGCAATCCCTATTACTGGATCGCGCTTCGAGCGCCGCCCGCGCTCCGGCGCGCCCGGCAGCGACATCGCCGCGATCGAAGAGAAATTCATCGCGGTCACGCCCTTGCGCCTCGACATGACCGACGAGCCGTTCATGACGCAGCTCGCCGGGCTGTTTTCCGAATCCAAATGAACGCCAAGCCCGATCCGCTCGCCGAGGAGCGCATGGAGTTCCTGCTCACCATGCGCCGCCGCGGCGTGCACGATGTCCGCGTGCTGCGCGCGCTCGAGCTGGTGCCGCGCGAGCGCTTCGTCGAGGACGGCCAGGCCGAGATCGCCTATGCCGATCAGGCGCTGCCGATCTCCTGCGGCCAGACCATCAGCCAGCCCTATGTGGTCGCGGCCATGACCGAGGCGCTCGGCATCGAGCCTACGCATAACGTGCTCGAGATCGGCACCGGCTCGGGCTATCAGGCCGCGATCCTCGCGCATCTCGCCGGCAAGGTCGTTTCCATCGAGCGCTACAAGACGCTCGCCGACGTCGCCCGCGAGCGTCTGAAGGCGCTCGGCCTCGACAACGTCACCGTGATCGCCGCCGATGGCGCGCTCGGCGCGCCCGAGTTCGCGCCGTTCGACCGCATCATCGTCACCGCGGCGGCGCCCGAGATTCCGCCGGCCTGGCGGGAGCAATTGAAGGAAGGCGGCATCCTGGTCGTGCCGATCGGGCCCGCGGGCGGCGTGCAAACGCTCACCAAGCTCACCAAGCGGGGCGGGGAGTGGAAGCGCGAGGAGCTGATGGCCGTCCGCTTCGTTCCGCTGGTGGCCGGCCGCGCCGAGGCGACGTAAGTCCGCCCTAACATGGGTCCCCGCTTGCGGGACGAGCGGAGGGGTGAGCACCGCTCATTCCCGCGAAGCGGGAATCCAGGGCCACTGGCCCGATCGCTTGATTGCTTTTGGTCCCCGCCTTTGCGGGGACGAGCGGCAAACTCCGCATCCACCTGGTCCGCCTGCGAAAATCGATCCATGGCCACATTCCATTAAGCCGGTGTTTACCGTTGCAGCGTCTACTCGGGCGTCGAGTTGCGTTCCGAGTGGGTAGCGATGCGTATCGAGAAAACAGCCTTTCCGCGCCTTGTCGCGCTTGGCCTCACGGGCCTGGTGGCGGCTGCCTGTAGCCAGGAGTCCGGGCGCTTCGCCGATCCATTTTCCAACCCGTTCCAGTCGCGGCCGGCCCAGGTCACCGCCGCGCCCGATACCGCGCCGACCGGCACGGTGGCGAGCCAGCCGCTGGCGCCGGTGGCGACCGTTCCCGCCGCGCCCGCGCCCGTCGCCATGCAGCCCGCCTACGTTCCGCCGACCGTAACCACCGGCACGACGCCGGCGACCGGCTGGGATAGGAACGGCGGCACCATCATCATCGTGATGAACGGCGATACCGTCGAGACGCTTTCGCGCCGCTACGGCGTGCCGCCTCCGGCAATTCTCGCCGCCAACAATATTCCGGTCGGCACCCGCCTGCAGCCCGGCCAGCAGATCGTGATCCCGGTCTATCGCACCGGCACGCAGCCAGATTGTCGCCGCCAAACCCGCTCCAGCGCCCGTCAGCGCGCCGAAACATTCGCTCACGCACAAGATCGCGCACGGCGACACGATCTATTCGCTCGCGCGCCGCTACAAGAAGCGCCCGGGCGAGATCGCGCGCGCCAACGGCCTCGACCTCAACGCCAAGCTGCGCATCGGCCAGACGCTTTCCATTCCCGGCGTAACCATCGCGGCCAAACCCGCGCCCGCACCAGCCCCGCGCGCTTCCGTTCCGCAGCCCAAGCGCGCCGAAGCGCCCGTGCTGCAGAAGCCGGCCGAAACGGTCGCCAACATCACGCCGACCGCCATCGAGCCGACGCCCGCGCCCGTAGGCCCGCTGCAATTCCGCTGGCCGGTGCAGGGCCGCATCATTTCCGCCTTCGGCCCCAAGCCGAACGGCCAGCACAACGACGGCTTCAATATCGCGGTGCCCGAGAACACGCCGATCAAGGCGGCCGAGGACGGCATCGTGGCTTATGCAGGAAACGAGCTGAAGGGTTACGGCAACCTCGTGCTCATCCGCCACGCCGACGGCTGGGTCACGGCCTACGCCCACGCCAGCGCCATTCTGGTGCGGCGCGGCGAGCAGGTGAAGCGCGGCCAGGTGATCGCGCGCGCCGGCCAGACCGGCGGCGTGGTGACGCCGCAAGTGCATTTCGAGATCCGCAAGGGCTCGCAGCCGATCGATCCGGCTACGCAGCTCAAGACGGCGGGCTGAATCGTCGCTCGGGACTAGACCTCCAAGGCGACACGCGGGGCGGCCAGACCTCTAGGGGGCGCTGAGCCGCCCCGCGGCTTTTTCATTTTCCGTCATGGCCGGGCGAAAGGCGCGAAGCGCCGTCTTTGCGCCTGAAGACCCGGCCATCCCGATCAGGAGGGCAGTGCGTCCCTAAGCGGGATGCGCGGGTCAAGCCCGCGCATGACGAATGTGTATTTTTGGCCGCCCTAAGTCTTCGGCTTGCTCGTCGGCCAATTGTGCGTCTCGCCGGTGGCGTCGCGGCACCAGCGATAGAACGCGTCGTAGAGCCCCATGCCGGCCTCGAGCTGCTCCAGATCGTCCGCGTACATGCGCGAGAGCCCGAACGAGGCGGCCACCAGGCCCGCGGCTTCCGGCACCAGATCGAGCCGCGCGGTGTCGGCGCCGCGCACGATCTTGGCGAGATGCAGCAAGGGCTCGGTGCCGATGCCGAACTCCTCGACCATCACGTCGAACGTGCAGCGCTCGCCGCGATGGCTCCAGAACACGCCCTCGATATCGTAGGGCGCGCCCGCGAAGCGCTCGGCCACCGCCTTCACCTCGGCCGGCGCCACGAACAGGAACACCGCGTTCGGATCGACGAAGCGCTTGATCAGCCACGGGCAGGCGATGCGGTCGACTTTCGGCCGCTCGCGCGTGACCCAGATCGTGCGGCCCTGCGGGTCCGGCGGCGGCAGTTTCGACGTATCGACGAGCGGCAGGCCCGCCGCCTTCCAGGCCTCGAAGCCGCCTTCGGCGACGTCGGCGGGCACGCCCGCGTGCCGCAGCCACGCGGCGACGCCCTGGCTCAGCTTCTGGCCCTTCTGGCAGAGCACGATGGCCGAGCGGCCGGTGAGCTCCGCGGCCCAGTTCGCTACGTTGGCGTGCGTGCGGCGGACCGAGCCGGGAATGAGCCGCGGATCGAGCGCGAAGTCCTCGACGGTGCGGACATCGACGAGAACGGGCGATTTCGGCGTGCCGACCAGGCGCGCCAGCTTTTCAATGGAGATCGTGTTGATCGACGACATGATGCGTCCTCCGGTTCATGGGACGCGATGCTTCGGCATGTCGCCTCGTGGGGAGATCGCTGTCCCCAGGGAAGGGATTACAGTAGTGGACCCGGCTGCTTGTCAAGCGGACCGCCCAGGCGGACGTCGCAGCGAAGCATCAGCATGTACATGTCGTTGGGCGCTTCGCCGGTTCCGGTCTCGGCGACGAAGCGCGATTGGAGCAAGTATGCCTCCCGTTCGCGCTCGGCGATACACTTGAATGTCTTCCCGTTTTCGTCCTGCAGGTGATGCACCAGCTCGTGCAGCAGGATGTAGTCGTCGCGGCCGAGCTCGAACGTGTCGAGCAGATAGATCGTGCCGCCGGACTGCGCGGCCATGATGCTGCTGGTGTCGGCGCTGTAGCCCATGGCTGCGCCCGAGAAGCGTTGCCGGATGACGGCGGCAGATTGGAATACGAAGTTCGGCGCCTTTTTCAGCTCCACGGAATAGTCGGAATTCGCCGCAATCCAGCGCACCAGCTCGTCGACACGCTTCAGAAAAGCGGCGGACGGCCCATCGGCGCGAACGGGCGCGTAACTGCCCGCGAGCAGGACGGCGATGACGAATGCGGCCTTCACGAATCGCATGAAACGGCCTTTCTAAATTCGTACTCCAATCGCCGATTTCGGTGAAGCCGGACCAGCCACCTTCGTTCTCGCGCCGCGTTGTGTGGCCGAGGGATGGCAGGAAGGGGGCCAGCGGCATGCCCGGCAGCGAGATGCCCTTGATCGCCGGCCGCTAGCCATGACCCGCAGCCTGCCGTTGCTGCCGAATCGACACTGTCCAGTTCTGCGCGATTGATGTACCGCAAGGCCGTGGTTGCCCCGGCGAGCGAAAATTTCACATGAGCCAGCCTGACGGCACGCTGCGCCGCCGCCTGAGCCTGCCGTTGCTCGTGCTGTACGGCATCGGCGTCACCATCGGCGCCGGCATCTACGTATTGATCGGCACCGTTGCAGGCCACGCGAAGATTTACGCACCGCTCTCGTTCATCCTTGCCGCCATCGTGATGGGGCTCACGGTCGGGTCCTACGCCGAGCTTTGCACGCGCTTTCCCGTCGCCGCCGGGGAGGCGGCCTATGTGAAGGCCGCGTTCGGCCGCCGCTCGCTCTCCACCTTGGTCGGGCTCGTCATGATCGGCACCGGCATCATCGCGTCGTCCGCCGTCGCGCTCGGTTCCACCGGCTATATCGCCCAGTTCGTCGATCTGCCGAAGCCGCTGGTGCTCGCCATCGTGATCGTCACGCTGGGCATCGTCTCGGCCTGGGGCATTCTGGAATCGGTCTTGCTGGCGAGCCTGTTCACCATCATCGAGGTCGGCGGGCTGCTCGCCATCATCGTCGCGGCGGCGAACGCCGGCCTGCCGATCGGAAACGCGCTGCTGGCGTGGCCGCCGCCCGATACGGGCATCTGGCTCGGCATCGGGTTCGCCAGCCTGCTCGCCTTCTTCGCCTTCATCGGTTTCGAGGACTTGACCAATATCGTGGAGGAAGCGCACGCGCCGGAGCGCGACGTGCCGCTGGCGATGGCGCTGACGCTGCTGATCACGACGCTGCTCTATGTCACGATCACCGCCATCGCCATCACCGCGCTGCCGATCGAGCGGCTGGCCGCCAGCCCCGCGCCCTTGAGCCTGGTCTATCGCGAACTGGCGGGCGTGAGCCCCGCGACCATCAGCGCGATCGCGATCGTCGCCACGCTGAACACGATCATCGCGCAAATGACCATGGCGACGCGCGTGGTCTATGGCCTGGCGCGGCAGGGAGACTTGCCGCGCGTATTGGGTCGCGTACATCGGACGACGGCGACGCCGCTGATCGCGACCGCGAGCATCGTCGCGGCCGTGCTCGTGCTCGCCTGGTTCGTGCCGTTCGAGCGGCTCGCCGAATTCACCTCGCTGGCGACGCTCGTCGTGTTCGCGCTGGTCAATCTCGCGCTGCTCAAGCTGCGCTGGGACGGCGGCAAACCGCGCAGCGGAGTCGTCACCGTCCCGATCGTCGTGCCGGTGCTGGGGCTCCTGACCTGCCTGGTGATGATCGTGAGCTCGGTTCTGTAGCGGCCCGCTTCGGACTCCCGACAGCAACACTCCCGCCACCCGGCCGCGCTGCTGCACGCTCCGGACAGCTAACAGACGGCTAAGGCGTCCGAAGGCCCGGTGGAGCACCATGCCGCAGGCCCGTTTACGGACTGGGAACCCCGACGCGCCACACTGGCTTGCTGGAGCCAGCTCCGTGACGAACGACATTCCACTTGGAATTGCACAGGCCGTCTTGCCCGAACGGGCAGAACGACGCCGCGGCTATCGACGGCAGATGATCGGATTGATCGCCGTCAGCTATCTGCTCGATGCCGCGATCCTCTATGCCTACCATCTCGCCGGAACGACGGCGCTCTCGGTGTCCATCGCTTACGCATTGTGCGGATTGACCGCGTCCGCGTTCTTCCTGGTCTTGTCGGAGACCGGGCTGAGCGAGCGCTCGAGCGATCACTATCTCACGATCTGGATGATCGCGGCGGCGGCGGGGATACAGTTCGGCTTTCTGACGCTCGCGCCCGAAGTCGGCTTCGTATTTCTCACCACGCTCTTCATCATTTTCGGGTTCGGTTCGCTGCGCCTGAGCACGCAGCAGGCGGCGATCGCCTGGGCGATCGCGATGCTTGGTCTCGCGTTCTTCCTGCTGTGGACCGACGAGGTGCCGATGATTCCGGCCACCACCCGGTTCGAGCGCCTCGTGTTGATGGTCTTGATCGGCCTTTCGCTCGGTCGCTGCGTCTTTCTCGGCCTCTATGGCAGCATGCTGCGCGAGACGCTGCACGGCAAAAACCTTCAGCTCAAAAAGGCCTTCGGCCGGATCGAGGAGCTGGCCTGGATCGACGACCTCACCGGCATGCTCAATCGCCGCAGCCTGATGAAGGAGCTCAGCGCCGAGATCGCCAAGGCCGGCCGCTCGGGCGCTCCGCTTTCGGTCGCAATCATGGATCTCGACTGGTTCAAGTCGGTCAACGACCGCTTCGGCCATCAGGCCGGCGACGAGGTGCTCAAGAAATTCCCTGACATCGTCCAGACCATCATGCGCTCGTCCGACAAGCTCGGACGCTACGGCGGCGAGGAATTCATGCTGATCCTGCCCGGCGCCCCCGAGGCCGCCGCACTCGCCATCGTCAACCGCCTGTGCAAGGCGATCGCCGCCGGCGACTGGCGCGAGATTTCCCCCGAGCTCTCGATCACGCTTTCCGTCGGCGTCTCGGTCTGCCGTCCGGACGATACGGTGGAGACGCTCATCAGCCGCGCCGACGGCGCGCTCTATCAAGCCAAGACCGAAGGCCGCAACCGGGCGCTCGCCGCCTGAAGCCGCTTTAGTCACACGCGCGCGGAACGCGGTTCCCGGCGCCCGGCAAGCGTCGCGCGCGTCACCGCGCGTGCCGCATGGCCGGCGCCCCAGACGAAGCGCATCAGCGGCCCGAAGCTCCGCAGCGCGCTCGATCCGGCGAAATGCAGTCCCGGCGCCGTGGATTCGAACCCGGCCGAAAGCGCCGGGTATCCTCCGGTGCGCTCGATCTTGCCGAGCAGTGCAGGGGAGAGGATGCCGAGCTTCGCGATATCGATCCGGTAACCGGTCGCCAGCAGCACATGGTCGAACAGGCCTTGCCCGCCATTGTCGAGTCGGACCGAGAGCCGGCTTCCAGTGGTGCGCACGCCCACGATGTTGTGGCCGGCATTGATGCGGACCTTCGAGGCACGCGGGCGCAACCAAGCGGTGGCCGCCGGCCGCAGGCACCGCTCTGCGAGCCGGCCGCGCAGCTTTGCCGGCAAGCGGCGGACGAGAGCCGGCATATCGACCAGCCAATTCAGCGGAAACGGGCCGACCGCTCCGGTGGAAGTCAGCACCTTGTGAACCGACCAGACCAGTTCCTGATCGGCGCCCGGATTCTCCGAGCCGATCCAGCGCACGTCGCCGCGGCAGAGGAGCTCGACCTCGGCGCCCGCTTCGGACAGCAGCACCGCGGATTCGCACGCGCTCTGTCCGCGCCCGACCACGGCCACGCGCCGGTTGCGGAAGCGCTCGAAGCCATCGTGCGCGCTCGAATGGCTCACGAGGTCCGCGGGCAGGTCCGCGAATTCCGCGGGCCTGAACTCCTGGTTCGCCAGCCCCAGCGCGACCACGACGCGTCGCGCGGTCACCCGTTCGCCGTCTTCCAGCCTGAGCACGAAGCCTTCCGCAACGCCGTCGACCAGTTCGACCCGGCGCGGATCGAGATCGGGCGCGGCCTTGCGTTGGAACCATTGTCCGTAGCGCACGAACTCTTCGAGCGGAAAAGGCTCGCTGCGCTTTACGCCGTTCATTCTGACGTAGTTGTCGAGTGAGAATTCATTGCCTGGACTGGCGATATGCGAAGCGCTCCAGGGCGAGCGCAATTTCATGCCCTTGGGCATGTTCCGGCGCCAGAAGCCCATCGCCTCGCCGAACACGCGCGTGTCGATCCCGGCGGCGTTGAGATGCGCGGCGACCGCGAGACCGTAAGGTCCGGCGCCGATGACCGCGACTTCGCAGTCCGCGCGCGAGCGGGCGGCACGCACCGGGGCGGCGGCGAATTTTCGCTTCACCGTTACGGCTGCAGGAAATTCCGCGAGAGACATCGATCGCTCCCTCTGATGTGGGGCCTCGAGCGCGCCCAACATAGACGAAGCGAAATGACTTGATTCAGGCGGCGGCAGTTTGATTCCGAACGAAGTAAACCGACATGCTTAAATTAACGCTGCCGTATTTCTTCCTCTCAAGATGCCTGCGCGTGCTCGGGGCAGGGATGCACCTCGATCGTGATGTGCGAGAGACCACCGAGCGAAGCAAGGCGCTCCTTGTAAACGATCGGCGATTGCGGCCGGTCGGCGACGATCGCCGCGATCAGGGCGCTGTGCCCCGGGCCGACCCGCCACAGATGCAGATCGGCGACCCGGTCGCCGTCAACCTCGAGCTTCTCGCGGATCGTCGTCGCCAGTGTTTCATCCGGCACGGTGTCGAGCAGCACCGCGCCCGCGTCGCGGATCAGGCCCCAGGACCAGCGCGCGATGATGATCGCGCCCACGACCCCGATCACCGGGTCGAGCCAGACCCAGCCCATGAAACGGCCGCCCAGGAGCGCCACGATGGCCAGCACCGAAGTCAGCGCGTCGGCCAGCACGTGGCTGTAGGCGGCGCGGATATTGGTGTCCTCGTGATGGTGCTGGCCGGCGCCGTGCTCATGGTGATGTTCGTGCGGATGATCCCGCTCGAACAGCAGCCACGCGCTCAGCAGATTCACGCCGAGCCCCACGACCGCGACCAGCGTGGCTTCCTCAAAGCGGATCGTGACCGGACTATAGAGCCGGATCAGCGATTCATAGGCGATCAGCAGCGAGATCAGCGCGAGCAACACCGCGCTCGCAAACGCCGCGAGCTCGCCGAGCTTGCCGGTGCCGAAGGAGAAGTGCGGGTCGCGCGCGTGCTTGCGCGCGAAACGATAGGCGAGCGCCGCGATGCTGAGCGCAGCGGCGTGGGTCGACATGTGCCAGCCGTCGGCCACCACGGCGATCGAGCCGTAGATCGTGCCGCCGACGATCTCGGCCACCATCATCACCAGCGTCAGCGCAACCACCGCCCAGGTGCGCCGCTCGCGCTGTTCGTGCTGCTTGCCGAGGAAGAAGTGCTCGTGCTGCCAGGGGGCGATCGAATGGATATGCATGGCGCGCTCCTTATCCTTTCAAACCCACCCCCAACTTGCCCGCCAGATCCTGCACGAATTGCCACGCCACGCGGCCCGAGCGCGCGCCGCGCGTGGTCGCCCATTCCAGCGCCTCGCGCCGCAGGTCTTCGGCTTTGATCGGGATCTTGTAGTGCTTCACGTAGCCCTCGACCATTTCGAGATATTCGTCCTGCGAGCAGCGGTGGAAGCCGAGCCACAGGCCGAAGCGGTCGGAAAGCGAGACCTTCTCCTCGACCGCCTCGCCCGGATTGATCGCGGTCGAGCGCTCGTTCTCCATCATCTCGCGCGCCATCAGGTGGCGCCGGTTCGAGGTGGCGTACAGGATCACGTTGTCGGGCCGGCCCTCGATGCCGCCCTCGAGCACCGCCTTCAGCGACTTGTAGCTGGTGTCCTCGGCCTCGAACGAAAGGTCGTCGCAGAACACGACGAAGCGATGCTTGGAGCCGCGCAGCTGCGCCATCAGCGCGGGCAGCGACTCGATTTCCTCGCGGTGGATCTCGATCAGCTTCAGGCCTTCCTTCTTGTGTGCGGCGCTCACCGCGGCGTGCACGGCCTTCACCAGCGACGATTTCCCCATGCCGCGCGCGCCCCACAGCAGCGCGTTGTTGGCCGGCAGGCCCTTGGCGAAGCGCTCGGTGTTTTCCACCAGCGTGTCGCGCATGCGGTCGATGCCTTTCAAGAGCCCCATCTCGACGCGATTCACGCGCCGAACGGGCTCGAGCCGCTTCTGCGCCGCGTGCCAGACGAAAGCATCCGCCGCCGAGAAATCCGGCGTCTCGCCGGCCGCAGGCGCCAGCCGCTCCAGCGCGCCGGAAATGCGCTCGAGCGCCTGGGCCAGGAGCGCCAGCACCGTGTCGGAAGGCGAGGGGCGGTTCATGCAATCTTCCTCGGCGGCGGCATAGCGGCCCGCACGCGCCCCGGCAAGCGCATCACCCTGCGATTGGCTGACAAATCCTTGATCCGCCAGCGTTTGCAAAGCCTCGCCCCGCCGTTATAGTCGCCGCGCCTTCGGCTGAAACGTCGCCGGAAGGCTCCAAGCAACGGGAAAGACGAGGGACTTGATGCTCACTACCCCCGCCTATGCGCAGATTCCGGGATTCGGAGGCGGCAACGACATGCTGGTGTCGCTGCTCCCGTTCATCCTCATCTTCGTCATCATGTATTTTCTGATCCTGCGCCCGCAGCAGCGGCGCGTGAAGCAGCATCAGGAGATGGTCAAGTCGCTCCGGCGCGGCGACACCGTCGTCACCAACGGCGGCCTCATCGGCAAGATCACCAAGGTGGTCGACGACAACGAGATCGAGGTGCAGATCGCCGACGACACGCGCATCCGCCAGATGCGCTCGATGATCGCCGAGGTGCGCGCCAAGGGCGAGCCGGCCAAGGACGAATAACGCCGTCCGCCTGAGCCTCGTTCCAGAGGAATTCGATGCTGCATTTCTCGCGCTTGCGGATATTGGCGACGGTGCTGATCGCCGGCGTCATCTGCCTGCTGTCGCTGCCGAGCTTCTTGCCGCAGAACGTGGTCCGCTCGTTCCCCAATCTCCTTCAGCGCCGGCTCGTGCTCGGGCTCGACCTGCAGGGCGGCTCGCACATTCTGCTCGAGGTCGACTCCAAGGCCGTGCAGAAGGAACGCGTCGAGACGCTGCGCGACGACGTGCGCCGCGTCCTGCGCAACTCCCCGGCGATCGGCTACGAGGGCCTCGCCATCCAAGGGCTCACCGTGCAGGTCCGCATCCGCGAGGCGGGTGACGTGCGCGAGGCCATGCGACGGCTGCGCGATCTCTCCCAGCCCCTGAGCGGTATTCTCTCGACCAGCACGCAGCAGGACGTGGAGCTCGTCGATGCCGGCGGCGGCACGATCCGGCTCACCGTCACCCCGGCCGGCATCGCCCAGCGCATCCGCCAGGCGGTCGATCAATCGATCGAGATCGTGCGCCGCCGCGTCGACCAGCTCGGCACCGTCGAGCCGTCGATCCAGCGCCAGGGCGCCGACCGCGTGCTGGTGCAGGTTCCCGGCCTGCAGGATCCCGCGCGCCTCAAGGAACTGATCGGCAAGACCGCCAAGCTCACCTTCCGCCTGGTCGACATGACGATGACGCCGCAGCAGGCGCTCGCCACGCGGCCGCCCGCGGAATCCGAGGTGCTGCCGTCCACCGAGGACGATCGTCAGCCATATCTGGTCGAGAAGCGCGTCATCGTCTCCGGCGAGGACCTGGTCGACGCCCAGCCCGGCTTCGACCCGCAAACGCGCGAGCCGGTCGTCACCTTCCGCTTCAACAATTCCGGCTCGCGCCGCTTCGGCACCGTGACGATCGAGAACGTCGGCCGGCCGTTCGCCATCGTGCTCGATGACAAGGTGATCTCGGCGCCGGTGATCCGCGAGCCGATTACCGGCGGCTCCGGCCAGATCAGCGGCAATTTCACCGTGCAGCAGGCCAACGACCTCGCGATCCTGCTCCGCGCCGGCGCGCTGCCGGCGCCGCTCACCATCATCGAGGAGCGCACCGTCGGTCCCGGCCTCGGCCAGGACTTCGATCACCGCCGGCATCAACGCGGCCTATCTGGGCTCGATCCTGGTCATCGTCTTCATGTTCGCGACCTATGGCCTGTTCGGCCTGTTCGCCAATGTCGCGGTCGCCATCAACGTCGGCATGATCCTCGGCCTGCTCTCGTTCCTGCAGGCGACGCTGACCTTGCCCGGCATCGCCGGAATCGTGCTGACCGTCGGCATCGCGGTCGACTCCAACGTGCTGATCTACGAGCGCGTGCGCGAGGAGGTGAGGGCGGGCCGCTCGGCGATCTCCGCGCTCGACGCCGGCTTCACCAACGCGCTGCGCACGATTCTGGACTCCAACATCACCACCTTCATCGCCGCCGCGGTGCTGTTCTTCATCGGCACCGGGCCGGTGCGCGGCTTCGCCGTGACGCTCGGCATCGGCATTCTGACGACGCTGTTCACCGCCTTCACGCTCACGCGCCTGATCGTGGCGACCTGGGTGCGCTGGTGGCGTCCGAGCTACCTCCCGATCTGATTTTTCACTGGAACTCAAGAGAGCGCCGTGCGCATTCCCCACCTACGCATCATACCGGACGATACGCGCTTCGATTTCATGCGCTTCCGGCACATCAGCTTTCCTATTTCCGCGCTGATGTCGATCCTGGCGCTCGTCGCTTACCTCCACTACGGCCTCAATCTCGGCATCGACTTCAAGGGCGGCACGCTCATCGAGGTGCAGGCCAAGAGCGGCACCGTCGACATCTCGCAGATGCGCAAGACTCTGGAGGAGCTCCATCTCGGCGAGGTGCAGCTGCAGGAGTTCGGCGGCGGCCGCGACGTGCTGATCCGCATCGCGCAACAGCCCGGCGGCGACACCGCCCAGCAGGCCGTCGTCGTAAAGGTGCGCGGCGCGCTCGGCGACAGCGTCGACTATCGCCGCGTCGAGGTCGTCGGCCCGCGCGTGTCGCAGGAGCTGTTCGGCTACGGCATCATCGGCATCATGCTCGCGATCCTGGGCATCCTGGTCTATTTGTGGTTCCGCTTCGAATGGCAGTTCGCGCTCGGCGCCATGATCGCCAACGTGCACGACTTGGTGCTGACCGTCGGGTTCATGTGCGTGTTCCAGATCGATTTCGACCTGACCAGCATCGCCGCGCTGCTCACGATCCTGGGCTATTCGCTGAACGACACCGTCGTCATCTACGACCGCATCCGCGAGATGCTGCGCCGCTACAAGAAGATGCCGATCGCGGATCTATTGAACATCTCGGTCAATTCGACCCTGTCGCGCTCCATCATCACCCACGTCACCGTCGCCGGCGCGCTGCTGGCGCTGCTCTTGTTCGGCGGCCGCGCGATCCACAGCTTCACCGCGACCATGATGTTCGGCGTGGTGCTGGTCGGCACCTACACCTCGGTGTTCATCGCCGCGCCGATCCTGATCTATCTCGGCGTCGGCATCGGCCGTCAGGTCTCGAGCGATAGCACCGAGATCGCCGAAGCCGTGGCCAAGCCGGGCGCCTGAGAGCCGTGGCCGCGCACGAGCCCCATTATCCGGGCCGGGCGGCGATCGAGGCGTACGGCTCCGGCGGCTTCCGCTTCGCCGGCATGTCGCACCAGGGCTCGATTCTCGTGCTGCCGGATGGCATCTGGGCCTGGCCGCCGCGCACGCCGCAGGAGATCGACGCGGCAAGCTTGCAGCGGCTCCTCGACGAACGTGCGAGCCTCGATCTCGTCGTGATCGGCACCGGCCGCGACATCGTTCCCTTGCCTGCCGTGCGGAAATTGCTGCGTGAGGCCGGCCTCACCGCCGAAGTGCTCGCCACCGCGGCGGCCGCCAGCACCTATAACGTGCTCCTGGCCGAGGATCGCCGGGTCGCCGCCGCCTTGCTCGCGGTGGAATAGAGGCCGCGCCTATGCTCGCATACCATGCGGGAGAATTACGCGCGCTGCGAAGCCGAGGTTCGCGCCCACGACAAGGACCGCTACCTCGCCACCTTGTTCGCGCCGGCCGAAGCCCGGCCGCATCTGTTCGCGCTTTATGCGTTCAATTTCGAGGTCGCGCAGGTGCGCGAGCGCATCCATGAGCCGATGGCCGGCGAAGTTCGCCTGCAATGGTGGCGCGAGGCGGTCGAAGGCACGCGGGCAGGCGAGGCCGCGGCCAATCCGGTCGCCGCGGCGTTGCTCGACACGGTCGAGCGCCGCTCGCTCGCGCGGCATTTGCTGTCTGAGCTGGTCGATGGGCGCAGCTTCGATCTCTACGACGATCCCATGCCCACGCTCGCCGTGCTCGAGGCCTATGTGGATGCGACGTCCGGCGAGCTGATCCGGCTTGCCGCTTCGGTGCTTTCGAGCCGCCGCAGCGGGGTGGTGGACGCCGCGACCCATGCCGGCCGCGCCTATGCCTTCACCGGACTGCTGCGCGCCTTCGCGCTGCATGCGTCGCGCGGCCAGCTCTATGTGCCGCTCGATCTGCTCGGCCGCCACGGCGTCACGCGCGACCAGGCGATCTCGGGCAATGCCGCACCCGGCCTGCTCGCGGCGCTCGCGGAAATGCGCGCGCTCGCGCGCCGGCATCTCGACGCCGCCCGCGCGCACTTGAAAAGCGTGCCGCCCGAGGCCGCGCCCGCGTTTCTCCCGGCCGCGCTGGTGCCGCTTTATCTCTCGCGCATGGAGCGCGCCGGCTACGACCCGTTCCGCACCCGAATCGAAGCGCCGCAATGGCGCCGGCAATGGGCGCTGTGGCGCGCGGCGCGGCGCGGTATCTAGGATGCCTTTCCCCAGCGCTGCTTGCGTGGCGTTTTGACGTCTTGTACGTGCCGGCTGCCGGAGGCAAATCAGGGCGCATGGTGCAGATGGGAATGCCACTGACATCGGCGATCGGACGCGGCCTCCGCGCGCGTTTAGGCGTTGCGTTATTGTTGCTGCTGGCCTGCGCTCCCGTGCGGGCCGGAAGTCCCGATCCGGTGGTGCTGGCCTTCCTCGAGCAGTATTCGCTTCCGGTCGTGGACACGGCCGCGATCGTTGTTTGCCACGGCTATGGCTGCAATTTCCGCACCGAGGTTGCGTTCACCGACGCCGACCGGCGCGAGTTCGCCCGCCTGATGGCGCCGGGCCGCGCTTCGGCCGAGGCCGAGCGCAAGGCGCTGCGCGCCGCAGTGGCCTGGTTCGAGCGCCGCGCCGGAAAGATCGCAGGCACCGCCAACCGCACCCCGAGCAGCGCGGGCGCCGCCGGCGATCCGCACGAAGCCGATTGCATCGACGAGACCGCCAACACGACGAGCTTGCTGCTGGTGCTCGACCTGCTCGGGCTGCTGCGCCATCACGTCGGTCGCCGGGCCCGGAACCGCGCGGGCTCTCGCACATGGCGGCCTCCATCCGCGAGACCAAGAGCGGCGCCCACTGGATCATCGATCCGTGGCCGCACAAGAACGGCGAGCCGCCCGACATGATGCCGCTCGAGGCCTGGCTCGCGGCCGAATGAAATGAAAAAGCCCCGGCTTCAAACCGGGGCCTTTTTCGCCTGTCGTTTCAGTGGCTGGATCAGCCGCGCTGCGCGGCCTCATGCGCCACGGCGTCGATCTCGCCGCGCGTGAGATTGATATCGGCGAGCCCGCGGTCGTCGAGCCTGGACAGTTCCTGATAGGTCCGCCGATAGGTGCGCCAATTGCGCCATTGGCGGACGAGATAGCTCCAGAGCAGCATGGTCGGTTCACTTTCCGCGCCGGGCAGTGCCCGAACGCTCTGATTTCTTATTCGAATTGCAATTTAGTTGAATCGACCGTGAAGCGTCAGCGGTTTCGCTGCATTGCAGCATTGCGATCCATGCAGGTCAGCGAATGGAGGCGGCGAACGCCGCGCCGTCGCGCAGCCCCAGTTCATAGGCCGCGCGGATGCCTTCGGGATTCGTCACGTCGAACTGGCCGACGGGGATCGGCTCCGACGGCTGCACGTAAACCCGGCCCGGCACCTGTGGAATGTCGCGATAGCGCCGCGTGAGCAGCACGAGCGTACGTCCGCCGGCTTGCTCGACCGGCTCGAGCGGTGCGACCGGAACATTGTCCACCAGCCCGCCGTCGAAGGCCGGGCTGCCGCCAACGTTAGTGACCGGCATCAGCGGCGGCACGCCGGAGCTCGCGAGCAACACATCGACCAGCTCGGCGGGCGTGCGTATCGCGCGCACCGCGGCGTATTCCTGCTTGAACCCGAGCGCGCGCCCGAAGCGCGGATGCACCGGATGCAGCAGCTTCTTCTCGATCTGATAGGCGGAAATGCCGAGCGCCGCGCCGAGCAGCGGCGGGACGAAGGGCGGCATGCGCGACAGCGCGATTTGCATGTCGGTGAGCGTTTGCAGCCGCGCCAATGCCGGCGCGTCGAGCACCTCGGCCATCAGCGCGCGGTACATTGGACCGACCGGAAACAGCGGGCCGCCCTTGCGCCAGCCGGCCGGATCGAAATTCTTCACCTGCGGCCCGCAGCCCGCGATCACCAGCGCGCGCACGCGCGGCCCGATGCCGAGCAGCGAATAGCTGGCGGCGAACGCGCCCGCGCTCACCCCGACAACGAGTTTCGGTGCAAGGCCGAGCTTTCCGGCCGCGGCTTCGAAGAACCCGCCCTGCCAGTAGCAGCGGTTCCCGCCGCCGGCGAAGGCGATGGCGTCGAACATCCGCCATTCATAACCGATCGGAGCGGGATTGGCTCAGCGGCGCTGCTGGAACGCCAGGTACGGGTTGAGCCAGCATTTGTCTCCCGGCGAGGTCTTTGAGGCCAGGCACTGCGCGTAGGTCTCGAAGCGGCATTCCCACGGGTTCGGACCGGTGTCGTCGAGCACCTCGATACAATAGCGCTCGTTTGCCCGCACCGGCGCCTGCGCGGAGGCGCTACTCGCCGCGACCATGCCGCCCGCGAGCAACACCGCAAGGAACGCATACTTCATGATCCGTCTCCTTTTCTCTGCACCACCGCGATCGAACCGCGCGTCTATCGGATCATGCGCCAGACATAGAGCACGACCGCCGCACCGATGACGGCGGCGACATAGAGCATGATGACGCCGCCACCAAGTCCGAGCAGGATTCCAAGATTAAACCCGATGAACGCTCCGGCGATGCCCACGAGCGCACTGGTGAGTATGGCGCGCGTGCCGGCGAACTGCCGCACCAGCCAGGATGGGCCGAGGAACCGGTCAAAGATCAGGCCGACGACGATGCCGATGACAAGAACGATCAGGAAAACGAGAGCGGGTTCGTTGCCGCGCATGGAGGCGCTCCTCTAGCAGGCGGGAGAATCGCAACCCGCCGACAGCCTCATCCTAACGAGGTTCCTGGCCGGCGTCTGGGAGAGCTTCGTCAGCGCCGCTCGCGGAACGCGAGAATTGGGTTCAGCAGGCAATAGTCCGATTGCGAGGTCCGCGAACCCAGACACTGCTGGTAGGTCTCGTAGCGGCAGAGCAGGGGCGCCGGCGACGGATCGTAGGCCTGCAGGCAATAGCGCTCGTTGGCCCGCACCGTCTCCTGGCCGAGCGCGGGGGCCGCGAGCGCGATCGCGGCAGCCGCGGCAAGCACAGTCGATTGCAGCTGCAGTTTCATGGTTCGATCCTCCATCTTGCCCCACAAGGCACGGCCTGTCGGGCATCGGTTTCAAGCTTCAACGTACTACACACCTCCGGTCGTCGTTCCGCACTTTTGCGCGAGCGGAGATAACCGCCAAGCCGGGCCATGACATGCGCCGCGCCCGCGTGGCATCCTGCCAATCCGCCCGGGGGAACGCCATGGAAACGCCGCAAGACAGCTATGCGAATCTGATCGACGTCGTTCGCCGGCGCCGCAGCGTCCGCCGCTTCGAAGCCGGACGCAGCGTCGATCGCGCAGTGCTGCTGCAGATCGCTGAGGCGGCGCGCTGGGCGCCGACCGGCGCCAACTCGCAATGTTTCGACATCCTGATCGTCGACGATCCGGCCATGCGCGAGCGGGTACTCGATATTTTCCTGGCCCAGTCCAACCGGCTGATCGATCACTCCAAGGGCTTTCCCGCGGTGAAGAAGACCTACATGGCCAACACCGTCGCGATCATGATGGTGCTCGCGGACGAGCGCTGGAAGGCGGCCTTCCCGAAGGCCACGACGCCCGAATGGGAGCGCGAATACGCCGAGAACAACGAGCGCATCCTGCTCGCCTCGATCGGCGCGGCGGTGCAGAACATCCAGCTTGCCGTCACCGCGGTCGGGCTCACCTCGGCCTGGCTCTCCGGCGGCGGCGAGGACACCACCAACAACGACCTGCGCAAACTGCTGGGCTATCCAGCAGCCTCGCGCGCCATCGGCACCATCCCGATCGGCGTACCGGAAAAGGATCTCGCGTCGCGCTACCGCCGCCCGCTCGAGCAGATCGTGCACTGGAACCGCTACGAGCCGGAAAAATATCGGCCGCAGGCGCTGGTCGACTTCTATATTTCCGACGTGCGCCAGTTCGCCATGTATCGCGGGCTCGAGGACATCGGAAAATGGGAGGATGCCGACAAGCGCCTCGGCGCTTGGCGCGCGGCGCTCACCGGGCCGGTGGCGAACCCGTCCGGACGGATCGAATAGGGAGACCATGATGAGGCGCGGGATCGTTGGGGCAATAGCAATGGCAGTGCTCGCAGGACTCGCGCGGCCCGCACCGGCCGCCGAGATCAAGGTGCTCACCACCGGCGCGATGAAAGAGGTCGTGCTGGCGGTGGTGCAGGATTTCGAGAAACGGACCGGCCACAAGGTGACCGTGGACAATGCCACCGCGGGGACTCTGTCGCGCCGCATCCGCGAAGGCGAAGCGTTCGACGTCACCGTGAATACGCCCGCGATGATCGACGATTTGATCCGCTTGGGTAAGATCGTCGCCGGCAGCCGCATCGATCTTGCCCGCGTGGGCGTCGGCGTCGCGGTCAAGCAGGGCGCGCCGCTTCCCGATATCGGCACGCTCGAGGCTTTCAAACGCACGCTGATCGCCGCGCGCGCGGTCGCGCACGGCGATCCTTCGGCCGGCGGATCGGGCGGCATCTACGTGGCGGCCATGCTCGCCCGCATCGGCGTCGCCGACGCGATCAAAGGCAAGACCATCCTGGTGCCCGGCGGACTCGTCGCCGAACGGGTCGTGACCGGCGAGGCCGAGATCGGCCTGCATCAGATCAGCGAGATCCTCGCAGTGAAAGGCGTGACTCTAGTCGGCCCGCTGCCGGCCGAAATCCAGAACTACACTACCTATGCCGTGGGCCTCGCCGCGGCGGCGAAGGACGTGGACGCTGCCAAAGCGCTGATCAACGCGCTCGCCGCTCCGAACGTGGAAGCGTTGCTCAAAGGGCGAGGAATGGAGCGCGCGCCATAGCGCGTATCCGACGCGCTCACTTGCATTTGGCCGAGCAGGTCTTGGCGCGGTCGCCGCACTGCCCCTTGTTTCCAGTGCGTTGCAGGCAGGCGTTTTCGTCGTCCATGCATTTCTGACGGCAGGTTGCTTGCGCAGTGGCTTCCGTAACCGCGACGAACGGAACCGCAGCGAAAAAGAGAAACAAGGCGAACAGTAAGCGCATCGAGGTCTCCTTGCGTACGTGTCGATTCCCGAGCCCGTCCGCCCGGTCTCAATCGAGCTGAATGCCCGCTTCGCGGATGATTTTCAGCCACGTCTCGGATTCCGCTTTGATGAAAGCGTCGAGCTTGTCCGGGGTCATGTCCACGATCGTGCCGCCCGAGGCCTCGATGCGCTCCTTGAGTCTCCGGCAGTGCCGCCGCGATTTCCCGCTGCAGCCGCGCGATGGCGGCGGGCGGCGTCTTGGCTGGCGCGAACAGTCCGACCCAGGAATCGATTTCGAGATTCGGCACGCCCGATTCCGTCATGGTCGGCACGTCGGGCAGCATCGGGCTGCGCTTGGCGGCGAGAATAGCGATGCCCTTGGCGCGCCCGGCCTTGATGTGCGGCAGCGCGCCGGTAATCGAGTCGAAGAACAGATCGACGCGGCCCGGCAGCAGGTCGGCGAACACTGCCGGCGAGGACTTGTAGGGCACTTCGAGCATGCGCGCGCCGGTGAACTTGATGAAGGCGGCGCCGACCAGATGCTGTCCGGTGCCCTGGCCGGCATTGGCGAGCTTCAGCCCCTCGGGATTCTTCTTCGCCGCCTCGACGATCTCTTTCGCCGAGGAATAGGGCAGGCCGCTCGCCCCGACCAGCACATAGGAAAGATTGTAGACCAGCGCGACCGGCACGAGATCGACCAGCGGGTCGTAGGTGAGTTTCTTGTAGAGCCCGACATTGAAGACGATGTTGCTGAGCCCGCCGACCAGCAACGTGTAGCCGTCGGCCGGCGCGGTCACGACCGATTGCGTGCCGACGATCGTGCCGGCGCCCGGCTTATTCTCCACCACGACCGGCTGGCCGAGCCGCTTGGTCAATTGGTCCGCGAGCAGGCGCCCGACGAAGTCGTACCCTCCGCCGGGGCCGATCGGCACCACGATTCTAATCGGCCGGTCGGGATAGGTCTGCGCGAAGCTGCCCACTGGCAGCAGCAAGAGCAAGGCGGCCCCGAGCAAAACGATCTGCAGGCGTGCGCGGTGCAACTTCATCGGTTTCCCCCGTGCCGAACAGGCTACAATTCTCCTAAAATCATACACGAACGGGCCCGCCGGCCTACGGCCATTTCGCTTCTTCCGTTCTTTTAACGATTCTCCTGTAGCCGGAACGCTTCGAAAGCGGAAATCCGGGGACAAACACGAGCTTCGTTTCTCAGGAGAGATGTCGATGAAGACCGTCGTTCTTAAAACGCTGATCGCCGCCGCCCTGCTTCTCGCCGCCGCGGAGCAGGCGAGCGCCCAGCCCGCGAACAAGCTGAGCATCGCGGTCACCGGAATCCGAAACGGCAACGGCGTCGTCCGCTGCGGCCTTTATGCTTCGGCCGACGGGTTCCGCCAGCCGGGGCGCGAGCTGCGCGGCGTCGTCGCGCGCATCGCGAACCAGCAGGCCACTTGCATGTTCAACGGCCTGCCGGCCGGCAACTACGCAATCGCGGTATTTCACGCCGAGCAGAACGAGGCGCAGATGGACATCGGCATGTTCGGCAAGCCCAAGCAGGGCTTCGGCTTCTCGCGCAATCCTTCGGCGAGCTTCGGGCCGCCGAGCTTCTCGGCCGCCGCGTTCGACTACAAGGGCAGCGCCCAGACGCTCCAGGTTCGCCTGCAGTACTGACCGGCGTTCGCAGCCGGAAGTCCCGCGGCAAACGGCCGCGCGAAACGCTTGCGCCGCAACGGATCGCCGCCGCCTTCCGGCTTTTTTAACGGCTCTTGCCGCATGATTGGGCTGGGAGGAGCCTGTTATGCGTAAGCTCGCCGTAGCAGCCGTCATTATTTTCGCGACCGGACCGGGCATTGCCCTGGCCGCCGACGCACCGATATCCATGCCGTTTGCCCCACCGTTGTTCCACACTTGGAACGGATTCTATTTCGGCGCCAACGTGGGCGGCGGCTCCGGCAACTTTCCAACCACGTTCAGCACCGCGGGCGGCCCATTCGCCACCACGGACATGTATTCCACGGGCCTGCTCGGCGGCGTTCAGCTCGGCTACAATTGGCAGACCGGTTCGATGGTGTTCGGCGCCGAGACCGACTTCCAGTTCAGCGGCCTGAAGGGCACCTTGACCGCGCCGTGCCCAGTCCCATTTTGCGCTACTGCGCTGACCGCGACCTTCTCGCAGAGCATGCCCTGGTTCGGAACCGTGCGCGGCCGCGTCGGCTATGCCTCCGACGGCTGGCTGTTCTACGTCACCGGCGGCTACGCTTATGCGCAGATCAATACCGATGCGTTCGCCTCCGACGGCATCACCAGCGCGAGCTTCGCGCAGAGCGCGTTCCGCAGCGGATGGACGGTCGGCGGCGGCATCGAAATCGCGCTCGCCCGCAATTGGAGCGCCAAGTTCGAGTATCTGCATATCGATCTGGGCAGCCAGCCCGTCAGCATGACGTTCCCCGGCCTGCCTTCGGTCGGCGCCGATACGCGGCTGCAAGCCGACGTAATCCGCGTGGGTGCGAACTTCCGCTACTAGTGCGCTCGCCGCCTGCTTCGCGATATCCTCCCGGGCCGGAGGAGCAGCGCGCATGAGCGAACAACCCATGGGGCCGGGACGCCTGGAGACGTTCTCCGACGGCGTCATCGCCATCATCATCACCATCATGGTGCTGGAGCTGAAGGTGCCGCACGGCAGCGAGCCCGAGCTGCTGCTCAAGGTGTGGCCGGTCTTCCTGAGCTACGGCTTGAGCTTCCTCGCCATCGCGATCTATTGGGTCAACCACCACCACCTGCTTCACCCATTGAAGCGCGTGAACACCGCTATTCTTTGGACCAACATCTTCTGGCTGTTTTGCATCTCGCTGATTCCGTTCTCGACCGCTTATATGGGCGAGAATTATTTCACGCCGTTCTCGACTGCCGTCTATGCCGCGACCATGCTGCTTGCCGGCGCTGCCTTCTACCCGATGCGCCGCGCCGTGGCGGCGCAACTGAAGGACGACCCAAGCTACGCGGCCATGGACCGGCGCGCCGTGTGGAAGAACATCGCCAGCCTGTCCGCATACGCGATCGCGATCCCGCTCGCGTACGTGCATCCGGCGATCACGCTCGTGCTGGTGTTCACCGTTGCCGGAATCTATTTCCTGCCGAACGCCTGGCTCGGCGAACGCTGAGGCCGAACGCCTTTCAGGCGTGCCGGTCGCGCCGCCATCC
The DNA here is from genome assembly GCA_963704765.1 of uncultured Alphaproteobacteria bacterium. GTDB lineage: Bacteria > Pseudomonadota > Alphaproteobacteria > Rhizobiales > Xanthobacteraceae > JAHFPN01. Next base: position 1,155,451 of record CAVPHQ010000001.1, read on the forward strand.
TTGCGGTTGGGCTATCGCCGGCCGTTGCGCAACCAGTCGAAAAGAACGGCCGGGAAGTCGGCGGCATAACGCGGCTGCGCTGCCGGACGCGGACGCGATTGGGAAGGAGTCGCGTCGCGCTCAACCGCCTTGCGATAGAGATGCCAGGTCGCGTGCCCGAGCAACGGCATCACCACGGTGAGACCGATGAGGAACGGCAGCGACCCGAGCACCAGGAGCACCGCAACGATCAGCCCCCACAGCGCCATGGTCACTGGATTCGCGAGCACCACCCGAATCGAAGTCAGCACCGCGACCGCCGCGCCCACATCGCGATCCAACAGCAATGGAAACGAGACGACGCCGATGGTCAGCACCGACGCGGCGAATAGAAAGCCGATGCCGTTACCGACGAGGATCAGCATCCAGCCGGAGGGCGTCGTGAGCACCCGCCGGAAGAAATCCGGAATACCAGCCGCCGGCGTGTCACCGAACGCCGAAACGTAGATCGCCTGCGCCACGGCAAGCCACACGAAGAAGACCACCACCAGAAGCAGGCCAAGCGCCGCGATGGCGCCGAACGAAGGCGAGCGGAATACGTCGAAGGCATGCAACCAGTACGTATCGAGACCCTGCTCGCGGCGGCGCGACAATTCGTAAAGCCCGAGCGCCGCGAACGGACCGATCAGCGCGAAGCCGGCGGCAAGCGGGAACAGAAGCGGCAGCACGTCGTAGCCGATCGCAATTCGCCAGAGGATGAGGCCGGCGACCGGATAGATCAGGCAGAGGAATACCGCATGGCTCGGCATCGCCGCCAAGTCTTCGTAGCCCTCGCGCACGGCATCGATGAGATCCGCGGGACCGATCTTGCGGACGACCGGATATGCCGGCTGCGCACCAGCACCGGCGAGCACGTGTGAACGCGCCATGATTTGCCTCCTCGAAGGTACGCCCCCGGCAACTTGATGGAAGCCGACGAAACGATTTGTCGCGCCGAGAGCGGCCAAGGCGGGCCATGCCTCACTGATGCGGCCCAGGAGGCCGCTCTCGACGCGTCGTTCGTGAGTGGCCGCTACGCCGCAGCCCAAACGCCTGCCGCAGCGATCCTGGCGGCATACTTCTCCGGTGGCGTCATTGAAACCTCCGGGAGAGCTTTGAGGCCGGCTCATGATGAGTCCGGTTAATTCAGTCTGGACCTGCAAGGCGGATTGTCAAGCCGCCACTCCATGCAGCTTCGATTTGCCGTCACGCTTTCGCCACCAGTGCGGCAAACTAAACTAATAGATTCTGAAATTCCGGATGGCGTTCGATGTAGCCCCGGATGAACGGACACTCGGCCACGACTTTCAATCCCCGCGCCCGCACGGCCTCAAGCGCGCCGCGCGCGAGCTGCGACCCGATCCCGCGGCCTTCGAGCGCCCGCGGAACTTCGGTGTGGGTAAACGTGATGACCTCGCGCGATAGTTGGTAATAGGCGGCGGCCGTTCCACCGTCCGCGTTCAGTTCAAAACGGCTCTGCGCCGGATTGTCTCGCACTGCGTCGGGCACGAAATGCTCCGTAAAAAACCCAGAATAAAAGCAACACTCTTCTAATTTTACCGCCAAGCCCATAGCAGACCATCCCGGCTGGTCCGGATTTTGAAGCCCTTGCCCTTCAGAAAGCTCTCCATGCCGCGGCGCGAGTTCGGGCCATCTGGTCCGGCGGGATGAAGTTCCATGACCATCTGCTCCACCCGCCGCAAGGCCCAGTCCGGCGCGGCGTAGAGAATCGGGAACTCGGCGCCCTCGCAGTCGAGCTTGAGCAGCCCGCAACGCTCGACGCCGTAATTAGTGAACAGGTCGGCCAGGCTGATCGCCGCCACCGGCGCGGACGCCGCCGTCTGCTTCTTGGGCACGATCGATGCATGGGTCGTATAGGAGGTCGAAGCGCCGCCGAACAGCATCGCCTCGCCGGAAGCGCCGGCCACTGCCATGCGCATCACTTGCGCACGGCCGGGATTCAGCGCCGCGTTGCGCTCCAGTTGGCGAAAATTCCTCGGATCAGGCTCGAACGACAGGATGCGTGAACCGGGGAAGCGCGCCGCCGCGAAAAACGTGAACGAGCCGATATTGGCGCCCACATCGACGATGTCCGCGCTCAGTGGCAACGGCTTCGGCATCTCGCCGACGTAGCACTCGGTGAAGAACACAGTCTTGAAGTCGGGCATGATCCGGAGCGGCACTTCAATCTTGATGCCGCTGCGCGTGATGAACGTGAGCGGATCGCCGCCCAGGCCGAACAGGCGATATTGGAAATAGACCGGCCAATTCGCGATGTTCTTGATCAGGTTGAAATAGCGCATCAGTCCTTCAAATCTTGGGGGAGCCCCGAAAAAATCCGGTCAGTACTTGAGCGCATGCTCGAGGTTCTCGCGGATCGACCAGGGCTTGACGTCCACGGCGCCACGGATGTCGTCGATCAGCCAGCGGCCGCCTTCGCGCACGAAATCGTAGCGCACCGTCAGGTCGAGGGTAGACTTGCGGCCCCGTTCGCCGCTCTCGGTGAAAGTCGCGGCGACCGTCGCGCGATTGGCCTCGCGCCGCTCCTGCTTGACGGTGAACGACTTGATGTCAGGATCCTGCGAATTGCTGACCGGATCGGCGTCGATGAGCACGTCGCCCTCCGGCGTATTGTCCTCGGCCTTCTTCCAAAGCGCGACCAGAGACTTCGACATGTATTTGATCCGGTCCTTGTGTTCGAGTGTCAAAAAGTTGCCGCCGTCTTCCTTGATCGCGCGCGCATAGATCGCGCTGACGATGGCGAGCGGATCGCCTTGTGCCGCGGACGAAGCGCCGGCCGCGAGCAGGGTCGCTGCAGCGGAAAGGAGAAAAGCGCGACGGCCGAGCATCGCGGATTTCATAGCATTTTTCCGGGCGCCGTTTCACTCCGGAACCACGACGTGCCTCGGCAGGCATGCGCCTCCTTGCAGGCGGCGCGGCCACCAAGCCGCCAGAAGCAAAGCAGGTCGCACACCTGCCGCAGGCCTTCGGCGTCAGCGTGGCCCGCGGACGCCGGATTCAGAACAGCTTCGGCGGCATCGCCGTGACCAGGATCGCGGTCAAAATGGCGGTGAGAATCACCGCCAGGATCAGCGTGTTGAAGGTCGAATGGACGGTTCCCCGATGCATGGGCCTCCTCCAGAGCCGTAATCGCGGACAGGGCGTCCGCAATTTTTTTGAAGGCTACGGGCGGCGGCGGCGGGGGCATTGATCTGGCTCAAAGCGGGGTTCCTTCAGTTGGAGGGGTCGGGCAGGAGCCAGCGTTAATTGGAACAATCGATCGAACAACTCGTAAAGGCTGTTGAGGAAGAGCGTCAAAAGATCGGCACAAACCTGAGCTGGTGATTTTCAGCGAGTTCACTCCGCCGCCACTTGCCCTTTCTTCCTTCCCTTGCTCCCGCGCTGCAGCACCGGCGCCAGAAACTGCCCCGTGTAGCTCTTCTTGGTCGCCGCGATCTTTTCCGGCGTGCCGGCCGCCACGATCTCGCCGCCGGCGTCGCCGCCTTCGGGGCCGAGGTCGATGATCCAGTCGGCGGTCTTGATCACTTCGAGATTGTGCTCGATGACCACGACGGTGTTGCCGTTGTCCACCAGCTCGTGCAGCACCTCCAGCAGCTTCGCCACGTCGTGAAAATGCAGCCCGGTGGTGGGCTCGTCGAGGATGTATAGCGTGCGCCCGGTGGCGCGCTTGGCCAGCTCCTTGGCGAGCTTCACCCGCTGCGCCTCGCCGCCGGAGAGCGTGGTGGCCTGCTGGCCGATGTGGATATAGTCGAGCCCGACCTGCGCCAGCGTCTCCAGCGTCTTGCGGATCGCCGGCACCGCGCGGAACAGCTCGATGCCTTCCTCCACCGTCATGTCGAGCACGTCGGCGATCGACTTGCCCTTGAACGTCACCTCCAGCGTCTCGCGGTTGTAGCGCTTGCCCTTGCAGACGTCGCAGGTGACGTAGACGTCGGGCAGAAAGTGCATCTCGATCTTGATCACGCCGTCGCCCTGGCAGGCCTCGCAGCGCCCGCCCTTGACGTTGAAGCTGAAGCGGCCGGGCTCGTAGCCGCGCGCTTTGGCCTCGGGCAGGCCGGTGTACCATTCGCGGATCGGCGTGAACGCGCCGGTATAGGTCGCCGGGTTCGAGCGCGGCGTGCGGCCGATCGGCGATTGGTCGATGTCGATGACTTTATCGAGGAATTCGAGGCCGTCGATGGCATCATGCGGGGCAGGGGGCTCCGACGCGCTGTTCAGCCGCCGCGCCACCGCGTTGTAGAGCGTGTCGATCAGGAGCGTGGACTTGCCGCCGCCCGAGACGCCGGTGATGCAGGTGAACAGGCCGATGGGGATTTCGGCATCGATGTTTTTCAGATTATTGCCGCGCGCGTTCAGCACCTTGAGCTGCTTGCGCGGATTGGCCGGCCGCCGCTCCGGCGTCGCGATTTCCTTGCGGCCGGTGAGATAGTCGGCGGTCAGCGAGTCCTTGGCCTTGAAAATATCCTCGAGCGTGCCCTCGGCAATGATCTTGCCGCCGTGAATGCCGGCGCCCGGGCCCACATCCACGATATGATCGGCGGTGCGGATCGCTTCCTCGTCGTGCTCGACGACGATGACCGTGTTGCCGAGATCGCGTAGCCTTTTCAAAGTCTCCAGCAGCCGCGCGTTGTCGCGCTGGTGCAGGCCGATCGAGGGCTCGTCGAGCACATAGAGCACGCCCGTGAGCCCCGAGCCGATCTGCGAGGCCAGCCGGATGCGCTGGCTCTCGCCGCCCGATAGCGAGCCCGAGGCCCGCGCCAGCGTCAGGTAATCGAGCCCTACGTCCACCAGGAACGTCAGCCGCTCGCCGATTTCCTTGAATACGCGGCTGGCGATCTCGTTGTGCTGCTTGGAGAGGTGCTTGGGCAGCTCCGCGAACCAGCGCCGCGCCGCGCGCACCGAAAGTTCGGTGGCCTGGCCGATGTGCTTGTCCGCGCACGCGCACCGCCAGCGCCTCGGGCTTCAGGCGATAGCCGTTGCAGGTGGAGCAGGGGATGGTGGAGAAATAGCGCTCCATGTCCTCGCGCGCCAGGTTGCTTTCGGTCTCGCGCCAGCGCCGCTCGAGATTGTTCATCACGCCCTCGAACGGCTTTTTCGTCTCGAAGCTGCGCATGCCGTCGTCATAGACGAAGCGCACGTCGTCCTCGCCGCTGCCGTACAGGATCACTTCCTTGGCGCGCTTGGGCAGATCCTTCCACGCGACATCGGTCTTGAACTTGTAGATGCGCGCCAGCGCGTCGAGCGTCTGGGTGTAATAGGGCGACGAGCTCCTGGACCACGGCGCGATCGCGCCCTGGCGCAGCGTCTTGGTCTGGTCGGGGATCACCAGATCCGCGTCGATCTTCTGCTCGGTGCCGAGCCCGCTGCACGCCGGGCAGGCGCCGTGCGGCGAGTTGAACGAAAACAGCCGCGGCTCGATCTCGGAAATCGTGAAGCCGGAAACCGGGCAGGCGAATTTGGAGGAGAAGATCAGGCGGTTGGCATCGTGCTCCTGGCCGAATTTCATTCCTTCTTCCCTCTCCCCGCTTGCGGGGAGAGGGTGTCGAGCAGCCCCGGACTCGATCCGGGACTGCGAGGCGGGTGAGGGGGCCTTGCCTTTTCGCGCCGCCCCCTCACCCGGCTCGTCGGCCAACTCCACCACCGCGATCCCGTCCGCAAGCTTCAGCGCGGTCTCGAAGCTTTCCGCCAGCCGCTGCTTGATGTCCGCCTGCACCACCAGCCGGTCCACCACCACGTCGAGGTCGTGCTTGAGCTTCTTGTCGAGCGAAGGGGCCTCGGAAATCTCGTAGAACTTGCCGTCGATCTTCACGCGCTGGAAGCCGCGCTTCAAAAACTCGGCGAGGTCCTTGCGGTATTCGCCCTTGCGGCCGCGCACCACGGGCGCCAGCAGATAAAACCGCGTGCCTTCCTTCAGCGCCAGCACCCGGTCGACCATCTGCGAGACGGTCTGGCTCTGGATCGGGAGACCCGTGGCCGGCGAATAGGGGATGCCGATGCGCGCCCACAGCAGCCGCATGTAGTCGTAGATCTCGGTGACGGTGCCGACCGTCGAGCGCGGGTTGCGCGAGGTGGTCTTCTGCTCGATCGAGATCGCCGGCGACAGCCCGTCGATGCGGTCGACGTCCGGCTTCTGCATCATCTCGAGGAATTGCCGCGCATAGGCCGAGAGCGACTCGACGTAGCGCCGCTGGCCCTCGGCATAGATCGTGTCGAACGCGAGCGACGACTTGCCCGAGCCCGACAGGCCCGTGATCACCACCAGCCGGTCGCGCGGGATGTCGATGTCGACGTTCTTCAGATTGTGCTCGCGCGCCCCGTGGATCGAGATCACGCGGGCGTCGGCGTCGCGGCGGTCGTTCTTGCTGCGCGGGGCCATCGTGGGCGCTTTGTTGCAGTGCGGGCGAAGGGAAACCCCCAACGTAGTCAGCGGAGGGCAGCGGCGCCAGCTACGGGGCCGGAGAGCCCCGCCGCTATCCACCGCCACTGGAAAACGCGCGAATCGCCCTTGCGGCGCGGGCAGGGAGCGTATAGAACATACCAAGAACAAGATCGCAAACCCGCTGCGGACGGCCTCTATTTAGAGGGGGAAAACCGGCCGCATCGGGCCCCGAACCGGGCGCACCGGAATAGGGTGCGAATCGGCTGCGACAGCCGGATGAACACGGAAGCTGAAAACCCACACAGGAGGCTGCGATGGCCGGAAGCGTGAACAAAGTGATCCTCATCGGCAATCTGGGCGCCGATCCCGAAGTGCGCCGCACCAACGACGGCCGCCCGGTGGTGAACCTGCGCGTCGCCACCAGCGATTCCTGGAAGGACAAGACCACCGGCGAGCGCCGCGAAAAGACCGAATGGCACCGGGTCGTGATCTTCAGCGAGGGCCTGTGCAAGATCGCCGAGCAATACCTGAAGAAGGGCTCCAAAGTTTATCTCGAAGGCGCACTGCAGACCCGCAAGTGGCAGGACAAGGACGGCCACGACAAATATTCGACCGAAGTGGTGCTGCAGGGCTTCAATTCACAGCTCACCATGCTCGACACCCGCGGCGGGGGAGGCCAAGCGCTCGCCGAGAACGGCAACGGCGAATTCGGCTCGCCCGGCCCCATGCGCGAGCGCAAGCCCGCGGCCGCCATGGCCGGCGGCAAGCGCGACGATATGGATGACGAGATTCCGTTCTGAGGCGCGTTTGACCTGAATCAAAGCCGCCATGTCGCTCTCACTAGCCCCGCTGCTGAACGCCCCGTTCGCCATCCAGCTCCACGCCTTCGGGGCGATGGCCGCCTTCGCACTCGGCCTCGTGCAGTTCTCCGCGCCCAAGGGCACGCTGCCGCACCGGACGATCGGCTGGATCTGGGTCTGCATCATGACGGTGGTCGCCGGCAGCAGCTTCTGGATCCACGAGCTCAAGCTCTGGGGCCAATGGAGCCCGATCCATCTGCTGTCGATCTTCACCCTGTCGACGCTGCCGCTCGGCGTCTGGTACGCCCACAATCACGTGGTGAGGGGGCACAAGACCGTCATGATTTCGATCTTCTGCGGCGGGCTGTTGATCGCGGGCCTCTTCACCTTCGTGCCGGGCCGCATCATGCACGCCGTGGTGTTCGGCAACTGAGCCGAATTCGCTTCTGATTTCAGCCCTCCGATCGCCTTGAAATCGCTCGCGAATTGGCGGTTTCACTACCTTCTAACTATCTGATATTGCACAATAATTCAGCGTTTTCGGGGGCCGCGAAAACTGGCCTTGCCCGGCCGATTTCGCTATAAGGATTCGCGTTTCCCCAACAGGAATTTTCGCGCGTGTCGGACACCACGACGCCGACTCCGCCGGGCGCCGAACCGCCCCCGCCGTCGGACGTAAAACCGGTCTCGATCTCCGAGGAGCTTGCGCGCTCCTACCTCGATTACGCCATGAGCGTGATCGTGGCGCGCGCGCTCCCGGACGCGCGCGACGGCCTCAAGCCGGTGCATCGCCGCATTCTCCACTCGATGAACGAGAACGGCTACGAGTGGAACAAGCCGTACCGCAAATCCGCGCGCGTGGTCGGCGACGTCATCGGCAAATATCACCCGCACGGCGACCAATCGATCTACGACGCGCTGGTGCGCATGGCGCAGGATTTCTCCATGCGCCTGATGCTGATCGACGGGCAGGGCAACTTCGGTTCGGTCGACGGCGATCCGCCGGCGGCCATGCGCTACACCGAATGCCGGCTGGCCAAGGTCGCGCACGCGATCCTCGAGGACATCGACAAGGACACCGTCGATTTCCAGGACAACTACGACAGTTCCGAGCGCGAACCGACGGTGTTGCCGGCGCGCTTCCCGAACCTCTTGGTCAACGGCGCCGGCGGCATCGCCGTCGGCATGGCCACCAATATCCCGCCGCACAATCTCGGCGAGGTGATCGACGCCTGCGTGGCGCTGCTGGAAAAGCCGGACCTGACGCTCGACGAGCTGATCGCCACGGTGCCGGGTCCGGATTTTCCGACCGGCGGCATCATCCTGGGCAAGGCCGGCATCCGCGAGGCCTATCGGGCCGGGCGGGGCTCCATCCTGGTGCGCGGCCGCGTCGCGATCGAGACCACCAAGCAACGCGAAGCCCTGATCATCACCGAGATCCCGTTCCAGGTGAACAAGGCTACGATGATCGAGAAAATCGCGGAGCTGGTGCGCGACGAGCGCATCGTCGGCATTTCGGCGGTGCGCGACGAATCCGACCGCGACGGCATGCGCGTGGTCTGCGAGCTGAAGCGCGAAGCCATCGCCGACGTGGTGCTGAACCAGCTCTACCGCTTCACGCCGCTGCAATCCTCGTTCCCGGCCAACATGGTGGCGCTCACCGGCGGCCGGCCGGCGACCATGACACTGCACGACTTGCTGACCGCCTTCATCGCCTTCCGCGAGGAAGTGGTCGGCCGGCGCACCAAGTATCTCCTGAAGAAGGCGCGCGAGCGCGCCCATGTCCTCGTTGGTCTCGCCATCGCGGTCGCCAATATCGACGAGGTCATCAAGCTGATCCGCGCCGCCAAGGACGCCAACGCCGCCCGCGACGCTCTGATGGGGCGCGACTGGCCGGCCAAGGACATGAAGCCGCTGGTCGAGCTGATCGACGACCCGCGCCACAAGATTTCGCCCAAAGGCACCTACAAGCTCTCCGAGGAACAGGCCAAGGCCATCCTCGACCTGCGCCTGCAGCGCCTGACCGCGCTCGGCCGCGACGAGATCGGCGGCGAGCTCGACGGGCTGGGCAAGGAAATCTCCGATTATCTCGATATCCTCAGGAGCCGCGACCGCATCCGCAAGATCGTCCGGGACGAGCTCGCCGCCATCAAGAAGGAGTTCGGCACCCCGCGCCGCACCGAAATCAGCGAGGGTGGGGCCGCCGATGTCGACGAAGAGGACCTGATCCAGCCCGAGGAGATGGTCGTCACCGTCTCGCACGCCGGCTACGTCAAGCGCGTGCCGTTATCGAACTATCGCGCGCAGAAGCGCGGCGGCAAGGGTCGCGCCGGCATGCAGACCCGCGAGGAGGATTTCGTCACCCGCCTGTTCGTGGCCTCGACCCACGACGAGGTGCTGTTCTTCTCCTCCATGGGCAAGGCCTACAGCCTGAAGGTCTGGCGCCTGCCGCTGGCGGCCCCGCAGGCGCGCGGCAAGGCGATCGTGAACCTGCTGCCGCTCAAGCCCGAGGAGCACATCACCTCGATCATCACGCTCCCGAAGGAAGCCGCCGAGCGCGAGAAGCTCAACATCATGTTCGCCACCACCGGCGGCACGGTGCGGCGGAACGCGCTCTCCGATTTCGTCGACGTGCGCCCGTCGGGCATCATCGCCATGAAGCTGGAGAAGGGCGACGCCATCGCCGACGTCGATCTGTGCACCGAGAAGGACGACGTGCTGCTCTCGACCGCCGAGGGCCAGTGCATCCGCTTCCCGGTCGGCGACGTGCGCGTGTTCACCGGCCGCAATTCCATCGGCGTGCGCGGCATCCGGCTCGAGAAGAACGATACCGTGATCTCCATGGCCATCATCCGCCATATGGACGCCACCAGCGAGGAGCGCGCGGCGTACCTCAAGCTCGCCAACGCGGTGCGCCGCGGCGACGAGCCGGAAAAGGAGGCCGACGACGAGGAGAAGGTGAAGGCGATCGAGCTCTCGCAGAAGCGCTATGCCGAGATGGGCGCGGCCGAGGAGTTCATCCTGACGCTCACCGAGCGCGGCTTCGGCAAGCGCACCTCGTCCTACGAGTACCGCATCACCGGCCGCGGCGGCAAAGGCATCGTCGCCATGAAAATCTCCAAGAAGACCGGCCGCGTGGCCGCCTCGTTCCCGGTGGAGGAGACCGACCAGATCATGCTGGTCACCGACGGCGGCCAGATGATCCGCTGCCCGGTCAACGGCATCCGTATCGCCGGCCGCTCCACCCAGGGCGTAATCGTGTTCTCCACTGCCGAGGACGAGAAGGTGGTCTCGGTCGAGCGCATCGGTGAGGAAGGCGTCGGCAACGGGGCGTAGTCCGTCTGCCCGGCGCGGGCCAGACGCTTCGCCTCAGCGCGCCCCGGCGCGCTCCAGGATCGAGATGATTTCGGCATAACCGCGCCGGCGCGCATGGCCGAGCGGTGTCACGCCCTGCCGGTCGGCAAGATCGAGCTTGGCGCCCGCCTCCACCAGCGCACGCACGCATTCCATGTGATTGCGCCCGCCGTCGCCCAGGATCACTGCCTCCATCAGCGCGGTCCAGCCGAGATTGTTCACGTGATCGAGCGGTGCCTTGGCCGCGATCAGGGTTTTCACCACCTCCGCGTGGCCGAGATGCGCCGCCGCGATCAACGCGGTTCCCTCATAGGGACTGGTGATGTTCTTCGCGCTGGCGCCCGCCGCGAGCACGAGCTTCAGCATGTCGACGTCGTTGACGACCGCAGCGATGGTGACGATGTCGTATTTCTGGTTTTCCAGCGCGTTGGCATTGGCCCCGGCCGTGAGCAGCGCGCGCACCACGGAGTATTGCTTCTGGAACACGGCGACGTGCAGGGGTGTCCGGCCATTGCCGTCGCGCTGCTCCAAATTGGCTTTGACCATGCTGGCGACAGCAACCCCCATGATGTCGCCCTTGGCCGCGGCCTCATGCAGCCCGGTATAGCGGGCGATCTCGTCGGCGCTGGGCGGCGTCTGGGCGGAGACCTGCGCGGCGAGAAATACGGCGAACAGCGCGAAGGAGAATCGGTTCGTAAGCACGGCGTGAATTCTATCCTTTCGTCATCGCCGGGCTTGTCCCGGCGATCCCGCTTAGTAGGGCAAGGCTGCGCGAAAACAAGCGGGATCACCGGGTCTCGCCGCTGCGCGGCGGCCCGGTGATGACAAGGGTTAGTGAAACCTTGCCGAGCCCGCGCCGGACCGCTAACCCTTCCTCATGGCCCGTACCGCCCTCTATGCCGGCTCCTTCGATCCCGTCACCAACGGCCACCTCGACGTGGTCAAGGGCGCCTGCCGGATCGCCGACAAGCTGGTGATCGCCATCGGCGTGCACCCCGCGCGCCAGCCGCTGTTCTCCACCGAAGAGCGCATGGCGATGCTGAAGGAAGCCTGCGCGCCGCTGGCTGCCGCCGAAAAGACGGCGCTCGAGTGCATCACCTTCGATGACCTGGTGGTGGCCGCAGCCAAGCGCGCCGGCGCCACGCTCCTGATCCGCGGCCTGCGCGATGCCTCCGACTTCGACTATGAGATGCAGATGGCCGGCATGAACGGCACCATGGCGCCCGGCATCCAGACCGTGTTCCTGCCCGCATCGCCCGCCGTCCGCCCCATCACCGCCACGCTGGTGCGCCAGATCGCGGGCATGGGCGGCGACGTCTCGGCCTTCGTGCCGGCCTCGGTCGCCAAGCAGCTGAAAGCCAAGTTCGCGCGCCGTTGAGGCGCCTTCACCGGAGAACCAGATGTTCCGTTTCGCGCTCGCGTTCGTGCTTGCCTTGTCGCTCGCCTCCGCCGCTTCGGCGCAGACCGATCCCAACCTGCTCACGCTCGAGACCACCAAGGGCCGCATCGTCATCCGGCTGCGCCCGGATCTCGCGCCCAAGCACGCCGAGCGGCTGAAGACGCTGGCCAAGGAAGGCTTCTACAACAACGTGCCGTTCCACCGCGTGATGGAAGGCTTCATGGCGCAGACCGGCGACGGCCAGCGCGGCGACGGCACCGGCGGCTCGAAATATCCGAACCTGCCGGCGGAATTTTCGACCGTACACATTCAAGCGCGGCATCGTCGGCATGGCGCGGCGCGGCGACAGCATCCATTCCGCCAACAGCCAGTTCTTCATCATGTTCGCCGAGAACTCCGGCCTGAACGGGCAATACACCGTGATCGGCGAGGTCGTCACCGGCATGGACGTGGTCGACAAGCTCAAGCGCGGCGCGCCCGGCAGCGGCACCGTCACCGATCCCGACAAGATCATCCGCGCGACCGCGCAGTAGGAGAACGAGATGGCGAGCGACCCCGAGAACACCCTGCTCCTGGAGACCACCAAGGGCCCGGTCACCATCGCGTTGCGGCCCGATTTGGCACCCGGTCACGTCAAGCGCATCAAGGAGCTGGTGCGCAAGAAATTCTACGACGGCATCGTGTTCCACCGCGTGATCGAAGGCTTCATGGCGCAGACCGGCTGCCCGCAGGGCACCGGCACCGGCGGCTCGGGTCAGAAGCTGAAGGCGGAGTTCAGCAAGGAAAAGCACGTGCGCGGCACCGCCTCGATGGCGCGCGCGCAGAACCCGGATTCGGGCGACAGCCAGTTCTTCATCTGCTTTGCCGCGGCGCCCTTCCTCGACGGCCAATACACCGTCTGGGGCCAGGTCACCGAAGGCATGGAGAACGTCGACAAGATCAAGCGCGGCGAGCCGGTGCAAAATCCGGACAAGATCGTCTCGGCCAAGATCGCCGCCGACGCCAAATAAAAACCCTCTCCCCGGCGGAGGGGAGAGGGTTGTCGACACGCTGAACTTGGTCGCTTACTTCTTTTTCTTCATCGCCGCCTTCTTCTCGGCAGCCTCCTTCTTCTTCATGGCCGCTTTTTCGGCGGCGGCTTTCTTTGCCATCGCCTTCTTTTCAGCGGCGGCCTTCTTTGCCATCGCCTTCTTTTCGGCGGCCTCTTTCTTCTTCATGGCGCGCTCTTCAGCGGCCTTTTTCTTCGCTGCGGCCTTGTCGGCGGCAGACGCCACCGCCACGTCCTTGGCGAAGGTGTTCGTTACCGGGGTAAACGCCAGACCCGTAGCGAGAAAGCCGGCCGCGACCGCGACGGCTAGGAACGACTTCGTGCGCGACATTGGTGCGCTCTCCTGTATGAGTGACCGCCTTGCGGCGGGTCGGAATGGGCGCACGGTAGGAGCCGCTTTCTGAACGCCGACTGAATGACCGGCTCCCGCAAACCCTTGGCGGCGCTCGGTCAACCGGCGACGGCGATCGGATAGAATGATCCGGTGCGCACCGACCTGTTCGACTACCGATTGCCCGCGGACCGCATTGCTCTCCGGCCGGTTTCGCCGCGCGACGCGGCACGGCTGCTCATTGTTCGGGCAGGCGCCGGCCCCGAATTCGCCGACCGCACGCTGCGCGACCTGCCCGAATTCCTGCGCCCCGGCGACGCGCTCGTGCTCAACGAGACCAAGGTGATCCCGGCCCGGCTCGAAGGGGTGCGCACGCGCGAGGACGGCGCCGCCAAGATCGAAGCCACGCTCATCGAGAAACGCGGCGGGGACTCCTGGCTCGCGCTGGTGAAGCCCGCCAAGCGCCTGCAGCCCGGCGACCGCATCCGCTTCGGGAATGAAGGCCGCGTGTGCCTACTCGGCAACCTCGACGCCACCGTCGAGCAGAAAGGCGAGGGCGGCGAGGTGTTGCTGCGCTTCGATTTCCACGGGCCGGTGCTCGAGGAGGCGATCGAAACGCTCGGCCACGTGCCGCTGCCGCCCTATATCGCCGCGCGCCGCGCCGACGACGAGCAGGACCGCACCGACTACCAGACCGTCTTCGCCACCCATCCCGGCTCGGTCGCGGCGCCCACCGCGGGCCTGCATTTCACGCCGGAACTCTTGCAGCGCATCGAGGCGGATGGCGTGCTCGTGGCGCGCGTCACATTGCATGTCGGCGCCGGCACGTTCCTGCCGGTCAAGAGCGAAGACACGGCAGGCCATCGCATGCACCCGGAGCACGGCGAGGTCTCCCAGGCCGCGGCCGACGCTTTGAATAGAGTGCGCGAGCGCGGCGGCCGCATCGTCGCGGTCGGCAGCACGGCGCTGCGGCTGCTGGAATCGGCGGCCGGCGAGGACGGCAAGCTCAGGCCCTTTAACGGCCCGACCTCGCTGTTCATTACGCCCGGCTACAAGTTTCGCGCCGTGGACGCGCTGCTGACCAATTTCCACCTGCCGCGCTCGACGTTGTTCATGCTGGTGGCGGCCTTTTCGGGCCTGGAGCGCATGCAGCGCGCCTACGCGCACGCCATCGACAACGGCTATCGCTTCTATTCTTACGGCGATGCCTGCCTGCTATTTCCCGGCGATTGAGATCAACCGATTGAACATTTCGTCGGATCCCTGCGGTATGCGGATGCGAAAATCGTCTCGCAGCACTGATGCGAGTTCCTCAGGCGTCTTCAATGTACGCCGCTCGATCCGCCCGTCGGGATGGTGAATTCTCAGATCGTTGTTGAACAAGCCGTAGCGGCGATCGCCGACCGGGCGCGCCGCCATCAGGCCCTGGGTGAAAATCGATGCCGGATTGGTCGAGGTGAACCAGTTGGCGACCTCCCAGTCGGCGGGCGCCTGCTCCTGCAGGGAGAGCTGAAAAATCGGCGCCCATTGCCCGCCGAGTTTCGCCTGCAACTGGAACTCGTCGCCGATACGGATCAGCCGGTGCGGCCCGTGCGGAGTCGATTGCTCGAGTTCGGGCGTAAGAAGCAGCGGCGCCGTAAGCGTGAGCCGGCCGAATCCGACGTCGGCGATGTATCGCCCTTCCGGCAGATCGATGCGCAGCACCATGTGATAGCGTGGAGTGATGGTGCCGGGCGGCACATTCCATTGCACCCGCGCCGCCAGCGTTGCGACCGAAAAGCCCAGGGCCTCCAGCACGCCGGCGAACAAGGTGTTCTGCTCGTAGCAATAGCCGCCGCGCCCCTGGTCCACGAGCTTGGCCGCGAGCGCCTTCAGCTCCAGCGGCACCGGCCGCTTCATCAGGGGGTCGAGGTTCTCGAATGGAATGGCGACCGGATGCAGCAGGTGCAGCGCCTGCAGCGTCTCGAGCGTCGCGGTCCGGGGCCCCGAATAGCCGATGCGGGCGAAATACGAATCTAGGTCGATCAGGGCCATCGCAACATCGTATCAAGCGAGGTCTATAATGTCAGCGTTGGGAGGGGGAGCACCATGAAATACGTTCGCGTCTTCGCCGAGTTCGTCGCCGACAAGGACGATTACCCTTTGAGCTTCGACCTTCTGCTCGACGACAAGGGCAAGGCCGCCGGCGAGTTCTACATGTTCGGCCTGTCGGGCCGGCCGGAGAACGACGGCCAGTGCTATCCGTTCGCGCTGGTCGCCGACGGCAGCATGGACTTCGGCGCTTTCCTCGAGAACGAGGAAGACCGCTGGTGGAAAACCGACCTGCGCGAGAAGAAAATCGAGATGGGCGCCGCGTTCAAGGTGACGGAGAAGGAAACGGAATACGACTATAAAATCGTCAAGCTCGATACCCTTGGCGAATAGTTCCGACGTGTTCCGCTTTGCCGTCCTCGCCGCCGACGGCGCCGCGCGCCGCGGCGAGATCGAAACCCCGCGCGGGAAAATCCGCACGCCCGCCTTCATGCCGGTCGGCACCGCTGCGACCGTCAAGGCGATGCTGCCCGAGCATGTGCGCGCGGCGGGCGCCGACATCGTGCTCGCCAATACCTATCACCTGATGCTGCGTCCCGGCGCCGAGCGCATCGCCGCGCTCGGCGGCCTGCACGCGTTCATGCGCTGGCCGGGGCCGATCCTCACCGACTCCGGCGGCTTCCAGGTCATGTCGCTGTCGAAGCTGCGCAAGGTGGAGGAGGGCGGCGTCACCTTCCGCTCGCACATCGACGGCGCCATGGTCGAGCTTTCGCCCGAACGCGCCATCGAGATCCAGCGCCTGTTAGGTGCCGATATTTCCATGCAGCTCGACGAATGCATCCGCTTGCCCGCGCCCGATACGGAGGTGGAGCGCGCCATGACGCTTTCCTTGCGCTGGGCCGAGCGCAGCAAGCGCGCATTCGGCGCCGAGCCCGGCCGCGCGCTGTTCGGCATCGTGCAGGGCGGCGTATCGCCGGAGCTCCGCCGCCGCTCCGCGCGCGAGTTGGTCGGCATCGGCTTCGACGGCTATGCCATCGGCGGCCTCGCGGTCGGCGAGCCGCAAGAGGTCATGTACCGCACGCTCGAAATCACCGTGCCGGAACTGCCGGCGGACCGGCCGCGCTATTTGATGGGCGTCGGCGAGCCCGACGACATTCTCGGCGCCGTCGAGCGCGGCATCGACATGTTCGATTGCGTGCTGCCGACCCGCGCCGGCCGCCACGCGCTCGCCTATACCCGCTTCGGCAAGCTGAACCTCAAGAACGCCCGCCACGCCGACGACCCGCAGCCGCTCGATCCCGAGAGCGCATGCCCGGCCGCGCGCGACTATTCGCGCGCCTATCTGCATCATCTGGTGAAGGCCAACGAGACGCTCGGCGCCATGCTGCTGACCTGGGCCAACGTCGCCTATTACCAGGAGTTGATGGAAGGGATCCGCACCGCGATCGGCGCGAAGTGCTTCACCGAATTCGCTGCCAAATCGCGCGCAGAATGGAAGCAACAGATTGACACGCCCTCGGTCTTGAACGAGAGATAAATCGTCCAAATCAACTGGGGGAATCATGCACAAGCAATACGCCGCGGTCTTCGCGGTCGGTCTCGCGCTCGCGTTCACGCCCTACACCATCGACCGGAACGCACCGGCTGCGAGCCGGACCGAACTCGGCATTCACCAGCTCGAGGCGGCCCCGATCCAGTTGGCGGCATCCAGCAGGTACCGCTGCCCGAAGGGCAAGCGGTGGACCGGCGGCCAAAGCGGCAGTTGCACCTGATCAATCGCCTGAAGCAGGAACGGTACGCACCGCGCACCATCGCGCGGTACGTTGCTGTTTCCCGCGACGGAAAGCGGTGGTGAGCCCGGACGCTGAAATCTAGGTGGAGCTGTTCCGCATCAGCCCGATCAGGCGATCCTTCGGCCCCGGCTGCGCCAAGAGATAGCCCTGGCCCAGATCGCAGCCCAGGCGATGCATCGTCTGCAGCTCCGAGGCCTTCTCGATGCCTTCGGCGACCGCCAGGCTGCCGAAGCGGTGTGCGATGTCGATGACGGCCCGGCACAGTTCCGCGTTCGTTTTGTCCTCGCCGCAATTGGCGACGAGATTGCGATCGAGCTTAAGCTCGGCGAACGGCAACTCGCGCAGGCGCGCCAGATGCGAATAGCCGGCGCCGAAATCGTCGATCGACAGCGCGATGCCGTAGATCTGCAGCTGAATCGCGATTTCCCGGGCCAGCGTGATGTCGCGCACCACCTGGTCCTCGGTGACTTCCAGGATCAAACCCGGCCAGTCCGGGGATTTCGGCCGGTTCTCGCGCACCAGCATCGGGATATCGAGCTTGAGCAGACTCTCGACCGGCATGTTGACTGCGATCCGCAGCGGAAAGCCGGCGACGGCGAAATCGTTCCAGTCGGCGAGCGCCTTGAGCAGCACATATTCGCTGAGCTTGTGCATGCTCTGCGCGTCGGCGTTGGGCAGGAAGGCGCCGGGCATGATCAAACCGCGCTCCGGATCCTTCCCGCGCACAAGACCCTCGACGCCGGCCAGACGCATTTTCTTCAGATTGAATTTGGGCTGATACCAGAGCTCGAGCCGGTCGGTGCGCAGCAATTCTTCCAGGCTGAACTGCGGATAGTTCCACTCGGCGCTGACGGTGTTCGCCTCGACCGATTGCTTGGGCGCCGCCATATCCGCAAGCAGGTCCTGCACCACCCGGTTGACCGCCTCGGCGCGGAACGGCTTGCGCATCACCGGCAACATGCGCAGCCCGTGACGTTCGCCGATGCGGCGCACTTCTTCGATGATTTTCAGGTCGAGCCCGCTTACGAGCTGCACCGTGCCGCGATAGCCGCGCTCGGCCAGGCCGCGGATGCCTTCGACCCCGTCGGAGCCGCCGAGCGAAATGTCGAGGAAGACCAGGTCCGGCATGTTGTCGCCGAGCGCCGCGAGCATGGACGGCACTTCCCCGAATTCCTCGCAGTGCACGCTGGAGCCGGCGAGCGCGAGCCGCAGCACTTGCCGGATCGCGCGCGAAGTCGTCGACGATGAAACAGCGCGCCGAACGCTCCGCGTCCGTCCGCGTCTCGGCTGAAATCGGCGGGAAAGGCGGTCTGCGAATGACGATCTTCTGCGTTTTGCGGCATCAGGCGATCTGTACAGAATGGATCGGAGTGGTGGTGTCAGAATGCCGCTAAATACTTAACCTTTCGTTCGGACTCTTCCGCAGGTGGCTTCGCCAAGCGTTGCAACCGTTTGCGGCGGGTGGAAAATTCGAAATCGGCAACCCGCGCCTAGGAGAACATCCGCTTCCGGCGAGGGAGTTCGTCGAGCACCTGGCGCACCTTGACGGCGAGCTCGCGCAACCGGAACGGCTTGCTCAGCAAGTAGGCTCCCTCGGGCGCATTCTTCATCGAGCCATTGATCGCGCCGTGGGTATAGCCGGACATGAACAGCACCTTTAGGTCCGGCCAGCGCTCGCGCAGGCGCCGCGCGAGATCGGTGCCGTTCATCTTGCCCGGCATGATGACATCGGTAAGCAACAGGTCCGGCCGGATCGCCTGCTTGAGCCAATCGATGGCTTCGGCGGCCTCGGCGGCCACCACGACGCGGTAGCCGAGATCGCGCAGCTGCGTTTCGGTATGCGCGCGCACCAGCGCGTCGTCCTCGACCAGCAGGATGATCTCGTTGCCGGTCGGCAGCTCCGCCTCCGGGGCGCGCTCGCCCGCGTTCGCCGCTTCCACCGCGACGGCGCGCGGCAGATAGAGTTTCACCACGGTTCCAATGCCGAGCTCCGAATAGATTTTCGCGTGCCCGCCGGACTGTTTGAGGAAGCCGTAGACCATGCTGAGCCCGAGCCCGGTTCCCTTGCCGACTTCCTTCGTCGTGAAGAACGGCTCGAAGGCCTGCGCCAGCACCTCGGCGGGCATGCCGCTGCCGGTATCGCTGATCGCGACCATCACATAGTCGCCGGGCTCCACTCCCGTGTTCGCGCGCGCATAAGCCTCGTCGAGGCGCGCATTCGACGTTTCGATGATCAGGCGGCCTTCTTTCGGCATCGCGTCGCGCGCATTGACCGCGAGATTGATCACCGCGGTTTCCAGTTGCCCCGGATCGACCATGGCGGCCCACAGATCGGGAGCGTCGATGTGCTCGATTTTGATGTTCTCGCCGATCGTCCGCCGCAGCAGCTGCTCCATTCCCGCGAGCAGCGCGTTGACATCGGTAGGTCGCGACTCCAGCGTCTGCCGGCGGCCGAACGCGAGCAGCCGCTGGGTAAGAGCGGCGCCCTTTTCCGCCGCCTCCATCGTCAGCTTCGCCAGCGTGCGGAAGTCCTGCTCGCCCTGCGGCCGGGTCGCCAGCATTTCGGCGCTGCCGAGGATGACGGTGAGCAGATTGTTGAAATCGTGCGCGATGCCGCCGGTGAGCTGCCCGATCGCTTCCATCTTTTGCGCGTGCGCAAGCTCGGCCTCGGCCCGCTTCTGGTCGGTGATGTCGGTCGCAAACACGCCGACCGCCTCGGCCTCGCCCCGCGCATCGAATAGCGGAAACTTGGTGACCAGGAACAAACGTGTGCCGCCCGGAAACGCGATGCTTATTTCTCGTTGCACCACGATCTTCTTTTCCGCCACCTCGCGGTCGCTCTCCGAAATGATATCTGCCGATTTCTTGGGGATGAGATCGGCGACGCTCTTGCCGACGCACTGGCCGGGCGCCAACCCGTGCCTGCGCTCGAAGGCCCGGTTGACCAGCATGTAGCGCCCCTCGAGATCCTTCACCGCGATCTCCAGCGGCGCGTTGTCCATCATCTCCTGGAAGTGCACCCGGCTTTTTTCCAGCGCCGTGTCGGACGCAGCCCTGGCTGACATTTCGCGAGTCAGCCGGTATCCCGCATACAGCATCGCAAGGCCGACGAGAAAGACGATGCCGGCCGACACCAGCACTTCTTGCCACCAGTTGGCGAGCACATCGCGCTCATCGAGCGAAACCGCAACGATCAGCGCCGGATTCTCGAGCGCTCGAAAAGCCGAGAGATGCACGTCGCCGCCGGGATAGAGCGCTTGGCGGATAAACCCGGAAGCCGCGCCGCTGCGCGCCGCTTCCAGGATCGGATGCGCGATAGCAATCTCGCCGATCGGATTTTCCGGCGAGGGCTCGCGGAACAGAACGAAGCCCTCCGGATGCAGGACCGACACGATTCCTTTGTGACCGACGTCGATCGAGCGGTAGAAATAGCGCAAGCGCTCCGGTTCCATGGTCGCGACGACGATGCCTTCGAACTGCCCGGCGTTCTGCAGCCTTTTCGCCAGCGGGATCAGATAACGGCCGTCGAGCAGACTGCGGAACGGGGTCTCGGCGACGATCGTGCTGATCGCATCGGTCGAGAGCTGCCGGAAGCTGTACAGTTCGCGGCGCGACTGGCCGAGAATCGCATTGAGGGTGGAATGGGTGATGATGCCCTGGTCGTCGACCACCGAGAGCGAACCGACGCCGGGCAGGCCGGCAATGGTCGCCTCCAGCACCGGCCGCCATGCCGGAGGAGGCGAGTGCGGACCGCCCACCCGCTGGCTATGTAGCGCGAGCTGGGTGAGGGCGGTGTCGATCGAGCCGACCGTCTGCTTCAAATGATCGCCCAGGATCAGGGCGAGATTTTCAGCGCGCCTAGTTCCGTCTCGAAGGTATGCGTCGCGATGCAGCCAGAGGGTAACCCCGGAAAACGCCGCCAGCAGAACGAACATGAACGCGAGCAACAAGAACACCGATACCCGCAGCCGGTCAGGTGCAAGCCTCGATTTGTCGAATAGGGCAGCTTCTGCCCGCATCGGCTCCCCGTACGGCCGGCCCAGCCCGGCGCTCACTTGGAGCAACATCAATAGAACAACAAATCAGCAACGCTCGCCGGCCATTGTATCGATGGTTAGCAATGAATTGGTGAGCCCGGATGGGATCGAACCATCGACACCGTGATTAAAAGTCACGTGCTCTACCACTGAGCTACGGGCCCTGGCCGCGACAGGTATGGGGGCCCCGGATTCGCGTCAATAGCCGGCGCTCGCGCGCTGCCGTCTTCAGCCGCCGGAAAGCCTGATTTTGCAACCCCATTGACCCAAAACGCGTTGTCCAGTCCCATAGCGGCAAGGAGTCCATCGATGCCCGTCATCAACCGCGTTGCCGACCGCGCCGAGGAGGTCGCCGCCTGGCGGCGCGATTTCCACAGCGATCCCGAGCTGCTCTACGAGGTGCACCGCACCGCCGCCAAGGTCGCCGAAAAGCTCAAGTCCTTCGGCTGCGACGAGGTCGCCACCGGCATCGGCCGCACCGGCGTCGTCGGCGTGATCCGCGGCCGCAAGAAAGACAGCGGCAAGGTCGTGGGACTGCGCGCCGACATGGACGCGCTGCCGATCGAGGAGGCCACCGGGCTTCCCTATGCCTCGAAAAACCCGGGCAAGATGCACGCCTGCGGCCATGACGGGCACACGGCGATGCTGCTCGGCGCCGCGCGGCATCTTTGCGACACGCGCAATTTCGACGGCACCGCGGTCGTCATTTTCCAGCCCGCCGAGGAGGGCGGCGCCGGCGCCAAGGCCATGATCGACGACGGCATGCTCGACCGCTTCAAGATCGACGAAGTGTTCGGCCTGCACAATTATCCGGGCCTGCCGGTCGGCAGCTTCGCGATCCGTCCGGGCCCGCTCATGGCCGCGGCCGACCGCCTCACCATCGAAGTCGAGGGCATCGGCGGCCACGCGGCGCGCCCGCACTTCGCCGTCGATACGGTGCTGGTCGGCTCCGAGATCGTGAGCGCCTTGCAGCAGATCGTTTCGCGCAACGTCGATCCGCTCGAGAGCGCGGTGGTTTCGATCACGCTGTTCCAGGCCGGCTTCACCGACAACGTGATCCCGCAGAGCGCGCTGTTGCGCGGCACCGCGCGATCGCTCAAGCCGGAAACGCGCGACCTCTTGGAGAAGCGCATCGTCGAGATCGCCGAGGGCGTCGCCCGCCTGCATGGCGCCAAGGCCAAGGTCCACTACAGTCGCGACTATCCGGTGGTGGTCAACGATCCCGGCGCCACCGATTTCGCCGTCTCGGTCGCCCGCGAAATCGCGGGCGCGGCGCATGTGAACCCTGCGACGGTGCCGGTCATGGGCGGGGAGGATTTCGCCTTCATGCTGCAGGCGCGGCCCGGCGCGTTCATCTTCATGGGCAACGGCGACACCGCGCCGATCCATCATCCGGCCTATGACTTCAACGACGCGGCGATCCCGTTCGGCAGCTCCTATTGGGTTCGCCTGGTGGAGACCGCACTGCCCACTTGAAGGTGCCGCCGCGCGCGAAATCGTGATGCGGCAGTGCCATAGCTATTGCCTATCGCCGCCTTGCTGAAACCCGCGCCTCCGCTAGACTTAAAGCCAGTTTCATCGGCGCTCCGGAGGCGTTTTGGCTTCCGAACAACCCTGAGCGCCCCAGGGAGGAAGTCATGTCCGCCAAGATCACCCGCCGCGCGTTCGTGGCGACGGCTACCGCCGCCGCGACGATCGCAAGCCCCTACATCATTCGCGCCCAGGCGCAGGCTCCGGCCGCCCCGGCTGCTCCGCCCGCCGGGCCGTTCAAGCAGCCGCCGCTTCCGTTCGCAGAACCGCAACTCGCGCCGGTCATCGGCCAGCGCACCGTGTTCCTGCACTACAATCGGCATCACGCCAGCTACTACGCCAACCTCAACAACATCACCAAGGACACCAAATACGCGACCATGAGCATCGAGCAGATCGTGGTCGAGGGCGCCAAGGACACCGACCGGCGCTTCCTCAACAACGCCGGCCAGTGCTGGAACCACGAGCTCTATTGGCAGATGCTCAAGCCCGGCGGCGCCAAGGCTCCCGCCGGCGCGCTCGCCGCCAAGATCAACGAGGCCTTCGGCAACGTCGACACCCTGAAGCAGCGCATGACCGCAACCTCCGGGACCGTGTTCGGCTCCGGCTGGGTCTGGCTGGTGCAGGACGGCGGCAAGGTCGAGATCATGACCACGTTCGGCGGCGACGGACCGTTGACCACCGGCAAGAACGCGCTGCTCGGCGTCGACGTCTGGGAGCACGCCTATTATCTCGATTATGAGAACCGCCGCACCGACCACGTGAAGGCGGTGCTCGATAACCTGATCAACTGGGACTACGTCGGCAGCCGCTACAAGGCGTAATTTTTCTCCCTCATGCCCGGGCCGTGCAGGCGAAGCCTGCGCGGGACCCGGGCATCCAGTTCGTTAGCGCATGGATGGCCGGGTCAAGCCCGGCCATGAGGGAAAGAAAAAAGCGAGCCGACAATCCCTCTCAGCGATTGAGCAACACCGTCCCCGTATCGGCGACTTCATAGCCGCCGAGCGCGGCGGCGCGGGACATAAATTCGGGGCCGCGGGCGAGCTTGAACAGCGCCTGCGGCCCCGGTTCGAAATAGTCGCGCCGCCGCAGCACCAGATCGAATTTCTCCCAGCAGAGCGAAACGAATTCGAGCCCGCGCGTGGCCGCTACCGCGCGCGTGGCGATGCCGCAATCGGCGCGGCCCTCGCGCACCGCGAGCGCGAGGTCGTCACCGGTGCGGGCAGGGGCGCCGGCGCGCTTCAGGTCGGTGAGCTCGAGCTTGGCCGCGCGAAGAAGACGCAAGAGCAAAGCCTGCGCCCCGGCGCCGGCTTGCCGCTCCACCATGCGCGCACCGCGCTTGGCCACGTCCGCGATCGTCTTGACCTTCAACGGATTTCCGGGCGCCAGCACCAGGCCTTGCTCGCGCCGCGCGAAAGCGATCAGCACTGCGTCGGCGAGCGCGCTCTCGCCCGCGACCGCCTGCAGGTTGGCGTCCTCGTCCTCGCCCTCGATGCGATGCAGATGAATGCCGGCGACCATCGCCTCGCCGGCGGCGAGCCGGCGCAGGCCCGCTTCGCTGCCCTCGGCGAGCAACGCGAGGCCGGAGCCGCTTTCGCGCAGCGCCCATTCCAGCAGCGGGTCGTGGCTTCCCGCCACGATCGCCGGGGAAGGACCCGCGACCAGGCCATCGGGGACCAGAAGCCCGGCCGCCAGCCAGCGATCGAGGGCGGCCTTGGGAAACAGCCACTTACCGGTGGCCTTGGTGCAAGGAATGCGGCCCTGAGCCACCAGCTCGTAGAGCTTTCGCTCGCCGAGGCGGAGATAGCGCGCGGTTTCCGCGGTGGTCAGATACTCGTTCATGGCCTGCTTCAAGCTGCGTGAAACTGCATCCTATACGAGATTTGCCGAATATTGGAATCCATGCCCTCTTTTGAAAAGGAGGGAAAATGCCCGAAAACGTGTCCGCCCTTCAGCTCGTTCTGAGCGGCGATCCGGCGCTGTACGCAATCGTCCGGCTGTCGCTGGCAGTCAGCCTTTCGGCTGCGATATTCGCGGCGCTGATCGGGGTGCCGTTCGGCGCGCTGATCGCGCTCACCCGCTTCCGCGGCCGCGAAGCGGTGATCGTCGTGCTGAACGCGCTCATGGGCCTGCCGCCGGTCGTGGTCGGGCTCGCGGTGTTCCTGCTCTTGTCGCGCTCCGGTCCGCTCGGCTCCTGGGGAATCCTCTTCACGCCGCAGGCGATGATCATCGCGCAGACCATCCTGATCGCCCCGATCGTCGCGGCGCTCTCGCGCCAGACGCTCGAGGATCTGTGGCTCGAATACCGCGACGAGCTCGCCGCCATGGACGTGGGACCGCTCGGCCGCATCGCGACGCTGATCTGGGACGCGCGCTTCAGCCTGGTGACCGCGCTTGCTCGCCGGCTTCGGCCGCGCCGCCGCGGAAGTCGGCGCCGTCATCATCGTCGGCGGCAATATCGACGGCTTCACCCGCACCATGACCACCGCGATCGCGCTCGAGACCTCCAAGGGCGATCTGCCGCTCGCCATCGGGCTCGGCATCGTGCTCTTGACGATCGTGTTCATCGTCAACGCGCTCGCCTGGGGCACCCGCGGCCTCGGCCAGCGCTTCGCGGGATAGAACATGCGGGCGCCGGTGAGCGAGCTTCCCATCCTCCTCGAAGACGTGAGCCTGACCGCGGGCGCGGTCACGATTCTCGATCGAATTACGTTGACGATCGCATCCGGCGCACCGACCGCGCTGATCGGGCCGAACGGCTCGGGCAAGACGACGCTGCTGCGCCTCGCCATGGGCCTGATCGAGCCCACGCATGGCCGCGTGAGCCGGGGCGGCGTCGAGCATACGCCGCCGGTACGTCGCGCGCTCATGTTCCAGCGGCCGGTGATGCTGCGCCGGAGCACGGCGGGCAACCTGCGCTATGCGCTGGCCGCGGCCGGCGTTCCCCGCATCGAGCGCGGCAAGCGCTGCGCCGAGTTGCTGGCGCTCGTCGGCCTTTCCGGCCTCGGCGAGCGGCCCGCGCGCCGACTCTCCGGCGGCGAACAGCAGCGGCTCGCGCTCGCCCGCGCGCTCGCCCGCGAGCCGGCGGTGCTGTTTCTCGACGAGCCGACCGCGAGTCTCGATCCCGCCGCCACCAAGGCGGTCGAGGACGTGATCGCCGAGATCACCGCCCGCGGCATCAAGGTGGTGATCGCCACCCACGATCTCGGTCAGGCGCGGCGGCTCGCCGGCGAAGTCGTGCTGCTGCATCGCGGCCGCGTGATCGAAAACACGCCCGCTGAAAAGTTTTTCTCGAATCCCAAGACCATCGAAGCGCGCCGGTTCGTGGCCGGCGAGCTGCTCGTCTGAATCGAACGCTCAAAAGGAGGAAGGCATGTTGTCTCGTCGTATCGCCCTGATCGCCGGAGTCGCCCTCGCGCTCGCCGGCTCAATGCCCGTCATCGCGCAGGAGCGCTCGATCGTCGTCTCTTCGACGACTTCGACGCAGGATTCGGGATTGTTCGGCCATATCCTGCCGCTGTTCAAAGCCAAGACCGGCATCGACGTAAAGGTGGTCTCGCAAGGCACCGGCCAGGCGCTCGACACCGGCCGCCGCGGCGACGCCGACGTGGTGTTCGTCCACGCCAAAGGCGCTCGAGGAGAAGTTCGTCGCCGACGGTTTCGGCGTGAAGCGCTTCCCGGTCATGTACAACGATTTCGTCCTGATCGGCCCCAAGAGCGATCCGGCCGGCATCAAGGGCTCGCGCGACATCGTCGCGGCGCTGAAGACCATCAAGGCCAAAGCGGCGCCCTTCATCTCGCGCGGCGACAAGTCGGGCACCCACACCGCCGAACTCAATCTCTGGAAGCTCGCCGACATCGATATCGCCAAGGACAAGGGCCCCTGGTACCGCGAGATCGGGCAGGGCATGGGCGCGGCGCTCAATACAGCCTCCGCCAGCAACGCCTATGTGCTCGCGGACCGCGGCACCTGGCTGTCGTTTCGGAACCGTGGCGAGCTCGATATCGCGGTGGCCGGCGACCAGCGCCTGTTCAACCAGTACGGCGTGATCCTGGTGAACCCGGCGAAACATCCCACCGTGAAGAAGGAGCTCGGCCAGGCCTTCATCGACTGGCTGGTCTCGCCCGAGGGCCAGAAGGCGATCGCCGACTACAAGATCAACGGCCAGCAGCTGTTCTTTCCAAACGCCTCGGCGCCGGGTGCCTGAGGAGGTAACGGGCGGCATGATTGTGGATTATGAGGATAACTAGGTAGCAGCGCTGAAATAAAAGGTTTTTCCCGCTGGAGGCGCCCGTGGGAGACCCGGACCGGCTGCGAATTGAGGCAAACGTCCAATGTCGCGCTCTCGGTGGGCAGCAATCTTCACTCTTGTGCTCGCCGCTCTGTCAGCGGCCCAAGACGCTTCGGGTCAAGACGGTTCGGGTTGCGACAAATTCGCATGGTCGCTTGTAAACGTGCAGCAGCAATTTGCGGCCCCCGACATCGCTTCGGTGTCGGCCGGAGCAGAACTTTCCAGCCTTCCAACGGGCGCGTTCACCCTTCGCCTCCAGCCAAGCGCGAAGACTAATTTTGTACTGCCTCCGGAGCGCCTGCGTACGAGTGAGAACAGCTTTGGGGGCGTGATCACGTTTCCGGCAATCGAGCGGCCCGGCATCTATCAGATCACCCTGTCCGAAGACGCGTGGTTGGACGTCGTTCAAAACGGCAAATTCGCGCGGTCGGTTGGTAGCTCAGGGCGGCGGGACTGCCCCGGCTTGCGCAAAAGCGTTCGCCTTGAACTGCTGAAAGCTCCCTTCGTAATCCAACTGAGCGGCGTTTCGGCCGACAGCGTGAAGGTATCGATTATTCAGGTTCAATAACGCGAGGGCTAGGCCGCCAGGTCGCCAGCACGACGCCGGCCAGGATCAGCACCAGGCCCACCGCGTGATAGGGGTGGAACCGCTCGCCGAGCGTCAGCCACGCCATCAGCGCGCCGAAGGGCGGCAGCAGGTAGAGATAGACCCCGGTCACCGAGGGCCCGACCCGCTTCACCCCGTATTGGTAGAGCCCGAAGGCGAGCACCGACGGGAAGATCGCCATCGCCACGATCATGGCCCACGCCTTGAGCCCGCTCGGGAAGGCGCCGAGCACCACGACCTCGTAGAGCATGGGCGGCACCAGGAGCGCGCTGCCGGCCAGCGCAATCATCGCAAATAGCGGCAGCGTGCCGAGCTTCGCCAGCCGCTCCCGCTTCAAGAGCACCGAATAGACCGCCCAGGCGAAGGCCGAGACCATGATCACCAGGTCGCCGCGGCTGAATTCGAGCTGCAGCAGCCGCGAAAGATCCCCCTCGAGCACGATCACGGCGACGCCGGTGAAGCCGATCAACGCGCCGAACAGCGTCGCCGGCGACAACGGCTTGCGATAGGCCGCCGCGTCCAGCAGCACGATCATGATCGAGGACGAGGCGTAGATCAGCGCACCGTGGGTCGCGGTCGTGGTCTTGAGGCCCACATAGACCAGCCCGCCGCACAGGATCATGCCGAGGAAGCCGAGCGCCACGATCTCGCGCCATGCGGCGCGCACGTCGTCCCACGCCGCGGCGATCCCGCTCCAGGCGAAAGGGAGCAGCATGGCCGCCGCCAGGCCCCAGCGCCAGAATGCGAGCGTCCAGGGCTCGACATAGGCAATCGCCGCCCGGCCCATGACGAGGTTCGACACGAAGAACAGCGGCATCAGCACCAAGAGTGCATAGACGCCGAGATTCGAGCGGGGTTGCATGGGAATTGGCACCGGCGGGCGGATCGCTCTAGCGGCTGCAGCGTCTTCCTGCAATGCGGCGCGAGGAACTCAGCGCAAGGCCAGGCGCTGCCCGTCGAAAACCGCGGTCTGGCAGGCGACGTGATTGACCGCGAGCAGGGCGCAGATGCGCGCCGCCGCCGCCGCGTTGGCGAGCGGCCCGGCCAAGAGCCGCAGCTCCACGATGCCGGGCTTGGCGCCCTCGCGGATGCTGACGAGCGGCTTCAGGTTCGCGAGCGCCGGGTGATTGCTGCGCATCGTCGCCCACAACGCGCGCAACGCCTCGACCGACGCATCGCCGCCGAGATCCACGGCAAATTCCGTGCGCGTGGCAATCGAATCCGCGGCGGCACGGGGCGCTGCCGGCGTTTGGGCGGGTGGCGCGGCCGCGATAGCCGGACCAGCCGGCGCGGCCGGCCGTTCGCGCGTGATCGAGGCAGTAACCTCGCCCATGGACCGCTCGATCTGCTCGAGACGGGCCGCCAGCCGGTCGCGGTCGGCGGAAAGCGAGCGCACCGCGTCGGACAGCCGCGCGAACTCGAGTTCCGCGAGGCTCGGCGTGGGCAGCGGCACCGGCGCCTGGATCGCGATCCGCTTCGGGGTGTTGCGGTCGTCGCCGCGGCCGCCGAACGCAATCGCAATGCTGGCGGCCGCCAGCACCACTGCGCAAAGCGCGAGCGTTCCCCACAGCAGATAGGGCGTGAAGGCATCTTCCGCCGGAGAGCCTCCGGCGCCGAATTTCGCCATCGCGTCAACCGCCTGTCGAATCGGCCGAATCGAGGGGAATTTACCAGACTTGGCCGCGCGGCTCGCGCCTGCTTCCGGTCCAGGCACGCATCCGCTACACCGCGAACGGCCCGAAGGCCTTGGGGATTCGATGCCCGCACGCACCACGATCGTGATCCTCGCCGCCGGCGAGGGCACGCGCATGAAGTCCGCGACCCCCAAAGTGCTGCACCGGATCGGCGGGGCGAGCCTGATTTCCCATGTGTTGGCTGCGGCGGCTGCGGCCAAACCGGCGCGCATCGCCGTCGTGATCGGCCCCGGACGGGCGGACGTCGCCGCCGAGGTGCGGCGCAACGCCCCCAAGACCGGAATTTTCGTGCAGAAAGCCCGCCGCGGCACGGCCCACGCGGTCTCCATGGCGCGCAAATCTTTCGACAAGGGCGAAGACATCGTCGTGGTGTTCGGCGATACGCCGCTGGTGCGCGCGGAGACGCTCCGCAAGCTCGCGGCCGCGCTGAAACAGGCGCCGGTCGCCGTGCTCGGCTTTCGCGCGGAAAATCCCACCGGCTACGGCCGGCTGATCGTGGAAGACGGCCGCCTTGTCGCCATCCGCGAGCAAACCGATGCAAGTCCCGAGGAGCAAACGATAACGCTCTGCAACGCCGGCGTGATGGCGATCTCGGGCAGGATCGCGCGCGACGTGCTCGCGCGCATCGGCAATGACAACGCCAAGCGCGAGTTCTATCTGAGCGATGCGGTGCTGGTCGCGCGCAGCCTTGGGCTTGCCGCGATCGTAAGCGAGGCATCGGAGGAGGAGGTCATGGGCGTGAACGATAGGAACCAGCTCGCCGAGGCCGAGGCCTTGCTGCAGGCGCGCCTGCGCGCCGCCGCGCTCAAGGGCGGCGCCACGCTGATCGCGCCCGAGACGGTGTTCCTCTCGGCCGACACCAGGCTCGGCCGCGACGTGGTGGTGGAGCCCTATGTGGTGTTCGGGCCCGGCTGCGTCGTCGAGGACGGCGCGAACATCCGCGCGTTCTCGCACCTGGAAGGCGCGCGCGTGGGCAAGGGCGCCTCGGTCGGCCCGTTCGCGCGGCTGCGGCCGGGAACCAAGCTCGGCAAGAAGGCGCGCGTCGGAAATTTCGTCGAAGTGAAAGCCGCCTCGATCGAGGCCGGCGCCAAGGCCAATCATCTTGCCTATATCGGCGACGGCCGCGTCGGCGCCGACGCCAATATCGGCGCCGGAACCATCTTCTGCAATTTCGACGGCGCGAAAAAGCATTTCACCGATGTGGGCGCGGGCGCCTTCGTCGGCTCGAACTCGGCCCTGGTGGCGCCGGTCAAAGTCGGCAAGGGCGCCTATGTGGCCTCGGGCTCGGTGATCACCGAGGACGTGCCCGCCAATGCGCTCGCGGTTGGACGCGGCCGTCAGGTGATCAAGCGCGGCTGGGCGAAAAAGGCCGGCAAGACCAAGTCAAAGCGCAAGGTTAAGGAAGCCGATTAACCGATTCACCGGCCTTTGCTTGCAACCGGGCGCAATCCGAATTGATTTCGCCGGAGCGGCAACGGCTCCTAAACGCATTCTGGGTACGGTGCGGTCGGAGGGGTGAGGCCAATTCATGTGCGGCATCGTCGGAATTCTGGGCAATGAGCCGGTCGCCGGCGCCATGGTCGAGGCGCTGAAGCGGCTCGAATACCGCGGCTACGATTCCGCCGGCGTCGCCACGCTCGAGGGCGGCAAGCTCACGCGCCGCCGCGCCGAGGGCAAGCTGAAGAACCTGGAACTGCGCCTGGAGCAGGAGCCGCTTCAAGGCAAGACCGGCATCGGCCACACCCGCTGGGCCACGCACGGCGCGCCGAACGAAACCAACGCCCACCCGCACGCCACCGACAAGCTCGCCGTCGTGCACAACGGCATCATCGAGAATTTCCGCGAGCTGCGCGAGGAGCTGCAGAAGGGCGGCGCGGTCTTCAAGACCGAGACCGACACCGAAGTCATCGCCCATCTCGTCACCGCCGAGATGAAATCGGGCAAGAGTCCGGTCGACGCGGTGGTGGCGTCGCTGCCGCGCCTGCGCGGCGCCTTCGCGCTCGCTTTCATCTTCACCGGCGAGGAGGATCTCCTGGTCGGCGCGCGCAAGGGCAGCCCGCTGGCGGTCGGCTACGGCTCGGGCGAAATGTATCTCGGCTCCGACGCCATCGCGCTGGCGCCCTTCACCGACGAGATTTCGTATCTGGAGGACGGCGATCTTGCGATCGTGCACCGCAAGAGCGTCGAGATTCGCGACGGCTCCGGCAAGCGCATCGAGCGGCCGGTGCAGAAGAGCACGGCCGGCGCTTTCCTGGTCGACAAGGGCAACCATCGCCATTTCATGGCCAAGGAAATCTACGAGCAGCCCGAGGTCGTCGGCCACACGCTCGCGCATTATCTCGACATGACGCACGAGCGCGTGCGGCTGCCGATGAAGCTGCCGTTCGATCTGGCGCGCGTGCCGCGCATCGCGATCTCCGCCTGCGGCACCGCCTTCTATGCCGGCATGGTCGCCAAATACTGGTTCGAGCGCTTCGCGCGCCTGCCGGTCGATCTCGATATCGCCTCCGAGTTCCGCTACCGCGAGGCGCCGATGGAAAAGGGCGGCCTTGCGATCTTCGTCTCGCAGTCGGGCGAGACCGCCGACACGCTCGCCTCGCTGCGCTACGCCAAGGAGAACGGCCAGCACACGCTTTCGGTCGTGAACGTGCCGAGCTCCACCATCGCGCGCGAGAGCGAGGTGACGATGCCCACGCTCGCCGGGCCGGAGATCGGCGTGGCCTCCACCAAGGCCTTCACCTGCCAGCTGGCGGCGCTCGCGTGCCTCGCCATCGCCACCGGCCGCGCGCGCGGCGCGCTGTCCGAAGCGGACGAAAAGAAGCTCGTCAACGCGTTGATCGAAGTGCCGCGTCACATGGTCGAGGCGCTCGCGCTCGAGCCCGAGATCGAGCGGCTCGCCAAATCGATCGCCGACGCCAACGACGTGCTCTATCTCGGCCGCGGCACCAGCTTCCCGCTCGCCATGGAAGGCGCGCTGAAGCTGAAAGAGATTTCCTACATCCACGCCGAGGGCTACGCCGCCGGCGAGCTGAAGCACGGGCCGATCGCGCTGATCGACGAGACCATGCCGGTGGTCGTGATCGCGCCGTTCGATCGCGTGTTCGAGAAGACCGCCTCCAACATGCAGGAAGTGCTGGCGCGGGGAGGGCGGATCATCCTCGTCACCGACAAGAAGGGCGCGGAAGCCGCCGGCCTCGAGGCCGAGACCATCCTGACGCTGCCCGACATGCCCGCGACCGTCGCGCCGCTGGTATACGCGCTGCCGGTGCAATTGCTCGCCTATCACGTCGCCGTCGTGCGCGGCACCGACATCGACCAGCCGCGCAATCTGGCCAAGTCCGTAACTGTCGAATAATCCGCGCGCTTCCTATTTTCCGGGCGTTTGCTACCTTTGGGCGAACCGCTTTAGGGAGCCCGGCCATGAATTTCCAGCAGGCGATCGCTTCAGGCTTCGGCAATTACGTCACATTCTCCGGGCGCGCAGCGCGTTCGGAGTTCTGGTACTGGATGTTGTTCGCCTTCATCGTCGGCGCGGCAACCGGAATTCTCGACGCGGCGATTTTTCCCAACAGCATGGTGTCGCCGTTCAATGCGATTTCAACCTTGATCCTGTTCCTGCCCGGCCTGGCAATGTGGGTTCGCCGCTTGCACGACATCGACCGGACCGGCTGGTGGCTGCTGATCGCATTGACGATCATCGGCGTCATCCTGCTGATCGTCTGGGCCTGCATGAAGGGCACCAGCGGATCGAACCGGTTCGGACACGACCCGCTCGGCTGAGCGGCCGTAACTGGCGCTGATGGCGTCACGAGGTCGGCATGCAGAAACCTGAGACCGGCTATCTCCTGATCGCGGACATCACCGGTTACACCCGCTTTCTCAAGGACTCCGAGCTCGAGCACGCGCGCGGCATCCTGGAGCAGTTGTTTTCCGCGCTGCTGGCCAAGCTGCGATCGCCGTTCGCGCTCTCCAATATCCAGGGCGATGCCATCCTGGCGCACGCGCGCGCCGATCACGTATCCGACGGCCGGCACGTGCTCGACACGGTGGAAAGTCTCTATTGCGGCTTCGCCGACGCGCTCGAAACCATGCTGCACAACACCACCTGCACCTGCGCCGCCTGCAGCAATATCGCCAAGCTCGATCTCAAGCTCTTCGTCCACCACGGCACCTATGTCGAGCAATCCATCGCCGGCCGTCAGGAGCTGGGCGGGCCGGACGTGATCCTGATTCACCGGCTGTTGAAGAACAGCATCAGCTCCACGACCGGCATCCGCGCCTACGCGGCGTTCACCGAGACGGCGGCGAACGCCACCGGTCTTGCCGAATATTTCGGGCATGCCGTACGCCACCAGGAGAAAGACGAAACCTTCGGCGAGATCCCGCTCCGCGTGCTCGACATGCGGCCGGTCTGGGAAGCGCACCGGGAACGCAGCGTTATCGTGATCGGCGAGCACGACGCCCGGCTCTGCGACGACTTCACCGTCGATCTTGCCGTTCCGCCGGACCGCGCTTGGTACTACCTCACCGATCCCGGCATGCGCGGCGCCTGGGTGCCGAACGTGGCATCCTTCACTCGCATCGGCGCCGATCGCGGGCGCGCTACCGTCGGCACGGTCGATCACTGCGCGCACGGCGACGGCACCAAGCTCGAATTCACCATCATCGATTGGCGGCCGCACGACCACATCACCTACCACCTGCGTCTGCCGCTGGGCGGCGCGCTGCCCTACACAATTTTTCTGGCGCCTACGGCGGACGGTTGCCGCGTCACCGTGCGCGTCGGATTGCCGATTGCGTCGAACAAGCTGGTGCAGACGTTCTTGCGCTTGCAGTCGAAGAAGATCGCCGCCATCACGCGCGCGGCCTGGGAGCCTTCGCTCGCCAAATTGGTTGAGCTCGCGAAAGCGGATGCCGCCGCCGGCCGCCCCGTCAGCGTGCCGCCGGCCTTGACGCCGCAGGCTGTAAAGACCGCGGTGGATTCGCGCCTGGCGCCGGCCTGAAAACTAACCCGCTTCCAGCAGCCGCGCCGCTTCCTCGCGCTCGAACAGGTGCAATAGCAGTCGCAGCGCTTTGCCGCGCTCGGATGCGAGCGTGGGGTCGCGCTGCAGGATGAGCGCCGCATCCTTGCGCGCGGCCTCCATCAGATCGCGGTGCAGCTCCGGCCGCGCGATACGGAAGCCGGGCAGGCCGCTCTGGCGCGTGCCGAGCACTTCGCCTTCGCCGCGCAACGCGAGATCCTCCTCGGCGATCGCGAAGCCGTCGTCGGTCTCGCGCAATTTCGCGAGCCGCCGCTTGGCCGTCTCGCCGAGCGGCGCCCGATAGAGCAACAGGCACGTCGAGCGCTCGGTCCCGCGGCCGACCCGGCCGCGCAACTGGTGCAACTGCGCGAGCCCGAACCGCTCCGCCTGCTCGACCACCATGATCGTGGCTTCCGGCACGTCGACGCCGACTTCGATCACCGTGGTGGCAACCAGGAGCCTGATCTGGCCGCCAGCGAAACGCGCCATGGCCTCGTCGCGCTCGGCGCCCTTCATGCGCCCATGCACCAGTCCGACGATTTCGCCGAACTCGGCTTTCAGCGTATCGTAGCGCGCCTCGGCGGCGGCGAAATCGACTTCCTCCGACTCTTCGATCAAGGGGCAAATCCAGTAGGCGCGTGCGCCCGACGCCAGTGCACGGCCGACCGCTTCGACCACCTCGCCGGACCGCTCCAGCGAGACCGTGCGCGTATCGATCGGCGTGCGGCCCGCCGGTTTCTCGCGCAGCTCGGAGACCTCCATGTCGCCGAAATAGGTGATGACCAGCGTGCGCGGGATCGGCGTCGCGGTCATCACCAGCATGTCGACCGCCGGGCCTTTGCCAGCCAGCGCCAGCCGCTGATGCACCCCGAAGCGGTGCTGCTCGTCCACGACCGCGAGCGCGAGATCGCGGAATTCGACGCCTTCCTGGAACAGTGCATGGGTGCCGACTAGGAGATCTATCCTTCCGGCCTGCAACGCATCGAGCAGCTCGCCGCGCTCGGCGCCGCGTTCGCGGCCGGTGAGAATCGCAAGCGTGATACCCGCGGCCTTGGCAAGCGGCGCAATGCGTTTGTAGTGCTGGCGCGCGAGGATTTCGGTCGGCGCCATGATCGCCGCCTGATGGCCGGCCTCGATCACGTGCGCGGCTGCAAGGAGTGCTACGACGGTCTTGCCCGAGCCCACGTCGCCCTGCAGCAGCCGCAGCATGCGCGTGTCGGACGAGAGATCGCCGGCGATTTCCCCGATCGCCTTGCGCTGCGAGTTGGTGAGCGAGAAGGGCAAGCGCCGCTTCGATCTTCGTGCGCAACCGCCCGTCGCCCTTGCTGGCGCGGCCCGGCTCGCGCCGCATCTCGCCGCGCACCAGCGCGAGCGAGAGCTGGTGCGCCAGCAACTCGTCATAGGCGAGCCGCGCGCGGAATTTCGATTCCGGCGCGATGTCGGAGAGCTCGGCAGGAATATGCAGCCGCTTCACCGCTTGCTGCGAACGAAGCAAAGCCGTGCTGCGCGCGAAACGCCGGATCGTCCCATTCGGGCAGTTCCGGCACGAACTTGAGCGCCGCCGTCGCCGCGCGGCGTACGTTGCCGGCCGGCAATCCCTCGGTCAGCGGATAGACCGGGTCGAGATCGGGAAGATTCGCCAGCCCCTTCTCGTCGAGCACCCGATCCGGGTGCACCATCTGCAGCCGGCCGTCATAGAGCGCGATCTTGCCCGACACCCAGCGCTTCTCGCCGGCCGGCAGCATCTTTTCGAGCCGCTCCGCGGGAATGTTGAAATAGACGATCTCCAGCGTGCCGCTGTCGTCCTCCGCGAAAATCCGGTAGGGCGCGCGCCCGCGGCCGGGCTGGTGCCGGTCGATCGTCACTTCCACGGTCGCGATCGTGTCCGGCACGACCCCGGAAAGTTTCGGCCGCGCGCTCCGGTCGATGGCCGAGTAGGGGAGATGAAACAGCAGGTCGATCACCCGCGGCTCGGCGCGGTCGAGCAAGCTCTCATAGAGCTTCAGAAACTTCGGCCCGATGCCGGGCAGCTTCTGGATGGAAGCGAACAGTGGATTCAGGATCGCTGGGCGCATCTGACAATCGAACGTGACCGAACGGCGCCGGGCGTGCAACCACCCGGGCCGATCGCCTTGAAGCCGGAAATGATTTTTTTAGCGGCTCATGGATGCCGACAACGGCAATAGACGTTACCCGCTCCGTATTGCGCCTCGGAACCCGAGCCGAATGGCACGTACCAATAGACGTAGGTGGTGTCTTCCTCGACGCCACTCACATTCCACTCCTGGTCGTTGCAGTATTCCAAACCGGGAAACTTGAGGGCGCGGCGCGTGTGCCGGATAAACTGGATGCTGCCGCGCGCGCACATCGAAAGCGGCGTTTTCTCCACTCCATTGATCTTGGTGCGCGTGCCTTGCGCTTCGACCGGTGCCACCCAGAGCGTCGCGGCAATGCCTGCCGCCGCCAAGATGTATAGATTTCGCAGGATCGTCTTCTGCACCGCGCCCTCCCGGTCCAAGCCCGAAGAAGAAGGAAGATTAGATAGCCGCTCCTAGAACGGCAACTCGCCGCTGACACGGCCCGGCTGTGCGTCTATAAAGCCAGCGCCCGGCTCGTCCGGGCTTTTGGCGTTCGCATGAGCGGCACCGGATCGGCGAATCAGGAGTTGGACGTGCGTAGGAAGCGGCTGCGCTTTCGCGCCTGGCATCGCGGCATGCGCGAGATGGATCTTGTGTTCGGCCCCTTCGCGGACGCGGCGGTCGCCGGATTCACCGAAGCCGAGGTCGCGCAGTTCGAGGCGCTGATGGAAGCGCCCGATCCCGATGTCTATGCCTGGATCACGGGCGCTGCGCCGGTTCCCGCGAACTTATGACACGGCGCTGTTCAAACGTTTGTGCGCCTTCCATCTCGAAGGGCGGGGCCGATGAATAAGCCGGTCTCGCCGATCGAAAAATTCGCGCCCGGCCGGCCGCTCACCATCAGCGGCGTGCCCGACGGCTTCTCCGGCGTCGTGGTGGCCGATCTGGCACGAACGCTCCGCGCCCGCGATGCTTCGGCCAGACTCCTCGTGCTCTGCCGCGACGCCGAGCGCATGGATTCGCTCTCACGCGCGCTCGCTTTTTTCGCGCCCGAGCAAGCCGTGCTCGCGTTTCCGGCCTGGGATTGTCTGCCCTATGACCGCGTATCGCCGAACGCCGCGGTCTCGGCGCGGCGCATGGCGACGCTGCGCGAGCCTCGCGCACGGCCAGGGCAGCGTCGTGCTCGCGACCATCAATGCCGCGCTGCAGCGCGTGCCGCCGCGCGAGTTCGTGGCCGGCGCCAGCTTCTCGCTCGCCGCCGGTAACGCGCCGGGCATGGACGCGGTGGTGCGCTATCTCGAGCTCAACGGCTTCGCGCGCAGCTCCACCGTGCGCGATACCGGCGAATACGCGGTGCGCGGCGGCATCGTCGATCTCTTCGCGCCCGGGCACCGCCGCGCCGGTGCGGCTCGATTTCTTCGGCGACACGCTGGAATCGATCCGCACCTTCGATCCGGAGACCCAGCGCACCACCGGCTCGCTTGCGCGCCTCGATCTGGTGCCGACCAGCGAAGCGCGGCTCGACGAGGATTCCGTGCGCCGCTTCCGTCTCGCCTATCAGGCCGCGTTCGGCGGCCAGACCAAGGACGACGCGCTGTTCGAATCCGTGAGCCAGGGCCGCCGCCATCCCGGCATGGAGCACTGGCTGCCGCTGTTCTTCGAGCGTCTCGACACCTTGTTCGACTACTTGCCCGGCAGCCCGGTCGTGCTCGAACCGCTGCTGGAGGAAGCCGCCCGCGACGCGGCTCGATCAGATCGCCGACTACTACGCCGCGCGCAAGGAAGCCTTCGAGAAGAACCAGCAGCCGCTCTACAAGCCGCTGCCGCCGAAGCAGCTCTATCTGCCGGACAAGGACTGGCAGGCGCGCCTCGGCGGCGCCGGACTGGCGCGGCTGTCGCCGTTCGCGGTTCCCGCCGCACCCAACGTGATCGAGGCCGGCGGCAAGGCCGGCCGCGATTTCGCGCCCGAGCGCACCGACGAGAAGAAGAACGTGTTCGACGCCGCGACCGCGCACGTGCGCGCGCTGCAAGGGCGAGGGTAAGCGCGTCGTATTCACCGCCTGGAGCGAGGGCTCGCGCGAGCGCCTCGGCCACGTGCTGGTCGATCACGGCCTCACCGATCTGCGCACCGTCGCCGATTGGACCGAAACGCTGAAGCTGCCGGCGGGCGCCGTGGGCCTGGCGGTGCTCGGCCTCGAGCACGGCTTCGAGAGCGCCGACAGCGCCTTCATCAGCGAGCAGGATTTGCTCGGCGACCGGCTGGCGCGGCCGCACCGCCGCCAGCGCCGCGCGCAGGATTTCATCGCCGAGCTCACCAGCCTTGCGGCCGGCGATCTCGTCGTGCACGTCGATCACGGCATCGGCCGCTTCATGGGCCTGAAGACCATCGAGGCGCTCGGCGCGCCGCACGATTGCCTGGAAATCCACTACGCCGACAACAACCGCCTTTTCTTGCCCGTAGAGAACCTCGACCTGTTGACGCGCTACGGCACCGAGGACGCGGGCGCCGAGCTCGACCGCCTCGGCGGCGTCGGCTGGCAGACCCGCAAGGCGCGCATGAAGAAGCGCGTGCTGGAAATGGCCGAAGCGCTGTTGCGCGTCGCCGCCGCCCGCCGGCTGCGCGAGGCGCCGAGCTTCACCGTGCCCGAAGGCGCGTTCGAGGAATTCTGCGCGCGCTTCCCTTACGAGGAGACCGACGACCAGCGCGAGGCCATCGCCGCCGTGCTGCACGACCTCGCCGCCGGCCGGCCCATGGACCGGCTGATCTGCGGCGACGTGGGCTTCGGCAAGACCGAGGTGGCGCTGCGCGCGGCCTTCGTCGCGGCGATGAACGGCAAGCAGGTGGCGGTCGTGGTGCCGACCACGCTTCTCGGCGCGCCAGCACTTCCGCACCTTCTCCGAGCGCTTCCGCGGCTTCCCGCTGCAAGCTCGCGCAGGCCTCGCGCCTGGTGAAGGCCGCCGATCTGGCAAAGGTGAAGGAGGGGCTGGCGACGGGCGCCATCGACATCGTCGTCGGCACGCATGCGCTGCTCGGCAAAGGCATCGCGTTCAAGGACCTCGGCCTCGTGGTGGTGGACGAGGAGCAGCATTTCGGCGTCGTGCACAAGGAGCGGCTGAAGCAAATCCGCAACGAGGTGCACGTGCTGACGCTGACCGCGACGCCGATCCCGCGCACGCTGCAGCTGGCGCTCGCCGGCGTGCGCGAGCTTTCGATCATCGCGACGCCGCCGGTCGATCGCCTCGCGGTGCGCACCTTCGTCACGCCGTTCGATCCCCTGATCGTGCGCGAGGCATTGCTGCGCGAGAAATATCGCGGCGGGCAGGCCTTCTATGTCTGCCCGCGCATCGAGGACCTCGCCGGCGAGATGAAGTTCCTCTCCGAGCAAGTCCCGGAGGTGAAGGTCGCGCTCGCCCACGGCCAGATGGCGCCGACCCAGCTCGAGGACGTCATGAGCGCGTTCTACGATGGCAGCTTCGACGTGCTGCTTTCGACCTCGATCGTGGAATCCGGCCTCGACATTCCGACCGCCAATACGCTGATCGTGCACCGCGCCGACCGCTTCGGGCTGGCGCAGCTCTATCAGTTGCGCGGGCGGGTAGGGCGCTCGAAGACCCGCGCCTACGCCATCTTCACGCTGCCCGCCGAGACGCCAGGTGACCGAGCAGGCCGAGCGGCGGCTCAAGGTGCTGCAGTCGCTCGACAGCCTCGGCGCCGGCTTCGAGCTCGCGTCCCACGATCTCGATATCCGCGGCGCGGGAAATCTGCTGGGCGAGGAACAGTCCGGCCACATCCGCGAGGTCGGCTACGAGCTTTATCAGGAGATGCTGGCCGAGGCGGTGGCGCAGCTCGAGGCCGGCATCGAAGCGCCGGCGCCCGACAAGTGGTCGCCGCAGATCGCGGTCGGCACGCCCGTCATGATCCCGGAAGAATACGTGCCCGATCTATCCGTGCGCCTCGGCCTTTATCGCCGTCTCGCGGACCTCGAGAATCCCGCCGAGATCGAGGCCGTCGCGGCCGAGCTCATCGACCGCTTCGGGCCGCTGCCCGAGGACGTGAATGCGCTGCTGGAGATCGTCGCCATCAAGGCGCTCTGCCGCCGCGCCAATGTCGAGCGCATCGAGGCCGGCGCCAAGGGCGCGGTGGTCTCCTTCCGCGACGGAATATTCGCCAATCCCGAAGGCCTGATCGGATGGATCGCCGACCCGCGCTCGGCCGCGCGCGTGCGGCCCGATCAGAAGGTGGTCATGTTCCGCGAGTGGGAAACGGTGCAGGAGCGCATGCGCGGCACCAAGGAACTGCTCGAAAATCTCGTGCGTATCGCCGAACGCGCCAAGGCCGCGTAATCAAAGCTGTCATCCCGGGTGAGCCGCGCACAGCGCGGCGAGAACCGGGATGACAGACCCGGCAGCCTATGCCGGCGCGGTTTCCAGCGCCTTGTCGATCGCTTCCGCCAGCACTTCCGGCGATTGCGCGCCCGAAACGCCAAGCTTGTTGCCGAAGATGAAGAACGGCACGCCGTTGATGCCCGCTTGATTGGCACGCGCCGCCTCGGCTTCGACTTCAGCCACGTCGCGCTCGCTCGCGAGGTCCTTCCGAACTTCTTCGGGATCGAGCCCGGCCTCGCTCGCCGCCTGCACCAGCACCTCGCGATCGGTGAGATCGGCGCCGTCGCGGAAATAGAGCTCCATCAGCCGCTGCTTCATCTTGGCCGGGTCGCCGCGCTCGTGCGCCCAGCGGATCAGCCGGTGCGCATCGAGCGTGTTGGGCTGGCGCGCGACCTTGTCGATCGCGTAGATCAGCCCTTCCTGTGCCGCCGCCGCGGCCACCCGCTGCGCCATGCCCTTGTAGGCGTCGACCGAGCCGAACTTGGTCGTGAGATATTCGTCGCGCGAAATTCCCTCGCGCGGCACCCAGGGATTCAGAAAGAACGGCCGCCAGCGCACCTCGACCGGCACGTCCGGCCGCAGCGCGAGCGCGCGCTCCAGCCGGCGCTTGCCGATGTAGCACCACGGGCACACCACGTCGGAGACGACGTCGATCGTGAGCGGCTCGTTGCTCATGTTCATCCTGCCATTCGCCGCGTTTCCGCGCGCGGCGCTACTGCGTCGACCACCACCCGCGCAAAGCCGGCCGCTTCGAGCGCGGCCGAAGCCGCCGCCGGATCGTCCGCCTCGACGACGAGACGGCCGCCCAGCATCGGATCGGGAATATAGGACACCGTCGCGCCCGCGGCGACCGCCGCTATGCGCGCCCTGAGATCGTCGAGCCCGAAGCGCAGGCCGCCGACCGCCGCGACGCCGGCCGGTCCGGTATCGATCACCACGCTCATGCCCTCGACCCGGCAGTGAAAATGCGTGGGCACGAAGCCGTCCTTGCCGATCGC
The DNA here is from genome assembly GCA_963704765.1 of uncultured Alphaproteobacteria bacterium. Lineage (GTDB taxonomy): Bacteria > Pseudomonadota > Alphaproteobacteria > Rhizobiales > Xanthobacteraceae > JAHFPN01. The sequence continues at coordinate 1,197,268 of CAVPHQ010000001.1, forward strand.
GGGCTTGCCGCCGGATGCAAAAACCTTGTGCGGAACCATGGCGCCGCGCAGCGACATCGTTCCGTCCGGCTCGAGACGCGTCTCGATCCCGACCGGCGCCTCGGCCTGGCCGGGGAACGACGAGCGGCCGACCGGGATCGGCGCCTGGCGCTCGCCCGGTCCGCGATGCAGCGCGACCGCACCGATCTCGCCGAGCACGTGGAAGTCCACGACCTCTCCCGCGCGCGCGTCGGGCTCGAACGGCGCGGCCGGTCCGCGATGCACGGCGATGATCGAGGCGAATTCCTTCTCGCTCGAACCAAGCAGCGCCGCGAGCGCGCCGGCGGGCGCCACCAGATGCGGCCGCTGCAGCCCCATGCGCTCGATCGTCTGCGGCGCGAAGCCGTGCACGAGTTGCAGCGTTCCGCCGGTGAGCAGCCACGGCACGAAGGCCGCGCCGATGCCCGGCGAGCGAGGAGAGCGGCAAGGTCGAGGCGATCGCCGCGCCCGACTCGATGCGCGCCGCGATCAGCGTCGAAAGCCCGGCCGCGATCCATTCCGCCTGCGTGCGCCCGACCGCGAACGGCCCGTCGGCCGCCGCGTCGAAGGTCACCAGCGAGATCGCATCGGCGCGCGCGCCGTTTCCGCGGGCAGGGCGCCAGCATCGCCCCCGGCAGGCTCCGCGTCGATTTCGAGCGCGATCACGCCGTCCGGGAGATCGGCGCCAAACGCGCACGGGAAGCTGAGCGAGATGAGTTCGGCGGCCGCCTCGCATGCCATGGCCGCCGGCCGTGCGTCGCCCGCGCGCGCGACGGTAATGATGCAAGCTGGCTCCAGCGGCGCGAGCGCGCGCACCAGATCGGATTTTCGCCACAGGAGCGGCACCGGCGCCGCGATCAGACCGGCCCGCTCGATCGCCAATAGCGCGATCACGGCCTCGGCAATGTTCGGCAGCTGCACCGCCACCACCGCCTGCGGCGGCAGGCCGAGCGAAGCTAGCTGCCGCGCCAGGCGATCCACCGCCGCGTCGGCGCCCGCGTAGCTCAGGCGCCGCGGCGCGCCATCGGTGAACGTCGGACGGTCGGGCGGATCGGCGAGCGCGATCGCTTGCGGCATGGCGCGCGCATTGCGCCGGAACACCGCGTCGAGCGCGACGTTGAGATCGAGACCCGTGCCTTGCCCTTGACCCATTGCACCACTCACCGCACCGCCCCCGCACGTCCGCGCCACCACGTTTCGGGTACATACCCCATCAGGGATATCTCGGCTGGATGCTCGATCGTGGTCCAGCGTGCAATCCAGTGCTCGGGCGGGTGAAAAAGCGGAATGACGTAGAAGCCGGAGATCAACACGCGGTCGAGCGCGCGCACCGCCGCGACCACGTCGGCGCGGTCTTTCGCTTTCAGCAGCGCCGCGATCATCGCGTCCACGGCCGGACTCTTGACGCCCATGTAATTGCGGCTGCCGTTCGCGTCGGCGGCCGCCGCGCTCCAGTAAAACGCCTGCTCGTTGCCGGGCGAGAGCGACTGATCCCAGCGATTCTGGATCATGTCGAAATCGAAGCTGATCCGCCGCGTCTCGAATTGAACCGCGTCGACGATGCGGACCTGCGCCGCGATTCCCGCGCGCTTGAGGTTGCTCGCGAATATCTGCGCCAGCCGCGACTCGTCCGCGGCTTCGTTTCGGGTCGCGATCATGATTTCGAATGAAAACGGCTTTCCGGTCGCGCGCTCCACCAGGTCGGTTCCACGCAGCTCGTAGCCGGCGGCGGCAAACAGCGCGAGCGCGCGGCGCAGGATTTCGCGGTCGCGCCCGGAACCGTCGCTGACCGGCAGCGCCCAGGCGCCGTCCATCACGTCCGGGCGAACGGCGCCGGGGAAGGGCGCCAGCAGCGCGCGCTCGCGCGCGTCCGCCGCGCGGCCGAACGCCGACAATTCCGAACTCTCGAAATAACTGCTCGTCCTCCGATACAGACCGAAGAAGAGATTCTTGTTGACCCATTCGAAGTCGAACAGCAGCGTTACGGCCTCGCGCACGCGGATGTCGGAAAAGATCGGCCGGCGCGTGTTGAAGACGAAGAAAGAGCTGGGTTTCGGCAGGCCGCTCACGAACGTTTCCTTGACGACCCGGCCCTCGCGCAGCGCCGGAAAATCATAGATCGTCTGCCAGCGTCCGGGGTCCGTTTCCGCGCGCACATCGAACAGCCCGCGCTTGAACGCCTCATGATACGAGCCGGTATCGCGAAAATAGTCGAAGCGCACTTCGTCGAAATTCCAGAACCCGCGATTGACCGGCAGGTCGCGGCCCCAATAGTCGGGATTGCGCACGAGCGTGACGTTCTTGCCCGGATCGACCTTGGCGACGACATAGGGCCCGCTGCCGACCAGCTTCGTAAACGACGTTTCCTCGAAGCTCTCGGCATTCAGCGCGTGCTTCGGCAGCACCGGCATCAGCCCGAGGATCAGCGGCATTTCGCGATCGTCGCCGCCGCCGAGGTCGAAGCGCACCGCGCGCTCGCCGACCGGCTCGGCCCGGCTCACCTTCGAATAATAGAAGCGGTGATTGGGCCGGCCCTTGTCGCGCAGCAGCCGCCACGAGAACAGCACGTCGTCGGCCGTCACCGGCTTGCCGTCGGAAAAGCGCGCGCGCGGATCGAGCCGGAAGACCACGTAGGAGCGCGCGGCGTCGGTCTCGACCAACTCGGCGAGCAGCCCATAGAGCGTGAACGGCTCGTCGTAGCCGCGCGCCATCAGGCTCTCGACCACGTAGCCGCTGATGATGTTGGTTCCGCTGACCAGGGGACCCCGCAAGCCCTGGGCGGCGAGGCCTTTGACGATGAAGGGGTTGATGCCGTCGAAGGTGCCGAGCACGCCCTGGACGAATCGTCCGCCCTTCGGCGCGTCCGGATTGGCGTAGCGGAAGTGCGTGAAGCCCGGCCCATAGGCCGGCTCGCCGTGCATGGCGATCGCGTGCCGCGCATCGCCGGCCGCGCCCGGCCCGGCCGCGAACACGGCCAGAAAGAGCGCCGCGATCAGAAAGCGAGGCGCGGCAAGGGCCGTTCCCAAACACGGCTTCGCCTGCATCGCATGCATCCGGCGGTTCCGGCTCCGCGATTCGATTCGAAAGTTCGGCTAACTCACGATAGCATAAGCAATGGACGGGGTTTGGAGGGCGCCCGGTCACGGTCTTGCCTCATTTGCCCTAGACTGCTCGCGCTTGAACAACGTCGCTTGTCGGGGCCGATCGCCGGTTCTCCCGCTCCGCGAAAATCATCAAGGGGAAGCTCATGAGACTTCGTTCGTCCGCCGCGCGTTTGGCCGCGCTATCCACCGCAACCGGGCTCGCCGTGCTTCTTGCGGCCGGTTTCGGCTTCGAGGCGTCGGCGCAAGCGCCGAAGCAAGCCCCGAAACAGAAGCAGACCGCGCCGGCGCCGGCCGCTCCCGCGCCGGCCGCGCCCCAGGCGCCGGTGGCGCAGGACCCCAACGTGACGCAGGCCGTGGGCGTTCCCACTCCCTGGACCAAGATCTGCAGCAAGGATCCGCAGGCCGGCAAGGAAATCTGCCTGATCACCCAGGAGCTGCGCGCCGAGACCGGCCAGTTCCTCGCCTCGGTCGCCGTGCGCGAGGTGCAGGACGATCCGAAGAAGCAGTTCATCATCGCGGTGCCGCCCGGCATGCTGTTGCAGCCGGGAATGCGCCTGGTCGTCGACCAGGGCACGCCGATCGGCGCGGCCTACGCGATCTGCTTCCCCAATGCCTGCTACGGCGACGCGCAGATTGGCGCCGATTTCGTCGGCAGCATGAAGAAGGGCACCCAACTCGTCGTGCAGGCGATCAACCAGACCGGCCGCACGGTGAACTTCCAGCTCATGCTCAAGGACTTCGGCAAGGCCTATGACGGCCCGCCGATCGATCCCAAGGTGATCGAAGAGCAGCAGAAGAAATTGCAGGAAGAGCTGCAGAAGCGCGCCGACGAGCAGCGCAAGCGTCTGGAGAGCCAGCAACCGGCTCCCGCCACGCCGGCCCCGCCGGCCGCGCGCTAGACGAACGGCAAGGACGCATCGGACGGCGCGCGGCTTTCGCGCGCCGTTCTCTTTTTGCGGTCAGTGCGTCTGGCGGCCGCGCGCGCGGTAGCCGCCTTCGCCGTCGGAATCGAAGCGTTCGCCGATCTCCGGATGGCGCAGCGGCTCGCCGGAATCGTCCGGCAGCAGGTTCTGCTCCGAGACATAGGCGATGTATTCCGTCTCCGCGTTCTCGGCGAGCAGGTGATAAAACGGCTGGTCCTTGGTCGGGCGCACCGCTTCGGGAATCGAGCGCCACCACGCCTCGGTGTTGTTGAAAATCGGATCGATGTCGAACACCACGCCGCGAAACGGGAAATGGCGGTGGCGGACGACCTGGCCGATGCGGAATCGGGCGAGCCGAGTCTTCATGCGGCTAGCGTAACTTCCAATTGTGGCGGCGCAAATAGCCCGGCCGCCCGCGGCGGCATTGGGTCACAGCTTATATAGGCCGGCGCGGGCAGGATCCTTGGCCGCCACCAGGCGCGCCAGGTCCACGATCACCTTGGCCTGCTTCCACGTGGCGTCGTCCTGCATCTTGCCGTCCAGCATCACCGCCCCGGTGCCGTCGGGCATCGCGTCGAGGATGCGCTTGGCGAAGGCGACCTCGGCCGGGTCCGGACTGAACACGCGCTTGGCGATCTCGATCTGCGAGGGATGCAGCGACCAGGCGCCGACGCAGCCCTGGATGAAGGCGTTCCTGAACTGCGCCTCGCAGCCTTCCGGATCGGAGAAATCGCCGAACGGGCCGTAGAACGGTTTGATTCCGTTCGCGGCGCAGGCATCGACCATGCGCCCGAGCGTGTAGTGCCAAAGATCCTGCTGGTAGTGCGCGCGGATGCCGCCGGGATCGGCGAGCACTTTATATTCCGGATGCCCGCCGCCGACGCGCGTCGTCTTCATGCCGCGCGAGGCGGCGAGATCGGCGGGGCCGAGACTCATGCCGTGCAGGCGCGGGGAGGCGGCCGCGATCGCCTCGACGTTCATCACGCCTTCGGCGGTTTCCAGGATCGCGTGGATCAGGATCGGCTTCTTCAGCGAGTGTTTCGCCTCGAGCTGCGCGAGCAGCTGGTCGAGATAGTGGATGTCCCACGGCCCTTCGACCTTGGGCAGCATGATCACGTCGAGCTTGGCGCCGACCGCACCGACGATCTCCACGATATCGTCGAGCGCCCAGGGAGAGTTCAGCGCGTTGATGCGGGTCCATAGGCCGGTCGCGCCGAACTGGTTGGCACGCGCCATCTCGATGAAGCCTTTTCGTGCCGCCAGCTTCGATTCCGCGGGAATGGCGTCCTCGAGATTACCCAGCACCACGTCCACGTCCTTGATCAGCTCCGGCACCTTGGCGCGCAGCTTCTCGTTGTGCGGCGGCACGAAATGAATCATGCGCTCGAGCTGCACCGGCAGCTCGCGATACGGCGCGGGTGCAGCGGCGGCGAGCGGTCGATAGAAGTTGCGCGGGAGTTTCATCGGAAGATCCAGTGACATTCGTTTAGCCGAGGCGCCGCCGTTCGCCTAGCCGGGAAATCGCATCAGGAAATCGTTCACGGGGCGTCGCGCACGATGACGCGAAGCCTGTAGGTGCGCGCCGGCGGCCGGTCCTTGAGCCAAGGCCGCCGGTAATTGAACTCGATGTCCGCGGTGCCGGGGCCGACCGGAACGAAGGTGAATATCTGGGCAGCGGGGGCGCCCGGCATGCTCGGGCCCCGCCGGGTCTCCGACTTTGCCAGCCGCAATACGCCGTTGCTCGGCCCCGCGGGCGCCCAGGAGAATCCCGTGCCCGATCGCGTGTCGAGCCGCACGACGAGGCGCTGGCCCCGCGAAAGCTCGACCGTCGTGCCGTTCTGCAACTCCGACACCACGACGGCCCGCGTCGGACCCTGGGCCAGCGCGGGCGCGAACGCCAACATAGCCGCGACAATTGCACCTACCGGCAGCGCTGCGCGCATCGAGCGACTCCGCTTCGCATTCATCCAAAGAATATCCTAAAACAGACCTGCAGCGGCAGACCAAAGATTCATCGCCGCAGGCGAAATCGGGCTCACCAGGCTGCTCTCATGGCGGACGTCCTCAGTCTAGCGCTGCCCTTCTTCGGGTTGATCTTTCTCGGCTACGCCTGCGGGCGGATCGCCAAGATCGACGAGCATGGCCTCGCCTGGCTCAACTTCTTCATCCTGTACGTCGCGCTGCCGGCTTTGTTCTTCTATCTCGTCTCGCGCACGCCGTTCGAGGAAATCGCCAACTGGTCGTTCGTGCTGGCGACCACGCTCTCGACCTTCTGGTGCTTCGCGCTGTCGCTGCTGGTCGGCTTCCTCTTGCGCCGGGGCAATCTGCCCGAGGCCACGATCGCCGCCGTCGTCGGCGCCTATGCCAATGTCGGCTATATGGGCCCCGGCCTGACGCTCGCCGCGCTCGGCCCGCAGGCCACGGTGCCGACCGCGCTGATCTTCGTGTTCGACTCCACGCTGTTCTTCGCCGCCGTTCCGTTCCTGATGGCGCTCGGCGGCGCCGACGAAATGAGCGCCGGCCAGATGACGCGGCTCGTCGCGCGGCGCGTGTTCACGCATCCCTTCATCGTGGCGACGATTCTGGGCGTGATCGCCGCCTGGGCGCATTTCGAGCCGCCGTCCGCGCTCGACAAAATCCTCGAATATCTGAAGAACGCCGCCGCGCCCTGCGCGCTGTTCACGCTCGGCGTCACCGTGGCGCTGCGGCCGATGGCGAGGATGCCCGCCGAAGTGCCGGTGCTGGTGGCGATCAAGCTCGTCGTGCACCCGCTGATCGCCTGGGTCATGCTGTCGCTGGTCGGCAACTTCGATCCGGTCTGGGTCTATACGGCGCTCTTGATGGCCGCGCTGCCGCCGGCGCTCAACGCCTTCGTCATGGCGCGGCAGTACCACGTCTATATCGAGCAGGCTTCGAGCGGCATTCTGGTCGGCACGATTGTATCGGTCGTCACCGTCACTGCTATGCTCTACTTCCTGAAGAACGGCATGCTGCCACCGAACCTGTTCCAATGACGCAAGCAAAGCCCAAACCGCTCGAAGGCGTTCTGGTCGCCGATTTCACCACGCTGCTGCCGGGGCCGCTCGCGACCCTGATGCTCGCCGAAGCCGGCGCCGAGGTCGTGAAGATCGAGCGGCCCGGCGGCGAGACCGCGCGCATGATCGCGCCGTTTCTGCGCGGCCACTCGGCGGCCTTCGCCATGCTGAACCGCGGCAAGCAGCAGCTCATCGCCGACCTGAAAAGCGAAGAAGGCCGCGCCGCCGCCGACGATCTGGTCGCGCGCGCCGACGTGCTGGTGGAGCAGTTTCGCCCCGGCGTGATGGAGCGGCTCGGGTTCGGCTACGAGGCCGTGCGCAAGAAGAACCCGCGGCTGGTCTATTGCTCGATCTCCGGCTACGGCCAGACCGGCCCGAAGAGCGGCGAAGCCGGCCACGACATCAACTATATCGGCGAGACCGGGCTGCTTTCGCTCTCGCCGGGGCCGATCGACCGGCCGACCGTGCCGCCGGCGCTGATCGCCGACATCGGCGGCGGCACATTCCCGGCGGTGATCAATATTCTGCTGGCGCTTCTGCAGCGCGCCAAGACCGGGCAGGGCACGCATATCGACATCGCCATGACCGACGCGATGTTCACCTTCGCCTGGTATTCGCTGGCCGCGCTCTACTCGACCGGCCGGCTGCCCGGACTCCAACGAGCTGCGCTACACCGGCGTCAACCCGCGCTATCAGATCTACACCACCAAGGACGGCAAGCTCGTGGCCTGCGGCGCGCTCGAGCAGCATTTCTGGCTCGCGTTCTGCGGCGCCATCGGGTTGCCGGCCGAGCTGGTCGACGACTTCAAGGACCCGGCGGCGACCCGCGACGCCGTGCGCAAGATCGTCGCCTCGCAAACCGCCGCGCACTGGAAGCCGAAGTTCGCCGCCGCCGATTGCTGCGTCACCGTGGTGCGCACGCTGGAAGAGGCGCTCGCCGATCCGCACTTCATCGGGCGCGGATTGTTCGCTCCGCGTGTGGACATGCCCGGTGGACCGCCGATCGGCGCGCTACCGGTGCCGATCGCACCCGGCCTGCGCGTCGAGGACGAAGTGCGGCCGTTCCCGGTCGAGCGCTCGGGCCCGAAACGCTAGCGTAGATTCCAATCCAGTGGACTCTCCGCTCATTCCCGCGAAAGCGGGAATCCAGCTGATCTCGCACTGGGTCCCCGCTTTCGCGGGGACGAACGGGATGCGTCAGGGTGATGGAAGGCGCGTTTGCGGCCCCATGCCTTGGCGCATGAGGAAGCGCCGCAGCACACCCACGCGCGAGGCCAGCTGCAGGCCGGCGCCCTTGGCCAGCTGCAGCGGCAGGAAATCGGAGAGCAGCGACCGGTTCATCCAGTCGACCGCCAGCGCACGCGTGCGCACGTCGCCGCGGCGCTTCTGGTCGTAGGTTTCGAGCAGCGCATCGCCGCCCGGGTCTTCGCCCTTGCGCCGCGCATCGGCGACCAGTTCCGCGATCGTCGCCGCGTCGCGGATGCCGAGATTGAGCCCCTGCGCGCCGATCGGCGGCAGCACGTGACCCGCTTCGCCCACGAGCGCCACGCGCCGGCCGGCGAACTTCTCGGCAATGGAGAAGCCGAGCGGAAAGGCGGCGCGTCCTTGCTCGACCTCCATGCGGCCGAGGATGGAATGGGCGCGGCGCTCGATCTCGAGCGACAGCGCCGCATCGTCGAGCGCCATCAAGGCATCCGCCTCGTCCGGCTCGACCACGCACACCAGACTCGACCGGTTGCCGGGCAGCGGCACCAGCGTGAACGGGCCGCTCTCGGTATGAAATTCGGTCGAGACATTCCCGTGCGGCCGGCTGTGGCGCAGGTTCAGCGCGAGCGCGGTCTGCGGCAGCTCGCGCGTCTCGACCTCGATCCCGGCCGCTCGCCGGCAGATCGAGTTGCGCCCATCGGCCGCGATCGCGAGCCGCGCGCGCGCCACGGCGCCGGATGCCAGGCGCAGCGTGACGCCGATCGCATCGGGTTCGACCGCAACGACCGGTTCCTCCAGCACTCTTACTTCTCGCGCCGCGCTTACTGCCGCGTGCAACACTTCGTGCAGGTGCATATTCGCAATGTTGTAGCCGAACGCCGGAAGGCCGAGCTCGGCCGCGGAAAAAATCGTCTCCGGCGCGCGCAGCAGGCGCCGCGTCGCGTCCACGAGCCGCAGCCGCTCGAGCGGCGCCGTATTTTTCATCAGACTCGGCCAAACGCCGATCGCCTGCAGGATTTCGACCGAACCGCCGAGCAGCGCGGTGGTGCGCCGGTCGGGCGCCATAAGCGGCGGCGCAACCAGAATCGTATCGACGCCGGCAGCCGAAAGCGCCAGCGCCGCCACCAGCCCGGAAGGCCCACCGCCCACGACTGCGACTTCGGCGGTCATCGGATTCTGCATGGGCATATACGCGGTTCGCTTTCCGATAGAGGCCCGCGCCTCGATGCGCTAGGAACAGGTAACCGAAGGACCCGCGCGAATCCATGGCTAACGAGCCGAGCCCGCCGCAAGACCCGCCCGCACCGCTGATCGAGCGGGCAGGGGCGTTCGCCGTGCACGGCCTGACCGCGCTCGGCGCGGTATTCGCGCTGCTGGCCCTGCTCGCCGCGATCGAGAGCGTCTGGATCGACGTGTTCTTCTGGCTCGCCGTGGCCGTCGTGGTCGATGCCGTCGACGGCCCGCTCGCGCGCCGCTTCAAGGTCGCCGAGACCCTGCCGCGCTGGTCGGGCGCGACCCTGGACTTCATCGTCGACTATCTCACCTGGGTGTTCGTGCCCGTGGTCGCGCTGGTCTCCGGCAATATCCTGCCCGAACGTTTCGCGCTCCCGGCCGCCGCCCTGATCCTGATCACCAGCGCGATCTATTTCGCCGATACGCGCATGAAGACGAAGGACGCCTATTTTCTCGGCTTCCCCGCGGCCTGGAACCTGGTCGCCTATTATCTGTTCCTCGTGCGGCCCGATCCCAATCTTGCGCTCGTGCTGGTGATCGTCCTTTGCGCGCTCACCTTCGCCCCGGTGCGCTTCGTGCATCCGTTGCGCGTCGAACATCACCGCCCGCTGAACCTCGTCCTGCTCGGAATTTGGGGCGCGCTCGGCATCGTTTCGCTCGTCAACGACCTGTCGCCGCCGCCAAGCGTCACCTACGGCCTCATCGCGATCGCGCTCTATTTTTTGATCGCCGGCCTGTTGCGCTACCCGCGCTTCGAGAGGAATTGAGGGCGCGATGCTGGCCTGGCTCCTCGACCCGCATGCCTGGGCCGCGCTCGCGGCGCTCACCGCCATGGAGATCGTGCTCGGCATCGACAACGTCGTCTTCATCTCGGTGCTGGTTTCGCGGCTGCCGGCCGAGGCCGCCAGGCGCGCGCGCCAGATCGGCCTGGCGCTCGCGCTCGTCTTCCGCATCGTCCTGCTCTTTTTCCTGACCTGGCTGATCGGCCTCACCGCGCCCGTGCTCAAGTACGGCGAGTGGGACCTCTCGTGGCGCGACATCGTCCTGATCGCCGGCGGCCTGTTCCTGATCACCAAGGCGACGCGCGAAGTGCACGCCGAGATCGAAGGCGGCCATGAAGCCCCCAAGGCCATGGCGACACGCAGCGCCTTCTACCTGGTCGTTGGGCAGGTGATCGTGATCGATATCGTATTCTCCGTCGACTCGATCATCACCGCCATCGGCATGGCGCAGCAGATCGAGGTCATGGTGCTGGCGGTGCTGATCGCGGTCGTCGTCATGTATGCCGCTTCCGGCGCGGTGAGCGGCTTCATTTCGCGCCATCCGACCACCAAGATGCTGGCGCTCGCCTTCCTGCTGCTGATCGGCATGGCGCTGATCGCCGACGGCGCCGGTTTCCACATTCCGCGCGGCTATATCTATTTCGCCATGGCCTTCGCCGGCGGCGTCGAGTTCTTCAACGTGCTCGCCGGCCGCCGCCGCAGGGAAAAACCGAAAGGGCCCGGGCATTGAGCGACAGGATTCTGCTCGTCACCGGCGGAAGCCGCGGCATCGGCGCCGCGTGCGTGCGCGCGGCGGCGCGCGCCGGCTACAAGGTCGCGATCAATTACGTGAACGACGCCAAAGCCGCCGACGCGCTGGCGAAGGAGATTCGGAGCGCCGGCGGCAGCGCGCTTCCGATCAAGGCCGATGTCGCGCGCGAGGACGAGATCGTTCGCCTGTTCGAGACCGTGGACCGCGAGCTCGGGCGGCTCACGCATCTCGTGAACAACGCCGGCATCACCGGCCGCGCCGGCCGCATCGCCGACGTGGACGCCGGGGCACTGGAACGGGTCATCGCGGTGAACGTCACCGGCGCGATCCTGGTCGCGCGCGAGGCGGTGCGCCGCATGTCGACCGCGCGCGGCGGCAAGGGCGGCGCCATCGTCAATCTCTCCTCGATGGCCGCCGTGCTCGGCGCGCCCGGCGAGTGGGTCGGCTATGCCGCGTCGAAAGGCGCGATCGACAGCTTCACCGTCGGCCTCTCGCGCGAGGTCGCCAAGGAAGGCATTCGCGTGAACGCCGTCGCGCCCGGCCTGATCGACACCGACATTCACGTCACGGCAGGCCAGCCCGACCGTCTCGAGCGCATGGCGCCTACGGTTCCCATGGCGCGCGCCGGCAGCGCGGACGAGGTGGCGGCCGCGATCCTCTGGCTATTGTCGGACGAAGCGTCCTACGTCACCGGCACCATCGTGCGCGTATCGGGCGGGCGCTGAGCGGAGTCGCCTGTCGCAACAGGGCAGGCTAGAAAGAAAACCGGCGGCGGCAGCCGCAAGTAACGGGAGGAAGAAAATGGTCGCGGCAGTCCGTATCCACAAGACCGGCGGGCCGGAAGTGCTCACCTACGAGGACATCCAGCTGAAAGACCCGGGCCAGGGCGAAGTGCGCATGAAGCAGAACGCCATCGGGCTCAATTATATCGACACCTATTTCCGCACCGGACTCTATCCCGCGCCCGGCGGCCTGCCGATGATCCCCGGCAACGAGGGCGCCGGCGTCGTCACCGCGGTCGGCCCGGGCGTCACCGATCTCAAGGTCGGCGACCGGGTGGCCTATGGCGCCGCCGTCGGCGGTTACGCCGCCGAGCGCAATATCGCCGCCGAGCGTCTCGTCAAGCTCGACGCCAAGATCGACGACAAGACCGCCGCCGGCATGATGCTGAAGGGCATGACCGCGGAATATCTGCTGCATCGCACCTTCAAGGTGCAGAAGGGCCAGACCATTCTCGTGCACGCCGCCGCCGGCGGCGTCGGGCTGATCCTCTGCCAGTGGGCGAACTATCTCGGCGCCAATGTCATCGGCACCGTCGGCTCCGCCGACAAGGCCAAGCTCGCCAAGGAAAACGGCTGCCACCACACCATCCTCTATCGCGACGAGGACTTCGTGAAGCGCGTCGGCGAGATCACCAACGGCGGCAAGTGCCACGTGGTCTATGACGGCGTCGGCAAGGCGACGTTCCCCGGCTCGCTCGACTGCCTCAAGACCATGGGCATGTTCGTGAGCTTCGGCAACGCCTCGGGCCCGATCGAGGCCTTCAACATTCTTCTGCTGCAGACCAAGGGCTCGCTGTTCGCCACGCGGCCGACGCTGGTGCACTACGGCGCCAAGCGCGACGACATGGTCAGCATGGCGAAGAACCTGATGGACGTGGTGGCCAAGGGCGCGGTGAAGATCCCGATCAAGCAGACCTATGCGCTGAAGGACGCGGCCAAGGCGCATGTCGATCTGGAAGCGCGCAAGACCGTGGGCTCGACCGTGCTCATACCCTGAGCGGCTTGCGGGACATCGCAATGGGACACGCCGATCCAAAGCGGCACTGGGAAGACGTCTATTCCAAGAAGGCGGAAGGCGACGTCAGCTGGTTCCAGGCGGAGCCGGCGACCTCGATCGAGTTCATCGGCCACTGCGGCGCCGGCAAGGACGCCGCGATCATCGATATCGGCGGCGGCGAGTCCCGCCTCGTCGACCGGCTGCTCGACGCCGGCTATTCGGACGTGACTGTGCTCGACGTTTCCGGGCACGCGCTGGAATATACCAAGGCCCGGCTCGGTGCGCGCGCTGGAGCCGTGCAATGGATCGTCGCGGACATCACTGATTGGAAGCCGCCGCGCCGCTATCGGCTCTGGCACGATCGCGCGGTGCTGCACTTCCTCACTGCGCCGGACGATCGCAAGGCCTATGTCAGAGCGTTGCTCGCAGCCGTCGCTCCCGGCGGCTGCGTCGTCATTTCGACCTTCGCGCTGGACGGACCGGAAAAATGCAGCGGCCTTCCGGTCCGGCGCTATTCCGCCGAAACGCTCGCCGCCGAGCTCGGGCCGGAGTTCAAGCTGGTCGAGACCCTGAACGACGATCACAAGACGCCCTGGGGCGCGGTGCAGCGCTTCCAGTTCAGCCGCTTTCAACGCCTGTAGAGCTGGCGCCGGACGCAACCCCGCTCGCCAATCCGCGCAGCATTCCTTATTGATGACGCATGGATGTCTTCGCCGCCGATTGGCTGAACCTGATGCTGCGCTGGGCCCACATGGTCGTGGGCATCGGCTGGATCGGCACGTCGTTCTATTTCATCGCGCTCGATTACGGGCTGCGCAAGGAAAAGGGCGCGGCGCCCGGCATCCTCGGCGCCGAGTGGCAGGTGCACGGCGGCGGCTTCTATCACGTCGAGAAATACACGGTCGCGCCACCGCAGCTGCCCGAGCACATGGTCTGGTTCCGCTGGGAAGCGTATCTGACCTGGGTCACCGGCTTCGGGCTGCTCGTCGTCCAATATTACTGGAACGCGCGCGCCTATCTGATCGATCCGGCGGTGCTGGATATTTCTCCGGCCGCCGCCATCGCGATTTCAGTGGCTACCCTGGTCGCCGGCTGGTTCCTCTATGATTTCATCTGTCGCTGGATGGGAGACCGCACAACGCTGTTGGCGTCCGCCACGTTCGTCTTGATCGTCGCCGCGGCTTATCTCTTTCAGCACGTCTTCTCCGGGCGCGGCGCGTTCATTCATGTCGGCTCGCTGGTCGGCACCATCATGGCCGCCAACGTTTTCCTCGTGATCATCCCGAACCAGAAGAAGATGGTGGCGCAGTTGATCGCGGGCGAGCCGCCCGACGCCCGCCTCGGCGCCATCGGCAAGCAGCGCTCGCTGCACAACAATTATCTGACGCTGCCGGTGCTGCTGATGATGGTCTCGGGCCATTACCCGATGCTCTACAGCCATCCGCTTTCGTGGCTGGTGGTGGCGCTGATCCTCGTCGCCGGCGGCCTGGTGCGGCACCTGATCAACCGCCACGACGCCGGCGACGACTTTCACGCCTATAGCTGGGCCGCGCCTATCGCGGCCTTCGCACTGATCTGCGCCGTGAGCGCCACCGCGCCGCGGCGCGCCGAGAGCGCGTTGCAGGTGGCCGACGCCGAGGTGGTGCAGATCGCCGCGCACCATTGCGCCAATTGTCATGCCCGCAAGCCCAGTCACCCGGGCTTCGCCGAGGCACCGAAGAGCATCCGGCTCGAGACCGCGGCCGACCTGCGCCAATACGCGCGTCTGGTGCAGGCCCAGGCTGTGCAAACCAACGCCATGCCGCTCGGCAACGAGACCCGCATGAGCGCCGAGGAGCGCGAGAAGCTCGGCGCCTGGCTGGCGGCGCAACGATGATCGCGCTCGACGCCGCAAGCGCTCGGCCGCCGCGCCGAGGCGATGCTCGAAGAGCTCGCGGCGATTTCCGCCGAGCCCGACAAGTTGGTGCGGCTGTTTCTTTCGCCCGAGCATCGCCGCGCCGCCAAGCTCGTCGCGCAATGGATGGGCGAGGCGGGGCTCGAAGTCTCCGAGGACGCGCTCGGCAACGTGCGCGGCAAGCTCGGGCAGGGGCCGCGGCTGCTGCTCGGCTCCCATATCGACAGCGTGATCGATGCCGGCAATCTATGACGGCCCGCTCGGCGTGGTGGCGCCGATCCTCGCGGTCGATGCGCTGAAGCGCGCGGACGCGAAGCTGCCGGCGCTGGAGCTGCTCGTCTTCGGCGACGAGGAAGGCTCGCGCTTTCCCTCGACGCTCTCGACCTCGGCCGCGGTCGCCGGCGCGTTCGACAGGAAGCAGCTTGAACTCAAGGATGCGAGACGGCGTGACCTATGCCGATGCGCTGCGCGCCTATGGCAAGAACCCCGACGAGATTTCCCGCGCCGCCATTCCGCGCGGCGAGGCCGCCGCCTGGCTCGAAGTGCACATCGAGCAGGGGCCGGTGCTCGAAGCCAAGAACGAGCCGCTCGGCGTGGTCACCGCCATCGCCGGCCAGACGCGGCTCTCGCTCACGCTCACCGGCGAGGCCGGTCACGCCGGCACCGTGCCCATGGAGCTGCGGCGCGACGCGCTGGCGGGCGCGGCCGAGATCGTGTTGCTCGCCGAGCGCATCGCCCGCGAGGCCGGCGACCATATGGTGGCGACCGTCGGCCGCATGGAGGTCGAAGCCCGGCGCGGTCAACATCATCCCGGCGCGAGGCGCGCTGCACGCTCGATCTGCGCTCGCCTTCCGACGCCGCCCGCAAGGCAGCGATCCAGCACTTCGAGAAGGAAGCGCGCGCCATCGCCGCGCGCCGCAAATTGACGCTGAAGATCGAGCCGATCCACGAGATCGCCACCACGCCGTGCGACGCGCAATTGCAGGACCGGCTCGCGAAGGCGGTGGAGGCGGTCGGCGCCCGCGCCATCAAGCTTCCCTCCGGCGCCGGCCACGACGGCCTGATGCTCTCGAAAATCTGCCCGATCGCCATGCTGTTCGTGCGCTGCAAGGGCGGCGTCAGCCACAATCCGGCGGAATACGCATCGCCCGCCGATATGGGCCTTGCGATCGCGGCGCTCGTGCGCTTCATCGAGAATTTCGGAGCGCGGCCATGAGCGATGCAGCCGAATTTCTGAAGGCGCTGGTGCAGGTGCCGAGCGACAATCCGCCCGGCGACTGCGCGGCCCACGCGGCGGCCACGGCCAAGCTGCTCGAAGGCATGGAATTCGTCGTCGAGCGCCATCTGGTCCCGAAATCCCACGTCGAGCGTCACGGCATGCGCTCGGTGGTGAACCTCGTGGTGCGCGAGAAATTCGGCGCGGGCAGGGGACCGACCATCGCGCTCAACGCGCACGGCGACGCGGTGCCGCCGGGCGAGGGCTGGAGCGTCGATCCCTATGGCGGCATCGAGAAGGACGGCGCGATCTACGGCCGCGGCGCGGCGGTGTCGAAATCCGATTTCGCGACGTATGCGTTCGCGTTGCGCGCGCTCAAGGCCGACCGCCACGGCCTCGACGGCCACGTCGAACTGCATTTCACCTATGACGAGGAAGCCGGCGGCGAGATCGGCCCCAAGTGGCTGCTCGAGCAGAATCTCACCAAGCCCGATCTCGCGATCTGCGCCGGCTTTTCCTATTCGGTGGTGACCGCGCACAATGGCTGCCTGCATCTGGAAGTCGACCGTGCGCGGCCGCCAGGCCCACGCGGCCATGCCGGAGACCGGCGCCGACGCGCTCGAGGCCGCCAACGCGATCCTCGCCGCGCTCTATGCCGAGCGCAAAAAGCTCGCGCGCATCAAGAGCCGCTCGCCCGGCATCGGCTCGCCCAAGCTCAACGTCGGGCTGATCTCCGGCGGCATCAACACCAACGTCGTGCCCGACCGCGTCACCTTCCGGCTCGACCGGCGCATCATCCCCGAGGAGAACGCCGCCAAGGTGGAGAAGGGCCTGATCGCGCTCATCGCGAAAGCCGGCAAGCGCAAGGGCATCGGCGTCGAGACGCAAGCGGATCATGCTCGCCGAGCCGCTGAAGCCGGTGAAGGGTACCGAGCGGCTCGTCGAACCGCTGCAGCGTCACGCCAAGGAAGTGCTCCGCGTCGCGATCAAGGAAACCGGCGTGCCGCTCTATACCGATGCCCGCCACTACGCGGCGCGCGGCATTCCGACCGTGCTCTATGGCGCCGGCCCGCGCTCGATCCTGGAGGCCAACGCCCACGGCGCCGACGAGCACGTGCGGCTGAAGGACCTGGAAGCGGCGATCAAGATCGTGACGGCGACGCTGCGGGATTTGCTCAAGACCTAGTCGTCCCCGCGAAAGCGGGGACCCATAGCCACCGTAAAACGAAATCTTGCGAGAACGGCGGATATGGGTCCCGGCTCGCGCTCGCACGCAACCGCGTGCTCGCTTGGCCGGGACGACGGACGAGCTACTGATCCATCTTGATGTTCGCGGCCTTCGCCACCGCGGTCCACTTCTCGATGTCGGCGGCGATCGTCTTGCCGTATTCCTCGCCGCTGGTGGCGACCACGTCGAGCGCGAGCGCCTTGAGCTTCTCGGCCACCTCCGGCGACTTGGTCGCTTTGATGATCTCGGCCTCCAGCTTCTTCACGATCGCGGGCGGCGTGCCGGCCGGCGCGAGCAGGCCGGTCCACAGATAGACCTCGACGCCCGGCACGCCGGCTTCCGCCAGCGTCGGCACGTCGGGGAACGCGGGATTGCGCTCGCGGCCGGTGACGGCGAGCGCGCGCACGCGGCCGGCGCGGATCTGCGGCACCACCGGCGCGCCGTCGGAGATCGTCATCAGCACTTGTCCGGCCATCACCGCGGCGACCGACTCGCCGCTGCTCTTGTAGGTGATCGCCACCATCGGCGTGCCGGCCTTCTGCTTCAGAAGCTCGGCCGCCAGCGTGAACGGCGTGGAAGACGTCGCATAATTGGATTTCTCCGGGTTCGCCTTGGCGTAGGCCAGAAGCTCCTGCACGTTCTTCACCGGCAGGTCCGGCGTCGAAACCATCCACAGCGGGAAGCGCACCATCATGGAGAGCGGGATGAAATCCTTGAGCGAGTTGTACGGCAGCTTCGAAAACACCGCCGGATTGATCGCCATGGCGCCGGTCGCGCCCATCAGCAGCGTGTAGCCGTCGGGCGCGGCGGTCCGCACATAGTCGGTGCCGGTGATGGCGTTCGCGCCCGGCTTGTTCTCGACGATGATCGGCTGGCCCAGGCTCTCCTGCATCTTGGCGCCGATGAGGCGGAGAATAATGTCGT
Source organism: uncultured Alphaproteobacteria bacterium (assembly GCA_963704765.1). GTDB lineage: Bacteria > Pseudomonadota > Alphaproteobacteria > Rhizobiales > Xanthobacteraceae > JAHFPN01. The sequence continues at coordinate 1,215,361 of CAVPHQ010000001.1, forward strand.
TGCCGCCGCCGGCGGCGAACGCGACCACGACGCGGATCGGCCGGTTCGGATAGTTCGCGGCGGGGTCCTGCGCCTGCGCAAAAGGCGCCAGCGCGAACAGCGCGATCAGAATACCGGCAAGGAATTGAACGACGTTTTTGAGTTTCATGGCTTCCTCCGTCGGGGAAGCCTATCAGAACCCGACCGCCTGCCCATAGAGGTCGTAGGCATCGGCGCGCTCGACTTTCACATTTGTGATCTCGCCCACGCGCAGCGGCCGGCGCGCGGAAACATGCACCACGCCGTCGATCTCCGGCGCGTCGCCCCGCGTGCGGCCGATGGCGGCGCCGCCCTCGACCTTGTCGATGATCACTTGCTGGCGGGTGCCGATCTTCCTCTTGAGGCGCTTGGCGCTGATCGCCTGCTGCCGCTCCATGAAGCGGACATAGCGCTGCTCCTTGACCTCGGCGGGCACCAGCGAGCCGAGCTCGTTCGCCGCCGCGCCGCGCACCGGCTCGTAGCGGAAGCATCCGGCGCGGTCGATCTGCGCTTCGTCGAGGAACGCGAGCAACTCTTCGAACTCCTCCTCGGTCTCGCCGGGAAAGCCGACGATGAAGGTCGAGCGGATGGTGAGCTCGGGGCAGTCGGCGCGCCATTGCTCGATGCGGCCGAGCGTCTTCTCCTGCGCCGCCGGCCGCTTCATGCGCTTCAGCACGGCGGGACTGCCGTGCTGGAACGGAATGTCGAGATAGGGCAGCACCTTTCCCTCGGCCATGAGCGGGATCACTTCGTCGACGTGCGGGTAGGGGTAGACGTAGTGCAGCCGCACCCAGACGCCGAGCTCGCCGAGCGCGGTGCGCGAGATCGAGGAAGCGCGCGCGCACTTCGCGGTCCTTCCACTTGCTCGCGGCGTATTTGATGTCGACGCCGTAGGCCGAAGTGTCCTGCGAGATGACGAGCAGCTCCTTCACGCCCGCGGCCACCAGCTTCTCCGCCTCGCGCAACACGTCGGCGGCCGGGCGGCTCACCAGATCGCCGCGCAGTTTCGGGATGATGCAGAAGCTGCAGCGGTTGTTGCAGCCCTCGGAAATCTTCAGATACGCGTAGTGCCGCGGCGTGAGCCGGATGCCTTGCTCGGGCACCAGATCGAGAAACGGATCGTGCTTGGGCGGCACCGCTTCGTGCACCGCCGCCATCACTTCCTCGTAGCGTTGCGGCCCGGTGACCGCGAGCACGCTCGGATGCGCCGCGCGGATGATGTCGGGCTCGGCGCCGAGGCAGCCGGTGACGATCACGCGGCCGTTCTCGGCCAGCGCCTCGCCGATGGCGGCGAGGCTTTCGGTCCGCGCGGTGTCGAGGAAGCCGCAGGTATTGACCACCACCACGTCGGCGCCCTTGTGCTCGCGCGACAGCTCATAGCCCTCGGCGCGCAGCTTGGTGATGATGCGCTCCGGAATCCACCAGCGCCTTGGGGCAGCCGAGCGAGACGAAGCTCACGCGCGGCGCCGAGGTCTCGTCCAGATTGGTGCCCGCGATCTTCAAGCGCCCGCCTTCTTCGCCGGCTTTTCCTCGGCGTGCTCCACCGGCGGCGTGCCGTAGGTGTGGAACGAGTGGACGGTCTGCAAGCCCCAGGCCTGGCCCTTCTTGCGCTCGGCCTCGGTCCACACGATCGGCTTCCAGTCGGGCGCCAGAATCAGGCGCGCGCCGGCGTTGGCCACCTCGAAGCGGTTGCCGCCCGGCTCATAGACATAGAGGAACATGGTCTGCTGGATCGCGTGCTTGTGCGGCCCGGTCTCGATGAACACGCCGTGCTCGAGGAAGATGTCGGCCGCGCGCAGAATCTCTTCGCGGCTGTCGAGCGCATAGGTCATGTGATGAAAGCGCCCGCGCGTGCCGGTGCTGTCGCGCGCGATGGCGATGTCGTAGCTCTTGTTGGTCGCCGTGACCCAGGCGCCCATCTCGACGCCGTTGTCGAACACGATCTGCTCGGTCATGCGCATGCCGAGCTGCTCCTGGAAGAACTTGCGCGTCGGCGTCACTTCGCTCGCGAGCAGGTTCATGTGATCGAGCCGGCGCACGTTCACGCCGCGGGCCGGGAAGCGCTGCGCCTGGTTCTTGAGCGCGGGCTTCTGCGCGGGCGGGGGCGTGTACCACTCCGCTTCGTAGAACAGCTCGAGCTTGTGACCGTCCGGCGTACGCGCGACGTAGGTCTTGCCCTGGCCGAGATCGCCGTCGGTCCAGCCGATGCCGAGGCCCGCGGCCTCGACCGCCTTCACGCGCCGCTCGAGCGCCTGCGGGCTCCAGGTGCGCAGCGCAAAATGCCCCATGCCTGGCTGCTTCGCCGCCGTGAGCTTCAGCGTGTGATGCAGATAATCGTCATAGGCGCGCAGATAGACGGAGTCGCCCTTGCGCGCGGTCTCGTGCATGCCGACCACCTCGACGAAGAACAGCAGGCTCTCGTCGGGCTTCGGCGTCAGCATTTCGACATGCGCCAGATGCGCGATGTCATGGATCGGTTCGTCTTGCACGGTTGGCTCCTTGGACCGCTATGAGCGCGAAGCAGGATGGCGGAGGGGGTGGGATTCGAACCCACGAATCCCTTGCGGGATCTCCAGTTTTCAAGACTGGCGCCTTCAACCACTCGGCCACCCCTCCGGCGCCGGCGCCACATCTGCGAGAATGTGCCCGCCATTGCAAGCGCCGCCACGGGCGCAGGCGGAGGATTAACCATCGGCGCGTATCGTCCGTATTTTCGCCCGGTTCGGCGCGCCTTCTCGCGCCGGTCAGGGGTATTCGGGCACGGCGCCCGGATCAGGGGATCGAGCCTCCGCAAGCCATTGCAGCACAAAGCGCACGAGCCGTTGCAATCGGCAAGCAGGTTCGAATACGGTCGATCGATGGGGCGTAATCGGACGGTGAGGGACAAGACGGCGCGCGCCGCTTTGGCTGCGCTTGCCGTGTTCGCCGTCGCCGGTTGCGCCTCTTCCGACAAATTCGCCCGCCGCGTCGACCCGATCTATGGCGTGCCCTCGAGCCCGCGCGTCGTCGAGCTCGGCGAGCCCGTGCCCAAGGGCGGCGGCGTGTACCGCATCGGCAAGCCCTACGTGGTCGCCGGCCGCACCTATACTCCCGAACACGATCCGGCTTATCGCGCCGAGGGACTCGCGTCCTGGTATGGCCTCGATTTCCACGGCCGCCGCACCGCCAATGGCGAAATTTTCGATCAGCATGCGATCTCCGCGGCGCATCCGACGCTGCCGATGCCGTCCTATGTGCGCGTGACCAATCTCGCCAATCGCCGCTCCATCATCGTGCGCGTCAACGACCGCGGGCCCTACGCCAAGGATCGCGTCATCGACGTGTCGTCGAAGACCGCCGAGCTGCTCGGCTTCCGGCCGTTCGGCGTCGCGCGCGTCCGCGTCGAATATGTCGGCCCGGCCGCGACCACCGGCTCCGACGATCGCGTGCTGATGGCGACGCTGCGCCACGACGGCCAGCCCGCGCCGGCGCCCTCGAGCGTCATGCTCGCTTCGACCCGGCCGTTCGTCCCGCAAGCCGCCGCGCCGTTGCCCGGCGCGCGCATCGCCGCGGTGCCGGCGCCGCCCGAGCGCCCGTTCGAGATCGGCTACACCTCGTTCTCGGTCGCGAGCCGCGATGCGCGTCCGGTACCGGTCACGCGCGTGAGCGCCACGCTGCCGCCCACCGCACGGCCCGTTGCCGCCGTCGCACCGGCCGCGGAGCCCGCGGCCGCGCCGCGCCCGCAATTGCGGGCGCCCGACCCCACCAGTTCAATCGTCTTCTCCTCGCGCGGTCTTTATTAACCGGGCCTTCCCCAGCCATTGATCGGCCGCTTTCCCGCTTGTAAGGGATAGGCTTGAGCGGGGCGGCGGAAGAGGCGAGGGCAATGCGAGACTTGCCCGCATATCTATTTGCGCGCCGGGCAGCGGCCCCTGCGGCCGCGCTCATTGCGTTGCTTGCTGCGGCGCCCGTGCTCGCGCAGGCTCCCGGGCAGATTCAGGTCTCCGCGCCGCACGCGATCCTGATCGATTTCGACAGCGGCACCGTGCTCTACGAGAAAGCCGCCGACGTTCCGACGCCGCCCGCCAGCATGTCGAAGCTGATGACCATGGCGGTCGTGTTCCGCGAGCTCAAGAGCGGCGACCTCAAGCTTTCCGACGAAATTCCGATCAGCGAATATGCCTGGCGCCGCGGCGGCGCGCCGGCCGGCGGCTCCGCCATGTTCGCCGCGATCCACAGCCGCGTGCCGGTGCCCGATTTGCTGCGCGGCGCCATCATCCAGTCCGGCAACGACGCCGCCATCGCCTTTGCCGAGGCGATCGCCGGCAACGAGCTGGCTTTTGCGGAAAAGATGAACGCGCTGGCGCGCGAGCTCGGCCTCGCCAATTCGACCTTCCGCAACTCGACCGGCCTGCACGACCCCGACCAGAAGGCGAGCGTGCGCGATCTCGCCAAGCTCGCGGTCCACATCATCCGCAACTATCCCGAACACTACAAAATCTTCGCCGAGCGCGAGTTCACCTGGAACAAGATCCGCCAGCAGAGCCGCAACCCGCTGCTGACGCTTTCCATCGGCGCCGACGGCCTCAAGACCGGCTTCATCAGGGAGTCCGGTTACGGCATCGTCGGCTCGGCGGTGCAGGGCGGCGCGCGCCTGATCGTCGCCATCAACGGCGCGCGCACCGAAAAAGACCGCGTCGACGACGCCCGCCGCTTGCTCGAATGGGGCTTCCGCGCCTTCGATTCGCGGCTCTTGTTCCGCGAAGGCGCGACGATCGGCGAAGCGCGCGTGTTCGGCGGCGACCGCCGCAACGTGCCGCTGGTTGGCAACGGCACGATCCGGCTGCTGACGCAACGGGGCACCGCCGACCGCCTTCTTGTCCGCGTCGCCTACACCGGACCGCTGCGCGCGCCGATCGAGCAAGGCGCCGAGGTAGCCCGGCTCAAGGTCTTGCGCGGCAACGCCGTCGCCCTCGATGTGCCGCTTTATGCGGCCACCGACGTGGGCGAGGGCAGCCTGACGCAACGCGCCCTCGACGGCGCGTTCGAACTTGCCGGCGGGCTCGTCCGCTCCGGCCTCGACCGAATCAAGCGCTGAGCGCGAGGACCGGACGATGAACGCGAACAGCGGCCGCTTCATCACCTTCGAAGGCGGGGAGGGTTCGGGCAAGTCCACGCAGGTGCGGCGCCTGGTCGATCGCCTGCGCATCCAGGGCCTCGAGGTCGTCGAAACGCGCGAGCCGGGCGGCTCGCCCGGCGCCGAGGCGATCCGGCAGGTGCTCTTGTCGGGCGCGGCGAAAGCGCTCGGCGCGGAGACCGAGGCCATGCTGTTCGCCGCCGCGCGCGCCGACCATGTCGACAACACGATCCGCCCGGCGCTCGAGCGCGGCGCCTGGGTGGTGTGCGACCGCTTCCACGATTCGACGCGCGTCTATCAGGGCGTGCTCGGCAACGTCGATCCGAAGCTGATCAACGCGCTCGAGCGCATCACCGTCGGCGACGTGAAACCGGACCTCACCCTCGTGCTCGACGTGCCGGTCGAGACCGGCCTCGCGCGCGCCAAGGAGCGCGGCCAGGCCCCGGACCGCTTCGAGGCGGAGGACCCCGAGTACCACAACTGGCTGCGCATCGCGTACCGCAAGCTCGCCGAGAACGAGCCCGATCGCTGCATCCTCATCGACGCCAGCCCGAACCCCGATACGGTCGCCGTCAAGATCTGGATGATCGTGGCCGAACGCCTGCTGCGTCCGCTGCGCGCCGCGCAGACGACCGGAGTAGCCGGGTGAGCGACGAAGCCGTTCTGGAAGCCGATCGCCTGGAAGGCGCTCCGCATCCGCGCGAGCACGGCATTTTCGTCGGCCATGCCGAGGCCGAAGCTGCCGTGCTTCAATCCTGGCAAGCGAACCGCCTGCCGCACGCCTTCCTGATCGGCGGCCCCGAAGGCATCGGCAAGGCGACGCTCGCCTACCGGATCGCCCGCTTCGTGCTCGCGCATCCCGTGCCCGACGGAAAGCCGCGCAAGGATCTCTCGATCGCCGGGGATCATCCGGTCAGCCGGCAGGTGGCGGCGCTCTCCCATCCCGATCTGCTCGTGCTGCGCCGGGTGCTGCACGAGGATGGCTCGAAGCTGTTCACCGAAATTCGGGTCGACGACGTTCGCCGCATCGTCAGCTTCTTCGGCTCCACGCGCCGCATTCGGCGGCTATCGCGTCTGCATCGTCGATTCCGCCGAGGAGATGAACCCGGAAGGCACCAACGCGCTCCTGAAGCTGCTGGAGGAGCCGCCGCTCGAAGTCGATTTTTCTGATCGTCTCCCACGCGCCGGGCCGCGTGATCGCAACCATCCGCTCCCGCTGCCAGCGCATGCGGCTCAACCCGCTCTCAAAGGAAGAGGTAGCGCGGGCGGTGACCGCGCTCGCCGCCCGCATGCCCGAGCTGCCGCAAGCGCAAATTCCGGACGCCGCGGCCGCCAGCGGCGGCAGCGTGCGCCGGGCGCTCGAGCTTCTGCTCGGCGAGGGGCTCGAGGTGCGCTCGCTCAGCACCGAAATGCTCGAGCGCCTGCCCTCGGTCGATCCCGCGAAGCTGCACACGCTCGGCGACCAGTTGAAGAGCGATCAGAGGTCTCGCCCTCTTCGCCGAAACCGTCGCGGACTGGCTGGCTGCCCAGGCGACGCGGGAGAACCAGCCGCCCGCTCGCCTTGCACGCTATGCCGAGACATGGGAGAAGGTCCGCCGCGCTGCGGTCGAGACCGACGTTTTCCGGCTCGACCGCAAGCCGTTCGTGTTCCAGATCTTCGCCATGCTCGCGGATGCGACCCGCCGTTAGAGCGGGGCGTGCAAGAAGTCGCATTCATGGCAACCAAGCCGCGCTACTACCTGACCACGGCGATCTCCTACCCGAACGGCGTGCCGCACATCGGCCACGCCTACGAGGCGATCGCGTCCGATGCGATCGCGCGCTTCCAGCGGCTCGACGGCCACGACGTCTTCTTCATGACCGGCGTCGACGAGCACGGCATGAAGATGGCGCAGACCGCGGCCAAGGAGGGGATCACGCCGCGCGCGCTCGCCGACAGGAACAGCGCGCTGCTTCCGCAAGATGTGCGACCGGCTCGACATCTCCTACGACCGCTTCATCCGCACCACCGAGCCCGCTCACTACGAGGCCAGCCAGGCGATCTGGAGGAAGATGGTCGAGGCCGGCGACATCTATATCGGCACCTATCAGGGCTGGTATTCGGTGCGCGACGAGGCGTACTACGCCGAAGGCGAGACCAAAGTCGGCCCCGACAACGTGCGCGTCGGCCCGCAGGGCACGCCGGTCGAGTGGACCGAGGAGAAGTCCTATTTCTTCCGCCTCTCGGCCTATCAGGACCGGTTGCTCAAGCTCTACGCGGACCACCCGGACTTCGTGCTGCCGCAGGGCCGCTTCAACGAAGTCATCAGCTTCGTCAAAAGTGGGCTGCAGGATCTCTCGATCTCGCGCACCACGCTCAATTGGGGCGTGCCGGTGCCCGATGCGCCGGGTCACGTCATGTATGTGTGGGTCGACGCGCTCACCAATTATCTCACCGGCGTCGGCTATCCCGATGTGAAGTCGCCGCAATTCAAGCTTTGGCCGGCGGATTTGCACGTGATCGGCAAGGACATTGTGCGCTTCCACGCGGTCTATTGGCCGGCGTTCCTGCTTTCGGCGGGCCTGGCGCCGCCCAAACGCATCTTCAGCCACGGCTTTCTCTTCAATCGCGGGGAGAAAATGTCGAAGTCCGTGGGCAACGTGGTCGATCCGTTCGCGCTCGCCGACGCCTATGGCGTCGATGCGCTGCGCTATTTCTTCCTGCGCGAGGTGCCGTTCGGCCAGGACGGCAATTACAGCCATGAGACGATCGTCGCGCGCATGAACGCGGACCTCGCCAACGATCTGGGCAATCTCGCGCAACGCTCGCTCTCGATGGTGGCCAGGAACTGCGAGGGCAGGGTGCCCAAGCCCGGCGCGCTGTCCTCGGCCGACAAGGCCATTCTCGACGCCGCCGACGGAATGTTGGCCCGGGCGCGCGAAGCGATGAAAACCGATCAGCTTCATCTGGTGCTCGGCGCCGTATGGGCCGTGGTGGCGGACGCCAACCGTTATTTTGCCGGGCAGGCGCCATGGGACCTGCGCAAGACCGATCCCGCGCGCATGGCGACCGTGCTCTGGACCACGGCCGAGGTCACGCGCCAGGTCGCCATCCTGGCTCAACCCTTCGTGCCAAAGAGCGCGGCCAAGCTGCTCGATTCACTATCGATTCCGCAAACGGCGCGCAGTTTCGCGGCTTTGGGCGAGGCTGGGCGCATTGCGGCCGGAACCGCGCTCCCGGCGCCCCAGCCCGTTTTCCCGCGCTATGTCGAGCCCGAAGCGGCCAGCTGAGCCATGCTCGTCGACAGCCACTGCCATCTCGATCATTCGCAATTCGCCAAGGAAACCGACGCGATCGTCGAGCGCGCCCGTAAGGCCGGGATTGGCCGCATGGTCACGATCAGCACGCGCGTCCAGCGTTTCCCGGAGGTTCGCGCCATCGCCGAGCGGTTCGACGACGTGTTCTGCTCCGTGGGCACCCATCCGCATCATGCGGCCGAGGAACCGGATGTGAACGTCGCCGACCTCGTGGCAATCGCGGCCCATCCCAAGGTCGTGGCGATCGGCGAGGCGGGGCTCGATTATTTCTACAAGAACAGCCCGCCCGAAGCGCAGGAAAAGGGCTTCCGCACCCACGCCGCGGCCGCCCGCGCGACCGGATTGCCGCTCGTGATCCACGCCCGCGACGCCGATTCCGATATCGCCCGCATCCTCGAGGAAGAGACCGCCAAGGGCCCGCTCACGGCGATCCTGCACTGTTTCACCGGCGGCGCGGAGCTGGCGCGCCGCGCCGTCGCCATCGGCCACTACGTGTCGTTCTCCGGCATCCTGACCTTCAAGAAAAGCGAGGACTTGCGCCGGATTGCTGCCGAACTGCCCGAGGATCGAATCCTGGTCGAGACCGACGCGCCCTATCTTGCGCCCGAGCCCTGGCGCGGCAAGCGCAACGAGCCGGCCCACGTCGTGGAAACCGCGCGCGTGCTCGCAGAAGCGCGCAACGTCACGCCCGAGCGCATCGCCGAGGTCACCACGGAGAACTTCTTCCGCTGCTTCGCCAAGGTCCCACGGCTCTGACATGGCGCTGACATTCACGATCCTGGGCTGCGGCTCCTCGGCCGGCGTGCCGCGCGTAGGTCAGGGTTGGGGCGCGTGCGATCCGAATAATCCCAGGAATCGCCGCCGCCGCTGCTCGCTATTGGTCGAGCAGACCGATGGCGCCGGCCGGCGCACGACCGTGCTCGTGGACACCTCGCCGGACCTGCGCGCCCAGTTGCTGGACGCCGACGTGAAATCGCTCGACGGCGTTCTGTACACGCACGCCCATGCCGACCACACCCATGGCATCGACGATCTGCGGCCGCTCATGCTGCACATGGGCCGCCGCATCGACATTCATGCCGACGCGCCGACGGCCGAACTGCTCAAGGCGCGCTTCGGCTATTGTTTCTCGACCCCCGTGGGCAGCGAATATCCGCCGATCCTGAACGAGCACCGCATGGTAGCCGACAAAGCGCTGACGATCGCAGGCGAGGGCGGTCCGATCGCGGCCCTGCCGTTCACCCAGGAGCATGGAAACGAGCGGACCTTGGGCTTCCGCTTCGGCGGCCTGGCCTATTCCTGCGACGTGAGCGCCATACCGGACTCGAGCCTGCCCATGCTGGCCGGGCTCGACGTCTGGATTCTCGATGCGCTACGCCACCGGCCGCATCCGAGCCATTTCAGCCTCGAAGAGGCGCTTGCCTGGGTCGCCCGGCTCAAGCCGCGCCGGGCGATTCTGACCAACCTGCACACCGAGCTGGATTACGAAACGCTGCGCAAGTCGCTGCCGGCATCCGTCGAGCCGGCCTATGACGGGCTGAAAATCGTTCTGGAGTAGGGCGGTACGAAGAAGTTCTTCGGCGCCGATCGAATTGCCGGGTCGCGCACCCGCTTAGCGCGGCTCGGTCAATTCCGGGCAAGCCCAGTGCGGCTGCAGCGTCACGCCTTCGGCGAGCGCATCGACCGCGATGATCGGCGGCGCATTGTCGACCACGCGGTTCCTGCCGGCGCGCTTGGCCTCGTAGAGGGCCGCGTCGGCCACCACGATCGCGCCGGCGAGGCTGTTGGCGTCCTCGGGCACGATCGCGACGCCCACGCTGCAGCCCACGGCGAAGCTCAGCCCATCCAACTCGACCGGCTCGGCATCGAGTGCGTTGCGGATATCTTCGGCAATGGCGCGGGCTTCCGCCCGCTGCTGGCCGTCCTTGAGCGGCATGATAGCCACGAATTCATCGCCGCCCACGCGCGCCAGGATGCCGCGCCCGTCGACCACCGACACGATCCGGCGCGCGACCGCGGTCAGCACCCGGTCGCCGATCGCGTGTCCGTGCGTATCGTTGACCGGCTTGAATCCGTCGAGGTCGATGGCGAGCACTGCCTGCGCCCGATCCGGGCCTCCGGCCTTACGATCGACGATCTGGCGCTCGAGGTAGCGCCGGTTGGGCAGACCGGTAAGCCGGTCGAGATAGGCCAAGCGCTCGAATTCGGCGGTCATCGCATTGTAGGTGGCGGCAAGGTCGTGCAGTTCGCCGGCTACGAAGGCGGGCAGCTGGACGCGCAATCCGATCTTGCCGGCTTTGAGACGTTGCGCCGCCGTCTTCAGCACCCGCACGCCGCGCAGCACGCCGAATTCGGCGAACAGCATGGCCATGCCGATCGAGCCGGTGGCGACCAGCATCAGCAGCAACAGATCGGTCCAGAATCTCTTGTCGATTGCGCCGAGCACTTCGCTGCGCAGCAGTCCGACCGCAATGGTCACGCCCGAATCGGGCAGGCGGGAAATGCCGAAGATGCGCTGCTCACCGCTCGGATCGGTGGCTTCGAACGTCGGCGGCGATGTGGTGGAAAGAATCTCGCGCACCAGCGGTTGCCCGCGCAGGTCGCTGCCGGTCTTGCCTGGAAAAATTTCCGGCTGCTGGACGATGATTCCGCCGCGGCGGTCGATCGCAAGGAGAACGCCGCCGAACTTCGCACTGGCCTGTGCCACGGCCTGGTTCACCCATTGCAGGTCGATGCCGAGTGAAATGACGCTTTCGAGGTTTCCCCTCGCATCGAACGCCGGTAGCGCGGCGGGAACCAGCGGCTTGGCGATGAAGCGGCCCTTGACGATGTCGCTGGTCGCGAATCCGCGCGTGCTCACCGCGTCACGGAAATGCGCGCGGTCCCCAATGCTCAGATTCTCGGGGACCAGCCCCGGACGGCCGTGACAACGCACCATGCCGTCCTTATCCGTCACCAGAATGGTCGTGATCCAGGGATTGACGCCCTGAATGCCGATCAGGATCTGGGAGCATTCGGCGGTCGCGTAGCGGACTGCGGGCAAGCTACGCAGCAACTCGAGCATTCGCTCGGCCTTCTCGATGAGGTCCGTGTGATCCGAGGCGGCGTCGCCGGCAAGCGACACGGCGCGCGTTTTGGCCTCGGCGAGGGCGGCTTGGCCGGCGGATTGCAGGCGATAGAGCTGCAGCGCGAACACCGGCGTGACCGCCACCAATACGATGACGACCAGCAGCCAGCGCAGCCGCACGTAGCGGAATGATCCTGATCCCATCATCGAACGCGACCCGTCCCCAATCTCGGGCAGTGACGAAAACATGCCCGCGGCCGCCTAAAAAACCGCCTGGAGAACGATTCAAATTGAATGAATCCGGGGCTTTGCCTTGCGCCAGGCGGGCTTGGCCTGAGAGCCCTGGGCTGCCTTAGATGTTCCATAATATGTCTTCTGCGAATCATGGATGGACGGCGGGCGGCAGGCTCGCGCCGTTAACACTGTCCGGGATCGCCCCGTCCCCAGAAATCGGACGCAAAGGCGCACCGGCCGCGGACCAGCGGATTCGCCTCTGCTAAGAGCGCCGCATGAAGCCCGCGCGCGACATCGGCCGGCTGCTCGAGATCATGGCGCGGCTGCGCACGCCGGGCGCCGGGTGTCCGTGGGATCTGGAGCAGACCTTCGCGACCATCGCGCCCTACACCATCGAGGAAGCCTATGAGGTCGCCGATGCGATCGCGCGCGGCGACCGTGACGACCTCAAGGACGAACTCGGCGACCTCCTGCTTCAGGTCGTCTTCCATGCCCGCATGGCCGAAGAGGAAGGCGCCTTCGATTTCGGCGCCGTGGTCCAGACGCTCACCGAGAAGCTGATCCGGCGGCATCCGCACGTTTTCGGCGACGCCGGCCATCTCAAGCCCGACGAGGTCAAGACGCTGTGGAGCCGCATCAAGGACGAGGAGCGAAAGGGCAAAGGCGAGGCGGGTGACGGAGCAGGGACATTGCATGTTCCCCTCGCCCTGCCCGCATTGACGCGCGCCGAAAAATTGCAACAGCAGGCCGCCAAGGTAGGCTTCGACTGGAAAAACACCGGCGACATCGTCCGCAAGATCGAGGAAGAGACGCGCGAGCTGGAAGCCGCGCTCGGCAGCCGCGATGCCGAAGCCGAAGAAGTCGGCGATCTCTTGTTTGCGGTGGTTAATCTGGCGCGCCGGCTGAAAATCGATCCTGAGGAGGCGCTACGAGCCGGCAACCGGAAATTCGAGCACCGCTTCGCTGCCATCGAAGCCGCGCTCGCGGCGAAAAACCGCAAACCGTCCGATGCGACGCTCGAGGAACTCGACGCGCTCTGGAATGAAGCGAAGGCGAAGGAGCGCGGCCAAATCAAAAACCCTCATCGCCGGGCTTGACCCGGCGATCCATCTACAAGCGAGCCGATTATTTGCATTGATGCCCGAGTCGAGCCCGGGCATGAGGGCGAGCAGCGTCACGCCGCGCTGGGAAACTTTCGCCGCACCTGCTCGACCTTGTCCGGGTCGACGCGCACCGTGACCGCCATGCGGCCGTGCTCGTCGAGCCGCCGCTCCAGCACTTCGGTCTGCCGGTGCAGCCAGCCGAGGCCGGCGCCGTCGGCAGGATCGAGATCGAGCTGCAGCGTGGGCCTGCCGACGCTGATGCGATCTTCGATCGCGGCGAGGAACTTGTCCGTGCCCTCCCCGGTCAATGCCGATACCAGAATCGGGCGCGTGTCCGCGGGCTTGCGGGCGGCGATATTCTCGATCCGCAACCGGCTCTCCGCGTCGAGCCGGTCGATCTTGTTCCAGACTTCGATCACGCGGCGCGAATCCGAGGGATCGACCCCGAGATCCGCAAGCACCTTGGTCACGTCCTCGGCCTGCAAGTCGGCCTCGCCATGCGAGATATCGCGCACGTGTGCGATCACGTCGGCTTCGATCACCTCTTCGAGCGTCGCGCGGAACGCGGCCACCAGCAGCGTCGGCAGTTCGGAGATGAAGCCGACCGTGTCGGAGAGGATCGCGCGCCCGCCGTGGGGAAGCTTGATGCCGCGCAGCGTCGGATCGAGCGTCGCGAACAGCAGATCCTCGGCCCGCACCGAGGCCCGGGTCAGCTGGTTGAACAGCGTCGACTTGCCGGCGTTGGTATAGCCGACCAGCGCCACGATCGGGTGCGGGACACGGCGCCGGTTCTCCCGATGCAGCGCCCGCGTGCGCTTGACCTTGTCGAGCTCGCGCTCGATGCGCCCGATCCGCTCCTCGATCTGCCGCCGGTCGGCTTCGATCTGGGTCTCGCCCGGCCCGCCGAGGAAGCCGAAGCCGCCGCGCTGGCGCTCCAAGTGCGTCCAGGAACGGACCAGCCGGCTCTTCTGATAGGTCAGATGCGCAAGCTCCACCTGCAGCGTGCCTTCCTTCGTGCGCGCGCGCTGGCCGAAGATTTCGAGGATCAGCCCGGTCCGGTCGACGACCTTCGCGTTCCAGGCCTTCTCCAGGTTTCGCTGCTGCACCGGCGAGAGCGCGGTATCGATGAACACGAGGCCGGCTTCCTCCGTGCGTACGATGCCTTCGATCTCCTCGACCTTGCCCTTGCCGAGAAAAGTCGCGGGCCGGATCGCCGATAGCGGCACGATGCCGCCCTTCACCACCTTGAGATCGATGGCTTCCGCGAGGCCGACCGCTTCCTCGAGCTGCGCCTCGGCGGTGCGATGCCGCGCCCCCTCGCCTGCTCGCGCGTGGCGGGAAAGATCGGGCACGATGACGACCGCACGCGTCGGCGAGCCCGAGCCACGGCCGCGGGTGGGCGGACGAGCCGCGCGTCTCTGCTTCAACTAGTCCTTGTCCCCTGCCGCGGCTTCCTCGGCCGGCTCGAACAGCTGCACCGGAGCTCCGGGCATGACGGTCGAGATCGCGTGCTTGTAGACGAGCTGCGAATGCCCGTCGCGCCGCAGGAGCACGCAGAAATTATCGAACCAGGTGACGACGCCTTGCAGCTTCACGCCGTTCACGAGGAAAATCGTGAGCGGCACCTTGTTCTTGCGGACGTGGTTGAGAAAGGTGTCCTGGAGATTTTGTGTTCGTTCCGCCGCCATGTGTGTTTTCCTTCTTGTTCGCGGGCGAGCGATTGACGCCGGGCTTTGCCGCCCGGGCGGGCCGGCACGAGGCGTCCCCCGTGCAAACCGCCATTATTAGAGGCACGAAACCGATCAGGCGCAAGCCAAACTTCCGTGCAGCGCGCGGCCGATTTGCCCGGTCGCACGGCATTGCTCGCAAGTCAGGAGATTTCCGCCGTCTCGTGGAAACGGGCGCGCAGACCGCGCGCGACCGGGCCGGGCTTGCCGTCTCCGATCGGCTTGCCGTCGATCGCCACGACCGGCATGACGAGCTGGGTCGCCGCAGTGGCGAAAGCTTCGCGCGCCTCGTACGCCTCGGCCACGCTGAACGGCCGCTCCTCCACCGAGAGCCCCTGCTTGGCGGCGACCTCGAGCACGACCGTGCGCGTGATCCCGCGCAAAATGCCGAATTCCGCCGGCCGCGTCACGATCCGGCCTGCCTGGGTGACGATCCAGGCGTTGGTCGAGGCGCCCTCCGACACGAACCCGTCCGCATCGACGAGCCAGGCCTCGCGCGCGCCGGCATCGCGCGCCGCCTGCCGCGCCAGCACGTTCGGCAGCAGCGAGATGCTCTTGATATCGACCCGCGACCAGCGGTCGTCGGGCACGGTCAGCACCGCAATCCCGCTCTCCGCCAGCGCGCTCTGCTTCGCCCGGTCGAGCGAGCGCGCGGTCACCACCAGGCTCGGCCGCGTGCCTGGCGGTGGAAAGCCGTGATCGCGCCGGGCCACGCCGCGCGTCACTTGCAGATAAACCAATCCGTTGCGCACGCGATTTCGGCTCGCCGTCTCGCGCAGCACGACGCCGAGCGCCGAGCGGGCGATCGGCAGCGCGATGCGGAGCTCCGACAGCGAATGGTCAAGCCGGTCGAGATGCCGCCGCTCGTCCACCAGGCCGCCGTCGCG
Source organism: uncultured Alphaproteobacteria bacterium (assembly GCA_963704765.1). GTDB lineage: Bacteria > Pseudomonadota > Alphaproteobacteria > Rhizobiales > Xanthobacteraceae > JAHFPN01. Next base: position 1,230,810 of record CAVPHQ010000001.1, read on the forward strand.
AACCTCGCAGACTTCATAGACCCCGTCGGAGAACTGATAGCCGCGATCCTCGACGTGCACCTGCGCGGAAGCGTAGGGAACGTAGCGGCCGTTGACATACGCGAAGCGGAACATGGCGGGTGCAGCCGGTCAGCGCGGCCGCTCGTCGATGCCGAGCGCCTTGAGCTTCCGGTGCAGCGCCGAGCGCTCCATGCCGACGAACTCGGCGGTGCGCGAGATATTGCCGCCGAAGCGGCTGATCTGGGCGACGAGATATTCGCCGCTCGAACACTTCGCGTGCGTCGCGCAGCGGCAGGCTCATCAGCTCCTCACCGCCTCCCCCGTTCGGCATGGTCGGCACCAGCGCGCCCACGTCCGGCGGCAGCATCGCGGCGGTCACCGTCGCCGCCGGATCGCCGCCGGCCAGGATCAGCAGCCGCTCCACGTTGTTGCGAAGCTGCCGCACGTTGCCGGGCCAATCGTGCGATTGCAGCACCGCGATCGCGTCGGCGCCGACCTGCCGGCGCGGCAAGCCGGTGGTGACCGAAATCTGCTCGAGGAAAAATTCCACCAGCTCGGGGATGTCCTCGCGCCGCTCCGAGAGCGGCGGAACGCGGATCGGCACCACGCTCAGGCGGTGGAACAGATCCTCGCGGAAGCGCCCCTCCTCGATCTCGGTCTCCACGTCGCGGGCGGTCGAAGAGATGATGCGCACGTCCACGTTCACCCGCATCGTTCCGCCGACGCGCTGAAACTGCTGGTCGGTCAGCACGCGCAGGATGCGGTTCTGCGTCTCGCGCGGCATGTCGGCGATCTCGTCGATGAACAGCGAACCGCCGTGCGCCTCCTCGAGCGCACCGATCTTGCGCGATGCCGTTGCCCTCGGTGCCGAACAGCTCCACTTCCATGCGCTCGGGCGTGATGGTGGCCGCGTTGATGACGACGAACGGGCCTTCGGCGCGCGCCGAGCTTGCGTGGATCATGCGCGCGGCGAGCTCCTTGCCGCAGCCCGACGGCCCCACGATCAGGATGCGGCTGTTGGTCGGCGATACGCGTTCGATGGTCTGGCGCAGATTGCTGATCGCGGGCGAGGAGCCGATCAACTGCTGGGCGTGCGACGATAGCTGCTTCAGCGCTTGCACCTCGCGCCTGAGCCGGAACATCTCGAGCGCCCGGCTGGTGACCACCACCAGGCGATCGGCGTTGAACGGCTTTTCGATGAAGTCGTAGGCGCCGCGCTTGATCGCGGCGACCGCGGTCTCGATGGTGCCGTGGCCGGAGATCATGACCACCGGCACTTCCGGATGCTGCGACTTGATGACGTCGAGCAGCGCCAGGCCGTCGAGCCGGCTGCCTTCGAGCCAGATGTCGAGCAGGATGAGCTGCGGCCGGCGCGCGGCCACCGCCGCCAGCGCCTCGTCCGCGTCCTTGGCCACGCGGGCGGCATAGCCTTCGTCGGCCAGGATGCCCGCGACCAGGTCGCGGATATCCGCCTCGTCATCGACGATGAGGATGTCGGTGGTCATTTCAAACCGTATCCGCTGCTACGCTTGCCGCCGGAACGGCGAGCAGTCGTCAGGCCCTCGATCGCAAACCGCAACCGCACCCAGGCCCCGCGCCCGCCTTGCGCGGCCGCAGGCGCATCGTAAAGCTCGACGCGGCCGCCGTGCTCCTCGAGAATTTTGCCCACGATCGCAAGGCCGAGGCCGGTGCCTTTCTCTCGCGTCGTGACGTAAGGCTCGAATAGCCGCTCGCGGTCGTCCGCGGGAAGCCCGATCCCGTTGTCGATCACGTCGATCACCGCGTCGCGGTCGTCTTGCCCGAGGCGAATCAGAATGCGGCCCTCGCCGCGTTCCGCCGCCGGCACGGCGGCGATCGCCTCGATCGCGTTCTTCACGATGTTGGTGAGCGCCTGCGAGATCAGCCGGCGGTCGAATTGCGCCGGCACCGCGCGCGTCGGCAGCTCCACGTCGAAGACGATATCGGGTTGGCCGACGCGCATGAGAAATACGACCTGCCGGATCGTCTCCGCGAGATCCTGCCGCTCGACCACCGGCTTCGGCAGTCCGCGCGAACGACGAGAATTCGTCGACCATTCGCCCGATGTCGCCGACCTGGCGGATGATGGTATCGGTGCATTGTTCGAACACTTCGCGGTCTTCCAGCAGCACTTTGCCGTATTTGCGGCGGAGCCGTTCCGCCGAAAGTTGAATCGGGGTGAGCGGGTTCTTGATCTCGTGCGCGATGCGCCGCGCGATGTCGGCCCAGGCCGAGCTGCGCTGCGCGACCACCAGCTCGGTGATGTCGTCGAGCGTGATCACGTACCCGTGCTCGGATTCGCGCGATTGCTCGGTGGTCACGCGCACATTGATGGTCCGTTCGCGGCCGCCGCGCACCAGCTGCGCGGTGCCCTGGACGCGCGCCGAGCCTGCCAGCGCCTCGGCGACCAGGCCCGCGAGCTCGGGCATGGCGTCCACCATCGGGACGCCGATCAGCTCCGCCTCGCCCCGCCCGACGATCTGGCCCGCCGACCGGTTCAGGATCGTGATCCGGCCTTCGGGGTCGAGGCCGATGACGCCCGCCCCCACCCCGGCAAGCACCGCCTCGGTGAAACGGCGGCGCTGGTCGATCTGGTCGCGGGCGCGGACGATATCGTCGTGCTGCGAGCGCAATTCCTGCGTCATGGTGTTGAACGATTCGCCGAGATTCGCGAGGTCGCCCTCGGAACGCCGAACCGGCACCTGCACGAACAGGTTGCCCGAGGCCACGAGATTGGCCGCCGTGATCAGCCGCCGGATCGGCGCGACCAGCCGGTTGGCGAAATTGATTCCGAGCCAGATCGCCGACAGGAGCAGGATCATCGCGATCACCGCGTACATGAGCGCAAACGCGACCTGCACGCCTAGACGCCGCTCCTCCAGGCTGGCGAACTCGGCGACGCTGGCCTGCGTGGTCCGGAGATACTGCACGACCTGCGGATCGATCGGCCGCGCGACATAGAGGTAGATGTTCTCGTAACCGGCGATCGGAACCACGGCGCTCACGTAGTCGGCCTCCTCGGGGAGATAGACCACCGGTCGCGTGGACGTTGCGTCGCGAATCGCCAGATTGCTCGGCACGAGAAACTCGCGCGGATACTGGATTTGCGCGCGCTCGATCACGTTGAGATCGGGCCCGATCAGCATCAAGGCCGGCAGACCCGCGAACCTGGGCCTGGGCGGTCAGAATCTGACGAAACCGCTCGCGGTTCTCCTGAAAGATGTTCTGAATCCGCGAGAGATCGTCGGCCAAAGCGACTACGTCGGCGCGGATTCCGAACGCTCGCTCGCGCACATAAGCTCTGGGCGATCACGACGGCGTCGCCGATGATCGCCCGCGTGCGCGCCGAGAACCAGCGGTCGAGGCCGCGATCGAGCGTGATGCTGGCGATCACCGCGACCAGGATCGCGGGTACGACGGCGACGATCCCGAACAGAACGACGATCCGCACGTGCAATCGCGCCGCGGCCCGGCCGCGCCGGCGGGCGCGGAACAAGCCCCAGATTTCCCAGGCGACGATCAACGCCAGCAACGCGACCATGGCGGCGTTGCCGAGCAGCACGCCGACCACGACGTTGTGGGTCGGGGGAATCGGGGTCAGGCCGGTAAGGACGAGGAACGTGATGAGCGCCGAGATCAGCGCCAGCACGACTGCGATCGGCGCAAAGAACCGCGATATGCCGAGCCGTGGCCGCGGGAACTCCGCAGCCTGACCGCGTTCTTCGGTGTCTTTATTGACGCTCATACGCCCCGCCGGAATGCAATGGCCTCAAGGCTCGCCGCCTGCCCTGATGCTCTGGAACAACACTGGTGCAAAAATGTGACACGAGCAACAGGCGCCCTGCAACGCTTCCCGGAGGGACAAGCGTCTTCAGCGGCCGGTGCGAATCACCTGGATATCGAGATCGTGGATCTTCTTGCGCAGCGTATTGCGGTTCACGCCCAGAAGCTCGGCGGCCTTGATCTGGTTGCCCCGCGTCGCGGCCAATGCCGCCGAGACAAGCGGGGTCTCGATTTCGCGCAGGATGCGGTGATAGAGGCCGGGCGGCGGTATGCCGTCGCCGAAATTCCCGAAATAGCGCGCCAGATGCCGCTCGACCGCGGCGCTAAGCGAATCCTCGGTCCGTTCATCGGCTGCGACTGTCCGCCGCCGGCTGAACAGATTTCCGCGTCGATGATGCCGGCGCCGATCACTTCCTGCGGATAGAGCGCCGACAGCCGCCGCACGAGATTTTCCAGCTCGCGGATGTTGCCCGGCCAGCGATAGCGCCTGAGTCGGTCGAGCGCCGCCGCATCGAGCTGCTTGCGCGGCAGCCCTTCCCGCTCGGCGAGCGCGAAGAAGTGCCGCACCAGATCGGGAATGTCCTCGGTGCGCTCGCGCAACGGCGGCAGGCGGAGCGGCACCACATTGAGACGGAAGAACAGATCCTCGCGGAACAGTCCCTGCTGGATCAGGATGCGCAAGATCCTTGTTCGATGGCCGCGATGATGCGCACGTCGGTCTTGATCGGCGTGCGGCCGCCGACGGTGGTGTATTCGCCCTGCTGCAGCACGCGCAGCAGCCGCGTCTGCGCCTCCATCGGCATGTCGCCGATCTCGTCGAGGAACAGCGTGCCGCCCTCCGCCTGCTCGAAGCGGCCGGCGCTGCGCGCGTTGGCCCCGGTGAAGGCGCCCTTCTCGTGGCCGAACAATTCCGACTCGATGAGATCGCGCGGAATCGCCGCCATGTTGACGGCCACGAACGGGCCCGCTGCGCCGCTTGCCGTAGTCGTGCAGCGCGCGGGCGACGAGTTCCTTGCCGGTGCCGGATTCGCCCGAGATCATCACCGTGAGATCGGTCTGCATCAGGCGCGCGAGCACCCGGTAGATTTCCTGCATCGCCGGCGAGCGGCCGACGAGCGGGATCGCGTTTTCGGTCTCCTCGCCGCGCTGCGCCGCGGGCTCCGCCCGCTTCGGCTCGGACAGCGCGCGGCCGACGATCGCGATCAGCTCTTTCAGGTCGAACGGCTTGGGCAGGTATTCGTAGGCGCCGCGCTCCGAAGCGCGGATCGCCGTCATGAAAGTGTTCTGCGCGCTCATCACCATGATCGGCAGATCCGGCCGCGCCTTCTTGATGCGCGGCAGCAGATCGAACGCGTTCTCGTCCGGCAGCACCACGTCGGTGATCACCAGATCGCCGTCGCCCTGGCTGACCCAGCGCCACAGCGTCGCCGCGTTGCCGCAGTGAGCGGACCTCGTAGCCCGCCCGCGACAGCGCCTGATTGAGCACGGTGCGGATCGCCGCGTCGTCGTCGGCAATGAGGATGCTTCCCGTGGGCATGGCGCTCAGGCCTCCTCCGCTCGCGCCGGCGTACCGGCCGGCTCGTACACGGGCATCAGCACGCGGAAGATGGTGCGGCGCGGCTGGCTGTCGCATTCGACGATGCCGCCATGATCGCCGACGATCTTGGCGACCAGCGCCAGGCCCAGCCCGGTGCCGGTCGGCTTGGTGGTCACGAACGGATCGAATAGATGCGGCATCAGGTCCTCGGGCACGCCCGGGCCGTTGTCGCGCACGCAGAATTCGAGCGGCAGGCTGACGCGCGCCGTGGATGCCGGGCACCGTGAGCCGGACGCCGGGCCGGAACGCGGTGGTCAGCGCGATTTCGCCGTCGGCCATGCCGCTCGACCGCTTCGGCGGCGTTTTTCACAAGGTTCAGAAACACCTGCACGAGCTGGTCGCGGTTGGCGAAGACCGGCGGCAAGCGACGGATCGTATTCCTCGACGATGCGGATGCGGCGCGCGAAGCCGGAGCTTGCGAGCCGCTTCACGTGCTCGAGCACCGCGTGGATATTGACCGCCTCGCGCTCCACCGGCCGCTCGTCGGAAAACACTTCCATGCGGTCGACGAGCTCCACGATGCGATCGGCCTCCTCGCAGATCAGCCGCGTAAGCGCCCGGTCCTCGTCGGCGGCGGCCTGTTCCAGCAGCTGCGCCGCGCCGCGGATGCCGGAGAGCGGATTCTTGATCTCGTGCGCCAGCATGGACGCGAGCGCCGTCACCGAACGTGCGGCGCCCCGGTGCGTCAGCTGCCGGTCGATCTTGTCGGCCATGGTCCGCTCCTGCAGAACCAGCACGACGTGATCCGGCCGCTCGGGCACGGGAGCGACGTGGATATCGACGATGCGCTCGCCGCCGTTGCGCGGCGTACCGAGATCCACCCGGTACTCGTTCACCGCCGCGCCGCGGCGGCGCACCTGATCGAGCAGCGTGAGCAAGGGGCTGCCGAACGGCACGAACTCGTGGATCCGGTGCCGCCGCAATACGGGGGAACTCACTTCGAAAAAAGTTTCCGCCGCGACATTGGCGTCGACGATGTTGCCGTCCGGGCCGACGGTGACGACCGGATGCGGCAATGCATTGAGCACGGCGTCGGCAAGGCCGAAGCCATTTGTACTCGCGCGGGTGGCTGCAGCGACGATCATGCGGCTGCCTTCCACTCAATGTCGTCGAAGGCCTCACGGATGCCGCGGGCTACGAGCGCGGGCTCGGCTTCGGTGACCAGGCACGCGCGCCAGCCTTTGACCCAATCGCCGGAATATCCGCGCGCGACGGCCAGGGCTTCGAGCGCCCAGCCGATGTGCTTCCGCGCCTCTCGAATGCCGCGCATGGAGCCGTAGCGCGAAAGCCACGCGTCGTAGAGCTCCAGCAGCACGTCGCGCTGAACATGGGCTGGAGGATCGGCCGGGCGCACGCCGGTCTCCAAAAATTTCGCGATCTGTCCCGGAAACCAAGGCCGGCCGCGGGCGGCGCGGCCGACCATCACCGCATCGGCGCCGGACGCCTCCAACATCGCGCATGCGTCATCGTAGGTTTGCAGATCGCCATTGGCGACCACGGGAATGCTGACCGCGGCTTTCACGCGCGCGATCGCGCTCCAGTCGGCACGGCCCTGATAGAACTGGCAACGCGTGCGGCCGTGCACCGTGATCATGGCGACGCCGGCGGCCTCGCGCGCGCCGCGCGAGCTCCGGTGCGACGATCGAATTTTCGTCCCAGCCCAGACGCATCTTGAGCGTGACGGGAATCCGCACGGCGTCGATCGTCGTTTCGATCAGCTTGGTCGCGTGATCGAGGTCGCGCAGCAGCGCGGCGCCGGCTTGGCCCGATGTGACGTGCTTGGCCGGGCAGCCCATGTTGATGTCGATGATGTCCGCGCCGGCGGCCTCGGCCACGCGCGCGCCCTCCGCGAGCCAGCGCGCTTCGCAGCCGGCGAGCTGGACCACGTTCAAGCCGACGCCCTCTCCCTCCGCACGCAGCGCAGCCGTCGCATCGCCTTCGGCCAGCCACTCGCTCGCAATCATTTCCGAAACCACAAGGCCGGCGCCGAAACGAGCCGCTACTTTGCGGAACGGAAGATCGGTGATGCTTGCCATGGGCGCGAGCAGCACGCGGTTCGGCAATCGGTGCGGACCGAGCGCGATACTGTTGCTTTCTGAAAAGGCGTGTATCACTTCGATTCTCGCAACTTGCCCATAAAATAGGCTATATTTCCCTTGCTCATATCTTAGTCAGGGATTTGTTGCACTGCAAGAGGTCCCTGCAACCCCATAGGGGACGCCAGGAGCGCTTTAGTCTAGATCGGCAGGCGCGGCAGAACAGCCGCGCGAGGGCCAATGAGCGCTGATCCCAAGACTATAGCCATTGTAGTCGCCGCAGGCAGTGGCGAACGCATGGGCGACCATCCCAAGCAGTACCGGGCGCTCTCCGGCGAGCCAGTCCTGCGCCGCTCGTTGCGGCTTTTCGCCGCTCACCGGGCGGTCGTGGCGGTGCAGCCGGTTATCCACAGAGACCATTCAGCTGAGTTCAAGGCCGCGGCCGCGGACCTGCCCAACTGCCTGCTGCCGGTCGAAGGCGGATCGACCCGGCAGCGCTCGGTGCTGGCGGGCCTCGAGGCCGTGGCGTCCCGCTCGCCCGAATTCGTGCTGATCCACGATGCCGCGCGCCCGCTCGCCTCGCCCGAACTGGTCGACCGGGCAATCGCGGCCGCCGCTGCGACCGGCGCCGCAATCCCCGTGCTTCCCGTCGCCGATACGATCAAGCGCGTGGACGCCGCGGGCCGCGTCACCGCCACGCTCGAGCGCAATGAGCTGCGCACGGTGCAGACGCCCCAGGCGTTCGCCTTCAAGCCGTTGCTCGACGCGCATCGCCGTGCCGTGGCCGGCGGGCGCGAGGATTTCTCCGATGACGCCGCGCTGATGGAATGGGCCGGCATCGCGGTCGCGACCTTCGCCGGTGAAATTGGCAATCTCAAGCTCACGCAGCCCGAGGACTTCGCGCGCGCCCAGGCGCTCGACGCGCTTGCGCTCTCCGACATCCGCCACGGCACCGGCTTCGACGTGCATGCCTTCGGACCCGGCGATCACGTGATGCTGGGCGGCGTGCGTATCCCGCACGAGCGCGGCCTGGCCGGCCATTCCGACGCCGACGTCGTGTTGCATGCGCTGACCGACGCGGTGCTCGGCGCCATCGCCGAGGCCGATATCGGCGCGCATTTCCCGCCGAGCGACGAGCGTTGGCGCGGCGCGTCCTCGGACCGCTTTCTCGCGCACGCTGTCTCACTCGTCGAAAAGCGCGGCGGCCGCATCGCCCATCTCGACGTCACCGTGATCTGCGAAGCGCCGAAGATCGGCCCGCATCGCGACGCCATGCGTCAACGTATCGCGCAGATCGCAGGGATTGAGCCTGGCCGCGTCGGCGTGAAGGCGACGACCACCGAAGGCCTCGGCTTCCTCGGCCGCGGCGACGGCATCGCCGCGATGGCCAGCGCCACCGTGCGGCTCCCGTGGAGCATGCCGTGATCGACGATGAATTGCGCGCGGCAGCCACCAAAATCCTCGATCTGTGCCGCAGCAAGAAACTCAAGCTCGCGCTCGCCGAATCCTGCACCGGCGGACTGATCGGAGCTGCGCTCACCGAGATTCCAGGCTCGTCCGACGTGCTCGACCGCGGCTATGTCACCTATTCGAACAAGGCCAAGGCGACGATGCTCGGCGTGCCAACCGAGACGCTGCGCGAATTCGGCGCCGTGAGTGCCGAAACCGCCCGCGCCATGGCCGAAGGCGCGCTGGCGAAGTCCGGCTGTGACGCGACGATGGCGGTCACCGGCATCGCCGGTCCCGGCGGCGGCAGCGCGGACAAGCCCGTGGGGCTCGTGCATTTCGCCGCCGCGCGCAGAGGCAAGACGCTGCACAGGGAAATCCGCTTCGGCGATCTCGGCCGCGGCGAGGTCCGGCGGCGATCGGTGCTCGCCGCCTTCGAATTGCTCGGGGAGTTGATCGCTAAACCCTAGCGAACCGCCTCGTACCCTCATGCCCGGGCTTGACCCGGGTATCCATGAAACATGGAAAAAATGGATTGCCGGGTCGAGCCCGGCAATGAGGAGGATTTCTAGCGGCCGAGCTTTTTCCGCAATATCGCGCTCAGAATGTCGGAATAGTCGTCGGTCCAGGCGATGACCTGGCCGGGATCGATCCGCTTCCAGCCCGGCTTCTGTGCCAGCGCACGTAGGTCGGCCGTAGTGCGCGCGAGCACGGCCACGTGCGCATTCGCCTTGTAGTCAGATTGCACCTGATTTGCCTTGATCGTCGTGCTTGACCATCGCCACCAGACCTTCTGCCGCGGCGACCGCGCCCACCACCTGCGCGAGTTCCAGGTGCCGGTTGGAGATGTGCACGACGATCATCCCGTGCGGATTGAGTCGCGCGAGATAACCCGCGAATGCCTCGCGCGTGAGCAGATGCACCGGGATCGCGTCGGACGAGAAAGCGTCGAGCACGATCAGGTCGTAGCGCTCGCGTGACGCCGCAAGCGTCAGCCGTGCGTCGCCCAGCACCACGGGCAGCCGCGGCGCACACTCGGTGATGAACCGGAACAGCTTCGGGTTGCGCGCAAGGCGCACCACTTCCGGATCGATCTCGAAGAAAGTCCAGCGCTCGCCGTTCCTGATGTGACAAGCGAGACTGCCGGTGCCGAGCCCGACCGCGGCGACCGAGCGCAGCCTGCCCTGGGCCGACGCGCGCGGCTTCGATCGCCTCCGAGATCGGCCCGCCGAAATAATAGTAGGTCAGCGGCTCCGGCCGACCGGTGACGCGGCATGCCGTTCGCTTCGCGCACCTTTTCGGCACCGTGGATCGTGGTGCCGTGGAACAGGAGCCGGTGGCGACCGTCAGCGGTCTCCAGCACCTTGTGCACGCCAAAGAAGCTGCGCGCATTCTCGACCCGCGCCAGACCGGGCTGCCAAACGCCGGTTACGACGAAGGCGAGCACCACGAGCGAAAACAGCCGCGCCGGCCGCTGGCGATAGAGCAGCATGAGCCCAGCGAGCGCGACGAGCCCGATCTGAAACGGACAGTTCGCGGATTGGGGCAACTGCACATCGAACAAGAAGCGCGGCGCGGCGACCAGCGCCGCGAGCGCAAGCGCCGGCCCTGCCTCGCGCAGGAACCCTTCCCGTCCTTGGGTGAACGTGCCCGGGAGCATGAGGAGCGCGACCGCGATCAGGATCGGATATTCGTAAGTACTGCTGAAGAGATGAGGCGCCAGCAGGCCGGCGAAAATTCCGCCGAGCACCCCGCCGACCGAAACCCAAAGATAGAATTCCGTGAGCCGCGCCGGTGCCGGCCGCCGCCCATAGAGCTCGCCGTGGCAAAGCATGGCGAGCATGAGGAAGCCCATCAGGTTCAGCGCGATGGTGGCGAGCCAGAACACCTTGTCACTGCCGAGCACGCTGATGGCGAGCGCGGCAACCACAAACGGCACGAGTTTGATGATCGTCTTGTGCCTGACCCAAGGCCGCTCGCGGAACAGCGCAACGAATGTGAGGAGATACAGCGCAAGCGGAACCACCCACAGGAACGGCGCGGCTGCCACATCGGTGGTGATGTGCGCGGTGACCGCAATGACAAGACCAGAAGGAATTGCAGCCAGCGCCATCCAGCCCAGGCGCTCGGCCATGCCCGGCTTCGGCGCCGCTACGGCGGGCGCGGCCGGGACCACGGCCACCCGCGACACGAACAACCCGGCGAGCGCGATCAACACGGCGAGCACGGCAAATCCCGTCGACCACAGCCGCGCTTGGCCGCGCAGGCTGACGAGCGGCTCGAGCAGAAACGGATAGAACAACAGCGCCGCAAACGAGCCAAGATTCGACGCGGCGTAGAGCACGTAGGGATTCTTCGCCTGGGGTGGCCGGAGAGCGCGAACCAGCTTTGCAGGAGCGGCGCGCTCGCCGAAAGCGCGACGAACGGCAGCCCGATCGAGGCCGCAAACAGCGCCACGAGCCAAAGCTCGATGCCGGACGACGGCGGGTTGCCGAAACCGGCGACGATGCCGATCGGCAGCGTCATGGCGGCGCCGGCCAGCACGATCAGATGCACGATCGCAGCCCGGCCGGGGGTGAGCGTGCGCGCCAGCAGATGCGCATAGCCGTAACCGGCCAGCAGCGCGCCCTGGAAGAACACCATGGCGACCGACCAGACCGCCGGCGCCCCGCCGAGATAGGGCAGCACCATCTTGGTGAACATCGGCTGCACCGCAAACAGCAGAAGCGCCGACACGAACAGCGTCCCCGCATAAAGCGCGGGTGCAAGTCGGAGGTTCGCGGAAAAAGCGCCGTGCGCGCGGGCGGCTGATGCGGCTGAATTGATCGAGCTCATTTGCAGGGCTTGTTCTGGACCGGTTCGGATTCGGCAGAACCTAGAGCCCGGTCCTTAAGTTCCGCTTACCTGCGTCCTCGTCCTGAGGAGGCCGGCGCAAGCCGGCCGTCTCGAAGGACGATGGCCCATAATAGGTCTCATCCTTCGAGACGCTCGCTTCGCTCGCTCCTCAGGATGAGGAAGCTATTCGTCTGCCCTGTAGATTTCGTCGGCCCGCCGCTCGAAAGCCTCGGCGAAACGCCGGAAAGCGGCGTCGAACACCGACCCCATGACCAAGCCGAGCATGCGCGAGCGAAACTCGTAGGCGATGTAAAAATCGACCTCCGAGGAACGCTCTCCAGTGGGCCGGAATCGCCAGCGGTTTTCCAGGTATTCGAACGGGCCGTCGAGATATTCGACCAGGATCGCGAGCCTGGGCTTGTCGAGCGTCACCTTGGTGGTGAAAGTCTCGTGCAACGGCCCATAGGCGACCGTCATCGACGATTGCAGGATTTTCGTGCCCTCCCCGCCGTCAGCCCTGCGCTGCACGGAGAGCCGCTGGCACAGCGGCACGAATTCCGGATAGCGCTCCATGTCCGCCACCAGATCGAACATCTTGGCGGCCGAGTGCTTGACTGGCCGCGTGGTTCGGAAGGACGGCATGGAGTGCGCGACGCTCAGCGTCCCGGCTTCGCGCCGCGCGCGGCCTTGAGGCGGGCGAAATCTTCGCCCGCGTGATGCGACGAGCGCGTGAGCGGCGACGACGCCACCATCAGGAAGCCCTTGGCATAGGCGATCGACTTCAACTCCTCGAATTCCTGCGGCGTCACGTAGCGCGCGACGCCGTGGTGCTTGGGCGACGGGCGCAGGTATTGCCCGATGGTGATGAAATCCACATCGGCCGAGCGCAGGTCGTCCATCACCTGCAGCACCTCGTTCCGCTCCTCGCCGAGCCCGACCATGATGCCGGATTTGGTGAACATCCCGGCATCGAGTTCCTTCACCCGCTGCAGCAGCCGCACTGAGTGGAAATAGCGCGCGCCCGGCCGCACCGTCTGATAGTGCGCGGGCACGGTTTCGAGATTGTGGTTGAACACGTCGGGCTTGGCCTCGACCACCTGCTCGAGCGCGCCGTCCTTGCGCAGGAAATCGGGCGTCAGCACCTCGATCGTGGTGCCGGGGCTGGCAACGCGGATCGCGCGGATGGTGCGCGCGAAATGCCCGGCGCCGCCGTCGGCCAGATCGTCGCGGTCCACCGACGTGACCACCACGTGGTTCAGCCCGAGCCTGGCGGTGGCTTCCGCAACGCGCTCGGGTTCGGCTTGATCGAGCGCGTCGGGCAACCCGGTCTTCACGTTGCAGAAGGCGCAGGCGCGCGTGCAGACGTCGCCGAGAATGAGAAACGTCGCGTGGCGTACCGCCCAGCACTCGCCGATGTTCGGGCATGAAGCCTCGACGCAAACCGTGTGCAGCCCCTGCTCGCGCACGATCTTGCTGGTCTCGGCGAAAGCGCCCGGCCCCGGCGCCTTCACCCGCAGCCAGTCGGGCTTGGGCGGCGCAAAGCTGTCCGGCCGCCTCACCTTTTCCGGGTGGCGCGGGCGGATGCCTTTCAACGTGTCGAGCACGACGGCCATGCGCTCTTATACCACCCAGGGATTAAACATGGATCACGCGCCCATACGCGTCGAGCACGCTCTCGTGCATCATTTCCGAGAGCGTCGGATGCGGAAATACGGCATGGATCAGCTCTTCCTCGGTGGTCTCCAGATTCATCGCGATCATGAAGCCCTGGATCAACTCGGTGACTTCGGCGCCGACCAGATGCGCACCCAATAGCTCGCCGGTCTTCTTGTCGAAGATCGTCTTGACCAGCCCGTCCGGCTCGCCGAGCGCGATCGCCTTGCCGTTGCCGAGGAAGGGGAACTTGCCGACGCGGACTTCGCGGCCTTTTTCCTTGGCGGCTTTTTCGGTCAGGCCGACGGAGGCGATCTGCGGATTGCAATAGGTGCAGCCGGGAATTTTCAGCTTGTCGAGCGGGTGCGGCTTCAGCCCCTTGATCGCCTCGATGCAGACGACGCCCTCGTGCTCGGCCTTGTGCGCGAGCATGGGCGGCCCGGCCACGTCGCCGATGGCGTAGATGCCGGCGACGTTGGTGCGCCCGAAGCCGTCGATCGACGATCGTGCCGCGCTCAGTCTTCACGCCCAGCGCCTCGAGCCCGAGATTCTCGATATTGCCGACGACGCCGACCGCGGAAATGACCCGCTCGGCTTCGATCGTCTGCTTCGTGCCCTTGGCGTCCTCGACCGTGGCGACGACGGAATCGCTCTTCTTCTGCACGCCGCTCACTTTCGCGCCGGTGAGGATCTTGATCCCCTGCTTCTCGAAGCGCTTGCGCGCGAAGGCGGCGATCTCCTCGTCCTCGACCGGCAGGATCTGCGGCAGCACTTCGACGACCGTCACTTCGCTGCCGAGCGTCCGGTAGAAGCTCGCGAACTCGATGCCGATCGCGCCCGAGCCGATCACGAGCAGCGACTTCGGCATTTTTTCCGGAACCATGGCTTCGAAATAGGTCCAGATCAGCTTCTTGTCCGGCTCGATGCCGGGCAAGCACGCGCGGCCGCGCGCCGGTGGCGACGATGACGTGCTTGGCCTGATATTTCCCGGCGCCCTTGCCCTCGACCGTAATCTCGCCGGGCTTGCTGATCTTCGCGCTGCCCTCGATCACCGTGACCTTGTTCTTCTTCATGAGAAACGCGACGCCGTTCGAGAGCTGCTTGGCGACCGCGCGCGAGCGCGCCACCACCGCCGCCGCATCGAAGCCCACGTTCGAAGCCGTGAGGCCGTAATCCTTGGCGTGCGTCATGTAGTGATAGATCTCGGCCGAGCGCAGCAGCGCCTTGGTCGGGATGCAGCCCCAGTTCAGGCAGATGCCGCCCAGCTGGTCGCGCTCGACGATCGCGGTCTTGAAGCCGAGCTGCGCCGCCCGAATCGCCGTCACATAGCCGCCCGGCCCGGCCCCAATCACTAGAACGTCAAAGCTGGTCTCCGCCATCCTGCCCTCTTCAACCGATTCCGCGCCGCGGTAACTCCCCATCAGTTCGGGGAAGACGCCGTCAAAGGCAATGCCCTACCCGGCATGACTGAATTGCGCCCGCAGTACCCCTTCCCAAGCCTTGCCGCGATCCCTTGTGGAATGCCGCCCCGCCAGCGTACCTTCGCGGCAGATACGGGTCATCAGAACGCCCGCAACAAATCCATGGGGAGAAACGCAATGAAACGGCAATTCAGCACCTATGCCCTCGCGGGCGCGCTTGCTTTGGCGCTCGCCGGAACGGCTCCGGCTGCAGAACTGAGGTTCATGACCGGTCCGCAAGGCGGCTCGTGGATCCCGATCGGCGGCCAGCTTAAGGATCTGTGGGAGAAGGCCATTCCCGGCCTCACCGTCGTGCAGTCACCCGGCGCCGGCATCGCCAATGTGCGCGGCATCGAGGAACTCAAGACCGACATCGGCATCGGCAATTCGATCTCGACCGTCGACGCTGTCGCCGGCCGAGCGCCGTTCAACAAGCCGCACGCCAATGTCTGCAACATCGCGACGCTCTATCCGCAATATTACCAGCTCGTGGTCCCGGCCGACGCCGGCATCAACGGCATCAAGGACCTCAAGGGCAAAGGCGTCACCACCCAAGTGCGCGGTAACACCGGCGAGATGATCACCAGTCAGCTGCTCAAGGTGCACGGCCTCACCTACAACGACGTGAAGGCGAGCTTCGTGTCCTATACGGATTCCGTCTCGCAAATGAAGGACGGCCATGCGGTCGCCTTCGGTCTCGGCACCACCATTCCCGCCGGAGCGATCATGGACCTGGCAGCCGGGCGCGACATCAAGCTGCTCGACCTCTCCGACAGCCTCGCCGACATGCGCAAGCTCAATCCAGGCTACACGCTCGTCACCGTTCCGAAGGGCACCTATCCGAAGCAGGACAAGGACGTGCAGGTGATCGGCTACGCCACCCACATCGTCGCTTCCTGCAAGCTGCCGGCCGAGACGGCCTACACCATGACCAAGATCATCGCCCAGAATGCCGTCCAGCTCGCCGCGGTCGTGAAGGATATCGCCGGCCTGACTCCCAAGCGGATGGCCGAGGACATCGGCGTTCCGTTCCATCCCGGTGCCGCGCGCTTCTACAAGGAAGCCGGCATCTCCGTGATGACCAACTGACGGCCAGACCGATCGCGCCGGCGCGACGACCGCGCCGGCGCTATCAGCCTCCCGTGCAAATTCTCGCCTTCAAGCTGGAGCGCAACCACAGCAGCCTCGTGCGGCTCGCTGCGACGATCGTCGCCGTCGCGATGGTCGTCTATCACATGTGGATCATCGCCTTCGGCGCGCCCGAGGCGATCCTGTTCCGCGGCATGCATCTGTTGTTCGCGCTGACGCTCGTCTTCCTGCTCTACCGCCTGACTGTCGCCGAGGACGGACAACCGCCGAGCCTGCTCGACTACGCACTGCTCGCGCTCGGCGCTGCGCCGATCCTCTATCTGTTCGTCAACTACGAATACATCGTCACCCGCATCTTCTACATCGACGATCTCACGCGCTGGGACATGTTCTTCGGCGTGATCCTTGTCGTGATCGTGCTCGAGGCGACGCGACGCGTGATCGGCTGGGCGCTGCCGATCACCGCGCTCGTGTTCCTGTTCTATGGACTGTTCATCGTGCGGCTGCAGCCGATGCAGCTGCTCGACCAACTCTACATGACCACCGAAGGAATTTTCGGAATCCCGCTGTCGGTCTCCGCCACCTACGTGCTGGTTTTCGTCCTGTTCGGCAGCTTCATGGAGCGCACCGGAACCGGGCAACTGTTCATGGATTTCGCCTTGAGCCTCACCGGCCACACCGCCGGCGGGCCCGGCAAGGTCTCGGTCATCAGCTCCAGCCTGTTCGGCACCATCTCCGGCAGCGCGGTCGCCAACGTCATGGTGGACGGGCCGATCACGATCCCGCTGATGAAGCGCTCGGGCTTCCCGCCGCATTTCGCCGCCGGCGTCGAAGCGGTGGCCTCGACCGGCGGCCAGATCATGCCTCCGGTCATGGGCGCCGCCGCTTTCGTCATGGCCGAGTTTCTCGGCGTCTCCTACGGCCAGGTGATCATCTGGGCGCTGATCCCGGCGATCCTCTATTACGTCGCCTGTTTCGCCGCCGTGCACTTCGAGGCCAAGCGCCGCGGTATCATCGGCGTGCCGCGCTCCGAGCTCCCGCGTCTCGGCGAGGTGATGCGCGTGCGCGGGCACCTCTTCATCCCGGTATTGGTGATCCTGGCCGTGATGTATTCGGGCTATAGCGCGCCGCTCGCGGCGCTCTACGGCACGCTCGCCTGCTTCCCGGTCGCCGCGCTGCGCCGCTCCACGCGCGGCTACGTGACTTTGCCGAATATCATCGAGGCCTGCTACGACGGCGCCAGGAACGCGCTCACCGTCGCGCTTGCTTGTGCTGCGGCCGGAATCATCATCGGCGTCGTCACGCTCTCGAACCTCGGCATCGTGTTCACGCAGTTCGTCGTGCATCTGTCGCAGGACACCCTGCTGCTGGCGCTCGTTCTCACGATGATCGCGGGCATCGTGCTCGGCATGGGCATGCCCACGACGCCGGCCTATATCATCATGACCGCGCTGCTGGTGCCCGCCATCGTCAAGCTCGGCGTGGCGACGCCGGCCGCGCACATGTTCGCCTTCTATTTCGCGATCTTGTCGGCGATCACGCCGCCGGTGGCGCTCGCGGTGTTCGCGGCGGCGGGGATCGCCAAGTCCGAACTATGGGCGAGCGGCTGGGCCGCCGTGAAGATCGGCGCCGCCGGATTCATCGTGCCCTTCATGTTCGTCTATGAGCCCGCGCTCTTGATGATCGGCGACTGGCCGACGATCCTCTGGCGCTTCGTCGCTTCGTGCATCGGCATCGGCATGTTCGCCGGCGGCCTGCACGGCTATTTCCTGACCACGACCTCGCTCTGGCAGCGTGGAGCACTGATCGTCGCCGGATTGTTGCTGATCGCCCCCGGGTTTCTTACCGACGCCATCGGATTCGGGTTGGGTATCTTCGTGATCGCAAGCCAGGTATTCGCCCGGCGCAGCGCGCGTGCCGCCGCGCAGCTCTAGCGCGCGAGCGTTTCGACCGCCTTCGTCATCAGCACCCAGTCGCCGCCGTGGAAGCCGGGAAATCCGACCACCGGGCGGCGCGCGAGCGCGCGATAGCCGACGTGCTCGTAGAGCCGCATCGCGTTCGGGTTCTCCGACGCCACGATGAGGCTGAGCGAGCGCGCGCCGACCTCGTGCGCGCGCCGCTCCGCGTCGGCCAACAGCAGACTGCCCAGGCCCTTGCCGCGGTGCTCCGGCAGCACGGCGAGCACGTTCACGTACCAGCTTCCCGGCGCGAACGCCTCGAGCCGCACCAGCGGCTGGATGGTCGGCGGAAACGTCTCGATATTTTCGAGACGATACGGCTCGGGCTGCCGGTAGCCGATCAATCCCGCGGCGACCGCACCGTCGGCTTCGATCACCCAGGCATTGCGGTAGGAGAAATTGCCGTTCTCGCCCTCGACGCGGCGCCGGCCGACTTCGAGCGGCGTCTCGCCGGCACCCGCCGCCTCGGCCCAGATGTGGGTCGTGAAGTCCGTGGCCGGCCATCTCGGTGAGCCGGGCGAGCACATCGGCGTCGTCCCGGCGGGCGGGCCGCATGCGAGGCATGGCGCGATTCCGCTCTAGGTCACCGATGCGCCGTGCGAACGCAGTCGTCGTTCAACGTTGTGAACAGGCTATCCGCCTGTTCGAACAGCTTGTCGATATTTTGCGGCGGCGTCGTGCCCGCAACGGCCACGACGCGCGCCAGCTCGTGCGAAAGTTGCGTGTAGCGCACGCGCGCGGCCTCGCTGTTGAAATTCGCCAAATAAGTGCCGAGCGCGCCGAACTTGGCGACCGAATTCACCGCTTCGTTCGCAGCCGCCGCCGCGGCGGGCCCGCCCGCCGCGATCACCCCGGCCTTCATCTTGATCTGAAAGTAATTGTCGATGACATCCTTGCACGCCCGCATGATCTCGCCGCGATCGACGTTGCTCTGCATGACCTCGACGCTGCGCGCGAACAGCCAGACGCTGTAGAACGACGCCACCACCGAGATCGTCGCGATGAACATCGGGAAATAGGTGATCAGGGCATCGCGCGTACGAGATTCGTTTGCCATGGGTTTTACGCCAGCATCTCGACCGGGTTCTCGATGTAGTTCTTGAACGCCCCGAGCAGCTCGGCGCCGAGCGCGCCGTCGATGGCCCGGTGGTCGCCCGAGAGCGTCACCGTCATGACGGTCGCCACCGCGGGCTTGCCCTTCTTCACCACCATGCGCTCCTCGCCCGCGCCGACCGCCAGGATACTCGATTGCGGCGGGTTGATCACAGCGATGAAGTCGCGGATGCCGTACATGCCCAAGTTCGAGATCGAGGTGGCGCCGCCCTGGAACTCGTGCGGCCTGAGCTTCTTCGCGCGCGCGCGGGCGGCCAGATCGCGCATTTCGTTGGAGATCACCGAAAGCGTCTTCTCGTCCGCGCGGCGCACGATCGGCGTGATCAGGCCGAGCCCGCCGTCGAGCGCGACCGCCACGCCCACGTCGGCGTGCTTGTGCTTCAGCATGCCGGCCTCGGTCCAGGTCACGTTGGCGTTCGGAATCTTGATCAGCGCCAGCGCCATCGCCTTGATGATGAAGTCGTTGACCGAAATCCTAAAGCGCGGCTTGCCGTCGACCTTGGGCGCGGCGGAATTGACCTCCTCGCGCGCCTCGAGGAGCGCATCGAGCTCGCAATCGACGGTCAGGTAATAGGCCGGAATCGTGAGCTTGGACTCGACCAGCCGCCGCGCGATGACCTTGCGGATCGATTCGTGCGGCGCGAACTCGTAACTGCCCTCCTCGTAGAGCGCGCGGATCTGCGCGTCGGACGGCGCCTGGATCGCGGACGCAGCTCCCGGCGCGCGCAACGCCGCGCCGCCTTTTTTCGCCAGATCGATGTCGCTCGCGACGATGCGCCCGTGCGGCCCGGAGCCCGCTAGCCGCGCGATATCGATATTGGATTCCTTCGCCAACCGCCGCGCGAGCGGCGAGGCGAAGATGCGGGCCGCTCCGCCGTTCGTTCTCACGCCCTCGCCCTTCGAGACGGGCGCTATCGCGCCCTCCTCAGGACGAGGGCTTTTCTTCGCCTCATCCTGAGGAGGCCGCGCAGCGGCCGTCTCGAAGGATGAGGCGGCAGGCGCTACCTTGGCCGCCGGCTTCGCCGCGCCTGCACCGCCCGCGACCGCCTTCGCGTCCTCGCCCTCGGTCGCGAGCACGGCGATGAGCTGGTTCACCGGCACGTCCTGCGTGCCCTCGGGCACCACGATCTTGGCCAGCACGCCCTCGTCGACCGCCTCGACCTCCATGGTGGCCTTGTCGGTCTCGATCTCGGCGATCACGTCGCCGGGCTTCACCTTGTCGCCTTCCTTCTTCACCCACTTGGCAAGATTGCCCTTCTCCATCGTCGGAGACAGCGCGGGCATGAGGATGTTCACGGGCATGGCGCGCGCTCGTCAGCGGTAGCTCACGGCCTTGGCCGCCGCGACCACCTCGGCGACCGACGGCAGCGCGAGCTTCTCCAAATTCGCCGCGTACGGCATCGGCACGTCCTTGGCCGAGACGCGCTTCACCGGCGCGTCGAGCCAGTCGAACGCCTCCTCCATGATGCGCGCGGCGATCTCGGCGCCGATGCCCGATTGCGGCCAGCTTTCTTCCACCGTGACGCAGCGGTTGGTCTTCTTCACCGACTCGACGATGGTCGCCGTGTCCATGGGCCGCAGCGTGCGCAGATCGATCACCTCCGCCTCGATGCCTTCTTTCGCCAGTTCCTCGGCCGCGGCCAGCGCGTAGGTCATGCCGATGGACCAGGAGACGATGGTCACGTCCTTGCCCGGCCGCGCGATCCGCGCCTTGCCGATCGGCACCGTCCAATCGTCGAGCTTCGGAACCGGGAAGGATTTGCCGTAGAGAATTTCGTTCTCGAGGAAGATGACCGGGTTCGGATCGCGGATCGCCGACTTCAAGAGGCCCTTGGCGTCCGCCGCGGTATAGGGCGCGACCACCTTCAAGCCGGGAATGTGCGAGTACCAGGCGGAAAAATCCTGGCTGTGCTGCGCCGCGACGCGCGCCGCAGCGCCGTTCGGCCCGCGGAACACGATCGAGCAGACCATCTGCCCGCCCGACATGTAGAGCGTCTTGGCCGCCGAATTGATCAGCTGGTCCATGGCCTGCATCGCGAAATTCCAGGTCATGAACTCGACGATCGGCTTCAAGCCCGCCATCGCCGCGCCGACGCCAAGGCCCGCGAAGCCGTGCTCGGTGATCGGCGTGTCGATCACGCGCTTGTCGCCGAACTCCTGCAGCAGCCCTTGCGTGACCTTGTAGGCGCCCTGATATTCGGCGACCTCCTCGCCGATCACGAACACGTCCTTGTCCCGGCGCATTTCCTCGGCCATGGCGTCGCGCAACGCCTCGCGCACGGACATTTGCACCATCTCGGTGCCGGCCGGAACGTCCGTGTCCGGCAGGACAGCAGGCGTTGGCGGCGCGCTCGGCGCCGGGCTCGGCGAAATCCGGACTTCGTTGATCTGCTTGCGCCCGCTTTCGGCCTCTGCCGGCGGCGCGGATTCCGCCGCGTGCTCCTCGGCGGCGACATCCACGCGCTCGAGCGCGCCGGCGGCTTCGCCGTCCACCAGGATCAGCGCGATCGGCGTGTTGACCGCCACGTCCTGGGTGCCTTCGGGCACGAGGATTTTTCCGAGCGTGCCTTCGTCGACCGCCTCGACCTCCATCGTGGCCTTGTCGGTCTCGATCTCGGCGATCACGTCGCCGGCTTTCACCTTCTCGCCCTCGTGCTTCACCCACTTGGCAAGATTGCCCTTCTCCATCGTCGGAGAGAGCGCCGGCATCAGGACTTCGATGGGCACAGGCGACCTCTCAACGCACCACGTCGGTCCAGAGCTCCGAAGGATCGGGCTCACGGTCGTGCGAGGCGAATTCGGCGGCCTCGTTTATCGTGTTGCGGATCTCAGCCTCGAGCTTCTTCAGCTCGTCCTCGCTCGCGCGCTTGGTCTCGATCAGCCGCGCGCGCACCAGGTTGATCGGGTCGAGTTCGTTGCGAAATTTATCCAGCTCTTCCTTCGGCCGGTATTTCGCCGGGTCCGACATCGAATGCCCGCGATAACGGTAGGTCTGCATTTCCAGAATGTAGGGCCCCTTGCCGCCGCGCGCGAAGGCGACCGCGCGCTCGCCCGCCTCCTTCACCGCCCGCACGTCCATGCCGTCGACCTGCTCGCCGGGAATGTTGAACGAGAGCCCGCGCTTGGAGAAATCGGTCTGCGCCGAGGAGCGCTGGACCGAGGTGCCCATGGCGTATTTGTTGTTCTCGATGACGTAGACCACCGGCAGCTTCCAAAGCTCCGCCATGTTGAAGCTCTCGTAGACCTGGCCCTGGTTGGCGGCGCCGTCGCCGAAATAGGTCAGGCACACGCGGCCGTTCTCGCGGTAGCGGTTGGCGAAGGCGATGCCGGTGCCGAGCGAGACCTGCGCGCCCACGATGCCGTGCCCGCCGAAAAAATTCTTTTCGACCGAGAACATGTGCATCGAGCCGCCCTTGCCCTTGGAATAGCCCGAGCGGCGGCCGGTGAGCTCGGCCATGACGCCCTTGGGGTCCATGCCGCAGGCCAGCATGTGGCCGTGGTCGCGATAAGCGGTGATGACCTGATCGCCATCCTCGAGCGCCATCTTCATGCCGATCACGACGGCTTCCTGGCCGATATAGAGATGGCAGAAGCCGCCGATCAGGCCCATGCCGTAGAGCTGGCCGGCTTTCTCCTCGAAGCGGCGGATCAGGAGCATCTCGCGGTATGCGCGGATTTCCTGCTCGCGGTTGAGCATGGCTGCGAGACGGGCCTCGCCCTTGCCGTTGCCGGCCGGACGCGGCGCCGATTTCTGGGGCTCCGCGGACTTTGCGGCGACGGGCATGGCGTTCCTCGATCTTCCGCTGTGAATTGCTTAGCGTAAATCAATCCGTGGCGCCACGCCGCGGTCCACAGGCCGCTGCGGTGCAAAACGCATGGCGCACGAAAGGGAGTTTCAAGCGATGGGCGTTGGGCGCAACGACGTTTCAGCGCGCCGGCCGCAGCACCACGAGATCGCTCGGATGGGCAAAGAACAGGTCGCGGCGGGCCAGCTCGTCCACCAGGTCAGGATCGAGGCTTTCGGGCTTCAGGAGCGCGATCCGCCGCTCCCACCCTTCGCGTTCGGCGCGGATCTCGTTGCGTTCCCGCGCGAGCTGCGCCGCCTCCTGCTCGAAGGCTCGCCCGGCCACGATGCCGTGATTGCCGTGATAGGCATGGAAGGCGAAATAGCCCACCAACAGGGCCGCGACCGCATAGAGCGCGAGGCCCTTGAGAAAACTGCCGAAGCGGGTGCGGACGACCATGGCCCTTTATGCCCGGGCGCCGGTTGCCTTGGCGTTAACGCCGCACCTTGAGCAAAGCCGGTAGCGCCGGAGCCGCCGATCGAGAATAGTGGGCCGCCTCAACAAGATCGGCCCGATGGCCCCAGCGCCGACCAGTTCCCCGGAGACCGACGAAACCTCGCCGCGCTATCCGGGCTGGCGTGTGGTGTTCGTCTGTTTCCTGATCGCGACCTTCTCCTGGGGCCTCTGCTTCTATGGCCTGAGCGTTTACCTCGTGGAGCTGCAGCGCCTCTACGGCTGGTCCACCTCGTGGATCTCGCTCGCCAGCAGCGCGTTCTATCTCGCCAGCGCCGCGTTCGTCGTTTACGTCAGCAACATTCTGCGCCGGCTTGGGCCGCGCCGGCTCATGCTCGCGGGCACCATCACGCTCGCGATCTCCGTGGTCGGCATCGGACTGGTGAGCGCACCCTGGCACCTCGCGCTCGCCTATCTCGTCATGTCGTTTGGCTGGGCGATGACGAGCATCGCCGCGATCACGAGCGTGCTTGGCCTCTGGTTTCGCTCGCGCCTCGGCCTGGCGATCAGTCTCGCGCTTACCGGCGCGAGCTTCGGCGGGATACTGGTCGTTCCCGCGCTCATCTTCCTCACCGATGCGATCGGCTTCCGCTACGCGATGTCCGCGATGGCCGCATTCATGCTGATCGTGCTGGTGCCGGCGATCCTCGGCTTGATCGGGCCGCCGCCACGGTTCGAAGCGGCGATGCACGGTACGCCGCAGCCTGTAGTTTGGACGCGGGCCGAAGCGCTTCGCAGTCCCGTCTTCTGGAGCGTCTGCGGACCGGTGGCGCTCTCGCTGGTCGCGCAGGTGGGATTTCTGGTGCACCAGATCGCGATCCTGCAGGTCTCGATCGGCCGGACCAGCGCGGGCATCGCGGTGGCGACCACGACGGTCGCTGCCTTGCTCGGAAGGCTGCTGCTGGGAGCGGTCGCCGACCGGCTCGATCCGCGCATCACGACCGCGATCTCGCTGACCACGCAAGCGGCCGCCCTGTTCGTCATCGCGCGCACGTCGCACGCCGCAACGCTCTATATCGCCTGCGTCGTGTTCGGGCTCTCGGTCGGCAACCTGATCACGCTGCCCGCCCTGATCGTGCAGCGCGAGTTCGAGCCGGGATCGTTCGGCATGGTGATGGGCCTGCTCGTCGCCGTGAGCACGGTGACCTACGCGTTCGGTCCGTCGGCGCTCGGCGCGCTGCGCGACTTCACCGGCAACTACACCGCCTCGATATTCCTCTGCATCGGAGCGCAGCTGCTGGCGGCGGCGATCATCCTGTGGCGGCCGCGCACGCGGTCGCCCTGATCAGCGCTTCAAGAGGCCCGTCGCCGTTCCGATGGCGCCGCCAGAAATCGATCCGGGCGAGCCGGCCGGCGATTCGATCACGCCCGTCGGCGTCCCCGGCAGGATCAGCTTAAACGTCGTTCCTGCCGGTTCGGACGGCGATGCCGGCATCGAGAACGAGGCACTCGGGACCGTCACGGAAACTTCCGGAATCTTGTCGAGTCCCGTCAGGTTCTTGATCTCGGCCGGCGCCTGAATCTCGGGCAAAACGAAAACCAGCGGCGGCGTGTTCCAGGAAATCGCCGGGTGCGCGGGATCTTGCTGGACGGCAGGCGAGCCGGCTCGCGGTTGTTCAAGAGCCGCAGGCTCCATGATTGAAACCCGCGGTGCGAACGGCTGCGAAGCTGGAACCGCCGCATCGATCGTTTGCGGCGAAGCGGCTAGGCCTTTCAGGTATTGCGCGGTGTCGGCCGCGTAGTCCGGCCTGCCAGCCTCGCGCCAAACGGCATAGAGAATTGCCGCGACCGCGATCCCGCCTATCGCAGCCAATGTCACGAGCCTGCGCCGATTTTCGATCAACGCCGTCATCGCGCCCCGTCCCTGCATCGAATCCAACATCAGCTTCCCGGTCGATTGAGGAAAGATTGCGGCGGCCTCACGCCGGCGCCTTGAGCGCCGCGCGTCCCGCGTAGCGCGCTTCCTTGCCCAGCTCCTCCTCGATGCGCAGCAGCTGATTGTATTTCGCGGTCCGGTCCGAGCGCGACAGCGAGCCGGTCTTGATCTGTCCGCAGCCGGTCGCCACCGCAAGATCGGCGATGGTCGAGTCCTCGGTCTCGCCGGAGCGATGCGACATCACCGCACGATAGGCGGCGCGGTGCGCGGTCTCGACGGTCGCCAGCGTTTCGGTGAGCGTGCCGATCTGGTTGACCTTCACCAGGATCGCGTTGGCGATGCCCTTGGCGATGCCCTCGCGCAGGCGCTTTTCGCTGGTGACGAAAATATCGTCGCCCACCAGCTGCACTTTGGCGCCGATCCGCTCGGTCAGGAGCTTCCAGCCGGCCCAGTCGTCCTCGGCCATGCCGTCCTCGATCGAGGCGATCGGGTAGCGCGCGCAAAGCTCGGCGAGATATTTCACCTGCGCTTCCCCATCGCGCGTCTTGCCCTCGCCTTCGTAGACGTATTTTCCGCCCTTGAAGAACTCGGTCGCTGCGCAATCGAGCGCGAGCACCACGTCGCTGCCCGGCTTGTAGCCGGCTTTCTCGACCGCCTTCACCACGAAGCCGAGCGCCGCGTCGGCGTCCTTCAAGTTCGGCGCGAAGCCGCCCTCGTCGCCCACATTGGTATTGTGCCCGGCTTCGGCGAGCGCCTTCTTCAGCGTATGAAAAATCTCCGCGCCCATGCGCAAGCCCTCGGCGAAGCTCGGCGCGCCCACCGGCATGATCATGAATTCCTGGAAGTCGATCGGATTGTCCGCGTGCGCGCCGCCGTTCACGATGTTCATCATCGGCACCGGCAGCAGCCGCGCGGTCGGCCCGCCGAGATAGCGGTAGAGCGGAAGCTTCGCGGCGGCGGCGGCGGCTTTCGCCACCGCGAGCGACACGCCGAGGATCGCATTGGCGCCGAGCCGCGCCTTGTTCTCGGTGCCGTCGAGCGCGATCAGCGTCTCGTCGATCTTGGCCTGGTCCTCGGCATCCATGCCGCCGATCGCGTCGAAAATCTCGCCCTCGGCGGCGGTCACCGCCTTGCGCACGCCCTTGCCGAGATAGCGCTTCTTGTCGCCGTCCCGAAGCTCGACCGCCTCGTGCGTACCGGTCGAGGCGCCCGAGGGCACCGCCGCGCGGCCGCGCGAGCCGTCCTCGAGGATGACATCCACCTCGACGGTCGGATTGCCGCGGCTATCGAGGATTTCACGGGCGCGGAGATCGGTGATAGCGGTCATGCTGCACTCGGGCGTTGGGCGGGCTTGGCCGGCCTTCTACTCGAAGTGCACGCGCGGGCAAAGGGGCCCGCGGCGCCGCCGGCTTGACTTTCCGGCGGGCATCGAAAATTTTCCTTGCCGTTGGCCGCCGATACCCCGCACCGGCCCGATTGACCTGCAGGCACAAGCGAAATGGCCTCCGAGCCCGCGATCGTCTTCTTCCACGTCGGCGCATTCCCCCGCTATCTCTATGCCACGATCGAGAGCGCGCGCTTCTTCAATCCGAACGCCCCCATATTCCTCATCTCCGACCAGCAAGACACCGGCGTCGAAGCGCTCGGGGTCGAGAGCCGGACGCCCGAGAGCGTTTGGCACCCCGACCTGCCAATTCTCCTGGATCGCTATGTCCACATCTCCGGGCTCAAACGGGACTACGAGCGCATTTGCATGATGCGCTGGTTCCATCTCGAACAACTCATGCGGAACGAATTGCTCGAAAGCGCCGCCTTGCTCGACAGCGACGCCATGCTGTTCCATCGCGCCGCCGATCTGTTTCGCTTTTTTCCGGAAAGCGCGCACATCGGCGTCAGCAAGGGCGGCGGACCCGCGTTCACGTTCGTCCGGCGCACCATCGCGCCGTTCCTCGACCTCATGCTGGAGAAGTTCCTCGACCGCGATTTCCTCGATGCCCGCCGCCGCCGCTCGGACGCGGCGCTGACCGAGGGACGTCTGGACAATCTCAACGACATGACTTTTCTGCTGCTGTTTACCGGCTTGGGAGATGGCCGCGGCATTTCCTACCCGAACCAGCTGCCGATCGGACATATCGATCATTGCATCTTCGGAAACGACGACGGCCTCCTGAGCGCGCCGAACCGCCGCCATGTCAGCCGCAAGCGCATTTTTTGGGAGGACCGGGACGGCACCTTCATCCCGAGCTATCGTTCCGCCGCGGACGGCCGCAAGGTGCCGGCTCTGGTCGTCCATTTCCAGAACGGCGCCAAACGCCGCATCCGGCGATTCAATCGCGTGGGGCGGGATTCGTGGGTCCCACGCGCGCTGCGCTTCCGCTACTATAGCTACCTGCTCAACTGATCCCCCAGGCATCTGCAATGCGGGCTGCAAACGAGTATGGCCTTGGCGAGTGGCTGACCGGCTCGCCGCTGCTCCACGGATTGAAGCGCGCGCGCAACGTGCTCCTCGAGCGCGCGTTTCGCGGCGTCCGTTCGCGCGAGACCGACAAGCTGCTCGCCGGGCTGGCGGGAGTTGCGAACGGCGCGCTGACGATCTCGGTCGCGTTCAACGAGCCCTGGGTCATCGAGTTGACCACGCGAATGGCCAAACGCCACCTCACGGGCACGCTCCTCGTCCTCGACAATTCCCGCAAGGCCGAAGCCCGCCGCGAGATCGCGCGCATCTGCGCCGAGCGCGACGTGCCCTATCTGGGCTTGCCGTTCAATCCCGAGCGGCATCCGTGCCGCTCGAACGGGATCGCGATGAACTGGGGCTACTACAACATCGTACGCGAGCTGCGCCCGAAGACGTTCGCGTTCTTCGACCACGATTTGATTCCGATCGCGCCGATCGATATCGGACAACTGGTCCAGGGCCAGCCGGTCTACGGAATCCTCAACCAATCGGCCTGGGGCTGGAATCTCTGGGCCGGCTACTGCATCTACGATCTTGCGTCGGTCGAGCGCTTCGCGCTCGATTTCAACAACGACAATCCGCGCCTGCTCGACACCGGCGGCCGCAATTGGCTTCAGATCTATCGCTATCTCGACAAAAGCAAGATTCGATTCGCCACGTTGCGCCTCGAAAAACTGCGCGACGCTCCGGGCGGAACGGAACGCAACGCGTATTTTGTCGATCATGCGCTGCACGTCGGCGGCGCCGGCTTCGGCGAGAAAAGCTATTCGCTGAACAAACCCGCGTTTTACCAGCGCCTGGTTCGCAGCCTCGAAGACGGCATGCCGCTCGACGAACTGCGCCGCGAGCCGGTGAACAAGCAGCCTGCCGGAGCCGAATGATGCCCCAGCCGAGACGAGTCCGATGACGACGAAAAAGCGGCCCGCCCGCACTCTCCTGCTCGGCAGGCCGGCGAAACTGCCCGCCTCGCCCGAGCAAGCCGTGCTCGACCGCGTGCCCAATCCGCACCCGGACACCGACTACGTCGCCCGCTTCACCTGCCCCGAGTTCACGGCGATCTGCCCGATCACCGGCCAGCCGGATTTCGCGATTCTGGTGATCGACTACGCGCCCGGAAAGTGGCTGCTCGAATCGAAATCGCTGAAGCTCTATCTCGCGAGCTTCCGGAACCACGGCGCGTTTCACGAGGATTGCACCGTCGGGATCGGCAAGCGCATCGCCAAGCTCTTGGCGCCCAAATGGCTGCGCATCGGCGGCTACTGGTATCCGCGCGGCGGCATCCCGATCGACATCTTCTGGCAGACCGGCAAGCCGCCCGCGGGCGTCTGGCTTCCCGATCAGGGCGTTCCGCCCTATCGCGCGCGCGGCTGAACCTTCTTCGCGAGCTTGTCGAAGGCGATCAAGATCCGAAAGCAGCCGCTCCATCTGCGCGAGCGGCACCATGTTCGGCCCGTCGGAAGGCGCGTGATCGGGATCGGGATGCGTCTCGATGAACACCGCGGCGACGCCGACCGCGACCGCCGCGCGCGCCAGCACCGGCACGAATTCGCGCTCGCCGCCCGAGGCCGTGCCCTTGCCGCCCGGCTGCTGCACCGAATGGGTCGCGTCGAACACCACCGGCGCGCCGGTCGTGCGCGCCAGGATCGGCAGCGCGCGCATGTCGCTCACCAGCGTGTTGTAGCCGAACGACGCGCCGCGCTCGGTGACGAGCACGTTGCGATTGCCGGCGCCGGTGATCTTGTCGACCACGTTCTTCATGTCCCAGGGCGCGAGGAACTGGCCCTTCTTCACGTTGACCGACGCGCCCGGTTTTCGCCGCGGCGACGAGCAGATCGGTCTGCCGGCAGAGGAAGGCCGGAATTTGCAGGACGTCGACGAACTCGGCCACGCGCGCGCATTGCTCGGGCTCGTGCACATCGGTCAGCACCGGCAAGCCGGTGCGCTCGCGGATCTCGGCGAAGATCGGCAGCGCCTCCTCGAGTCCGACGCCGCGCGCGCCGCGCGCCGAGGTGCGGTTGGCCTTGTCGAACGAGGTCTTGAACACGAGGCCGATTTTCAGCTTCTTCGCGAGCTTGGCGAGCGTCGTCGCCACCTGCAGCGCGTGCTCGCGGCTCTCCATCACGCAAGGACCGGCGATGATCGCGAGCGGCAGCGCGTTGCCGAACCTGACCTTGCCGACGCTGACGACGCTGCGCGCGCTGGGCGCGGTTTCCGCGGGCATGAAATCCTCGGCCTTGAGCTTGCCGCCGCTGGCCGCCGTGAGCTTGGCAATCAGCGCCAGCGACGGATTGGTCTTGCGGCTTTCGATCTGCGAGAGGTGCGAAGGCGCGCAGCCGAGTTCATCGGCCAGCGTCACCAGCGTGCGGCGGTCGCGCTTGCGCCAGACGGTCAAGGGATGCGGTTCGGTCATACCTTCATTCTAGGGATCGCGAATGTTCGTGCAAGTGAAATTTCACTGCAGATGAAAATCAGCTAGAAAACGCGATCGTCGCCCCGAACGCCGCTTCGGGTCCGATCACCAGCCGCCCGGCCTGCTCGCGCGCCGGCACGCCGTTCCGCTCCAGCAACGCCCGCGTCGCCGCGACATCGGCGACCGAGAAGACCAGCGCCGCCAGCCGCAGCCCGGCGTCTTTCGGCGCGTCGTGGCCGAAGGCTTGCCTGAACGAGCGCGGATCCATCACCTGAACCGCGCCGCGCGGCGTTTGGATCGTGAGCCCGAGCGAGCTCGCGTGGATATCGCGCACGCCGCAGAGCGCTTCGAGAAAAATATGATGGTCGGTCGGATTCTCCGCCACCAGCACCGCGGCCGCGATCTGCCGCGCGCCGTTCGGATGGCGCTGCAGCTCGGCGGACCAGAAGCTTTCCGGCGCGGTCTGCATGACTGGTGAAGAACAACGCGTGCGCGCGCGGCCGGATAGTGCGCGAATGCGATCTTGAAGCCGACCTCGACTTCGGTGCCGTCCGCGCGCTTGCCCTTGCGCGAGAATTCAAGACGGAATGCCGCCGAAGCCGGCCGCATCGAGCGCCGCGCGCTCCCCCTTCGGGTCGCGCCCTTCGACCACGAGTCCCGAGAGCCCCTCGCCTACTTCGCCGAGAAATTTCTGGTTGAACGCTCCGAATGTCGAGCCCGCGATTTTCTCCGGCTCGACTACCGCTAATATCTCCAGGAAAAACCCCGGAAACTGCACGAGCCGGTTTTCCGTGCCCCACGGATGCCGGTTGCGCGCGCCGACCTGGAAGCCGAGGCGCTCATAGAACGCGCCGGCGGCTTCGAGATCGCGCACGGCATGGACGATGTGATCGAGACCGCGGGCCATGGCTGGAACGTACCGGTAAATCAGACCAGCCGGCTCTGGTGCACCGCCGCCCCGATGAACGAGGCGAACAGCGGGTGCGGCTCGAACGGCCGCGATTTCAGCTCGGGATGGAACTGCACGCCGATGAACCACGGGATGCTCCGGATATTCGATGATCTCCGGCAGCAGCCCGTCCGGCGACATGCCGGAGAAGCGCATGCCCTTGTCCTCGAGCCGCCCGCGATAGCCGGTGTTCACTTCGTAGCGGTGGCGGTGGCGCTCGGAGATTTCGATCGCATCGTAGATGCCGGCGACCCGGCTGCCCTTGTCGAGCTTGGCGGCATAGGCGCCGAGCCGCATGGTGCCGCCCAGGTTGCCGCCCACCTGGCGCCGCTGCAGCTCGTTGCCCTTCATCCATTCGGTGAGCAGACCGACGACCGGCTCCGGCGTCGGCCCGAACTCGGTCGAGTTGGCCGCCTCGACGCCCGCCAGATTGCGCGCCGCCTCGATCACCGCCATCTGCATGCCGAAGCAGATGCCGAAATACGGCACCTCGCGCTCGCGCGCGAAGCGCGCCGCCTTGATCTTGCCCTCGGCCCCGCGCTGGCCGAAGCCGCCCGGCACCAGAATGCCGTGCACGTGCTCGAGGAACGGCGCCGGGTCCTCGCGCTCGAACAGCTCGGACTCGATCCAGTCGAGCTTGACCTTCACCTTGTTGGCGATGCCGCCGTGGCGAGAGCGCCTCGATCAGCGATTTGTAGGCGTCCTTCAGCCCGGTGTACTTGCCGACGATGGCGATGGTGACGTCGCCTTCCGGGTTGCGGATGCGGTCGTTGATCGTGGCCCAGCGCGTGAGGTCAGGCTCGCGCGTCCGCTCGATGCCGAAGGCGGCGAGCACTTCGCGGTCGAGCCCGGCCGCGTGATAGGCCTCCGGCACCGCGTAGATGTTGTCGACGTCGCGCGCCTCGATCACCGCGCTTTCGCGCACGTTGCAGAACAGCGCGAGCTTGCGCCGCTCCTCGCGCGGAATTTCGCGGTCGGTGCGGCACAGCAGAATGTCGGGCTGGATGCCGATCGAGCGCAGCTCCTTCACCGAGTGCTGCGTCGGCTTGGTCTTCAGCTCCCCGGCGCCGGTGACATAGGGCAACAGCGTGAGGTGGATATAGATCGCGCTGCCGCGCGGCAGGTCGTTGCCGAGCTGCCGGATCGCCTCGAAATACGGCAGGCCCTCGATGTCGCCGACCGTGCCGCCGATCTCGCACAGCACGAAATCGAAGCCGTCGTTGCCGTCGCGGATGAATTCCTTGATCGCGTTGGTGACGTGCGGGATCACCTGGATGGTGGCGCCGAGATAATCGCCGCGGCGTTCCTTGGCGAGGATCTCCTGATAGATGCGCCCGGTGGTGATGTTGTCCTGCCGGGTGGCGGGGCGGCCGGTGAAGCGCTCGTAGTGGCCGAGGTCGAGGTCGGTCTCCGCGCCGTCGTCGGTGACGTACACCTCGCCGTGCTGGTAGGGCGACATGGTGCCGGGATCGACGTTGAGATACGGGTCGAGCTTCCGGAGCCGCACCGAGAATCCGCGCGCCTGCAGCAGCGCGCCGAGCGCGGCGGAAGCGAGACCCTTGCCCAGCGAGGAGACCACGCCGCCGGTAATGAAAATGTACCGCGCCATGGGACCTAACCTCTAATCCTCAAAAACCGATTCGACGAGCGAAATCGCATCGCATGCCTAAAAAAGCCGAAGGGCCGGAAATCCGGCCCTTCTAGGTGAGTTTCACTGCGAGCGCGGCGCCTGGGGGGCGGCGGGCGCGGCCGGCGTGGCCGGCGCGGGCGGCCGCAACTGATCGAGAATCGAAGGCCCGCTCGTGGGCGCGGCCGGCCCCGGCGCGGTCGGGCTCGGCGCGGCCGGACCGGTGCGGATGATCGACGCCGGCTGGCGGCCCCAGCCGGCCAGGATCGACAGGATCAGGCTGGTGGCGAAGAACGCGGCGGCCAGGAACCCGGTGACGCGGGTCAGCAGGTTGGAGCTGCCGCGGCTCGACATGAACCCGCCGCCGCCCCCGCCGATGCCGAGCGCGCCGCCCTCGGACTTCTGCAGCAGCACGAAGCCGATCAGCGCGAGCACGACCAGGAGATGGATGACGATGATGACGGTTTGCATGGTTCCTCGGGTCGGCGGTGCTTTACACGATTGGATGTGCGGTTGCTACCGGGCGGATTCAAGGCCGATAGCGCGCCTTTCAGCGTCCATAGACCCCCGCAATGGCGAGAAAATCCTTGGCCTTCAGGCTCGCCCCGCCCACCAGCGCGCCGTCGCACTCGGGCGCGAGCAGCAGCGAAGCGGCGTTGTCGGGCTTCACCGAGCCGCCATAGAGGATGCGGGTCGCCGCTGCGCCTGCGCCGAAGCGGCGCACCAGCCGCTCGCGGATCAGCTTGTGCACCTCGGTCATATCGGAGGGCTTGGGCGTGAGCCCGGTGCCGATGGCCCAGACCGGCTCATAGGCGATCGCCAGGTTCGCGGGCGTGGCGCCATCGGGCACCGAGCCCTCGATCTGGCGCGAGACGACCTCGAGCGTCTTCCCCGCATCGCGCTCGGCCTTGGTCTCGCCGACGCAGACGATGGCGAGCAGACCCGCCCGTCGCGCGGCCTCGGCCTTCTTGCGCACCAGCGCGTCGGTTTCGGCGTGATCCGCGCGCCGCTCCGAATGGCCGACGATCACCGCGCTGGCGCCCGCGTCCTTCAGCATCTCGGCGGATAGATCGCCCGTGTGCGCGCCCGATGCATCCGGGTGGCAATCCTGCGCGCCGATCGACAGCTTCGTGCCGTTCGCTTTCCAGGCGAACATCGCGATCAGCGTCGCCGGCGGGCAGAGCAGAAGATCGCATTTGGCAGCATACGGCCCCGCGCCCGCGATCACCGCCTCGAGCTCGGCGAGCGCGGCCTTGAGCCCGTTCATCTTCCAGTTCCCTGCGACCAGCGGGCGGCGAGAGGGCATGGGCGACTCCGAAGTTGCTCCCTGCGTCTCCGATCATGGTGCGCAGGTCAAGTCCGGACATGACGGTTCGATTTGCCGCTCGTCCCCGCGAAAGCGGGGACCCAGACTGGATTCCCGCTTGCGCGGGAATGAGCGGGCAGATGCCTAGGCATGACAGTGTATTCCCGCGAGCGGAATTCGCCCCGAGACTTGGCTACGCAACTCCGGTCCGCCCGAATGAGGGCGGCGCGGGACACCGGGGTCGCGAAGGACCCCACGGCCT
Organism: uncultured Alphaproteobacteria bacterium; assembly: GCA_963704765.1. Lineage (GTDB taxonomy): Bacteria > Pseudomonadota > Alphaproteobacteria > Rhizobiales > Xanthobacteraceae > JAHFPN01. The sequence continues at coordinate 1,264,981 of CAVPHQ010000001.1, forward strand.
CGGCGCCTCGCGGCGACGAGGCAATGCCGAGGAACTTTCGCAGGCTCCGGCGCTAGCCGGCGTCCCGCGCGCGGTGTGAGAGGCTTGCTTCGCCCGGACCCCGGAGGACTTACCGAACTATCCTCCGCTGGTCGGGGACCCTCACCAGCCCTCCGTGTTTCGGGAACACGCAAGGGCCAGACCCGGAGGGTCCTCCTGTGACGCGCGGTCGGCGCGCCGGACCCGGGCGACTTGGGCCCCCGCCGTCGCCCGTGCGAACGGGCTAAGGCGGGCACCGCTCCCGATCCGCACATCAGGTCGCATCCGGATGCGCCCCTCGTGGACCGAGACGGTGCCGAATATACGCGCGCCCGGGAGAGTGTGGATATATTTTCCTAACAGATTTTTGAAGTCATTGATGATGCGAGTAAACCCCGCGCCTACAAAATGCCTCTATCCACCTTTGTTCCCGAATTCCGCTCGTCCCCGCGAAAGCGGGGACCCATTCTTGCAGCACTAGCAGCCTCTGGATTCCCGCTTACGCGGGAATGAGCGGAGAAGGTCGGAATGGCCAGTACACACCCCGGGCGCGCCCCGGAATGACGAGGGAAGTTCGCATTGCCCCGCTAAACCCCCGTCCCTATAGTCCGCCCGCTTTCAGCCGGGCGCGGGTGACAGGAGCCGGAATTCCCATGTTGATGACCAAGTTGCGCGAAGGCGCGGGCGGGTGGGTCACCAAGATCTTCCTCGGCCTGCTGATCGTCGCGTTCGGGATCTGGGGCATCGCCGACGTGTTCCGCGGCTTCGGCGCGCAGGACGTGGCGACCATCGGCTCGACCAAGATCGGCACCGAGGACTTCCGCCGCATCTATACCGAGCGACTGCAGACGCTCTCGCGCCAGTTCGGCCGCGGCATCTCGCCCGACCAGGCGCGCGCGCTCGGCCTCGACCGCCAGATCCTCGGCGAGCTGCTGGCCGAGAACGCCTTCGACGAGAAGTCGCGCCAGCTCGGGCTCGCGATCGACGACGCCACCATCGCCCGCCGCATCCAGGCCGACCCGAATTTCCGCGGCCCCGCCGGCTCGTTCGATCCGGCCTACTTCCAGGGCGTGCTGCGCCAGAACGGCTACACCGAGGCGCGCTACGTCGCGGCCGAGCGCAAGCTCCTGCTGCGCCAGCAGATCGCCCGCGCGCTGGGCGGCGAGGTCGCCGCTCCCACCGTGCTGCGCGAGGCGGTGCGCCGCTACGAGATCGAGGAGCGCAACGCCGAGTTCGTGACGCTCGCGCCGCGCGACGCCGGCGAAATTCCGGCGCCGACGCCCGAGCAGATCGCCAAGTTCTTCGAGGAGCGCAAGGCCACGTTCCGCGCGCCGGAGTTCCGCAAGCTCGCCCTGCTCGCGCTCTCCCCGGAGACGCTGCTGCCCTGGATCCAGATTTCCGAAGCCGATCTCAAGAAGGCCTACGAGGACCGCAAGGAGCGCATCTCGACGCCCGAGAAGCGCGAGGTCGAGCAGATCGTCTTCCCCAACGCCGAGGAAGCCAAGGCCGTGGCCGAGCGCCTGCGCGCCGGCGCCAAGTTCGAGGCGATCATCCTCGAGCGCAAGCTCGACAAGAAGGACGTCTCGCTCGGGCTGGTGACCAAGCGCGAGCTGTTGGACGCCGCCGTCGCCGAGGCCGCCTTCGCGCTCGCCGCCGGCGCCACCAGCGCCCCGGTCGCCGGCCGCTTCGGCCCGGTGATCGTGCGCGTGGTCAAGATCGAGCCCGGCCGCGAACCGCCGCTCAGCGAGGTCGAGCCGGTGCTGCGCCGCGAGCTCGCGACCGAGCAGGCCCGCCGCCAGATGCTCGATCTGCACGACAAGATCGAGGACGACCGCGCTTCCGGCGCCACGCTGGCGGAAACCGCCCGCAAGGTCGGCCTCACGCTCACCACCATCGAGGCGGTCGACCGCAGCGGCCGCGACCCGGAAGGCGCGCTGCTGCAGAACCTTCCGGCGCGCGACCAGTTGCTTACCGGCGCCTTCGCCGCCCGCGTCGGCGTCGAGAGCGACGCCATCGAGATGCGCGTGCAGGGCCAGCCGCTCGGCTATGTCTGGTACGACGTGCTGGAGATCGCGCCCTCGCGCGACCGCACGCTCGAAGAGGCCAAGAGCCGCGTCGAGGCGCGCTGGAAAGAGGAAGAGATCGGCAAGAAGCTCAGCGCCCGAGCCGAGGAAATCCGCGGCAAGCTCGATGCCGGCGCCACCTTCGCCGTCGCCGCCCCCGGCCTTCCGCTGCAGACCCGCACCAAGCTCACGCGCGGCAAGCCCGCCGAAGGGCTCGACACCCGCGTGATCGCGCGCATCTTCGACACGCCGCAGGGCAAGGCCGCCGTCGCGGTGCCCGACGACGGCGTCGGCCGCGTCGTGTTCCGCGTCACCGCGATCGCCATGCCGGCCGACCCGGCCGCGGCCGCATTGCAGACCGAGCAATTGCTCAAGGGCATCGAGGACGATCTCGTCACCCAGTATCTGTTCCGCCTGCAGAACGAGCTCGGCGCGAGCATCAACGAGGCCGCGCTGCCCGGGTGGTCGGCGGCGAACGGAACTGATGGAGATCGCCCCGGAGCAGCAGGCCTTCGCCGCTCGCTATTCCGCTGGCGCGCCGCAGCTCGTCTCGACCACGCTGGTGGCCGACCTGGAGACGCCGGTCTCGGCGTTCCTCAAGCTCGCCGGCGGCAAGCGCAACGCCTTCCTGTTCGAGTCGGTCGAGGGCGGCGCCGTGCGCGGGCGCTATTCGATCATCGGGCTCGAGCCCGATCTGGTGTGGCGCACCAACGGCGGCAAGGCCGAGATCAATCGCACGGCGCTTTCGAAACCCGCCGCCTTCGCGCCCTGCCCCGAGCCGCCGTTGCAGGCGCTGCGCGCGCTGATCGCCGAGAGCCGCATCGAAATCCCCGCTTCGCTGCCGCCGATGGCGGCCGGCGTGTTCGGCTATCTCGGCTACGACATGGTGCGGCTGATGGAAAAGCTGCCGGCGCAGAAGCCCGACCCCATCGCCATTCCCGACGCGGTGCTGGTGCGCCCGACGATCGTGGTGATTTTCGACGCGGTGCAGGACACGATCACCATCGTCACGCCCGTGCGCCCCGATCCTTCGGTGAACGCCAAGGCCGCGCTACGCCCGCGCGGCCGAGCGCCTGAGCGCGGTGGTCGACGCGCTGGAAAGGCCGCTCGACAAGCAGTCGCCCCACGCCGAGGTCGGCCCGATCGCGGCGGCCGCGAGCTCCAACACCACGGCCAAGGAATTCGAGGCCATGGTGCTGCGCGCCAAGGAATACATCCTGGCCGGCGACATCTTCCAGGTCGTGCTGTCGCAGCGCTTCGAGGCGCCGTTCAAGCTGCCGCCGTTCGCGCTCTATCGCGCGCTGCGCCGCGTGAACCCGGCGCCGTTTCTCTATTATCTCGATTTCGGCGGCTACGCGGTCGCGGGCTCCAGCCCGGAAATTCTGGTGCGCGTGCGCGAGGGCAAGGTGATCGTGCGCCCGATCGCCGGCACCAAGCCGCGCGGCGCGACCCCGCACGAGGACAAGGCGCTGGAAGACGAATTGCTCGTCCGACCCCAAGGAGCGCGCCGAGCATCTGATGCTGCTCGATCTCGGCCGCAACGACGCCGGCCGCGTCTCGAAGATGGCGACCGTGAAGGTCACCGACCAGTTCTTCGTCGAGCGCTACAGCCAGGTCATGCACATCGTTTCGAACGTCGAGGGCGAGCTCGATCCGAAATACGACGCGCTCGACGCGCTGATCGCGGGCTTTCCCGCCGGCACCGTCTCCGGCGCGCCCAAGGTGCGCGCCATGCAGATCATCGACGAGCTGGAGAAGGAGAAGCGCGGCATCTATGCCGGCGCGGTCGGCTATTTCTCCGCCGCCGGCGAGATGGACACCTGCATCGTGCTGCGCACCGCGCTGGTGAAGGACGGCGTCATGTACGTGCAGGCCGGCGCCGGCATCGTCGCCGACAGCGTGCCGCGCTCCGAGCAGATCGAGTGCGAGAACAAGGCCAAGGCCCTGTTCCGCGCCGCCGAGGAGGCGCGCCGCTTCGCCAGCCGCGCCGGGCGCGGGCAGTAGCGCTCCGCGCTTGACGGCTCGGGACGCAAGGTGGCACCCACATGCCCGGGATCGAACCAATGCAACACGTCGCGCTGATCGACAACTACGACAGCTTCACCTGGAACCTGGTGCACGCGCTCGGCGCGCTCGGGGCCACGGTCGAGGTGCATCGCAACGACGAGATCACCGTCGACGCGCTCGCCAAGAAGCGCGTCGACGCGATCGTGATTTCGCCCGGCCCCTGCACGCCGAACGAAGCCGGCATTTCGGTCGAGGTGATCGAGCGGCTGGGCGAAACCACGCCCATTCTCGGCGTCTGCCTCGGCCACCAGTCGATCGGCCAGGCCTATGGCGGCGACATCGTGCGCGCGCACCCGGTGCACGGGAAGCTCTCCAGGATCAATCACAGCGGCGAAGGCGTGCTGCGCGGCATCAATGGCCCGTTCGCCGCCACGCGCTATCATTCGCTGGTCATCAAGCGCGACACCATGCCGAAGGATCTCGGCCGTCACCGCCGAGACCGACGACGGGCTGGTGATGTCGGTCTCCCACAAGCGCCATCCGGTGCACGGCGTGCAGTTCCATCCCGAAAGCATCGCCTCCGAGCACGGCCAGACCATCTTGAAGAATTTTCTCGAGCTCGCGCGCGCCTTCCGCGCCGGCAAGCGCGCGTGATTGCGATGGAACGTTTCCGCGCGATGATCGGCAAGGTGGCGACCGGCGCGACGCTGACGCGCGAGGAGGCCGCGCACGCCTTCGACAAGATGATGTCGGGCGAAGCCACGCCCGCGCAGATGGGCGCGTTCCTGATGGCGCTGCGGCTGCGCGGCGAGACGGTCGAGGAAATCACCGGCGCGGTCGCCACCATGCGCGCCAAGATGCTGACCGTGCAGGCGCCCAAGGACGCCATCGACGTGGTCGGCACCGGCGGCGACGCTACCGGCTCCTACAACATCTCCACCTGCGCCGCCTTCATCGTGGCCGGCGCCGGCGTGCCGGTCGCCAAGCACGGCAACCGCGCGCTGTCTTCCAAGTCGGGCGCCGCCGACGTGCTCGCCGCGCTCGGCGTCAAGATCGAGCTCGACGCCAGAGGAAATTTCCCGCTGCATCAAGGAAGCCGGCATCGGCTTCATGTTCGCGCCCTCGCATCATCCCGCGATGAAGCACGTGGGCCCGACGCGCGTGGAACTCGGCACCCGCACCATCTTCAATCTGCTCGGGCCGCTTTCCAACCCGGCCGGCGTCAAGCGCCAGATGGTCGGCGTGTTCGCGCGGCCCTGGATCGAGCCGCTCGCCAATGTGCTGGGCGCGCTCGGCTCGGAGCGCGCCATCGTCGTGCACGGCTCCGACGGCCTCGACGAGATCACCACCTCGGGGCCGACCTACGTGGCCGAACTCATCAACGGCAAGGTCAAGACCTACGAGATCAAGCCCGAGGACGTGGGCCTGAAGCGCGCCAAGCCCGAGGAGCTGCGCGGCGGCGACGCGGCGCATAACGCCGAGGCGCTGCGCGGCGTGCTCGCGGGCAAGCCCGGCGCCTTCCGCGACGTGGCGCTGATCAACGCCGCCGCGGCCTTGCTCGTGGCCGACAAGGCCAAGTCGCTGAAGGAGGGGCTTGAGCTCGCCGCCAAATCGGTCGATACCGGCGCCGCCAGGAAGCGCCTGGAGCGGCTGGTCGAAATCTCCAACGCCTGAGCGAGCATGAGCGACGTTCTCGAGCGGATCGGCGCCTACAAGCGCGCCGAGATCGCCAAAGCCAAGCGCGAGCGCCCGCTCGCCCAAGTGCAGGCCGAGGCCGAGCGCGCCGCGCCGCCGCGCGGCTTCGTCGCCGCGTTGCAGGCCGCGATCTCCCACGGCCGCCCTGCGCTGATCGCCGAAATCAAGAAGGCCAGCCCCTCGCGCGGCCTGATCCGCGCCGATTTCGATCCGGCCGCGCTGGCGCGCGCCTATGCCGCCGGCGGCGCCAGCTGCCTCTCGGTGCTCACCGACACGCCCTCGTTCGAAGGCGCGCCCGAGCATCTGGTCGCGGCGCGCGCCGCCACGCCCTTGCCGGTGCTGCGCAAGGATTTCCTCTACGACCACTATCAAGTGACGGAATCGCGCGCGCTCGGCGCCGATTGCATCCTGATCATCATGGCCGCGGTCGACGACAAGACCGCCCGCGAGCTGTTTTCCGCCGCCATTCACTGGAACATGGACGCGCTCTTGGAAGTGCACGACGAGCGCGAGCTCGAGCGCGCGCTCGCCATCGGCTCGCGCCTGATCGGCATCAACAACCGCGATCTGCGCACCTTCGAGACCACTCTCGCCGTCACCGAGCGGCTCGCGCCGCGCGTGCCCAAGGACAAGCTCGTGGTCGGCGAGAGCGGCATTTTCACGCCCGCCGACATCGCGCGGCTCGCCGCCGCCGGCGTGCGTGCGTTTCTGGTGGGCGAGAGCCTGATGCGCGCCGACGACGTGACCGCGGCGACCCGCACGCTGCTCGGGCTGGACAAGGCCAAGGCCAAAGAGCGCTTGAGGATCAAATGGCAAGAAAGAATCTCACCCATCTGAGCAAGCGCGGCGAGGCCTACATGGTCGACGTCTCCGAAAAGGGCAAGACCAAGCGCGTGGCCGTGGCCGAAGGGCGCATCGTCATGCAGAAGGCGACCTTCGCGCTCGTGCAGCGCGGCGACGCCAAGAAGGGCGACGTGCTCGGCGCCGCCCGCATCGCCGGCATTTTGGCCGCCAAGCGCACCCACGAGCTGATCCCGCTCTGCCACCCGCTCGCCATCACCAAGACCGAGATCGAGATCGACCCGGACCCGAAGCTGCCCGGCTACGTCGCCCGCGCCACCGTGAAGGTGCACGGCCAGACCGGCGTCGAGATGGAGGCGCTGGTCGCGGTCAGCGTCGCGCTGCTCACGATCTACGACATGGTCAAGGCGGTCGAGCGCGGCATGCGCATCGAAGGCGTGCGGCTGCTGATCAAGACCGGCGGCCAGTCCGGCAGCTGGAAAGCGGCGAAGTGAGAGCGGACGGCCTCATCCCCGTCGAGGAAGCGCTGAAGCGCGTGCTCGACGGCGCGGCGGCGCTGCCGGCCGAAGAAATCCCGATCGCCGAAGCCTATGGCCGCGTGCTGGCGAAGCCGCTGGCCTCCCGCCGCACCCAGCCGCCGGCGGATCTGTCGTCCATGGACGGCTACGCCGCGCGCGCCGCCGATCTCGCCAAGCCCGCGACGCTCAGGCTGGTCGGCGCCTCCGCCGCCGGCCGCCCGTTCGCGGGAACGCTCAAGCCCGGCGAGACCGCGCGCATTTTCACCGGCGCGCTGCTGCCCGAGGGCGCCGACGCCGTGATCCCGCAGGAAGACGCCAAAGCCGAAGGCGACCAGATCGCCCTGCCCGCCGTCAAGCTTGGCCAGTACGTGCGGAAGAAGGGCTTGGACTTTGCGCAGGGCCAGGTCCTGCTCGATGCCGGGCGGCGCATTTCCGCCCGCGACCTGGCGCTCGCCGCCGCCATGGATCACGCGAAAATTCCGGTCGCACGCCGCCCCCGCGTCGCCATCATCGCGACCGGCGACGAGCTGGTGCCGCCGGGCAGCAATGCCGGGCCCGATCGCACCATCGCCTCCAATCCGCTTTCGCTCGCGGCGCTGCTGCGCACCGAGAACGCGGAGATCCTCGATCTCGGCATCGTGCCCGACCAGCTCGACGCCACCGCGGCCGCGATCCGCAAGGCGCGCGATGCTGGCGTCGATATTCTGGTGACGCTCGGCGGCGCGTCGGTCGGCGAGCATGACCTGGTGGCCAAGGCGCTCGCAGCCGAGGGCGTGAAGCTCGATTTTCATCGCGTGGCGCTGCGGCCCGGCCGGCCCATGCTGCTCGCGCGCATGGGAGAGACGCGCGTGCTCGGCCTGCCGGGAAATCCGGTCTCAAGCTACGTCTGCGCGCTGCTGTTCCTGGTGCCGCTGTTGCGCAAGCTGCAGGGCCGCACGGATTTTCTCCCCGACCCCGAGCCCGCGATCCTCGGCAAGGCGCTGCCCGAAAACGACCACCGCCAGGATTATCTGCGCGCCAGGATCGAGCGCGAGCCCGACGGCCGCCTCAAGGCCACCGCGCTCGACCGCCAGGACAGCTCCATGCTGGCCTATCTCTCCGGCGCCAACGGGCTGCTGATTCGCGCCCCCCACGCCCCGGCGGCCAAGGCGGGCGATCCTTGCCAGGTTCTTCGCTTTGCCGACTGATCTCGGGCCGATCCCGGCAAAGCTTTAGCAAGCCAAATAATCAAGACTAGCCAAGGCTTTAAGCCGACAATTCAACTCGATTTTTCAACGCCGCCAGCGCCCGCAAGGGCTTGCCGGGGTCCGTTAGGGCCTTTTTCACGGTTGAAGAACACAACTGGAACGGATAGTTTCCGTTCATGCTTTGTTTCTGACCCGTCCCGGACCCGGAACGAAGCGCGAGACGCAAGACGAGAGACAAGAAAGGCGAGCCCGCCATGCTGACCCGCAAGCAATACGAACTCCTCCGCTTCATCCACGAGCGCGTGAAGGAGTCGGGCGTGCCGCCCTCCTTCGACGAGATGAAGGACGCGCTCGACCTGCGCTCCAAGTCCGGCATCCACCGCCTGATCACCGCGCTCGAGGAGCGCGGCTTCATCCGCCGCCTGAAGAACCGCGCCCGCGCGCTCGAAGTGATCCGCATGCCCGACGCCTCGCTGCCGGGCGCGCCCAGCCGCGCGCGCGGCTTCGCGCCGAACGTGATCGAGGGCAGCCTCGGGCGCGTGCGCGCCGCCTCCGACGACGAGGGCGGCCGCCCGGTTTCGATTCCGGTCATGGGCCGCATCGCCGCCGGCACGCCGGTGGCGGCGATCCAGAACCGCAGCCACACCATCCAGGTGCCGCCCGAGATGCTGTCTTCGACCGGCGAGCATTTCGCGCTCGAAGTGCGCGGCAATTCGATGATCGAGGCCGGCATTTTCGAGGGCGACGTGGTGCTGATCCGCAAATCCGACGCCGCCGACACCGGCGACATCGTGGTGGCGCTGATCGACGACGAGGAGGCGACGCTCAAGCGGCTGCGCCGCAAGGGCGCCTCGATCGCGCTCGAGGCCGCCAATCCGGCCTACGAAACCCGCATCTTCGGCCCTGATCGAGTGAAGATTCAGGGCAAGATGGTGGGGCTGTATCGGAAATATTGAAACCCGCGCAGTGAACGCACTGCTTTTTATTCGTCATGGCTGGGCAAAAGGCGCGAAGCGCCGTCTTCGCGCCTGAAGTCCCGGCCATGACGTCACGGTTTCCCGCCCGCCACCTTCGCCCAGGTATCCCGCAGCCCGACCGTGCGGTTGAACACGAGCGCGCCGGGCTTGGAGTCGGCGTCGCGCACGAAATAGCCCTGCCGCTCGAACTGCACGGGCTCGGGCGAATTGTCGCTCGCCACCGCCGGCTCCAGGCGCGCGTCGCTCAGCACCTCGAGCGAGTTCGGATTGAGATCGGCGGCGAAATTGCCGGCATCCGGATCGGGCTTGCCGAACAGCGGGTTATAGACGCGCACCTCCGCCGGCACGCTGTCGGCAGCCGAAACCCAATGCAGCGTCGCCTGTACCTTGCGCCCGTCCGGCGGCGTGTTGCCGCCGCGCGTGGCCGGGTCATACGTGCAGCGCAGCTCCGTCACCTCGCCGACCGCGTTCTTCACCGTTTCGCGGCAGGTGACGAAATAGGCGTAGCGCAGCCGCACTTCTTTCCCAGGCGAGAGCCGGAAGAATTTCTTCGGCGGGTTCTCCATGAAGTCTTCCTGCTCGACAAAGAGCTCGCGGCCGAATTTGATCTTGCGCGAACCCGCCGCCGGATCGTCGGGATGATTGACGGCGTCGAGCTCTTCCGTTTTCCTCTCCGGATAGTTCTCGATCACGACCTTGAGCGGCTTCAGCACCGCCATGCGGCGGGGCGCCTTCTTGTTCAGAAACTCGCGGATCGAGAATTCCAGCATGCCCATGTCGACCGTGCTGTTGGCCTTGGCCACCCCGATGCGCTTGACGAAATCGCGGATCGCTTCCGGCGGCACCCCGCGCCGGCGCAGGCCCGCGAGCGTCGGCATGCGCGGATCGTCCCAGCCCTTCACATGACCGCCGCGCACCAGCTCCGTCAGCACGCGCTTGGACAGCACCGTGTAGGTGAGGTTGAGGCGCGCGAATTCGTACTGATGCGGCTTCGACGGCACCGGCAGGTTGTCGAGGAACCAGTCGTAGAGCGGCCGGTGATCCTCGAATTCGAGCGTGCAGATCGAATGCGTGATGCCTTCGATGGCGTCCGACTGGCCGTGGGCGAAGTCGTAGCTCGGATAGATGCACCACTTGTCGCCGGTGCGCGGATGGCTCGCGTGCAGAATCCGGTACAGCGCGGGGTCGCGCAGATTGATGTTGCCGGACGTCATGTCGATCTTGGCCCGCAGCACGCGCGCGCCGTTCGGAAACTCGCCTTTGCGCATGCGGCGGAACAGATCGAGGTTTTCCTCGACGCTCCGGTCGCGGAACGGGCTGTTCCTGCCCGGCTCGGTCAGCGTGCCGCGCGTCGTGCGCACTTCGTCCTGGGTCTGGTCGTCGACATAGGCCTTGGCCCGCGCGGATCAGGTGCTCGGCCCATTCATAGAGCCGCTCGAAATAATCCGACGCGTGATAGAGATTTTTCCCCCAGTCGTAGCCGAGCCAGCGCACGTCGCGCTCGATGGCGTCGATATATTCCTGCTCTTCCTTGGTCGGGTTGGTGTCGTCGAAGCGCAGGTGGCAGCGCCCGCCGAACTCCTGCGCCACTCCGAAATTGAGGCCGATCGACTTGGCGTGGCCGATATGCAGGTAGCCGTTGGGCTCCGGCGGAAAGCGCGTGACCACGCCCTTGACCCGCCCGGCGTCGAGATCGGCCTGGATGATGTCGCGGATGAAGTCGCGCCCCGCTTCCGCCGCCTCGCCCACTGTCATAATTCAGGCCCTGTTGCCGATTCCACGTTGCCGCAGCCGCGCGCGGCCTTTGTGACGAATTCGCGGGCGCGCGCAAGACGCTTTTGAGGAGAATTGTCGGGCCGCGCTCGCCTTGATCCGCCTCGCACCTATGGTACACGAGCGCGCGACGTTGACAGCCGCCCGCGGCAGCTACCCACCATGACATGACCGGAATCGTCACCCGCTTCGCGCCCTCGCCGACCGGCTTCCTGCACATCGGCGGCGCGCGCACCGCGCTCTTCAACTGGCTCTATGCCCGCCGCCACGGCGGCAAGATGCACTTGCGCATCGAGGACACCGACCGCCAGCGCTCCACCAAAGAAGCGATCGACGCGATCCTCGACGGGCTTTCCTGGCTCGAGATCGGCTGGGACGGCGACGTGGTCTATCAGTTCTCGCGCGCGGCGCGCCACCGCGAGGTCGCCGAGGCCCTGATCGCCGTCGGCCGCGCCTATCGCTGCTACGCCACGCCGCAGGAGCTGCAGGAGCTGCGCGACGCCGCCCGGCGCGAAGGCCGCATGGCGCGCTATGACGGCCGCTGGCGCGACCGCGATCCCGCCGAAGCGCCGCCCGACGTGCAGCCCGCGATCCGCCTCAAGGCGCGCCAGGACGGCGAAACGGTCGTCGAGGACCTCGTGCAGGGCAAGGTGGTCTGGCAGAACAGCGAGCTTGATGACCTGGTGCTGCTGCGCTCCGACGGCACGCCCACCTACATGCTTTCGGTCGTGGTCGACGATCACGACATGGGTGTCACCCACATCATCCGCGGCGACGATCATCTCAACAACGCCGCCCGCCAGTCGCAGATCTACGACGCGCTCGGCTGGGAAATTCCCAAGATGGCCCACATCTCGCTGATCCACGGGCCCGACGGCGCCAAGCTCTCCAAGCGCCACGGCGCGCTCGGCGTCGAGGCTTATCGCGCCATGGGATTTCTGCCGGCGGCGCTGCGCAACTATCTCGTCCGCCTCGGCTGGAGCCACGGCGACCAGGAAATCTTCTCGACCGAGGAGATGATCGCGCTGTTCGACTTGGAACACGTGGGCCGCTCGGCGGCGCGCTTCGATTTTGCCAAGCTCGAAAACATGAACGGACAATACCTGCGCGCCATGAGCGACGCCGAGGTGCTTGCCGCCATCGAGAAGCTCCTGCCGCATCTGCCCGACGGCGCGGCGCTCGCCGCCCGCATCGGCCAGAAGCGCGAGCGGCTGCTCGCCGCCATGAGCGGGCTCAAGGAGCGCGCCAAGACGCTAGTGGAACTGATCGATAGCGCCAATTATGTGCTGGTGGACCGGCCGCTCGAGCTCGACGAGAAGGCGCGCGAACTCCTGAATTCGGAAGGCCGCGCGGTCATCGCGCGCATGCTGAAGTTGCTCGAGCCGGTCGAGCCCTGGACCGTCGAAGCCACCGAGGCGGCATTGCGCGCCTATGCCGAGCGCGAGGGCCTCAAGCTCGGCGCGCTGGCCCAGCCCTTGCGCGCGGCGCTCACCGGCCGCGGCGCTTCGCCCGGCATTTTCGAAGTGCTCGCGGTGCTCGGCAAGGCCGAGAGCCTCGCCCGCCTGAAGGACCAGGCTGGAGTTGCGGCAGCGGCGTAGATCTCCGGCCGCGCTATGCGCCCGACGACGGCCGGATCCGCTTGAGGAAATCCCACATCGGCAGCGCGGCCAATCCGCCGACGGCGCCTGCGATATAGCTCGGCAACGCGACCCCCAATATTTGTTGCCACAGCAGGCTCGCCAGATAGCTCGTGATCAGCATCACGGCGATCGTCACCAGCAGGCGTTGCCAGAAGGGTAAAAGGAGACTCATGTCATTGCCCTCGTGCAATTGGATTGTAAGTGGAAGGCATTGTGCACGATAGCCGCGCTCGCCGTCCACGGCGCCTCGGTGCGAACCTCGACCATGTTTGTTTATAATGCATTTTTTACACGGGAGCGGGAAACATCGCCAAACACTTTGACGCAGATCAAAGTACGCTGGCGCGATTGCGGCGCCTCATCGCCGCCGGAGCGTGAGCAATGTCGAAAGGCGCTTGGCGCGTCGGGTGGCTTCGTGCGCTCCTCTTCGCCGGAGCCGCGGGCTTCGTGCTCATGCTCATGCCGTCCATCCTCCCCGCCTATCCGCTCATCATCCTGTCCCACATGCTGGTATTTTCCATCGCGTGCCTGGGCTTGAACCTGCTGTACGGAACCGCCGGATCGTTCTCGCTCGGCCACGCCACGTATTTCGGCACGGCGGCGTATACCGGCGCATTCCTGGTCCGATTTTCTCCCGTCGAATTCGTTCGAAGGATATTTTGCGGCCGGCGTGCTCGCCTCGACCGTCTTTGCCGCCGTGATCGGGTTCTTCAGCGTCCGCACCACGAAGATATTTTTCGCCATCCTTACGCTCGCATTTTCCATGGTGGCCTATTCCCTGGTCATCAACGGAGCGGTGTTCAGGCTATTCGGCGGGCTGGGTTGGGCGTTGTATCTCCTCGGCGAAGGCTCGATGTATATTCCCCGCCTCACCCTGCTTGGCTTCAGTTTTGGCCCCGCCGACTTCATTGCCGCGTTCTATCCTGTGATCGTTGCCGCCTTCATCGCGTCCGTTCTGCTGCTGTGGAGAATCAGCCGCTCGCCGTTCGGCCAGGCGCTCAGGGCGATCAGGGAGAACGAAACGCGGGCCGCCTTCATCGGCATTCCGGTGTGGCAATACCGCTGGTACGCGTTCATTCTTTCCGGGTTTTTTGTGGGTCTTGCCGGCGGCCTGTACGGGCAGTTGGCCCGGCAAATCACGCCCGAACAACTGCATTGGATTTTCTCCATGCAACTGGTTCTCGCCACCGTGATGGGTGGATCGCGATACTTCCTGGGGCCAGTGCTGGGAGCGTTCGCTTTCGTGGGCCTGGAAGAGATCGCGTCGCAATGGACCGTCGGGCGCTTCGCGATGTTCGGCCTGCTGCTCATCCTCGTCGTGTTCTTTTTTCCGCGCGGCATTGCCGGCGGATTCGCCAGTTTGATCGGCGCGGTGAAAAGGCATCGAAGATGATCGTGGGATACGATCGCCCCTCGTCCCGGCCGCTCGCCTTGGGCGATTTGAGACATGGATGGCCGGGACAAGCCTTGTGCTCGGGCCGGCCACGACACCTACCAAAGCCATGTTGCACTGCACTTGCCCGCGCACCACATAAGGTTTACGAATTTCTGCCTTTATCGTACGCCGGCAAACGCCGCCGCCCACCCGTTTCGATCGATTAGGAACACCGCGATGGACGCCAAGAACCCCAAGGCGAAATCCGCGCATCTGAATGTCGACAACAAGGCCTGGGACCTTCCGGTCATGGAAGGCACCATCGGGCCCGACGTCGTCGACATCAGCAAGCTCTACGCCGAGACCGGGATGTTCACCTACGATCCCGGCTTCACCTCGACCGCGAGCTGCGACAGTCCAAGATCACCTATATCGACGGCGACGACGGCATCCTGCTCTATCGCGGCTATCCGATCGAGCAGCTCGCCGAGCACGGCGATTTCCTCGAGACCTGCTACCTGCTGCTCTACGGCGAGCTGCCGACCGCCGCGCAGACGCGCCGATTTCGACGTACCGGGTGACGCGCCACACCATGGTGCACGAGCAGATGAGCCGCTTCTTCCAGGGCTTCCGCCGCGACGCGCACCCGATGGCGGTGATGGTCGGCTGCGGTCGGCGCGCTCTCGGCCTTCTATCACGACAGCACCGACATCACCGATCCGCAGCAGCGCATGATCGCCTCGATCCGCATGATCGCGAAGATGCCGACGCTCGCCGCCATGGCCTACAAGTATTCGATCGGCCAGCCGTTCATCTATCCGAAGAACGATCTCGACTACGCGGCGAATTTCCTGCGCATGTGCTTCGCGGTGCCGGCCGAGGACTACAAGGTCAACCCGGTGCTGGCGCGCGCCATGGACCGCATCTTCATCCTGCACGCCGACCACGAGCAGAACGCCTCGACCTCGACGGTGCGGCTCGCCGGCTCGTCGGGCGCCAATCCGTTCGCCTGCATCGCCGCCGGCATCGCCTGCCTGTGGGGCCCGGCGCACGGCGGCGCCAACGAGGCCGCGCTCAAGATGCTGGCCGAGATCGGCCACGTCGACCGCATCCCCGAATACATCAAGCGCGCCAAGGACAAGAACGACTCCTTCCGCCTCATGGGCTTCGGCCACCGGGTCTACAAGAACTACGACCCGCGCGCCAAGATCATGCAGAAGACCTGCCACGAGGTGCTGGTCGAGATCGGCCACAAGGACGATCCGCTGCTCGACGTCGCCATGGAGCTCGAGCGCATCGCGCTCAACGACGATTATTTCATCGAGAAGAAGCTCTATCCGAACATCGACTTCTATTCGGGCATCACGCTCGAAGGCGATGGGCTTCCCGACCACCATGTTCACGGTGCTGTTCGCGCTCGCGCGCACGGTCGGCTGGATCGCCCAGTGGAAGGAGATGATCGAGGACCCGCAGCCAGAAGATCGGCCGCCCGCGCCAGCTCTACACCGGCGCCCCGCAGCGCGACTACGTGCCGATCTCGCGCCGGAAGTGATCAGGAACGGGGCGCCGGGCGCCCCGTTTTCGTCTCGATACGTCTCGATCACGGCCCGCGCCGCGCGCGCGCTCGGCGCCTCGCCGCCGATTTCCATCAAGCTGTCGAGCTTCTTGAACGCCTCGACCTGCCGCCGCCGCTCCGGCGTATCCGAAAGCAGCGGCGCGAGCGCAGCCGCGAGATTTTCCGCCGTCGCCCGGTGCTGGATGAATTCGGGCATCGCGTTCTCGCCGAGCACCAGGTTCGCGAGCACGATGCTCGGCACCCGGATCATGATCCTGCCGATCCAGGCCTCGACCAGCGAAAGCTTGTAGGCGACGACGGTCGGGACGCCGGCCACCGCGAGCTCCAGCGTGACGGTGCCCGACGCCGCCAGCGCCGCCCGCGCCGTGCGAAACGCCGCGTCGATCTCGGCGCGCTCCGTCACGATCCGCGCCGGAACCGGCCAGGATGCCGTCGCGGCCTCGATCTCCGACCGCAGCGCCGGCAGCGTCGGCACGATCGCCTCGAATTTCACGCCCTGCGCCGCCAGCTACGGCCGAGCGTCGCGCCGAAGACTCGGAGCCAGCCGCGCGATCTCCTTGTGGCGGCTGCCGGGCAGCACCAGGAGCCGCGCCGGCTCGGCCATGCGCCTCTGCAATTCCGCCCCGGAAGGACGCAGCGCCGCGGCCCGCTCGGCTATGGGATGGCCGACATAGGTGCAGGGCGGCCCGCCGAGCCTCTCGTGCACTCCGGGCTCGAACGGCAGCAGCGCCAGCACCCGGTCCACATAGGCGCGCATGGCCCGCGCCCGCCCCGGCCGCCACGCCCACACCGTCGGCGAGACGTAATCGACGATCGGGATCGCCGGATCGCCCGCGCGCACGCGGCGCGCCACCCGGTGGGTGAAATCGGGCGCGTCCACCAGCACCAGCACGTCCGGCCGCGCGGCGAGCGCCGCGTCCGCGGTCGCGCGCACCCGGCGCAGGATGTTGGGGATGCCCGTGAGCAGCCCGCTGAAGCCGATGATCGCGATCTCCGGCAGCGCGAACAGGCTCTCGAGGCCCTGCGCCGCCATGGCCGGCCCGCCGACGCCGCGGAAGCGCACATTTTCTTGGCCGCAGCGCGCCTTGAGCGCCGCCATCAGCCCGGCGCCGAGCAGATCGCCGGAGGCCTCGCCCGCGACGATGAACACCTGCAGCGGCTTGCCCTCGCCGCGCGCGGCTCGGCTCACCGGCCGGCCCCCGCGGCCGGCTCGAATCCGAGCAGGAACAGTCCGGCCTCGTCGGCCGCGCGCACCAGCGCGTTGGCGTCGGCGGCGATCGTGCCGCCGGCCTCGACCGCGATGCCCTTGAGCCCGGCCGCCGCCGCCTGGGCGACGGTATCCGTGCCGATCGCCGGCAGATCGAGCCGCCGCTCCTGCCCGGGCTTCGGCGCCTTCACCAATACGCCGGCGCGCGGCGCCGCATGCACCCGTCCGCTGCGCCTGACTTCCGCGACGCGCGCCAGCATGGCCGCGGTGCCCTCCGCCGCCTCGATGGCGATGACGCGGCCGCCGATCACCACGGCCGCCTGGCCCACGTCGAGCGGACCGAGCGCCTGCAGCGCGCTGCGCCCAAGCTTGATTTCCGACTCTTCCGTTTCGCTCGGCCGGTGGCGGCCGAGCACGCCGGGCGGCACCAGAAGCTCCGGCGCCACCTCGTGAACGCCGCGCACGCGCATGCCCAGATGGTCGAACAGCCGGGCGACATTGGACAACAGATGATTGTCGCCCTGCCGCGCGACGCGAACATAGGCCGGCAGCCAGCGGATCGTCGTCCAGTCGAGCCGGATATCGCGCAAGCGCGGCCGGTGCACGGTCCCGACGAACACCACGTCGCGGCTGCCTTGCTGCTTCACCATCCGGAGGAAGCGGCCGATCGCGCCGAGATAGATCCATTGCTGCGGATAGCCCCGGATGGCCGCTTCATCGGCGAACCCGCGCAGCGGAAACAGCAGAACTTCGCGCCCGCGCCGCCGCACGGCCTCGGCTACCGCCGCAGGGAACGCGCCGCCGCCGCAAACGATCGCGAGCGGGCCCTGTTCTGCGTTCCGGTCGCTTTCGCGCGTATGGCTCAAGATCTACTCTTCGTAATCCTCGTCGCGCGTCTGGCCCGCGCGCGGCGTGGTGATGTGGCGCTTCTTGGCCGCCCGGATGAACTCGACGACGCGCTCCACCTGCGGATTGCCGGCGAACTTCACCGACACCAGATCGACCCGCTCCTGCAACTGGCCGGAGCCGAAGAACAACATCCGGTAGGCATTGCGCAAGGTGCGCAGCGCTTCGCGTGAAAATCCGCGCCGTTTCAAGCCGATCATGTTGAGGCCCGCGAGCCGCGCCCGCACGCCGATCGCCGCGCTGAACGGGATCACATCGGTTACGACGCCGCACAGCCCCGCGATCAAGGCATACTCGCCGATGCGGGTGAACTGATGCACCGCCGCCAGCCCGCCCATGAAGACCCAATTGCCGATCTCGACGTGGCCGGCGAGCGCGACCTGGTTGGCAAACGTGACGTCGTCGCCGACGATGCAATCGTGCCCCACATGGGCGCCGGCCATGAACAGGCCCCGGTCGCCGACCCGCGTCACCATGCGCCCGCCGGTCGTGCCGGGATTCATGGTGACGTGTTCGCGCAGCACGCAGTCGGCCCCGATCAGGAGCTGGCTCGGCTCGCCTTTGTAGTGGATCGACTGCGGCGGGGTGCCCAGCGACACGAACGGATAGACCAGCGTGCGCGGGCCGATCCGGGTGCGGCCGGCGATGTTCACGTGCGAAAGCAGCCGGACGCCGTCGCCGAGCTCCACCTCCGGCCCAACGATGCTGTAGGGGCCGATCTCGACGTCGGCGCCGAGACGCGCGCCGTCGGCGACCCGGGCACTGGAATCGATACGCCCCACGCGCTCAGCTCTCCGTCAGAAGAGCGCCGACTTCGGCCTCGGCGACGAGCTGGCCGTCGACTTTCGCCTCGCCCCGGTACCACCACATCTGCTTCCGCCGCGTCATCTGCCGCATGTGATATTCGACGGTATGGCCGGGCAGAACCGGCTTGCGGAACTTCGCCTTGTCGATGGTGAGCAGCAGCACCGAGGGCGGCCTGGCGAGGCTGTTGACCATCCCGCAGATCACGCCCGCGGTCTGCGCCATGCCCTCGAGCAACAGCACGCCCGGAAACACCGGCCGGCCGGGAAAATGGCCCGGAAAGAACGGCTCGTTGACCGTGACGTTCTTGATCCCGATGCAGGACTGGTCGCGGTCGATCTCGATCACGCGGTCGACCATGAGGAACGGATAGCGATGCGGCAGCAGACGGAGCAGATCGTCCGTCTCGAGCACCCGCGGAAATTCCGCCGGGATCGTCGAATGTTCAGCTGGCTTGCTCATCGCCGTTTCCTGCAGCCGGAGCTTGCCCGGTCTTGCGCATCTCCGCCTCCATCTTGTCCTTCAGGTCGCCGAGCCCCCGCAGCAGCAGCATCGCGTCGCGCGCCCGCATCGCCGGCGACCAGTACCAGGTCTCTCCGGCGGGAATATTGTCTTTCACGCCGCTCTTGGCCGCGACCCGGGCGCCGTCGCCGATCGTCAGCCGGTCGGCGATCCCGACCTGCCCGCCGAGCTGCACGCGCTCGCCGAGCGTGACGCTGCCGGAAATTCCCACCTGGGCGACGATGATGCAATGCCGCCCGATCGTGACGTTGTGGCCGATCTGCACGAGATTGTCGATCTTGGTGGCCTCGCCCACCACGGTATCGCGGTTCACGCCGCGATCGATGGCGGTCCCCGCGCCGACCTCGACGTCGTCCTGGATGATGACGCGCCCGACCTGCGGCACCTTGGCGAGCCCCTTGGCGCCCGGAATGAATCCGAAACCGTCCTGCCCGATGCGCACGCCCGGATGCAGGATCACCCGGTCGCCGATCAGCGCATGCAGCACCGAAGCGCCCGGCCCGACCGAGCAGTTGCGCCCGATGCAGACGTCGGCGCCGATGACGGCGTTGGCGCCGATCACCGTGCCGCCGCCGATCTCCGCGCGCGGACCGATCACCGCGCCCGGATCGACCGTCACGTCGTCCTCGAGCCGCGCTTCCGGATGGACGTAGGCGCCGGAATCGACCCCGCGTCCGCCGAACACCGGCCCCGGCCGCAGCGCGCCGCCGAACAGCTCACGAGTCACCTCGACGAGCGAGTGATAGGGCTTGTTGGAGGCCAGCACCGCGACGCCGGCCGGCACATGCGCGACCTGCGTGGGCTTGATGAAGCAGGCCCCGGCGGCGGTGCGCTTGAGGTCGTCGAGGAAGCGCGGGCTGTCGTAAAAGGCGATGTCGGACGGGCCGGCGCTGTCGAGCGGCGCGATGCCGCTGATGCGCCGCTTGAGATCGACCGCGCCGACCGGCTCGCACTTGGTCAACGCCACGATCTCGCCGAGCGTGATCGATTCCCGTGAGCGGAATGTGGAGGATACGGTCATGCGCGAACTGGTCCCGCGCCGTGGCGGCGCATCGAACCTCTGACCGGGGTCAGAAGCGGCTCATGCCTCCGAACCGGAAGGCCTGCAACTGGTCCCAGGGCGCCTTGGTGAGCGCGAAGGCATAGTCGAAGCGCAGCGGCCCGAACGGCGACGCCCAGATGATGCTGGCGCCGACGGAAGTGCGGACCAGGTTGGAATCGGCTACGCAAACGTTGC
The DNA here is from genome assembly GCA_963704765.1 of uncultured Alphaproteobacteria bacterium. Classification (GTDB taxonomy): domain Bacteria; phylum Pseudomonadota; class Alphaproteobacteria; order Rhizobiales; family Xanthobacteraceae; genus JAHFPN01. The sequence continues at coordinate 1,285,287 of CAVPHQ010000001.1, forward strand.
CGGACGAATTCTTCGATCCGGTAGGACAATGCGCTACAACTGGCGCCGGGCGGAATAGCAGGAATGATCGTCGCGCCCTTGTAGTCCCAAAGCGAACCGGCATCGGCGAAGATCGCCGCGCGCAATCCGAAATCCTTCGGGATGAAGCTGAGCGGGAACAGGATTTCCGCGGTGGCGCCCCAGTAGAGCGAACCGCCGAGCGCGTCCTGGGTCGCGGCGAGCAAATCGCGCGGGCCGAGGCCCGAGGTTGCGAACCCGCGCACCAGTTCCGGACCCCTGAAGAAGTGGTCGAAGATATTGAGCGGCGTATTGCCCCAGCCATAGACGTGCCCTGCCTGGCCGCGCAGCATCAGGGTGAAATCGCTGGTCAGGGGATAATAGTAGCGGCCGTCGACCGAGGAGCGGATGTATTGGACGTCGCCGCCGACGCCGGCGAAGTCCTGACTGAAGTTGACGTAGGCGCCCTCGTTCGGATTCTGCGGGTTGTCGAGGGTGTTGTAGAGCAGCGTATAGCCCACCGACGAGGTGACAGACTGTCCCAGGGCCTGCAAGATGGCGGCGGACGGCGGCGTCGTTGATGAGGTCGTGATGTCGCGCTGGAACAGCGAATACCTCAATCCCAGCGTCAGGTCGTCGCGCAGGTAGAAGCCCGAGCGCAGCGTGCCGCCGGTGACCCGGTTGCTGTAGCTGTAGTAGGTCGACTGGTCGGTCACCTTGGTGAACAGATCGAAGCCCGCGGACACCTGATAGCCCATGAAATACGGTTCGGTGAACGAGAACTCGGCGCCGCGGCTGAGCTGCCCGTAGCTCGCGGACAAACGAACGACCTGGCCGCGGCCAAGGAAGTTGCGCTCGCCGACCGAGACCTCGCCGATCAGGCCGTCCGAAGTCGAATAGCCGCCGGCGACCGAGAATTCGCCGGTCATCTGTTCCTCGACGTCGACATTGACGATCACCCGGTCCGCGGCCGAGCCGGGCTCGTTGGTGATCTTGACGGTCTTGAAGTAGCCGAGATTCTTCAGCCGCCGCTCGGCGCGGTCGACGAACGCCCGGTTATAGGCGTCGCCCTCGAACAGATCGATTTCGCGGCGGACCACATAGTCGCGCGTGCGCGTGTTGCCCCGCACGTTGATGCGCTCGACATAGACGCGCGGTCCCTCTTCGACCGTATACAGAACGTTGATCCGCCGGTTGGCGAAGTCCCGGTCGCCGCGCGGGCGCACCTGGGAGAACGCATAGCCGCGCTTGGCCAGCTCGATGGTGATTTCCTCCATCGATTTCTCGACCAGCTCCGCGTTGTAGACCGCGCCGGTCGAACCGCGCACTTTGCCCCGCAACGTCGCGGCGTCCACCGCGCGCACGTTGGACAGCACGTCGATGGTGCCGAACCGGTATTGCTCGCCCTCGTCGACCGTGAAGGTGAGCACGAAGCCGCCGAGGCGCCCGGGTCGTTCACCACATTGGCCGAGATGATGCGGAAGTCGGCGTAGCCGTTCTTGAGATAGAAGCGGCGCAGCAGCTCCTGGTCGGCGTTCACCCGGTCGGGGTCGTAGACGTCGTTGTTCTTGAGGAAGCTCAGCCAGTTGGTCTGCCCGGTGGTGATGACGTCCTTGAGCTTCCAGTCGCCGAACGCCTTGTTGCCGATGAAGGCGATTCTTGCGCACCGTCGTGCGCTCGCCTTCCTTGATCTCGAACACCAGATCGACGCGGCTGTTGGGACGGTCGATGATTTTCGGCTCGACCCGCACGTCGAAGCGGCCGCCGCGGCGATAGATTTCGATGATGCGCTGGACGTCGGCCTGCACCATGGGCCGCGACAAGGGGCTGCGCGCCTTCGACTGAACCTCGGCGACCAGCTGTTCGTCCTTGACCTTGCGGTTGCCCTCGAACGCGACCCGGTTGATGACCGGGTTCTCCGCCACCGTGACGATCACCCGCCCGCCCGCCTGGCTGATGCGGACGTCCTCGAACATGCCGGTGGCGTAGAGCGCCTTCAGGCCCTCGTCGATCTTGGCCGCGTCGAGCTTGTCGCCCGGCTTGAGATTGAAATAGCCCCGAATCGTGTCGGCATCGACGCGCTTGTTGCCCTGCACCTGGATGGCGGCGGCAGCGGTCTGGGCGTAGGCGATATCGGGCGCGGCCAGGCCGGCGCCCAGCCCCATAAGCCCGGCAAGCATTGCGGCACAAAGCGCCGCACGCCTCCCCCTAACGCCGAACAGAACCATCATTTTCCGCAAGACCTAGCGTGGAGCCTGGGTAGGTTTGGCCATTGCCGCGCACCGGAAATGCGCGGATTCTCTCGCTTCTGAGCGTTTGTACAGTCTTTCCATGGCCTTGCAAACCGCCCCCCGCTGGCCCCCAAGCGCTTTTTCGTGCCCGCGTTGCCCCACGGCCACGATCGGAATCTGAGGGAACAACAAGGCTTTATCGGGACCTACAGCGCCATCAGATGCAAAAGATCGTTCCAGGTTGCGACGATCATCAGCATTACAACGAGGGCGAGCCCGATTCGGAAGCCCAATTCCTGCGCCCGGTCGCTGAGCGGCCGTCCGCGCAACGCCTCGATTCCATAGAACAGAAGGTGCCCGCCATCGAGCAGCGGAACCGGAAACAGGTTCAAGAGCCCGATGCTGATCGACAGCACCGCGGTGAGGTGCAAGAGCGCCACGAAGCCGATGCTCGCCACCTGCCCCGACACCTGCGCGATGCGGATCGGCCCGCCCAATTGATCCGCCGATTCGCGCCCGACGATGATCCGGCCGACGTAGGTCATCGTCCGTTCCACCACGAACCAGGTCTCGGCAAATCCCATCTGCACCGCCTCGAGCGGACCGTAGCGCTGGGTCACGACCTCGGAGGCGTTCGGCGAGCGCGAGATGCCGAGCACGCCGATGCGCATCACGTTGCCGAAATTGTCCTTCATTTCCCGCAATTGCGGAGTGGCGGTGAGCGCGACCTGCGCGCCCCCGCGCTCGACTATGACGGCGAGCCGCTGACCGGGGCTGGCGCCGACGATGCGCTGCATGTCGCCGAAGCTCTCGACCGCCTTGCCGTCGATCGTCAGCACCAGGTCGCCGCCCTTGAAGCCCGCGGCTTCGGCCGCGCTGCCGGCCTGCACCGCATCGACGCGCGGCGGCGTCACCTGCTTGCCGAACAGCGCGAACATGGACGCGAAGATCACGATCGCCAGGATGAAATTGGCGATCGGTCCGGCGGCGACGACCGCCGCCCGCTGTCCGACCGGCTTGTGAAAGAACGAGCTGCGTCTTTCCTCCGCGCCCATTTTTTCGAGCGCCTTGAGGTCCGGCGTGCTCGCCGCGCTGTCGTCGCCGTGGAAGCGCACGTAGCCGCCGAGCGGAATGGCCGCCAGCCGCCAGCGCGTGCCGTGCCGGTCGGTCCAGCCGAACAGCTCGGGCCCGAAGCCGACCGAGAACGCGTCGATCTTCACGCCGCAGCGGCGCGCGACCCAGAAATGTCCGAGCTCGTGGAAGAACACCACGACCGTCAGCACGAACAGGAACGGGAGCAGATAGCCGAGGAGCCAGGCACTCCAGGTGCCGACACCCGAAACGAAAAGCATGAATGGCCCCTTTTCCCGCCCCGATATGCCTAACGAAGTGTCTAAGAAGCCTTTGCGGCGAATTGGGGCAAGAGGGCGCGCGCCCGATCTCTGCCAACATGGTCAACGGCCAAGGCCTCCTCGACCGAGGCCGGTTCCCGCAGACCGTCCGATTCCGCTTGCGCCATAACGGTTTCGACCAGCGCCGGGATGCCCGGGAAGCCGATCCGGCCGGCCAGGAAGGCCTCGACCGCGACCTCGTTGGCCGCGTTAAGCACGGTGGGCGCGGCCCCTCCGGCCGCCAGCGCCGCGCGCGCGATTCTAAGCGCCGGAAACCGCCCCGGATCCGGGGCCTCGAAGGCGAGCGCGCCGAGCTTGGCGAGATCCAGCCGCGGCGCGTCCCAGCTGAGGCGCTCGGGCCAGGCGAGCGCCACCCCGATCGGCACCCGCATGTCCGGCACCGACAGGCCCGCCACCACCGAGCCGTCGCGGAACGCGACCAGCGCATGCACGATCGACTGCGGGTGGATCAGGATATCGAGCCGCTCCGGCGGCAGCCCGAAGAGCTGGTGCGCCTCGATCAGTTCCAGGCCCTTGTTCATCAGGGTCGCGGAATCGATGCTGATTTTCGCGCCCATCGACCAGGTCGGATGGCGCAGCGCCTCGTCCGGCGTCACCCGCGCAAGGCGCTCCTTGGGGTAGGTCCGGAACGGCCCGCCCGAGGCCGTGAGCGTGACCATCTGCACCGCCTCGCGCGGCCCGGCGGCGAGCGCCTGCAGCACCGCATTGTGCTCGGAGTCGAGCGGCAGCACCTCGGCGCCGCGCGCCCGCGCCGTCGCCATGAACAGCTTGCCGGCGGAGACCAGGCATTCCTTGTTGGCGAGCGCGATGCGCCGCCCGGGCAACAGCGCCGCCAGCGTCGGCTCCAGCCCGGCCGCCCCCGTGATCGCGGCGATCACCACGTCGGCGGAGAGATTCGCCGCCGCCAGCAGTCCCTCGCGCCCGGCCGCGACCTCGATCTTGCTGCCCGCCAGCGCGTCTTTCAGCTCGCGATAGGCTGCCGCGTCGGCGACCACCGCGAGCCTGGCGCCGAACTCGCGCGCCAGCGCGCCGAGCTTCTGCGCGTCGCGCTTGGCCGTGAGCGCGCCGACTTCGTAGCGCCCGCCGCCGCGGCGCAACAGATCGAGCGCGCTCGCGCCGATCGAGCCGGTGGCGCCGAGAATCGTAACGCGGGTCACCATTGCAGCAAGCCTTGCGCCGGCGCGGCCGGGCCCGCGCGCAGGATTCCGAAGATAGCGGCCACGAGCGCCGCGGCGATGAACCCGTCGAGCCGGTCCATCAGGCCGCCGTGGCCGGGAATGATCCCGCTGGTGTCTTTCACGCTGAACTGGCGCTTCACCCGCGATTCGAACAGATCGCCGAGCTGGGCCACGGCCGTCACCGCGAGCGCGACCAGGAATGTGAACCGCGCCGAATTCGAAACGCATCACCGCCAAGAGCGCGATGCCGCCCGCGATCCCCGCGAGCGCGCCGCCGATCGCGCCGGACCAGGTCTTGGCCGGGCTGATCTTGGGCGCGAGCTTCGGTCCGCCGAAATAGCGCCCGGCGTAGAGCGCCGCGACGTCCGTGGCCCACACCGTCGCGAACAGAAACAGCACCGCGACCAGCCCAAGCCATGCGTCGCCGCGCAGTACGACGACGGGAAGCAGCAGCGCCGCCGCGTAGAGCACGCCGCCCGCGGCCCAGACCGGCGGCCGCGCGAAGATCGCAACCGCGACCGCGCCGGCCAGCACCCACAGGAGCGCTACAGCGGGCGCGCCGAACGCGAGCGAGACCGCCGCGCCCGCGAGCCCGGCGCCGCCGAGCGCGAGCGCCGCGTTGCGCGGCGCCGCGTTCACCAGCCCGTTCCATTCCCAGAAAATACCGAACGCCGCGATCGTCCAAAATATCAAGAACAGCGGCCCGCCGAGAATGGCGACGCCGAGCGCCAGCAAGCCGAGGACGACCGCGGAGACGATCCGTTTTCCGTGCGCGGCGATCGCGGCCTGCACCACGGCGGCGCTCACGATCCCGCGCTGGCTTTGAGGCCGCCGAAGCGGCGTTCGCGGCGGCGGAACTCGTCGATCGCGCCCTCCAGCGCCGCGCGGTCGAAATCCGGCCAGTGGATCGGGAGAAACACGAACTCCGCATAGGCCGACTGCCACAGCAGGAAATTCGAGATGCGGAGCTCGCCGCTGGTGCGGATCACCAGATCCGGATCGGGCAACCCCGCCGTGTCGAGATGGCGCTCGAACTCGGCCATATCGACGTCGGCCGGATCGAGGCGGCCCGCCTTCGCCTCCTCGGCGATGCGCGCCGCCGCGCGCGCGATCTCCTGCCGGCCGCCGTAATTGAACGCGACCACCAGCGTGAATTTCTCGTTCTCGCGCGTGAGGTTCTCCGCCTCCGCCAGCAGCGACAGGATTTCCGCGTCGAGCCCGGCGCGGTCGCCGATCACGCGCACGCGCACGCCGTTGCCGTGCAGCTCCGCGAGATCGTTGCGCACGAAGCGCTTGAGCAGGCCCATCAGGTCGACGATCTCGTCGGCCGGCCGCGACCAGTTCTCGGCGCTGAAGCTGTAGATGGTGAAGACCTTGACGCCGAGATCGCCCGCGGCCCGCACCGCCTTGCGCAGCGCCTCGACGCCGCGCCGGTGGCCCTCGCGCCGCGGCAGGCCGCGCGCGGCGGCCCAGCGCCCGTTGCCGTCCATGATGACGGCGACATGCAAGGGGGCGCCGGTCGAATCCTCTTCCGGTCGCGATGCGTCGTAAGCGGTCATGGGGCCGGTCCGTCCTGGCTCAGACGGACATGATTTCCTTTTCCTTTTGCCCGAGCGTCTGGTCGATCTCGTGGATCGTCGCGTCGGTCGTCTTCTGCACTTCGATTTCGTGGCGCTTGATCTCGTCCTCGCTGACGTGGCCGTCCTTCTGCAGCTTCTTCAGATGATCGATCCCGTCGCGGCGCACGTGGCGCGCGGCGATGCGCGCGGTCTCCGCGTACTTGTGCGCGAGCTTGACCAGCTCCTGGCGGCGCTCCTGGTTGAGCTCGGGAATGCGCAGCCGGATCGAGTCGCCCTCGGTCTGCGGGCTGAGGCCGAGATTGGCGTCGCGGATCGCCTTCTCCACCGCCTTCACGTTCGTATGATCCCACACCTGGATCGAGATCAGGCGCGCCTCCGGCACGCTGACGCTGGCGACCTGATTGAGCGGCATCTTCTGTCCATAGGCCTCGACCTGGACCGGATCGAGCAGATGCGCGGAAGCCCGCCCGGTGCGAAGCCCGCTGAGCTCCTGTCTTCAGCACGCCGACCGCGCCCTGCATGCGGCGCTTGATATCGGCGAGGTCGAAGGTTGCAGCTGCCATGATTCACCTCGTCGAGAACGGGATCGCAGCGCGCGCGACTTATGCGCGCCAGACTCGTGCGCTCAGGGCGCGACCGTCGTCGCCTTTCCCTCTCCGCGTATCGCGGCGGAAATCGCGCCCTTTTCGCGGATCGAGAACACGATGATAGGCAAGCCGGCCTCGCGGGCAAGCGCGAAGGCGGAGGCGTCCATGACCTTCAGATCCCGCGCTAAGGCCTCGTCGTGGCTCAGCTTTTCGAAGCGCTTGGCCTTGGGGTTGCGCTTGGGGTCGGCGTCGTAGACGCCGTCGACTCCGGTGGCCTTGAACACCGCCTGGCAGCCGAGTTCGGCCGCGCGCAGCGTGGCGCCGGTGTCGGTGGTGAAATAGGGATTGCCGGTTCCGCCGGCCAGCACGACGATGCGGCCGGCGGCGAGATGCTTCAGCGCGCGCTGGCGCGAATAGGGCTCGCACACGCTCGGCATGCGGATGGCCGAGAGCGTGCGCGCGTCCGCCCCGGCTTTTTCGATCGCCGCCTCGAGCGCGAGCGCGTTCATCACGGTCGCCAGCATGCCCATCTGGTCGGCGGTGGCGCGGTCGATGCCGGTTTCCGCGAAGTGCGCCCCGCGCAGGAAATTTCCGCCGCCGACCACGACGGCGATCTGCACCCCGAGCTTCTTGGTCTTGGCGAGATCGGTGGCGATACGGGCCAGCGTCGGCGGATGCAGCCCCGAGGGCTGGTCGCCCATGAGCGCCTCGCCCGAAACCTTGACGAGGACGCGGCGATAGCGGGGCTTGCCCATGGCCTCGTTTCCGGGAGCTAGTTGGACTTTGCGGCCGCAGCCACCTCGGCGGCGAAGTCCTGCTCCTGCTTCTCGATTCCTTCGCCCAGAGCGTAGCGCACAAAGCCCTTGATGGCGACCGGCGCGCCGATCTTGCCCTCGGCTTCCTTGACCGCCTGGGCCACCGATTTCGCGGGGTCGTGGATATAGGGCTGATCGGCGAGGCAAACCTCCTTGTAGAAGGTCTTCAGCCCGCTCTCGACGATCTTCTCGACCACGTTGTCGGGCTTGCCGGTCGCCTTGGCCTTTTCGGCGAGCACGCCGCGCTCGCGCGCGACCACCGCCGGATCGATGCCCTTGGCGTCGACCGCGAGCGGGCTCGCGGCCGCCACGTGCATCGCGATCTTGCGCGCCGAGATCCGTGAGCTCGTCCTTCTTGCCCTTGGATTCGAGCGCCACCAGCGTGCCGATCTTGCCGAGCCCTTCGGCCACCGCGTTGTGGACATAGAGGCCGATCGCGCCCTCCTTCACGTCGAGGGCGGCGGCGCGGCGCAGCGTCATGTTCTCGCCGATGGTGGCGATCGCAGCTCGCGATCGCTTCCTCGATCGTGTGCGGGCCGACCTTGGCCTTCTTGATCTTCTCGACGTCCGCGCCGCTATGCAGCGCGACTTGGGTGATGAGTTTCACCAGGCCCTGGAAGTGCTCGTTGCGCGCGACGAAGTCGGTCTCCGAATTGACCTCGACCAGCACGCCCTTGCCGCCTTCCACCGTCGCGCCGATCAGGCCTTCGGCCGCGACGCGGCCGGCTTTCTTCGCCGCCTTGGAGAGCCCTTTCTTGCGCAGCCAGTCGACCGCGGCCTCGATATCGCCCTTGGTCGCGGCGAGCGCCGCCTTGCAATCCATCATGCCGACGCCGGTGCGCTCGCGCAGCTCCTTGACGAGGTTCGCGGTGATCTCGGCCATGGTTCACTCGGTCTCGGCGGCGAGCTTCTTGGCCGCCTTGATCCAGCCTTCCATGCGCGTGGGCAGGCCGACGATGTCGCCGATCTTGGCCGCGTCCTTCTTGCCGAGCGAGGCGATCTGCGAATAGTGGAAGATGCCGAGGTCGGTGAGCTGCTTCTCGATGTCGGGGCTGATGCCGTGCAGCTTCTTGAGATCGTCGGGCGGACCGTGCGGGCCCGGCAGCGGCTCGAACTTCTCCCACTCGGCCTTCGGCTCGGCCGGCAGCTCCTCGACCGGCGGCTTCTCGGCCGCGCCGATGTCGATGCCGGCTTCGCCCTGGGCGCGCGAGATGCCGTCGATCGCGGCCTTGGCCACCAGATCGCAATAGAGCGCGATCGCGCGCCCGGCGTCGTCGTTGCCCGGGATCGCGAACGTGATGCCGTCGGGATTGGAATTGGTGTCGACGATGGCCGCGACCGGAATGCCGAGGCGCTTGGCCTCCTTGATCGCGATGTCTTCCTTGTTGGTGTCGATCACGAACAGCAGGTCCGGAACCCCGCCCATGTCGCGGATGCCGCCGAGCGAGCGCTCGAGCTTTTCCTTCTCGCGCGCCAGCGTGAGCCGCTCCTTCTTCGTGTAGGCGGCGCCGGCTTCGCTGTTCAGCATCTCCTCGATCTTCTTCAGGCGCGCGATCGAGTTGGAGATCGTCTTCCAGTTGGTCAGCGTGCCGCCGAGCCAGCGCGAATTGACGTAGTACTGCGCCGAGCGCTTGGCCGCGTCGGCGATGCCTTCCGAGGCCTGCCGCTTGGTGCCGACGAACAGGATGCGGCCGCCCTTGGCGACCGTGTCGGCGATCGCCTGCAGCGCGCGCGACAAGCAGCGGCACGGTCTGGGCGAGATCGATGATGTGGATGTTGTTGCGGGTGCCGAAGATGAACGGAGCCATCTTCGGATTCCAGCGGTGGGATTGGTGGCCGAAATGAACGCCAGCTTCCAAAAGCTGGCGCATGCTGAAGTCGGGCAGCGCCATGTTTCCTTCTCCGGTTAGCCTCCGCGGACCGAGCCAGGCGTTTGCCCAGCACCGGATGCCGCCCTGTCTCCAGGGAAGCGAGTCCGCGTGCGAGATGGCGCGCTTATAGGGGGTAAGCCGTTATGCTGCAAGCGAAACCGCCCTTCCGCTCGTCCCCGCGAAAGCGGGGACCCAGTCGGACAGCGCTTGTGGCCTCTAGATTCCCGCTTGCGCGGGAATGAGCGAAAGGCTTGCCGACCCGGTCAAAATCTAGATTTCCTCGACCCGCGCGACGCCGGCGAGCGCGCGCACGGCGCCAGCGATCTGCGGCGAGATCGCATAGCGGCCGGGCAGCTTGATCTCGACCGCGGACCCTTCGGCGAGCTGCACCACGACGCTCACCTCGCCGGCCCCCTCGCCCTTGCCGTTGCCGCCATTCAGGCGCTCGGGCGATGAGCTCGATCGGCTCGGCGGAATTCAGGATCACCCGCAGGCCGCGCTGGTTCCGCGCCGCCACCTTGTCGAGCGCTTCGACGTTGTGCACGCGCACGCGCACGTCCTCGCCCTGCAGCTCGGCGCCGACCTGCAGCAGCACCGCGGCGCCCGGCTCCAGCACGTCGCGGAACTGCGCGAGCCCCTCCTGGAAGATCACCGCCTCGAAATGCCCGGTCGGATCGGAGAAGCCGAGGATGCCCGATCTTGTTTCCGGTTTTCGTGCGGCGCTCGACGCGCGACACCACGCTGGCGGCGAGCCGGCCGGCGCTCACGCCGCTGCGCACCGCCTTGGCGAATTCGATCCACGGCTGCACCTGCAGCCGCTCGCAGCGCCGTCGCGTAGTCGTCGAGCGGATGGCCCGAGAGGAAATAGCCGACCGCCTCGTATTCGCGCTTGAGCCGCTCGGCCGGAAGCCACGGCTCGAGCTCCGGAATCCGCAAGGCGGCCTTGGCGCTGCCGCCGCCGAACAGCTCGTTCTGCCCCGTGGCCGCGTCCGAGCCCGCGCGCTGCGCGAGCCCCATCATGGCTTCGACCGCCGCGAAGGCGCGCGCGCGGTTCGGCTCCAGCTCGTCGAACGCGCCGGCGGCGGCGAGACTTTCCAGCGTGCGCTTGTTGATCGCGCGCGAGTCGATGCGCGCCGCGAAGTCGGCCAGATCCGCGAACGGCCGCTCGCTCCGCGCCGTCACGATCGCGTCGACCGCGTGCGCGCCGACGCCCTTGAGCGCGGCCAGCGCATAGACGATGGCGCCGTCGGCCACCGCGAACTCGCGGCCCGAGCGGTTCACCGACGGCGGCACCACCTTGATCTTCAGCCGCTCCGCCTCGCGGCGGAACTCGGCGAGCTTGTCGGTGTTGGAAATATCGAGCGTCATCGACGCGGCGAGGAACTCGACCGGATAATTCGCCTTGAGATACGCGGTCTGATACGCCACCAGCGCATAGGCCGCCGCGTGGCTCTTGTTGAAGCCGTAATCGGCGAAGCGCTGCAGCAGATCGAAGATCGTGTCGGCGTGGTCGCGCTCGACCCCGCGCTCGACCGCGCCGGAGACGAAGCGGCTGCGCTGGGCGGCCATTTCCTTGCGGATCTTCTTGCCCATCGCGCGGCGCAGCAGATCCGCCTCGCCGAGCGAATAGCCGGCCAGAATCTGCGCGATCTGCATCACCTGTTCCTGATAGATGATGACGCCGAAGGTCTCCTTCAGCACCGCCTCGATCTTGGGGTGGATGTAGTCGGGCTTTTCCTGGCCGTGCTTGCGCGCGTTGTAGGTCGGGATGTTCGCCATCGGGCCCGGCCGGTAGAGCGCCACCAGCGCGATGATGTCGTCGAAGCGGTCCGGCCGCATCTCGACCAGCGCCTGGCGCATGCCCTGACCTTCGATCTGGAACACGCCGATGGTCTCGCCGCGCGCCAGCAGATCGTAGGTTTTCTTGTCGTCGAGCGGCAGCGCGTTGATGTCGATCTGGATGCCGCGCTCGGCGAGCAGCCGCTTGGCCGTCTCCAGCACCGTCAGCGTCTTGAGCCCGAGGAAGTCGAACTTCACCAGCCCCGCCGCCTCGACCCATTTCATGTTGAACTGGGTCACCGGCATGTCCGATTTCGGATCGCGGTAGAGCGGCATGAGCTCCACCAGCGGCCGGTCGCCGATCACGATGCCGGCGGCGTGCGTGGAGGCGTGGCGGTAGAGCCCCTCGAGCTTGAGCGCGATGTCGAACAGCCGCGCCACGCGCTCGTCGGAAGCCGCCGCTTCCTGCAGCCGCGGCTCGCCCTCGATGGCTTTGGCGAGCATCACGGGCGCCGCCGGATTGTACGGCACCAGCTTGGTGAGCTTGTCGACCTGACCGTAGGGCATTTCCAGCACGCGCCCGACGTCGCGCAGGACGCGCGCGGGCCTGCAGCGTGCCGAAGGTGATGATCTGCGCCACCTGGTCGCGGCCGTAGCGCTCCTGCACGTAGCGGATCACTTCATCGCGCCGGTCCTGGCAGAAGTCGATGTCGAAGTCCGGCATCGACACGCGCTCCGGGATTGAGGAAGCGCTCGAACAGGAGGCCGAAGCGGATCGGATCGAGATCGGTGATGGTCAGCGCATAGGCCACCAGCGAGCCGGCGCCCGAGCCGCGCCCCGGCCCGACCGGGATGCCGCGGTTTTTCGCCCAGACGATGAAATCGGCGACGATGAGGAAATAGCCGGCGTATTTCATGCCGGCGATCACTTCGAGCTCGAAGGCGAGCCGGTCGCGATATTCCTGCTCGCTGCGGCCGGGCGCGATGCCGTGCGACCGGATGCGCTCGGCCAGCCCCGCCTCGGCGCGCTTCTTCAGCTCCTTGCCTTCGTCGGCGGCTTTGTCGCCGACCGTGAAGCGCGGCAGGATCGGCTGTGCGCGTCTTCGGCCGGAACGCGCAGCGCCTGCGCGATCTCGACGCTGGCGTCGAGCGCCTCGGGCAGATCCGCGAACAGTTCCGCCATTTCGAGCCGCGTCTTGAAGCGGTGCTCGGGCGAGAGCTGCCGCCGGTCGGTCTCGGCCACCAGCCGGCCCTCGGCGATGCACATCAGCGCGTCGTGCGCCTCGTAGTCCTCGCGCGTCGCGAAGAACGGCTCGTTGGTGGCGACGATGCGGAAGCCCGGCCCGGTCGGCGAGATCGAGCAGCGCGGGCTCGATCGAGCCGCTCGCTCTCGAGCCCGTGGCGCTGGATTTCGACATAGAGCCGGCGATCGAAGATCGCCTCGAGCTTGCCGAGCCGCGCCCGCGCGAGCTCCGGCTTTCCGGCGGCGAGCATGCCGTCGATCGGGCCGTCCGGCCCGCCGGTGAGCGCGATCAGGCCTTCGGCGTGCGCCGCCAGCCAGTCGGCGCTCACGTGCGGCGCCGTCTCGGGCTCGACCTCGAGGAAGCTCTTCGACACCAGCGCCATGAGATTGCGGTAGCCCTCCTCGCTGGCGGCGAGCAGCACGATGCGCGGCAGGCGCTGCACGCGCGCGCCGTTGTTGCCCGCGGGCTCGTCGCCGAACACGACCGCGAGCGCGCAGCCGATGATCGGCTGGATGCCGGCCCCGGCCAGCTTTTCCGAAAACTCCAATGCTCCGAACAGGTTACCGGTGTCGGTGAGCGCCAGCGCCGGCTGCCGGTCGGCCGCCGCCAGCTCCGCGAGCCGCGCGATCGGCAGCGCGCCCTCCAGGAGCGAATAGGCCGAATGGACGTGCAGATGGACGAAGCCGGGATCGGCCAAGGCGGTCTCCGATTCTCTCAAGCCGTATGGTGGGCGCTATAGCCCGATCCAGTCCAGCGCCGCCGCGCTCGAACGGCGCGGCCTGTGAAGAGCGGTCAGATCAGCTCTTCCAGCCTGCCTTCGCGGATGGTGACGCGGCGGGTCATGCGGTCGGCCAGATCGAGGTTATGGGTCGCGATCACGGCCGCCAGCCCGGAGGCGCGCACCAGCTTTTCGAGCGTGCCGAACACGTGCTCGGCCGTGTGCGGATCGAGGTTCCCGGTCGGCTCGTCGGCCAGCAGGATGCGCGGCGCGTTGGCGACCGCGCGCGCCAGCGCCACCCGCTGCTGCTCGCCGCCGGACAGCTCCGCCGGCCGGTGATCGAGCCGTTTGCCGAGCCCGAGGAAATCGAGCAACTCCATCGAGCGCGTGCGGGCCTCGGCCTTGTCGAGACCGTAGATCATCTGCGGCAGCATGACGTTCTCGATCGCCGAGAACTCGGGCAGCAGATGATGCGACTGGTAGACGAACCCGATATCGGCGCGGCGGATGCCGGTGCGCTCGGCATCGCCGAGCCGCGTCGTCGCCTGCTCGCCGATCCAGACCTCGCCGGCGTTCGGATGCTCCAGCAGCCCGGCGATGTGCAGCAGCGTCGATTTTCCCGCGCCGGAGGGCGCGATCAGCGCCACCGACTCGCCCGGCCACACCGAGAGCGTCACCCCGGAGAGAATCTCAAGCGTTTCGTCGCCCTGGCGGTAGCGCCGCTCTATGGCCTCGAGATGAAGGGCGGGCGATTCCTCGGCCATGCGCTCACTCGTAGCGAAGCGCCTCGACCGGGTCGAGGCGCGCCGCCCGCCAGGCGGGATAGGCGGTGGCGGCGAACGACAGGATCAGCGCCATCAGCACCACCGCCGTCGTCTCGCCGGTGTCGATCGAGGCCGGAAGCCGGCTCAGGTAATAGAGCTCCGGCGAAAACAGCTCGGTGGACAACAGCCACGAGATGAAGCGCCGGATCTCCTCGATATTGAGGCAAACCAGCAGCCCGAGCGCGAAGCCGAAGATCGTGCCGACCACCCCGATGCTCGCTCCGGTGACGAAGAACACGCGCATCACCGACCATTGGGTCGCGCCCATGGTGCGCAGGATCGCGATGTCCTGGCCCTTGTCCTTCACCAGCATGATCAGGCCCGAGACGATGTTGAGCGCGGCCACCAGCACGATCAGGGTCAGGATCAGGAACATCACATTGCGCTCGACCTGCAGCGCGTTGAAGAAGGTGGCGTTGCGCTGCCGCCAGTCGACGATGAATACCGGCCGCTCGGCCGCGTCCGCCACCAGCCGCCGGAACTGGACGATCGCGTCGGGATTGTCGGTATAGACCTCGATGGCGCTGACATCGTTGGGCCGGTTGAAATAGGCCTGCGCCTCGGTGAGCGGCATGAACACGAAAGTCGCGTCGTATTCCGACATGCCGACCTCGAACACGGCGGCGACCTTGTAGGTCTTGATCCGCGGCGTGGTGCCCATGGGCGTGACCGCGCCGCGCGGCGCCACCAGCGTCACCTGATCGCCGGCGCGCACCGAAAGCGAGTCGGCGAGCCGCTTCCCGATCACGATCCCCTGCCCGGCATCGAAGCCCTCGAGCGAGCCGGTGCGGATGTTCGGCCCGATGCCCGGCAGGCGCTTCAAGTCCATCTCCCGATAGCCGCGCACCAGCACGCCGCCGGCATGGAACGGCGAGGACGCCAGCGCCTGGCCTTCCACCAGCGGCACCGCCAGCACCACGCCGCGCACGCCCGAGATGCGCTCGGCCACCTTGGCGAAATCGGTCAGCGGCTGCTCGATCGGCTGGATCAGCATGTGGCCGTTGAGGCCGAGGATTTTGGACAGCAGTTCCTGGCGGAAGCCGTTCATCACCGCCATCACGATGATGAGCGTGGCGACGCCGAGCATGATGCCGAGGAACGAGAACCCGGCGATGACCGAGATGAAGCCTTCCTTGCGCCGCGCGCGCAGATAGCGCAGCGACAGCATCCATTCGAACGCCGAGAAGGGGGCGGTTCCGGTTTTCGCGGCCATTGCGGAATTCCTTTCAGCCCTTGAGGCGGGCGACCGCCTCCGAGAGCGCAACCTGCTCGCGCGCGCCCCCCGCGCGCCGTTTGATCTCCACCTTGCCTTCCGCCAGCCCCTTCGGCCCGACGATCAACTGCCAGGGCAATCCGATCAGATCCATGGTGGCGAATTTCGCCCCCGGCCGCTCATCCGAGTCGTCATAGAGTACGTCGATTCCGGCGCCTTCGAGATCACGATAGAGCGCCTCGCAGGCCGCATCGGTGGCCTTATCCCCTTGTTTCAGGTTCAAAAGCCCCACCCGGAAGGGCGCGATCGGCTCGGGCCACACGATGCCGTTCTCGTCGTGGCTGGCCTCGATGATGGCCGCCACCAGCCGCGACGGCCCGATGCCGTAGGAACCCATGTGCACCGGGTGCGTGGTCCCGTCCGGGCCGGCCACCGTCGCCTTCATCGGCTCCGAATATTTGGTGCCGAAATAGAAAATATGTCCGACCTCGATGCCGCGCGCCGAGACCTGCTTGTCGCCCGGGATTCTCGCGAACGCCGCCGCATCGTGCTTCTCGGAGGTCGCGGCATAGAGCGCGGTCCATTGGTCGACGAGCTTGGCGAGCCCTGCCCGATCCTCGAAGTTCACGTTCTCGCCGGGCACCTCGTAGCCGAGATAGTCGCGGTGACAGAACACCTCGCTCTCGCCGGTTTCGGCGAGAATGATGAACTCGTGCGACAGGTTTCCGCCGATCGGCCCGGTGTCGGCCACCATCGGGATCGATTTCAACCCGAGGCGGGCGAACGTGCGCAGGTACGCGACGAACATCTTGTTGTAGGAATGCCGCGCGCCTTCGGCGTCGAGGTCGAAACTGTAAGCGTCCTTCATCAGGAACTCGCGCGCGCGATAGACCCCGAAGCGCGGCCGCACCTCGTCGCGGAATTTCCACTGGATGTGATAGAGATTGAGCGGCAGCTGCTTGTAGGATTTCACCGAGGCGCGGAAAATTTCGGCGATCATCTCCTCGTTGGTGGGCCCGTAGAGCATGTCGCGCTCGTGCCGGTCCTCGATGCGCAGCATTTCCTTGCCGTAGTCGTCGTAGCGCCCGCTCTCCCGCCACAAGTCGGCGGGCTGGATCGTGGGCATCAGCATTTCGATGGCGCCGGAGCGGTCCTGCTCCTCGCGCACGATGCGGCAGACCTTGGCCAGCACCCGCTGGCCGAGCGGCAGCCAGGCATAGATGCCGGCCGCCTCCTGGCGGATCAGACCCGCACGCAGCATCAGCCGGTGCGAGACGATCTCCGCTTCCTTGGGGGTCTCCCGCAGGATCGGCAGGAAATAACGGGAAAGGCGCATGGAATTCCGACTCAAGGCTCCGCCGTGGCGCTGTACTTGGCACTGAACGCAGGACGCCCGCAATTGACAAGAGTAGGAATTACAGAGGCTTGCGCGACTCCGCTCAAGGCTCCCGAACCCTTTGCTGCAGCGCAAGAATGACACATGGGGACAGGTTCAGTAGCGTTATGGGACGGGAGTGGGCCGTGTAGCGTTTGGCCCTTCGCCCAAGTCTCGGGAGGAACATCCGCTCCGGCCGGCAGCGCCGCAAGGCAGCGCCGGTGCAGAGAAAGCGAACAGAGTGGACGGAACGGGCGAGCCGCAAGCTCGCCCGTTTTCGTTGGCTCAGGGCCGGACGATCGAGAACGGCATGGGGAATTGATCGAGCCGCAACAGCCCCGAGGCGAACGCCCAGTAGCCGGCTCCGAACAAGACCGCCGAGATGATCGTGGTCGCGACCGCCTTGGCCAGGAGCCGCGGCCGCACCGGCGCGCCCGGATCGGTGCCGGACGCCATGTCCGGCTCCTCGTGCTGCGAGCGGATGCCGAACGGCAGGATCGCGAACAGCACGAGCCACCAGATCAGGAAATACACCGCGATCGAGACCGAGAGGCTCATGCCTGCTCCAGCTCGATCAGCGTGCCGCAGAAATCCTTGGGGTGCAGGAACAGCACCGGCTTGCCGTGCGCTCCGATCTTGGGCTCGCCGTCGCCGAGCACGCGCGCACCCGCGCGCTTCAGGCGGTCGCGCGCAGCGACGATATCGTCGACCTCGTAGCAGATGTGATGGATGCCGCCGTCGGGATTGCGCTCCAGGAATTTCGCGATCGGCGAATTCGCGCCGAGCGGCTCCAAGAGCTCGATCTTGGTGTTCGGCAGCGTGATGAACACGGTGGTGACGCCGTGCTCGGGCTGCGGCACCGCCTGCGACACGGCGCCGCCGAGCTTGTCGCGGTAGAGCGCCGAAGCGGCGGCGATGTCCTTCACCGCGATGGCGACGTGATTGAGCCGGCCGATCATGCTGGTTCCCGGCTCACTTATAGTCTCGCTCAGCTTCCCGGTTCAACCGGCCGGTTCGGCTCGGTCGAGGCGATCCAGATCCCCGCGAACACCGCGGCGATGCCGACGATCAGGTTGAGTCCGATCGGCTCGCCGAGCAGAACCGTCGCCAGGAGCGCGGCGGCGACCGGGTTGACCGCCAGCGTATTGGAGACCCGCGTCGCCGAGGCGCGCTGCAGACCGAAGACCCACAAGTAGAAGGCCGCAGCGCCGCCGAACACGGCAAGATAGCCGATCGCGCTCCATTGCGGCGTGCCGAACGCGGCGGCGGCCGCAAAGCCGCCCGTGCCGATGGCGATCACCGCCAGCGCGGCCGCGCCAATTCCCATGCTTGCGGTAATGAAGCCGAGCGCGCTCGAGCGCGCGATGACCGGCTGCGACCAGACCGTATAGAAAGCCATGACAAGCGTAGCGCCGATCATCAGGAGGTCGCCGCGCCAGGCGCCCGCCGGCGCGCTTGCCAGCCCCGACAGCAACGCCACCGCGACGCCCGCCATCGCGATCAGCACGCCCAAGGTCTTGCGCGCGGTCATCGCCTCGGAGCCGAACAGCGCGCCCACCACCATCGTCATCAGCGGCAGCGTGGAAAGCGCCAGCGTGCCGCGTGCCGCCGTCGTATGGCTGAGCGAAATATTGTAGACGACGAAGAAAAAGGCGAAGAACAGGAACCCGAGCGAGGCGACGCCGATCCAGTCCCGGCCCTGCGGCCAGCGGCTGCGCGCGAGCAGCGCCAGCGGCAGGAGAATCAGAAAGCCGATGCCGAACCGGAAGGCCGCAAGCGTGATCGGATCGACCGTGTCGATCACGTAACGGGTCACCGCCGCCGCCATGCCGCCGAACGCGCTCGACAGCACGGCGGCAAGCACGCCGATCCGTTCGCTCTTCGCGGAGGTTGCTTCCGTCATCGCGCCAGCACTCGGAGGCGCTCCCGCGCCTCCAGCTACGATTATACCTATAGCTGCAATATCATCACGTGGCACAGGGGCTTCTTGCCCCAGACCGCGCCGATCTTGCCGCGCACCGAGCGGACGACCGCCTCCTCGATCGCATCCGGGTCGCGCCGGCGCGCCTTGGGGAGCGACTCGAAGGCGTCGAACACCGCGTCGAGCACGATCTGCTCCATGGGCTCGCCGCCGGCCGCCTCCGGCAAGCCCGCGATATCCACGACCGGGTCGCCGGTCAGTTCCCCGCGCCCGCCGAGCGCCAGCGCCACCGATACGACGCCGGCGAAGGCCAGCCTGCGCCGGTCCGCCAGCGCCTTCGACTCTCCGTCGAGCAGCAGATTGCCGTCGCGATAGAGCCGGCCCGATGGCACCTCGTCGAGTTTTTCCACCTTGCCCGGCGCGAGCCGCACCACGTCGCCGTTGTAGCAGGTGAAGACCTGCGGAACCTTGAGCGAACGCGCCAGCGCCGCGTGCTCGGAAAGGTGCAGCGCTTCGCCATGCACCGGGATCGCGATCTCGGGCTTGAGCCATTCGTACATCGCCGCGAGCTCGCCGAGCCGCGGATGGCCCGAGACATGCACGAGCTTCTTGCGGTCCGTGATCACCTCGATGCCCTTGCGGATCATCGCATTGATGATGCGGTTCACCGCTTTCTCGTTGCCCGGGATGGTGCGCGAGGAGAAAATCAGCGTATCGCCCTTGTCCAAGCTGATGGCCGGATGCTCGTCCTCGGCCAGCCGAGCCAGCGCCGCGCGCGGCTCGCCCTGGCTGCCGGTCAGCAGAACCAGCACGCGGTGGCGCGGCAGCGTGTCATAGGCGTCGGCGCCGCGGATCGGCGGAACGCCGTCCAAGAGCCCCATCTCGCGCGCGACGTTCACGATCCGCTCCATGGCGCGGCCCACGACCACGACCTCGCGGTCGGCCGCCGCCGCGGCGAGCGCCGCGCCGCGCATGCGCGCCACGTTCGACGCGAACGTGGTGACCGCGACGCGGCCCTTGGCCGCGCGCACGATTTCGGTAAGCGACTTCACCACGTCGGATTCGGACGGCGACTGGCCCTCGCGCACGGCATTGGTGGAATCGCAGATCAGCGCGCGCACGCCCTCCTTGCCCAGCGCGCGGAAGCGGGCTTCGTCGGTCGGCAGGCCGATGATCGGCGTATCGTCGAGCTTCCAGTCGCCCGAATGCACCACCAGCCCGAGCGGCGTACGGATGGCGAGCGCGTGGCTTTCCGGGATCGAATGGGCGACCGGCACGAACTCGACGTCGAATGGACCGATGCTGACACGACCGCCGCTTTGCACGATCTTGATCGGGATTTGCGGCGCGCCCTCCTCCTGCTCGCGCTTGCTCGCGATCAGCGCCGCCGTGAACGGCGTCGCATAGACCGGCACCTTGAGCTTCGGCCACAGGTCGAACAGCGCGCCGACGTGATCTTCGTGGCCGTGCGTGAGCACGATGCCGGCGAGGTTGCGCTTCTCCTGCTCGAGAAAGCGGATGTCGGGCATGATGAGGTCGATGCCCGGCGTGGTGTCGTCGCCGAACGCGACGCCCATGTCGACGCACAGCCAGGTTCCGCCCTTATCGGTGCCGATGCCGTAGAGCGCGAGATTCATGCCGATCTCGCCCACGCCGCCGAGCGGAACGAAAAGCAGTTCGCGCGCTTCCTTAGCCAAGCTTCACCCACTCGAGGCTAGAGGAAACACGTCGCCGGCGCGGATCGTCTCGCGCACGCCGTCGGCGCGCCGCAGCACCAGGCAGCCGGAGGCGTCGATCGCCTCGAATGTGCCGCCGATCGTGCGGTCCGAGAGCTTCACTTCGATCGCACTCGCCGAGACCCGTCGCGCGCAGCAGCCAGGCGGCGCGGATCGAGCCGAAATTGCGGCCGCCATCCCATTCATTGAGCCGCCGCATCATCGCGCCGTCGAGCGCGGCGAGAACCGCCCCGGGCTCGACCGCGAACCCGGCGGTGAGAAGATCGGTCGCCTTCAGCGCCGTGTCCTGCGGGTGATGGCGGCAATTCACGCCGAAACCGACGACCGAAGTAGTTCCGTTTACGGCCGTGCTGCCCTCGACCAGGATCCCGGCAAGCTTCCCGCCGTCGAGCAGGAGATCGTTCGGCCACTTGAGCGTGAGCCGGGCGGGCGCGAGGCCGGCGCAACAGTCGAGCACCGCATCGTGCAGCGCCAGCGCCGCCACGAAGCAGATTTCCGGGGTCGCCGCCGCGGGCGCGATGTCGGTGAGCAGCAGGCTCGCGTAGAGATTGCCCGGCTTCGAAACCCATGCGCGGCCGCGCCGGCCGCGCCCCGCGGTCTGCTGCAAAGCCACGACCCAGAGCGGCCCGCGCTCGCCCAGCGAAGCGCGCGCCAGCGCTTCGGCGTTGGTCGAGCCGAGCGTCGCGAAGGCGGCGACGGGGGTGCGGCCGATACGCTCGGGAAACTCGTTCATGCTCAGAAGAGCGACTGCGCCGCGGCCTGCGCCGCGGCCACGAGCGGCGCCGGATAGAGGAAGAAGAACAGCACGAAGATCCCGCTCACCGCCAACACGAGACGCAGCTCCTTTGCCATGGGCTCGAACGGCGCCTTGGGCTCGTCCATGTACATGAGCTTCACGATGCGCAGATAATAATAGGCGCCGACCACGCTGGCGACCACGCCGATCACGGCGAGCGTGAACAGCCGCGCCTCGATCGCGGCAAGGAAGACGTAGAACTTGGCGAAGAAGCCGGCGAGCGGCGGAATGCCGGCCAGCGAAAACAGCAGCGCGCCGAGCAGGAACGCGACCAGCGGCTGCGTGCGCGCCAGCCCCGCCAGCTCGTCGATCTCCTCGACCGCCTTGCCGTTGCGGCGCATGGCGAGGATGCAGGCGAAGGTGCCGAGCGTCATCGCCAGATAAACCGCCATATAGATCAGCACGCCGGCGACGCCGGTCGACGTGCCGGCCGCGAGCCCGACAAGCGCATAGCCCACGTGGCCGATGGAGCTATAGGCCATCAGCCGCTTGATGTTGCGCTGCCCGATCGCGGCGAAGGCGCCGAGCACCATGGAGGCGATCGCGAGGAAGATCACGATCTGCTGCCATTGCGGCACGATATTGGGGAAGGCGTCGATGACGACGCGCACCAGGATCGCCACGGCCGCGATCTTCGGCGCCGCCGAGAAGAACGCCGTCACCGGCGTCGGCGCGCCCTCATAGACGTCGGGCACCCACATGTGGAACGGCACGGCGGAGACCTTGAACGCCAGCCCCGCCAGCACGAACACCAGCCCGAATATGAGCCCGATCGACGGCACTTTCACCGCCGCCGCGATGCCGGGGAACGACACCGTGCCGGTGAAGCCATAGACCAGCGACGCGCCGTACAGGAGCATCCCCGACGACAGCGCGCCGAGCACGAAATATTTGAGCCCCGCCTCGGTCGCGCGGATCGAGTCGCGCTGGATCGCGGCCAGCACGTAGAGCGAGAGCGACATCAGCTCGAGCCCGAGATAGAGCGTGATCAGGTCGTTGGCCGAGATCATGGTCATCATCCCGGCCGTGGCCGTGAGCACCAGGATGCCGAACTCGTAACGCGCGATTTTTTCCGCGCGCAGGAAGTCGCGCGACATCAGCAGCGCCGCCGCCGAGCCGACCAGCGCGAGGATTTTCATGAAGCGCGCGAAGCCGTCGACGATGAAGCCGCCGCCGAAGGTCATGAGCTTGTCGCCCGGCATCATCACGACGATCACGCCGGCGGCGGCCAGGATCAGCAGCGCGCCCCCGTCCACCACCGGCCCGATCCGCTCGCCGCGCAGCGCGCCGACGAACAGCAGCAGCAACGCGCCCGCCAGAACGAGGATTTCCGGCGCGGCGGGCCCGAAGGCGGGAATGACGAGGTTGATCGGCGTCATCAGTACAACAACGCGGCCTTGACCGGGATGAGCACGGCCTTGGCCTGCGCCACCAGCGCGCCGACCGACGCCGCGCTGGTGTCGAGGATCGGCCCGGGCCAGATGCCGAACAGGATGGTGAGCACCACGAGCGGCGCCAGGAAGGCGATCTCGCGCCGGTCGAGGTCGAGGATCGTTTGCAGCTTCGGCTTTTCGAGCTTGCCGAAGATGATGCGGCCATAGAGCCAGAGCGCGTAAGCCGCCGACAGGATCACGCCGATGGTGGCGAGGAACGCGACCCAGTTATTGACCTTGAAGGCGGCCAAGAGCGTCAGGAACTCGCCGACGAAGCCCGAAGTGCCGGGCAGGCCGACGTTCGCGAGCGTGAACACCATGAAGGCCGCGGCGTACAGCGGCATGCGGTTCACCAGCCCCGAATAGTCGGCGATTTCGCGGCTGTGCATGCGGTCATAGACCACGCCGACGCAGAGGAAGAGCGCGGCCGAGACGATGCCGTGCGAGATCATCTGGAAGATTCCGCCGTGCACGCCTTCGACCGTGAGCGTGAACAGGCCCATGGTGACGAAGCCCATGTGCGCCACCGACGAATAGGCGATCAGCTTCTTGATGTCCTCCTGCATCAGCGCCACCAGCGACGTGTAGATGATCGCAACGATCGAAAGCGCGAACATCATCGGCGCGAAGAATTCCGACGCGTGCGGGAACATCGGCAATGAGAAGCGGATGAAGCCGTAGCCGCCGAGCTTCAGCAGGATCGCGGCCAGGATCACCGAGCCCGCGGTCGGCGCCTCGACGTGCGCGTCCGGCAGCCACGTGTGCACCGGCCACATCGGCAGCTTCACGGCGAACGAGGCGAGGAAAGCGAGGAACAGCCAGGTCTGCATCTGCACCGGGAACTTGTGCGTGAGCAGCGTCGCGATGTCGGTGGTGCCCGATTGCCAGTACATGGCCATCATCGCGAGCAGCATCAGCACCGAGCCGAGCAGCGTGTAGAGGAAGAATTTGAAGGTCGCGTAGACCCGCCGCTTGCCGCCCCAGATGCCGATGATGAGGAACATCGGGATCAGCCCGCCCTCGAAGAAGACGTAGAACAGCACGAGATCGAGCGCCACGAACGTGCCGACCATCAGCGTCTCGAGCACCAGGAACGCGATCATGTATTCCTTCACGCTCTTCTCGATCGCCTGGAAGCTCGCCAGAATCGCGACCGGCATCAGGAACGTGGTCAGGATCACGAAGGGGAGCGAAATGCCGTCGACGCCGAGATGGAAGCGGAACGTGCCGCCGAGCCACGGCCGGTTCTCGACGAACTGGAATTCGGGATTGCCGCGGTCGAAGCCGGAAATCAGAAAGAGCGACACGAGGAACGTGGCGATCGTGGTCCACAGCGCCACGTAGCGCGCGTTGTTCTTCACCGCCGCGTCGTCGCCGCGCAGCACGAAGATAAACAGCGCGCCCACCAGCGGCAGGAACACGACGACGGAGAGCACGGGCCAAGTTGCGGTCATCAGCCGGCTCCCCGCACCAGGAACCACGAGACGATCGCCGCGACGCCGACCAGCATCGCGAAGGCATAGTGATAGAGATAGCCGGTCTGCAACCGCACCACGTTGCGCGTGACGTCCAGGACGCGCGCCGAGACGCCGTCCGGCCCGAAGCCGTCGATCAGCCAGCCGTCGCCGCGCTTCCACAGCGTCCAGCCCAGCCACTTGATCGGCCGCACCAGCAGATAGTCGTAGATCTCGTCGAAGTACCACTTGTTCAGCAGGAAGCGGTAGAGCACCTCGTTGCTGCGCGCGAGCGCGCGCGGGATCGCGGGATTGTGGATGTAGAACCAGTAGGCGAACGGCGAAGCCGATCACCATCATCGCCGTCGGCGCCGCCGCCACCCACAAGGGCGCGTGGTGCATCTCTTCCAGGATGCGGTTGCCGGTGGCGGAGAAGATCGAGTCGCGGAAGAATTTCTCGACCCCTGTCTCGCCGGTGAAAATACCCTTGGCGGCGAAGCCCGCGACGATGGCGCCGAACGCGAGCACGCCGAGCGGCACGGTCATCACCGGCGGGCTCTCGTGCGCGTGCTCAAGCGTGTGATGGTCGGCGCGCGAAGGGCCGTGGAAGGTCAGGAAGATCAGCCGCCAGCTATAGAACGAGGTGAGCGCGGCCGCGATCACAACGAGCCAGAACGCGTAACCGGCGGCGGCGTTGTGGCCGGCGAACGCCGCCTCGATGATCGCGTCCTTGGAGAAGAAGCCTGCGGTCAGCGGGAACCCGGTGAGCGACAGCGTGCCGATCAGCATCATCGCGTAGGTGACCGGGATCACGCGCGCGAGCCCGCCCATGCGGCGGATGTCCTGCTCGTGGTGCATGGCCGTGATCACCGAGCCGGCGCCGAGGAACAGCAGCGCCTTGAAGAAGGCGTGGGTGAACAGATGGAACATGCCGACCGAATAGGCGCCCATGCCCATCGCCACGAACATGTAGCCGAGCTGCGAGCAGGTCGAGTACGCCACGATGCGTTTGATGTCGTTCTGCACCAGGCCCACGGTCGCTGCGAAAAAGGCCGTGGTCGCGCCGATGAAGGTGACGACCGCAAGCGCCGTGGGCGCGAGCTCGAACAGCGGCGACAGCCGCGCCACCATGAACACGCCGGCGGTGACCATCGTGGCGGCGTGGATCAGCGCCGAGACCGGCGTCGGGCCTTCCATGGCGTCGGGCAGCCACGTGTGCAGCAGGAACTGCGCCGACTTGCCCATGGCGCCGAGGAACAGCAGCAGACAGATGATGGTGAGGGCGTCCCAGTCGTAGCCGAGGAAGTGGATATTCTTGCCGACCAGCGTCTTCGCCTCGGCGAAGATGGTCTCGTAGCCGACCGCGCCGATCATCGCGTAGAGCGCGAAAATACCGAGCGCGAAGCCGAAATCGCCGATCCGGTTGACGATGAACGCCTTGATCGCCGCCGCGTTCGCCGCCGGCCGCTCGTACCAGAAGCCGATCAGGAGATAGCTGGCGAGCCCCACGCCCTCCCAGCCGAAATAGAGCTGCACCAGGTTGTCCGCCGTCACCAGCATCAGCATGGCGAAGGTGAACAGCGACAGAGTAGGAGAAGAAGCGCGGCCGGTGCGGGTCTTCGCTCATGTAGCCGATCGAATAGACGTGCACGAGCGCCGACACCGTCGTCACCACGACGAGCATCACCGCCACCAGCGAGTCGATGCGGAGCGACCAATCGACCTGCAATCCGCCCGACGCGATCCAGGTGAACAGCCGGATGCGCGCCTCGTGGCCGAGGAAGCCCACGTCGACGAATGCGTACCAGGACAGCAGCGCCGAGACGATCAGCAGCGCGCTGGTCAAGAGTTCCGCGCCGCGCGCGCCGATCCAGCGGCCGAACAGGCCGGCGACCAGGCAGCCGAGCAGCGGCAGAAATACGATCGCCTGATACATCTCAGCCCTTCATCAGATTGATGTCTTCGACCGCGATCGAGCCGCGATTGCGGAAATAGACCACGAGGATCGCAAGCCCGATCGCGGCTTCCGCCGCCGCCACCGTGAGCACCAGCAGCGCGAAAATCTGCCCGACGATGTCGTTCAGGAACGCCGAGAATGCGACCAGATTGATGTTGACCGCCAAGCAGGATCAGCTCGATCGACATCAGGATGATGATCACGTTCTTGCGGTTGAGGAATATGCCGAGCGTGCCGATCGTGAACAGGATCGCGCCGACCACGAGATAGTGCGAGAGGCCGACAATCATGACAGCCCCTGCCCCGGCTCGACCCGCTTGAGCTCGACCGACTCCGCGCGCGTGCGTGCGACCTGGCGGCCGACATCCTGGCGCTTCACGTCCTTGTGCCGCAGCGTCAGCACGATCGCGCCGATCATGGCCACCAGCAGCACGACGCCGGCGAGCTGGAAGTAGTGCACGTAGGTCGTATAGAGCACGCGGCCGATGCGCCATCGTGTTGGTGACCTGATCGAGCGGCTGCATCGGCGCGCGGATTGCGCCGGCCGTCTCCGGCGCGATTGCCCAGGTAGCGGCCACCAGCACCAGCTCGACCAGAAAGATGATCCCGACCAGCGCGCCGACCGGCAGATACTGCAAAAAGCCCTGGCGCAGTTCGGCGAAATCCACGTCGAGCATCATCACGACGAACAGGAACAACACCATGACCGCGCCGACATAGACGACGATCAGGATCATCGCGAGAAATTCGGCGCCGAGCAGCAGAAAGAGGCCGGCCGCGTTCGCGAAGGTGAGAATCAGGTACAGCACCGAGTGCACCGGATTCCGCGCCGCGATCACCATGAAAGCGGCCGCGCACGCCACGACCGCGAAGAGATAGAAGAAGAGTGCGGCGATTGTCATCGATTCACCGGTACGGCGCGTCGAGCGAGAGGTTCTTGGCGATTTCGCGCTCCCAGCGGTCGCCGTTCGCGAGCAGCTTGTCCTTGTCGTAATAGAGCTCCTCGCGCGTCTCGGTCGCGAATTCGAAATTCGGCCCCTCCACGATGGCGTCGACCGGGCAGGCTTCCTGGCAGAAGCCGCAATAGATGCACTTCACCATGTCGATGTCGTAGCGCGTGGTGCGCCGCGTGCCGTCGTTGCGCCGCGGACCGGCTTCGATGGTGATGGCCTGCGCCGGGCAGATCGCCTCGCACAGCTTGCAGGCGATGCAGCGTTCCTCGCCGTTCGGATAGCGGCGCAACGCATGCTCGCCGCGGAAGCGCGGCGACACCGGCCCCTTCTCGAACGGATAATTGAGCGTCGCCTTGCGCGCGAAGAAATAGCGCATGGCGAGCCACAACGCCGAGGCGAATTCGGCGAGGAAGATCGAGCGGGCGGCGCGGTCGAGCCTCATACGATCCTCATCTCGGCGCCAGCCCGGTGAACTGCAGCACCGCGGCCACGATCACGACCATGGCGAGCGAAGCCGGCAGGAACACCTTCCAGCCGAGCCGCATCAGCTGATCGTAGCGATAGCGCGGCACGATGGATTTCACCATCGCAAACATGAAAAACATGAACGAGAGTTTCAGCACGAACCACACGACGCCCGGCACCCAGGTGAAGGGCGCGACCGGGAACGGCGGCAGCCAGCCGCCGAGGAACAGGATCGTGGCCAGCGCGCACATGGTCATGATCGCCACGTACTCGCCGAGGAAAAACAGCAGGAACGGCGTCGAGGAATATTCGACCATGAAGCCGGCGACCAGCTCCGACTCCGCCTCCACCATGTCGAACGGCGGCCGGTTGGTCTCCGCCAGCGCCGAGACGAAGAAGATCACGAACATCGGCAGCAGCGGCAGCCAGTACCACTGGAACATGCCGAACGGCCCGGCCTGCGCCGCGACGATCTTGGTCAGATTCAGCGAGCCGGCGCATAGCAGCACCGTGATGATGACGAAGCCGATCGAGACTTCGTAGGACACCATCTGCGCCGCCGAGCGCAGCGCGGCGAGGAACGGATATTTCGAATTCGACGCCCAGCCGGCCATGATCGCGCCGTAGACCATGAGCGACGAGATCGCGAAGATATAGAGCACGCCCACATTGATGTCGGCGACCGCCCAGCCGAGATCGAGCGGGATCACCGCCCAGGCGGCGAGCGCCAGGATCGAAGTGACCAGCGGCGCCAGCAGAAACACGCCCTTGTTGGCGCCGGAGGGAATGATCGGTTCCTTGACGACGAATTTCAGAAGATCGGCGAAGGATTGCAGCAGCCCGAACGGGCCCACCACGTTCGGCCCGCGCCGCATCTGCACCGCGGCCCAGATTTTCCGGTCGGCCAGCAGCACGAAGGCGACGAAGATCAGGAGCGCCACGAGCAGCGCGACGCTCTGCACCACAATGACGATGACCGGCCAGATCGTGCTCCAGAAAAAATCCATCGCCGTCACTCCGCCGCCTGCGGGATGCGGCCCGCCGCCAGCGCCGAGCATTCGGCCATGATCGCCGACGCGCGCGTGATCGAATTGGTGAGATAGAAATCGCTGACCGGCGAGCGGAACGGCGTCTTGTCGAAATTCCCCCCGCGCGCCGCGAGCTTCTGGATGTCGGCGCCGTCGGCCGGCGCGATCTGGTCGATGCGCCCGAGATGCGGATGCGCCTGCATCAGCGCGCGGCGCAGATCGGCGAAGCGTGTCATAGGGCAGCTTGACGCCGAGCGCGTCCGAGAGCGCGCGCAGGATCGCCCAGTCCTCGCGCGCGTCGCCGGGCGGGAACGCCGCGCGATTGGCGAGCTGCGGCCGGCCTTCGGTGTTGACGTAGATGCCGGATTTTTCCGTGTAAGCCGCGCCCGGCAGGATCACGTCGGCGCGGTGCGCGCCGCGGTCACCGTGGGTGCCGAGATAGACCACGAACGCGCCGGCCGGCACCTCGACCTCGTCGGCGCCGTGCAGGAACAGCACGTCGAGCGCCCCGGGCTTCAGCATTCCGGCCGACATCGAGTCCACCTTTGCCCGGCACCGCGCCCACATCGAGCGCGCCGACGCGCGAGGCCGCCGTGTGCAGCACCGAGAATCCGTTCCAGCCGTCCTGGATCGCGCCGACCGAAACCGCCGCCTTGGCCGCGAGCGACAGGATCGCCGCGCCGTCGGGCCGCGCCAGCGCGCCCTGCCCGATCAGCCAAATCTGCTTCTGCAATTTCGCGGGCGGATGCTCGGCGAAGGTCGCCAGCGTCTCCGGCCCGGCGCCGAGATAGGCGTAGTCATAAGTGAGATCGGCCTGCTCGCCGATCAATCCGATTTTCAGGCCGCCCGTGCGCCAGCGCTTGCGGATGCGCGCGTTCAGGATCGGCGCTTCCTTGCGCGGATTGGAGCCGATGATCATCAGCCCGTCGGCCTGGTCGATGCCGGCGATCGTGGCGTTGAACAGATAGCTCGCGCGTCCGAGCGCCGGGTCGAGCTTGGCGCCGTCCTGACGGCAATCGAGGTTCTCGCTCTTCAGCCGCGTCATCAGGTCCTTGAGCGCGAAGGCCTCTTCGACGCTCGCGAAATCGCCGACGATCGCGCCGATGCGGTTCGGCTGCGTCGCCTTCACGCGCGCGGCGATGGCGGCGAACGCCTCGCTCCAGCGTCGCCGGCCGCAGCATGCCCTTCACGCGCACATAGGGCTGATCCAGCCGCTGCGTGCGCAGCCCGTCCCACACGAAGCGGGTCTTGTCGGAAATCCATTCCTCGTTGATGCCCTCGTGCAGGCGCGGCAGGATGCGCAGCACCTCGCGCCCGCGCGTATCGACGCGGATATTGCAGCCGAGCCCGTCCATCACGTCGATCGACTCGGTCTTGATCAGTTCCCACGGCCGCGCCTGAAACGCGTAGGGCTTGGAGGTGAGCGCGCCGACCGGGCACAGATCGATGACGTTGCCCTGCAGCTCCGACTTCATCGCGTGCTCGAGATAGGTGGTGATCTCCATGTCCTCGCCGCGGCCGGTGGCGCCGAGCTCCGGCACGCCCGCGACTTCGGCCGAGAAGCGGACGCAGCGCGTGCAGTGGATGCAGCGCGTCATGATCGTCTTCACCAGCGGGCCGATATATTTGTCCTCGACCGCGCGCTTGTTCTCCCGGTAGCGGCTGCCGTCCACGCCATAGGCCATGGCCTGGTCCTGCAGGTCGCATTCGCCGCCCTGGTCGCAGATCGGGCAATCGAGCGGATGGTTGATCAGCAGGAATTCCATCACGCCTTCGCGCGCCTTCTTCACCATCGGCGTCTTGGTGTTGACCACCGGCGGCTCGCCCTTCGGTCCGGGCCGGCAATCGCGCACCGCCCAGGCGCACGAGGCCACCGGCTTCGGCGAGCCCGACGAGCTCGACCAGGCACATGCGGCAATTGCCGGCGATCGACAGGCGCTCGTGGAAGCAGAAGCGCGGAATCTCGGCGCCCGCCGCCTCGCACGCTTGGAGGAGCGTGTATTCGGGCGGGACGTCGATCTCTTTGCCGTCGACGATGAGTTTGGTCATCTCGCTTCTATCTTCGCTCTTTCCTCGTCATGCCCGGCCTTGTGCCGGGCATCCACGTCTTTTTGCTCGCCTGCTTCCGTGGATGGCCGGGACAAGCCCGGCCATGACGGACGGAATTTTCACTCCGCCGCCACCCGAATGACGTCGTCGCCGTCCGCGCGCGCCGAATATTCGTCGATCCGCCGCTCGATCTCCGGCCGGAAATGCCGCAGCAAGCCCCTGCACCGGCCAGGCCGCGCCGTCGCCGAACGCGCAGATGGTGTGGCCCTCGATCTGCTTGGTCACTTCGAACAGCTGGTCGATCTCGCGCTTGTGCGCGCGGCCCTCGGCCATGCGCGTGAGCACGCGCCACATCCAGCCCATGCCCTCGCGGCACGGCGTGCACTGGCCGCAGCTCTCGTGCTTGTAGAAATACGAGATGCGCGCCATCGCCTTGATGATGTCGGTCGACTTGTCCATGACGATCACGGCGGCGGTGCCGAGCGACGACTTCACCGACAGGCAGCCGTCGAAATCCATCTGCAGCGGGTCGCACAGCGCCGCCGGCACCAGCGGCATCGACGAGCCGCCGGGGATCACGGCGAGCAGATTGTTCCAGCCGCCGCGCACGCCGCCGGCGTGCTTCTCGATCAGCTCGCGCAGCGGGATGCCCATCGCCTCTTCCACGTTGCACATCTTCTCGACGTGGCCGGAGATGCAATAGAGCTTGGTGCCGGTGTTGTTGGCGCGCCCGATCGAGGCGAACCAGGCCGCGCCGCGGCGCATGATGTCGGGCACCTGCGCGATGGTCTCGACGTTGTTGACCGTGGTCGGGCAGCCATAGAGCCCGACATTGGCCGGGAACGGCGGCTTCAGCCGCGGCAGGCCCTTCTTGCCCTCGAGGCTTTCCAGCAGCGCCGTCTCCTCGCCGCAGATATAGGCGCCGGCGCCGTGATGGACGTGCAGATCGAAGTCCCAGCCGTGGATGTTGTTCTTGCCGATCAGCTTGGCTTCGTAGGCCTGGTCGATCGCGGCCTGCAGGCGCTTGCGCTCGAGGATGAACTCGCCGCGCACATAGATGTAGCCGGTGTTGGCGCCCATCGCGCAGCCGGCGATCAGGCAGCCCTCGACCAGGAGATGCGGATCGTGCCGCATGACCTCGCGGTCCTTGCAGGTGCCGGGCTCCGACTCGTCGGCATTGATGACGAGATAGCTCGGCCGGCCGTCCGACTGCTTCGGCATGAACGACCACTTGAGGCCGGTCGGGAAGCCGGCGCCGCCGCGGCCGCGCTGGCCGGATTTCTTGACCTCGTCGATGATCGCGTCGCGGCCCTTTTCCAGAATCGCCTTGGTGCCGTCCCAGGCGCCGCGCGCCCGCGCGCCTTCGAGGCCCCAGTCGCCCTGGCCGTAGAGATTGCGGAAGATGCGATCCTTGTCCGCGAGCATCATTTCTTCTCTTCAACGAGCGTGGTCGGCCCGCCGACCGGCGCGGAGAATTGGCGGTCGATTTGCGGCCCCGGCTTCGGCTTTTTTCCGGCCGCGAACTGATCGAGGAGCTTCTCGAAGCGTCTCCGGCGTCAGGTCCTCGTAATAATCCTCGTTGATCTGGGCCATCGGCGCGTTGACGCACGCGCCCAGGCACTCGACCTCGATCCACGAAAACTTTCCGTCGGCGGTGACGTGGTGCTCGTCGCCGATGCGGCGCTTGCAAACCTTCTTCAACTCCTCCGACCCGCGCAGCATGCAGGGCGTGGTGCCGCAAAGCTGCACCAGGAACTCGCCGCGCGGCTCGAGCGCGAACATCGTGTAGAAGGTCGCGACCTCGAGCGCCCGGATGTGCGGCATGCCGAGCAGGTCCGCCACGTGCCGGATCGCCGGCTCCGGCAGCCAGCCGCCGGCCTGCTCCTGCGCGCGCCACAGCAGCGGAATGATCGCCGAGGCCTGCCGGCCGGGCGGATATTTCTCCATCTCGCGCTTGGCCCAGGCGAGATTCTCCGCGCTGAACGCGAAGTCCTTGGGCTGCTTTTCGGCAAGACGGCGGACGCTCATCGATCCACCTCCCCGAACACGATATCGAGCGAGCCGAGAATCGCCGACACGTCCGCCAGCATGTAGCCGCGGCAGAGGAAATCCATCGCCGACAAATGCGCGAAGCCCGGCGCGCGCAGCTTGCAGCGATAGGGCTTGTTGCTGCCGTCGGCCACGAGGTACACGCCGAACTCGCCCTTGGGCGCCTCGACCGCGGCATAGACCTCGCCCGCGGGCACGTGGAAGCCTTCGGTGTAGAGCTTGAAGTGGTGGATCAGCGCCTCCATCGAGCGCTTCATCTCGGCGCGCCTCGGCGGCACGATCTTGTTGTCCTGCACCACCACCGGTCCCTGCGCGTCGGCGGCGCGCAAGAGCGGGATGCACTGCTTCATGATGCGGATCGACTGGCGCATCTCTTCCATGCGGATGAGATAGCGGTCGTAGTTGTCGCCGTTCTTGCCGACCGGGATATCGAAATCCATCTCGCTGTAGCACTCGTAGGGCTGCGCCTTGCGCAGGTCCCAGGCCGCGCCCGAGCCGCGCACCATCACGCCGGAGAAGCCCCAGGCCCAGGCATCCGCGAGCTTCACGATGCCGATATCGACATTGCGCTGCTTGAAAATGCGGTTGTCGGTGAGCAGGCCCTCGATGTCGTCGCAGCACTTTCAGGAACGGATCGCAGAACGCCTCGATGTCGTCGATCAACTTCGGCGGCAGGTCTTCGTGCACCCCGCCGGGTCGAAAATAGGCCGCGTGCATGCGCGAGCCCGACGCCCGCTCGTAGAACACCATCAGCTTCTCGCGTTCCTCGAAGCCCCAGAGCGGCGGCGTCAGCGCGCCCACGTCGAGCGCCTGCGTCGTGACGTTCAGCAGATGATTGAGGATGCGGCCGATCTCGCAATAGAGCACGCGGATCAGCTGCCCGCGCCGCGGCACCTCGATGCCCAGGAGCTTCTCGATCGCAAGGCAGAAGGCGTGCTCCTGGTTCATCGGCGCGACGTAGTCGAGCCGGTCGAAATACGGGATCGCCTGCAGGTACGTCTTGTGCTCGATCAGCTTCTCGGTGCCCCGGTGCAGCAGCCCGATGTGCGGGTCCACGCGCTCCACGATCTCGCCGTCGAGCTCGAGGATGAGGCGCAGCACGCCGTGCGCCGCCGGATGCTGCGGCCCGAAATTGATCTGGAAATTGCGCAGCGCAGGTTCGGCCATCATGCGGCCCCCGCCGTCGCACGCGCGCGCTTCGCTTTTTCGGCGACGCGCTCGTTGAACTTGTCGTAATTCACGATCGCGCGCTCGTGGCGGCCTTCGCCGATCACTTCCATGCCGTCGTGCCCGCGCACGCGAAAGCTTATGCGCTTGCCGTCCACCGCCGTGACCTCGGCATCGACGGTGACGGTCAGCCCCGGCGGCGTCGCCGCGAGATGGCTGAAATCGACGCGAACGCCGAGGCTGCCTTCGCCGGGATCGAGATGCTGGTTCAGGAGCTCGGTGCAGCACCATTCGAACAGCCCGACCATGTACCCGGTCGCGAATACCGCGGGCATCGACTGGAACATCGGCGATTCCGGGTAGAAGTTCGGAACCGTCTGCCGGTCGGAGACGCGAAAGCTCAAGCGATGCTTGAGGCCGGGTTTGAGCGAGGGCTTCATCCGCTCTTCCCTTCCTTGGCCTTCTCGTCGCCCGGCAGCACGTAGTCGGTGCCCTCCCAGGGCGAGAGGAAGTCGAAGTTGCGGAACTCCTGCGCCAGCCGCACCGGCTCGTAGACCACCCGCTTCAGCTCGTCGTCCCAGCGCACCTCGACGAAGCCGGTGAGCGGAAAATCCTTGCGCAGCGGATGGCCGTCGAAGCCGTAGTCGGTGAGCAGCCGCCGCAGGTCCGGATGGCCGGTGAACAGAATCCCGTAGAGATCGTAGGTCTCGCGCTCGAACCAGTTGGCGCCGGGAAAGACACCGGTGATCGAGGGCACCGGCGTGTCCTCGTCGGTCTCCACCTTGATGCGCACGCGCAGGTTCCGCTTGGGCGACAGCAAATGAACGACGACGTCGAAGCGCTTGGCGCGCGCCGGCCAGTCCACGCCGCACAAGTCGACGAAGCTCAAGAACTGGCATTTCGGATCGTCGCGCAAAAACCGCGTGACCTTGACGATCTCGGCGGCTTCCGTCTGCAGCGTGAGCTCGCCGTGCGCGACCGCATAGCCCGTCACCGCGCCGGAAAGCGCCCGCGTGACGTGCTCGCCGAGCTCGCGCAGGATTTCTTCCATGGCGATTGCCTCAGCGTTCGATCGTTCCGGTGCGGCGGATCTTCTTCTGCAGAAGCAGCACGCCGTAGACCAGCGCCTCCGCGGAGGGCGGGCACCCGGGCACGTAGATATCGACCGGCACGATGCGGTCGCAGCCGCGCACCACCGAATAGGAATAGTGATAGTAGCCGCCGCCGTTGGCGCACGATCCCATCGAGATCACGTAGCGCGGCTCCGGCATCTGGTCGTAGACCTTGCGCAGCGCCGGCGCCATCTTGTTGCACAGCGTGCCGGCCACGATCATCACGTCCGACTGGCGCGGCGACGCGCGCGGCGCGAAGCCGAAACGCTCGAGGTCATAGCGCGGCATCGAGGCCTGCATCATCTCGACCGCGCAGCACGCCAGCCCGAACGTCATCCACATCAGCGAGCCGGTGCGCGCCCAGGTGATCAGGTCGTCGGTGGCGGTGACCAGGAAGCCCTTGTCGGCGAGATGGTCCGAGAGGCCCGCGAAATACGGGTCGGTCGGCGCGATCCCGCCATAGCGCGGATCGACGATCTGCTGCGTGGCGGGAGCCATCAATCCCATTCGAGCGCTCCCTTCCTCCATTCATAGATAAACCCGATCGTCAGCACCGCAAGGAACACCATCATCGACCAGAAGCCGAACGCACCGAGCTCGCCGAACGCGATCGCCCAGGGAAACAGGAACGCGACTTCCAGATCGAAGATGATGAACAGGATGGCGACCAGGTAGAAGCGCACGTCGAACTTCATGCGCGCGTCGTCGAAGGCGTTGAAGCCGCATTCGTAGGCGGAAAGTTTTTCGGTATCGGGCGCGCGATACGCGACCAGGAACGGCGCGACCATGAGCGCAAGCCCGATCGCCGCCGCCACCCCGATGAAGACGACGATCGGCAAGTAATCCTGGATCAGGGCGGTCATCGGCCTCTCGCGCGCGGCGGGGGCGCAAGCCCTGGAGCGATGTGCCCAAGGCTAGCCTCCCGATCTCGCAAGTGCGAACAATTCGAAAGACGATTACGGCTTAACCCACGAGGCCAAACGAGGCAAGCTGACCAATCGGCGCAATTCAAGGGTTTCGCGGCAGTTCAATCGGGCCCCGGGCGGCGATCTTGCCGAGGCTCGTCGCCGCTTTACAGGACGGCTCCGTCCCGCGCATGTAGACGAGCTTCCCGTGCCGGAAGGCCGACCCTCGGAGCCCGCGTCCGCGTATGAGCCCCCGTAACCGCGACCGGCCCCGGGCCGCCGTATCCGCCGCCCTGCTTCCCGCCATCCTCGTGCTCTTCCTCGGCAGCGGCTGCGCGGCGCTGGTCTACGAGATCGTCTGGTTCCAGCTGCTGGAGCTGGTGATCGGCTCCTCCGCGATCTCGCTCGGCGTGCTGCTCGGCACCTTCATGGGCGGCATGTGCCTGGGCAGCCTGGCGCTGCCCTATCTGGTCTCCCCGCGCCATCATCCGCTCAAGGTCTATGCGCTGATCGAGATCGGCATCGGCCTGCTCGGTATCGCGATCCTGTGGGTGCTGCCCTATGCCGGCGGCCTGTACACCGCGCTCGGCAGCCCCGGCTCGTCGGGGATTTTCCTGCGCGGCCTCGTGTGCGGCGCGCTGCTGGTGCCGCCGACCATGCTGATGGGCGCGACGCTGCCCTCGGTCGCGCGCTTTCTGGAAGCGACGCCGCGCGGCATTTCCTGGCTCGGCATTCTCTATACCGGCAATATCGCGGGCGCCGTGTTCGGCTGCCTGTTCGCCGGATTTTATTTGCTGCGCGTCCATGACATGGCGGTCGCGACTTACGCGGCCGCGGCGATCAACGGCGCGATCGGCCTCATCGCGCTCGTGATCGCCCGCGTCATCCCCTACCACGCCGCGCCGGCCGAGCCGAAGGCACCGGTGTCGTCGCGTATACCGACCGCATGGGCGGTCTATATCACGATCGCGCTTTCCGGGCTCACCGCGCTCGGCGCGCAGGTCGTCTGGACGCGGCTGCTGTCGCTGATCCTCGGGCCTTCGGTCTACACGTTCTCGATCATCCTCGCGGTTTTCCTGGTCGGGCTCGGCATCGGATCGAGCGCGGGCTCCGCGATCGCGCGCGGCCGCAGCGACCCGCGCCTCATCCTCGGCCTGAGCCAACTGCTGCTCGTGGCCGCGATCGCGTGGACCGCCGCGCTGATCGGCTACGCGCTGCCCTGGTGGCCGATCGACCCCACGATCTCGTCGAGCCCGTGGATCAATTTCCAGCTCGATCTCGTGCGCTGCTTGTTGGCTATCCTGCCGGCCGCGTGCCTGTGGGGCGCGAGCTTCCCGCTTGCGCTCGCCGCCGCCGCGCGCCGGGAGGACCCGGGCCTGATGGTCGGCCGCGTCTATGCCGCCAACACCGTGGGCGCGATTGTCGGCGCGCTCGGCTTCAGCCTTCTCGCGGTCCCGTCGATCGGCACGCAAGGATCCCAACAGCTTCTAATCGTGCTCGCCGTCATCGCCGGCTTGCTCATGCTCGCGCCGACCCTGCTCCTGTCGTTCCGCCGCGCGCAAACGGCCCGCGGTCCGTTCGCGGGCTTGGCGCGGATCGGCGGCTTGCTTGCCGTGGCGCTGGTGCTCGGGCTTACCGTATTGCTGGCGCGCACGCTGCCCCCGATTCCGGCCGAAGCCATCGCCTATGGGCGCCAACTGCCGCTTCAGAATGAGATTTCCGAAATCCTCTATGTCGGCGAGGGCATCAATGCCTCGGTCGCGGTCTCGCGGACGGAAGACGGTCTGATCGCCTTCCACGTGAGCGGCAAGGCCGAGGCCTCGACCTCGGAACAGGACATGCGGCTGCAGCGCATGCTCGGGCATATCTCCGCCCTACTGCACCCGCGGCCGAAAACCGTTCTCATCGTCGGCCTCGGCGCCGGCGTCACCGCCGGCAGCTTCGTGCTCCATCCCGACGTCGAACGCATCGTCATCTGCGAGATCGAGCCGCTGATTCCGCAGAAGGTCGCGCCTTTCTTCGCCAAGGAAAATTACGACGTGCTGAAGGACCCGCGCGTCACCGTCGTCTACGACGACGCGCGACACTATCTGCTCACCACGCGCGAGAAATTCGACGTCATCACGTCCGATCCGATCCATCCCTGGGTCAAGGGCGCGGCCACGCTCTATACGCGCGAATATTTCGAACTCGCCAGGAACCATCTCAATCCGGGCGGCGTCATCACCCAATGGGTGCCGCTCTATGAGAGCTCGATCGATGTGATCAAGACCGAGATGGCGACCTTCTTCAGCGTGTTCCGCGACGGCGTGATTTGGGCCAACGACGACCAGAGCCTGGGCTACGACCTCGTCATATTCGCGCGCAAGGAGCCCGCGCCGATCGATGTCGACGCGCTCCAGCGCCGGCTCGACCGGCCGGACCACGCGCGCGTCAAGGCTTCGCTCGCCGAGGTCGGCCTCGGCTCCGCGGTCGAGCTGGTATCGACCTATGCCGGCCGCGGGCGCGACCTTGCTGAGTGGATCAAGGATGCGCCCATCAATACCGACATCAATCTGCGGCTTCAGTACCTCGCCGGACTCGGGCTCAACTCCTACCACCAGGATGCGATCCACAAGGAAATGCTCAGATACCGCAAGCCTGCCGACGACATGATCGTCGCGACGGAACGCACCAAGCGCGCCTTGCGCGATGCGATGGAACGGCGCTCGAATCCCCCGGAGCAGTGACGGCGGCGCACAACGGCTAGAGCATGTAGCCGCCGTCGATCGCCAGAGTCTGGCCGGTGACTTGGCGGCTGTCGTCCGAGGCGAGGAACAGCACGGTCTGCGCGATCTCGTGCGGCGTCACGTAGGTCCCGAACGGCACCTGCGCCAGATAGAACAACTCGTCGCTCGGCAGGCCGAGCTCGGTGTTCCGCTTCTGGATGCGCCCGAGCATCTCGCTCTTCACGAAGCCGGGATGGATGCTGTTCACGCGGATGTGGCGCGGCCCCGCATCCTTCGCCGCCGCGCGCATGATGCCGACCACCGCGTGTTTGCTCGCCACGTAGCCGATGGTGCGAACGCCCCCGCGCAGGCCCATGATCGAGGACGTGATGATCATGCTGCCCCATTCGCGCATGCGCGGCAGCACGTGCTTGACGCCGAGGAACACGCCCTTGGCGTTCACCTGCATGACCTGGTCGAAGCCGTCGTCCGGATAATCCTGGATTTTCGTGACCGGGCCTTCGATGCCCGCGTTGTTGAAGAAGATATCCACCCCGCCGAATTTCTCGACCGCGCGCTGCGCGTAGCGCTCGGTATCCTTGGCCTTGGTGACGTCGGCGATCAGCGCCTCGGCCTGGTTGCCGCCGAATTCCTTCATCGCGGTCTTGAGGCCGGCCTCGTCGCGGTCCACGAGCAGGACGCTGGCGCCCTCCTTCAAGAACAGCCGCGCGGTCGCCAGCCCGATATTGCCCGCGGCGCCTGTGATGATCGCGGATTTGCCCTGCAGCCTCATGCGTCGAACATGATCACGGAGCGCGCCAGCTCGCCGCGCTTCAATTCGTCGAGCGCTTCGTTGACCTGCGCAAGCTTGATCCGCTGCGAGATCAGCTCGTCGAGCTTGAGCTTGCCCTGCAGATAAAAGTCGACGAGGCGGGGCATGTCGACCGGGAAGCGGTTCGAGCCCATCAGCGATCCCTGGATCCGCTTCTCGCTCAGGAAATCGCGGCCGGCGATCTCCAGGTTCACGCCGGGCGGGATCATGCCGACGATGGTGGCGGCCCCGCCCCGGCGCAGCATCTTGAACGCCTGCTCGGCGGTCGCCTTCAGCCCGATCACCTCGAAGGCGTGATGCACGCCGCCGCCGGTCATCTCGATCACCTGCTTGACCGGATCGCCCTGGCTCGCGTCGATGACGTCGGTGGCGCCGAAATGCTTCGCCAGATTGAGCTTCGAGCCGACCCGGTCGATGGCGATGATGCGCCCGGCGCCGGCGATCGCCGCGCAGTTGATGGTCGAAAGCCCGACCCCGCCGCAGCCGATCACCGCGACCGTCTCGCCGGATCGCACGCCTGCAGTGTGGTTCACCGCGCCGAAGCCGGTGACCACGGCGCAGCCGATCAGCGCCGCCCGGTCGAGCGGCATGTCCTTGCGCACCGAAACGCAGGCGTGCTCGTGCACCAGCATCCGCTCGGCGAACGAGGAGAGATTGGCGAACTGATTGAGCACGCCCGCCTTGCGCGAAAGCCGCGGCGTATCGGTCGGGTCGCGCCGCACCTCCGGGTTCACGCAGCGCGCCATGTGGCCGGTGACGCAATGCTCGCAATGGCCGCAAAAGGCGTTGAGGCAGGTGATGACGTGATCGCCGACCTTCACCATGCGCACTTCGGAGCCGACCGCCTCGACGACGCCGGCGAACTCGTGCCCCGGCACCGTCGGCAGCGGAAACGGAAACAAGCCGTCGATGAAATGCAGGTCCGAGTGGCAGACGCCGGCCGCCACGGTGCGGATCAGCACCTCGCGCGACCGCGGCTTGTCGATCGAGACGTCCTCGATCACCAGCGGCTTCTTGACCTCGTGCAGAACTGCGGCCTTCACATTCCCCTCGTCTAGCCGACCCGGATGCAGACCTTGCCGAAATGCGCGCCGGCGGCCAGATGCTGGAACGCGGCCTTGGCCTCGTCGAACTTGAACACCCGGTCGATCACGGGCTTGAGCTTGATGCGGCTGATTTCCGCATTCATGTGCTCGAACATCTCGCGCGAGCCGACGAAAATGCCCTGGATGTTGGCCGACTTGCGCAGGATCGGCTGCGGATTCATCTCGCCCGGACCCGACAATACCCCGATGACATAGATGCGCCCGCCGTTGCGGATCGCGTTGATCGAGCGCGCCAGCGTTCCGGCGCCGCCGACCTCGACCACCCGGTCGACGCCGCCGCCGGTCAGTTCCGCGATCGCCTTGTCCCAATCGGGATTGGACTTGTAGTTGACCGAGGCCTCGACGCCGAGACTCTCGAGCCGCTTGCGCTTCTCGTCGCTCGAGGAGGTCGCGAATACCCGCGCGCCGACGCTCTTGGCAAGCTGCAGCGCGAAGATCGAAACGCCGCCGGTGCCCTGGATCAGCACCGTCTCGCCGGCGCGCAGCGGCGGCTCATGTTCGAACAACGCCTGCCATGCCGTGAGCGCGGCGCACGGCAGGCACGCGGCCTCCTCGAACGAGAGATGTTCGGGGATCGGCAATATGCCGCTCTCGTGCAGCACGATCCGCTCCGCGAGCACCCCCTTGCCGCCGCCGCCCAGCGCCGAGGTGGCGTCGCGCTTGCGCACGTCGCCATAGAGCCAGTTCTGGAAGAAGGTCGGCGTCACCCGGTCGCCGACTTTGAACTTGGACACACCCGGCCCAATCGCCGCGATCGTACCGGCCGCGTCCGAGCAGGGAATCAGCGGCGCCTTCACCCCGGCGCCGTACATCCCGCGCGTCATCGCGAGATCGCGGAAGTTCAATGACACCGCGTGGATGCGCACCTGCACTTCGCCGGGCCCCGGTGTGGGGTCGGGCAGCTCGACGGCCGCGAGGCCGTCCGGCCCGGAAAACTCTTTCAAGTGATAGGCGCGCATTGCATTCCCCGTCTTCGGATCGAAGACGGAACCTAGCCTGCCGCCGCCCGCTTCACCATGCCGG
Organism: uncultured Alphaproteobacteria bacterium; assembly: GCA_963704765.1. Classification (GTDB taxonomy): domain Bacteria; phylum Pseudomonadota; class Alphaproteobacteria; order Rhizobiales; family Xanthobacteraceae; genus JAHFPN01. The sequence continues at coordinate 1,326,805 of CAVPHQ010000001.1, forward strand.
CTCCGGCCGCCAGGCCCGCGATCACCTCGTCGGTCGAGAGCACGTCGCCGAACGTGACCAGCACGTTCGCGAGCGCCGCGTTGTGCTCCGCGTCGGTGAGCGTCGCGTTGGCGTCGGATACCAGAACGGTCTTGTAGTTGAGCATCATCGCATCGCGCGCGGTGGACTCGCAGCACACGTTGGTGAGCGTTCCGACCACCACCACCGTATCGATCCCGCGTTGGCGCAGACTGCGGTCGAGGTCCGAGGCGCCCTGGATGAAGGCGCTGTAGCGCGTCTTCTCGGCCAGCAGATCGTTCGGCTGCACGTCGAGCTCGGGATACAGCGCGTGCCCTTCGCTGCCGCGCTGGAGCTGATCGATCGCCTCCTTGCGCAAGCGCGGCGACAGCCGCTCCACATAGGCCGGCCAGAGATTGGCGATGCCGTTGAACGTCATCTGCACCCAGGCGACCGTGCCGCCGGCGCCGCGAATGGCGGTGGCAAGACGATTGACGTTGGGCACGATCTCGCGCGCGAACGGCACCTCGAGCGCGAGATGCGGCTGCATGAACACGTTCTGCAGGTCGATCGCCACCAGCGCGGTCGATGGCCCGTTGAGCTTGTCGTAGATGTGCAGCTTGTCGCGGCGCGTGCGAACGCGCTTCAGCACCTGCTCGGGAAATTCGATCTTATGCATCGGCGTCCTCCCGCGTTGCCGGCGATGATGCCTCGCCGCGGAGGCGTCGGCAAACCGGCAAACATGACTGGGAAGAGCAGCGGCATCCCCGGGATTACCGGCATTCGCAGCGAGGCCGCGAAGACTGGCGGGAGCGACGGGACTCGAACCCGCGACCTCTGCCGTGACAGGGCAGCGCTCTAACCAACTGAGCTACGCCCCCGGGAATGCAGCGGACTTAGGGGCCGCCTCTTTCCAAGTCAAGCAAAGCGCGGCTCGGTCTCACGAGCGCGTGCTTCGGCGTGCGATCTCACCAACCCCAATACGGCCGGCGCCATCCGTATCCGTAATAGTAGGGCCTGGGTCCCCAATAGGGTCTGGGACCCCAATAGCGCGGAGGCGGAGGTCCGTAGAGAAACGGCGATGCAGGCGCCCCGTAGAAGTAGCGCGGCGCGCGCGGAACGCCGAAATCGAGATAGGTCGCCTTCACGAAGCCCGCGTACGGACCGAAACGCACGGCGCACCAGCCGGTGTTGCACGACTGCACGTCGACATTGCTGCCGCCGCGGATCGTCGTCACGACCGGAAAGTTCATGCCGGGGCCCTGGCGCACGTTGACGTCGGTGGTCGCAAGACCGGGCGCTGCGACGGCTGCGCCCCCTGCGATCAGGAGCGCCACGAACGCGATGGGCAAGGATCGGATGGCTCTCATGGAACTGTCCTTTGCATGCGGATGCCGTCCCAAGGGACGCATGGACACCTTAAATCATGGCCAATTTGCTAACGCAGCACCAGCCATAGGCCCGGAAAGGCCCGTCTTTTGGACCCCGGGGCGGGGTCTAGCCCCGAAAACAGCTTGGAAAAGCCAAGAAAACCCTAGAAATGCTGACTAGACGGGCCTCGAATCATGTATGTGCCCGTTTTGACGTGCCTTAGCCGAGTTCTTCCGAAGGGGAACGCCCATGGCAGCTACTTCGCCGAAAGTCGTCACCGTTACTCTGAAGCATCTCTCCGCCGATCTCGCGGAAAAGCACAAGATGCCGAAGAAGCAAGCCGAAACCATGTTGAACGATCTCGTGGATATGCTCACCGCCCACCTCAAGAAGGGCGAGCGCATCCGCATGGTCGGCCTTGGAATCCTGCAGGTCCGTAATCGCGCCGCCCGCATGGGCCGCAATCCCGCGACCGGCGAGCCGATCCAGATCAAGGCCAGCAAGAAGGTTGCCTTCCGCGCCGCCAAGGAGCTGAAGGAAGCCGTCTGATATTCAGGCGCCCGTCCTGCCATGCAGGCTGGACGGGCGGCCTTTGCTGCATTCTTGTGCCGGTCCGACAACCGCAGGGGCGGAGCCGTGAAGATCGGCGGGCGTGATTGGATCGAGCCGCCCGATCTTTTTCGTTCAATCCCAAAAATCAGCTGATAGAGCTGCGTTCGGCACCGCTTGCCGGCGAGCGTTTCGCCGCTATTGGAGGCGGCCGCCGATTGATGCAAGATATTGTCGAGCTTAAATTTTCCACGGGAGCCGATATGGTTCTGCTCAGAATAATCGGAATTATTCTTATCCTTCTGGGTCTCGTTTTCTGCCTCACGATCATCGCCGTGACCATCGGCATCCCGATGATCCTGATCGGCGCTTTGCTGGTCTTTGTCGGCCGCAAGCCGAGGCCGATCATCGTTCAGGTCACGCGCGACGATCGGGACAGATAGGCGCGTTCACGGATTGCTGGTGGGCGGTGACGGGATCGAACCGCCGACCTTCTCGGTGTAAACGAGACGCTCTACCAGCTGAGCTAACCGCCCGGCGGCAGCATTAGCCCCGCGCCCCGCATCAATGCAACGCCTGCAAGAAACAATGCTCCCGCCAAGGGCGGGAGCATCGAACCGGTTTTGGTCGGAACTTCGTGTCGGATGATTTCGCGTCAGATATTGACCGAGTCCTTCAAGCCCTTGCCGGCCGAGAATTTCGGCGCCTTCGACGCCGGGATCTGCACCGCTGCGCCGGTGCGCGGGTTGCGGCCCTCGCGGGCCGCGCGCTTCACGACCTTGAAGCTGCCGAACCCGATGAGTTTCACTTCGTCGCCGCGCTTCAGCGCGCCGGTGATGATGTCGAAGGTGGCGTCGACTGCCGACGCCGCCGACGTCTTGGTCAATTTTGCCGTATCGGCTACTGCGGCGATAAGCTCGTTCTTGGTCATCGGACAGTTCCTTCTTTGGCCTTGGAAACCCTTGGAATTGCACGACTCGCCGGCAAATCGCCGGAAACGCTGGTAGAATCACGCTTTGCGGGTTGAAAGCAAGTCCGGATCGCCGCAAACCCGCGCCGTTGCATGGTTTTAGCCTAACCGGAGGTTAGGATACCCAGGGTGGCGAGCCGAACTCGATCTCTTTACTCGTTCCCATACGCATTTGATTTCATTATATTTTTCCGAAGCGACCGCCTGAGCCCTCGCCCGGCAGGAACTCCCCGGAAACGAAAGCGGCCGCCAGGGAAATGCCTGACGGCCGCTGATAAACAATCTGAGAGGCCGGCTCGGCTAGTGCGCAACCACCCCCGAGGCGTCGTCCTCGTCGGCGACGACCGGCTCGGCGGCCACGGGCTTGGCGGCCTCCTCTTCCCACTCGATCGGTTCCGGCTTGCGCGCGAGCGCGTGCGCGAGCACCTCGTCCATGCGCTTGACCGGGATGATCTCGAGCCCGCCCTTGATGACGTCGGCGATCTCGGAGAGATCCTTGGCGTTCTCTTCGGGAATCAGGACCTTCTTGATCCCGCCGCGCAGCGCCGCCAGCAACTTCTCCTTGAGGCCGCCGATCGGCAGGATCCGGCCGCGCAGCGTGATCTCGCCGGTCATGGCCACGTCCTTCTTCACCGGAATTCCCGTCAAGACCGAGACGATCGCGGTGACCATCGCCACGCCCGCCGAAGGCCCGTCCTTCGGGGTCGCGCCCTCGGGCACGTGCACGTGGATGTCCGTCTTTTCGAACATGGGCGGCTTGATGCCGAAATCGACCGCGCGCGAGCGCACATAGGACGCCGCCGCCGAGATCAACTCCTTCATCACGTCGCGCAGATTGCCGGTGACGGTCATGCGGCCCTTGCCGGGCATCATGACGCCTTCGATGGTGAGCAACTCTCCGCCCACCTCGGTCCAGGCCAGCCCGGTCGAAACCCCGACCAAGTCGCTTTCCTCGATCTCGCCGTAGCGGAACTTCGGCACGCCGAGATATTTCTCCAGGTTCGCGGCCGTGACCGTGAGGGAATCCTTCTTCTCCGTCATCAGCTCCTTCACCGCCTTGCGGATCAGGTTGGCGAGCTCGCGCTCGAGGTTGCGCACGCCCGCCTCGCGCGTGTAGCGGCGGATGATCGTGAGCAACGCCTCCTGGTCGATCGACCATTCCTTGGCGGCCACCCCGTGCTTGGTGAGCTGGTGCGGGATCAGGTGCTTGCGCGCGATCTCGACCTTCTCGTCCTCGGTGTAGCCGGCCATACGGATGACTTCCATACGGTCCAGCAGCGCCGGCGGGATGTTGAGCGTGTTCGCCGTCGTGATGAACATCACGTTGGAAAGGTCGTAGTCGACCTCGAGATAGTGGTCGTTGAACGTGTGGTTCTGCTCGGGGTCGAGGACCTCCAGCAGTGCCGAGGACGGATCGCCGCGGAAATCGGCGCCCATCTTGTCGACCTCGTCGAACAGGAACAGCGGATTCGACTTCTTGGCCTTGCGCATCGACTGGATGACCTTGCCGGGCATCGAGCCGATATAGGTGCGCCGGTGGCCGCGGATTTCGGCCTCGTCGCGCACGCCGCCGAGCGACACGCGCACGAACTCGCGCCCGGTGGCGCGCGCGATCGACTTGCCAAGCGACGTCTTGCCGACGCCGGGCGGGCCGACCAGGCACAGGATCGGGCCGGTCAGCTTGTTCGAGCGGGTCTGCACCGCGAGATACTCGACGATCCGCTCCTTGACCTTCTCCAGGCCATAGTGGTCGTCGTTGAGCACCTTCTCGGCGAACGAGAGATCCTTCTTGATCTTGCTCTTCGTGTTCCAGGGGATCGACAGGATCCAGTCGAGATAGTTGCGCACGACGGTCGCTTCCGCCGACATCGGCGACATCTGGCGGAGCTTCTTCAGCTCGTGCGTGGCCTTCTCGCGCGCCTCCTTGGAGAGCTTGACGCGCTTGATCTTCTCCTCGATCTCCTGAAGCTCGTCCTTGCCTTCCTCGTCGCCGAGCTCCTTCTGGATCGCCTTCATCTGCTCGTTCAGATAATACTCGCGCTGGGTCTTCTCCATCTGGCGCTTGACGCGCGTGCGGATGCGCTTCTCGACCTGCAGGACCGAGATCTCGCTCTCCATCAGCGCCAAGCACCTTCTCGAGCCGCGCGGCGACCTTCTTCTGCTCGAGCACGGCCTGCTTGTCGGCAATCTTGACCGCCAGATGCGAAGCCACCGTGTCGGCGAGCTTGGACGGGTCGTCGATCTGCGAGACGACGCCCACGACTTCCGGCGAAACCTTCTTGTTGAGCTTCACATAGCCTTCGAATTCGGTGACCACCGAGCGCGCCAGCGCCTCGGTCTCGATCTTTTCGCCATGCTCCTGAACCATCGCCGACGCTTCGGCCTCGTAGAATTCGGTGCGGTCGCGATAGGACGCGATCTGGGCGCGCTCGACGCCTTCGACCAGCACCTTCACGGTGCCGTCGGGCAGCTTGAGGAGTTGCAGGACGGTGGCGAGCGTGCCGACCTTGTAGATCGCATCGGCCGCCGGATCGTCGTCGCCCGCGTTCATCTGGGTGGCGAGCAGGATGTAGGTGTCGCTCCGCATCACCTCTTCGAGCGCGCGGATCGACTTCTCGCGCCCCACGAACAAGGGCACGATCATGTGCGGGAAAACCACGATGTCGCGCAGCGGCAAGACCGGATAGGTCTGGCTCACACCGGGAACGATCGGCGGGCGCGGTTTTTGGGCGGTCATCGGGACCCGAACCTTTCTTGGCGGTGTCGGCCCCGGCCGGATGCCGGGGTGAGGCAGGGTACGCTTGGCAACTCGCCGACCCCAATAGAATCAGGGCCGCGGGCTTTTCGGCCCCATACCTAGTACTCCCCCTAGCAAATTCAAGGCTTGGCGCGGGTTAGCCTTAGCAACCCGCCTATGCGCCCTTGGCCGTGGCCCCGGCGTCGCTCGCCCGGTCGGCGTAGATGTAGAGCGGCCGGGCGCCGCCTTCGATGACCTCGCGGCCGATCACCACCTCCTGGACCCCCTCCAGGCTCGGCAGGTCGAACATCGTGTCGAGCAGCGTGCCCTCCATGATGGAGCGCAGGCCGCGCGCGCCGGTCTTGCGGTCGATGGCCTTGCGCGCGATGGCGTTGAGCGCGTCCTCGTGGATGGTGAGGTCGACGTTCTCCATCTCGAACAGGCGCTGGAACTGCTTGACCAGCGCGTTCTTCGGCTCGGTGAGAATGCGCTTGAGCGCGTCCTCGTCGAGGTCGCCCAAGCGTCGCGATCACCGGCAGGCGGCCGATGAACTCGGGGATCAGGCCGTACTTGAGCAGGTCCTCCGGCTCCACGTCGCGGAAGATTTCGCCGGGCTTGCGGTCCTCGGGCGCCGTCACCCGCGCGCTGAAGCCGATCGAGGTGCCGCGCCCGCGCGCCGAGATGATCTTCTCGAGGCCGGCGAACGCGCCGCCGCAGACGAACAGGATGTTGGTGGTGTCGACCTGCAGGAATTCCTGCTGCGGATGCTTGCGGCCGCCCTGCGGAGGCACCGAGGCGATGGTGCCTTCCATGATCTTCAGCAGCGCCTGCTGCACGCCCTCGCCCGACACGTCGCGGGTGATCGAGGGATTGTCGGACTTGCGCGAAATCTTGTCGATCTCGTCGATATAGACGATGCCGCGCTGGGCCCGCTCGACGTTGTAGTCGGCGGCCTGCAGCAGCTTCAGAATGATGTTCTCGACGTCCTCGCCGACGTAGCCCGCCTCGGTGAGCGTGGTCGCGTCCGCCATCGTGAACGGCACGTCCAGGATGCGCGCGAGCGTCTGCGCCAGCAGCGTCTTGCCCGAGCCCGTCGGCCCGATCAGCAGGATGTTCGACTTCGCCAGCTCCACGTCGTTGTGCTTGGTGGCGTGGTTCAGGCGCTTGTAGTGATTGTGCACCGCGACCGAGAGCACCTTCTTGGCGTGATCCTGGCCGATCACGTAGTCGTCGAGCACCTTGCGGATTTCCTTCGGCGTCGGAATTCCGTCGCGCGACTTCACCAGCGAGGACTTGTTCTCCTCGCGGATGATGTCCATGCACAGTTCGACGCACTCGTCGCAAATGAATACGGTCGGGCCCGCGATGAGCTTGCGGACCTCGTGCTGGCTCTTACCGCAGAACGAGCAGTAGAGCGTGTTCTTGCTGTCGCCGCCGACCTTGCTCATCCGTCTCTCCGTGACCTCGCGGGGAGCCATTCCCCGCCCCGGCTCCGAAGCATGACCCTAGCGAAGCATGCTATCCGCCGGGGGATCAAGAATTCATTAACGCTACCGGCGCCGTTTCTGCGCCACATTCAAGCCTGTCGTAGCCAAGCAAACCCAGTGCCGGTCGGGCTTTTCGCGTTGTGACCGGTCGTCGCAGGCTCAGTCCTTGGTCGCATCGCCGCTGGGCGGCCGCTTGTCGATCACCGCGTCGACCAGGCCGAATTCCTTGGCCGATTCGCCGTCCATGAACTTGTCCCGCTCCAGCGCATCCTCGATCGCCTTCAGGGTCTGACCGGTGTGTTTTACATAAATGTCGTTCAACCGCTTCTTCAGCGAGTGAATTTCCGCGGCCTGCAACATGATGTCCGTGGCCTGACCCTGGAAGCCGCCCGAGGGCTGGTGAACCATGATCCGCGCGTTCGGCAGCGCGTAGCGCGCGCCCTTCTCGCCGGCGGTGAGCAGCAGCGAACCCATGGACGCCGCCTGGCCGACGCACAGCGTCGAGACCGGCGGGCGGACGAACTGCATCGTGTCGTAGATCGCCAGCCCCGAGGTGACCACGCCGCCCGGGGAATTGATGTACATCGAAATTTCTTTCTTCGGATTCTCCGCCTCGAGGAACAGCAGCTGCGCCACCACCAGCGCGGCCATATGGTCCTCGACCGGACCGGTGATGAAGATGATCCGCTCCTTGAGCAGCCGCGAATAGATGTCGTAGGCGCGCTCGCCGCGGTTGGTCTGCTCGACCACCATCGGAACGAGGTGCTGCATATAGGTCTCGACGGGGTCACGCATGCTGGTTCGGTCCATTTCCTGCCGTAAGCGAATCGCGCGGGCGCACCATAGCGTATCGGCGCGCGGGGCGGGCTCGGGCTATTTCTTCCGGGTCTTTTCTTTGGCCTTATCCTTACCCTTGTCCTTACTCGTGGCTTTCTCCGGCTTCGCCTCTTCTTCTTCGGTCTCGCTATAGAGCGCTTCGCGGCTCACCTTTTTCTCGGCGACCTTGGCGAGTTCGAGCACGAAATCCACCACCTTTTCCTCGAAGATCGGCGCCCGCAGCGAAGCCAGCGCATCCTGGTTGCGCCGGTATTGCTCGAAGACCTCCTGCTCGCGGCCGGGGTATTGCCGCGCCCGTTCGGCGACCGCGCGCGTCAGCTCGTCGTCGGTCACCTTGATGCCGTTCTTCTCGCCGATTTCGGCGATCACCAGCCCGAGCCGCACGCGCCGGTCGGCGATCACCCGGTATTCCTCGCGCGCCTTGTCTTCGGTCGTGTCCTCGTCGGCGAACGTCTTGCCCGAGGTCTCCAGCTCCTTGGTGACCGATTCCCAGATGCCGGCGAATTCCTGCTCCACCAGCGAAGGCGGCAGCTCGAACTTGTGCGCCTTGTCGAGCGCGTCGAGCAGCGCCCGCTTCAGCTTCGTGCGCGAGGCGACCGCGTGGCCGCGCGCGATGCGGTCGCGCACCTGATCCTTGAGCTTGGCGAGCGAGTCGAGCCCCAGCGTCTTGGCGAAGGCATCGTCGATCGTGATCTCGGTCGGCGTCTCCACGTTCTTGGCCGTGGCCTCGAAGCTCGCGTCCCGGCCGGCCAGGGCGTCGGCGAGGTAGTTCTTCGGGAACGTGATCTTGATGGTGCGCGTCTCGCCGGCCGCGATGCCGATGAGCTGGTCCTCGAAGCCGGGCAGGAACCCGCCCTGCCCGATCACCACCGGCACGTCCTCGGCCGAGCCGCCCTCGAACGGCTTTCCGTCGATGGTGCCGACGAAGGAGACCACCACGCGGTCGCCCTTTTCCGCCTTGGCGCCGCCGGTCTTGGTCGTGAACGGCCGGTTCGACTCGGCGATATTGCCGACCATCTCGTCGATCTCGGTGTCGGTCACGTCGTGCACCGGCCGGACCAGCGAGATCGACTTGAAATCGGTGAGCTCGACCTTCGGCAGAACCTCGATCGCGACCGTGAAGGCGAGATCGGCGCGGCCCTCGATCACTTCCTTGACCGCGCCCTCTTCCTCGTTGGCGAGCGTGATGCGCGGCTGCAGCGCCAGGCGCAGCCCCCGCTCGCTCACGATCTGGTTGTTGGCTTCCGAGATCGCCTGCTCGATCACCTCGCCCATGACGGACTTGCCATAGAGGCGCTTCAGATGCGGCAGCGGCACCTTGCCCGGACGGAAGCCCGCGAGCTTCACCTGCCCCTTGATCGTGGAGAGCCGCTCGGCGGCGCGCTTGTCGAGTTCCGCCGCAGGCAGCACGACCTGGTACTCGCGCTTCAGCCCATCGACCCGCGTTTCGGTGACTTGCATCGGATGCCTTCTCTGCCGGACGATCGTTGTGCCGGGACGGATCTGGTGCGGGCGGAGGGACTCGAACCCCCACGACTTGCGTCACGGGAACCTAAATCCCGCGCGTCTACCAATTCCGCCACGCCCGCGAGCGCTTGGGCTGCAGGGCCTTGCCCGGCCGGGCCGCGGATATAGCACGTGGGGCGCGGCGCGCAAAAACAAAGACGCGCCGAATTCGCGTTACAAATCCTTAAGTTGCCCCTGCTCACGCAGCCCTTACAAACTTGGTTCGCGAATTGACCTTCGTCAAGGCAGTTTCCTCCCCCGCGAGCGATCCATGATGATGCTTTCCCGCCGCCGCTTCCTCGCCGCCGGTCTCGCAGCCACCGCGATCCCGCTTGTTGGCCGCCGCGGACTGGCTCAAACGGCCGATGGATTCCGCGTAATCACGCTCAAGACCGGCGAGGCGCTTCTGCGCGGCCGCGACCGGCCCGCCACGCCGATCTGGGGCTATGACGGCATGGTGCCCGGCCCGACCTTGCGCGTCCGCCGCGGCGACGAGGTGAAGGTTCGCATCGTGAACCGCCTCGACACAGCCTACCGCGGTTCACTGGCACGGCATCCGCATCGAAAACCGGATGGACGGCGTACCCCATCTCACCCAGGACGCGATCGCTCCGGGCGGGAGCTTCGACTACCGCTTCAAAGCCCCCGACGCCGGGACCTTCTGGTATCACCCGCATTGGCACGCCAGCGAGCAACTCGGCCGTGGCCTGCATGGCCTCTTGATCGTCGAAGAGGCGGAACCGGTCGAGGTCGACCGCGATATCGCGCTGGTGCTCGGTGACTGGCGGCTCGACCCGGCCGGCCGCATCCATGAGAGCTTCGGCAATCATGCACGACGCCGCCATGGCCGGCCGCTACGGCAACGTGCTCACGGTCAATGCCGCGAACGACTTCGAAATCCGTGTGCGCGCGAACGAACGCGTACGGCTGCGGCTCGTCAACGTCGCCAACGCCCGCGTGATGCCGGTACGCATCGCCGATCACGGCGCCACGGTGATGGCGATCGACGGCCAACCAGCCGAGCCGTTTGCGCTGGAACGTGCGCGCGTCGTGTTGTCGCCCGGCACGCGCTACGATCTCTTTCTCGACGCCACGCGCGCGCCCGGCTCCAGTTCTGAAATCCTGGTTGATACCGGCGACCGCGAGATTCCGGTCGCGCGCCTGGTCTACGAGCCGGGCGAGCCGAAGCGTACGGCGCCGCTGCCACCAGCGCGCGCTCTGCCCGCCAATCCGCTTCCGGAGCGGATGGACTTCCGCAACGCGCTGCGCATGGACCTCCCGCTCGAGGGCGGCATGATGGGGATGATGGGTCGAGGAATGATGGGCCGCGGCATGATGGGCGCCGACGGCCAAATCTGGACTCTCGCCGGCCGCTCTGCCGAGGGCCATTCCGGGGCGCCGCTATTCTCGGTCAAGCGGGGGCGCACCGTGATGCTCAACCTGCCCAATGAGACCGCGTTTCCGCACGCGATGCATGTGCATGGTCATCATTTCCGCGTGCTCGACGCGCGCGACGATGGTTGGAAGCCTTGGTGGAACGACACGGTATTGGTTCAGCCGCGCCGAAACGAACGCATCGCTTTCGTGGCCGACAACCCGGGCAAGTGGATGCTCCACTGCCACATGCTCGAGCATCAAGAGACCGGCATGGCCGCGTGGTTCGAGGTGGCCTAAGAGCACTATTTCTGCGGGACGAGCTTTCCCACCAGCCGCCCGATCACCGCGCGCAGCTCCGGCTCCAGGTCCTCGGCGATCATCGCGGGCCCCGCCTCGGTTCCGGCCTCGCCTTGCAGCCAGACCGCGGCGGAGGCGGCCTCGAAGGCCGCCATGCCCTGGGCGAGCAGCCCGGCCACGATCCCGGCCAGCACGTCGCCGGAGCCCGCCGTAGCCAGCCAGGGCGGTGCGTTCTCGGCGATCGAGGCCCGGCCATCGGGCGCGGCCACGACCGTATCCGGCCCCTTCAGCAGCACGACCGCGCCGAGCAGCCTGGCCGCCGCCCGCGCCCGCTCGACCTTCGATTCCGGCTTCAGCACTTCCGGATTGCGGGCGAAAAGCCGCGCGAACTCCCCCTCGTGCGGGGTGACCACCGCCGGACTTTTCGGATTCTGCTTCAGGAGCTTGGCGAGCGTGGAGGAATCTCCAGCAAAACTTGAAAGCGCGTCCGCATCCAGCACGAGCGCGCGCTCGGCCTTGGCCGCGGCGGCCACCGCATCGCGCGTGGACTTGCCCACGCCCTGGCCCGGCCCGAGCAGGACCGCGTTCAGGCGCTCGTCGGCGAGCAACTTGGCAAGACCCCTGGCCCCATCGGCCTGCCGCACCATCACCGCGGTCAGGCTCGCGGCCAGCACCGGGACCGCCGCGCGCGGCGCGGCGACCGTCACCAGCCCCGCCCCGGCCCGGAGCGCCGCCCGCGCCGCGAGCCTCGCCGCCCCGGTGGCAAACATCGGCCCGCTGACCACGACCGCGTGTCCGCGATCGTATTTGTGACCTTCGGGCCGCGGCAGCGGATAGGCCGTGCGCCACAGGTCCGGCTCGTTGGCGTAGACTTTGACCCCGACCTCCGCGAGCGTCGCCGGCGAAATGCCGATATCGGCCACATGCACGCGCCCGGCATGAAAGCGGCCGGGCACGAGCGCCATGCCGATCTTGCGCCGGCAGAACGTCACCGTCTCCTTCGCGCTCACCGCCGCGCCTCGCACTTTGCCGTTGGCGCCGTCGATCCCGCTCGGCAGATCGACCGCGATCACGATGGCGCCCGATCGATTGATCGCCTCGACCGCCGCCCGCGCCTCGCCCTTGAGGTCGCGCGCCAAGCCGCCGCCGAACAGCGCATCGACGATCACGCGCGTATCCTTCAGCGCATCCGCCGAGAACGGCTCGACGGTCTCGCCCCAGCGCCTGGCCGCCTCCGCCGCGTCGCCTTTCAGCGCCGCGCGCGCGCCGAGCAGCAGCGGCCGCACCGGGATGCCCCGCTCGCGCAGGCAGCGCGCCGCGACGAAGCCGTCGCCGCCGTTGTTGCCGGGCCCGCAAACGACCACGACCTCGGCCCCGAGCGGCAGGCGCGCGGCGACCACGTCGGCGACCGCCCGCCCCGCCCGCTCCATGAGCTCGATCGAAGGCGTCCCGGACGCGACCGTGCGCCGGTCGGCTTCGGCCATTTCCGCGGGGGTGACGAGCTCTTGCATGGACTGGAACTCATAGCGCGGCCATTCCACCGCGTCCCGCCTGCCTATTCACACCCTTTCAGCCACACTAAGGGCTGCCTTGCTTCTTTGCGCGCCAGCATGCACAAACGCTGGGCATGGGGCCGGACGGAGGGCGTCGGCCGACCCCTACCCTTCTTATAAAGCATTGAATTCGCTCAGTTATCCCGTTTCCGCGCGGCTGGCATGGGACCTGCTACCGCTCGTGCGGCGCGGGCGGGTAGCGGCGGACGGCCAGGAGCAAAGACGCGATGAAAAAGGTCGAGGCGATCATCAAGCCGTTCAAGCTCGACGAGGTGAAGGAGGCGCTGCAGGAGGCTGGCCTGCAGGGCATCACCGTCACCGAGGCCAAGGGATTCGGCCGCCAGAAGGGCCATACCGAGCTCTATCGCGGCGCCGAATACGTCGTGGATTTCCTGCCCAAGGTGAAGATCGAGGTCGTGCTCGCCGACGACATGGTGGAGAAGGCCATCGAGGCGATCCGCCGCTCTGCGCAAACCGGCCGCATCGGCGACGGCAAGATTTTCGTGTCCAATATCGAAGAGGCGGTCCGCATCCGCACCGGCGAATCCGGAAACGACGCTATCTGACGGCACTTGCTTTCCAACACCTCTGGCCAGAGGGGCGAACCAGAAAGGTACTACCCATGAAGAATGCCAAGGACGTCCTCAAGTTCATGAAGGATAAGGACGTGAAGTACGTCGACTGCCGCTTCACCGATCCGCGCGGCAAGTGGCAGCACGTCACCTTCGACATCTCCCTGTTCGGCGAAGACGCTTTCGCAGAAGGCGTCATGTTCGACGGCTCGTCGATCGCCGGCTGGAAGCCGATTCACGAATCCGACATGAACCTGATGCCGGATCCGGAGACCGCGACGCTCGATCCGTTCTTCGCCGAGACGACGCTCTCGATCATCTGCGACGTCCTCGAGCCCATGACCGGCGAGCCCTATAACCGCGATCCGCGCGGCATGGCCAAGAAGGCGATCGCCTACCTCAAGTCGACCGGCGCCGGCGACATGGCCTTTTTCGGCCCCGAAGCCGAGTTCTTCATCTTCGACGACGTGAAGTTCTCTTCGTCCCCCTACAATACCGGCTACAAGGTCGACTCGATCGAATTGCCGACCAACAGCGATACCGATTACGAGGGCGGCAATCTCGGCCACCGCATGCGCACCAAGGGCGGCTATTTCCCGGTGCCGCCGCAGGACTCCTGTCAGGACATCCGCTCCGAGATGCTCGGCGCCATGGCCAAGATGGGCTGCGCGGTCGAGAAGCACCACCACGAGGTGGCCGCGGCCCAGCACGAGCTCGGGCTGAAGTTCTCGCCGCTGGTGCAGATGGCCGACCGCATGCAGATCTACAAGTACTGCATCACCCAGGTCGCCAACATCTACGGCAAGACCGCGACCTTCATGCCGAAGCCGATCTACGGCGACAACGGCTCGGGCATGCATTGCCACCAGTCGATCTGGAAGGGCGACAAGCCGACTTTCGCCGGCAACAAGTACGCCGACCTTTCCGACACCTGCCTCCACTACATCGCCGGCATCATCAAGCACGCCAAGGCGATCAACGCCTTCACCAACCCGACCACCAATTCCTACAAGCGGCTGGTGCCGGGCTTCGAGGCGCCGGTGTTGCTGGCCTACTCGGTGCGCAACCGCTCGGCCTCGTGCCGCATTCCGCTGGCAAGCTCGCCCAAGGGCAAGCGCGTCGAGGTCCGCTTCCCCGACCCGCTCTGCAATCCCTATCTCGGCTTCGCAGCCATGCTGATGGCCGGCCTCGACGGCATTCAGAACAAGCTCGATCCGGGCTCGCCGATGGACAAGGATCTCTACGACCTGCCGCCGCAGGAGCTGAAGCGGATCCCGACGGTGTGCGGAAGCCTGCGCGAGGCGCTCGGCAGTCTCGAAAAGGACCGCGAGTTCCTGAAGAAGGGCGGCGTGTTCGACGACGACTTCATCGAGAGCTACATCGACCTGAGGATGACCGAGGTGATCCGCTTCGAGCACACCCCGCATCCGGTCGAGTACGACATGTACTACTCGGCCTGATTTCCTCGCCTGGCCGGAAACGAACGGGGCGCCCTCGGGCGCCCCGTTTCGTTTGGTTCGACGATACTATTTCAAGCGGCCAGCTGTGGCCTGGCTTCGCTGGCAACCTCGACCCGGTTCCGCCCATGCGCTTTTGCCTGATAGAGCGCTTCGTCGGCCCGGCCGAGCAGCTTTGGAAGCTCCTCGTGCCCATGCTGCGCAAGCGCAACGCCGGCGCTGACTGTAGCGCCCACCAACATCTGATCGACGGTCCTGGCGGCGGACGCGAACGCGACGCGCACTCTCTCGGCGGCCGCGACCGCATCATCGATATTGGCGACCGAGAGCAGCACGGCAAATTCCTCCCCGCCCAGACGGCCAACGATATCGGTCGGTCGCAGACTTTGATGCGCGGCGGCGGCAAAAAGTTGCAGCACCCGATCTCCGATCGCATGGCCGAACCGGTCATTGACGCGCTTGAAATTGTCGAGATCGAAGATGAGCATTGCGATCGGCGTTCCTTCGTCGCGTTCTCGGCGAATGCGCCTGCGCGCAAGACTGGTGAACGAGCGCCGGTTGCCGAGCCCGGTGAGCGGATCGATGCGCGCGGCCCTCTTGTGACGCAATTCGACACGCTCCTTGGCCATCGCAATGACCAGGAATGCGATCGCGATCTCGCAGACCAGCGTGGTGAGAAGGCTCGCTGCCAACCAGCTGCTCTTGAGCATGGAACCGTCGACGCCGATAGGCGCGGCGACGGTCAGCGGAATGCGGACCACGAAAACGGCCGCCGAGATCAGCAGAAGTACGATCGCCGGCCAGCGCGAGATCAGCGGCTCTTCGCGGCCGCGCCAAATTTCGAACGCCGTCGCCGCCAGGAAGCCTCCGGTCAGCAAGGCGCCGGCGGCGAAGCCGAGGTTAGGGTCCACGTGGTAGCCCGAGATCAGGCTGGCCGCGATCATGGCCAGTGCGCCCCCGAACACCCAACCGATGCGGACCGGTTGGCCATCGAACTGCCGCGCCGCGCTCCACATCAGGGCGACCGCGGTGATGTTCGCCGTCCAGCCCATGTCGATCAGCCAATATAGTTTTGCCACCGAGCCTGCGATCAACAACCCGATCGACCCGCTGAAGGTGAGATATGCAACTCCCCACCAAATGAGCCCGCGCACGTGCCGGTTCTGCAACCACGTGAACACGAGCAACAAGCCCACCGTGAAAAGCAGGCAGATCTCGATCATGGCCACGGTCGGAAAATCGAGCGGCATAGCGCGCCTGAGCCAACGGGTCGGCAGCGACCCAATGGTGTCCTAATACTACAAAGGGTTGCGTAAACACCTGAAGGATATGAGAAAATTCGAGCCGATCGGAAGGCAAGTCTTAACGCTACGCGGGTTGGAAACAGGCCACGCCAAAGCGCGCGCCGTGTTCGCCGCTACCCAACCCGGCTGCCTTCAGAGCGGAAGCACGGGCCGCCCGAGCAGCGCCTGGACGAAGAAGAAGATCGTGGCAGCCGTCCAGACCCCGAGCGAAGCCCACACGATCGTCCGTCCCGCCGGCAGGTTGCGGACGAGATAGCCGATGACCGGTATCCCCTGCATCGCATGCAGGCCGATGAAATGCGCCACGCGCAGGTCGCCGCCGGTGCGCGACCAACCGAACAGCGGAACACCGCCCGTGTCGGTCGCGACGCCGCCGACCCAATGGCCGGTCTGTGCGCTCATATAGGCGCCGGTGATCGCGCCGAGGATGTTGCCTCCGACGAGTCCGGCTCCGATCGCGAGCCTGAGCGTCGGCGAAATTCCGCCTTCCGACGAACGCAGCACCAGAACGCCGATCCACGCGCTGACTATGACCGTGAAGAGGATCCCGATGCCCATGAGCGGATAGGCAATCGCCGCGGCGAGAGTCGAAGTGTTGAAGTGAGAACCTTCCGCAAACGACGCACGAAAGGCGATGTAGGCCACCTCGACCAGAAAGATCAGCCCGATCGCCCAGGCGATGGCGCGCACGCTGCGCCGCGCGCGCATGCTCGTGTCCAGGTAGGCCCAGAACCAGGCGAGCGTCGCCATCTGAACCGCGGTCGACAGCTCGAACTTGAACGGCTTCATCCAGACATTGATGCCGTTGAAGGTGCGCGCGTCGATCGCCATGGCGATCAGCGTCGGCGCCATGGCGACCACCATCACGAGCGCGAACGCGGCAAGCGTCGGCTCTCGCCGGCGCCATTCCCCGAACAGCCCCGAGGAGTCGAACGGGCTGCTCGCCGTGTCTTGAGCCATGCTCACTGCGTCCTCCCCGCCGGAACGACGTAGCGAACAATGCCGAACAGAAGAAAGCCGGCCGGACCGAACAGGAACGTCAGCGGCAGGACCGGGATCAGGACGAGCCGCGTAAGCCCCCGCCGCTCGGTCTCCGCCGCGATCCAGGCGCCGACGAACAGATCGAACGCCAGATAATGCACCCAACCGGCGAGCAGCGCCCAATCCGAGGTGAACAGCTGGCGCACCCCGGCCAAGCTCGAGAAGCTGCCGCCGCTGCCGCCCGCGGCGAACCCGGTCGAGAGCGCGATCACGTAGCCGACCGAAAGTAGGAGCGGCCACAGCAGCCCGGCCACGGTGTCGCGCCAGAACGGGCGGCCCAGCAGGATGGCCGCGATCAGCACAATCCAGCCGAGCAAGGCGAACGGATTGGCGATGCTAAAGACCTGCGCCGCGGTCATGACCCCCTCCTCGCGATTCTCACACTGACAAATATCCTGTTACGCTATCTTTCTATTGTCAAGATTAATCTTGACACTGTAAACAGCGGCGCGTATCCGCACGGAGCCATGCCCAAGACCAAGCGCAGGAAGCGCACGTCGCCCTATCATCACGGCGACCTCGCCGCGGCGCTCGTCGCCGCCGCCGAGGCCATTCTGGCCGAGCGCGGTCTCGACGGATTTACCCTGCGCGAATGCGCGCGCCGCGCCGGCGTCTCGCACGCGGCGCCGGCGCATCACTTCGGCGACGCCAACGGGCTGCTGACCGCCGTCGCCGCGTCCGGCTACGAGCGGCTCACCCGGGCCATGCGGGAAGCCGCCGGGCACGAGCAGGATCGCGGCCCCGCGCTGATCGCGATCGGCGTCGCCTATGTGCGCTTCGCCCTGATGCACCCCGCCCTGTTCCGACTCATGTTCCACAGCGATCGCCTCGACCGCACCGGCGAGGCGTTCCGTACCGCCGGCAAGGAGGCGTTCGAAGTACTCAGCGGGCGGCTCGCCGCGGTGCGGGGTCGCGAAACACCTTTGACGAGATCGGAAGCCGGGCTGGATCCGACGCTGTTGCGCGCCTGGGCGGTGGTGCACGGGATTGCGACGCTTGCGATCGAAGGCCGGCTCGGGCCGCGTGGCAAGACGCACGATCGGGAGCTGCTCGATACGGTGCGCGCCGCGCTCTCGATGCAGGTCGATGCTTATCGCCGCGAAAGCGGCGGCTAGACCAGCAGGAAGATTCCGAGCAACACCGCGAACGGCAGGCCGTAGCTCAGCGCGCGCCGGCGCGCGCGCAAGTTCAGGTACTTGCCGATCAGCGCGCCGTGGAGTTCCTCGGCCGACTGATACACGCAGACCAGCGCAAGCCCCGCTTCTTCCGCCGCGTGATCGAGGCGGGCGAGTTCCGCACTGTTGCGGGCCGTGGTGGTCGCCATGCCTGAAAGCTTGGACCCGCTCGGTTAACGGGACCTTACGCGCTTGGCGGCCGCCGTTTGCACGCGCCGTGCCGCGCCGTCCTTGGCCATGGCGAACAGCGCAAAGCCGAGCGCGATCTTGTACAGGATCGTCTCGTAGACCAGGAACAGATACCAGCCGCCGAACGAGCCGGGCAGCGCCTCCTGCATCGGCGACACAAGCGTGAACGGTATCCGCAGCAGGAACAGCGCGCCGTGCGCCACCAGTAGCGCGACCGCGAGCTGGCGCGACACCAGCCACGCGCCGCGCCGCTGCCAGAATTCATAGGCGGTGAGCAGCGTGTAGACGCCCAGAATCGCCGAAATCAGAATCGTGCGCGCGTTGATCGAGGCGTAGAAGGCCGGAATCAGACAGGCCGCGAGCCAGATTACGGCGCCGGCGAACAATCCGACCCAATGCACGCTTCTGCGCTCCAGTACGCGCGCACCGGTCCAGATCGCGGCGACCACAAGCGCGATCAGGGCATTGCCGATCGCGATCGAATGAACGTGATGGATCATTCCGCGCGCGCCGATCAACGCGAGCCCGACGCCGACCAGCACCATCGCGCCGCCCCACCAGGCGAGCGCTTTCACGGCGCGTTGCTGCAGCCAGGCAGCCAGCAACAACAGCCCGATCAGCACGCCGACCGAGATCGACACCAGATAGAGAAGTCTTGATTTCCAATTGCATGCGCGCCTCCGCCGTCCTCGCCGATTCGGGCGCGTGGAGTGTAGCGTATGCACCCGGCACGCGCGGAGGAAGCCGCGGCCGCCGGTCTAGGAACCGGTGAGCACCGGTGCGGAGACCGGCATGCGGGCGGCTTCGGGTGCGGCAATTTCCGGCGGTATGGCGGTACTATCGCCGCGCGCGACCTCTACGCGGTTGCGGCCGTTTCGCTTCGCCTGATACAGCGCCTCGTCGGCGCGCGTGAGCAACGCCTCGATCGAGGGCGCTTGCTCGCTGGCGAGCGCCGCGCCGATACTGACGGTGCCCCGCACCGGATGCCCGCCGACCTCGGTGGCGGCAGTCTCGAACGCCGCCCGGACGCGCTCGGCGACCAGGATCGCATCCTCCAGATCGCTGTTCGGCAGGATTGCCGCGAACTCCTCGCCGCCGAAGCGGCCGACCAAGTCGCTCGAGCGCAGGCTGGCCGTGGCCGTGTCGGCGAACAGCTTGATCACCTGGTCGCCGATGAAATGACCGAAACGGTCGTTGATCGACTTGAAGTGGTCGATGTCGCACATGAGTACGGCCACCGGCTCGTCCTGGCGCCCGTGCCGGCGCAGCATGCGCCGGCCGGTCTCCAGCAGCGCACGCCGGTTGGCGACGCCGGTCAGCGCGTCGGTCGAAGCCACCGTCTTGTAGAAGCGGTCGGAGCGCTCCTTGGCCATGGCGAGCACGATGAAAGCGGTCGCGATCACGTAGAGCAGCGTCTCCAGCGCCAAAATCGCGAGCCATCCGCTGACGAAGGAGGAGCTCGTACGCTCAGCCGGATCCCACCAGATCAGCGGAATCTGCGAAGCGAAGAACAGTCCGTGCAGCGTCAGCACCCCGACGGCGGGCCAGCGCGAGACCAGCCGTTCGCTGGTGCCGTGCCAGATCTCGAAGGCGGCGAGCAACGTATAGCCGGAGACGATGGTGGAGCTCGCGATCACACGCGCCGTGACCGATTCCTCGAAGCCCGGAACGCGAAACAGCAGGAACCAGATCACCACGCCCGCAAACATCGCGAACGGCCGCACGCTGCGGCCGTCGAACTGCCGCGCGCCGTTCCAGCTCAAGCCGCAGGCCAGGAACAGGAGCGCATTCGAGAGCGTGCTGGCGACCGGGTTTGGCAGGGAATCGGTGATGCTGATGAGCGCCGCGGCGAAGCCGCCTACCAGGTAGGCGGCGCCCCACCAGGCCAGCGCACGGATGCTGCGGTCCTGGACCCAGGCGAACAACAGCAGCAAGCCAAGCACCGCCGTGATCAGGATCGAGACGACGACTAGCGTCGGCAGATCGAGCGGCATCGGCACACCTCGGATAGGGCCTTGTGGCCGAATGGCACAGTTTTACCTTGCTTCCGTTGCCAGAGGCTTTCCGCGATATGAGCAATGCGAAATATCGGGACGCGCGGATGCACGAGTTTTGCGCAGCCTCGCCGAAGCGTTGCGCGCAAACTGAAATTTTTCCCGAAATGCCCGGAAATTCAATTCGAAAGACAGCAAGCGGCGACGGACCTTTTTCCCCGTCGTGCGCCAATTATTTTCCAACCGAGAGCAAGAAAGTGGGGAGCAGAAGCACCCAGAAAAACTTGGCAATATCGACGTCGTAAAAGGAAACTCCGATCGAAAGCGCGAAAATGCCAGCGATATACAGCGGCGACAACAGGCTTCGCTGTATCTGCAATGGCGTGATTTGCGGATCGACCAAGCCGGCGCGCAACGCATAGGCCCAGAGCCCGGCCGAGAGCAACGCCGCAACGATCACCACGCAGGCATAGAGGATTACCGCGGTGCGCAGATTGCCGTGCTCCTGCAGCACCGAGCTCACGAACGGCACGCAACAAACCGCCATCAGGAAAGTGAGGTTCAGCCACGCCAGCCGGCTGTCAGCGCGGCGAATGAACGCAAATTTGCGCCAATGGCCGACCCAGAACGAAGCGATGACCAGGAAGCTCACGCCGAAGGCGAGATATTTCGTCGCGATCGCCGCCAGGTCGTGCTGCAGCCTGGCCTCAGAAAACATTCCAGTCTCGGTCGGCAGGCGCACTTCGAGCGCGAGCAGGGTCATCGAAATGGCGATGACCGCGTCGCTGAAGAAAATGAGCCGGTCGAGGCTCCGCCTCTCGTGCTCCGCGGCGGATGCGTCCGGAGTCTCGCGCTTGCGCACGGCCAACGCGCGCCCCCGCGGCCTTAGCGCTTCGAGAACTGGAAGCTGCGGCGGGCTTTCTTGCGGCCGTACTTCTTGCGCTCGACCACGCGCGAGTCGCGCGTCATGAAGCCGCCCTTCTTGAGCGCGCCGCGCAGCTCGGGCTCGAAATTCACCAGCGCGCGCGAGATGCCGTGGCGCAGCGCGCCGGCCTGGCCCGACAGGCCGCCGCCGGAGACCGTGCAGTTCACGTCGTACTGGCCCGAGCGGTTCACCGCCACGAATGGCTGCTGGATCATCATGCGCAGCACCGGCCGCGCGAAATAGACTTCGACCGAGCGCGTGTTGATGACGATCTTGCCGGCGCCCGGCTTGATCCATACCCGCGCCACCGCGTTCTTGCGCTTGCCGGTGGCATAGGCGCGGCCCTGCTTGTCGAGCTTCTGGACGTATTTGGGCGCTTCCGGCGTTTCCGGCTTGAGCGCAGCCAAGCCTTCCAGCGACTGGACGGTTTCGGCCATCACGCGCTCCTCTTGTTCTTCGAATTCATCGCGCCGACGTCGAGCGCCACCGGGTTCTGTGCCTCGTGCGGATGGCTCGGTCCCTTGTAGACGCGCAGATTGCGGAACTGCTTGCGCGCCAGCGGGCCCTCGTCGAGCATGCGCTCGACCGCCTTCTCGAGCACGCGCTCGGGAAACTTGCTCTGCAGAATGAACTTGGCCTTGCGGTCCTTGATGCCGCCGATGAAGCCGGTGTGGTGGTAGTAGACTTTCTGGTCGAGCTTGCGGCCCGTGAGCACCACCTTCTCGGCGTTCACGACGATGACGTTGTCGCCGCAATCGACGTGCGGCGTGTAGCGCGGGGTGTGCTTGCCCCGCAGCCGCATGGCGATGACCGAGGCCAGCCGGCCGAGCACCAGCCCGGAGGCGTCGATCAGCACCCACTTCTTCACGATCTCGGCGGGCTTGGCCGAATAGGTTTTCATGATCAGTCCGTTGGATTGGCCGGCTCGCGCGGCCGAAGAGGTCGGCGGGTTCTATCGGCTGCCGGTGTCAGGGTCAACGACCTCGGGTATGTTTTTATCCTGTTATTACAAATACTTGAAATAACGGTGATTAGGTACCTTCATCCAAGTCCTGCTCGGGCGGAATGGAATAGGTGGCGACCGCGTGCGCCACCAGCTCGCCGCCGGCGGCCGGGCGTATTCCCACTTCGCCGACCGCCAGCCGCTTGCCGAGCTTGATCAGCCGGCAATCGGCGATCAGGTCGCCGGGCTCTGGCTTCTTGAGGAAATTGATCGACAGGCTGGTGGTGACGGCGAGCGGCACCGGGCCCAGCGCCGCCAGGATCGCCACATAGACACTGGCATCGGCGAGCGTCATGAGCGTGGGCCCCGAGACCGTGCCGCCCGGCCGCAGGTGCCGGTCGCCGGCGCTGAACCGCACGCTCGCCGTGTGCTCGCCGACCGCCTCGACCCGCGAGGCTTTCCCCGGGCCGAACGCCTGCGGAAATATCCCGGCCAGATAGACCTGCAGCTCCTCGGCGTTCATCTTCATGGTCGGGTACCCTGCCCTGCGCCGTGCGCTCGCTTGCGCCCCGCGCATTCGGATACAATGCCGGCTGCGAAAGGCAAGGACTAGATGCACAAGCCCGCGAACCGCGCCGCCCCGGACGAAGCCGTTCTCCTGCGCGAGGATCGCGACGGCATTGCGCGTCTCACGCTCAATAATGCGCGCGCGCGCAATCCGCTCTCCGAGGCGATGCTCGAGGCGCTCGCGGCCGCTTTCAAGACGATCGCCGGCGACCGCTCGGTACGCGCGGTCGTGCTTGCCGCCAATGGTCCCGTGTTCAGCGCCGGCCATGACCTGAAGGAGCTGACCGCCCACCGCAACGATCCCGACCGCGGGCGCGCGTATTTCGAGCGGATCTTCCAACAGAGCGCCGCCGTGATGCAGGCCGTCGTCGAGCTGCCGCAGCCGGTGATCGCCGCCGTTCACGGCCTTGCCACCGCGGCCGGCTGCCAGCTCGCGGCCAGCTGCGATCTCGTGGTCGCCGCGGAGAGCGCGAAATTCAGCCTGCCGGGCGTGGACATCGGCTTGTTCTGTTCCTCGCCGGTCGTGCCGGTGGTGCGCAAGGTCGGCGCCGCCCAGGCTCTTGAGCTGCTGTTCACCGGCGAGCCGATTTCGGCGGCGCGTGCGCGCGAGATCGGACTGGTCAACCGCGTCGTGCCGGCGGGCAAGGAGATCGACGAAGCGCTCGCGCTGGCAGCCACGATCGGTGCGAAGTCGAGCTACGTGCAGTCTCTCGGCAAGGCCGCCTTCTATCGCCAGCTCGACATGAATCTCGCCGACGCCTATCGCCACACGACGAAAGTGATGGTCGAGAACGCGCTCGCCAACGACGCCAAGGAAGGCATCGACGCCTTCATCGAGAAGCGCGCGCCGAAGTGGGAAGACCGTTGAACCACGACCGCTACGACGACTCCTACATCCGCGGCATCCTGAATTCCGTGAAGAACGTCGCCGTGGTCGGCGCCAGCCCGTCCGACAACCGGCCGAGCCATTTCGTCGTGAAATATCTGGCCGAGCGCGGCTACAACGTCTTCCCGATCAATCCCGGCCAGGGCGGCAAGCACATCGGCGGCATTCGGGCTTACGCGCGTCTTGCCGACGTGCCCGAGCCGCTCGACATGGTCGACGTCTTTCGCAGTTCCGAGCACGTGCCCGCCGTGCTCGACGAGGTGCTGGCGCTGCCGCACCGGCCCAAGGTGTTCTGGATGCAGCTCGGCGTGCGCGACGCCGCAGCCGCCGCCCGCGCCGAGGCCGCGGGCATGCAGGTGGTGATGAACCGCTGCCCCAAGATCGAATACGGCCGCCTCTCCGGCGAAATCAATTGGGCCGGCGTGAATACCCGCACCCTCTCCTCCCGGCGCGCCAAGCGGCTCCCCGGCGGCGTCCAGCGCCTATCCCTGGGCGAAGACAAATGACGCATTGACGGTTCGCCCGGCCTGAGTCTAAACAACATTTCTATGTCTGTGCAATTAGGAACGGCGCCTGTCCTCGAGGATCCAATGGCCGACCGCAAACCGGGCTTCTCCACCCTCTCGATCCACGCCGGCGCCCAGCCCGACCCGACCACCGGCGCGCGGGCGACGCCGATCTACCAGACCACCTCGTTCGTGTTCGACGACGTGGAGCACGCGGCCTCGCTGTTCGGCCTGCAGACCTTCGGCAACATCTACACCCGCATCGGCAACCCGACCTGCAACGTGCTCGAAGAGCGCGTCGCCGCGCTCGAGGGCGGCACCGCCGCGCTCGCGGTCGCCTCGGGCCACGCCGCCCAGGCGGTCGTGTTCCAGGCGCTGCTCAGGCCCGGCGACGAATTCGTCGCGTCGACCAAGCTCTATGGCGGCTCGATCAACCAGTTCAATCATGCCTTCAAGAGCTTCGGCTGGAACGTGGTCTGGGCCGACCCCGACGATCTAGCATCGTTCGAAAAGGCGGTGACGCCGAAGACCAAGGCGATCTTCATCGAGTTGATCGCCAATCCGGGCGGCATTCTCACCGACATCGCGGCGGTGGCGAAAATCGCCAACCAGGCGAACGTGCCGCTCATCGTCGACAACACGCTGGCTACCCCCTACCTGTGCAAGCCGTTCGAGCATGGCGCCGACATCATCGTGCACTCGGCCACGAAGTTCCTCGGCGGCCACGGCAACTCGATCGGCGGCGTGATCGTCGACGGCGGCAAGTTCAAGTGGGCCGGCGACGCGCGCTATCCGATGATCTCGGCCCCGCGGCCCGAATATAACGGCATCGTCATGGCCGAGACCTTCGGCGATTTCGGCTTCGCCATGGCCTGCCGCGTGCTCGGCCTGCGCGACCTCGGACCCGCGCTCTCGCCGTTCAACGCGTTCCTGATCATCACCGGCATCGAGACGCTGCCGCTGCGCATGCAAAAGCACTGCGACAACGCGCTCGCGGTCGCAAAATACCTGTCCGCCCACAAGGATGTCGCCTGGGTGAGCTACGCCGGGCTTCCCGCCAACCGCTACTACAAGCTGGCGCAGAAATATTGCCCCAAGGGCGCCGGCGCCGTGCTCACCTTCGGCCTCAAGGGCGGCTTCGAGGCCGGCGTGAACCTCGTCTCCAATGTGAAGCTGTTCTCGCACCTGGCCAATATCGGCGACACCCGCTCGCTGATCATCCACCCGGCCTCCACCACCCACCGCCAGCTCTCCGACGCGCAGAAGAAGATCGCCGGCGCCGGCCCGGACGTGGTGCGGCTCTCGGTCGGCCTCGAGGACATCGAGGACATCATCGCCGATCTCGAACAGGCCCTGGCGGCCTAGGCCCTCATCCGCGCGATATTCACGGTCGCCGTGACCAGCACCGCGATCGCCCCGATCTGGTGCGCGAGCGCCAGCCACAGCGGCACTTCATAGAGCAGCGTGAGAACGCCGAGCATCGCCTGCAGCGTGATCAGCGCGAACAGCATCGCGGCGCGCAGCGCCATGGCGGGCGCCGCCCGCTGCACGTCGATCGCGTGCAGCGCCGAAAGAAAAAACAGCAGATAGGCCGCGATCCGGTGATCGAACTGGATCGTCAGCACGTTCTCGAAGAAGTTCTTCCACAGCGGCTGCATCGCGAACAGCGCCTCGGCCGGCGGAAGGAAGCGGCCGTCGATCATCGGCCAGGTGTTGAACGTGAGCCCCGCCCCGGTCTTGGCCACCAGCGCGCCGAGGAAGATCTGCAGGAACACGAGCAGCAGCAGGATCCCCGCCATGCGGCGCTGCCGCGGCATGGCCGGCGTCCGGCGCCACGGCTGCAGGCTTTCGGCCACCGCGACGGTCGCCGCAAGAATCGCGCAGGCGAGCGTCAAATGCACCGCTAGCCGGTATTGGCTGACGTCGATGCGCTCCGCCAGACCCGATTGCACCATCCACCAGCCGATCGCACCCTGCAGCCCGCCGAGCGCGAAAATTCCGGCGAGCTTCCAGCCCAGCGCGCGATCGATCAGCCCGCGCCACAGGAAGAACAGGAACGGCAGCAGGAACACGACGCCCGACCGTCCGCGCCAGCAGCCGGTGCGTCCATTCCCACGCATAGATGACTTTGAACTCCGCGAGCGTCATGTCGGTATTGACCGCGAGGAATTGCGGGATCGCGCGGTAGCGCTCGAACTCGGCCAGCCACTCGTTTTCCGACAGCGGCGGCAGCACGCCGCTGATCGGCCGCCACTCGGTGATCGAAAGACCCGAGCCCGTGAGCCGCGTAAGACCGCCCACCAGCACGATGGCGATCAGCAACGTCGCCACCCACCACAGCCAGCGCCGCACCGGCCGCTGGCGGTCCTGGACTTCCTCGAGCGTGACCAAGCAACGCCTCCGCATTCCCTTCGTGACGCGCGAGAGATATAGAGCCGCGACCGCGCGGGCAATCCGCGCCTCTATTCGGGATTGTCATGCGCCAACGCCAGCGCAAGCTAGCCGGCACCGTCGCCCTGATCGCGCTGGTGATCTTCTGGGCGCTATTCGCGATGTCGCTGGTCTATGGCCGCGTCGGGGCAATGCCGACCTACGCACAGACGCTGATCTATTTGGTGCTCGGGCTGGTCTGGGTATTGCCGGCCGGCTGGCTGATCTGGTGGATGCAGCGGCCCGATTGACTGCTCACGCCGCGTCGACGCGACGGAATCCGCTGGAGAGCGCGAACGGCGCCCCCGACAAGAACACGTCGATGAACCGCATCGCCTGGAAATGGCCGTTGAGCGAGACGCGCGGCAGCGCGGTCAGATGCTCGCGATGCTCGGGAAACAACACACCCGGTCGCGTGGTCACGGCGGTCGCAAATCCCAGCCCCTTGGCGAGCGCGAACTCGCGCGGCCCTGCTGAAGTGGCGTCGCCCACCGGAAACGACAGATGCTTCGGGCGCTTGCCGAGCGAAGCCTCGATCACGTCGGCGCTGCGTTCGATCTCCGCGCGCGCCGCGGCGGCCGGAAGCTTGCGCAGCATGTTGTGGTTGACCGTGTGCGCGCCGATCGTCGCCAGCGGATCGGCGGCGATCCGCGCGATCTCCGGCCAGCCCATGCAGAGCTCGCGGCACGGCGCCAGTGGATCGACGCCGTAGCGCGCGCATAGATCCCGCACGATCCGGCGCATCTCGCCTTCGTCGGGCAAGCGGCGCAGCCGCCAATAGATTTCATGGAACGCGGCGTCCTTGTCGCCCGGTCCGGTGCAATCGTAGAAGCGGGTGTCGCCCTCGATCTCCACCACGATGCGGCTGTTGGCGGCGATCACGCGCTCGAGCGCGGCCCACCACATCTCGCCCAGATGGTCGGCGAAGGCGGTCGCGACGAACAACGCGAACGGAACGCTGTGCCGCCTGAAGATCGGCCAGGCGAATTCGAGATTGTCCCGGTAGCCGTCGTCCAGGGTAAACGCCACGAAGCGGCGGCTGAAATCCTGCTCCACCAGGCGCCGGTGCACCTCGTCGAGGCTCACAAGGTCGATCCGGCGGGCACGCAGCCGATTTACCACGCCTTCGAGGAATTCTGGCTCGACCTCCAGAAGCCGATTAGGTTGGAAAGCTCCCCGCCGGGAGGGCCGCACGTGATGGAGCGTGAATACGACCCCTACCCCGCCGGTGACAGGCTTCAGCACCCGGTGGGCGCCGGAGAAATACAGCGCCTCGAGACCGGCCCGGATTACCGTTTTACGCAAGCTCGCCACCTACACTCTCCGCAGGGAACCCCATACCCCGATCATGCCAACAGAATCTTGAGGATTCTTTGTGATCGTTACCGGCTGCAGGATTTTCGATGTCTGAACGGACGTTAAGCATGGCGAGCAAAGCGGCCACGGCATTGGTCGATTCAGGGAGCCTGGTTCCGGGCTTGCCCGCGCGCGCAGCGTCCGCCGGCGCCCTCGACGGCGTCGAGTTTTTCACCTCGCTGGCCGCCGCCGAGCCGTTCTGGCGCGCGCTCGAGCGCGATGGCGTTCTCACCCCCTACCAGCGCTTCGATTGGGTCGCCGCATGGCACGGCAATGCCGGCGCAGCGGCAGGCGTATCGCCGCTCATCGCCATCGGCCTCGATGCGACGGGCAACCCCCTGTTTCTGCTGCCGCTCGGCCTCGTCCGCCGCGGCAGCTTCCTGATCGCGCGCTTCCTCGGCGACAAGCATGCCTGCTTCAATTTCGGCCCCTGGCGCCGCGGCGCCACGATCAGCCGCGCCGACCTTGCGCTGGTGATCGCCCGCATCCGTTCCGCGATTCCGGATCTCGACGCGATCGAGCTCTCCGACCAGCCGGAAAGCTGGGAGGGCATGCCGAACCCGCTACGGGAGCTGCCGCGCCAGCCCTCGCCGAGCTTCGGCTATCGCCTGCGGCTCGGCGCACCCGGCGAACAAGTGCTCGCCCGCGCCTATGGCGGCGGCACCCGATCGAAACTGCGCAACAAGGAGCGCAAGCTTCAGGCGCTGCCCGGCTATCGTTACGTGCGCGCCCGCACCGAAGCCGAGGTCGACCGCTTCCTCGACGCTTTCCTCGCGCAGAAAGCCGAGCGCTTCGCCGCCCAGGGCGTGGAGAACGTATTCGCCGCGCCCGGGATCGAGGCATTCCTGCGCGAAGTTTGCCGCCACGGTCTCGCTTCGGGAAAACCGCTCATCGAAATGCATGCGCTCGATACGGACGGCGGCATGCTGGCGCTCTTTGCCGGCGTCAACGACGGCCGCCGGTTCTCGGCGATGATCACGTCCTTCACGATGGGCGAACACGCGCGCCAGAGTCCCGGCCTCGTCCTGCTCACCCATCTGGTCGCCGACTGCGCCGATCGCGGCCTTGAATATTTCGACCTCGGCGTCGGCGAAGCCGAATTCAAGACTTCGCTGTGCGACGAGGTCGAGGTCCTGTTCGACTGCTTCCTGCCGCTGTCGCCGCGCGGCCGTCTGCTCGCGGCCGGCCTTGCCGCCAAGGCGAGCGCCAAGCGCGCGATCAAGCGCTCCCCGCTGCTTTGGGGCGCCGCGCAAAAAATCCGCAAAGTATTCTGAGGTTCAGGCCGCGGCGCGGTCCCGCGGGCTCGGCATATCGGGGCCGACCGCCACGACGATCGCCTGATCGAAGCCGCTGACGACCAGCGCATCGGCCAGCTCCCCTGCGGCTTCCTTCTCGTCCGCGATCAGGATCGCCGCGCGTGCGAAGCGTGCCAGCCGTTCCGCGCCCGGCAGCCTCGGCAAAATGCCGACGGTGACCACCACGTAATCGTAGGTCTGCGACAGCGCCCCGAGCACGATCGCAAGCCGCGGCGCGGTGAGCAGGCCCGCCGTGTCGCGCGCGCTGCGCCCAAGCCCGATCACGTGCGCCCGCGAGACCGGATCGCGCTGAATCACGTCGGTAAAGGACACGGCTCCGAACAGCAGATCGGAAATCCCCGGCGCGTGCGCGTCGGCGGCGAACATGCGCGACGGCGCATGCGTTGCGTCCAGATCGAGCAAGAGTATGCGCCCGCCCTGGCCGGCGAGCCTGCGCACGAGTTCGAGCGCAACCCCAGTCGCCCGCTCATCCGGCGCCACCCCGCCCAGCACGAGAACGCCGTGGTCGAGCTCGGAGACTTTCGTGAATAGCGCCTCCATGCGCCGCTCGTGAGCGCTAACGGAATTCTCCTCGGCCGCCGCAGGAACGTCGTTCCAGGCCGCCTCCGGCTCCGGCGCATATTCCTCGGACAATTCGGCCGGCTCGCGCTCCGAAAATGTCCGCGAAATGCGCCGATAGACATCGCCGCCCATCAGTTCGCCGACCGCGATGAACACCACTGCGAACAGCAGCGTCGCGAGCGTCGCCAACAGCACGATCGGCAGTTTCTTCGGGAAATAGGGCGTCGAGGTCGGCACCGCGCGCGAGATGATCCGCGCGTCGGCCGGCACCGCGTCCGGCGATTCGCGCGCGGTCACGTCGCGGTAGCGCCCGAGATACGATTCCAGCAGATCGCGTTGCGCCTTGGCCTCACGCTCGAGCGCGCGCAACTGCACGTCCTGCTCGCCGAGCGAGGAAGCCTGGCGCTTGAGCTGATCGAGGCTGCCTGAAAGCTGTTCGACCCGCGCACCGGCCAGGCGCGCGTCGTTCTCCAAGCTGCGCACCAGCTTCTCGGCTTCGTTGCGGATCTGCAGCTCCAAGTCGCCGATCTGCGCACGCAATTCCTTGATGCGCGGATGCTGCTCCAAGAGCGTCGAGGACTGTTCCGCGAGCTGCGCCT
Source organism: uncultured Alphaproteobacteria bacterium (assembly GCA_963704765.1). Lineage (GTDB taxonomy): Bacteria > Pseudomonadota > Alphaproteobacteria > Rhizobiales > Xanthobacteraceae > JAHFPN01. The sequence goes on from CAVPHQ010000001.1 coordinate 1,357,307, forward strand.
TGAGCGTCACGCGCTGCTCGTTGAGGCGGCGGATCAGCTCCGAATTGACCACGTCGGACGACTCGATCGGCCGTCCGGAACGCAACTGCTCGCGGATCAGCCGCGCCTTGACCTCGGCATCGGCCTTCTGCGAACGCGCGAGCGTGAGCTGCGTATTGAGCTCGCCGAGCTGCTGGGCGCTCAGCGTGGTGCTGTTGGGCCCGCTATAGAGATTCGATCCGGTGCGGAACGCTTCCACCCTGCCCTCGGCCTCGGCGACACGGCCGCGCATGCGCTCGATCTCGCCGGAGAGCCACTGGCTCGCCTGCCGCATCGCCTCCTGCTTGCTCTGCTGCTGCAGCGTGAGATAGCCGTCGGCCACCGCGTTGGCGACCTTGGCCGCCAGATCAGGGTCCTCCGACTGGAACTCGATGACGATCACGCGTGTTTTATCGATCGGATAGACCGTCAGGCGTTCATAGTAGCGGTCGAGCACCCGCTCCTCGACGCTCAGGCGCGAGGCATCGCGGAACAGGCCCACGAGCGCGAGGATGCGGCCGAACACGGAGCCGCTGACTTCGGGATTGAATTCGGCGCGATCGGCGAGCTTCAGCTCGCGCACCACCTTGCGCGCCAGATCGCGCGACAGCGCGAGCTGCACCTGGCTCTGCACCGCTTCCGCGTCCACCAGCGTGCGGTCGCGCTCGACGTTGCGGTCGCCCTCCGCGCGGTTATAGACGGTCTCGCGGCTTTCGATCAGCACGCGCGACTCGGATTTGAAGCGCGGCGTCATCAGGTTCACGACCGCGTAGCTCGCGAATGCGGCGATCAGCGTGGGCACGATGATCCAGCGGCGGCGCTGCCACAGCGCATGCGCAAGCGCTGCGAGATCGAGCGCGCTCTCGCCTGTTTCGGTCGTGGCGTCCATTTCGGACGCCGATGTAGGACGCATCACCGGGCTACTCCACGCGACCCGCCCGATAAGAAATCATTAGGGTTGCCATCGAGTTAATAGGAAGAAGCCTTGCGCCGCGCGCATCCGGGCGGTGAGGTTTCGTTAACCATATGGCCGCTAAGACTGCAGACACTGAAAGGCGGTGCCGCCCCATGTTTGCCCGAACCGCCCTGCTCCTTGCGCTCGCGCTCGCGGTCTCCGCCTGCGCGGCGGACCGGCCGCGCGTCAGCGAGGTCGATCCCGCCTTCAGCGCACCCTACGCGCTCAACACCGGCGACAAGCTGCGCGTCATGGTGTTCGGCCAGGAGAGCCTCACCAATTCCTATACCGTCGACAACGCCGGCAAGATTTCGATGCCGCTGATCGGCGCGGTCGAGGCGCGCGGCCGCACCACCGCCGAACTCGGCCTCGCGGTCGCCGCCAAGCTCAAGGCCGGCTACATCCGCGAGCCGCATGTCGCGGTCGAGGTCGAAACCTACCGGCCGTTCTTCATTCTGGGCGAAGTGAACACCGCGGGCCAGTTCGCCTACGTGAACGGCCTCACCGTCGAGAGCGCCATCGCGGTCGCCGGCGGCTTTTCGCCGCGCGCAAACAAGTGGGGCGCCGTCATCGCCCGCACCGTGCAGGGCCAGATCGTGCACGCGCGCGTGCCGCTCTGGTATCCGATCCGGCCCGGCGACACGATCACCATCGAGGAACGGTGGCTCTGAACAACCGCTCCGCGCCCGTGCGTACGCTCCGCATCATCCACGTCCTGCGCGCGCCCGTGGGCGGTCTGTTCCGGCACGTCGTGGATCTGGCCCGCGAGCAAGCCGCGCGCGGGCACGAAGTCGGCATCTGCGCCGACTCCACGACCGGCGACGAACGCGCGGCGCGGACGCTGCGGGAGCTTTCCCCGAGCCTGCTGCTCGGCCTCACCCGCGTTCCCATGAGCCGGCAGATCGGCCTGAGCGACGTCGCGGCGGTGCGCCACGTGGGCGTCCGGGCGCGCCTGTGCGACGCCGATATCCTGCATGGCCACGGCGCCAAGGGCGGCGCCTATGCGCGGCTCGCGCGCTGCGACGCGGTCCGCGTCTACACGCCCCACGGCGGCAGCCTGCACTACTCGCCCGGCACGCCGATCGGGATTTTCTATCTCGGTCTCGAGCGGCTGCTGATGCGGCGCACCGGCGCGTTCCTGTTCGAGAGCGCCTACGGCCTCGACGTATTCAAGGCGAAGATCGGAACTCCCGGCGGGATCGTGCGCGTCGTGCACAACGGCGTGCGCCAGGAGGAGCTCGAGCCGGTCCGGCCCGACGGCGACGCCGCCGATTTCGTCTATGTCGGCGAGATGCGCGCGCTCAAGGGCGTCGATCTCTTGCTCGATGCGCTCGCCCTGCTTCGCACCAAGGGCTGGAACGGCAACGCCTTCCTCTATGGCGACGGCCCCGACCGGACCGCGCTGCAAGCGCGCGCGGAAGCGCTCGGTCTCGCGCCGCATGTGCAGCTCTATCCGCCCCGCCCCGCGCGCGAGGCCTTCCGCACCGGCCGCGTGCTCGTGGTGCCGTCGCGCGCGGAGTCGCTGCCCTATATCGTGCTGGAGGCGGCCGCCGCCTCGGTGCCGCTGGTCGCAACGAACGTGGGCGGCATTCCGGAGATCTTCGGACCCGACGCCGGCGCGCTCGTCCCGCCCGGCGACGCTGCGGCATTGGCCGCCGCCATGCTTGCGGCCTTCGCCGGCGAGGCCGCGGCGCGCACCGCGCGCCTGCATGCGCGAGTCGCCGCCGGGTTCACCGTCGGCACCATGACCGAGCAGATTCTTGACGCTTACCATTCGGCAACCATGCCAAAAGCCGAGGCGTAACCAATTCATAGTTAATCGAACCAATAAGCAATTCGTCGGCATTTTCAGCTAATTCAATCCCACATTCCTCTGCACGAACCGGCGCGTGGCCAACGAGCGCCGGACGGCAGGCACAGAGGCGAAGGCGGCATGATCGAGTTCAATGTTCGCGAGATCGCGCGGGCGATGGAAGCACAATCCGCTTCCGCCGCCGCGGCTGCGCTGCACTTGCCCGCGCAGGCGAAAAAGCGCGCGCTCGGGCCGCTCGCGTCCGCGGTCGCGCAGCAGAAATTCGCCTCGGCCCTGTCGCACGTGGTGCTCGCCGGATTCGTCCGCGCCGCCGATTTTCTCGTCATCGCCGGGCTCGGGCTTTTGGTCTACGCCATCTACGTCGTTCCGCACGACGGCTTCGAATGGCATTACGTCACGACCATCCTGGCCATCGCCGTCACCGCGGTCCTCGCCTTTCAGTGGGCCGACGTCTACGACGTCGCCGCGTTCCGCTCGCGCGTGGAGCAGCTGAGCCGCATCGGCCTCACCTGGACCATCGTCTTTCTGTCCGTGCTCGCGGTCGCCTTCTTCGCCAAGTATCAGGGCATGTACTCGCGCGTGTGGGTCAGCACCTGGTACGGCGGCACGGTGCTGCTGCTGTTCGCCGGCCGCACGTTCCTCTCCTCGCTGGTTCGCCGCTGGACGCACGAGGGCCGCCTGATCCGCCGCACCGTCATCGTCGGCGGCGCCAAGGCGGGCGAGGCGCTGATCGACGCGCTGCGGGCGCAAAAGGACTCCGATCTTTCGATCTGCGGCATTTTCGACGACCGCAACGACGACCGCTCGCCGCCGCAAGTCGCCGGCGTCGCCAAGCTCGGCACCGTGGACGAGCTGGTCGAGTTCGCGCGCCGCACCCGCATCGACCTCCTGCTGGTGTCGATGCCGATCACCGCCGAAGAGCGCGTGCTGCAGATGGTGCAAGCAAGCTCTGGGTGCTGCCGATCGATCTGCGGCTGGCCGCGCACATGAGCCGGCTGCGCTTCCGCCCGCGCGCCTATTCCTACATCGGCAACGTTCCCATGCTCGACGTTTACGATAAGCCGCTCACCGACTGGAACTACGTCGTCAAGTGGCTGTTCGACCGCATCGTCGGCGGCCTGCTGCTGCTGGCAGGCGCGCCGCTGATGGCGCTCGTCGCCCTCGCCATCAAGCTCGACAGCAAGGGGCCGGTGTTCTTCCGGCAGAAGCGCTACGGCTTCAACAACGAGCTGATCGAGGTGTTCAAGTTCCGCTCGATGTATGTCGACCAGACCGACGCCAACGCCGCCAAGCTCGTCACCAAGGACGACGCGCGCGTCACCCGCGTCGGCCGCTTCATCCGCAAGACCTCGCTCGACGAGCTGCCGCAGCTGATCAACGTGGCGATCAAGGGCAATCTCTCGCTCGTCGGCCCGCGGCCGCACGCGGTCTATGCCAAGGCGCAGAACCAGCTCTATGACGAGGTGGTCGACGGCTATTTCGCCCGCCACCGCGTGAAGCCGGGCATCACCGGCTGGGCGCAGGTCAACGGCTGGCGCGGCGAAACCGACACCGGCGACAAGATCCAGCGCCGCGTCGAGCACGACCTGTTCTATATCGAGAACTGGTCGGTGCTGTTCGACCTCTACATCCTGGCGCGCACGCCGTTCGCGCTGCTCAAGACCGAGAACGCCTACTGATGGCCCACGCAATCGCGGTGCCGATCGGTTCCGCGGCGCTCCTGGAGCGCTTGCGCGGCTTCATGCTCTGGCTCACCGGCCTCGCCGGCGCTTTCGTGATCATGGAGCCCTCGCCCTACGAGATGGTGGCGCTGGCCACCATGGCGCTCTTCTTCCTCACCGGGCTTCCGCTGCGGACGGGCCAACTGCCGCTGCTTCTAATCCTGGCCGTCTATGGCATCGGGCTAACCATCGGCACTCGTGCCCGTACTCGGGCGCGACAACACGCTCCAATGGACGCTCGTTTCCTGGTTCCTGATCGCGACCGCGTTCTTCTTCGCCTGCGTGCTCGCCGAGGACACCGGCCGCCGCCTCGATCTGCTGCTCGCCGGCTACACGGCCGCGGCCGTGATCGTCGCGATTCTGGCGATCCTCGCCTATTTCCAGCTGATCCCGGGTTGGGAAGAGCTGCTCCGTTATGGCCGCGCCAAGGGCACGTTCAAGGACCCCAACGTGCTCGGGCCCATTCCTCGTATTGCCCGCGCTCTTGTGCATCCGCCGCGTGCTTTCCGGCGGCATGCGGAACTTCCTGGCCGGCGGCGCGATACTGGCGCTGTTCGTGGTCGCGCTGTTTCTGACCTTCTCGCGCGGCGCCTGGGCGCATTTCGCGTTTTCCGCCGCGCTGTACGTGGTGTTCCTGTTCGCGATCAGCGACGACGCCCGCGCACCGCGGGCGCATCGTGCTGGCAAGCGCCGCCGCCGTCCTTTTGATCTGCGTGGCAATCGCGGCGCTGCTCTCCACCCAATCGGTCGGCGCGCTGTTCACCGAGCGCGCCAGCCTCGAGCAGGCCTATGACGTCGGCCACCTCGGCCGCTTCGGCCGGCATATCCTCGGCGCGCTGCTCGCGCTCGACAATCCGCTCGGCATCGGGCCGCTGCAGTTCGTCCGCTATTTCCCCGAGGACGCGCACAACGTCTATCTCAACTCCTTCATGGCCGGCGGCTGGATCGCGGGCCTTTCGTATCTCCTGCTCGTCGCGCTCACGCTCCTCATTGGCTTCAAGGCCGTCCGCGCCGAAACCCCCTGGCGGCCGGTCATGCTCGCGGTGTTCGCCGCCTTCATCGGCGTCGTGATCGAGGGCGCGATCATCGACACCGATCACTGGCGCCATTTCTGGCTGCTGCTCGGCACGCTGTGGGGCGGCGCCATCGCGGCGCAGCGCTATGGCGCGCGCCTGCCGCGTCGAGCGAGGGCAATGGCATGACCAGTCCACGCCAGACGCCAGCAAGTGAAAGCCGCAGCCGTGTCGAGATCCTCGATCTGCTGCGCATGTTCGCGGTGCTGGCCGTGGTTCTGTTCCACTACGGCTTCCGCGGCGCGGCGGCCGACGGCTACACCGCGACGTCGCTGCCGGACCTGCAATGGTTCGCGAAATACGGCGATTTCGGCGTCCAGCTGTTCTTCGTCATCAGCGGCTTCGTGATCGCCTATTCCGCCGAGGGCCGCAGCGCGATCAACTTCGCCATCGCGCGCGGCTCGCGCATCTATCCGGCCTTCTTCCTCTGCATGACGCTCACCTTCTTCGCGACCATCGCGATCGGCGCGCCGCGTTTCGAGACCACGTTCCTGCACTGGTTCGCCAATCTGTTCATCGTCGCGCCCGCGCTCAAGCAGCCGTTCATGGACGGCGCCTATTGGTCGATCGTCTACGAGATCACCTTCTATGGCTGGGTCGCGCTGTTCCTGGCCACCGGCCACTTCCGCAAGCACATCGAGCTTATCATCGTCTCCTGGATGGCGATCTCGCTCCTGAATGAAGCCGTGCTGCATTCGAGCATCCTGCTGCGGCTGTTCCTCACCAACCAGAGCGGATTCTTCGCCGCCGGCCTCTTGCTCTACGAGATGTACACCGGGCGGCGCACGTTGCTGATCAAGATCCTGCTCGTGCTCGCCGCCGTCGTCTCGATCAATCAGGCGATCGGCAACGCACAATGGGTGCGCGAGCACTACCAGGTCGCGATCGACGACCGGGTCATCGCACTGCTCTGCCTCGCTTCGATCGGCGCGGTCGCCCTGGCGCTGCGCGTGCGCCGGGTTCCGCTGCCGGCCACCGCTGGTGCTCGCCATCGGCGGCATGACCTACCCGATGTATCTCCTGCATCAGCACATCGGCTACATGGTGCTGAACAAGCTCCAGGGCGTCGCGTCGCCCGCGCTGCTTGTCGCCGGCACCACCGCGGCCGTCGCCGCGCTTTCCTGGCTGATCTGGCGCCACGTCGAGCGCCCCGCGCAGAAACGAATGAAGACCGCACTCAACTACGGCGTGGAGCGCATCGCGCCGCTCGCCGGCCGCATGCGCACGCGCATCCTCGGCGCCCGCGCGGCCTGAAAAAACCGGCGCCCGCGTTGCGCCCATCATGACCCGCACCTATAGTCCGGCCCGTCGGAGCGTGGCGCAGCCCGGTTAGCGCACCTGTCTGGGGGACAGGGGGTCGCCGGTTCAAATCCGGCCGCTCCGACCATTCAATTTGCGAGCCGCGATAAGTGGCCGGCCAGCCTGGAGGAAAATGCCTGTGAAGAAAGTTCTGCTCAGCCTCGCCCTTTTGCTGCTGCCCGCCGCCGCGTTCGCACAGCCGGCCGTCGACAATTGGCCGGCCCGGCAGGTCTGGATCGTGGTTCCCTACCCGGCCGGCTCGACGCCGGATCTGCTCGCCCGCACCATGGCCGAGCGGCTCACCGCCAAGCTCGGGCAGACCTTCCTGATCGAGAACAAGCCCGGCGCCGGCGGCATGACCGGCACCGATCTGGTGGCCAAGGCCGAGCCCGACGGCTACCGCATCGGCGTGAGCATCACCGGGCCGCTGGTCAACAACACGCTGCTCTACAAGAAGATGCCCTACGACCCGTTCACCGACCTCGCGCCCATCAGCTGGGCCGTGTCGCAGCCTTGCGTGCTGGTCGCCGCCGCCAATTTCCCCGCTTCGAACTTGCAGGAGACGCTCGCGGCGCTGAAGGCGAAGCCCGGCGCCTACAATTACGCCTCGTTCGGCAGCGGCACGATCGCGCATCTTTCCATGGAGCTGGTGGCGGCGAAAAGCGGCACCAAGATCGTGCAGGTGCCCTATCCCGGCTCGCCCCAGACGGTCACGGCGCTGCTCGCCGGCGAAGTGGCGCTCGGCTGCATGCCGCCGATTTCCGTCATCCCGCACGTGCGCGCCGGCAAGCTCAAGGCCATCGGCGTCGCCAGCGCCAAGCGCTCGCCTATTTTCCCCGACATCCCGACGCTCGCCGAACAAGGCCTGCCCGGCATCGAGGCCAATGCCTGGATCGGCGTGGTCGCGCCCGGCAAGACGCCGCCCGCTTTGGTCGCCAAGATCAGCCGCGAAGTCGTGGCGGCGCTGCGCGATCCGGCCGCGGTCGAAACGCTCGGCAAGGCGATGATGGAAGTCGTGGCCAGCTCGCCCGCGGAGCTCGCCAAATACATGCAGGACGAGCTCGCGCGCTGGAAGCCGATCATCGAGGCGAACAAGATCACCGCCGAATAAAGGCCCCCGTCAGCCTAGCGATTGTCCTCGCGCGCGGCATCTAGCAGCCGCCGGCATTCGGATAGCTCCTGCAGGGTCGACCGCAGGATGCGAGCCGCCTCGGCCGATTGCCGGGCGCCCTCGGTCGCGGCGAACTCTTCGTCATGCGCCGCCCGTGGCGCGTCGGCCACGTGCGAGCGGCGGAACGGGATCGGCTCCATATCCTCGTCGCGCATTTCCGGAGGATCGGGCAGTTCCGCGTCGTGGCGCATCTCGGCGCCGGCGTCGGTGCGCGGCGCCAACAGCGCGGGCAGGTAATCGAGCAGTCCCGAGAGGCCCGCGCGCTCGTCCTCGCGCGCACCGAGCTCTTCGCCGGGCATCGCCTCGGGATCGAGCCGCACGTTGAGCTTCTCGACCGCCTGGCCGATCGCATAGACGTGGCGCACGCCGCGGTCGCGCAGGATGCGCTGCACGCCGTGGATCGTATAGCCTTCCTCGTAGAGCAGATGCCGGATGCCGCGCAGCAGCAGGACGTCTTCCGGCCGGTAATAGCGGCGGCCGCCGCCGCGCTTCATCGGGCGAATTTGCCCGAAGCGCGTTTCCCAGAAGCGCAGCACATGCTGCGGCAGGCCGAGGTCATGCGCGACCTCGCTGATGGTGCGGAAGGCGTCGGGGCCTTTCTCCACGTACCTGCCTCAAGGCCCTCTCAGCGTTTCTTGCCGTCGGTACGATCGTTGATCCGGCTTTTCAGGATGTTCGAGGGCTTGAACACCATGACACGGCGCGGCTCAATCGGAACTTCTTCCCCGGTCTTCGGGTTACGGCCGATCCGCCTGCCCTTCTGGCGCACGACGAACGAGCCGAACGACGAAAGCTTCACGTTTTCGCCGCGCGCGAGCGAATCAGCGATCTCGCGCAGCACTAACTCTACCAAAGAAGCTGATTCGGTGCGGGATAGTCCAACTTTTTGATAGACGACTTCGCTTAGGTCCGCCCGCGTAATGGTCCGCTCCGCCATTGCCGCCCCCTGTGCCCCGGTCAATGGATTTATCCTTCTGATATTCAAACGATATTCGCCGTTTGCGCCCCGGTCAATGCGCCTACCAGCGGATCAGGGCCGAGGCCCAGGTGAACCCCCCGCCCATGGCCTCCAAGCAGCACCAGGTGCCCCGGCTTGATGCGGCCGTCCTCGACCGCCTCCGCCAGCGCCAGCGGGATCGAGGCCGCCGACGTGTTGGCGTGCCGGTCGACGGTGGTGACGACTTTTTGCGGTGCGATACCGAGCTTGCGGGCGCTGCCGTCGATGATCCGCTTGTTGGCCTGATGCGGCACGAACCAGTCGATGTCGCCGGCGCCATAGCCGGTGGCCGCGAAGGCGGATTCGATCACGTCGGTGATGTTGCCGACCGCGTGCCGAAAGACCTCCCGGCCCTCCATGCGCAGATGGCCCACGGTCTGGGTCGAGGACGGCCCCCCGTCGACATAGAGCTTGGAGCGGTGGCGGCCGTCGGAACGCAAATGCGTCGTGAGCAGGCCGCGATCCTCGCGCGTGCCGGGCTGGTCGATCGCCTCCATGACCACCGCCCCCGCCCCGTCGCCGAACAGGACGCAGGTCGAGCGGTCGGTCCAGTCGAGGATGCGCGAGAAGGTCTCGGCCCCGATCACCAGCGCGCATTTGAAATCGCCGCTCTTCAGGTATTTGTCGGCGGTCGCGATCGCAAAAACGAAACCGGAACAGACCGCCTGCAGGTCGAAGGCCGCGCCCCGGGTGATGCCGAGCTCGGCCTGGATGGTGACCGCGGTCGCGGGAAAGGTCTGGTCCGGCGTCGAGGTGGCGAGCACGATGAGATCGACGGCAGTCGGCCGGCAGGTTCGCCTGTTTCAGCGCCGCATGCGCCGCTGCAAGCCCGAGATCCGAGGTGACTTCGCCCTTGGCCGCGATGCGGCGCTCCTTGATGCCGGTGCGTTGCACGATCCACTCGTCGTTGGTTTCGACGAGCTCGGAAAGCTCCTTGTTGGTCAACACCCGGGCGGGAAGATAGCTGCCGACGCCGCGCACCACCGAACGCTTCACGCTCACGATACGGCTCTCCCGGCTAGGCGCTGTTCTCCGGCCGCGTGCCGGGCGATGCCCGCGGCGATCCGGTGCTGCAGGTCGTTGCGCACCACGTCGTAGCCGAGGTCCACCGCGGTCGCGAAGCCATGCGCGTCGGTGCCGCCATGACTCTTGACCACCACCCCGTTCAGCCCGAGAAACAGCCCGCCGTTCAGTTCGCGCGGGTCCATGCGGTCCCGCACCGTCTGCAGCGACCGGCGCGCCAGCAGATAGCCGATCCGCGCACTCCAGGTCCGGCTGAAGGCGGCGCGTAGATATTCGCCCATCTGGCGCACGGTGCCCTCCGCCGCCTTGAGGGCGATATTGCCGGCGAAACCTTCGGTCACGACCACGTCGACGGTGCCCTTGCCGATATCGTCGCCCTCGACGAAACCCGCGTATTCGAGGTCGGGAAGCGCGAGTTCGCGCAGCATGCGGCCCGCCTCGCGCACTTCCTCGACGCCCTTGACCTCCTCGACGCCGATATTGAGCAGGCCGACCGTCGGCCGCTCCAGATCGAACAGCACCCGCGACATGGCCGCGCCCATGATCGCCATGTCCACCAGATTGTGCGCCTCGGCTCCGATCGAGGCGCCGAGATCGAGCACGATGCTTTCGCCGCGCAACGTCGGCCAGATTCCGCCGATCGCGGGACGGTCGATGCCCTCCATGGTCTTGAGGCAGATCTTCGCCATCGCCATCAGCGCGCCGGTATTCCCGGCCGAGATCGCAACGTCGGCCTCGTGCTGGCGCACCGCGTCGATCGCCATCCACATGGAGGATGTGCGGCGCGTCTGTCGCAGCGCCTGGCTCGGCTTGTCGTCCATGCGCACGACTACGTCGGTGTGGACGACGCGCGCGGCCTCGCGCAGCGGCGCATGGTGCTCGAGCTCGGGGCGGATCGCCTTCTCGTCGCCGAACAGCAGGAAGTGGGTATCCGGATGGCGCTCGAGCGCGATCGCGGCGCCGCCGACGACCACTGCCGGGCCGTGGTCGCCGCCCATGGCGTCGAGGGCAATTCGCACGTGGTTGGACATGCGCCGGCCTGGCCTCGCGAGCGGGGTTAAGGCATTTCCCGGCGGCCGCCGGAGCCGCTGGACAATAGCGTTTCGTAGCCCGGAGACAACAGAAGGAATATGCCCACGGGTCAAGCCTTGTTGCGTCTGGCCTTGCTTCGTACAGTCTTGCCGCGCCGCGGCTTGAGCTTCTTGAGCGCGGCGAAGGGTGATTCGACCTTGTCCCCGCCCTGCTTGGGCGGCTTGAACACCGCCCCGGGCTTGCGTGGATAAGGATCGATCGCCGAGCGTCAGATATTCGGCGACCACCGCGGCAAGATCGATCGTCCCGTCGACCAGCGGATCGGGCGGATTCTCGAGCCCGACGTCGATCGTGCCGCCGGCCAGCCGCGCCGCCGAGGCCGGAGCGAAGCGGATATCGATCGGCTCGCTCACCTTATTGTCGAACGGATCGAGACTGACGACGCAGGTCTGCCGCACTTTCGCTGTGAGCCTGCCCTCGACTCCGGCGCCGCCGCGTCCGTCGGGCGAAACCTTGAGCGTCGCCTCGAGCTCCGGCACCGCCAGCACGCCCGCGCGCCGCGCCAGCTCGGCGCGAACCTCCTTGTCCGGCGCGAGCGTGAGCTCGATCCCGTCCGACGGCAGGTCGGCGACGGCGACCGGATAAGACCAGGGGAGCTTGTCCTTCATCAGGCGTCCTCCGGCCGGGGGAACGCGATCTCGCCGCGCGCGATCGAAGTCTCCGGCTGCGCCGTGAGCGCCGCCTGCAGACGGCGGACATAGCGCGCGAGCCGCTCGGCCGCGGCCACCGGCTCCTGCTTGCCGAATACGTTGCGGGCGAGCGCGGCCGCGAGCGCGGCCTCGTCTTTTTCCTGCAACGCCGCATCGTAGCTCTTGGCCCGGCCGTAATAGGCCTCGGCGATGCTCCGCATCTGCCGCGGCACGGCAAGATCGCCGACGCCGAGCTCGCGCAGGTTCCCGTCCATGTCGGAGAAGAAATACGTCGCACAGTTCCTGACCGGCCGTGCTTGTCTGCGCACGCTCGCCCACGAGCCGCCGGACGACGAGATGCACGTGCAGCACGATCATATCGAAGCGCCCCGCCGTGGTATCCGGCACGCCGTAAGCCGAATAGAAGGCCGGCGCGCGCGCCTGCGCCACGATCGCGCCATAGAGCTTCTCGATATTGGCCTCGATCGGATCGCGCCGCATGAGCCGCGTAAACATGGTTTCCGTCCCGGGCCCGCTCAAAGGCGGCCCGCATTGCAATCGGACAGGGGGCGGGTTACGTCAGCCCGGCGGCCGTGACAAGGGGATGTGCGGGCCTTGATTTTCATGCGTTTGCAAACGTTGTCCGGAGCGCTGCCCGCCGCACGCGGAATTTTCGCGGCGGTCTTGCTGGCGTTGCTGGTGAGCGGCTGCTTCACCAACACCTATCAGCGCGGTTACGTCTTCGACGAGGCGTCGCTCGAACAGGTCCCGATCGGATCCAGCCAGGACCAGGTGCTGCTGGTGCTCGGCACGCCCTCCACGGTCGCGACCGTGAGCGGCGAGGCGTTCTATTACATCTCGCAGAAATCGCAGAAGACCGCCTTCATGCAGCCCGAGGTGGTCGACCAGCGCGTGCTCGCGGTTTATTTCGACCCCGAACGGCGCGTGACGCGCATCGCCAATTACGGCCTGAAGGACGGCAAGGTGTTCGACTTCATCAGCCGCACCACGCCGACCGGCGGCGAGGAGCTGAGCTTCCTCGCCCAGATCTTCAAGGGCCTGAACTTCAACCCGTTCGGCGGCAGCCGCTGAAATCGCCCGCCCGCGACTGCTCGCGCGCGGATCAGTGCGCCAGAATCGCGAGCAGCAAGAGCGCCACGATGTTGGTGATCTTGATCATCGGGTTCACCGCCGGGCCGGCGGTGTCCTTGTAGGGATCGCCGACCGTATCGCCGGTGACCGCGGCCTTGTGCGCTTCCGAGCCCTTGCCGCCGTAGTGGCCGTCCTCGATGAACTTCTTGGCGTTGTCCCAGGCGCCGCCGCCCGAGGTCATGGAGATCGCCACGAACAGGCCGGTGACGATCACGCCGAGCAGCATCGCGCCGACCGCCGCGAACGCCTGGCTCTTGCCGGCGATGAAGAACACGGCGAAATAGACGACGATCGGCGACAGCACCGGCAGCAGCGATGGGACGATCATCTCCTTGATCGCCGCCTTGGTCAGCATGTCGACCGCGCGCCCGTAATCGGGCTTCTCCTTGCCCTGCATGATGCCCGGCTTCTCGCGGAATTGCCGGCGCACTTCCTCGACGATCGCGGACGCCGCACGGCCGACCGCCATCATGCCCATGGCGCCGAACAGATAGGGCAGCAGTCCGCCGAACAAGAGCCCGACCACCACGTACGGATTCGACAGCGAGAAATCGAGCCGCACGCCCTGGAAGTACGGGAAGCGCTGCGCGTTCGAGATGAAGTACTGCAGATCCGACGTATAGGCCGCGAACAGCACCAGCGCGCCGAGCCCGGCCGAGCCGATGGCGTAGCCCTTGGTGATCGCCTTGGTGGTGTTGCCGACCGCGTCGAGCGCGTCGGTCGACTTGCGCACTTCCTTCGGCAGCCCCGCCATCTCGGCGATACCGCCCGCGTTGTCGGTGACCGGGCCGAAGGCGTCGAGCGCCACCACCATGCCGGCGAGCGCCAGCATCGTGGTGACCGCGATCGCGATGCCGAACAGGCCGGCCAGCACATGGGTGACGATGATGCCGGCGATGATGACGATGGCCGGAAGCGCCGTCGCTTCCATGGAAACCGCCAGACCCTGGATGATGTTGGTGCCGTGGCCGGTGATCGACGCGGTCGCGATCGAGCGCACCGGCCGGTAATTGGTGCCGGTGTAGTACTCGGTGATCCAGACGATCAGCCCGGTGACCACGAGGCCGACGACGCCGCACAGGAACAGCGACATTCCCGTAAACGTGACGCCTGCCGTGGTGCGGATCGGGGTGCCGAAGCCGATCAACAGGTACGTCACCAGACCGACGCCCACGAGCGAAAGCACCGCCGACACGATGAAGCCGCGATAGAGCGCGCCCATGATCGAGTTGTTGGCCGGCAGCTTCACGAAGAACGTGCCGATGATCGAGGTGATGATGCAGACGCCGCCGATGGCGAGCGGATAGATCAGCATCGAATTGAGCATCGGCGAGCCCGCGAAGAAGATCGCGGCCAGCACCATGGTGGCGACCACGGTCACCGCATAGGTCTCGAACAGGTCGGCGGCCATGCCGGCGCAGTCGCCGACATTGTCGCCCACGTTGTCGGCGATGGTCGCCGGGTTGCGCGGATCGTCCTCGGGGATGCCGGCCTCGACCTTGCCCACGAGATCGCCGCCGACGTCGGCGCCCTTGGTGAAAATGCCGCCGCCGAGCCGCGCGAAGATCGAGATCAGCGAAGCGCCGAAGCCCAGCGCCACCAGCGAATCCACCACCACGCGGCTGGATACCGGGTAGCCGAGGCCGCCGGTCAGGAACATGAAGTAGCCGGTGACGCCCAAGAGCGCGAGGCCGGCGACCAGCATCCCGGTCACCGCGCCCGACTTGAAGGCGATCTCGAGACCCGCGGCGAGCGACTTGGTCGCCGCCTGCGCCGTGCGCACGTTGGCGCGCACCGAGACGTTCATGCCGATGAAGCCGGCCGCGCCCGAAAGCACCGCGCCGATCGCGTAGCCCAGCGCCACCAGCCAGCCGAGCAGCCAGCCGAGCAGCACGAACACCACGATGCCGACCACGCCGATCGTCATGTATTGCCGGCGCAGATAGGCCTGCGCGCCTTCGGCGATGGCGGCGGCGATTTCCTGCATCCGTTTGGTGCCGGGATCGGCAGCAAGAACGGAGCGCACCGCCCATACGCCGTAGACGATGGAGAGCAGGCCGCAGGCGACGATCAGCCACAAAGCAGTCATTGGACCCTCGAGTTTCGGTCGGAATTCCCGGGCCCCCGCCCCTTGCGGCGCCCGAGCGGCGCGGACATTGCCAAAATCGTCCCTCGGAAGCAATGCGTTTGGCCGCTTCGGCCCTGGGTTTCGAGCGGGCTCAGAAGTGGCTGAAGGAGAGCGTATCGAGCGCGAGCGGCGCGCCATCGGACCCGATGAGCTCGATCCCCTCGCCCTCGGCCGTGTGTCCGATCACCGAAAGCTCGATTCCGAGCGCCGCCGCCGCCCGGCCCAAGCTGTCGAGCTGCGAATCGGACACGGTGGCCAGGATCTCGTAGTCGTCGCCGCCCGTGAGAATGGCCTCGATCACCTTCGGGTCCGCGTCGAGCACCTGCAGCGCGGCAGCCGACAAGGGCACATCCTTGATCTCCACGCGCGCCGCAACGCCCGAGGCTGCCGCAAGCTTAGCGAGGTCGCCGGCCAGCCCGTCGGAGACGTCGATCGACGCCGAAGCATGCGAGCGCAGCGCGCTTGCGAAGGAATTGCGCGGCTGCGGAAACAGATAGCGCTTGGTCAGATGCGCGCGGGCCTGCGGCTCGAGACTCGCAAAGCATAGCCGCTTCGGCTCGCGCTTCATGAGCAGCCCGAGCGCCGCGTCGCCGATGGTGCCGGTGACCACGATCGCGTCTCCCGGCCGCGCGCCGGCTGCGTTTCACCATCTTGCCATGCGGCACGTAGCCGATCGCGGCGATGGAAATGGTGACCGGGCCCGGCGTCCTGTCGGTGTCGCCGCCGAGCAGCGGGCAACCGTAAGCCTTGGCGTCGGCGCCGAGTCCGCGGGTGAAACCGGCGAGCCAATCCTCGCCGATCTCGGACGGCAGCGCGAGCGCGAGCAGGAAGCCCGCGGGATCGGCGCCCTTGGCGGCGAGGTCGGAGAGATTGACCCGCAGCGCTTTCTTCGCGACCGCGTCCGGCGGATCGTCCTGGAAAAAGTGGACGCCGCCCACGATCGCGTCCGTCTTCAGCACGAGGTCGACGCCGGCCGGCGGCGTGAGCAGCGCCGCGTCGTCGATCAGCCCGAGCGCGCCCGGGTGCGTCGCGATCGCCCGGAAGAAGTCGATCAGCCGGTCCTCGCCGCTCTGCTTGGGCTTGTTGCCGCTCATGCGCTCACCCCGCGGCCGGCGTCTCGAACTCTTTGCCGCGCGCGCTGCGCGCCAGCGCGTCCAGCACGCCATTGACCATGCCGGTCTCCTCCTCGTCGAGGAAGGCCGCGGCCACGTCCACATATTCGCTGATCACGACCCGCGCGGGAACGTCCTTGCGGTACACGAGCTCATAGGCCCCCGCGCGCAGGATCGCGCGCAGCACCGTCTCGATCCGCTTGAGCGGCCAGCCGTTGAGCAACGCCGCGTCGACCAAGGGGTCGAGCGTGCGCTGCTCGCGCACCACGCCCTCGGCGATGTCGCGGAAATGCTCGGCCTCGGCCTTGGCGTAGTTCTCGCCCTCGACCTCGCGGCCGATCCAGTGGCGCTGAAAATCGGCGAGAATTTCGGGCAGCTCCGTGCCGGCCAGGTCCATCTGATAGAGCGCCTGGACGGCGGCGAGACGCGCGACGCTGCGCTCCTGCGTGCGCGGGCGCGCCACGTCAGCGACCGGCGCCCGCGCGCGCGATGCGCACGAGCGCGAGCGCCGCCGAAGCCGCGGCCCCGCCCTTGTTCTCGCGATCGGGCCGCGCGCGCACCAGCGCCTGCTTGCGGTTCTCGACCGTGAGGATGCCGTTGCCGAGCGGCAGCTTGCGCGCCACCGCCAGATTGATGAGCGCGCGGGCGGATTCGTGCGCGACGATCTCGAAATGCAGGGTCTCGCCGCGGATCACGCAGCCGAGCGCCACCATGCCGTCGAACGGAATCCCCGCCTGCGCGGCGATGTCGAGCTCGATCGCGGCGGCGACCGGAATCTCGAGCGAGCCGGGCACCACGATGTGCTCGATCCCGACGCCCGCCTGCTGCAGGCGCGCCATGCAGCCGGCGAGCAGGTGGTCGGAAATGTCCGCGTAGAACCGTGCCTCGACCACGAGGATGCGCGCGCCCGGAATGGGTGCTTCCTTCGCGCTCGTCGCACGCGCTTTGACCATGATCGCCGCCCGCTTGTTGATCCGCCTTCAGCTACGCCGCTCAGGGGGCTTCCGCAAGTCGCGCGAGGTAACGCGCGATCAGATCGACCTCCAGATTCACCTTCGCTCCCGCCATGGTTCCCTTCCACGCCGTCACCGCGAGCGTGTGCGGGATGATCAACACGGAGAAATCCGCCCCCTCGAGCGCGTTGACCGTGAGCGAGATGCCGTCGAGCGCGACCGATCCCTTGGGCGCGATGAAGCGCGAAAGATGCGAGGGCGCGCGAACGACGAGGCGCGCCATGTTCTGCAGCGATCGTCGCACTTGCGGATTTCGGCGATGCCGTCGACGTGTCCGGTGACCAGATGACCGCCAAGCTCGTCGCCCGCCTTCAGCGCGCGCTCGAGGTTCAGCTTGCGGCCCGCGGACCATTCGCCGGCGGTGGTGCGCGCGAGCGTCTCGGCGCCCGCGTCGACCTCGAACCAGCTCCCCTTGCCCTTGGCGCCCTTGGCAACGACCGTGAGGCAGGCGCCGTTGATCGAGATCGAAGCGCCGATCGCGATCGAGCGCGCGGCGTAGGAGCTTGTGATCCGAAGCCGCTTCAGATCGCCGCGCCCCTTCACCGAGACGAGCGTGCCGACCGCGCTGACGATCCCGGTGAACACGTTCTAGCTCCGCACCAGATGCACGAGCGCGTCGTCGCCCACCGTGCGGCGTTCGAACACTTTGAGCGTCGGGCAATGCAGCAGCGCCTCCAGCGGCATGCCTTCGATCGCCGGCACCGCCTTGCTGCCCAGCGTCTTGGGCGAGCGCACCACCACCGCCTCGTCCACCAGATCGGCCTTGATCAGCGCCGCCGACAAGATGGGCCCGCCCTCCACCAGCAGGCGCGTGATGCCGCGCGCGGCCAAGAGCGCAAGCGCCGCCTTCAGATCGATGCGGCCGTCCGCGCCCGCATCGACGCGCATCACTTCCGCGCCGGCGGCCGCCAGCGTCAGCTCCGGCTCCACGGGTGCATCGGTGCGCGCGATCATCCAGAGCGGATATTGCTGCGCCGTCTTCACCAGCCGCGACGTCATCGGCGTGCGCAGCGAGCTGTCGAGCACCACCCGCACCGGCGAACGGTCGTCCATGCCCGGCAGCCGGCAATTGAGCAGCGGATCGTCCGACAGCACCGTGCCGATCGCCGACCAGCACCGCGTCGTTCCTGGCCCGCAGCATGTGCGCTTCGGCGAGCGACGCGTTGCCGGAAATCATGATCGGCCGGCGGCCCTCGAGCGCCGACTTGCCGTCGGCCGAGACCGCGAGCTTGAGGATCACCTGCGGCCGGCCCTCGCGGATGCGCCGCAGATGCCCGGCATGCGCGAACGCCGCCTCCGCGCGGCCGACGCCGAGCTCGACCTTGACCCCGCCCGCGCGCAGCGCCGCGATCCCCTTGCCGCCGACGGTCGGATTCGGGTCTTGCAGCGCCACCACGACGCGGGCGATGCGGGCCTGCAGGATCGCGTCGGCGCACGGCGCGGTGCTGCCGTGATGGGCGCACGGCTCGAGCGTCACGTACATGGTGGCGCCCTTGGCCTTGTCGCCCGCCGCGGCGAGCGCCTGGGTCTCCGCATGCGGCCGGCCGCCGATCTCGGTGGCGCCGCGGCCGACGATGATCGGATCGGTGTGCGCGTCGCGCACCACCAGCGCGCCGACCGCGGGGTTAGGCCAGGTCTGTCCGATATTGCGGCGGCCGAGCGCGAGCGCCGCCGCCATGAAACGGCTCGTCCCACGCCTCGCGCCGGAACCGGGGCGGCTTCCGCGCGCGCCGCCGCGCTCATTCCCGCGATCCGTCGGTGGCGGAACCTTCCGGACTCGAGCTCGCCGAGCACCTTCTCGAAATCCTTCGGGTCGCGGAAATTGCGATACACCGAGGCAAACCGCACATAGGCGACGTCGTCGAGCTGCTTCAGGCCCTCCATCACCAGCTCGCCGATCTGCTCGGAGCGCACCTCGTTCTCGCCCATGCTCTCCAGCTTGCGCACGATGCCCGACACCATGCGCTCGACCTTCTCGGGCTCGACCGGCCGCTTGCGCAGCGAAATCTCGATCGAGCGCGCCAGCTTGTCGCGGTCGAACGGCACGCGCCGGCCGCTGCGCTTGACCACGGTGAGCTCGCGCAGCTGCACCCGCTCGAAGGTGGTGAAGCGCTGGCCGCAGGCGGTGCAGATGCGCCGGCGGCGGATGGCGGCCGAATCCTCGCTCGGCCGCGAGTCCTTCACCTGCGTTTCAACGCTTCCGCAATAGGGGCAACGCATGATCTGGGCGCTCCCGCGCCCTTAAGCGTAAATCGGAAAACGCGCGAGCAACTTCTCGACCTTTCCGCGCACCATGGCCTCGACCGCCGCGTCCTCTTCGACGCCCTTCTGCGAGAGCGCGTTGAGCACCTCGGCGATGCGGTCGCCGACTTCCTGGAATTCCTTCACCCCGAAGCCGCGCGTGGTGCAGGCCGGCGTGCCGAGGCGGACGCCGGAGGTGATGGTCGGCTTTTCCGGATCGAACGGGATCGCGTTCTTGTTGCAGGTGATGTGCGCGCGCCCGAGCGCCGTTTCCACGACCTTGCCGGTGAGCCGCTTGGGCCGCAGATCCACCGACATCAGATGCGTATCGGTGCCGCCCGACACGATGGAGCAGCCGTCGCTGCGCAGACGCTCGGCCAGCGCCTTGGCGTTCTCCACGACGTTGCGCGCGTAGATGCGGAAATCCGGCCGCAGCGCCTCGCCGAACGCCACGGCCTTGGCGGCGATCACGTGCATCAGCGGCCCACCTTGCAGGCCGGGGAAAACGGCGGAATTGATCTTCTTGCCGAGCTCCTCGTCGTTGCTGAGGATGAAGCCGGCGCGCGGGCCGCGCAGCGTCTTGTGGCTGGTCGAGGTCACGACATGGGCGTGCGGCAGCGGGCTCGGATGCGCGCCGCCGGCGACCAGGCCCGCGAAGTGCGCCATGTCGACCATCAGGTAGGCGCCGACCGCGTCGGCGATCGCGCGGAAGCGCTTGAAGTCGATGATGCGCGAATAGGCCGAGCCGCCGGTGATGATCACCTTCGGCTTGTGCTGGTGCGCGAGCTGCTCGACTTCTTCGTAGTCGATGCGCTGGTCGTCGCGCTTCACGCTGTAGGGCACCACCTTGAACCACTTGCCCGACAGGTTGACCGGCGAGCCGTGCGTGAGATGCCCGCCGGCGGAAAGATTGAGCCCCATGAAGGTGTCGCCGGGCTGCATCAGCGCCATGAACGCCGCCTGGTTCGCCTGCGAGCCGGAATGGGGCTGCACATTGGCGAACGCGCAGTCGAACAGCTTCTTGGCGCGCTCGATGGCGATTTCCTCGGCCTGATCGACCCACTCGCAGCCGCCGTAATAGCGCCGGCCCGGGTAGCCCTCGGCGTACTTGTTGGTGAGCACCGAGCCCTGCGCCTCCAAGACGGCGCGGCTGACGATGTTCTCCGACGCGATCAGCTCGATCTTGTGCTGCTGCCGGCCGAGCTCGCCCTGGATCACCCGGTAGATTTCGGGGTCGGACTCCTCGACGCCGGCGGTGAAGAACGAACTCGCCGCCTCGTCGCTCGAGGCCTTGGTGACGGCCATGCCTGGTCTCCCGGGGTCTGCGGTCGGAAGTACCATAGGCACCCCCCAAAATGAAGCGTGCCGCCCTCTTCTCCACCCCTACGGGTGGAGCGCGCGGGAGTCGGGCCGAAATCGCGGATTTAGCGGTTGGCGACCGGCAGCAGGCCGTCGTTGCCGTAGACGTCGTCGCGGAACTGCACGATGCCGTCCGGATTGGCCCAGGCCGTGACATAGACCCAGTAGACCGGCACCGGCTTGGCGATCTTGGCGTCGGTGCGCTCGCCGCTCTTGACCACGCCCTCGATCTTGACCCGGGTCCAGTCGCCCGAGCCCGCGAGCAGCCACGTCACCAGCTCGCGCACGTTCTGCACCCGCACGCAGCCCGAGGAATGGAAGCGCTGGTCCTCGCCGAACAGGTTCTTCGACGGCGTGTCGTGCATATAGACCGAGTGCGGATTGGGCATGTTGATGCGGATCGTGCCCATGGAATTCAGCTCGCCCGGGTCCTGGCGGAACATGTAGTTGGTGGCTTCGTCGGTCTGCCAGTTGACGAAATCGGGCTGCAGCTCGCGGCCGCGCGGGTCGTAGATGCGGATCTTGTTCTTGGTCAGGTAGTCCGCGTCCTTCTGCATCAGCGGAATCAGGTCCTTCTTGATGATGCTCGCCGGCACCGTCCAGAACGGATGGAAATTGACCTCGACGATCTTGGCCTGCAGCACCGGCGAGGGCCGGTCCGGTTTGCCGACGATGGCGATGTGGCGCAGCGCCGCGACGCCCTCCTCCACCGCCTCGAGCTGGGCGGCGGGAATGTTCACCACCACGTAGCGCCCGCCGAGATTGCCCGACATGGCGCGCACGCGCACCAGATTCGTTTCCAGCTGCCGCAGCCGCACCTCGGCCGGAACGTTCAAGGCGGCGTAGGTGGTCTCGCGCACCACGCCGTCGGAGTTGATGCCGTGGCGGGCCTGGAAGCGGCGCACCGCGGCCTCGACGTAGGAATCGAAAATATCGCCGACGCCGGCCGGCTGATCGAGATCGGAGGTGGCGATCAGGCGCTGGCGCAGCGCCGCGACCGACGCATGGCGCCGCCCGAGCCGCAGTTGCGACGGCCCCTGCACCGCGCGCCAGCCGCCGCGCGAGACGATGCCGGAATATTCCTGCATGGCGCGCTCGATCGACTGCACCGTCTGGCCGGTGAGCGTGGCGAAGCGCGCGCGCGGCATGGTGATGGTGCGCGAGGCGGAATCGAATTCCTGGGTCCACTCGGCGCCCTGCGCCAGAGCGCGCGCGGACGGAAGCGCGGCCAGCGCGGTGGCGCCGGCCAGCCCGCGCAGCAGCGCGCGGCGCGACGTAAGTGTTTGAAATCCTTGCGGCAAAGCCCCGCTCCTCGCTCTTCCGGCGCGAACCACCCCAGATGCCGGGTTCGAGCCGAGTACCATGACGTTCGTTAACGAACAACGCGGCGAGACTGGGGCGGGCAAGCCACGTTCTCGTTCCCCTCTCTTCCCGTCATCGCCGAGGCGTGACGCGGCCGAAGTCCGAGCCTGGTGAGCCGGGCTGCAGGCTCGCGCCTTCACCGCTCGCCGCGGGACTCGCACGCGAGCCCGGGCATGATGAGCGCTCGTTCCCGCGAGCGGTTTCCGCCCCGAGGCCTGGCTACGCAACTCCTTTGCCGCCCCCGAAGGGCGGCGCGGGACGCCGGGGTCATGACGGACCCCACGGCCTCGGCGCCTCGCGGCGACGAGGCAATGCCGAGGATCTTTCGCAGGCTCCGCCGGTCGCCCGGCGCCCCGCGCGCGGTGTTTGAGGCTTGCTCCGCACCGAACCCCGGTGGACTTACCGAGCCCCGCTTTCGCGGCCCATGCTCTATCCACCGCTGGCGGACCTCCTCGACCGGCGCTCCGCGCTTGGGACCACGCCGAAGCGCCAGCCGCCAGGGGAGGCCCTGTGACGCGCGGCCGGCGCGCCGGGCCCGTGCGGCTTGGGCCGCCGGGGGACGCCTTGCGAAAGGCATCGGCCGGCCACCGCTCCCGGTCCGCACGTCGGTTCGCGTCGCGACGCGCCCCTTCTTTGGACCGAGACGGCGCCGACAATACGCGCGCCTGGGAGAGTGTGGATATATTTTCCTAGGTATTTTTTAAGCTATTGCGGCGCCGGTAAAATTTCACGCGGACGGAAAGATCTATCAGCCTATATCCACGCTTTCGCAGGTTTTCTCCAATAGCGACGGATGCCGCCGCGCAGCCAGTCCGTGTATTCGACGGCTTGTGGCCCAAGCCCGCGCGGCATTATGCTTTGCGTGGGACTGGGGCCTCGCCATGCGCGCATCGACGGTCCGGATAAGAACCGACGCTTTTGGTAGTGGAAAATTGCGGCGCATCGCGGCCGCGGCGGGCATGTTGCTCTTGCTATGCGGCTGGTACTCGGCGGCGTCGGCGCAGACGTGCGTCGCCAATCGCGACCAGGAACGCATCCGCGTGCTCCAGGAGCGGATCATCAACCTCGACAAGCAGCGCGCCGAGGCTCAGGTCGAGCTTGCGTCCGGGAAGCTGCAGCAGGCGGCGGCCAACGCGAAGGCCAACCTTGCGGCCAGCACAGATCGCGCTGCCGAAGAAATACTAAAAAAGGCGGAGGACAACCTCAGGAACGCCGAAGGACGCCCGGCCCGCCTGACGCGCGAAATCGCCACCTACCAAAAAGAACTCGATGGACTTCTGGCCAAGCCGGTCTGCGCGCCCGATACGACGCCCACCCCCGCCCCTCCGCGCACCGCGAAGAAGCAGACGCCGGGCCAATATTACCAAAAAGACGTTCCGCCGCTGCGCACGTTCACGCCGCCCGCGCGCGCGAAAAATCCGCCCGGTCAACCGACCAACCCGCAGGACCGGACCCTGGGCCAGGGCGGCGGCTGAACCCCCAGCATAGGAGAGGTCATGAAACATTCATCGAGTGTGCGTCTCCTGTTCGCCGGCAACGCGATCTTGATAGCGCTATGGCTGAGCCCGGCGCCCGTGCATGCGCAGGACTGCTTCGACGCTGCCGCCAATGTAAAGCTCGTCCGTATGCAGCAGCAGCTCGGACGTACTGCAAATCCGCAGTCCGGGCTCGAATACCAGTTGGCGCAGGCGCAAGTCGATCTGGAGAGCGCGCGGGCGCGCGAATTCACCTCGAAAAGCACCGAGAGCACAATCGCGCGGCAGAAGGCCGAGTCGAAGGTGAAGGGACTCGATGACACGGTGAAGCGGCTGGACACCGAGATCAAACGGCTCGCGGCGCTACCCAACTGCGAACCGGGCCGCACCACGCCGCCTGGAACTCCGCGTGGCACTCCGCCCGGTCGCCGCAAGGGCGGGCCGGACACGCCGGTCAATCCGCAAGATCGATCCTTGGGCCAGGGCGGCGGGTGAAACCGATAGGATTCTTGGTGCCAACGAACGGGGAGACGGCACGATGAGAAAAAATCAAAATTCTGCGCGTGCGCGGATTGTAGTCGCGGCCGCCGCTGCGTTGCTGCTTTGCAGCTGGTATTCGTCGGCCCAAGAGCCAAAACCGGTCGATTACATCAAGATATGCGATCCCTATGGTACCGGCTACTACTACATCCCCGGCACCGACACCTGTCTCAAGATCGGCGGGTACGTCGATGAGAAGAAGTTTACGGCCGGATTCCAGCCGCCCTCGGCGCCGGCGGGATGTTCGACGTGCCAAGACCTCGACACGCAGATCGCGGCGCTGCAGGAGCGCTTCAACAAGCTGGAGGGCAAGGGCGTTCCGAAGTGGCAGGACGATATCGCCGCCGATCTGATAAAGCTGCGCGAGGCAAAGGCGGCCTGCCAGAAAACCTGCGGCTCGGCGGATATTCCAGCCAACCTGAGAGAGGATATCCCGCCGAAGGTGTGCGACGCCTACGGCGCCGGCTACTACTACATCCCCGGCAGCGATATTTGCCTCAAGCTTGGCGGCTACATCGTCGACGAGAGGAAGGTTTCCTTTAAAGGGACGCCGCAGGCTCCGTCGGCAGGTTGCCAGACCTGCGCCGCGCTGGACGCGGAAATCAAGAGCCTCGATGAAGAGTACAAGATGTGGCAGGCAAAGGGAGGCGGCACGCTGGCAGCCGCCAAAATGAAGGAGCTCGCCCCTCAAATCACCAAGCTGCAGGAGCTGAAAGCCGGATGCGAAAAGGTCTGCAAAGCACCGCCGCGCACGGCGAAGAAGCAGACGCCCGGCCAGTACTACAAGAAAGAAGTCCCGCCGCTGCGCACCTTCACGCCGCCGAGCCAGAGGCAGAAGTTCCACGATTCGCGGGAAAGCGGTTTACGGCAGGGCGGCAGTTGATGACGCAGCCGCCGCTCAAGCCATGGCGTTGAGTCAGCCAATGTAGATTTCCGCCAGCGCCTCCATCGCTCCGCCTTCCGGGTCGGCAAGCGAATCCCGATAGGCATTGCACACGAAAGCCAGCCCGCGCCGGTCCTCGGGCACCATGAGCACGGCCGCGTACCAGGCGTTGTTGCTGCCGTCGTGCCAGAGCATGCGCTTGCCGATCCCGTTTGCATCCGGCTGGCGACAGAAACCAGCCGAAGGCTTCCGGCTCGTGACGGCGCGGCGTGTGCATGACTTTCACCGTCTCCGGTTTGAGATAGCCCGGCGCCGTCGCGCCGCCCGAGACGTGAAAGGCGACGTAGCGGGCGAGATCCGGCAGCGACAGGTGAACGGTGCCAGCCGGGCCGATCAGCGGCGGATTGTCCGCCTGCGCATCGTCCGGGCGAAGCGCGGTGAAGCTCCACCAGCCCGCCTGATGGCCCCAAGGCTGCACCAAGTTGTCCTGCGCCGGCCGGGCGTTCGATCCTTGGTCGCGGCCCGGCGCGCCGAACCCGGCGGTCGCCAAACCGAGCGGCGAAAAAACTTCGCGCCGCATCAAGTCTTCCCACGCCACGCCCGTCACCGCTTCCGCCAGCACGCCGGCGGTCGTGTAGCCGAGATTCGAATAGCAAAAGGCTTCGCCCGGCTCTTGCTCCGGCCTGCACAGCATCGCCTCGCGCACAAGCGCCGCGCGCTGCAGCTTGGGCGGCTCCGTGGAGGAATAGCTCGCTTCCAGCTCCGCAGGAGACGGATCGGCCGCCATCCCGGAGCGGTGCGTCAGCAGATGGCGCAACGTAAGCCCGGCAAAATCCCGGTGCGCCCCGATGCCGTGCGCGGCGAACAGCGGCGCAACCGGCGCGTCCCATTGCAGCTGGCCGCGCTCCACCAGCCGCGCCATCAGCGTCGCGGTCATCGACTTCCCGCACGAGCCGATATGCCACCGGTCGTCCTTGCCGACCGCGACGCCCGACCCCCGCTTGCGCTCGCCGAGCACGCCGAGCGACTCGACGCCGGCAGCATTGATCCGCGCCAGCCCGACCGCGGGCACGCCGAACCGCCGTAGCAGGAGCTCGCATTCAGGCCGTAACTTCGTCCAGGGATTCATGGTGGCGGATTGAACTTCCGCCGGCGCAAAAATGCAAAGGCCCCGGGAGAGAGAATACCGGGGCCTTGCTGTACTCTGAGCGAGAAGCTTAGAGCCGATAGAGAATCTGATCGGTCCAGAAGCGCTCGAGCCGCTGCAGCGCCTTGTTCAGCGTCTGCAGCTCCGGGGCGCCGATGCCGCCGACCTGCTCCACCGTCTGGACGTGCTTCTGGTAGAGATTCTCGACGATGTTGCGCACCTCACGGCCCTTGTCGGTCAGGCTGATGCGCACCGAGCGGCGGTCGACCCGCGAACGCGCATGATGCAGATAGCCCATCTCGACCAGCTTCTTGAGATTGTAGGAAACGTTCGAGCCGAGATAATAGCCGCGCGTGCGCAGCTCGCCGGCCGTCAGCTCCGCGTCGTCGATGTTGAACAGCAGCAGCGCCTGAACGCTGTTGATGTCCGAGCGGTTGCGGCGGTCGAATTCGTCCTTGATCACGTCGAGCAGGCGCCGATGCAGCCGCTCCACCAGCGTGAGCGCCTCCAGATAAAGCGGCTTGATCCCCGCCTCTTCCGCAGGCTCCGGTCGCTCGGCGGTTTCCACCGCCGCACGCGCGAGATTCTTCATTTGACGCCTCGTTGTTTAGCCGGCGATTTTTATGCCGGTCTACCATCCCGAGGCGCCGTTCTACCCAAGGCGCGGAAAAGAAGGCTTAAATTGCTAGATGAATCCTTTATCACCAAAGCGATTCACATTGCATTGACCAACGAAACTACGCGCCCGCGCCGCCTAGCCGCCGCGCACGAACCGGATGATCCCGGAAAAATCTTTTCCGCCCTCGCCGGAATCCACATATTTGCCGTACAGCGCGGCCGCTTCCCGGCCGAGCGGCGTGCTGGCGTGGCCGGCGCGCGCCGCCTCCTGCGCGAGCTTCAAATCCTTCAGCATCATCGCCGCGGTGAAGCCGGCCTGATAGTCGCGGTTGGCCGGCGACGCCGGCACCGGCCCGGGCACCGGGCAATAGCTCGTCATCGACCAGCACTGGCCCGAGGATTTCGAGGAAATGTCGAACAGCTTCTGCTTGTCGAGTCCGAGCTTCTCGGCCAGCACGAACGCCTCGCTCACCGCGATCATGGAGATGCCGAGAATCATGTTGTTGCAGATTTTCGCGGCCTGCCCGGCGCCGGCCGCGCCGGCATGCACGATGGTCTTGCCCATGTCGGCGAATACCGGTTCGGCCCGCTCGAACGCGGCGGCGCTGCCGCCGACCATGAAGGTGAGCGTCGCGCCCTGCGCGCCGCCGACGCCGCCGGAGACCGGCGCGTCGAGCATCGGCAGGCCCTTGGCCTCGGCGGCCTTAGCGACCGCGCGCGCGGTCTCCACGTCGATGGTGGAGCAATCGATGAACAGCGTGCCCGGCTTCGCTTTCGCGATGATGCCGTCGGGGCCGAGATAGACCTCGCGCACTTCCTTCCCCGAGGGCAGCATCGTGATGACGATCTCGGACTCGGCCGCTATGCTTGAGATGCTTTTGCCGGCGGCGCCGCCGGCGGCCTTCAGCGCTTCGACTCCCTTGGGGCTCACGTCGAAGCCGGTCACCGCGTGGTGCCCCTTGAGGAGATTGAGCGCCATGGGCGTGCCCATGTTGCCGAGCCCGATGAATCCGATATGCGCCATCCTATCCTCCCTGCATTTTCTTCAGCGTACTTCCTCGTGATGCGCCATGAAGCGCGCGAGCACATAGAGCGCGAGCAACAGCATTTCGAACAGCGTGAGCAGCACCAGCGACCCGGACAATTGCACGAAGCCGATGCCGGCCACGATCTGCAGCGCCGCCGCGATCAGCCACAAGACGCCGCCCCAAGTCGAGCCGAGCCACAGGCCGACCCCGGCGATGATGTCGACGATGGCGAAGAACACGGTGACGACCTGCGCGTCGAGCGGCAATTCCAGAAACCGCGCGCCGGCCCCGGCGCCCACGCCGAGCAGCGCGCCCCATTGCACCAGGCCCTTGAACATCATGAAGCCGCCGGCGACGCGCTGGAACAGCACGAGCCGCTGCTGCCAGATGCCGATCTTGACGTTCTCCGGGCCGATCGCGTCGTCCGCCGGATCCTGCAGGCTCATAGCGGCAACTCCTCGGGCAGCGGCGCGAAATGCGCCGCCACCGCCGCCTCGCTCACTTGCGCGAGGTGCGGGGGATTCCAGCGCGGCGCGTTGTCTTTGTCGAGCACCGCGGCGCGGATGCCTTCATAGAAATTAGGCTCGCGCGCGACGCGGCTGACGATGCGGAATTCGGTGAGCATGGCTTCCTTGAAATCGAGGTCCGGTCCGCGCCGCATTTGTTCCAGAGCGATCTTGAGGCTGAGCGGGCATTTGGTTCGGATCACGGCCGCCTGTTCGCGGGCGAAGGCGGCGTCATCGCTCGTGGTCGTCCCTTCGCGGTCGAGCGCCGCCAGGATCGCTTCGACACTGGCGCCAGCAAAGACGCGATCGATCAGCGCGCGGCGCGGCGCGAGCGGCACCGGGTCCGGCCCGCCCGCAAAGGCATCGAGCGTCTTTCCAATGTCGCCGCCTTTGCAGAGCGCTTCCAGAAGTTCCGGGAACCGCGCGGAGCGCACGCGATGGCTGGCGACGCCGAGCGCCACCGCGTCCGCCGGTCCGATCCGGTTGCCGGTGAGCGCCAGATACGTCCCCGTCTTGCCCGGCAGCCGCGGCAGCAGATACGTCGCGCCCACGTCCGGGAAAAAGCCGATGCCGACTTCCGGCATGGCGAAACTGAAGCGATCGCCGGCCACCCGGTGCGAGCCGTGTAGCGAGACGCCGACCCCGCCGCCCATGACGAGGCCGTCGACGAGCGCGACGTAAGGCTTCGGGTAATGTTTGATCGTCGCGTTCAGCGGATATTCCTTGCGCCAGAAATCGACCGCCTCGTCGGTGCGCCCGGCTTGGTGCAGGTCGTAGAGCGCGCGGATGTCGCCGCCGGCGCAGAACGCCCGCCCGCCCGCGGCCTGGATCACCACGCAGCGCGACCGCCGCATCCGCCGCCCATAGGCCGAGCTGCTCGCGCAGCGCCAGCACCATCGCGAGCGACAGCGCATTCAGCGCCTGCGGCCGGTTGAGCGTGACGATCCCCGCCGCGCCGCGCCGCTCGAACAGGATTTCCGTGCTGCCGATCATTTCAGGCCGTCGAATTTCTTCCACCCTCATTGCGGCCCCCGGGTTAACCCGGGGGTGACCCGGCAATCCAGCAGCTAGGACCGCAGAATGGATGCGCGGGTCAAGCCCGCGCATGAGGGTTGAAAGTTGAGAAGTCGTTGTAGCCTCAGACAAAAGCGGCCTTGTAGTCCTGAACGAACTGCCGCGTCGTGATCGGCGCGCGGCCGACGATGTCGCGGATCGGCTGCGTGTTCTCCTTCGAGAACGCGCCTTTGCCGCCGGCGCGCGCCATGGCGGTCAAGTGGTCCACCAGCCAGTCCGGCATGTTGCGGGCTTTCATCCCCTGCGCGGCCGCCTCGAGCGAGGCCGCGACATAGACGACCGGGCGGCCCAGCACCTCGGAGAACACCTTGGCGAACTCCTCGTAATTGGTGGTGACGCCGGTGAAGTCGTAGATTTTGCCCGCGTGCTTGGCCGGATCGCGCAGCACGCGCGCGCCGAGCGCGCCGGTGTCGCGCACGTCGATGAAGGCGATCGGCACGTCCTTGGGATAGGCCGTGACCAATTTGCCGTCGTTCTTGATCGACGCCGCGGCCGCCAGCGTGTTCTGCATGAACAGGCCGGGACTGAGGATGCACCAGGCGAGCCCGCTCTGCTTGATCGCCGCTTCGACGGCGAAATGCGCGCGGCCGCTGACCAACTCCACGTCCGGGCCGGTGACCGCCCGGCCGGCCGAGACCTTGACGATGAACTCCGCGCCCGCCGCCTTGGCGGCGTTGAGCACGTTGATCTGCTGCTCGCCCGATTGCGGATTGTGGCCGGTGACGACGAACACGCGCTTGATGCCCTGAAGCGCCTTCTCCATGCCGGCGCGGTCGCCGATCTCGGCGATCGCGATCTTGGCGCCGGCGCCCAGCACCTCGCGCGCCTTGTCGGCATTGCGGACCACGCAGAGCGGATCTTCACCGAGACCCTTGAGTTCCTTGACGACGGCCCTGCCGGTGTTTCCTGTCGCGCCGATAACCGCATACATGGTCGTGGTTCCCTGGTGAATGGACTTTGCTCCCGAACGAAACGTCAGGAAGCGTGTCCTGGTGCCGTGATCACGGCGAGAGCACGCCGCCAAATACGCGTTCGCCCGATCCCCTCTTCCGCTCGATCGTCGCCGGCTGCGACTAGTCTAGCATTAAAGCACTCGTGTCCAACGCTCGGCACGATCCGCAGGCCTGCATAGAAGCAAGCCTATACTGGCAGAGCCGCGCCACCACCGGATCGAATTCCAACAGAACCCGCGCGCGCTCCTCTGTGCTGAGAGCGGACATCACGCCGTGGAATATCATCGGCGTCCCGCCGCTCTGGAACAGGCGAACTCGCGCCGCCTCGACCAGCATGTTTCTCGCAGCGGCGTCCTTCGCCAGTTTCAACGCCTCGGCGAGCATATCGAGGCAGTGCCTTGTCCAGGCAGCAATCTGCCGCTCCCGTGGCCAACGATTCCATTCGAAGTGTGTGTTCCCGGCGTGGTAGCGCTTCCGGTAGAGCAAACGCGGAACGCAGACCAGATCGCCGACCGTCGCGAGCCGCGCCATCCAGATTGTATCGACGGCGAAATCGTCGAACGAATTGCCTGAGATCGGTTCCACGGCACGCAGCGCCGAAACGCGGGTCAGCCCGCGGAAGGCAACCGCGTTGAAATGATCGGTGAGCAAGGTCGTCAGTCGCGCAAGCGGCGACCCGATAACCGATGGCTGGTGGATGAGAAAGTCGAAGTCGCCGAACGCCTGAAGGTCGGAATAGACCGCCGCGGCTTGGGGCGCCGCCTCCGCAACGGCAAGCAGCGACGATAGGTAGGTCGCTTCCATAATGTCGTCATGCGGTTGAATGCACGCGTAGTCCGCTGCCTCTGCGACCGCTACGCCGAGAACCGCGGCCGAATTCTGGACCCAACCGAGACGAGCCGGCTGCACCATGAGCTTGACGCGGGTATCGCCCAGGAAGGGCGCGCAAGCGGCGGCTGAAGCTTGGTCGGCTCCATCCACCGAAATAACAACTCTTAGAGTGACGCCTTCCTGCGCAAGCACCGAGCGCAGCGTCTCTCCGACAAAACTCGCGCCGCGCCAGACCGGAACGCCAACGACCACCACGGGATTGGAGCTGCCGCTCACGACGGGAAGATGCGATCAGCGCAGATTTCAGCGAAATAGGGCGCCATCGTGAGCTTGCCCGTATCGACCGAATGGTAATTGCCGGCCGATACCACGCCGATGTCATGGCGCCGATGCAGCTCGCTTGCGGGGTCATCGGTATCGGTCGAACCCCAGGCGAAGATATTGCCGCCGACAACCGATGCATCGCCTGGGTTGTCCGGATCGAGGGCACCGAGCGCGGGAACGATCTCGGCAAGAGCCTCGATCGTGTCCCGGAAAATGCGAGATCGTAGCGGCTCGGCGGCGTACGCAGGCCAATCCGGCGGTTCGACGCTGTTCGAGGAGTCGACCTTGCAGGCCGGATACCAAGTCAGGTACATCGCGCCATTCGCATAGCAAATGACGCCGCCAAACGGCCCGTGCGCCATCGTTACTGATAGCGGCACTTTTAAGAGGTCGCGGGACTCGAAGCGCACGCCATATCTGAAGCGATTGAGCCATGGCCGCTTTGGGCGGACGCCGAACGTGGCGTCAACGGCCAGACGCCCATCCCAAAGGGCATTCACTACATGGTCGTACTCGTCGCGCGCCGGCCCGTCCGGCCCGTCGCTGATAACGCTGAAGTCGCGCGTCGGCCTCGCCGACCGAGTGCACCGTGCGGGTCAGACGCAATTCGATGGCGGGCGTCGCCGCGATGCGGTCCCGAAAAGCCTGTGCGAGCGCATAGGGGTCGACCGAAAGTTCCTCAGTGTCGAAAGCGGCGATCGCTTTCGCGGGATTGAACACAGCGGCAAGTTCAGCGGACGACCATTGCCGGGGAGCCTGATGAAGATTCGCGCCGAAATAGCCATTGCTTTCGACGCCGGCGGCATCTTCAACCAAGGCATGAACGGCGCCGAAATATCCGGAAAGATAGTCAAGGCTCCGCTTCGTGTCGGCGTGAACTAGATAAACGAAGGGCGAGGATCGTACGAGACGCTCCGGCAACAGGCCGAGATAGTCTTTGAGGAACGGCGCAAAGGAAAGCCCTCCGCGAATCATCATCCGCGCCGTCGCGAGGCTGGAATCTCCGGCATAGACATAGCCGAGATGGATCTTTCCCTCGTTATGGAGGCTGGCGCGGCTGATCAGACGGTCGCCACGTTCGAAAATGGTGACGCGTGCGCCACGCCGGGCAAGCACAAGCGCTGTGCAGCACCCCAGCAGACCTCCGCCAAGCACAGCCACGCGCTTATCTTGCATAGAAGAAGTCACACCTGAGAGGGGCCAACAGCCGATGTCGCGCCTCAGTTTCGGTCGACATCGAATATTTCTTTCAAGATTAGTTGCCCAACAGATCCCGGCTCACGATCACCCGCATGATCTCGTTGGTGCCTTCCAGTATCTGGTGCACGCGCACGTCGCGCAAGACGCGCTCGATCGGATGGTCGCGCAGATAGCCGTAGCCGCCGTGCAGCTGCAGCGCGCCGTTGACCACCTCGAAGCCGACGTCGGTGGCGTAGCGCTTGGCCATGGCGGCGAGCCGCGTGGCGTTCGGCTCCTTGTTGCCGACCGCCACCGCCGCGCGCCACAGCAGCAGCCGCGCCGCTTCCAGTTCGGTCGCGAAATCGGCCACGCGAAATTGCAGCGCCTGGAAATCCGCGAGCCGCGAGCCGAACTGCTTGCGCTCGCGCATATATTCGATCGCGCGGTCCAGGCAGAACTGCGCGCCGCCGAGCGAGCAGGCCGCGATGTTCAGCCGGCCGCCGTCGAGGCCCGCCATCGCGATCTTGAAGCCCATGCCCTCGCCGCCGATGCAGTTTGCCGCCGGCACGCGGCAATTCTCGAAAACCACCATCGCCGTCGGCTGCGAATGCCAGCCCAGCTTCTTCTCCTGCGCGCCGAACGATGAGCCCCGGCGTGCCCTTCTCGACCACGAAGCAGGAAATGCCCTTCGGCCCCTCGCCGCCGGTGCGCACCATGCAGACGTAAATATCCGCGACCCCCGCGCCCGAGATGAACGCCTTGGTGCCGTTCAGCACATAGTGCTCGCCCTCGCGCACCGCGCGCGTGCGCAGCGAAGCCGCGTCGGAGCCCGAGTCGGGCTCGGTCAGGCAGTAGCTGGCGAATTTCTTCATCGACGCGAGGTCGGGCAGCCACTTCTTCCGCTGCGCGTCCGACCCGAAGCCGTCGATCATCCAGGCCGCCATGTTGTGGATCGAGATATAGGCGGCGGTCGACGTGCAGCCTTGCGCCAGCTCCTCGAATACCAGCGCCGCGTCGAGCCGCGTCAGCTCCGCGCCGCCCACGTCCTCGCGCACATAGAGGCCGCCGAAGCCGAGCGCGGCGGCCTTGCGCATGCATTCGACCGGGAAGATGTGCTCCTCGTCCCACTGGCGCGCATGGGGCGCCATTTCCGCCTGCGCGAACTGGCGCGCGGTGTCGCGGATCGCGCGCTGTTCCTCGGATAACTCGAAATCCATGCCGGCCAGGTCCTGCGGCTATCGGAGCGAAATCGTTGGCGCCGTTCGCGGGGTCATGCAGAATAGGCGCTTGCGGATACCAGGCAATCGGAAAACCATACGATGCTCGAACGGACCCGGACTCCGGTAGTGGTGCGCGGCCTGGCCGCGGCGCGCTTGTTCGCCCATTTCGTCCGCGATCCTCTTGGCGCCGCCCAGCGCAACTACGAAGTCAACGGGCCGTTCGTTGCCGTCGAGCTTCCGCGCTTGCGCAAGAACTGGAAGCCCATCATGGCCGCGATCGGCCCCGTGTTCAACGAAGCGACCCTGAGCGATCCGGCAACCTGGCGCCATGCCAGCGCCACCCCGGGCGGCGCGCTCAATTCGCCGGCGCGCCGCGTCTCGAAGGGCATCCTCACGCTGCGGGGCCGCGAGCACGAACACAACCGGCGGCTCGCGCTGCCGCCGCTGCGGCGCAAGAGCGTCGATGCGCAGGGCGAGAAAATGGCCGAGATCGCCCAGCAAGAAGTCGCCTCCTGGCCCGCGAACGAGCCGATCGATCATGGCCCGCGCGCCAATCGCTTGTACACGCGCGCTCGGCATCGGGATCCTGTTCGGCGACGAGCGCAAGCTCGGATACCGGGCCGTCGAGCTGGTCGATCGCGGCGTCGCCTACAATTGGTCGCTCGGCGTCGCCGCTTTTCCGTTCGATCTGCCGGGCGCGCCCTATGCGCGCATGCAACGCACCGCCGCGGCCCTCGAACGAACGCTGATCGAGTGGGCCAGGCAGGTGCGCGGGCGGCTCGATCCGGGAAACCTGATGTCGGTCATGACCAATAGTCCCGACTATGAGGGCAGGCCGGCGAGCGATGCCTTGATCGCCGGCCAAATACCCTCGCTGCTCGCGGCGGTTTCCGAGACCGGCGGCAACGCGGTCGTCTGGTCGCTCGTTCTGCTCGACCAGCATCCGCGCATCGCCCGCGACCTGCTCGACGAATTGCAGGGCCGCCTCAAGGGCGCGTTGCCCACGCTCGAGCGCATCGCCGACTTGCCGCTGCTCGACGCGGTGGTGAAGGAGAGCATGCGGATCCTGCCGCCGGTCCCGCAGCAGTTCCGCGTCGCCACCGCGGACACGGCGCTGGCCGGCTTCCCGGTCCGCAAAGGCACGCGCGTGGTCTTGAGCGGCTTCCTCACCAATCGCATGCCCGATCTCTATCCCGAGGGCGACCGCTTCCGGCCGGAACGCTGGGCGACGATCGAGCCCACGCAATACGAATACTCCGTGTTCGGCGCCGGACCGCGCGGCTGCCCCGGATTCTGGTTCGGGGAATCGGCGGTCAAGATCGCGCTCGCCGCCGTGCTCACCCGCTTCCGCGTCGCCTTGGCGCCGGGCACCCGCATCGACTACAAGATCGGCATCGCGATGGGCCCGCTGCGCCCCATTCCCGCGCTGGCACATCGCCAGGATGGCGCGTTTACCGCGGCGCCCCTGCGCGGCGCAATCCGCAATCTGGTGCGGCTTCCGCACTGAGGGATGGCGGGCCGCGCCGCGAGCCGCTAAGTTTCCGCTTCAGTTCCGGAGTTCCCCCCATGGCCGTCAAATTTGGCCGCACCGGCGAAACGCGCGCGCGGCTCACTCCCGTGGAGACGAAGCCGCATGCCGCGGCCAAACACCTCGATCTCGCGATCCGCCCGCGCCGCAACCGCAAGGCCGAATGGTCGCGGCGGCTGGTGGCCGAGAACGTGCTCACGGTGGACGATCTGATCTGGCCGCTGTTCGTTTGCGAGGGCGAGAAGCGGCGCGAGCCGGTCGCCTCCATGCCCGGCGTCGAGCGCTACAGCGTCGACGAGATCGTGCGCATCGCCGAGCGGGCGATGAAGCTGAAAATTCCCGCGCTCGCGCTGTTTCCCAATACCGATCCCAAGCTGCGCGACGAGCGCGGCAGCGAGGCGCTGAACCCGGACAATCTCGTCTGCCGCGCGCTCAGCGCGATCAAGCGCGAGTTCCCCGAGCTCGGGCTCGCCGCCGACGTGGCGCTCGATCCCTATACCAGCCACGGCCACGACGGCCTGCTCGAGGACGGAAAAATTCTGAACGACGAGACCGTGGCCGTGCTGGTGGAGCAGGCGCGCGTGCTGGCCGATGCCGGCTGCGACGTGATCGCGCCCTCCGACATGATGGACGGCCGCGTCGGCGCCATCCGCAAGGGCCTCGATGCCGCCGGCCATCTCGACGTGCAGATCCTCGCCTATACGGCGAAATACGCCTCGGCCTTCTACGGCCCGTTCCGCGACGCGGTCGGCACCAATACGACATTGGTCGGCGACAAGCGCACCTATCAGATGGATTTCGCCAACGGCGACGAGGCGCTGCGCGAGGCCATGCTCGACATCGAGGAAGGCGCCGACATGCTGATGGTCAAGCCCGGCCTGCCCTATCTCGATATTTTGTGGCGCGTGAAGGAAGCCTTCGGCATGCCGACGTTCGTGTATCAAGTGTCGGGCGAGTACGCGATGATCGAGGCCGCGGCGCGCAACGGCTGGCTCGACGGCGACAAGGCCATGATGGAAAGCCTGATCGCCTGCAAGCGCGCCGGCGCCGACGCCATCCTCACCTATTTCGCCCCGCGCGCGGCCGAGAAGATCGCGCGCTCTAGCCGTCGTCCAGAAGTCTCCGCTCATGCCCGCGTAGCGAATCGACACTCAACACTGCCTCGCTTCGCGGGGACGAGCGAAACCGGGACAGCGGCCAGACGAATGTACGATGGCAATCACCCCGCCGACATCGCCGCCGCCGCCAAGACGATCGAAGGCCGCGTGCTGCGCACGCCGACGCTCTATGCGCCGCGGCTCTCGGCGCTCACCGGCGCGGAAATCTTCATCAAGTACGAAAACCTGCAGGCCACCGGCAGCTTCAAGGATCGCGGCGCGCTGGTGAAGCTGGCTTCCCTGAACGAGGCCGAGAAGAAGCGCGGCGTCATCGCCATGTCGGCCGGCAACCATGCGCAAGCCGTCGCCTATCACGCCACCAAGCTCGGCATCCGCGCCACCATCGTGATGCCGGAGATCACGCCGTTCGTGAAGGTCGCCGCCACCGAGGCGCACGGCGCCCGCGTCGTGCTGTTCGGCGAGACGGTGGCGGAATCCGGGAAGCGCGCCGAGGAAATCGCGGCGAAGGAGAACCTCGTCTTCGTCCATCCGTTCGACGATCCGAAAGTGATCGCCGGCCAGGGCACGGTCGCGCTCGAAATGCTCGCCGACGCGCCCGATCTCGACCTGCTGATCGTTCCCGTGGGCGGCGGCGGGCTGATCGCCGGCATGGCGCTCGCCGCCAAGGCGGCAAGGCCGAAGATCGAGATCGTCGGCGTCCAGAGCGCGCTCTATCCGTCGCTGTGGAACAAGCTGCACGACGAGGCGCGCGCCTGCGGCGGCCCGACGCTCGCCGACGGCATCGCGGTGAAGGAACCCGGCAAGCTCACCTTTCCGATCATCCGCGAGCTGGTGAAAGAAGTGCTGCTGGTCGAGGAGGCTCACTTGGAGCGCGCGGTGAACGCCTTCCTCACGCTGCAGATGACGCTGGCCGAGGGCGCCGGCGCCGCCGGCCTCGCCGCCGTGCTGGCTGCGCCCGCCCGCTTCCGCGGCAAGCGCATCGGCCTCGTCGTCACCGGCGGCAACATCGATCCGCGCGTCGCCGCCTCCATCATGGTGCGCGAGCTGGAGCGCGCCGAGCGCATCGTGAGCTTCCGCATCACCACCCAGGACCGGCCCGGCACGCTCGGCGAGATCGCGACGCTCTTGGGCCGCCTCGGCGCCAATATCCTGGAAGTCGATCACCGCCGGCTGTTTCTCGACGTGCCGGCCAAGGGCGCCCGCCTCGATGTCACGGTCGAGACCCGCGACAAGGCGCACGCCGAGGACGTCGAGCGCAAGCTGCGCGCCGAGGGCCTCGCCGTCGAGCGGCTCGACACCGGCACCGGCGGCTACGAGCCGGTCTGAGCCCCTTGCGCGGCCGCGCGCGAATACCCACTTGATCGGGCTGAGAGCGAGGAGCGGCCATGACCGACACCCAGCGCATCGGCACTTCGGACGCCATCCGGCCCCACGCCTACGATCCGGACACGCAGCCGGAATTGTTCCAGGGCGTGCTCACGCGCCGCTTCCTGGCGTTCATCGTCGACGCCATCATCATCCTCGTGCCGATCGTGCTGCTCACGCTCTTCATCGCCCTGTTCGGCCTCCTGACCTTCGGGATCGGCTGGCTCCTGTTCTTCTTGCTGACGCCGATCGCCATACTCTGGGCCATCGTCTACACCGGCGCCACGCTCGGCTCGCCGCAGTCGGCCACCATCGGCATGCGCGCGACGGGCTTGGAGATGCGCACCTGGTACGGCTCGCCGATGTATTTTTTGCTCGGCGCCGTGCACGTGATTTTCTTCTGGGCACTTATGACAGCGTTAACTCCGCTCATCCTGCTGGTCGGCCTGTTCAACCGCCGCCGCCGCCTGCTGCACGATTTTTTGACCGGCACGATTGTGATCAACAATGGCGAACGGGCCGCCGAGTTGCGGCGAAATCGCGGCTGAGAAATCTCGTAATCGCCGGACTTGCCACCGCATCCCGCTCGTCCCCGCGGAAGCGGGGACCCAGTCTTACAGCGCCATGGTTTATGGATTCCCGCTTACGCGGGAATGAGCGGAAGGAGTGTTCCCGGCGATGGCCGGGCTGATGGACTCAAGCTTTTCCTTTGACGCGGCGCGCGCGCCGCGCAATTCTAAGGGCGGATCGACTCAAGGCCCGGCCCATTGACCCAGCAACCGCGCGACACGCCGCAATTCTTCCTGACCAGCCCGGCGCCCTGCCCGTATCTGCCGGGCCGCCAGGAGCGGAAGGTCTTCACGCATCTCGTCGGCGAGCGCGCGCCCGAGCTCAACGACGTGCTGACGCAAGGCGGCTTCCGCCGCTCGCAATCGATCGCCTATCGCCCCGCCTGCGAGACCTGCCGCGCCTGCATTTCGGTGCGCGTGCTGGTGAAGGAGTTCGATGCCCGCGCCGTTCCGCCGCGTGCACGCAGGCCAACGAGGATCTGGTCGGCCACGCGCGCGCGCCGGTGCCGACCGCCGAGCAATATTCGCTGTTTCGCGCCTATCTCGACGCGCGCCATTCCGACGGCGGCATGGCCGACATGACGGTGCTCGACTACGCCATGATGGTCGAGGACTCCCACGTGCGCACCAAGCTGATCGAGTATCGCCGCCGCGGGCCCGACACCGCCATCAATGGCCGCGGCACCGGCCCGCTGGTCGCCGTCGCGCTCACCGACGAGCTCGCCGACGGCCTCTCCATGGTCTATTCGTTCTACGAGCCCGACGCGCGCAGCCGCTCGCTCGGCACGTTT
Organism: uncultured Alphaproteobacteria bacterium; assembly: GCA_963704765.1. Classification (GTDB taxonomy): domain Bacteria; phylum Pseudomonadota; class Alphaproteobacteria; order Rhizobiales; family Xanthobacteraceae; genus JAHFPN01. The sequence continues at coordinate 1,396,614 of CAVPHQ010000001.1, forward strand.
CTCATTCTCGATCACATCGAGCGCGCCAGGAAGCTCGGCTATTCCTATGTCTATCTCGGCTATTGGGTCGAGGGCGCGCGCAAGATGGGCTACAAGGGACGCTTCCGCCCGCAGGAGCGGCTGATGCCCGACGGCTGGACCCGCGTCGACGATTGACGCAACGTCCTCCCCGCCATGCCCGATAGACTGATCCCCTTCGAGCGGCTGACCGCGTTCACCGCCGCGTGCCTCGAGAAGCTCGGGCTCGCGGCCGCCGACGCGCGCCTCGTCGCCGAGACGCTGGTCGCTTCCAACTTGCGCGGCGTCGACAGCCACGGCGTGGTGCGGCTGCCGCACTACGCGACGCGGCTCAGGAACGGCACCATCAAGCCGCGGCCGAACATCAAGGTCGAGCGCACCGGCCTGTCCACCGCCGTGGTCGAGGGCGACGCCGGCATGGGCCAGCTCGTGGCCGTGCGCGCCATGGACGAGGCCATTTCACTTGCAAGAGAAACCGGCGCCGGCGCGGTCGGCGCCAGGAACAGCTCGCACTGCGGCGCCATGGCCTGGTTCGTCGAGCAGGCGGCGCGCGCCGGCATGATCGGCATCGCCATGACCCACACCGACCCGATCATGGTGCCGACCGGGATGAAGAAGATTTTTCTCGGCTCCAACCCGCTCGCCTTCGGCGCGCCGGCCGGCGACGGGCCGCCCATCATCATCGACATGGCGACCACCAACATCGCGCTCGGCAAGGTGCTGGTCGCCAAGCAGGAGGGCAAGCCGATCCCGCCCGACTGGGGCATCGACGCCGCCGGCAAGCCGACCACCGATCCGGCGAAAGTCACCGGGCTCGCGCCCATGGCCGGGCCCAAGGGCTACGCGCTCGCCGCCGTCATCGAAATTCTGTGCGCGCACCTGATGGGCGTGCCGTTCGGCACCTACGTCACCAAGATGTACGGCGAGCTCGACAAGCCGCGCAACCTCGGCCACTTCATGCTGGCGCTCGACGTCGGCCGCTTCGTCGATCCGAAACTGTTCCGCGCGCAGATCGATCTTTTCGTCCGCGACGTGCACGCGCAGGAGCCCGCCGACCCGGCGCGCCCGCCGCTCGCGCCCGGCGAGCCGGAGCGGCGCATGGCCGAGCGGCGGCGCAACGACGGCGTGCCGGTCGGCGACGGCCTGCTCGCGGACCTCAACAAGCTCGCCGGCGAGCTCGGCGTCGCCGCGCTCTGACCGCTTTCGCCGCGTTCCGCCGCGCGGATGAACGCCCGATGAATGGAACGGCCATATGCCGTTCGAAATTCCGCGCTAGATTGGCGTCGCGATTCACAAACCAAGGAGAAAAAAATGCGTCCCATTCAACTCGCCCTGGCGGCGGCCACCGCGCTCGTGCTTGCGGCCGGCAGCGCGCAGGCGAGCCCGCTCAATGCGCTGCGCGGCACCCAGCTCGCCGTCGACGACATCGAGACGATCCAGAACGTGCAGCAGTACTGCTTCTATCTCGACGGCTGGAACGGCCCCGGCTTCTATCGCTGCGGCTTCCATCGCCGCCGCGGCCTCGGCTGGCACGGCGCGCGCGACAGCCGCGTGCATACCCGGCGCGAGAGCCGCCGCGGCACCCGCTAAGCGCCTGTCCACGACAAAATGGGCGGCGCCCGGCGCCGCCCATTTTTATTTGCGCTAGTCCATCCAAATCCGCCGCAGCACGTCATTTCGCTTGAGGAAATGGTGGCGCAGCGCGCCGACGATATGAACGACGACGAGCGCGGCGAGCAGGTAGGAAAGGATCTCGTGCGATTTTTCGTAGAGATCGTGCAGGCCGCGATCGCCGCCCGACGTGATGGCCGGCACCCGCACGAGCCCGAACAGCGCCTCGTTCATCGGCGCGCGGAACGTCCCGGCCAGCGCCCAGCCGGTCAAGGCCGAAGCGAACATCAGGACATAGAGCGCGACGTGGCCGGCCTTCGCGGCCGCCCGCTCCCAGGGCAACGAGCCCTGCGGCAGCGCCGGCACCGGATTCATCCAGCGCCACAACAGCCGCAGCACCAGGAGCGCGAGAAGGTCGTAGCCGATCGAGGCGTGCCACACATAATGCGCGAGCCGGTCGGCGCGCGGCGCCAGATGCGTCATCCACCAGCCGTGCGCGAGCAGCACGACGATCAGGATCGCGCCGAGCCAATGCAGCGTCTTGGCCGGCCAGCCCCAATGGGTTGCGTCGTTGCGGAACATTCGCCGGAGTCCGGCTCAGCCGAACTTGTTGGATTTCGGGAAGCCGCGCGGCGCCAGCCGCCCCGCGTCGGCGCGGTTGCCGCGCCAATCGCGCAATTCCTTTTCCGGGAAATTGAAGTTGCGCTCGGCCGAATCGACGACGGTGAGCCCCTCGTCGAGCGCGAACGTCTTCACGTCCGATAGCCCGCCGTCCTTGTAGCGCTGCAGCCGCACGCCGGCGCCGCGCGCCATCTCCGGCAATTGATCGAGCGCGAACAGCACCATCTTCCGGTTCTCGCCGATCGAGGCCACCGTGTCGTGGTCCTTGTCGATCCGCGCCATGCGCGCGCGCTTCGTCGGGCATCTTCACGTTCAGCACCTGCTTGCCCTTGCGCGTGGTGGCCAGGCAATCGTCTTCCTTGACGATGAAGCCGCGGCCGGTGGCGGAAGCCACCAGGAATTTCCGCCCGCCCGCGTAGTTCAGCGCGGTCACGATGTCGGTCTCCTGCTCCATCTCGGCATAGAGCCGGATCGGCTCGCCGTGGCCGCGCCCGCCCGGCAGCTTCGAGCCGTCGATCGTGTAGAAGCGGCCATTGGTGGCGAACACCAGAATCTTGGAGGTCGTCTCCGCCGGGAAGAAGAACTTGAGCTTGTCGTCGTCCTTGAAGGTGAGGCCGGCGGTGTCGGTCACGTGGCCGCGCAGCGCGCGGATCCAGCCCTTCTCGGAGAGGACGACCGTGATCGGCTCCTTGACCGTCATCGCCTCCTGGAAGGCTTCCTCGTCGTGCACCGGCGCTTCCGAGAAGCCGGTGCGGCGCTTGCCGAGCGGCGTCTTCGGCCCGTATTTCTCGCGCACCTCCTTCACCTGGTCGCCGACCTTCTTCCATTGCTGCGCCGGCGAGCCGATGAGCTTCTTCAGCGCGATGCGCTCGGCCGTCAGATCCTTGTGCTCGCCCTTGATCTCGATCTCTTCGAGCTTGCGCAAATTGCGCAGCCGCATGTTGAGGATCGCGTCGGCCTGCACGTCGGTGAGCTTGAAGCGCTTCATCAGCACGGGCTTGGGCTCGTCTTCCTTGCGGATGATGCGGATCACCGCGTCGATGTTGAGATACGCGATCAGCAGGCCGCCGAGCACTTCGAGCCGGTGATCGATCTGCGCGAGCCGGAACTTGGAGCGCCGCACCAGCACCTCGCGGCGGTGGTCGAGCCACTCCTTCAGCACCTCGGCGAGGCCCACGACGCGGGGCACCTGGCCCTTCATGAGCACGTTCAGGTTCAGCGGAAAGCGGTTCTCCAGCTCCGTGAGCTTGAACAGCGACTCCATCAGCATGTGCGGATCGACGTTGCGCGAGCGCGGCTCCAGCACGACCCGCACTTCTTCGGTCGATTCGTCGCGCACGTCGGCCAGGAGCGGCAGCTTCTTTTCGGTGAGCAGCTCGGCGATCTTCTCGATCAGCCGCGACTTCTGCACGAGATACGGGATCTCGGTCACCACCACGACCCAGGTGCCGCGGCCGGTGTCCTCCTTGGTCCAGCGCGCCCGCACGCGGAACGAGCCGCGGCCGGTGGCATAGGCCTCCTTCAGCGTGCCGTCCTCGACGATGATGCCGCCGGTCGGGAAGTCCGGGCCTTTGACGTATTTCAGGAGCTCGCGGGTCTTCGCGCCGGGCTTCTCGATCAGCTTGAGCGCCGCGTCGCACAGCTCGGCGACGTTATGCGGCGGGATCGAGGTCGCCATGCCGACCGCGATCCCGGTCGAGCCGTTGGCCAGCAGATTGGGAAACGCCGCCGGCAGCACCACCGGCTCGGTCGACTGGCCGTCGTAGTTCGGCCGGAAGTCGACCGCGTCCTCGTCGATGCCCTCGACCAGCAGGCGCGCGACGTCGGTCATGCGCGCTTCGGTGTAGCGGTAGGCGGCGGCGCTATCGCCGTCGATATTGCCGAAATTGCCCTGCCCGTCGACCAGCGGATAGCGCGAGGAAAAATCCTGCGCCAGCCGCACCAGCGCGTCGTAGATCGCCTGGTCGCCGTGCGGATGGAAATTGCCCATCACGTCGCCGACGATCTTGGCCGATTTCTTGAAGGTGGCGCCCGGATCGAGCCGCAGCACGCGCATGCCGTAGAGGATGCGCCGGTGAACGGGCTTCAGGCCGTCGCGCGCGTCGGGCAGCGCGCGGCCCATGATGGTGGAGAGCGCGTAGGCGAGATAGCGCTCCTCGAGCGCCTCGCGCAGATCGATCTCCTCGATGCCCCGGTCGCCCGGGGGAATCACCCGCTTGCCCATGAATCACCGGTAGACCAAGGACTTAAGTCGAACAAGCCCGTTCAGGCCGCGGCCGCCCGCGCCAGCGCGGAGAGCAGCGACAGGCGCGAGCCGGGAACTTCCAGCCCGCGCGGCTCGAACACCCGCCGCTCGAGGAAGAAGCCGGTGAGCGCGAAGCCCGCGTCGATCTCGGCGGCGTTCGCCGAATCCCGGCCCCCGATCAGGAACGCGCGGCAGCGGCAGCAGCTGCTCCTTCCATTGCTCGCCGGCGCCGCGCGAAACGGCGCGGCCCGATTTCGGCGAGACGTAAATCAAGTCCGCGCTTTCGCCGGTCGCGGCGCACGATTCAAGATCGAGCCCGAAGCCGAGCTCCGCGAGCAGCGCCAGCTCGAAGCGCACGAACAGCGCGCCCGCCACCGCCGGCTCGTCGAGGTGATCGAGGATCATCTCGAGCGCGCGGTGCAGGCCGAGATGCGGGTCGCGCTCGGGCAGCAGCCGCAGATGCGCGGCGATCGTCTGCATGCCGAAGCTCGCCGCCGCCGAGCCCATGAGCCGGTCGGCGCGGATTTGCGTGCGCTTCCAGCACGTAACTGCCGAGATGCTCGTCGAGCCGCGCGCGCCACACCGCGCGCACGGAGTTGCCCGGCTGCAGCCCGGCCGCGCGCTTGCGCGAGCCGCCGCCGCGCACCAGCCCGAGATGGCGGCCGTGCGCCGCGGTCATCAGCTCCACCACCGCATGCGCCTCGCCGTGGCGGCGGCTGCCGAGAATGATCCCTTCGTCGGTCCATTCCATGGTCCAACCTCTACAACGTCATCGCCGGGCTTGTCCCGGCGATCCCGATTAGTGGCGCTTGGTGCCTGCCTAAGCGGGATGCCCGGGCCAAGCCCGGGCATGACGGAGTCCTCACTCCTTCGGGAAATCCAGCCCCATCGTGCGATAGCGCTCCGGGTCGTTCTCCCAGTCGCCGCGCACCTTCACGTGCAGAAAGAGATGCACCGGCTTGCCGAGCGAATCGGAGATTTCCTTGCGCGCCGCCATCGAGATCGCCTTGATCATGCTGCCGCCCTCGCCGAGCACGATCTTGCGCTGGCTCTCGCGCTCGACGAACGCGGTCTGCTCGACGCGCACCGAGCCATCCGGGAGCTCCTTCCACGAATCGGTCTCGACCGTCGATTGATACGGCAATTCGTCGTGCAGCTTGAGAAACATTTTTTCGCGCGTCACCTCGGCGGCCATCACGCGGTCCGGACAGATCCGAAAGCTCGTCGGCCGGAAACAGCCACGGCCCCTCGGCAACGGCGCCGGCGATATAGTCGCGCACGTCGGCGACCCCGTCGCCCTTGCTCGCGGAGACCATGAACGTGCGCTCGAACGGCGTGAGCGCGTTCGCTTCGGCCACCAGCGCCAGCAGCAGTGTCCCGCTTCACCAGGTCGATCTTGTTGATAATCAACAGCTTTTTCGCCTTGGCGGAGCCGAGCCGGTTGGCGATCAGAACCGTCTCCTCGTCCAGGCCGCGCGTGGCGTCGACCACCAGCGCCACCAGGTCCGCGTCCCCCGCCCCGCTCCAGGCCGCGGCGACCATGGCGCGGTCGAGCCGCCGGCGCGGCGCGAAAATGCCCGGCGTGTCCACGAAGATGATCTGCGATTGACCGACGACCGCGATCCCGCGCACCCGCATGCGCGTGGTCTGCACCTTGGGGCTGACGATCGAGACCTTCGCGCCCACCAGCGCGTTCACCAGCGTGGATTTGCCGACGTTCGGCGCGCCGACGATCGCCACGAAGCCGCAGCGCGTCGGGCCGGTCTTTTCCGCGGCGTCAGGCATCTTCGAGCACCACGCCCTGGCGCGCGAGCATGACGGCCGCCGCGGCTTGCTCCGCGGGCGCTTCGAGTTGCCGGCGCCTTCCGCGTCCTTGAAGCCCGGCAATTCCACGCGGATGAGAAATTCCGGCTTGTGGTCGGGCCCGCGGCGATCCACGATGCGATAGATCGGCGGCGGCAGGGCGCGCGCCTGCGCCCATTCCTGCAGCATGGTCTTGGCGTCGCGCAGCAGCTTCTTCGACATGTGCAGCCGCTCGCCCCACAGCCGCTCGATCATGTCGCGCGCGGCCTCGTAGCCGCCGTCGAGAAAAACGGCGCCGATCACCGATTCGCAGATGTCGCCGAGAATCGTCAGCTTCTTGCGCCCGCCCGACTGGGCCTCGCTGGCGCCGAGCTTGAGGTGCGCGCCGAGATCGAGCGCGAGCGCGACTTCCGCGCAGGTCTCCTTGCGCACCAGCGCCGAGAGCCGCCGCGACAGCTCGCCTTCTGCGGCGCGCGGAAATTCGCGGAACAGCAGCTCCGAGATCGCGAGCCCGAGCACATGATCGCCGAGGAATTCGAGCCGCTGGTAGTGGCCGCCGCCCTTGATCCGGGGCTTGGCCGCGGTCATGTGGGTGATCGCGAGCTCGAGCTTCGCCTTGTCCGCGAAGCGGTAGCCGAGCCGCTCTTCGAGCGCGGAGAGCGCGGGTTTCTTGCGCTTCATCGCACCAGCGAGAAAATCCGGCCCCAGCGCACGCTCCAGGGCCAGGCCCAGAGCTCCCAGGCGTGGGTGCCTTCCTCGATCGAGAAGAACAGGATCTCGGCGCGGCCGATCAGGTTGTCGTAGGGCACGTAGCCGACCTGGGAGAGCACGCGGCTGTCGGTCGAGTTGTCGCGGTTGTCGCCCATCATGAAAAAATGGCCGGCCGGCACCGTATAGACCGGCGTGTTGTCGTAGAAGCCGTTGTCCACCAGATCGAGCACTTCGTAGCTGACGCCGTTCGGCAGCGTCTCGCGGAAGCGCTTCACGCGTATGCGGCGGCCGTCGGGCTCCTCGACGATCGCGTCCTCGATCCGCACCTTGGGCACCGCGCGGCCGTTGATCTGCAGCACGCCGTCGATCATCTGGATGCGGTCGCCCGGCAGGCCGATCACGCGCTTGATGTAGTCGATCGCGTCGTCGCGCGGCAGCTTGAACACGACGACGTCGCCGCGCTGCGGCTCGGCGCCCCAGATGCGGCCCGAGAACAGGTTGGGCGCGAACGGGATCGAGAAGCGGCTGAAGCCGTAGGAATATTTCGAGACGAACAGGTAGTCGCCGACCAACAGCGTGTTCTTCATCGAGCCCGACGGGATGTTGAAGGGCTGGAACAGGAAGGTGCGGATCACCAGCGCGATCAGCAGCGCGTGAAAAATCACGCGCACGGTCTCGACGAAGCCGCTTTCCTTCTTCTTGCCGTTGGCCATTGTGCTCATGAAACCCTTTGGGTCCGCCGCCCCGCGGTTCGCCCGTATAGACGGGCGGCGCAGCGCCAGGCAATGCAACTCAGGTCCCGTTCTTTTCCGCCGAGATCAGCACGAAGGCCTGCGCCATGGGCCATTCGTCGGTGATGGTGAGGTCGATCTTCGCCTCGCAGCCCTCGGGCGTGATCGCCTGCAGCCGTTTCAGCGCGCCGCCGGTGAGCTTCATGGTGGGCCGGCCCGAAGGCAAATTCACCACGCCCATGTCGCGCCACCAGACGCCCTTGCGCATGCCGGTGCCCAGCGCCTTGGCGCAGGCCTCCTTGGCGGCGAAGCGCTTGGCGTAGGTCGCCGACGATTTGGCGCGCCGCTCGGCGCGCGCCCGCTCGGTATCCGTGAAAATGCGCGCCAGGAAGCGCTCGCCGTGCTTGCTCGATCACCTTCTCGATGCGGCGGATGTCGGTGACGTCGGAGCCGATGCCGATGATCATGCGGCGCGCTCCACGCGGCTGCGGCCCTTTGCCATCGCCGCGCGCATCGTGGCGACCGCCTGCTCGAAGCCGACGAACAGCGCCTCGCCGACCAGGAAATGGCCGATATTGAGCTCCATGACCTCGGGCAGCGCCGAGATCGTTTCCGCGGTGGCGTAATCGAGCCCGTGGCCGGCGTGCACTTCCAGCCCCGCTTTCTGCGCGAGCCGCGCGCCCGCGCGGATGCGCTCCCATTCCGCGGCGGCTTCGGCGGCATTGCCCTGGGTCAGCGCCTCGCACCAGGCGCCGGCGTGAATCTCGATCACCGGCGCGCCGATGCGGGCGGCCGCCTCGATCTGTTGCGGATCGGGCGCGATGAACAGCGAGACGCGAATCCCGGCGCCGTTGAGCTGGCCGACCACCGGCGCCAGCAGATTGTGCTGCCGCGCCACGTCGAGGCCGCCTTCGGTGGTGCGCTCGGTGCGCTTTTCCGGCACCAGGCAGGCCGCATGCGGCCGTGTGGTGAGCGCGATGCGCAGCATTTCCTCGGTCGCCGCCATTTCGAAATTGAGCGGCTTGTCGATCTCGGCCTTGAGGCGCGCGATGTCGTCGTCGGTGATGTGGCGCCGGTCCTCGCGCAGATGCGCGGTGATGCCGTCGGCGCCGGCCGCGATCGCCGCCTTGGCCGCGCGCACCGGATCGGGCAGCCGCCCGCCGCGCGCATTACGCACGGTGGCGACGTGATCGACGTTCACGCCGAGCCGGATCGGACGGACCATGACGCTCATGGGATCGGCTTTCCGCTCATCCGTTCACGCGCGCGGCTTCCGACACGATCGGCTTGGCGCGCAGTTGCGCGATGATGGCATTGAGGTGCTTCACGTCATAGACCTCGACGTCGATCAGGAGCTCGGTGAAGTCGGGCGAGCGCCGCGCCATGCGGATATTGTCGATATTGCCGCCGTGCTCGGCGATCACCTGCGCCACCTGGGCGAGCGAGCCCGGGGCGTTGGCCGAATTCACCGCGATCCGCGCCGGGAAGCGCTGCGTGGTGCCTTCGTCGATGTCCCAGCGCACGTCGAGCCAGCGCTCGGGCTGGTCGTCGAACGCCTTCAGCGCCGGCGACTGGATCGGATAGATCGTGATCCCCTCGCCCGGCGTTACGATCCCGACGATGCGGTCGCCGGGCACCGCGCCGCCGTCCGGCGCGAAGCGCACCGGCAGATCCGAGTTCATGCCGCGGATCGGAATCGACTCCTCCGGCTCCGCCGCGTTGGCGCCGCCGCCGAACCCGGGAATGCGGAACCGCAGGTTGGCCGCGCGCCGCAGGCCGAACCAGCCGTCGCCGCGCGGCGCCGGCTTGGCTTTAGGCCGCTCGCCGCGCCAATCGGGGTTCAGCGCCTTGACCACGTCGTCGGCGCGGATGTCGCCGCGGCCGACCGCGGAAAACACGTCCTCGGCCGAGGCGCGCGCGAGGCGCGCGACCGCGCCGCTGAGCCGGTCGTCGGAGAACGGCTTCTCGGCGCGCGCGAAGGCGCGCTCCACCATCTTGCGGCCGAGCCCGGCATATTGCGCGCGCACCGCCGCGCGCGTGGAGCGGCGGATCGCGGCGCGCGCCTTGCCGGTGACCACGACCGATTCCCACGCCGCCGGCGGCGATTGCCCGGCCGCGGTGACGATCTCGACCTCGTCGCCGGTGACCAGCTCCGAGACCAGCGGCGCGGTCTTGCCGTTGATCTTGCAGCCGACCGCCGAATTGCCGACGTCGGTGTGCACCGCATAGGCGAAATCGATCGGCGTCGCCTTGCGCGGCAGCGCGATCAGCCGGCCCTTGGGCGTGAAGCAGAACACCTGGTCGTGGAACAGCTCGAGCTTGGTGTGCTCGAGAAACTCTTCCGGGTTCGAGCCCTCGGCCAAGCAGCTCGATCGTGTGCCGCAGCCACGCATAGGCGCTCGAATCGCGCGACAGCATTTCGGTCGGCGTATCCTCGCTGTCCTTGTAGAGCGCGTGCGCCGCGATGCCGTATTCGGCGATCTCTTCCATGCCGCGGGTGCGGATCTGCAGCTCGACCCGCTGGCGGCCGGGGCCGACCACGGTGGTGTGGATCGAGCGATAGTCGTTCTGCTTCGGCGTCGAGATGTAATCCTTGAAGCGGCCCGGCACGACCGGCCACTTGGTATGCACGACCCCGACCGCGCGATAGCAATCCTCGACCGAGCCGACCACCACGCGAAAGCCGAAGATGTCGGAGAGCTGCTCGAAGCCGATGGCCTTGCGCTCCATCTTGCGCCAGATCGAATAGGGCCGCTTCTCGCGCCCCTTGACCCGCGCCCGGATCTTGCGCGCGGCGAGCGCGTCGGTCAGCTCCTGCTCGATCTCCGCGATCAGGCCCTTGTCCTTCTCGCGCAGGCTCGCGAGCCGCTGCTCGATCGAGCGATAGGCCTCCGGCGTGATCTGGCGGAACGCAAGATCCTCCAGCTCCTCGCGCATCTCGTGCATGCCCATGCGGCCGGCGAGCGGCGCATAGATGTCGAGCGTTTCCTCGGCGATGCGATTGCGCTTGTCCTCCGGCATGTGCTTGAGCGTGCGCATGTTGTGCAGCCGGTCGGCGAGCTTGACCAGGAGCACGCGCACGTCGTCGGCGATGGCGAGCAGGAGCTTGCGCAGATTTTCCGCCTGCTCCGCGCGCTTGGAAACCAGATCGAGCTTCTTGAGCTTGGTCAGGCCCTCGACCAGCCCGCCGATCTCCTTGCCGAACTGCTTCTCGATCTGCGCGCGCGTCGCGCGCGTGTCCTCGATGGTGTCGTGCAGCAGCGCCGCGATGATGGTGGCGTCGTCGAGCTTGAGATCGGTGAGGATGCCGGCGACCTCGAGCGGATGCGAAAAATACGGATCGCCCGAGGCGCGCTTCTGCTTGCCGTGCGCCTTCATGGCGTAGACATAGGCGCGGTTGAGCAGCGCCTCGTCGGCGTGCGGATTGTAGCGCCGCACCCGCTCCACGAGCTCGTACTGTCGCATCGTCGCCACGGGGCCGAAATTCCTTGCCCGATCAAGGACCCGCGCCGCCCTGCCGACGGTTCGGCAGTCAAAGCGCGGCGGGCCGCCCGCAAAATATCATTGCGCGGCCCGTCTGTCGCAAGGGCGGAACCACGCAGGCCCCCGAAACGAAACGGCCCGGCACAGAGGCCGGGCCACGAAATCCTTGAATATGCCGCGCTCAGACCGGGCCTTCGGTGTCGTCCTCCGGCACCTGCTCCGGCGGAACCAGGCCCTGCAGGCCGGCGAGCAGCTCTTCCTCGGTCATGCGGTCCATCTGCACCGGGGCGTCTTCCGATTCCTTGCCCGTTCCGGCGCCCGCGATCAGCGGCACCGCCTCGGGCTCCGGCTCGTCCACCTCGGTGTGCTTCTGCAGCGAGTGGATCAGCTCTTCCTTGAGGTCCTGCGGCTGCACGGTCTGGTCGGCGATCTCGCGCAGCGCCACCACCGGGTTCTTGTCGTTGTCGCGGTCGATGGTGATCGGCGAGCCCGACGAGATCATGCGCGCGCGGTGGCTCGCCAGCAGCACCAGGTCGAAGCGGTTCTCGACCTTGTCGATGCAGTCTTCGACGGTAACGCGCGCCATGCAGAATCTCCGGACGGGAACGATGCGGGAATGCGGCGCATATACAGTACGCAACGCCGCGACGCAACACCGCAGGGGACAATCTCTACGTGCCTTGGTTTTGCTGTGAAGGCTTGCTAGGAAAACCTAAGTTTCCGGTCGCTTTGGAAACCGCCGCGGCAGACGCGGCCGATGCTTTCGCCAACCCATTATTGCGAGATTTGCCATGGCAACCACCGACAAGATCGCTCTGTTTATCGACGGCGCCAACCTCTACGCCACCACCAAGGGCCTCGGCTTCGACATCGACTACAAGCGGCTGCTCAAGGAATTCCACAGCCGCGGCAAGCTGGTGCGCGCGTTCTATTACACCGCGCTGATCGAGGATCAGGAATATTCCTCCATCCGCCCGCTGCTCGATTGGCTCGATTACAACGGCTACACGGTCGTGACCAAGCCGGCCAAGGAGTTCACCGACTCCACCGGCCGCCGCAAGGTCAAGGGCAACATGGACATCGAGCTCGCGGTCGACATGATGGAGCTCGCCCCGCACGTCGACCAGATCGTGCTGTTCTCCGGCGACGGCGATTTCCGCCCGCTGGTCGAGGCCGTGCAGCGCCGCGGCGTGCGCGTGACGGTGATATCCACGATCTCGACCCAGCCGCCCATGGTGGCCGACGAATTGCGCCGCCAGGCCGACGTGTTCACCGACCTCGCCGATCTGCACGACAAGGTCGGCCGCGACCCGGCCGAGCGCGCCGCGCGCGAGGCGGCGCGCGAAGCCCGCGGTCCGCGCGAGGACCGTGGACCGCGCGACAGCGTCGGCAACCAGATGCCGGGCTTCATCCAGCGCGGCGTGACGCCGCCCGCCCGCGCCTTCGAGCCGGATCCGGAAGAGGTTTGATCCGTGGCGAGGGCGGCTGAGCCGGGCCACGATTGCCCGCTCTGCCCTCGCCTCGTCGCGTTTCGAAAAACCAGCCGCAAGGCGGAGCCCGATTGGCACAACGCGCCGGTCGCGAGCTTCGGCGCGCGCGATGCGCGGCTGCTGATCGTCGGCCTCGCGCCCGGCCTGCGCGGCGCCAACCGCACCGGCCGCCCCTTCACCGGCGACTATTCGGGCACGCTCCTATACGAGACGCTGATCAAGACCGGCTTCGCGCGCGGCAGCTATGGCGCGCGGCCCGACGACGGGCTTGTGCTGGTGGACGCGCGCATCGCCAATGCGGTGAGCTGCGTGCCGCCGGCGAACAAGCCGACGCCCGAAGAAATCCGCACCTGCAACCAATTCCTCGCCGCCACCATCGCCGGCATGCCGCAGCTCGCAGCCATCGTCGCGCTCGGCCGCATCGCCCACGACGCCGTGCTGCTGGCGCTCGACGGCAAGCGCGCGAAAATGCCCTTCGCCCACGGCGCGGTGCACGAGCTTGGCCGTCTCACCCTGTTCGACAGCTTCCACTGCTCGCCGCTGAACACCCATACCGGCCGGCTGACGCCGAAGATGTTCGCCGCCGTGTTCGCCAAGGCGCGCGCGCGCCTGGCGAAGTAACCCCGCGCTCACAACACCCGCGTCGCCGCCTCCGCCCCGCGGCGAACGAGCTCGAGCTTGCCGCCGGTGGATCGCAGGACCGTCACCGAGCAGTGGTCGGGGCGAAAATTGACGACGCGGTCGTCGCCGGCGGCCGCGCCTACGGCAACGTTGATCGCGATGTAGTGGGTCACCACCACCGTATCTCGCTCCAATTCGGCAAGCGCCGCCAGCACCTGGCCGCGCCATTGCCGCAGCGGCTCATCGAGCTGCGGCCAGTCGCGGACGGCGATTTCGCGCAGCCACTTGCCGCGCCGCTCGAGCCCGCTCACGGGCGACGCGATTTCCGAAACCCGCGGCTCGATCCGCGGCTCGACCTGCCAGGCCGCCGCGAGCGGAAGCGCCGTTTCGCGCGTGCGCGCCATCGGGCTCACGATCAGTTCCACCGACGCGAGCGGACCAAGCTGCGGCACGAGGCCGCGCGCCTGCTCGTGCCCGAGCGCATCGAGGCCGGGGTCGAGGTCGCTGTCCCAGCCGGCGGCGGCACGGCCGTGCCGCACCAGATAGAGGGTCGCCACCTTCAATCCTTCTGCCGCATCAGGCGCCCGCGCTCGCGCTGCCAGTCGCGCTTCTTCTCGGTGTCGCGCTTGTCGTGCAGCTTCTTGCCGCGCGCCAGCGCGATCTCGACCTTGGCGCGGCCGCGCTTGTTGAAATAGACCTTGAGCGGCACGATCGTCATGCCCTCGCGCTCGGTGGCGCCGATCAGCCGATTGATCTGGCGCGCGTGCAACAAGCAGCTTGCGCGGCCGCTTCGGCTCGTGCGTGAAGCGGCCGGCCTGCGCATATTCGGGGATGTTGGCGTTGACCAGCCAGACCTCGCCGCCGCGCGTGTCGGCGTAGGACTCCGCGATCGTCGCCTTGCCCGAGCGCAGCGATTTCACTTCGCTGCCGGTGAGCGCGACGCCGGCCTCGAACGTCTCGCCGATGTGAAAGTTGAAGCGCGCCTTGCGGTTCTGCGCGACGACACGCCGGTTATCGGGCTCTTTCTCTGCCATGGGCGGGGCCGCGACGCATCCGCGCCTCAGGCGTTGAGCAGGCCCGCGTGCACCATCGCTTCGCGCACCACGCGCTTGCCGTTATCCGACAGCGGACCGAGCGGCAGCCGCACGGCATCGGAGCACTTGCCGAGCAGCGAGAGCGCATACTTCGTCGGCGCCGGACTGTTCTCGATGAACAAAGCCAGGTGCAGCGGCAGCAGCCGGTCTTGCAACTTCAGTGCCGCGGCATAGTTGCCGGCCAGCGAGGCGTCCTGGAACTCGCCGCACAGCCGCGGCGCCACGTTCGAGGTGACCGAAATGCAGCCTACGCCGCCCTGCGCGTTGAAGCCGAGCGCCGTCGGATCCTCGCCCGAGAGCTGGATGAAGCCGGGTCCGCAGGCCTGGCGCTGCAGGCTCACGCGCGTCAAATTCGCCGTCGCATCCTTCACGCCCTTGATGTTCTTCAGCTCCGAGAGACGCTTCATGGTTTCGACCGAGACGTCGATCACCGAGCGTGCCGGAATGTTGTAGATGAAAATCGGAATCCCGATGGCGTCGTTGATCGCCTTGTAGTGGCGATAAATCCCTTCTTGTCCCGGCTTGTTATAATAGGGTGCGACCACCAGCACCGCGTTGGCGCCCGACTTCTCGGCGTGCTTGGCCGAGCGACACCGCCTCGGCGGTGGAGTTGGAGCCCGCGCCCGCGATCACCGGCACGCGGCCCTTGGCCTGCTGCACGCACCACTCGACCACGTGGTGGTGCTCCTCGTGGGTGAGCGTCGGGCTCTCGCCCGTGGTGCCGACCGGCACCAGCCCGTCGGTCCCCTCGGCGATCTGCCAGTCCACCAGCTCGCGGAACGCGCGCTCGTCGACGCCGCCGTTCTTGAACGGCGTCACCAGCGCGGTGAATGAGCCCCGGAACATCCTGCTCTCCTGATCGTGACCACGATTAGCGCGGAACCGGGGGGCGCGGAAGCCCCCGAACCATCACGGAAATTGAAGCTTAACCCCTGCCGGGCCATAGGATGCCGCAATTGGGGTGATTCTGCCGCCATGACTCCCAGGCTTATGACTCCGAGGCTGTTCGCGACCGTTTTGCTCGCCGCCATGCTCGCGGCTGCGAGCGCGCCTGCACCGGCGCAGAACGACGATGCCGCCGCGGTCAAGCAGGCGCTCGATCTGCTGCGCAACGGCGACACGCCCAAGGCGCTCACCCTCGCGGGCTCGATGCGCGACCCCGCCGCCCGCGCGCTGGTGCAATGGGCCGCCATCCGGCTGACGCCCAAGGACATGGGCTTCGAGAAGATCAACGCGTTCCTGCGCGAGCGGCCGAACTGGCCGCACCAATCGCTTATGCGCCGCCGCGCCGAGAAGCTGCTCTATGACGAGAAGCGCGACGCGGCGACGATCCGCGCGTTCTTCGGCCGCGAGCGCCCGGTCTCCGGCGAAGGCAAGCTTGCGCTTGCGCGCGCGCTGCTCATCGCCGGCGACAAGGCTGGCGCCCATGCCCTGGTGCGCGAAGCCTGGCAGGTGGACGAGCTTTCCAAGGACGTCGAGACCGAGACGCTCAAGGAATTCTCCGGCGTGCTCACGCGCGCCGACCACAAGGCGCGCGCCGACCGCTTCTTCTACCAGGGCAAATACGAGCCCGGCCTGCGCGCCGCCGAGCGCGGCGGCGCCGAGCTTTCCGCCTATGGCAAGGCCCGCGCCGCGGTGGTCCGCAAGGCCGCCAACGCCGGCAAGCTCTTGGACGCGGTTCCGGCCGCGCTCAGGAACGAGCCGGGCTATATCTTCGCGCGCGTCCAATTGCTTCGCCGCAAAGACGATATCGCGGGGGCCGCCAAGCTGCTGCTCGCCGCCCCGCGCGACCCCAAGGTGCTGATCG
This sequence comes from uncultured Alphaproteobacteria bacterium, assembly GCA_963704765.1. GTDB lineage: Bacteria > Pseudomonadota > Alphaproteobacteria > Rhizobiales > Xanthobacteraceae > JAHFPN01. Next base: position 1,412,849 of record CAVPHQ010000001.1, read on the forward strand.
ATACCGACGAATGGTGGGTGCAGCGCCGGCTGATCGCGCGCAAGCTCCTGGAGCTCGACGACGCTCGAACCGCCTACCGTATCGTGAGCCAGGCGGCGATGCCCGAGAAGGAGAACCCGCAGATCGAGCACGCCTTCACCGCCGGCTGGATCGCGTTGCGCTTCCTCAAGGATCCCGCCGCCGCGGCGCGTCATTTCGCGGCGATCCAGAAGCTCTCGTCCCACCCGACCTCGCTCGCGCGCGGCCATTATTGGCACGGCCGCGCGCTCGAAGCCGCCGGCGACCGCGTCGCGGCGCTCGCCGAATACGACCGCGCCGCGCGCCACGTCTACGCCTATTACGGCCAGATCGCCCGCAGCCGCATGGGCAACAAGGAGCTGCCGGTTTCCGCGCCGCCGGTGCCGAGCGCCGCCGCGCGGACCGAATTCGAGCGCCAGGAGCCGGTGCGCGCCATCCGGCTGCTCTATGCCGCCGGCGAGCCCGATCTTGCGCTCTCCGTGCTGCTCGACCTCACCGAGCGCGCGCGCGACGTCGCCACCGCGACGCTGCTCGCGGAGCTGCCGCAACAGGCGCAGGACGCCCGCTCGCTCGTGTTCATCGCCAAGGCCGCGTTCGCCCGCGGGCTGCCGCTCGATGCCCACGCCTTCCCCACCTTCGGCATGCCGGCGTTCAAGCCGGCCGGCCCCGCGATCGACAGCGCGCTGGTCTACGCCATCGCGCGCCAGGAAAGCGCCTTCAATCCCAAAGCCGTCTCGCCGGCCGGCGCGCGCGGGCTGATGCAGGTGACGCCGCCGACCGGCAAGGCCATCGCCAAGAAGTACGGCGTCGCCTTCGACGCCAAGAAGCTGATCGGCGACCCGGCCTTCAACGTGCAGCTCGGCGCCGCCGAGCTCGGCGATCTGCTCGAGACCTATCGCGGCTCCTATATCCTGGCCTTCGCCGCCTATAATGCCGGCCGCTCGCGCGTGGCCGAATGGATCGGCCGCTACGGCGACCCGCGCGACGCCAAGGTCGACCCGATCGACTGGGTCGAGCGCATTCCGTTCTCCGAGACCCGCAATTACGTGCAGCGGATCATGGAGAACGTGCAGGTTTACAAGACCCGCTTCGGCAAGAACGGCGCGATGATCGATGCCGATCTGGCGCGGGGCCGGGTGAACTGAATCTCCCCGCTCATTCCCGCGCAAGCCGGGAATCGCACGAATTCGCTAGTCCGTATTGCTCGGTCCCCGCTTTCGCGGGGACGAGCGGGATGTCAGCCGTTCACGAGTTTTACAGGACAGACCCGGCCATGACGTGTAAGAACACTCCATGCAATTCGAGGACCTCTATTTCACCGCCCCGGATGGGCTGAAGCTGCACGTCGCCGCGGCCGGGCCTGCGCGACGGCCGCGCGGCTGCCCGCCGTCTGCCTGCCCGGGCTCGCGCGCACCGCCGCGGATTTCCGCGAGGTGATGGAGGCGCTCGGCAACGACGCGCAAGCGCCGCGGCGCGTGTTCGCGCTCGAGTCGCGCGGCCGCGGCAAGTCGGAGCGCGATCCCAATCCCGCGAATTACTCGGTGCCGGTCGAGCTCGCCGATCTGCTCGCCGTGCTCGCGGCCGCCGGAATCGAGCGCGCGATCTTCATCGGCACCTCGCGCGGCGGAATTCTCACCATGGCGCTCTCCGCGGCGAAACCGGCCGCGATCGCCGGCGCGGTGCTGAACGACATCGGCCCGGTGCTCGACATGGCCGGGCTGCTGCGCATCAAGGGCTATGTCGGGAAGCTCGCCAAGCCCGCTTCGATGGCCGAGGCGGCCGCGCTCATGAAGCGCGTGCACGGCGGCCAGTTCCCCGGCCTCAGCGACGACGAGTGGCGGCTCTATGCGCGCCGCAGCTTCGTCGAGACCGCGAGCGGGATCGAGGTCAATTACGACCCGAATATCTCCCACTGGCTCAAGGACATCGATCGCTTCCGTGCCGCCGCCGCCGATGTGGCACCTGTTCGACGGGCTCGCGCAGGCGCGCCTGATGCTGATCCGCGGCGAGCACACGGACCTGCTCTCGCTCGCGACGGTCGCGCAGATGCAGAAGCGCCGGCCCGACATGGAGCTGGTCGCGGTGCCGGGCCAGGGCCACGCGCCGCTCCTGGCCGACCGGCCGACGCTGGCGCGCATCCGCGAGTTCGCGGCGAGCTGCGATCGTAATCGCTCATCCCGCTTCGCGGAGGCGGGTGCCGCGGCATCATCCGGTCATCCCGCGCAAGCTGCAATCAGAAACATCGCGGATGGCCGGGTCAAGCCCGGCCATGACGCCTGAGATAAAGAAAAACCCCGGCGGTTGCCCGCCGGGGTTCTTTAGGTTGGTCAGGCGTACCGGATCAGAAGTTCCGGCGCCAACGGGTCCACACCGACCAGATGTCCGCGGACTGACGCCGCAGGTCAGGCCGCTGCTGAGCAGCCGCACTGAGCATCGCGTCGGTCTCGAGCCGCGTCCACAGCACGTCGAGGCTGAGGTCCAGGGTCGGAGCCGGCGACCAGATGATGTTGCCGCCCGCCTGCCAGATCGTCATGGCACGGAGCGAACGGGTCGATGCCGTTGGCGCCGGCTCATACCGGTTCTCGCCGACCCAGAAAGCCGAACGCAGGTTCGGCTGCCAGAAGTGGCGGAACATCACGTTCCACGACCAAGCAGTCGTCAAGCACTGCGATCGTCGGGCTACGCCGGTGCAGCACAAGGGCCGAATCCCAGATGTCCGTCGACGGACCGACGCCGCCAAGGTTCTTGAAGCCGATGCCTTGCGCGACGCCGAGCGGGCTAGACGAAATGCCGGTGTATTCCACCGCGCCCTTCGAATAGACGCCCTGCAGCATGATGCTGTCGCCCGGAGCGATCATCGGGGTCTTGATCTCGATGCCACCCAGGACTGCCCAGCCCCACGCGTCGCCGGCCGAGCCAGCGGCAATCGCCGCCTCGTTCACGCGCAGCTGGTGCAGAACGCCGCTGATCTGAGCGGAGCCCCACGCCTGATCGACGCGGAAGTTGCCGACGATGTCAGGAACCTGCTGGCCACCGTAGAAGCTCGTCGTGGTGAGTCGGCGCCGGCCGCAGACCGGCGCCGCCGAAGCTGACGATCTTGCGAGCGAGCGGCTTGCCCGTCTTCGATCGAGATCGTGGCCGACAAGCCGTTCCCGAACTGCGCCGTGTAAGCGAACACCGGACGCCAATCCCAGGCGATGCTCGCCAGACCGTAGATCGAGTAGAACGCGCCGAAGTCGAAGAACGTCGCCGCCTGACCTGCCGTGAAGCCCGCGAACTGAATGAACGCGCGCTCGAGGTAGGCGAGTGACGGTGCCGGCCGACGCGCCGGTCAGGTTGTTGTTCCAGTCGGCGCCGATCGAGATGTAGGTGCGAACGGTGCCGATTGCAGTCTGCGCGCGCGCGTCGAGGATCAGATCGCCGCGGGTGCGGAAGTTCGTGCGGTTGACGTTGCGGTCATCGGTGACGCGCAGCGTTGTTGTAGCTGTAGATGATCGGAACACCGGCGCGGGCGTTGTAGCCCGCTTCGATGAACACATAGCCACCGACGCGCAAGCAGATGTCGGTGCCCGGGATGTAGTAGAATCCCGCGCCGTACGCAGAGCATACCTTCACGTATTCGACCGGCTTGGCCTTTACGGGAAGGTCTGCGGCCTGCGCCCCCGCGATCGCGACGAGACCCGCCGCTGAGCCGAGGAGAAGGCTCTTCACCATCTTCATGTTAGACCTCCAAGTTCTCTCTCTTGTGAGGAGCGGGTTCCGGTCTTACGTCGGCCCCCGTATTTCCCCGTGTGACCATCCGGTTTGGCGTCGGTTGCTCTAGCGAGCGACCCCCAGCACCAAACTGGAAGGGACGACCCGGGGTTTCCCCCCCTGTCGCTGAAGGCAGCTTAGTCGACACCCCTTATCGATCAACGCAGAAAGGCCTTTTCCCCCGCCCTTCAGCGCACTTTTCAGCCACCTGTTGCACAAACACCACGCACTGCCTGCCCTTATGGCATCGGGGTTTCTGGGCCTTGATGCCCTGCCAGGGCGAACAAATGCGCGGATACTACCGGGCCGAGTAGCCGCGGCAGGACGCTTCCGCAGCGCCCGGCGTGATGCCGGCCGAGGGTGATTCTACGACAACCGCCTTCCCGGCACGACGCCGTGGAAGCCGGGTTTGCCCGATTTCTTGTGCTGGATCGGAAGCCACACGACCTCGGCTGGGCAGGCAGGCCAAGCTTGACCAACGAACCCGGCCCGGCCAGACGAGCGCCGATGGCGCAGATTTCGCAGCTGCTTTACGACGGCTACCAGCATCCAGTTGCGCGGCCAGCTCGAAGAGGCGGCGCGCATCTACAGGAAAATTCTCCGGGCCGAGCCGGGCAATGCCGACGTGCTGATCCTGCTCGGCATCGTGCGCGACCGCCAATACCGCTCGGCCGAGGCGATCGAGCACTACGACAAGGCGATCCGCTTCAAGCCCGACTCTCCGCAAGCCCATTACAATCGCGGCGTGGCGCTCACCAAGCTCGGGCGCTATCCGGAAGCCGCGCCCTCGTTCGCCCGCGCCGTGGAGCTGCGGCTCGATCTGCCCGAAGCGCTCGGCGAATACGCGCTCGCCTCTGCGGACGAACTGCGACTGGAGCCGGCACGACTGGCTCGAGCGGCAATTGATCGAGACGGTCCGCACCGGCCGGGCGGCGTTGAACCCGCAGACGCTGCTGCAATTTTCCGACGACCCGGCCGACCTGCTCGCTGGCGCGCGCGGCTTCCTCGCCCATCTGCTGGGCCCGCAGCCGGCGCGGCGGCGCCTGTTGCGCCCGGCGGCCCGGCCGGCGGGAAAATCCGCCTCGCCTATCTCTCGGGCGATTTTCGCGAGCACGTGGTCGCCTATCACATCGCGCCGCTGATCGAGCGCCACGACCGCGACCGCTTCGAGGTGATCGGCATTTCCACCGGCCCGAACGACAACAGCGCCTTGCGCCGCCGCTTCGAAGCCGGCGTTCGACCGCTTCATCGATTGCTTCGCCGCCACCGACGAAGACGCCACCGCGCGGATTCTGGCGGCCGGCATCGATGTGCTCGTCGACCTGATGGGGTTCACGCTGCACCATCGCCTCGAGCTGTTGGCCGCGCGGGCTGGCGCCGATCCAGGTGGATTTCATCGGCTATCCCGGCACCATGGGCGCGGACTTCATCGACTACGTGCTCGCCGACCGTTTCGTGCTGCCCGACGACGCGCAGGACTTCTATACGGAGCGCATCGTCCGGTTGCCCGAATGCTACCAGCCGAACGACGTGGAGACCGGCGGCGAGCCGGCGCTCTCGCGCGCCGAATGCGGCCTGCCCGAACGAGGCTTCGTCTTCTGCTCGTTCAATCAGAACCTAAAAATCACACCGCATATATTCGATGTCTGGATGCGGCTCTTGCAGCGCGTACCCAACAGCGTCCTGTGGCTGGTGAAGGATTCTCCGGAAGCGGAGCGCAATTTGCGGCGCGAGGCGGAAACGCGCGGCGTCGATCCGGCCCGGCTCGTCTTCGCCGACCGCGTTCCGAGGGCGGAGTATCTCGCGCGCCTGCGCGCTGCCGATCTCTTCCTCGACACATTTCCCTGGAATGCGCACGGCACCGCGAGCAACGCATTGTGGGCGGGCCTGCCGATCGTCACGTGCGCCGGCCGGAGCCTGCAGACGCGGGTCGCCGGCAGCCTGTTGCGCAATATCGGGCTGCCGGAGCTCGTCACGTCGAGCTTCGAGGAATACGAGGCGCTCGCCTATGCGCTTGCGACCGAGCCGGAACGCCTCGCCGGCCTCAAGCGGCGCCTTGCTCAAAACAGAAAAACGTCGCCGGTTTTCGACATCGGCCGCTATACCCGCCACGTCGAAGCGGCCTATGAAGAGATGGTCGCGATCGCGCGCCGCGGCGAGAAGCCTCGCTCCGATCAACGTCGGCCCACTAGATTGAAAGCGATGCAAAATACTGCTGTCTCGCATGAGGAATTTCTCGGCCGCCTCCACAAGGAGATGCGACCGCGCACTTACTTGGAAATCGGCGTCGAGACCGGGGCAACATTTCGCCTGGCCGAGTGCGAGGCGGTGGGCGTCGACCCGGCCTTCGTACGCAAGGAATTCCCCAATCCGAAGGCACGACTGTTCGAAATGACTTCCGACGATTTTTTTGCCGCGCACGATATGGCGGCGATGTTTCCCGATGGGATCGACTTCGCCTTCATCGACGGGATGCATCTGTTCGAGTTTGCGTTGCGCGATTTCATGAACATCGAGCGGTTCAGCAACAAGGCGTCGATCGTGGCGCTCCACGACTGCTATCCGCCGAACCCCGAGATCGCGGAGCGGGTGCGGACGACGGCGATGTGGTGCGGAGACGTGTGGAAGCTCCTCCCGATCTTCAGCCGCTACCGGCCGGATCTCGACGTGAAGGTCTACGACTGTCCGCCTGTCGGCATCGTGCTCGTCGCCGGTCTGTCGCGCCGAAACAAGGTGCTCAGCGCGCACTACGAGGAAATCGTGCGGAAATTCGAACCGCTATCCCTGCGCGAGTATGGAATGAAACGGCTGCGGACGGCATTCCCGGCGATCAACCCTCGACTCGCCAAGCTGCGCCACCGCTTTCCAGCGGTTGTCGAATAGAAGTGCGAGCACGAAAAGCGATGGCCCCTTCCCAGCCGACGAGCAAACCGACCGTCGCCGAAGCGTTCGCCTCCGTGGACGCGTGGCACAAGATCGAAAGCTATTTCGAGGTCTATGACCGCTATTTCGCGCCGCTGCGCGGCAAGCCGGTCAAGATGCTGGAGATCGGCGTCGCCCGCGGCGGTTCGATCGCCGGCTGGAAGAAATACTTCGGCGAAGCCGAGCTCGATTACACCGGCCTCGACATCAGCCCCGATTGCAGCCGTTTCGCGCGCGCCGGCGTCAAGATCGTCATCGGCGACCAGATGGATCGATCCCTGCTCACCGAATTGGCCCGCGCCGGGCCCTACGACATCGTCATCGACGACGGCGGCCACGTCACCGGCCAGCAGATCGTGAGCTTCGAGCACTTGTTCGGCGCGGTGCGCGACGGCGGCTATTACGTGGTCGAAGATACCCACACCTCGTTCTGGCCGAGTTTCCACTCGACCTTCACCATCGGATCGACGACCATCCGCGGCGGCTTTCTCGATTTCGCGCAAGTGCTGATCCGCTCGCAGATGGAATTCTGGTGGTCGCCGGATTCGGCCGCCCGCTCCTTGCAGCCGCGCGCGAGCCGGCCGCCTCTCGACCTGGGCCCCCATGCCAAGGAGATGTATGCGATTTCGTTTTACGACAGCATGGTCGTGATCGAGAAACGGGCGCACCCGGAGCCCTTGAATATCATCCGCTAGGCGGCCGCCTCCGCCTGCGCCGGCCACGAACGCACGCCGTTCACGACGCACTGGACTAGAGATGTCCTCGTCGTCGGAAAATCATTGAATTTCAATGGCTTGCTAGGCGTGCGGACCGCCGTCGACCTGAAGAAACCGTAAGGTGACGGCGCGCGGTGCCCCTGCTAGGCCCGTACCAATCTTGGCTTTGCGGTGCTGGGATGCCGAAAATCATGGTTCGCTTGCTCGCGCTTCTGGCTCTCGCCCTGGCGGCGCTGTTCGGCGCCCGCTACTTCACGGACTTTTCGGCGAGCACCGCCGAGACGTCGTACCGGCTCGCCAAGATCGACCGCGGCCCGATCGTCGCCTCCGTCAATTCCACCGGCGCCATCAATCCGGTCACCACCGTGATCGTGAGCTCGCAGCTCTCCGGCCAGGTGGTCGAGATTCTCGCCGACTTCAATTCCGAAGTGAAGGCCGACCAGCTCGTCGCCCGGCTCAATTCCGATCAGGTCCGCGCCAAGCTCGACGCCGCGCGCGCCGATCTGCAGCAAATTCGCGCGCAGAAGCTGGTGACCCAGGCGCAGATCGAGCGCGCCGGCTCCGAGATCCTGCGCGCCAAGGCGACCGAGGCCGACGCCGTCGCCCAGATCGCCCGCGCCGAGGCGCTCTCGGCCGACGCCGAACGAATCCTGGGACGCCAGGTCGAGTTGCAGTCGCGCGGCTACGCCGCGCAGGCCACGCTCGACACCGCCCGCGCCCAGCGCGACTCCCAGAAGGCCGCCCTTGCCCAGGCGCAAGCCTTGCTCGCCGGTTCCAAGGCGCAGCAAGAGACGCTCGCCGCCGACAAGCGCGTCGCCGAGGCGCAGCTCGTCTCCGTCACCGCCCAGATCGCCCAGCGCGAAGCCGTGGTGCGGCAGATCGAGGTCGATCTCAAGAACACCGATATCCGCTCGCCGGTCGACGGCGTGGTGATCCAGCGCAATATCGAGCTCGGCCAGACCGTCGCCGCCAGCCTGCAGGCGCCCGACCTTGTTCCTGATCGCCGACGACCTGCGCCACATGGAAATTTCCGCCAACGTCGACGAGGCCGACGTCGGCCGCGTGGTCGACGGCCAGCGCGTTTCCTTCACCGTCAACGCCTATCCCGGCCGTACCTTCGAGGGCCGCGTGAAGCAGGTGCGGCTCGGCTCGCAGACCGTGCAGAACGTCGTGATCTACACCGCCATCGTCTCGGTCGAGAACCCGCGGCTGGAGCTGAAGCCCGGCATGACGGCGAACCTGCGCATCGAAACCGAGAACCGCCCCGACGTGCTGCGCGTCCCCAACGCCGCGCTGCGCTGGCGGCCGCCCTCGGCCGAAGCGCCGGTGGCGCCCTCGGCCACCGCGCTTCCTGCAGCCGAGCCCGATGCGCAGCGCACGCCCGGCGCGGCCCAGCGCGCGACGCAGGAATTCGTAACGGCGCTGCGCAACGAGCTCGGCCTCTCCTCCGAGCAGCGCGACCGGCTCGACGTGATTCTTTCCGAGCGCCGCCGCGCCGCCGGCGCCATGCTCGCCGAGAGCGACCCGACCGCCCGCCGCGAGCGCTTCGCCCAGGCCCGGCGCGAGTTCATCGAGCAGGTGAGCGCGATCCTGACGCCCGCGCAGCAGGACCAAATTCCGCGAGATCGGCGAGCGCTTCGCCCCGGCCACGCGCGACAGCCGCGCCGGCCAGGTCGCCCGCGTCTATGTGCTGGGCGCCGACGGCAAGCCGCAGCCCGTCCAGATTCGCACCGGCGCCACCGACGGCGGCCTGACCGAGATTCTGTCCGGGCCGATCGAGGCCGGGCGCGACGCCATCATCGGCGGCGGGCCCAAAACGGCCGAGACGCCGCGCACGTTCCCCCGATTCGGTTTCTGAGCGGCTCCCACTATGGCGCTGATAGAATTGAAGAATTTGTCGCGCTTCTATCGTCTCGGCAGCGAGACGGTCAAAGCCTTGGACGGCGTCTCGCTCTCGATCGAAGCCGGCGAGTTCGTGGCCGTCATGGGCCCCTCGGGCTCGGGCAAGTCCACCTTCATGAATCTCGCGGGCTGCCTCGACCGCCCGACCGCGGGCGCCTACCGCCTCGACGGCCAGGAAATGTCGCAGCTCAACGCCGACCAGCTCGCCTATGTGCGCTGCCACCAGATCGGCTTCGTCTTCCAGCAGTTCAACTTGCTGGACCGGCTCGATGCACTCGCCAATGTCGAGCTGCCGTTGATCTATGCCGGAGTGGAGCGGCGTCTGCGCCAGAAGATGGCCGCCGCCGCGCTGGCTCGCGTCGGCCTCGGCGATCGCCTGCATCACCGCCCGACCGAGCTTTCCGGCGGCCAGCAGCAGCGCGTCGCCATCGCCCGCGCCCTCGTCAACGAGCCCAAGGTGCTGCTCGCCGACGAGCCCACCGGCGCGCTCGACAGCCGCACGTCGCTCGAATTGATGGCGCTCCTGCAATCGCTCAACCGCGACGGAACGACCGTCATCATCGTAACCCACGAGGCCGACATCGGCGCCCTCGCAGCGCGGCTGATCCGTTTTCTCGACGGCCGGGTGATGAGCGACACGCGGCAGCGTCAGGTCGACGCCGCCGAGGAACTCGCCAAGCTCGTCGCGCGCGGGCAGATGGAGAAGGTGGCGTGACCCTGTTCGACGCGATTCTGTCCGCGCTCGACGCGCTCCGGCTGCACAAATTGCGCAGCGCGCTGACCATGCTCGGCATCATCATCGGCGTCGGCGCGGTGATCGCGATGGTCGCGGTAGGCGGCGGCGCCCGCGAAATGGTGGTGGCGCAGATCAGGAGCCTCGGCGCCAATCTGCTGGTGGTGATCCCGGGCAACGTCACCCAGGGCGGGGTGCGGCTCGGCACCGGTCGCAGCGTCGACCCTCACCGACGACGATTCCATCGCCATCGCCAAGGAAATTTCGACCGTGCAGGTGACCGCGCCGTTCATGCGCGGGGGCGCGCAGATCGTCGCGTCGGCGACAGAACTGGGCGACCACCGTCTATGGCGTCGACCCCGGCTGGTTCGAGGCGCGCGAATGGGAGGTCGAAACCGGCCGCCTGTTCGAGCCCGAGGAAATCCAGCGCGGCCTGCAGGTGGCGCTGATCGGCGAGACGGTGGCGAAAAATCTCTTCGCCGGCGTCGACCCGCTGCGCCAGACCATCCGCGTCCGCAACGTGCCCTTCACCGTCATCGGCGTCATGGCCAAGAAGGGCCAGTCGAGCTTCGGCCAGGACCAGGACGATGTGGTGCTGGTGCCGCTCAGCGCCGCGCGTCAGCGCGTGCTCGGCCGCAATATGGCCAATGCCCGCTCGGTCGGAGCGATCTACGTCAAAGTACGCGACGGCGAGAGCCTGCAGATCGCCGAGGAAGAAGTGAAGGCGCTCTTGCGCCAGCGCCACCGGCTGCAGCCGCATCAGGACGACGATTTTTCGATCCGCAACCTCGCCGAAATCTCGGCCACGCGCGAGGCGAGCGCGCGCACGCTGGCGCTGTTGCTCGCGGCCGTCGCCGGCGTGTCGCTCGCGGTCGGCGGCATCGGCATCATGAACATCATGCTGGTCTCGGTGACCGAGCGGACGCGCGAGATCGGCTTGCGCATCGCGGTCGGCGCGCGGCCGCGCGACATCCGCCGCCAGTTCCTGTTCGAAGCCGCGAGTCTCTCCGGCATCGGCGGCGCCATCGGCGTCGCTTCCGGCGTGGGCGCGGCCTATGTCATCGCCACCAGCGCCGGCTGGCCGCTGCTGGTCGAGACCAATTCGATCGTGCTCGCCGTCGCCTTCTCGGGCCTCGTCGGCGTGTTCTTCGGCTGGTACCCGGCGCTGCGCGCCTCCCGCCTCGACCCGATCGAGGCCTTGCGGCATACCTGACCCGCGCCGCGCACGCGCGGCCGGGGGCCGGCCATGAAGATTTCGCTGTGCAACGAAGTAATCCGCGAGCTGCCGTTCGAGCGGCAATGCGAGCTGGTGAAGAAGCTCGGCTATGACGGGCTCGAGATCGCGCCGGTCACGCTTTCCGACGATCCGCCGAAAATCCCCGCCGCGCGCCGCGCCGAGCTGAAGAAGATCGCCGCCGACAACGGCATCGCCATCACTGGGCTGCATTTTCTCATGGTGGCGCCCGCGGGGCTTTCGATCACGACCAAGGACCGTACCGTGCGCGCGCGCTCCGTCGGGGTGATTCATGCGCTGTGCGGGCTCGCCGCCGATCTCGGCGCCAAGCTCCTGATCCACGGCTCGCCCGTGCAGCGCCAGCTAGAGCCAGGCGACGAGGCCGAGGGGAAAAAGCGCGGCATCGAATCCTTCGCCGCCGCGGCCGCCGCCGCGGAGAAAGCCGGCGTGACGTATCTGGTGGAGCCGCTCGCGCCCCAGGACACCGGCTTCGTCACCAGCGTGGACGAGGCGCTCGATATCGTGCGCGCGATCAACAGCCCGGCGCTGAAAACCATGATCGATTGCTCGGCCATGGGCCGCGCCGGCTTCGACGTGCCCGCGCTGATCCGCAAGCATCTGCCGACCGGCCTGGTCGCGCACATCCATCTCAACGACCCGAACCGCCGCGGCCCCGGCGAAGGCGAGATGAAATTCGGCCCCATCCTCGCGGCGCTGTTCGAGATGAAATATCCCGGCATGGCCTCGATCGAGCCCTTCATCTACGAGCCCGACGGCCCCACCTGCGCGGCACGGCAGATCGGCTACGTGCGCGGCGTGATCGAGGCGGTCCGCCGCTAACAGACTACGAGCTCCCTCTCCCTCATTGCCGGGCTTGACCCGGCAATCCATGCAACGACCCAACGATACGGAAAAATCTCTGGATGCCCGGGTCAAGCCCGGGCATGAGGTGAGCGAATACCGGGCGCGCGTAACATTCCCTGAACCTCGCCCGTATAGATACGCGTAAGTACCTGAAGGCACGGTGTCAGTAGGCGCCTTTCAAATACCATCACGATCCCGTTAAATGCATCGATTCCCACTCGCCGCGGGTTATGGTTCCGGACGCTAAGGGTAATTGCATGCCGCCTGCCGCTCTCGCCGCCGCGCCGAAGTCCGACGAGCTGCGCGCCCGCTGGCGCGACGCGTTCCGCGCCGTGCGCGCGGAGACCGAGCGCCGCGCCGCGCCGCTCTCGGCCGAGGACCAGATCATCCAGTCGATGCCCGACGCCAGCCCGATCAAGTGGCATCGCGCGCACACCACCTGGTTCTTCGAGCAATTCCTGCTCGCGCCGAACGTCCCGAACTACAAGGTCTTCGACCCGCGCTTCGCCTTCCTGTTCAACTCCTATTACGTCGCCGCCGGCCCGCGCCACGCCCGCCCCGAGCGCGGCCTCATCACCCGCCCGACCAACGAAGAAGTCGCCGCCTACCGCGCCCACGTGAACGCCGCGGTCGAGCGGCTGATCGCCGAGGCCAAGCCCGCGGCGCTTCCCGAAATCCTGCGCGTGCTCGAGATCGGGCTGCATCACGAGCAGCAGCATCAGGAACTGATGCTCACCGACATTCTGCACGCTTTCTCGCTGAACCCGACCGACCCCGCGTATGACAAGAACTGGCAGCCGCCGCGCGCCGAAGGCGGCGAAGGTTTCGTCACGCTCACCGCCGGCATCCACAAGATCGGCCACGAAGGCTCGACCTATTGCTTCGACAACGAGACGCCCGCGCACCAGGAGCTGATCCAGCCCGTGCGCATCGCGCGCTCGCTGGTCACCAACCGCGAATGGCTCGCCTTCATGCACGACGGCGGCTACACGACGCCCACGCTCTGGCTCTCCGACGGCTGGGCCACCGTCGCAGGGCGAAGGCTGGAACGCGCCGCTCTATTGGCGCGAGATCGACGGCAAGTGGCACTCCCTCACGCTCGGCGGCCTGCGGCCGGTCGATCCCTCGGCGCCCGTCTGCATGTCAGCTATTTCGAGGCCGAGGCCTTCGCGCGCTGGGCCGGGAAATTCCTGCCGACCGAGGCCGAATGGGAAGTGGCCGCGCGCACCAACAAGCTTTCCGACGCCTTCGGCATCGTCTGGCAATGGACCCGCAGCGCCTATCTGCCCTACCCCGGCTATCGCGCCGCCGAAGGCGCGCTCGGCGAATACAACGGCAAGTTCATGGTGAGCCAGATGGTGCTGCGCGGCAGCTCGCTTGCGACGCCCGCCAGACCACTCGCGCGTGAGCTACCGCAACTTCTTCTATCCGCCGCACCGCTGGCAATTCATGGGCCTCCGGCTCTCCGACTACGACGCGTGACGCGCCCCGACAGCCATTCCCAGAACATCGAGAGAATGAAAATGCGTCGCATCGCCACGACGGGCATTTCAAGCCGAGCCGGCCTTCGTCAGCTTCGCCGAGGACGCGGTCGGCGGCCTCACCGCCTCGCCGAAATGGCTGATGGCGAAATATTTCTATGACCGCGCCGGCTCCGAGCTGTTCGAGCAGATCACGCTGCTGCCGGAATATTACCCGACCCGCTGCGAGCTCAGCGTTCTGCAGGAGCACGGCGCCGAGATCGCGCGCTCGCTGCCGAAGGACGCGGCGCTGGTCGAATTCGGCGCCGGCTCCAGCAAGAAGATCCGCCTGCTGCTGCGAGCCGCCGAGACGCTGCGCGCCTATGTGCCGGTCGATATTTCCGGCGAGTTTCTCAAGGCGGAAGCCGGCGGACCTCAGCCGCGATTTCCCCGCCCTCGACGTGGTCCCGGTCGCCGCCGATTTCATGCAGCCTTTCGACCTGCCCGCCGACGTGCTGGCCGGCCCGCGCGCCGGCTTCTTCCCCGGCTCCACCATCGGCAATTTCGAGCCCAAGGACGCGCGCCGCTTCATCCGCCACGCCGGCGAAATCCTCGGGCCCGGCTCGGTGCTGATCGTCGGCGTCGATCTGGTGAAGGACGAAGCCGTGCTGCACGCGGCCTATAACGACGCGGCCGGCGTCACCGCCGCCTTCAATCTGAATCTGCTGCGTGCGCATGAACCGGGAGCTCGCCGCCGATTTCGATCTCGAGAAGTTCGAGCACCGCGCCTTCTTCAATCCGCGAAAAGAGCCGGATCGAGATGCATCTGGTGAGCACGCGGCCGCAGACCGTGCGCGTCGCCGGCGTGAAGGTGAAATTCCGCGCCGGCGAAAGCATCCATACCGAGAGCAGCTACAAATATTCGCTCGATTCCTTCCGCGCGCTGGCCCGCTCCGCCGGCGCCCGCCCGGTCGCCTGCTGGACCGACGCGGACGGCTATTTCTCGGTGCACGCGCTGAAGTATTGATTTTTGTCATCACCGGGCTTGTCCCGGTGATCCCGCTTAGGCGGGCAAAGCCGTGCCTCAAGAATCGGGATGGCCGGGACAAGCCCGGCCATGACGATGACGGCGGCGATCCACAGCCCGAACAGCTTCTCCGCGTTCTTGCCGGCGATCTTGTCGGCCTGATCCTTGGGCCGCTCGCGCACGCGCTTCAGGCACCCGGCCATGTCGCCGATATTGTGCGGGTAGTCCGAGCCGTACAGCACCCGCTCCGGCGAGCCGGCGACCGCAATGCACATCTCCAGCGCGCGCGGGTCGTAGACCACGGTGTCGTACCAGATGCGCTGCAGATACTCGCTCGGCTTCGCCTTGATCTTCTCGCGCGCGGCCGGAATGTGGTCGTAGCACTGGTCGAGCCGGCCCGCGAGATAGGGCAGCGTCGCGCCGCCGTGCGCGGCGATCAGCTTCAGCTTCGGATAGTCGTCGATGAAGCCCGCCAGGATCATGCGCGCGATGGCGAGCGTGGTGTCGATCATGAAACCGATCGGCGGCACCAGCCCGTATTCGTCGAGCTGCATGTCCTTGAAGCCCGGCGGCGTGGTCGGATGCACCAGCACCGGCAGCCCGAGCTTGTCGATCTCCTTCCATATCGGCGCGAAGGCCGGATCGGTGAGATGCGCGCCGTCGATATTGGCGAGCACCATGACGCCGACCGCGCCCTCCTTCACCGCGCGCGCCAGCTCGGCCTTGGCGTCGTCGGCATATTGCCAGGGCAGCGACGCGAACCAGCGGATGCGGCCGGGACGCGCGCGCTGCTGCGCCGCCATCGAGTCGTTGACCATGCGCGCGGCCTTGAGGCTCGTGTCGCGGCCGCCGAAATAGCAGTTCGGACTGGTCAGCGACACGATCGCCACGTCCACGCCGGCCTTGTCCATGTCCTTGATGCGCTGGTCGTAATCCCACATCGCCGGAAACAGCGTCATGAACGGCGCGCCTTCGTTGTAGATCGTCTCCTGCCCGGCCTTGGTCTTGGCGATCTTGTAGTGGCCGCCCTGCTCCTGCAGCAGCGCGAGGAAATCGCGCGACAGCATGTGGGTGTGCACGTCGATGACGGACATGGAGGTTCCCGCGATTGAAATGCCGCCGCCCGCGAGAGCTGCGGGCGGCGTGGCGTTCGGGAACCTTAGCCGATGATGAGTACGGCGGCGAGCCGTTCAGCGATAGCGCCGCGCGATGAAATGATCGAGCGAGACCACGCCCGGCCCGCGCGTCATCAGGATCAGGAAGCATGCGGCCCAGGTGCCGTGGATCGGCCAGGCGTCGGGGAACACGAAAATCTCGATCACCGCGGTCATGATCAGCATCGCCAGCGCCGAGAAGCGCGTGGCGAGCCCGAGGACCAGCAGCACCGGGAAAATGTGCTCCGCATAGGCGGTGATGTGCGCGGCGAGCCAGGGGCTGAGAATCGGCACCTGGTACTCGTTCTCGAACAGCGCGACCGCGCTGTCGGTGACCTGCCAGCCCTGCACCTTGGTCTGGCCCGAGCGCCAGAACACGCCGGCCGGCGCGAGCCGCGCGACCAGCGCGATCAGCCAATAGGGAATGAGCTCCATCCAGCCGATCGAGCATGCGCACGAGGCGCACGAGGCCGGATTCGGTGCCGGCAGCCGATGTCATCGCCATGTCGTTCAGTCCTTCTGTTGCTCGATCGAAAATCCGATCACGAGGCCCGCGCCGATGAGCCCCGCGAGATTGGCGGCGAGATCGAATTCCGCGGCTTCTTCCACCGCCGCCTCGGCGGCCCGCGCGAGCGGCTCTCCGGCGACAAGCGCGGCAAGGAACGCCGCGCCGCCCTGGGGCAACGCGCGCACTTCCACGTCGAGGTGCGGCCTGGCAACCAGCTGCGTCTTCCGGACGCCAGTTCTCGATCGGACCAAGCTCCGCCTCGCCCGCATTCATCGCCCAGATCGTCACGATCGGATGGCGGGAGCGGACAATTTCGAGCGAGGGATGCAGCGCGAAGCGCGACGGCACCGAGGGCTTCCTGGCCGATCTCGCTCAACTCCGCCGGATCGAGCAGATACCGCATCCGCCGCGTGATAGGCGCGCGTGCGCGCGGCTTCCAGCCGTGCCACGTCGGCGAGATAAGGCAGCTCCGCCGCGGGCTCGAAGTCCGCGATGAAATCGGGAAAATCGTCGCCATAGGTCATCAGGAGCGGCGAGCGCGGCGGATGCGCAATGACGAACACGCGCGCCATGGCATTGAAGAATTCCTCGCCCACGATCCGGCTCAGGGCCGGAAAGCGGGTGCCGAGCGCCTTCACCAGGCCGGCGACGACATTGTTCCGGTAGACCGCGAAGCGCCGCGCGGGCCTATCCGCCGTGTGCGAGGTCACGCCCTCGGGCACCGGCTTTCCGGCATCGAGCAATGCCGTCGCGAACGAGGCTTGCGTCGGGGCGAACATCTCAGGCCGCCGCCGCGTGCGCGGCACGCGCAAGGATCGCCCCGGCGCGCTCGGCTTCCGCGCGCAAGATCTTCCACGCGGGCACGTCGTTGTCCCATTCGATCAGCGTCGCCACCGGCCCTGCCCGCTCGATCACGTGCCGGTAGAGCGCCCACACCGGCTCCACCACCGGCGAGCCGTGCGCGTCGATCAGGAGCGGCGCGCCGGTATCGTCGGCCTGCTCGTCGTGACCGCCGAGATGGATTTCCTTCACCCGCTCGAGCGGAAAGCGCTCCAGATAGGCGAGCGCGTCGGTGCCGTGGTTCCTCGCCGACACGAATACGTTGTTGACATCGAGCAAGAGTCCGCAGCCGGTGCGGTCCGCGACCGCGCGCAGGAACTCGACCTCGGGGATCGTGCTCTCGGCGAACAGCACGTAGGTCGACGGATTTTCCAGCAGCATGCGCCGGCCGAGCGCGCTCTGCACCTGGTCCACGTGCTCCGCAACGCGCGTCAGCGTCTCCTCCGTGTAAGGCAGCGGCAGCAGATCGTTGTAATAGACCTCGCCGTGCGACGACCAGGCGAGATGCTCGGAGAAACTCTCGGGCTCGTAGCGGTCACAGAGTAACTTTAGACGCGCAAGATGTTCGCGGTCGAGCGCCCGCGGCGACCCGATCGAAAGCCCGACGCCGTGGATCGAGAGCGCGTAGTCCTCGCGCAGCTTGGCGAGCTGCGCGTGCGGCGGCCCGCCCGCGCCCATGTAGTTCTCCGCATGGACCTCGAAGAAGCCGAGCGGCTGTTTCGACGCAAGGATGTCGCGGAAATGCGCCGGCTTGAAACCGACGCCGGCGCGCGGGGGAAGACTGGATTCGATCGGCATGGTCGCTCTCGACGCTCCCGGATGAAAGCGAGGCGCGCGACGGCTGTTGCCGCGCGCCTCGTCGATGGCGAAGAACGTGCTTAGGCCTTCGGCATGAGCGAGCCCGGGCCCTTCGGGGACTGCATCGAGGCGCAGGTGCCCTTGGTCACGTATTTCCAGGCATTGCCCTGGTAATCGACGGTCGAAGTGCCGGCGCAAGTGGTGCCGGCGCCCGCGGCGCAGTCGTTCTGACCCTTGAGCGAAATGCCGTAGCACTTGTCCATGGTCGGCTGCGCCGGCTTCGGGGCGCCCAGCGCGGGCACGGTTGCCATGGCGAGCGCCGCGGCAAACGAGCTGGCCAGGGTCGCAGTCGTGATCTGTTTCCTCACGTTCATGACGAATCCTTTCCGGTAGGATGGGTAAAGCTGCAGAATGCGGACCGGTTCGCCGGTGCCGCATGAGGTAGTTCGCCGGAGCCCGGCCCGGCGTTACGCCCTTCACGGGGCTGTGTTCGCCGCCATAAACTCTTGGGATTGCTGAATCTTCGCGCCCATGCGTAACAAACCCGTCATGCACGACGAACTATCGGCAGGAGCGCGCGTGCGGGAACGCGAAGCCGAATGGACCGGCCTGATGCGCCGGGCCAGTGCCGGCGACGCCGCCGCCTATGAGCGGCTGCTCAAGGCGCTCGCGCCCGTGCTGCGCGCCGCCGCCCGGCGCGGACTCGCCCGCGCCGGGAAAGGCGATGCGGATGCCGAGGACATCGTGCAGGAAACCTTGCTGGCCATTCACCTGAAGCGCCACACTTGGGATGAGAGTGCCCCGCTCGGCCCCTGGGTGCGCGCGATTGCGCGCAACAAGCTGATCGACGCACTACGCCGCCGCGGCCGCCGCATCGAGATGCCGATCGACGACTTCGCCGATCTCCTGCCCGACACTGCCGGTCAATCGAGCGGCATCGTCGGCGACGTAGCACGCAATCTCGGCGAATTGCCCGAGCGCCAGCGCAACGTGGTGCAGGCGATCGCAGTCGAAGGCATCTCGATCTCGCAAACCGCGGCGCGCCTTTCCGTGAGCGAGGGCGCCGTGCGCGTGGCATTGCACCGGGGACTTGCGGCGATGGCGATAAAACTGAGAGCATCCGAGCCATGAGAACCGACCACCTGATCCGCGCCCTTGCCGCCGACGACAAGCGTGCCTCGCCGCTCGCGCGTTTTCTTTTTGCCGCGCTCGCGGCAGCTTTCGTGCTGGCCGCGATCCTGTTCGCGATCCGGCTCGGGCCGCGGCCCGACATCGCCGCGGTCGCGCTCGATCCGCGCTTTCTATTCAAGTTCGCGGTGACGCTGCTTCTCGCCGTGACGGCGCTCGCGCTTGCATTGCGTCTTGCGCGGCCCGGGGCGGAAACCGGCTATGCCTGGCTCGTGCTCGCCGCCGCCCCGGCGCTGCTTGCCTTCGGCGTGCTGATGGAGCTTGCCACCATGCCGGCCGCTTCCTGGGGCGCGCGGCTGATCGGCACCAACTGGTCCTATTGCCTGACCTACGTGCCCCTGCTCTCGCTGCCTCTGCTCGCTGCCGCGCTGATCGGCCTGCGCCACGGCGCGCCGACGCGGCCGGCGCTCGCCGGCGCGGTCGCCGGCCTGCTCGCCGGCGGATTGGGGGCCGCGCTTTATGCCGCGCACTGCACCGACAACTCGCCGCTGTTCGTCGCCACCTGGTACACGATCGCGATTGCGGGAATGACGGTGCTCGGCAGCCTGATCGGGCGAAAAGTCCTGCGCTGGTAGAGCTCAGCGCTTCTTTCCGGCGACACCGAGCAACTGCGCCTGCGTCGCCTCGTCGGCCTTCAGCGCCGCGCTGGTGCCCCGATAGACGATGCGGCCGCGGTCGAGGATCACCGCCTCGCGCATGAGCGAGAGCGCGAGCTCGGCCTTCTGCTCCACCAGGATCATGCGTCAAGCGCGGACTCGTTGCGGATGCGCGCCAGCGCATCGGACAGCGCCTCGATCACGATCGGCGCCAGACCCTCGAGCGGCTCGTCGAGCAGCAGCACCTTGGGCGCGCCGACCAGCGCGCGGCCGATCGCCAGCATCTGCTGCTCGCCGCCCGACAAGCCGATTGCCGGTGTTGCGCCGCCGCTCCTTCAGCGCGGGAAACAGCTCGAACACCGCCTCGATCGTCCAGCCGCCCGGGCAGCAAGGACACCGCAAGGTTCTCCTCGACGGTGAGCGAGGGAAAGATCTCGCGCTCCTGCGGCACGTAGCCGAGCCCCAGGCGCGTGCGCTCGTGCGTCGGCAACGTCTTCGATCGACTCGGTCGCCGAGCTGGATGGTGCCGCGAGTGCAGCGTCGTCAGCCCCATCAGGGTCGCGAGCAGCGTGGTCTTGCCGACGCCGTTGCGGCCGAGGATCGCCAGCGTGCCGCCCGCCGGCACCTCGAGCGAGATGCCGTCGAGCACCACGGTCTCGCCGTAGCCGGCGAAAGCTCATGCACCGCAAGCGATAGGCTCATACCGCGCTCCGGCCGAGATAGACCGCGCGCACTTGCGGGTTCGCGGCGATCTCCGCGGGCGCGCCGCGCACCAGCACCTTGCCCTGCACCAGCACGATGATCTCGCGCGCGAAGCGGAACACCACGTCCATGTCGTGCTCGATGATCAGGATCGCGATGTCGGCCGGCAGCCGCTCCAGCACGTCGTGGATGATGTGCGCCTCGTGCGCGGGCACGCCGGCGGCCGGCTCGTCGAGCAGGAGCACGCGCGGCTTGAGCGCCAGCGCGATGGCGATCTCGAGCAGCCGCTGCTGGCCGTAGGGCGAGCTCCGACACGCGCCGGTCGGCGACCTCGCGCAATCCCGATCTCGGCAAGCGCGCATCGCGCCTCTTCCAGGCACAGCGCGCCATTGCGGTCGTAGCGCATCATGCGCCAGGCGATCCGTTCGCGCTCGGCGACCGCGATGGCGACATTGTCGCGCACGTTGATTTCGGTGAGCAGCGTGTTGATCTGGTGCGTGCGCGCGAGCCCGCGCCGCACGCGATCCTCGGGCTTCAGCGCGTCGATCGCGTTTCGCCCGCGAGCCGGATCGTGCCGGCATCGGGCTTGAGCATGCCGGTCAGCAGATTGACGAACGTGGTCTTGCCCGCGCCGTTCGGGCCGATCAGCGCCGACGCGCGCGCCCGCCGGCAGATCGAGGTCGATCGTCCTGCGCCACCCGCAGCGCGCCGAAGTTCTTGGACAGGCCGCGCACCGAGAGGACGGGCTCGGGCGCGTTCATGGCGTCTTGCGGCGCGCGAACAGCCGCTTCAGGAAATTGCCGGCGGAATCCGACCAGGCTCGATCAGACCGCCCTCCAGGAACAGCACGGTCGCCATCAGCAGGCCGCCGATGATGAACATCCAGTAGATACGGGTTGATCTTGGCGGCGTAGTCCTGCACGACCACGTAGACCACCGCGCCGAGGAACGCGCCATAGAGGCGCCGCGTGCCGCCGAGCATCAGCATCACGGCGACGATGCCGGAGAGTAAGCAGGCTCGAGCGTGTCGAGGCCGACGAACCGCGTGGTCTGCGCCGACAGCGCGCCGGCCGAGCCCGCCATCGCGGCCGAGAGCGTGTAGACCGCCACCAGCCGCCACCACACCGGCGTGCCGATGGCGCGCATGCGCGCCGGCTTCTGGCGGATGCCGTCGAGCGAGCGGCCGAACGGCGAATGCACGACCCGCCACGCGATCAGGAACCAGATGAACAGGACGACCGAGCGCATAGAGATACGCCGTCTTGCCGAACAGGTCGAAGTCGAACAGGCCGAACAACGGGCGCGATGCGTGATGCCCTGCAGCCCGTCGTCGCCGCCGGTGAATGGCTGCGCGCCTGGTTGGCGTACTCGAAGAGCATCGAGACGATGGCGAGCGTCAGCATCAGGAAGCGTGACGCCGTGCGTGTGCAGGATCAGCGCGCCGGTGATCAGTCCGAACAGCGCGGTCAGCACGGTCGCGACCAGCAGACCGATCAGCGGATCGCGCGTCGACGTGGATCGCGAAAATGCCGGCGGCATAGGCGCCGAAGCCGAAGAACGCCGCGTGGCCGAGCGTGACGATGCCGGCATAGCCGAGCGCGAGGTCGAGCGACATCGCGAACAGGATCAAGATCAGCACGCTGGTGCCGAGGCTGAGATAGCCGCCGGCGAAGAAGTAGAAGACGATCGCGATCGCCCACGGCAGCGGCGTGCCCGACCGAGCGCGAAGCCGCGGCGGCCTCGCGATCGCGCCGAGTGCGGTTGACGCGGGCTGCGTCGCTCATGCCACCGACTTCGGCGGCAACAGGCCGTGCGGCCGCCACAGCAGGAGCACGAAGCACCAGCCGCATAGAGCAGGAACGGCGCGACCTCGGTGAACGAAGAACTTGCCGATGGTGTCGATGATGCCGAGCGCGATCGCGGCCACGAACGAGCCCTTGAAGCTGCCCTCGCCGCCGACGATCACGACGACCAGGAACAGCACCAGGTAGTGCAGCGCGTAGAACGGCTCGAGCGACAGCATGCCGGCGCCGATGGCGCCGCCGAAGCCCGGCGAGCGCGCAGCCGCCGATGAAGGTGACGGTGAACAGCAGGTTCACGTTGATGCCGACGCGCGCGCGCCATGCGCGAATTGTCGACCGCCGCGCGCAGCCGCGCGCCGAACAGCGAGCGGTCGATCACGTAGCCAGAGCAGCGAACGCGATCACCAGCCCGACCGCGATCAGGAACAGCCGGTAGGCCGGATAGAGCCGAAAGCCGATGTCGACCGGCTTGTCCAGATAGTCCGGCAATTTCACGGTCTTGTAGTGGAAGCGCCGAACATCCAGCGTCAGCGCCGCGATCGCGACGAACACCAGCCCGATGGTGAGCAGCACCTGCGCGAGCTCGCCCTTGCGGTAGAGCGGCCGGTACACCGTCATCTCGGCGATACCGCCGAGGATGCCCGGCCGACGGCGGCGCCGACGCCGCGGCAAGAAAGAAGTCGTAGCCGCGCTTCGGTCATGACCGCGGCGACATAGCCGCCGACCATGGCGAAGGCGCCATGCGCGAGATTGACGACGCGCATCAGCCCCATGGTGACGGTGAGGCCGACCGAGATGATGAACAGGATCATCCCGTAGGCGATGCCGTCGAGCAGGATGGTCGATAGGCGGGCCATCGTCCAGCTCGACGGGTCAACGGCGTGCCGCGATCACTTCGCGGTCGGATTGTCGATCTTCCAGGGATCCTTCACCGCCGGGATCGTGTCGATGGTCGACGTTGACGAGCGATTGCCCTTGCTTCACGACCTGGCGGATGTAGACGTTCTGGATGATGTCGCGCTCGACGGCGTCGATCTCGATCGGGCCGCGCGGGCTCTTCGATCTTCCGGCCCTTCATGAACTCGATGTATTTCTCGCCGGCCGCATTCGGGCCGAGCGCCGTCGACCGCCTCGTAGATCAGCCGCATGCCGTCCCAGGCCGCGACCGACGCGATGTCGGGAAGCGAGTTCGGGCCGAACATGTCGGCCAGCGTCTTCTTCAGCGCGGCGTTCTCCGGCGTGTCGACCTCGGTGCCGTAGTGGCCGGCCGAGATCACGTCGAGCGCGCTGTCGCCGATCGCCGGGAGATAGATCTCCTGCGTCTCGCCGGTGCCGAGCAGCTCGATGCCCGCCGCCTTCAGGCCGCGCTTGGCCCAGGTGTCGATCGAGGCGATCGACGGCGGGCCCGCCGGCATGAACATGAACAGCGCGTCGCGGCTTCGCCTGCAGCACGTTCTCGAAGTAGGGCGCGAAGTCGGTCGTCTGCAGCGGCACGCGCACGCTGCCGACGATCTCGCCGCCCGCGGCCTTGAACGCCTTGATGAACTGCTGCTCGGCGTCGTGGCCCGGGCGCGTAGTCGGAAACCAGCGTGTAGACCTTCTTGTATGCCGTTCTTGGCGGCCCAGCGGCCGAGCGGCTCGGTCTGCTGCGGCAGCGTCATGCTGACGCGCACGAACATCGGCGACTTGCGGGTGATCGATCGCGGTCGCCGCGTTCATGATGATGGTCGGCATCTTGGCCTCGTTGACCACGTCGGCGACCGCCATGGCATTCGGCGTGAATGCGAAGCCGGTCAGGAACTTGATCTTGTCGCGCAGGATCAGCTCCTCGGCGAGCTGCTTGGCCTTGGCCGGATTCGGGCCCGCCGACGTCGCGGTAGATGCATCTCGATCTTGATCGCCCTTGACGCTGTCGCCGTTGCACCTTCTGGAACGCCTCGACCGCGCGCTGGAACTGCTCGCCCCAGATCGCGAAGCCGCCGGAGAACGGCGCGATCAGCCCGACCTTGACGGTCTGCTGCGCCGACGCGGCGCCGGTGAGCGCGAGCATCGCGCACGCGACGCCGAGCCCAAGCAACGATTTCCTCATGTGACTTCCTCCCTCGACGGCCTTTGGCCGCCATGAATTGAGCGGAACTTGCGAGACAATCGGCCAATAATCAAGGCTGCTCGCGCCGTGGGCCTATTCCCACGGCGCGCGATTGACGCACGCGCAAGCATCGTTAACATCGCGCCGTCGCCGTGGGCCGAGAACGGCAGCGTGGGCTATCGACGCGCACAAAAACAAGGCGACGATCCAGGGAGAGAGACACCATGCTGACCACCCGCAGAACGTTCCTCAAAGGCACCGCCGCGGCTGCCATGGCCGGCGGCCTGCCGTCGGTACCCGCGCTGGCGCAGGGCGCCGAGGAGATCAAGCTCCACAGCTTCGTTCCGCCGAACCATGTGATCTGGACCGACGTGCTGACGCCTTGGGCGGCCAGGAGGTCGCCAAGCGCAGCAACAACAAGCTGACCGTGCGCCTGTTCCCGTCGATGCAGCTCGGCGGCAAGCCGCCGGAACTCTATCGCCAGACCGTGCAGGGCATCACCGACGCCTGCTTCACGCTGCCCGGCTACACCTCGGCCGACTTCCCGATGATGGCGCTCACCGAATTGCCCGGCACGGCGACCAGCGCCGACGACGGCACCAAGAAGCTGTGGGCCAACTTCGACAAGTTCCTCGCCCGCGACTTCAAGGACACCAAGGTGCTGATGCTGTGGAACTCGGACACCGCCAGCCTGATGAGCAAGACCAAGCCGATCCGACGCTGGAGGACCTCAAGGGCATGAAGATCCGCACGCCGTCGGCGGCGCAGTCGGCGCAGCTCGATGCGCTCGGCGCCACGCCGATCGATATGCCGGTCACCGCAGATCTACAACAACCTCGACCGCGGCGTGATCGACGCGACCATGATCCCGATGTCGGCCGCGCTCGACTTCAAGCTGATCGAGGTGGCCAAGTACTTCACCATCGACGCGCCGCTCGGCCGCTCGCCGTTCCTGGTGGCGATGAACAAGGACCGCTACGACAAAGCTGCCGGCCGATCTCAAGAAGATCATCGACGACACCACCGGGCTCAGCCTCAGCCTCAAGGGCGCCGCAGACCTACGACAGGAAGAACAAGGAGGCGCTCGACGCGGCCAAGAAGGATCGCGAGGTCATCGTGCTCTCCGCGCAGGAGCGGCAACGCTGGATCAACGCGTTCAAGCCGATGATCAAGCAGCAGCGTCGAGGACGGCGAGAAGGCGGGCCTGCCCGCGCGCGGGCTGGTCGGCGCCTATAACTTGCTGAGCTAGACGCAAGGAAAGCAGACCGGCAAGAAAAGCGGCAGGAAGCGGAAGGAGAGATGCCAATGGAGCTCTTCGGCCGCTTCCTGCGCTTTCTTGCGCTCGCTCAGCGGCGGCGTGCTCCTGCTGCTGATGCTCTACACCGTCGCTCGACGTCGTGCTGCGCTACGGCTTCAACCGGCCGTTCAGCGGCTCGCTCGAATTCACCGAATTCTCCATGTCGCTGATCGTCTTCCTGGCATCGCCTATAGCGGCTGGACCGGCGGCCACATCGCGGTCGACCTGTTCGAGAAGTGGCTCGACCGCCCGGCGCTGCGCTATCTGCCGGCGATAATCTGCGCTTCACCGGCGCGGCCCTGTTCGCCGCGATCGCCTGGCGCGCGACGGTGGAGGCGACTCGCCACCATGCAATCAGATCAGCAACATGCTGCGCTGGCCGCATTATCCGTTCCGCTACACCGTCGCCTTCGGCTCGGCGATGTTCGCGCTCGTCTGTTCATTCAGGGCGTTCAGGCGGTCCGCAAGCACGCCAGAAGAGAAATTGCCCGATGCCGACCTCTGAATTCGTCGGCGTGCTCGGCATGGTCGTCATGCTCACGCTCTTGACGCTGCGCATGCCGATCGGCATCGCCATGCTGCTCGTCGGCATCGTCGGCTTCGCCGTATCTCAACGGCCTGCCGCCGGCGCTCGCGGCGCTCGGCACCTATCCCTACTCCTACGCGGCGGTCTACGACCTCGCGGTGATCCCGCTGTTCGTGCTGATGGGCAATCTGCGGCCGGTGCTCCGGCATGAGCCGCGAACTCTACGCCGCCGCCTATGCCTGGGTCGGGCATTGGCGCGGCGGGCTCGCTTCCGCGACCATCGTGGCCTGCGCCGGCTTCGCCGCCGTGTCCGGCTCGAGCGTCGCCTCCGCCGTCACCATGGGCCGCGTGTGCCTGCCGGAGATGGAGCGCTACAAGTACGATCCGCGGCCTCGCCACCGGCACGGTCGCCGCCGGCGGCACGCTCGGCATTCTGATTCCGCCGAGCACCGCGTTCGTGATCTACGGCATCCTCACCGAGCAATCGATCGGCCGGCTGCTGCTTGCCGGCATTCCTGCCGGGCCTCCTGCTCGACGGCGCTCTTCATCGTCACGATCACGATCTGGACGCAGTTGCGCCCCGAGCTCGGCCCGCCCGGCCCGGCGCGCCACGCGAGCGGAGCGCATCCAGACCCTGTTCGCGCTCCGGCCCGATGGTGGCGATCGTCGCCATCACGATCGGCGGCATCTATCTCGGCGTATTCACGCCGTCGGAGGCGGCGGCGGTCGGCGCTTTCCTGTCGCTCGCGCTACGCGCTCTATCGCCGCTCGCTCGGCGGCGGAACGCTCGCCGACCATTCTGCTCGACACCGTGAAGACGACCTCGTTCGTGTTCCTGATCCTGATCGGCGCGTTCGTGTTCGGGCCGTTCCTCGCGCTTGAGCGGCCTGCCCGAGCAGCTCGCGCAGGCGCTCGCCGGACTGCGCGGTGCCCCGCATCGTCATCCTGATCATCCTGATGGCGATCTACATCGCTGCTCGGCATGTTTCTCGAGGGCTTCTCGATCCTGGTGCTGACGCTGCCGATCGTGATTCCGATCATGGCAGGCGCTCAATTTCGATCTGATCTGGTTCGGCGTACTCATGGTGATCGTGCTCGAAATGGGCCTGATCAGCCCGCCGGTCGGCATCAACGTGTTCGTGGTCAAGGGCCTGGTGCCCGACGTGCCGATGGGACAGATCTTCAACGGCATCCTGCCGTTCTGGGTCGCGATGATGCGTTTGCCTCGCGCTCATCATCGCCTTCCCGCAGATCGCGCTGCTCATCCCCAACAGCATGATCGGCAAGTAGCGCGCCGCGGACGTTCAGCGGCGGCGGCTGGCGAGCGCCCGCAGCCTGCCGACGATGCCTTCGGGGAAGAAATAGATGCTCAGGATGAACAGCACGCCGAGCCACAACAGCCAGCGGTCGGCCGAGAACAGCGCCGAGAGCACCGGCACGCCGGACGCGGCTTCGCCCAGGCGGCCCATCAGCACCTGCAGATAATTCTCCGCGATGATCATGAGCGTGGCGCCGATCGCCGCGCCATAGAGCGTGCCCATGCCGCCGATCACCACCATCAGCAGCACGTCGATCATGATGGTGAAGGAAAGCGTCGTGTCGGGCCCGGTGTAGCGCAGCCAGAGCGCCAGCAGCACGCCGGCGAGCGCGGCCATGACCGCGGAAATGACGCTCGCGATCGAGCGATAGACCACGACCGGATAGCCGAGCGCCTCGGCGCGAAAATCGTTCTCGCGGATCGCCTGCAGCACGCGGCCGAACGGCGAATTCACCACCCGCAGCAACACGAGGAAGCCGGTCAGCGCGCCGAGGAACACGATGTAATACGTGACGATCCGGCCGTTGATGACGACCCCGAAGATCGGGCTCTCCAGCAGCCGCGACGCAGGCCGCAGCAATTCCGGCACCCGGTAGTTGAGGCCGTCCTCCCCGCCGGTGAAGGCGGAGAGCTGCGACGCCAGCACCGCGAACGCCGACGCCACCGCGAGCGTGATCATGGCGAAGAAGATCGCCCGCACGCGCAGCGAGAACAGGCCGATCAAAAGCGCCAGCGCACCGGCGAGAACGAGCGCGAGAACGACGCCGAGCAGGAGCGCGCTCCAGGTCGCGTCGATGCGCGCCAGCGCAATGGCGGCACCATAGCCGCCGATGCCGAAGAACATGGTGTGCGCGAACGAAACGATGCCGGTATAGCCGAGCAAAAGGTCATAGGCCGCGACCAGCAAGATGAAGACGCAGATTTTCGAGGCCACGTTCAAGGGCTGCGCGCCGGTGAACAGGAACGGCGCGAACGCGAGCGCGAACAGGATCAGCAGCAACAGCGCCGAGAGCGGCAGCGAGCGCGGGAAATCGTTGGAGAGAATGCGCGACAGCATCAGTGCTTGCTCACGGGATAGAGCCCCTGCGGCCGCCACAGCAGGATCACCAGCATCAGCCCGATATTGGAAACCAGCGCGATCTTGGGCTCGAGGAAGGCGGTGTAATTGGCGACCAGCGCCACGAGCAGCGAGCCGACCAGGCACCCGCCGATCGAACCGAGCCCGCCGATGATGACGACGATGAAGATCAGCACCAGCACCTGCATGCCCATGCCGGCGGTGAGCGTCTGCTGATAGAAGCCCCACATCACGCCGCCGAGCCCGGCCAGCGCCGAGCCCGCCACGAACACGCCGACGAACAGGCGCCTGATGCGATAGCCGAGCGCCTCGACCATTTCCGGGTTTTCGACGCCGGCGCGCACCAGGAGGCCGATGCGCGTGCGGTTGAGCACCAGCAGCATGATCGCCAGCACCACCAGCCCGACCGCCACCGCGATCAGCCGGTAGCGCTCGACCACCATCTGCGGCCCGAGCGAGAGCGCGCCGCGGAACGTCTCCGGCAGCGCGATGGTGATCGGGCTGGCGCCGAAGAACACGTGGATCAATTGCTCGACCACGATCAGCCCGCCCATGGTGACGAGGATCTGCTTCAGGTGCTGGCCATAGACCGGCCGCACGATCACGCGCTCGAACGCCCAGCCGAACAGGCCGGTCGCCGCCATGGCGAGCAGGATGCAGAGCAGCAGCACGCCGACGTTCAGCGCCACCGAGGGCGAATTCACCCAGCCCGAAAGCGGCCACAGCACCGAGCAGGCTCATATAGGCGCCGAGCGAGATGAAAACGCCGTGGCCGAAGTTGATCACATCCATCAGACCGAACACGAGCGTCAGCCCCGAGGCCATGATGAAGATCATCATGCCCATGGCGAGCGCGGCGGCGGTGAGCGTGACCCAGGTCGGGAAGCTGCCGACGAGCGGCAGCGCCGCGAGCGCCACCGCCGAGCACCAGCAGCACCGGAATCCAGTCGAAGCGCGGCGCGGCGACGCGGACTTCTTCTTTGGCGGACGGTCGTGTCGCTCATTGATGCGACTCCAGATGCAGGCCGAGGAGCTTCTGCTGCAGCGCGTGGTCGCGCGCGAGCTCCGCCATCGAGCCGTGATGCACCACGCGGCCGTCGTCCATCACCGCGACGGTGTCGCCGAGCATGCGCGCGGCCATGAAATTCTGCTCGACCAGCAGCACGGTGGCGCCCGCCTTCTTCACCTCGCGGAAGGCGCGGATCATGTTGTTCACGATCGCCGGCGCCAGCCCCTTGGTCGGCTCGTCCACCAGGATCAGTTCGCGCGGCTCGATCAGCGCGCGCGCGATCGAAAGCATCTGCTTCTGCCCGCCGGAGAGCGCGCCGGCCGCGAGCCCATAGAAGCGCTCGAGCGCCGGAAACAGCGAGAAAATCCACTCGATCCGCTTGGCCTCGACGCGGCCCGCGCGCGCCGCGAGCACGAAGTTTTCGCGCACCGTGAGCCCGGTGAAGATGCCCATGTTCTCCGGCACGTAAGCGATGCCGGCGCTGGCGATATCCGGCGTCGGCCGCGCGGTGAAGTCCTGGCCGGCGAAGCGGATGCGGCCCTGCGAGGCGCGCCACAGACCCATGATGGTGCGCAGCGTCGTGGTCTTGCCGGCGCCGTTCCGCCCGAGCAGCACCGTGAAGCCGCCGCGCGGCACCACGAGATCGACGCCCTGCAAGATGTGATAGCGGCCGATGTGCGTGTGCACGCCTTCGAGCGTGAGCAAATCACTCATCGCCGAGCTCCTGCCCCAGATAAGCCTCGCGCACGATGTCGGACGCCATCACCTGCGCCGGCGGCCCGTCGGCCACGAGCTGGCCGTTGTGCAGCACGATGATCCGCTCGGCGAGCGAGCGCACCACGTCCATCTTGTGCTCGACCAGCAGGATGGTCTTGGTGCCGTCGCGCTTGAGCTCCGCGATGATGTCGAGAATCGTCGGCACTTCGTCGACCGACATGCCCGCCGTCGGCTCGTCGAACATGAACACGTCGGGCTCGAGCGCGATCAAGAGCGCGACTTCGAGCTTGCGCTGGTCGCCGTGCGGCAGCGCACCGGCGACCGTGTCGCGCTTGTCGCCGAGCCGCACGCGCTGCAGGATCGCGTCGGCCGCCGCCATCAGGTCGCGCCGGTCGCTCCACAGGTGCAGCAGATCGAGCCCCGCGCGTGCGCGGGCCTGCACCGCCAGCCTCACGTTCTCGAACACGCTCAAATTGGGAAATAAGTTAGTGAGCTGGAACGCGCGCCCGAGCCCGCGCCGCGTGCGCGCCGAGGCCGTGAGCCGCGTCACGTCCTCGCCCTTGACGAACACTTTGCCCGCGCTCGCCGCAAGCTGGCCCGAGATCAGGTTGAAATAGGTGGTCTTCCCCGCCCCGTTCGGCCCGACGATGGCGGTCAGGCTGCCGGGCCGGAACGCGCAGCTCACCGCGTTCACCGCCACGTGCCCGCCGAAGCGGATCGTGAGCTCCTGCGTTTCCAGAACCGGTGCGGTCGCGTTCATCGTGCGCCAAAGAAAAAGCGAAGGCGGAACTCCGCCTTCGCCTGAGAGGATGCCATCGCCGGTGCGAGCGGGCTATGGCTTGGTGCGGACCGGAATCGGCATGTCCGCGGCCGGGATGGTGGCGACGAGATCGAGCAAGTCGTTGCCCGCCGCGTTGGCCTTGACCTTGAAGTGGTACATCTCCTGCACCGCCTGATGGTCTTCCTTGCGGAAGGTCATCTTGCCCTTGGGCGTGTCGAAGGTGAGCCCTTCCATCGCCTTGATCAGCGCCTCGCTGTCGCTCGAGCCCGCGGCCTTGAACGCCGCGAGCACGGCCGACGCCGCGGCGAAACCGCCGGCGGTGAAGAAATCCGGCGGCGCGTTGAAGCGCTTCTGGTGCTCGGCCACCAGCCACGTGTTCATGTCGTTCTTCGGGAACGCCCAGTAGTAGTAGATCGCGCCTTCGATGCCCGGATAGTCCTTGTAGAGCTGCATCACCGGGAGAATGTTTCCGCCCGGCGCGAGCTCGATGCCGTAGCGCTTGGGGTCGAGCGCGGCGATCTTGGGCAGCGGGTGCGGCCCGGCCCAGATGATCGGGATCACCTTGCGGCCCGGCTTGTCCTTGAGCGCGTCGAACAGCCGCTGGGCGTAGGCGGTGAAATCGGTCGTGGTTTGCGGCGCGTATTCCTCCGAGACCACCTTCACGTTCGGCCGGATCGCGGCAAGCGCGGCCTTCAGCGCCGCGATGCCGTCGCGGCCGAAGGCGTAATCCTGCGCCAGCGTCGCGACGCTGACCTCGCCGGTCTTGGGGAACGACGCGGCGGCGGCGTAGGCGTCCTGCGTCGAGTTGCGGCCGGTGCGGAAGATATAGCGGTTCCACTTGTCGCCGGTGATCGCGTCGGCGACCGCGGGCTCCACCAGCAGCACCTTCTTGTAATCCTGCGCGATCGGCAGCATGGCGAGCGCGGCGGCCGACGACGTGGTGCCGACCGCGATGTCGACCTTCTCGTCGGCATAGGCCTGCTCGAGCAGCGAGCGCGCGAGATCGGGCTTGATCTGGTCGTCCTTGACGATGACGACGATCTTCTTGCCTTCCCAGGTCATCGTGCCCTTGGTGAGATATTCGAGGCCCATCATGAAGCCGGTCTCGGTCTGCTTGGCGTAGGCTTCGAGCGGCCCGGTCTTGCCTGCGATCAGCGCGATCTTCAGCTCCTGCGCGGCCGAAATTCCAGCCGCCGCAAACGTCAGCGCGGCCACAGTCGCGAGCAGCGCGACGGGCCGGCTCACCCAACGATTCTTCATTTTGTTCTCCCGATTGCGGGCGGTTCGCGCCGGTCGAGAAGCCGGCTCCGCCGCCCCGTGTTTGAGCTGGAATGAGGCGTAGCGGATTGCCCACCTGCCCGTCATGCTGAAAGTGGGACGGCCCCGGCGCGGCGCGTAACCTTTGTGCGTGGCGCTTTCCTGAGCAGCGCAACCGCCGATAGGGCGCGCCTGACGGACGGCCGCGAGTTCAGCCCAGGAGCTGCTGTCTCAGAAGCTCGCGATTGATCTTGCCCAGCGCGGTCTTCGGCAGCGCCTCGACGGAAAAGACCTTGGCGACGGGAATGTTGCGCGCGGCGCACCAGTTGATCAGTTGCTGGTTGTCGAGAGAGCCGCGCGGCACGACGGCGAGAACGATCTCCTCGATGCCGCCCTCGCCCCTGGCGCCGAATGCGGCGGCTTCCTGAACCGACGGATGACCGGCGAGCAGATCCTCGATGATTTCCGGCGCGATCTTGAGCCCGCCCGCGTTGATGATGTCCGACGTGCGGCCCGAAAGAATCAGAAGACCGTCCGGCCGAATGCGTCCGCGATCGCCCGAGTAGAACCATCCGTCGCGAAATCCGGATTGGGCATCGGGCTTTTCGGGCGGATAGGCCGCTCCCTGGCCGGTTGCGCGAATGCGGAGCGTCCCTTCGGTATCGATCGGCAGCGCGCGGTCGTTGTCGTCGACGACTTCAACGCTCGCCCACGGCGCGACGTAGCCCGTCGCTCCCTTCGACGCCGACGAGCCGGTCCGCGGTGGCGAACGCGGTGGCGCCCGCTTCGGTCGATCCGTACTGGTTCACGATGACGCTGCAGATTTTCGCGCGCGCGTCGGCGATCAGCGACTGGGAGACCAGGCTTCCTCCGGTCATCACGGCGCCGGCAGCGAAGGACAAGGGATCGGCGCCTCGGTCTGCTCGCGCACCAGCTCGCGCAATTGCTGGCTCGAAGCCACCAGCAGGTCGATGTCGTAGAGCGCGATCATCTGCAGCGAGCCGCGCGGCGTATCGGCGAAAAACAGCGTCTTGCCCGCCCACAGCACGTGCGCGGCCAGCGTGAAGCCCCAGTTGTTGGTCAGTCCCGGCAGGCATAGCAGCCGGTCCCAAAAACCCTGGCTGATCGTCTGGTAGTAGTTGTTCGCCGAGTTGTTGAATGCCGCCAACGTGAACGATACGCCTTTGGGCCGCCCGGTCGTGCCGGAGGAGAGGTCCACCCGGCAAATCGCCTGATCGTCCGGATGGCCTTTCGGCGGGCTTGCGGAAAATAACTCCGCTTCGCCCTCGAACCACTCGTCGGTCACCGTCACGTGCCGCTGGCCAGGAACAAGGGACGCGCCTGGGCTCTCCAGAAAAGCCGCGACCGGCAGGCCGAGCGCGAGGATCTCGTTGGTTCTGGTCGCCGACATCATCGGGTGCCCGGACCGGAACAGCGCGGCCGCAACGATCAAGTGCCGTATCGGGTTGGAGACGGTGACACAGACCAGCGCGCCCGGCTTGAGCGCGAGCGCGCGGATCCTTCGCTCGACCCGCAGGATTCCTTGCGCGACCATGCCGTAGGTCACGACGCGGTCGGCGAGAACGATCGCCGGTTTTTCCGGATGCGTGAGCGCGTGATGGAGCACGAGATCTGCGAACGAAACCGGGAGCCCGCTACGCATCACAAACCGCCACGCGGCGCGACTAGAAGCGGAAGTTGATGCCCGCGCGCGCGACGGAAACCTGATCCCTGAAGTTGAACGTATAGCCGGTTCCCGGATCGGTGACGCTTTGGCCCGGGAACTGCGCATACAGATATTCGATCCTGGCCGACCAATTATTGCCGAACGCGTGCTCGATACCGGCACCGGCCGTCCACCCCCACGCCGGCGAGCTCCGGCTTACCGTAAAAGCGAACCCGTTATCGGTTAACTCGTGGTTGAGCCACGCATAGGCCGCGCCGCCCGTGGCGTAGATCAGGGTTCGGTCCATCGCGAAGCCGATGCGGCCCCGGAACGTGCCAAGCGCTGAGAGGCTGCTGCGATGAATGACAACCCCGCCTCCGAAAAGATCGGTTTCGCTCCGCGCCGAAGCGAAAGCGATATCAGCCTCAAGGCCGTACACCAGATTGCCGGCTTGCCAATTATACCCGGCCTGGAAGCCGCCGATCACGCCCGCCGGATTATTGATGGATGTACCGCCGTAGAAACCGGTCGTATCGATAACCGAACTCTGCCCCCAAATGCCGCCGACATTGCCGCCCACATAGAATCCGGTCCACGAAAACACCGGCTGCGCCATTGCCGGCGCGACGCACAGCGCGGAAATCGCGGTGCTCGAAAAAAGCAATGTCCTGAGCTTCACGGCAGACCCCCAAAGATTCCCGTGATTTGCAGGCTACCGTATCGCCAAACGCGCCACAACTAGCAGGTCCGCCTGTGGGTTGGCCGTCATTCCACTCAGGGCGCCGGTTGCTAAACTGTCCTGCCGGCTTGGTTTTTTGCCTTGCTGATCCGCAATCGTGGCATCCGCCCGGTCCGATGAGCCGCCGCCTTTTTCTTCCCGGAAGCTTCCTCAAGCAAAACGAAGAATGGGCTTGATGGTCTTGCCCGACTCGGCGTCGGCGAAGGCCTCGGCGATCTTCTCGGGGTCGTAGAAGCGCACGAACCGGTCGAACGGCAGGCGCCCGGCCATGAACAGGTCGACCAGCATCGGAATGAACAGATCGGGGTTGCTGTTGCCCTCGATGATGCCGCGGATCTTGCGCCCGAGCAGCATGTTGCGCACCGGAACGCCGAGCAGTTCGCCTTGCGGCCCGGTGACGAAGCCGCAGGTGCCGCGCGGCGCCAGCACGTCGATCGCGTCGCGCATCACCTGCGACGCGCCCGTGGTATCGAGCGCGAAGTCCACGCCCTCGCCTGTGAGCCGCATGATCTCGGGCGCGACCGGCTCGCCGGCCGCAAGCAGCGTGTCGTGGGCGCCGAACTCGCGCGCGAACTCCAGCCGGTGTGGATGGCGGTCGACGGCGATGATGCGGCTCGCGCCCGCGATGCGCGCCGCCATCACCGCGCTGAGACCGACGCTGCCGACGCCGAATACGGCGAGCGATTGTCCGGGACGGATTTGAAATTCGTTGAGGATCGCGCCGGCGCCGGTCTGGATGCCGCAGCCGAGCGGGCCCAGGAGTTCCAGCGGCGCGTCTTTGCGGACCTTCACCACGTTGCGTTCGGTCGCGATGGCGTGCGTTGCGAACGACGATTGCCCGAAGAAATCGCCGTGAATCGGCGCGCCGCCCCCGGACAGATGATGGCTGTGGTCCGGGCGATTGCAGAAGAAATTCAGCGCGAACTGCTCATGGCAATAGGCCGGCTCGCCCTTCGCGGCAGCTCCGGCAATGGCCGCAATAGGAAAATGAGAGCACCACATGGTCGCCGGGCGCGACCTTGGTGACCGCCGATCCTACTTGCTCGACCACACCGGCCCCCTCGTGCCCGAGCACCACCGGCCGCGGC
Organism: uncultured Alphaproteobacteria bacterium; assembly: GCA_963704765.1. Taxonomy (GTDB): domain Bacteria; phylum Pseudomonadota; class Alphaproteobacteria; order Rhizobiales; family Xanthobacteraceae; genus JAHFPN01. The sequence goes on from CAVPHQ010000001.1 coordinate 1,448,631, forward strand.
ACGAACGGGAATACGGAAGCGGCCTTGAGATCGGTGTGGCAAATGCCGGTCGCCACCATGCGCACGAGCACTTCGTCCGCGCGCGGCCCGTCGAGCTCGACGTCCTCGAACTTGGGATGCGGATTTCCCTCCCGCGCCACCGCCGCCCGGATCTTCATCGCAGCTCCCCCTGCAGCGGCGCGTCGCTCGCTGGCTCGCCGGCCCCGGCGGATGATAGTGTAGCCGGCCCGATGGGGAAACGCGGATCAGTCTCCCGAGAAACCAGTGACCGACCGCAGCCCCGCCCCCCGCTATGTCGGCCAGCCGCTGCCCCGCTTCGAGGATTTGCGCCTCGTGCGCGGCCGCGGGCGCTACACCGACGATTTCGCGCTGCCCGATCAGGTCCACGCGGTCTTCGTGCGCTCGCCGCACGCCCACGCGCGCATCCGCGCAATCGACACGCAGCGCGGCAAAACGCGCGGCCGGCGTGCTCGCCGTTCTCACCGGCGCCGATTACGTGGCGGACGGCTGCAAGGGCATCCGCCATGTGCCGGTTCCGCGTGACACGCTGCGCCACGACCTGCCCGCCTTCATCAGCACGCCTGAACGTCCCATTCTCGACGAGCCGCACTTTCCGCTGGCCATAGAGCGCGTGCGTCACATGGGCGAAGCGGTCGCCGTCGTGATCGCCGAAACGATCCTTGCCGCGCGCGACGCAGCCGAAAAGATAGACAGTCGATTACGAACCCCTGCCCGCCGTCACCGATGTCCGCGACGCCATCGCGCCCGGCGCGCCGCTTCTGTGGGAAGCGGCGCGGAACAATATCGCCGTCGAAGGCGAGTTCGGCGACCGCGCCGCGACCGAGCGCGCCTTCGCCGCCGCCGAGATCGTGATCGAGCACGAGTTCCGCAGCCAGCGCGTCGTCAACGCGCAGATGGAGCCGCGCGCAGCGATCGGCAGCTACGACGCGGAAACCAATTCCTACCTGATGATCGCCGGCAGCCAGGGCGCGGTGCGCCAGCGCGAATATCTGGCCGCCGCGCTGAATGTGCCGCTCGAGCGCGTCCATGTCGTCTGCCCCGATGTCGGCGGCGGCTTCGGGCCGCGCTCGAACATCTACGCCGAGCAAGTCGTGGTGACCTGGGCCGCGCGCCGCGTCGGGCGGCCGGTGCGCTGGACCAGCGACCGCTCCGAAGCCTTTCTCACCGACTATCAGGGCCGCGACTCGCTGGCCAAGGCGCGCATCGCGCTCGACAAATCCGGCCGCATCCGCGCGCTCGAAGCCGATATTCTTTTCAACGTCGGCGGCCTGCCGGTCTCCTATGTGCCGCTGTCGAACGCGCCCCGCGTCATCGCCGGCGTCTATGACATCGCGGCGGCGCATGTGCGCGTGCGCGGCGTCATGACCAACAGCGCGCCGACCGCGCCCTATCGCGGCGCCGGCCGGCCGGAGGCGACCTTCGTCATCGAGCGGCTGCTCGACATCGCGGCCAAGCGGCTCGGCATCGATCGCATCGAGCTGCGGCGGCGCAATCTCATCGCGCGCACGCAATTCCCCTATCGCGCCGCCACCGGCATCAATATCGACAGCGGCGATTTCCTCGCCAACATGACGCAGGCGCTCGCGCTCGCCGACTGGGCCGGGTTCGCGAAACGGCGCGAGCACGCCGCCAGCGCGCGGCCGCCTCGCCGGCATCGGGCTGGCCAATTACATCGAGTCCCCGGTCGGCGCGCCGCACGAGCGCGTGCAGGCGACGATCTTGCCCGAGGGCATCGTCGAGGTCGTGGTCGGCACCCAATCGACCGGCCAGGGCCACGAGACCAGCTTCGCCCAGGTCATGGCCGACGAGCTGGGCGTGACGCCCGATCTCATCCGCTTCGTCACCGGCGATACGCGCTTGGTGGCAGTTGGCGGCGGCAGCCATTCCGACCGCTCCATGCGCTTTGCCGGCGCCCTGATGCTCGAGGCCGCGCGCGAAATCCGCGACCGCGCGCGGAAAACCGCCGCCGCGTTGCTGGAGGCCGACGCGGCGTCGCTCGTGTTCGAGAACGGGCTCTATCAGGTGCCGGGTTCGAACCGCTCGCTCTCGCTGTTCGACATCGCGCGCGCGATCGAGGTCGGACGGAGCGAAGAAGCTCAGCGGCGAAGCCAGTTTCACCGGCCGCATGCCGACCCACCCGACCGGAGCCGCGATCTGCGAGCTCGAAGTCGATCCCGAGACCGGCGCGGTCGAAATCGTGCGCTACAGCTCGGTCGACGACGTGGGGCAGCCGATCAACCCGCTCATCCTGCACGGCCAGGTGCATGGCGGCATCGCGCAGGGCATCGGCCAGGCGCTGTTCGAGGGCGCGGTGCACGAGCCGCGCACCGGCCAGGTGCTGACCGGCAGCTTCATGGACTACGCGCTGCCGCGCGCCGACACGCTGCCGAGCTTCGCAGTCGCGCTCGCCGAGGACCCGACCGCGCGCCACCCCTTGCGCGTGAAAGGCGGCGGCGAGAGCGGCATCACGCCGAGCCTCGCGTGCGTCATGAACGCGCTGCTCGACGCGCTCGCACCGCTCGGCATCACCGACCTGGAAATGCCCGCGACCCCGGCGCGCGTGTGGGAGGCGATACGGAGGGCAAGGGGGAAATAGCTGTTTGGCAGTTTGGTCCGCAAAACAGGCGCGGCCTACGCCGCCTTCCTTCCCCACAATTCGCGCGAGGCGATGCGGGCGCCTTCGGCCAGCGACTCGAGCTTCGCCCACATGATCGACGGATGAACCCGCCGCGCGAACGGCCCCTGCGCGAAGCCGCAATCGGTACTGGCGATCACGTTCTCCCGGCCGACGAGCTTGGCCAGCCGCACGATCCGCTCGGCGACGAGCTCCGGGTGCTCGACCACGTTGGTGGCGTGGCTGATGAGTCCCGGCACCAGCGTCTTGCCTTCGGGCAGCTTCACGGTCTCCCACACTCGCCATTCGTGCTCGTGGCGCGGATTGGCCATCTCGAGCGAATAGCCGCCGACGTTCACGCGCAGCACCAGATCGACGATGTCCTTCATCGCGACATCGTTGGTGTGCGGCCCGTTCCAGCTTCCCCAGCAGAGATGATAGCGGGTGCGCTCCTCGGGAATTCCCTTCAGGGCGTGATTGAGCGCTTCGACGCGAACTTCCGCCCACTTGCGGTAATCCTGCAGAGTCTTCGGCGGCACCATCACGTCGTAGGTGCTCGCCAGGAACGCGTCGTCGATCTGCGCGATCAGGCCGGCGTCGACGATCGCCTTGTATTCCTCGCGCATCGCCTCCGCGATTGCGAACAGCGCCTCTTCTTCCGATTTGTAATACTCGTCCTTGCGCTGCGGCACCACGCTCGCCGGCGCCACCACCGGCAGGAACGCGTTCACGACCTTGACGCCGGCGATCGCCTTCTTGAGGTCGTCGATGTCGCGCCGGATCGCCGCCTGGCCCGTGTACTTGATCGGCCCGGTTACCACCCAGGTGCCGGTCTTGAAGGCCTTGCCCATTCCGACGAAGCCATAGGCCGACTTCGTACTCCTCGTAGAACGCCGCGAAATCGCGCCGGTCCTTCCCCGCCACCGCTGAACGGAAGCCCGGTGTCTTGTCCTGGCGTTCCTGAAATCCGCTGATCCGGTCCAGGATGTAGCGCGACCAGCTGATCGACTTCCCGTATTCGCCGTCGCTGACGATGTCGATGCCGGCTTCGGCCTGCTTGCGGACGACTTCCTCGACCGAGCGCTTCAGGCACTCCTCGTAGGCCGCCTTGTCGTACGGCTCCCCGTTCTGCTGCTTGTGCAGGAATACGAGCAGATCGTCGGGGCGAACGAGGCTGCCGACGTGCGTGGTCAGAATTCGTTGCTGCGACGCAGACATCGCGGCTTCCTTCCGGTTGCGGGCGAGGCCGTCCCACCGATCTCGGGTCCAGCCCGTGCGTCTCGACGAGGCCGACGGAAAATGTAAGGCTTTGAATGGGCGCGGGCCACCGAATAACCCGCAACGCGTTCATTCGCAGATCCACAGTCGTTCTTGCGATGGCGCCAAGAATAACCAGACAAAGTGGAGAAAGCACAAGGGAGAGGGAAAATGAAACGCCAAGAGCTTCTGCTGGCCGGCGTGCTTGCGCTTGCGATCGGCGCAACCGGAGCACACGCCCAGGACAAAGTGGTCAATCTGAAACTGAGCTACTGGGTGCCGCCGAGCCACTTGCTCACGCCCGGCTACAAGGACTGGGCCGCCGCGCTCGAGAAGGCCTCCAACGGCACGATCAAGGTCACGCTGTATCCCTCGAGCCAGCTTGGTTCGGGCGCGGACCACTACGACATGGTGAAGCGCGGCGTCGCCGACTTCGGCCTGATCAATCCGGGCTACACGCCGGGCCGCTTCCCGGTGTTCGCGGCCGCTGACCTGCCCTTCATGATCACCGACAGCTCGAAGGCCGCTGCGGCAACCCATCGTTGGTACAAGAAGTACGCCGAGAAGGAGATGCCGGACCACTACGTCTGCCACGTCTACTCGCACGAGATCGCGACTTTCCACTCCAAGAAGGAAATCCGGGTCCCGGCCGACGTCAAAGGCGTGAAGGTCCGCACCGCCAATCAGACCATCGCGACTTTCGTGACTTCGATGGGCGGCAACTCCGTACAGGTGCCGATCATGGAGGCGTACGCGACGCTCAAGAGCGGCATCACCGAAGCGATCACGGTGCCGTGGGACGGCCTCAGCCATCCGGCGTTCAAGTTCGGCGAGGTGACGACCTACACGCTCGACATCCCGCTCTACGTATCCAACTTCACGCACGGCATCAGCCGCACGTTCTACAACAGCCTGTCGGATGCGCAGAAGAAGGCAATCGATTCGGTCTGCACGCCCGAGTGGTCGCGGCTCGTCTACAAGCATTGGTACGAGGACGGCATCACGCGCGAGCGCGACATCAGAAAGACCGACCGCAAGCTGACCAAGGTCGGCGACGCCGAGGTGAAGCTGTGGCGCGAGGCCGCCAAGCCCGTCTACGACGCATGGGCCGCGGCCGTGAAGCAGGCCGGTTACGATCCGGCCGTAGTGCTGCAAGAGCTGAAGGACGAGCTCAAAAAGGAAGGCGCCCTCTACTGATCAGCGGCCGCTTCGACGCCCGCCGGGTTCCTTTCATCCGGCGGGCGTGCCCTCCCGCCAGGAAGTTTCCCAGTGGACCGGATCGTCGTTTTCGTCGAAAGGGCGGCGGGGTGTTTCATCGGCGTCCTCGCGCTGATCACGTTCGGCGAGGCGTTCCTCCGCTACGGCTTCAACGCCCACATTCCCGACGGCTTCATCGTCGGGCAGACCATGCAGGGCATTGCCATTTGCTGGGGCATCTCGACCGCAACCTATGCGGACCGGCAAATCACGGTCGACATTCTCTATGAGTTGTCGAGCAGCCGGATACGCCGCGGCTTCGACGTGGCCGCCCATACGATCAATCTCCTGTTCATGGCGCTGTTCGGATACGCGATGACATTCAAGGTGTTCGACATCCTGCGGGCGGGAGAAATTTCGAGCGAACTCAAAATTCCGATCTGGACCGGCTACACGCTGGCCTCGCTCGGCATCCTGGCGGCCGTCGCAGCCGCCGCCATCCGTTGGTGGCAAGTCGTCGTTCGGCGGCGCTAGGGGCGTCATTCATGTCCGAGCAAACGCTTGTAGCGATTATCGGCTGCGTCGCGACGCTCGTGCTGATGCTGATCCGCGTCCCGATCGCCGTCAGCATCGGCTCGGTGGCGGTGGCGGGGTTCGCCTATCTGGTCGGCCCCGGGCCGGCGCTGGGAATTCTGATCGATTCCCCGATCCGCACCGTCACCAATTTCAACTTCAGCGTCGTTCCCATGTTCATCCTGATGGGAGCGCTGGTGAGCGCATCGGGCATGAGCCGCGAGCTGTTCCGCGCCGCCAACGCCTGGGCCGGGCACTTGCCGGGCGGCATGGCGATCGCGACCATCTTCGCCTGCGGCGGATTCGCCGCCATCAACGGCTCGTCGATCGCCAGCGCAGCCACGATGACTCAGGTGGCGCTGCCGGAAATGCGGCGCATCGGGTACGATGCGGGTCTCTCGGCCGGCGTCGTCGCGGCCGGCGGGACGCTCGGGATCATGATCCCGCCGTCGGTGATGTTCATTCTCTACGCGATTCTCACCGACACCGACGTGGCGTCGCTGTTCATCGCCGGTATCCTGCCGGGCCTGATCGCGGTCGCCTTCTATTGCATCACCGTCCTGATCATCTACCGCGTGAAGAGCGAGTGGCTGCCGCGCGTTCAGCGTGCGGATCGTCGCGAGCGTCTGGAGAGCCTGCGCGACGTCTGGGCGACGCTCCTTCTGTTCGCCATCGTCATGGGCGGAATCTATGGCGGGTTCGTCACCATCACCGAGGCCGCGGGCGTGGGAGCCTTCGGCTCCCTCGTGATCGGCGTCTTGCGTGGGAGATTGTCGTGGACCGCCATTCTCGACAGTCTGGTCGAAGCGCTGCGCACTTCCGCCACGATTTTCTTCATCCTCATCGCGGCGTTTCTGTTTCAGTACTTCCTGGCCGTTTCGCAGATGTCGCAGTTGCTTGCCGACTTTCTCACGTCGCTGCCGGTCGGACCGCTGGGCGTCGTCATCGTGATCCTTGCGTTCTACATCATCATCGGCATGTTCATCGACGAGATCGCCATCACGCTGCTAACCGTTCCGATCGTGTTTCCGGTGGTCGTCGGCTTGGGCTTCGATCCGATTTGGTTCGGCGTGCTCGTCGTGGTCACCGTTCAAATCGGGCTGATCGCACCGCCGGTCGGCATCATTTGCTTCATCATGGACAATATGGTGCCGGACATCGGACTGGTGAACATCTACAAGGGCGCAATGCCGTTCGTGATCGCGGATCTGTTCTGGCTCGCGTTGTTGGTGGCCTTCCCCTCGATCTCGCTGGTCCTGGTCAAATTGATGGGCTGAGCCATCCGCCAAGCGCAGCTGGTATCAAATGGAGCTGGCGGAGACGGAGGGATTCGAACCCTCGATACGGGGTAAACCGTATAACGGTTTAGCAAACCGCCGCCTTCAGCCACTCGGCCACGTCTCCGTGCCGCCACTCATGCCGGACGCCCCGGCCGTTTGCAAGACGCGCCGTCAGATCCGCCGCGCGAACAGCAGGATCGCCGCGATCGGGATCAGGAACCCGAGCCCCGCGGCCACCAGCATCAAGTCGCCGAGCAGCGCATAGTCCCCGCGCTGCACCGGGAACACAGATTGAGATATTTGGTGCCGAGCTGGCCCGCGACCAGCGCGAGGTTCATCAAGGACGCCATCAAGGCGAACCACGTGGCCCGGTGCCCGGCCGGCGCGTAATAGGCGATCAGCGTGAGTAGCGGGATCATGCTGAGCTGCACGAATGGCGAGGCCGCGGCCGCGTCGATCAGCGCGATCCAGCGCGCGCCGAACCCGAAATTCGCCTGCGTCCATTCTTGCACGCCGTAATAGAGCGCGATCGTCGGCGCCGAGAGCACAAGCCCGATCAAGGTGAGCCACAGCAGCGTCTTGGCCATCGAGTATTCGGTCAGCTGCCGGGCGAAAAACCACATCGCCACGATTCCTATCATCGCCGAGGTCTGGCGCAGCACGCCGTAGAATTCCGCGTCGAACTTCAAGATGTCGAGCGTCCACCAGAAATAGCCGTCGCCCACGCCCGGCGTCGCGCGGAAGGCGAAGATGATGAGGGCGGTGTAGAGGATCGCGCGCCGGCTCGCCGCGTCGAGCTCGCGCGTCACGATCACCAGCATGGTGCAGATCACCGCCAAGGAGAGCAGAAACACCAGCTCCTGCGAGTACGGCACGTTGCCGAGCCCGATGCCGAGCACCGCGGCGCCGAACGCGAGCCCGCCCCCGAGCAAGCGCCAGTCCACCGGGCGCGACTCCGTGGATTCGCCGCGGAACAAGAGCACGCCGGTCACCGAGATCAGCGGCACCGCGAGCCCGAGCAGAAAAACCGTCTCGTGCGAGAAATAACCCGCCAGCACGCCCGACAGTCCGGCGACCGAGACGATCCCGAGCGAGAGCGCGAGCCGGCCGAGCACCTGCACCATGCCGAGCTCGGCGCGGATTTCGGCCTCCGGCCGCGGCCGGCCTTGCGCGCCGGTGCGCTCCACCACCTCGGTCGACATCGCGTCGGCCACCACGTCCTGCACGACCGTGCCGAGCACGATCAGCATCATGCCGAGCACGAAGAGCTGGTCGGGCTTGAGCCAGACGAGCCATCCGCCGGCCGCGCCCGCCAGCGTGAGCAGGCCCGCGGCCGTCAACGCCGCGCCGAGAAAAACGTAGACCTTGCGGCGCGAGCCGAGGATCGGAACGGTGTCCACCAGCTCGCCGAACACCATCTTGATGGTCCAGGGCAGCCCGAACCACACGCCGAGGCCGGCGAGCTCCGCGGGCGAGAGCGAGAGGCCCTCCTTCACCCACAGGTCGCGCGCGATATCGACCACGCCGAGCGCGCCATAGGCGAAATAGACCATCAGCAGCGGCACGTAGCGCAGCCGCATCGCGCGGATCGGCTGCAGCAGCTGCGTGGCGATGCTCAAACGGAAGTTCCTTGCGCGGGATCGGGCGGTCAGCGCCCGGCGGCCGCCGCGAGCAGCGCGCTGCGGAACGGCCCTTCGACCGTGATCGCGAAGTTATAATGAGTTGTTGAAAAGACCTGCGCCCTCCCCGGGTTGGCGCTGCGGAAGCCCACATAAATAGCGACGACGTTGCGCCCAGCGCCGAGCAGCGCCGCACCCGAGCTGCCGGGGCCGGCGTTGCAATCGATGGCGAATTCGCGGATGCCCTCGCGCGCGGCGATGACGTTGCGCGCCATGCATTGCTCGGCTCCCCATGCCGCCGCTTCGCGGTTGCCGCCCGCCAGCATCACGACCCCGCCCGGCCTGATGCCCGCGGCTGCGAGTCCGTAGGGAATTGCGCCAATCACCGGCTGCACCAGCCGCGCCACCGCCCAATCGCGCGTCGCGGGCGCCGCGAGGGGCACTTGGCTTCCGCTGCGGATCGAGCGCGCGTCGATCGCGATCCGCTCAACGCCGCCGCCGATCACCGGTTCGAATATGCAGCCGGTCCGCGGCCGCCCGTCGGGGCCGATGAGCACGTGCGCCGCCGTGGTGATGACGTCGTTCTTGAGCGTGAGCTGCGCGGTGCCGATCGCCGCTCCGCAGCGCACGAGGCCGCTGGCGGTGTGGCGCGCGCGCAAATCCTGGTCCAAAGCCGTCCGGCGATCCTTCTCCATGATCACCGCGGGAACGATGAGGCGCCGAAGCGCCGCGTCGTCGAGAATTCCGGGGCCCGCTCCTGCCTTGGCCGCAATGCCCGCCGCGCCGCACCCAATCAGGAGCAGGCAGGTCAGGCATTTTCTTGCACGCGGCGACATCGAATTCCTCCGGCCGGGACGGCATTGCCGGCGGCGGAGACTAGCCGAAAGGCTGCCGCAGTGTCATTTTTACGGCAGATGATTTGCTGAAATAAACGGCCGGCCCGAAGGCCGGCCGTGTCGGTACGGGAAGCTGGTCCCGCTTCAGCCAACGTTGGTGTTGTCCGAAGCGCGCTGGAACCAGAATTCCTCGGCAGTCGCCGGCGCGGTCGGCGAGTAGACGTTGCGGCCTTCGATCATCTGCTGACCCTGCACGCTGTAGAACGTGCCGTAGGTGCGGACAGAGTCGGGAGCCGCATCCTCGGCAACGGCGCCGATGCGAAGCCCGCGACGAGCGCGGCAACGAGAGCGATCTTCTTCATGGTAGTTCTCCTTCTTCAGTTGGTTCGCGGTTTGGGTCGATGCGCCTCGGGAGAGGTCACGTAGCCAATACCCGCGGAATGCGCGTATAGATGCTGCTGCAGCGCAAAAAACCAATCACCGGTCTGTGAGTCATGCGTGAGCGAGATGTGAAGCGCGCAGGACTTTGCGTTCCGTGACGCTACGGACAGCGCGACTTTTCGCGCGAACCATCGCTCACGTTTTTCACTTTGAATAAGTTCGCAGGGCAACCATGCGCTCGTTGCATTGCAACGGAAGTCGAATGCTTTGTGGCGCGAGTGCGGCCGATCGCGGCAAAATAGAAGCGCAAAATAAAAGCGAAAGAGCCGGCGCTTCTTCGTCGCCGGCCCTTTCGTCTCGCCCCTCCCCGAAATTCGAATCAGTGCCTGGTCAACCACTCCCGCGCGGCGCGCTGCGCGTCCGCGATCTCGCGCTCCGACATTTCGTCGGCCAGTTCGCGGCGATGGCGGATCGCTTCGCTGTTGCCGCGCGCGGCCGCCAGGTTGAACCACTTGTGCGCGGCGACGCGGTCGCCCGGCACGTCGAGTCCGATGGAGAACAGCATCCCGAGCCGGAAGAAGATCTCGCCCGCCAGGTTCGGCTGCCCCATCGCCGCGCTCTCGAGCGCGGTAAGTTCGCCAATCGACATTTCAGTTCCCCTTGTCGCCGGGCTCCGCTGGCTCCCGTCCCGGCATGGGTAAACTGAAGGGCTTATTTGAATTGCATCTTAAGGACTTGCCTAAACGAAGCGTGACCGCCGGCCGCAATTCACCTTCGATTCAGCAAGCAAAGCTCGCGCCCGCCGGGCCCCGGCCAAAACGCAAACCAGTCGGAAACGATGCCGGGTGACGGATTGCTCACCATCCCGCAAGGCCAGCCCGCTTCCCCCTCGCCCCTGCGCCGTCTAGGATTTTGCGGACGGGGACAGGGAGGGACGGATGAGGATTTCGATCGCAACGGCTGCATTGTTGCTCTGCAGCCTCGGCGCCGGGCCGGCCGCCGCGCAAGACGTCACCGGCGTCTGGCTCAGCCAGACCGGCGAGACCCGCGTGCGCATCGCCGCTTGCGGCGCCGAGCTCTGCGGCACCGTGATCTGGCAGCAGACGCCGGGCAAGGACGTCAACAACCCGGAGGCCGCCAAGCGCGACCGCCCGATCGTCGGCATCCGCATGATCTTCGGCATGAAGAAGAGCGGCAACGAATGGAACGGCCAGCTCTATAATTTCCAGGACGGCAAGACCTATACCGGCAAGATGACGCTCTCCGGCGCCGGCGCGATGCAGCTCGGGGGCTGCGTCTTGGGCGGCTTGATCTGCCGCTCGCAGACCTGGACGCGGGCGCAGTAGGGCGCGCCGCGCGTCTCAGCGCCCCACGTTCTGGAACAGGAACTGCCGCGCCTTCTCGTCGCTCTTCAAGTCCGTGGGCGGCACGTCGATCTTGATCGCGAGCGCGCGCACCACCGCCGGCCGCGCCTCGATGGCGGCGAGCCAGCGCTTCACGTTGGGGAAATCGTCGGGATTCTGTCCCTGCCGCTCCAGGCGCCGCGCCCAGGAGAAGCTCGCCATGTCGGCGATGGAATAGTCGCCGCAAATATAGTCGCGCTTGGCGAGCCGCTTGTTGAGCGTGACGTAGAGCCGCTTCACCTGCGTCTCGTAGCGCTCGATGGCGTAGGGAATCTTCTCCGGCGCATAGAGCCGGAAATGGTGCGCCTGGCCCGCGAGCGGGCCGAGATTGGCCATCTGCCAATAGGTCCATTCCTGCACTTCGGCCAGCTTGCGCTGGTCGGCGGCGTAGAACTTGCCCGTCTTGCGGCCGAGATATTCGAGGATCGCGCCCGAACTCGAAAACGGAGATCGGCTTCCCGTCCGGACCTTCCGGATCGACGATGGCGGGGATGCGCATGTTCGGCGAAATCGCCTCGAACGCCGGCTCGAACTGCTCGCCCTTGCCGATGTTCACCGGCTTGATCGTGTAGGGCAGCCCGCACTCCTCCAGCATGATGGTGATCTTCCAGCCGTTCGGCGTGCCCCAGTAATGGACGACGACCGGCTGCTTCTGCGGCTTGCCCCAGCCTATTTCGATAGCCATAGCGCTTCCCTTCGCTCCCGCGGGCCCGCGGCCCCGGCCGAAAGACCTAGGCCGAAGCGCCGCCGCTCGCAACTTCGCTGCACACAGGCCAGCCAATGCAGGTTGCACCGGGGCTGAGTTCGCGCGAGATTTCCCCCGACGGGCGGCGCCGGCCGCCTTGGGAGGAAACCATGGTTTTGCGCATTTGCTTCGCCGCGCTGCTGACGGCCATTCTCGTGGCCGCAAGCGTGCCCACCTTCGTTCAATCGACGGCGCCCGCCTATGCCGCGGCTGCGGAAAAGGAAAAAACCAAGAAGGCCAAGAAACCGCCGAGCGAGAAGCAGAAGGCCGCCCGCCAGCGCATGAAGGATTGCGGCTCCGAATGGCAGGGCCTGAAGAAATCCAAGAAGACCGCGGGCAAGACCTGGCGCGCGTTCTCCAAGGAATGCCTGAGCCGGAAGTGAGCGGCGCCTAGAGCGGAATCGACGCCAGGCCCTTCATCAACACGGGGCCGGTCGGCCGGCCCGTGGGCGATCCGCCTATGGGCTCGAGCGTAATTTCGTAGAGCTGCTGGCTGCGCGCCGGATAGCTCGGCACGGTGAAGCTCGCGCGCCGCGCACGATCGATCAGCCCGACCGACATCGGCCCGCGCTCCCGGTCCCACAGCGTCCAGACCTGCAGCGTGCGGCCGGCGGGAATCTCGAGACCCTTGAGCGGCACCACGACGATGCGGCCGTCGCCGAACACCTCGACGATCGCGCCGGGCGTGGCGTCGCCTTCCTGCAGAATCGCGATCACCAGGGGCTGCGGCGTGGCGCGGCCCGCCAGCGACCCGAGCGCGATGGCGAACGCCAGGCTCGCCGTGGCGCCGGCGAAACCGGCCGCCCGCCAAAAACCGAGCGAGGTCCACAGCCGCTCGCTGAGGCTTGGGCCGGTGCGCGCCGGCCGCGGCCGCGGCGCGCCGATGCTCTGCTCGATCTGGCTCCACAGCCGCGCCGGCGCCTGCACGCGCGGCGCGGTGCCGTCGAGTTCGGAAAAGCGCGACGTCCAGCGGGCGACCGCGGCTTTCAATACGGGGTCCTTCGCGAGCTGCCGCTCGAACGCGATGCGCTCGGCTTCCTCCATGACGCCGAGCACGTATTCGCCCGCCAGCACGTCGTCGACCAACGGATCGGTGCTCATGCCATGCACTCCCGCAGCTGCAGCAGCCCGCGCCGCAGCCAGGCCTTGGCGGTGCCGAGCGGCACGCCGAGCCGCGCCGCGATCTCGCCGTGCGAGAGGCCCTCGACATAGGCGAGCAACACGCCGAGCCGCCGCTTCGGCTCGAGCGTTTCCAGGCAGCGCTTGAGCGCGCTGCCCTCGGCGAGCCTGTCGAACGCGCTCTCCGCGCCCACGCTTGCGTTCTTGTCCGACGCGGCGACCAGGTCCTTTTCTTCGACGCTGTCCTCGCGGCTCGAATCGCGCAGCGCATTGATCGCGCGGTTCCTGACGATGGTGAACATCCAGGCGCGCGCCGAGCCGAGCGCCGGATCGAAATTGCCGGCGTAGCGCCAGATCTGCACGAACGCGTCGTGCACGACCTCTTCGGCCACCTCGCGGCGGCGCACGATGCGGGCCGCCACGCCGATCATGGCCGCGGCCTCCCGCTCGTAGATCGCCTGCAGCGCGGAGCGGTCGCCGCGGCCGCAAGCAGCGAGCCACAGGGCATGGTCTTCGTTGGACGACACCGGGCCGGCTCCCTATTCGGCGCAAGCGGGAAAGCCGCCCGGCCGGGCTGTTCGGACGCTACCCCACAACCCGCTTACACGCGAGCAGGCCTTATGGATGCAGGGTTTTGGATTATTTCAGGCCCCCTGCATCCATCCGCCCGGCTCCCGGGTTTTCCCATCGAGGACGCCGTCCGGCGCCACTCGTCAGGGAGACCACTATGTCCAACCTCGCCACTCGCCTGCTCGCGCCGCTCGCGCTCGCCGGCGCCTTGCTGACGGCCAACGCCGCCAGCGCGCAATCGCTCCTCGCCCTCGTGGGCGACAGCACCATCGCCTGGGTCAGCCCGAAGAACTGGAAGGCAACCGGCACCGTCGCCATCAAGGGCGCCAAGCTCGTCGGCTTCGACGTGCGTCCGGCCGACGGCATGCTCTACGGCGTCACCACCGACAGCTGGATCGTGACCATCGATCCGAAGACCGGCGCGGTGACCAAGAAGGCCGAGCTTTCGACCAAGCTGCCGGCGGGCATCACCGTGACCGTCGACTTCAACCCGGTCGTCGATCGCATGCGCATCCTCGGCAGCGACGGCACCAACCTCCGCGTCAACGTCGATGACGGCAAGGCCCTCGTCGACGGCCCGCTGAAGTTCGCCGAGACCGACATGCACAAGGGCGAAAAGCCGAACGTCGTGGCCGGCGCCTATTCCAACGCCTTCAAGGGCGCCAAGGAAGCGCAACTCTACGACATCGACGCCACCATCAGCGCGCTGCTGCGCCAGGCTCCGCCGAACGACGGCGTGCTCAACGCAGTCGGCAAGCTCGGCTTCACGCTCTCCGGTCCGGTGGCGTTCAACATCGTGTCCGACGGCGACGGCAAGAACACCGGCTGGCTCGCGAACGGCGGCATGCTCTACACCGTCGATCTCACGACCGGCATGGCGAAGAAGATCGGCGCGATCGGCGGCATCAAGGGCAAGATCAGCGACATCGCCTGGTGGACGGATGCTGCCAAGACCATGTGACGAAGATCGACTGACTGCGCGCACCCAGTAGCGCGTGAACCGGCGGCGCCATCCGCCCCTCCAGGCGCCGCCGGTTTCTTTTTTAGGCGCACGACGGCAAAACGGATCCGTCCCACCCTCTCCCGCTCCGATACTATGCTCGGCGTTTCTCGCCGGCCCGTTGGTTTGCTAGCATTGCAGCACAAGAAGACGAGCCGAGAGTGGGAGGAACGTCCATGACGCCGAATTCGATCCGCGCCATCGCCGCTGCATTCGTGCTTGTCGCTGCGGCCGGTAGCGCGACCGCGCAAGAACGCGCCTTCGATTTCGCCCTGATCGGCGACATGCCCTACACCAAGGTGCAGGAGCGCGAATATCAGCGCGTGCTCGCGGCGCTGAACGCCGCCGACCTCGCCTTCGTCGCCCACATCGGCGATTTCCAGTTCGACGCGACGCCCTACAATCGAAATCCGCGATTGCCTCGATGCCCTGCGTCGACGAGAATTACAAGGCGATCTACAACTCGTTCCAGACCATCCGCCACGCCTTTCATCCTCACGCCCGGCGACAACGACTGGTCGGACTGCTGGCCGCTCGAGGCCAAGAAGGTCGATCCTCTCGAGTTGCTGGCTAAAGTCCGGACCATGTTCTTCCCGGAAGGCAAGAGCCTCGGCCAGAAGCCGATCGCGGTGCGCAATCAATCGAGCGATCCGCAATTTGCCAAGTTCCGCGAGAACCTGCGCTGGTCCATGGGCGGCGTCATGTTCGTCACAGTCCATATCGTCGGCGAGAACGACAATTTCGGCCGCACCCCGGAAATGGACGCCGAGCAGTTGGAACGGAAGGCCGCCAACATCGCCTGGCTGAAGCAAACCTTTGCCGAGGCGAAGGCCGCCAACAGCCGCGGTGTCGTGATCTTGACCCAGGCCAATCCCGGCTTCGAGACCACTTGGCCCGCCAGCGCCAAGACCCGCTATTTCCTCCGCTTCGTCCCGCGCGGGCAGCCGGTGCCGAGCCGGCCCTTGGCCTTCGGCGACTATCTGCAGACGCTGTCCGAGGAACTGGAGACCTACGACAAGCCGGTCGCCTACCTGCACGGCGACACCCACATCTTCCGCATCGACAAGCCGCTCTACAGCAAGAAGACCAACCGGCTGTTCGAGAACTTCACCCGCGTGGAAACCTTCGGCTGGCCGGACAGCCATTGGGTGCGCATCACCGTCGATCCCGCCGATCCGCAACTGTTCCGCTTCAAGACCGAGATCGTGCCGGAGAACGTGGTCAACCGGCGCGCCAACTGACATGATCGGGGCATGCCCTCTCCCTTCCGCATCGGCTTCCTGGTCTTTCCGAACATCACCCAGCTCGACCTCACCGGGCCCTACGAGGTGTTCGCGCAGATGCCCGGCGCCGAGCTGCATCTGGTCTGGAAGACGCGCGAGCCGGTCAAGGGCAGCGGCGGGCTGACGCTGACGCCGAGCACGACCTTCGCCGAATGCCCGCAGCTCGATCTGATCTGCGTGCCGGGCGGCGGCGGCATGAACGCGCTGCTCACCGACGCCGAGACGCTCGATTTCCTCCGCCGCCAGGCCAAGGGCGCGCGCTACGTGACCGCGGTCTGCACCGGCGCGCTGGTGCTCGGCGCCGCCGGGCTCCTGAACGGCAAGCGCGCCGCGACCCACTGGATGTCGATGGAGTTCCTGAAACACTTCGGCGCCGTCCCGGCGAACGAGCGCGTGGTGATCGACGGCAACGTCATCACCGGCGGCGGCGTCACCGCCGGCATCGACTTCGCGCTGCGCGTGGTGGCCGAGATCGCGGGCGAGCGCGGTCGCGCGCGCGATCCAGCTTTCGATCGAATACGACCCGCGCCCGCCGTTCGAGAGCGGGCATCCGCGCAACGCCGACCCGAAGCTGGTCGAGGCCGTCACCGCGCGTGCCGCCCCGCGCCAGAACGAGCGCCGCGCGCAGGTCGAGAAGGCGGCGAAGGCGTTGAAGGGATAGCTCTATTGTTCGTCATGGCCGGGCTTGTCACCGGCCATCCACGTCTTCATTTGTCGGTCGATCAAGACGTGGATGCCCGGTACAAGGCCGGGCATGACGAGAAAATAATGATGCTCAGAGCCCTAGCTTCTTCCTGAGCAGCTCATTCACCGCCTGCGGATTGGCCTTGCCGCCGGTGGCCTTCATCACCTGACCGACGAACCAGCCGAGCGCCTGCGGCTTCGTCTTTGCGTCAGCAACTTTGTCCGGGTTCTTGGCGATGATTTCGTCCACGACCTTCTCGATCGCACCGGTGTCGGTGACCTGTTTCAGCCCGCGCTGCTCGACGATGGCTCGCGGGTTGCATAGGATCTCGTTTCACTTGGGTCTAGTCCCGTCTTGCCGAACGATTTCTGTCAGAGTCCTTGGCAATCTTTGCGCGGAAATGTACATGTCTCGACGACCAAGTCAATGATGCTCGCACTTGAACTTGCCGGTAATCCGGACTACTGGCTCGATCGGAATCATCGTCGGCGTTTATTCAAACGACCAAGCAGACTCATTGATGAGCGAAGTTCGCAGCGGCCTTCGGCTCAGCACCTCTTTGATCACAAGCTCTTCATAGAATCCAACGGCTCTCCAACTCTGCTACTGCGACATCTGCGTCATACGCCGAATGCCGTAGCTCCTTAACAAATCGCGCTTTCTTCTCGTCCGGCAGTTCCGGCAGCGAGGCTCGCGATCCTCTCCACGAACGCATCGTCGAATTCGAGCGGCAGAAGATCAGGATCGGGGAAATAGCGGTAATCGTGCGCTTCTTCCTTGCTGCGCATGGAGCGCGTCTCGCGCTTGGCCGGGTCGAACAGCCGCGTCTCCTGCTCGATCGCCCCGCCGTCCTCCAGAATCTCGATCTGCCGCCGCGCCTCGTGCTCGATCGCCTGGCCGATGAAATGGATCGAGTTCATGTTCTTGATTTCGCAGCGCGTGCCGAGCGCGCCGCCGGGCTTGCGCACCGACACGTTCACGTCGGCGCGCAGCTGAGCCCTTCTCCATGTCGCCGTCGCAGGTGCCGAGGTAGCGCAGGATCGCGCGCAGCTTCGCGAGATACGCCTTGGCGTCGTCGGCCGAGCGCAGGTCGGGCTTCGACACGATCTCCATCAGCGCGACGCCGGCGCGGTTGAGATCGACCAGCGACAGGCTCGGATGCTGGTCGTGGATCGACTTGCCGGCGTCCTGCTCCAGATGCAGCCGCTCGATGCCGACCTCGATCTCGCCGCCGGGCGTGTCCACCAGCACGCGGCCCTCGCCCACCACCGGGCTCTTGTACTGGCTGATCTGATAGCCCTGCGGCAGATCCGGATAGAAATAATTCTTCCGGTCGAACACCGATTTCTTGTTGATCTGCGCTTTCAGCCCGAGCCCCGTGCGCACCGCCTGCTCGACGCAATAGGCGTTGATCACCGGCAGCATCCCGGGCATCGCGGCGTCGACCAGCGAGACGTGGCTGTTCGGCTCGCCGCCGAACTCGGTCGAGGCGCCGGAAAAGAGCTTCGACTTCGAGGTGACGTGGGCATGGACCTCCATGCCGATCACCACCTCCCAGTCGCCCTTGGCGCCGGAGATGAGCTTCGATTTTTTCGCGGCCGCGCTCATTTCTTCGCCTGCGGCGGGCACTCGCCCAGCCGGCGGCCTTCCATCGTCATGGTGCTGACGATGTTCTGGCCCCGCAGCGAAATCTTGTTCGTCATCGTCGCCGTGTAGTGCGTGGGCGTGTCGAAAATATAGACCATGTCGCCGACCGACGTGCTGTTCGGCATCTGGCATTGCACCTGAATCGTGATCTTGGTGCCGTCCCAATTGTAGCTCGTGCGCTTGCAAGCCGTGCTGGGGGTTTCCGCCGGGCCGAAGCCGGTGGCGATGTTTTTCGTGTGCTCCGGCGTGACGCAGCTCGTATTCACCGTCTCGCGCTGGCCGGCCGGGCTGCCGGTCTTGATCTTCACCTCCCACCAGCCGGGCTGCGGCTCGGCGGCGCGCGCGACCGGACGCGAGCAGCAATGCAGCGGCAAACGCGAGCAAGACCGCGAGTTTCATGCCTGTGCCTCCTCGACCTGAAACCATCACATTCCACCTTCGATGATCGTCTTCGCCATCATGTCGCGCTCGTATTCGAGCGAGCCCGGCACCGGCTTGCGCCCGGCCTGCGCGTACCAATAGCCGGCATTGGCATGATCGCCCTCGACCCGGTGCAGGTGCGCATGCACCCAAGCCTCGATGCTGCCCTCGGCCTTGTCCACGAGATCGTGCGCGCGCTTCCAGTCGCCCTTCATCATCCACCACAGCGAGGCGAGCGGCACGGAGAGATGCACCGGCGGCGCCTCCTCGCGCAGCGACGCCTTGAAGTCCTCGAGCGTGCGAAATTTCGTCATGCCCACCACGCCTCCGGCTGGAATTTCCCCGCCGCCTGCTCGATGACATGGCCGAGCGAGAACAGGCTCTCCTCGTCGAACGGCCGGCCGATGAGCTGCAGCCCGAGCGGCAGCCCGGCGCCGTCGAGCCCGGCGGGCACGGAAATCCCCGGCAGGCCGGCCATGTTCACCGTCACGGTGAACACGTCGTTCAGATACATCTCGACCGGATCGGCGCCCGATTTTTCGCCGATGGCGAACGCCGACGATGGCGTCGCCGGCGTCAGCACCGCGTCCACGTTCTTGAACGCGTCTTCGAAGTCGCGCTTGATCAGCGTGCGCACCTTCTGCGCGCGCAGGTAATAAGCGTCGTAATAGCCCGCCGACAAAACGTAAGTGCCGATCAGGATGCGCCGCCGCACCTCGGGCCCGAAGCCCGCCGCGCGCGTCGCCTCGTACATGCCGATCACGTCCTTGCCCGGCACGCGCAGGCCGTAGCGCACGCCGTCATAGCGCGCGAGATTGCGACGAGGCCTCGGCCGGCGCCACGATGTAATAAGCCGGCAGCGCGTACTTCGTGTGCGGCAGCGAAATCTCGACCATCTCGGCGCCGGCCTTCTTCAGCCACTCGGCGCCCTGCGCCCACAGCTTCTCGATTTCCTTCGGCATGCCGTCGATGCGATATTCCTTCGGGATGCCGATCTTCATCCCTTTCACCGATTTGCCGATCGCCTTTTCGTAATCGGGCACTTCTCTTGTCCGCGCAAGTCGAATCCTTCGGGTCGTGCCCGGCCATGGAGCGCAACAGGATCGCCGCTGTCGCGCACCGTGCGCGCGAACGGCCCGGCCTGATCGAGCGAGGACGCGAACGCCACGATGCCCCAGCGCGAGCAGCGTCCGTAGGTCGGCTTCAGGCCGACGATGCCGGTGAAGGCCGCCGGCTGGCGGATCGAACCGCCGGTGTCGGTGCCCGTGGCGCCGAGACAGAGCTTTGCCGCCACCGCCGCCGCCGATCCGCCCGACGAGCCGCCGGGCACCAGCGGCGCGTTCGAGCCCTTGCGGCGCCAGGGCGAAGTCACCGGGTTGAATGCCGACGTTTCGTTCGACGAGCCCATGGCGAACTCGTCGCAATTGGTCTTGCCCAGCAGCACCGCGCCGTCGCGCCACAGACTGGCTCGTCACTGTCGATTCGTAGGTCGGCGTGAAGCCGTCGAGAATTTTCGAGCAGGCCGTGGTGCGGATGCCTTCGGTCGCGAACAGATCCTTGATCGCGAGCGGAATGCCCTCGAGCGGCCGCGCTTCGCCTTTTGCGATTTTCTTGTCGGCCTCGGCCGCCATTTCGCGCGCACGTTCGGGCGTCTCCAGCACGAACGCATTGAGCCCGCGCGCCTTCTCCATCGCCTTCACGTGCGCGTCGGCCAGCTCGCGCGCGGAGAACTTCTTCGCGCGCAGCCCGTCGCGCGCCTCGGTGAGGGTAAGCGAAGTGAGTTCGGCCAAGGCTCACTCCACCACTTTCGGCACCAGAAAGAACCCGTCCTGCGGTCTCGGGCGCGTTCTCAAGCACGCGCGCGGCGTCGCCGCCGTCGGTGACCTTGTCCTCGCGCATCTTGAGCTGCATCGGCGTCACCGAGGTCATCGGCTCGACGCCCTCGACGTTCACTTCCTCGAGTTGCGCGACGAAGGCGAGGATCGCGTTGATCTCGCCGCGCAGATGCTCGATCTCGCCATCCTCGACGGCGATGCGCGCCAGATGCGCGATGCGCCGGACGGTGGCCGCGTCGACGGACATGAGGGCTTCCCCGAGAGACGATCGTTGCGTGCGCTATAGCAGACCGCAATTCGGCCCGTAAACACTAGCGCGCGGCCAATTCCTTCATCCGCTCCAGCGCCTCGGCCGCGAGCCGCTTGGTCAGTTCCCCCGCCGGCATCGCCCGCCCCAGCGCCGCCGCCTGGCCGGACCACAGCGGCGAGAAATCGCCCGAGCCCTGCTTCTCCGCCGCCGCGCGCAACGGCGCGATCGCGTTGGCGGCGAGCGGGAACGCCGGCGCTTCCATCGAGACCGGCCCCTGCTCGCGGATCAGCCGGTTGACGATGCCGCGCGCCGGCCGGCCGGTCATCACGTTGGTAACCGCCGTACTCGTGTCGCTTGAGCGCCTTGAGCGCCGCACGATGCGGCGCGGAAATCTTCGACTCCGGGCAATGCATGTAGGCGGTGCCGATCTGCACGCCGGCCGCGCCCAGCGCGAACGCGGCCGCGATGCCGCGCGCGTCGGCGATGCCGCCCGCGGCGATCACCGGCACCTTCACCGCGTCCACCACCTGCGGCACCAGCGCGAAGGTTCCCGCCTGCGTCGAAATATCGTCGGACAGGAAAATCCCGCGGTGCCCGCCGGCCTCGGCGCCCTGCGCCACGATCACGTCTACGCCCCGCTCCTCGAGCCAGCGCGCCTCCGCCACCGTCGTGGCAGACGAGATCACCTTGCAGCCCGCGTTCTTCACGCGCTTGAGCAACGCGGGCTCCGGCAGCCCGAAATGGAAGCTCGCCGCCGCGGGCTTCAGCTCTACCACCATCTCGCAGAATTCCGCGTTGAACGGCGCGCGCAGCGGCGCCGGCACCGGCGCGCGCGGATCGAGGCCGAGCTCGACGTAATAGGGCGCGAGCCGGTCGCGCCACGCCGCCTCGCGCGCGTTGTCCGGCACCGGCGGCGTGTGACAGAAGAACCCGAGGTTGATCGGCTTCTTCGTCGCGGCGCGGATTTTCTCGACCTGCTCGCGCGCCTGCGCCACCGTGTACATCACGCACGGCAAGGAGCCGAGCGCGCCGGCCTCGGCCACCGCCGCGCGCGAGCTCCCAGTCCATCGCGCCGCCCATGGGCGCGAGGATGATCGGGTGTTCGATCCCGAACAGAGTCGAGCAGCCGGCGGTCGGGCCACATCGCGCGCTCCCTCATGACATCCACTCGACGATGACGCCGGCCTGGATCACCGAGGTCAGGTTGACGATCCCGTGCAGCAGCATCGGGAGCGGCGTCGATCCGCTGCGCCAGCGCATCCAGCCGAACAGGATGCCGAGCGCCAGCGCCTGCATGAGATAGAACGGCTCGTACTGCAGATGCATCAGCGTCCATGCCGCCGCGATCAGCACGATGGCGCCCGCCGGCCCCAGCCGCGAAGCGGCGAGCCCCGGCAGCAATAAGCCGCGGAACAGCAATTCTTCGACCAACGGCGCGGCGACGGCCAGCGCCAGCACCAGGAGCGGCAGCGTCCCTGCGTCGCGCGCATTGCGGTAGAGATTGGTGATGAAGCCCGGCGCCACGTCGCGGCCCGCCAGCATGGAGACGACGTCGACCGAAGGGATCAGCACCGCGAGGCAGATCAAGCCGAGCAGCACATCGCTGCGCGCCGGCCAGCGCAGCGCCAGGTACTCGGCGATCCCGCAGCGCGCGCTCCGCGCCGCGAGCGCGATCACGGCCAGCGCCGGCGGCGCGGCGCCGATGGTCACGATCGCGACAACGAGAGCGTTGCCGGCGAGGTCTCCATCGCCCGCGCCGAACCACCGGAGCGCCGCCGCCGACAGCAGAACCTGCGCACCGACCCAAACCACGAGCGCAACCACGCCCCACGCGAGCGTGGCCCACACGCTCAACGGCGTGCACGGCAAGGCCGGCGAGTCGGCTCGCGCGAGAGTCATTGCGAGGACGAAGCAGGCGCGGGGATTTTCACACCTCCACCGCCTTGCCTTTCTCCGGCACGATCACCTTGGTCGGGTGGCCCTTCATCTCGTTCACGAACTTGTCGGCATTGGCCTCGACCATCGGCACGAACGAGCCGTAATGGCAGGGGAACACCGCCTTCAGCATGAAGAAGCGCTTCACGGCCAGCGCCGCGGTCTTCGGGCTCATGGTGAAGCGATCGCCGATCGGCACCATCGCCACCTCGGGCCGATAGATCTCGTTGATCAGACCCATGTCGGAGAAAATGTCGGTGTCGCCCATATGATAGACCGTGGGCTCGCCCGGCGCCTTGACGATGATCCCGCACGGATTGCCGAGCGCGTGCGAGATGCCGTTCTCGAAATGCGCCGAGGAATGATCGGCGCGCACCAGCGAAACCGTAAAGCCGCGCTGGTCCGTGGTGCCGCCGGTGTTCATCGGGTCGAATTTCTCGACCCCCTTGTGCGCCAACCACATGCAGAGATCGAAATTGGCCACGATCTTGGCGCCGGTCTTCTTCGAGATGTCGATGGCATCGCCGACATGATCGTAGTGCCCGTGCGTGAGCAGGATGTGCGAGACGTCCTTGACCGCCGCCTCTTCGTCGCCGCCGAAGCCCGGATTGCCGGTAAAGAACGGGTCGATCAGCACCGCCTTGTCCTTGAAATCGAGCCGGAAGGCCGAATGGCCGTACCAGGTGACGCGCATTGCGAGGGTCCTTCTTGAAAAGTGGCTGGAGCATAACTGAAACGCCGTGGAATGGCGCGCCCGGCCATGCTACCCGCACGCCATGCCCGCGCCCGTCCTGCCGCTCGTCGAAGCCGCGCAACACCTGCCGCAGCGCGGCACGCTGCTGGGCCTCGATCTCGGCTCCAAGACCATCGGCGTAGCCGCCAGCGATCCGGATCGCCGCCTTGCCGCCGCGGTGGAGACCGTCGCGCGCACGAAATTCACCGCCGACGCGGCGCGGCTGCTGAAACTCGCGGCCGAACGCGGCGCCGTCGGCTTCGTGCTCGGCCTGCCGCGCAACATGGACGGCTCCGAAGGCCCGGCGGCGCAATCGGTTCGCGCCTTCGCGCGCAATCTCGCGGTCCGCACGCAGCTCCCGATCGCGCTCTGGGATGAGCGGCTCTCCACTGCCGCGGTCGAGCGCGAACTGATCGCGCAGGACACCAGCCGCGCCAAGCGCGCGGCGGTGATCGATCAGCACGCCGCCGTGTTTATCCTGCAGGGCGCGCTCGATCGCCTTGCGCGCGGCTAAGTCATATCAAGCATTTTCACTCGTCATTCCGGGGCCGAGCGAAGCGAGGAGCCCGGAATCCATAACCACCGGCGGTGAATATGGATTCCGGGCTCGCCACTGCGTGGCGCCCCGGAATGACTAGTAAGCGACGTGGAAGCGCTGGCGGTGGTGCTTGGGCTTCTCCAGCTCGTCGACCATCGCGATGGCGAAGTCCTCCATCGAGATCGAGCTCTTGCCGCTTTCGTCCTTCAGCAGCTGATCCTTGCCCAGCCGGTACTTGCCGAGCCGCTCGCCCGGCGCGAGTAACGCCCCCGGCGAGACGAACACCCAGTCGATCTCTTTTTCACCGCGCAGCGCTTTCAGGAATTCGAACCCTGCTGTGGCCTCGGGTTTCGCGACCTCAGGAAATGTGGGCGCGTGGAGCAGGAGCGCGCCCGGCGCGACCTCGAGACTCGCCGCGCCGCCGACCACCAGCAGCCGCTTCACGCCGGACGCTTTCATGGCCTCGAGCAGGTGCTTCGCGTCCGCGCCGACGAAACGCACCGCGCTGATCACCGCGTCATGGCCCTTCAGCAGCGGCGCCAGGCTCGCGGGATGGCCGAAGATCGCCCTTCTTGGCGACGACCCCGGCGCGGCTCTCGATCTTCTCCGGATTGCGCGCGATGGCCGTCACCTGATGCCCGCGCGCGAGCGCCTCGGTGATGATGCGCGATCCCGCGCGGCCGGACGCTCCAATCACTGCAACTTTCATCGTGCACCTTTCCCGTTAATGGATGCGGTCAGAGTCTCGGCAGCCGCTTCAGGAATTCATAGTCGATCGGATTATCCGGGCA
Organism: uncultured Alphaproteobacteria bacterium; assembly: GCA_963704765.1. Taxonomy (GTDB): domain Bacteria; phylum Pseudomonadota; class Alphaproteobacteria; order Rhizobiales; family Xanthobacteraceae; genus JAHFPN01. The sequence continues at coordinate 1,473,363 of CAVPHQ010000001.1, forward strand.
TAGGCCGACACCGCATTCCAGGAATGTCGAAAGCCCGTTGCCGAGCGCGAGCACCGCAAACAGCGCGAACACGGCGAGCGCCAAGCCCGCCAGCGGCCCCGCGCCGTGCGCGCTTTTTTCGAACTGCCGGTCGAACAAAAGCATGCCGGCGGTGCCGAGGATGATCAGCACGAAGATGACCAGCGCCCACGTGTAGAAGTGCAGCTCCAGGAACGCGTCGCCGTAGGCGCCGCTGCCCGGCACGATATGCAGCAGAATCTGCCGGATCGAGACCGCGCCGCCGAACAGCGCGCCGAGGATCGTCAGCGCGTAGTGGCTCGGATGCGGCGAAAAACGCAGATTGAGCGCGAGCCCGAAGCCCGCCAGCACGAAACCGACGCGCTGCAGGATGCAGAGCGGGCACGGCAGATCCTTGTAGAGCAGCTGATCGCCGAGCGCGAAACCGAGCACCGCGGCGATCGCGAGCAGCCCGAGCGTATTGAGGCGGAGCGAGAGGCCCTGGGTCATGACGCCGCCTAGAATCCGAGATGGAGCACGGAGGTCGCGTGCACGCGGAACAACACAATGAGGAGCAGCAAGCCTGCCGCCCACAGGCCGAGCGCCCAGCGCCGCCGGCCGTAGAACACGGCCAGGAGCCCGGCGAACAGCACGAGGAAGGGCAGGAACATCATGGGCGCGGCCCGCGGAAGAATTCGTTCGTACCAGTCTAGCCCGTATCGGACAGAGCGAACACCGCGCCCCTCGCCGCCCGGCCGCCGCTCGGCTAAGACAGGCGCGCCCGCCTCGCGAATCCCTGAAATGACCGTCGTCAGCGCCCTGATCCCCGTCTTTCTCGTGATCGCGCTCGGCGTCGTGCTGAAGCGCACCCTGCTGCGCGAGCGCCATTCGTGGGAGGTCCTCGAACGTCTCGTTTATTACGTGCTGTTCCCGGCGCTGCTGATGGTCACCACCGCGACCGGCGATCTCATGCGCGTGCCGGCCGCAGGCGTCGGCGGCGCGCTGGCCGTGGCGATCCTCGTGCTTGCGGTCCTGTTGATCCTGTTCAAGCCGCTGCTTGTGCGTGCGCTCAAGCTTTCCGGCCCCGCCTTCACGTCCGTGTTCCAGGGCACGGTCCGCTGGAACACCTATATCGCGCTCGCCATCGCCGGCAGCCTGCACGGCGCGCTCGGCCTGGCGCTGGCTTCCGTGGCGATCGTCGCCATGGTGCCGCTCTTGAATTTCCTCTGCGTACTGGTGCTGGCTTGGTACGCGGCCGACAAGTCTCCGGACGCGCGCGTCGTCGCGGGCCAGATCCTGCGCAATCCGCTGATCTGGTCGGTGCTGGCCGGCCTCGCCCTGAACCTCTCCGGCCTGCCGCTGCCGAAAGTCGCGGTTAATTTCGCCGAGATCCTCGGCCGCGCGGCGCTCGCGCTCGGCTTGCTCGCGGTCGGCGCCGGGCTCGAGCTCGACAAGCTGTGGCGGCCGCACGCGGCGGTGATCGTGACCACGATCCTGAAACTGTTCGCCATGCCGGCCATCGCGATCGGGCTCGGCTACGCGTTCGGACTGTCGGGCGCAGCGCTATCCGTCGTTGCCGTGGCGTCGAGCGTGCCGTCGGCGCCCGGCTCCTACGTGCTCGCGCGCCAGATGGGCGGCGACGCGCCGCTGCTCGCGCACATTCTCACCTTCGAGACGGTCGTGGCGCTCGCCACCATTCCGCTCGCGCTCGCGGCCGCGACCTGGCTCGCCCCCTGAAACGAAAACGGCGGGCTGTGCGCCCGCCGCTTCGTTCATGACCGTCGGTCAGTCCGTCAGCACGGACTCCAGTAGCCGGTGGCGCCGTTCGGCCCCGACTCGACCCAGCACTGGCGCGGACCGCCGCGCGGTGACGGCTCGTAGTAAGCCGCAGGCGGGCCTTGATAGTAACCCGGCGGCGGAGCATTGTAGTAAGGGTCGTAATACGGCTGCTGCGAGCCGGCGATGATCGCGCCGGCGGCAAGGCCGCCAATGATCGCACCAGGCACCCACCAATTGCGCCGGCGCCACTGCACGTCGACGACGGCGCCCGCGAAGGATTTTTCGAGCTGAGCCGCACGCGTGCCGACCGGCGCCGCGAAAGCGGCCGGCGCGATCGCGCTTGCGGAAATCACGGTGGCGATGCCGAATACCGCGATCTTCTTCACCAAGGCATTCCTCATGGAAGTCGAACCTCTCTGTTCCGCCGATTCGGCGGGCGTCTGCTCCCGTGAACCTGCACGGGAATCATGGCGACAATTTTCCACCCCGCCAATGAATAGCCACTGAACGGACTTGGGCGACAGTGTGACGCCAAATTGCCAATAATTTTAAGAACTTGATATCTTAAGCACTTAATACGGCAAGCGCGGCCTCAGGCCGCTTCGGCGAGCGCCCGCTCCAGCAGCCCTTCGACCAGAGGACCCGGCACCGGGTTTCCGAAATTGCGCCCCGCCAGGCCGCCAAGCCGGGTCGCCGCGTAGGCTTCGGTGATCTCGGCCGGCGCCGAGGCCTTGAGCGCGGCCGTGGCGGCGAGCAGCGCCAGCGTCTCGGCAGTGCGCCGCGCCTGCGTTTCGCGATCGGGCGCGCTGAACCCGGCCTTGGCCCGGTCGAGCGCGGCGCGCGCGTGCGGCAGGTCGGACAGCGATTTTTCGAACCCGCTCAGAACCTGCTCGATGCCGTCGCGCTCGCGCGCGGCGCCGCGCAGCAGATCGAGCGCCATGATGTTGCCCGAGCCTTCCCAGATCGCGTTGAGCGGCGCCTCGCGATAGAGCCGCGCCAGCGGGCCTTCCTCCACGTAGCCGTTGCCGCCCAGGCATTCGAGCGTCTCGTAGACGAAGCCGGGCACCGCCTTGCAGACCAGCAGCTTCGCCGCCGGCGTCACGATGCGCGCGAAGGCCGCCTCGTCCGCATGGCTCGCCGAACGATCGAACGCCGAAGCCAGCCGGAGCCCGAGCGCCAGCGACCCCTCGCGCTCGAGCGCCAGATCCGCCAGCACCGCGCGCATCAGCGGCTGATCCACGAGCTTCTTCTGGAACACGATGCGATAACGCGCGTGATGGATCGCCTGCATCAGCGCCGAGCGCATGATGCCGAGCGAGCCGATCACGCAATCGAGGCGCGTGAGCTGCACCATCTGGATGATGGTCTTGACCCCCTCGCCCTCCGGCGCCGCAGCGCCGCGCATAGGCGCCTTCGAACTCGACCTCGGACGACGCGTTCGAGCGGTTGCCGAGCTTGTCCTTCAGCCGCACGATGCGGATCGCGTTCGGCGAGCCGTCCGGCTTGAAGCGCGGCAGCAGGAAGCACGTGAGTCCGGCTTTGGCCTGCGCCAGCACCAGGAAGGCGTCGCACATCGGCGCGGAGAAGAACCACTTGTGCCCGGTGATGCGGAACGCCTCGCCGTCGGGCTCCGCGCGCGTCGTGTTGGCGCGCACGTCGCTGCCGCCCTGCTTCTCGGTCATGCCCATGCCGAGCGTGACGCTCTTTTTCTCGGACGCCGGGCGGAACGAGGGGTCGTACTCGCGCGAGCGGATGCGCGGCAGCCACTCGGCGACCAGCGCCGGCTCGGCCATCAGCGCCCCGGTGGCGGCATGAGTCATGACGATCGGGCACTGGTGCCCCTGCTCCACCTCGGCCGACATATAGAGCCGCGCCGCGCGGATCACGTGCGCGCCCGGCGCCGCAAGCTTCCCGTCCGGGCCCCAGGTCGAGCAGTGGATGCCCGCGGCCATGCTTTCGCGCATCAGCGCGTGATAGGCCGGATGGAACTCGACCACGTCGGCGCGGAAGCCCTTGGCATCGTGGGTCTTCAGCTTCGGGGGATACTCGTTGGCGAGTCGCCCGAACTCGAAAAACTCGGCCTGGCCCCAGCGCTTGCCGAAGCCGGCCAGCGCATCGATGTCGGCCTTGCCCGGCGCGGCGAAGGCCTTGACCCCGCCGGCCAGCGCCGGGTCGCCGCCCCAAAGGTCGACGTTGCCCAAGGGCGGCGTCTGGTTGAACACCTCGTGAGTGGCGAATGGCAGCGTCGCGGACATGGTGAATCGAACCAATGGACCGAGGACACCGTAGCACGCGGCGGCACACGCCGCTTGCCGCGGCCCCGGACTCCTATTAAGCAACTACCTTCAGAACATGGTCGATCGCATGACTTGGGCCCCACGCGGCCGCCGGCACCTGCCCGGCTGCGGCCAAATTTCTGCGCGACCTTGCGCGCGTTGGACGCACTGAGCGGCAGAGATGGTATCGAAACCTCGCCCGACCACCCGCCACGTGATCTCGATCAACGACCTTTCGAACAAGGACATCGAGAGTATTTTCGAAATCGCCGAGGCGTTTCTCCACGAGCTTCCCGATCCGAACGTTCCCTACCGCATCGCCAGGAGCACCAATCTCGCGCCCAATTCGATCCTGGCGAGCCTGTTCTACGAGCCGAGCACGCGCACGCGCCTCTCCTTCGAAAGCGCGATGCTGCGGCTCGGCGGCGACTTCATCACCAGCGCCGATCCGGCCACCAGCTCGGCCGCCAAGGGCGAGAGCCTCGCCGACTCCGTGCGGGTGATCGCCAACTACGCCGACATTCTCGTCATCCGCCATCCGCGCGACGGCGCCGCAAAGCTCGCCGCCGAATATTCGCCGATCCCGGTGATCAATGGCGGCGACGGCGGCCACGAGCATCCGACCCAGACGCTGTGCGATCTCTTCACGCTTAAGCGCAAGAACAAGAGCCTGAAGAATCTGAAGGTCGCGATTTCCGGCGACCTGCGCGGCAGCCGCACGATCCATTCGTTCGTCTATGCGCTCGCGCGCTTCGGCGCCAACATCGATGCCGATGCCGGCCAAGGGCATGGAGCTGCCGGCGCACGTCGACCGGCGGCTGCGCGAGGAATTCCACTGCAAGTTCGTGTCGAACGCCTCGATCGACGCGCTCTACGTGACGCCCGACGAGCCGCACCAGCAATCGCTGTTCTCCGGGCCCGAGATCGACCACGACATCAACGTCATCGAGCAGAAGATCGACGCGGTGTACGTCACCCGCTTCCAGAAGGAACGCTGGGCCGAGAAGGATCAGGCCTATCCGAAGATCGACGCCAAGTTCCTCGACGAGCCGAAATATTCCGACGCCAGCGTTCTGCATCCCGCTGCCGCGCGTCGGCGAGCTCGACGCCGAGGTCGATTCCGACCGCCGCGCGGTCTATTTCCAGCAGGCGGCCTATGGCGTGCCGGTGCGCATGGCGCTGATCTCGCTGCTGCTCGGCCTGCACAAGAACGTATCGCTGCACAAGTTCGAAAGCGGATTCGAGAAGCATCCGTTCCCGGTCTACGACCAGCCGATCCATTCCGGCATTCGCTGCGCCAACTCCGAACTGCATCGTGCACGAGCCGATGGAAGCGCAATACGTGCGCAATAAATTCTATATCGTGAGCACCGCGGCCCAGGACCGCGCCATGCTGCGCTGCATGTATTGCGAGACCGATATCGACAATTTCGTCGTCGCCGAGGTCAAGAAGGGCCATTACACACCCGACACGACACGACTTCTGAAAGTGGAACGCCTGAAGGACGTCGTCGTCTACAAGGACGAGGCCAAAGCGATCGAAGAGGGATTGCGATTGAAGGAACCCTCGCCCCCGCCGCGCCGCCACGCGGGATAGCGCGCCATGCCATCATCCTTCGAGGGCCGATCTCGGGTTCCGATCGGCAGTCAGCCGCAAGTCGCTCAGTCGACTTGCGGCGCGCCACCTCAGGATGACGGGCTTCGGACTGCAAAGTACGTCATCTGAGGTGCGAGGGCGAAGTCCGTGCCTCGAAGGATGACGCAATGGCCATGTCGCTGGCGCTTGAACCTCGCCGCCCTCGCCTCCGGCTATCTGCTCGGCTCGATTCCGTTCGGCCTGCTGCTGACCAGACTCGCCGGCTACGGCGACGTGCGCGAGATCGGTTCGGGCAATATCGGCGCCACCAATGTGCTGCGCACGGGCAACAAGGCGCTCGCGGCGGCGACACTCTTGCTCGACGCACTCAAGGGAACAGCCGCCGTGCTGCTTGCGGCATATTTCGCCGGGCGGAATGCAGCGCTCGCCGCCGGCCTCGGCGCCTTTCTCGGCCACGCGTTTCCGGTCTGGCTCCGGTTCAAGGGCGGCAAAGGGGTCGCCACCTATATCGGCGTGCTGCTCGGCATCGCCTGGCCTATCGCGCTCGCCTTTGTCGGGATTTGGCTCGCGATGGCCGCGATTTTCCGCATGTCCTCGCTCTCGGCGCTGGCCGCGAGCCTGGCCGCGCCCTTGATCCTGCTGGCGATCGGCATGCGGCTCGAAGCCGCGATTTTCGCGGTCCTCAGCCTGATCCTCTGGTTCACCCATCGCGCCAACATCGGCCGCCTTCTCGCTGGCACCGAACCGAAAATCGGCGCGCGGGGATGAGCGGGCGCCTCACCGACGAGCAGCGCGCCGACTGGCTGCGCCTGATCCGCTCGGAAAACGTCGGCCCGCGCACCTTTCGCGCGCTCCTGAACCAGTATGGCGGCGCAGCCGCGGCGCTCGCGGCGCTGCCCGGCCTCGCCCGTCTCGGCGGCCGTGGCAGCCTGCGCATCCCCACCCGCGCCGAGGCCGAGACCGAGATCGCCGCCGCGGCCAGGATCGGCGTCCGCCTGGTGGCGCTCGGCGAGGCCGAATATCCCTCCCGCCTGCGCGAGACCGACGACGCGCCGCCGCTCTTGGCCGTTCGCGGCCACGGCGCCGTCCTTGCCCAACCGGCGATCGCGGTCGTCGGCGCGCGCAATGCGTCGGCCGCCGGCATGCGCTTCGCGGGCGACGCTGGCGCGCGGATTCGGCGAAGCCGGCTTTGCCGTGGTGTCGGGCCTCGCGCGCGGTATCGATTCGGCCGCCCATCGCGCCAGCCTCTCGACCGGCACGATCGCCGTGCTCGCGGGCGGCCACGACAAGCCCTATCCGCCCGAACATGCGGATTTGCTCGAGCAGATCGTTGCAAGTGGTGCCGCGATCGGCGAAATGCCCATCGGTTGGGAGCCGCGGGCTCGCGATTTCCCCCGTCGCAACCGCCTGATCGCCGGGATCGCGCTCGGCGCCGTCGTGGTCGAGGCGGCGGAGCGCTCGGGCTCGCTGATCACCGCGCGGCTTTCGCTCGAATACGGCCGTGAGGTATTCGCCGTGCCGGGCTCGCCGCTCGACCCCCGCACGCAGGGAACCAACCGCCTGCTGAAGCAGGGGGCGACGCTGGTGACGTCCGCTGCCGACGTGATCGATGTCTTGATGCCGATTCTGGGCCGGCCCGCGCCGCCCATGCGCGAGCCCGACCAGCCGGAACCGGCAGATCAGGCGCACGCCGACGACGTGCTCCGAAAACGGGTGCTGGAGCTGCTCGGACCGACCCCGGTCGCCGTGGATGATCTCGTGCGCGAGGCGCGCGCCCCCGCCGGCGCGGTGCAGATCGTACTTCTAGAACTGGAGCTTGCCGGCCGGATCGAACGGCACGGCGGCGGGCTGGTCTCGCTGATTTGACGGCCTGCTCAGGCGTGCGGCTGCGGCTCCGGCCTCGATTTGAGTTCGGCTTCGGCGCGTACGAGATCCAGCAGATAGGCGAGCTCCGGCATGTCATGACGCTCTGCCATCTGCTTCAACTGCCTCGCCAGATCCGCCACGTAAATTGCCACCTGTTCGGGCCGCGCCTGGCCTTTTCCGTTCCCCTTTTCGGCCATGTCCGGCCTGCCCGTTATGCCGCTGAAATGCCTGTCCGCATTGGATTTCGCACCGGCCCACAACCCTAACGTACAGGTAGGATGATTGCAACTTTACTCGCATAGGTTGTAGCCGGATTGCAGGCATGTGAGCACCTGCCTCTAAGTGCCCGATTTGACTTGCTACCCCGTTCCGGCCTACCTCGCCCGCCCTATGCGGGGCCCCCGCGCAACTTTCTGATTCGGACAGGGAACGACAGCCCGACTAATGAACGTCGTCATCGTTGAATCGCCCGCCAAGGCGAAGACAATTCATAAGTATCTGGGGCCTGCCTATCAGGTGCTGGCCTCCTATGGCCATGTGCGGGACTTGCCGCCCAAGGATGGGTCGGTCGATCCGAACGACGATTTCCGCATGATCTGGCAGATCGACGCCAAGGCGCAGAAGCGCCTGGCCGACATCGCCCAAGCCATCAAGGGCGCCGACAAGCTGATCCTGGCCACCGACCCGGACCGCGAGGGCGAGGCCATTTCCTGGCATGTTCTTGAGATTCTCAAGGAAAAGGGCGCCCTCAAGGACCAGAAGATCGAGCGGGTGGTCTTCAATGCCATCACCAAGAAGGACGTTCTGGAGGCGATCCAGCATCCCCGCCAGATCGATGCCGCGCTGGTGGACGCCTACCGCGCCCGGCGGGCGCTGGATTACCTGGTCGGCTTCACCATCTCCCCGGTCCTGTGGCGCAAGCTGCCCGGCGCCCGCTCGGCCGGCCGGGTCCAGTCGGTGGCGCTTCGGCTCGTCTGCGACCGCGAGCGCGAGATCGAAATATTCGTTCCGCAGGAATACTGGTCCATCGTCGCCCAGCTCAACACCGTGCGCGGCGAGCCGTTCGAGGCCCGCCTGGTCGGGGCCGACGGCAAGAAGATCCAGCGCCTCGACGTCAAGTCCAAAGCCGAAGCCGACGATCTACGCCAGGCCCTCGAGGCTGCCACCTTCAAGGTCGCCTCGGTCGAAGCGAAACCGACCAAGCGCCACCCCTACCCGCCTTTCACCACCTCGACGCTCCAGCAGGAAGCCAGCCGCAAGCTCGGCTTCGCCCCGTCCATCACCATGCGCATCGCCCAGCGCCTCTACGAGGGCGCCGATATCGACGGCGAGACGGTCGGCCTCATCACCTATATGCGCACCGACGGCATCGAGCTGGCCGGCGAGGCCATTTCCCAGGCCCGGCAGGTGATCGCCAAGGATTACGGCCAGCAATATGTGTCGCCCTCCCCGCGCGTCTACAAAAACAAATCCAAGCACGCGCAGGAGGCGCACGAGGCCATCCGCCCGACCGACCTCAACCGCCGCCCGCGCGACGTGGCGCGCTATCTCGATGCCGACCAGGCCAAGCTCTATGAGCTGATCTGGCTGCGCACGCTCGCCTGCCAGATGGAGTTGGCCGAGCTCGAGCGCACCACGGTCGACATCGAGGCGCGCGCCGGCGCGCGTACGATCGACTTGCGCGCCACCGGCACGGTCATCAAGTTCGACGGCTTCCTCACCCTCTACCAGGAGGGTCACGACGACGACGAGGAGGACGAGGACAGCAAGCGTCTTCCCGAGATGAACGCAGGCGAGCCCGCCGAGCGCCGCGCCATCCTCTCCAGCCAGCATTTCACCGAGCCGCCGCCGCGCTTCTCCGAAGCCTCGTTGGTCAAGCGCATGGAGGAGCTCGGCATCGGCCGGCCCTCGACCTATGCCTCCGTGCTGCAGGTGCTGCGCGACCGCGGCTACGTGCGCCTCGACAAGAAGCGCCTGATCCCCGAGGACAAGGGCCGCGTGGTGATCGCGTTCCTCGAAGCGTTCTTCATGCGCTACGTGGAATACGATTTCACCGCCGATCTGGAAGAGAAACTCGACAAGATCGCTAACGCCGAGATCGATTGGCGCGAAGTGCTGCGCGACTTCTGGAAGGACTTCATCGGCGCCGTCGATCAGATCAAGGACGTGCGCCTCTCCCAGGTGATCGACGCGCTCGACGAGATGCTTGCCGCGCACGTGTTCCCGCCGCGCGCTGACGGCGTCGACCCGCGCGTCTGCCCGCAGTGCGGCACCGGCCGGCTCAATCTAAAGATCGGCCGGTTCGGCGGATTCGTCGGCTGCTCCAACTATCCGGAATGCCGCTACACCCGCCAGCTGATGTCGCAGAACGGCGCCGGCGCCACCCGCGTATTGGGCAAGGACCCGGAGACCGGACTGGAAGTGACGCAGCGCGACGGCCGCTTCGGTCCTTATGTCCAGCTCGGCGAGAGCAGTGGCGACAAAAAAGACGACAAGCCGAAACGCGCGGGCCTGCCCGAAGGACACCGAGCCCGCCTCGGTGGACCTCGAGCAGGCGCTGAAACTCCTGGCGCTGCCGCGCGAGATCGGACCGCATCCGGAAACCCAGGAGCCGATCATGGCCGGCATCGGCCGCTTCGGCACCTATGTGAAACACAAAACCCAATACGCCAATCTCGAGCCTGGCGACGACGTGCTCCATATCGGCCTCAACCGCGCGGTGACCTTGCTCGCCGAGAAAGCCGCACGCGGGCCCGGCCGTGGCCGCGGCCGCCCCACCGGCAGGCCGCTCGGCGACCACCCGACGTTCGGCGGCCCCGTCACCCAGCATGAAGGCCGTTTCGGGCCTTACGTCTCGCACGGCAAGGTCAACGCCACGATCCCGGTGACCTCCGACCCCGCCGCCGTCACGCTTGAGGAAGCGGTCGAGCTGATCGCCGCGCGCGCCGAAAAGCTCGGCACGAAGCCGCCGAAGAAGGCCAAAGCGCCGAAGATAGCCGTGAAAACCACGGCGAAGAAGCCCGCCAAGCGCGCGAAGAAAAAACCGGACTCCCAGGAAGCTGCTTAGCAACGGGCGCCTTCCACTGGCCGCCGCCGCGAGCATCGACGAAACACCGCAGCTTCGTTAGCGTCGGCTCGCCGCCGGAAATTTTCCTTTGCCCAAGCGCCGCAAGCAACCGAGAGCCCCCGTCAAGCCGCCGACGCGCGATGAGCTCGTCGCTTTCATCGCGGAGCGCGGCGGCAACGTATCCAGGCGCGAGATCGTGCGCGCCTTCCGCCTCGACGCCGCCGGCAAGGCGGAACTGAAGGAAATGCTTCGCGATCTGCGCGAGGGCGGCCAGCTCCAGCGCCGCCATCGCCGCCTGAACGTGCGCGGACATCTTCCCTCCGTCGTGGTCGCCGAGATTTCCGGCCGCGACAAGGACGGCGAGCTGATCGCCGAGCCGGTCGAATGGGACGAAGAGCACGGCGCGCCGCCCGGCATCCGCCTCGTGTTCGGCCGGAACGCGCACGGCCCCGCGCCCGGCGTCGGCGATCGCGTGCTGGTGCGCACCGAGCGCAACGATGCCGACGACCCCACCCCCTATTCGGGCCGCGTGATGAAGCTCTTGGAGCGGGCGCGGGCGCAGATGCTCGGCATTTTCCGCGCGCTGCCCAATGGCGGCGGCCGGCTCGTGCCGGTCGACAAGAAAAGCCAGGGCCGCGAGACCACGATCCCGCCCGGCGCCACGATGGGCGCTGAGGACGGCGATCTCGTTTCCGTCGATCTGATGAAAAGCCGCGCCTATGGCCTGCCGCAGGGGCGCGTGCGCGAGCGGCTCGGTTCGATCAAGTCCGAACGCGCCGTCAGCCTGATCGCGATCCACGCCCATGGCATCCCGAACGTGTTTAGGAACGACGCGGTCGCCGAGGCCGGAGCCGCGCGCCCTGCCCCGCTCGAAGGCCGCGAGGACTGGCGCGCGCTGCCGCTCGTCACCATCGATCCACCCGATGCCAAGGACCACGACGACGCGGTGCACGCCGAGCCCGACACGGATCCGGCCAATTCGGGCGGGCACCTGCTCACCGTCGCCATCGCCGACGTCGCGCACTATGTGCGGCCCGGCTCGGCGCTCGACCGCGAGGCCCTGGAGCGCGGCAACTCGGTCTATTTCCCCGACCGCGTCGTCCCCATGCTGCCCGAGCGCATCTCCAACGATCTGTGCTCGCTCAGACCCCACGAGGACCGCCCCGCGCTCGCCGTGCGCATGACCATCGGCGCCGATGGCAGAAAGCGCCGCCATTCGTTCCATCGCGTGATGATGCGCTCGCACGCGCGCCTCTCGTACGGCGAGGCGCAGGCCGCGATCGAAGGCCACCCCGACGAGAAGGCCGCGCCGCTCCTCGATCGGGCGATCCGGCCGCTGTTTGCCGCCTATCATGCGCTCGCCAAGGCGCGCGACGCGCGCGAGCCGCTGGCGCTCGACATTCCCGAGCGCAAGCTCCTGCTCAATCCCGACGGCACGCTCGACCGCGTCGTCGTCCCCGAGCGGCTCGACGCGCACCGGCTGATCGAGGAGTTCATGATTCTCGCCAATGTGGCGGCCGCCGAGACCTGCGAGCAGCTGCGCGTGCCGCTCGTCTACCGCGTGCACGACCAGCCGGCGCTCGACAAGGTCTCGGCGTTGCGCGATTTCCTCGCCACTCTCGACATCAAGCTCGCCAAAACCGACCAGCTCCGGCCCGCGCACTTCAATCAGGTGCTTGCGCGCGTGAAGGGCTCGGACATCGAGAAGCTCACGCACGAAGTCGTGCTGCGCACCCAGGCGCAGGCGGAATACGCGGCGCAAAACTACGGGCACTTCGGCCTGCAGCTTCGCCGCTACGCGCACTACACCAGCCCGATCCGCCGCTATGCCGATCTCATCGTGCACCGCGCGCTGATCCGCGGCGCGAGACTCGGCGCCGGCGCGCTCCCCGATACGGCGCCGGAAGCGCTCGCCGAAGTCGCGGCCCGCATTTCCGCCGCCGAGCGCCGCGCCATGGCTGCCGAGCGCGACACGGCGGACCGCCTGGTCGCGCATTTCCTCGCCGACCGGGTCGGCGCCGTCTTCCACGGACACATCACCGGGGTCACGCGTGCGGGCCTGTTCGTGCGGCTCGACGAGACCGGCGCCGACGGCCTCATCCCGATGCGCTCGCTCGGCTCCGATTTCTTCCGCCACGACGAGACCCATCACGCCCTGATCGGCGAGCGCACCGGCGAAGCGCACCGGCTCGGCGACCGCGTGGAAGTGAAGCTCGTGGAGGCGATCCCGGTCGCCGGCGCCTTGCGCTTCGAGTTGCTCTCCGAAGGCCGCTATGATCTGAAGCTCAAGCGCGGGCGGCAGGAGCGGCGTCCGGAGCGGCGCGATTTCCGCGGCCGCCACCAGCACCGGGGTAAACGATGAACGAGTACGCGGAGCTTGCTCACCAGGATCGAGCGCGTCGAGGACGGCCCCGGCTCGGGCCGCACCGCGCGTCCGCGCGATGCCTCGACGCTGGTGCTCGTCGATCGCTCCGGCAGCGAACCGCGCGTGTTGCTCGGCCGCCGGCACGAGCGCCATGCCTTCATGCCCAACCGTTTCGTCTTCCCGGGCGGGCGCGTCGATGCCGCCGACGCGCGCATGCCGATCGCAGCCCCGCTCGATGCCGCGAGCGAGCGCCGCCTGATGGAGCACGTGCGGCGTCCGACCCGTTCGCGCGCCCGCGCGCTGGCGCTCACCGCGATCCGCGAGACTATGGAGGAGACCGGCCTTCTGCTCGGCAGAAAGGCCGCCGGCGCGCTCACCGCGCCCTCGCCCGCCTGGAGTCCGTTCACTGAGGCCGGCGTCGCACCCGATCTTTCCGCGCTCGAGTTCGTATTCCGCGCCATCACCCCGCCCAAGCGCCCGCGCCGCTTCGACACCCGCTTTTTTCTCGCCGAGCGAACCGCCGTAAGCGGCGAATTGACCGGCGCGGTCGGGCCCGAATCCGAATTCGTCGAGCTGAAATGGCTCACCTTCGCCGAGGCCGAGAAGGAGAACCTGCCCTCGATCACCAAGGTGGTGCTGGCTGAGACCGCGGCGCGGATCGCGCGCGGCACCGCCCGGCCGGCGGTTCCATTCTATTATTGGAAGTCCGGCCGTTTCTTCCGCGAAGAAATCGACTAAGCCTGCATCCAAACTGGCCCGCCGATTGTAAATGCATTGCAGGTGCGGCAGATTCCGCGCGGGGAAAACGATGCTCAGCCTGGGCTGGATCACGCTCTACGCCGCCGCGCTGTATGTCGCGGCCGGCATCGTCTTCGCCCTCGCTTTCCTGACTTTCGGCGTCACCCGCGCGCTGCCCGAGCCGATCCCGGTTTCCGCCGGCGCGCGTATCCTGTTCATTCCCGCATCCATCGTCCTGTGGCCGCTGGTGCTCGCCCGCTGGCTGCGAGCGAAGGAGCGCGAATGAGACGGCCGCACCGCAAGGCCCACCGCCTGATCTGGCCCGTGCTCGCGCTCGTGGTCGCTTTCGGCTTCGTCATGGCGCTCGTGCTCCGCGCACCGGCCGAGCCGCTCGCGCCGCCGCCCACGGAGACGCGCCGATGAGCGGCTATGTCGCGGTCCAGTGGAGCCGCACCAAATATGTCTACGACGCCTGGCTGATCGGAGGCGTCATCCTCTACCTCGCCGGCTTCATGCTGATCGAAGGCTCGCTGCATCCGCCGAAGAACCAGGCGGAGTGGATCGACCTGCGCATCCGCGCCTTCGGCACCTGCGCCTTCCTGATGCTTTCGATCATCCTCTGCATCGGCCCGCTCGCGCGGCTGAACCCGCGCTTCCTGCCGCTGCTCTATAACCGGCGCCACTTCGGCGTGCTGATGTTCCTCGTCGCCTGCGTGCACGCCTGGTCCATGGTCGAGTGGTTCATCACGCTCGGCGTATTGCCGAGCCTCGTCGACGAACTGACCAACTGGCCGAACTATCTCAAGTTCATCGGCTTCCCGTTCAAGACGCTCGGGCTGGCCGCGCTCTTCATCTTGCTGCTGATGGCGTCCACCAGCCACGACTATTGGCTCGCGGTGCTGAAGCCGCCGGTGTGGAAGGCGCTGCACATGGCGGTCTATGTCGCCTACGGCCTCGTGGTGATTCACGTGGCGCTCGGCGCCATGCAGACCAATCGCGGGCTCGGCATTCCGATCATGCTGGTCGTCTCGCTCATCGTCGTCTCGACGCTGCACTTGCTCGCCGGCTGGCGCGGACGCGCCATCGACCGCGGCATCGCGCCGAGCAAGGAGGGCTGGATCCCGGTCGGGCCGCCGCTGTCGATCCGCGACAAGTGCGCGCAAGATCGTGGCCGCCCCGGGCGGCGAGCGCATCGCCATCTTCCGCGACGGCGACCAGGTCGGCGCGCTCAGCAATGTCTGCGCCCACCAGAACGGGCCGATCGGCGAAGGCAAGATCATCGACGGGCTGATCACCTGCCCGTGGCACGGCTATCAATATCAATTGAAGAACGGCTGCGCCCCGCCGCCGTTCACCGAGCGGGTCGCCACCTACCGGGTGCGGCTGAAGAACGGTATCGTCGAGGTGGATCCGCGCGCGCTGGCGCCGGGCACCGCCGCTTCGATCAAGGTCCCGCTGAACGCGTAGGAGATCGCCATGGCTCGCGAACCGGAATGGATCGACGTCGGCGCCGCCGATGAGTTGAAGAAGACGCAGCTGCGGCCGATCACGGCCAAGACCACCCGCATCGCGCTCTCGTTCCGGACGGCGAGTTCGGCGCGGTGTCGAACGTCCTGCAACCACGTGGGCGGGCCGCTCGGCGAGGGACGCATCGATGCGGCCGACTACATCCAGTGCCCGTGGCACGGCTACAAGTTCCATTGCCGCACCGGCCTGGGCGAGCCCGGCTACGAGGACGACCGCGTCCCCGCCTTTCCGGTCAAGGTCGAGAAAGGCCGCGTGCTGGTCGACGTCGCCAACCCGACCAAGCGCAACAAGCCGCCGCATGAGCCGCATCCGCTCCTGCGCGATACGGCGCGCGCGCCGGGACCGCTGCGGCTGGCCGGAATTTCGACGACCGTCATGGACAATGGCAACCCGCGCTTCTCGGGCTCCGACCATCTGCTCAACATCGCGCTCGAGGCAGGGAAGAAGCAGGGCGCCGAAACCAAGATGGTGAAGCTCAACGATCTCAAGTTCCGCCACTGCGAGGGTTATTTCTCGAAGAGCCTGCGCGCCTGCACCTGGCCCTGCTCCATCACCCAGATGGATCCCAGCGACCAGATGGACCAGATCTACGAGTTGATGGTGTTTTGGGCTGATGCCATCATCGTCGCGACGCCGATCCGCTGGGGCGCGGCCTCCTCGCTCTATTTCAAGATGGTGGAACGGCTGAATTGCGCTCAGGTGGACGTCGCCACCAAGGAACGGCAGCTCATCCTCAACAAAGTGGCGGGCTTCATCATCGTCGGCGGCCAGGACAACGTCCAGGGCGTCGCCGGCTCGATGTTCAGCTTCTTCGGCGAGCTTGGATTCCATCTTTCCGAAATTCCCCTATATCGGCCATTCGCGCGGCTGGTCGCACGAGGACATGGAGAACAACGTGCGCATCGTGCGCGAGTCGAAGGCGCTCGCGCAGGGCGCCGCGGCGCTGGCCGAACGTTGCCTGGAAATGTCCCGCAAGTTGATCGATTCGCCGGTCCGGCCGGTGACCGAGCGCGGCGGCATGAAGGGCCGTCCGGTGATGGCCGACACCATGGACCGCGACTAGCGCCGTCTCGGTCAGGAAACCGGCCGCTTCGCGTACGGGAACCAGTCGGGCTTGCGTTCCTGCACGTAGTCGAGATGGACGTGCTTCGGCTCGCGGAAGGCGTCGAGCCCCTCCGCGCCGAGCTCGCGTCCGATGCCGCTGTGGCGCATGCCGCCGAACGGCGCGGCGTTGTTGTCGCTCAACGGGTCGTTGATCCAGAAGCTGCCGGCCTTGATGTTCTCCATCGCCTTCATCGCGAGCTCGAGGCTCTTGGTGTAGACCGTGGCGCCGAGGGCGTATTCGGAATCGTTCGCCTTCGCGATCGCTTCGTCGGCGTCCTTCACGTAGAAGATGGAAATCACCGGGCCGAACAGTTCCTCGGTGGTGGCGATGCCGCCGTGCTTCACGCCGGCAACGACGGCCGGCTGGAAGAAATGTCCCTTCAGGCCGTTCGGCTGGAAGCGCTTGCCGCCAAGCAGCAGCTTGCCGCCCTCGCCGAGCACGGTCGCGAGTTGCTGCTCGATCTTGTCGACGGCGTCGGCCGAGATCAGCGGGCCCATGTCGGTCTTCGGATCCATCGGATTGCCGACGTTCAGCGTCTTCACGTGCTCGACCACGCGCTTGGTGAACTCCTGCGCGACCGACTCGACGACGTAGATGCGCTTCGACGAGGTGCAGACCTGGCCCGGCGTTCAACAGCCGCGCCCACACCGCGCCGCGCACCGCCACGTCGAGATCGGCGTCGCCGAACACGATCAGCGGATCGATGCCGCCGAGCTCGAGATTGATCTTCTTCAGTTGCGCTCCGGCCGTGGCCGCGATCTGCTTGCCGACGGCGGTCGAGCCGGTGAATGCGACACGTCGATGTCCGGATGGGCGATCATCAACTTGCCGGTATCGCCGGCGCCAGTGACGATATTGACCACGCCCGGCGGCAGCACGTCGTAGACACTCGCCGAGCAGGAGCCCCGCGAGCGGGTTCTGGTGCGGCGGCTTGCACACCACCGTGTTGCCGGCCGCGATCGCGGGCGCAACCTTCCATGCCATCAAGAGCAGCGGAAAATTGAACGGGGAGATGCACGCCACGACGCCGAAGGGCTCCTTGCGGACGAAGTTCACCTGGTGCGGCGCGCCGGGCGCCACGACCGGGCCCTGCGCCGCGCGGCCGATTTCGGCGAAATAGTCGAAGGCCTCGGCGCACCCATTTGACGCAGTCGACGGACTCGATCAACGGCTTGCCGGTCTCCTGCGTCATCATGGTCGCGATCGCCTTGGACTTCTCGCGGATGCGCCCTGCCACGGCATGCAGCAACTCGGCCTTGTCGACACCGCCGGTCCGCCACCATGCCGGCTGCGCTGCGCGCGCCGCCTTGACGGCGGCGTTGATGTCGGATTCGCCGCAAGCGGGAATGCTGTCCAGGATTTCGAGCGTGGTCGGATTGTGGACCTCGATCGCCGAATTCGACTTGCGCCTCGACGAACTTGCCGTTGATCAGGATCGGTCGGACCATTTAACCCTCCCCTCGCCCGCTGGCGCAGTCGCCCATCGAGCCTTTGATCGGACGACCTGTCAATATAGAGTACGCTTCCCGGCTGTCCCGCGGCGCGGAGTGAAGATTTCTTGGGGGACTCGTGGATTTTCGCGATCGTCACGTGATCGTCACCGGCGGAACCGGCGCGCTCGGCACCGCCGTGGTCGGCGCCTTGCTGGAGGCCGGCGCTGCTTGCCACGTCCCCTACATGAGCGAGGCCCATGCGAAAGACTTTGCTCATCGGGCGCATCCGCGCGTGCAGCTTGTCGCCGCTGCCACGCTGTCCGATGAAGCGGCGGTGGCAAAGCTGTTCGATGCCGTTCCGAACCTGTGGGCCTCGATCCATCTCGTCGGCGGCTATGCGTGGGGCCCGGTAAGCGAGACCGACAAGGCCACGCTGATGCAGCAGATCGACATGAACTTCGTCACCTGCTTCCTGTGCTGCCGCGCGGCGGTGAAGGCGATCTCGCGCAGCAAGGCGGGCGGACGTATCGTCAACGTCGCGTCGCGCCCGGCACTGGAATGGCGCAGCGGCGCCAAGCTCGACCGCCTATACGGCGACCAAGGCCGCGGTCGCCGCGCTGACCGTCGCGCTCGCGGAGGAAGTCGCCAAGGACGGCATTCTGGTGAATGCGGTCGCGCCCTCGATCATGGACACGCCGGCCAACCGCAAAGCGCTGCCGAAAGCCGATTTCGCCGCCTGGCCCAAGGTGGAAGAAGTGGCGCAGACGATCCTGTTCCTCGCCTCGCCCGATAACAAAGTGACGCGCGGCGCGGTGACGCCGGTGTACGGACGAACCTAAGCTTCGGGAGAATTCCATGTGCAGGAACATCCGCACGTTGTTCAATTTCGATCCGCCCGCGACGGACAAAGAAATCCGAGCGTCTTCGGAACAGTTCATCCGCAAGCTGAGCGGATTCGCCAAGCCTTCGAAAGCGAACGAAGCCGCCTACGAGCGCGCGGTCGAAGACGTCTTCAACGTGGCCCGCCGGCTGATCGATTCGCTGGAAACCGCCAGCCCGCCGCGCAACCGCGAAGCCGAAGCGGAGAAGGCGCGAGCGCGGGCGGCGGAACGCTTCGCCTAGAGCGAGAAATCAACGCTCCGCTCGTCCTCGCGGAAGCGGGGACCCAGGCAGAGAATGTTGAACATGCTGGATTCCCGCTTGCGCGGGAATGAGCGGGAAATCGGGCTCGCGCCTGACCGCGGTCAGTGCCGCGTCAGGCGCTCCGCCAGCGTCTTTCCGCTTGGCGCGATGCCCGTCCGCTCCGCCTTCTGATCGATCTTCCAATAGGCGCGCTGGACATAGTGCACGCCGAGAAAACGGAACGGCTCCGGCTCCCAATTGGGCGAGCGGTGATTGACGCACGGCAGCGTCGTGATCTCGGACTTTGTGCCGGTGATCAGATCAGCCAGCACCCGGCCCGATAGATTGGTCGTCGCGACGCCGTTGCCGACATAGCCGCGCGCGGTGGCGCACCCGAGCGCCGGGTCGTAGCTCATCGTCGTCATGAAATCGCGCGGCGCGCCGAGCGGCCCGCCCCAGGCGTGGCTGAAGCGCACGTCCTTGAGCCGCGGAAACCAGTTGCGCACGTTCTGCCGGAACATCTTGATCGTCGGTTCGTGCCGGTCGTACTCGTCCTCGATCCGCGAGCCGAAATGGTACGGCGCGCCGCGCCCGCCGAACAGAATACGCCCGTCGATCGTCTTGGAAATGTATTCGATCGTGAGGCGGGACGAATCGACGCACTCGCGATTTTTCCAGCCGATCTCGGCCCAGTCGGCCGCAGACAGCGGCTCGGTCAGCGTCATCAGCGAATAGACCGGGACCAGCACCCGGCGCAGCTTGCTCAACCGCGTCAGATACGCCTCGCCGGCGAGCACGATCGTCTTGGCGCGCACATCGCCGCGCGCGGTGTGCAGCGCCGGTTTCTTGCCGGCGGTGAAATCGGTGACCTCGGTCTGCTCGTAGATCGTCGCCCCTCGCCGCTCCACCGCGCGCGCCAGGCCGCGCACCAGCCGGCCCGGATGGATCATCGCCGCGTCCCGGTAATAGACCGCGCCGTGCACGCCTGCGATCTTCACCCGCGCATCGGCCTCCGCCTTGCTGAGCAGCTGAACGCGGTCGCCGAGGCCGAGGCCCTCGTATTCGGCGTGCGTCTCGCGGACCGACGGCAATTGGTGCGGACCGCGCGCGACCGTCATCGCCCCGCCCTTGTTGAAATGAATGTCGAAGCCTTCCGCCGCCGCCACCCGCCCGACTTCGTCGACCGCGCCCGCCATCGCCCGGTACAGCGCAAGCGCCTTCTCCCGCCCATGATGCTTCGCGATGGCCCCGAGGCTGGCGGGAAAATGGCAGGTGCACCAGGAGCCGTTGCGCCCCGAGGCGCCGAAGCCCGCGATCTCCTTTTCCACGAGCGCGATCTTCAGCGACGGTTGCCGCTGCAGCAGATAGTAGGCGGTCCACAGCCCCGAATAGCCGGCGCCGAGAATCGCCACGTCGACGTCCACGGAGCCGCTCAAGGCCGGCCGCGGCGTCAGATCGTCGCCGCAGCTTTCCAGCCAGTAGCTGAAGGAGGCGTAATTTTTCATTACAGGATCATTGTGCGCACGCCCGGCATAATCTGTCACCGTATTCGCGCGGCTGGCCTCATTCAAGCAGAGCCGGTCCGGCACTCAGCGCCGCGGCAGCTCGTCGGCCATGCGCCGCATCACCGCCTTGTCCACCTTGCCGTTGTGCAGCACGGGCAGCAGCGGCACGACCTCGAGCACATTGGGCAGCTTGTACGAAGCGAGCCGCTGCGCGAGGAACGCGATCACCTCGTCGCGCTCCACGGCGACGCCCTCGCGCGGCTGAATGAATGCGACGACTTCCTCGTCGGCGCCGCGCGGCCGGCCGATCACCGCGCAGATCGCGACGCTAGGGTGCGCGTTCAGCGCGGTCTCCACGTCGATCGGATAGACGTTGTAGCCCGAGCGCTTGATGATGTCCTTGAGCCGCCCGGCGATGAACACGTCGCCGCTTAAATCCATGTAACCGAGATCGCCGGTGCGGAACCAGCCATCCGCGGTGAAGACCGCCTTCGTCGCCTCCGGCGCGCGGTAGTAACCGAGAAAAACGTTCGGGCCGCGCACCAGGATTTCGCCGACCTCGCCCGCCCGCACGTCGCGCCCCTCGTTGTCGGCGAAGCGCACCTCGACGCCGGGCAGCGGCTTGCCGACCGAGGTGTCGCGCCGCGGCTCGTCGATCGACGTCTGGCAGACCACCGCCCCGGTCTCGGTAAGGCCATAGCCGTTCTGCAGCGGCAGGCCATAGACCGCCTCGACGTCGGCCTTCACCGCCGGATCGAGCGGCGAGGACGCGCAAGTGACCATGCGCAGCTTGGGAGCTGCGTAGAGCGACGGATTTGCCCGCGCCCATTCGGCGAAGCGCACGTGCGAGGTCGGGACGCCGGGCAAGATGGTCACCCCCTCCTCGCGCAGCACGCGCCCGATCTCCGCCGGCGAGAAGCGCTGGTCGAGGATCAGGCTGCCGCCGGCGTGAAACAGTCCCATCAGGATCGAGGACAGCGCCCCGATATGGGCGATCGGCAGCACGCAATAGAGCTTGTCGTCGGGCGTGTAGCGCCGCACCGCCGCCTGCGTGCGGCCGATGAACAGCAGATTCCGGTGCGAGAGCATCGCGCCCTTCGGCGCGCCCGTCGTGCCGGAGGTGTAGATCATGGCCGCCACGCGCCGGTCGACGCGCGGATCGGGCGTTTCGCGCGGCGGCGCCGTGGGCGGCGTCCAGATCTGCGCGGCGCCGAGTGGGCCGAGCGCGCCCTCGCGCGCTCCGCTGCGCGCCGCGTGGGCGCGCGCCGCTTCCGAGCGCCGGGAGAGGAACAGCGCCGCCTGCGGGCGGCAATGATCGAGGATGCGGTCGACCTCGTGAGCCGCCAGCCGCGCGCTCACGATCACCGGCCAGGCATCGAGCTCGCTCGCCGCGAACAGCAGCGCGATGGTCTCGGCGCAATTCTCCTGCACCACCAGCACGCGGTCGCCCGGCCCAACGCCGAGCCCGGCCAGCGCGACGCGCGCGCCTTCGATGGCGCCGAGCAGGTCCCGGTAGGTCCAGCGTAGTGGGCCGTCGAACACGGCGGGCCGCCCGGCGAAGCGCACGGCTCCGCGGCGCACCAGATCGCCGATGCGCGCGAGCTCCGCCAATTCTTTTTCTTGCGGCACGGTCTGAACGTTTGACAATCTTCGAGCCCGGGCGTCAATATTTCATCTGCAATTCTCGCGCCGCGGTCAAATCCGGACAAGCGCATTCCATGCGACAGAGAAGCTTCTATTCGTGGGGCTGGGCCGACGCCCAGGCCACGCCCCAGGAAATCGCCGCGCTCGAACGCGGCGTCGGCAGCCGCTTCGGCATCCGCAATTTCGACGTCATGCCGAGCCCGCGCGCCGAGGAGATCGAGCTGCGCAAGCCGCGCCTGACCCTGCCCGGCTCGCTCGCCGGCTTCGCCACCACCGCCCATTACGACCGGCTGTTTCACAGCTACGGCAAGACCTTCATCGGCATCGCGCACATGTTCGCGCGCCAGTGCCCGAACCCGCCCGACGCGGTCGCCTATCCGCGCAACGAGGCGGAGATCACGGCCGTGCTCGACTTTTGCTCGAGCAGCGCAACGGTCGCGATTCCCTTCGGCGGCGGCACCAGCGTGGCCGGCGGCGTCGAGCCGCCGGACAACGCCGAGCGCGCGATTTCCATCGACCTGCGCGAGATGGGGCGCGTGCTGGAGGTCGACGAAATCTCCCGCGCCGCGCGCATCCAGGCCGGAACCTTCGGCCCCGATATCGAGACCCAGCTCAAGCCCTATGGCCTGACGCTGCGCCATTACATGCAATCGTTCGAGTTCTCGACGCTCGGCGGCTGGATCGCGACCCGCTCAGGCGGGCACTTCGCGACGCTGTTCACCCATATCGACGACGTGGTCGAAAATATCCGCGCCGTGGCGCCGGCCGGCATCTATGAATCGCGCCGCCTGCCCGGCTCGGGCGCCGGGCCGAGCCCGGACCGCATGCTGATCGGCTCCGAAGGCATCCTCGGCGTGATTTCCGAAGCCTGGGTGCGCGTGCACAAGCGGCCCGAGTTCCGCGCCTCGGCCACCGTGCGCTTCCGCGACTTCTACGCCGGCGCCGAGGCCGTGCGCGCCATCGCCCAGGCCGCGCTCTACCCGGCCAATTGCCGCCTGCTGGAAGCGCAGGAAGCGGCCAACACGCCGGGCGCGCCGCTCGAAGGCGCGGTGCTCGTGCTCGGCTTCGAATCCGCCGATCATCCGATGGATGCCTGGCTCAAGCGCGCGCTCGAGCTTTGCGCCGCGCATGGCGGCACCTGGGACCAAGAGGCGCCGCGCGACCCGAAGGCGCACCGCAGCGGCGCGGCCGGCGAATGGCGCGACAAGTTCCTGCGCGCGCCGTATTTTTCCGAACCCCTGGTCGCGCGCGGCATCATGACGACCACGTTCGAATCCTCGATCACCTGGGAGCGTTTTCGCGATTTCCACAGCAACGTGATGGACACCACCCGGCGCGCGGTGCGCGCGGTAACCGGCCGCGACGGCTCGCTCACCTGCCGCTTCACCCACGTCTATCCCGACGGGCCGGCGCCCTATTTCACGCTCATGGCCGCGCTCGACCGCCCGCGCATGCTCGCGCAATACAAGGAGATCAAGGCGGCGTTCCTCGAGGCGCTGGTGGCCAACGGCGGCACGGTCACCCATCATCACGCCGTCGGCCGCGCGCATCGGCCCTGGTACGACAAGCAGCGGCCCGAGCTTTTCGCGCGCGCCCTGCGGGCGGCGAAAACGGTGTTCGACCCCAAGGGCGTGCTGAACCCGGGCGTGCTGATCGACCCCTGAGCGTTTTCTTGACTTTCCCCACCCGATCGGGTTGCCTCCCGCCGAACCGAGGATTCCGCCCATGGCCAAGGCCGTAACACTGAAGATCAAGCTGGTGTCGAGCGCCGGCACCGGCTTCTATTACGTGACCAAGAAGAACTCGCGCACGATGACCGAGAAGATGTCGAAAAATAAGTACGACCCGATCGCGCGCAAGCACGTCGTCTTCAAGGAACAGAAGATCAAGTAACGCGGCGCGTCCGCGCGACCAGCGCCCTCCACTTCGTCATGCCCGGCCTTGTGCCGGGCATTTGCATTTAGCGCTCTCCTTCCCCTCTCCCCGACGGGGAGAGGGGAAAGAAAAGTGCGCGGGGGCAATGAAAAAAGGGCGCCCGCGAAGGCGCCCTTTTCCGTGGCCGCAGGAGGGATAGGTGGCCGGCGATGAACGGTTCGGGGAGGCCACCCTTGCCACCACCGCCGGCCGAACCCCACGGACCCAGGAGATGCGGCGGACCTGAGCATTCCGCAGGGTTAGCTTGGAAAGCCGGACGCGCGCCGCGCGCATTCCGGCCTAGTTACTAAAAATTATCCGAACGCATTAGCGAAAGAAATGACCCAGGGCGTCCTGTACCCTGTTTCCTGCTCGGTTATGTGAAAGCTTAACCTTACCGCCGCGCCCTCTCGTTCCCCGGCCGAGCGCGGACCCCGTCCGCACTCGGTCGGCGAACGGCATCAACGGCTTATACGATTGAAAATTGTGCAGAAAGCGGCGCGCCGGAATTCAGGCCGCGTCGGCCACTACCCGGTTACGGCCGTCGCGCTTGGCCCGGTAGAGCGCCTCGTCGGCGCGCTTGAGGATCGCGGTCGCGTCCTCGTTCGGGCTGAGGCGGGCCGCGATCCCGATCGAGATCGTGACCTCGATCGAGCGCTCCCCGCGCTGCACCGGGAACGGATCGCCGGCGATCTTCCTGCGGATGCGCTCGGCCACCATGGTCGCCACCGAAAGATCCGTATCCGGCATGACCACGACGAATTCCTCGCCGCCGTAGCGGCACGCCAGATCGATGCCGCGCACGCAGGTGCGCATGCGGTCGGCGAATTCGCGCAGCACGTCGTCGCCCGCGTCGTGGCCGAAGCGGTCGTTGACCGATTTGAAATAGTCGATGTCGAGGATCAGCACCGAGAGCGACTTGCCGCGGCCGGCCGATTTTTCCACCAGCGTGCCGAGATGCCGCTCCATGTAGCGCCGGTTGAACAGGCCGGTGAGCGGGTCGGTGACCGCCAGCTCCATGGACTGCTGCAGGTTGTCGCGCAGCTGCTCGGTATAGCGCCGGCGGCGCACTTGCGTCCGCACCCGCGCGAGCAACTCGTTCCGGTCGATCGGGCGCACGATGTAGTCGTTGGCGCCGAGGTCGATGCCACGCAACAGCCGCGCCCCCTCCTCCGGTTCGGTGATCAGCAGGATCGGCAGATGCCGCGTGCGCTCGACCGTGCGCACCTGGCCCACCAGCCGCAGCGCGTCGAAGTCCTTGAGCTCCAGGCTCACCATCAGCAGATCGAAATTTCCCTCCGCCACCCGGAACAACGCCCGCTGCGGGTCGGTCTCGACCTCGACCTTGTGCTCGGCGGCGAGCGCGTTGGCGATACGCTCGCGCGACGACGCGCGGTCGTCGACCACCAGCACGTTGCCGGAAATGCGCACATCGGATGCGGCGTCCGCCAGCGCGGCGATCCCGATGTCGCGCGAAGTCGCCGCGCGCATCCTCAGCTCGTCGGTCACCATCTTGAGGCGCACCAGCGAGCGCACGCGCGTGATCAGCGCCAGATCGTTCACCGGCTTGGTCAGAAAATCGTCGGCGCCGGCTTCCAGCCCCTTCACGCGGTCGGAGGGCTGGTCGAGCGCGGTCACCATGATGATCGGGATGTGGTGGGTCGTGGGATTCTTCTTGAGCCGGCGGGCGACCTCGAAGCCGTCCATGCCCGGCATCATCACGTCGAGCAGAACGATGTCGCACAGGCCGCGCTCGCAGATTTCCAGCGCGTCGCGGCCGTTAATGGCGGTCAGCACCGCGAAATATTCGGCATTGAGCCGCGCCTCCAACAGCTTGAGGTTGGCCGGGACATCGTCGACCACCAGAATGCGCGCGCTCATTCAATTGTCTTTCGTGAAATGACGGACGGTTTCGATGAATTTGGCGACCGAGATGGGCTTGGAGAGATAGGCTTCGCAGCCGCCGTCGCGGATGCGCTCCTCGTCGCCTTTCATCGCGAAAGCGGTGACCGCGACCACGGGGATCGACTTCAACTCGTCGTCCTCCTTCAGCCACTTGGTCACTTCCAGGCCGGAAACCTCCGGCAGCTGGATATCCATGAGAATGAGATCCGGCTTGTGCTTGCGCGCCAGATCGAGCGCCTCGATGCCGTTGCGGGTCTCGATCGTGTTGTAGCCGTGTGCTTCCAACAGGTCGTGGAAGAGCTTCATATTGAGCTCGTTGTCTTCCACGATCAGCACGGTCTTGGCCATTCAGCCGTGTCCCCGTCCCCGGCGGCGTACGCGAAACCGTGGCGGCCTTTCGGCCGCGGGCGGGTTCGGGCATGCTGTTGCCAACGCTACGTCGCAATCGTTACCGAATTGCAAATGCCGCCGATGAAACCAAGTAAACATGCGCCTTCGCGCGAGATGGCCGAGGCGGTCGCGGCGCAGGCGCTCGGCTTCCTCGCCACCGACCCCGAGCGAATCGCCCGCTTTCTCTCGCTCACCGGCCTGAGGCCCGACACTTTGCGTCAGGCCGCGCGCGAGCCGGGATTCCTTCCGTCGGTGCTCGACTTTGTCCTCAACGACCAGGCGCTCGCCCTTGCGTTCGCGGAACAATCCGGCCTGGAGCCCGAAACGGTCGCCAAGGCGCGGCTGGTGTTCGGCGAAGGCGAGCCTGAGTGAAGCGTCTCCCAGGCACGAACAATCATCTTCCCTCATCGCCGGGCTTGACCCGGCGATCCATTCAACCGTGCCGGTAACGCCGGCTCATGGATGCCCGGGTCACGCCCGGGTTTAACCCGGGGGCGGGTATGAGGGGTAATATTTACCGCTTGCAGGGCGCCGACGTCAGGAACTCGATGGTCTTCAGCTCCCCGCGCATGGCGAAGGTGCCGTAATCGAGCCGCAGCGCCCGGCTGACGCCGTTTTCGTAGAGCTCGAAGCCGAGCACATAGGTCGGCGTGCGCTCGCCGGTGCCGGGCTCGAAATAGCTGATCGTGACCGGAAAGCGCTTGAGCGAGCCGAGCTCGGGCCGCCGCGACGCCTCCTCGAGGTCCTTGTCGCCCACTACCGCCGCGCCGATCACCGTGAGCGTGTCGTAGATGCGCTTGCCGTCGGGCGAGCCGTCGAAAACCTTGGCCTCGAGCGTCCGCTCGCCCGCCGCCGCGGCGATGAGCAGCTTCCGGATATGCTCGGTGGGCAGCAGGATCTTGCCCTGCAATGTCAGCCGCTCGCTCTTCGGCTTGCTGAGCCGCACCGCCAGGCCGTCCCTGCCCGCCCGGTCGAGCGTGCCGTCGACCTCCTCGCGAATCTGCTGGTCGAGATAGTTCTGCGTCTTGAAGCGGTAGGATTTCGCGTCGCCGTCCTCCCAGGTGATGCTGCGCAGATCGCTGACCGTGCGCTTGCCTTCGCCGCTGTCGAGTTCGGTGACCTGCCGCAGCGTGATCGCCCAGCCGGTGCAGGCGCTGCCGGTGACCTCGTAGACGATGCGGCCGCGCGCGCCGTCCACTTTCATGCCCGGCTTGTTGGGATCGAGCACCAGCTCGTAGAACGCGCGGTGGGCCGCGAGCGGCACCGATTGGGCAGCCGCATTGCCCGCGCCGAGCACGAGCAACACCGCTGCGGACAACCCGGCCAAGAGTTTCGCCCTGAATATGTGCATCGCGATTCCTCCGCCGTCACTCTAAGTCGCCCGCATCCGCGCGACAATCGCCGCTCCTTGCGCGGAGTAACCTGATCGTCCAAGACTTGATCAGTTACAAGACTTGATCTGTTAAGAGTGGGGCGTAAACGTGAAGCCGGAGGGGTGGATGGCCGGATCGGTGGAGAAAAAGCTGCAGGAGCTGGGAATCGTGCTCCCGATCCCGCCGGCGCCGCTTGCCAACTACGTGCCGGCGGTACGCACCGGTAACCTTCTTTTCCTTTCGGGCCAGGTTTCCGCCGCGCCCGGCGGCGAGGCCATCAAGGGCAAGCTCGGCGCCGAGGTGGATCTCGCCAAAGGCCAGGCCGCGGCGCGCCTCTGCGCCATCAATCTGCTGGCCCAGGCCAAGGCCGCGCTCGGCGATCTCGACAAGATCAAGCGCTGCGTGCGGCTCGGCGGCTTCGTGAACGCGCTGCCCACCTTCGCGCAGCTGCCGCAGGTGGTGAACGGCGCCTCCGACCTGATCGTGGCCGTGCTCGGCGATGCCGGCCGCCATAGCCGCTATGCCGTCGGCGTCGCCGAACTGCCCAACGACGCCGCGGTCGAGGTCGAAGCCATATTCGAGGTCGCCTGAGTGGCCGGACTGGACTGGCTGACCGCCCGGCCCATCGCCCACCGTGCGCTGCATGGCGGCGCGCTGGTCGAGAACACGCTCGGCGCTGCTGCCGGCGCCGTGGCTGCGAACTACGGCATCGAGACCGACCTGCAGCTTTCCGCCGACGGCGAAGTGATCGTTTTCCACGACGACATGCTCGACCGGCTCACGACCGCGAGCGGACCGGTGAACGCGAAGACCTCGACTGAGCTAAAAAAGATCGCTTTCAAGGACTCCGGCGAACGCATTCCCACGCTGGGTGAGCTGCTCGCGCTCGTTGCCGGCCGCACGCCGCTGGTGCTGGAGCTGAAAAGCGCATGGGACGGCGACGAGAGGCTGGTGGCGCGCGTCGCCAAGCAGCTCGAAAGCTACGCCGGCCCGGTCGCCGCCATGTCGTTCGATCCGCGCCTGGTCGAGGCGCTGCGCAAGCACGCGCCGGGCCTGCCGCGCGGCATCGTGGCCGAGCGCTATTACCGCGCCGAGTACTGGGACAAGATGCCGTGGCTGCACAAATTCGCGCTCGGCAATCTGCTGCATTTCCTATCCACCCGGCCGCACTTCGTGGCCTATCGCGTGCAGGATCTGCCCGCGATCGCGCCGCTGCTGGCGCGGCATGCGCTCGGCATGCCGCTCCTGACCTGGACGGTGCGGACCGAGACCGAGCGCCGCCGTGCCCGCTTCTGGGCAAACCAGATGATTTTCGAGGGTTTCCGGCCCTGAGCCCCTTTCTCTCTCCCCAATGGGGAGAGGGAAATTTCGCTAGAATGTCCGCATGAGCGAAAAACTAAGCGTGCGCGTCGAGTCTTCGATTGCCGCGATCCCAGCCGCGACCTGGGACGCGTGCGCTTATGGCGCGCCGCTCGAAGCCGCTTCAGAAAAATCGGCGAAACGACTCCGTAAGCGCGCGGATTCCGCGCAGCCTGAATCAGCGCATGAAGTTCTTGAATCGAAATCTGAAGAAGCCGCGCTAAGTGAGCCTGTGCCGGATCGGCACAATCCGTTCGTTTCGCACGCGTTTTTGTCCTCGCTCGAGGAATCCGACTGCGTTTCCGCCCGCACCGGCTGGGCGCCGCAGCATCTCCTGGTCGAGGACGAGACCGGCGCCGTGCTGGCCGCCATGCCCTGCTACCTGAAGAATCATTCGCGCGGCGAATACGTGTTCGACCACGGCTGGGCCGAGGCCTTCGAGCAGGCCGGCGGACGCTACTACCCGAAACTTCAGGTCTCGGTCCCCTTCACGCCGGTCACCGGCCCCCGCCTGCTGGTCCGGCCGGGACCGCAAATGGAATCTGCGCGCGAGGCGCTGGTCGCCGGCGCGCTCCAGTTGTGCAAGCGCCGCGAGGCGTCGTCGCTGCACATCACCTTCGCCACGGAAGCGGAGTGGAAATATCTGACCAAGCTCGGCCTCTTGGCCCGCAACGACTGCCAATTCCACTGGTTCAACGACGGCTACACGCGATTCGAGGATTTCCTCGCCGCCCTCTCCTCGCGCAAGCGCAAGATTCTGAAGCGCGAGCGCCGCGAGGCGCAGGATGGCGTCGAAATCGCCCGCCTCACCGGCAAAGAGCTGAACGAGCCCGCCTGGGACGCGTTCTTCGCCTTCTACATGGACACCGGCTCCCGCAAATGGGGCCAGCCCTATCTGAACCGGGCCTTCTTCTCGATCGTCTCGGCCAAGATGGCCGACCGGATCGTGCTGGTGCTCGCCAAGCGCGGCGGCCGTTACGTCGCCGGCGCCCTGAATTTCCTGGGCGAGAACACCATCTATGGCCGCTACTGGGGCACGACCGAGAGCCGGCCCTTCCTGCATTTCGAGGTCTGCTACTATCAGGCCATCGAATACGCGATCGAGCACAAGCTCGCCCGCGTCGAGGCCGGCGCCCAGGGGCCGCACAAGCTCGCGCGTGGCTATATGCCGGTGACCACCTATTCGGCTCACTGGATCGCCGATCCGGGCCTGCGCCGCGCGGTCGCCGATTATCTCGCGCGCGAACGCGCCCATATCGCGGCCGAGAGCGAGGAGCTTGCGGCGCTCGGCCCGTTCCGCAAGGATGCCGCGATCTGACGGGAGGGGGCCATGGCTGCGTACGACAGCAACAACATCTTCGCGAAAATCCTGCGCGGCGAGCTTCCGGCCTACAAGGTCTATGAGGACGACAAGGCGCTCGCCTTCCTCGACATCATGCCGCGCGCGCCCGGCCACACGCTGGTGCTGCCCAAAAGCGCCGCGCGCAATCTCATGGACGTCGCGCCCGCCGACCTCGCCCACGTGCACCAGGTGGTGCAGAAGGTGGCCAAGGCCGCGATGCAGGTGTTCGGCGCCGACGGCATCACGGTTCAGCAGTTCAACGAGAAAGCCGGCGGCCAGGTGGTGTTCCACCTCCATGTCCACGTCATCCCCCGCAAGGAAGGCGTCGCGCTGAAGCCGCCCGCGAGCGAGAAGGCCGCGCCCGAGGTGTTGGCCGAGAACGCAGAGAAGATGAAAGCGGCGATCACGGCCTCCTGAACGCGCCGGCACAGAATAATGAACCCCTCCGGTGTTGAGCCGTCCGCGAGCGAGCCGTTGGCGCCGGGCGCAATCGGACGCTTTCCGATTGCGATCCTGTCATTCGACCGGCCCGAATATCTTCGCGAAGTCTTGACCAGCCTGCGCGTACAGACGGACGAGCGCGACCGGATCACGCTGTTTCAGGACGGCGCGTGGAACCCGTACAGCGCGAGAAAAAAAGCCGACCCGGCAAACATCCAAGCCTGCGTCGAATTGTTCCGGAGGATCTTTCCATGGGGAGAGATCGCGGCGTCCGAACAGAACCTGGGTATCGCGCAAAACTACGAGCGCGCCGAACTGGAGCTGTTCGGCCGCGCACGGGCGCCTTGCGCGCTCTTTCTCGAGGACGATCTGGTCCTCTCCCCGAATTATCTCGCGGTCACGCGCATGCTCCTCGAGCTTGCGCAACGCGAAAAGCGCATCGCCTATGTTTCAGCCTATGGAGATTTCTGGGCGAGCCGAGAGGAGCAGGAAAAACGCCGCCGAGAGTTGATCCACATGCACGAAAACTGGGGCTTCGCGATGAGCCGCGAGGCTTGGCTCGAGGAGCGGCCGTTCCGCCGCCAGTACCTCGAGCTGCTCGCGGGCCGCGACTACACCGAACGCGACGATGCGCGCATCCGGGCGTTCTACCGCGCGCGCAGATGGACCGTGAATGTCACCAGCCAGGACTGCGCGCGCTGGATCGCCTCGATCGAGCTCAACAAGGTCAGGCTGACCACGGTCCCCTGCCACGCGCGCTACATCGGCCGGCGCGGGGTTCATTCCACCAAGCAAGCCTATGACCGGGCGGGATTCGCCAAGACGGTGATCTTCGACGGCCAGCCGGAAACGCCCCGCTCGCCTACCCCCGCCGAGATCGATGCATGGGTCGATCTCGAGCGGCGGCGTTTCGGCGCCGAGCCGAGCCCATTCTACCGGGGTCACGCGATCGGAACCTGACCGCGCTCGCGCTCAGATCGCAAAATACCAGGCGCCGGCGACGAGCACCGCCTCGCCGGCAATGACCGCGAGCAGCAGCGACCGGCGCACGAAGAAGAAAAATCCGAGCCCGACCGCCGCCGCCGAGAGCCGCACCCCGAGCGGCACCGTGACCAGATCGCCGCCCGGAATCAGCACCAGCCGCGCCACCACCCCGGCGACGATCGCGGTGGCCACCGCGCGCACGTAGATCAGCCACTCGCTCTCCTCGTCGAGATTGCGCGCGAGCACGACCGCGAGCGAGCGCCAGACCTCGGTCGGCAGAAATCCGGCAAGTATCACGAGCAGATAAGGCCACAGCGCACCTTCGAAGAGCGTGCTCATTTGCGCCTCCGCCTACGCAGGCGATGGATCGCCCAGGCCGCCGTCCCGCCGGCCAGTCCGGTCCACAACAGGTCGAGCGTGCCGCCATAGACCGCAAACAGCGGCGCCAGCGCCAGACCGAAAATCAGCGAGAGCACGTCCACCCGGTCGCGCGCGTTGCGCGCCAGCGCCAGCAGGAACGAGATCGGCGTCAGAAATACGAGCCCGAGCGCAAGCGGCCGCGGCAGGGTTCCGGCGAGCGCGTAACCGGCGGTGGTCGCGAGCAGCCCGCCGGTGACGAACGTGCCGGCGAAGCCGAAGAAGAACGGGACGCGCGCCTCCGCCCGCAGAGGCGGAAGCAAGCGCATGCCCTCGACCCAGGCGCCGATGGCGATGAAATGCGCCACGAAGAACTGCACCACGATGCCGCGCTTCGAGCGCAGCAGCGGCAGGATCGAAACCACGAGCGGCAGGAGTCGCGCCGAAGACAGCCCGACCGCAAGCGCGATCGCCGCCGCCGGAGTGCCGGCCCCATAGCCGCCGATCAGGAGCACCTGCGCCGGGATCGCCCAGACCAGCACCGTCGAGAGCAGCGCCGCGCCGAGCGGAAAGTTCGCGTCGTGCACCAGCCCGCCGAACCCGACGAACGTCGCCCACAGTACATAGCCCTGCTGCGAGCGCACGCCCGCGCGAATACCCTGGGCGATCCAGTGGCGGTCGCCGGGCGGCGGGGCGTGTTCTTTGGATGGGCTGGGGCGGGTCACTGCGGACGAAGCGGAGCGATTGCGCGGGTGCCCGCGCGGGAAGGAAGCGGCGGAACCCGCGTCAATTCGTGCGTAACGGAACCTTCGGCACCGGGCTGCCGGATTTCGGCGAAGATGGTCCGCCGGTGCCGGAGCCGCCCGGCTTCTTCGCCTTCGGCTTGGCGCCCATGCGCCGCGCCGGGCGCTTGCGCTTCGGCTTGGGAACGACCTTCTCCGGCCGCGGCGTGACCGGGCCTTCCGGGAACTCGAAGCCGAGCGA
Organism: uncultured Alphaproteobacteria bacterium; assembly: GCA_963704765.1. Classification (GTDB taxonomy): domain Bacteria; phylum Pseudomonadota; class Alphaproteobacteria; order Rhizobiales; family Xanthobacteraceae; genus JAHFPN01. Next base: position 1,506,433 of record CAVPHQ010000001.1, read on the forward strand.
CTTCTCGCCCTTCTCGTCGGTCTTCAGGACGACGCGCACATGGCCGCCGTCCTTGAGCTTGCCGAACAGCACCACGTCCGAGAGCGGCTTCTTGATGTATTCCTGAATGACGCGCGCCATCGGCCGCGCGCCCATCTGCTCGTCGTAGCCGTGCTGGATCAGCCACTCGCTCGCCTCGTCGGCGAGCTCGATGGTCACGTTGCGGTCGGCGAGCTGCGCCTCGAGCTGCAGCACGAATTTGTCCACCACCCGCCGGATGATCGCGGGCGTCAGATGCGCGAAGGTGATCGTGGCGTCGAGCCGGTTGCGGAATTCCGGCGAGAACATGCGGGTGATCGCCTCGATGTCGTCGCCATGCCGCTTCGATTGCGTGAAGCCATAGGCGTTCTTCGCGAGCTCAGAGGCGCCCGCGTTCGTGGTCATGATCAGGATCACGTTACGGAAATCGATCTGCTTGCCGTTGTGGTCGGTGAGCTTGCCGTGGTCCATGACCTGCAGCAGGATGTTGAACAGGTCCGGGTGCGCCTTCTCGATCTCGTCGAGCAACAGGACGCAATGCGGGTGCTGATCGACGCCGTCGGTGAGCAGGCCGCCCTGGTCGAAGCCCACGTAGCCGGGCGGCGCGCCGATCAGGCGCGAGACCGTATGGCGCTCCATGTATTCGGACATGTCGAAGCGCAGCAGCTGAACCCCGAGCGTGAGCGCCAGTTGCTTGGCCACCTCGGTCTTGCCGACGCCGGTGGGGCCGGAAAAGAGATAGGCGCCGATCGGCTTTTCCGGTTCGCGCAGGCCGGCGCGCGCGAGCTTGATCGCCGAGGCCAGCGACTCGATCGCCTTGTCCTGGCCGTAGACCACTTGCTTGATCCCGGTCTCCAGATTGATGAGAACTTCCGCGTCGTCCTTGGAGACGGTCTTGGGCGGCACCCGCGCCATGGTGGCGACGGTCGCCTCGATCTCCTTGATGCCGATCGTCTTCTTGCGCCGGCTCTCGGGCACCAGCATCTGCGCCGCGCCCAACTCGTCGATCACGTCGATCGCCTTGTCGGGCAGCTTGCGGTCATGGATGTAGCGCACCGAAAGCTCGACCGCCCCCTTGATCGCCTCGTTGGTGTAGCGGAGCTTGTGATAGTCCTCGAAGTACGGCTTCAGGCCCTTGAGAATTTCGACCGCATCCTCGGGCGACGGCTCGTTGATGTCGATCTTCTGGAACCGGCGCACCAGCGCGCGATCCTTCTCGAAATACTGCCGGTATTCCTTGTAGGTCGTGGAGCCGATGCAGCGCAGCGAGCCCGACGCGAGCGCGGGCTTGAGCAAATTCGATGCGTCCATCGCGCCGCCCGAGGTGGCGCCGGCGCCGATCACCGTGTGGATCTCGTCGATGAACACGATCGAGTTCGGATAGGCCTCGAGCTCCTTGATGACCTGCTTCAGCCGCTCCTCGAAATCGCCGCGATAGCGCGTGCCGGCCAAGAGCGAGCCCATGTCGAGCGAGAAGACGGTGGAGCTCCTCAGCACTTCCGGCACGTCGCCGAGCGTGATGCGGCGCGCAAGCCCCTCGGCGATCGCGGTCTTGCCGACGCCGGGCTCGCCGACGAACAGCGGATTGTTCTTCTGCCGGCGGCACAGCACCTGGATGGTGCGGCTGATCTCCATGTCGCGCCCGATCAACGGGTCGATCTTCCCGTCGCGCGCCTTCTTGTTGAGATTGACGCAATAGGCCTCGAGCGCGTCGGTCTTCTTCTTCCCGTCGTCGCCGATCTTGGTGTCGGTCTCTTCGTCCACGCCGCGCGCCGGCTTGCTCTCCGACATTCCCGGGCGCTTGGCGATGCCGTGGCTGATGTAGTTCACGGCGTCGTAGCGCGTCATGTCCTGCTCCTGCAGGAAATACGCGGCATGGCTCTCGCGCTCGGCGAAGATCGCGACCAGCACGTTGGCGCCGGTCACCTCCTCGCGGCCCGAGGACTGCACGTGGATCACCGCGCGCTGGATCACGCGCTGGAAGCCGGTGGTCGGCTTGGAGTCCTCGTCGGCCTCCATGACCAGGTTGTCGAGCTCGCCGTCGATGTACTCGACCAGATTGCGCTTGAGCTTTTCGATGTCGACGTTGCAGGCGCGCAGGACCGCGGCCGCGTCCTGATCGTCGAGCAGGGCGAGCAGAAGGTGCTCGAGCGTCGCGTACTCGTGGTGGCGCTCGTTGGCGAGCGCCAGCGCGCGGTGCAGGGATTGCTCGAGGCTGCGCGAGAAACTGGGCATCAGTTCGATTCCGGCCGGGTCACTTCTTCTCCATCACGCATTGTAGAGGATGCTGGTGCTTGCGGGCGAAGTCCATAACCTGCGTGACCTTTGTTTCCGCCACTTCGTAGGTGAAAACGCCGCACTCCCCCACCCCGTGATGATGCACATGAAGCATGATTCGTGTGGCGTCCTCGCGGCCCTTGTTGAAGAATTTCTCCAGCACGTGCACCACGAATTCCATCGGCGTGTAGTCGTCGTTGAGCAGCAACACCCGGTAGAGGGCGGGCCGCTTGGTCTGCACCTTGGGGCGCGTGACGACCGCCGTGCCAAGCCCCTCGTCGCGGCGAGGCCGGTCGTCATTGCCCATACGGGGCCTGAGCCAATGGTTCTGCATCGCTTGACGTTGGAGCCGTCCCACCACGGCCGCGCCCCCCTTGGGCTTGGGCCGGCGGCAAGCCCGAAGCGGCCTGCCAGCATGCACATATTAGTTTGACGGATCAGGCCTTTCCAGCCCGGCCAGAGGCCGTGCTGCAAGGCCCGGATGTAGGGTCGATCGGTGACTATTTCAATAAACAATTAGGCCAATTTTCGCATCCGAAAAATTCCAACCTTAACCCGCGACCCCGATGCTTCCCCGATACTGACATGCCGGCATCGGGAGATTAAGACCCCGATTCTCGCGTGCGAAACACCCGCGGAGAATGCCATGCGACGCTTCTGGTCCAATGAAAAAGGCAGCATGATCGTGATGTTCGCCGTCGCGCTTGTTCCGGTCCTCGCCCTGATGGGCGCCGCGATCGACTACAGCCGCGCGAGTCTCGCCCGCACCAAGATGCAGGGAGCGCTCGACGCCACCGGCCTGTTCCTGTCCAGGCTCCCGGCCGGCACGACGCAGGAGGAATTGAACGCGAAGGCCACGCACCTTCTTCTTCGCCAACTACACCGAGACGGACGTCCTCGACATCCAGCTCACGATCACCCCGGCCGCAAACGCCCGGCAAGCTGAACCTGACCGCGTACGGCATCTATAACCCGATTATGGTCAACGTCGCCGGCGTCACCAGTTTCCCGGTCGGCACCAAGACCGAGGTCAAGTGGGGCAACTCGCGGCTGCGCGTGGCGCTCGCACTCGACGTCACCGGCTCTATGGCGAGCGCCGGCAAGATGGACGCGCTCAAGACTGCGGCCAAGAACCTGATCGACCAGCTCAAGAACGCCGCCAGCAGCGAACGGCGACGTCTATATTTCGATCATCCCATTCAGCAAGGACGTCCGTGTCGCCACTTCGAACTACACGGCCGACTGGGTTCGCTGGGACCTTTGGGACGCGGCGAACGGCACCTGCAATATAGGCGAGCTACACGAGCCAAGAGCACCTGCGAGGCATTGCACACGGGATCGTGCTCGCTGCCGCAATATGCCTCGCGAAACTCCTGCGAGAACAACAGCGGGATTTGGAACACGACGGACGTCAATGGCGTCTGGACTCCCGCGCCCACAGCACCTGGAACGGCTGCATCACCGATCGCGACAAGGATCCGACGGCGAGCGCCAACTACGACACCAAGAACACGGCGCCGACGACCCTGACCCCCGGCACGTTGTTCCCGGCCGAGCAATACTCCTCTTGCCCGGCTACCATGATGAGTCTGAGCTATGACTGGACCGCGCTGAAACAGACTGATCGATGGCCTGACACCCATCGGCAACACCAACCAGGGCATCGGTCTGGCATGGGGCTTGGCAGTCGCTTGACCAATGCGCCCTTCACCATCCCGGCGTACGAGGCGAACTACGTCTACAAGAAGATCATCATTCTGATGAGCGACGGCGTTAATACGCAGAACCGCTTTTACACGCAGCGCGTCGTCGATCGACGCACGGGAAGCGATCGCCTGCACCAACGCCAAGGCCGACGGCATCGTGATCTACACGGTGCAGGTCAATACCGGCGACGATCCGGTCCAAGCGGTGCTGCAGAACTGCGCCACCGACTCGAGCAAGTTCTTTTATGCTAACGTCGGCGTCGCAGATGATCACGACCTTCGAGCAGATCGGTACGGAGCTTGCGAACCTGCATCTCTCGCAATGAACGATGTGCCGGCTCCAGGACGCCTCCCGGGCCGGCGCGGGTTGTTCCGAAATCTCTTGAAGTCCGAAGAGATTCCGCGAGAATTTGTTAACCACCTCACCGGTTTCTTGCAGGTAAACGGGCGAATCCAAGATCGAATCAATAGTCACGCAACAAAGATCGCGCATCTTGGCCCCAAACTAGGAGCCAGAGTCATGCGTAGCTTGTTGCGTCGCTTTTTCGCCGATCCGGAAGGGCAATGTCGCCATTCTGTTCGCCTTCGCGCTCGTCCCGATCATCGGCGCGATGGGCGCCGCGGTCGACTACAGCATGGCAAGCGCGCAGCGCGTGACTCTGCAGGCTGCGATCGACGCCACCGGTCTTGCACTGGCCAAGATCATGCCGGCCTCGCAGACCGAACTCAATGCCCGCGGCATGGAGTGGTTCAAGGCCAATATGGGCCAGACCCCGATCACCAATATTCAATTGACCATAACCGCGACGACCGGCAAGCTCAAGATCGAGGCCCACGGCTATTACCAGCCCGAGATCATTAGCGTGCTCGGCGCCGCTGCCTTTCCGGTCGGCGCCAGTACCGAGATAAAGTGGGGCAGCACGCGGCTGCGCGTTGCGCTTGCGCTCGACGTTACCGGATCGATGTCGAGCGCCGGCAAGATGCCGGCGATGCAGACCGCGGCAAAGAACCTCATCAACCAGCTCAAGGGCGTCGCAACGGTGAGCGGCGACGTCTATGTGTCGATCGTGCCGTTCGCCAAGGACGTCGCCGTCGCCAAGTCGAACTACACGGCGAACTGGGTCGATTGGGAAGACTGGGACGCTGCCAACGGCACCTGCAATATTTCGGGTTTCACGACCGAAGCCACCTGCGAGAGCGGGTCGGTCGCGGCTTGCTCGAAGCCGCAATATACGACGAAGAGCAAGTGCAACGAAGAACGGCGGGACCTGGATTATCGACGAACGGCATCTGGACTCCCAAGGCCCACAGCACCTGGAACGGCTGCATCACCGACCGCGACAAGGATCCCGTGGCGACCGCCAATTACGACACCAAGAATACGGCGCCGAATCCGCTGGTCCCCGGCCACGCTGTTCCCGGCCGAGCAATACGCTTCTTGCCCGGAGCCGATCATGGGCCTGAGCTACGACTGGACCGCGTTGACCAACAAGATCAACGCGCTCGCTCCGGCCGGCAACACCAACCAGGCAATCGGATTGGCCTGGGGCTTGGCAGACCCTGACGAGCCCGCCCTTCACTATTCCGTCGTTTGACGCCGCTTACCAGTACAAGCAGGTCATCATCTTGCTGAGCGACGGTCTGAATACCGAGGACCGCTGGTACACCACCGCGGCGTCGATCGACGCACGGCAGGCCATCACTTGCAGCAATGTCAAGGCCACCGGAGTCATCGTCTACACGGTGCAGGTCAACACCGGCGGCGATCCGACTTCCACGGTGCTGAAGAACTGTGCCAGCGATACCACCAAGTTCTTCATGCTGACTTCGGGCAATCAGATCATTACGACGTTCAACCAGATCGCGACCGAACTCGCCAATCTGCACCTCTCGAGTAAAGGCAGCGGTCTCTCTCCTCCGCGGCCTTCCAAAAAACCAAAAGCCCGGCCATGCGGCCGGGCTTTTCGTATTCACGCGGTGAAGGCGCGCGATTACTTGCCGGAATTGATCTTGGAGATCGCGCCCTCGAGCGGCTTGTAGGTCTCCTTGGCCAGATCGGCATAGAGCTCGCCGATCTTGGTCGCCTCGGCGACGAAGCCTTCGTAGGCGGTCTTGAAATAGTCGGTCTGCACTTCGATCGCCTTGTCGAGCGACTTGGCGCCGGCCAGCTTCTCGAACGCCGACGTGCCGGTCTCGAACGACTTCTTGGAATAATCGGCGAACTCGATCGCGATCGCCTGTACGCCCTTCGACACCGCACCGAAGCTCTTCAGCGCGACGTCCACGTTGTCCTTGTTCAGCTTCTGGATGGTCTCGAAATTCTCGAACATTGGAGTTCCCTCTATCGCGCCGGCGCAAGACCGGTCGCAGCCTCGTCTTGGGTTGGGCGAGCGGCGCCTCTTGCATCGCTCTGTTACTTAAATAGTGCACTGCAACATAGAAGTCAAGAAAATATTGCATTGCACAAGCAGTGTTTGCAAGCCTTTCTCCGGCAAGGCTTTTTCAGGGCCGGCGGGTTTACCGTTTTCTAACTGCGTTGTTCGTACCTTGACTCCTCCAGCGCGCTGCCAGGGGACGGGTCAGTTCAATGTTGCGTTTGCGTATTGAGGGCTCACGCCGCGCCCGGGGGGCCTTCGCGCTGATCGCGACCCTTGCCGTCGCCGCCCTGCTCGCCTCTCCCGCCGAAGCCCGCCCGCGCAAGCGCGCGCCGGTCCACGGCTGGCACACCGGCTACTCGGCCATCGTCGTCGATGCCAAGACCGGCAAGGTGCTGCACGAGACCAAGGCGGACGCGGTCCGCCACCCGGCCTCGCTCACCAAGATCATGACGCTCTATCTGTTGTTCGAGCAGATCGAAGCGGGGAAGCTCAAGCTCGATTCCAAACTCAAGGTTTCGGCGCGCGCCGCGGCCCAGGCGCCTTCCAAGCTCGGCCTCGACGAAGACGACACCATCGCGGTCGAGGACGCGATCAAGGCGCTGGTCACCCGTTCCGCCAACGACGTGGCGGTCGCCATCGCCGAAGCCATCGGCGGCAGCGAGGAGAATTTCGCGCAGCTGATGACGAAGAAGGCGCGCGCGCTCGGCATGCAGCGCACCATCTTCAAGAACGCCTCCGGTCTCCCGGACGCCGAGCAGGTCACTACGGCGCGCGATTTCGCCGTGCTCGGCCGCGCCATCCAGGACCGTTTCCCGCGCCAATACCGCTATTTCGCGATCAAGAGTTTCGAGTGGCAAGGCGTCGGCATCCGCAACCACAACAAGCTCTTGGGCAAGATCGACGGTCTCGACGGAATCAAGACCGGCTACACCAGGGCTTCCGGCTTCAATCTCGTCTCCAGCGTGCGCGTCAACGAGCGCCACGTCGTCGCCGTCGTGCTCGGCGGCAACACCGCGGCCGCCCGCGATGCGCGCATGCGCGAGCTGATCCGGACGAACCTTGCGCGCGCTTCCACCGGCGCCCGCACCGCGCCGCGCGTCGTCGAGACGCCGGAGGCCGCGCCCGCGCGCCCGGTGCGCATCGCTTCGACTACGCCCGTCGAAATCGCCCCGGTCTCCGCCACCGCGCCGAGCCCCGGCTCCGAGGAGCCGATCCGCCCGACGCCGGTGAAGACCTTTGTCGTCGGCAAGAGCGGCGAGCCCGCGTCTCCCGGCGCGGCCAAGCCGGGCACGCTCGGCGTGGTCGCTCCGACCTCGCTCTCGCTCATGACGCCGGCCGGCGCGGTCGTCCAGCAATGGATTGTCGGCCCGCAGCCCGCCGCCGAGCGGCAGGTTCTCGCCACGCCCGCGGCAGCCGCTCCGGCTCCGGCGCCCGCCGAAACGCCCGTCGCGGCCACGCCCGTAGCAGCTCCCGCCGTTGCATCACCCGCACCGGCAGCCATAGCCGTCGTAATCCCCGCTCCCGCAACCGCGAGTGTGCCAGTCATCGCCCCACCTGCGCCCTCGACGATCCCCACCAGGGCGCCGGCGAACCTGCGCGGCGGCTGGCTGATCCAGGTCGGCGCCTTCCCCGACGAGCGCCAGGCGCGCGAACGCCTCGATGCGACGCGCGGCAAGCTCTCGGCGCTGCTCGCCAAGGCCGCCCCCTATACCGAAAAGACCGTCAAAGGCTCGAGCACTTTGTACCGCGCGCGTTTCGCCGGCCTCGACGAGGCCGGCGCCCGGCGCGCCTGCGAGCTGCTGAAGAAGAGCGACATCGCCTGCATGGCGACGAAAAACTGACCGGCAACGACCGGGCGGAGAGGCGCCGTCAACACATGCGTGAAGTTCGGAGTTCAACGATGGCGACGAAGCAGAATATCCTTGGCCTGGTTGACGCGGGCCGCGAGGTAGTTGGAGCCCCCCTGGTCGGGGTGGAGCTTCTTCATCAACGTCCGGTGCGCCCGGCGGATCTGGAAGTTCTCGGCACCCGGTTCAAGCCCCAGGATCTGGTACGCCTCTTCCTCGGTCATCGGGCCATGGCTCGGCGGCTCGGCGCTCCGCGCACCCGGATCTTTCTCGACGTCTTCACGCCATCCGGCGTCCCGGCGGTCCAGATAAGCTTCGAGTAGCGCGCGGCTCTCGGCGTCCACTTCGCCGAGCAGGCCGATGAGCGCGGCACGGTCGAGCGCGTCGAGCGGCACGTCCTGATATTTGCCGGTGAGAATTTTTCCGCGCATGTCTCCGGTATCGTGGTCGAGTTCCATCTCGACCGCCGAAGCGCGCACGCGCGAGACCTGGCCCGGCGTCTTGCGCATGCGCGCGCCGATGCTCGCCGGCCGCGGCAGCCAGCCCAGCAGCCCGGCCGCGAAGAACGCCAGCGGAAGCGCGGCAAACAGCCGCCCGGTGACCCCGAGATAGCCGGCGACCAGCATCAGCACGACGCCGGCGCCCATCTGCAGACGCTGCGCAAGGACTTGCGGGTCCGCGCGCATGAACGTCCAAGCCGCGAACAGGACGATCGAGAGTGCGGCGATGCCGAGAAATAGCGTCATTCGTCAGCGCATCTGGCCCAGCAGCAGCACGGCGCCCTTGCCGCCCGCGCGCTTGGAGAGGTCGGCGAGCGCCACGCGCCCGCCGGCGGCATAGGCGGCGGCCGCCCGCAGCAGCTCCTTCAATTGCGCCGCGGCGCCCGCGTCGAACGGACACCAGGCGCCCTTGGTCAGCCGCGCGATCTCGCGGAACGCCTGCTCGGCGATCGGATCGCGGTTCTCCTGAAACATGAAGGCCGGGACGCCGAGCAGGCCGAGCTCGCCCGCGATGGCGCACAGGTCGTCGACCTTCTCCTCCATCGCGTCGCCCACGAACACGAAGGCATCGACCCGCTCGCGCTTGCTCTCCTTGCGCACGTGCGAAAGCACGCGCCCGATCTGGGTATGGCCGCCGCGGCAATCGATCTTCTCCATGAGCGAGGCCAGCCGCGCCGGGTTCGAGACCCAGGCCGAGGCGGCGCATTCGGAAATGCCGCGATAGAACACGAGCTGCACGTCGAGCCCGCCGATCGCCGCCGTCTCCTCGAACATCTCCGCCTGCAGCTTGCAGGCCAGATCCCAGGTCGGCTGGCGGCTCATGGTGGCGTCGAGCGCGAACACCAGCCGGCCGCGCTTTCCGTCCGTGCGCGGCCCGAGCGAGCGCGCCTGCGCGAGGAAAGCGTCGATCTCCGGACGCGCCGATACGGCCGGCCGGGTATCCTTGTCCGCCGGTGCAGGCGTGCGGCTTTTCTTGCGGTCTTCGGCCATGGGGCCTCCGGGCGCGGTCGCCCGCGCCATTCTAGGTCAGATCGGGAGGCTTGTGGCGTTATGCAAGCGGCCTTCGGCCGGAAGCCTTACTCGGCGATGAATTCGCCGGTATCGAGCGGCTGGCCCGAATTGCGCTGCCATTCGGCCCGCGCCGCCGCGCGCCGGCGGCCGCGCTCGTCGACCGGCAGCCGCAGCGCGTCGATCAGGATGCGCACTTCCTGCCGCGCCGCCTGATGCGCGAGCGAAGGCTTCTGCCCGAGCGTCCTCTCGTTCAAGGTATCGAGCACCGTCAGCCCGCGCGGAAACAGCTCGCGATAGACCACGCGCTCGGAGAATCCGTCGGACAGCCGGAAGCCGAGCCGCTTCCCGAGACTCTGCAGGCCCTCCCGCAGATTGCGCCCGTTTTTGGTCTCGAACTGGCCGACGCGGTTCCTGACCACGATCCAGTCGGCGGCGGCCTCCTCGATGATGCGGCGCTGGCGCCGCGCTTCGGTGACCACGTCCGCGTAGTGGTTGGTCTCGGTGATCTCGTAGCTCTCCGGATCGATGTGCGCGAGCACGTCGAAGTCGACGAAGCTGTCGTTCAACGGCGTCACCAGCGTGTCGGCCATGGCGTGCGCCAGCCGCATCAGGTGACTGTCGGTGGCCGGCGTGTCGATCACCACGAAATCGTGGCTGTGCTCGACCGCGGTGATCGCGGCCGCGAACGCCGCGAACTCGGCGGCTTCGTTCTCGTCGACATGGCGCCCGTTGGCGCGATCGACCGCGTGATGGTCGGGCAATTCGAGCGGCACGCCGCACTTGCGGGTCCACAGACGGCGGTTGGCGACGTAGCGCGTGAGGCTGCGCTGGCGGCTGTCCACGTCGATGGAGGCGACCTTCTGGCCGGCCTTGAGCAGCGCGACGACGACGTGCATCGCCGTCGTGGTCTTGCCCGATCCGCCTTTTTCGTTGGCGATGACGACAACATGGGCCGATCGCGCTCCGCGCGACGTACCCGTTGCACCGACTGCTGGACTCTCGTAACGCATGCGACCCGAACCCACGCGCGGGCCAACCCCACTGAAGCAATAGTGCGAATCCCGGAGCCGAGCCGTCAAGCGGTGGAGGCCCGGCGGATGCGAAATATTTTTCGATCCGGCCAACGTCGGGCTGCCCGTGGCCGGTCCGCATCCCCTCTGCTAGGTTCCGCGCCCGCGCGTAAAGCTGGGTGACGAATGAGCCGCCCGCAGATCGTCCGCAAGATCAAGGCGTTGCGCACCGTCGTTGCCGGATGGCGCAAAGGCCGCGCAGCCGTCGCACTCGTCCCCACCATGGGGGCGTTGCACGAAGGACACATTTCGCTCGTCCGCCTGGCCCGGCGCCGGGCGGACCGGGTGATCGTCTCGATTTTCGTAAATCCCGCGCAATTCGCCCCGCACGAGGACTTCGGCACCTATCCGCGCACCTGGAAGACCGACATCGCCAAGCTCCGGGCGGAAAAGGTGGATCTGGTGTTCGCGCCCAGCGTGGCCGAGGTCTATCCCGGCGGATTCGCCACGCGGATCGAGCCCGCGGGCCCGGCCAAGGCCGGCCTTGAGGATCGGTTCCGCCCGCATTTCTTCGGCGGCGTCGCGACCGTCGTGGCCAAGCTCCTGATCGAAGTTGGCCCGGATTTGGCGGTGTTCGGCGAGAAGGACTACCAGCAGCTCCAGGTGGTCACGCGGCTCGCGCGCGACCTCGACCTTGCGGTCAAGATCGTCGGCGCGCGCACGGTGCGCGAAAAGGACGGCTTGGCCCTCTCCTCCCGCAATGCGTATCTGTCGGCCGAGGAACGCAAGCGCGCGCCCGAGCTGCACCGAGCGCTGACGGAGTGCGCCAAGGCGCTCAAGGCCGGCGAGCCGGTGGAAACCGTGCTCGCGCGCGGGCGGAAGCGGATCGCCGATGCCGGATTCGCGCTCGATTATCTCGAGGCGCGGCACGCGGAAACGCTGGCGCCGATCGCCTCCCCCAAGGAAGGGCCGATCCGCATTCTGGTGGCAGCCAAGCTCGGCACCACGCGGCTTATCGATAATATCGGGGTCTGACGGGGCGCCAGATCAGAGCAGGCCGAGATCGCGCAATTCCCGCCGCAACTCTTCGGGCAGGTTCGCCGTGCCCTTGCTGCCGCGCCTGAGATCGGCGGGCGCGTCCTTGGCGCGCAGGTAGCGCCAGCCCTGGAACGGCCGCGACGGCCGCGGCGTCACCGGGATCACCTTGGGATCGAGCACGATCGCGCACCGCTTGATGCCTTCCTTGTCCGTGTATGGCCGGATATCGAGGACCTTCTGCCGGCAGGCGACCTGGCCGCGGATCACCCAATAAAGCGAGCCGCCATCCACGATTTCGTCTTTCCGCGTCGGCGTCATGCGGGTGCGGTGGATATGCTCGAGCGGCTGTTTCTTCCTTTTCTTCTCGGCGAGCTTTTCAGCGATCCACTCTTCCAGGTCGCGGATCGAGTCGCAGCCGACGCAGAGCTTGATGAGATGGAGCGTCATTTGGCGACTTCCGGTTCCGCAGGCGTGATCACAAGAAGCTTCGCGCGCTCGGCCACCTGATCGCCGACCCGCACCAGGAGTTCCATGATCTTGCCGTCGACCGGCGCCGTGAGCGCATGCTCCATCTTCATCGCCTCTAACACCAGGAGCCGCTGGCCCTTCTTCACCGTTTCGCCTTTCGCCACTTCGAGGCTGAGCACCTTGCCGTGCATCGGCGCGGTCACGATCCCGCTGCCGTCGAGATGTTCGAGGTCCACCGCCGTCGAGTCCGCGAGCGCGACCCAGGTCTGCTTGCCGTTGCGCCATGCGATCGCGGCGCCGGGCAGTTCCACCACCAGGCAATCGGCGGCGCGCTCCCCATTGATCCTTGCCCTCGGTCCGTCGGCTTCGAAACGGACGAACGCGGAGACGCGCTCGCCGTCGATGGTGACCGCAACCCCGGTTTCCGCGGCTGCGGTCAGCGAAAACGAGCCGAACGTGTCCCAGACGTTCTGCCGCTCGTTGCTGCGCGCCTTCGCCCGCACCGAGAGCCGCGTCTGCTCGCGCGCCATGAGCCGCTCCACGGCTCGCGCCGCCGCCGCGTGATCCGCAGGCTTCGGTGTGCCGCCAAGCGAGTGCAGCTCCCGCTCGATCAGATGCGTATCCACCCGCCCGGCCCGCACCTCGGGCGAGAACGCGAGCGCGCGCAGGAACGCGATATTGCTGCGCGGGCCGATCACCACGGTCTCGGCCAGCGCCTTGGCCAGCCGGTTGAACGCGGCTTCGCGCGAGCGGCCGTGGGCGATGATCTTGGCCAGCATCGGGTCGTAATAAGGTGTGACCTCGTCCCCGCTCTCGATCCCGCTATCGACGCGGATGCCCTCGCCGGCGGGCAATTGCAGCGCGTGCACGCGCCCGATCGAAGGCAGGAAGCCGCGCTCCGGATCTTCGGCATAAAGCCGGGCCTCGACCGCGTGCCCGTCGAGCCGGATCTCGCTCTGCTTGAGCGGCAGCTTCTCGCCGGCCGCCACCCGAAACTGCCACTCGACGAGATCGAGCCCGGTGACCGCCTCGGTCACCGGATGCTCGACCTGCAGCCGCGTGTTCATCTCCAGGAACCAGAATCCGTCGGGCTTCAACTCCGCCCCGCCCTCGGCCAGGAACTCGACCGTGCCGGCGCCGACATAGCCGACCGCGCGCGCGGCTTCGACCGCAGCCCGGCCCATGGCCTCGCGCACTTCGGGCGTGATGCCCGGCGCGGGCGATTCCTCGATTACTTTCTGGTGGCGCCGCTGCAGCGAGCAGTCGCGCTCTTGGAGATGCACGATGTTGCCGTGCGTATCGGCGAAAACCTGCACCTCCACGTGCCGCGGCCGCTCCACGTATTTCTCGAGCATGACCCGCGCGTCGCCGAACGAGGATTCCGCTTCGCGTGCGGCCGCTTCCAGCGCGGCCTCGAATTCGAGCGCCTTTTCCACGCGCCGCATGCCGCGGCCGCCGCCGCCGGCGATCGCCTTGATCAAGACCGGATAGCCGATCTCGTAGGCCTTCTGCCGCAGGAACTTCGGCTCCTGGTTGTCGCCGTGATAGCCGGGAACGACCGGCACGCGCGCCTTGACCATCAGCGCCTTGGCCTCGCTCTTCAGCCCCATCGCGCGCATGGCCGCGGCCGGCGGCCCGACGAACACGACGCCCGCCGCCATGCAAGCCTCGGCAAGCTCCGCGCGTTCCGAAAGGAAGCCGTAGCCCGGGTGCAGACATTCGGCCTTGCTGGCGCGCGCGACATCCATCAGACGATCGAGATTGAGGTAGGACTCCCGCGCCGGCGCCGGGCCGATCGCATGCGCTTCGTCCGCGAGCCGCACATGCAAGGCGTCGCGGTCGGCCTCCGAATAGACCGCGATCGTGCGGATTCCGAGCGAGCGGGCGGTCCGCATGATGCGGACCGCGATCTCGCCGCGATTGGCGATGAGCACAGAACGGAACATCGCGCGATCCTAGACGCCACGGGGCGGGATGCCAGCGGCGCGGCTTACTTGTTCAATTCTACCGCGACGGTGTGATCGGGGTCGGCGGCGGAAGCGCTGCGGGACCGGCCACGGGAGCGGCGGTGGGAGTCGTAGCACCAACGGGTGGCGGGGGCGGCGGCGTGCCGGGCGCGTTGGTTTGCGGCGGCGTGGCGTCTTCCTCCTCTTGCTCGATATAGCGGCGCGGCACGACCCGCGGGAGGCCCGCGACCGGCTCCGGCGTGCGGCGCGTCGATGCCGGCGTGGCGCCCGGCGTGCCGGCCCGCGGCTGTGTGCCGGCCTTATCCTTCTCCTTCGTACGCGGCTGCGACTTGGGAGCCGCACCCGGACGCTGGGGCGCGGGCGTGGCCGCTGCCGGCGGCGGTCGGCGCCGGAGCCGGCGTTGCCGCCGCGGGCGGAGTTGGCGCAGGTTCCGGCTCGGGCGCCGGCGCCACCACGGGCTTCGGCGCAGCAGGCTTCTCCGGCTCGCGCCAGGCCGCGGCATGCTTGCCGACGAGCGTTTCCATGCGCTTGGCGGCGAGATTGTCCTTCACCTTGGCCGGATCGCGCAAAATGCGGAAACGCGCGCAGGCCTCCGGCGTGCACTTGTCCTCGGTCGCCATGACGTGCGCGACGAAGCCATAGGCGTCGGTTTCGATCGAGTCGCGGAATTCCTTGACCCGGTCGAGATAGCTCGCATCGCGCGCTTCGGCGTAAGCGACCGCGTCGGCCACGAACAACAGCCGCTCGCGCACATGCGCGAGCGCCGCGGCGACCCGTTGCGGCTCGGCGAACAGCGTACGCTCGCAAGCTTCGGCGAGCGCCGGCTCGCTGGTGCCGTCGACGCAGGCGAGCACCGAACCGGGCTGGGAGGCTCTGGCCAAAAGTGCCGCCGCGCGTTCCTCGAGCGCGTTGCGCTCGGCGCGCCTCGACATGCCCTCCACCTGCCGCAGGCCGAGATAGGCGGCGCCGCCGATCACCGCGACGAGCGCCACCTGCGTCAGCACGCTGAGCGTGCCATGCGTTTCATGGCCGGCGCGCCCCCGGAACAGGGAGATCACGACGATCACGACCGCCAGAACGCCGATCGCGGCCGCCCAGGTCGGGACGGTTATGACGGTGAACAAGGCCTCCATGCGCTTCTATCTACTCGGATTTTATCGGGCCGTCGACACGAAGCGGCGCCTGTGGGTGACGGGGCCGCCCGGGATACGCCCGCTAAACCGTGACCTGGGTGCCGATCTCGACCACGCGCTCGGAAGGAATGCGGAAATAATTGCTGGCGTCGTCGGCGCTGCGCGCGAGCGCGATGAACAGGCGGTCCTGCAGGCGCGGGATGCCGCCGCGCGCTTCCGGCCGCAGGCTGCGGCGCGACAGGAAGAATGAGGTCGACATGATATCGAAGGTCCACCCGAGCTTGCGCGCGAGCGCGAACGCCTTGGGCACGTTCGGGGTCTCCATGAAGCCGAAGGTCAGCACCACGCGCATGAAATGCGGCGAGGTCTGCAGGATCTGCACGCGGTCCTCCTGGCTGACGCGCGGCTGGTCGGCGGTGACGATGGTCAGGATCACATTATGCTCATGCAGCACTTTGTTGTGCTTGAGATTGTGCAACAGCGCCGTCGGCGCGAACTGCGGATCGCTTGTGAGAAACACCGCCGTGCCGGCCACCAGATGCGGCGGCTTCTTCTCCAGGCTCTTCGACAGCGGCGCGAACGGCACCTCGATGCGCCGCGTCTTCTGCGCCAGGATGTTCGTGCCGCGGCGCCAGGTCAGGATCACGAATACGGTGACCGCGCCGAACAGCACGGGAACCGCGGCGCCCTCGAACAGCTTCAGAAGATTCGCCGAGAGAAACGTCGTGTCGACGATCACGAACGGCAATACCAGAAGCGCCGCAGCCCACGGCTTCCACTGCCACAGCTTCCAGATCACGATGAAAGCGAGAATCCCGTCCACCACCATCGTGGTGGAAACCGCGATGCCATAAGCCGACGCCAACGCACTGGAGCTTCGAAACAGTCCGACCAGCAAGAGCACGCCGATCAGCAGGATGAAATTCACGCGCGGCACGTAGATTTGGCCCAAATGCGTTTCCGACGTGTGGCGGATCGCCAACCGCGGCAGGAGTCCAAGCTGGATCGCCTGCTGCGTAATCGAGAACGCGCCGGTAATCACCGCCTGGCTCGCGATCACGGTCGCGGCGGTCGCCAGCGCCACCATCGGATAGAGCATGTGCTCCGGCACGAGGCGATAGAACGGGTTCTCGATCGCCGCCGGGTTCGCCAGCACCAGCGCCCCCTGCCCGAAATAATTGATGACCAGCGCCGGGAACACGAGACCGAGCCAGGCGAACTGGATCGGCTTGCGGCCGAAATGTCCGAGGTCGGCATAGAGCGCCTCGCCGCCGGTGACCGCGAGAAAAACGGCGCCGAGCGTGACCAGACCGATGACGCCATGCCCGGCGAGAAACGAAATTCCATACACGGGATTGATCGCCGCAAGCACCCGCGGATCGTCGGCGATATGGATCAGTCCCGCAAAAGCGATCGCCAGGAACCAGACGATGGTGACCGGACCGAAGAAGGCCGAGACTTTCGCCGTGCCGCGCGACTGCACGGCGAACAGCGCGATCAGAATCCCCACCGTGATCGGCACGACGTAGGGCTCGAAGGCGGGCGTCGCGATCTTGAGACCTTCGACGGCGGAGAGCACCGAGATCGCGGGCGTGAGGAAGGAGTCGCCATAGAACATCGCCGCGCCGACGACGCCGAGCAGGAACACGATGCCGGTGCGGCGGCCGAGCGCCCGGAACGCAAGCGCGGTGAGCGACAGCGTCCCGCCCTCCCCGTGATTGTCCGCGCGCAACAGGATCAGCACGTATTTGAGCGTGACGACGACGATCAGCGACCAGAGAATCAGCGAAAGCACGCCGAGCACGGCTTCGCGCGTGACCGGGCCATCAGCCCCGCTTGCGGCCATCACCGCCTCGCGGAACGCGTAGAGCGGACTGGTGCCGATGTCGCCATAGACGACGCCGATGCTGCCGACGGTGAGCGCCCAAAAACTCTCGCCTTGACGGGTTTCACCGTTCGCGTGAGCCGCGGCCGCTTCCGGGCCGGACGCCGTTTGGGCCATATCGGGGAATCGCCGGGTTTACGCTGCGTACTTTGCAGCGGGCCGGGCTTCTAGCATGCAGCCCCCGGCGATGCCATCCCGAGACGCAAGGCCGAGTTTCTCAGCCCTAGACGTTCACCTGCGTGCCGATTTCGACCACGCGCTCAGACGGAATCTGGAAATAGCTGGTCGCGTCGTTGGCCCCGCGGGCGAGCCCGATGAACAGCAGGTCCTGCCAGCGCGGCATGCCCGAGACCGCCGCCGGCCGCAGGTTGCGGCGCGACAGGAAGAAGGACGTCTTCATGATGTCGAACGTCCATCCCAGCTTGCGGGCGATCGCCAGCGCCTTGGGCACGTTCGGGTTCTCCATGAACCCGTAACGCACGATGATCTTGGAGAACGACGGACTAAGCGCTTCGATCCGCACCCGGTCGTCGTCGGAGACGCGCGGCGCGTCCGCGGTCTCGATGGTCAGGATCACGTTGCGTTCGTGCAGCACCCCGTAATGCTTGAGGCTGTGCAGGAGCGCGGTCGGAGCGCCTTCCGGATCGCCGGTGAGAAAAACCGCCGTGCCCCGTACCCGATGCGGCGGCTTCGCTTCCAGACTGCGCACGAGGTCGCGTAGCGGCACCTCCAGTCGGCGCGTCTTCTCGAATAGAACCCGCGCGCCGCGCCGCCAGGTCAGCATGACGATGACGATGCAGCTCCCCACCAGCAGCGAGAACCAGCCGCCGTCGTGAACTTTCAGCAGATTGGCGAACAGGAAGGTCGTGTCGATTGCCGCCAGCGGGACGATCAGGGCCGCGGCTAGCAGCGGGTTCCACTTCCATATCTTCCAGATCACCACGAACGCCATCAACGTGGTCACCACCATCGTGCCGGTGACCGCGATGCCGTAGGCGATGGCGAGCGCGCTGGAGCTGCGGAACAGGAACACGAGCAGCAGCACGCCGAACAGCAGGATCCAGTTCACCCGCGGCACGTAGATCTGGCCGAATTGGCTCGCGGATGTGTGCCGGATTTCGAGCCGCGGCAGCAGTCCGAGCTGGATCGCCTGCTGCGTGATCGAATAGGCGCCGGTGATCACTGCCTGACTCGCGATCACGGTCGCCGCCGTAGCGAGGCCGACCATGGGCAGCAGTGCCCATTCCGGCATCATCAGGAAGAACGGGTTCTCGATGGTCTTTGGACTCGCCAAGAGCAGCGCGCCCTGCCCGAAATAATTGATGATCAGCGCAGGAAAGACGAATGCCAGCCACGCCACCTGGATCGGCCGCCGGCCGAAATGTCCGAGGTCCGCATAGAGCGCCTCTGCACCGGTGACCGCCAGGAACACCGCGCCGAGCGTCACCAGCCCGATGACTCCGTGGCTGGCGAGAAACGAAAGCGCGTAAGTGGGGCTCACCGCCGCGAGCACGCCCGGATTCTCCGCGATCTTCACCGCACCCGCGACGGCGATGGCGATGAACCACACCGCTGTGATCGGCCCGAAGAAGGCGGCGACGCTGGCAGTACCGCGCGATTGCACCATGAAAAGCAGGACCAGGATCAGCACGGTCAGCGGCAAGACGTAGGGCTCGAAGGCCGGCGTCGCGACCTTGAGACCTTCGACCGCCGACAGCACCGAGAGCGCCGGCGTGATCATGGCATCGCCGAAGAATAGGGCGGCGCCGATCACGCCGAGGAAGAAGATCACCAAGCTCGGCCGGCCCAACGCCTGCTGCACCAGCGCCATGAGCGCGAGCGTGCCGCCCTCCCCGTGGTTGTCCGCGCGCAGGAGCACGATCACATACTTGAGCGTAACAACGATGATCAGCGACCACAGGATCAGCGAAAGCACGCCAAGGACGGCTTCCACTGTAATCGTTCCGTTCGCGCCGACCGCGGCGACCACCGCTTCGCGCACGGCGTAGAGCGGACTGGTGCCGATATCGCCATAGACGACGCCGACGCTGCCCAGTGTCAGCGCCCAGAAACCGGATTTGGGAACTGCATGGATGGTTCCAGCAGTCGGAGCCGTAGCCCCCGTCGGGCTCGGAATCGTATTGGCCATGTGAGGAGACCTGAAGTTGCGCCGTGTGATCAGCAGCGGGCCGCGCTTTTTTCGCCTTCGCCCGACCTCGTAGCATGCAATCGTACGCAAGCCGATATGCGCTGCTAATATTATACCTCCGCCCATCCAGACCAGCGAAAATACCCGCTGTGCGCAAGTAAGATGGCGATGCGCCATTTAGGCCCTTATGCGGCATGAGTGCTCCGTTTGCTGCCGCATTGTCCGTGCAGGATTGCAGCGCTCAATGAATCAGGGAGACTGCGATATGCGAGTGATCTTCGGAATGATCCTGGGCTCGGCGCTGACCATCGGCGGGGCCTATGTCCATGACGCGATGTTCGCCCCGT
This sequence comes from uncultured Alphaproteobacteria bacterium, assembly GCA_963704765.1. Lineage (GTDB taxonomy): Bacteria > Pseudomonadota > Alphaproteobacteria > Rhizobiales > Xanthobacteraceae > JAHFPN01. The sequence goes on from CAVPHQ010000001.1 coordinate 1,526,167, forward strand.
CGCAGGCGTCACCGCAGCCGGCGCAGACGTCGCAGCGTCAAGTGGTGAACTGGGACGTGGTCAACGCCAATGCGCGCATCGCCAAGTCGATGGTGCGGGAGCAGTGGGAGAAGCTGCAGCAATAGCGCCTGTGCAGCACCATGTTCATGAAGGCCGGGCCCGTGGCCCGGCCTTTTTCATTGGCGCCGGCAATCGCTCGGCGGCGGGGCGGCGGCGAAGCGATCGGCCATCCATGCGACGGCTGCGCGGGCTGCGCCCCGCGCGATCTGGGTATGGTTCAGGCCGGGCATGCTGACGAAGCGTACCGGCACGTTCTGCTGGCAGAGCGCGCGCACGAACTGGGCGGTGATGCGCGGGCGAACCGTGGTGTCGGCCGTGCCCTGGGCGATGAAATAAGCCATGCCGGCGGGTGCGTGGCCCGGCGTGTTGCGCGCGATGAAGGTCTTCCACGGCTCCGTGCGGGTGATGTTCACCTTCAGAAACTGCCCTTGCAGCGGCCGCTCCGCCAGCGCGACCCCGAGCGCCTGATTGAGCGACTCGATGCAGCCCGCCGCGACCCGGTCGAACGCGGGCACCGCCTGCGGGAACAGCACCGCGTCGAGCGGCGCGTCGTAGATGCGCGACCAGGACCACAGCGCGAAGCTCGCCAGCGCCCTGCCGACGCGCCCGTCGATATCGGCGGCGAACAGCTCGCCGAGATAGGTGGCTGGCGCCGCCGCCGCGACGCCGAGCAGCTTGAGCTCCGGCGCGTATTGCCGCGCGAGTTCGCCGGCGAAGAGCGCGGCGTGCCCGCCCTGCGAATGGCCCCACGCGACGAAGCGCGCTCCGGCGCCGGGCTCGGGCATGTTCATGGCCGCGCGCACCATGTCGAGCACCGCGCGGCCCTCGCTGACTCCGACCATGTAGGGGTGGGTGCCCGGCGTGCCGAGACCCGGATAATCGGTGGCCGCGATCACATAGCCGCGCGCGATCATCTCCGTGAGACCCGGGATATCGTCGAACATCAGCGGCCACATGGAGGGCGCGCAGCGCCGCGCCACGCCGGTCGTGGGATGCGCCCAGGCGATCACGTTGCGCCCACCCGCCGGCGGCTGCCCGAGCGGGTGGATGACGGTGCCGGAAACCGCGATCGGCTCGCCTTGCAGGCCGACCGAGCGATAAAGCACGCGATAGGCCTGCGCGCCGGCCGGCGAGTTCTCGAACGCGGCGACGCGGATGACGCTGCCCGGCTGGCCGGGAATGTCGGCCGGATTGACGTCGTAGAACTGCGCGCGCGCCGGCGCCGCGAGCACAATGACCGCGGCGCATGCCGCGGCCATCCCTCCGAAGAGCCGAATGCGGCCGGTTCGCATCGCGATCAGCGCTTCACGAACGCGAAATAGCCGAACCCGGCGGCGAGCAGGATGTGCAGCACCACGGTGGCCCAGCCGATGCCGTAGCCGATGATGCCGTTCATGGTGGCGTAGCCCGAGATCAGAAGATCGAGCACGTTGGCGACCGCTCCGGAGACCAGCACCGCCCGCATCGCTTCCGCTCCCGATCCGTTGCGCACGCCCCATGTGATCCAGCCGATCACGATAAGCGACGAGCCGGCAATGCGGGCCACATGGATGCCGCTGGCATTGAGCGTCGTGCCGTAGGTCGCCGCCATTTGCGCCGGCGCCAGCAGGAGAGCGATGCCGAACAGCGCCGGGATGATGGCGGCGATGATGAGAAACGTGGTGCGATTCATGCTTGCCTCCCCTGCCCCGCGTTTTGCCCGGCGGGTAAATTATAAGTTTAGCACAACCCCCGGCCCACGTTCCTCTGCGAGGCCGCCAGCCCGTAACCCACAGCCCACGCGGACAGCGCGACAATCGCGGCAAAGGCCGCTAGGATTGCGTCTTGGGAATCGCGACGGGAGATCGATGATGGCCGCAAGATCGTACGCAATGCCGGCGCTGGCGCTCGCGCTCCTGCTCTCTTCCGCGGGCTTTGCTTCGGCCTATGTCTGGCGCGGCAACGACACCGGCGGGATCATTCCCTGGTCGCCGGAGAACGAGCGGCTCGCGCCCCAATCCGCATCGAGCCATTGCGCCCAGTGGGGCAAATACGCCCGCATCACCGACGGCATCCGCGAGCCCGGCTATTTCATCAATTTCATCTGCGCGCACAATTACGGCCAGCGCTATTACGGCCCGCCGCAGCACTTCTGGCCGCGCCAGCCGCGCTACTGAGCGCCGTTACGCCCTCGACCCGCTTATTACCGGCGCCGCAGCCGCGGCCGGCCGCTCGTTACCACAAAATTAACCATACCCCGCCAACGTCTGCCGAATTGAGCCGCGAATCCGGACGGAGGGGAAAGTCATGGGCAAGGCGGGTACGAAATCGGCGAAGCGCGCGAAACCCTTTGCGGCGGAGCACGAGGTCGCCAGGGCCATCGCCGCCGAACCGGCGGCCGCAAATCCGATCACCAAGCGGCGCATCGTGCTGGCCTCGCTATGCGGCGCCGCGCTGCTCGCCGCGCTCGCCACTCTGCCCGCCCGCGACGGCACGACGGCCTGGCAGGTCGCCACCGCCAAGCCCGCGCCGGTCACCCGCACCAGCCACCCCGCGGCCGACGCCTGGGCCGCCATGCGGCCCGAGGAAGCCACCGGCGCGATCTCGAAAAAGAAGAAATCCGGCAAGTCCAAATACATGAAGGCCGCGGAAGAACCGAACACCCTCGGCGACTGGTTCAAGAAGACGTTCAGCGCCGACGACAAGACCGCGCGCAAGCGCACCTCGGCGATCGACTGACTATTCCGTCATTCCGGGCCGGCCACCATCGCGAACTCGCTTGATCTAGGTCAAGCACAGGGCGCAGGCAGCGCGTAATTTCGCCGGCATGCAGCTTTCGCACCTCCTCGCCGAGTCCAAGGCGCCGCGCTACACGTCCTATCCCACCGCGCCGCATTTCTCCGCGACCGTGACCGCCGCACACTATGCCGATTGGCTGAGCGCCTTGCCGCCGGACGCAACGCTTTCGCTCTATCTTCACGTCCCCTATTGCCGCGAGCTCTGCCGCTATTGCGGCTGCCACACCAAGGCGGTGCTTCGCGCCGAGCCGGTGGCGCGCTACGCGTTGAGCCTGGGCAAGGAGATCGCGAGCGTGGCCAGGCGCGCCGGTAGCCGGCGCACCGCGCGGATCCATTGGGGCGGCGGCACGCCTTCGATCCTCGGCACCGAGGGCCTTCGCGCCATTCACCGCGCGCTGGCCGCGGGCTTCGAGCTCGCTGGTCTGGAGGAGCATGCGATCGAGCTCGATCCGCGCGCCGTCGATGGCGCGCTCGTCGATGCGCTCCGCGACATCGGCGTCAACCGTGCCAGCCTCGGCGTGCAGGACGTCTCGCCGCACGTGCAGGAAGCGATCGGCCGCGTGCAGCCGCCCGCACAGGTCGAGCGGGCCGTAGCCCTGCTGCGCGGCGCGGGCATCGCGGCGATCAATTTCGATCTGATGTACGGCCTGCCGAAGCAGACGCTCGCCGACATCCGTCGCAATATCGATTTCGTGGCGCGGCTCAAGCCGCAGCGGCTCGCGCTGTTCGGCTATGCGCACGTGCCCTGGTTCAAGCCGCACCAGCGCCTGATCGACGCCGCGAGCCTGCCCGGCGCCGCCGAGCGGCTGGAACAATCCGAGATCGCGCGCGCGCAACTGCTGGCACTCGGCTATGCGCCGATCGGCCTCGATCATTTCGCGCTGCCCGGCGACGCGCTGGCGATCGCGGCGCGCAATGGCGCGCTGCGCCGGAATTTCCAAGGCTATACCGACGACGCTGCCGATGCCTTCCTCGGCTTCGGCGCTTCCGCGATCGGCCGCCTGCCCCAGGGCTATGTGCAGAACGCCCGCGACATCCGCGCCTATTCGGAAGCCGCGGACCGCGGCGCGCTCGCCACCGAGAAGGGATTCGTTCTCGCCGATGACGATCGCGTGCGCGGGGCCGCGATCGAGCGATTGATGTGCGATCTTGCAGTAGACCTCGATGCGGTCGCCGGTGCGGGCGCTTCGGCGCTGCGCGCGGAGTTCGAGCAGCGGCTCGCCTCGATCCTCGGAACCGACGCAGGCGCCATGGTCCGGCACGCCGGCAACCGGATCGAGGTGACCGAGCAGGGCCGGCCTTTCGTGCGGCTCATCGCCTCTGCGCTCGACGGCTACCTCGCCGCCGGCACGGCGAGACATTCGGCGGCGGTGTGAAGGAAGCGTCACCGGGCTTGATCCCGAGCCGCAACCCGTCGAAGGATGGCCCCGCGACCCAGCGCGGCGAGCCATGACCACCCACAAGGCGAGAAGGTCCGAGATCGCGATCCGGGTGCGCAGCATCGCCCAGCTGTTCAACTCGTTCGATCCCTCCCCGTTCAACGAGAAGGACCTCGACGACGACGCCGAGGAGCACATCGTCGGCTGGGCGCGCGAGCTGCCGCGCGATGCGCGCTTCGCCATCGTCGTGCATCTGCCGCCCGAGGAAGCGGCCGCGCCCGAGGCGGCCGCCATCCCCGCCGCCTTCGCCCATTATTTCACCGAGCGCGCGCAAGTGTTCGAGCGCGACCAGCGCGAGCTGTTCCGCATCGGCCGGCTCTCGGCCGCCATCGGCATCGCGACGCTCGCCTTCTGCCTCGCCGCCAGCCAGTTCCTCGCGCCGCTGATCCCGAACCCGGCGCTCTCGCGCATCGGCGAGGAAAGCCTGATCCTGCTCGGCTGGGTGGCGAACTGGCGGCCGCTCGAGATCTATCTCTATGACTGGTGGCCGATCCGCCGCCGCCGGCAGCTCTATCAACGCATCGCGGCGGCCGAGGTGGTGGTGAGGGGGAAGTAGGCCGCCTTCGTGCTGGTGTCCCGGCCATCCACGTCTTGTCATCGCCGGGCTTGTCCCGGCGATCCCGATCAGGAAGGCACTGCGTCCCTAAGCGGGATGCCCGGCATCAAGGCCGGGCATGACGAATCTGCGCAAATGTCAAATGCGAAACATCAAGTCCAGTTTTTGAGAAGAGGCAGTAAGAGGGAGGCCCCCTGAAAGAATGCTGCAGCTGATGCAGCATACCCGCCCCAAGCGCTAACTGATGCCTGTCTCCTAAGTGCTAGGGTTTGTGCATTGAGGTCATTAGTTAGTTCGTCAATGTTATCTCGAATATCTGGAATTCGTACTCTTGCCGACAATAGCCACAACACAGCCGCCGCAAATGCAAAAAGACACGAAAACCAAGAGACCACATCAATCATTTTGTTTCTCTCCCTTTTTGCATAGAGCTGAATTCTCACATCCAAAAAAACCAAACCTCGTCCTTGGGATTGGCGCGTTGAGCGTTGCGCCCGTCAGCGCTTGCCGAAAGCGAAATAGGCAAAGCCAATGGCGAGCAGGAGCTGCAGGCCCGCCATCACCCAGCCCAAGGAATTGAATACGCCCGCATTCACCGCGTACACGATGAGAATAACCTGGATCACCTTTTCGGTGAGGCTGCCCAAGGAGCACCGCCGTGAACAGGCGGGACGGAGCCGCGTCGCGGCAGGCCCAATAGATGATCGCGAAGGCGATCGCCGCGGTGGCCACCACGCGCGCCATCAGCACGCCGGCCGGGGTGAGGGTCACGCCGAACCCGGCGATGAATTCCTGCGGCGCCAGCAAATTGCCGACGCCGAGGATGACGTAGAGGATGACGACGGCGGTGAAAAATACCTTCTGCGACATGCTTCCTCCCTGCCCTTCTCATGCCGGGCTTGTCCCGGCAATCCATCAGGAAGGCACTCCCCTGAGCGGGATCCCGGCACAGGCGGGCATGACGGAGGGGTTACATCCTAAACACCCCAAACCGCGTCCGCGGAATCGGCGCGTTGAGCGCGGCGGATAGCGCCAGCGCCAGCACCTTGCGCGTCTCCGCGGGCGCGATGATGCCGTCGTCCCACAGCCGCGCGGTGGCGAAATAGGGATTGCCCTCGTCCTCGTATTGCTCGCGGATCGGGCGCTTGAATTCGTCCTCCTCGGCCTTGCGTCCACTTCTTGCCCTCGGCCTCGAGATTGTCGCGCTTGACGGTGGCGAGCACGCTCGCCGCCTGCTCGCCGCCCATCACCGAGATGCGCGCGTTCGGCCAGGTGAACAGGAAGCGCGGCCCATAGGCGCGGCCCGCACATGCCGTAATTGCCGGCGCCGAAGCTGCCGCCGACGATCAGCGTGAGCTTGGGCACCGCGGCGCAGGCCACCGCCGTCACCATCTTGGCGCCGTCCTTGGCGATGCCGCCGGCCTCGTAGTCCTTGCCGACCATGAAGCCGGAAATGTTCTGCAGAAAAAGCAGCGGAATGCGCCGCTGGCAGCAGAGCTCGATGAAATGCGCGGCCTTCAGCGCGCTCTCGGAGAACAGAATGCCGTTGTTGGCGATGATGCCGAGCGGCATGCCGTGCAGCCGCGCGAAGCCGGTGACGACCGTGATGCCGTAGAGCCGCTTGAACTCGTCGAACTCGGAGCCGTCCACCAGCCGCGCGATCACCTCGCGCGCGTCGTATTGCTTGCGCAGGTCCGCGGGCACGATGCCGTCGAGCTCCTCGATGGCGAACGCCGGCTCGCGCGGCTCGTCGTATTCCAGGTCCACGCGCTTGGGCTTGTTCAGGTTCGCGACGCAGCGGCGCACGATGGCGAGCGCGTGGGCGTCGTCGGTGGCGAAATGGTCGGCCACGCCCGAGCGGCGCGCATGCACCTCGGCGCCGCCGAGCTCCTCGGCCGTCACCACCTCGCCGGTCGCGGCCTTCACCAGCGGCGGCCCGCCGAGGAAGATGGTGCCCTGCCCCTGCACGATCACGGTCTCGTCCGACATCGCCGGCACGTAGGCGCCGCCCGCGGTGCACGAGCCCATGACGCAGGCGATCTGCGGAATGCCGGCGGCCGAGAGCCGCGCCTGGTTGAAGAAGATGCGGCCGAAATGCTCGCGGTCGGGAAACACTTCGGTCTGGTGCGGCAGATTCGCGCCGCCGGAATCGACCAGGTAGATGCACGGCAGCCGGTTCTCCGCCGCGATCTCCTGGGCGCGCAGGTGCTTCTTCACCGTCATCGGATAGTAGGTGCCGCCCTTGATCGTGGCTGTCGTTGCACACGATCACGCATTCGCGGCCCTCGATGCGGCCGATGCCGGTGATCAGCCCGGCGCCGTGGATGGCGTCGTCATAGAGGCCGTTGGCCGCGAGCGGCGAAAGCTCGAGAAACGGCGTGCCGGGGTCCAAGCAGCCGCATCACGCGCTCGCGCGGCAGGAGCTTGCCGCGCTTGCGCATGGCGCTCGCGCGCCTTTTCCGTGCCGCCGAGCGCCGCTTCCTCGCGGCGGCGGCGCAATTCCTCGACCAGCGCCGCCATGGCGGCGGCGTTGGCCTTGAATTCCTTGGATTTGCTGTCGACCGATGAAGTCAGCGCCGCCACGGGTCACCCCCTCTTGCCAAGGTGCCGTGAAGGCGGGGCGATGGCAACGCCCACATTTCCCTCTCCCCGCTGGGGAGAGGGTCGGGGTGAGGGGGAACGGCCGTGAATGCCGCGTCCCCTCACCCGGCTCGCTTCGCTCGCCACCCTCTCCCCATTGGGGAGAGGGAAGCAGAGATCAGGCGAGGTCGAAGCGGTCCAGGTTCATCACCTTGTTCCACGCCGCCACGAAGTCTTTCACGAACTTCTCCTTCGAGTCGGCGCACGCATAGACTTCCGCCAGCGCCCGCAGCTGGGAGTGCGAACCGAAGATCAGGTCGACACGGGTGCCGGTCCACTTGACCTCGTTCGTCTTGCGGTCGCGCCCTTCGAACACGCCTTCGGACCCGGCAGACGCCTGCCATTGCGTGCGCATGTCGAGCAGGTTGACGAAGAAGTCGTTGGTCAGCGTCTCGGGCCGCTTGGTGAAGACGCCGTGCTGGGACTTGCCGAAATTCGCGTTCAGCACGCGCAGGCCGCCGACGAGAACCGTCATTTCTGGAGCAGTCAGCGTCAGCAATTGCGCCCGATCCACCAGCATCTCCTCAGCGGACAAGCGCTGCTTGCCGCGCAGATAGTTGCGGAAACCGTCAGCGGTCGGTTCGAGCGGCGCGAAGGAGTCGACGTCGGTTTGCTCCTGCGACGCGTCCATGCGCCCCGGCGTGAAGGGGACCTTCACGTTGTGCCCGGCGTCCTTCGCGGCTTTCTCGATCGCCGCGCCGCCGCCGAGAACGATCAGGTCAGCCAGCGAAACTTTCTTGCCGCCGGACTGCGAAGCATTGAACTCCTTTTGGATCGCTTCGAGTTTCTGAAGGACCTTGGCCAGCTGAGCCGGCTGGTTGACGTCCCAATCCTTCTGCGGCGCGAGGCGAATGCGCGCCCCGTTCGCTCCACCGCGCTTGTCAGAGCCGCGGAACGACGCCGCCGACGCCCAAGCCGTCGAGACCAGCTGGGAAACGGACAGCCCCGACGCCAGGATTTTCGCCTTCAGAGCGGCAATGTCCTGCTCCCCGATCAGCGGATGATCCACAGCGGGGATCGGGTCTTGCCACGGCAGCTCCTCCTTCGGAACGAGCGGGCCGAGATAACGCACGATCGGGCCCATGTCGCGGTGCGTCAGCTTGAACCACGCCCGGGCAAACGCATCCGCGAACTGATCCGGGTTCTCCATGAAGCGTCGCGAGATCTTTTCGTAGACCGGATCGAAACGCAGCGAGAGGTCCGTCGTCAGCATGGTCGGCACATGCTTCTTCGACTTGTCGAAGGCATCCGGGATCGTGGCTCCCGCACCCTTCGCCCGCCATTGCTTCGCGCCCGCCGGGCTCTTTTCCAGTTCCCATTCGTAGCCGAACAGGTTCCAGAAGAAGTTGTTGCCCCACTTCGTCGGCGTCGTGGTCCAGATGACTTCCGGGCCGCCGCCGATCGTGTCACCGCCCTTGCCGCTGCCAAAACTGCTCTTCCAGCCGAGGCCTTGCTCTTCGATGCCGGCGGCTTCGGGTTCAGGGCCGACAAGCGCCGGATCGCCAGCGCCGTGGGTTTTGCCGAAGGTGTGACCGCCGGCGATGAGCGCGACGGTTTCCTCGTCGTTCATGGCCATGCGGGCAAAGGTCTCGCGAATATCCTTGGCCGCCGCGAGGGGATCCGGGTTGCCGTTCGGCCCTTCCGGATTGACGTAGATCAGACCCATCTGCACGGCGGCGAGAGGGTTCTCAAGATCACGGTCGCCGGAGTAACGCTCGTCCGCCAGCCACTTGCCTTCGGCGCCCCAGTAGATGTCCTCTTCGGGCTCCCAGACATCGGCGCGCCCGCCGCCGAAACCGAACGTCTTGAAGCCCATCGACTCGAGGGCGACGTTGCCCGCGAGAATCATCAGGTCGGCCCAGGAGATCTTCCGGCCGTATTTCTGCTTGATCGGCCACAGCAGCCGGCGCGCCTTGTCGAGGTTCACGTTGTCCGGCCAAGAGTTGAGAGGCGCGAAGCGCTGCTGGCCGGCTCCGGCGCCGCCGCGACCGTCGCCGACGCGGTACGTGCCCGCGCTGTGCCACGCCATCCGAATGAACAGCGGCCCGTAGTGGCCAAAGTCGGCTGGCCACCACTCCTGCGAGTCCGTCATCAAGGCATGAAGGTCCTTGATTACGGCATTCAGGTCGAGGCTCTTGAATTCCTTGGCGTAGTCGAACGCCTCGCCCATCGGATTGGACAGGGTGGGGTGCTGGTGGAGAACACTCAGGTTCAACTGGTTCGGCCACCAGTCCCGGTTGGTGTGCATGACCGGGCACTTGCCCGCGCTCTTGTCAGTCTTTGCGTCCATGTTTCTTTCCGATCGTGTTCTGTAATTTTCTTCGGGTTGTTCCGTCGGGCATTGGAATGGGTCGGGGGTTGAGGAAGCATTGCGCCAGATCAACCATCAGGTCCAATCGTATTGCCTCGGACATACGATAAGAATAGCTTATTGCTGTGATCACCTTGCGGCAGCTGCACTATTTCGCCGCCCTGGCGCAGCACCGGCATTTCGGCCGGGCCGCCCAGGCCTGCGCGGTCACGCAGCCGGCCCTGTCGATGCAGGTCCGCGACTTGGAGCGGACCCTCGGCGTCGAGCTGGTGGAGCGGCGGCCGGGCGAGGTCGCGTTCACCGAGACCGGCGCCGAGGTGGCGCGGCGCGCCGAGCGCGTCTTGTCCGCGACGCGCGACATCGTCGATATCGCGCGGCACGGCGAACGGCTGCTCGTCGGGCGGCTGCAGATCGGCGTCATCCCCACGCTGGCTCCCTATGTGTTGCCGAAAATTCTCCCGCTCCTCCATCGCCGCCATCCGGAGCTCCGCGTCGAGCTGCGCGAGACGCAGACCGACGCGCTGATCGAGGAGCTTTCCCGCGGTGCCCTCGATGTCGTGATGCTGGCGCTGCCGATTGCGCAAGGCGAGATCGAAACCATCCGCCTGTTCGACGATCCGTTCGTGCTCGCCATACCCGCGTCCGACCCTCGTCCGGAGAATTTGCGCGTCCGCGCTCAGGACATCGACCAGCAACGCCTGATCCTGCTCGAGGAAGGTCATTGTCTGCGCGATCAGGCGCTGGCCTATTGCACCAGCGCGCGCCGCGACGCGAGTTTTGGTGCAACAAGTCTTGGTGCGACGAGCCTCGCCACCGTCATGCAGATGGTGGCGAACGGCTATGGCATCACGCTCTTGCCGCGCGTCGCGGTCGATGTCGAAGTCCGCGACGAGCGGGTGAAGCTGCTCCGCTTCGCCGAACCCGCGCCCGGCCGCGTGATCGGACTGGCCTGGCGGCGCACCTCCCCGCGCAAGGTCGATTTCATCGCGCTCGGCCAGCTGGTGACGGAAGCGCTGGGTCTTGCGGGGAAGCCCGTGCCGGCTCCGCCAGCGCAGCGGAACGCGAAGGGCGCGGCGCGAAAATGATCCGTCAGTCCAGCGCGTCGGTCACCGCGTAGGGCCAGCGCTCGCTCTGCGCGGCCTCGAACCAGGCGCGGTAGGCGGGAAGCGCGGTGACCGCCTCGATATAGGCCGCAGCGACGCGATCGACCTTCAATTCGTAGCTCACGATGCGGCCGACGACCGGCGCATACATGCAATCGGCCGCGGAAAACTCGCCGAACAGGAAATCGCCGCCCTTGCCGAAGCGCTCGCGCGCGCCGCGCCAGAGCGCCTGCACGCGCGCGATCTCCGGCTCGACCTCCGGCGCAAGCGTCTTGCGCGCCCGCTTGCGCCGCAGGTTGAACTGGCAGTGCCGCCGCAGCTCCGGAAATCCCGCATGCATCTCGGCCGCGAGCGTGCGCGCATGCGCCCGCGCCATGGGATCGGCCGGCCAGAGCTTGGCTTGCGGGAATTTCTCGGCCAGATATTCGAGGATCGCGATCGATTCCCAGATCTTCTCCTTGCCGTCGATCAGGATCGGCACCGTCTTGCCGGCGCCATGAGCCGCGATCTGCGCCTTGAATTCGGGCGTGCCGTTCGGATGCAGCACCTCGTCGAACGGGATCTTGTGGTGCGCCAGCGCCAGCCACGGCCGCAGCGACCACGAGGAATAGGTCTTCGAGCCGATGACGAGCGTGAGCGCCAAGAATCCCTCCCCTGCCCGCATGATGATCGCCACGCGAGCGACGCCTGAGCAAGCGCATATTTTGATCGATGGGATCAATGCCAACTAATCCGTCATCCCGAGGCTGGCCGCGAAGCGGCCCTCGAAGGATGACGGCCGGCGTTAGTGCACATCATCCTTCGAGGCTCGCCCTGCGGGCTCGCACCTCGACGGATGAGCGCTCGCTCATTCGTTTTCTCGGATCGCTCTCCACCGGCCCGCCGGCCTTCTTCCAGCCACCGAAACCCTCGTGGATGTGCGCGACGGGCTTGAGGCCCATGCGCTGCGCCGTCTCCGCCGCCAGCACCGAGCGCAGGCCGCCGGCGCAAAAGAACACGTATTTCTTGTCCTCGGCGAACACCGGCTTGTGATAGGGCGAGGCCGGATCGATCCAGAACTCCAGCATGCCGCGCGGACAGTGCACCGCGCCGGGCACCCGCCCGTCGCGCTTGAGCTCGCGGATGTCGCGGATATCCACCAGCACCACGTCGTCGCGCCCGTGCAGCTTCACCGCGTCCTGCGGCTGGATGGTCTCGATCTTCGCCAGCGCCTCGTCGATGAGCGTGCGGTAGCCGAGCGTGATCTTCTGCGCCATGGTTCCCTCGCTGCCGGCACCATTCTGCATGCCTGCCGGAGGGTCAAGGCCGGCCCGCATTGAACGCCCCTCCCCGCAATGGCAGCATCGCGCCCGGGGCACCCATGCAAGGCTTCAGCACCCTCGATCTCGTCGCGCTGGCCTGGTTCGCGCTGGCCTGGGCCGGCTACGGCATCGCCGTGGAGCTGACGCCGCTCGGCCGCGACTCGCTCAATCACCGCATGGACCGCTACCGCGACCGCTGGACGCAAACCATGCTCGGCCGCGATCTGCGCATCGTCGACACCCAGATCATGGCCTCGTTGCAGAACGGCACCGCTTTCTTCGCCTCGACCTCGCTGCTCGCCGTCGGCGGCGCCTTCGCGCTGCTGCGCGCGAGCGAGGAGGTGCTGGCGCTGTTCACCCAACTGCCGTTCGGCATCCGCATGACGCAAGCGGTCTGGGAAACCAAAGTGATCGGCGTGCTGCTGATCTTCGTCTATGCCTTCTTCAAGTTCGCCTGGTCGTACCGGCTGTTCAATTACGCCGCGATCCTGATCGGCGCGCTGCCCGACGCGAGCGAAGCCAAATCGGCCAAGGCCAAGACCGCGGCCCAGCGCGTCGCGCGCATGGCGACGCTCGGCGGGCCGCCACTTCAATCGCGGCCAGCGCGCGTTCTTCTTCGCGCTCGGCTATCTCGGCTGGTTCGTGAACGCCTGGGTATTCATCGCGGCGACGCTCGCGGTGCTCATCGTCGTCGCCAATCGCCAGTTCGGCCCATCCGCGCACTGGGCGTTGAACGACGAAAAGAGCTGAAAGCGTCAGGCCGAGGCGGCGAGCCTCGTCTCGACGGTCTGCGGGTTGAGGAAATCCGAGAGCCGCGCGATCACCGAGGAATCCGACAATACGCGCCGGTGCCCGAGCCCTTCCACGGCGAACAGCTTGGCGCCGGGCCAGGCGCGCTGCAGCCGCACCGCGGCCACGAACGGCACCATGCGGTCGTCGCGCGAATGCACGACGAGCCCCGGCACGACGAAGCTCGGCACCACCGCTTCGAGCTCGACCGCCGCCAGGGGCACGCCCACCCGGCGCACCAGCTCGCGCTCGATGCCCTTGCGCCGCGCGCGCGACAGGCCGAGCCGCTGCACGACGAGATCGAGCATGCGCGCGACGCTGATCGGCGCCGCGATCGTGACGACGCGCTCGACCATGAGCCCCGATGAAACCGCGAGCGTCGCCGCGGCGCCGCCGAACGAATGGCCGACCACGGCGCGCACCGGGCCGAGCGCCTCGGCGACGTCGGCGATCGCCTGTGCCGCCGAAGGCAGCGCCACGCGCCGGCCGCCGGAGCAGCCGTGCGCCGGCAGGTCGAACGCGATCACCGAATGGCCGGTCGCGATCAGCTGCGCGATCATCGGATCGAAGACGTGATGGTCGTCCTCCCAGCCGTGCGCGAGCAGCACCGCGGGGCCGTTGCCCCAGCGCCAGGCCGCCACCCACGTGTCGCCGGTGGCGACCCGCGTGCCTTCCTGCGGCGGCGGCAGATCGAGCACCTCGGTATCGGGCGTCAGATACCGCCGCGGCTTGAGGAACTCGCTCGCCACGCGGCGATCGACGCCGTGCGGGTTGACGAACGCCGCGATGCGCAACATCGCGCCCTGCAGCAGCGTGGGCGCGCGCGGAGTGCGGTCGATCTTGTTCATGGCAGCTCCTTGCGGGGTGGATTGGCGAGCAGAAATTCGAAAGCCCGCATCGTGTGCTGGCGCGCGTTCTTCTCGTTCAGCAGGCGCACGCGCACCAGATGCGAAAGCGCCAGCCCGTCGATGGTCGAAGCCATCGCTTCGGTGTCGGCCTGCGGGTGCGAAACGCGCACCAGGCGGCGGATCAGGTCATGCAATTCGCCGTAATGGCCGGCCGAGGTGTCGCGCACCGGGCCCGGCACGTCGTCGAATTCGACGGTCGCAGCCAGCAGCGGACAGCCCCCGCCCGGGCTCTCGATCCAGTCGAGCCAGAGCTTGAAGAACAGCGGCAGCCGCTTGGCCTTGTCCGGCTCGGCCGTGAGCGGCGTCACCGCCGCGGCGCGGAACTGGGCCGCGGCGCGGTCGAGAATTTCGACCTGCAGCGCCTCCTTGGAGCGGAAATGGGCGAACAGGCCGCTCTTCGACATGCCTAGCCGCTCGGCCAGGTGCCCGAGCGTGACCGAGCCGATGCCGCCGACGCCCGCGAGCGCCGCGGCTTCGTCGAGGATGCGGGACCGGGTGCGGTCGCCCTTGCTGATTGCCGGTGTGAGTGCCTGTGCCATCCTTATTTAATAGCACGACCGTTCGTATTTTTTAAATCACAACTCCGTGCATGAATCGATGCGCTAGAATATGGCGCTATCTTATTGATCGATATGCGTAAAAGCGACACGGGCGGCGGAAAAATCCGTCGCCCGCGCGAAAACCATGTCAGTTCAAGGTCTTAGCAAGCTTCCCGTTACGAGCCCACGCCCATGTAGTACGCGATCACCACAATGAGGGCGAGCCCGAGCGAGCATCCAGGCGATGCTTTTGAGCGGTCAGCGGCTGCTCTTGAGGCTGTACCTGGTCTTGCATGGGGAGATTCTCCCTGGCTTGGGCTCCCGGCGCTACCGGGCTGCCCGGTGCGATCAACGAAGCCATCGAAGAGCCGCGTCTTAAATTCAGTCTACGCCTAAATCAGCGCTTTCTACAACTTTAGTCGTAAGGCGAAGGTCTAAAAGGAAAATTCGCCCAACATCGGCGCCGTCCCTCAATCCCAATCCGGCGCCCAGGAGACGCTGACGACGCGGCCCTTGGACGTGGCGAGCGCGCGGATTTCGTCCATCTCGGCCTTGGTCAGCTCGAAATCGAAGATCGCCGCGTTTTCCTTCAGCCGCTCCGGATTGTTGGTGCGCGGGATCACGATGATGCCTTGCTGCACCAGGTAACGCAGACCGACCTGCACCGCCGTCTTCGGGTGCTTGCGCGCCTTGCCGATTTTCTCGAGCACGATGTCGCCGTGCACGCGCCCGCGCGCGATCGGGCTATAGGCCGTCACCGCAATGCCGTGGCGCTTGCACGCGGCGATCACCTTGGACGCGTCCAGAAACGGATGCAGCTCGATCTGGTTGTTGACGATCGGCTCCGACGAGAGCCGCACCGCCTCGTCCACCAGCTTCACCGTGAAATTCGAAACGCCGACGTGGCGCGTGAGCCCGCGCGTCTTCATCTTGCACAGCGCGCCGATCGTCTCCTTGAGCTGCACCGACGGATTGGGCCAGTGCAGCAGCAGGAGATCGACGTGCGGCAGCTTGAGCCTCGCCAGGCTCGCCTCGACCGAGCGCTCCAGCTCGCCGGCGCGGAAATTCGTGTGCCAGACCTTGGTGGTGAGGAAGATCGCGTCGCGCTTCACGCCGCTCTTCCGGATGCCCTCGCCTACTTCCGCTTCGTTCTCGTAGGCCTGCGCGGTGTCGATGTGGCGGTAGCCGAGCTTCAGCGCCTGCGCGACCTGGCTCACGCAATTGCGGCCGCGCACGTCCCAGGTGCCGAGCCCGAGCAGCGGAATCTTCGCGCCGTTCGCTTCCACCGCCTGCGTGAACGCCATTTCAACGCCCTTTCTTCTTTTCGGCCGCGTAGCGCGCTTTGGTCTGCTCGTTCGGCGGATAAGTGCCGGGCAACGGCAAGCCGCCTTTGATCTGCTCGAATGCCCAGGCTTCGAATTGCTCCTGCTCGGTGGCCTCGGCGGTGACGGCCGCGAGCATCGCCTTGGGGATGCACACCGCGCCGTCGCGGTCGGCGATGATGACGTCGCCCGGATAGACCGCGACGCCGCCGCAGCCGATCGGCTCCTGCCAGCCCACGAAGGTGAGCCCGCCGACCGAAGGCGGCGCCGCCACGCCCGCGCACCAGGTCGGCAGGCCCGTCGCGCGCATGCCGTCGAGATCGCGCAGCATTCCGTCGGTGATCAGCGCCGCCACGTTCCGCACCTTCATCCGCATGGCGAGGATATCGCCGAAAATAGCCGCCGCTGTGACGCCCATGGCGTCGGCCACCGCGACGCAGCCGGCCGGCATTTCCTCGATCGCGCCGCGCGTCGAGCGCGGATCGGCCCAGGAGGCGGTGGTGGCGATGTCCTCGCGCACCGGAATGAAGCGCAGCGTGAAGGCCTCGCCCACCACCCGCTCGCCCTCGCCCACCAGCGGCCGCGCGCCCTGGATGAAGGCGCGCCGCACGCCCTGCTTGATGAGCACCGTGGTGACGGTCGCGGCCGAGACCTTCAGCAGCGCGGCGCGGAGATCGGGGGTGAGGCTCATTCGCTTCTCTGGGTGCCGGGACAAGGCGGGGCTGGACCATAGCCGTAGGCGCCGCAGCGGAAAAGGCTCGCTGCCGCGACTTGCTCATGGTCTTTCGCCCCTCGATAGTTGCACGAGGAGACGCCCATGCCGGTGATCAAAGCGGGAGCGTTCGATCTCGACTATACCGACGTGGGGACCGGCCCCGCGGTTGTGCTCGTACATTGCTCTGCGAGCGGCCACCGCCAATGGCGCCATCTCGTGGATGCGCTGCAGAGCCGCTATCGGCTGATCGCCGTGAACCTGTTCGGCTATGGCAAGACCAGCCCCTGGCCCGACGACCGGCCCCTCACATTCGTGGACCAGGTGGCGCTGATCGAGGCCGCGGCGGCGCTCTCGCCGGAACCGGTGGTGCTGGTCGGCCATTCGCTCGGCGGCGCGGTTGCCTTCGAAGCCGCGGCGCGCATGGGCCGGCGCGTCCGCATGCTGGTCGCATTCGAGCCGATCCTGTTCTATCTCTTGAAGACGCACGGACCGGCGAGCGCCTACCGGGAAATTGCCCAGGCATTATCCGGATTCATCGGGCAAGCGACGCGCGGCGACTGGACCGGCGCGGGCGAATCGTTCGTCGATTACTGGTCCGGCCCCGGCGCCTGGGCGGCGATGCCGGAAGAGCGCAAGGCGAACACCCTGCCGTTGCTGCCGCCGGTCGCGCACGAATGGACGATGATGGAGGCGCCGGGCACGCACACGCTCGCGGAATTCGGCGCGATCGCTTGTCCGGTGCACCTGATCACCGCCGCCGACACGCGCGCGCCCACGCGCGAGATCGTGAAGCTGCTCGCCAAGACTTATCCCGCTTGGCACGTGCATGAGATCGCCGCCGGCGGCCACATGGCGCCGCTCGGGCGCTCCGATCTCGTCAACCCGCTGATCGCGAAAATTCTCGACGAGACGTTCCGTCGATAGCGGCGCGGCCGTTCATCTCATAGCGAACCGAACGCCTTGAGCAGCATGGCCCGCCGCGCCGTCTCGCGCGCCATGCAGGCGGCGCCCATCGGGATCGCCTGCGAGCCGTGAGCTACCTGGGTCGTAGAATTCGCACGTGCGGTCGCGGCTCACGATCCAGGCGCGCTGCATCTCGCGCAGCTTCTTCTCCCGCTCTTTGTCCTTGAGATCGGCGAGCAGTTCCCGGAAAGTCTCGTTCAGAATCCGGTCCCAGACCGTGGTCTCGATGCGGTGGCAATCGGCCATGCCATGGGTCGAGTAGCCGCCTTCCTGTTCCATGCAGGGCTCTGCGACCAACTTGAACAGGCAATTCTTCTCGATTTCCGCGTCGTCCTCGTATTTCGCGAAACAGTACTGCACCGCAGTGACTTCCTGCACCGTCGGCACGCGCGTCTGCGCCTGCGCCGCGCCGAAGAGGCACATCGCGACGATTGCGCAAACGGCCGCAAGAACTCGAAGCATCACTTCGTCTTCTCGAACAACTCCCGCCCGATCAGCATGCGGCGGATTTCGCTCGTCCCCGCCCCGATCTCGTAGAGCTTGGCGTCGCGCAGCAGCCGCCCGGTCGGGTAGTCGTTGATATAGCCGTTGCCGCCGAGCAACTGCACCGCGTCGAGCGCCACCTGCGTCGCCTTCTCCGCCGCGAACAGAATCGCGCCGGCCGCGTCCTCGCGCGCGGTCTTGCCCTGGTCGCACGCGCGCGCCACGGCATAGACATAGGCCTTGCACGCGTTCATGCCGACATACATGTCGGCGACCTTGCCCTGCACCATCTGGAAATTCCCGATCGGCTCGCCGAACTGCTTGCGCTCGTGCACATAGGGCAGCACCACGTCCATGCAGGCCTGCATGATGCCCAAGGGCCCGGCCGCCAGCACGATGCGCTCATAATCGAGGCCGCTCATCAGGATCTTCACGCCCTCGCCGGGCTTGCCGAGCACGTTCTCCTCCGGCACCTCGCAATCCTGAAACACCAGCTCGCAGGTGTCGGAGCCGCGCATGCCGAGCTTGTCGAGCTTCTGCGCGGTGGAAAATCCCTTCATTCCCTTCTCGATCAGGAACGCGGTGATCCCGCGCGGGCCGGCGGCGGGATCGGTCTTGGCGTAGACGATCAGCGTGTCGGCGCCCGGCCCATTGGTGATCCACATTTTCGAGCCGTTCAGCACGTAACGGTCGCCCTTCTTGTCGGCGCGCGTCTTCATGCCGACCACGTCGGAGCCGGCGCCGGGCTCCGACATGGCGAGCGCACCCAGGTGCTCGCCGGAAATCAGCTTCGGCAGATATTTGCGTTTCTGCTTCTCGTTGCCGTTGCGGCGCAGCTGGTTGACCGCCAAGTTCGAGTGCGCGCCGTAGGACAGCCCGATCGAAGCCGAAGCGCGGCTCACTTCCTCCATCGCCACGCAATGCTCGAGATAGCCGAGCCCCGCGCCGCCGTATTCTTCTTCCACCGTGATGCCGAGCAGCCCCAGCTCGCCGAGCTTCGGCCACAGGTCGCGCGGGAACGTGTTGGTCTTGTCGATCTCGTCGGCGCGCGGCGCGATGTGGTCGGCGGAAAAATTGCGCGCCGTCTCGCGCAGCATGTCGGCGGTCTCGCCGAGATCGAACCTGAAGCCTTCCCACGCATTGCGCATCGCACTTCCCCTAGTCCGCCAATTCCGGCCTGCCCTCGACGCACATCATGGTCGCAAGCATGCGCGCGACCAGGCGCTTGGTGCCGCCCTGCTCCGCCTCCACGTCGCATTCGACCACGTTGAGCGTGCGGCCCGGCTTGATCACCGCGCCGCGCGCGACGAAGCGCTCGCCCTTCGGCGCCTCGAGCAGGTTGATCTTGTACTCGACGCCGAGCACCGAGGTGTTCGGCGGCATCAGCGAGAGCGCCGCATAGCCCGCCGCGTTGGCCGCGATCGCGGTGACCACGCCGCCGTGCAGATAGCCGTGCTGCTGGCACAGATCGGCGCGAAACGGCATTTCCACGTCGCATCTGCCGGGCGAAAGCGCCGCGATGCGCGCGCCGATCGTATCCATGAAGGTCTGGCGCGCGAAGCTCGCGCGCACCTTGGCGTCCCAATCGGGATCGCGCGGCTTCGGCTCCGCCTTCATTCACGCTCCGTTCAACGCCTGGCGAAGCCCGCCACGGCCGAGACGACTTTTCCATCGGTGCCGTTGAAGCCGTGGTATGCGCGCGCCTCGCAGACGTCGCCGGTCGTCGTCCCGCCGGTTATCCAGACCACCCGCGCCTTGCCGCCGCTCCATTGCACGAACGGCTCGACCGCGCTGGGCAACGTGAACCGGCAAGTGTCGTCGCGATGATGCACCACGAGCGTGCGCGGCAGCGCGCCGGGCGAGCCGAGGATGCCCTGCACCTGCTGCATGAATCCGGCCGTGAAGACCACCGCGTCGGGCCGCGCGCCGGCGGCGATCGCTTGCGCGATGCGCACCGTGCCACGGCTGGTGCCCGCGAGCGTCACCGATTTCACGATTCCGCGCATGTACTCCACGGCCGCGCCGAGATTGACGCCGACATCGGGCGTCAGCACCGCGAGCCCGGCCGCGCGATAGGCACCGCGCGTGCGCACCAGCTGGTTGCCGGCGAGACGGGTAATCTTGCCGTCCGCCGTGATGTTGAGATAGCCGTCGCCGCCGGCGACCAGGATGATGCCCGCGCGCGCGCCGGGCGGCTTGTCGAGCAGCGCCCGCCCGCCGCCGATGGTGACGACTTCCTCCGCGGCGAAAGCAGGAGAAGCGAGCGCCAGCGCGACGCCCAGCGCGAAAAGAACGAATTTCGACATCGATCGGCTCCTTGTTGCCCTTCTCCCGCCCGGGCGGATGGTAGGTCCGAAACCGGCGGGGGCAAAGGCCGCCCGGCGGCCGTCCGGACAAAGCGAAACGGCGGCCCCGGGGCCGCCGTCGCAGGTAATGGTGCGGTCGAGAGGACTCGAACCTCCAAGGGTTGCCCCGCTAGCACCTCAAGCTAGTGCGTCTACCAATTCCGCCACGACCGCATGGGAATCTGGATTTTCGCGGCTATCCCGCCGCGCGCTTCGATGTAACAAATCGATCCTGTATCCTCAAGGGCGGGCCGGCACCGGCCCGGACCGCTGCAGACCGCAAAAACGTGCTGTCCGCCTCGCCCTGATGCTAGCCTAGCGCAACAAGGAGAACATCATGCGCCTTAAGTCCCGTATTCTGGTCTCAGCCGCCGTACTTGCAGCCTGCGCGACCGCCGCGCTCGCCGCACCTCCGAGCATGAGCACACGCTGGGCGAACATGACGCTGTCCGGCGACGCTTGCATAGAGAAGGCCCGCCGAGCGGTCCGCGCCGAGGGGTTCACCAAGAGCTTCGAGGTCGTCAACACCACGGTGTTCGGCGAGCGCGGCGACTATACCGCTGCGGTGCGCTGCGCCGCGGACAAGGAAATCGTGTTCTTCGTCGTCGCCGGTCCGGAAGCGAAACGCTGCACCAGCTTTAACGCTTCAATCGCTGGACATTTCGATTGATCCGAAACGCAGTTCGCCGAATGGCTGAACCAGCCGCCCGTCCCGCCTCTTCGCTCGTCCCTCGCCGCGCGCCGGTCGACTGGCACACGAGCGCGCGGCCGGTCGCCTATGCCGACGCGCTCGCCGCCATGGAGGCCCGCGTCGCCGAGATCGCGTCGGGCGACAAGCCGGAGCTGGTGTGGCTGCTGGAGCATCCGCCGCTCTATACCGCGGGCACCAGCGCCGAGCCCGGCGAGCTGCTCGAGGCGCGCTTTCCCGTGTTCGAGACCGGGCGCGGCGGCCGCTTCACCTATCACGGCCCCGGCCAGCGGGTCGCCTATGTGATGCTCGATCTGAAGCCGCGCGGCGCGGACCTGCGCCGTTTCGTGTTCGCGCTGGAAGAATGGTTGATCAAAACGCTCGCGCGCTTCGGCGTCGAGGGCGAACGGCGCGCCGACCGGATCGGAGTCTGGGTCAAGCGGCCCGACAAGGGCGAAGGCCGTGAGGACAAGATCGCCGCTGTCGGCGTGCGCGTACGCCGCTGGATCACCTATCACGGCGTCTCGCTCAATGTCGCACCGGATCTTTCGCACTATTCCGGCATCATGCCTTGCGGCGTCAGCGATGAACGTCACGGCGTCACCAGTCTCGCCGATCTCGGGATCGAAGCCACGATGGCCGACGTCGACCAGGCGCTGCGCGCGAGCTTCGAGGAAGTTTTCGGCAGCTAGAGCCGGCGTCAAGCGCTCGGCAGCATCGAAAAAACTTCGCCCGGCCGCCGTGCGGCGAGCGCCTGCTCGTCCGCTTCCTCGATCTCGACTGCATCGACGCGCGCCGAGCGCGGCCCACGCCGGCAGGCGGCGATCATCGCTTCCACCGCTGCGTTCTCACCGGCGACCACGGCCTCGACCGCGCCGTCGCGGCGGTTGCGCACCCAACCCTGGAGCCCGCGCGCAATCGCTTCATCCTCGACGAACGCGCGATAGCCCACGCCCTGCACGCGGCCGCGGATCGTGAGCCGGACGATGCGCATGCTTCACTCCGGGCCGAACGCGCGCTCCAGCGCGCGCACATAATCGTCCGGCAGCTTCCATTCGCGCGCGGCGCCGACGACCTGCGCGCGGTATTGCGGGCGCGCGCGGCCGGGCGTCGCGTCGGTCGCGATATAGACCAGCGCGCTCAGGAGTTTCTCGTCGTAATGCACCGGCAACATCTCCTGGCGGTAGAGCCCGCCGGCCACGTCCTCGTAGCGATCGAGCGCGGCCACATCGACCGCGGTCACGCGCCACAGCACGCCCCAGACATCGGCGCCCCGATGCGGCGCGATCGAACCGTGCCCGCTTGCCGTGATGAGGAAACGATAGTGCTTGATCCGCGCCGGTCCATACGCCTTCGCGCGCGGGCACATCCGCGCCATGTGCGCGCGGTCCATGTTGGAGCCATAGGCGAAGTAGAGCGACATCCTTCGTTCCTCATCCCTCCCCTTCAGGGGAGGGATTTCAGGCAAACTCCAGGATCACCGCGTCCACCGCCACGCTGTCGCCGGGCTTGGCGTGAATTTTCTTCACCGTCCCGTCGCGCTCGGCGCGCAGCACGTTCTCCATCTTCATGGCCTCGACCACGGCCAGCGTATCGCCGGTCTTGACCTCCTGCCCCGCGGCCACCGCGATCGACATCACCAGCCCCGGCATCGGACAGCGCACTTCCTTGCCGGAATCGGTCGCCACCTTGGCCAGCATGAGCCGCGCTAATACCGCCTCGCGCTCGGTATAGACGTGGGCGCGCGTGCGCAGGCCCCGGTGCATGAGCAGGAACCCGTTGGCGCCCGGCCGCACCTGCACCGCAATTTCCTTGCCGTCGATCAGCCCGGCCCAGACCGGATCGCCCGGCTTCCAGCGCGATTGCAGGACGAACACGTGGGCGCCGTCGGCGGCGAAGCGCACGGCCACCGCCTCGTCCTGGCGAATGACTTCGAGCTCGAGCTCGCTGTCCCCGAGCCGCACGATGCGCCGCTTCTCGCGCGTCACCGCGCGGCCGGTGAGCTGGCCGGAAATCTTCCGCTTGCGCTCGCCGAGCACGAGATCGACCGCCGCCGCGACCGCGGCGAGCCGTTGCGCGAGCCCGCCTTGCGGCGCGACCGCGCGGAAGCCTTCCGGGTATTCCTCGGCGATGAACCCGGTCGAGAGCTTGCCCGCGCGCCAGCGCGGATGCTGCATCAGCGCCGCCAGAAACGGGATGTTCTGCTCGATCCCCTCGATGGTGAACGCATCGAGCGCGTCGGCCTGCGCGTCGATCGCCGCCGCGCGCGTCGGCGCGTGCGTCACCAGCTTGGCGATCAACGGATCGTAATAGAGCGAGATTTCGTCGCCCTCGACGACGCCGGTATCGACGCGCACCGAGGCGTCGCTGCGCTTCCCTTCGGCCGGCGGCCGGAAGCGCCGGAGCCGCCCGATCGAAGGCAGAAACCCGCGGAACGGGTCTTCGGCGTAGATCCGCGTCTCCACCGCCCAGCCATCGAGCTTCACGTCGCTCTGCTTGATCGCAAGCTTCTCGCCAGCCGCAACGCGGATCATCTGCTCGACCAGATCGATGCCGGTGATGCACTCGGTCACCGGATGCTCGACCTGCAGCCGCGTGTTCATCTCGAGGAAAAAGAAGCTCTTGTCCTGCCCGGCGACGAACTCCACCGTGCCTGCCGAGTCGTAGTTCACGGCCTTGGCGAGCGCGACCGCCTGCTCGCCCATGGCCTTGCGCGTCTTGTCGTCGAGCAGCGGCGACGGCGCCTCTTCGACTACTTTCTGATTGCGCCGCTGGATCGAGCACTCGCGCTCGCCGAGATAGATGACGTTGCCGTGCTTGTCGCCGAGCACCTGGATTTCCACGTGGCGCGGGTTCTCGATGAATTTCTCGATGAACACGCGCTCGTCGCCGAAGCTCGCTTTCGCCTCGGAGCGAGCGCGCGTGAAGCCTTCCGCGACCTCGCTCTTGTCGCGCGCGACCCGCATGCCCTTGCCGCCGCCGCCGGCCGAGGCCTTGATCATCACCGGATAGCCGATCTCGTCGGCGATCTTCAGCGCCTGCTTCTCGTCCTCGATCGTTCCGAGGAAGCCGGGAACGGTCGAGACCTTTGCCTTGGCCGCGAATTTCTTCGATTCGATCTTGTCGCCCATGGCGGCGATCGCCGCCGCGTTCGGCCCGATGAACGCGATCCCGGCCGCAGTCAGCGCCTCGGCGAACGCCGCGCGCTCCGAGAGGAATCCGTAGCCCGGATGAACCGCTTCGGCGCCGGTCGCCTTGCAGGCGGCGACGATCTTCTCGATCACCAGATAGGATTGCGCCGCGACCGCGGGGCCGATGTTGACCGCTTCGTCGGCCAAGGCGACGTGCAGCGCGTCCTTGTCGGCGTCGGAATAGACCGCGACCGTGCGGATGCCCATGCGCCGCGCGGTCTTCATCACGCGGCACGCGATCTCGCCGCGATTGGCGATCAAAATCTTGCGAAACATGCCCCGGCCTGTGCGCTACCGCTTTTTGTGTGCGGCGCAACACGCCGCTTGTCAATCGGGCGCGAAGGCGGCGCGTGCTTCGTTATTGCACCGTGACTCGCACGCGCACCGTCGAGCAGCCGGACCTGCCGGCGCCGCTGCCGCAGACCACGAAGGCAAAAGCGTCTTTGCCCGTAAAGCCGGCCTTAGGCTGATAGAGCACACCAGCAGCGCCGCTCGTCCGCGCCATGCCGTTCGCCGGCGGGCTCGATATGCGGTTGCTCTGCGCCGTACTTTTCGCGCCGAGCCGGACCGTGATCGGACAACGCGTGCCGCCGGTGATCTCCACGTCGAGATCGATATCGGACCCGAAGACGAAGCGATGCGGGGAAACCTGACATGCCGCCTCGGCATGCGTCGTCAGCATCAGCACAGCGATTACCGCCGCGAGGACAATCTTTGGCATGGAGCCGTTCCCTTGACCGGCATCCATCATAGCCAATTGCTGGCGGCGCGCGCTCAGGCCGCGAAATCAATGAGCCGGCGCACCGACGGGTCCGTTGCATTCGCGCCCTGGCCGAGCAACCCCAAGAGCCGCAGTTCCGCGGCCGTCGGCCGGCCGTCGCGCATGATATGGCTGGCGAGCCACGCCACTTCCTCCGCACCGATCGCGACCCACGCCAGGTCCCGCTCGGCCGCGAGCGCCTCGCGCCGCGGCGGCACCGCATGGCTAGATGCCGCGATCAGGTGAGTGGCGATCGCCTTGCAGAAGAGATCGTGAAAGCCGGCATCGCTGCCGCCGGCCGCGGCCGCGTCGTGCAGATCGAACAGCGCCTCGGCTTCGGCCCGGCTGACCGGCATTCCGGCCTCTCCGCCCGCGGCTTCGAGCACGCGGCGCAGGAAGCGCACGTCTTCGGCGTCGATCGCGCGGCTGAAATGCGGACGCCGCCCGAGCGCCGGTCCCTCGCCGGCGATGATCGCCGCGCAAAGTTGGCCGATCAGGAAGGCGGACAGCAAGGACGGTGACTGGATCGCCGCTTCCATGACGCGCAACAGCGTCTCGATCCCGGCCGCCGTGGCGACCCGGCCGTGCGGCGCGTATTGCGAGAGCAGCTCGCGCGCCGCGCTCTCGCTCAATATGCCGGTCGGGAAAAACTCTTCGCGCAACGTTTCGAGGACCTGAACCTCGTTGCGCGAAGTGGCCGTGCCCCCGTCCATTGCCTCACTCCATACTCGGGAGCGAATCTGCGACGACGGCGGTTACCAGCCTGTTAACTCTTGCAGCGTTCCTCCCTATATGTTGACGGTCGACGGTAAGCGGTTAGCGGAACCGAACGGAAATGACCAAGAGCGCCGGCATCCACCACATCACCGCCATCGCGGGCGAGCCCAAACGGCACGTCGCGTTCTACACCCGCACGCTCGGGCTGCGCTTCGTGAAGCGCACCGTCAATTTCGACGATCCCGGCACCTGGCACCTCTATTACGGCGACGAGATCGGCGCGCCCGGCACCGCGCTCACCTTCTTCATCTGGAAGGACCTGCCCAAGGGCCAGCACGGCTCAGGCGAGGCACAGGAAGTCGCCTTCGCCATCCCCGAGGGCTCGCTCGATTACTGGATCAAGCGGCTCGACACGCTTGGCGTTGCGCATGGAGCTCCGGTAAGGCGCTTCGGCGAGACTGCCATCGCCCTCGAGGACCCCGATGGGCTCAAGCTCGAACTGGTGGCGGACCAGAGCGTTGCGGCGATCCCCGGCTGGTCCAACGGCGAAATCCCCGCCGAGCACGCCATTCGCGGCTTCCATGGCATCACACTGGAAGTGCGCGACCCCGCTCCCACCGGTCGCGTGCTCGAGCAGGTGTTCGGCTTCAAGCCGAGCGGCGTCGAGCACAATCGCCACCGCTATCTCGCCGATGGCGGGCCGCTCGGCCGGGTGATCGACCTGCGCATCACGCCGGGGCTGCCGCGCTCCCAGCAGGGCCTCGGCACCAATCACCACGTCGCTTTCCGCGCCGCCAACGACGCCGAGGAGATGGAAATGCGCCGGCGCGCGCTCTCGCTCGGGCTGAACGCCACCGAGCAGGTGCAGCGCAATTATTTCCGTTCGGTCTATTTCCGCGAGCCGGGCGGGATTCTGTTCGAGACTCGCCACCGACGATCCCGGCTTCACGCTCGACGAACCGAAGGAGAAGCTCGGCCAGAAGGTGATGTTGCCGCCCTGGTACGAGGCGCATCGCGCCAAGATCGAGGCAGGCTTGCCGGCGCTGGAATGAGGCCGATCGAAATTTAAACGTGCAATCTATGTGATTAAAGGCTTCGTCTAGCTTTCACTGTGAAAAAGCCTATATTGAATTCAGAACAAGGGCAGCGCGCCTCGGCTCGCGAGCGCGCTCGGCAAAAATCAGGAGGCAAGCATGGCTCTAAGTTTAGGCGACACCGCGCCGGATTTCGAGGCGCAGACCACCGAAGGCAAGATCCGGTTCCACGATTGGATCGGCGACAAGTGGGCGGTGCTGTTCTCGCATCCCAAGGACTTCACTCCGGTCTGCACCACCGAGCTCGGCTACATGGCGCGCATCAAGCCCGAGTTCGACAAGCGCAACGTGAAGATCATCGGCCTCTCGGTCGATCCGGTCGACAAGCATTCGAGCTGGGCCAACGACATCAAGGAAACCCAGGGCCACGCCCCTAACTACCCGATGATCGGCGATGTCGATTTCAACGTGTCGAAGCTCTACGGCATGCTGCCGGCGAGCGCCTCGGGCGATCCCGCCAAACGCACGGCAGCCGACAATCAGACCGTACGCAACGTCTTCGTCATCGGCCCCGACAAGAAGATCAAGCTCATCCTGGTCTATCCGATGACCACGGGCCGGAACTTCGACGAGGTGCTGCGGGTGATCGATAGCTTGCAGCTCACCGCCAAGCACAAGGTCGCCACCCCGGTGAACTGGAAGCATGGCGACGACGTGATCATCGCGGGCTCCGTCTCCGACGACGACGCCAAGAAGACCTATCCGAACGGCTGGAAGTCGCCCAAGCCCTATATCCGCATCGTTCCGCAGCCGCGCTGAGCAGGCGGAATCGCAGCACCAACGGGCGGAACGCTCCGGCGTTCCGCCCCTTCGTATCATTGACGGCCCGCATCCGGCCCCACACTCTCCCCTCCGATGGCAGACAAGACCAGCGTTCTCGTGGTCGGCGCCGGGCCCGTAGGGCTTTCGGCCGCGCTGGAACTCACGCGCCTCGGCGCCTCGGTACGCATCGTCGACAAGGTGTCGGCGGCCACCAAGGAAAGCCGCGCCATTCTCGTCAATACGCGCTCGCTCGACCTGCTCGATCCGGCGGGCGCGTCGGACCGCCTGATCGCCGCCGGGGTGAAGCTGCGTGGCGCCCGCATCGTGGTCGATAATCGCGTACGTGTGACGATCGACGCGACCCGCCTGCCGCCCCCTCGCAAATACCTGCTCGCGCTCGCCCAGAACGAAACCGAGCGCGTGCTGATCGAATGCCTGCTGCAGCGCGGAGTCGCGGTCGAGCGCGGCGTCGAGGTCGTCGATATCGTGAACGGCGCGGACAGCGCTACCGCCCGCGCCAAAACGCCCAAGGGCGAGGCGTTGTTCACCGCCGACTGGATCATCGGCGCCGACGGCGCGCACTCGACCGTGCGCCACCGGATCGGTCTGGAATTTCCCGGCGCCCCCTACCCGTTCCATTGGAGCCTTGCCGATGTGGAGCTCTTGGGCGACGCCGAGCCCGACCGCGCCGAGCTCAGGCTCGACTATCGCGGGCCCGTCATGGTGCGCGGACCGCTCGGCCACGGGCGGCATCGGCTGATCTCGAACGCACCCAATGTGCTGTCGCGCGTCCCGGCCAGCTGGAAGCCCGGCAAGGTGCACTGGCAGTCGGATTTCTCCGTGAGCCACCGCATGGTGAAGCGCCGGGGCACCGGCCGCGTCTGGCTCGTGGGCGACGCCGCGCATATCCACTCGCCGGCCGGCGGCCGCGGCATGAACTTGGGCATCGAGGACGCGGTCACGCTGGCGCGGGTGATCGTCGGGAACGGCGATCTATCCGCCTGGGAGGAAACTCAGCAACGCCACGCCGCCGCGGTCGTGCGCGAAAGCGACATGATGCAGCGGATCGCCACGAGCCAGGGCTTCATTGGCCGCGTGCTGTTTCCCTCCGTCGTTGGATTTCTCGCGCGCTTTCCAGCGATTCACGACCGCATGGTCAAGCGCCTGGCCGGGATTGATTGAAGCAGCGAACATCACGGGAGTCCTGCAAGTGGCAATCGACGACGTAAAGGAATTCCTCGAAGGCGACACGCCGCATTTTTCACGGCTCATCGGCCTCAAGATCACCAAATACACGGCCGAACTGGTCGAAGGCACGCTGGAAGCGCGGCCGGAGCTATCCAATCGTCACGGCGTGTTGCACGGCGGCGCCATCATGACGCTCGCCGATACGCTTGGCGGCGTGGGAACCAGCGCAAACCTGCCCAAGGGCGGCGGCACCGTGACGATCGAGAGCAAGACCAATTTCTTCGCCGCCGTCCCGGTCGGCGACACGGCGCGCGCCGAATGCACGCCGCTGCATCGCGGCCGCACCACCATGGTCTGGCAGACCAAGATCGTGCGCGGCGACGGCAAGCTCGCGGCGATCGTCACGCAGACCCAGCTCATGATCCCCGCCGGACCCAAATCTGGCTAATCAACTTTCACTAATGCACGACCTCGACCTTGCACGTTGCGATCAGCGCATGTTCCCAGCGGATTTCAACGCTGGCGTAATGGTCGCGCGACAGCTTCTTCTCGAACCGCGCCGGCTTCCAACCCATCACCGGATTTCCGATCCCGTTTGGGACAAGGACGAGATCAAGAATAAGGATGGTCGGGTTGATGCCCTGCGGGACGGCCTCGCGCAGATGCGGGGTCTGGTTCGAGTTGCCGGTCTCGACTTCTCCCGTGACATAGAGCGCCACGCCCATGCCCGGCCCCGGCATCCTGTCTTCCCAGGCCTTCCAATTCCTCGTGCGCGGTGCGTCTGCCATGATTTCAATCCCCAGCGGCTGACCCGGCCGCCGGCGGTCGAGTTGAGGAATGTTGGCACACACGTTCTGGTTAGTACACCCTTGGATTGCAGTGGATTGCGGGATTCCGCACAAGTTCGCGGATTCAATATGGCGACTTCCATTTCTTCCGGTCCGGCGCCGGCTAGGCCCGCTGCAGCAGCGCGCCGAGCGCTGACGCCATCACGCGCTCGGGATCGGACTGCATCGCTTTCGCGCGCCAGGCGACGAATCCGTCGGGCCGCACCAGCACGGCGCCGGTCGACGTCACTCCGAAGGACTCGGCGAAGCGCAGATCCGGATCGCGCAGCATCGCTGTGCCGATGCAATAAGTGTCGAGTTCGAATCCCTTGAACTTGCCCGCCGCGGCGCGCGCTGCGCTGGCCCAGGCCGCGCCCTCGAGCCCGGTGAGTAGAACGAAGGACCGGCCGAACAAGTCGATCGTCGACACCCGATCCCCTCCGCGATTGAGCCAGATGTGCGGAGCCCGCGAGCCGGGGCGGCCGTGCGTCTGGTGCGGGTTGTCGTGAGTTTTGCCGTCAACCTCGCCGCCGTCGGGCACTACTGCCGGCGAGCGGTAGAGGTAGCCGAGCTCGATATTGAAGTCGGGCGCCGGCGGTTGGAAATCCTTGGCGCCGAGATAGGGCGCCGTGCGCGTGACATAGCGCGTATAGGCCTGCTCGACCGTGAACTTGCTCACCGGTCGCCGCTCCACGTCGTAGGTGGCAAGCAACCTCGGATCGGCGGCGCCCTTGAGCACCAGCGCCAACTTCCAGGCGAGATTGTGTGCGTCGTGCACGCCGGTATTGCCGCCGAAGCCGCCGTTCGGCGGCATCAGGTGCGCCGCATCGCCGGCGAGAAAAACACGGCCGTCGCGGAAACGCCGCGCCACGTCCGAGGTTGCACGCCACCGCGCGAGGCCGGTGATCTTCACCGGCAGGTCGGGCACGCCCGCGCCCACGCGCACATATTCGATGAGCTTGGCTTCACTGATGTCGGCCGCTGCATCCGCCGCCGCCTTCGGATCTTTTTTCGGATCGCCCACCGTGTTCACGACCAGGAAGCCGTTCTGACAATCCTTCTCCATCCGGAAGAAGCCGCCGAACGCCGGGTTGTTGATGTAGATCACCGAGAGCGGCTTGCCGCCGAGCTGCGGCCATAGGTCCGCCTGGAAGTAAATGGTGATGCTGTTCGAGAACACGCCGCGGCCGTCGAACTCGACGCCCATCAGGTCGCGCACCTTGCTGTGCGCGCCGTCGGCGCCGATCAGGTATTTGCCGCGCAGTCGCTTCTCCTGGCCGGTATCGACGTCCCGGGCCGTCACCGTGATGCCCGCGTCGTCCTGCTCGATCGCGACGATCTCGTGCCCTTCGAGCACTTTCGCGCCGGCCTGCTCCGCGCGCCGCTTCAGGATCGGCTCCAGGCCGGGTTGCGAGATGAACAGCCGCCGGCAGGGCGACAGCGCATCGACCCCCGCATTGAGCACCGGAATGATGTCGGCGAGCTTCTTGCCCGAAAGCGTGTCCATGATGATCATGGCGCCTTCGGGCACGAACTCCTTGTCCGACTGCTTGCGGACCTCGTCTTCGATTCCGGCGTTCCTGAACAATTCGATCGTGCGCATGTGGAAGAACGCGGCGCGCGGAACCGGCGAGCCGCCGCGCAGACGCTCGATGGCAAGCGAGGAAATGCCGTGCTGCGCGAGGAACATCGCGGTCGACAGGCCGACCAGCCCGCCGCCAGCGATCAGCACGGGATGTTCGTCGGCACTTGCCCTACCGGCGTTCATGCTCCCTCCCCAATTCTTCTTGTCGTCCCCGCGTTTTGCCGGGATTTTGACGCATCCGGAGCGGCTTGCGCCAGCGCCGGGCTCATAGTCGTCATAACCGCAGGTAATCCGCGCGTGTCCCGATTTGGGCCACTGCCCGTCACGAAAATGTCCCACCCCGCTGATGATCTCCAACCGCTGGCGGAGGCGCAGTTCGCGCCTGGGGGCGCCAGGAGGGGAAATGTTCCGGGTACCCGTACTCATTGCCGCGGTCGCGTTTGCGACCAGCGCAATTGCTTCGACGCCTGCACCCAGACCAGCGCCGATCTCGGCCGAGCAGCTGCAGCGCTGGATGTTCGACTACCGTCACAAGCCCGACCCGATGCGCGTGCCCGTGGCGGTGAAAGCCATGGCCCGCCTCGGCGCGTTCAAGGATGCGGAATCGTCGGGCGTCTATGTCGGCTTCCTCGCCGGCGTGATCGGCTCCAACCCGGCCTGGGCCGAGGACCTGATTGCGCGCCTGTACCCGCTGCCGCCCGAGAGCCACTGGGCCGTGATCCGCGCCATCGCCTATTCGGGCCTGCCGGAATGGAAGCGGCTGCTGCGCAACTTCGCCTGGCGCATGCCCGAGCGCCGCATCATGATCGACAAATACATTTCCGGCGAGCTGCCCGCCCTCGACCGCATCGCCTTCGAGAAGAGCCCGGCCATATCGGAGCGGATGAAAAACTATCTCAAGCCGAGCAGCTATTTCGGCAAGCAGCCGCGCGCCGAGGAGCCGCCGCCAGAGTTGATCGACACGCTGTGGGGCTACTATTTCGCGACCGGCGCCGACGAGCCGCTCTCCCGCCTCATCGCCATGCTCCCGCTCGCCAAGGACGAAGACAGCATCGAGAAGGTCACGCTCGGCAGCATGGCGAAATACACGCTCGCCTCCAACATCGCCCGCGACCCCAAACTGTTCGCCCACGTCAAGCGCCTCACCTCGAAGCAATCCGAAGAAGTGCAGGCGCCGCTGAAAGAAGTGATCGAGGCGGCCGAGACCATGGATATCGCGCGCATCAAGAAGGAGGCGATGGCCGCGCTCGATGATTTGAAGCGCAAGGGGCCGGGCTACAAGCGCAAGCTTTCGACCTGGGGACAGATCGGCCAGGGCGCCATCGCGCTCGGCTGCATCGGCGCGGCGGCCGCGGGCGCGATCGCGCTCGGCCTGCCCTGCGTCGTGGGCGGCGCGGTCTCCTCCGGCGCGCTCTATTACTGGAGCGCGCAGCAATAAGCCTTCCCCGCCCTATCCGCGCCTTGCGCTGAACGTCGTGTTAACCTCCTACGCGGAGGTTGGGCGCATGGCCGATCCAGTCGATAAATCCCGCGAGATCAATCCCTTCTGGCACCCGATGCTGTCGGGTGAGTTCCAGACCATGCAGCGCGGCCGGCATCTTTTCCGCATGCTCTCGCCTACGGCGCATGATCGCTGCCGCATCTGCCTGGCGGGATTCGACGGCTTCACCGCCCCGCTCATGCGCGTAATGCGGCGCGGGCCTTGGCAGCGCAATTCGCATTTCTGCGAGAAGTGCGAAGAGGTCCTGCGGGAGAACCGCGGCGGCACCGAGATCGACATCGCGGTGCTCTATGCCGACGTGCGCGGCTCGACCCAAATGGCCGCCGGCATGCGCCCGACCGAATTCGCCGCCCTTATGCAGCGCTTTTTTCAAACCGCCACGGAGACATTCCTTCGCAGCGACGCTGTGGTGGACAAGATGGCGGGCGACGAGGTGATCGGAATTTATGTTCCCGGCCTTGCCGGTTCCGACTTCAGGCGGCGCGCGGTCGAGGCCGGGCTCGAGCTCCTGCGCGCGACCGGTCACGGCGAACGAGCCGATCCATGGCTCCCGATCGGCGTCGGCGTGCATACCGGAGTGGCTTTCGTCGGCTCGATCGGCGGCGAGGGCGGAACCTATCAGTTCGCCGCGCTCGGCGACACGATGAACTTCGGCGCGCGGCTGGTCGCCGCCGCCAAGGCGGGCGAAATGGTCATGAGCGAGGCGGCGTGGAACGACGTGTCGGGCAAGGTCTCCGCCGAGCCGCGCAGCCTGCAGCTCAAGGGTTACGCCGACCCCGTGAAGGCCTACGTCGCGCGAGTGAAGCCGGCTTGATATTCTTCTTTTTCGTCATCGCCGGGCTTGTCCCGGCATCGATGACCCGCTGCTCGATAGGCACTGCCGTTGATGATCGGGACTTGGCGAAGCGGGCACAACGCCCGGCCATGACAATGAAAGGCACCGACGTGATCGATCTCTACACCTGGCAGACGCCGAACGGCCGCAAGATTTCCATCGCGCTCGAGGAGCTCGGACTGCCTTATAACGTCATCCCCATCGACATCGGCAAGGACGCGCAGTTCGCGCCGGAATTCCTCAAGGTCGCGCCCAACAACAAAATCCCCGCCATCGTCGATCACGACAACGGCCTTTCGCTGATGGAGTCGGGCGCGATCCTGCTCTATCTCGCGGAGAAGACCGGCAAGCTGATGCCCAAGGAACTGGCGCGGCGCTATCGCGTGATCGAATGGCTGATGTGGCAGATGGGCGGGCCCGGGCCGTTCCTCGGCCAGGTGCATCATTTCGTGAAATACAATCCGGGCAAGGCGCCCTATGCCGAGGAGCGCTTTCTGAAGGAAGCGCGCCGGCTCTATGGCGTGCTCGACCGGCGGCTCGCGGAGCGCGAATTCGTCGCCGACGACTATTCGATCGCCGATATCGCCATCTGGCCCTGGATCTCGCGCTTCGAGTGGCAGACCATGGACCTCAACGAATTCCCTAACGTCAAGCGCTGGTACCTGACGATCGCCAAGCGCCCGGCGGTGCAGCGCGGCTATCACGTGCCCAATCGAGTGAGCGAGATCCCGATGCCGGCATGACGCGGCGCCTGTCCGATCTGTGGAACGGCCGCGTGCCGCTGGCGCGCGTGTTCTGGGATTGGGCGGTCATCTATGGCTCGTTCGCGAATCTCCTGGCGACCGGCGCGGCGCTTACGATGATCGTGCTCGGCTGGCCGGCGCTTCTGGCCGTCGCGGTCCACTTCCTGCCGGTGCCCTATAATTTGCTGATGGTCGTCGCGGTCTGGCGCAGCGCCGCGCGCTATGCAGGGCGACGCGATCTGGGCGCAACTCGCCCGCGGCGCCATCCTCGTCTGGGCCGCGATCGCGACGCTGGCTTAGCGACCGTCATCCATTCCGGTTGATTCATTTCCGCTCATTCCCGCGCAAGCGGGAATCCAGGGCAGCGGGTGGATTCGGTTGCGGCCCTGGGTCCCCGCTTTCGCGGGGACGAGCGGCCGACTACTCCTCCACCACCCTGCCCCGCAAAGTCTTCGTCCGCCCGTGGATCTTCTTGCTCTCGAGCCGCTTCTTCTTCTGGCGGCGCGAGGGCTTGGTCGCCCGCCGCGCCTTGGGCACCTGGGCGGCGCGGCGGATGAGCTCGAACAGCCGCTCGCGCGCGTCGCGCCGGTTCTGCGTTTGGGTGCGGAAGGACTGCGCGGTGATCACCAGCACGCCCGCGCCCGAAATGCGCCGGCCGGCGAGCTGGATGAGCCGTGAGCGCACGCCCTCGGGCAGCGAGGGCGAGCGCCGCACGTCGAAGCGCAGCTGCACCGCGCTCGAGAGCTTGTTGACGTTCTGCCCGCCCGGCCCCGAGGCGCGGATGAAACGCTCCTCGAGCTCGTGCTCGTCGAGATGGATCTGGGAAGTGACGCGGATCATGGCAGCATCTACAGGCCTTCGGCCGCCTAATTCAAGGATTCAAACAGCATTCCTGCTTCCCTCATTGCCGGGCTTGACCCGGCAATCCATGCGGCTCCGCTCTCTGGATGCCCGGGTCGAGCCCGGGCATGAGGGAGTGAACTCGCGGGCGGATTTTGCCCCGAGGTTTGCTACGCCACTCCGTTCCGCCCAAAGCGAGGGCGGCGCGGGACACCGGGGTCATGACGGACCCCACGGCCTCGGCCGCCTCGCGGCGGCGAGGCAACGCCGAGTGTCTTTCGCAGGCTCCGGCACTGGCCGGCGTCCCGCGCGCGGTGTTTGAGGCTTGCTCCACGTGGCCCCCGGAGGACTGAGCGAGTTATCCTCCGCTGTGCGGGACCCCTCGCCGGCCTGTCGTGCCTTGGGAGCACTCGGGCCAGCCCCATGAGGGTTCCCTGTGACGCGCGCCGAGCGCGCCGGAACCACGCGGCTTGGGCCGCCGGGGGACGCCTTGCGAAAGGCGTCGCCGGCCACCGCTCCCGGCCCGCACATCAGGTTCGCATCCGGATGCGCCCCTCGTGGACCGAGACATGCGGAAGATAAGACCGGCTAGAAGCGCGTGGATAAATGTTAATGTGAAAAATGCTATGTGAATGAATTCCTTGCGCTTTTTTGACGCGAAAGAATCTGTCTATCCACACTTTGCCTGTCATTCCGTCATCACCGGGCCGCCGCGCCTTCCCTTCCCGTCATCACCGGGCCGCCGCGCCCCGGCGCGTGAGCGCCGCGTCTTGGCGCGGCGAGACCCGGTGATCCCGATCAAGTGGGCACGGCCCTGCCTTCCTAAGCGAGATGCCCGGGACAAGCCGGCATGACGAGTGCACAAAAAGGCGAAGGGCCGCCGTTTCGGAGCTCCGCGGGGACAAAGTTGTGAGATTCCCCTAGTCTGCCGGCAACAATTTCGGCAGTGACTTGTGGACCTTCATGGCCGATCCCGGCACGCACACCCACGACGACCCGTTCTGGCGCGACGTGCTCTCGGGCCGCAAGCCCAGCAAGCTCTGGATGCGCCAAGCGTTCCGGCTGATCTCGCCGGGCGCGGGCCATCGCTGCCATCTCTGCTGGGCGCCGTTCGAAGGGTTGGCCGCGCCGTTGATGCGCAAGATCGGCCGCGGCCCGTGGCGGCGCAACCCGCGCTTCTGCGACGAGTGCGAGCGGGTGTTCCGCGAGCACCGCGGCGGCGCCGAGGTGGAGCTCGCCGTGCTCTATGCCGACGTGCGCGGCTCGACGCCAGATGGCGGCGCGGATGCAGCCGGCCGAGTTCGCCGCGCTGATGCAGCGCTTCTTCATCGTCGCGACCAAGGTGCTCACCGGCAACAACGCAGTGATCGACAAGATGGTGGGCGACGAGGTGATCGGCATCTTCATGGCCGGCATGGTCGGGCCGAACTACAAGCGCGACGCGGTGCAGGCCGGGCTCGATCTCTTGCGCGCCACCGGCCACGCGGACGCGGCCGGCCCGTGGCTACCGATCGGCGTCGGCGTCCATTCCGGCATCGCGTTCGTGGGCTCGATCGGCGACGACAGCAACTATGAGTTCGCGGCTTTGGGCGAGACCATGAACACCGGCGCGCGCCTGGTCGCGGCCGCCGGCGCGGGCGAGCTCGTGATCGGCGACGCGCTCTGGCCGGACGTGGCCGCGGAGCTCAAGGCCGAGCGCCGCTCGCTCACGCTCAAGGGCATCGACGGGCCGGTGACGGCGCATGTGGCGAGCGTCGGGCGCGGGTGAGGCGAGCGGGGCTCTATCGCTAGGTCGCGACATAAGGAATACTAGAGCATCTAACCCCGATCCGAAGTTTCTGTTTCCGAGATAGTTCTCGACTGCCTCCCGCTTCCTATTCTGATCCTTCTGCGGCCCAATAATAATCCGCTCGATCGGAAGGTAGGTGCCTTCATCGTCAAATAGTTTGATGAAAGGAACAAACAGGGCCGCTTCGGATTTTGTGGTGGCGATGCAACACTGAGAGGCGCCGCCGCGACATAGCGCACCTCGCCTTTGCGTCTTGAAACGCGTGATTCTTTGCGTAACTGCTGACTGCGGCAATTCGAGATATCAGCTTCTGAAAAGTGTTCTTTGCAATTTTCATGAATTCTTGCATGTCCGTTGATTTTATATCGTCAGGATTTCTTCCCTTCACAAACTGGTCGATATGAGCGAACATGTTGCTCAACGCATCAGAACTTCCGTACCCGAAACTACTCTTCATTCAACTTCTCGATTTTTCGACTCTTTGAGTAAGCCACTGAGCCGAACAGAATTGTTGGTTTTTCGCGTTGCAAGTTGTTCTGTTTCACAAGCTTCGTCATCTTTGTTGCAGAAAACTCAATAGCAGCTCCTCCGTCGCTACCGTATCCTCGACCATTGACTTAGTAGCCCGTCATTAGCAGCCATTTCAGTTATCAGCCTGACAAAAACAGACTATGAAGGGCTCGGTACTGCGCCTCGATCCCAGAAAATAGTGCTGCCGTAAGCTGATCGCAAACCCACGCCACGAGTGGCCCATCTGGTGGCTTTCCCGCACGTTTCACTACGTGCTCGTTATATCTTGTCGCAACGAACTTGGAAAAATGCGAGCGCAAGTGGGTGATTTCCGAGATAGAATCTTGAGAAAAAAGGCGTCTTGACGGCGAGCAAGCATTAGGCTATTCAAGAATTTCCCATGAAGCAACGTTTTTAGTTGTACAGTCGGAATATTGAAAATCGCCAGCATCGATTGATGTCTCCATGGAGTCGCTTCTCGAACCAAAAATTGTGAATGCTCCTTGCTGGGCAACAATACGTGGACTGTTGTGTGCGCCATACAATGCGACGGGATAATCTCCATCGCTGTGGAGCCGGGCGCATAGCCTTTCAGGTCATCGTCGCCTGCGGTTAACGGACCTCCTTTGTACGAGACATGTTTAAGCGCCGTCCAATTCCATCGAAGGGGTCGAGAACCCACACGACCGCGTCCGTAGACCTGCGGCGACTTAGACGAAGTGTTGAAAACATCAATGCGAAATGGAGGCCGATCGAGGATTTTCGGTCCAATCGAGAAGTCGCGTCGGAACCCCATAGTGCTGCATGAAGAATAGCGCGTCCAGTCGTCTCGCAGGTCGCGGGAATGATACGGAAGGCTACGTTGCCGAAATCGAACCATTAACTCACGCTCTAATTTCTGCAGTTCAGATCGTGAATGAATACTCGGATGTCTATACAGTGAAGGGGTCAACCTATGCTGTACTGTTCGGCTCCCTCGAAACCAAAGCGAATTGCCAGCCGCCCGCTGAAGCGTTTGAACAATTTCCATGTACTGCGGCAAACTTCTTGGTCGATGAGCTTTGATTTTCGGCATGGCTGCTAATTATTCCTAAAATAATCGCCTTACGACCTCATCACAACGGCAAATTATCGTGCTTCTTGCTGCGGCCGCTCGGCGTGCTTGGTGCGTAGCATCGCCAGCGCGCGGGCGATCCGCCGCCGCGTCTCGTGCGGCTCGATCACCTCGTCGATATAGCCGCGCTCGGCCGCCACGAACGGCGACAGGAAGCGCTCCTCGTATTCCCTGGTGCGCGCGGCGATCTTGTCCTGGTCGCCGATGTCGCCGCGGAAGATGATCTCCACCGCACCCTTCGCACCCATCACCGCGATCTGCGCCGTCGGCCAGGCATAGTTCACGTCGCCGCCGATGTGCTTGGAGGCCATCACGTCATAGGCCCCGCCGAACGCCTTGCGCGTGATCAGCGTCACCAGCGGCACCGTGCACTGGCTATAGGCGAACAGGAGCTTCGCCCCGTGCTTGATCAGCCCGCCATATTCCTGCGCGGTGCCGGGCAGAAAGCCGGGCACGTCCACGAAGGTCACGATCGGGATATTGAACGCGTCGCAGAAGCGCACGAAGCGCGCGGCCTTGCGCGAGGCGTCGCTGTCGAGCACGCCCGCCAGCACCATGGGCTGGTTGGCGACGAAGCCGGTGGTGCGCCCGGCCACGCGGCCGAAGCCGGTGACGATGTTCTTGCCGAACGCCTCCTGGATCTCGAAGAAGTCGCCCTCGTCGGCCACCTTCAGGATCAGCTCCTTGATGTCATAGGGCTTGTTCGGGCTTTCGGGGATCAGGCTGTCGAGCGAGGGCTCGATGCGCTCGATGTCGTCGGTGCGACGGCCATTCCGGCACGCCGGATTCGTTCGAGGCCGGCAGGAAATCGAGCAGCCGGCGGATTTGCAGAATGCATTCCACGTCGTTCTCGAACGCGCCGTCGGCCACGCCGCTGCGCGTCGTGTGCACGCGCGCGCCGCCGAGCTCTTCCGCGGTCACCGTTTCGTTGGTCACCGTCTTCACCACGTCCGGGCCGGTGACGAACATGTAGCTGGTGTCCTTCACCATGAAGATGAAGTCGGTCATGGCCGGCGAATAGACGTCGCCGCCCGCGCACGGGCCCATGATGACG
Source organism: uncultured Alphaproteobacteria bacterium (assembly GCA_963704765.1). Lineage (GTDB taxonomy): Bacteria > Pseudomonadota > Alphaproteobacteria > Rhizobiales > Xanthobacteraceae > JAHFPN01. The sequence goes on from CAVPHQ010000001.1 coordinate 1,565,616, forward strand.
GAAATCTGCGGGATGACGCCGCGACGCGATCACGTTGCGCTTGAACACCTCGCCATAGCCGCCGAGCGCGGCGACGCCTTCCTGGATGCGCGCGCCGCCGGCGTCGAACAGGCCGATGATCGGCGCGCGCGTCTTCAGCGCCATGTCCTGGATTTTCGTGATCTTGCCCGCGTGCGCTTCCGAGAGCGAGCCGCCGAACACGGTGAAGTCCTTGGCGAACACGAACGCCTGCCGCCCGTTCACCGTGCCCCAGCCGGTGACCACGCCGTCGCCGGGGATTTTGGTCTTCTCCATGCCGAAATCGGTATTGCGGTGCTGCACGAAGGTGTCGAATTCCTCGAAGCTGCCTTTGTCCAGCAGAAGATCGATGCGCTCGCGCGCGGTCAGTTTGCCGCGCTTGTGCTGCGCCTCGATGCGCGCCTCGCCGCCGCCGAGCTTGGCGCCCGCCCGCCGCTGTTCCAGCTTGTCGATGATGTCTTTCATGGGAGCCCGCTCACCGTGAATCATTTGTAACACGGCGGCTATTTTTCCGTCATGGCCGTCCGCGCCCGTCAGGTCGGCCGCCGCACACCGCTCGTCCCCGCGCAAGCGGGTGACGCCAGCAAAGCAGCGCCACATGGCTTCTGAGATTCGCCGCTTACGCGGGCATCAGCGCCGTCAGGCGCGACGGCCACCCTCTCCCGCGGGGAGAGGGAAATAAGCCCTTGATCCAGCGCAAAGCGACTTCCGGCCAAGGGTGCCATTCCCGGCGCAACCCGGAGACGACCCCATGTGCCATTCGAAGCGCCTATTCCATCTGCTTTGCGGCGCGGCGGTGCTCATCGCGCTGCTCGCGCTTGTGCTGCCGGTCTTCGCCGGCCCGATCGCCGATTACGAGACGGCGTTGCGCGCCGCCTATGCCGATTACCGCAACGCGCTGTTCGCCACCAACACCAAGAACCGCGACGGCTCCGACCGGACCATGGCCGCGCTCGACGCCAAGTGGTCGGCGCTGGTCGCCAAATATCGCGCGAGCCCGCCGCCGCATTATTCCGAGGACGCCAAATGGGCCGCGAGCCTCGACCAGGTGAGCGGCGTGCTCGCCCGCGCCAAGGCCGAGATCGCCAAGGGCGAGCTCGACGTGGCGCACGAGACGCTGGAATCGGTGCGCGAACGGCTCGGCGAGCTGCGCGCGCGCAACGGCCTGATCGCCTATTCCGACCGCATCGACGCCTTCCACCATTTCATGGAGAGCGTGCTGACCAAGCCCTATGGCGGGCTGACCGGCGCGGGGCTCACCGAGCTGGTGGAGGATGTGGCCGTGCTCGCCTTGCTCGGCAACGAGCTGAAGAAATCGCCGCCGGCGGACGCGGTGCAGTCGCCGGAATTCGTGCCGCTGCTCGCCGCCGTGCTCGGCGCGGTCGGCGAGCTGCAGACCGCGGCGCGCGCCGGCAACGCGGACGCGATCAAGGCCGCGCGCGGCAAGATCAAGCCGGCCTTCGCCAAGCTGTTCGTGAAGTTCGGCTGAGCGGTTCCTTCCCTCTCCCCGTCGGGGAGAGGGATTTGGGATTCAAAGCAGCGCCAGCATCCGCGCCGCCGCATCGAACTCGAGCCGCCGCGCGGCGCGGCGGGCGATGGCCTCGGCGTCCTCGCCCCAGCGCTTGACGTTCCAGTCCTCGTCCACGTGCGCGGCGGCCCAGGCCGCGTCGATCGAAAGCCGCCCGCGCGCCAATGCCAGCGCGAGCAACGCGGAGCCCGAGATTTGCGTCAGGCTCGCCAGCGCCGCGAGCTTGAACGGCGGCGTGTAGCGCGCGATCTCGTCGCGCACCGCAATGAGCGCCGCCTCCGGCTGCGCCACGTGCTTGATGCCGTGGGCGAGCGTGAAGCGCGCACCGAGCGCCTCGTCCGCCCACGCCAGCACCGGGTCCCAATGCTTCGCCTGCATCGCGACCAGCCCTTCGGGCCCGGTCGCGCGATAGAGCAGCAGATCGCTGCCGGCATAGCGCTCGATCTCGGCCGCAACCGCCTGCGCGCCGCCCGCGACCCCGTCGATCGCCGCATGCGCGAGCCGCGTCAGCGGCATCGTGGCCGGGTCGATCTGCTCGCCCTGCGCGGCCCATTCGGCCGCCACCGCCTCGGCCAGCGCGCGGTTCGGCAGCGCGAGCGGATGCTTCGCCGGAGTTTTCGCCGGCTTGCCGTCGAGCAGGATCGCGAACGCACCCGCGCGTTCGCCGGTGTTCGCTTTTTTATAGAATCGCTTGATCAGCGCCGGCCGCGCGCCGCGCCGCGCCGCTTCCATCGGATTGCCCGCGGGAATAACGCCGAGCAGATCGCGGATCATTCCTCCTCCGGCGCGTCCACGATCGGATCGTATTGCTTGTCGTCGAAACCGATCAGGCTCCAGGTCTGGCGCATGTGCGGCGGCAGCGGCGCGGTGACGTCGATCACGCCCTTGCCGCTCGGATGCGGGATGACGAGGCGCCGCGCCAGCAGATGCAGCTTGTTCTGCATGCCGCCGGGCAGCTCCCAGTTTTCGATATCGAAATACTTGTCGTCGCCCACGATCGGATGGCCGATATGCGCCAGATGCGCGCGCAGCTGGTGCGTGCGCCCGGTCACCGGCTTCAGCGACAGCCAGGAGAGCTTCTGCGCCGCGTTGTCCACCACCGCGTAATAGGTGACGGCGTGGGCCGCGTCTTCATCGCCGTGCTTGGCGACGCGCATCAGCTCGCCCTCGGGCCCGCCGCCCTTGGCGAGAAACGTGGAGATGCGCCCCTGCTTCGGCTTCGGCACGCCCGGCACCAGCGCCCAGTAGATTTTCCGCGCCGAGCGCGAGCGAAAGGTCTTCGCCAGCGCCGCCGCCGCCAGCCGCGTCTTGGCCACGAGCAGCACGCCCGACGTATCCTTGTCGAGCCGGTGCACCAGCCGCGGCTTGACCCCGTCCTTGCCGCGCAGCGCCTCGAGCATGCCGTCGACGTGGCGCACCGTGCCCGAGCCGCCCTGCACCGCCAGCCCCATGGGCTTGTTCAGCACCAGCACCTCGCGGTCCTCGTAGAGCGTGATGGACTTGAGGAAGGCGGCGTCGCCTTTTCCCACCACCGGCTGCCGATGTTCGTGATCCCCGGCCTTCGCCCCCATCGGCGAATGCTTCGCGTCGCGAGCCGCGGCGCTCGCGTTCTTCTCGATCGGCGGCACGCGCACCTTCTGCCCGGGCTTGAGCCGCGCGTCGGTCTTCACGCGCCCGCCGTCCACCCGCACCTGGCCGGTGCGCAGCAGTTTCTGCAGGTGGCCGAACGGCAGCGCCGGAAAATGCGTCTTGAACCAGCGGTCCAGCCGCATGCCGGCTTCGTCGTCCAGAACTTTGCGGGTCTCGACCGGCATCTCAGCTCACGGCGCGGACGAGGAACAGCCCGAGGAAAATCGCGCCGAGCGAGAGGATGACCGACGCCAGCACATAGGCGATCCCGAGCCCGACCTCGCCGCGCTCGAACATCACGGCGAAATCGAGCGAAAACGCTGAGAACGTGGTGAAGCCGCCGAGAATGCCGGTGGTCAGGAACAGCCGCATCGGCTGGCTCCAGATCACGCTGGTGTCGCCGCGGAAGGCGAACCAAGCCGCGATCGCTCCGATCAGGAACGAGCCGATCACGTTCACTGCCAGCGTGCCCCAGGGAAACTCGATCCCGAGCACCCGCGCCGCGAGCAGATTGACCCCATGCCGCGCTGCGGCCCCGATGCCGCCGCCGAGGAATACGAGAAAGGTTGCGATCATATGCCTTCCGACCGTCGTTTTCGGTGCGAGGCGTACCATCGCAACGCAGCGAAGGCCAGAAGCTGGCCTTAGCCGCCGCGCATCGCCGTGAACGCGTGAACGTTCGCGCTCCTCAAACGCTATTAGGAAATAGCCCCGCACGCCGACTTCCAGGATATCGCTTTGAACCGTACGATGCCAAACCGAAGGGAACCCCTATGGAAAATATCAACCAGCCGGAGGTGTGGCGCGCCATCTTTGTCATGCTGGGTTCGGCCGCAGCGGGCTTGGTCGGGCTTCTATTCATCGTCATGTCGTTTCATCTCGACGAGATCAAGAAACATCCTGACAACATTGTGCCAGCGCGCAATAACACGTTGCACCTTCTGACGGTGCTGGTCGAAGCGGTGTTGGTTCTCGCGCCGCAGCCGCTATTCATCCTCGGCGCCGAGCTGGTCGCCATCAATTTGTTCGGGCTGCGGCTGCCCGTCGGCATCACCTACAGATACTTCCGCAAGAACATAGGATTTAATTTTCGTGGCGGCTTCCCGATCTACACGATTGTCACTATTATCGGGGCTTACCTGCTCGGCATCGCCGGAGGGATCGGCCTGATCGAACACGCGAATTGGGCCCTGTATCTGGTGACCGCTTCCCTTCTTATTCTTGTTGTTCGTTCCATTCTGACTGCGTGGAACATCATGTTTGGAGCGCACTTCGACTGATGACACATGGCAGACGTCGCCGCCGTCATTCCCGGCCATGGTCCCGACGCTGATCGCCAATGCGTTTTTCTTCCTCCCCCGGCATCTACTGCCCAAGCATGCCGAGGCTGTGCAGGAGGACGCTTGAGGACGGATCAGCGGTAGGAGGTTAGTCTGTTAATCGTCCGCTTTTGACCCGAAGCGGACATCGGCACCCGCCAAATATGAAATCCCCGACAATGCAGTATACTTGTCTGCCCAGAGTAACTCCTTCAATACTGCGGCGTGAGTTTTACGCGAGCTGCAGATAATTCGGGGAGACCAAGCAATGTCTGAAACCGACAAGGTGTTCGCTGGCTCGATCCCGGAAAACTATGACCGCTATATGGTCCCCTTGATCTTCGAAAGCTTCGCGCAGGATATTGCACGACGAGTAGCAGCACTGTCTCCGACGACCATTTTGGAAACCGCTGCTGGCAGCGGCGTGGTCACTCGCGCATTGACACCGAGACTTTCGCCAGACGCGAGTTACGTCGTAACCGACCTCAACCAGCCGATGATTGATTACGCTGCTACGCGACAGGTTGCCGATAGTCGCATCCGCTGGCGCAAAGCAGATGCCCAGGCGCTACCGTTCGAAGATGCTGCCTTCGATGTGGTTTGTTGCCAGTTTGGCGTCATGTTCTTCCCCGACCGCCAATCGGGCTACCGTGAGGCAAAGCGGGTCCTCAAGCCGGGAGGATGTTTCTTGTTTCAATGTATGGGATCGCATCGAGGAGAACGTGTTCGCGAACGATGTGACAAATGCGCTTGCGGAAGTATTTCCGAGCGACCCACCACGCTTTCTAGCGCGCACGCCGCACGGCTATCACGACATCGCGCTGATCCGTAGTGAATTGGAAAAGACGGGCTTCTCCAGCGTGGTGATCGAGACCAAAGCCGAGCAGAGCCGTGCATCCTCGCCGCGCCATCCTGCTGTCGCGTACTGTCAGGGAACCCCGCTACGCAACGAGATCGAAGCCAGAGATGCAGACAAGCTGGAGGCTGCAACCGACTACGCCGCGTCCAAGATCGCAAATAAACACGGAAGCGGCGAGGTTGCTGCCAAAATTCAGGCGCACGTTATCGTGGCTTCGATATAGGTCGATAATTTCCGCTTCTGGCACATAGCGGACGTCGCCGCCGTGATCGCCAGCGCCGTGATCCCCACGCTGATCGCCAATGCATTCTTCCTGCCCCGGCACCTGCTTCCGAAGCACGCGGAAACCGTCCAAGAGGACGCCTGAGCAAAGGCCAAAGCCAGCGCGGCGTATCAATCCGTAATCGCCCCGCGGCTGGCGGTTGAAACGAGCTTGATGTATTTGGCGAGCACGCCTTTGGTGTAGCGGGGCTTGGGCGCCTTCCACCGTTTCTTTCGTCTGGCGAGCTCCTTCGCGGGGACGTTCAGCTGGATGAGGCGCTTCTTGGCGTCGATCGTGATCGAATCGCCTTCCTTCACCAGTGCGATCACCCCGCCCTCGAAGGCTTCCGGCGCGACGTGGCCGACAACCATGCCCCAGGTGCCGCCGGAGAAGCGCCCATCGGTGAGCAGGCCCACCGACGCGCCGAGCCCCTGTCCAACCAGCGCCGAGGTCGGCGCCAGCATTTCCTGCATGCCGGGTCCGCCCTTGGGGCCCTCGTAGCGGATCACCACCACATCGCCCGCCTTGATCTTCTTGGCCAGAATCGCCCGGGTGCATTCCGGCTCGGAATCGAACACCCGCGCCGGGCCGGTGATCGAGGTTTGCTTCAACCCGGTGATCTTGGCGACGCAGCCTTCGGGCGAGAGATTGCCCCTCAGAATGGCGAGATGCCCCTGCGCGTACATCGGATTGGACCAGGGACGGATCACGTCCTGATCCTTCCGCGGCTCCGCCGGAACGTCCTTCAGCATCTCGGCGATGGTCTTGCCGTGGATGGTCATGCAATCGCCATGCAGGACGCCGTTCACCAGCAGGATTTTCAGCACCTGCGGCACGCCGCCGGCGGCATGGAAATCCGTCGCCACGTACGGGCCCGAGGGCTTGAGATTGCACAGCACCGGCACTTTGCGCCGCACGCGCTCGAAGTCGTCGATGCTCCATTTGACGCCGGCCGCGCTGGCGATAGCAAGATAATGCAGCACCGCATTGGTCGAGCCGCCGGTCGCCATCACCAGCGCGACCGCATTCTCGATCGACTTTTTGGTGATGATGTCGCGCGGCTTCAAGTTCGTCCGGACCGCCTCGACCAGCACGCGCGCGGACTCGGCCGCGGAATCCGCCTTCTCGCCGTCGGGCGATGCCATCTGCGATGAGCCGAGCAAGCTCATGCCGAGCGCTTCGAACGAGGACGACATGGTGTTCGCGGTGTACTGGCCGCCGCAGGCGCCCACCGACGGGCAGGCGTTTCTCTCGATGCCGTCGAAATCTTCCTTCGACATCTTGCCGGCGCTGAACGCGCCCACCGCCTCGAATGGGCTGACGATCGTGAGCTTCTCCCCTTTCCAGAAGCCCGGCTTGATGGTGCCGGCATAGACGAAGATTCCCGGCACGTTCATGCGCGCCATCGCCATCATGCTTCCGGGCATGTTCTTGTCGCAGCCGCCGACTGCAACCACGCCGTCCATGCACTGGCCGTTGACCGCGACTTCGATCGAATCGGCGATGACTTCGCGCGACACCAGCGAATACTTCATGCCTTCGGTGCCCATGCCGATGCCGTCGGTCACGGTCGGGAAACCGAACACCTGCGGCATGGCGCCGGCTTCCTTGAGCGCCGCCATCACGCGGTCGACCAGGGGCTGGATGCCGGCGTTGCAGGGATTCATCGTGGAGTGGCCGTTCGCCACGCCGACGATCGGCTTTTCGAAATCGCCGTCTTTGAAGCCCACGGCGCGCAACATCGCGCGGTTAGGGGAGCGCGCTACGCCCGCGGTGATGAGTTGGGAACGCCTGTTGAGGTCTGTCATGGGTCTGCCCACTGCCATTCGGTGGGAGGGCGTACCATCGCAACGCAGCGAACGCCAGAAGCCGGCCCTTCTGGCGCGCCCCGCTTCTGCGCTAGGCTGCTCTCCCTGCCGCCAAGGACTATCTCATGAGCTTCATGCCGCGCGATGTCGCCGAGAAGATCCGCGCCATCGGACCGGTGATCGACCCGCCCGCGACCGCCGCGGTCTACGCGCCGCTGCACCAGAAGGAGCCCTATGCCGGCGTGAAGGTCACGCGCGACATCAAGTACGGCCCCGATGCGCGCCAGGCGCTTGATCTATTCGTGCCCGAAGGCGCCGGCATCGGCCGGCCGGTCTTCATCTTCATTCACGGCGGCGGCTACACCGGCGGCCACAAGCGCGAGGGCAGCAATTTCTTCTACGACAACATCATGCTGTGGGCGGCGAAGAACGGCATGGTCGGCGTCAACGCCACCCATCGCCTCGCCCCCGCGCACGCTTGGCCGGCGGGGCCCGAAGACGTGGCCGGCGCCGTGCGCTGGGTGCTTAGCAATATCTCGGCGCACGGCGGCGACCCGAAGCGCGTGTTCCTGTGCGGCCATTCCGCCGGCGGCACGCATGTCGCCAGCTACGCCGTGATGCCGCAGTTCCACCGCGTGGATGGCTCCGGCCTGAAGGGCCTGATCCTGATCTCCGGCAACTACGACCTGAGCGCGGTCAAGACGCCCGACGAGCGCTACCGGAGCTATTTCGGCGACGACATCTCCAAATATGGCGAGCGCTCGCCGTTCACCGGGCTGTTGAAGCTGCCGATTCCGCTCATGCTCGCCTATGCCGAGCTCGAGCCGCCGTTTATCGCGGCACAAAGCGAGAATCTCGAGACTGCGCTGCGCAACGCCAAGCGGAATTTCCGCTCGGTCAAGCTCAAGGGCCACAGCCACATCTCGATCACATACGCGATAAATACCAAGGACACCGAGCTTTCCGACGCGATGCTCCAGTTCATCAAGAACTTGAACTAGCGAACGGACCAGCCACAACGGGAGGAACTAATGCGTAGGAACACTCAATTCGCCTGCCTGCTTGCAGGCGCACTGGTCGCGCTCGCCCCCTCTAGCGCGAGCGCCCAGATGCCGCCGGACATCGCGGCGAAGATCAAGGAGATCGGCCGGGTCATCGACCCGCCCAAGACCGCGCCGATTTACGCGCCGCTGCAGCAGAAAGAGCCCTATGTTGGCGTCAAAGTCGTGCGCGACCTGAAATACGGGCCCGACGCGCGCAACGCGCTCGACGTGTTCACGCCCGAGAACGCCACCGGCCCCCTGCCCGTATACATTTTCGTGCATGGCGGCGGTTTCGTCGCCGGCAACAAGCGTGGGCCCAACAACAGCCCATTCTACGACAACTTCATGCTGTGGGCCGCCAAGAACGGCATGGTCGGCGTGAACGCCACCTACCGCCTTGCGCCGGCGAACCCCTGGCCTGCGGCGCCGCAAGATATCGCCGCCGCCGTGAAATGGGTGCGCGACAACATCGCGAGCCACGGCGGCGATCCCAACCAGATCTTCCTCGCCGGCAGTTCCGCGGGCGGCGCGATCGTTGCGGGCTTCATCGCCGACCCGAAGCTTTACCCCGCACCGAACAATATCGGCGTCAAAGGCGTGTTGCTGCTCGCCGGGACCTTCGACTTTGAAGGCCTCTCCGATCCCGGCACCAAGGCTTATCTCGGCGAAGATGCCTCGAAATACGCCGAGCGCTCACCGCTGATGGCGGTCGTGAACAGCAAGCTGCCGCTGTTCGTGGAATGGGCCGAACTCGATCCGCCGTTCATCGTGAAGCAGTCGGAAATCCTCTACGCCAATCTCTGCAACAAGAACCGCTGCCCGCCGAAGATCTTTCTTCCCAACCACAGCCACATGTCGACGGTCTATGCGGTGAACACCGACGACCGGCAGCTCGCCGACGCGATGCTGGCGTTCATCAAGGGCGTGAAGTAGTAAAAAACGAAAGCCCTCTTCCCGGTTGGGAAGAGGGCTTTCCGATTGAATACCAGCTCAGCGGCTGAGAAGCGCTCGGCGCTTCACCACTTCAGGCTCAAGCCGAAGCGGACCACCGTCACCTTGTGATTGAATTCCGTCCTGTAGCCGGCAATCGTGGCCGCGGTCGTACCGAAATCATAGTAGAGAACTTCGGATCGGAACGTGGTCCGAGGGTTCAATGCGTATTCGATGCCGGCGCCGACGACCGGACCGGCTCTCCACTCGCTGATGTTGCCGCCATAACCATCGCCCAGCCAACCGGATTTCAGGGAGCCCAGGCCAAGGCCTCCTGTCGCATAGATGTAAAACGCGTTGTGGACGACGCCTATTCGCCCGCGAATTGAGGCCAGCGCATCGATATTTCCGGTAAGCGTATAGCCGCAGCAGCCGGCCGGAGCAGTACTCTTCAGATTGGCAAAGCCCAGATCGCCCTCGATACCGTAGGCGATCATGCCGCTCTGCCACAGGTATCCGGCATGGCCGCCGAAAACCAAGCCCGTCGTCGTCAGGCCGCATGACGCTCCGCTGAAGTCACCGCAAAGCCCGTTCTCGTCCACATAGGTTTGCCTGTGTTCGAGCGCGCCGGCGCCAGCGGTGATGCCGACGTAGAAGCCGGTCCAGCTGTAGACCGGCACCTGCGCCCGAGCGTCGTTCGTCGAAACGCCTACGGTGATCGCGATCGACGACGCGCCTGCCAGCAGCAGGTTTCTTATTTTCGCAATGTGCATGATGCCCCCAGCCGAATCTTCTTCATTGATCTCAGGGCTTTAGTTTATGTCGCGGTCCAGCGCAGAGTCTGTCTCTTTTCGGCCACAGGGGACATCTTTCAACAATCAAGAACAGTACAAAACCCGGTACACGTCGCCCCGGACGGTCGGAACCCGGCTCCTAAGAGCCATTTTATCTAATGACTGCCGAGGGTTGCGAGACGCGCCCGCTCGATCTTGCCCATGTCGTTGCGGGGGATTTTTTCGACTGCGACAAATCGGACCGGCACGAATGCGGCTTCCAGTCGCTGAACGCAATGCGCGCGCAAGGCATTGTCGTCAACCGGAGCGCGGCTGACGATCGCCGCCCACAGCTCGTTGACCCCGAGCTCGTCGATTCGCGTGAACACAGCCACGTCCTCGACTCCGGCATACGCCTTGATCACTTCTTCGATCCGCTCCGGCGCGATCTTGTCGCCGCCGACATTCATCACCGCGGTCTTGCGGCCGAGCACGACGAGCATGCCGTCGGCAGTCAGGTAACCGGTGTCGCCTGGATAGAACCATCCGTCGCGCAGCGAATCGCCGCCGCCGGCCGGATTGCCCACATAGCCCGCGACGACATAGCGGCTGCGCACGCGGATGACGCCCTCCTTCCCGCTCGCGACCGCCCGGTCGGCTTCATCGACGATTTCCACCGTCACGTCGGGCATCACCCAGCCGACCGCGCCCGCGACGGAAGCGATCGCGGTCGACGGCGCGCACGCGACGGTGCACGCTTCGGTCGCGCCGTACGACGAATAGACCAGCGGCGACATGCGCGCCTGCACGCGCTCGGCCAGCGATCTCGAAAGCAGGCCGCCGCCGACGGAAACGTGATCGAAGTTGCACTGGAACTGGTCGTAGGCCTCGAAGAACTTGAGATATTCGGCGAGACCGGACGGCGCAACGAACATGCTCTGGACCTTGTAGAGCTCGAACGCTTGCATCGTGCTCTCGGGGCTCTCGCCGAAAAAGAAAATGGTCGCGCCCTTAGTCAGGAAATAGAACAGGAATTGGAAGGCGGGTGCGGAGGCCAGCCCTAGGTCGCAATAGAACCGCGACACGGAAGAGAAACGGTTGCCCTTGATGAAATTGTGCCGGCCGATGCGCCCGGTGACCATGTTGTGCGTGAACCCGACGCCCTTGGCCTCGCCCGTGGTCCCCGAGGTCAGAATGATCCGGCAGATATCCTCGTCCCCGCCCCGATAGACGCGCGTGTCCGGCATCGGCTTGCCGTCGCCCTCGGCCCAGCCTGGATCGGCCAGGATCATCCTGCCGCCGTTTTCGAATGCCGTCCGCCGGTCCGTCACGACGGCTTTCACAGCCAGTTCCGCGGGCAATTTCGGGGAGCGCATGGAAACCGTGACGATCCCGAGCCGCGTCAGCGCCAGCAAGATCGCAGCGTGCAGGATCTTGTCAGCGACGTGGATCCCGACGACGTCGCCCGCCTTGAGCCCCTCCCAGACCGCGCGGCGCACGATGTTGTTCATCATGTACACGAGCCCGGCATAGGAGACCGAATTGATGCGCGCACCGGGCGTGCAGATGGCCAAGCCCTCTGGGTTCATCTTCGCCTGAAGCAGGATCGGATCGACGATATTCATGGGCTGGGCTCCGCGCGCCGGTCGGGGCGCGCTAGATCATCCTTCTGCGGGCGATATCCGGCAGCTGCGCGCGTTCGATCTTGCCCATGGCGTTCAGCGGAATTCGATCCACCGCCAAGAAGCGAAGCGGGATGAAGGCGGGCGGCAGCATGGTTTCGCAGTGCGCCCGCAGCCCTTCCTCGCTCCACTGCCCGCGCGGCACGACCACCGACCAAAGCTGCTCGATGCCGAGCTCGTTGATGATGCTGAAGACGCCGGCCTCCTCGATTGCACCGTGGGACTTGATGACCTCCTCGACCATCTCCGGCTTCAGCTTGTCGCCGCCGAGATTGATGATCGCCTTTTCGCGTCCCGAAATCACCAGCATGCCGTCCGGCGTGAGTGAACCGTAGTCGCCGGGGTAGAACCAGCCGTCCCGGAACGACGTCTGCGACTGGGCCGGGTCGTTGAAATAGCCTTCAGCGCTGTAAGGGCCGCGCACCCGCACGCGCCCCTCCGCGCCGGACGGCAGGGCCTTGCCCGCCGGGTCGACGATGTCGACCGACATCCCCGGCATCACATAGCCCACGGCGCCGGGCGTCCGCGCGAGCGTCTGCGCCGGCGCCGAAGCGACCATGCTGGTTTCGGTCGATCCATACGCCGCCACGATATTGGAGCTGATCCGCGCGCGCGCGCGCTCCGCCAGCATGGGGGAAAGCAGGCTGCCGCCGGTCATCACCATGTCGAGCTTGTGCTGCAGGGAACGGTTGGCTTCGTAGATGCGCAGGAACGTTGCCAGGCCCGATGGCGCCGTGATCATGTTCTGTATCTGAAAATCGACGAAGGCCCGGATCAGGGGCTCCACCTGCAGGCCAGGAAGCGCGATCATTCCCCCGCGCCACAGCATGTAGAACAGGAACTGAAATCCGAGCGAGGTCGTGAAGCCCAGGTCGCAGTAGGTCCGCGAGCATTGCGGAAGGATACTGCCGAAAACGGTCGTGTGCCGCGCGATCCGGTCCGCCACCATCCGATGGCTGAGCGCCACCGCCTTCGCCTCGCCCGTGGTGCCTGAAGTCAGGATGATCCGGCAGATGTCGTCGGGTTTGGTCTTGGGAAGCTTCGCCGGATCGGGCGACGTACCATCGCCGGCCAGCCAATTGGCGTCGGCGCGGATCAGCCGCTGTGCCACATAGGGGAACGCCGTATCGGTGATGAGCGCGGCGACCGACAGCTCCTTGGGCAAATCCGGATTGCGCCCGGAGAGCGTGATCACGCCCACGCGGGTCAGCCCGAGGATCAATGCGGCGTGCAGCGTCGGATCGACGACGTACAGGGCGACGATCTGCCCGGGCGCCAGCCCAAGCTCGATCGCCTTGCGGCTCACGTTGTGGATGAAGCGCTCCAGGCGCGCGTAGCTGACGAGATGGAATTCGGTTCCGGGCGCGCAAATCGCGGGAGCGGGCGAATTCGTTCGGCACTGGAACAGAATGGGCTCAACGACATTCATACCGCACAATACCCAACTCTCCTTGCCGACGTTGCCGCATATTGATTGAGCGAAGACCGGTGTCAATAAGCGGCGCTCACAGGTGTCTTCTTTGCAGAGAGATTACCGCTTCCGCTCGCTCCTGAGCTTCGCCCAATATTCCAGCCGCTTCTTGATCTCGCGCTCGAAGCCGCGCTCGACCGGCTCATAAAATGTCTTTCGCCCGAGCGCCTCCGGGAAATAGTCCTGGCCGGAGAAGGCTTCCTCGGTGTCGTGGTCGTAATCGTAGCCCGAGCCGTAGCCCTCTTGCTGCATGAGCTTGGTCGGCGCGTTGAGGATGTGCTTGGGCGGCACCAGCGAGCCGGCCTCCTTGGCCGTGCGCATGGCGCGGCCATAGGCCACGTAAGCCGCGTTCGATTTCGGCGCGGTCGCCACGTAGATCACCGCCTGCGCCAGCGCGAGCTCCCCTTCGGGGCTGCCCAGGAAGTCATAGGCGTCCTTGGCGGCGTTGGTGATCACCAGCGCCTGCGGATCGGCGAGCCCGATATCCTCGATCGCCATGCGCACGATGCGCCGCGCGAGGTAAAGCGGGTTCTCGCCGGCGTCCAGCATGCGCGCGAGGTAGTAGAGCGCCGCGTCGGCGTCCGAGCCGCGCACCGATTTGTGCAAGGCGCTGATGAGATTGTAGTGGCCGTCCTGCGACTTGTCGTAGATCGGGGCGCGCCGCTGCACGATCTCCACCAGCCGCGCGTCATTGAACGTCTCGCCCTTGCGCGCCGCGCGCCAGACTTCCTCGGCCAGCGTCAGAATCGCGCGCCCATCGCCGTCGGCCATGCGCAGCATCGCCGCCCGCGCGTCGGCGTCGAGCGGCAGCTTCTTCTTCTCGATTTCCTCGGCCCGCGCGAGGATTTTTTCGAGCGATTCCATATCGATCGGCTTGAACACCAGCACCCGCGCACGCGACAGCAAAGCCGCGTTCAGCTCGAAGGACGGGTTCTCGGTGGTGGCCCCCACCAGCGTGACGGTGCCGTCCTCCATCACCGGCAGGAAACTGTCCTGCTGCGCGCGGTTGAAGCGGTGGATCTCGTCGACGAACAGCAGCGTCCCCTGCCCGATCTGGCGCCGTTCGCGCGCCGCGTCGAACGCCTTCTTGAGGTCCGCGACGCCGGAGAACACGGCCGAGAGCTGCTCGAAATGCAGATCGGTTTCCTCGGCGAGCAAGCGCGCCACCGTGGTCTTGCCGGTGCCCGGCGGCCCCCAGAAGATCAGCGAGCCGAGCGAGCGCGTCGCCAGCATGCGCGTGATCGCGCCGTCGGGGCCGAGCAAGTGATCTTGCCCGACGATCTCCGAAAGCTTCATCGGCCGTAGCTTGTCGGCTAGCGGCCGCGGCGCCGCGGCGTCGAGGCCGGCGGCCTGGAACAGGTTGGATTCTCGCTTCGTGCGCGGAGGCATCAGAACCGAGCTTACTATAAAGGACGGCGCAACGCCCCCGCGGCCGAGCCTAGCCCCGGAATGCGTCCTGCTCTACTCGACGCGCCAGCCTTCGGGCACCGTCACCTTGCGCGCGGCCAGATCGACGACGATCTTGTCGGGCAAGACCCAGGCCGCGCCGGAAATCATGTCGATCGCGACCAGCGAGAACGAGATCACGGCGCCGGCCATGGTGTCCTTGGCCATCGCAGGATGCACCTTGGCGCTCAGACGCTGGCCCCCGCCGGAGCAATCGAGCTCGATCGGCGACGCGCCCTTCTTCAATGCGAGCTTGCTCCGCGCGCCGGAGACGCGCCCGAGCAAAGCCCCGTCGCGGTTCACCGTGCAGGCCGTGCCCGGTTGGCGGAAGGAGAACACGACTTCCTGGTTCGGACCCTTGGTCATCGTGGCGAATCCGCCACAGAAGCCGGCAAGCAACAACGCCACTGGAAGCATGGTGCGAGTTTGCATGGGGACCCCCTGTTCGGCCGGCATCTTGTCAGGCCGCCGCCGCCCGCCGCAATGCCCGGCGGCAAACTTCGGTCTTCCGCGCACCGAAACCTCTTGATAGAGGTCGCTATGCCCGGCAGCCTGAGGTTCCAGCCCGGGTCAAACCGCCAACGAGGCAGCCCCTTGCATCGAGTTCCCAGCGAATCGCCGCAGCCGCAAACCGACCTCGGCGGCGGCGCTTCCGCCGCGTTCACGCTTGTCGTCTACATCGTCGCCTTCGTCGTCGGGGCGATCGTGATGGGCTTCGAGATGCTCGGCTCGCGCTACCTCAACCCCTATTTCGGCAGTGGCATCTATACCTGGGCGGCGCTGATCTCGACCGTGCTGGCGGCGCTGTGCATCGGCTATTTCGTCGGCGGCTGGCTCGCCGACCGGCGGCCGCGCGCCACGGTGCTGGGCGTCACCGTGCTGATCGGCTCGGTCTATCTGCTGTTCCTGCCGCTGTTCTCCGAGCCGGTGCTCGAATCCCTGCTCGCCGGCTTCGACGACATCCGCACCGGCAGCCTGGCGTCTTCGTTCGCCATCATGTTCTTTCCGGTGACGTTCCTCGGCATGTATTCGCCGTTCGCGATCCGCCTCCTGTTGCGCGCGACCCACGGCTCGGGAACCGTGTCGGGCATGGTCTATGGAATCTCGACCTTCGGCAGCATCGTCGGCACGCTGGGAACGACCTTCTGGCTGATCCCGCTGATCGGCACGCGCGCGATCACGATCTCGCTCGGCGCCGCCGGCGTGCTCGCCGGTCTGCTGCTGATCGTATCCGACCGGAACCGGCGCGCCGCCGCGGGCGTTCTGCTCGCGGCATTCTCTTGCCTGCACCTTCGTGGCGGGGTCTGCGCAGGCCGAGGATCTGCTCGATGAAGCGGCGCGCGCCGCCTTGCTCGCACGCCGCGACGGCCGGATCGCCCATGTCGAGACCGAGTACAACGACATTTTCGTCACCAAGGAGAAGAACATTCTCTCCATGTCGTTCTCGCTCAAGGGCTGGGACGTCACCCAGTCGCAGACCAATCTGCGCGATTCCGACGACCTGCCGCTGAAGATCGCGCAGGCCATGACCACCGCCATCGTCTACGCCGAGGAGCACGAAGCGCTACCTGATGATCGGGCTCGGCGGCGGCACGATCTCGACCTATCTCGGCCGCTACATGCCCGAGACCGCGATCGACATCGTCGAGATCGACCCCGGCGTCACCGCCACCGCCAAGAAATATTTCGGCATCAAGGAAAGCGAGCGCGTGCGCTATCTGGCCGGCGACGGCCGCGTCTTTCTCAACCGCAACAAGGAGCTCTACGACCTGATCGTGGTCGACGCCTTTCACGGCGGCTATATCCCGTTCCACCTGCTGACCCGGCAATTCTACAATCTCGTCAAGCAACGGCTGACGCCCGGGGGTGCGGCGATCTTCAACATCCACGAGGGCACGCTGCTGCATCTGAGCGCAATCGTGACGTTGCGCGCGGTGTTCCAGACCGTCCATCTTTATCCCACCGGCGAAGGCGAGGTCGCGGTCGTGGTCGCGCCCAGGCCCGAGCCGAGCCGCGAGGCGCTCGCCGAGCGGGCGGTCAAGATGCAGGAGCGTTACGGATTCCGCTTCCCGTTGCCGCAGCTATTGCTGGCGCGGCAGGAAAATCTCGACGTCTCGAAGGGCGTGCTGCTCACCGACGATTTCGCGCCGGTGAACCTCTATGACGCGATCCGCGAGACCCGGCGGCGCAAGAAATAGCCGTCCCCCGCAAGCTATCCACAGTCACAGAACCTACATCGTATCGATACGTACGCGCTCTAGCGTGTCGTCGGTGCTGGTGCGGCTTTCCCGCCTCCGCCGGCCCAGCGTAAGAGTTCCGACCCTAGGCACGCGTACCGCGGCGTATTTCGCGGATGTGCCGCCCCAGCGCCCCGGTCGACCCGGCCGGGGCGTTTTCTTTCATTCTTGCAATGTTGTCGGGAAAAAGCCTGAAGCGGAAATTCAGCCTCAGGCCGCCGCTTCCGCCGGTTGCGGCCTTGGTCGCCTCGTGCCGGGCGAGGTCTTCCTTGCCCCGCGCCTCGACATCGCGGTCCACGAGCTCGATCACCGCGATCGCCGCGTTGTCGCCGTGGCGGAAGCCCATCTTGACGATGCGGGCATAGCCGCCGTTGCGGCTCTTGTAGCGCGGAGCCGATCACGGCGAAGAGCTTCTTCACCGCGTCGAGGTCCTTCATCTCGGCGATCGCGCGGCGGCGCGCGTGCAGACCGCCCCGCTTGCCGAGCGTGATCAGCTTTTCCACGATCGGCCGCAGCTCCTTGGCCTTCGGCAGCGTGGTTTCGATCTGCTCGTGCACGATCAGGCTCGCCGCCATGTTGGCGAACATGGCCTTGCGGTGCTCCGCGGTGCGGTTGAGCTTACGATGGGCCTTGCCGTGACGCATGACATTCCCCTGCGCGGCTTGCGCCTCAGTAATGGTCTTCGAAGCGCTTGGCCAGCTCGTCGATGTTCTCCGGCGGCCAGCCGGTGACTTCCATGCCGAGATGCAGGCCCATCGAGGCGAGCACTTCCTTGATCTCGTTCAGCGACTTGCGCCCGAAGTTCGGCGTGCGCAGCATTTCCGCTTCCGTCTTCTGGATCAGGTCGCCGATATAGACGATGTTGTCGTTCTTCAGGCAGTTGGCCGAGCGCACCGAAAGCTCGAGCTCGTCCACCTTCTTGAGCAGCGCCGGATTGAACGGCAGTTCCTGGATCGCCGGCGCCTCGATCTCGCGCCGCGGCTCGTCGAAATTGACGAAGATATTGAGCTGGTCCTGCAGGATGCGCGCGGCGAAGGCGAGCGAATCCTCCGGCGACACCGCGCCGTTGGTCTCGATCGACAGCGTGAGCTTGTCGTAGTCGAGGATCTGGCCCTCGCGGGTGTTCTCGACGCGGTAGGAAACCTTGCGCACCGGCGAATAGAGGCTGTCGACCGGGATCAGCCCGATCGGCGAGTCCTCGGAGCGGTTGCGGTCGGCCGGCACGTAGCCCTTGCCGGTATTGACCGTGAACTCCATGCGGATCTCGGCGCCCTCGTCCAGCGTGCAGATCACCAGATCCGGATTGAGGATCACGATGTCGCCCACCGTCTGGATGTCGCCGGCGGTCACGGTGCCCGGCCCCTGCTTCTTCACCACCATGCGCTTGGGACCTTCGCCGTGCATCTTGATGGCGACGTCCTTGATGTTGAGCACGATGTCGGTCACGTCCTCGCGCACGCCGGCGATCGAGGAGAACTCGTGCAAGACGCTGTCGATATGCACCGAGGTGATGGCCGCGCCCTGCAGCGAGGACAGCAGAATCCGTCTGCAGCGAATTGCCGAGCGTTAGCCCGAAGCCGCGCTCCAGCGGCTCCGCGACCACGGTCGCGATGCGCTTGGAGTCCGTGCCGGCCTGCACCTGCAGCTTTTCCGGCTTGATCAGCTCTTGCCAGTTTTTCGGATTGACGTTGGTGTTCACGAGTTCACCCTTCGCGATATCGGCGCGGGCTCGATCGGCCTCGCGTCTCCGCCTGCGGCGGAAGGAAAATTCGACTTTACGCTAGCGATCAGACGCGCCGCCGCTTGCGCGGCCGGCAACCATTGTGCGGGATCGGCGTCACGTCGCGGATCGAAGTGATGGTGAAGCCCGCGGCCTGCAACGCGCGCAACGCCGACTCGCGGCCGGAACCCGGCCCCGCCACTTCGACCTCCAGCGTGCGCATGCCGTGCTCCTGCGCCTTCTTGGCCGCGTCCTCGGCCGCGACCTGCGCGGCATAGGGCGTGGACTTGCGCGAGCCCTTGAAGCCCAGCGATCCGGCCGACGACCAGGCGATGGTGTTGCCCTGCACGTCGGTGATCGTGATCATCGTGTTGTTGAAGCTCGCGTTCACGTGCGCGACGCCCGAGGAAATGTTCTTGCGCTCGCGCCGGCGTACGCGGCCGGGCTGTTGGCCGGCTGCCGGTGCTTGTGCGGGTGCTTCCTTGCTCATTGATTCTGATCGTCCTGTGTTCGCCTGACGGCCTGCCTGTCGAGACGCGCCTTACGCCGGCGCCGGAGCGGGCTTGCGGGACGCGACCGGCCGCGACTTGCCCTTGCGCGTGCGCGCATTGGTGTGGGTGCGTTGGCCGCGCACCGGGAGATTGCTTGCGGTGCCGGAGCCCGCGATAGCAGCCGAGATCCATCAGCCGCTTGATATTGAGCTGCACCTCGCGGCGCAGGTCGCCTTCGACGAGAAAATCCTTGTCGATCATCTCGCGGATCTGCAGCACTTCGTGGTCGGTGAGCTGGTTGACGCGCCGGTCTTCCGGGATGTTGACCTTCTTCACGAGCTCCTTGGCCCGGTGCGCGCCGATGCCGTGGATATATTGCAGCGCCACGACGACGCGCTTGTTCGTGGGGATATTTACGCCTGCAATTCGTGCCACGATCTCTTCTCCAAGCGGGCCGACCGGCCCGCGCTACGTTCTCGAGCGCTCGCGCGCCTTACACTGACTTGCTCGCCGCAGGGGGCCTCGGAACGTGCAAAGTGACGCCGACGCCCGCCCTTCCAAGGAAGGCCCGGCATCGCGCCAAAACACCGACTGGATAAGAGTTATTTAGGCAAACGGTCACCATCCGTCAACCTCTGCGGCGTCTGGATTTGCGGGTCTTGATACGGCTCTTGGGGCGCGCCTTCGGGCGGGTCCTGGCCTTCTTCCGCTTGGCTCCCGCCCGCGTCCTGGCGCGGGCCCGCCGCGCCGATTTCCTTCGCGTTTTCCGTGCCTTGCGAGCAGGCCCTGCACGCCGCTTCGCCGAGCAGCTCCCGCTCGATGGCCGCCGCCACCGTGTCGATCGGCTGCATGCCGTCCACGGCCCTGAGCATGCCCTTGCGCCGGTAATGCTCCGAAAGCGGCGCGGTCTGCGCCCGATAGGCCGCCACCCGCGACTTCAGGATCTCCGGATCGTCGTCCGCGCGCAGCTTCTCGCCGCGCGCCAGCGTCTCGGCGATCCGGCTTTCGATGCGCCGGGCCAGGATTCCTTCGTCGACCGCAAGCTCGATCACCGCGTCGAGCTTGAGGCCGCGCTCGGAGAGCAGCCGCTCCAGCGCCTCGGCCTGCGCCACCGTGCGCGGAAATCCGTCGAGCACGAAACCCTTGGCCGCGTCCGGCTCGGCGATGCGGTCGGCGATGATGCCGACGACGACTTCGTCGGGCACCAGTTGGCCGCGCGCCATGATGTCCTTGGCGCGCAGGCCGATCGGCGTTCCCGCCGCCACCGCCGCGCGCAGCATGTCGCCGGTCGACAGCCGCGCGATACCGAAGCGCGCAGCGAGCCGCTCCGCCTGAGTGCCCTTGCCCGCACCCGGCGGCCCCAAGAGCACGAGCCTCATCGGCGGCTGCCCCGGAGCCGAGATTTCTTGATCAGGCCTTCGTATTGATGCGCGAGCAGATAGCCCTGCACCTGCGCCACCGTATCCATGGTCACCGTGACCACGATGAGCAGCGAGGTGCCGCCGAAATAGAACGGGATCGCCGCGTAGGAGACGAGCAGCTCGGGCAGCAGGCATACCAGCGCCAGATAGGCCGCGCCCACCACGGTGATGCGGGTCAGCACGTAGTCGATATATTCGGCCGTGCGCTCGCCGGGCCGGATGCCGGGGATGAACCCGCCGTGCTTCTTGAGGTTATCGGCGGTCTCGATCGGGTTGAACACGATCGCCGTGTAGAAGAACGCGAAGAACACGATCAGCCCCACGTACAGCGAACATGTAGGCCGGCCGGCCGTGGCCGAGATAGGTGGTGATCGAGGTCAGCCACTCGGGTCCTCTTCCGGCGCTGAATTGCGCGACCGTGGTCGGCACCAGCAGGAGCGACGACGCGAAGATCGGCGGAATCACGCCCGATGAATTGAGCTTGAGCGGAAGATGCGAGGTCTGGCCCTCGAACATCTGGTTGCCGACCTGCCGCTTCGGATACTGGATCAGCAGCCGCCGCTGCGCCCGCTCCATGAACACGATGAAGGCGATGACGCTCACCGCCATCAGGGCCACGCCGATGATCAATCCGGTCGACAGCGCCCCCTGGCGGCCGAGCTCGAGCATGCCGGCGATCGCGCCCGGTACTTCGGCGACGATACCGGCGAAGATGATCAGCGAGATGCCGTTGCCGATGCCGCGCGAGGTGATCTGCTCGCCGAGCCACATCAGGAACATGGTGCCGCCGGTGAGCGTGATCACGGTCGAGATGCGGAAGAACCAGCCGGGATCGGCGACGATGTTGCCGGCGCCCTCCAGGCCGATGGCGATGCCGTAGGCCTGCGCCGCCGCCAGGATGCACGTGAGGTAGCGCGTGTACTGGTTGATGATCTTGCGCCCCGCCTCGCCCTCCTTCTTCAGCGCCTCGAGCTGCTTCGAGACGCTGGTGAGCAGCTGCAGGATGATCGAGGCCGAGATATAGGGCATGATGTTGAGCGCGAAGATCGCCATGCGCTCGACCGCACCGCCCGAAAACATGTTGAACAGGCCGAGGATGCCCTGGCGCGCCTGATTGAAGGCCTCGGCGAAGGTGTCCGGATTGATGCCGGGCATCGGGATATAGGTCCCGAGCCGGTAGACCACGAGCGCGGCGAGCGTGAAATAGATCCGCTTCTTCAGCTCTTCGGCCTTGGCCAATGCGCCGAAGTTCAGGTTCGCTGCAAGTTGTTCCGCCGCCGAGACCATTTAGCGCTCCGTTGCAGCCCGCCCGTGCCTCATATGGAGGTCACGCGTCGGTTTCGCCAGCAGGTTTCTTTGCCGCAGGCTTCTTGTCGTCCGGCTTCTTTTGTTCGGGCTTCTTGCCCTCTTCCTTGCTCTCGGCCTTCTTGCCCGGCTTCTTCTCTTCCTTCTTGTCCTCGGGCTTGGGCTCCGGCCGGACATAGAGCACCTGGACCGTGCCGCCGAGCTTCTCGACCGCGGCGATCGCCGACTTCGACGCCCCGTGGACGACGAACGAAGCCTTGGTCTTGAGCTCGCCGCCGCCGAGCAGACGCACGCCGTGCCTTCTTCCGGCGCAGCACGCCCGCCTTGATCAGCAATTCGGCGGTGATCGGCTCCGCGGCCTTGAGCATGCCCGCGTCGAGCGCCTCCTGCACCCGGCCGAGGTTCACCTCGTTCAGCCGCGTGGTGAAAATGTTGTTGAACCCGCGCTTGGGCAGGCGGCGATGCAGCGGCATCTGGCCGCCCTCGAAGCCGTTGATCGAGACGCCGGTGCGCGACTTCTGGCCCTTGACGCCGCGGCCGGCGGTCTTGCCCTTGCCCGAGCCGATGCCGCGGCCGACGCGCATGCGCGATTGGCGCGAGCCGGGCAGGCCGGCGAGTTGATTGAGCTTCATGGCTTCCTCACTTGCCTTCCACGACGCGCACCAGGTGCGCCACCGTGGCGATCATGCCGCGCACCTGCGGCGTATCCGGGAGCGTCCGGCGCCGGCGGCTCTTGTTCAGGCCGAGCCCGATAAGAGTCGCCCTCTGAGCGGGCGGACGGCGGAGCGGACTTCCGATCTGCTCCACCGTAATCGTCTTCTTGCCTGCGGCCATGTTCCGATTCCCGTCTATTCCACTTATTCCGACGGCTCGGTGTCGACCTCGCGGCGGCGCGACTGCAGCACCGACACCTTCATGCCGCGCCGGGCCGCGACCGAGCGCGGGCTGTCCTGGTGCTTCAGCGCGTCGAAGGTCGCGCGCACCATGTTGTAGGGATTGGAAGATCCCATCGACTTGGCCACCACGTCCGCCATGCCGAGCGTCTCGAACACCGCGCGCATCGGGCCGCCGGCGATGATGCCGGTTCCCGGCGGCGCCTTGCGCAGGATCACCTTGCCCGCGCCGTGATGGCCGATGACGTCGTGATGCAACGTACGGCCGTCGCGCAGCGCCACGCGCACCATGCTGCGCTTGGCGAACTCGGTCGCCTTGCGGATCGCCTCGGGCACCTCGCGCGCCTTGCCGTGGCCGAAGCCGACGCGGCCCTTCTGGTCGCCCACGACGACGAGCGCCGCGAACGCGAAGCGCCGGCCGCCCTTGACCACCTTGGCCACGCGGTTGATGTGCACCAGCTTGTCGACGATCGAGCCGTCGCGGTCGCCGTGATCGCGCGAGCGATCCCGCCGGTCACGGCCGCCTTGCCGCTGCGGACGATCGCCGCCGGGGCGCTGCGGAGCGCGGTCACCACTCGGACGTTGCGGGGCGCGTGCCATTATCTCCGACCTTCCCTATCAGAACTCTAGTCCGCCCTCGCGGGCGGCTTCCGCGAGCGCCTTGACGCGCCCGTGGAACAAATAGCCGCCGCGGTCGAACACCACCTTCTTGACGCCCTTGGCCTTCGCGCGCTCCGCCACGCAGCTTGCCGACTTCCTTGGCCGCCGCGACGTTGGCGCCGGTCTTGAGGCTCCCGCGCAGATCCTTCTCGCGGCTCGAGGCCGAAACCAGGGTCGTGCCCGCGGTATCGTCGATGACCTGGGCGTAGATATGCTGCGACGAGCGGAACACCGACAGCCGCGGCCGGCCGCCGCCGACGCGCTTCAACACGCGGCGCACCCGCGCCGTGCGGTGCATGGTCCGATCGGTAATCCTAGCCATGCCTGTTCCCCGTTACTTCTTCTTGCCTTCCTTGCGGAAGATGTACTCGCCGGCAAACTTGATGCCCTTGCCCTTGTAGGGCTCGGGCGAGCGGAACTCGCGGATTTCGGCGGCCACCTGGCCGACCTTCTGCTTGTCGATGCCGGTCACCACGATCTCGGTCGGCTTCGGCGCCTCGATTTCGATGCCGTCCGGGATCGCGAAATTCACTTCGTGGCTGTAGCCGAGCGCGAGCTGCAGGTTCTTGCCCGCCACCGCCGCGCGATAGCCGACGCCGGTGATCTCGAGCCGCCGCTCGTAGCCCTTGGTGACGCCGGCCACGATATTGTTCACGTTCGCCCGCGACGTGCCCCAGGCCGCCCGATGGCGCTTGGTTTCGCCGCGCGGCGAGAACGAGATCGCGTTGTTCTCGATCTTGGCGGCGACCTCGTCGGCGATCACGAGCGAAAGCTCGCCCTTGGGTCCCTTGACCCTGATCTTCTGGCCGTCGACCGCGGCGGTGACGCCGGCGGGGATGGCGATGGGCTTTTTTCCGATCTTCGACATCAGAACACCGTGCAGAGGATTTCGCCGCCCACGTTCTGCTCGCGCGCTTCGTGGTCGGCCATGACCCCCTTGGGCGTCGACAGGATGGCGACGCCGAGGCCGTTTTGGATATTGCGGCAGCGAGCTCACCGAAACATAGACCCGCCGGCCCGGCTTCGAGACGCGCGCGATTTCGCGGATCACCGGCGCACCGTCGAAATACTTGAGCTCGATGTCGAATTCGGTGCGGCCGTTCTTGTGCTCGGTGGTCGAATAGCCGCGGATATAGCCCTCGTTCTTCAGCACATCGAGCACGCGGCGCGCGGAAGCGCGAGCCCGGCGTCGAGACGCGGTCCTTGCTGCGCATCTGCGCGTTGCGGATGCGGGTGATCATGTCGCCGAGCGGATCGATCATCGTCATCGGCGCCTCCTCACCAGCTCGACTTCACGAGACCGGGAATCAGGCCCTTGGAGCCCAGTTCGCGGAGCGCGATGCGGGAGATCTTCAGCTTGCGGTAATAGCCGCGCGGCCGGCCGGTCATCTCGCAACGGTTGCGGATGCGGCTCGGCGCCGAATTGCGCGGCAATTGCGCGAGCTTCAGCCCCGCCGCGAAGCGGTCCTCGATCGGAAGCTTCTTGTCGTAGACGATCGCCTTGAGCTTCGCGCGCTTGGCCGAATACTTCTTGGCCAGCCTGCGCCGCCGCTCGTTCTTCTCGATCGAACTCGTCTTTGCCATCTCGAACTCCTGAATCTCCGCGTATGAGGCCTAAGCCTCACTGCCGGAAGGGAAAATTGAAGGCGGCGAGCAGCGCCCGCGCCTCCTCGTCGTTCTTCGCCGTCGTGCAGATCACGATGTCCATGCCCCAGACCTCTTCGGCCTTGTCGAAGTCGATCTCGGGAAAAATGATGTGTTCCTTGATCCCGATCGTGAGATTGCCGCGGCCGTCGAAGCTCTTCGGGCTCAGGCCCCTGAAGTCGCGCACGCGCGGCAGCGCCACGTTCACGAACCGGTCGATGAAGTCGTACATGCGCGCCTTGCGCAGCGTGACCTTGGCGCCGATCGCCTGGCCCTCGCGGATCTTGAAGTTCGCGATCGCCTTGCGCGCCTTGGTCACCACCGCCTTTTGTCCGGCGATCCGGGTGAGATCGTTGGCCGCGGCGGTGGCCTTCTTCGAATCCGCGACGGCTTCGCCGATGCCCATGTTGAGCACGACCTTGTCGAGCGCGGGCACGGCATAGCGGGTTGGAGTAGCCCAGCTCCTGCATCAGCTTCGGCCGGATCTGCTCGTCGAACAGCGTCTTCATGCGCGGAACGTAAGCGTTCTTCTCAGCCATCGATCGCCTCCCCCGAACGCCGCGCGATGCGCACCTTGCGGCCGTCCTTGAGAATCTTGAAGCCGATGCGCGTGGGCTTGCCGTCCTTCGGATCGGCGATCGCCAGGTTCGAAAGGTGCACCGGCCCCTCCTTGGAGACGATGCCGCCCTGCTGCGCCGCGGTCTGGCGCTGATGCCGGCGCACCATGTTGACGCCGCGCACGAGCGCCCGGCTCTCCGCCGGCCTGACCTCGATCACCTCGCCGCTCTGGCCCTTGTCGCGGCCGGTGAGCACGATGACCTTGTCGCCCTTGTTGATTTTTGCCGCCATCACAGCACCTCGGGCGCCAAAGAAATGATCTTCATGTGGTTCTTGGCCCTCAGCTCGCGCGGCACCGGCCCGAAGATGCGCGTGCCGACCGGCTCCATCTGCGGAGTCATCAGCACCGCGGCGTTGCGGTCGAAGCGGATGACCGAGCCGTCCGCGCGGCGAATATCCTTGCGGATGCGCACGACCACGGCCTTCAGCACTTCGCCCTTCTTCACGCGGCCGCGCGGGATCGCTTCCTTGACCGAGACGACGATCACGTCGCCGACGGTCGCGTACTTGCGCTTCGAGCCGCCCAGCACCTTGATGCACATGACGCGGCGCGCGCCGGAATTGTCCGCGACGTCAAGGTTGGTTTGCATCTGAATCATGACTTAGCCTTCGTTCTTTCCGGCGCTTTCGAACCAAATCCCGATCTTCACTTCGCCTGCTTGGCGTCTTCGAGCACGATCCACCGCTTCAGCTTCGAGATCGGCCGATGCTCCTCGATCCGCACCTGGTCGCCGACCTTGCAGGCGTTCTTCTCGTCGTGCGCGTGATACTTCTTCGTCTGCCGCACGGTCTTCTTGAGCAGCGGATGGGTGAAGCGGCGCTCGACGCGCACCACGACGGTCTTGTCCGCCTTGTCGCTGACGACCACGCCTTGCAGCACGCGCTTCGGCATTCCGTTCTCCTACTTCTTTCCCTTGGCGGGCTTCTTCGCCTTGGCCTTCGGCTCTTCCGTCTTCTTCGCCGGCGCCTTGCTTGCCGGCATCGGCGCGCCGGTGCGCTTCTGCTGCGCGATCGTCTCGATGCGGGCGATGTCGCGGCGCACGAGGCGCACGCGCGACGTGTTCTCGAGCTGCCCGGTGGAGCGCTGGAAGCGCAGGTTGAACTGCTCCTTCTTCAGCTCGGCGAGCTTGTCGTCGAGCTGATCCGGGGTCATCTGCCGCACGTCGGCCGCCTTCATGAT
This sequence comes from uncultured Alphaproteobacteria bacterium, assembly GCA_963704765.1. Lineage (GTDB taxonomy): Bacteria > Pseudomonadota > Alphaproteobacteria > Rhizobiales > Xanthobacteraceae > JAHFPN01. Next base: position 1,592,553 of record CAVPHQ010000001.1, read on the forward strand.
CTTCCCCTCACCCGATGCGCGCGATGAAGCGCGTCTTGACCGAGAGCTTGGCAGCGGCGAGCCGCATGGCCTCGCGCGCGGTGGCCTCGTCGATGCCGTCGACCTCGAACAGGATCCGGCCGGGCTTCACCCGGCAGGCCCAGAACTCGGGCGTGCCCTTGCCCTTGCCCATGCGCACTTCGGTCGGCTTCTTGGAGACCGGCAGATCCGGGAACACGTTGATCCACACCCGGCCCGCGCGCTTCATGTGATGCGTCATGGCGCGGCGCGCGGCCTCGATCTCGCGCGCGGTGAGCCGGTTCGGCTCGAGCGTCTTCAGGCCGTATTGGCCGAAGGCGAGCTCGTTGCCGCTCGTCGCGCGGCCGTGGATGCGGCCCTTGAACGCCTTGCGGAACTTGGTGCGGGTCGGTTGAAGCATGATCCCTGCTCTTTATGCCGCGTCGCGGCGCGGACGGCCGCCGCCGGATTCGCTCTCGGCCTGGCGCTTGTCCTGCGCCATCGGGTCGTGCTCGAGGATCTCGCCCTTGAAGATCCAGACCTTGACCCCGCAGGTGCCGTAGGTGGTGAAGGCGGTGGCGGTGCCGTAATCGACGTCGGCGCGCAGCGTATGCAGCGGCACCCGGCCTTCGCGATACCACTCCATGCGCGCGATCTCGGCGCCGCCGAGCCGGCCCGAGCAATTGATGCGGATGCCCTCGGCGCCGAGCCGCATCGCCGACTGCACCGCGCGCTTCATGGCGCGGCGGAACGCGACGCGGCGCTCGAGCTGCTGGGCGATCGAATCGGCGACCAGATGCGAGTCGAGTTCGGGCTTCCTGATCTCGACGATGTTGATGATGACCTCCGACGAGGTCATGCCGGCGACCTGCTTCCTGAGCTTGTCGATATCGGCGCCCTTCTTGCCGATGACCACGCCCGGCCGCGCCGAATGGATGGTGACGCGGCACTTCTTGTGCGGCCGCTCGATCACGACCTTCGCCACCGCGGCCTGCTTCAGCTGCTTGAACAGCATGTCGCGGATCTTGATGTCCTCGTGCAACAGCTTGCCGTACTCGCCCTTGCCCGCGTACCAGCGCGAGTCCCAGGTGCGGTTGATGCCGAGCCGCAAGCCGACCGGATTTACCTTCTGACCCATCAGGCTTTCCCCTCGACCTCACGCACGACGATCGTGAGGTTTGAAAACGGTTTCTTGATCGCCGCTCCGCGGCCGCGGGCGCGCGCAACGAAGCGCTTGATGACGAGTGCCTTGCCCACGAAGGCCTCGGCGACCACCAGATCGTCGACGTCCAGATCGTGGTTGTTCTCCGCGTTCGCGATCGCCGATTCCAGGCACTTCTTCACGTCCTTGGAGATCCGCTTCTGCGAGAATTGCAGGTCGGCAAGCGCGGCCGAAACCTTCTTGCCGCGGATCAGCCCCGCGACCAGGCCGAGCTTGCGCGGCGACACGCGCAGCATGCGCAAGACCGACTTGGCCTCGGTGTCCTTCAGAACGCGCGCTCGTGCTTGCTTGCCCATGATTCTTTCTCATCAACCCTTTGCCGGAGCCGCCGCCGGCGCTTCGGCCGGGGCGCCCGGCGCCGCCCGCGCCGCGCCCGGTGCGCCGGTCGTGAGCTTGGCCTTGCGGTCCGACGAATGGCTCTGGAAGGTCCGGGTCGGCGAGAACTCGCCGAACTTGTGGCCGACCATGTCCTCGGTCACGTACACCGGGATGTGCTTGCGGCCGTTATAGACGCCGAACGTCAACCCGACGAACTGCGGCAAGATCGTCGAGCGCCGGCTCCAGATCTTGATCATCTCGGAGCGGCCGGACGACTTCGCAGTCTCCGCCTTCTTCAACAGATGCCCGTCCACGAACGGGCCTTTCCAGACCGAGCGGGCCATTACTCCACCTTCTTTCTGGCGTGACGGCGCGAAACGATGAAGCGCTGGGTGCGCTTGTTCTTGCGCGTCTTCTTTCCCTTGGTCGGGAAGCCCCAAGGAGTGACCGGATGGCGGCCGCCCGAGGTGCGGCCTTCGCCGCCGCCGTGCGGGTGATCGACCGGATTCATCGAGACGCCGCGGTTACCCGGCATCCGCCCCTTCCAGCGATTGCGGCCGGCCTTGCCGATCGAGATGTTCATGTGATCGGGGTTCGACACTGCGCCGACGGTGGCGAAGCAGCGGCCGTGCACCAAGCGCTGCTCGCCCGATTTGAGCCGCAGGATGCAGTAGCCCTGGTCGCGGCCGACGATCTGCACATAGGTGCCGGCCGAGCGCGCGAGCTGGCCGCCCTTGCCGATCTTCATCTCGACATTATGGACGATGGTGCCGACCGGAATATTCTCGAGCGGCATCGCATTGCCGGGCTTCACGTCCACGCTCTCGCCCGCGATCACGCTGTCGCCCGGCGCCAGGCGCTGCGGCGCCAGGATGTAGCTCTGCTCGCCGTCGGAATATTTGACCAGCGCCAAAAACGCCGTGCGGTTCGGATCGTACTCGAGGCGCTCGACGGTCGCCGGCACGTCGCGCTTCAAGCGCTTGAAATCCACCAGCCGCAGCGCGCGCTTGTGACCGCCGCCACGGAAACGGACCGTGACGCGGCCGAGGTTGTTGCGAGCACCGGTGCCGATCTTGCCGACGGTCAGCGCCTTGACGGGCTTGCCCTTCCACACGCCTTCGCGGTCGACGAGCACGAGCTGCCGGAGGCCGGGCGTCGCTGGTTTGTAGGTCTTCAGCGCCATCGTCGATCTCCGCTCATAGCCCGGTCGTGACGTCGATCGAGTGGCCTTCCTCGAGCGTCACGATGGCCTTCTTGAAGTTGCCCACGACGCCGCGGCGGCCCCGGAACACCCTCGTTTTTCTCTTCGTATTCAATGTGTTGACGCGCTTCACCTTCACGTCGAACAGCTTCTCGATCGCTTCCTTGATCTGCGGCTTGGTGGCGCTCTTGGCCACTTCGAACACGACCTGATTCTTCTCCGAGGCGGCGGTCGCCTTCTCGGTGATGAGCGGAGCGATGATGATGTCGTAGTGGCGCTGTTCGGCGGTCATTTGAGGCGAGCCTCCAATGCGTCGACTGCGGCCTTGGTCAGCACCAGCTTGGTGCGGCGCAGGATGTCGTAGACGTTGATGCCGGCGACCGGCAGCACGTCGACCTCGGGAAGATTGCGCGCCGCCAGACCGAAATTCTTCTCGACCTCGGCGCCGTCGATGATCAGCGCGCTCTTGAGGCCGAGCTTGCCGAAACGCTGGGCGAGCTGCTTGGTCTTCGCCTCGCCGAGCTTGGCTTCGTCGATCACGATCAGGTCCGCGCTCTTGGCCTTCGACGAGAGCGCGTGCTTGAGCGCGAGCTGGCGCATCTGCTTGGTGAGATCGGTCGCGTGGCTGCGCGGGGTCGGGCCGAACGAACGGCCGCCGCCGCGGAACAGGTTCGCGCGCGCCGAGCTATGCCGGGCGCGGCCGGTTCCCTTCTGCGCGTACATCTTCTTGCCGGTGCGCCAGATCTCGGCGCGGTTCTTGACGTCGTGCGTGCCGGCCTGGCGCTTGTTGAGCTGCCAATTGACCATGCGATGCAGCAGATCCGCGCGCGGATCGAGACCGAAGATCGCGTCCGATAGCTGGACCGATCCGGCTTTCTTGCCGTCGAGCGATACGACCGGGAGTTCCATCACTTCTTCCCCCCGCCCTTGGGCTTCGGCTTGGCCTTGGCATCGGCTTTCGGCGCAGCTTTCGCTTCGGGCTTCTTCTCGGTTTTCGCTTCGACTTTCGGCGCGGGCGCGGCTTCGGCCTTCGGCGCCGCCTTGGGCTCCGGCTTCGGCTCGGACTTCGGTTCCGGCGCCTGTTCTTCGCTGATCATGCGGAACGCGCCGGGCTTCGGCGCTTCCTTGGGCAGCGGACGCTTCACCGCGTCGCGCACCATGATCCAGCCGCCCTTGGCGCCCGGCACCGCGCCTTCGACCAGCAGGAGACCGCTTCTCCGCGTCGGCGCGCACGACCTTCAAATTCTGCGTCGTCACCGTGACGTCGCCCATGTGGCCCGGCATCTTCTTGTTCTTGAAGGTCTTGCCCGGATCCTGGCGGCCGCCGGTCGAGCCGATCGAGCGATGCGAGACCGACACGCCGTGCGAGGCGCGCAGTCCGCCGAAATGATGGCGCTTCATGCCGCCGGCGAACCCCTTGCCGATCGAGGTGCCGGTCACGTCGACGAACTGCCCGGCGACGAAATGATCCGCCGTCAGCTCGGCGCCGACCGGGATCAGATGATCGGCATCGACGCGGAATTCGGCGACCTTCTTCTTGGGTTCGACCTTCATGGTCGCGTAGTGGCCGCGCATGGGCTGGTTCACGCTCTGCGGCCGGCGCTTGCCGGCGCCGAGCTGCAGCGCGACATAGCCGTTCTTCTCCGCGGTGCGGTGGCCGACCACCTGACAGCGGTCGAGCCGCAGCACCGTGACGGGCACGTGCTCGCCCGCGTCGGTAAAGACGCGGGTCATGCCGAGCTTCTGTGCGATCACGCCGGAGCGCATTGTCTTTTTCCTTCGACCTTAGAGCTTGATCTCGACATCGACGCCGGCGGCCAGATCGAGCTTCATCAGCGCGTCCACCGTTTGCGGCGTCGGGTCGACGATATCCAAGAGGCGCTTGTGGGTGCGCATCTCGAACTGCTCGCGGCTTTTCTTGTCGATGTGCGGCGAGCGGTTGACCGTGAACTTCTCGATCCGCGTCGGCAGCGGGATCGGGCCCCGCACCTGCGCGCCCGTGCGCTTCGCCGTGTTGACGATTTCCTTCGTCGACGCGTCGAGGATGCGGTGGTCGAACGCCTTGAGGCGGATGCGGATGTTCTGGCCGTTCATTTTTGCTTTCCCCCGGGTAACGGGATGTTCCTGCTACGCGGGACTTATTCGATGATCTTGGCGACGACGCCGGCGCCGACGGTTTTGCCGCCCTCGCGGATGGCGAAGCGAAGCTTCTCCTCCATCGCGATCGGCACGATCAGCTGCACTTCCATCGACACGTTGTCGCCCGGCATCACCATCTCCGTGCCGCGTGGGCAGCGTGACGACGCCGGTCACGTCCGTGGTCCGGAAGTAGAACTGCGGCCGGTAGTTGGTGAAGAACGGGGTATGCCGCCCGCCCTCTTCCTTGGTCAGGATATAGGCCTCCGCCGTGAACTTGGTGTGCGGCGTCACCGAGCCGGGCTTGGCCAGACCTGGCCGCGCTCGACCCCCTCGCGCTCGACGCCGCGCAGCAGGCAGCCCACGTTGTCGCCCGCCTCCCCCGAGTCCAGGAGCTTGCGGAACATCTCGACGCCCGTCACCACCGTCTTGGTGGTCGGCTTGATGCCGATGATCTCGACTTCCTCGCCCACCTTGATGATGCCCGCGCTCGATGCGGCCGGTCACCACCGTGCCGCGGCCCGAGATCGAGAACACGTCCTCGATCGGCATCAGAAACGGCTTGTCCTTCGGCCGCTCCGGCTGCGGGATATTGGCGTCCACCGCCTCCATCAGCTTCAGGATCGCCTGCTTGCCCAGCTCCGGCTTCTTGTCTTCCAGCGCCATCAGCGCCGAGCCCCGGATGATCGGGATCTTGTCGCCCGGGAAGTTGTACTTCGACAGCAGCTCGCGGACCTCGAGCTCCACCAGATCCAACAGCTCCGGGTCGTCCACCATGTCCACCTTATTCAGGAACACCACGATCGCCGGCACGCCCACCTGGCGGGCCAGCAGAATGTGCTCGCGGGTCTGCGGCATCGGGCCGTCGGCGGCACTGACCACCAGAATCGCCCCGTCCATCTGCGCCGCGCCCGTGATCATGTTCTTCACGTAGTCCGCGTGCCCGGGGCAATCGACGTGCGCGTAGTGCCGCTTGGCCGTCTCGTATTCGACGTGCGCCGTCGAGATCGTGATGCCTCTGGCCTTCTCCTCCGGCGCCTTGTCGATCTGATCGTACGCCGTGTAGGTGGCGCCGCCCGGTCTCGGCCAGAACCTTCGTGATCGCCGCCGTCAGGCTCGTCTTCCCATGATCGACGTGCCCGATCGTCCCCACGTTGCAGTGCGGCTTCTTGCGTTCAAACTTTGCTTTGGCCATGGGACTCTCCGCTCCGGTTCTTTTTCGATGCTCGCTGAAAGACAAAAGGTTCAGGCGTATTTCGCCTGAACCTCCTGCGCCACGTTTTGCGGTACTTGCTCGTAGTGATCGAATTGCATGGTGAAGGTCGCGCGCCCCTGGGTCGCCGAGCGCAAGGTATTGACGTAACCGAACATGTTGGCGAGCGGCACCATCGCGTTCACCACCGCCGCGTTGCCGCGCGTGTCGGTGCCGATGATCTGGCCGCGCCGCGAATTGAGGTCGCCGATGATGTCGCCCATCCAGTTCTCGGGCGTCACCGCCTCGACCTTCATGATCGGTTCGAGCAGCACCGGGCCGGCCTTCTGCAGCGCCTCGCGCAATGCCGCGCGCGACGCGATCTCGAACGCCAGCGCCGACGAGTCGACGTCGTGGTACGCGCCGTCGGTCAGCGTCACCTTGAGATCGACGACCGGGAAGCCGGCGAGCACGCCCGCGCCGAGCACGGACTCCAGGCCCTTCTCGACGCCCGGCACGAATTCCTTCGGCACCGAGCCGCCGACCACGTCGTTCTCGAACTCGTAGCCCTTGCCGGCGCCGTTCGGCGCCACTTCGATCTTGACGCGCGCGAACTGACCGGAACCGCCGGTCTGCTTCTTGTGGGTGTAGTCGACCTCGACCTTGCGCGTGATGGTCTCGCGATAGGCGACCTGCGGCGCGCCGATGTTCGCTTCGACCTTGTAGGTGCGCTTCAGGATGTCGATTTTGATGTCGAGATGCAGCTCGCCCATGCCCTTGAGGATGGTCTGGCCGGACTCGGGATCCGTCGAGACGCGGAAGGACGGATCCTCGGTCGCCAGCTTGTGCAACGCGACGCCGAGCTTCTCCTGGTCTGCCTTGGTCTTCGGTTCGACCGCGATCTCGATGACCGGATCGGGGAATTCCATCTTTTCCAGGATGATCTGCTTCTGCGGTTCGCACAGCGTGTCGCCGGTGCGGACTTCCTTCAGTCCCGCGAGCGCGACGATATCGCCCGCGAAGGCTTCCTTGATGTCCTCGCGGTTGTTGGCGTGCATCAGCAGCATGCGGCCGACGCGCTCTTTCCGCTCGCGCGTCGAGTTCACCAGCTGCTGCCCCGACGCAAGCGTGCCGGAATAGATGCGGCAGAAGGTGATGGTGCCGACGAACGGATCGTCCATGATCTTGAACGCGAGGGCCGACACCGGGTCGGTATCGACCGGCTGGCGGGTGATCTCGTGGCCGTCCCTCGGATCGGTGCCCTTGATCGCTTCGCGATCGGCCGGGCTCGGCAGGTAATCGACGACCGCATCGAGCAGCGGCTGCACGCCCTTGTTCTTGAACGCGGAGCCGCACAGCACCGGGTGGAATTTGCGGCCCACCACCGCCTTGCGGATCAGCCGCTTGATCGTCGCCTCGTCGGGCTCTTGGCCGTCGAGGTATTTGGCCATCACCTCGTCGTCGAGGTCGGCGCACGCTTCGATCAGCTTGACGCGGTATTCGGCCGCCTTCTCTTTCATGTCGGCCGGGATTTCCTCGTCGACGAAATTGGCGCCGAGCGCCTCGTCGTCCCACGCGATCGCCTTCATGCGAATGAGATCGATGACGCCCCGGAAGGTCGCCTCGATGCCGAGCGGAAGCTGCAGGCATACCGGCTTGGCGCCGACGCGATCCACCAGCTCGTCGATGCAGCGGAAGAAATCGGCGCCGACCTTGTCCATCTTGTTGGCGAACACGACGCGCGGCACGTCGTACTTGTCGGCCTGGCGCCATACCGTCTCGGTCTGCGGCTCGACGCCCTGGTTGCCGTCGAGCACGCATACGGCGCCGTCCAGCACGCGCAGCGAGCGCTCCACTTCGATCGTGAAATCGACGTGGCCGGGCGTATCGATGATGTTCAGCCGCTTGTCGCGCCAGAAGCAGGTGGTCGCCGCGGACGTGATGGTGATGCCGCGCTCTTGCTCCTGCTCCATCCAGTCCATGGTGGCCGCGCCGTCATGGACCTCGCCGATCTTGTGGCTCTTGCCGGTGTAATAGAGGATCCGCTCCGTAGTCGTGGTCTTCCCGGCATCGATGTGCGCCATGATGCCGAAATTGCGGTAGTCCTCGATTTTATGACTGCGCGACATTGCAAAATTTCCTGATCGGCTCTCTCGTCACCAGCGGTAGTGCGAGAAGGCGCGATTGGCCTCCGCCATGCGGTGAGTATCTTCGCGCTTCTTGACGGCGTTTCCCTTGTTGTTGGACGCGTCGAGCAGTTCGCCCGACAGCCGGTCCACCATCGTTTTTTCGTTGCGCGCGCGCGCGGCTTCGATGATCCAGCGGATCGCCAGCGTCTCGCGCCGCTCCGGCCGCACTTCCACCGGCACCTGATAGGTGGCGCCGCCGACGCGGCGCGAACGAACCTCGAGCGCCGGCTTCACGTTGTCGAGCGCGGATTGAAACACGTTGATCGGACTCTGCTTGGCCTTGCTCTCGATCAGGTCGAACGCGCCGTATACGATCGATTCGGCGACCGACTTCTTGCCGTGGTGCATGATCGAATTCATGAATCGGTTCAGCGTCACGTTCCCGAATTTCGGATCGGGCAGAACTTCGCGGCGCTCGGCGCGGTGGCGGCGGGACATGGATCAGCTCCGTACGATCACTTGGGCCGCTTGGCGCCGTATTTCGAACGGCGTTGCTTGCGGTCCTTGACGCCCTGGGTGTCGAGCACGCCACGCAGGATGTGGTAGCGCACGCCGGGCAGATCCTTCACGCGGCCGCCGCGGATCATGACGACCGAGTGCTCCTGCAGATTGTGACCCTCGCCCGGGATGTAGCCGATCACCTCGTAGCCGTTCTGCAGCCGGACCTTGGCGACCTTGCGCAGCGCCGAGTTCGGCTTCTTCGGCGTCGTCGTGTAGACGCGCGTGCACACGCCGCGCTTCTGCGGCGAGTTCTGCAGCGCCGGAACTCGGTCGCGATAGCGCGGCGCGACGCGCGGCTTGCGGATCAATTGGTTGATGGTCGGCATCGTGTCTCGCTCTCGTTCCGCATCCAAACGCAAACGGAAAGCGCGCCATCCGCTCGCGCGAAAGGGCGCCTTCCCGTTGCACAGAGAACCGCAACGCGGAGCGCGCCGCAGTCAGTCACCCTGGTCTGACACTGTTGTCAGAGGCAGCGTTTCGGAGCCCTGGGTCGATGCTGGACGCACCGACCGGCGGCGCCGACCGCCCTGCCGCATAAGTGAGGGGTTTCTACCCGTCCGGGTCGCGCTTCGTCAACCCCCGGAAGGCCCGGAAAGCGCGATTTCTCAAGCCTTGGCGGGCCTTCGGTCGCACTGCGACATGAGAAAGGGCCGCCTTCTCGGCGGCCCCTTCGTTTCTTCGCTTTGTCGCGAGGCTCTATTCCGCCGGCGCCGGTCCCTCGATCAGCTCGGCCGCCTTCTCGCTGGCCGCCGCGGCCGCCGCTTCGGCCGCGCCCGCTTCCGCCGCGCGCTGCTTCACGATCAGCTCGTCGCGCTTGGTGGCGATCGTGCGCACCTTGCCCATGGCCGCGCCGGTGCCCGCCGGGATCAGCCGGCCGACGATGACGTTCTCCTTGAGCCCGTCGAGCGTATCGCTCTTGCCGTTGACCGCGGCCTCGGTGAGCACGCGCGTGGTCTCCTGGAACGAGGCCGCCGAGATGAAGGAGCGGGTCTGCAGCGACGCCTTGGTGATGCCCAAGAGCACCGGATGCGCCTTCGCCTGCTTCTTGCCTTCGGCCTTCATGCGCGCGTTGATCTCGTCGAACTCGATCTTGTCCATCTGATCGCCGGTGATCGTGCTCGGTCTCGCCCGGATCGTCGACTTCCACCTTCTGCAGCATCTGCCGGACGATCACCTCGATGTGCTTGTCGTTGATGTTGACGCCCTGCAGCCGGTAGACTTCCTGGATCTCGTTGACCAGATAGCCCGCGAGCTCCTCGACGCCCTTGATCGCCAGGATGTCGTGCGGCGCCGGGTTGCCGTCGACGATGAAGTCGCCCTTCTCCACCACGTCGCCTTCCTGCACATAGACGTGGCGATTCTTCGGGATCAGATACTCGACCGGCTCCTGCTTGGAGTCGGCCGGAACGACGTTGATCCGGTACTTGTTCTTGTAGTCCTTGCCGAACTGCACGGTGCCCGCGATCTCGGCGATGATCGCGGCTTCCTTCGGCCGCCGCGCCTCGAACAGCTCCGCCACCCGCGGCAAGCCGCCGGTGATGTCGCGCGTCTTGGCGCTCAGGGTCGGGACGCGCGCAAGCATGTCGCCCGCCTTGATCGAGGAGCCCGGATCGACCGAGATGATCGCATCGACCGGCATCACATAGCGCGCCTCGCCGCCGCGCTTGAGCCGCGCGATCGCATTGCCCGAACGGATCACGATGGCCGGCCTGAGCGTCTCCCCGGACCGGGTCGTGGTCCGCCAGTCGGTCACCGCGCGCTTGGCGATGCCGGTCGCCTCGTCGATCGACTCGCTCAAGGACTGGCCTTCGACCAGGTCCTCGAACGCGACCGTGCCGCTCACCTCGGTGATGATCGGCCGGGCATACGGATCCCACTCGGCCATGCGCTGGCCGCGCCGGATCTTGTCGCCGTCGTCGACCTTGAGCCGCGCGCCGAACGGCACGCGGTGCACGGCGCGCTCGGTGCCGTCCTGATCGATCACCGCGATCGCCAGGTTCCGGCTCATGGCGATTTCGTCGCCGTCCGAGTTCTTCACGATGTCCCGATTCCTGATCTTCACCGTGCCTTCGAAGTTCGACTCGATGAAGGACTGCTCGGCGATCTGCGCCGCGCCGCCGATGTGGAACGTGCGCATGGTGAGCTGGGTGCCCGGCTCGCCGATCGACTGCGCGGCGATGACGCCCACCGCCTCGCCCATGTTCACCGGCGTGCCGCGGGCGAGATCGCGCCCGTAGCACTTGCCGCACACGCCGTTCACGGTCTCGCAGGTGAGCACCGAACGGATGCGCACTTCTTGCACGCCCGACGCTGCGATCGCTTCGACCTGCGGCTCTTCGAGCAGCACGCCGCGCTTGACCATCGTCTTGCCCGATCTTCGGGTCGGTGACGTCCTCGGCCGTGGTGCGGCCCAGGATGCGGCTCGCCAGCGAGGCCACGACCTGGCCCGCGTCGATGATCGCCCGCATGCGGATTCCGGCCTTGGTGCCGCAATCCTCCTCGTTGATGATGCAGTCCTGCGCCACGTCCACCAGCCGGCGCGTCAGGTAGCCCGAGTTCGCGGTCTTCAGCGCGGTGTCGGCGAGGCCCTTGCGCGCGCCGTGCGTCGAGTTGAAGTACTCGAGCACGGTGAGCCCTTCCTTGAAGTTGGAAATGATCGGGCTCTCGATGATCTCGCCCGAAGGCTTGGCCATCGGGCCGCGCATGCCGGCGAGCTGCTTCATCTGCTCCGGCGAACCGCGGGCGCCCGAGTGCGCCATCATGTAGATCGAGTTGATCGGCAGATCCCGGCCGGTGACCGGATCCTTACGCACCGCGGAAATCTCGCGCATCATCTCGTCGGCGATGCGCTTGGTGCACTTGTCCCAGGCGTCGACCACCTTGTTGTACTTCTCGCCCTCGGTGGTCAGGCCGTCGTTGTATTCCTGCTCGAATTCCTTGGCCAGCGTGCGGGTCTCGTCGACCAGCTGCCACTTCTTCGACGGCACCACCATGTCGTCCTTGCCGAAGGAAATGCCGGCCTTGAACGCGTGGTGGAAGCCCAGCGTCATGATGCGGTCGCAGAAGATCACGGTCTCCTTCTGCCCGCAGTGGCGGTAGACCTGGTCGATCATGTGGGAGATATCCTTCTTCGTCATCAGACGATTGACGAGGTCGAAGGGTATCCGGTGATCCTTCGGCAGCAATTCGCCGAGCTTGAGCCGGCCCGGAGTGGTCTCGTAGATCTTGGAGGTCTTCTTGCCCTTCTCATCGACCGAGATGTAGCGGCCCTTGATCTTGGCGTGCAGGCCCAGCGACGCCCGCTGCGAGCGCGTGCTCCAGTTCGCCGATATTGCCGAACGCCATGCCCTCGCCCGGCTCGCCCTCGCGCACCAGCGAGAGGTAATAGAGCCCGAGCACGATGTCCTGCGACGGCACGATGATCGGCGAGCCGTTCGCCGGATGCAGGATGTTGTTCGTGCTCATCATCAGCACGCGCGCTTCGAGCTGCGCTTCCAGCGAGAGCGGCACGTGCACCGCCATCTGGTCGCCGTCGAAGTCGGCGTTGAACGCGGCGCACACCAGCGGATGCAGCTGGATCGCCTTGCCCTCGATCAGCACCGGCTCGAACGCCTGGATGCCCAGGCGATGCAGCGTCGGCGCGCGATTGAGCAGGATCGGATGCTCGCGGATCACCTCGTCGAGGATGTCCCAAACCTCCGGCTTCTCCTTCTCGACCATCTTCTTGGCTTGCTTGACGGTCGTGGAGAATCCCTTGGCGTCGAGCCGCGAATAGATGAACGGCTTGAACAGCTCGAGCGCCATCTTCTTCGGCAGCCCGCACTGGTGCAGCTTCAGTTCCGGCCCGACCACGATCACCGAGCGGCCGGAATAATCGACGCGCTTGCCGAGCAGGTTCTGGCGGAAACGGCCCTGCTTGCCCTTGAGCATGTCGGCGAGCGACTTCAGCGGACGCTTGTTGGCGCCCGTGATGACGCGGCCGCGGCGGCCGTTGTCGAACAGGGCGTCCACGGCTTCCTGCAGCATCCGCTTCTCGTTGCGGATGATGATGTCGGGGGCCTTGAGCTCGATCAGCCGCTTCAGGCGGTTGTTGCGGTTGATGACGCGCCGGTAGAGGTCGTTCAGGTCCGAGGTGGCGAACCGGCCGCCGTCGAGCGGCACCAGCGGACGCAGATCCGGCGGGATCACCGGAACCACGGTCAGCACCATCCATTCCGGCTTGTTGCCGGATTCCTGGAACGCCTCGACGATCTTCAGGCGCTTGGCGAGCTTTTTCGGCTTCAGCTCCGTGGTCGCTTCCGCGATTTCCTTGCGCAGATCGGCGGCCATCTTGGTCGAGGTCGAGCGCGCGCAGCATCTGGCGGATCGCTTCGGCGCCGATCATGGCGGTGAAGCTGTCCTCGCCGAATTCGTCCTGCGCCTTGATGTAATCCTCTTCGCTCAGGAGCTGGCGCTCCTTGAGCGAGGTCAGGCCCGGCTCGATCACGACGTAATATTCGAAATAGAGAATGCGCTCGAGATCCTTCAGCGTCATGTCGAGCATGAGCCCGATGCGCGAAGGCAGCGACTTCAGGAACCAGATGTGCGCGACCGGCGCGGCCAACTCGATATGGCCCATGCGCTCGCGCCGCACGCGCGACAGCGTGACCTCGACGCCGCACTTCTCGCAGATGATGCCCTTGTACTTCATGCGCTTGTACTTGCCGCACAAGCACTCGTAGTCCTTGATCGGCCCGAAGATGCGGGCGCAGAACAATCCGTCCCGCTCCGGCTTGAACGTGCGGTAGTTGATGGTCTCCGGCTTCTTGATCTCGCCGTAGGACCACGAGAGAATCTTCTCCGGCGAAGCGATCGCGATCCGGATATGGTCGAAGACCTGCGCCGGCGGCAGCTGCTGGCCGAAAATATTCATCACTTCCTGGTTCATCACCTTCTCCTTCGCTCCGGCCGCGCCGAGAGCGGCGCTCGCCGGATGGAATTGCAAATCTTGTAGTTCACGCCTCGTAGCTCACGCCAACGATTGTAACGCGCGTGTCAAGTTCACTCGGCCGCGACCTTCTCGTCGGTCCCGGACGAAGCCGGCTTCGGCTTGGTATTGATCAGCTCCACGTTGAGGCCGAGCGAGCGCATTTCCTTGACCAGCACGTTGAACGACTCGGGGATGCCCGCCTCGAACGTGTCGTCGCCGCGCACCATGGCCTCGTAGACCTTGGTGCGGCCGGCCACGTCGTCCGACTTGACGGTCAGCATCTCCTGCAACGTGTAGGCGGCGCCGTAAGCCTCGAGCGCCCAGACCTCCATTTCGCCGAAGCGCTGGCCGCCGAACTGCGCCTTGCCGCCGAGCGGCTGCTGGGTGACCAGCGAGTACGGGCCGATCGAACGGGCGTGGATCTTGTCGTCCACCAGGTGATGCAGCTTCAACATGTAGATGTAGCCGACGGTCACCTTGCGGTCGAACGTGTCGCCGGTTCGCCCGTCGAACACTTCCACCTGCCCGGCCTTGTCGAGGCCGGCCAGTTCCAGCATGTGCTCGATGTCGGCTTCCTTGGCGCCGTCGAACACCGGCGTCGAGATCGGGACGCCGCGCTTCAGGTTCTCGCCGAGCTCCAGCAGCCCTTCGTCGTTGAGCGAGGCGATGGTCTCGTCCTTGCCATAGACCTTTCTCAGCGTGTCCTTGAGCGGCCGCATGTCCTGCTTGGAGTAATAGGCGTCGCACGGCCCTGGCCACGAGCTGGCCCAGGCCGTGGCAGGCCCAGCCCAGATGCGTCTCCAGGATCTGGCCGACGTTCATGCGGCTCGGCACGCCGAGCGGATTGAGCACGATATCGACCGGCGTGCCGTCGGCGAGGAACGGCATGTCCTCGGACGACACGATCTTCGACACCACGCCCTTGTTGCCGTGGCGGCCGGCCATCTTGTCGCCGGGCTGGATCTTGCGCTTCACCGCGACGAAGACCTTGACCATCTTCATCACGCCGGGCGGCAGCTCGTCGCCGCGCTGCAGTTTTTCGACCTTGTCGAGGAAGCGCTGCTCGAGCCCCTTCTTCGACTCGTCGTATTGCTTGCGCACGGCCTCGATCTCGCCCATCAGCTTTTCGTTGGGCGAGACGAACTGCCACCACTGCGAGCGCGGATATTCGTCGAGCACCGCGCGGGTGATCTTCGAATCCTTCTTGAAGCCCTTGGGCCCGGCGACGCCTTGCCGGCCCTCGAGCATCTCGGCGATGCGGCCGAACACGTTGCGGTCGAGAATCGCCTGCTCGTCGTCGCGGTCCTTGGCCAGCCGCTCGATCTCCTCGCGCTCGATGGCGAGCGCGCGCTCGTCCTTGTCGACGCCGTGGCGATTGAACACCCGCACCTCGACGACCGTGCCTTGCACGCCGGGCGGAACGCGCAGCGACGTGTCGCGCACGTCGGCCGCCTTCTCGCCGAAGATGGCGCGCAGCAGCTTCTCCTCCGGCGTCATCGGGCTCTCGCCCTTGGGCGTGATCTTGCCGACCAGGATGTCGCTGGCGTGCACCTCGGCGCCGATATAGACGATGCCCGCCTCGTCGAGGTTCTTCAGCGCCTCTTCGGAGACGTTCGGGATATCGCGGGTGATTTCCTCGGGCCCGAGCTTGGTGTCGCGCGCCATCACCTCGAATTCCTCGATATGGATCGAGGTGAAGACGTCGTCCTTCACGATCTTCTCGGACAGCAGGATCGAGTCCTCGAAGTTGTAGCCGTTCCACGGCATGAACGCGACCAGCACGTTGCGGCCGAGCGCGAGCTCGCCGAGTTCGGTCGAGGGACCGTCGGCGATGATGTCGCCCTTCTTCACGAGGTCGCCGACGCGCACCAGCGGACGCTGGTTGATGCAGGTGTTCTGGTTCGAGCGCTGGAACTTCATCAGCCGGTAGATGTCGACGCCCGGCTTGGTCGGGTCGGCCTCTTCGGTCGCGCGCACGACGATGCGCGTGCCGTCGATCTGGTTGACCACGCCGGTGCGGCGCGCGGCGATGACCGCGCCGGAATCGCGCGCCACCACGTCCTCCATGCCGGTGCCGACGAGCGGCGCTTCCGCGCGCACCAGCGGCACCGCCTGGCGCTGCATGTTGGAGCCCATGAGCGCGCGGTTGGCGTCGTCGTTCTCGAGGAACGGGATGAGCGCCGCGGCCACCGACACCAGCTGCTTCGGCGACACGTCCATGAAGTCGACCTTGTCGCGCGAAACCATCAGCACGTCGCCGGAGTGCCGGCAGACGATCAGGTCTTCGGTGAAGCGCCCGCGCGCGTCGAGCACGGCGTTGGCCTGCGCGACGTAGTACTTCCCCTCCTCCATGGCGGAGAGATAGATCACTTCCTCGGTGACGCGCCCGTCCTTCACCTTGCGGTAGGGCGTCTCGATGAAGCCGTACTTGTTGATGCGCGCGAAGGTCGCGAGCGAATTGATCAGCCCGATGTTCGGGCCTTCCGGCGTCTCGATCGGGCAGATGCGGCCGTAATGCGTCGGGTGCACGTCGCGCACCTCGAAGCCGGCGCGCTCGCGCGTAAGACCGCCCGGCCCGAGCGCCGAGAGACGCCGCTTGTGGGTGATCTCGGACAAGGGATTGGTCTGGTCCATGAATTGCGAGAGCTGCGAGGAGCCGAAGAATTCGCGCACCGCCGCCGCCGCGGGCTTGGCGTTGATCAGGTCCTGCGGCATCACGGTGTCGATATCGACCGAGCTCATGCGCTCCTTGATCGCCCGCTCCATGCGCAGCAGGCCGATCCGGTATTGGTTTTCCATCAGCTCGCCGACCGAGCGAACGCGCCGGTTGCCGAGATGGTCGATGTCGTCGATTTCGCCCTTGCCGTCGCGCAGCTCCAGGAGCGTCTTGATCACCGCGATGATGTCCTCCTTGCGCAGGATGCGCACGGTATCGTCGGCGGTGAGATCGAGCCGCATATTCATCTTCACGCGGCCGACCGCGGACAGGTCGTAGCGCTCCGAATCGAAGAACAGCGAATTGAACATCAATTCCGCGGTCTCGACCGTCGGCGGCTCGCCCGGGCGCATGACGCGATAGATGTCGAACAGCGCGTCCTCGCGCGTCATGTTCTTGTCGACCGTAAGCGTGTTGCGGATATAGGCGCCGGTGTTGATGTGGTCGATGTCGAGCACCGGAATTTCGTTGTAGCCGGCCTCGGTCAGCAGATCGACGGTCTTCTTGTCGAGCTCCTGCCCGGCCTCGGCGAAAATCTCGCCGGTCTTCTTGTTGACGAGGTCCTCGGCGATGAACTGGCCGTACAGCTCCTCGTCGGAGAGCTTGAGCGCCTTCAGCCCCTTCTCCGCGAGCGTGCGCGCCTGGCGCACCGAAAGCTTCTTGCCGGCCTCGATCACCACCGCGCCGGAGTCGGCGTCGACCAGATCGTTGCGCGGCATGAAGCCCTTCATGCGCTTGGGGTCGAACGGCACGCGCCAGCCGCCGCTCTTGATGCGCTTGTAGGCGATGCGGCCATAGAACGTGTTGAGCACTTCCTCGGCCGACATGCCGAGCGCGTACAGCAGCGACGTCACCGGGATCTTGCGCCGGCGGTCGATGCGCGCGTGCACGATGTCCTTGGCGTCGAACTCGATGTCGAGCCACGACCCGCGGTACGGAATGATCCGCGCCGCGAACAGCAGCTTGCCCGAAGAGTGCGTCTTGCCCTTGTCGTGGTCGAAGAACACGCCCGGCGAGCGGTGCATCTGCGAAACGATCACGCGCTCGGTGCCGTTGACGATGAAGGTGCCGTTCGACGTCATGAGCGGAATGTCGCCCATGTAGACGTCCTGCTCCTTGATGTCCTTGACCGACTTGGCCTGCGTCTCCGGATCGATATCGAACACGATCAGCCGCAGCGTCACCTTGAGGGGCGCAGCGAACGTCATGCCGCGCTGGCGGCACTCGTCGACGTCGTACTTCGGCGCCTCGAACTCGTACTTGACGAATTCGAGCATGGATGCGCCGGAAAAATCGGAAATCGGGAACACCGACTTGAACACGGTCTGCAAGCCGTCGTCGCGCCGCCCGCCTTGCGGTTCGGCGATCTGCAGGAACTGGTCGTAGGACGCCTTCTGTACCTCGATGAGGTTCGGCATCTGCGCGACTTCTTCGATCTTGCCGAAGAATTTGCGGACCCGTTTCCGGCCGGTGAAAGTTTGCGCCATTTCTTCCTCGTCATCCTCGCGCCAAGCGCGCGTTCGCCGTTCGTATCGCTTCACCCGCCAAAGCGGGCACAACGGGCGGCGCGCTACTCAACGCCGCCCGTCTGCACGTCACAGAATCACTTCAACTCGACCTTCGCGCCCGACCTTCTCGAGCGTGGCCTTGATCTTCGCGGCCTCGTCCTTGTTCACGCCGTCCTTCACGGTCTTCGGCGCGCCCTCGACGAGGTCCTTGGCTTCCTTGAGGCCCAGCCCGGTGATCGCGCGGACTTCCTTGATGACCTCGATCTTCTTTTCGCCGGCCGCCATGAGCACGACCGTGAACTCGGTCTTCTCCTCCACGGCGGCGGCAGCGGCGCCGGGTCCGGCAGCCACCGCAACCGCGGCCGCTGCAGACACGCCCCACTTCTCTTCCAAGAGCTTCGCGAGCTCGGCCGCTTCCAGCACGGTGAGCTTGGAAAGCTCGTCTACGATCTTCGACAAATCAGCCATTGTCCTCTTCCTCTAGGTTCGAACCAGTTGTTCCGGACCGCCTCAGGCGGCTTCGCTCTTTTGGCCGTATGCCCCGAACACCCGCGCAAGCTTCGCAGCCGGCGCATTGGCGATCCGCGCGATCTTGGTCGCCGGAGCCTGCAGAAGGCCGACGAGCTTCGCGCGCAGTTCGTCGAGCGACGGAAGGCTTGCGAGCGCCTTCACGCCGTCGAGGTTCAGGGTGGTCTTTCCCATCGCCCCGCCGAGGATCACGAGCTTTTCGTTCACCTTGGCGAAGTCGACAGCGACCTTGGCCGCCGCCACCGGATCCTTGGAAAAAGCGATCACGGTCGGTCCCTTGAGAAGGGACGCGATGGAGGCGACGTCCGTGCCTTCGAGAGCTTTCTTGGCCAGGCGGTTCTTGGCGACCTTCAATCCGGCGCCCTTCGCCTTCATCTGACGACGCAAGGTCGTCATCTGAGCGACGGTGAGGCCGGAATAGTGAGCCACCACGACGGTCCCGGTGTCCTTGAAGACACCGTTCAGCGTCGTGACCAGCTCCTGCTTTTCCGCTCGGTCCACGCTTCTCTCTCCGGTTGGCGGCGGAAATTTCCGCCGCCGGGTTACACCTTGCCGGCCCGCGCCGTGCGCTTCGGGGCGCAAGAGCGGTCCGACGCTCTAAGCCCTGTCCCCCGGGCACCTGCTTGCGAACAAGCCGGCCAAGGTGTGGTTCGAACCGAATTTGGGAGCGTTCGCTCCAAAACCGGTCTTCCCCGTCTGTGCAGGCCCTTGCGAATTAAGCGAAGCTTGCGCTTCGCGCCTGCGGTCTCGGACAGGACGCCGGAAAACTCATCGTCTTCCGGCCACTTCCGCACGCGGCACTTGAACCGCTTGCGGTACTCGGTTCGAGCCTTGTCCGAAGATTCGGAAAAAACTCGGAAAAATCGTTTCAGCGCCCAAAGACGCTGTTCGGCTCCACTTTGACGCCCGGACCCATCGTCGAGGAGATCGCGATCTTCTGGACGAAGGTGCCCTTGACGCCCGAGGGCCTGGATTTGGCGACCGCGTCGGCGAACGCCTTGATGTTCTGCGAGAGCTGCTCGGCGCTGAACGACGCCTTGCCCACTCCCGCCTGCACGACGCCGGCCTTCTCCACCTTGAATTCCACCGCGCCGCCCTTGGCCGCCTTGATCGCGGCCGGAAGGTCGTTGGTGACGGTGCCGACCTTCGGGTTCGGCATCAGCCCGCGCGGCCCCAGCACTTTTCCGAGCCGGCCCACCAGCGGCATCATGTCCGGCGTCGCGATGCACTTGTCGAAATCGATCTGCCCCGCGTTCACCTTCTCGACCAGGTCCTCGGCGCCCACGATGTCGGCGCCCGCCGCCTTGGCCTCGTCGGCCTTGGCGCCCTTGGCGAACACCGCCACCTTGGCGCCGCGGCCCGAGCCGTTCGGCAGGCTGACGACCCCGCGCACCATCTGATCGGACTGGCGCGGATCGACGCCCAGGTTCATCGCGACCTCGACGGTCTCGTCGAACTTGGACTTGGCATGGTCCTTCACCAGCTTCACCGCCTCGTCGAGCGGATAGAGCTTGGTGCGGCTGACGACCTCTTTGGCCGCGCGAATGCGCTTTCCCGGCTTGGTCATGACGTCACCTCGAGGCCCATGGAACGGGCCGAGCCTTCGATCATGCTCGAGGCCGCTTCGACCGTGTCGCAGTTCAGATCCTTCATCTTCTGCTGCGCGATTTCCTTGATCTGGGCCTTGGACACCTGGCCGACGAAGCCGAGCCCGGTGGTGCCCGAGCCCTTCTCGATCTTGGCCGCCTTCTTCAAGAAGTAGGACACCGGGGGCGTCCTCATCTCGAAGGTGAAGGAACGGTCCTGATATATGGTGATGGTTACGGGAATTGGCATCCCCTTCTCCATCTTCTGCGTCTGCGCGTTGAACGCCTTGCAGAACTCCATGATGTTCAGGCCGCGTTGACCCAAAGCCGGGCCGATGGGCGGCGCCGGATTGGCGGCGCCCGCCGGCACCTGCAACTTCAAAGACCCCGTTACTTTCTTCGCCATACTCTATCTCCGTATGCCGCCGGCACCTGCCGGCGGTCGGTTCGTGGTCCGGTCCGGGCGTTTGGCGCGCGCCCTCGCCTCCCACGGCTTCTGCGCTCAGGTCTTCTCGACCTGAGCGAATTCCAGTTCGACCGGCGTGGGCCGGCCGAAAATGCTCACGGCCACTTTGATCCGCGAGCGCTCCTCGTCCACTTCCTCGACCGTGCCGTTGAACGAGGCGAACGGCCCTTCCGATACGCGCACCTGCTCGCCGACCTCGAAGGTGATCGACGGCTTGGGCCGCTCGATCCCCTCCTGCACCTGCTGCAGGATCCGCTTGGCCTCGACCTCCGAGATCGGGATCGGCTTCTTGTCGGCGCCGAGAAATCCGGTGACTTTCGGCGTGTTCTTGATCAGGTGATAGACGTCGTCGGTCAGCTCGCACTTCACCAGCACATAGCCGGGGAAGAACTTCCGCTCGGCGTCGATCTTCCTTCCGCGGCGCACCTCCACGACCTTCTCGGTCGGAACCAGGATCTCGTCGAACTTGTCGGCGAGCCCGCGCGCCTGCGCCTGCTCGCGGATCGATTCCGAGACCTTCTTCTCGAAATTCGAGTAGGCGTGAACGATGTACCAGCGCTTGTCCAAACCGGTCTCCGTCAGCGCAGCAAATTCAGCAGGGTGGACATGGCCAAGCGGATCACCTGGTCGGTCAGCAGAAAGAACAGGGCGGCGACGATCGAAAACACGAACACCATCGCGGTCGTGATCAAGGTTTCGCGCCGCGAGGGCCAAGTCACCTTGGCCGATTCGGTGCGGACTTCTTGCAGGAACTCGAACGGATTCTTTGCCATCTCTCTTCAGTTTGCTCGACTCTCGCCGGTCACGCTCTTTATCTCTCGGTCTCCCGCCGCCTGGCAGGAGTGGAGGGACTCGAACCCCCAACCCCCGGTTTTGGAGACCGGTGCTCTAGCCAATTGAGCTACACTCCTTCATCGCCGGCTTACGCTCGAGTTATTCGATGATCTTGGCGACGACGCCGGCGCCGACGGTTTTGCCGCCCTCGCGGATGGCGAAGCGAAGCTTCTCCTCCATCGCGATCGGCACGATCAGCTGCACTTCCATCGACACGTTGTCGCCCGGCATCACCATCTCCGTGCCCGCGGGCAAGGTGACGACGCCGGTCACGTCCGTGGTCCGGAAGTAGAACTGCGGCCGGTAGTTGGTGAAGAACGGCGTGTGCCGCCCGCCCTCTTCCTTGGTCAGGATATAGGCCTCCGCCGTGAACTTGGTGTGCGGCGTCACCGAGCCGGGCTTGGCCAGGACCTGGCCGCGCTCGACCCCTTCGCGCTCGACGCCGCGCAGCAGGCAGCCCACGTTGTCGCCCGCCTCGCCCCGAGTCCAGGAGCTTGCGGAACATCTCGACGCCCGTCACCACCGTCTTGGTGGTCGGCTTGATGCCGATGATCTCGACTTCCTCGCCCACCTTGATGATGCCGCGCTCGATGCGGCCGGTCACCACCGTGCCGCGGCCCGAGATCGAGAACACGTCCTCGATCGGCATCAGGAACGGCTTGTCCTTCGGCCGCTCCGGCTGCGGGATATTGGCGTCCACCGCCTCCATCAGCTTCAGGATCGCCTGCTTGCCCAGCTCCGGCTTCTTGTCTTCCAGCGCCATCAGCGCCGAGCCCCGGATGATCGGGATCTTGTCGCCCGGGAAGTTGTACTTCGACAGCAGCTCGCGGACCTCCAGCTCCACCAGATCCAACAGCTCCGGGTCGTCCACCATGTCCACCTTGTTCAGGAACACCACGATCGCCGGCACGCCCACCTGGCGGGCCAGCAGAATGTGCTCGCGGGTCTGCGGCATCGGGCCGTCGGCGGCACTGACAACGAGAATCGCCCCGTCCATCTGCGCCGCGCCCGTGATCATGTTCTTCACGTAGTCCGCGTGCCCGGGGCAATCGACGTGCGCGTAGTGCCGCTTGGCCGTCTCGTACTCGACGTGCGCCGTCGAGATCGTGATGCCTCTGGCCTTCTCCTCCGGCGCCTTGTCGATCTGATCGTACGCCGTGTAGGTGGCGCCCCCGGTCTCGGCCAGAACCTTCGTGATCGCCGCCGTCAGGCTCGTCTTCCCATGATCGACGTGCCCGATCGTCCCCACGTTGCAGTGCGGCTTCTTGCGTTCAAACTTTGCTTTGGCCATCGGTGTCGCTCTCTTTTTTCCGTGTCTCGGTTCGGCAATCTGTCGGCGTCTGCTTCGCTCAGGTGCTCCGGGCTGGAGCGGGTGAAGGGAATCGAACCCTCGTCATCAGCTTGGAAGGCTGTTGCTCTACCATTGAGCTACACCCGCAAGGCGCCGCACCGGAGTGCAGTGGTGGAGGGGGTTGGATTCGAACCAACGTAGGCATAGCCAACGGATTTACAGTCCGTCCCCTTTAACCGCTCGGGCACCCCTCCGGGAGTTGGACGTCGATCGAATTTGTTTCCGGCAAACGCAAACGCCCCGCCGCCGGGCAGGGAGTTGAGGCCGTTCTTATGGGGACGGGGACGCTTTATGTCAAGCAGCGGAAGGCCGAAAACCCTTGTCCTGCCGGGCTTCCCGCCGGTTTCGAGCGGTGCAGGGCGCAAAATTGCCAAATCCGGGCCGTGATGACAAGAACCCCCATGCCTGACCATCGCGAGCGCAGACATCGGCCGCAGGGAAACCGGGGCCGCAGGCCATTTTCCGGGCGCGACCGGCAACGCGGCGGCGCCAACGATCCGATCCTTCTCTATGGCTGGCATTCGGTCCAGGCCGCGCTCGAAAACCCCAACCGGCGCATCCGCAAACTCTTCGCCACCGAGAACGCCGTCCGTCGCCTGGCGGAAGCCGGCATCGTGCTGAAGCAGCCGCCCGAGATCGTGCGGCCCGAAACGATCGCCGCGCGGCTTTCACCCGACGCCGTGCACCAGGGCCTGCTCGCCGAGGCCGATCCCCTGCCCGCGCCCGAGCTTTCCGAGATCGAGGGCCCGCTCGTGCTGGTGCTCGACCAGATCACCGATCCGCATAACGTCGGCGCCATCGTGCGCACCGCTTCCGCCTTCGGTGTCACCGCAATCGTCACCACCGCCCGCCACAGCCCGGAGGCGACCGGTGTGCTCGCCAAGAGCGCGAGCGGCGGCCTGGAGCATGTGCCGTTCGTACTGGTGCAAAATCTCGCGCGCGCGCTCAACGAATTGAAGGAGCGCGGATTCCAGCTCGTCGGGCTCGACGAGGAAGCCGAAACGGAACTCTCGCAGGCCGCACTGCGCGCACCCATCGCACTCGTGCTCGGCGCCGAAGGCAAGGGCCTGCGGCAGCTCACCCGCGAGACCTGCGATCTCGGCGCACGGCTCACGCTTCCCGGCACGATCAAGAGCCTGAACGTCTCCAATGCCGCCGCGGTCGCGCTCCACATCGCGACGACCAAGATCGCGAACGCGCGCTGACCAGTTCCATTCGATCAACGAGACCGCATCGGGAGGCAAACATGGATCCCTTCGACTATTCCGGCCGCAATGTTTTCGTCGCCGGCGGCACCAGCGGCATCAATCTCGCCATCGCCGAAGCTTTCGCCAAGCGCGGAGCGAAGCTTGCGGTCGCCAGCCGCTCGCAGGAGCGCGTCGACGCCGCGGTGAAGATGCTGCAGGCGCACGGCGGCGAAGTCGCGGGCTTTGCCGCCGACGTGCGCGACGCGCCGGCCATCGCCGACGTCATCAAGAAGGTCCATGCCCGCTTCGGCGAGATCGATATCTTGGTATCGGGCGCGGCGGGCAATTTCCCGGCGCTGGCGCTCGGCATGTCCAGCAACGCCTTCAAGGCGGTGATCGACATCGACCTGCTCGGCACTTTCAACGTGCTGCGCGCCGCGCACCAATTCCTGAAGAAGCCGGGCGCCAGCGTGATCAACATCTCCGCGCCCCAAGCGATGCATGCGCAGCCGATGCAGGCCCATGTCTGCGCCGCCAAGGCCGGCGTCGACATGCTCACGCGCGTGCTCTCGATCGAATGGGGCGGCGACGGCATCCGCGTCAATTCCATCATCCCCGGGCCGATCTGGGACACCGAGGGCGCGCGGCGCCTGGCCCCGACCGAGGATATGCAAGCCATCGTGCGCCGCTCGGTCCCGCTCGGCCGCTACGGCACCAAGGAGGAGGTCGCCGATCTCGCGCTGTTCCTCGCCTCGCCGCTCGCCGCCTATATCAGCGGCGCGATCGTGCCGGTGGACGGCGGCCTCACCGCCGCCGGCCCGCGCGGCTTCGGCCAGGCCATCGCGATGGCCGGGTTGCAAGGCGGCAAGAATTGAGGCTTTCCGCGCCGCGAGACCCGGATGCGGGAAAATTACCGTACGTTCACTCTCTATAGAGTATCTTGGCGCCGCGCCGGTTTAGCTCAGCTGGTAGAGCACCTGATTTGTAATCAGGGGGTCACAGGTTCGAAGTCCTGTAACCGGCTCCAGTCATTCAAGAAAGCCCCATGCGCGTCGTTGCGCACGTGCCCGCGGCATCGCGCCCTGCCTGTGCTTTGATCGGGATCAATGCGCTGATTCGCGCTTCATCGATCTCGTACCTGAGACTTTCTCTCCAGCCGGATTTTGCTCTTGAACAACCCATCGCCGATAGCGAGTTCGATGCAAGGCGATCAGGTCGAATTCGCCGTGAGCGGCGCATGGACGGCCGTGCACGCCAGCGAGCTCGAACCGCTCGTCGATTCCGCCGCGCGCGACCTCCCCGGCGTGCGCCGCGTGCAGATCGACATCGCCGGAGTGCGCGAGCTCGATACCTTCGGCGCCTATCTGCTTGAGCGCCTCGCCCGCAGCGCCGGCGCACCCGGGAGCGAGGTGCGCTGGACCGGCATCTCCGAGCGCTACCGCGGACTGCTCGAAGAGATCCACCAGGCCAACCGGCTGCAGGCGCCGCCGCGAGAAAAAAGGAACCCGGTCCTTGGCGGACTCGAAACGTTCGGCCGCAGCGGCATCGCTGCCGCCAACGACTTCATTCAGCTCATCGGCATGTGCGGCGCCCTGGGCCAGGCGGTCGGCCGTGCGATCCTACGGCCGCGCACGTTTCGCTTCACCTCCGCCGTGCATCAGCTCGATCGCGTCGGCTGGCAGGCGGTTCCCATCATCCTGCTGATCACCTTCCTGATCGGCGCGATCATCGCGCAGCAGGGCATTTTCCATTTCCGCAAGTTTGGCGCCGACGACTACGTCGTCGATCTGGTCGGCATCCTGGTGCTGCGCGAGATCGGCGTGCTGCTCGTCGCCATCATGGTGGCGGGACGCTCCGGCAGTTCGTACACGGCCGAGCTCGGCTCCATGAAGATGCGCGAGGAGATCGACGCCCTGCGCACCATGGGTCTCGATCCCGTCGAAGTGCTGTTGCTGCCGCGCGTGCTCGCCCTGGTCCTGGCCATGCCGGTGCTGACGTTCCTCGGCTCGATGGCGGCCCTTTACGGCGGCGGACTCGTCGCCTGGCTCTATGGCGGCATGAGCCCGGAAATCTTCATCGATCGTCTGAGGGAGGCGATCTCCGTCGATCATTTCAAGGTCGGCATGATCAAGGCGCCGTTCATGGCGTTCGTGATCGGAGTGGTCGCCTGCAGCGAGGGTTTGAAGGTCAAGGGCAGCGCGGAATCGCTCGGCTTGCAGACCACCACCTCGGTGGTGAAGTCGATCTTTCTGGTGATCGTGCTCGACGGTTTTTTCGCCATCTTTTTCGCTTCCATCGGGATGTGAGCGCATGAACGCGGCGAGCGAACCCTTGGCCATTCGCGTGCGCGATCTCGTGGTCGGCTTCGGCGACCAGATCGTGCTGGATCACCTGTCGCTCGACGTCCGGCGCGGTGAAATCCTCGGCCTCGTGGGCGCATCGGGCGGCGGCAAGTCGGTGTTGCTGCGCACGATCATCGGCCTGATCCCGAAGCGGCGGGGCACGATCGAGGTGCTCGGCATCGATCTCGGCGACGCGAACGAAGAGCAAATGGCCTTGATCGGGCGCCGGTGCGGAATCCTCTTCCAGCAGGGCGCGCTATTCTCGGCCCTCACGGTGCTCCAGAATGTGCAGTTCCCGATGCGCGAGTATCTCGCTCTTTCCGATCGCGTGCGCCGCGACGTGGCGCTGGCCAAGCTCGAAATGGTCGGGCTGAAGCTCGACGACGCCGATAAGCTGCCGGCCGAACTCTCCGGCGGCATGACCAAGCGTGTGGCGCTCGCCCGCGCGCTTGCCCTTGATCCCGAGATCGTATTCCTCGACGAGCCGACGTCGGGTCTGGACCCCATCGCGGCCGGTGATTTCGACGATCTGATCCGCACCCTGCATCAGACGCTTGGGCTGACGGTGTTCATGGTGACCCACGACCTGCACAGCCTGAATGTCGTATGTAACCGCGTGGCCGCGCTGGCCGAGGGCAAGGTGGTCGCCATCGGCTCGATGAGCGAGGTGTTGGCTTCGCCCCATCCGTGGGTTCGCGCCTATTTCGGCGGCAAGCGCGGGCGCGCCCTGATCGGCAATCCTGCGCAAGCCCTGAACTGAGAGTGCTGAGATGGAAACCCGCGCACGCGTAGTACTGATCGGCCTGTTCATGCTGGCCGCGACGGCGGCGGTCTTCGGCTTCGTCTATTGGCTGCACAACACGGGCGGCCTCGGCGAACGCGCCGCCTACCGCATCCGGTTCGAGAATTCGGCGGCCGGGCTTCGCTCCGGCTCGGCGGTTCTCTTCAATGGCATCCGCGTCGGCGAGGTGACCGAGATCCGGCTCAATTCCGCCGATCCGCGCGAGGTGACGGTGCAGATCGCGGTCGAGCGCAACACGCCGATCCGCGCCGACACGCGGGTCGAGATTTACACGCAAGGCCTGATGGGCTCGCCGGCGGTGGCGTTGATCGGCGGGGCGCCGACGGCGGCCCCGCTCGCCGGCACCGAACGCGCGCCGCCGCTGCTCATCGCCGAACCCAACGCCGGACAGGACGTCATGCAGGCCGCGCGCGAACTGATCCGCCGCTTCGACAAGCTCGTGGCGGAGAACTCCGAGGGGCTGCGCAACACGATCGCGAACCTGAGCACCTTCTCCGATGCGCTCGCGCGCAATTCCGGCCGGCTCGACGCGATCGCCGAAGGGCTGGTGCGCATGACCGGCGGCGGGCCGGCAAAGGCCCCGCCCACCATCTACGATTTGACCGCACCCAAGGCCTTCCCGGGTCTGGCGAAGGTGCCGGACCGGCAGCTCGCCATCCCCGAGCCGACCACGACGCTCGGGCTGGACACGCAGCGAATTCTTGTCAGCGCGGCCCCGGGCGAGCCGCCGGCTTTCGCGGACGTGCAATGGAGCGACAGCCTTCCCAAGCTCATTCAGGCGCGCATCATTCAGAGCTTCGAGAATGCCCGGTTTCCGCGCGTCGTTCGCGGAAGCGAAACGATCCCCGCGGATTTCCAGCTCGCGATCGACCTGCGCAATTTCCGTCTCGTCGCGTCGCCTCAGCCGGTCGGCGAGGTCGAGTTCGGCGCCAAGATCCTCGGCCCGGGCGGGCGCGTCGTGCAGACGCGGATTTTCTCGGCCACGGCCCCGGCCAAGGGCGTCAGCGCCCAGGCGGCGGCGGAAGCCCTCGATGCCGCGTTCCAGAAAGCCGTGACGGAAATGGTGATCTGGGTCGGCGCCACGCTTTGACGCAACTCAAAGCGTGGCAGAGCACCTGATTTGTAATCAGGGGGTCACAGGTTCGAGTCCTGTAACCGGCTCCATGATCTCGGACGCTTCTGTCAGGCAACCTTGATTCCCCGTCTTCGAAGCAAGAGAAATTGCCCTGCCTCCGGGCCTCCGCGAAGATTCAACGCACCCCTGTACTGGTGGGATTACAGCGTCCTGCGAGGGATCTGGATAGACCTTGCTCGACACTAATTCGGTTGCGGCCCTGGCCTAAACGTCACATCATTTCGTGAAGAACGCCGGCGAAACCGGCGCAGTTCCGGTCGCGAGCAAGGGAGGATTCCACATGAAGACGTTTCGCGTTTGCATAACCCTGGCATTGATGGCCTTGGCGGGCCCGGCCTGGGCATTCGAGATTTCCAGTCCAGCCATCGGCCGGGACAAGAAAATTCCGGACAAATACACGGCGAACTCCTTCGGCTGCAGCGGCCAGAACCTCTCGATTCCGCTGACCTGGAAGAACGTTCCGAAGGACGCCAAGAGCCTGGCGTTGACGATGTATGACCCCGATGCCCCGACAGGCAGCGGATTCTGGCATTGGCTGGTCGTCAACATCCCGGTGTCGACCAACAGCCTGGCGGAAGAAGCGGGCGCCGCAGGCAACGCCAAACTGCCGGCCGGCGCGGTACACGCGCGCAATGACGCCGGCACCGTCGCCTATTTCGGCCCGTGCCCGCCCAAGGGCGACAAGGCGCACCGCTACATCTTCACGATCTTCGCGGTGAAAACCGACAAGCTCAACGTTGACGCCAACACCTCGGGCGCGGTCGTCGGCTTCATGCTGCACTTCAACACGCTGGCTAAGGCGAGCGTCACGTATCGGTACGGACGGTAGCGAGCTGCCGCGCAACAATTCGCAGCCGATCCTTCGACGAAGGCCGCTGAGGCGTTTGCCGCTTCAGCGGCCTCGTCCATCTTCACTGCTGCGGAATCTTCGCCTTCTCGATCACCGCGCGCCATTTGGCGATATCGGCGCGCATGCGGGCGTCGAGCTCGGCCGGCGTGCTCGGCTTGGCCTCGATGCCGAACTCGGCGAAGCGTTTCTTGAGGTCAGGCGCGGATAGGATTTCGCGCAGCGCCTGATTGAGCTGCGCGATGATCGCCGGCGGCGTCCCGGCCGCCGCATAGAGCGCATTCCACGAAGTCACGTCATAGCCGCGCACCCCGCTCTCGATCACCGTCGGCACGTTCGGAATCGCTTCCGTGCGCGCGGTGCCGGTCACCGCCAGCGCCTTCAGTTTGCTGTCCGAGAGCCCCGCGCGCAGCGCCGCATAGATGTCGATCACGATCTGCACGTCGTTGCGCAACAGCGCCACCACCGCGTCGGGCGTC
This sequence comes from uncultured Alphaproteobacteria bacterium, assembly GCA_963704765.1. Lineage (GTDB taxonomy): Bacteria > Pseudomonadota > Alphaproteobacteria > Rhizobiales > Xanthobacteraceae > JAHFPN01. Next base: position 1,622,059 of record CAVPHQ010000001.1, read on the forward strand.
GCGCGGAACGGAATGATGGCGACATCGATGCCGGTCGTGGCCTTGAGCAACTCGGCCGAAAGGTTCTGCGTGCTGCCCACGTTGATCGTGCCGATATTGAGCTTGCCCGGCTGCTCGCGCGCCGCCTTCAGGAAATCGGCAAGCGTCGCGAATTTCGTCTCCGCGTTGGTGACGACGACGAGATCGAACAATCCCAGAGTCGAGATCGGCGTGAAATCCTTGAGCGGGTCGAACGCCAAGCTCTTGAACAAGGGCACGCTTACCGCCGTGCCGTTGGTCAGCATCGCGAGCGTATGGCCGTCGGCGGGGGAGGAAAGCACCGCGCGCGCGGCGGCGATGCCGCCCGGGCCCGGCTGGTTCTCGACCACGAAGCGCTGGCCGAGCTTCTCGCCGAGCTTGTCGGCGACGATGCGCGCGGTGACGTCGGCGACGCCGCCGGCCGCGAACGGCAGCACGACGCGCACCGGCCGGTTCGGATAGGCCTGCGCCCAGGCCGATGTCTGCACCCAGGGCGCAATCGCAGCCGCCGCCAGCCCGGCCGAGAAAATCCTTCGCGTGACCATCGCGTTTCCTCCCTGTCAGCGCGCGTAGCCGTAGTGCCGCATCATGGAACCGATGATATTCGAATAGTCGTCGGTCCACACCCACTGGTTCGGATCGGGCTTCAGCTCCTTCCAGTCCTGGAACTGGTTGAAGGTGCGGAAGTCGTCGGCGGTGCGCGCGGCGGCGGTGACGGTGCCGATATACTTATATTCGTCGTCGTCCGCGGCCTTGTCGTTATCGCCGGTGTTGACGCGCGCGACCATGCCGTTCGCTGCGGCGATGCCGGCCACGACCGAGGCGAGCTCCAGATGCCGGTTGGAAACGTGCATGACCACGACGCCGCCCGGTGCGAGCTTCTTGAGGTAGATCGCCATCGCCTCCTTCGTCATCAGATGCACCGGGATCGCGTCGGAGGAGAACGCGTCCACATAGATTATGTCGTAGAGGCCGTCGGGCGCGTTGGCCAGCGTGAGCCGCGCGTCGCCGAGGAAGATCTGGTTCTTCTGCCTGTCCGCCGGCGAAAGCGGCGCGTTGCCGGTCACGATCGGCATGTTGGGCGCGCAGTTCGCCAGATACGTGAACTTGCCGGTGTCCCGCGCGATGCGGATCACCAAGGGATCGATCTCGTAATAGTGCAGCGTGTCGCCCGGCCGAGAACGGCAAGCGAGGCTGCCGGCCCCTAACCCGACCACCGCGTAGCGGATCGCCGCGCGCTTGCGTTCGCGCACCGCGATCATCGCCTGCCCCATGGCCGAGGCGTCGTAGTAGTACATGATGTTCTCGGGCCGGCCGGTGACCGGCTTGCCCTGGGCATCGCGGATGCGCTGGGCACCGTGCGTCGTGGTGCCGTGCATCAGCACCCGGAACAGGCCGTCGGAAGTATCGAAGATCTTGTGCACGCCGAAGAAGCTGCGCAGCGATTGGAAGTTGCTCGAGTCGCTCTGGTAGATTTGGCTCGCGAAGAACGCGAGACCGATCGCCGCCGCATAAAGCAGCGTCCGGTTCCACAGCAATAGCGAGGCCAGGATCAGCCCGATCAGCACCGTGCGGTAGAGCCACTCGTCGGGGACATAGCTATACGCCAGGCCCGGGATCAGGATCGCGGCCGCGAGCAAGATGGCGCCGAGCCAGATCCATTGCTCGCGGCTGTCGGTCGGCACCTTCCATAGCGGCCGGCACAGGATCGCCAGCACGATCAAGAGCGGATACTCGAGCACCCAGTTGAAGATATTCGGCGCGATGAGGCCGGCGAAAATGCCGCCGATCATGCCGCCCACCGACATCCAGAGGAAGAACCCGGTCAGGAACTGCGCCGGCGGCCGGCGCTTGGCGAGCTCGCCGTGACAGGCGAGCGCGATCACGAAGAAGGCCGCGAGATTCATGGCGATGACGAGGAAGATGTTGTCGAGCGCGTCGAAAATATAGGTCGCGGCCAGCGCCGCCACGAAGAAGGGCTGCGCCGCAAGCACGATCCAGTGCGGGATGACGGGCTTGGTCGAAAAAACGATGACGAAGGTCGCAAGGTATAGAGAGAGCGGGATCACCCAGAAGAACGGCGCCGCGGCGACGTCGGTGGTCAGATGCGCGGTGATCGCGATCAGCAGGGCCGACGGGATGGCGGCGAGCGCGATCCAGGTAGCGGCGTCCAGCCAGGTCGGCGGCGTCGCCCGGCCGCCGTGGGCCTGCGCCGCGGTCTTGAGCGAGCCGCGCGTGCGCCACAGCAGCGCGCCGCAGATCGCGATCAGAATGATCAGCAGATAGAACAGGATCGACCAGGCGCGCGTCTGCTCGCCGAGCTTGCTGAACGGCTCGATCACGAACGGATAGCTGAGCAGCGCAAGGAAGCTTCCGACATTGCTCGCCGCATAGAGGAAGTACGGGTCCTTCGCCGCCGGATGATCGGTGCGCGCGAACCAGGCCTGCAGCAGCGGCGCGTTGGCCGAGAGCGCGAAGAACGGGAACCCGATCGAGAACGCGAACAGCCCGAGCAGCCAGAACGCCTCGCCTTGCGCCGGCGGCTTGCCCCAGCCGGTAGCCATCGAGAGCGGGAGCCACAGGGTCGCGAGCGCCATCACCACCAGATGCGTAATGACGGTTTGCCGGCCCGAAAGATTGCGCGTGATCAGGTGCGCATAGGCGTAGCCGGCGAGCAGCGCGGTCTGGAAGAACACCATCGCCACCGACCAGACCTGCGGCGAGCCGCCCAGCGTCGGCAGCACCATCTTGGTGAACATCGGCTGCACCGCGAATAGCAGCGCAGCGGAGAGAAATATCGCGACGCCGAATACGCCGAGCAGCAGGCCGGGGCTCACCCCCTCGGTGGTCTTTGTCTTCGATGCGCGTTTGCGGTCGGCCATGCGTCTTGCTCCGTGCTACGGCTGCGGCCGTATCCGGCTGGGATGATTGGAGGGGATGGGGGCGTGACGGTCGGCGCCGTCCTCGAACGCGGAATACCCTGAGTTGCTAGGCGTTTATTACGTAACTGGATCATCGCAGAAGCCGCGTTCGGGGTCTACAGGCCGCGCCCGCCTTGATGGATTGCTCCCACGCCGCACCCTGCCTACGATTCGCGCTCCGACCAATGGTTCCGAACGCAAAGGGCCAACACGACAACGATCGAGGGAGGGAAAGATCATGCCACGTGTCATGCTGACGACACTTGCAATCTGCGTTGCACTTCTGCTCGGCGGTCATGCAAAGGCGCAACAAGCGCCGACGCCGCCGATGCCGCCGACGACCCCCTATGGCACGCCGATCACGCTCGAACAGGCCAGGAAAGCCGCCGACGCAGCGGAAGCCGAGGCTAGAAAAAGAAACTTGAGCATGGCGATCGCCATCGTCGAACCGACCGGCGATCTCGTCTATTTCCGGAAAATGGACGGCACTCAATATGCCTCGATCAAGACCGCTCAGGACAAGGCGATCTCCGCCGCGTTGTTTCGCCGCTCAAGCAAGTCCTTCCGCGAACGGGTGGCGGCGGGCGATCTTTCTCCTATGGCCTTGCGGAACGCGGTGGCGTCCGACGGCGGCGTCCCGATCTTGGTGAACGGCAAGATCATTGGCGCGATCGGCGTATCAGGCGGCGCCGACGACCCGGTGGCACAAGCCGGCGCCGACGCGCTCAAGTAGACGCCGAGTTCAAGCGCTCTAGTTTCTGCGCTTCATCTGCAACAAGGCCGTCCCTACGGACGGCCTTGCTCTTTGTTATTGGACAGTACGATTGCGCGTGCTGCGGTCAGGACACGGAATAACCTGAACTTGTTCAGTGTTCGCCAAATCGTGAAATCCATCCGTGCCGATCGTCGTATAGTATTCGTTTGAATGGCTTACGGGCGGCAACGAATCCAAGAAAAACAATCCCCGCCGAAACTGCGCCGCTTGGAGGAAACGCCGTCTCAGAGCTTCGAACTCCCCGCCCCCCTGCGGGAAAGGCCGTCCGAACGGACGGCCTCTTTTTTGCTCTTTGACGGGCAGGACGCGGCTCACTCGTTGTTGCGCCAGGCTTCCATCAACCGGTCGAGGATCGGGCGCGTTTCGGAAATCCGCTTGCCCGCGACGGAGATAACCGCCACATCGCGCGATTTCAGGCAGTAGATCGAAGCGAGCTTGTTGCGGTCCGAGGTCTCGGCCCAGACCGCCTCCGAGGTCGGCTCCAGCAGCGACAAGCGGGCCTTGCGCATCACGGTGCGCGCCTTCGCCATGCATTGGGCGTGCGGCATGTCGTCGGTGACGTAGTGGTTGAACGACATCGCCGCCTGCGCCGACGCCGGCGCGGGCGCCAGCAGCGCGGCAAACGCCAGCGTGAACACGGTCCACTTCATTGCATCCCTCCTGATTGCAGATTCGGCGAAACGCCCCGCCCTTGTGGGAAAGCCAGCAGCAAGGATGGCGTCTTTTTTCGGCCTGCGCCAGTCTGCAACTATTCCGCGGCCTCGCGCGGAATGCGCGCGGGGTCATAGGCCAGCACCGGCGCGAGCCATTTCTCGCACAGCGCCACGCTCCAGCCCTTGCGCCTGGCGTAATCCTCGATCTGATCGCGGTCGATGCGCCCAATGCCGAAATAAGCGCTTTGCGGGTGCGAGAAATAGAGCCCGGAGACCGCCGCCCCCGGCCACATGGCGAAGCTTTCGGTGAGCTGCACGCCGATCGCGGCTTCCGCGCCGAGCAGCTTGAACAGCGTCGCCTTCTCGGTGTGATCGGGCTGCGCCGGATAGCCCGGCGCCGGCCGGATGCCGCGATATTTCTCGGCGATCAGATCTTCGTTCGTAAGGTTCTCGTCCGGCGCGTAGCCCCAGAATTCCTTGCGCACGCGCTCGTGCATGCGCTCGGCCAAGGCTTCCGCCAGCCGGTCGGCGAGCGCTTTCAGCAAGATAGCGTCGTAATCGTTGTTGGCGCCCTTGAGCGCCTCGGATTTCGCCGCCTCGCCGATCCCGGCGGTGACCACGAACGCGCCCGCATAATCGGCGACGCCGCTGCCGATCGGCGCCACGAAATCGGCGAGCGCGATATTCGCGCGCGCCTCGCGCTTCGGCATCTGCTGCCGCAGCGTATGCAGCACCGCGGCCCGCTCGCGCCGCGCTTCGTCCTTGAACAGAACGATGTCGTCGCCCTCCGTATTGGCCGGCCAGAATCCGATCACCGCGCGCGCCGTGAGCCATTTCTCGGCGACGATCTTTTCCAGCATCTTGAGCGCGTCGGCATGCAGCTCGCGCGCGGCGGCGCCCATCTTCGGATCGTTGAAGATCGACGGATAGCGGCCCTGCAGGTCCCAGGACGCGAAGAACGGCGTCCAGTCGATGACGCGCGCGAGATCGGCCAGATCGCAACCATCGAATACGCGCGTGCCGAGGAAGATCGGCCGCGGCGGCGCGTAGCTCGAAAAATCGAGGATCAGCCGGTTGGCCCGCGCCTCCGCGATCGACAGCCGCCGCGTATCGGCCTGGTTGCTCGCATGCTGCTCGGCGATGCGGCCGTATTCGGCGCGCACCTGCTCGAGCGTGCGCGCGCGGATTTCCGGATTGAGCAGGCTCGACACCACGCCGACCGCCCGGCTCGCGTCGATCACGTGCACCGCCTGCGAGCGCCGGTAGCGCGGCGAAATCTTCACCGCTGTATGCACCTTGCTCGTGGTGGCGCCGCCGATCAGCAGCGGCAGGTCGAACCCCTCGCGCTCCATCTCGTCGGCGACGTGACACATTTCGTCGAGCGAGGGCGTGATCAGGCCCGAGAGCCCGATGATGTCGGCTTTCTGCTCGCGCGCGGCCTCCAGAATCCGCTGCGCCGACACCATCACGCCGAGGTCGATGACCTCGTAATTGTTGCACTGAAGCACCACGCCGACGATGTTCTTGCCGATGTCGTGCACGTCGCCCTTGACGGTGGCGAGCACGATCTTGCCCGCGCTGCGCGACAGCGCGACGCCGGTCCGCCGCTTCTCCTCCTCCATGAACGGCATGAGAAAGGCGACCGCCTGCTTCATCACGCGCGCGGATTTCACCACCTGCGGCAGGAACATCTTGCCCGCGCCGAACAGATCGCCGACCACGTTCATGCCCGCCATCAGCGGGCCCTCGATCACGTCGAGCGGCTTGGCCGCGAGCTTGCGCGCCTCTTCCACGTCCGTCTCGATGAATTCGGTGACGCCGTGGACGAGCGCATGCTCGAGCCGCTTCTCGACGCCCCACGAGCGCCAGGCGAGATCGGCCTCCCGCTTCTCCATGCCGCCGCCACCGCGATACTGCTGCGCCAGTGCGAGCAGCCGGTCGGCCGCGTCGGCGCGGCGGTTGAGCACCACGTCCTCGCAGGCCGCGCGCAGCTCCGGATTCAGGTCGTCATAAACCGGCAACTGCCCGGCATTGATGATGCCGAGGTCCATGCCGGCCTTGATCGCGTGAAACAGGAATACCGCGTGCATCGCCTCGCGCACCGGCTCGTTGCCGCGAAACGCGAAGGAAAAGTTCGAGACGCCGCCGGAGACATGCGCGTGCGGGAGCTGTTTGCGGATAAAGCGCGCCGCTTCGATGAAATCGACGCCGTAATTGGCGTGCTCCTCGATCCCGGTCGCCACCGCGAAGATATTCGGATCGAAGATGATGTCTTCGGGCGGAAAGCCGATCTCCTCGGTCAGGATGCGGTAGGCGCGCTCGGCGATCGCGGTCTTGCGCGCCAACGTGTCGGCTTGACCCTTCTCGTCGAACGCCATGACCACCACCGCGGCGCCGTAGCGGCGCACCAGCCGCGCGTGCTGCTTGAACGCCTCCTCGCCCTCCTTCATCGAGATCGAGTTGACGATGCCCTTGCCCTGCACGCATTTCAGCCCCGCCTCGATCACCGACCACTTCGAGGAGTCGATCATGATCGGCACGCGCGCGATGTCCGGCTCGGCGGCGATAAGATTGAGGAACGTGACCATCGCCCGCTCCGAATCGAGCAGGCCTTCGTCCATATTGACGTCGATCACCTGGGCGCCGTTGGCGACCTGGTCGCGCGCGACTTCGAGCGCCGGCGGTGTAGTCGCCGGCCGTGATCAGCTTGCGGAACTTCGCCGAGCCGGTGACGTTGGTGCGCTCGCCGATATTGACGAACGGGATCTGCGGCGAGAGCTCGAACGGCTCGAGCCCGGCGAGCCGCAGGCGCTTTGGAATCTCCGGCACGCGCCGCGGCGCCTTTCCGGCGACCGCGTCGGCGATGGCGCGGATGTGCTCGGGCGTGGTGCCGCAGCAGCCGCCGACGATATTGACCAGACCCGCGCTGGCGAATTCGCCGAGCAGTTCCGCCATGAAGGCCGGGCTCTCGTCGTAGCGGCCGAACGCATTGGGCAATCCGGCGTTCGGATAGGCGCAGACCAGCGTATCGGCGACCCGCCCGATCTCGGCGATATGGGCGCGCATCTCGCGCGCGCCGAGCGCGCAATTAAGCCCGACCGCGAGCGGCTGCGCGTGCGCGATCGAGGTCCAGAACGCTTCCGGCGTCTGCCCCGAGAGCGTGCGGCCCGACCGGTCCGTGATGGTGCCGGAGATCATCACCGGCAGGCGGATCGCCCGCTCCGCAAACAGCGACTCGAGCGCGAAGATCGCAGCCTTCGCATTCAAGGTGTCGAAGATCGTCTCGATCAGCAGGATATCGACCCCGCCGTCCACCAGCCCGCGCGCCTGCTCGCTGTAGGCCGCGACCAGATCGTCGAAGGTGGTGGCGCGGAAGCCCGGATTCGAAACATCGGGCGAGATCGAGGCGGTGCGGTTGGTCGGCCCGATGGCGCCGGCGACGAAGCGCCGCTTTCCGTCTTCCTTCTCGGCGATGCCAGCCGCCTCGCGCGCGAGCTTGGCGCCGGCGAGATTCAGCTCATAGGCGATCGCCTCCATGCCGTAGTCGGCCTGCGCGATGCGCGTCGAGGAGAAGGTGTTGGTGGCGACGATGTCGGCGCCGGCGCGGAAATAGGCCAGATGAATATCGCGGATCGGATCGGGCCGCGTCAGGTTGAGGAGATCGTTGTTCCCCCTCACCTCCCGGTTCCAGGCGTCGAAGCGCGCGCCGCGAAACGCGGTCTCGTCCAGCCCGAACGACTGGATCATGGTGCCCATGGCGCCGTCGAGCACGAGGATGCGCTCGGCCGCGAGCGCGCGCAGCTCGCGCTCGAGCTCAGAAACCGGCGGCGCGGCGGACATAGCCTGCATTCTCCGTTGGAACGTCGCGCCCTGCGTACCGGCCGCAGGCCGAGCAGATGGCAGATCGCAAACACCAGGTCGGCGCGGTTCATGGTGTAGAAATGGAAATCGGAGACGCCGTGATCGACCAGATCGAGCACCTGCTCGGCGGCGACGGTGGCGGCCACCAGCTTCCGTGTCGCCACGTCGTCGTCGAGGCCGTCGAAGCGCTCGGCGAGCCAGCGCGGCACCGAGGCGCCGGCCTTTTCCGCGAAGCGCCGGGTCTGCTGGAAATTCTGCACCGGCAGGATGCCGGGCACGATCGGCGCCGAGATGCCGCGCGCGCGGGCACGCTCGAGGAAGCGGTAATAGACCTCGTTATCGAAGAAGAACTGGGTGATCGCCCGGCTCGCGCCGGCGTCGAGCTTGCGCGCCAGCACGTCGAGCTCCGCGTCGATCGACGGGCTTTCCGGATGCTTTTCCGGATAGGTCGAGACCGAAATCTCGAAGTCGCCGATCTGCTTCAGTCCGGCGACGAGATCGGTGGTCCAGGCATAGCCGCCCGGATGCGGCCGATAGCGGGTGCCGATGCCCTCCGGCGGATCGCCGCGCAGCGCCACGACATGACGGACGCCCGCGTTCCAATAATTCTTCGCGACCGCATCGACGTCCGCGCGCGTGGCGCCGACGCAGGTGAGATGCGCCGCCGGCACGAGAGCGGTTTCGGCGAGCATGCGCTTGACCGTTCCGTGCGTGCGCTCGCGCGTCGAGCCGGCGGCGCCGTAGGTGACCGAGACGAAGCTCGGCGAAAGCGGCGCCAGGCGCTGGATCGCTTCCCAAAGCGTGCGCTCCATCTCCTCGGTCTTCGGCGGGAAGAATTCGAACGAGACGCGAATGCGCCCGCGGCCGAGCGCGGCGACGGCGCGGCTGTTGCGAAGCGAATGTTCCCGGGCCACCACGGTCTCCCAGCGCACGACGAGCCGGGAACGAGCCAGATCCCGGATGGGGCAGTTGCCCACGTTCTTGGGATGCTGCCCCGATTACTTTGGCAATAGCAAGACCGAAATTTTGCCAATGCGCACAACCCGTTGCAGCGCTTGACTCATGAGCCGGAGCATCGTCCGATGAAGTTGATGCAGGTGGTCCGGCCCGAGTTTTTCGGGACGGACCATGGGAACGCGGTGGGGTCTTTAACCGGGCCAAATCCGCGGCTGCTCCCGCAACTGTAAGCGGCGAGCCTCGACCAATTGCCACTGGGCGCAAGCCCGGGAAGGCGGATCGAGGCGATGACCCGCGAGCCAGGAGACCGACCTGCGTCGGTCACCCTTCCGGCGTGCGGGGAGCGCGCACGGAGCGGTCGTTCCGCAGCGGTGACTATCGAAGTCAACCGTTGCGGAGGGCGCCCGTGCCTGATCCGAGACATTGCCGGGTTCATGACCGGAGTTCAGCTCCGGCGCGCGCGCATGCCTCCGCACATCACCCACTCGGAGGCAAACCGTGGCCAGGACGACCCATCTCGTAATTCTTCTATCCGCCTTGATGACGACGACGGCGCTCGCGCAGGTAAGCCAGCTGCCGGAAACCGTCATCTCCGCCAACCAGTACCCGATGGAAGCCTCGCGCGTCGGCGCGAGCGCGACCGTGCTGCTCGGCGAGCAGCTCCGCGCCAAGGGCATCGAGACGGTCGCCGATGCCTTGCGCCAGGTGCCTGGCGTATCGGTCGTCCAGTCGGGCGGCCGCGGCACCGTGACGAACGTGTTCATGCGCGGCGCCGATCCCCGAAACGTGCAGGTGTTGATCGACGGCATCGAGGTGAACCAGCTCGGCTTCCCCGGCTTCGATTTCGCCGACTTGCCGGTGGAAGACATCGAGCGGATCGAGGTGATCCGCGGGCCGCAGTCCGGCATCTACGGCGCCAACGCCAATGCCGGCGTCATCGCCATCGTCACCCGCTCCGGCAAGGGCCTGGAGCGGCCGCGGCTCGACGCCAAGATCGAGGCCGGCACGCACGACACGCTTTCGGGCAGCATCAATGTGCGCGGCGCCAAGGGTCCCCTCTATGGCTCCGTGACCATTTCCGACTACGCCACCGGCGGCTACAACATCTCCCGCTTCGGCTTCGAGCCCGACGGCAGCCGCGCCTTCACCTTCAGCGCCAAGGCCGGCATCGATTTCAACGAATATCTCAACATCGAAGGCGTCGTTCGCCATACCGATCGCTTCACGCGAACCGACCCGCAGGATTTCAACTTTCCGCCCGGCCCGAACTACGGCTTCGTGGTCGATGGCCCCGGGACTAACGCCTATACCAGCACGGCGAGCCGTCTCGGCGCGACGCTGAAGCTTCTCGACGGCCACTGGATTCAGAGCGCGGCGATCAAATGGTTCGACGAGCATACGCGCGCCTTCGATGCGTTCCTCGGAAGTTTCGGCGCCGATGGAATGCGCACCATGCCTCGAATACAAGTCGACCTTCCTGTTCGACACCAATCTCGTCGGCGGCGAACGCCACACCATGAGCGTGCTGCTCGACGACCGGCGCGAGAATTACACGCAGGTCGGCAATCCGCAGGAGTTCAAGAAGGAACGCCTCGGGCTCGCCGGCGAATATGTGCTTGATCTTCCCACCAACACGACCTTGTCCGGCGCGCTTCGCCACGACTGGAACACCGCTTTCACCGACGTTTTGACCTGGCGGCTCGCGCTTTCGCAACGCTTCCCGGCGACTGGAACGCGCATCCATGCGAGCTGGGGCAAGGGCGTGACGGACCCGGACGTCTTCATGCTGTTCGGCTCGTCCTTCAACCTGCCCAACCCCTCGCTCAAGCCGGAACAATCGATCGGCTGGGACGTCGGCGTCGAGCAGACTCTCTTTGGCGGCCGCTGGGTGACCGATGTCACGTATTTCTCGACCGACTTCACCGGCAAACAGGAACTCATTTTCGATCCCGGTCTCGGCGGCCTCATCTATGTGAACGGCAGCGGCATCGCGCAGCGGCAGGGCGTCGAGGTCGCGGTCACCGCGCAGCTCCTCGACTGGCTCTCGTTGAGCGGCACCTACACGTACACGCACGCGCTCGATTCCGCGGGCCAGATCGAGATCCGCCGCCCGCCGCATTCGGGCTCCATCGAAGCGACCGCGCGCTTCGCCGAGAACCGGGCCAAGGCCGTGCTCGGCGTCGTGTTCAACGGCACGCGCAAGGATTTCTTTTTCGGCCCCGCCGGCAATACGCTGGTGACGCTGCCGGGCGCCACCATCCTGCGCGCCTATCTCTCCTACGACGTGACGCCGATGGCGACCCTGTTCGTGCGCGCGGAGAACGTGCTCGATCAGCAGTACGAGGAGATCTTCTCCTATCGCGCGTCGCCCTTCATGGCGTTCGCGGGATTGAAGGTGAAGCTCGGCCAATGAGTTTCTGAAAACAGCGAGGCCGGCCACCGGGGCCGGCCTCGAAACAGGAGAACCAGTTAGATCGTCATTGCGCGATCTGGATGACCGCTGTGACGGCGGCTTACTTCTTCTTCTCGTCCTTCTTCTTGGCCGGCGCCTTGGTGTCGGCCTTCTTCTTGGCCGGCGCCTTCATGGCCTTCTTCGCGGCCTTCTTGGCCTTCTTGACCTTCTTCTTAGCCTTCTTGACCTTCTTCTTGGCCTTCTTCACCTTCTTCTTGGCCTTCTTCACTTTCTTCTTCGCCGCTTTCTTCTTCGCGGCGACGTCAGCCGTCGCAGCCACTGCCGGCTCGACCGAAGCTGCGATGAGCACCGGGCCGAGGATCAGCGAAAGCGACAGCAAAGCGGCCATCAGTTTCTTGACCAACATGTTCGTATTCCTTTTCCTGGGGTCGCGATCGACTCGCGACTTCGACCAGCCCCAGCGCCGGTCGTGGAGCCAATTTGCGAAAATCGGGCTGAACTCGTTCTGAAGCCGCCTTTTAGCCGGGATTCATCTAGGTGAACGGAACCCCGAGCTTCCGTTCATCGGGCGTTCATCGTCCGGGCCCGGCTGCGGCGGCGGTCTCCGCGAAAATCCAATCCACGAAAGACTTTCCGCCGCCCGTGGTCTCCAGGAACAGGATCGCCGGCACCTCGTAGGGGTGCCCGGCCTTCACCGCCTCGGCAACCTTACCTGTTAGCGCTGGTTGTGTTTTGACGATCATTACTACCTCGCCGGCGCGCTCGACCTTGCCCTGCCAGCGGTAGATCGAGACCATGCCGGGCAGGATGTTGACGCAGGCCGCCAGGCCCGATTCGACGAGATTCCTCCCCGCCCGCTCCGCCTCGACAAGCGAAGGATAGGTCGTATAGACGAGAACCGGCCGCTCCATTGCCGCTGCACCGGCCGAAGCCGGCCCTCTCATGACCAAAACCGCCACACGCTACGACAGGATCGCCTTCCTCGCGAGCGACACGAGCGAGGCGTTGGCGGCGCAGAAACTGCTGGCCGCGAAATACGGCAATGCTCCGGCCGACCAGGCCGACGTGGTGGTGGCGCTCGGCGGCGACGGGCTGATGCTGCGGGTGCTGCATCAGCTGCGCGACAAGGGCGTCCCGGTCTACGGCATGAACCGCGGCTCGGTCGGCTTCCTCACCAATGAGTTCCGCCCCGACGGCCTCAAGGAACGCCTCGCCGCCGCCGAGCGTTGCGTCGTGCATCCGCTCAGCATGGAAGCCAGGGACGCCGCCGGAAAGATTCACCGCGCGCCGGCCTTCAACGAAGTGTCGCTGTTGCGCCAGTCCTATCAGGCGGCGAACCTGCGCATCCTGGTCGACGGGAAATTGCGGCTCGAGGAATTGATCTGCGACGGCGTGCTGGTCGCGACCCCGGTCGGGTCCACGGCATACAACTTGTCGGCCCACGGCCCGATCCTGCCGCTCAACACGCCGCTGCTGGCGCTGACGCCGATCAGCGCGTTCCGTCCGCGGCGCTGGCGCGGCGCGCTGCTGCCGGACCGCGCCGAGGTCGAGATCGTCGTGCGCGAGCCCGACAAGCGGCCGGTGAACGCGGTCGCCGATCATTTCGAGGTGCGCTCGGTGGTGTCGGTGAAGGCGCGCATGGACCGGGCTTCGTCCATCGTGCTGCTGTTCGACCCGGACCACAGCCTCGACGAGCGGATTCTGAAAGAGCAGTTCGGCTACTGAATCAGGCCGCCGCCACGAGATCCGCGGTGAAGGAGCGCGCCTCTTCGCGCGTGGCCTCCGCCGCCAGACGCCGCAGCAGCGCGAGCAGCTGATCGAGCTCGCCCGGCGCCGCGCGCTGATAGCGCTCCAGCACCCGCTCGACGATGCGCCGCCGCAGCACGGCGTAACCGTGCGCGGTGTCGTCGAAGCCCATTTCCTGGATCACCTCGAGCGCCGCCTTGAACGCGCCGAACGCCGCCTGCGGCAGGCCGGCGCGATCATAGAGCGCGCGGAACGCGTGCCGCGCCGGATCGTCGAGGATGGCGGCGACCCGCCGCGGCGAAAGATTCGTAAGATCCGCGAGCGCCTCGACCAGGAAATGCACGTTGCCCGAGAGCAACGCGCGCAGCACCAGCCCGCCGGTGAGCTGGCCGCTCGAGCGCAGATGCCGCACCAGCGGCGCGACGCGCTCGTCGTCGGTTTCGGCGGCGAGCGCGACCGTCGCGCGGTCGCAGGCCTCGCGGGCGACTTTATTCGCGCGCTCCTCCGGCAGCCATTCGCGGTCGGTCACGAAGCGGGCGAGCGTGCTGGACAGGGTCGCGACCAGCGCCTGGCGCGTCTCGACCGGAAGCTCGGGATGGATCAGCAGCCGCTCGCGGATCGCGGCCAGCATGCCGTGACGCTCGGCGATGCGCGCGAGCGAAGGCGGCGTCACGTCGGCGTCGGGGTTCTCGATCAGCATCAGGCACGCCCCGGCGCAGCCGACTTCGGCGACCGCCGCCGCCAGCGACGCCGGCACCGGCACGCGCGAAGCAATGGCGTTCTGGATGCGCTCGTTGGCCTCTCCGATCAGGTCCACGAGCTCGGCCTCGGTCAGCAAGGGCGAGCGCGCGACCATGATCTCGGCGATCTCCGGCTGATCGTTGGCCAGCGCCAGCACCAGCGTCTGCGGCGCTTCGGCCGAGGAGCTCAGCACGTCGGCGAGCGCGCGGCGCACCAGCGGCGACGGATCGTCCAGCAGCACCGTCATCGCCGCCTCGGCCGCGAGCCGGTCCTCTTGCGTCAGCTCCGAGTGCAGATAGGCGCGCGCGAGCGCGCTGGTGGCGTCGGCCCGCTCGCCGGGCAACGCGGTCTGGATCCACTGGAGAAATTGGCGGACGATCATGGCGCCCCCTGAGAGATTCGAAACGTGCAACGGGGGATTGTCGGCCGCGGGCGCTTAATAAAGCGTTTACCGTAATTGTTTGGAATCCGTTAAGAATCGCAGGCCGCGGCGAAGCCTTGATCTGGCTGGCGCGGCGCCGTGCTAGAGCTTTCGCGCCGGCCGTCGCCGGCCAGGGAGGAGCCGATGCCCGAGCCCCGCCGCCACGAGCGAGGCGGCCTCTATTTCGAGGATTTCGAGGCCGGGCACGTGTTCCAGCACCGCCTGCGCCGCACCGTGACGCAGATGGACAACATGTTGTTCTCCAACATGACGCTCAATCCGCAGCCGCTGCACATCGACGCCGATTTCTGCGCGCGCGAGACCGAGTGGGGCAAGCCGCTGATGAATTCGCTGTTCACGCTCGGGCTGATGATCGGCATTTCCGTGAACGACACCACGGTCGGCACCACGATCGCCAATCTCGGCATGACCGAGGTGAAGTTCCCGCATCCTCTGTTCGAGGGCGACACCGTGCACTGCACGACCGTGGTGCTGTCCAAGCGCGCGTCGCAATCGCGGCCCGACGCCGGCATCGTCGATTTCCATCACCGGGCGTTCAACCAGGACGACAAGCTCGTGGCCGAGTGCAAGCCGCCAGGCCTTCATGAAGAAGCGGCCGGCTTGATGCGTTCCTTTCTGTTCGTGCCCGGCGACAGCGACCGCAAGCTCGCCAAGAGTCTCGGCTCCGGCGCCGACGCGCTGTTGCTCGATCTCGAGGACTCCGTCGCCGCCGAATCCAAGCCCAAGGCGCGCACCATGACGCGCGATTTCCTGCAATCGGCGCGCGCCAGGCCCAAGCGCCCTCGCCTCTATGTGCGCACCAATTCGCTGCCGACCGGGCTGGTGGACGCGGATCTGGAGGCGGTGATCGCCGGCCGGCCCGACGGGATTCTCCTGCCCAAGTGCGAGAGCGCCGCCGACGTGATCCTGCTCGACGCCAAGCTCTCCGTCGCCGAGGCGCTGGCCGGCGTCGAGGACGGCGCCACCAAGATCATCGCGCTGGTGACGGAGACCGCGGCCGCCATCCTCAAGCTCGATTATCGCGGCGCGAGCAAGCGGCTCGTGGGCCTGACCTGGGGCGCGGAGGATCTTGTCGGCCGATCTCGGCGCCGAGGCCTATCGCAATCCCGACAACAGCTTCACCGATCCGTACCGGTTGGCCCGCACCCTCTGTCTCTATTCCGCCGCCGCCGCGCGCGTGCTGCCGATCGACTCGGTCTATGTGCACTTCAACGACGTGGATGGACTGCGCGCCGACGCCGCCGAGGGCGTGCGCGACGGCTTCACCGGCAAGATGGCGATCCACCCGGCGCAGATTCCGGTGATCAACGAGATTTTCACGCCGACCAAGGCCGCGCTCGAATGGGCGCAGGGCGTGCTTGCCGCCTTCAAGGCCAATCCGGGCGCCGGCGTGCTGAACTACAAGGGCGAGATGATCGACAAGCCGCACATCGACCGCGCCGAGCGGCTGCTCGCGCGCGCCAAGGCCGCCGGGCTCGTCTGAAAGCAAACGCCCCGGGTCAAGCCCGGGGCGCGCGCACCGAAACGGAAGCCTCGGCGCTCAGTATCTCCAGTTGAACGCTCCGCGGACCACGGTGGCCGTATCCGTGACCGTCATCCGGCAGCATCCGCCCGTCATTGAACTGCGTATGGCTGCCGAAATCCATCCAGAGCGCTTCCAGACGAGCAGTCCAGTTGGGCGAGAATGCATGTTCGATGCCGCCACCGACCACCCATCCCCAACGCCATTGCGCGAAATTCTGCCAGCTGTCCGGAGCATCGCCCGGCTCGATCCAGGTGTGGGTGAAATTGCCGAGCGCGACACCGCCTGTGACGTATAGAAGCGTCATCGGCTGAATCAGGGCGCCAATGCGCCCACGAAACGTACCGAACCCATGCAGCGTGTTCGTGATGGTCGGATCGAAGAAGAGAATCTCGCTCCGGGAGGCGGAGGAATAGTTCACGTCCACCTCCCAGCCATAGACCATCGCGCCGCGCTGATAGTTGCGGCCGGCTTGAACGCCGAACGTGAGGCCGCCAATTTTCTGGTCATAGACCGTCCCGCCGACAGGGCCCCAGTCACCGTCAACGTCGACCCATTTCGCGCCATAGCCGACCCAGCCGATATTGCCGCCGACGTAATAGCCTTCCCAACTATAGACAGGGGCCGGCGCCACGCGCGGGCCCTTTACGGGAACATCCGCGGCGTAAGCAGGCGAAAGCGCGAGCGCGGCGAGCACCGCACCGCAAAGCAACGACTTCTGCATTGAGGTCCCCAGTCCGCTTGATTCCACCCATTTAAAGACGGGTTCGCCATTCCGATACTGTAGCTTTACGACAACAGTGGACGGGTATTTTTTAACCGCACCGGTTGCTTGCGAAATGCCTTGCGGCTGATTTCCCATGCAAAATCAATAGATGATCGCAGCCTCAGGCCGGCCGCGTCATGGCGAAGCGCTCGCCGGCGCGGAAATACTGATCGAGATAGCCCGCGCGCATGATCGGATGCATCGCCGCCGTATCGAGCATGCCGTTCTTGATGAAGCGGTCGTCGATATAGACGCCGACCACCTGCCCGATGATGACGTGCCCGTTGAGCGGCTTCCCGTCGAGGCCTTTGAGCGGCACGATGGTGCAGCAACTTGCATTCGAGCGCGGCCGGCGCGGCCTTGACGCGGGGCGGCTTGACCATGCGCGATGGCGCCGGCTCCAGCCCCGCGAGCTTCATCTCGTCGACATTGCGCGGCACGTGCGCCGAGGTCGCGTTCATCTGCTCGCGCAATTCCCAGCTCGCGAAATTGCAGACGAACTCCCGGGTCTCCTCGATGTTCTTGGCCGAATCCTTGTAGCCCTCGCTCGAGAACATCACGCAATTGGGCCGCGACAGCACGCCGTTGAAATAGGAATAGGGCGCCAGATTCACCTCGCCCGCGGCGCTCAGGCTCGAGATCCAGCCGATCGGCCGCGGCGCCACGATCGCCTTGAACGGATCGTGCGGCAGCACCGCGGGGTCGCGCTTTTCGGGCTCGAAGAACATGGCTCAGACCCGCGTGACGATGTCGGAAAGCTTCGGCCGGTCGCGCTCGTCCTGCTGCTGCAGGGCCGTGCCGATATGCACGAAGCCGGCGATCTTCTCGTGCGGCTTGAGACCCAGCGCCTCCAGCGCGCCGCGATGCTCGGCGAACGGCCCGGTGAGCCAAGCCGCGCCGAAGCCGAGCGCGTTGGCCGCATGCAGCAGGTTCATGCAGGCGGCGCCGGCCGAAAGCACCTGCTCCCATTCGGGGATTTTCGGATGCGGGCCCGCGCGCGAAACGACCGCAACGATCACCGGCGAGCTCGCGAAGCGCGAGCGCTCCTTCTCGATCTGGTCCTCGGCGACCGGGGGAGTTGCCGCCTTGAGCCGCGCCGCCAGCGTCTCGGCCATGCGCTTGCGGCCCTCGCCCGCGAGCACCACGAAGCGCCAGGGCACGAGCTTGCCGTGGTCCGGCACCCGCGCGGCGGCGGTCAAAATGCGGCCGAGCTGATCGTCGTCGGGGCCCGGTTCGGCGAGGTCGAGCGGCCGGGACGAGCGGCGGCGGGTCAGGAATTCGAGGGGATCGGCCATGGGTGGGGCGTGGCCTAGCATGGGCCATAGTGCGCCCGGAAGGCCCGGCAGGCCCCGCCGGCCCTTGAACGGGCTTGCTTTCGCCCGATCCGGGGGGGACAAATGCCGACTCGCACCGATTGCCTCGGGAGGTTCCGCGACTTGCCTGGAAATCAGGGCCTGCGCGCATTCGCGCTGCTCGCGGCGCTGCTTGCGCCGGCCGCCGCCCTCGCCCAGCAGGCCGTGCCCTTCACCGGGCCCGGCGCCTCGCCGTTCGCGCCGCCGCCGCCTGCGAACTCGGGCCCCGGCGTGAGCGTGCCGCAGACCCCGCGCGCGCCCTCGCAGATGCGCGAGCCGCACGCCTTCATTCCCGCGGTCGCCTCCGGGCGCGTGGCGCTGGCGCTCGCCGCGCGTTACGCCGCCGACGGTGCCTATATCCCGCGCTCGCTGCAATGGCGCGTGTTCGCCGAGAAGGGCGCCACCGCCGGCCCGCCGACGCTGGTGGCTGAAGGCACCGAGGCCGCGCCCCTGTTCGCGCTGCCGCCCGGCGATTATGTCGTGAGCGTCGCCTATGGGCTCGCCACCGCGACCTCGCGCGTATCGCTGCGCAACGAAGCGCGGCGCGAGATCATCGTGCTGCCCGCCGGCGGCCTGCGGCTGCAGGGCAAGGTCGGCGAGACATTGATCGCGAGCCAGCGGCTCAAGTTCGACGTCTATGAGGGCAGCTTCCTGCAGCGGCCCGGCGCCGCGCGCGTGGGCGAGCGGCCGCCGGTGCTGCGCGGCGCGACTGCCGGCGAGATCGTGCTGCTGCCGGCCGGCGCCTATTACGTGCATTCGACCTATGGCGACGGCAACGCGGTGATCCAGGCCGACGTGCGCATCGACGCCGGCAAGCTCACCGACGCCACCGTGCACCATCGCGCGGCGCAGGTGACGCTGCGGCTGGTGAGCGCCACCGGCGGCGAGGCGATCGCCAATACCGCATGGTCGGTGATGACGCCGGGCGGCGACTCGGTGAAGGAATCGATCGGCGCGTTTCCGAGCGTGATCCTGGCCGAAGGCGAATACGTCGCCGTCGCCCGCAACGACGGCAAGATCTACAGCACGAATTTCCGCGTCGAGGCCGGCAAGGACCGCGACGTGGAAGTGCTGCTCTCGCAGCTCCAGCGCGAGACGGCGCAGCCGGAACAGCCCGCGCGCCGGACGCGCTGAAGCTCTGCGCTATCGCTCCCGAAACAACCACCTCGCCAACCCCACCGCCACCAGCATCCCGATCATCTGCGCCACGATGAACGCCGCCACGTCGCCCGGCGCGATGCCGGCGAAGGTGTCGGAGAGCGAGCGCGCGATGGTCACCGCCGGATTGGCGAACGAGGTCGAGGCGGTGAACCAGTAGGCCGCGGTGATGTAGAGGCCGACCGCGTAGGGCACCGCCGCCTTGGTGTGCGCGAGGCAGCCGAGGATCGTGAGCACCAGTCCGAAGGCGGCGACCGCTTCGGCGAACCACTGCCCCGCCCCGCTGCGCGCGGTGGTGGAGAATTGCCAGAGCGGCAGCTCGAACATGAAATGCGCGGCCCACACGCCGAGCACGCCGCCCGCGATCTGCGCCGCGATGTGCCAGCCGGCCTCGCCCCACGGCAGCTCGCCGCGCAGCGCGAACGCGACGCTCACCGCCGGATTGAAATGCGCGCCGGAAATCGGGCCGAACGTCAGGATCAGAACAGCGAGGATCGCGCCGGTCGCCAGCGTGTTGCACAGCAGCGCGAGCGCGCCGTTTCCGCCGGAAAGCTTCGCCGCCATGATGCCCGAGCCGACCACGGCAGCGAGCAGGATCGCGGTGCCCAGTCCCTCGGAGACGAGACGGCGCGCGAGCGTCGCCTGCATCAAGCTTCCGCTTCGGCTCTTGGCGCTGGCTTTGGCGGTGGCGCCTTCCAGGCGGCCGATCTCGCGCAGCTTGGCCTGCAAGGACAATTGGTCGAGCTTGCCGATCGGCAGCGCCGCGAAAATCTCGATCCGCCGCGACAGCATGCGATAGGCCTCGCGGAACGCCTTGGCCACTTCGGCGGGCGCGCCGGTGACCGCCGCGGGATCGGCGATGCCCCAATGCGCGGTCATCGGCTTGCCCGGCCACACCGGGCAGACTTCGCCGGCGGCGTCGTCGCAGACCGTGAAGATGAAATCGAACGCCGGCGCGCCGGGCTTGGCGAATTCGTCCCACGACTTGGAGCGGAAGCCCGCAGTGTCGTAGCCGAAGCCTTGCAGGAGCTCGATGGTGCGCGGATTGATCCGGCCCTTGGGCTGGCTGCCGGCGCTGTAGGCGACGAATTTTCCGCGGCCGACTTTGTTCAGGATCGCCTCGGCCATCACCGAGCGCGCCGAGTTGCCGGTGCAGAGGAAGAGCACGTTGAACGGGCGCTCAGGCATGGACGCGCTCCTTCTTCGCCGCCGAAGCAGGCGCGCAGCACGAGGCCAGCGCCGGTGTGCAGACTTCCGGCCGGCCGGCGCAGCAATCCTCCATCAGGAACCGGATCAGGCCGTTGAGCGTCTTGTAGTCGGCCGTGTAGATGATCGAGCGCGCTTCACGCCGCGCGGCGACCAGCCCGGCTTGCTCGAGCTCCTTGAGATGAAACGACACGTTGGAGGGCGAAATGCCGAGCCCGTCCGCGAGCGACCCGGCCGGGACGCCCTTATCGCCGGCCCGCACCAGGCGGCGCACCACGCGCAGCCGCGTTTCCTGCGACAGCGCGGCGAGCGACTCCAGGGCTTGACTCTCTTTCATAGTTCAATCATCCTTTAATTGTAGAATCGTTGAAATAAGGATAGCCGCAATGCTTGACATAAACAAGTCCCCCGTCGCCGCGGCCCCCGCTCCCGCCTGGCCCGGCGACGCTCCCTTGAGCCGCCTGCTCGACGCGCTGACCGATCACGGACAGAGAGCGCTGGTGTTCGTCTATGACGGACGCGAGGTGCAGCCCGGCTATCACGTCACTGAGATCAAGTCCGGCCGCTTCGACGCGCTCGATTGCGGCGCCAATCCCAAATCCTGGCGCGAGACCTTCATTCAGCTCTGGGACGTGCCCGCCAAGGCCGGCCTGGGCTACATGCCGGTGTGGAAATTCCTCGCCATCATGAAGAAGTTCGCCGCCGAAGTGCGGTTTGACGCCGGAGCCAAGCTCACGTTCGAGGTGAGCGATCCGTCGAGCGCCATACGGCTGTTCGGGATCGAGGCCGTCGAGATCGCGGGCCAGACCGTCCGCGTTTCGCTCGCGCGCCGGCCCGCGAGCTGCAAGCCGCGCGACCGCTGGCTGGAACAGGCGCCGAAAGCGGACGCCTGCTGCGCACCGAATGCGAGCACTGCCCAAGCCTGTTGCAGCTAAAAAACCCGTCATGCCCGGGCTTGACCCGAGCATCCACAAACATCCTTCAAGCGAAAAAACCGTGGATGGCCGGGACAAACCCGGCGATGACGGAAAAAATTATACTGCCTTCCCCGCGCGCTTCATGTCCGGCGGCACGCTTTCCGCCGCCAGCGCCTTGAGCGCGGCGTCGAGCGGCATCGAGGATTGCTCCGGCGAGCCGAGCCGCCGGATCGAGACCGAGCGTTCCGTAGCTTCCTTTTTGCCGACCACCAGGAGCGCCGGAATTTTCGCCAGCGAATGTTCGCGCACCTTGTAGGTGATCTTCTCGTTCCGCAGATCGCCCTCGACCCGCAGCCCCGCGCGCTTGGCGGCCGCGATCACCTCTTCGGCGTAGGCGTCGGCGTCCGACGTGATCGTGCAGACAACGTCGCCTGCACCGGCGACAGCCACAGCGGCAGGTGGCCCGGCGTAGTGCTCCACGAGAATGCCGATGAAGCGCTCGAGCGAGCCGAACAGCGCGCGGTGGATCATCACCGGCGTCACCTTGTCGCCCGAGGGCGCGATGTAGAACGCGCCGAGGCTTCCCGGCATGTTGAGGTCGACCTGCATCGTGCCGCATTGCCAGTCGCGGCCGATGGCGTCGCGCAGCACATATTCGAGCTTGGGCCCGTAGAAGGCGCCCTCGCCCTTGTTCAGCGTCCACGGCCGCCCGCACGCCTCCAGCGCCTTCATCAGCGACGCCTCGGCGCGATCCCACACCGCGTCCTCGCCGACGCGCTTTTCCGGCCGGTCGGCGTATTTGATCTTCACGTCGCTGAAGCCGAAATCCTCGTAGATCGAGAGGATCAGCTCGTTCATCGCCAGGCATTCGGCCGTCACCTGCTCGTCGGTGACGAACACGTGGGCGTCGTCCTGCGTGAAGGCGCGCACGCGCAGCAGCCCGTGCAGCGCGCCCGAAGGCTCGAAGCGGTGCACCTTGCCGAGCTCGGCCAGCTTGTAAGGCAGATCGCGGTAGCGACTTCAGCCCGTTCTTGAAAATCTGGATATGGCCCGGGCAGTTCATCGGCTTGATGACGTAGCGCCGCGCTTCGTCCTCGCGCTCCTCGGTGATGAACATCATCTCGCGGAATTTTTCCATGTGGCCGGACGCGACCCAGAGCGAGGAATCCATCAGCTGCGGCGCACTCACTTCCGCGTAGCCGACCGCGCCCTGGCGGCGGCGAATGTAGTTCTCCAGCACCTGGAACAGCGTCCAGCCCTTGGGGTGCCAAAAGGCGGCGCCCGGCGCCTCTTCCTGGAAATGAAACAGATCCATCTCGCGCCCGAGCCGGCGGTGGTCGCGCTTCTCGGCCTCTTCGAGCTGGTGCAGATACTGGTCGAGCTCTTCTTGCTTCGGCCCAGGCGGTGCCGTAGATGCGCGTCAGCATCGGGTTCTTGGAATCCCCGCGCCAATAGGCCCCTGCCACCTTCATCAGCTTGAAGGCGTTGCCGATCTTGCCGACCGAAGTCATGTGCGGGCCGCGGCACAGGTCGAACCAGTCGCCCTGCTTGTAGATTTTGAGCGCCTCGCCGGCCGGGATCGTGTCGATGAGCTCGATCTTGAAGTTCTCGCCCTTGTCGCGAAACACTTTCTTGGCTTGCTCGCGCGACCACACTTCCTTGCTGAAGGGTTTGTCGCGCGCCACGATCTCGCGCATTTTCTTCTCGATCGCCGGGAAATCCTCGGGCCGGAACGGCTCGTTCCGGAAAAAGTCGTAATAGAAGCCGTTCTCGATCACCGGGCCGATGGTCACCTGCGTGCCCGGCCACAGCGTTTGCACGGCTTCGGCCATCACGTGCGCGCAATCGTGGCGGATCAATTCGAGCGCGCGCGGGTCGTCGCGCGAGACGAACTCGATTTTCGCGCTCTTTTCGATCTTGTCGGTGAGATCGGCGAGCACCCCGTCGAGCGCCATGGCGACCGTGCGCTTGGCCAGCGACGGCGAAATCGCCTTGGCGACGTCCAGACCCGTGCTGTTGTCGGGGTATTCGCGGCGCGCGCCGTCGGGAAAGGTCAGCGTGACCATTTTCTTCGTCTCCTGCTCACTCGCTGCCTACGAACGCAGGTAAGCGTGACCGGACATTTGTAGATCGGATTGCGGCGCTTGCCGAGCCCGGAACGGCGCGCGCCGTTTTGCTAAGGCTTTTCGAAAACATTTCAACATTTTTTCGCCGTCGATGGAATACCCGAATCAAGTCACAAAGCCTGCGAACGGATGACACATTCGGGGACTTGATTCGCCTCCGGAAAAAGAGCCCGCACAGGGCCGCGATGTGGGAAGCGGCGTCCCGAAATAAATCCTTTCGGACGCCGGGCGTGAAACGGAGGGGTCATGAACGGCATGTCACGGCCGCGTGCGGCCGGTTGCGTCCGCGTACCCGAGAAGACTATCGCGCGTACTGCGTTCGCCTCGTTCTTCGCTGCTGCAAGCCTTGTTGCCGCAAGCCTTTTCATAGCGCCCGCGGGCGCCGAGGAAAGGCCCAACGTCAACCGCCTCGGGCAGCTCACCAACCAGAATACGATCTACATCGTCTCGGGCAATCCGAACGCGACGTATTTGCCGATCGCCTACGATCTCACCGCCGTGCTCGACGACGAGAAGGAAAACACGCTGCGCGTGCTGGCCGTCATCGGCAAGGGCGGCGGACAGAATCTGCGCGACGTGCGCTTCCTCAAGGGCATCGATCTCGGCATCACCCAGTCGGTGCTCTTGAACCGCTTCAAGCGCACCAACGAGATCGGCCCGGTCGAGGACAAGTTCGTCTACATCGCCAAGCTGTTCAACGAGGAAATGCACCTCATCGTGCGCGCCGAGTCCGGCATCACCTCGATCGAGCAATTGGCCGGCAAGACGGTCAATTTCAGCGACATCGGCAGCGGCACCCAGCTCTCGACCCGCGAAATCTTCGAGCGGCTGAAAATCCCGGCCAAGGAAGTCAACATGGGCCAGGCCGACGCCTTCGAAGCGCTGAAGAAGGGCGAGATCGCCGCCACCGTGCTGATCGCCGGCAAGCCCACCGGCTCCGGGCGCACGCTGAAAGCCTCCGACGGCTTCCGCATGCTGCCGGTGGCCTATTCCAAGCCGCTGCAGGACTATTTCTATCCTGCCGTGCTCACGCACGAGGACTATCCGAACATGATCGAGCCCGGCCAGCAGGTCGACACCATCGCCGTGGCCGCGGTGCTGTTCGCCTATAACTGGCCCAAGGGCTCCGAGCGCTACCGGCGCATCGAGAACTTCGTCAACGCCTTCTTCCCCAAGATCGCGGAGTTCCAAAAGAAGCCGCGCCATCCGAAGTGGAAGGAGACCAATCTCGCCGCCACGCTGCCCGGCTGGAACCGCTTCGAGGCGGCCGAGGAATGGCTGCAGAAGAACCGCCCGACGGTGCAAACGCAGCCGGCGAGCCCGGCCGAGCGCGCCCAGTTCAACGACTTCGTCGCCACCCGCCAGGCCGCGAGCGCGTTTGCGCCCGAGGACCGCGAGAAACTGTTTCAGGAGTTTCTGAAATGGAAGACGGCGCGCGAGCGCCGCTAAGGAGGAGCTACCCCGACCAGATCCATCATCCGCAACCGAACCGGGACACCGGGAAAATGGGAGGTTTGTCATGAGTTCCCCCATTCATCAGCCGCAGCACCGCGAGCCCTCGCCCGAAGAGCGCGAGCTCTATGAGGCCTTTCCCGAAGCGCGCGCCGAGGCGCCGCCGCCCGGGGGCGATCAAGCCGAGCTGGTCCCCGACCTCGACCGCCTGGAGCGCGAGATCGCGGGCGAGCAGGTGCGCGCCAGCGAAGCCTCGCTGCAGCCCGCCTTCGAAATCCATCCCGCCCGGCTGCCCGGCAGGTCCGATGCGCCGCTCAGGCCCCGCCCGCCGACCCGGCTGCGTCTCTCTTCCGAGGAAATGGATCGGCTGGAGCGCGAGATCGCGCTCGAGCAGCGCCGCATCCGCCGCGAATTCGATCCGGTCGTGCTGCCTCCACCGCCGGAGCCGGTGCGCGCGCAGCGCAGCGTGAAGCCGTACATGATCGCCGCCGGCGTCGCGTGTCTGGCCGGCCTCGCGGTCTATGCCGCCACCGGAAAAATATCGCTGCCGGAAGCGCTGGTGACCGCGAGCTCCGATGCGCTCACGCGCGTCGCCGCCTATACGCCGCGCGCAGCCGAGCCGTTGCCGGTCGTTCCGGCCGTCCGGCTGGTGATCGAGGGCGCCGCCATCGAATCCGGTGACATGATCCCGGTCGGCTTGAAGGCCGAGGGTCCGATCGATGGCGCGGTCGCCGTCGTGAGCGGCCTCGTGGTCGGCACCGTGCTCTCCGCCGGACAGCCCTGGGGCTCGACCGCCTGGGTGGTGCCGGCCGATCAATTGGCGAGCGCGCACGTGCGCCCGCCGCAGGGCTTCGTCGGCACCATGGACTACACGGTCGCGCTGCGTCTGCCCGACGGGACGCTCGCCGATACGCAGACCATGCGGCTCGAATGGCGCGACAACACCGCGACGCCCAACGCGCCGCCGCCGACCACCGGCCGCCGCCTCGATCAGGAGGAGCTGGCGACGCTGCTCAAGCGCGGTCAGGAACTGTTCGAAACCGGCGATCTGGCGAGCGCGCGCTTGCTGTTGCGCCGCGCGGCGGAAGCGCGCGATCCGGGCGCCGCGTTGATCCTCGCCGCCACTTACGATCCCATCGTGCTGAAAGAGCTCGGCGTCTACGGCGCCGCGCCCGACGTGGCGATGGCGCAGTCTTGGTACGAGAAAGCGAAGGAGTTCGGGTCGAGGGAAGCGCCTCGGCGGCTCGAGTTGTTGCGAACCGGTAGCCGCTGAAGCGCCGGGCGCGCCGACGGGGGCGTAATTGTATCAACCGTCGGCGCGTTCCATCGTCCCTCGCCAAACGCCGTAACGCCACGGAGTGTACCACCGCGCGCGCGGTGATAAAGTTCTCGGCACAAAATCCAGCCCCGCCGTGCCAAACGGGTGACACCGGCAGAGCCGCGCGGCCGTCATCCAGCCGCCGGCCCACAGGCCGTGGCGCTCCAGCGCCTCGTCGGCGTATTCCGAGCAGGTCGGCAGATGCCGGCATTCGAATCCGGCGATCGCCGAGAACGTATAGCGATAGGCCAGCACCAGCCCGCGCCCGGCCACCCGCGGCGCGCGCGCCGCGGCGTCGAACATTGCGTCGAGCCGGCTCATGCTCATCCCGTTTTCCGTTTCGCTTCGATCTTGCCGATGGCGTCCACCACCGCGTCGAAGGTGAGCATGGTCGAAGCATGGCGCGCCGTATAATCGCGCACCGGCTCGAGCACTGCCAGGTCCGCCCATTTTCCCGACGGCGGCTTGCCGTTTTTCTTTAGCATGTCGAACATCTCGCCGCGCACGCGCTTCAATTCGTCGGCGGTGGCGCCGATGACGTTGCGCGCCATGATCGAGGACGAGGCCTGGCCGAGCGCGCAGGCGCGCACTTCGTGCGCGAAATCCGCGACCCGCTCGCCGTCCATGGAAACGTCGACGGTGACCGTCGAGCCGCACAGCTTGGAATGCGCTGTCGCCGATGCCTGCGCATTCGGCAACCGCCCGATCCGGGGGATGTCGGCGGCGAGCTCCAGAATTCGGCGATTATAGACTTGGTCAAGCACGGGCTGGGTCCAGCATGGTTCGGTATTACCGGCCCCTTAGGCCGGAAGTCTAAAGCGCGGCGGCGGCGCGCCAGATTGCCAAGTTGTAATCTTCCCGCCGGCCGGCTGATTTTCCTATTGCTATCCGATACTTAGGCCACCCGGTAAGCAAAAGTCGCGTTTGTTTGCTTGTCACGATCCGGACGAAATATAGTGTTGCATTGGCGGGGTTGGAAGGCAGCCGGGGTTGGCTGCTTGTTCGACCGAACCAGCCTTGTTGGCCGCCGGCTGCAGGTTAGTGGTTTCGCCTTGAGGAATGGGGCGTGTCTACCTCCCCCGATTTTCGGCCTGCGAGAACGCCCGGCTCCAGCCGCGGCGTAAAATTTTTTCGCGCCGGGGTCGTGGGCAGGCAGTTGCGCCCGAATCCGGTCCAATTCGTGCATGCAGAATGGAACGAGAAGATGGACGGAAGATTCGCGGGGAACAAAACATCGACCTAGACGGTTCATGGATGGTTCATAGGCGAGCCGCCATAACACCCCGAAGCGGGCACACCACCACCCACAAGCGGGCGCTAAAAAGAGATAACCGGTGACACTCCAGCCACGGCACCCGCCGCGGCTGGTCGAACGGAGAGAAAGAATATGGACGCTGTTGTTACGTCGTTCCAAAAGCGGGCTGATGCCGCGGCCGAAGCCGCGCACGCACGCCGGCCTTCGCGCGAGGAAGCCGAGGCCGCGGTCCGCACGCTGCTGGCGTGGATCGGCGAAGATCCGACTCGCGAGGGCCTCAAGGACACGCCCAAGCGGATGGTCAGGGCCTATGAAGAGTTTTTCCGCGGCTACAAGGAGGACGCCGACGACGTGCTCGACCGCACCTTCGGCGAGATCGGCACCTTCGACGACATGGTCGTGGTGCGCGACATCCCATTCTATACGCACTGCGAGCACCACATGGTGCCGGTCATCGGCCGTGCGCACGTGGCCTATTTCCCGATCGAGCGCGTGGTCGGGCTCTCCAAGTTCGCGCGCGTGATCGATCTCTATGCCCGCCGGCTGCAGACCCAGGAACACCTGACCTCGCAGATCATCACCGCGATCGACGAGAACCTGAAGCCGCGCGGCGTCGCGATCATGATCGAGGCCGAGCATCTGTGCATGGCCATGCGCGGCGTGCAGAAGAGCGGCGTCTCGACCGTGACCACGCAGTTCACCGGCGTGTTCCGCGACGATCCGGCCGAGCAGGTGCGCTTCTTCAACCTGGTGCGCGACAGCCGCAGGATCTGATCTGCTTTAAGATCTGAGTGGCTTTCTCCCCGTCCAATTCGGCGCTATCACTGCATCGGCCCGCACCTCAAGCGGGCCGATGGAGTTTTCCATGTCCGACGCGAGCGAGATCGAAACCACGGATCGCCTGGAGCCGCAGTTCGACGGCGCCGGGCTGATTTCCTGCATCGTCGTGGATGCCGCGACCGGCGACGTGCTGATGCTCGCGCACATGAACGAGGAGGCGCTCGAGCGCACCATCAAGACCGGCCAAGCCTGGTTCTGGTCGCGCTCGCGCCAGGAGTTGTGGCGCAAGGGCGAGAGCAGCGGCAATACGCTCGCCGTCAGCGACGTGCTGATCGACTGCGATCAGGACGCGGTCCTGCTCAAGGTCAAGATCGCGGGCGCCGGCGTCGCCTGCCACACCGGCCGCCGCTCCTGCTTCTACCGGCGCGTTGCGCTGAAAGGCCCGGCCGATGCCCCGCTAACCTTCGTCTAAGCATGCTCTCGCTGACGTGCTTCGGTCATGGTTGCTTCCTATATAGTGGACTAATGAGTTGAAGGATTTCGCGCCGGCATCGGCGCAGGCAGGTTGACGTGCTGCATTGGTTGAGACGCGCCTCGCGCGCGCCGGAAACGCCCGAGGTCGACCGGCAGGAGCGCGCCAGCGCCCGGCCCAAGATCGGGCTCGCGCTCGGCGGCGGCGCCGCGCGCGGCTGGGCGCATATCGGCGCGCTGCGTGCGTTGATCTCCGCCGGCATCGAGCCCGACGTGATCGCCGGCACTTCCATGGGCGCCGTCGTCGGCGGCGCGTACGCGGCCGGCCGCCTCGACGAGCTCGAGGACTGGGCCCGCTCCGTCACGCGCCGGCGCATGCTGCGCTTTCTCGACATCAAGCTGTGGAGCACCGGGCTGATCGGCGGCGGCCGCCTGGCCGGCCAGCTGCGGGAAACCTTCGGCGACGTCGCCATCGAAGAATTGCCGCTGCGCTACGCCGCCATCGCTACCGAGATCGGCACCGGCCACGAGATCTGGCTGACCCAGGGCAGCCTGGTCGAGGCCATGCGCGCGAGCTACGCACTGCCCGGCATTTTCCCGCCGGTGAAGGTCGCCGGCCGCTGGCTGATGGACGGCGCGCTGGTCAACCCGATCCCGGTCTCCGCCGCCCGCGCGCTCGGCGCCCGCGTGGTGATCGCGGTCAATCCCAATGCCGAAATGTTCGGCCGCGGCACCGTGATCCAGGACAGCGGGCTGGAGCCCGATGCCGAGGCCGCCGCGGTCTACGAGCCGCGCGGGGTATCGGCGGTGATGGTCGAGGCTTTCAACATCACCCAGGACCGCATCGCCCGCTCGCGACTGGCCGGCGACCCGCCCGACCTGATGATCGTTCCCAAGCTCGGGCACATGGGCATGTTCGAGTTCGCGCGCGCCGAGGAGGCGATCCGGCTCGGCGCCGAGGCGGTCGAGCGCGCGCTGCCGGAGCTCTCCGAGGCGATCGCGGCGCTGGGGTAATCCATTCAATTCGTCATGCCCGGCCTTGTGCCGGGCATCCACGACTTGAGACCCTCACCGAGCAAAAACGTGGATGGCCGGGACAAGCCCGGCCATGACGGGAACTATTTTTACGCCGTCCGGATGTAGTCCCTGAGCGCCTCGCTCTCGCGCTCGATCTCCGCGACCCGCGACTTCACGATGTCGCCGATCGAGACGATGCCGGCAAGCCGGCCGTGCTCGATCACCGGCACGTGGCGGAAGCGGCCCGCCGTCATCCGCTGCATGAGTTCGCCGACCGTGTCGTCGGCGGTGCAGGTGACGACGCGCCGGGTCATGAACTCGGCGACCGGCCGCGCCAGCGCGGCCGCTTTGTGCTGCGCCAGCGCGCGCACGATGTCGCGCTCCGACAGGATTCCGGTGACGGAACGCTCGATGCCGGTCACCACCAGCGCGCCGATCCGCTTTTCGGCCAGTTGCGCGACTGCTTGCGCGAGCGTGGCGTCGGCCGAGATCGTGGCCACGTCACGGCCTTTCATGTCGAGAATCGCACGGACGGACATGGGCTTCCTCCATGGATGCGTCCCAGTCCCTGTTGAATGATCTGCCTGCCCGCGCCTGGACGCAAGAGGGCGAAAAGAGAGCATTAACGCGCGCGCGGGATACAAACGCGCGTTCACGCGCGCGAAAGATCAAGCCCGCGGCCGCACCGGATCGAACCAGGGGAACAGGAACAGCCCGGCGAAGAAGCCGCCGAAATGCGCTTCCCATGCGATCGAGCCTTCGGCGAAGCTCGAGGAAACGCTGCTGGCGCCGAACAGGAGATTGAGCACCACCCATACCGCGAGAAAGACGATCACCTGCGGATTGCGCAGCGCGCGCAACAGCGGCGGCGCCGGCACGCGGAATGCGTCCGGCCCCTGCCCGCGCATGAAGCCGAGCGGCCCGCCCTCCTCGAACGCGAAACGCACCGCCGCCGCCATGGTGCCGGAGATCGCGGCCGAAGCGCCCACCAGCGGCGCGAGCTCGCCGGGGTGCGTCAGCAGATGCACGAGCGCGCCGGCCGCCGCCGTGACCGCGCAGAACGCGAGAAACCGCATTGGGCCGAACCGCCACGCCACCGGCGTTCCGAAAGCCAGCAACCAGACGAGGTTAACGCCGAGATGCGTGATGTCGCCGTGCAGGAACGCGTAGCTGACGAAGGTCCACACATCCGCCGCCAATCCGCCGGGAAACGCGAGATCGATCGGCACCGCTCCGCCGTAACGCGCCGGAACAAAGGCGAACCACAACAGCACTTGAAGATCGTCTTGCTCGTCGAGCAGCCAGCGGGCGGCATGCACCAGCACCAGCGCGGCCGCGAGCGCGGCCACGACCGGAGGCATGCGAAAGATCGGCTCGCGGGCGGGTGACAAATGGCGGGTCCGGGATGGGGCACCCGTCCCTTACGGCGCGGCCGCCTCCGCGGCAAGTGCGGCCACAATTCCTGATAACTTCGCGGCTTAACCCTAATACGGGCCGCCACGCTCCCGCCCCGCGAGCGGCACGCGCTGTGCAAATTCTCCGTCACGCTGTGCCTTCTTGCGACAGATGTGTCGCTCCGGAGAAGCCGAATGAAGCATGCCGCTTCCCGCGCCCTTCACGCCTATTGGGACCGCCTGCGCGGCGCCCGGGCGGCGCCCGATCGCGCCGACCTGGACCCGGGCGCGATCCGCTCGCTGCTGGGCGACGTCTATCTCCTGGAGCTCGGCGTGCCCCGGCAATTCACCATCCGCCTGGCGGGAACGCGCCTGTGCACGCTGTTTTGCAGGGAATTGAAGGGCGCATCGCTGGATTCACTGTTCGCGGCCGCGGACCGGAGCGAGATCGCCGATCTGGTCAGCGAAGTTACCGGCAGCGTCATCCCCATGGTGGCGGGCATCAGCGGGGAGACCGCCACCGGACAGACCGTCGACCTCGAATTGATGGCCTTGCCGCTCAAGCATCGCGGCCGCACCCAGGCCCGGCTGGTGGGCTCGCTGGCGGCCCTCGACGTGCCGTATTGGGTCGGAAACGTGCCGCTGGAACGGCTGCGTATCGTCTCGGCACGGCGCCTCTATCCCGGCATCGTCCCGCTATCGCCCGATGGCCTGGATCTTGAGGAAAGGCCGCGCCCCACGGGCCGGCTCAAGGTCCTGCCCGGCGGCCGGGCTTAAGCTGTTCGCCGGCAACACGCCCAAGGGGTCACTCCGCGTTAACCACAGACCGATACGTTCGCGCGGGTCACTCCGGGCGAGCAGCGATCTATGGCAACGAGCGAGGGCAAGCAGGCGGTGGTTCTGCCACTGAGCCAGGAACGGCGCCGTCATCAGCGCGTGAAGGTCAGCCTGCTCGGCCGCTACATGCTCGAGGACCGCAAGGAATATCCCTGCCAGACCCTCGACATGTCGCCGGGCGGCGCCGCGCTGATCACCACCGTGCTGCCGCGCATCGGCGAGCATGTGGTCGCCTATATCGACCACATCGGCCGCCTCGAGGGGCGCTGCGTACGCCACATCGACAACGGCTTCTCCATGACCATCGCCGGCACCGCGCGCCGGCGCGACAAACTCGCCGATCAGCTCACCTGGTTCGCCAATCGCCACATCCTCGGCCTGCCCGAGGATCGCCGCCACGACCGCTTCGCGCTCAAGGATCCGCGCTCGACGCTCACCTTGCCGACCGGCGTCACCGTGCCGTGCAAGGTCACCGACGTATCGCTCTCGGGCGCCGCGGTGATGGCCGATGTGCGGCTGCCGATCGGCTCGCCGGTCACGCTCGGCCACACGCTGGGGCGCGTCGTGCGCCAGCACGAGGGCGGCTTCGCCATGGAATTCAGCCGAGTCCAGACCCCCGAGAGCCTCGAGCAGGATCTCGTCGCCGAGATCTGAGGCAACGTTTCCCATTGCTGTCATCCCGGGTGCTGCGCAGCACCTAGGATCCTTTTCGGTAAATGAACGCTTACGATCCCGCCGTCCAAGGTCTGCGGCACACCGCTTCGCGCTGCGCAACGCCCAACGCCCGAGATGACAGACAGGATGATTTGCAGCGCTTTCGAGAACATTTGATAAAATTTTATGCAAATTCGATTCAACTCCCCGCCAAACATTCCTAAGAGAATTCCACGAATTCCTCTCGCAATTTGCACCCGCATTTAGCGGCGCATCAAAGCGCTTGTGCGAGTTTTTCCGCCACAGGGAGTGGGGGAAAACATGCAAAAGCAACCCCGGCAGAAGTTCGTTTGGTTGTTCGCGGCCGCGCTCGTTGCGGCCGCGGCGAGTTCGCTGGCGCCAGCCAGTGCCGGCCCGCGCGAGCAGCTGCTTTATGTCGCGGTCGGCGAGAGCACGCGCCCGCCCATCGGCTGGGTGCAGTTCTGCGCCGAGCGGCCGGCCGAGTGCCGCGCCGAACGGAGCGAGCCGCGCGACGTGCAGCTCAACAAGGCGGTCATGCAGGAGCTCGTGCGCGTCAACCGCTACGTCAACGAGAAGATCAAGCCGATGACCGACCTCGAGCAATATGGCGTCATCGAGAAGTGGACCTATCCGGAGTCCGGCTACGGCGACTGCGAGGATTATGTGCTCTTGAAGCGCAAGGTCCTCATGGAGCTCGGCTGGCCGCGCGAGGCCCTCCTCATCACCGTCGTGCGCGACAAGAAAGGTGACGGCCATTCGGTGCTGACTGTGCGCACCGACAAGGGCGAATTCATCCTCGACAACCAGGTCGAGGAGATCCTGCCCTGGGCCGACACCGGCTACCGTTATGTCAAACGCCAGTCGCAGGCCGATCCGAATATCTGGATCGCGCTCGGCGACCAGCGGCCGACGCCCTTCGTCGCCGCTCGCTGAAAGGATCTGAGCTAGCGTATCCGGTCACGTCCCCACCCCTCCCCGTCCCCAGACCGGGTACGCCGAGGCCGGCTCTTCCCCCCAGGAGCCGGCCTCACCTTTTTCAGAGACGCTCGAGCTTCGCTCCGGTACTGCTCCAGCCGCCGCACATAGACTTCGGCCGCGCCCTTGAGCATCGTGACGCCGGCCTCGTCGAGCTTGCGGATCGAGCGCGCGGGCGCACCGACGATCAAGCGAGTTGTCGGGAAATTCCTTGCCCTCGGTGACCAGCGCGTTGGCGCCGACCAGGCAATTCTTGCCGATCTTCACGCCGTTCAGGAGCGTCGCGCCCATGCCGATCAGCGTGTTCTCGCCGATCGTGCAGCCGTGCAGGATCACCCGGTGGCCGATGGTGCAGCCCGCGCCGATGGTGAGCGGAAAGCCGGGATCGGTGTGCAGCACGCAGCCGTCCTGCACGTTGGAGCGGCGGCCGACCGTGATCGGCTCGTTGTCGCCGCGCAGCACCGCGTTGAACCAGACGCTCGACGTCTTCCTCGAGCACGACGCGGCCGATCAGCACCGCGTCGGGCGCCACGAAATAACGCCCGGACGCCGGAAAACTCGGCCGCGCCCCGTCGAGTGCGTAGATCGGCATGCGCTATTCCAGATCGGTGTCGAGAATCGCCATCTGGAAGCTGTAGGAGCGCTCGCCCTCCTCCAGGAACAGGACCGCGATGAACTCCTCGCCGATCTGGATATCGGCGGAATCCGTCTTCCGCGGCCGCGCCAGCACCCGGATATTGGGATTACCGAACAGCTTGCGCAGCGCCTCCTGCGCGTGGTCGAACCGCGTCGCCTGGACCCCCACCTGGAAATTATAGGAGCGGTCGCCATCCTCGTCGTCGAGCGAGAGCATGCCGATCAGCTCGCTGCCGATATGGACTTCGGCCAGATCCTCGCGCTGCGGCCTGGCCGTCACGCGGATTTCGTGATTGCCGAACAGCCGCCGGAGATAGCTCTGCACGCGGTCGAGTTCGGCCTTTTCCACGCAAATCCCCCGCAACACTCCGAAAACCGGAGCCTAGCCACGCCGGCAGCGGCCGGGCAAGCCTTCTCGTCACAAGCCGTCTCGTCAGATGCCTTCGCCGGAGAACGACAGGTCGAACATCTGGTCCATGGTGCGCGCGGGCGCCTCGTCGTCGCACTTCGAGCTGCCCACGACGCGGGCCGGAATGCCCGCCACCGTCGTGTTGGGCGGCACCGGCTTCAGCACCACCGAACCCGCGGCCACGCGCGCGCACGAGCCGACCTCGATATTGCCGAGGACCTTGGCGCCGGCGCTGATCAACACGCCGCGCCGGATCTTCGGATGCCGGTCGCCGCGCTCCTTGCCCGTGCCGCCGAGCGTGACGCCCTGCATGATCGACACGTCGTCGTCGATCTCTGCGGTCTGGCCGATCACGATGCCGGTGGCGTGGTCGATGAAAATGCCGCGGCCGATCTTGGTCGCCGGATTGATATCGACGCCGAATACCGAGGACGAGCGGCTCTGCAGGTAAAGCGCGAAGTCCTGCCGGCCGCGCTTCCACAGGAAGTGCGCCAGGCGGTGGGTCTGCAGCGCGTGGAAGCCCTTGAAATAGAGCACGGGCTCGATCGCGCGCGAGCAGGCCGGATCGCGATCGACCACCGCGCCGATATCGGCGCGGATCGCCTCGCCGGTCGCGGGCTCGGCCTCGATCAGCTCGTCATAGGCTTGGCGAATCATATCGCTGGACACGTCGGGATGGTCGAGACGGGCCGCGATGCGGTGCGCGACCGCGCGCTCGAGCGAATCGTGGTTGAGGATGGTCTCGAAGATGAAGCTCGCCAGCTGCGGCTCGCGCGCCGCGGCGGCTTGCGCTTCCTCGCGCACGCGCGCCCACACCGGATCGAGCGTGCGGACGCCTTGGGCGAACTTGGCTTGGCGCTGGGCCATGGGACGCTCCCTGGGCCGAATGAGGGGCGGCTTTCTAGCACCCCAATATAGGGGGTGATAGTGGCGGGAAAACCCTTGCCGTTTCGTTGCCGCCGCCAAAGCCCGCCGCGCTCAGGTAACAAATGAGCGAGCGCAACGCCCAAGTGACTCCCGGGATTCGACGAATTCGGACCCGGGCAGCCGGGCGGAAGTGGTTTCTCAAGTCCGGCCGACGCGATCCATCGGCGCGAAAATGCAGGCCGGCGCTGTTGAATCGAAGGCTGAAGTCCGGGAACCCTTGCGCGAGCGTTCTTCGCCAACCGATTCCCGCGACTCGGCTTTTTGGCGTTCGCCCTCAGGTTTCGGGCAGCGGGTCGCCGAGCGACGACCAGCCGCGCCATTGGTCGGGATAGGCCAGGATCGCCGGCGCCTGCGCGGCAAGGAAATCCGCGACCACCCTCTCGTTCAGCTCGGCTTCGTCCGCCGTCGCCGGCAGCTCGATCGGGTCGAGCAGCTTGACCAGAAAGTCGCCGGAGCCGGGCGTCTTCACCCCGATCGCCGGGATGATCGCGGCACCGGTCTGCTTCGCGAGCCAGACCGGCCCGCACGCCAGCCGGATCCGGCCGGCGAGGAAGTTCGCCTCCACCACCCGCGACCCTTCCCAGGCTCCGGCGGTGGTCGACACCACGCCGTTGCGCGACAAAGCTTCGCGGGCGCCGCGCAGCGTCCCGCCGGGCTGCGTCTTGTCGAGAACCAGGCGCTGCTCGAGGTAGCGGTTCTCGAAGCGGACCCGCAGCGGGTTGAGCGCCTTGATTCCGAACCGGGTCTTGGAGAAGCCGTGCTCCGGCCGGCTGAGATGGGTCATCGGATGACCCATGGCATGCAGCGCCATCTTCACCACGTTCGGCGCGAACACGAAATGCGCGGTCCAGAGGATGGCGCCGCGGCCGCGCGCCAGCGCGCGCTCGAGCGTCTCGCGGCCCTCGACGTCGATCTTCGGATTCCATCCGCCCGGCCTGAATCCGCGCAGCACCTGCAACGCCATCTCATAGCGGGCCGCGGCGACCGACGTGGCGATGGAATGCGCATCCGGCTGCGGAGGAATATGTAGCGCCGGCGCGACCCGCATGGCGGTCGGTCGGTATTTTCCGGGCGCCGCGCGCTCCGTGACATTCGCGGCGAAGCGGCTGACGGCCGGCCAAAGCGCCTGCGGAAGGAACCAGGCGCACGGCGCCGACCAGCAAAGGCGCAGGAGCGTGAGAATATCGCCCCGTTCGATGGCGGCGCGCTTCGTTTCCGGGCGGTCGCGGTGCAAAAATCGCACCCGCGTCGGTCGCTGCTGGTTCAGTTTGATTTCCCTATGCCCTGCCAGCGTTCCCGCGCGAGTAAACGTGCCTGCCGCGCCTGATCGTCGAACCGCTCGTTGACGGCCTTGACCATTGTCCAGACGCGGTAGTTTTCGACGGTCACGATCTTGAACCCGTTGGCTTCAAGCGACGAGATTAGCTCATCAAGCGAAGCGAGGCCACGGTCGCCGTCGAAGTGCGAGAACAGCAAGTGCTCGGCATGCCGCGCGAGTTCGCCGAAAAACCATCTGGGATCTCGGATGCGCCCGATGACGCCCATCATGACGCAAGTATCACACAACGTGAGCGAACGGACCGGCAAATGGCCGGCGTTCACGTCGCAGACTTCCGTGTCGGGCGTCCATTGTATGAGATCGGCCGGCAGATAAACGATGCCTTGCCCAAGGTGACGCCTGAGAAACTGTGGGCCGCAGCCCAGATCGCACACCCACTCCGCGTCGGCGCACATGGCGGCGGCCCGCGCCGCGCGCGTATCCCACTCCGGGCGGTAATGTTTGATCTTCGACCAATACCACCGTCTCTCCGAGCCAACGCCGGGTTCGCGTGCGAAGAAGCACCGAAAAGCGGGACATCGTAAAATTTTTCCGATTGTCGGCGGGTGGGGAGCGAGTTGATTGCGGCGAATCAATTCTCGATTCGGTCAATGCTTGCCGATCCCCCCGGCTTTTTTTGTGGCATCGCCAGATTTTTCGACGCCGCTCGTCTGCCTTCACAGCCGATCTTCGGTGTTACCGGCAACGAATAGATGTGGACAACGTTCCGAAAAAAATTCGCTACCGCCGTCGCGCCAGAAAATCGAGCACGCCCTGCTTGAATATCGGGTCGCCTACACTCCGCATGTGATCGCGGCCGGGGATATCGAGCACTTCCGCGCCCGGGATCAGCGCCGCCAGCGGCCGGCCCTTGCCGGCGATGTCGTCGGTGGTGCCGGTCGCGATCAGCACCGGAACCCGGATCGAGGCCGCCGCCTCGCGCGTGATCGTGCGCGCCGGCACGCGCATGCAGGCGGCGAGCGCCTTCAAGTCGCTACGGGTCTGCTCGGCGAACACGCGAAAACCGAGCGCGAGCGGATCGCGCACCTCGGCCCGACCCGGCGCTTCGAGCCCCGCGGCGATGATCTCCGCGTTGCCGCCGCCTTCCACCAGCCGGATGCCGATGCCGCCGAGCACCGCCGAGCGCACGCGCGCGCCGTGCGCGGACGCGACATAACCGGTGATGCGCGCGCCCATGGAATAGCCGAGCACGTCGGCGCGCGCGATCTTCAGATGATCCATCAGCGCCACCACGTCGCCGCCCATCTTGTCGAGCGTATAGTCGGCGGGATCGTAGAATTTGGTCGAGGCCCCGTGGCCGCGATTGTCGAGCGCAATCGCCCGCCGGCCCGCGCCCTTGAGCGCGGCGACCCAGCCCGGCACCACCCAGTTGGTCTCCTTGTTCGAGCCGAAGCCGTGCACCAGCACGATCGGCTCGCCCGCGCCTTCGTCGAGATAGGCGATCTCCACGCCATTGTATTTGAAGCTCGCCATCTTCACTCCGCCCGGTTCATCGGCCGGTCGGCGGTCCAGTCATAGGTGCCGAGGTCGCGCTCCTGCACCGCCTGTTTCCAGCCGACCTTTTCGGCGCGGCGCTTGAACGCGATGCCTTCCGGCGAATGGCGCGTGATGCCGTCGAAGATCGTGGCGAACATCTGCGTGGTGCGCAGCCCCATGTTCTCGAGCGCCTGGTTGACCATGAGCTTCTGCATCATCAGCTGATTCACCGGCACCGACGCCATGCGCTCCGCGAGCTTCTCGACTTCCGCGTCGAGCGCCGCCGCCGGCACCGCCTTGAGCACGAGGCCCATGCGCTCGGCCTCGCGGCCGTCGACCGTGTCGCCCGTGAACAGCATGCGCTTGGCCTTCTCCGGGCCGAGCCGATAGACCCACATCGCCGTGGTCGGGCAGCCCCACACCCGCGCCGGCATGTAGCCGATCCGCGCGTCCTCGGCCATGACGACGAGGTCCGAGCAGAGCGCGATATCCGAGCCGCCGGCGACCGCGAAGCCCTGCACCTTGCAGATCACCGGCCGGTGCGAGCGGAACAGCGCCATGAAGCGCTCGGTGTTGCGCATCATGAAGGCGTAGTCCTTCATCGGGTCCCAGGGCATGGGTTGCACGCCTGCATTGGTGCCCGCCGCCTGCGCGTAATATTTCAGGTCATAGCCCGCGCAGAACGCGCGGCCCGCGCCCGCGAGCACGATCACATGCACCTTGGGATCGGCGTTGGCCTGCTCGACCGCGGCCTCCAGCTCGATCGGCAGCTCGTCGTCGATCGCGTTCAGCACCTCGGGGCGGTTCAGCGTGAGGCGGGCGATGCGCCCGTCCTTCTCGTAAAGCACGCGCGGCATGGCGGCTTCTCCCTCTATTGTCCCGCTTTCGCGGCGGCAGCGATAAAGCTATGGTCCGCGCGAAACAGCAAGCAGAGCGGAAGCGCCCCATGGCCGATCCCGTCATTCCCCATTTCCACAACGATATCGGCGTCCCCGTCGTCCACATCGGCGCGCGCGAGTTCCAATGCATCGGCGCGTTGCCGCCGCACGACCATCCGCACGTCTTTCTCGACATGGGCGAGGCCGAACGAGATCGTCTGCCCCTATTGCTCGACGCTCTATCGCCATGACCCGGCGCTTTCGCCCGACGGCCGCGCGGCCGCCCGAGTGCGCGCTGAACGAACGGGCCGCGGCCTGAGCCGTGGCGCGTTCGCGCACCGTCATCGTCGCGGGTGCGGGCATCGGCGGGCTCGCCGCCGCGCTCGTGCTGGCCAAGGCCGGGTTCCGCGTCATCCTGTGCGAGCGGGCGGCCAAGCTCGAGGCGATCGGCGCCGGCATCCAGCTTTCCCCCAACGCGACGCGGGCGCTGGCCGCGCTCGGCGTATTGCCCCGGCTGCGCGAGCGCGCGGTCGAGGCGCGGTCGCTGAAGGTCTGCGACGGCAAGACCGGCGCGGTGATCGTCGAGGCGCCGCTCGCCGCCGCGTCCGCCGACGGCGCGCCCTGGCTGCTTGGCCGCGCGCGCCGACCTGCAGCAGGAACTTTATCTCGCCGCCGCCGATCACCCCGACATCGAGACTCGAGCTCGGCACCACGATCACGGATTTCGCCGAGCATCCGCGCGGCGTCACCGCGCATTCGTCGCGGCCCGGCAAGGGCAAGGAGCAGAACGCGATCGCGCTGATCGCCGCCGACGGACTGTGGTCGAGCATCCGCACGCGGCTGCACCCGGACGCGAGGCCCGTTTTCCACGATCTCGTCGCCTGGCGCACGCTGCTGCAGGCTTCGCAGGTGCCCGCGCCCTTCAGCGAGCCCGCGGTGCGACTGTGGCTCGGCCCGGGCGGGCATCTGGTGCATTACCCGGTCGCCGGCGGCGCGCGCATCAACGTGGTCGCGATCTTCCCCGACCCGTGGCGGAGCGAGGACTGGAACGCGCCGGCGGACGCGAAATCGCTGGCTCCCGCCTTCGAGAACTGGGCCGCGGCGCCGCGCGCGGTGCTCGCGGCGGCGGGCGAATTCCGCCGCTGGGCGCTGCACGATCTGCCGCCGCTCACCAACTGGGGCCGCGGCGCGCTGACGCTCTTGGGCGACGCCGCGCACCCGATGCTGCCGTTCCTGGCGCAAGGCGCCGCCGCCGCGCTCGAGGACGCGCTCGTGCTCGGCCGCCACTTGAAGGGCGCGAGCGACGCGCCCGCGGCGCTGCGCGCGTATGAATCCGAGCGCGCGTCGCGCACCGCGCGCCTGCAGACCGCCGCGCGCACGACCGGAGTTTATTATCGCCTGAGCGGGCCGCTGGCGTTCGCCCGCGATCTCGCGCTCCGCGCCATGGGCGGCGACGGGCTGATCAAGCGCAACGAATGGATCTACGATTACGATGTCGGGTCCGGGTCGCGTTAGCCGAGCACGATCTCTTCAGTGATCTCGTGCGTGAGGCCGAGCGGCCCGATGGTGAGCACCATCCGCGCTTTCAGCTTCTCGTTGCCCTTGAGCTTGCCGGAAGCCACCGCCGCGCGCACCGCCATCTCGATCTCGCGCTGCGAGGTGACGCCGACCTGCTTCAGGAACTTGCGGATGCTGGTGTTGAATGCGTCTTCGTTCATCGCCGCTTCCCTTCCCGTTTGACCAATGGTGCCGACGGCAGGAGTCGAACCTGCAAGGGGGTTTCCCCCCGAGGGATTTTAAGTCCCATGCGTCTACCAGTTCCGCCACGTCGGCGCGGGGCGGACGATACGCGGGCGGTGCCTCCCGCTCAATCGGCCCACCGGCGTGGGCAATCCGGCATGTTTGCGCATGGCACCCTTGTGCCGGCCGGTGCCGCAGCCGGTCGAAGGCATGTATGATCCGCCGCCCGCCGAGAGATCCTCCATGTTTCCGACTACCGTCGCCGGCAGCTTGCCGAAACCCGCCTGGTTAGCCGAGCCGAATCGCCTGTGGGCGCCGTGGCGGCTTTCGGGCGACGCGCTGGCGGAAGCCAAGCGCGACGCCACGATTCTCGCGCTCAAGGAGCAGGAGGACGCCGGCATCGACATCGTCTCCGACGGCGAGCAGTCGCGCCAGCATTTCGTCCACGGCTTCGTCGAGTTCGTCGAGGGCATCGATTTCGAGCACAAGGTCGAGATCGGCATCCGCGCCGACCGCTACAAG
The DNA here is from genome assembly GCA_963704765.1 of uncultured Alphaproteobacteria bacterium. Lineage (GTDB taxonomy): Bacteria > Pseudomonadota > Alphaproteobacteria > Rhizobiales > Xanthobacteraceae > JAHFPN01. The sequence goes on from CAVPHQ010000001.1 coordinate 1,663,734, forward strand.
GCCATGGTGCCGCAAGTGGTGAGCGCGCTTCGCCTCAAGGGCCGCGTGCACGCGACCGAGGCGCGCATCGCGCGCGCGCATACCAGGCGCAAATTGAAGTTCACCCTGCCCGGCCCCATGACCATCGTCGATACCGTCGCCGACCGTCACTATGGCGACCGCGTGAAGATGGCGATGGCCTTCGCCGCGCTCTTGAACGAAGAAGCCCGCGCGCTCGAGGCCGACGGCGTCGACGTGATCCAGTTCGATGAGCCGGCGTTCAACGTCTATATGAGCGAGGTCAACGCGTGGGGCATCGCCGCGCTCGAGCGCGCGGCGCAGGGCCTGAAATGCACCACCGCCGTGCACATCTGCTACGGCTACGGCATCAAGGCCAATATCGACTGGAAGGCGACGCTCGGCGACAAGTGGCGGCAGTACGAAGAGATTTTCCCGGCCCTGGCCAAGAGCAAGATCGATCAGGTCTCGGTCGAGTGCATCCACTCGCATGCGCCGATCGAGCTTCTCCGCCTGCTCAAAGGCAAGGATATCCTCGTCGGCGCGATCGACGTGGCGAGCGACACAATCGAAACGCCGGAGGAAGTCGCCGGCGTCCTGGCCGAGGCGGCGAAATACGTCCCGAAGGAGAACATCGTCGCCTGCACCAATTGCGGCATGGCGCCCATGCGGCGCGAGATCGCGATGAAGAAATTGGAGGCGTTGGGGAAAGGTGCGGCGCTGGCGAGGAAGAATTTGGGCTAACCGACGCGATCCTATAACCCTGCCCTCATGCGCGGGCTTGACCCGGGCATCCAGCCGACATCGATGCTTGCTTCAGCCCTGCTTGGATTGCCGGGTCAAGCCCGGCAATGAGGGAATTTGGAATAGCGCTGCGCCCGGGACATGGATTACCGCTCCGCCCTTCGCACCACGTCCATCAGCTCGGCGACCTTCTTGCGCTGCTCGCGCCGGTCGCCGCTCTGGATCGCGTGGTCGACGCAATGCGCCACGTGGTCGGCGAGCACTTCCTCCTCGACACGGCGCAGCGCCGCACGCACCGCGGAAATCTGCGTGACGACGTCGATGCAATAGCGGTCGTCCTCGACCATGCGCGCGAGCCCGCGCACCTGACCCTCGATCCGGCCGAGCCGCTTCATCGCCGAGGACTTGGCTTCCTTGCGCATGGGGTCTATATACCCCCTAGGGGTATATAGGGCAAGCCCGATGGCACACGATTCGCACGATCACGACCACGCGCATTATACGCCGGCAGCCACGCATCTCGCGGTCGACCCCGTGTGCGGCATGAGTGTCGATCCGCACACCGCCAAGCACCGCGCCGAGCATGCGGGCCGTACCTATTATTTCTGCTCCGCCGGCTGCCGCAAGAAATTCATCGCCGATCCGCAGCGCTATCTCGGCGACGCCGCGCCGGCCGCACCCGTGCCAGAGGGCACGATCTACACCTGCCCGATGCACCCGCAGATCCGGCAGGTCGGCCCGGGCGTCTGCCCGATCTGCGGCATGGCGCTGGAGCCGCTGGTCGCCACCGCCGAGACCGGGCCTAACCCCGAACTGATCGATATGCGCCGGCGCTTCTGGATCGGGCTGGTGCTGACGCTGCCCGTGTTCGTCGCTCGAAATGGGCAACCACGTTCTCGGGCTCGAATTTCTGTCGATGCAGAACTCCAACTACGTGCAGTTCGCCATCGCGACGCCGGTCGTGCTGTGGGCCGGCTGGCCGTTCTTCGTGCGCGGCTGGCAATCGCTGCTCACGCGCAATCTCAACATGTTCACGCTGATCGCGCTCGGCACCGGCATCGCCTGGGCCTACAGCGTCGTCGCCACCTTCTTCCCCGGCATATTCCCCGCCGCCTTCCGCGATCATCACGGCGCGGTCGCGGTTTATTTCGAGGCCGCGTCCGTCATTACGGTGCTGGTGCTGCTCGGCCAGGTGCTCGAGCTCACCGCGCGCGAGCACACCTCGGGCGCGATCCGCGCGCTGCTCGACCTCGCGCCGAAAACCGCGCGCCGGATCAAGTCGGACAAAGGCGAAGAAGAGATTCCGCTCGCCGCCGTCGCTGTCGGCGATCTGCTGCGCGTGCGGCCGGGCGAGAAGGTACCGGTGGACGGCGTTCTCGTGGAGGGCCGCTCGGCGGTCGACGAGTCCCTGGTCACCGGCGAATCCATGCCGCTGACCAAGGAGCCCGGCGCCAAGCTGATCGGCGGCACCATCAACGCCACCGGCAGCTTCGTCATGCGCGCCGAGAAGGTCGGCAGCGCCACGCTGCTTGGCGCAGATCGTGGCGCTGGTGGCCGCGGCGCAGCGCACCGCGGCGCCGATCCAGCGCCTCGCCGACCAAGGTCTCCGCCTGGTTCGTGCCGCTGGTGATCGCGGTGGCGCTTGTCGCGTTCGCCGCCTGGGCGATCTTCGGCCCCGAACCGCGCTTCGGCTTCGGCCTCGTCGCGGCGGTGAGCGTGCTCATCATCGCTTGCCCCTGCGCGCTCGGCCTCGCCACGCCCATGTCGATCATGGTCGGCATCGGCCGCGGCGCCGAGATGGGCGTACTGATCAAGAACGCCGTTGCGCTCGAGCGCATGGAACGCGTCGACACGCTGGTGATCGACAAGACCGGGACGCTGACCGAGGGCAAGCCCAAGGTGACCGCGATCGTCCCCGCCCCCGGCTTCGAGGCCGACGAAGTGCTGCGCCTGGCGGCCAGCGTCGAGCGCATGAGCGAGCACCCGCTGGCGAACGCGATCGTCGCGGCCGCGAACGAGCGGGGACTGAAACTCGCGGAGGCAACCGGGTTCGATTCCCCGCCCGGCAAGGGCGTCCTCGCCCGCATCGAGGGAAGAAACGGTCGTGCTCGGCAACGCGCGCTATCTCGGCGAGCTGGTGATCGCGGCCGACATGCTCGAGTCCGAAGCCGCGCGCCAGCGCGCGGAAGGCGCAACCGTGATCTTCATCGCGGTCGAGGGCACGCTCGCGGGGCTCCTGGCCGTGGCCGACCCGGTGAAGCCCACGACGCCCGCGGCGCTCTCCGCGCTCACGCTCGAAGGCATCCGCATCGTCATGCTCACCGGCGACAACCGCGCGACGGCAGAAGCCGTGGCGCGGCGGCTCGGCATCGCCGAGGTCGAGGCCGAAGTGCTGCCCGAAGCCAAGAGCCGGATCGTCGAGCGCCTGCGCCGCGAGGGCCGCATCGTGGCCATGGCCGGCGACGGCGTGAACGACGCGCCGGCGCTGGCCGCCGCCGACGTCGGCATCGCCATGGGCACCGGCACCGACGTGGCGATGGAGAGCGCGGGCATCACGCTCTTGAAGGGCGATCTGCTCGGCATCGTGCGCGCGCGCAAGCTTTCGGCCGCGACCATGCGCAATATCCGGCAAAACCTGTTCTTCGCCTTCATCTATAACTCCGCCGGCGTGCCGGTCGCCGCCGGCCTGCTCTATCCCTTCCTCGGGATTCTGCTCTCGCCCATCGTCGCCGCCGCGGCCATGGCCGCCTCCTCGGTCAGCGTGATCGCCAACGCGCTGCGGCTGCGGCGGGTGCGCCTGGATAGGTAAACCGTGCCTATCAGTAAACACCGCGTTGACCGGGTTCGAAGAATCGTCCGCGTTCCAACGATTAACTAATCTTTATCCATTAAGCGTAGTATCGAATACAAGTAGATTTGTTTCCCGAATCGTGCATTCTTTGACCACTAGTAGAATACTGAAGAAGCTACTCGCTCATGTCCGGCTCGACTGCACAATTGATGACCTCTCCCCGAACGTCGCGTGGAGCCGCGTCTGCGCACGTTGAAGTCTGGGAAAATCGCCTTCAACAACCATTTTTCTGTATTCGACTGTATTGTTCGCAATATGACCCAGCACGGCGCCTGCATCGAAATCGCTGGTTCTCTCGGCGTGCCGTCGGTATTCAACCTGATCCTCGCCGACGGCAGCAAGCGCGCTGTAAACTACGCTGGCGCTACGATAGCCGGATCGGCGTCGAGTTCAGCTGACGCGAGCCCGAGCTATTCCACGCCCTTGATCGGCGGCTGGAACGCGAGCCCGGTATCCCACGGAAAATAGATCCAGGTGTCCTGCGACACCTCGGTGATGAAGGTGTCCACCAGCGGCCGGCCCATCGGCTTGGCGTAGACGGTCGCGAAGTGCGCCTTGGGCAGGATCTCGCGCACTATCTTGGCGGTTCTGCCGGTGTCGACCAGATCGTCGACGATCAGCACGCCCTTGCCGTCGCCGCCGCCGAGCGCCGCCACCTCCTTGGCCACGCCCTTGAGCACCTTGAGCGGGCCCTGGCTCTTGTAGTCGTGATAGCTCGCCACGCACACGGTCTCGATGATGCGAATGTCGAGCTCGCGCGCCACGATGCCCGCCGGCACCAGCCCGCCGCGCGTGATGCAGACCACGGCCGAGAACGGCCCCGCTCCGGCCAGCCGCCAGGCGAGCGCGCGGGCATCGCGATGGAACTGGTCCCACGAAACCGGGAAGACTCTTTTCCGGAGTTTTCTGCTCGGTCATTGAAAGCGCCCCTACGTCTCGCCAAAGAGCAATAGCCGAGCCTGCAAGCGGAGGCGAGAGGTGACACGCACTCCACTTCCCCTCTCCCCATTGGGGAGAGGGTGGTCGAGGCGAGCGACGCGAGCCGAGACCGGGAGAGGGGCCACAGCGCCGCCGTTCCCCCTCTCCCGCCTCGCAGCCTTCGGCTGCTCGGCACCCTCTCCCCATTGGGGAGAGGGGAAAGGAAGATCAGCTCATATCCAGCACGAAATCGAAGCGCGCGCGCACCAGGTCGCCGGCCCGAGCGACCCGCATCAAGAGTTCCGGACGGAACAGCGGATCGCGCAGGTTCTTCGGCTCGTTGGGGAAATAGAGTTGCGTCGTCAGCACCGGCCGTTCGCGCGCGGCCACCTTCACGTGGAAATGGGCGGTGCGGAAGTCGTAGGCGGCGGGCACGATGGTGCGGAACAGATAGCGCCCCTCCGCGTCGGTGAATTGATGCCCGCGCAGGCGGAAACCCTTGTTGTCGTAGACGCCCTTCTCGTCCGCCTGCCACAGATCGACGATCGTGCGCGGCAGCGGCCGGCATGTGCGCGTGAGCACGAAGCCGGAAAGATCGACCAGTGTGCCCGCCATGCCCGGCTCGCGCAGCAGGCCGCGCTCCGGCGAGCGGCGCTTGAAGAACGGGCCTTCGGTCTGGCGCGCGGTCTCGGCCTGTCCCGAAACGCATTCCGGCGTCGGCGGGAGCTCCTGCGCGAACGCCGTGCCGAGACCGAGCCCCACGCTCGCCGCCGCGCCGGCGCGCAGCAAGTCACGCCGAGTGGGCCTGAGCAACATTTCGCCGCTCATCTACTTTCTGGCCTCGACCCCACCCTTCGAGACGGCCGCTACGCGGCCTCCTCAGGGTGAGGTCGTGTTTCGTTGGCCTCATCCTGAGGAGCCCGCCGGAGGCGGGCGTCTCGAAGGATGAGGCCAGGCATTCAGAACATTCCGTTTTCGTTGGCCGACTTCTCCGGGATCGGCTGCACCACGTCCCAGTGCTCGACGATCTTGCCCTTCCCGTCGAGCCGGAAGATGTCGATGATCGCGTTGCCGCGCGTGCCCGGCTCACGCACCGCATGCACGTGCACGATCACGTAATCGCCGTCGGCGAACACGCGCTTGAACTCGCTTTTGTTGTTCGGGAACTTGTCCTTGATAAAGGCGATGAAGGCCTTCAAGCCCTCCGGCCCGTCGGCCGCCAGGGGATTGTGCTGCTTGTATCCGGCGCCGAAATATTTCTTCGCCGCCTCGAAGTCCTTCTTATTGAGGGCGGCGTCGTAGAACGCGAGCACGTTCTTCTTGTTCATTTCCATCTGCTGCTTGGTGGCGGCGCCGGCGGGCGCGGACCAAAGCGCCAGTGCAGCCACAGCCACGAGTGCGTATCCGAGTTTCATGCTTTCCTCCCTTTGTTTGTACGAAACTATCCCCGATCTGATCGGAATTTGTCGAAGCGCTAGTTTGCCGCTTTCATCTCGCCCCGCACCTTCGCCAGCATCGCCTCCACGGCGGCCTTGGCCGCCGCGAGCCTGGCCGGGTCGCGCGCGCGGATGACGACGTTGGTGTTGGGCCCGAGCTTGTCGTCGAAGAACGGATAGCTGCCGATGCTGGTTTCCGGATGGGCCTTGGCGATTTCGCCGAGCGGCCCGCCGATATCGCCCTCGCGCAGGTCCGCGCGCACCGACTCCGACAGCATCTTCACGCCGGTCTTCAGCGTCGGCGCCGCCGCGTCCAGCATCGCCTGCATGATCGCCGGCACGCCGGCCATGACGATCACGTTGCCGATGCGGAATGCCGGCGCGCCCGAGACCTTGTTCTCGATCAGCTCGCCGCCCTTGGGCACGCGCGCCATGCGCATTCGCGCCTCGTTGAGCTCGACGCCGCGCGAAATGAAGCGTTCTCGCAGGATCGCCACCGCGCGCGGATCGAATTCGAGCGGAACGCCGAACGCCTTGGCCACGCAATCGGCCGTGATGTCGTCGTGGGTCGGACCGATGCCGCCGGTGGTGAAGAGATAGCTGTAGCGGGCGCGCAGCATGTTCACCGCCTCGACGATCGCCGCCTCGTCGTCGGCCACCACCCGCACCTCTTTCAGGTCGATGCCGATGGCGGTGAGATACTCGGCGATATAGCCGATGTTCTTGTCCTTGGTCCGGCCGGAAAGGATCTCGTCGCCGATGACGAGCAGCCCTGCGGTGACGATCGCGCCTTCGCTCATCGGTCTTCCTACGCCTCGCCTCTTGCCACGGCACGCTGCCTCGTTTCTAAGCAGCTTGCGTGCCGGGCCTTGGCCGCCTGTTTTTGCGCCAGCTTCGCCGGGCTGGCATGCTCTTTGTACTTGCACCTTATAGAGAACCTTGCAGCCGATCTGTAGCGCACCTGGGTTCCCGAGTGGAGTTGGTTTCGGATGAGCGCGTTCGACGAGATGCGCACCGCGGAAGGCGCCGTGCGGCCGGCCTATTCCCGGCTGGCGAACTGGCTCGGCACCGTGCCCAAGGACGTGCTCGATTATCGCCGCCGCGAGGCCGAGTTCATCTTCCGCCGCATCGGCATCACCTTCGCGGTCTATGGCGACGCCGCCGCGCAGGAACGGCTGATCCCGTTCGACATCATCCCGCGAATTCTGACGCGCCGCGAATGGGACCGGCTCGACCCGCGGCCTCGAACAGCGCGTGAAGGCCATCAATGCCTTCATCGGCGACATCTACGGCAAGCGCGAAATCCTGCGCGCCGGCATCATTCCGGAGGATTTGATCTATCGCAATCCGGTGTTCCGGCCGGAGATGAACGGCAAGCCGGTGCCGCACGACCTCTACGTGATGATCGCCGGAGTAGACGTCGTCCGCGTCGACGAAAACGACTTCTACGTGCTGGAGGACAACGCGCGCACGCCCTCGGGCGTCTCCTACATGCTGGAGAACCGCGAGATCATGCTCCGGTTGTTCCCGGAGCTGTTCATCGATCATCCGGTGGCGCCGGTCGATAATTACCCCGACGAACTGCTCGCCACGCTGAAATCCGTGGCACCACTGACCGCCTCCGGCGAGCCGACGGTCGTGCTGCTCACTCCCGGCATCCACAACTCCGCCTATTTCGAACATTCGTTCCTCGCCGACAAGCTCGGCGTCGAGCTGGTCGAGGGCCGCGACCTTTTCGTGAAGAACGGCGTCGTCTGGATGCGCACCACCGAGGGCCCCAAGCGCGTCGACGTGATCTATCGCCGCATCGACGACGACTTCCTCGATCCGCTGGTGTTTCGCCCCGACTCCGAGCTCGGCGTGCCCGGGCTGATGTCGGCCTATCAAGGCGGCAACGTCACGCTCGCCAACGCGGTCGGCACCGGCATCGCCGACGACAAGGCGGTCTATTCCTATATGCCCGAGATCGTGAAGTTCTATCTCGGTGAAGAGCCGCTCTTGAAGAACGTGCCGACCTGGCGCTGCCGCGAACCCGACCACCTGAAATACGTGCTCGACCGGCTGGAGCAGCTGGTCGTCAAGGAAGTCCACGGCTCCGGCGGCTACGGCATGCTGATCGGCCCCGCCGCTGACAAAAATACGCTCGACCTGTTCCGCGCCAAGCTCAAGCACGATCCGAGCAACTTCATCGCCCAGCCGACGCTGGCGCTCTCCACCTGCCCGACCTTCGTCGAGCAGGGCATCGCGCCGCGACATGTGGACCTGCGCCCGTTCGTGCTCACCGGCCGCGACAAGGTGCGCATCGTGCCCGGCGGGCTGACGCGCGTCGCGCTGAAAAACGGCTCACTCGTGGTGAATTCGAGCCAGGGCGGCGGGACGAAAGATACGTGGGTACTGGATCGATGAGTTTCCCTGTTCCCTCATGCCCGGGCTTGACCCGGGCATCCAGGAGGCAAGGGAAAATTTTCTGGATTGCCGGGTCAAGCCCGGCAATGAGGGGGATATTTTGTCAGAAGGCGGAAACCTGAAGAATGCTCTCGCGCACCGCCGATAATCTCTACTGGCTCTCGCGCTACGTGGAACGCGCCGAGTGTCTCGCGCGCATTTTGGACGTGGCGAGCCGGCTGGCGTCGCTGCCGGCCGCCTACGGTGGCTCGACCAACGAATGGGAGTCGGCGGTGGCGACCGCAGGCTGCGTCGACGCCTTCGCCGCCGCCTACGGCGAAGCCAACGAGAAGAACGTCAACGAATTCCTCGCCTTCTCGCCTGACAATCCGTCTTCGATCCGCAATTGCCTCGAAATCGCCCGCACCAACGCGCGTTCGGTGCGCACCGCGCTCACCGTAGAAATGTGGGACGCCATCAATGGCGCCTGGCACGAACTCAACCGTTTCGACCCGCGCGGCATGAGCCGCGAGGAATTCGCGCGCTTCCTCGGCTTCGTGAAGGAGGCCTCGCTTCGCTTCGACGGCTCCGCCTACCGGACCATGCTCAGAAACGACGTCTATTGGTTTTCGCGGCTCGGCGTCTATGTCGAGCGCGCCGACGCCACCGCGCGCATCCTCGACGTGAAGTATCACGTGCTGCTGCCGGAAAAGGAGCGCGTCGGCGGCCCGCTCGACTATTTCCAGTGGGCCTCGATCCTGCGCTCGGTCTCGGCGCTGACCAGCTACCATTGGGTTTATCGCGAAAGCGTCAAGCCGTGGCTGGTGGCCGATCTTCTGATTCTCAACCGGCAGATGCCACACTCGCTCGCCAGCTGCTACGAGAACATCAGCCGCTATCTCGACGAGCTCGCCGTCTTCTATAACCGCCAGGGCAATTCGCAGCGCATCGCACGCGCGACGCTGACCAAGCTTGCGAACGCAAAGATGGAGCAGATTTTCCAGTCCGGCCTGCACGAATTCATCGGCAACTTCGTCGCCGAAAACAACCGCCTCGGCGGCGCCATCGCCGAGCAGTATCTCACCTGACCATGCGCATCCGCATCGCTCACGAGAGCGTCTACCGCTACGGCACGCCGGCCAAGTCGGCGGTGCAGCTCGTGCGCCTCACCCCGCGCAACCACGACGGCCAGTACGTGGCGCGCTGGCGCATCGAGGTCAGCGCCGATTGCAAACTCGAACCGCTGGAGGACGCCTTCGGCAACCTGGCGCATCACTTCGTGGTCGACGGGCCGGTATCGGAACTCACCGTGCGCGTCGAGGGCGAGGTGGAGACCCACGACACCCACGGCGTCATCCGGGGCACGCTCGAGCCCTTCCCGCCGTCTCTCTTCCTGCGCGAGACGCCGCTGACCAAGCCCGACGCCGCGATCGTGGAATTCGCCGAGCGCACGCGCGACGCCGCGGCCGGCGAGCTGCTCTACACGCTGCATGCGCTGCAAACGCGCATCTATGGCGAATTCACTTTCGATCCGGACCCGACCCATACCGGCACTTCGGCCGCCGAGGCCTTCGCGATGAAGCGTGGCGTCTGCCAGGACTACGCGCACATATTCATCGCTAGCGCGCGCCATCTCGGAATTCCGGCGCGCTATATCGGCGGCTATTTCCTGCGCGTCGACGGGACGGTGCAGCAGGAGGCCGGCCACGCCTGGGCCGAGGCCTATGTCGGCGATCTCGGCTGGGTCACGTTCGATCCCGCCAACGGCATCTCCGCCACCGACGCCCACGTGCGCGTCGCGGTCGGGCTCGACTATCTCGGCGCCGCGCCGATCCGCGGCGCGCGCTACGGCGGCGGCGGCGAAACGCTTGCGGTCACGGTCCATGTCGATCAGGCGCGTCGACAGAATCAGAACTGAAATCCATGAAGCGAAACATTTCGTCATGGCCGGGCTTGTCCCGGCCATCCACGTCTTCAACCTGGATTGGCTCCAAGACGTGGATGCCCGGCCCAAGGCTGGGCATGACGAGAATGATAGTCGCGCCTTGCTTGCAACGCCGGCCGAGCGCTAACGTCACGCCCGTTTAGGGATTCGCAATGACCTATTGCTGCGGAATTCTCGTCCGCGACGGGCTGGTGATGATGGGCGACACCCGCACCAACGCCGGCGTCGACAACATTTCGACCTTCCGCAAGCTCCATGTGTTCGAGGAGCCGGGCAAGCGCGTGATGGCGCTGGCTTCGGCGGGCAATCTCTCGGTCTCGCAGACCGTGATCAGCATGCTGAGCGAGGGCGTCGAGAACCCGGAGACCGGCGAGATCGAGCGGCTCGCCGACGCGCCCTCCATGTTCCAGGGCGCCCAGCGCGTCGGCCGCGCCATCCGCCAGGTGCACAAGGCGGTATCCGGCCAGCTTGAGGAATCGAACCTGCCTTTCGAGGTCTCGTTCCTGTTCGGCGGCCAGCTCGCCGGGCGGCGGTTGCGCCTGTTCCTGATCTACGCCGCCGGGAATTTCATCGAGTGCACCACCGACACGCCGTACCTGCAGATCGGCGAGCACAAATACGGCAAGCCGATTCTCGACCGCGCGGTGAAATACGACACCGATCTCTACGACGCGCTGAAGATCGGCCTGGTGTCGATGGATTCGACCATGCGCTCCAATCTCGCAGTCGGCCTGCCGATCGATCTGATGATCCTGCGCCGCGACGCGCTCAAGTGCGAGCTGAACTACCGGATCGAGCCGGGCGAGCCCTATTTCCACGATCTGCGCGAGCGCTGGTCGGCGGCGCTGCGCGCCGCGCATATGGCGATCCCGCGACCGCCTTATGCAATCAGAAATAACAAGAAGAAGTAACCGGGAGGAGTTCATGGCCGCAGCTTCCAAAGTCGCCCTCGTCACGGGCGCGGGCACTGGTATCGGAAAATCTTCAGCCAAGGCGCTGGCCAAAGCGGGCTACGCGCTGGTGCTCGCCGGCCGGCGCAAGGAGCCGCTTGAATCGGTGAAGAAGGAAATCGAAGCGGCGGGCGGCAAGGCGATCGTCCATGCCTGCGACGTCGGCAAACCCGATCAGGTGAAGGCGCTGTTCGCCAAGACCAAGGAAGCCTATGGCCGGCTCGACGTGCTGTTCAACAACGCCGGCATGGGCGCGCCGCCGGTTCCGCTGGAAGACGTGACCTACGAGAAATGGATGGAGGTGGTGGCGGTGAATCTCACCGGCGTGTTCCTCTGCACCCAGGAGGCCTTCAAGATTATGAAGGACCAGACTCCGCGCGGCGGCCGCATCATCAATAACGGCTCGATCTCGGCGCACGCGCCGCGCCCGCGCTCGGCGCCCTATACCTCGACCAAGCACGCGGTCACCGGCCTGACCAAGGCCACCGCGCTCGACGGCCGCGTCTACGACATCGCCTGCGGCCAGATCGACATCGGCAACGCGTTGACGGAACTCGCCGCGCGCATGGCCCAGGGCGTGCCCCAGGCCGACCTCTCGATCAAACCCGAGCCCTTGATGGACGTGGAGCACGTCGGCTCGTCGGTCGCCTACATGGCGAGCCTGCCGCTCGACGCCAACGTGCTGTTCATGACGGTGATGGCGACGAAAATGCCGTTCGTCGGAAGAGGCTGAGCGTTAGACCGGATCCCAATTAAAAAACTCCGCCGTGCCTTCGAGCGGCGTCAGCGCGTCCTTCATCGTTTGCATCTCGGCCGCGATCGTCTCCGGCGTCCAGCCTTCCGCGCGCTGCAGCGTCTTCACCGGCCGCGGCTGGCTGAATAGATAGATCTCGTTTCGCCGCACCCCGAACACCTGCCCACTGATCGCTTTCGCCCTCTCCGAGGCGAGGAACACGACAAGCGGCGCGATGTGCTCGGGCTTGAGAAGCTTCGCCCGCTCGACCTCGCGCCTGGCGATCTCGTTCTCGACCGGGATCGACTCGATCATGCGGCTCCAAGCGAAGGGCGCCACGCAATTCGAGCGCACATTGAAGCGCGCCATATCGAGCGCGATCCCGCGCGACAGGCCGACGAGGCCGAATTTGGCCGCCATGTAATTGGCCTGGCCGTAGGAGCCGACCAGCGCGGAAGTCGAGGTCATGTGCACGAAAGCGCCCGAGCCCTGCTCGCGGAAGCGGCGGCCGCACGCGAGACTCAAGTAAGCGCTGCCGTTGAGGTGCACCGCGATCACCTCGGCCCAGTCAGCGACGCTCATCTTATGGAAGATGCGGTCGCGCAGGATGCCCGCGTTGTTCACGAGGATATCGACGCGCCCGAACACATCGAGCGCCGCCTGTACGATCTTGTCGGCGTTCGCCGGCTCCGAAATGCTGAGCGTCGAAGGCGATCGCCTCGCCGCCTGCCTGCTTGATTTCGGCCGCGACTTCCTGCGCCGGCCCGGCGTCCACCCCCGCGCCCTCGATGCTCGCGCCGACGTCGGCGACCACGACGCGCGCGCCCTCTTTCGCTATCAGATGCGAAATCGCGCGGCCGATGCCGCGCCCACCGCCGGTGACGATGGCGACCTTGCCCGCGACGATTCCAGCCATCAGCCCCAAACCTCGTCAGCGATCTCCACCACGTGCTTGAGCTTCCGCCATTGCTCGTCCTCGGTGAGGATGTTGCCCTCCTCGGTCGAGGCGAAGCCGCATTGCGGCGAGAGGCAGAGCTGGTCGAGCGGCGCGAACTTGGCCGCTTGGTCGATGCGGCGCTTGATCGCGTCCTTGGGCTCGAGCTGCGGAAACTTCGAAGTGACCAGTCCGAGCACCACGCTTTTGCCCTTGGGCAAGAAGCGCAACGGCTCGAAGCCGCCCGCGCGCTCGGTGTCGTATTCCATGAAATAGCCATGCACGTTGATCTTGCCAAGCAGCGTCTCGGCGATCGGCTCGTAGCCGCCGCTACCCACGAAGGTGGAGCGGAAATTGCCGCGGCACAGATGCATGGTGATCGTCATGTCGGCCGGCAGGTCCTTGAGCGCGGCGTTGTAAACATCCGCATAGATGCCCGGCATCTTGTCCGGATCATCGCCGCGCGCCTTGAGCGCCTTGTGCTGCTCCGGATCGCACAGCAGCACCATGAACACCTCGTCGAGTTGCAAGTAGCGGCAGCCGGCATCGTAGAAGCCGCGGATCGCTTTCTTGTAAGTCTTGCCGAGGTCGTCGAAGAATTCGTCGAGGTCCGGATAGGCCTTCTCGCTCACCGCCACGCGGCTCGCGGCCCGGCCATAGAGCGCGCTCGGGCTCGGGATCGTCATTTTCGGCGTCTGCTTGGTGTGCGCCTTCAGAAACTTGAAGTGCTCGAGCATCGGATGACCCGAGAAGCCGAGCTTGCCGACCGTGCGCACGCCCTTGGGCTTGGTCTGCGTGCCCTTGAACTGCACGCCCTGGGGCATGTCGTAGGATTCAGTGCCCTGCAACCCATCGAGAAAATCGAGATGCCACCAGGCGCGGCGCTCTTCGCCATCGGTGATTGAATGCAGACCCACCTCTTCCTGCTTCTTGATGATCTTCGGGATCTCCCGATCCTCGATTTCCTTCAGCTGCGCGGCGCTGATCTCGCCCTTCTCGCGCTTGGCGCGGGCTTCCTTGATCGGCCCGGTGCGCAGCAGGCTGCCGACGTGATCGGCGCGAAACGGCGGCTTGGTTCTTTTCATCGTTCGCCCCTGACTCCTAACTCCAGACTTCGTTAGCAATCTCGATCACCCGCCGCAGCTTCGCCCATTGCTCCTCCTCGGCGAGCAGGTTCCCCTCCTCCGTCGAGGCAAAGCCGCACTGCGGCGAAAGGCAGAGCTGGTCGAGATCGACGAACTTCGCGGCCTCCTTGATGCGCCGCTCGATCTCGTCCTTGCTCTCGAGCCGGCCGCTCTTCGAGGTGATGAGCCCGAGCACCACGGTCTTGCCCTTGGGCACGAAGCGCAACGGCTCGAAGCCGCCGGCGCGCGCGGTGTCGTACTCCATGAAATAGCCGTGCACCTTGATCTTGTTGAACAGGATATCGGCCACCGGCTCGTAGCCGCCCGAGGCCATGTAGGTGGAGCGGAAATTGCCGCGGCACAGATGCATGGCGATCGTCATGTCGGCCGGCGCGTCAGCCATCGCCTCGTTGATGAGATCGGCATAGACGTGCATCAGCTCGTCGGGATCCTCGCCGCGCTTGCGCACGAAGTCGCGCAGCTCTGGATCGCAGAGATAAACGAGATAAACCTCGTCGAGCTGCAGGTAGCGGCAGCCCGCGTCGGCGAACGCCTTCACCGCCTTGCGGTAAGCTTGGCCGAGATCGCGATAGAACTCGGCCATGTCCGGGTAGATTTTCTCGCTCACCGTCTCGCGCCCGCCGCGGAAATGCAGCGCCGACGGCGCCGGGATCGTCATCTTGGGCGTGCGCTTGGTGTGGTCGCGCACGAACTTGAAGTGCTCCAGCATCGGGTGGCCCGAGAAGCCGCCGACCTTGCCGGTGAGCCGCAGCGAGATCGGGCGCAGCGTCGCGCCCTTGAAGGCCAGACCCTTCTCCGGCGTGAAAATCTCGACCCCGTCGATGCCGCCCAGGTAATCGTAGTGCCAGAACGAGCGGCGGAACTCGCCGTCGGTGATGCCTTGCAGGCCCGCTGCTTCCTGCTTGGCGATTGCGTCCCTGATGCAGCGATCCTCGACCGCTTTCAGCGCCGCCGCGTCGATCTCGCCGCGCTCGCGTTTGGCGCGCGCGTCCTTCAGTTCCTGCGGGCGCAGCAGGCTGCCGACATGATCGGCGCGAAACGGCGGCTTGGAGCGCTGCATGTTCATTCCTTGAGAAGCTTGACCGAGATCGATGCGCCCTCGCGCACGCCCGCCAGCATCTTCACATCGCCGAGCGCCTTCGCCCAGATGTTGCAGGGGGACGCGAGCCGCGTCTCGTCGCCGCGGCTGATCGGCGTCCGGCCGTAGCCGATGGCGATGGCGTGTCCATCGGGCCAATAGGCGATCTCGCCCGGCGTCACCACCGCGCGCGCATCGGGCTCGCGCGCGGCCTTCACCGGAATGTCGAAATAAACCTCCTCACCCCAGGTGAGCGCGCGGCACGACAGCGGCAGCACGGCCGCGACCGCCTTGGCGGTCGGGGTATCGAGCAGCTCGGCATCGAGCTGGACCTTGCCGAAATCGAACCGGATACGCGGCATCGGAAACTTCCATTACACCTTAGATCAGTACATCGCCGCGCAAGCGCAACGCCAGCATTGATTTTCATCTGCATTTCATTTAACATATCCGTTAAATAGTCATCACGGCGAGGTGCTCCCATGGCAAGCAAGCGTAAATCCGCCCCGCAGCGGAAATCCAAGCCTGCCCCGAAGAAACCGGGCGCGTTGCACGATAAGCACTTCCCCGGCGAAAGCGCCGGGTATCGCAAGGCGCGAAACGTTTTGCTGCGCTCCGAGATCGAGCTGCGCCGCCAAGTCGAGCGCGTCGCGGCCGCGCGGCGAAAGCTTCCGCTGGGTGGAACGATGCGAGAGGATTATGTCTTCGAGGAAGGCAGCGCCGATATCGCAGACACGACGACCGTGAGCCGCGTGCGGCTCTCGGAACTGTTCGGCGACAAGGACACGCTCGTCGCCTACAGCTTCATGTACGGCCCCGCGATGGGCAAGGCCTGCCCGATGTGCACCTCGATGCTGGACGGGCTGAGCGGCCAGGCGCGGCACGTCGCGCAACGCGCGAGCCTCGTCGTGATCGCCAAGTCGCCGATCGAGCGCATCCGCGCCTACGCGCGCGAACGCGGCTGGTCGGGGCTTCGACTGCTGTCGTCCGCCAACAACGCCTATAACCGCGACTATTTCGGCGAAGGTGCCGACGGCTCGCAGTGGCCCTCGCTCAACGTGTTCGTCCGCCGCAACGGCAAGATCCATCATTTCTATCACACGGAGCTACTGTTCCCGCCCTCGGATCCGGGGCAGAACCACCGCCACGTCGATATGATCTGGCCGTTGTGGAATCTCCTCGACTTCACGCCCGAGGGCCGCGGCAAGGATTGGTTTCCAAAGCTCGCCTACTAACTCATGAAGTCATTCCGGGACGGCGCACAGCGCCGGGCCCGGAATCCATAAACACATTCCGTGAATATGGATTCCGGGCTCGCGGGCTACGCACCCAAGTCGGCGGCTGCCGACTTGGGCACTATTAGGTGCCGATCTCGGGTGAACCCGAGATCGGCGACCCCGGAATGACGGAGCAATTCAATGCAGCCGGAATTCGCTGCCGATCGCGCGGATTTCCGCCGGCTTGATCAGCCGTGCGTGCGCGACCGTCACCGAGTGCAGCGGCCCTTCGAGTTCGCGCCGCCAGAAATCGAGGAAGCGCACCAGCGCAGGGAAGCGCGGAAACAGGTCGTAGTCCTGCCAGACATAGGTCTGCAGCAGCCGTGGATGGTCCGGCAGCCGGTAGAGGATGTGGGCGGTGGTCAGCCCGTAGCCCTTCACTTGCTTGGCGAAGTCTTCCGAATGCATTCGAATCGCTCCGTTCGACGGCGCATGGTCGCCGGCGCACTTCGTTCCGAGCAAGCCGAATTCTTGGATTATTTGTGCAATTTCAAGGCGTTAGCAGCATGGGCGGCCGATTGCTGACAACGCTGCGGCTGGCCGCCCACTGGCTGCCGCGACGGGCCGAATTAACCATCTAAGTCAATGCATTATCACTCCCCTTCCCAGAGTGCCAAAATTTGCTATTCACCCTCTTGCAGAGCTGGAGGAGGCCGACCATCTCCAGCTCAGGCGTCCCGCGCAATTCTTCGCGGCGTCAGAAAATGCTGCAATAACAAATGCTTGGAGGTTGCTCATGAAGTTTCGTCCGCTGCACGACCGTGTCGTCGTGCGCCGCATCGACGCCGAGGAGAAGACTGCCGGCGGCATCATCATCCCCGACACCGTGAAAGAGAAGCCGTCCGAGGGCGAAGTCATCGCCGTCGGCCCCGGCGGCCGCGACGAGGCCGGCAAGCTGGTGAAGCCGGACGTGAAGGCCGGCGACCGCGTGCTGTTCGGCAAGTGGTCCGGCACCGAAGTGAAGATCGACGGCAAGGATCTTCTGATCATGAAGGAGTCCGACATTCTGGGCGTCCTCGAGGGCGTCGCCGCGGCCAGGAAGAAGGCCGCGTAATCGTTCCGCCATCCTTTGAGACTCTGGCGCGTTCCGCGCCCTCGCGCCTCCGGGTGACGAGACTGCAATGAAAACGAACGGAGCAAGACAACCATGGCTGCCAAGGAAGTAAAATTTTCCGTCGATGCCCGCGACAAGATGCTGCGCGGCGTCGACATCCTCGCCAACGCGGTGAGGGTGACGCTCGGCCCCAAGGGCCGCAACGTCGTGCTCGAC
Source organism: uncultured Alphaproteobacteria bacterium (assembly GCA_963704765.1). Classification (GTDB taxonomy): domain Bacteria; phylum Pseudomonadota; class Alphaproteobacteria; order Rhizobiales; family Xanthobacteraceae; genus JAHFPN01. Next base: position 1,681,397 of record CAVPHQ010000001.1, read on the forward strand.
AAATCCTTCGGCGCCCCGCGCATCACCAAGGACGGTGTGACGGTGGCGAAGGAAATCGAACTCGAGGACAAGTTCGAGAACATGGGCGCGCAGATGGTGCGCGAGGTCGCTTCCAAGACCTCCGACACCAGCGGCGACGGCACCACCACCGCCACCGTGCTCGCCCAGGCCATCGTCAAGGAAGGCGCCAAGGCCGTGGCCGCGGGCATGAACCCGATGGACCTGAAGCGCGGCGTCGACCTCGCCGTCGAGGCGGTGGTCGAGGACCTCAAGAAGAACTCCAAGAAAGTCACCTCCAACGACGAGATCGCCCAGGTCGGCACCATCTCGGCCAATGGCGACAGCGAAATCGGCAATTTCCTCGCCAAGGCCATGGCCAAGGTCGGCAACGAGGGCGTCATCACGGTCGAAGAGGCCAAGTCGCTCGAGACCGAGCTCGACGTGGTCGAAGGCATGCAGTTCGACCGCGGCTACATCTCCCCCTACTTCATCACCAATGCCGACAAGATGCGGGTGGATATGGAAGATCCCTACATCCTCATCAACGAGAAGAAGCTCTCGGGCCTGCAGGAACTGCTCCCGCTCCTGGAAGCGGTGGTGCAGACCGGCAAGCCCTTGCTCATCATCGCCGAGGACGTCGAGGGCGAAGCGCTCGCGACGCTCGTCGTGAACAAGCTGCGCGGCGGCCTCAAGGTCGCGGCGGTGAAGGCACCCGGCTTCGGCGACCGCCGCAAGGCCATGCTGCAGGACATCGCAGTGCTGACCGGCGGAACGGCGATCTCCGAGGATCTCGGCATCAAGCTCGAGAACGTGACCTTGCAGATGCTCGGCCGCGCCAAGAAGGTGACGATCGAGAAGGAAAACACCACGGTCGTATCGGGCGCCGGCAAGAAGGCCGACATCGAAGCACGTATCGCGCAGATCAAGGCGCAGATCGAGGAGACCACGTCCGACTACGACAAGGAGAAGCTGCAGGAGCGGCTCGCCAAGCTGGCGGGCGGCGTTGCGGTGATCCGCGTCGGCGGCGCGACCGAGGTCGAGGTCAAGGAGCGCAAGGACCGCGTGGATGATGCCATGCACGCGACCCGCGCGGCCGTCGAGGAAGGCATCCTGCCCGGCGGCGGCGTCGCGCTCCTGCGCGCGGCCAGCGCGCTGAAGCGCCTCAAGCCCGAGAACGACGACCAGAAGACCGGCATCGAGATCGTCCGCAAGGCGCTCTCCTGGCCGGCCCGCCAGATCGCCCTCAACGCGGGCGAGGACGGCTCGGTCGTGGTCGGCAAGATCGTGGAGAAGGATCAGTATTCCTACGGCTACGACGCGCAGACCGGCGAGTACGGCAACCTGGTCACCAAGGGCATCATCGACCCGACCAAGGTCGTGCGCGCGGCGCTGCAGAACGCGGCGTCCATCGCGGGCCTCCTGATCACCACCGAGGCGATGGTGGCGGAACTGCCCAAGAAGCAGTCCGCGCCCCAGATGCCCACCGGCGGCGGCATGGGCGGAATGGACTTCTGATAACCAACGCTCGAGAGCGCAATCAAGAATATGAGGCCCGGGCGCAAGCCCGGGCCTTTGCTTTTCCGGAAGCATCACGGAAAGTATCAGCCGATGAAAACGAAGTTCGGGCAAATCCGCGTCGGTATCGGCGGCTGGAGCTTCGAGCCCTGGCGCGGAGTGTTCTATCCGAAGGGTCTGCCGCAGGCGAAGGAATTGGCCTACGCCGGCGCTCACCTGACGTCGATCGAGATCAACTCCACCTTTTACGGCTCGCAGAAACCCGAAACCTTCCGCAAATGGGCGCGCGAGATTCCCGCGGACTTCGTATTTTCAGTCAAGGGCTCGCGTTTCGTCACCAATCGCCGCGTGCTCGCCGAGGCCGGCGACTCGATCAAGCGCTTCCTCGAGTCCGGCGTGCTGGAGCTCGGCGACAAGCTCGGCCCTTTCTTGTGGCAATTCTCACCCACAAAAAAATTCGACCCGGCCGATTTCGAGGCTTTTCTTGAGCTGCTTCCCGCCAAGCTCGATGGCCGCCGCCTGCGTCATGCCGTCGAAGTGCGGCATGAGAGCTTCCGTACGCCAGCGTTCATCGCTTTGCTGCGAAAGTTCGCCATCCCTGTGGTCTATTCCGAGCACCAGACGTACCCAGGAATCGCCGACACGACAGGCGATTTCGTTTACGCGCGGCTGCAGAAGGGCAAGGACTCCATCCCCACGGCATATCCGCCGAAGGCGCTGGATCGATGGGCTGAACGCTTCAAAACTTGGGCGAAAGGCGGCGCGCCCACAGATCTACCCTTGGTCGAATCCAAGCGGCTCGCGCGCGCGCCCACGCGCGATGTCTTCGTCTATTTCATCCACGAAGGAAAAGTGCGGGCACCGGCCGCCGCTATGGCGCTCATCGAACGCTTGCGGCGCTGAGTCTCTGAAGCAAGCCGTTCATCGCCCGAATATCCGCGTCAGGAGCCTGCCGCGATCGAACGGGTCGCCCTTCGGCCGCGCCACGCGGTAGACGATGTAGTTGTCAAAATCCACGTCGTTCACGCGGCGAGACAGGCGCGCGATCTCTTCCACCTCTTCATAGAGCCGGCGCACGATCGGCACGTCGTCCCTCCGCGTATCCATCAGGTACAGCAGCGGACCGGCGAACGACGCGGCGCCCGGCTCCGGCGCGTTGACCCAGCGGATCCGCTCGGTGATCTGGATCACCGGCGGCTGCGTCGGCAGATAGAACGCGAGCCATCCGGTGGTCCGGTAATCGGTGGTGATCACGGTGGCCGCGCCGATTTGCTGCCGCAGCGCTTCTAGCTGCGGCACGACCTGTGTCCCGCCCGGCGAGACCTGCTCGGCGATGAAATTCCGCCGGCCCAGTGGAATCACGTAATAGACGGCGTTGAGCCCCATGACGCCCATGATCAGGAGCGAAACCGGGATCGCCAGTTTTCGCGAGAGGCCCGCGACGCGCGACCAGATGCCCTGCCATTCCATGCGATGCGCGGCCGCCGCCGCGATGGCGAACGCGGCGAACACCGGCACGGTCCAGTGAAACAGCACCCGCTGGTTCAGCGACACCCACAGGAAATAGATGGTGGCGGGCCAGAACATCACGCCGAGCAGCGCGCGCGCCGGGCGGCTGCCGCCGCATCCGGCGATGAATGTCGTAAGTCCCATCATGCCGAGCGCGAAAATGAAGGGAGTGGCGAACCCGATCTGGCCGGCCACGTGCCCGAAGATGAAGTCGCGCGGGAAGCGCGGCGCGAGCCATTGCCCGCGCCCCGACTGCAGCAGGAACGAAGCCCAATCGTGCTGCCAGTTCCAGTAGACGACCGGGGCGAACAACAGCGCGGCGACGAATGCGCCGAGCCAGGGCCAAGGCGAGAACAACCAGCGCCGCAGCTCCGGCACGATCAGCAGCCACAGACCAATCCCCGCGCCCAGGAACAACATCGTGTACTTGGCCAGCATCCCGAGGCCGACGGTCGCGCCGACCGCGAGCCACCACGCGCCTTTTCCGGTTTCGACGACCTTGGCCAAGAAGAACAGCAGGAAGGCTGCGGCCGCCAGCACCGGGCCGTCGGACGTCATCAGCGAGAACGCGCCCATTGTCGCAATGGTGAGGTTGAAATAGAGCGCGGCAAGCGCCGCGAGCCTCTCGTCAAGAAACAAGATCGCCGCCGCCCGCCAGACCGCCCAGGTCGCGGCCAGTGCAATGAATATCGACGCAAACCGCACGCCAATTTCCGTGTCGCCGGCCGCCAGCGTGCCGAGCCGGATCAGAACCATGACCAGGGGCGGATGGTCGTAATAGCCGAAGCCGAGATTCTTCGAGAGCTGCCAATAATAGGCTTCGTCGTACAGCAGCGGCAACGAAAGCGAGAATGCGAGCCGTAGCGCGGCAATCGCAAGAATGCCGATCGCAACGGCGCGGACGAAACGGGCGTTCTCGCTGGCCGTCGAAATCATTCCAGCACCGGCCTCAGCGGCTCCGCCACGCGATAGACTGGAAAGTAGTCAATCACGACTCCGCGCCGGGTCCGCGGCAGCGTCGCAATGAGCTCTACAATCTTGAACCGACTTCGGAGTTCTTGGTCTTCCAGACAGGTGTTCCAGCATACGAACAGCATCGGTCCACCAAATATTGCAGGGGCGGGAGCCGGCTCGTTGATCCAGCGGGTTCGGGTCGTAATGTGACCCCACAGCGGACCCTTGATCTGCTCGACCGGTGGATGCGATGGAACGTAAAACGCCAGCCAGCCGCTCAACCCATAGTCCGCGGTCAGGATGACCGGCGCACCGGCCTGCTTGCGAATTTCGTCGATCTCCGTACCGAGCTTCGCCCAGCCCACGCCGAGCTGCCGGGCCGAAGGATCGAGCCCGCCGAGCGGAACGATTCCGAAAATCGCTTGCAAATAGAGCATGGCCGCGAGCCCGAGGCCGACCGGCACGGCAAGGCGACGCGCCAATTGGGCGAGCCAAGCGGCGCCTCCCTCCCAATGCAGGCGCTGTGCCGCCGCCGCAGCCGCCAGGCAGAAGGCCGGATAGGCCGGCTCGGGCCAGTTTCCTTCGACCCGGGCATGAAACGAATGCCAGACGAAATAGATCATGACGGGCCCCACCATCGCGCCGATCAGCGCGCGCGCCGCGTAGGGCTCGCCCTTCTGCCTCAGCAAGCCCACCAGGCCCATGCACCCGAGCACGAAGATCGACGGCGTCGCCAGCCCGAACTGCGTGCCGACCAATTCGCCCAGATAACGGAGCGACCACTCCTCGACGACCACTCGCCGCAGCACGAACAGGAAGGACACCCATTCATGCTGCGCGTTCCAGACCAGGACCGGCGAAAAGATCGCGAGCGCTAGCAGCGCCCCGGCCCAAGGCCAGGGATTGAAAAGCCATTTGCGAAGTTCGGGCACCAGCGCGACCCAGGCAAGAATGCCGGCAGCGAACAACGCCATCGTGTATTTCGACAGCATGCCGGCGCCGAATGCGGCTCCCACGGCAAGCCACCAGATGCTGCGGCCGGTCTCGATCACCTTAGCCAGAGACAGCAATAAGAAGCACGCCGCCACGACCAGCGGCGAATCCGGCGTGGCCAGCAGCGAGCCGACAGCCATGACCAGGGTCAAATTGAAGAACAATGCGGCCGTCGCGCCAAGCTTGCCGTTGCCGAACAGGATCGCGGCCGCGCGCCAGACCGCCCAGCTGGCCGGCAATCCGAGTAGGACGCCGATTATCCGCACGCCGAATTGCGTGTCGCCGAAAGTGCTTGTCCCGATCCGGATGAGCCATGCGATCATCGGCGGATGATCGAGATAGCCGCCGGCCAGATGCTTCGACCAGCGCCAGTAGAACGCCTCGTCGAACGCGAGCGGCGTGACCGCCGCGCAGATCAGGCGCACCAGGATCAGGCCCGCGATCGCGGCGGCTACGGCGATCTCGTAGCGGCGCGAATCGTCGGCCGTCGCTGCGCGATCAATAGCCGTTGCCACAGGTTTCCCTGACACGCAGGCTCCTCTCGAGAAAGACGGAGTTGCTTATTCTGCCGGCTGCACGCGCGGACCGGATTCGACCCGCGCGGCGAGCACTGCGATCCCGGCCACCGCGAAGGCGAACAACCCCGCGCAGATGGCCGTCAGCAGCAGCACCAGGCCGAAGCCGCCGCGCCCGTGCAGGAACGCGATCGCAAAAACGGCAAGTCCGCTGGTGATGAAGGCGAGAAAGAAGCGCACGGCGAACACGCGTCCGCGCCAGGCGTCGGCCGTATAGCGCGCGATCACCACGTCGCCCACCGTGACCTGCGCATAGATCGCCGCGATCGAAACCGCGAGCGCAACCAGCAATGTCGGGCCCGAAGCCATCGACGCCCAGGCGATGCCCACGAGTTGCATGACGCCGATCCCGGCGAACAGGATATGCGGCGGAAAGCGCGATACCAGCCGCCCGACCGTGAGCTGCGCGATGCCGCCGAACAAGAGCACCATCGTCGCAACCGAGCCGATGAGCGCGAGCGGAATATCCTGCGCTAGCCGCTCGTCCACCAGCTTGGGCACCGCGACGGTCAGAATATTGAACACCAGCCCGCCCGAGAACGAAACCAGCGCGAAGAAGCCGAAGATCCACGCCATCATGCCCCAGCTCAGCGGAACTTCGGCGATGCGCGCGCGGTCGGCGGGCTTTTCCTTGTGTTCCTCGGTCATCATCAGATACGCGACGCCGATCCCGGCACACACGATCGCCGGCAAAGCGAAGGCCGGCCGCCAGCCGAACGTCACGGCGATCAGCGCCGTGATGCCGGGCGCGAAGGCAACGCCGAGGTTGCCCCACACGCCGTTGGTGGCGAAGTCGCGGCCGCGGTCGCGCGCATTGGCGACCAGCAACGTGACGCCGACCGGATGGTAGATCGACGCGAACACGCCAAGCACGAGCAACGCCGCTGCAAGCCAGAACATGTTCGGCGCCGCCGCCGCCGCCGCCAGCGAAACGGCGCAACCGAAGAAGAAGATCGCCATCATCTTGCGCCGGCTCCAATGGTCGCCGAGCCAGCCCGAAGGCAGCGAGAACAATCCGAAGGCGACGAAACAGGCGGTGGAGAGCGCGATCAGTTCGCCATAGGAGCGATTGAGCTCGAGCTCGAGGCCGAGCACCACGGTCGGGAAGATCAGCAGCACATAGTGATCGACGAAGTGCGCCACGTTGATGAACCGGAGGTGGCGGCGCTTTTCGTCCATGACTGCCTCGGCAGGGTTCGGGGCGGGACTATAGCCGCGCCTCACCGGCCGCGCTCATGCGAATTGGCTGTGGATTGCATGCAGAAAAGCTCGCGGAAACCGTGTATTTTCAAAATTTGCAACCTTCGATTGTTCATACAAGCCCTGATAGATAGAGCGGCGCGAACAACCCTGTTGCCATCCATCACAGCGTGTGGGGATGGGGGCAGGCATGGGCGTTCGCGGGGGCGCGCTCGGCGCGGCGTTTGCGTTCGTCGTGCTGTGCCTTGGCGCAGCGGCGAACGCGGCGGAGCAGGCGCCGCCTTCCGATTGGCTGACGCGCCGCCTGTTCTTCTTCGCCGGCGTCGATATCGCGCGCGACACGGCCTTCGGCTGGTCGGGGATCGTGGTTGCACCCTTCGCGCGCCTCGACGAAGACGGGACGCGGATTCGGATCTTCGGCGGATACGGACGTTATCGCTACGACACCGGCGCGGCGCCAAGCGGCGTCAACACCGGCCAAGTCGCCTCCGGCGAGCTGCTGGTCGGCCGGCGCATCGCCTTCGATGCGGTTACCCTCGTGGCCTATGCCGGCGCGCACGTGGAAAACCACGCGCTGCAATCGCCGGATCCTTCTAACCCGGTCGCCGGCACCAGCGCCGGGCTGAAGGTATTGCTCGAAATCCATTGGCGCGCGTTACAGAACTTCGTCGCCACTGCGTCGCTGAGCGCATCGACCGTGTACAGTTCCTACACGGCGCGCGCATCGCTGGTGCACGAGTTCCAGCCTCGGCTGCAGCTCGGCGTCGAAGCCGCGGCTTTCGGCGACGCGCGCTATTCGGAGCTGCGGGCCGGCGTTCTGCTGCGAACCGCGCTGGCGCCCGCGGAGCTCACGCTCGCAGCCGGCATGCTATCGAATTCCGACAAAGGCAGCGGCGCCTATACGACGCTCTCGCTCTACGCGCCGTTCTGATCAGCCGCGGCCGAGGAAAGAGGGCTGCTGGTTCGGCAGGATCGTGGCGTCGAACAGATTCACCTCCGGCGGCAGCGAGCACATCAGCACCGCGATGCGCGCGACGTCGGCCGGATCCATCAGATAATCCTGCGGCGTCTTGCCGGGGCCCGGCTTGGCGCCGGGCGTGAAGCCGGTCGCGACCACGCCCGGATGGATCACCGAGGCGACTACGCCATAGGCGCGGCCGTCGAGCGTCAGCGAGCGCGTCAGGCCCTCGAGCGCGTACTTGCTGGTGGTATAGGCCGCCGAGTGCTGCCGCGGCGCGCGCGACGAAATGCTCGCCATGTTGATGATGCGGCCGCCGCCGCGATCCTTCATGGCGCGCACCGCTTCCCGGCTGCACAGGAACGCGGCGGTGAGATTCACATCGAGCAGTTCCTGCCAGGTCTTGAGCGTGAGCTCCTCGATCGGCGCGCCCCTGGCCACGCCGGCGTTGTTCACCAGGATGTCGACGCGGCCGAGGTTCTCGAGAACTTTCGCGAATAGCGCGATCACTTCGGCTTCCTTGGTCACGTCGGTCGGAGCCGCGATCGCGCTGCCGCCCTTGGCCTTGATTCCGGCGGCGACCTCGTCGAGCACTTTCGGCCGCCGCGCCACCAGCACCACCCGGGCGCCTTCGGCGGCGAAGGCTTCGGCGATCGCCTTGCCAAGTCCGCTGCTGGCACCCGTGACGATGGCGACACGCCCTTCGAGCTGTTTCATCGTTTTCCCCCTGCCCGCGCCTGCGCCAATGCTTCGGGCGTGTCGATATCGAGAAATGCCGCCTCGTCCTCGACCGGCACCTCGACGACGGCTTCGCTGTTGGCGCCGATCAGATGCCGCGCGCCCACGTCGCCCTCGAGCTTCGTGAGTTCGTCGAACAACCGCCGCGCCCAGGCCACCGGATTACCGCGCTTGCCCTCGCGGGTCGGCACCGCAATGAGCGCCCCGCGCTCCGGATCGACCGTTGCGATCAGCTTGTCGACCAGCGCGCCGCTCACTTGCGGCATGTCGCCGAGCAGGATCGCAGCCGTGTCGATATCGGGCGCCGAGCGCGGAAATGCCCGCTTTGAGCGAAGTGGACAGGCCGCCGACGAACTCCGGATTATGCACGAAGGTCACCGCCAAGCCCTTGAGCGCGGCCTTCACGCGCTCGGGCTCATGGCCGGTGACCACGATGACAGGTCGCGCGCGCGAGGCGAGCGCGGCCTCCACCGCGTGGCGGATGATCGGCTTGCCGCCGAGATCGGCCGCAAGCTTGTTCTCGCTCGCCATGCGCGTGCCGCGTCCGGCCGCGAGCACGATCACCGCCGCGCGCGGCGCATGCACGCTCGGCGGCTCCGCGCGCGGCTGCGGGCGGGTGACGATTTCCATCAGCAGCCCGCCGACGCCGAGCCCGGTCACGTCCTCGCGCTTGACCGGCAGGCCCGCGAGCAGCCGCGCCAGCAGCCAATCGAAGCCGTTTTCCTTGGGGCTGCGGGCGCAGCCCGGCGCGCCGATCACCGGCACTTTGCCGATGGAGCCAAGCAGCAGAAGGTTTCCCGGATCGACCGGCATGCCGAAATGCTCGATGCGTCCGCCGGCCTGCTCGATCGCCACCGGGATCACGTCGCGCCGGTCGGCGATGGCCGAGGCGCCGAACACCACCACAAGCTCGGCGCCCTTTTCGAGCGATTGCTTGATCGCCGCCACAAGCGCTCCCGTATCGTGCGGCACGCGCAATTCGGAACTGATGGCCGCGCCGGCCGGCTTCAGGCGCTCGGCGGTCACGCGCACGGTTTTCTCGATCACTTTGTCGGCGAGGCCCGGAAGCTTGGTCGAGACCACGCCGACCTTGCGCAATTTGTAGCTTGCCACCGAAACGAGCTTCCGCGCCGCCGCCAGCGCCGCCTTGTGCACGTCGCCGGAGATCGCGAAGGGAATGATCTTCACCGTCGCGATCATCTCGCCCGCGCGCACGGGCTTATATTCGGGAAGCGAAGCGAAGGTGACCGACTCGTCGATGCGATTGAGCCGATCGACACCGGCGCGATCCACCAGCAGCACGCCGGAAGTTTTCGCATGGAGATTGGCCCGCCCGGTGAAGGCGTCTTCGATGCCGACCCCCTCGCCCGCCACCGCCTTGGCAAGCGAAGCCGCGGCCTCGTTCTCGGAAACGTCGCCAGGCTCCAGCCGCGCCGCCACGATCTCCTTGATCCCCGCGCGCTCCAGCGCCACGATCTCGGCGTCGCCGATGACGGTGCCCTTCTTCACTACGCGATCGTTCGCGCGCACCGAGTGCGCGGCGGTGGCGCCCTTGGCCTCGCGCGGCGGAACCGGGCCGAATTTCATGGCCGCGCCTCGGCGCCGCGGCGAAGCCGCAGCGTAATCTCGGCCAGGATCGAGACCGCGATCTCCGGCGGGCTCGCCGCGCCGATCGAAAGTCCGATCGGCGCGTGGATGCGTGCAAGTGCCTCGTCCTTTACCCCGAGCGCGCGCAACCGCTCGATCCGCTTGGCGTGCGTCTTCTTCGAGCCGAGCGCGCCGATATAGAAGCAGCCGGCCTTGATCGCGGCCTCGAGCGCCGGCTCGTCGATCTTGGGATCGTGCGTGAGCGCGACGAAGGCGGTGGCGGGGTCGAGATGCAACTTGGGCAGCGCCTGGTCCGGCCATTCGGCGAGCACCTGCACGTCACGGAAGCGCTCGGGCGTGGCGAAGGCCGTGCGCGGGTCGACGATCACCACGTCGTAGCCCAGGAGCCGCGCCATCGGCGCCAGCGCCTGACTGATATGCACCGCGCCCGTGATCACCAGCCGCGGCGGCGGCAACTGCACGGTGAGGAAGTATTTCGCGCCGCCGACCTCGACCGTGCCGCTCTTGCCTGAAAGCAAACGCTCGGCCAGCACGTCGTGCAACGGATCGGAGGCCACATCGGCGGCCTTCACCAGCCGCTGGGCCGCAGTCGTCACATCCGTCACAAGGATTGCCGCGCGCCGCGCGGCACGTTCGGCATTGAGAGCGGCGAGCAGATCGAGACGCATGAAACGCCGTCAGACGAAGGTCAGTCGACCTTCTCCACATAGACGCGGATGTTGCCGCCGCACGAGAGCCCGACCTTCCAGGCGGTTTCGTCGGCGACGCCGAATTCAAGAAGCTTTGGCTTGCCGCTCGCGATCACTTCGTTGGCGGCCGCCACTACGGCACCTTCGACGCAGCCGCCCGAAACCGAGCCCAGGAAATTTTCCCGATCATCGATGACCAGGTGACTTCCCACCGGCCGCGGCGCCGAGCCCCAGGTTTCGACCACGGTGGCCAGCGCCACCTTGCGGCCTTCCTTGCGCCAACGCTCGGCGGCGGCAAGCACGTCCTGTTCGGTCGCTTGATCCATGTTCGCCTCCTTCAGGCGGCCCGGCTGAGCCAGCGCTTGGGATCGATGTGGGCGCTCGGCCGGTCGTGCGCAAGCGCCTCGGCAAGCGCCCCGAGACTGGCAAGATTATGCACCGGCCGCACTTCGTCGACATGCGGCAGCATCGCGAGAACCCCCTTGGCGCGCGCCTCGAATGCGTCGTAGCGTAGAAGAGGGTTCAGCCAGATCAGCCGGCGGCAGGAGCGGTGCAGCCGGTCGAGCTCGAAGCCGAGCCGCTCGGTCGCGTCGCGCTCGAGCCCGTCGGTAATCAGCAGCACGATGGCGCCTTGCGAGAGCACCCGGCGCGACCAGTGCTTGTTGAAATCGTGCAGGGCGATCCCGATCCGCGTCCCGCCGGACCAGTCCTGCGCCGTGCCGGCGCAGGATGCGAGCGCTTCGTCCGGGTCGCGGGTCCTCAGCGCGCGCGTCACGTTGGTGAGCCGCGTGCCGAACAGGAAGGTCGAGACGTTGCCGCGCGCTTCGGTCAGCGTATGCAGGAAATGCAGGCCCACGCGCGAGTATTCGCTCATGGAACCCGATATATCGAGCAGCGCCACGATCGGCGGCTTCTTGTGCCCGGGCGCCCGGCGCTTCAGGTCGATGATCGCGCCGCCGGTACGCAAGCTGGCGCGCAAAGTGCGGCGCATGTCGATCCGGTGCCCGCGCGGGTTCGCCACCAGCCGGCGGCGGCGCATCTCGTCGTCGGCGAACGCGATGGTCTCGATCGCGCGGCGCGCGGCGGCGATCTCGTCTGCGCTCATCTGCGCGAAGTCTTTCTTCTGCAGTACCTCGAGATCGGACATGGTGCCGCTCATGTCGATCTGCACTTCTTGCTTCCGGATTTCGCGCGGCTCGCGCGCCGAAGGCGTCATCGCCTCCTCGACGCGCCGCTGCGCCGCGCGCTGCTTGGCCGCCTCCGGCGCCACCGGCAGCATCGCGTCCATGACGTGCTCGAAACCGTGGCGGCGCCGCCAGAAGAGACGAAACGCCTCGTTGAAGATCGGATCGTGCTCATGGCGCTTCACCAGCACCGCGTGCAGCGCCCAATAGAAGTCTGTTCGCCGCTCGACGCCCGCAGCCTCGACCGCCTTCACCGCGTCGACCACTGCGCCAGGCCCGACCGGCATGCCGGCGCGGCGCAGCACGCGCGCGAACTCGGCGATGTGCTCCGGGAAATGCCCGCGCTCCTGCTCGCGCGTCGACTTTGCACTCATTCCGCCGCCTTCAGCGCCGCGCGGGAATCTCTCAGCATCTGCTCGATCTTGGGCTGGTCGAAGCGCACGACGTCGTCCTGATATTTGAGCACGACGCCGAGCGTGTCGGAAATCAGCGCGGGCTCCAGCGCCTTGGCGTCGAGCGCCACCAGCGCCGAGGCCCAGTCCAGCGTCTCGGCGGTGCCCGGCGCCTTGAACAGATCCTCTTTCCGCAGCTGCTGCACGAAGCCGACGATGTCGCGCGAGAGCTTCTCCGCCGATTCCGGCACCTTGGCGCGCACGATGGCAAGTTCGCGCGCGAACGTCGGATAATCGATCCAATGATAGAGGCAGCGGCGCTTCAGGGCGTCGTGCACCTCGCGCGTGCGGTTGGAAGTGACGATCACGATCGGCGGCACCAAAGCCTTGACCGTGCCGAGCTCGGGGATCGTCACCTGGAAATCAGCGAGCACTTCGAGCAGGAACGCCTCGAACGCCTCGTCCGCGCGGTCGAGCTCGTCGACGAGCAGCACGGGCGCGCCTGCCGGATCGGGCGACAAGGCTTCCAGCAGTGGCCGCCGCACCAAAAAGCGCTCGGAGAAAATATCGGAGGTCAGCCGCTCGCGGTCGATGCCTTCGGCCTCGGCGATGCGGATGGCGATCATCTGCGCCGCGTAGTTCCACTCGTAGAGCGCCGATGCGATGTCGAGCCCCTCGTAGCATTGCAGCCGCAACAGCCGCCGCCCGAGCGTCGCCGAAAGCACCTTGGCGACCTCGGTCTTGCCGACGCCCGCCTCGCCCTCGAGGAACAGCGGCCGGCCCATCTTGAGCGCGAGATACACGACGGTCGCCAGCGCCCGGTCGGCCACATAGCCGCCGCGCGACAGGAGCTTCAGCGTCTCGTCGATCGAGGCCGGAATAGCGGTTTGATTGCGGTCGGTCTTCACGAACGGCTCCCGGAAATGCGCGCCCTTCTAGCATGCCGGGGCACGGAATGCGCTATCGGGAAAAGCAAAGCGCCCCCGGATGCGACCCGGAGGCGCTTGGCAAGGTGAACGTCGTGTTCAGGCCGCCGCCACCGCCCGTTTCGCCATCACGCCGATCAGGTGCGCGCGATATTCCGCGCTGGCGTGGATGTCGGAGTTCAGGCCGCGCGGCTTGACCGCGATGCCGTCGAGCGCCTTGGCCGAGAAGTTCTTGGCGAGCGCCTTCTCCATCTCGGCCACGCGGAACACGCCGCTTTCGCCCGCGCCCGTGACCGCCACGCGCGTGCCCGCCGGGCCGGCGCTGGCGAACACGCCGACCAGCGCGTAACGCGAGGCCGGGTTCGGGAACTTGGCGTAGCCCGCCTTCTTCGGCAGCGGGAACTGCACCTCGGTGATGATCTCGTCGTCGGCCAGCGCGGTCTCGAACAGGCCCTTGAAGTACTTGTCGGCCGGAATCTTCCGCTTGCTGGTGACGATGGTGGCGCCGAGCGCGAGGCACGCCGCCGGGTAGTCGGCCGCCGGATCGTTGTTGGCGACCGAGCCGCCGATGGTGCCGGCGTTCCTGACGTGTGGATCGCCGATCGCTTCGGCGAGCTCGGCCAGCGCCGGGATCGCTTTCTTCACGACCTTGGAGTTTGCGACTTCGGCATGGCGCGTCATGGCGCCGATGACGAGCACCTTGCCCTTGAGCGCGATGCCGGTGAGCTCCTTCACGCCGCCGAGATCGACGAGCGCGCCGGGCCCGGCCAGCCGCTGCTTGAGCGTGGGGATCAAGGTCTGGCCGCCGGCGAGCAACTTGCCGTCGTCGGCTTTCTTCAAGAGCGCGGCCGCGTCCTTGACGTTCTTGGCACGATGATAGGCGAACGAATACATGCTTTCCTCCCGCTCACTCGGCCGCTTTGCGCAACTTCGCGCTCTTCTGGATCGCCGCCCACACCGCGGCCGGCGTCGCCGGCATCGGCACGTTCTCGTGCCCGACCGCGCTGGTGATGGCGTTGATCACCGCCACCGGCGCCGCGATCGCACCCGCCTCGCCGCAGCCCTTCATGCCGAGCGGGTTGGACGGACACTTGGTGACGACATAGTCGACGTTGAACGACGGCAGGTTGTCGGCTCGCGGCATGGTGTAATCCATGAAGGAGCCGGTCACCAACTGGCCGTTTTTGTCGTAGACCGCGTTCTCCATCAGCGCCTGGCCGACGCCCTGCGCGATGCCGCCATGCACCTGGCCCTCGACGATCATCGGATTGATCACCGTGCCGAAATCGTCGATCGCGGTCCACTTCGCGATCTCGGTGACGCCGGTCTCCGGATCGATCTCGACCTCGCAGATGTGCGTGCCCGCCGGGAAGGTGAAGTTGGTCGGATCGTAGAACGCCTGCTCCTTCAGCCCTGGCTCGATCTGGGCTGTCGGAAATTTATGCGCCACATAGGCCGCAAGCGCGATCTCGCCGAACGCCGCGGATTTGTCGGTGCCGGCCACCTTGAACCTGCCGTCGCTGAATTCGATGTCGCCCTCGGAGGCTTCGAGGATGTGCGAAGCGACCTTCTTGCCCTTGGCGATCACCTTGTCGACCGCCTGCACGATCGCCGACATGCCGACCGCGCCCGAGCGCGAGCCGTAGGTGCCCATGCCGAATTGCACCTTGTCGGTGTCGCCATGGACGACATTGATGTGGTCCATCGGAATGCCGAGCTTGGACGACACCAGCTGCGCGAACGTGGTCTCGTGGCCCTGGCCGTGGCTGTGGCTGCCGGTGAGCACTTCCACCATGCCGGTGGGCGTCACCGCGATCTCCGCCGACTCCCACAGGCCGACGCCGCAGCCGAGCGAGCCGGCCACCGCCGACGGCGCCACGCCGCAGGCTTCGATGTAGGACGAGAAGCCGATGCCGCGCAGCTTGCCGTTGCGCTCCGACTCCGCCTTGCGCTTGCCGAAGCCCTTGTAGTCGTGCAGCTGCAGCGCCTTGTCGAGCGCGCCCGGATAATCGCCCGCGTCATAAAGCGAGGCGACCGGCGTCTGGTACGGGAAGCTCTTGATGAAGTTCTTCTTCCTGAACTCGGCCGGATCGATGTGCAGCTCGCGCGCGGCGACCTCGACGATCCGTTCGATCACGAAGCAGGCCTCCGGCCGCCCGGCGCCGCGATAGGCGTCGACCGGCGCAGTGTTGGTGTAGACGCCGTCCACCTCGCAATAGATCGACGGGATCTCGTACTGGCCCGACAAAAGCGGCGCATAGAGGAACGTCGGCACCGCCGAGGAGAACGTCGACATATAGGCGCCGATATTGGCGAGCGTCTTGACCTTGAGCGCCGTGATCTTGTTGCGCTCGTCGACCGCCAATTCCGCATGCGTGATGTGGTCGCGGCCGTGCGCGTCGGACTGGAACGATTCGTTGCGCTCCGCGGTCCAGCGCACGGGGCGCCCGACCTTCTTCGAGGCCCAGATGCAGACCGTCTCTTCCGGATAGATGAAGATCTTGGAGCCGAAGCCGCCGCCCACGTCGGGCGCGATCACGCGGAACTTGTGCTCCGGCGCGATGCCGATGAAGGCCGAGAGCACGAGGCGCGCCACGTGCGGATTCTGGCTCGTGGTCCACAGCGTGAAGGATTCCGTACCAGGATCGTATTCGCCGATCGCCGCGCGCGGCTCGATCGCGTTCGGGATCAGCCGGTTGTTGACGATGTCGATCTTGGTGACGTGCTTGGCGCGCTTGATCGCGGCGTCGACCGCGGCCTCGTCGCCGATCACCCATTCATAGATCGTGTTGCGCGGCGCGTTCTCGTGGATCTGCGGCGCGCCCGCGTCCCTCGCCTTGGCGAGCTCGGCGACCGCCGGCAGCACGCCGTAATCGACCTTGATCGCGTTGGCCGCGTCCTTGGCCTGGTCGAGCGTCTCGGCGATCACCACGGCGAGCGAGTCGCCGACATAGCGCACCTTGCCCTGCGCCAGCGCAGGGTGCGGGCCCGCCTTCATCGGCGAGCCGTCCTTCGACAGCACCATCCAGCCGCAAATGAGGTTGCCGACCTTGTCGTTGGCGATGTCCGCGCCGGTATAGATCGCGAGTACGCCGGGCATTTTCGACGCCTTCTTGGCGTCGATGCTCTTGATCGTCGCGTGCGCGTGCGGCGAGCGCAGGAAACAGGCGTGGGTCTGATACGGCCGGCGGATGTCGTCGGTGTATTGGCCCCGGCCGGTGATGAAGCGCTTGTCTTCCGTGCGGCGCTCGGAGGCGCCGATAGTGGACGCGCTCATGGTGTCCTCCCGGTTTCCATCTGCGGCTTCAGCGCATTGCCTTCGCGCCGGCGGCGATCGCCTTCACGATATTGTGGTAGCCGGTGCAGCGGCACAGATTGCCTTCCAGCTCCTCGCGGATCGTGTGCTCGTCGAGATTGTTGCCCTTGCGGTTCACGATATCGACCGCGCTCATGATCATGCCGGGCGTGCAGAACCCGCACTGCAATCCGTGATGCTCGCGGAAGGCCTCCTGCATCGGGTGCAGCTTGCCGTTGCTGGCCAGGCCCTCGATGGTGACGACCTTGGCGCCTTCGGCCTGGAGGGCCAGCATGGTGCAGGACTTCACCGCGCGGCCGTTCACGTGCACGACGCACGCGCCGCACTGGCTGGTGTCGCAACCCACGTGGGTTCCGGTGAGATGCAGATGCTCGCGCAGGAGCTGCACGAGCAGAGTACGCGCATCAACGTCGGCGGACACATTCCGCCCGTTGACCGTCAAGGTCACGGTAGTCATTGGAACTCCTCCCGAGGGCCTATGCGCCGGATGACAAAGCCGGGCGCCGCACCCAGTTTTGATTGGTTTTAGTCTCGCGCCGATCCGCTATCGCGGTCAAGGTAGCCGAACGCAGAACATCGCCCGCCGATCTGCCGGATCGGCTTACTTCTTTCCGCCTTTTTTGCCCGCGCCCGGCGAAAGGGCTTCCGCAAAATTGGCGAAGAATTGGTCAGCGGTTTTCTTGGCGGTCCCCGCCAGCAGCCGCTGGCCTAATTGGGCGAGCTTTCCCCCCACATTGGCCTCGGCCTTGTAGACCAGCAGCGTGCCCCCCTCCGCGTCGGAGAGGTTCACACTGGCGCCGCCCTTGGCGAAGCCCGCAACGCCGCCCTCGCCCTCCCCCACGATCTTGTAGCTGTTGGGCGGGTCGAGATCCTCGAGCCGGACATTGCCCTTGAAGCGCGCCTTGACCGGCCCGACCTTGGTGACGACGACCGCCGAGAATTCGGTGTCCGATTTCTTCTCCAGCGTCTCGCAGCCGGGAATGCAGCGTTTCAGCATTTCCTGATCATTCAACGCGTCCCACACCGCCTTGCGGGCGAGCGGCAGCACGTATTCGCCGGACATTTCCAGGGCCATGAATGCCTCCGTAAGCCGCGACATTACCCATCCGCGCGCCGCTGCCTAGCCCCTGATAAGCTGGCTCCCTCCGTTTCCGTCTCGCGAGGGAAGCATGCCCGCACCGAAGCCCCCGGCCTTTGAAACGCTCGAGCCTGCACGCCGGCCAGCATCCCGATCCGGTGACCGGCGCGCGCGCCGTTCCGATCTACCAGACGACTTCCTACGTCTTTCAGGATGCCGACCACGCGGCGGCGCTGTTCAATCTGGAGCGCGCCGGCCACATCTACACCCGCATCTCCAACCCGACGACGGCCGTGCTGGAGGAACGGCTTGCGGCGCTGGAAGGCGGCGTGGGCGCCGTCTGCACCGCGAGCGGCATGGCCGCGATGCATCTCGCCATCGCCACGCTGCTGAGCGCCGGCGACCATATCGTCGCGTCCGCCTCGCTCTATGGCGGCACCATCAATCTGCTGACGCATACGTTGCCGCGCTTCGGCATCACGACGACCTTCGTCAAGCCGCGCGATCTCGACGGCTTCCGCGCCGCGATCCGCCCCAACACGCGGCTCGTCATCGGCGAGACCATCGGCAATCCCGGCCTCGAGGTGCTCGACATCCCGAAGGTCGCGGAGATCGCGCACGCCGCCGGCATTCCGC
Source organism: uncultured Alphaproteobacteria bacterium (assembly GCA_963704765.1). Taxonomy (GTDB): domain Bacteria; phylum Pseudomonadota; class Alphaproteobacteria; order Rhizobiales; family Xanthobacteraceae; genus JAHFPN01. The sequence continues at coordinate 1,699,668 of CAVPHQ010000001.1, forward strand.
TCCTCATCGACAACACGTTCGCGACGCCCTATCTCAGCCGGCCGATCGAGCTCGGCGCCGACCTCGTGATGCACTCCATCACCAAATGGATCGGCGGCCACGGCATCGCGATCGGCGGCGTCGATCGTCGACGGCGGCCGCTTCGACTTTGCAGGCCTCGGGCAAGTTTCCCACCATCACCGAGCCCTATGCCGGCTATCACGGCATCGTCTTCGGCGAGGAGTTCGGCCCGTCGGCCTTCATCATGCGGGCGCGCACCGAGGGCTTGCGCGATTTCGGCGCCTGCCTGTCGCCGACCAATGCCTTCTACCTGCTGCAGGGCGTCGAGACCTTGGCGGTGCGCATGCAGCGCCACATGGAGAACACCGCGGCGGTGCTCGACTTTCTGACCAAGAACAAGGCGGTCGAATGGGTGCTCCATCCGTCGCTCGAATCCCACCCGGATTTCGAGCTCGCCAAGCGGCTGCTGCCGCAAGGGCGCCGGCTCCATCATCAGTTGCGGCATCAAGGGCGGCCGCGCGGCCGGGCGAAAATTCATCGAGGCTTTGCGGCTCGCCAGCCATCTCGCCAATGTCGGCGACGCCAAGACCTTGGTCATCCATCCGGCCAGCACCACGCACCAGCAGATGGATGCGGCGCAACTCAAGGCCGCCGGACTCGGCGAGGAGCTGGTGCGTCTCTCGGTCGGCATCGAAGCGGCGGGCGACATCATCGACGATCTCGCCCAGGCGCTGCGCGCCTCGCAGAAGGCGTGAGCGATGTACCTCGTCGTCAACGGCATCAGAACCTATGCGTCAACCGGCGGACGCGACTTCGATCCCGCGCTGCCGCTCGTCGTCTTCCTGCACGGCGCCGGGCTCGACCACACGGTCTGGGCGCTGCTGGCGCGCTGGTTCGCGCATCGCGGCTCCAGCGTGCTGGCGCCCGACCTGCCCGGGCATGGCCGCTCGGACGGCGAGCCGCTCGCGCTCCATCGCCGCCATGGCCGATTGGACGGCGGCGCTGATCGAGGCCGCCGGCGCGAGCAAGGCGACGATCATCGGCCACTCCATGGGTTCGCTGATCGCGCTCGAAACCGCCGCGCGCCATCCGCAGAAGGTCAGCGCCATCGGCTTGATCGCCACCGCGGCCGCCATGCCGGTGTCGCGCGATCTGCTTGCGGCCGCCGAGGCGAACGATCACGCCGCGATCGATATGATCTCGATCTGGGGCGAGGGCTTTCGCGCCGAGCATCGGCGGCTCGCTTGCGCCCGGCATGTGGATGTTGGGCGGCAGCGCGCGCCTGCTCGAGCGCGAGCGCCCGGGCGTTCTCTTCAAGGATCTGGCCGCCTGCAACGATTATCGCGATGCGCTCACCGCCGCCGCAAAGGTGAAGGTGCCGGCGACGATCATTCTGGGCGAGCGCGACCTGATGACGCCGGCCAAGCGCGGCGCGGAGCTGGCCGCCGCCCTGCCCAATGCGCGCGTCGTCGTGCTCAAGGGTGCGGGCCACATGCTGATGAGCGAACGGCCGGACGAGGTGTTGCAGGCCCTTCGCGATATTCCCAGGGCATGATCGCGTAGCCTGAGGGCTTTCAGACGCGGATGCCGCAGCGTAAAGTCCGGAAAATTCGCGCCCACGCCGCCAAGGTCGATAAGGAAACACCGATGCCCACGATCGACGCCGACGGCACGCCGATCAACGTGGAGGTCGAAGGTCCCGAGAACGCCCCGGCCGTCATTCTTTCAAATTCGCTCGGCACCGACCTGCACATGTGGGACCAGCAGGCCGCCGCGCTCAAGGACCGCTTCCGGGTGATCCGCTACGACACCCGCGGCCATGGCGGCTCCGGCGCGCCGGCCGGCCCCTATTCGATGGAGCGGCTCGGCCGCGACGCGCTGAAGGTGCTGAGCGAGCTCGGCGTTCTGCGCGCCCATTGGTGCGGGCTTTCCATGGGCGGCATGACCGGCATGTGGCTGGCGCGCCACGCGCCCGAATATATCGACCGCCTGGTGCTGGCCAACACCGCGGCCAAGAGCGCGACTCCCGAGATGTGGAACACGCGTATCCGCGCCGTGAACGCCAAGGGCATGGAGGCGATCGCCGATACCGTGCTCGGCGTCTGGTTCACCAAGGGCTTCCGCGAGCGCGCCAAGGAGACGATCGCGCGCTTCCGCGCGACCATGATGGCGATCGAGCCGCGCGGCTATGTCGGCTGCTGCGCCGCGATCCGCGACATGGATCAGCGCTGGGGCATCGGCGATATCAAGACACCGACCCTGGTGATCGCCGGCAAACAGGATAACGCCACGCCCGTGTCGGCCGCCGAGCTGATCGTCTCGCGCATCAAGGGCGCCAAGCTGAAGCTTCTCGACGCCGCGCACATCTCCAACGTCGAGCAGCCTCCGGCGTTCACCGACGCGGTCGAGAAGTTCCTGCTGAAGAAGAATTGATTGCCGGTCAGCCGCGCCGGCCGGCGCGGAATTCCTGCGGGGTCTTGCCGGTCTGTTTCTTGAAGAAGCGCCCGAAATGCGAGGGATCGGCGAAGGCGAGATCATAGGCGATCTCGCCGATCGCCAGATTCGTGAACACCAGCTGCCGCTTGGCCTCGGTCAGCACGCGCTGGCGCAACAGATGACCCGCGGTGACTCCGGTCGCGCGCTTCACGTGATCGTTGAGCCGGTCCGAGGTCATGGCCAGCGCGTCGGCATAGAAGCCGATCTGCCGCTCGGCCCGGAAATGCGTCTCGATCAGCCGCCGCAGCTCTTCGACCACCGGATCGGCCGGCGCCAGCGTCACGCTGCCGGAGCGCGCGCGGCTCGCGGCCAGCCGCACCACCTCGACGCCGATCAGCGTGAGATAGGCCCGCGCCGCCATCTCGAAACCCTCGCGCGCCAGAAAAAGCTCTTCGAGCAACTCGCGGCACAGCTTGCTGAGTTTCGCGACTTCCTCCACCCGCGCAAAAGACAGCAGCGGATGTTCGGCCAGCGAATGCAGCCGCGCCAGCGCCGCCGTCTCGCTGTCGCCGAGCGCGCTCGCCACGTCCTCGGTGAAGCTGACGACGTATCCTTCGGTGACCTCGGGGCGGAAGCGAAACCCGTGCGCCACCGTGGGCGCCAGCAGGATCAAAGCCGGCGCGCGGAACGGCAGCGCGTCGGCTTCGAGGTCAAGCGTGCCGCCGCCCTGCTCCACCAGCAGAATCTGAAAGAGGTTGCGGTGCCGGTGCGGGCTGATGGTCCAGGCGTGCATCGACGAGCGCGACGAGATCGTCTCCACGTGGACGAAATCGAACGCCTGATCGTCCGGCGGATCGCCGTAGAGATGGAACAGCGGGAGCGTCTGCACCGACGGCATGGCGCGAGCATAGCGGCGATCGCGCTACGGACCAAAGCGCCCGTTCAGACCTTCTTGTATTCGCGCTCGTGATAGACTAGCGCGGCGCCGGGCGGGCCCTTTCGGATCGCCTCGACCGCGACGAAATAGACGTAGTGCGAGGCCACTGGCTTCACCTCGATCACCCGGCAATCGAACGCCGCCACCGCCGAAACCAGCACGGGCGAGCCGGTCTTGAGCGTCGTCCATTCGCCGCCGGCGAAGCGCGCTTCGCCATAGACCTTGGTCCGGCCGGCGAACAGATCGGCCGTATCGTCCGCGCCGGCGGGCAAGGTGTTCACGCACAGCACCCGGTTGGTGAACAGCGCCGAATTATTGCGGCTGCGCGCGGTTGAGGCAGATCAGCAGCGTCGCCGGTTTGTCGGACACGGAGCTTACCGCCGTCGCGGTGAAGCCGGCCTTGCCGCCCGCCCCTGCGGTAGTCACCACGTGCACGGCGGCGCCCAACCGGCTCATCGCCTCGCGGAAAAGATGCGGCTCGACGGTCACCACCGGGACCGGCGGCTCGGCGAGAAAAGCGCCGCCGGTCGAATCGTCGGGCCGCTGCTCGTCACCGATCATGGCCATGTTTCGCTTCCATAGCCCTCATCCTGAGGAGCCTCGCGTTAGCGGGCGTGCTCGACAGGGTGAGGCGATATCTCACTCCGCCGCGCGGATCTTGCCCTTGGCCGCCTTCGCCTCGTCGGAATCGATCCAGGTGTCGCCGGTCCAGCCGTTCTCGTCGTAGTCGGCCATGCACTTGTCGACCAGCGCCGTCATCGCGTCGAGCGAGCCGTTGCGCTTGGCGCCGGTCAGCGTCTGGATGCGGATGTCCTCGTGGTTGCCGGCGTAGTTGCGCTCGTAGAGCTCGTGGCGGCCGCCGAACTCGGTGCCGATGGCGTCCCACAGGAGCTTCATGATCTTGATGCGCTCCTTGTATTCGACGCCGTGCGAGCCGCGCACGAAGCGCTTCAGGTACGGATCGATCTCCGGATTCTTGAAGTCGCGCGCCGAGGACGGCAGGTAGATCAGCGCCGAGGCCACGATCTTCTCGATGATCTCCTTGATGCGCGGATAGGCGTCGCGGCGCGAACACGCGGTACGAAAGCGCGGCCTGCAGATTGGGCAACAGCGCGTCGCCGACCCATTTCTGCGGATTGTTCACCATGCAGTCGGACAGCGACCAGAACAGATTCCGCCACGCGATCACTTCGCCGAGCATGGCCTGGTTGCCGCGGAATTCGTCGCCGCCGGTGGCGTAGAGCGCCTTGTTGAGCAGCCCCGCCATGAAGTCGAGCTTTACGGCAAAGCGCGTGCAGCCCTGAAAGCAGAAGCCGTTCAGGAAGCCCGAGCGCGGGTAGAAGCTCAAGATCTTGTCGGTGTCGCGGTGAACCAGCACGTTCTCCCAGGGGATCAGCACGTTATCGAGCACGAAAATCGCGTCGTTCTCGTCGAAGCGCGACGACAGCGGATAGTCGAACGGCGTGCCAAGCGCGGTCGCGATCTGTTCGTAAGACGTGCGGCAGAAAAGCTTCACCCCCGGCGCGTCCATCGGCAGGATGAACATGATCGCCAGATCGGGGTCGCTGGTCGCGGTCGCCGCGTTCTGGCCGAGAAAATTGTAGTGCGTGAAAGCGGCCGAAGTCGCCACCACCTTGGCGCCCGACACGATCACGCCCGCGTCGGTCTCCTTCTGGATCGTGACATAGACGTCCTTGATTTCGTTCGTGGGACGTCCGCGATCGACCGGCGGATTCACGATAGCGTGGTTCATGAACAGCACGTTCTCTTGCGCGCGCTTGTACCAAGCCTTCGCGTTGGCGGAGAACTTGCCGTAATAGTCGGCGTTGGCGCCGAGCGTGTTCATCAGCGAGGCCTTGTAGTCCGGCGTGCGGCCCATCCAGCCATAGGTCATGCGCGACCATTCGGTGATCGCCGCCTGCTGCGCCACCAGCTCTTCGCGCGAGCGCGCGACGCGGAAATATTTGTGCGTGTAGCCGCCCGAGCCCGTGTCGGTCGGCGAGGTCAGCACGTCCTTGGTCTTGGGGTCGTGCAGCGCGTCGTAGAGGCGGGCCAGCGTGCGCACCGAATTGCGGAACGAGGTGTGCGTGGTGACGTCCTTGACCCGCTCGCCGTTGATATAGACCTGCCGATCGTCGTGCAGGCTCTCGAGATACTCTTTGCCCGTGAACGGGCGCTTCTTCCCGGCGATCAGGTCTTCCGGCTTCTTCTGCATGCTTGGCTCCCTCGCGCGGCCGGTTTCCGGTCCGCGCACGGCGCGTTTCCAGCTTCTGTGTGGGCGTCACCCACGGGTCCCGGAAGGGATGCTAGCGGGATTTGACGGAATATCCCGACTGGCGTCCAGCCGGAGCGCACAATGACGCATGCGCGCCCGATTTGTAGCGGGCCGGGCGCCGCGCTAAACGTTGAGAATTGTCGTCCATCGGCCGGGGGAGAATGCCGATGGACTGCCAGCGACGGCCGGCCAAGGCCGCCCGAGGGGAGCGGGAAAGCGTGGACTATTTCCTTCAGCAGCTGATCAACGCGGTCGCACTCGGCTCGATCTACGGGCTGATCGCACTCGGCTACACCATGGTCTACGGCATCATCGGCATGATCAATTTCGCCCATGGCGACATCTTCATGGTGGGCGCTTTCATCGCTTTGATCGCGTTTCTGGCGCTGGTCGCCATCGGCCTCACCGCCGTGCCGCTGGCGCTCTTCCTCGTGCTGCTGATCGCGATGGCGCTCACCGCGCTCTATGGCTGGACCGTCGAGCGCTTCGCCTACCGGCCGCTGCGCGGCTCGTTCCGGCTCGCGCCGCTGATCTCGGCGATCGGCATGTCGATCGTGCTGCAGAACTACGTGCAGATCGTGCAGGGCGCGCGCGTCAAGCCGCTGCCGCCGCTGGTGCCCGGCGGCTTCACGCTGATGGGGCACGAGGCCTTCGCGGTGCAGCTCTCCTACGTGCAGATCATGATCGTGGTGACGACCGTGTTGCTCATGCTGATGTTCTCCTGGTTGGTGGCCAAGACGCGGTTAGGGCGCGACATGCGCGCCTGCGAGCAGGACCTGAAGATGGCGTCTCTCGTCGGCGTCGATACCGACCGCACCATCGCCTTTACGTTTGTCATCGGCGCGGCGCTCGCCGCCGTCGCCGGCATCATGTTTCTGCTCTATTACGGCGTGATCGACTTCTATATCGGCTTCCAGGCGGGGATTAAGGCGTTCACCGCCGCCGTCTTGGGCGGCATCGGCTCGCTGCCCGGCGCCATGCTCGGCGGCTTGCTGATCGGGCTGATCGAGACCTTCTGGTCGGCCTATTTTTCGGTGGAGTACAAGGACGTCGCCGCCTTCTCGGTCCTGGTGCTGGTGCTGATTTTCCTTCCGTCCGGCATTCTCGGCCGGCCGGAGGTCGAGAAGGTCTGAGCCGGCGTGGCATCTCCGTCGCGCATCGATCTCGCCGCTGCGCTGAAGGACTCAGGCGTCGCAGCGGCCATCGCACTCGGTCTGTTCGGGCTCTTGGTCGGGCTGCGCACCGAGGCGAGCACGACCGGCGCACTCGAGCTGCTGCCCCGCCCGCTGCTGCTTGCGATCGTGGTCGCGACCGTGTTCGCCGGCCGTTTTTTGATCGTGTTGCTCTATCAGAGCGGCGCGTTCGAGATCGATACCAGCCGGTTCATCTCGAGCGATACCAAAACGCGCATCGTACGCCTGTCGCGCTTCGCCGGGCCGGCACTGCTTCTCTTCGCGCTCGCGATGCCGTTCAGCGCCGACCGCTACTATCTCGACCTCGGCATCCTCGTGCTCACCTACGTCATGCTCGGCTGGGGACTGAACATCGTCGTCGGCCTCGCCGGGCTGCTCGACCTCGGCTACGTCGCCTTCTACGCGGTCGGCGCATACTCCTACGCGCTGCTGGCGCAATATTCCGGGCTTTCGTTCTGGGTCTGCCTGCCGGTCGCCGGAATCCTCGCCGCCTTCTGGGGCGTCCTGCTCGGCTTTCCGGTGCTGCGGCTGCGCGGCGATTATCTTGCGATCGTGACGCTTGCGTTCGGCGAGATCATCCGACTCGTCATCATCAATTGGTCGAGCTTCACCGGCGGGCCGAACGGCATCACCGGCATTCCGCGCCCGAGCTTCTTCGGCATCCCCTTCATCGAGGGCGAAGGCGGATTCGCCGAGACCTTCGGCCTCGAATTCACGCCGCTGCACCGGATCATCTTTCTCTATTACGTGATCCTTGCGCTCGCGCTGTTGACCAACTTCGTCACCATCCGCCTGCGCCGGCTGCCGATCGGCCGCGCCTGGGAGGCGCTGCGCGAGGACGAGATCGCCTGCCGCTCGCTCGGCATCAACACGACCCATACCAAGCTCACCGCCTTCGCCATCGGCGCCATGTTCGGCGGCTTCGCCGGCGCCTTCTTCGCCACGCGGCAGGGCTTCATCAGCCCGGAATCCTTCGCCTTCATGGAATCGGCGCTGATCCTGGCGATCGTCGTGCTCGGCGGCATGGGCAGCCAGGTCGGCGTCGCCTTCGCCGCCTTCGTGATGATCGGCGGCTTCGAGCTGTTCCGCGAATTCGCCCAGGCGCGCATGTTGCTCTTCGGCATGGCCATGGTCGCGATCATGGTCTGGCGCCCGCGCGGCCTGGTCGCGACCCGCGATCCCTCGGTACTACCTCGCCGAGAAGAAGACCATCCCCGCCGAGAAAGTCGCCGAGGGCCGCGCATGAATCCCTGGGAGCAGAATCCGATCCTCGACATCCAGCATCTGACCATGCGTTTCGGCGGATTGCTCGCGGTCGACGATCTCTCTATGCAGGCGGGCCGGCGTCAGATCACCGCGGTGATCGGCCCCAACGGCGCCGGCAAGACCACGGTGTTCAACTGCGTCACCGGATTTTATCGTCCCTCTGAAGGCATGATCCGGCTCCGGCACGCAGACGGGGCTGAATTCCTGCTGGAACGGCTGCCCGATTTTCGGATCGCCAAGCTCGGCCGCGTCGCGCGCACGTTCCAGAACGTGCGGCTGTTCGCCGGCATGACGGTGCTCGAGAACCTTCTCGTCTCCCAGCACAACGAGCTGATGCGCGCCTCGGGCTACACTTTCCTCGGCCTATTCGGCCTGCCGGTCTATGCCCGCGCCGAGCGTGCCGCCATCGAACGCGCCAAGCACTGGCTCGACCGCGTGGGTCTGGTCTCGCGCGCCGACGATCCGGCCGGCGACCTGCCCTATGGCGGCCAGCGCCGGATCGAGATCGCGCGCGCCATGTGCATGGAGCCGGAGCTCTTGTGCCTCGACGAGCCGGCCGCCGGACTGAACCCGCGCGAAGTCCGAGGAGCTGAACGGCCTTCTGCTGCGCATCCGCGAGGAGACCCGCACCTCGATCCTGCTGATCGAGCACGACATGCATGTGGTGATGGGCATCTCCGACCACATCGTCGTGCTCGAATACGGCCGCAAGATCGCCGACGGCACGCCCGAGGAAGTGCGCAACGACGACCGGGTGATTGCCGCCTATCTCGGCGTCGATGAGGATGCCGTCGAAGGGGCGCGCGCGGAGGTGGAGCCGTGAACGCGCTGCTCTCCGTCCGCGGCGTCAAGGCGTTCTATGGCAGCGTGATCGCGCTCAAGGGCGTCGACCTGGAGGTGCGCGAGGGCGAGATCGTGACGCTGATCGGCGCCAACGGCGCCGGGAAGTCGACCTTGATGATGACGATCTGCGGCACGCCGCGCGCGCGCGAAGGCAGCATCGTTTTCGACGGCCGCGAGATCACGAAGCTTCCCACCCACGAGATCGTGCGCGCGCGCATCGCGCAGGCGCCCGAGGGCCGGCGCATCTTCCCGCGCATGACCGTGTTCGAAAACCTGCAGATGGGCGCTGCGGTGAACGAGTTCGCCCATTTCGACGAAGACGTCGCGCGCGTATTCCGGCTTTTTCCGATTCTCGAGCAGCGCCGCGATCAGCGCGGCGGCACGCTCTCCGGCGGCGAGCAGCAGATGCTCTCGATCGCGCGCGCCTTGATGAGCCGGCCGCGGTTGCTGCTGCTCGACGAGCCCTCGCTCGGGCTCGCGCCGCAGCTCGTGCACCAGATTTTCTCCGTCATCCGCGACCTGAACAAGCGCGAGAAGCTCACGGTCTTCCTGGTCGAGCAGAACGCCTATCACGCGCTGCGCCTGGCTGACCGCGCCTATGTGATGGTGAACGGCCTGATCACCATGACCGGAACCGGCCGCGAGCTTCTGGAGCGGCCCGAGGTGCGCGCCGCCTATCTCGGCGCGCAGCACTGACGGATACGGCATGGGAACGCTCTACGAAACCGAATCCTGGCTGCAGGTGCTGTTCGTCACCGGCATTCTCGGCGGCGGCGCCGCCTGGCTCACGGGGCGCGCCTGCGCCGATACTTGGCGGCCGCTCCTTCACGTGATCGGTTATTCGATCCTGTTGGGCGCCGTCGTGCGCTTCTTCCACTTCGCGCTGTTCGAGGCCGATTTGCTATCGCTCGCCTCATTTCTGGTCGATACGATCTATCTGACGGCGGTCGGCTGCCTCTCCTGGCGCGTCATGCGCACGACACGGATGGTGACCCAATATCGGTGGCTCTATGAGCGATCGAGCCCCGTCACCTGGCGCAAGCGCCGCATGGGCAAAGAGTAAAATCCACAAGATTTGATGTCGCTTTGCGGATGACATCCGCGCAAAACCCGCCAGAATAGCCGCCAAGCGGCCCCGCTCGGCGGGGGACAGTGTTCGGTTCTAGTGCCATGGGGAGAAGCTAGATGAAGAGACTACTGACCGTTCTTACGCTCGGCGCGAGCCTCGGCTTTGCCGGGGCGGCTTCGGCGCAGGACGTTACCGTCGGCCTCGCCGGTCCCTTGAGCGGGCCGGAAGCCGCGTTCGGCACCCAGATGAAGAACGGCGCCGAGCTCGCGGTCGCCGACCTCAATGCGGCGGGCGGCGTGCTCGGCCGCAAACTCGTGCTCCAGCTCGGCGATGACGCCTGCGATCCGAAACAGGCCCGCGCCGTGGCCGAGAAATTCGCCGCCGCCAAGGTGCCGTTCGTGGCCGGGCATTTCTGCTCCGGCTCGTCGATCCCGGCCTCGGAGGCCTATGCCGAAGGCGGCGTGCTGCAGATCACGCCGGCCTCGACCAACCCGCTGTTCACCGAGCGCAAGCTCTGGAACACGTTCCGCGTCTGCGGCCGCGACGACCAGCAGGGCCTGGTCGCCGGCAATTATCTGGCCAAGCGTTTCAAGGGCAAGAACATCGCCATTCTCAACGACAAGACCACCTACGGAAAGGGTCTGGCCGACGAGACCAAGAAGGCGCTGAACAAGGCCGGCGTGCGCGAGAAGATGTTCGAATCCTACAACAAGGGCGACAAGGACTTCACCGCGCTGGTCTCCAAGATGAAGGCGGCCGGCATCGACGCCGTCTATCTCGGCGGCTATCACGCCGAAGGCGGGCTGCTGCTGCGGCAGATGCGCGACCAGGGCATGAAGACCACGCTGTTCGGCGGCGACGCGCTCGTCACCAACGAGTTCTGGTCCATCACCGGCCCCGCCGGCGAAGGCACCATGATGACCTTCGGGCCCGATCCGCGGAACAAGCCGACCGCAGCCGCGGTGGTGAAGAAGTTCAAGGACAAGGGCATCGATCCGGAGGGCTACACGCTCTACAGCTACGCCGCGTTCCAGATCTGGGCGCAGGCGGTGGCCAAGGCCGGCACCTTCGACGCCAAGAAGGTCGCCGAGGTTATCCGCGCCGGAAAGTGGAACACGGTGATCGGCCAGATCGGCTACGACAAGAAGGGCGACATCACCGTCCTCGATTACGTCTGGTACATCTGGGGCAAGGACGGAAAGTACAAGGAAATTCCGGCCGGCTCGACCTGATCGAGATCGAACGCGACATTGCGATTTGGAAGCCCGCTTCGGCGGGCTTCCTCATTTTTATCAGCCGAAATTCGCCAGCATTGGAAACGTCTCGAGCAGCCAATAGCTCGCCCGCGTGACCCAGCCGGTGAGGAAGGCGATGCCGGTGAGCACCAGCATCGCGCCCATGACTTTCTCTATGAGTCCCAGGCGATGGCGCACGCGCGCGAGCATCGCCACGAACGGCTTCAACGCGAACGCCGCCAGCACGAACGGAATCCCGAGACCCAGCGAATAGACCGCCAGCAGCGAGGCGCCGCGCGCGATCGTGGTCTCCGAGGCGGCAAGCGCGAGGATCGCGGCAAGCACCGGTCCGATGCAGGGCGTCCAGCCGAAGGCGAACGCGAGCCCCATCACGTACGCACCCCACAGCCCGACCGGCTTTTCCACTTCGAGCCGCGCCGTGCGCGCCATGAACGGGATGTGGAACGCGCCGAGGAAATGCAGACCCATCGCCAGGATCGCGATGCCCGCGATGATCGAGAGCAGGTTGCTGTATGCCCGCACCAGTCCGCCGATCGCCGAGGCTCCGGCGCCGAGCGCCACGAAAACGGTGGAGAACCCCGCCACGAACAGCAGCGACGCCACGATCTCGCGCCGCGCCACCTGCACGTTCGGCTCGCGCGCCATCACGTGCTCGAACGTGGTGCCGGCGAGATAGCAGAGATAGGGCGGCACCAGCGGCAGGACGCAGGGCGACAGGAAGCTGATGAGCCCGGCGAGCAGCGCGGGCAGGAAATTCACTTCGGCCATGGGCCTAGATGCCGCCGCGACCGGTCGCGCGCAAGGGCGAGATGCGTCGCTCGCCGGGATGTGACCGTTCGTGAGCCCTTGCAATTCACCTGCCGCCTGCGCCAGCCTGCGCCCACCATGGCCGAAGCCCTGCGCAACCTCATCACCGACGTCGCCGGCATCAAGGTCGGCAACGCCGACGACGCCAAGCTCGCCTCGGGCACCACCGCCATCGTTTTCGACGAGGCGGCGGTGGCCGCGGTCGACGTGCGCGGCGGCGCGCCCGGCACCCGCGACACCGATCTCTTGGAGCCACACCGCACCGTCGAGCGCATCGACGCCATCGTACTTTCCGGCGGTTCGGTTTTCGGCCTCGACGCGCCGAGCGGCGTACAAGCGTGGCTACGCGAGCAGGGCCGCGGCTTCGCCATCGCCGACATCCGCGTACCGATCGTGGTTGGCGCGATCCTGTTCGATCTGATCAATGGCGGCGACAAGAAATGGGCGCGCTTCCCGCCCTATCGCGATCTCGGTCATGCCGCAGCGAGCGCCACTGGAACTTCGTTCAAACTCGGCAACGTTGGCGCGGGTTATGGCGCTACGACCTACGATCTCAAGGGCGGGCTCGGCTCGGCTTCGGCGCGCTCGCCCGGCGGCCACACCGTCGGCGCACTCGTCGCGGTCAATGCCTGCGGCAGCACTATCGTCGGCGGCGGGCCGCATTTCTGGGCCGCGCCCTTCGAGCAGAACAATGAGTTCGGCGGCCGCGGATTCCCGCAAAAACTCTCGCCCGATGCGCTGAAGCTGCGCGCCAAGGGCGGCCTCGGCGAGAATACGACCATCGCCGTGGTGGCCACCGACGCGACACTGACCAAAGCACAGGCAAAAGAGTTCGCGGTGATGGCCCAGGACGGCCTCGCGCGCGCGATCTATCCCGCGCACACGACGCTCGACGGCGACACTGTTTTCGCCGCGGCGACCTGCAAGCGGCCGCTCAAGGATCCTGTGATCGAGCTTTCCGAGCTCGGCGCGCTCGCGGCCAACGTGCTCGCCCGCGCGGTGGCGCGCGGCGTCTATGAGGCGACCGCGCTGCCCTTCCCCGGCGCGCTGCCGAGCTGGCGCAAAAAGTTCGGTTGAGATTCAAGCGAGACTTGCCAGCGCGTCGGCCAGCGCCGCCGGCGCCGCGAAGAACGGCGAGTGTCCGGTCTTGAGCGAGCGTATTTCCTGGCACGGCGTATTCGCCACCATGCCCCGCTGCATATCGAGCGGCACCGCCCGATCCTCGGTGGTTTCGATATAGGCCCGCCGTACCGTGCCGAAACGGGAGGGCGTGAGCGCGACGCGCTTGAGCCGCGGCGCGTTCGCCTGCGAGCGCAGACGGGGCAAGGCGAACGCAATATCTTGCTCGCTGCAATCGCTGTAGAAAACCTGCGGCGCGGTCGGCGGGACCGACGAGACCACGATATCCCAGGAGCTCCCTTTAGGCGGAACGGAATCCGGCGGGGCCGATGGATCGAGCAGCGAATAGAGCGACTCGCCGTCACGCAGGATGAAGGCGCAGAGATAGATGAGGAGACGAAGCCGATCCGGAATCCGCTCCGCTACAGCCGTCGCGGATGATACCGCCGAGGCTATGGCCGACAAGAATGACGCGCTCGCTTTCCTGCGCGACGGTTTCGACCACGCGCTCGACATAGGCATCGAGCGTCACCTGCTCGATCGGCGTCTTGTCCTCGCCGCCACCGGGTAGGTCGAAGGCGACCGCGCGATGCCCGCGCGCCTCCAGCTCGGGGGTCAGTTTCGTCCAGCACCAGGCGCCGTGAAACGCGCCATGCACGAGAACGTAGGTTGCCATCGCTCGCCCTACAGAAAGCGCTCGGCAGCATACGGTGAGGGATCGCAGAACGGAACCGCGCCGGTCACCAGTTCCGCGACCAGCCGTCCGGTCGCCGGCCCCAGCGTGAGCCCCCAATGCGCATGGCCGAAGGCGAGCCACAGGCCCGGCTGGCCGGGCGCGCGGCCGATCACCGGCCGCGAGTCCGAAAAGCACGGCCGCGATCCCATCCACGGCGTCTGCTCCACCGGCTCGCCGAGCGGAAACAGCGCTCGCGCCGCCGGCATCAGGCGGCCGAACTGCACCGGCGTGGGCCTGGCGTCGCGCGCTGCGAACTCGGCGCCGGTCGTGAGGCGGATGCCCTGCTCCATCGGCGCCAGCGCGTAGCCGTTGTCCATATCGCCGACCGGCCGCTTCAGCGCCGCGTTGCCTGCCGGACGGAAGTGGTGGTGATAGCCGCGCTTGATGCCGAGCGGGAGCCGGATGCCGAACTTCTCCAGCACATCGGGCGCCCAGGGCCCCAGCGCGATCACCGCGCTGTCCGCATCGAGTGCTCCGTTTTTCGTATCGACCTGCCAGCGCGTGCCGGCACGGCGCAGGGTGCGCGCATCGCCCTCGATGAATTCGCCTCCGAGCGCGGCAAAACGCGCAGCGTAGGCTTTCGTCACCGCCAGCGGATTGGTCAGGTTCGCCGCGTTCTGCCAGTGTACCGCGCGGCGAAAAACGGGCGAAAGCGACGGCTCCAGCGCGCGGGCTCCGTCGGCATCCATCGTTGCAAACGGCAAACCGAACTCGCGCGCCAGGTCGAGCTCGGGCTTGAGGGCCGTGAAGCTCTCCTCGCGTCGGTAGATTTTGAGCCAGCCTTCCTTGCGCAGATAGCGCAGCGCGCCGGATTCGTTGAGCAATGCCTCGTGCTCGGCGAGCGCGCGCGCATAAAGCGGCCGCATCAGTTTCGCGGTCTCGATCAGCCGCTCCGACCGCGAGGCCGCGCGATAGGCGAGCAGCCACGGCACCACCCGCGGCAGAAACAGGAGATGATAATTCGCCTCCGGCGCGCGCTTGAGCGCAACCCTGAGCAATGCGCCAAGCCCGCGCGGGAACGCGGGCGGGAATACGGTGTTGCCCTCGATCACGCCCGCGTTGCCGTACGAGGTCTCCTCGCCCGATCCCCGCCGGTCCACCAGCGCGACGGAAAGCCCGCGCTTGCGCAGATGTAGCGCGATCGAGACGCCGACGATCCCGGCACCACACACCAATGCGTCCTTGCGCGCCACGGTCTGCCCTTTCCTCCCGCGTTAGAGTCGCCGATCGTGCGCCGCCGCCCGCTACGGAAGCCTTACCGCAGCGTTACGGCGGATTCATCCCAATCGCGAGGTAAATATGGGCATACGCGCGCATTTTTCGAGGCGCCGCCCGGTCTCTGCTTCGCGCGCGCTTCGTTCACCGAATTCTCGACCGAAGGTTGCCCGGCGGCTGAGCGCCGTGGTACGGGCACCTCCTGGAGAAGCCATGAGTCGCCCTCTCCTCGTCGCGCCTTCGATCCTCGCCGCCGATTTCGCGCGCCTGGGGGAGGAAGTCCGCGCAGCCGACGCAGCCGGCGCCGACTGGATCCACGTCGACGTGATGGACGGGCATTTCGTGCCCAATATTTCCATCGGCCCTGCGATCGTGAAGGCGATCCGTCCCGTCACCAAGAAGCCGCTCGACGTGCACCTGATGATCGCGCCGGCCGATCCTTACTTGGAGGCCTTCGCCAAGGCCGGCGCCGACATCATCACCATCCACCCCGAAGCCGGGCCCGCATCTGGAGCGCTCGCTCTCGGTGATCCGCGCTCTCGGCAAGCGCGCCGGCGTCGCGCTCAATCCCTCGACGCCCGAGAGCACGATCGAATACGTGCTCGACAAGGTCGATCTCATTCTCGCCATGACCGTGAACCCCGGCTTCGGCGGCCAGTCCTTCATTCCTGCGGTGGTCGACAAGATTCGCGCCTTGAAGAAGATGATCGGCAACCGCCCGATCGATCTTGAAGTCGACGGCGGCATCACGCCGGAGACCGCGCCGCTCGCCGCCGCGGCCGGGGCCAATGTGCTGGTGGCCGGCTCGGCGATCTTCGGCGCCGGCGGCCGCGACGCCTATGCGTCGCGCATCTCGGCTCTGCGCGCGGCCTCGTCCCGCGCGGCAGCCTGATGATCCCGCGCTACAGCCGCCCCGAGGCGGCAGAAATCTGGAAGCCGGAAACGCGCTTCCGCATCTGGTTCGAGATCGAGGCGCACGCCACCGACGCCATGGCCGAGCTCGGTCTGGTGCCCAAGGAAGCCGCCAAGAAAATCTGGGACAAGGGCAAGAACGCCAAGTTCGACATCGCGCGCATCGACGCGATCGAGCGCGAGGTCAAGCACGACGTCATCGCGTTCCTCACCCATCTGGCCGAGATCGTCGGCCCCGAGGCGCGCTACGTGCACGCGGGCCTCACCTCCTCCGACGTGCTCGACACCTGCTTGGCGGTCCAGCTCTCGCGCAGCGCCGATCTGCTGATCGCCGACGTCGAGCGCCTGATGCAGGCGCTCGAGCGCCGCGCCAGGGAGCACAAGAATACGCTCTCCATCGGCCGCTCGCACGGCATCCATGCCGAGCCCACCACCTTCGGGCTCAAGCTCGCGGTCGCCTATGCGGAATTCGCCCGCGCCCGTGAGCGCCTCGTGGCCGCGAAGAAGGAGATCGCGACCTGCAAGATTTCCGGCGCCGTCGGCACCTTCGCCAATATCGACCCGCGGGTCGAAGCGCACGTCGCCAAGGCGCTCGGGCTTGCGGTCGAGCCGGTCTCAACCCAGATCGTGCCGCGCGACCGGCACGCGATGTTCTTCGCAACGCTCGGCGTCGTCGCCGCCTCGGTCGAGCGGCTGGCCACCGAGATCCGCCACCTGCAGCGCACCGAAGTCGGCGAAGCCGAGGAATTCTTCTCCGACGGGCCAGAAGGGCTCCTCCGCCATGCCGCACAAGCGCAATCCGGTGCTTTCCGAGAACCTCACCGGGCTCGCGCGCATGGTGCGCGCCTATGTGCAGCCCGCGCTCGAGGACGTGGCGCTCTGGCACGAGCGCGATATTTCCCATTCCTCGGTCGAGCGCATGATCGGCCCCGACGCCACCGTGACGCTGGATTTCGCGCTCAACCGGCTGGCCGATCTGGTCGACAAGCTCGTGGTCTACCCCGAGGCGATGCAGCGCAATCTCGACCGTCAGGGCGGCCTGGTGCACTCTCAGCGCGTGCTGCTGGCCTTGATCGAGAAAGGTGCCGCCCGCGAGGACGCTTACCGGCTGG
This sequence comes from uncultured Alphaproteobacteria bacterium, assembly GCA_963704765.1. Classification (GTDB taxonomy): domain Bacteria; phylum Pseudomonadota; class Alphaproteobacteria; order Rhizobiales; family Xanthobacteraceae; genus JAHFPN01. The sequence goes on from CAVPHQ010000001.1 coordinate 1,716,844, forward strand.
TGCAGCGAAACGCGATGAAGACGATCGAGGGTGGCGGCAACTTCCGCTCGCTTCTCGAAGCCGACCCGGAAGTGACTCGTCTACTTCAGAAATCCGAGATCGAGGCCTGCTTCGACCTCAAGTATCACTTGAAGCACGTGGATACCGTCTTCAAGCGTGTTTTCGGCCGCTGAGCGGCTGTTCCCCCAATGAATAAGGGGCGGCGAAACTCGCCGCCCCTCGCATTTTCGGCCAACGCAGCGCGCTAGCGCGGTTGATCCTGCTTCTTCTTGTCCGGCTGAGGCTGCGGTTGCGTGCGCTGCGGTGCCGGCGCCTGCCGTTGCACCGGGGCTTCCCTCCTGATCTCAGGACGCGGCTGTTGCGGCGTCGTCCTCGGCCGATCCGGTTCCCGCTGAATCCGCGGCCGATCTGGTTCCCGCTGAATTCGCGGCCGTTCGGGTTCCCGCTGAATCCTACGCTGATCGGGCGCCGGCCCCTTCTGCTCGAACTGCCTTCTCCTCTCCTGGTCGGCCGCCGGCCCCCTCTGGTCGAACTGCTTCTTGCCCCGCTGATCGGCTGCCGGCCCTCTCTGGTCGAACTGCTTCTGCCCGCGCCGCTCATTCGGCCCGATCGGCCGAAGCGGCCGCGGTTGCGGACGCATGGGCACGACGAATAGACGCCGGCCTTCGCGGTCGCGCCAGCGCGCGCGCGATTCGTAGCGGTAGTGGTCGCGCGAATAGTAGCGGCCGTGCCAGAGGCCGGGCGCCGCGATCAGCGGTGGAAACGCGTAGAGCGGCGGCGAATACGTGCCGAGGTCGAGCACGCCGCGCGGGACGAAGCCGTCAAAATCCTCGATGCTTGCCTCGCACCACTCACGGTCGCAGTTCAGCACCTCGAGAATACTGCCCGCGGGCAGCCCGACGATCGGCTCGAAATCCCAACCGGGCCCTTCGCGCAGCTCTGCCGGCTCGAGCGTCGTCGCCTCGAAGGCCGCGGCGCCGAACGCGGATACGGCGAGCAGACAGCCTGCCGCCAGCACCGACTTCAATTGAATGCGCATTGATTATTCTCCAAGGGCTTGCGCCCGATCTGCTGAACCTTGATCCGGCAGGATTGAGGCGGATCGGGGACCAATTCGCCGCGGCCGTCAGCGGTCGGCCTGCAGCTCGTCCACCGCCTTCATCAACAGGCTATCCATGGTGCTGCGGAGCTCCTGGTCGGAGACGCCCTTGACCCCTTTGGCGTCGAGATCCTTGCGCACCTTGGCGAACACGTCGTCGTCGCCCGGCGACTCGAAATCGGCGACCACGACCTCCTTGGCGTAAGCCTGCGCGTCGGCGCCCGTGAGCCCGAGCTTTTCCGCGGCCCAAAGGCCCAGGAGCCTGTTGCGCCGGGCCGTGGCCTTGAAGCGCAGCTCCTCATCGTGCGCGAATTTCTTCTCGAAGCCTTCCTCGCGCTTGTCGAAGGTGGTCATCGCCGCCTCTTGTTCCCGCTGACGCTCCGCCGGGAGCGAAGCGCGCTTTGAATATAGGGCTGCCGTGTCGCGATCAACAGTGTTGGCAGGCCTTTGCATTGTGCTGGGGGGCCCGATCGGATAGGGTCGAAAAACCGGTGTGCAGCGCAATACGAATCGTGCACCGTCGTGTACCTTCGCGGTAGAGAACTATCTCGAAGCGTTCCATCGGGTTCCGGTTCGCCATGGACTTCACCAAATCACGGTACACCCCCATGAGCCGTCGTCGCCGCATCTACGAAGGCAAGGCCAAGGTCCTCTACGAGGGGCCCGAGCCCGGCACGCTCGTCCAGCACTTCAAGGACGACGCCACCGCCTTCAACGCCAAGAAGCACGAGGTGGTGGAGGGCAAGGGCGTGCTCAACAATCGTATTTCCGAATACATCTTCCAGCGGCTGAACGACATCGGCGTGCCCACCCACTTCATCCGCCGGCTCAACATGCGCGAGCAATTGATCCGCGAGGTCGAGATCATCCCGATCGAAGTGGTGGTGCGCAACGTCGCCGCTGGCTCCATGGCCAAACGGCTGGGCATCGAGGAAGGCACCCAGCTCCCGCGTTCGATCATCGAATTCTATTACAAGAACGACAAGCTCGACGACCCGATGGTGTCGGAAGAGCACATCACCGCCTTCGGCTGGGCCACCACGCAGGAGATCGACGACGTCATCGCGCTCGCCATCCGCGTCAACGATTTCCTCACCGGCCTGTTCCTGGGCGTCGGCATCCGCCTCGTCGACTTCAAGATCGAGTGCGGGCGGCTGTGGGAAAACGACATGATGCGCATCGTCGTGGCCGACGAGATCAGCCCCGACACCTGCCGGCTATGGGACATCAAGACCGCCGAGAAGTTCGACAAGGACCGCTTCCGCCGCGACCTCGGCGGGCTGGTCGAGGGCTATACCGAGGTCGCCAAGCGCCTCGGCATCATGTCCGAAGGCGAGCCGCCGCAGGGCCGTGGGCCGGTGCTGGTGCAGTGAAGGTGGCGTCCGTGCGTGATGTTCAGGCGGGGGCTCATTGCCCCCGTTGCCGTTTCGGAGCGAGGCGATGAAGGCGCGCGTGACGGTGACGCTCAAGTCCGGCGTGCTCGACCCGCAGGGCAAGGCCATCGAGGGCGCGCTCAGGTCGCTCGGTATCGAGGGCGTCTCAAGCGTGCGCCAGGGCAAGGTGTTCGACATCGAGCTTGCGTCGAAGGACAAGAAAGCGGCCGAATCCGCGCTCAAGAATGCCTGCGAGAAGCTGCTGGCCAATACCGTGATCGAGAATTATCGCGTCGAGGTGATCGGCTGAGATGAAATCCGCCGTCCTCGTCTTCCCCGGCTCGAACCGCGAAGGCGACGTCGCGCGCGCGCTCACCCGCATCACCGGCTACGCCCCCGCCATGGTCTGGCATGCCGACACGGCGTTGCCCGAGGGCACCGATCTGGTGGTGCTGCCCGGCGGCTTCTCCTACGGCGACTATCTGCGCTGCGGCGCCATTGCCGGCCGTGCGCCGATCATGGACGCGGTGCGGACGCACGCCAAGAAGGGCGGCCTCGTGCTCGGCATCTGCAACGGGTTTCAGATCCTGTGCGAAGCGGGGCTACTGCCCGGCGTGCTCATGCGCAACGCGCAGCTCAAGTTCATGTGCCACGATGTATTCCTGCGGGTCGAGCGCTCCGACACGCCCTTCACGCGCCGCTACAACGCCGGCGACGTGATCCGCGTTCCGGTGGCGCACGGCGAAGGCAATTACATCGCCGATGCCGAGACCATCGCCCGCTTGGAGGGCGAAGGCCGCGTCTTGTTCCGCTACACCTCGCCCGAAGGCAAGCTCGACGAAGCCTATAATTTCAACGGCGCCACCAATGCAATCGCCGGGATTCTGTCGGACAAGCTCAACGTGCTCGGCCTGATGCCGCATCCGGAGAACCATATCGACGCCGCCATCGGCCCCACCGACGGCCGCGGCCTGTTCGAGAGCGTCAAGGCGGCGCTGGCTGCATGAGCCGATGATCCCGAACGAACCTCGCGTCACGCCGCAACTCGTCGCCGAGCACGGGCTCAAGCCCGACGAGTACGAGCGCTTCCGCAAGATGATCGGCCGCGAGCCGAGCTACACCGAGCTCGGCATCGTGTCCGCCATGTGGAACGAGCACTGCTCGTACAAGTCCTCGAAGGTGCATCTGCGCACGCTGCCGACCCAGGCACCCTGGGTGATCCAGGGTCCGGGCGAGAACGCGGGCGTCATCGACATCGGCGGCGGGCTGGCCGTCGTGTTCAAGATGGAGAGCCACAACCACCCCTCCTTCATCGAGCCCTATCAGGGAGCGGCAACCGGTGTCGGTGGAATTTTGCGCGACGTCTTCACCATGGGCGCCCGCCCGATCGCGTGCCTGAATTTTCTGCGCTTCGGCTCGCCATCGCACCCGAAGACGCGCGCGCTCGTGTCCGGCGTCGTCGCCGGCATCGGCGGCTACGGGAATTCCTTCGGCGTGCCGACCGTCGGCGGCGGGGTCGGATTCCATCCGCGCTACGACGGCAACAATCTCGTCAACGCCATGGCTGTCGGCATTGCCGAGAAGGACAAGATTTTCTACGCCAAGGCCACCGGCGTCGGCCTGCCCGTCGTCTATCTCGGCTCCAAGACCGGCCGCGACGGCATCCACGGCGCCACCATGGCGTCGGCCGAGTTCGGCGACGGCGCCGAGGAGAAGCGGCCGACCGTGCAGGTCGGCGATCCGTTCTCGGAAAAATTGCTGCTCGAAGCCTGCCTCGAAATCATGCGCGAGGGCTGCGTGGTCGCGATCCAGGACATGGGCGCCGCCGGCCTCACCTGCTCCGCCGTCGAGATGGGCGCCAAGGGCGATCTCGGCGTCACGCTCGATCTCGAAGCGGTCCCCACGCGAGAGGAAGGCATGAGCGCCTACGAGATGATGCTCTCCGAGAGCCAGGAGCGCATGCTCATGGTGATCAAGCCCGGCAAGGAAGCGAAGGCCGCGGCGATCTTCAAGAAATGGGGCCTCGATTTCGCCGTGGTTGGCCGCACCACCGATACCAAGCGCTTCATCGTGCGCTTCAAGGGCGACGTGATGGCGGATCTCCCGATCAAGGAGCTCGGCGATGAGGCGCCGGTCTATGAGCGGCCGTTTGCCGAGCCCAGGAAACGCGAGCGGCTCGATCCCGCTGCAGTCCCATGCCCGGTCACCATCGCCGAGGCGCTGGAGAAGCTCATCGCCTCGCCGGACCTCTGCTCGAAGCGTTGGGTCTGGGAGCAATACGACCACATCATCCTCGGCAATACCGTGCAGCGGCCGGGCGGCGATGCGGCGGTGGTCAGGATCGGCGACGGGCCCAAGGCGCTCGCGCTGACGACCGACGTGACGCCGCGCTATTGCGAGGCCGATCCGTTCGAGGGCGGCAAGCAGGCGGTGGCCGAAGCCTGGCGGAATCTCACCGCCGTCGGCGCGCGGCCGCTCGCGCTCACCGACAATTTGAATTTCGGCAATCCCGAGCGGCCCGAGATCATGGGTCAGTTCGTCTACTGCGTGCGCGGCATCGCCGAAGCCTGCAAGGCGCTCGAGTTCCCGGTCGTGTCGGGCAATGTCTCGCTCTACAACGAGACCAATGGCCGCGCGATCCTGCCGACACCCACGATCGGCGGCGTCGGGCTGCTCGACGACTTCACGAAAAGCGCGACGCTCGCCTTCAAGGCCGAGGGCGAGGCGATCCTGCTCCTGGGCGAGACCAAGGGCTGGCTCGGCCAGAGCGCGTTCTTGGCGACCATCCTCGACCGCGAAGAAGGCGCGCCGCCGCCGGTCGATCTCACGGCCGAGAAGACCAACGGCGATCTAGTCCGCACGCTGATCCAGGACGGCATCCTCACCGCGGTGCACGACCTGTCGGATGGCGGGCTTCTGGTCGCGCTCGCCGAGATGGCGATGGCCTCGCGAATCGGCGCGGCGCTCGAGCCGCCGCCGCCCGGCCTGCCGCCCCACGCCTTCTGGTTCGGCGAGGATCAGGCGCGCTACGTGGTGACCGTCCCCGCCGCGCGCCTGCCCGAAATCGAGGCAATCGCCGCCAAGACGGCGGTCCCGCTCTGGCAACTCGGCCGCACCGGCGGCGACCGATTGACGCTCCCGGGCGAGCGCCCGATATTGGTCTCGGCCTTGCAAGCGCTGCATGAGTCGTGGCTTCCGACCTATATGTCGGGAAGCGGCGGCTGACCGGAGACGGCCATGGCGATGGATGCCCGGGATATCGAGAAATTGATCAAATCCGCGATCCCGGACGCGGAAGTGACCATCCGCGACCTTGCCGGCGACGGCGATCATTATGCCGCCACGGTCGTGGCCGAGAGCTTCCGCGGCAAGACGCGTGTGCAGCAGCATCAACTGGTCTATGCTGCGCTGAAGGGTTCCATGGGTGGCGCGCTGCACGCGCTGGCCCTGCAGACCGCGACCCCGGATGGGCGCTGAGGACACCATGAGCATCGAGCAATTCATCGACAAGGAAGTGAAATCGAGCGACGTCGTCCTGTTCATGAAAGGCACGCCGCAATTCCCGCAATGCGGCTTCTCCGGGCAGGTCGTGCAGATCCTCGACTATCTCGGCGTGCCCTATAAGGGGCTGAACGTGCTCGACTCCGCCGACCTGCGTAATGGCATCAAGGCCTATTCCAACTGGCCCACGATTCCTCAGCTCTACGTGAAAGGCGAGTTCGTCGGCGGCTGCGACATCATCCGTGAGATGTTTCAGGCCGGCGAGCTGCAGAAGCTGCTCAAGGAAAAGGGCCTCGCCGTGCGCGAAGTAGCCCAGGCCTGAACGCGGATCTCTGAATTCTCGAATGCAGAAGGCCGCCCGCGGGCGGCCTTCGATTTTGATCGCCTCGGCGCGATCCCGCTTATTTCAGACGCTTGATGATCAGATAGAGCAGCGCCAGCACGATCGCCAATCCAACCAGTGCCTGCGGCTGCATGCCGTTGGCGAACTTGAGCACGTTGTCGGCGACCGACGCGACCCACGGCCCCGAGCCCTGCCCCATGAGCAGATGCACGAGGATGATCGAAAGCACGGCAAGGAAGCCGAGCTCGACGAAGGCCCACAAATACCGTCTGGCTTTGTCCAGGAAATCCATCATGGCCCGCCCCCTGAGGTTCGGGTGGGGGCATCGCCCCCACCCGGCTTGACCGTCAGTGTCGCCGACGCAACGGGCGAAAGTCCGCTGCGGTGGCGCTGCGTGTCTTCAGGCGATCGTGCGCTTCGAGAACAGCCAGAGGATGAAGCCAAGTGCGATCAGGCCGATCAGCCCGTTGGCGCCGAGGTCTTTCACCAGCGCGACGATGTTGGCGGTGACGCTGCCGAAGAACGGAAGCTGCGGGCCTACGAGGAGCGCCGCGACGATGGCCAATGCGATGAGCATGAGGCCGATTTCCGTCAACCCGCCGATCCAACTCTTCAACGTATTCATCAGGTCCATGTGCGATTCTCCCCATTCGAGTTGCGCTTTACGCCCTACGACTTTCGGAGGGGAAGCTACTGGGTCTTGGCCGATTATCAAGCAACCTACTAGCTATTGTGTAGCGATGAAGGTGCCGCGCCTTCCGGCGCAAGGCCGCGCGGACCATTGTGAAATTTCTGCCGCACCGCACAAACCGCCCCGCCGCAACCCGGACGGCGAAGGAATCGGGCAAAGCGATTCGTTCCGGCGCGCGGGCGCGCGCCGGCGTGCAGCACCATGTTCATGAAAATCTCAGCGCGAATAGAACTCGACGACCAGATGCGGTTCCATCTGCACCGGATAGGGCACCTCGGTGAGGGTCGGCACCCGCGTCATCTTCGCGGTCATCTTCTTGTGGTCGACCTCGAGATAGTCCGGCACGTCGCGCTCGGGGGATTGGGTCGCCTCCAGCACGATGGCGAGTTCCTTGGCGCGGTCCCTGAGCTCCACCACATCGCCGACCTTGACCTTGAAGCTCGGGATGGTGACGCGCGTACCGTTCACCTTGACGTGGCCGTGCGACACGAACTGGCGCGCCGCGAACACGGTCGGCACGAACTTGGCGCGATAGATGACGGCGTCGAGCCGCCGCTCGAGCAACCCGACCATGTGCGCGCCGGTGTCGCCCTTAAGCCGCCTGGCGAGCTGGTAGATGCTGCGGAACTGCCGCTCCGAGATATTGGCGTAATAGCCCTTCAGCTTCTGCTTGGCGCGCAACTGCACGCCGAAGTCCGAGAGCTTGCCCTTGCGGCGCTGGCCGTGCTGGCCGGGACCGTATTCCCGGCGATTGACGGGGCTCTTCGGGCGGCCCCAGATATTTTCACCCATGCGGCGATCGAGCTTGTGCTTCGCCGCTTTGCGCTTCGACATCGCGTGATCCCTCTCCTACTCGGGTCGCGCGCCCTCCTCTGCCGGAAGGTCCGGCCGACAGGCAGGAGCCGTCTAGAAAGCCACTGCCGCGGGTGCGTTAAATGCCACGCGGACCCGAAGGTCCGCGAAGCTGGGTGGGGATAGCCGCTGGGGCCGGGCCTGTCAAACCGCGACCGGCAGCGCCTCCGCGGCCCCGACGCCGAAGGAGGCAAGCAGCCCGGCAAGCGCACTGGAAGGCGCCCGGCCGCTGGTGAAAAGGGCCCGCACGGGCGCGTTGGCCGCAGGCCCCGGGGCGCCCAGCAGGCTCGAGGCGCGCCGGGCGATGGCGGGCGCCGGATCGATCCATTCGACCGGCCAAGGCGCGAGCTTTATCAGGCGATCGAGCAGCAATGGATAATGGGTGCAAGCCAGCACCACCGTATCGGTGCGGGCGCCGTCATCGACGAAACAGGGCGCGATCTCGGCCGCGATCGCCTCATCGGTCACCGCTTCTCCACGCAGCGCCGATTCCGCCAGACTCGCCAGCCGCTCGCTGCCGACCAGCGCGACTTTGCAATCGCCCGCGAACTCGCGGATCAACTCATAGGTATAGTCGCGCCGCACCGTGCCCGGCGTCGCCAATACACTGACCCGCTTTGTCTTCGATCGCTCGCACGCAGGCTTGATCGCCGGCACCGTGCCCACGAACGGTATCGCGAAGCGCGCGCGCAGCACCGGCAGCGCGAGCGTCGAGGCGGTATTGCAGGCGATGACCACGAGATCGGGCTTAACCTCCGCGATCAGCCGCTCCATCACCTTGCACACGCGCTCGACCAGCTCGCCATCGCCGAGCCGGCCATAGGGGAAGGCCGCGTCGTCGGCGGCATAGATGAGAACGAGATCCGGCCGCGCGCGCGCGAGCTCGCGCAACACCGTGAGCCCGCCAAGGCCGGAATCGAAAACGAGCGCCTTGAGCGCGTGCGTGCGGTCTATTTCGGATGGCGCCATCAGTCCGTCGCCCTACTCCCTGATTCCGGCCGCTCCAGCGCAAGCTCAGCCGCCAGCCGGTCGAGCACGCCGGCATCGTCGGCCTCGATCTCGCGGTCCGCCACGTCGATCACCCGATAGCCGCGCGCCGCGAACCAATCACGCTTCATCTCCCGGCTTTTCGCACCGCCTTCGGACTCGCGCGCCGGCACGATTTCGATCACCGTGCGCAGCGGAAACGAGACGAAATCCGCGATATGCGGGCCGACCGGGATCTGGCGCTTGAAGCGGCCGGCGAAGCGGCGGTCCTTGACCAGCGCCTCCCAGAGCAGCCGCTCCGCGTCGGTCGGATTGCGGCGCAGCAGCCGCGCCAGCCCGCGCACCGGCGCGTGCTCCGACGAGACGCGCGCGGCGCCGTGCTCGGCGAGCAGCCCGCGCAGCATTTCCGCCTCGGCGCCGTCGAGAATGCCGCCCTTGGCCGGCCCCTTGCGGCCTTGCGCGAGCGCCATGATCACCCCGTGCAGCGTCTGGATATCCTGCTGCGTCGGCTGCATGCGGTGGATGACGTTGCGCAGGTTGATCACCATGGTCTCGCGCTTCTCCGGCGGCCGGAAGAATTCGACCCGCTCCAGCTCCCGCTCGAGCCCTTCGAAGAACGCGATCAGCTGCTCGCGCGGCGCCGAGACGGATCGCTGGCGCATCTCGAACGGCAACTTGCCGCCGGTCGCCAGCGTGAACCACTCATAGGCGATCAGGAGCACCGCCTGGGCGAGATTGAGCGAGGCGAACGCCGGATTCACCGGCAGCGTCACGATCTTGTCCGCGAGCGCGACCTCTTCGTTCTCGAGCCCGTTGCGCTCGCGCCCGAACACCACGGCGACCGTCTCGCCGGCGGCAATTCTCGGCGCCATCTCCTCCGCCGCATCGCCGGCGCCGATGACCGGCTTGGCCTGATGATGATCGCGCGCGGTCGTGGCCAGCACATAGGTGCAGTCGGCGATCGCAGCCTCCAGCGTATCGAACAGCGCGGCTTCGTCGATCACGCGATCGGCGCCGGAGGCGGAGCGGCGCGCCTGCGCGCTCGGCCAGCCGTCGCGCGGCTTGACCAGCCGCAGCCGCGTCAGCCCGAAATTGGCCATGGCGCGCGCGGCCGCGCCGATGTTCTCGCCGAGCTGCGGCTCCACGAGCACGATCACCGGACCGCCTTCGATCCAATCCCTGGTCCGGTCGGTTCCCGCGCCTGGCACACCCGCCTCGTTTCGCAGCCGAATGCCGAAAAGCTCGGCTTTCTCCCTCAAGCCGGCAATGCTATAGCGGCGCCGGCCACGTCGAGAAACCGGCCTTTCGGGCCTCGCCCGCGGTCCCGCCGCGGATTTCGCACCCTTTCCTAGTCTTTTCCGGGAAACCCATGCCCAAGATCAAGGTCAAGAATCCCGTCGTCGAGATGGACGGCGACGAGATGACGCGCATCATCTGGCAGCTCATCAAGCAGAAGCTGATCCATCCCTATCTCGATATCGAGCTGCTCTATTACGACCTCAGCATCGAATACCGCGACAAGACCGACGACCAGGTCACCATCGATGCGGCCGAGATGACCAAGAAGGTCGGCGTCGCGGTCAAGTGCGCGACCATCACGCCCGACGAGGCGCGCGTCAAAGAATTCAATCTGAAGAAGATGTACCGCTCGCCCAACGGCACGATCCGCAACATCCTGGGCGGCGTCATCTTCCGCGAGCCGATCATCTGCAAGAACGTGCCGCGCCTGGTGCCCGGCTGGACCAAGCCGATCATCATCGGCCGCCACGCCTATGGCGACCAGTACCGCGCCACCGATTTCCGCTTCCCCGGCAAGGGCAGGATCACGCTCAAGTTCGCCGGCGAGGACGGCAAGACCATCGAGCAGGAGGTGTTTCAGTCGCCGGGCTCGGGCGTGGTGATGGCGATGTACAATCTCGACGACTCGATCCGCGATTTCGCCCGCGCCTCGATGAACTTTTCGCTCGACCGCGGCTATCCGCTTTATCTTTCGACCAAGAACACGATTCTCAAAGTCTATGACGGCCGCTTCAAGGACATCTTCCAGGAGATCTTCGACCAGGAGTTCAAGGCGGCGTTCGACGCCAAGAAGCTCACCTACGAGCACCGGCTGATCGACGACATGGTCGCCGCCTCGCTCAAGTGGTCGGGCGGCTATGTCTGGGCCTGCAAGAACTACGACGGCGACGTGCAGTCGGACATCGTGGCCCAGGGCTTCGGCTCGCTCGGGCTGATGACCTCGGTGCTGACCACGCCCGACGGCAAGGTGCTGGAATCCGAGGCCGCGCACGGCACCGTGACGCGGCATTATCGCGAGCATCAGAAGGGCCGCGCGACCTCCACCAACTCGATCGCCTCGATCTTCGCCTGGACCCGCGGGCTCGCCCACCGCGCCAAGCTCGACGACAACGCCGCGCTCGCCAAGTTCTCGACCACGCTCGAGAAGGTCTGCGTCGACACCGTCGAGGCCGGATTCATGACCAAGGATCTGGCGCTGCTCGTCGGCGACGAGCAGAAGTGGCTCTCGACCGAAGCCTTCCTCGACAAGGTCGACGAGAATTTGAAGAAGGCGATGGCCTGAGGGCGCACTCTTAAGCGCGCGGCTTGCTGCGTCGCCGCGCGCCGCGTGTTTGCGGTTTCCCATCCTCCACCGCGCCCTCGGCCAGTTCCTCGCGCACGATGTCGCCCTCGGGCGTGAGGCTCTTGCCGCCCAGCCGCTTGGTCGCGACTTCTCGGAGCCGCTCGGCGATGCTGGGCGACCGCTCCAGCAGCGCATGCAAGTCCTGCGCGTCGAGCACCAAGAGACTCGTGCGGCTGATCGCCTTGACCGTCGCCGTGCGCCGCGTCTGCCGCAGCACTGCGATCTCACCGAAGAAATCGCCGACGCCGAGCCGGATGCGCCCTTCTTTGAGCTCGATCTCGACCTCGCCGGTGGCGACGAAATACATCGAATGTCCCGCCTCGCCGCGGCGAACGATGATCGATCCCGGGTCGACCGTCTGCGAGCGCAGGAGCCGCATGATGTCGCCGATCTCCGCCGCGTTGAGGCCAGCGAACAGCGGCACGCGGGCCACCATGCTCCAGGTGACGACGAACTCGCGGCGGTGGATTTCCTGGCCGAACGCCGTCGCGATGACGCCGATCGGCAGCGCCAGCACGATGATGCCGCTGAAAATCGTGAACGTCGCCACCAGTCGCCCGAGCGGAGTGATTGGCACGACGTCGCCGTAGCCGACCGTGCCGAGCGTGACGACCGCCCACCATAGGGCGTCGGGGATGGTGCCGAGCTTGTCGGGCTGCGCCTCGCGTTCGACGTGATACATGATCGAGGCCGCGACCAGCGCCACGCCGATGAGAATAACGAAACAGCCGAACAGCGCACGGCGCTCGCGCACGAGCACGTCCAGCAGCGAGCGCATGGCCGGCGAATAGCGCGCGAGCTTGAGGAAACGGATCGTCCTGAAAACGAGCAGGACACGCAAATCGACCGGAAACAGGAGCGCGATCCAGAACGGCAGCACCGCGAGCAGATCAACAATGCCGGCCAAGCTGAGCGCGTAGCGGACCCGCGCGCGCTGGCCGGCCAGGTGGCTATAAGGCGCATGCTCGACCGCGGCCCAAAGCCGTAACAGATATTCGACCGTGAACACGGCGATCGAGACCATCTCGATGGCGCGGAACAGCGCGCCATAGCGCACCGCCTGTTCGGGCACGGATTCGAGCGTGATCGAAGCGAGGTTGACGACGATGAGCGTCAGGATCAGCCGGCTGACAGTCACGCTGACCCAATCGCCGAACGCCCCGAGTTCGAGGATCTCATAGGTGCGCCGCCGGATCTCGGCGATGCGGATGCTGCGCGCCATCGTCCGCTCAACCGCCGCCGATCGCCGCTTCGATCGCGGCGAGCGCGGCATCGGCCTTGGCGCCGTCGGGACCGCCGGCCTGGGCCATGTCCGGCCGGCCGCCGCCGCCCTTGCCGCCCAATACCTCGGCGCCCTTCTTCACCAGCGCGACTGCGTCGTAGCGCGGGGTCAAATCGGCGGTGACGCCGACCACGATGCTCGCCCTGCCCTCCTCGTTCACGCCGACGAAGGCGACGATGCCGGAGCCGATCTGCTTCTTGCCCTCGTCGGCGAGGCTTTTCAGGTCCTTGGTCTCGACGCCGGAGACCGCGCGCGCCAAGAGCTTTATGTCACCGACCTTACGCACGCCGTCCTCGGCGCTCTTGGCGCCGCCGCCCATGGCGAGCTTCTTGCGCGCCTCGGAAAGCTCGCGCTCGAGCTTGCGGCGCTCGTCGAGCAGCGCCTCGATCCGCGCCGGCACCTCGGCGACCGGCGCCTTCATCAGCGCCGCCACGTCGCGCAGGCCGCGCGCCTCACCGGCAAGATGATGGCGCGCCGCGGCGCCGGTGAGCGCCTCGACCCGGCGCACGCCGGAGGCCACCGCGCTTTCGGCAACGATGGAAACCAGCCCGATGTCGCCGGTCCGGCGCACGTGCGTGCCGCCGCACAGCTCGACCGACCAGCCCATCTGGTTGCCGCCTTCGCCCATGGCGACCACGCGCACCTCGTCGCCGTATTTCTCGCCGAACAACGCCCGCGCGCCCAAGGCGATTGCGTCATCGACCGCCATCAGGCGCGTCGTGACCGGCGCGTTCTCGAGCACTCTCGCGTTGGTCAAGTCCTCGATCCTGGAGAGCTCGTCGTCGCTGATCGGCTTGGGGTGAGCGAAATCGAAGCGCAGCCGGTCGGGCGCGACCAGCGAGCCCTTCTGCGCCACATGATCGCCGAGCACCTGGCGGAGCGCCTCGTGCAGCAGATGCGTCGCCGAATGGTTGCGGCGGATATCGGAGCGGCGCGCGTGATCGACGTCGAGCGCAAGCGCCAGCCCGGGCTTGAGCGTGCCCTGTTCGACTTTCCCCGAATGAACGATGAGATCACCGGCTTTCTTCTGCGTGTCGGTGACGCGGAAGCGCACGCCCTCGGCCGAAAGCGTGCCGGTGTCGCCGACCTGGCCACCGGACTCGCCATAGAAGGGGGTCTGGTTGACCAGCACCGTGCCTTCCTCTCCTGCCTTCAACTCCTTCACTTCGCTGCCGGCTTTGACCAGCGCCGTCACCACGCCCTCGGCTTTTTCCGTTTCATAGCCGAGGAATTCGGTGGCCCCGAGCTTCTCGCGCAAGCCGAACCAAATCGCCTCGGTCGCCGCCTCGCCGGAGCCGGCCCAGCTCGCCGCGCGCCTTCTCGCGCTGCCGTTCCATGGATTTTGCGAACGCATCGGTATCGACCCCGATCTTGCGCGGCCGTAGCGCGTCCTGCGTCAAATCCAGCGGAAAGCCATAGGTGTCGTAGAGCGTGAACGCGGTCTCGCCCTTGAGCTTGTCGCCGGGCTTGAGGCCCTTGGCCGCCTCGTCGAGAATTGTGAGCCCGCGCTCGAGCGTCTTCCTGAAGCGCGTCTCCTCGAGCTTCAGCGTCTCGCTGATCAGCGCCTCGGCGCGCACCAGCTCCGGGTAGGCCTGGCCCATCTCGCGCACCAGCACGGGCACCAGCCGCCACATCAAGGGATCGCGCGCACCCAAGAGCTGCGCGTGACGCATGGCGCGCCGCATGATCCGCCGCAACACGTAGCCGCGGCCTTCGTTCGACGGCAGCACGCCGTCGGCCACCAGGAACGCGGACGCGCGCAGGTGGTCGGCGATGACCCGGTGGCTGGCCTTGGCCGCGCCCTCCGCCGCGACCCCGGTCGCGTCCACGCTCGCCCGGATCAGCGCGCCGAACAGGTCGATCTCGTAATTGTCGTGGGTGCCCTGCAGCACCGCGGCGAAGCGCTCGAGCCCCATGCCGGTGTCGATCGAGGGCCTGGGCAGATTCGACACGCTGCCCGTCCGGCAGCTGCTCGTACTGCATGAACACGAGATTCCAGATCTCGATGAAGCGGTCGCCGTCGGCGTCGGGCGAGCCGGGCGGGCCGCCCGGTATCGACTCGCCATGGTCGTAGAAGATTTCCGCGCATGGTCCGCAGGGGCCGGTGTCGCCCATGGCCCAGAAATTGTCGGAGCCCGCGATTCGGAGAATCTTCGACTCCGGCAGGCCGCTGATCTTCTTCCACAGTTTGAACGCCTCGTCGTCGTCCACGTAAACGGTCGCGAGCAGACGTTTCGGCGACAGATCAAAGGTCTTGGTCACCAAGTTCCACGCCAGCTCGATCGCGTGGTCCTTGAAATAGTCGCCGAAGGAAAAGTTCCCCAGCATCTCGAAGAAGGTGTGGTGGCGCGTGGTGTAGCCCACGTTGTCGAGATCGTTGTGCTTGCCGCCGGCGCGCACGCATTTCTGCGCGGTGACCGCGCGCACGTAGGGCCGCTTCTCGACGCCGGTGAAGACGTTCTTGAACTGCACCATGCCGGCATTGGTGAACATCAGCGTCGGGTCGTTGCGCGGCACGAGCGGCGACGACGGCACCACCGCGTGCCCGTCCTTGGCGAAATAGTCGAGGAAGGTCGACCGGATCTCGTTGACGCCGCTCATGGGCCGGTTCTGTACCGGCCACGGGTGGCGGTGTCGAGGGACGCTCTGGCCGCGCCGGACAAGGCTTTGCGGGCAGTTCGGGCCATCACGGGCCGAACCCCTCTCCCCTTGGGGGAGAGGGAGGGTCGGGAAAAGATACGGCCCGCCGCGGGGCAGATGCGGCGGGCCGGGAGCCGAGGCTTGAGCCGATTGCCGGGGCGCGCCGCGGGTGGGGTGCGCGGCACGATCCGGAGCGGCCGGGCGATCCGGCGGGGGCGGAAAGCCCGGCCCGCGCGTCAGGCCTCGGCGGCTTCGGAGTCCGGGGCGTCGTCTTCGCCCTTGCCGGCCTCGGGATCGAGGATGCGTTCGGCCAGCAGGCCCGAGTTCTGGCGGATCGCGGTTTCGATCTTGCCGGCGATCTCGGGATTCTGCTTCAGAAACGTCTTCGCGTTCTCGCGGCCCTGGCCGAGCCGCTGGCTGTCATAGGAGAACCAGGCGCCCGACTTCTCGACCACGTTGGCCTTGATGCCGAGGTCGATCAATTCGCCGGTCTTGGAAATGCCCTCGCCGTACATGATGTCGAACTCGACCTGCTTGAACGGCGGCGCCAGCTTGTTCTTCACGACCTTGACGCGGGTCTGGTTGCCGACGACCTCGTCGCGCTCCTTGATGACGCCGATGCGGCGGATGTCGAGCCGCACCGAGGCGTAGAACTTGAGCGCGTTGCCGCCCGACGTGGTCTCCGGCGAGCCGTACATGACGCCGATCTTCATCCGGATCTGGTTGATGAACACCACCATGGTGTTGGAGCGGGAAATCGAGGCGGTGAGCTTGCGGAGCGCCTGGCTCATGAGCCGGGCCTGGCTCCCGGGCTGCACGTCGCCCATCTCGCCGTCGAGCTCGGCGCGCGGGACGAGCGCGGCGACCGAATCGATCACCAGGATGTCGACCGCGCCGGAGCGCACCAGCGTGTCGGCGATCTCCAGCGCCTGCTCGCCGGCGTCGGGCTGCGAGATCAGGAGCTCGTCGATATTGACCCCGAGCTTGCGCGCATAGATCGGGTCGAGCGCATGCTCGGCGTCGATGAAGGCGCAGGTGCCGCCGCGCTTCTGCGCCTCGGCGATCGCATGCAGCGCCAGCGTGGTTTTGCCCGAGGATTCCGGCCCGTAGATTTCGACCACGCGCCCGCGCGGCAGGCCCCCGATGCCGAGCGCGATATCGAGGCCGAGCGAGCCCGAGGGGATGGTTTCGATCTCGACCGCGCCGTTCTTGCCGAGCCGCATGATCGAGCCCTTGCCGAAATGGCGCTCGATCTGGGAAAGCGCCGCGTCGAGCGCCTTGCTCTTGTCCATGGGGGAAGAACCTTCGACGACTCGAAGCGATGCAGTGGATTGCGACATTGCCGGGCTCCCACGCCTAGAGGAAGTGAATCAGAAGCGATTGGCAGCCTATGTACACTGTTTGTTCTCTGTTCGCAAGATGTTCTCCACAGCATCCAAGGTGCTGTCCTAATTAGTCTCTCAGTGTCCGAATTCGCGAGCGAGATGCCCTAACTGCTATTTTTGCTTTTATTTTCCGAGGCTTGCAACCGCCGGGGCACTCTCTACATCGAGTTTGCGGGTCGATTCTCTCTACCCGTACGTTCAAGACAGCAGGTCCGGCGCACCACCGCCGGGCCTGTTGTTGTGGGTCGACCCGGTTGGCGCCTCACTCCGTCAGCGCCTCCTTCACCGCCGCCACCAGCTCCTTGAGCGTGAAGGGCTTGGGCAGGAAGGTGAACTTCTCGCCCTCGGGCAGGTTCTTGCGGAACGCTTCCTCGGCATAGCCCGAGACGAAGATCACCTTCACGTTCGAGCGCCGCCGCCGCAGCTCCCTCAGGAGCGTCGGCCCGTCCATCTCCGGCATCACCACGTCCGACACGATGAGGTCGACCTCGCCCTGCTCGTCGATCATCGCGAGCGCATCGACGCCGCTGGCGGCCTCGAGCACCGTATAGCCGCGCGAGGCGAGCGCGCGCGCCGCGAACGCCCGCACCGCGTCCTCGTCCTCGACCAGGAGCACCGTGCCGGTTCCGGTGAGATCGGCCGCCGCCGCGGCCGGCGCTTCGGGCGCCGCCTGGGCCTCCTCGGCCGCGTCCGGCACGTGGCGCGGCAGCAGAATGCTGAACGTCGAGCCGCCGCCCGGCGCGCTCTTGGCGTGGATGAAGCCGCCCGACTGTTTGATGATGCCATAGACCGTGGAGAGGCCGAGCCCGGTCCCCTTGCCGACCTCCTTCGTGGAGAAGAACGGCTCGAAGATCTTATCGATGATGTCGGGCGCAATTCCAATGCCGCTGTCGGCCACCTCGACCAGCACGTAGTCGGCGGCCACGATCTCGGCGTGGCCGAAGCTCTTCACTTCGTCGGCCGGGACATTGCGCGTGCGGATCGTGAGCCGCCCGCCGTCCGGCATGGCGTCGCGCGCGTTGACCGCGAGATTCACGATCACCTGCTCGAACTGGTTGAGGTCGGCCTTGACCGGCCACAGGTCGCGCCCGTGCCGCACCTCGAGCTTCACCGTCTCGCCGATGATCCGCTTCAAGAGCCCGGTCGACAGATCCGAGAGCACCTCGCCGAGCTGCAGCACCCGGGGCCGCAGCGTCTGCTGGCGCGAGAAAGCGAGCAATTGCCGCACCAGGCCCGCCGCCCGGTTGGCGTTCTGCTTGATCTGCATCAGGTCCTGGAACGAGGGATCGGTCGGCCGGTGATTGGCGAGCAGCAGATCCGTGTAGCCGATCATCGCGGTCAGCATGTTGTTGAAATCGTGCGCGACGCCGCCGGCCAGCTGGCCGACCGCGTTCATCTTCTGCGCCTGCGCGAACTGGATCTGCAGCCCGCGCTGTTCGGTGGTGTCGATCGCATGCACGATCGCGGCTTCGCCGCCGGTGCCGCCCTCGACCGGGGTCACGTAGAACTGCGCGAAGCGCTGGCCGCCGCTGAGCGCCACTTCCAGCGTCTTGGTTCCCGCCTGCCCCTCCAGCACGCCGCGCACGAAGCTCTCGAAGCGGGCCCGCTCGCGCTCGTCGGCGACGGCGAACACCGAGCGCGTCTCGGCGCCGCCCACCAGCCGCGCGAAGGTCGCGTTCGACTGGCCGATGCGGCCGTGCTTGTCGATCGTGGCGATCGCCATCGGTGCGTTGTGGAAGAAGCGCGCGAAGCGCACTTCCGCCGCGCGCGCCGCGTCGCCCGGCGCGTCGGTGGGGGCGCGATTGAGCACCAGCGTGCGCGAGGGCCCGGCCGTGCCGTCGGGCGCGAACGCCACCTTGTGATGCAGCCGCACCGGCAGGCTCTGGCCGTTCTTGCGCCGTAGGTCGAGGTCGAACACCTGCGTCACCACCTCGCCGTGCACCGGCGCGATGCCGGTGAGCAGCGCCGCGCTCGAGCCCTGCACCAGATCGGAGATTTTCAGGCCGGAGGGCGAGAACTCGGCCAGATCGTAGCCGAGCCATCCCGCCAGCGTCGCGTTCAAATAGACGATCTGGCCGGCCGCGTCGCACGAGAAGAAGCCCGCGGGCGCGTGATCGAGATAGTCGATGGCGTGCTGCAATTCGATGAAGGCGTTCTCCTGGCGCTCGCGCTCGCGCGTCACGTCCGACACGCCCCAGATCGCGAGCCTCGAGCGCTTGCCCGCGGGCCCGAGCGGCCGCACGCGGAAGCGCAGCCAGCGCGCCGGTTCGCCGCGCTTGCCGGCGAAGCGGATCTCCTCCGAAAGACGATTGCCCTCGCGCGCCGCCTGGGCGAGCCGATAGATCGCTTCCGAGACGCCCGGATCGCCCGTGAACAGCCGCTCGACCGGCCGCGCGTCCTCCGGGCTCTCGGCCTGGGTGATCTCGAGATAGGCCCGATTGGCGTACAGCACGCGGCCCGAGGAATCGACCACCGCGATCCCGTCCCAGGCGCTGTCGGTGATCGCCTTGGTCATGTCGTTGCGCGCGCCGCGCCCGGCGAGCTGCAGGATGCCGGCCGCGCCCGCGAACAGCGCGAACACGCCGACTACGGCGAGCATCGCGAGCGCCCCCAGGATGTAAGGCTCGGCCCGGTCCCGGCCGATGAGCAGCAGGAACACCACGAGCGCCACCAGCGCGACCGCCACCACCAGCACCAATCCGATGCTGCCCGTCACTTGTGGGCGATCGACCGGCGCTCCCGGCGCCTCGCTATCGGCCATGGCCCTGACCCCGTCGGTGGCCGGCGAAGCAGCCGGCGCAAGCCCGAATCGGTGTGCCCGAGAAGAGGCGTGCTCGGCAAGGCTTGGCACGCCTGCCGCCGCACAAATTCATACACAGGCTGCAAGAACGCTCGAAAATCGCGCCGCCAGGGGTTAAAAACGGGATGGCGGCGGTGGGAGCGGCGGCTCCCGGGAGGTACGTCATGGAATTTCTCGGCAGTGAGCTCGGCACGCTTGCGCGCGTCGTGGTCGCGCTACTGATCGTCCTGGGGCTCATCGCCCTCACGATCTGGCTGATCCGCCGCTTCGGCCCGGTAACGCTCACCAAGACCGGCGTCGCACGCGGCCGTCAGCCGCGCCTCGCGTTGCTTGAATCGGCCACCGTCGATGCCCGCCGGCGGCTGGTGCTGATCCGGCGCGACAACGTGGAGCATCTACTTCTGGTCGGAGGACCGACCGACGTAGTGGTGGAGCCGAACATCGTGCGTGCGGCCACCATGCAGACCCAGCCGGCCCCGATGCCGCCCGCGGCCCGCGAGCCGATCGCGCGCGCCGCCGGCCGCCCCGCCATGCTCGATCCGCTGGAGGAGCACGAGTCCTCGCTGGTGCCGCCGCCTTCGCCCGAGCCCTATACGCTGACCCCCGAGCCGGCCGCCGAACTTCCCCCTCCGCCGCCACCCGCGCCCGAGCCCCGGCCCGCGCCCGCACCGGCGCCGCGCATCGATCCGCAATATGCCGAGATGGCCCAGCGCCTCGAAGCGGCGCTGCGCCGGCCGCCGGAGACGCGGCCTGTGCCGCCGCCGCCCGCCGCCGCGCATCCGTCCGCTGCCCCGGCCCGGATCGAACCGCGGGCGCCGGAGCCGAGGCCGGCGACCATGGCGCCTCCGACGCCGCGAACGCTCGAGCCCCGGATGCCGAAGGCGAGCACACCGCCACCGCCGGTCGCCACCGCGCCGGCGCCTCCGCCGCCCAAGTCGGCGCTCAAGCGCGACGTGTTCGACAATCTCGAGGAGGAGATGGCAAATCTGCTCGGCCGCGGCGACAAGAAACCGAACTGAGCCGCATCCGGGCGGCCCGATCTCGCTTTAAGGGGTTTTCGCGGATTCCCGCACCGTGGCCGCCGTCAACGGATTGCGCTCGCGCTCATCACCGGCTTGCAGGCGGCCGATGAGCCGCCGGGTCGCGGCCTCGGTCTCGTCGCCGCGCCATGCCTGCGCCAGCATTTCGAGTCGCTTGACCGCGGCAATGCGGCCGATCTCACCGCGCGCCTGCGCGAGATCGATCCGGTAGAGCGCGGCCTGCGCGGCCGCGGCCTGGTCCGGGCTTCGCTCGGCGGCGGCGAACAGCGCCGCGGCCTGCTCGCCCACGCCGAGCCGCATCGCCAAGCGGCCCGCGAGCACCGCGAGCCTGGGCTCGATCGCGCCCATGGGTTCGCGCGCCTCCAGCGCCTTCAAGAGCGCGCCTGCCTCGTCGAACGCTTCGAGCTCGATCGCGGCGCGCAGCGCGGCCATGCGCACGAACCGCTGCAATTCGGCCGGCAGCAGCGGCAGATCTTTCTCGGCCGTGCGAAACGCTTCTCGCGCCTCGGCAAAGCGCATTGCCGCGGCGAGCGCGGCCACACGGATCAACGCCGCCTCGCCCGAACCCGCCAAGGGCGGAAGGGACAGGTCCTCGATCGCCTCGCGCGGCCGCTGTAGCAGGAGCCGCGCCAGCGCGCGCAACGCGAAGAATTCGGCCTTGGCCGCACCGTCCGGTTCGGGCGCGGCTTCCAGCGCGCCCTTGGCCTCGGCGCCGAGACCGTTGGCGAGATAAAAACGCGCCAGCGCGATCCGCGCCGCCGTCCGCTCGCCCGGTTCGGCGGCGGCCAGCGCCGCGACCAGCTCGGTCTCGCGCGGGCGGAAGCGCGCTTCGCGGTCGATCTGCCAGGTGAGCGTGCCGAACAAGGGCGCCGGCTTTGTCGACCGAGGCGACGGTGCCGTCGTCGGTGACACGGAGCCCGCCGGGCCGGGCGATGATCACCCCGTCGCGCTCGAGATCGATCTCGAGGTCGTCGGTGCGCGGCAGCAGCGCGATTCCGTGCAGCGAGGGCAGCAGGCGGAAATCCACGTACGAGAGATCGTGACGCAGACCGACGGCAGGCAGCGGCGCGGAGACCGCCATGATGGCCTCGCCGCTATCCGGGTCGCGCAGGCGATGCACGCGCGCGCCCGCGACCGGCAGGAAGGCCGCGACGGGGCCCTGCGGCGTTACGCTCCGGTCGATTGTGAACGCGCGGCCCGGCGTGGCTCCGCCGATCACGAGCAGAAGTTCGTTGCCCTTGGCTTCGATCCCGGCGGGCTTGGCCGGATCGAGCGGAATGCGCAGCGCCCGGCCCGGCGCGGCCGCCACCAGTTCGGCGCCGCGCAGCAAGCGGCCCGGATCGCGCGCGAGCGCGGAAATATCGATCGGCTGCGCGGTGTCGAACACCGCCCAAAGCGCATCGCCGAGCCGGAAGACGGCCGCAGGCGTCGCTGCGCCGAACGGGAACGCGATTTTCAGCGAGCTCGCCTTCATGCCGGAGCGCGGCCACCACCGGCGCAGGAGCGGCACTTTGTGGCGTGGGCGCCGCGATCGCGCTTTTCGGTGCCGTCGGCTTTTTTTCGGCAGCGCGCGCCTTGCGGGCGAGATCGGCGATCACTTCTTTTGGAAGACCCGGCGGCGGGCCGGTCCATGTCTCCGGCAACAGGTCGACATAGAGCTTCTCGCCCGCGGCCATGGTGTTGACCATCACCTTGCGCGCGAGCGTGAGGCGCAGCGTATCGCCGTCGCGGCTCGCCGAGAGCACGTAGCCGGCCAGATACTGCGGCAGTCGCTGCGGGTTCATCGCGATCGTGCGCGGGAGCGCGATCGAAAGCACGCCGTCGGCGATTTCCGCCTCGGCCTTGGCCTCGCCCTGAAACACGATGACGATGCGCGCAAACCCGCCGCTGGTGGAAACGCTGAAGGCGCTCGGACGCTTCTGCGCCGGCACGGGCGTCGGCGCCACGATGCGCTCCTGCGCCTGCAAAGTGCCGGCCGGGAGCGCGACGAGCAGCGCCGCGCCCAGAAGCCGTGCCGTCATCGGCGTTCGCCGCATTTCCATCACTGCAAGATAATGTCGCGCACCAGCACCGCGCGCACTTTCGCGGGCGCAATGGCGAGATTGACCCGCTTCATCAGCTCCTCGCGCAGCCGGAACATGCCGGCCGAGCCCTCGAGCTCGGCCGCGCGCAGCTCGCGCAGGTGGGTCTGGAAGGAATCGAGCACGTAGGGCAGCGCCGCCTGCACCGCGCCGGCCGCTGCGGGATCGGCAGCCTCCAGCGACAAGGAGAGCTTGAGCGTGCGCGGCCGCTCGCCGGCCGCCGAAAGGTTCACCGCGATGGCCGGAAGATCCAGGAATACGGGCGCCGATACGGCTACCGAGTTCGTCACGGTCCGCTTTTCGCGCGCGGTGACGGCGATGTAGGCGACGCCGACCGCGATCGCCAAGAGCACGATCGAGACCGGCACCACGAGCTTGGCCCGCATCTGCCCGGCCGGCGCTTTGGCCGGCTCGACGAACTCGAGATCGTTCAGGATTTCGCCCGCCATGGCGGAGCCCCCGGTCGCGCGGCGCACGGAACAAGCGGGCCAAATCCCGCCTTCCGCGGCCGGCCGACGTCACGCTAGGGGCGATATGGTTAACGAATTATTGCCGGGAGCCGGCTCAGTCGTCCCGGTACACGCGCTCGCGGCGCTCGTGGCGTTCCTGGGCCTCGATCGAAAGCGTGGCGATCGGGCGGGCTTCCAGGCGCTTCAGCGAAATCGGCTCCCCGGTCTCCTCGCAGAAGCCGTAGGTGCCGTCTTCGATGCGCAGCAATGCGGCGTCGATCTTGGCGATCAATTTACGCTGCCGGTCGCGGGCGCGCAGCTCGATGGCCCGGTCGGTTTCCGAGGAGGCGCGGTCGGCGAGATCGGGGTGGTTCTCGTTCTCGTTCTGCAGGTGCTGCAGCGTCTCGCGGCTCTCGCGCAGGATGTCTTCCTTCCAGCGCATGAGCTTGCGGCGGAAGTACTCGCGCTGCCGTTCGTTCATGAACGGCTCGGCTTCGGCCGGCCGGTACGCCGTTTCGACCATCGTCATCGCGTACGCCCTCACGTTCCCGGTTCTTATTTTGGCCGGGCTTATATCCACCCGGGCTGCCCTAGACAACAGGCGGCTACCATCAAATGCCGGAGCAATGCAACGGCCCTATGACTTGCCTGCAACAGGTCGGCCCCATAGGGTGCGCGGCCATTTTGCCGGGAGCCGCGGAATGCGTTTCGAGGGCACCAAGACCTATGTCGCGGCCGACGATTTGAAGGTCGCGGTTAACGCGGCCATCACCTTGGAGCGCCCGCTCCTGATCAAGGGCGAGCCCGGCACCGGCAAGACCGTGCTCGCCGCCGAGATCGCCCAAGCCATCAAGGCGCCGCTGATCGAGTGGCACATCAAGTCGACCACCAAGGCCGTGCACGGGCTCTACGAATATGACGCCGTGGCGCGGCTGCGGGACAGCCAGCTCGGCGACCCGCGCGTTTCCGACATCAGGAACTACATCCGCCGCGGCAAGCTGTGGGATGCGTTCGCCGCCGGCGAGCGGCCGGTGCTGCTGATCGACGAGATCGACAAGGCCGATATCGAGTTCCCCAACGACCTGTTGCAGGAACTCGACCGCATGGAGTTCTACGTCTACGAGACCGGCGAAACGATCCAGGCCAGGCTCCGGCCGATCGTCCTCATCACCTCGAACAACGAGAAGGAGCTGCCGGACGCGTTCCTGCGCCGCTGCTTCTTCCACTACATCCGCTTCCCCGACCCCGACACCATGCGCGCCATCGTCGACGTGCATTTTCCCGGCATCAAGCAGCGGCTGGTGGCCGAGGCGCTCAAGCTGTTCTACGAAATCCGCGACGTGCCGGGCATGAAGAAGAAGCCCTCGACCTCGGAGCTGCTGGACTGGCTGAAGCTGCTGCTCGCCGAGGACATCGGCCCGGAGACGCTGCGCGAGCGCGACCCGAAGAAGCTGATCCCGCCGCTGCACGGCGCCTTGCTCAAGAACGAGCAGGACGTGCACCTGTTCGAGCGGCTGGCGTTTATGTCGCGGCGCGAGGCGCGCTGAGCGCGTCTAGCGGCCCAGGATTTTCCGCCGCTCCTCGTATTCGGCCCGGTCGATCTCGCCGCGTGCGAAGCGCTCGTCGAGCACGTCGAGCGCCGATCCGCCCCGATCGCGCCGATGATGACGGCCGCCGAAGCTCCAGCGCATCAGCCACACGAAAATGAAGATCAGCACGAAAATGGTGATGATCATCCCGAGCGGCGCGGGCATGAACCCGAACCAATAGGGTGCGTAATCGTATCCCCACATCATGATGGACTCCTTCTCGGCCAGCGACGCGGACCAAACATAATATATTCAATCATCATGCCCTTATCGCGGCGTTGATCCAGGTCAACGCCGCCCATCAAGGCGCGCTTACCCGGCCTTCGCCGGCTTCGCTTTCTTCTTGTTCGCCGCCAAGGGCTTCGCCGCCTGCGTGCGCGCCTCCAGCCGATCGAGCCGTGCGTTCTCCGCCGCGCGCGCGCGTTCCTCCTTGCGCCGCGCCTCGGCGCGATGGGCGAGCCGCTCCTCGATGCGGTCGCGGATCGCCATCGACCAGTAGGAAATCTGCGCCGCCGCGCGGCCGAACATGCCGCCCGCCCACACCATGCCGAACGGGA
The DNA here is from genome assembly GCA_963704765.1 of uncultured Alphaproteobacteria bacterium. GTDB lineage: Bacteria > Pseudomonadota > Alphaproteobacteria > Rhizobiales > Xanthobacteraceae > JAHFPN01. The sequence continues at coordinate 1,742,154 of CAVPHQ010000001.1, forward strand.
TGAACAGCCGCCAGCGATCGTCGTTCTCGGCGATCGCCGACGCGATCAGGTCGCCGGCCATCGCCGTCGTGTTGACGCCCTGGCCGCCGAAGGCGCTCGCGATCCACACGCCCGGGCGCAACAGCCCGATCTGCGGCATGCGGTGCACCGCATAGCCCATCGTGCCGGTCCAGGAATATTCGATCTCGATCTCGTCGAGCTGCGTATAGGTCCTGACGATGTCGCGCTTCAGCATGCGGTTGAGCCGCCGCGGCCGCCCGGTGCGCGTGGTGATGTAGCCGCCCCACAGCAGCCGGTCGCCGAGGATGCGGTAATAGTCGAAGGCGCGGCGCGTGTCGGCGATGCCGCCGCCGTAGCGGATGGCGTTCTTGAGCCTCTCGCCGAGCGGCGCGCTGACGCCGACATGCGTCGCCACCGGCAGGATGCAGCGCGCGAGATCTGGAAACCCGGCGCCGATCGCGGCATTGCCGCAGAACACGATCTGGTGCGCGCGAACGCGCAGCGGGCGATCCGCGGTTCCGGTTTCGACCCACTTGCGCACGCCGTCGAGATCGGCTGCGACCACCGGGCTCTCCTCGTAGATGCGCCCGCCGCCGCGCTCGATGTCGTTGGCCAGCGCCAGCGCGAGATTGAGCGGATGCAGATTCAGCGCATCGGCCTCGTGCAGCGCCTGAAAATAGATGTCGGTCCTCAGTGTCTCGCGCACCCGTTCGGTCGGCCAGACCACCACGTCGTGGTCGAACTTTTCCGCCAGCAGATCGGCCTCGCGCTTGATCCCGTCGGCGTCCTCGTAGCGCCGCACGTTGAGCCGGCCCGGCGCCGGATCGAGCCCCGGCGGGCCTTCTCCCAAGAGATCGCGCACCCGCTCGACCCCCAGGCGCGAAAGCGTGTAGAGCGCGCGCGCGTGGTCGATCCCCACCCGCTCGATCAGCACCGGCAGCTCCTGCGCGAAACCGGCGGAGCAGAAACCGCCGTTGCGGCCCGAGGCGCCCTGCGCGATGCGGCCGGCCTCCAGCACCACGACATCGTAGCCGCGGCGCACCAGCTCACGAGCGATCCACAGCCCGGCCAGACCCGCGCCGACGACGCACACGTTGGTGTCGGTCTCGAGCGTGAGGCGCGGCCGCGGCGTGTGCGGCACGGCGGTCGCGGCGTAAAAAGTTTCGGGGGGTGTTTCCATGGACGCGGCCGACGGCATGCTAGACTTTATGCAGCCCGATTTCGACGCGGCCGGGGCGATCTCCCCAACCGAGAGTGAGGCGAATGCGCCGATTGATGCTGTTGCGGCATGCCAAATCCGATTGGCCGCCGGGCGTGGCCGATCTCGAGCGCCCGCTCGCCCCGCGCGGCCGGGCCGAGGCGCCGGCGATCGGCGGTTTCATGGCGCGCGAGACATTGCGCCCCGACCTCGCGCTGGTCTCGCCGGCCAAGCGCACGCGCGAGACCTGGACGCTGGTCTCGACCGCCTTGCCCGAACCGCCGCCGCACGAGATCGAGGCGGGCCTGTACATGACCACCGCCGAGGCGCTGCTCGAGCGCGTGCGCGCCACCGATGCCGGCGTGCAGACGCTCCTGGTGCTCGGCCACAATCCGGGCCTGGAGGACCTCGCCCGCACGCTCGCCGGCAAGGGCGATGCGGCGGCCAAGAAGCGCCTGATGAATTCGTTTCCGACCTCGGGGCTCGCGGTCATCGATTTTCCTTCTGACGACTGGTCCGATGTGCAGGAACAGGCCGGCACGCTTGCCCTCTACGTGACGCCGCAAAGCCTCGGCGCCAAATATACGTAAGCGACCCGCTCAAATTTTCGGCAGCACGTCCCCGGGAATGGCGTCGGGCGAATAGCTACGCGGGCGATTGCCGTACACCGTTATTCCCATCTGCCAGAGGAACACCGCGCCCGCCGCGAGCACGAGCAGCCCGGTCAGCAGCTGCCCGCCGAGCATGCCGCGGCCGAGCACATAGACGAGCCCACCTGTCATCGCCACCATCACCGCGACCGACGGCCAAAAGCGCCATACCGCCATGCCGGCCTCAAATCGGCATTCGCCGTGCGCCTTGGCGACGCGCTGGTGCAGCTCACTGATGAACGCGCGATACGCCGCGCCCTGGTTCGAGTTGTCGACGATGCCGCGCGAGGAATACGAAGAAATGTCCATGCGCCCGCCGGCGCGCGGAAAAATCTCGGCGGTGTAGCGGCGGCCCAGGAAATTGGTCAGGCGGAAACCGAGGCGCATGCGCGCGATCATCGGATAGGCCACCCGCCCGGGGCGGCCGGCGACGAAAAATTCGAGCGAGTCGGCGCCGAGGCGGAATATGTGGTCGGCGGCCAGCATGCGCGGCTTGAACGTATAGACCGGCGCGTCATCCGCTGTTTCCGTCGTGTCGTCCATGCACCCGCTCCTGCCGCGCCGCGAATGTGCAGAGCGCGGCGCCGACGTCAAGAAGCCGGCCGCACCGCGGCCGGCTCCAGGATTGCCGCTACCTCTCGTTCGTCAGCAGATCGCGCCGTTGTCGCAGCTGCGATAGGGCGCGTAGCCGTCGTTGTAGGGCTGGCCCGGATACGGCGCGGCGTACGGGTACGGCCCATAGCCGTTGTAATAGCCCTTCTGGTACGCATCCGCGGCAATGACGGCGCCGATGACGCCGAGCGCGGCGCCGGCGACCCACGGGCCGGCGCCCCGGCGCCAAGCGCGGCGACGCCACTGCACGTCGACGACATTGTTCACGTCGACCTGCGTCAGCGCGACGGTGTTGGAGGGGACGGGGGCCGCGAGAACCGGCCCGGCCGTGACGGCGGAGCCGATCGCGATGGCGCCGGCAATGCCGAGCGCGACGATTCGATTGCTGTGGATGGTCATGGGGTCGTCCTTCCTGTGTGGAGCTAGAAGGCATGCTCGCCGGCCGCCTGGGCGGCGAAGCCTCTCTCGAAACCATCTAGGCATTCCCTTACAACTCTTTAAGGGCGCCGCCACACGTTTGCGTGAGCGCGCTAACGCCCGCCGCGCATGCGCTCCAGCAATTCCGGCGAGGGATAGGAATCCGCCGGCAGCCCGAGCTTGATCTGCACCTGCTTGATCGCGGTGCGCGTCTGCATGCCGAGCTTGCCGTCGGCCGGACCGATCTTAAATCCCTGACGCAGCAGAATTCGTTTGCAGCTCTCGCATCTGCTCGTAGCTGAACGCCGGCACCGGTGCGTTGCCGCGGCCGACCGCCGGCGCACCGGCCAGCCGCGTCGCGAAATAAGCCGCCGTGGTCGCGTACACCAGCGACTGGTTCCAGCCGATGAACACGTCGAAGTTCGCGTAGGCCAGAAACGCCGGTCCGAAGCGGCCCATGGGCAGCACGAGCGAGGCCGGCATGGCATCGGCCGCAAGCGGCCGCCCGCCCGGATAGGTCACGCCCCAGCGCGCCCATTGCGAGCGCGGATGCTTGATCGCGAGATCCGCCTGGTCCCACGGCAGGTTTTCAGGAACGCGCACCTCCTGCAGCCAGGGCTCGCCTTTTCTCCAGCCGAGATGCTTCATGAAATTTCCGGCCGAGCCGAGCGCGTCGGGCGCGCTCTTCAGCAAGTCGCGCCTGCCGTCGCCGTCGAAATCGACGCCGTGATCGAAATAGTGCGCCGGCAGAAATTGCAGCTGCCCGAGTTCGCCGGCGAACGGTCCGACCATCTGCTCGGGCGTGAGGTCGCCGCGCTGGATGACTTTCAGCGCCGCCAAGAGCTGCGGACGAAAGAGCTGCGGACGGCGGCAATCGAACGCGAGCGTTGCGAGCGCGCGCAGCGTCGGCAGATTGCCGATATTGGCGCCGAAATCGGTCTCCAGCCCCCAGAACGAGACGATCGGCGCCGCCGGCACGCCGTACTGGTTCTCGATGCGCTGAAAGGTGGCGGCGAGCTGCTGGATGCGCTTGGCGCCCTGGTCGAGACGATATTTGGCGACCATGCGGTCGGAGAATTCCAGGAACGTCTGCGAAAAAACGCGCTGGCCGCGGTCCTTCGCGATGATGTTGACGTCGTAGGAGAGATAGGGCGCGGCGGCCGCGAGCGTATTTTGTGAAATGCCGGCGGCGGCGGCTTCCCGGCGGAACTCCGCGAGCCACGGATCGAAATTGGCCGGGTTGCGGCAGGCCTGCGCGAACGCAGGAAACGCTGAAAGCGCGACCAGCGCCGCCGCCAAGAGCCCCCTAGCCGCCCTATTCAACATCGCCTTTATCTCCCGCCGGATCGTGACCGGACTGTGTCGGGTCCTATAGCTTGTCATGTAGCTTGTCTTGGCTCGGCTTGTCTTAGGGGTTCAAAGCTGGGCATTCCGGCAACCCGCCTTTCGGCACGCATCATGATCGGGAGGAACCTATGACCCGCCTTCGCTTGCATCCGGAAGAGCACCTCGTTGCGCGCATCGGCTGGTTGCGAGCGGCGGTGCTCGGGGCCAACGACGGCATCGTTTCGACCGCGAGCCTGATCGTCGGCGTCGCCGCGGCGGCCGCGAGCCAGCACGACGTACTGATCGCGGGCGTCGCCGGCCTCGTGGCCGGCGCCATGTCGATGGCCGCCGGCGAATACGTTTCCGTCAGCTCGCAATCCGACACCGAACGGGCCGATCTCGCGCGCGAGCGCAAGGAGCTGAGCGAGGACATCGAGTTCGAGCGCGACGAGCTGGCCGAGATCTACGTCAAGCGCGGCGTCGACCGGACGCTGGCGCGGCAGGTCGCCGACCAGCTGATGGCGAAGGACGCCCTGGCCGCTCATGCGCACGACGAGCTCGGCATTTCGGAAATCACCACCGCGCGCCCCGTGCAGGCCGCGCTGACATCGGCGGCGACCTTTGCGGTCGGCGCGGCCATGCCCCTGCTCATGGTCGTCGTATCGCCCGCCGCCGCGCTCGTCCCGATCGTCTCCGCGGCGTCACTGGGCTTTCTCGCGCTGCTGGGCGCGATCGGCGCGCGGGCGGGCGGCGCGAACGTGCTCAGGGCCACGGCGCGGGTGACGTTCTGGGGCGCGCTCGCCATGGCGCTCACCGCCGGCATCGGGCGCATTTTCGGCACGGTGGTTTGAGGAGAGGCGGCAGCCACCGCCCCTGCCCCGCACCAGCGACCGCCTCCAGACGAGCCAGATTGCCGATGAAAGTTTTGCTGGCTACGCTCGATCGTCTTCAGTCAATCTGTGAAAACTCGGCGTCAAACAGGACTTTGCCATGCCGCTCGTCGATCCGCTTCCGGAAGATCATCATTCCGAACTCGTCGATCTCATTCAATTCTTTCGCGGGCCGCTGGGCACCGTTCCCAACAGCGTGCTCACCATGCAGCGGCGGCCGAAGATCGCCCGCTCGTTCACCGACTTGAACAAGGCGGTGATGGAGAACGGCGGCCGCGTTACGGCCGAGCAGAAGCGGTTGATCGGCTTCATCGCGTCGCACGCGGCCGGCTGCCGCTACTGCGAGGCGCACACCATCCTCGCCGCCGAGCGCTTCGGCGCCACGCCCGAGCGCCTGGCCGCGGTGTGGGATTATCCCCGCAGCCCGTTGTTCAGCGCCGCCGAGAAGGCCGCCTTCGATTTCGCGCTGGCGGCCGCGAGCGTTCCCAACGCCGTGAGCCCGGAGATCGGGGCCGCGCTTAAGGCCCATTGGACCGACGACGAAATCGTCGAGATTCTCGGCGTCATCGCCTTATTCGGATTTCTCAATCGCTGGAACAACTCGATGGCGACGACGCTCGAAGCCATCGGTATTTCAGCGGGCGAGCGGAACATCGCCTCAAAGGGCTGGACGGCCGGGAAGCATCGCACCGCCGGCGATGGCCGCTAGAGATTTCTCGCCAGGAACGCGAGCGTCCATTGCCACGACAGGTCGCGCTCGCCACCGACAAATTCATGCTGCGCTCCCGGGACCAGGTGCAATTCGACCCGCTTGCCGGCCCGGCGCAGCGCCTCCTGCATGAGGATGCTCTGCCGCGCCGGCACGGTCGTGTCGGCGTCGCCGTGAATCAGCAGCACGGAGCCGGATATCCTCGCGGCGGAAGCGACCGGAGAACGCGCCGCGGTGCCGCCGATCGCGCAGGTGCCGCTGACATAGGATTGCACCCCGAACTGGGTGCTGGTCGTCGCCAGGCTGTCGATGTCGGTGATGGGATAGTAGGCCACGACCGCCCTGAGCGACCGGGTCCGCGCGGCCGTGAGCAGCGCCACCTGCCCGCCTTTCGAAAAACCGATGATCCCGAGCCGCGCGCCATTGACCTCGGGCCGTTGCGCCAGCCACCGGAGCGCCAGCACTGTATCGTCGGGCTGCTGCAGCCCGCAGTCGTCGTTGCCGCCGGTCTGGCCCCACCCGCGCATGGATAGCGTCAGCGCGACATAGCCTTGCGCGGCGAGCGAAACCGCCTCCTCGGCCAGCAGCTCCGCGCTCCTGCCCCAGCCGTGCAGCAGGACGACGCCGGGGGCTTTCTTGTTCAGCCCGGTCGGGACGAACAAGATACCCGGACAAGGTGACGCCGTCGGCCTGGATCGCCACCGGCTGGGCGGCGTTTGCGCGCGCGCCTTTTCCACGCTCCACGACAAGACCGATGCCGCCAGCGCCACGAGCGCCGCAAAGCCAATGAGCGCCGGGCTTCCAGTCGTTAACAATCCCCTAACTTGTTTCGACAACCATGCCACGCTCATGACGCCCGCCCCCTCTATCGAAGGCTTCGAAGCTCGTCTCAAGCTCTATCATATCGATGAGCGGATCTGCGACGCCATGAAGGAGTGCTGGGGCGCGCTGGCGCCGCTGCTCGAACGTGCAATCGACGATTTTTTGGTCACGGCGGCGCACATGCCGCGCCTGGCGGAAATGGTGCAGCGCCATCGGGCGCTGATCAAGACGCTCGAGCTATCGCACTTCGAGGCGCTGCTGAACGGAACGCTCGACGCGCGCTACGCCGCGTCCTGCCGCAAGACCGTCGAGGAGGAAGCGGCCATCGGTTTCGACGGCCGCGTGCGCAGCAGCGCGGGAAACTTCGTGCTGCGGGTCGCGCTCGACGCACTCGCGCGCAAATACCGGCTGTCGCCGAAAAAGCTCGCCGCGCACGCCAAGGCGGTGTCGCAGTTCATCGCCTTCGACGTGGCGAACGCGATGAGCCTGCATCGCACCGCCGCTGAGCAGGCGACGCAGGTCCGGCGCAAGGCGATCGACAGCGCGATCGAGGATTTCGCGGCCACGATCGGGGACGTGGTCAAGGCGATCAAGGAGGCGGCGACGTCGCTGTCGAGTTCGTCGTCGACGCTGCAACAGGTGGCCGACGACACGGTCGGCCGGATGGCCAGCGCGGCGTCCGCGGCAGCGGAGACCAAGGCGAGCGTGTCCGCCACGGCCGCGGCCACCGAGCAGATTTCGAGCTCGATCGAGCATATCGGTCAGCAGACCACACGCAGCATGGACATGGCGCGGTCGGCGGTCGGCGACACGCAGCGCACCCAGCAAAGCATGCAGTCGCTGCATGAAGCAGCCGAGCACATCGGGTCGGTGGTCAACCTGATTTCGAGCATCGCGTCGCAAACGAACCTCCTCGCCCTCAATGCTACGATCGAAGCGGCGCGCGCGGGCGAGAACGGCCGGGGCTTCGCCGTGGTCGCTTCCGAAGTGAAGACGCTGGCCGCGCAGACTTCGCAGGCCACCGGGGCGATCGGCGGACAGATCGCCACGATTCAGGAGGCGACCAAGCAGTCGCTCGACGAAATTTCCTCGATCGCCCGCACCATCGAGGAATTGACGGCGGTAGCCACCAATATCGCCACCGCGATCGAACAGCAGAGCTCCACCACCCGCGAAATCGCTGGAAGCATTCAGACCATCGCCGGCAAGACGGCCGATGCGTCGGTCGAAATCCGTTCGGTGGAGGAAGCCGCCAGCCGCAGCGCCGCGGCGGTCGGCGAGATCAGCGGCTGGACCGCCAAGCTGTCGTCGCGCGCCAACGACCTCGACGCGCGGGTCGCCACCTTTTTCGAGCGCGTGCGCGCCGCCTGAAGCGCCGTCAGCAAGCCGCCGTCACGAAAATCGCCTGGCTCTTCGCCTCGAATTCGCCCTTGCCGAACTTCGCTTCGAGCGCCCGCGTCACCGCCTCGGTCGCGCGCTCCAGGCCGTTCGGGTCGCGCGCTTCGATCTCGTTGCGCAGCGGACCGCCCTGGCAGGTTCCCGTCGCATGATCGCGCGCGGTGGCGCGAATGCGCTTCGTCAAGGTCTCGGCCTCGACGCGCGCGAAGCCGGCGGCCTTGAGCGCGCGCTCGATCGCCGGAATGTCGTTGTAGCCATACGGCCCGCGCGCCATGAACGTGGGCCGGTCGTTCGGGAACAGCTCGCCGATCGCTTCGGACGAAACCCGCGGCAGGTCGTTGTGCTCGAGCTTGTCCCACACCGCGAACAGGAATTGCCCGCCCGGCTTCAGCACGCGCCGCGCCTCGGAATAGGCCTTCGCCTTGTCGGGGAAGAACATCACGCCGAACTGGCACACGAGCCAGTCGAAGCTCGCGTCAGGAAACGGCAGCGCCTGCGCGTCGGCCTGCTGCCATTCGATCTTCGCGCCCGGCCGCTTGGCCGCGGCGAAATCGAGCATGGCCTGGCTGAAATCCGTGGCGACGATCTGCGTCGCGGGCGAAGCGTCATGCATCGCATAGGTGACGATGCCGGTGCCGCAGGCAGTCTCCAGCAACCGCGCGGGCTTGCGCTTGGCGACGCGCGCCGCCGTCTCCGCCGCCCAGGGCACGAACTGGATCGGCCCCAGATAGCGGTCGTAGAACGCCGGCATCGAGCCTTTGAAGATCGGACCCGAGTTCATCGTGCTGTCATCCAACCGCGCTACGTGTCCGCTGCCCTTGTGGAAGTGCCGCTGCCGCCCCACATCCCGCCCCAAGGCAGTCGGCAGCCGCAAGGCGCTGCTGCCAGCGGCCACGAGCTTAAGCGACGCCGGATGTAAGCGCGCTTCTGGTTCGTGGTCGTACCATTTTTCCAGTCCCCGCGAACGCTAGGACCGCCCCTTCCCGTCGCCGCGCCACGGCTTGTCGCGCGGGATCCAGCGCGGCACGTTGGCGCGGTACGTCTCGTATTCCTTGCCGAACGTCCGTTTCAGCGTGGGCTCTTCGTAGCCGAGCACGAAGAGATGGCACGCGAGCCAGAACAGGCCGCCATAGACGAGCAGGCGCCAGTTGCCGAACAGCAGCGCCTGGCCCAGCACGACGGCGACGACGGACACGTACATCGGGTTCCGGACATAGCGGTAGAGGCCGCTCACCACGAGATGCCGCGTGGGCGCGATCGGCGCCGGCGTCCCGAGCCCTTCCAGCGCGAAGCGCCTGAACGAGTCGAGCAGGCCCGGGATACCGCCGAGGATCATCACCGCTCCGATGACGCGCGTCGACACGAGGTCGAGCAACGGCGGCTGGAACTGCCAGCGTGTGATCCACCACGGAATCAGCCCCGCCAATACGAGGGGCACGAGGACGAAGAAGACCGCTGAGCCGATGATCGCGCCGGTTCGTTGCACTGCCCGACCCTTTCCCGTTGTATGCTGCCCAGTCTAACCCGGTTCCTGTCTCATGCATCATCCCGCCAAGCACTCGTTGTTCAGCCCGCTCACCATCCGCGGCGTGACGCTGCGCAATCGCATCGTCATGTCGCCCATGTGCCAGTACTCCTCCCACGAGGGGCTGGCCAACGACTGGCACCTCGTCCACCTCGGCAGCCGCGCGGTCGGCGGCGTGGCGCTGGCGATCGTGGAAGCTACCGCCGTTTTGCCCGAAGGGCGCATCACGCCGGGCGACATGGGCATCTGGGGCGAGCAGCACGTCGCGCCGCTGGCGCGCATCGTGGCGTTCGTCGAGAGCCAAGGCGCGGTGCCCGGCATCCAGCTCGCGCACGCCGGCCGCAAGGCCAGCCGCGGCGCGCCGTGGCACGGCCCGAAGACGGTCTCGCCTGCGGAAGGCGGCTGGCAGGTGTTCGGCCCGAGCGACGTGCCGTTCGACGAGACGTTCCCGCAGCCGGTGGCGCTCGACCTCAAGGGCATCGACCGCGTGGTCGACGCCTGGGAGGCGGCGGCCAAGCGCGCGCTGCAGGCCGGCTTCAAGCTGATCGAGATTCACGCCGCGCACGGCTATCTGCTGCACCAGTTCCATTCGCCGATCTCCAACCAGCGCACCGACGAATACGGCGGCAGCCTCGTGAACCGCATCCGGCTGACCCTCCGCGTGGCCGAGCGCGTGCGCCGCGCGATGCCCGGATACGATGCCCCTCTTCGTGCGCATTTCTTCCACCGACTGGGCCGAAGGCGGCTGGGACATCGCCGACGCGGTCGAGCTCTGCAAGCAGCTGGCGAAACTCGGCGTCGACCTGATCGATTGCTCCTCGGGCGGCACGGTGCCCAAGCCCAACGTCACGATGGCGCCCGGCTACATGGTGCCGTTCGCGCGCAGGATCCGCGCCGAGGCCGCGATCAAGACCGGCGCCGTCGGGCTGATCACCGAGCCGCGCCAGGCCGAGGCGATCTTGGCCGCCGGCGACGCCGATCTGATCTTCATGGGGCGCGAGCTGCTGCGCGAGCCTTATTTTGCGATCAAGGCTCAGGCCGAGCTCGGCGAGCACATGCACTGGCCGGTGCAATATGGCTACGTGCTGCGGCCGCCGAAGGTGTAGCCATGGCGCAATATCGCATCCGCATGATTCAGCTGAAAAGCTGGCAGGTCTTTCTGATCTTCGCGCTGGTGCTCGCGCTGTTGGCGACGCTGCTCGTGGTCGCGGTCGGCGCGTTTTTGATCCTGTTTCCGATCTTCGTGCTGGTCGGCGCGCTCGCGTATCTGTTCGGCTTCGGCCGCCGCCGCGCGCCCGGCCGCGACGGCCGCGGGCAGACGATCGAGACCGAATATCGCGTGATCGAGCCGGAGCCGAAGCAGCTGCCGCGCAAGCGCAAAAACTGAGCGCGACGCTCGCGAGCCTCGCATTTGACTCGAATTGCGCGCGTAACGGCGGCCCGCGCCAACACACATAAACCTCTATTGCGCCCCATATTGCCTGCGTACCTTGAATGAATCGCGTTCAAGCAATTTGTGAAATTCCCTATTCCTTTTCAGGAGACAATCGCATGACCAAGCAGATCGCACTCGCGTTCGCGCTCGTCGCCGGCCTCGCGACAGCGGCCGTTGCCGAAGACGCGGCGCCGGATACCGTCCGCGCCCTCATCACCGCCGGGCAGAACCAGAGCATGAGCGGAAGCGGCAGCTTCATCGGAAGCCGCAACGTCCGCCGGCAGGTGCAAGGCGCCGGCGCGCAGTCGCTCAGGCGCACGCCGAACACCACTTCGTAACCGCCGCCGCTCTCCCGCACATGACGGCCGGCCCAAAGGCCGGCCGCGACGTTTGCGCGGAGCGCAATCGCGCCGAAGCGCGCGCGCATTGCGGACACACGAACACAGTTAAACCCCTATCGCCCCCTACGTTGCGTGCGTAGCTTGAATGAATGTTCGTTCAAGTAATTCGGTAACAGTGAATTTTTCAGGAGATAACCATGACCAATCCCGTGAACACCAACGCTTCCGGCTCGCAGGCTTCCGCGCCGCAGGCCAATGCGGCGAAGCTTTCGGCCAAGGAAATCCACGTCAAGTGGGACAAGATTTCCGAGGTTGACGCTTCCGCCATGAAGGCGACCAGCGACCTCGTCACTCAGGTTCAGACCAAGTACGCGCTCAGCGCGGACCAGGCCCTGAAGGACGTCAGCGCTTGGACCAACGGCCGCTCCTTCTGAGCTGAGCGCCGGCAGAACAACGCCGTCCCTGCATCCGCAGGGGCGGCAAGTTTTTTTAAGGATGGAACGGTGCCAAAGAACAAGCGCGATGCGGCCATCGCACGCCGGTATGTTCTCGCCGGATGCGCGCTGGTTGGCGCGGCGCTCCTGGGCTTTGTCTATCTGTTCAACTTCACTTCTTTTCTCGGAACGCTGATCCAGTAAACAATCGGCCATATTGCCGGCCGAACTGAAACGAGTCATCGTTTCCGCAGTGAATAGGGAAATGGGGCGCGCGATGTTCGAGGCACGAAAACTGGCGATTTTATCTCTGGTCGCGGGCTTGGTGCTCGCGCTCCAGTCCGGCGCGGCGAGCGCGCAAAATGCGCAGGATGCGCCGAACCCGCCGCTCGATGCGAATCTGTTCGAGCTGGTGGCGGGAACCTGGGGCTGGAAGGAATCCGAAGCCAGCAGCTGCGCTCAAAATCCTCATACGATCGTATTCGAGGACAACAATACGCGCGCCAAGCTCACGTTCTCGAAGCCGATCGGCAGCGCGACGGGCGAAACCACCGCAACGACCATCTACAAGATTCTTTATGCCGAGAAGAACAAGATCACCATGTATATCGAAGGCGAGAGGCGCAGAACGCGCGCCGGAGACCGGGTGGTTTGGGTTCTCGTACTCGCCGGCAAGAACCGCTACAATTGGCGCCGCACCGACTGGCCGCGCGAAGATACGACCGGCGACATCGTGCGCTGTCAGCCGAAGTGACAACGATGAGACGCTCCTCAGGGCAAGGCTCCGGCGGCGTGATGAGCTGGGCGCGCGTCCAGTTCTTCCGGCTATGGACGGCGCTGGCGACCATCGTGCTGATCGGGCTCTGCTTCTATTATTATCCCGAATGGCTGCAATGGTATCTGCGCGGGGCGACGCGCAGCATCGAGCTCGCGGCCGATTTCTTGCCCTCGCGCCTCTCGTCGCAGACCGAAGTGGTGCTGCGCACGATCGGCGCTTCGGTCTGGTTCCAGTTCGCGAGCGCGATCGTGCTGTTCCGCGTGGCGATGTGGGCGGTGGGCGCATTGCTGTGGGCGATGTTGTTCCGGCGAAGGCAAGAGCCTGAAACGCATGTGAGTGCGTTCTCGCGGCGGTCCTCGCATGGCCGGGCTTGTCCCGGCGATCTCGCCGAGGGTTAGGCACTGCCCCTCCGGGATACGCAGGAGGGGGATGACGGAGCGCCGCTCGGCGGCTCTAGCTCTTTTGCGCGTCCCTTCGCGGGACGCGCGGTGCCCGGAAACCGCCGGGCACTCGCCTCACGGCGCTCCATCGCGGCTCGCCGGGTCCCGCAGGACCTGGCTCGACGCCCGGACGTCGGGCTTCCGGGAACCGGCAAACGCGCCGGCCCGTCCAGCGAGCTCCTCGCAGAGCGGTCCTAGTGCCACCCGGGCGGGGCTCCGGGGCCGCCCGAGTGCGAGGTTACGAGCCTCGCGCCGCGGGCACCACCACCCTGCCCCACGCAAATGACGCCTCATGAGCGCGCCCCTTGCGGGCAGGGGTATAGCGATAGCCGCCAAGCGAACCAGCCATGACCATGAAATCTGTTCCTTTGCGCTCAGAGCTAATTCCTCCTTCCGCCTTGTGTGCGTTCGGTTGAATCAAGCTGCTTGTTGTTGGCATCCAGCGAATTATTTTCGACCTGCGAGCGTGAGCTGTCGAACCGTTTTCCTTTGCAGCCGCCTCTGAACTCGCACTTTTTTTGCTTCCTTGGCGCGGTCAGCTGCGGCTTGCCGCTCTGCTAACAACTTCTCAAAATTCGCTACGGCCTTGTCGAGCAGGGCCTGACAGTAGTCCCATCTTTCCGTCGGTGTTAGCTTCTTGCTCTCTTGAGCGATACTGTTCAACAAAATCACTCACGAACCGATTTCGTCTATGCACAAAATCACGGATCAGAATCTCTCTCAGGGGAGATAGATATGACGTCTGCTGGAAAATTTCATCGTACTCGATATGATCATTGAAAAATCCATAGAGTCAATTCCATAAGGCCGCGCGCAGACGTTGATCAACTTTCCCCCATTCCAAAACAGCAGGAAAATTGACCTTCCCCTCAGCCTCAGCAAATGAAATTTTCCTGCGGTCCTTTGTCACTATGATCTCAAACTAGCCGCGTCCACATCCGTGCCTCACCTCACCAACTCCCGCATCGCCTGATCCAGCCCCTCCAGCGTCAGCGGAAACATCCGCCCGGCGAACAGCTGCTTGACCATGCGGATCGAGTGGGTGAACTCCCACTGCTCCTGCGGCACCGGGTTCAGCCACACCGCGTGCGGATAGGTGCGCGTGACGCGCTCGAGCCAGGCGCCGCCCGGCTCCTCGTTCATGTGCTCCACCGAGCCGCCCGGCACGCTGATCTCGTAGGGGCTCATCGAGGCGTCGCCCACGAAGATCGCCTTGTAGTCGTGCGGATAGGTGTGCAGCACGTCCCAGGTCGGCGTGGTCTCCTGCCAGCGCCGGCGGTTGTCCTTCCACACGCGCTCATAGAGGCAATTGTGAAAGTAGAAATATTCCAGGTGCTTGAACTCGCCTCTTGCAGCCGAAAAGAGTTCCTCGAGGATCTTGATGTGCCAATCCATCGAGCCGCCGATATCGAGGAACAGCAGCACCTTGACGGCGTTTCTTCGCTCGGGACGTAGCTTGAGGTCGAGATAGCCGCGCTGCGCGGTCTCCTTGATGGTGCCGTCGAGATCGAGCTCCTCGGGCGCGCCGGTGCGCGCGAATTTCCGGAGCCGCCGCAGCGCGAGCTTGATGTTGCGGGTGCCGAGCTCGACCGTGTCGTCGAGGTCGCGGAACTCGCGCTTGTCCCACACCTTCACCGCGCGCTTGTGGCGGCTCTCGTCCTGCCCGATGCGGATGCCTTCCGGGTGATAGCCGAAGGCACCGAAGGGAGAAGTGCCCGCGGTACCGATCCACTTGCTGCCGCCCTGGTGGCGGCCCTTCTGCTCGGCCATGCGCTTCTTCAAGGTCTCCATGAGCTTGTCCCAGCCCATGGCCTCGAGCTGCGCTTTTTCTTCTTCGGTCAGATATTTTTCCGCGAGCTTTTTGAGCCACTCGGCCGGGATTTCCGCGAGCAGGTCTTCCGACGAGCAGATCGAGGCCCTTGAATACGTGGCCGAATACGCGGTCGAACTTGTCGAGATTGCGCTCGTCCTTCACCAGCGTGGCGCGCGACAGATAATAGAAATCCTCGACCCGCCGCCCGGCAACGTCGCGCTCCATCGCTTCGAGCAGCGTCAAATACTCGCGCACCGTGACCGGCAGCCCGGCGCGATTTCAGCTCGTGGAAGAAGGAAGTGAACATGGCGGGCACTATACCCTCTCCCCGCAAGCGGGGAGAGGGCGGCGCGCCGCCGGCCGGCCGCGAACTACTGGCGTACGAAGGGAAGATCCTTCGAGCCGCGCAGCGTCGCCACCAAGCCCAAGCGCTTCAGCACATCCTCGGGAACCAGGCGCCTCAGCGCGTCCTCGGGCATGTGCTGCAGGTGCATGCGAATCTCCTGGTCGGCCTTGCGCATGCGGGACTCGACGAACTTGTCCAGCATCCGGCCCCAAAAGGACCCTGGCTTGGTTGCCTGGAAGGCCGCACCGGGGAGCACGGTGAGCGTGCCGGTCAGGCCGCCGCGAAGAGCGTGGTCGAAATACATGGTCGCCTCCATCGTTGTCGCGTGCGCGAATTCCGCGCTTGCGTGGGAAGACCATGCGGGGTGCCCGTGACCCGGACGGCGACCCGGGCGTGAATGGCGTGTGAAAAACGCACGAAAAAATAGCTCTTCAAATAACCCTTCCCTTGTGTTCCTGTTTTGTTCTAGCCTGATCGGTCCTGCCCCCAAGGACCGTCAAGAACCCGTCCATGCGTACCGAAGGCCTGCCCCGCTATCTGATGCTCGACTTCAACGCCTACTTCGCGAGCGTCGAGCAACAGGTGCGCCCCGAGCTGCGCGGCCGTCCGGTCGCCGTGGTGCCGATCGAGGGCACCGACAGCACCTGCGCCATCGCCGCCAGCTACGAGGCCAAGCGCATGGGCGTGAAGACCGCCATGCGCATCTTCGAGGCGCGCAAGGTCTGCCCCGATCTGGTCTGCGTGCCCGCGCGCCACGATCTCTATGTCGAGTACCACGAGCGCCTGATGGCCGAGGTCGCCAACCACCTGCCGATCCACAAGATCGGCTCGATCGACGAGTGCTCCTGCCGCCTGATCGGCTCCGAGCGCGAGCCTTTGAACGCCAAGAAGATCGCGCTCGGCATGAAGGCCGGCATCCACGGCAAGGTCGGCGAGCATCTGCACTGCTCGATCGGCATCGCGCCGACGCTGCTGCTCGCCAAGATCGCGACCAAAATGCAGAAGCCCGACGGCCTGGTGGTGATCGAGGAGCACGAGCTGCCCGGACCGCTCTTGAAGATGCAGCTCACGGATCTTGCCCGGCATCGCGCTCAACATGGAAGCGCGCCTGAACGGCGCCGGCGTGATGAGCATCGCCGATCTGTGGCACCTCGAGCCGAAAGAGGCGCGCCTGGTGTGGGGCTCGGTCGGCGGCGAGCGCTTCTGGTACGAGCTGCACGGCGTCGATATCCAGACACGTCACCGGCGACCGCCGCTCCATCGGCCACAGCCGCGTGCTGTCGCCGCAAATGCGCCCGCCCGACCGCGCCCGCATCGTCGCCCGCGCGCTGCTGCTGAAGGCCGCGACGCGCCTGCGGCGCTACGGCCTGGCCGCCGGCGCGCTCGGCGTTTCCGCGCGCGCCGAATGGCACTCGCGCTACGTGGCCGAGACCACGCTCGCGCCCACGCAAGACAGCTTCGTGCTGCTGCACGAGCTCGACCGCATGTGGTGGCGCCTGTTCGCGGCGCACGATCCGCGCGAGCCCATGAAGAAGGTTTCGATCTGGATGCACCGCCTGGTGCCGGTGGACGGCGCGCGTGGCCGATCTGTTCATCGCCCAGCGGCCCGACGGCCTCACCCGCGGCGAGGCGCTGTGGCGCGCCATCGACAAGCTCGGCGGCAAGTACCAGGCCGGCATCGTCGCGCCCGCCTCGCAGCGCGGGCTCTCGCTGCAATATCTCGGCGCCAAGATCGCCTTCACGCGGGTGCCGGACGCGGTGGAGTTTAGGGAGTAAACGGCTTCACGGCTCTTCACCCATTCTTCGCGATCTTGTCGAGCACCTCCGCCAGCGCCTCCGGCGCCGTCACGTTCGGGCTGTGGCTGGCGGCGAGCTCGAAATAGGGCCAGCCCTCTTTTTTGGCGCGCTCGGCGAATTGCACGAACACGTCGCCCGGCGCTTTCTTGGTGCAGTAGATGTAGCTGCGCGGCAATTTGGTCTCGCCGTTCTTTAGGCGAAGTTTCTGCGTGAGCGTCTTGATCGGCTGCGTCATGCGCCGCGCCTCGATCCACACCTTGTCGTCGGGCGAAGTATCGGGCGGCACCGGCGTCGGCTGCACCTTCCAGCCGTCGATCGCTTCTGCGCGCTGGTGCGCCACGTGCTCGGGCGGCACCAGGTCATGCAGGCTCTGGCCGTCGCGCGGCACGAACGCGTCGAGATAAATGAGCTGCTGCAGCCGCGGCGCGGCGCGGTCGGCGACGCCGGTCGCGACCATGCCGCCATAGGAATGGCCCACCAGCACCACGTCGTCGAGGTCTTCGTATTCGAGCACGTTCACGACGTCCTGGATGTGCAGATCGAGATCGATCTCCGGGTTGGCCAGATGCGAGCGCTCGCCCAGCCCCGTATAGCTCGGCGTCCAGAACTCGTGCCCGCGCCGGCGCATCAGCGGCCGCACCTTGCTCCACGCCCAGCCCGAGGACCACGCCCCGTGCGCCACGACAAAAATCGCCATACGCAATTCCCCATTCCCCTGTTGCCGCCAAGTCGATAGTAGGCTAGAAGCTCGCGCATGTCGCCCGCCGAGCTCTATCTCGACCTCCTGATCCGCACTATCGCCAACACGATCTATGGCGACCCACCGACATCGCCATGGCACGGCTTCATCTACAATCCAAAATTCCGCGAGGATGGCGCCGATTGGCCCAGCATGGCGCACTCGATGATTGGCCTGCATCGACTGAAGAGCCTGCGCGATCTGTGCCTCACTTGCATCGACGAGAGTATTCCAGGCGACTTCATCGAAACCGGCGTCTGGCGCGGCGGCGCCTCTATTCTGATGCGGGGGGTGCTCGTGGCGCGTGGCGAAAAATTACGTAAGGTCTGGCTCGCGGATTCATTCCAGGGCCTGCCGCCGCCGGATCCCGTCAAATTCCCGCAGGACACGGGGCTCAATTTCCACATATATCCGCAACTCGCGATCTCACTCGAACAGGTGCAAAAGAACTTTGCCGCATACGGACTGCTCGACGAGCAAGTGCGTTTCGTCAAAGGCTGGTTCCGCGACACGCTCTCGACGATTCCGGCCGAACGCTTCGCGCTCATTCGTCTCGACGGCGACCTTTACGAGTTCACCATCCAGGCACTCGATGCGCTCTACCCGAAGCTCTCCCCCGGCGGCTTCTGCATCATCGACGACTATGCGATCCCCGCCTGTCAGCAAGCGGTGGCCGACTATCGCAAGGCGCACGGCATCGAGGCGGAAATCAAGACGATCGACTGGACAGGCCGCTATTGGCGCAAGCCGCTCTGACGGCGCCGGCCACCCTCAATGCGAGCCGGGATTGTCCGCCACGCCGAGCTTCTTGTGAATGCTCGTGCTCGTGGTGGTGTACTGGAAGGTGAGCTTCTTGTCCGGGTGCACGAGCCCGTGCGCCGCCTGCGACATCAGCGCCGCCTCGTGAAAGCCCGACAGGATCAGCTTGAGCTTGCCCGGATAGGTGTTGATGTCGCCGATGGCGAAGATGCCGGGCTCGCTGGTCTGGAATTTCTCGGTGTCGACCTCGATCAGCCCGCCCGCGAGCTTCAGGCCCCAATGGGCGACCGGCCCGAGCTTCATGGTGAGCCCGAAGAACGGCAACAGCGCATCGGCTTCGATCGCGAAGGTCGAATTGTCCTCGCGCCGCGCGATCACGCGCTCGATCATGCCGTCCTTGCCCTCGAGCGCGTGCAATTGCCCGAGCTGGAAGTCGATCTTTCCCGCGGCCGCGAGCGCCTTCATCTTGAGCACGCTGTCGGGCGCCGCGCGGAAATGGTCGCGCCGGTGAATGAGCGTCAGCTTCTTGGCGACCGGCGCGAGATTGAGCGTCCAGTCGAGCGCCGAGTCGCCGCCGCCGGCGATCACGATGCGCTTGCCGCGGAACGCCTCGATCTTGCGCACCAGATAAAAGACCGACTTGCCCTCGTAGGCGTCGACGCCTTCGATCGGCGGCTTTTTCGATTCGAACGAGCCGCCGCCGGCCGCGACCACCACGACCTTGGCCTCGATCGCAAGCCCCGTGTCGGTCGTCAGCCGGAAGCCGCCGTCCTTCAGCCGCGTCAAGGTCTCGACCCGCTCGGCGAGCTGGAAGCGCGGCGCGAACGGCTTGATCTGCTCGAGCAATTTCTCGACCAGCCCCTCGCCCGTGATCACCGGCCAGGCCGGGATGTCGTAGATCGGCTTCTCCGGATAGAGCTCGGCGCATTGGCCGCCGGGCTTGTCCTGGATGTCGATGACGCAGGCCTTGATGTCCAGAAGCCCGAGCTCGAACACCGCGAACAGGCCCACGGGCCCCGCACCGACGATGATGGCGTCGGTCTTGATGGTTTCAGGGGTCGGATCGGCCATGGCTTCGTCAGCTCATCTTTACTCATCATGGCCGGGCTTGTCCCGGCCATCCCGATTCTTCGTGGCACAGCCGTGCCTTCCTCAGCGGATCGTCCGGGCCAAGCCCGGGCGATGACGCGCTTTATCCCTGCCGTGCCGGCGTGTGAACCACCAGCCCGTCGAGCTCGGGCGTGACCTTGATCTGGCACGACAGCCGCGAGGTCGGCCGCACGTCGAAGGCGAAGTCGAGCATGTCCTCCTCCATGGCCGAAGGCGGGCCGACCTTCTCCTTCCACGCTTCTTCGACGTGAACGTGGCAGGTGGCGCACGAGCAGGCGCCGCCGCACTCGGCGACGATGCCGGGCACCTTGTTGCGGATGGCCGTCTCCATCACCGTCGCGCCGACTTCGGCCTCGACCGTGCGCGACGTACCGTCGTGCTCGATATACGTGATCTTCGGCATGGGGAGCTCGGCGCCCCTATATAGGGACGCGCCGGAAATTGCGAGCGTCAGTCGCCGAGCAAATCCGGGAGCGCCAGCTTCGCTTCCGCGACGCGCGCCTTCAGCCGCGCGAGCGAAGACGCGAACGCGATCTCGTCCTTGGCGCAGGCCTCGACGTCCTCGGCCGTGCGCGCGACCGCGAAGGCGCCGACCCCGCGCGCCGCACCCTTGAGCGTGTGCGCCGCCTCGATCCGCGCCTTGGCATTGCCGGCCGAAGCCATGGCCTCGAGCTGCTTCTCGGCCTGGGAATCGAACAGCCGCAGCACCTCGCGGGCGAGTTCCCGGTCGCCATGGGTCATGCGATCGAGATGGGCTCGGTCAAAAGGCCCGGAATCGGCCCTAACCCGAGGATTTGCCTTGGAATTTTTCACCTTGTTCCTGCCCGAATCCGGATGGAGTTATCCACATATCCACATGCTGTTTCGAGCCAGTAAAAAAAGTGTCTCAATGTTGCCCGGGCGCCTCGCCGCCCGGCGGCTGCTTGCCGAGCGCTTGGAACCCCAGCGCCGTGAGCCGGCACACCAGCCAATCCGGCCTCACCGGATTGCGGATCCAGGCCTCCGCCCAGCCGTGCGCGATGCAGGTTTCGATCGTGCGGTGCGGGATTTCGCGCCCGCTTTCGTCGAAAAGCGGCAGTTTTCCGCCCGGTTCCGTGAGTCCGCGCACCAGATAGCGCCGCTGCGCCTCGCTCGGCGCAACGGCGCCCATAGGTAGCCTTGCCGTGATCCGGTCGCCCGCTTTTGCAGTCTTCGCCTTGGTCCGCATGGTTAACGATCCGTTAACGATATTCGGAAAGCTCGAACGAGTAGCGTTCCCCCACGCCTCCGCGAAGGTTAGGATAGCTGAGCGGTGGACCAGAGTCCCGGCCGCGCAGGCCCTGGAGGCAGTCGGGGCCGGCAAGTCGGGAAGGCGCCAGCCCAATCAATGGGGCGGGCTCCAGGAAGTTTCGTAGGTCCTTGGCTTCGGCCCGAGCGGCGTGTCGCCGGTCGTGGTGAGAGTACGGACCGGAGGCGACGGCGAAGATGGCGAAAGCTCCGAAGAAGACTCAAGATCCTACCGAGGCAGCGCTTTCCGCGATCGAGGAAGCGTTGCAGCTCGGCAAGGACGAGAAGCCGGCCGAGTCCCGGGAATCCGCCGAGCCGTCCGAAGCCGCCGAGGAGCAGGAGCAGTCGCGCCTTCAACGCCGGCTTGCCGCGGCCGCGCCCGCTGCCGGTGAACCTGCCGAACGAATCGAACCCGAAATGCCGCGCGCGGAATCCGTGCGTGAGCCCGCCCGCGAACCCATTCGCGAGTCCGCGCGCGAGCGCGAGCCCGTGCAGGCGCCCGTGCGCCGGCCCGACCGGCCGATGCGCCGCGCCGCCGCCAACGACGACCGCCAGTCGGTCGGACAGATCATCGCCCGCCTGCACAGCCGCCCCTCGCGCACGCCGCTCGTGCTGGCGTCGATCCTGTCGGCGTTCTGGATCGTCGGCGGCATCGCCTGGACCATCTCGCTCTACCGCCAGGAATTCTCGCTCGGCGAATTCCTGACCAATCCGATCGTCTTCCCGGTCGCCGCCGGACTTCTGCTTCCGGCCGCCGGCTTCCTGCTGCTCGCCGTGCTGATCCGCCGCATGCAGGAATTGCGCGCCATCGCCCGCTCGATGACCGAGGTCACCGTCCGCCTCGCCGAGCCCGAGAACCTTTCCACCGACACGGTCGTCACCGTCGGCCAGGCGATCCGCCGCGAGGTCGCGGCGCTCGGCGACGGCATCGAGCGCGCCATTGCGCGCGCCACCGAACTCGAGGCCATGGTCAAGAACGAGGTCTCGACGCTGGAGCGCGCCTACGACGACAACGAAGTGCGCGTCCGCAACCTGGTCGACGAGCTGCAGAGCGAGCGCGATTCGATCCTGTCGCATGCCGGGCGGCTGCGCGAATCCATCGCCCACTCGCACGAGGCCTTCACGCTCGACGTCGAGCAGATCGCCGAGCGCGTCAATTCCGGCGTCACCGAAGCCACCGACCGCGTGTCGGCCGTCATCACCGCCCGCTCCGAGGAGGCGCGCGTCCAGATCGCCACCGCCGGCGACATGGTCATCGACGCCATGACCATCAAGGCGAGCGAGACCACCGAGCGCATGACCCAGGTCGGCATCGAGGTCGGCAAGGCGCTGGCCTCGCGCAGCGCCATGGTGTCGGAGGCGTTCGAGGAGAGCGCCAATGCGGTCGCCACCCAGATCGCCGCCACCGGCGACTCCGTGCGCGAGACGCTCCATACCAGC
Organism: uncultured Alphaproteobacteria bacterium; assembly: GCA_963704765.1. GTDB lineage: Bacteria > Pseudomonadota > Alphaproteobacteria > Rhizobiales > Xanthobacteraceae > JAHFPN01. The sequence goes on from CAVPHQ010000001.1 coordinate 1,764,399, forward strand.
CTGTCGGCCTTCGACCGCTCCATCGCCGAGCGCGGCACCGAGATCGCCGACCGCGTCACGGTCTCGAGCGCCGAGCTCGGCAAGCGCATCACCGATGGCCTGCAGGGCTTCGACGCCACCGTGAAGGTCTATGGCACGGGCCTGCTGGACCAGATCGCGCTGGTCGTGAAGACGGTGACCGAAGGCACGCGCGCCAGCCTCACCGGCTTCGATACCCGCGTCGGCGCCAAGATCCAGGAAGTGAGCGATGCGCTCGATTCGCGCATCGCCCGCGTCGACGAGACGCTCGATCAGCGCACCGCGGCGATGAACGAAGTGCTCGCCAACCGCACGCTTGAATACGTGCGCGTCATCGCCGACGGCACCAAGGCCGCCAACGACGCCGCCGACAAGACCGTGGCCGGCATGGGCGAATTCTTCGCCGACAAGGCCAAGGAGATCGCCGATACCATCTACGCGCGCGCCGAAGCCGCCGACCAGACGCTCGGCAGCCGCGCGCTGCAGATCGCCGAGACGCTCGATACCCGCGTCGCCCGCATCGACAATCTCGTCACCGGCAAGCTCGAGACCATCGTCGGCTCGATCGAGACCAAGGGCATGGCCGTCACCAACGCCCTCTCGGCCAAGGTCGAGGGCGTGAGCGAGAGCATGCGCAAGGACGCCGCCGAAGTGGAGCGGCTGCTCAACCAGGTCGCCGGCCAGGTTTCCGATACGCTCGCCGCCAAGGTCCAGGGCGTCACGCAGAACCTGCGCAGCGAAGCCACCGAGGTCGAAGGCTCGCTCAACAATCTCGCCACCGGCATGGAAAAGACGCTCACCAGCCTCGCTTCCGGCATGGAGAAGACGCTCACCGGACTGGTCGAGCAGGTCGCCAAGACCATGTCGACCCGCGCCAGCGAGGTCTCCGCCGCCCACGAGTCGCTGAAGAGCGACGTCACCGGCGTGCTGGAGCGGCTGCGCGAGGCCAACGGCATGCTGCTCGACGTGCTCGAGGGCGTGAAGAACAATCTCGGGCCGATCGAAGGCAAGGTCGCCGAGAAGATCGCGGCCTTCCACACCGCGCTGGAAAGCGCGACCAAGGACGCCGGCGGCGCCATCGACCGGATCGGCGGGCAGTTGCGCGACCTGCGCGAAACTTCCGGCGCCTTCCTGCGCGATACCTCTACGCTCACCCAGCGCTTCGAGGATCAGGGCAAGGCCATCGCCGCGACCGCCGACAACCTCGACCTCACGCATCGCAAGATCGACGCGACGCTCGCCGAGCGCCGCGAGGCGATCGATCAGATTTCCGCCGTGCTGGCCAATCGCGCCGCCGATCTCGAGGACCGCCTCACCCGCTTCAACAAGCTCTTGCAGGAATCGCTCGGCGCCGCGGAAACCCGCGCGCAGGAAATCGCCAAGGTCGTCGCCGACAGCTCGGCCCAATCGACCCAGGCGATCGTGCGCCAGTACGAGCTCTTGCGCGGCACCACCGCCGAGGAGCGCGACCGCACCACCGCCGCCCTGCGGCAGACCTACGACACGGCGCTGGAAGAGGTGAACTCGCTGTTCCGCGACACCAACTCGCGCTTCGGCGAAGCCGCGCGCGAGCTGCGTGACGTGGCCGAGGACGTGCAGAAGGCCCTCGACATGACGCGCCAGGAGCTCAAGCGCGGCATCTTCGAGCTGCCGAACGAGACGCGCGAGAGCGCGCAGGCCATGCGCCGCGTGGTCGCCGACCAGATCAAGGCGCTCTCCGAGCTCAACGACATCGTCTCGCGCCAGAGCCGCCAGATCGAATACACCGAGCCGTCGCCCGCGCGCGCGCCCGCGCGCGAGGAGCCGGTCGAGCCTCGCCGCGTCCGCGAGCAGCGTGCGCCGCGCGAGGAACGCGAGCCGGCGCCGGTCAACGGCAACGGCCACCGCCGCCCGCAGCGGGCCGAGCGCGAACGTGAACCCGAGCCGGTTCGCGGCGGCTGGTTCAACGAACTGATCGGCCGTCAGCGCGAAACCCAGCGCGAGCCGGAGCCGCGCCAGGAGCGCCAGCCGCCCTCGACGCCCGAAGCATTCGACGCGATGTCGATCGACGTCACGCGCATGATCGATCACGACGCCGCGGTCGAGGTCTGGGACCGCTACAAGCACGGCGAGCGCAACGTGTTCACGCGCAAGCTCTATACGATGCAGGGCCAGAAGGCGTTCGAGGAGATCCGCCGCCGCTATCGCCGCAGCGGCGAGTTCCGCGAGACCGTCGACCGCTACATCGACGAGTTCGAGCACCTGCTCGATCAGGTCGCGCGCGACGACCGCGGCCAGGTCCTGACCAAGACCTACCTCACCTCGGACACCGGCAAGGTCTATACTCTGCTGGCGCACGCCGCCGGGCGGCTCGAATAAACGTTTGGGCTGCTTTGGAGTTTCGTCATGGCCGGGGCCAACGCCCCGGCCTTTTCGTTATCTGAAGATCGACGATTACCGCGTGGCCGGAGCGGGCGCCCGTTGCGGCTGCCGGCCGAAGATCAGCTGGCTCGGGTTCTGCTCGAAGCTGCGCACCACCCGCGAAATGTCGCCGACCGTCCGCCGCGCGTCCTTGGCGAGCAGGCTGTATTCCTGCAGCGTCGCCGGCACCGTGCGCTCCAGCGCTTCGGCGAGCGAGCGCACCGATTTCGCGGTGTCGGCGAACTCGACCGCCACCGAGCGGCCGTCCTTGCCGGCGAGATCCTTGGTGACCACGGCGATGTCGGTCAGAATCTGATCGATCTTCTTCTCGTTGTTCTCGATCAGCCGGTCGATGCGCTCCAGCACCTGCTTGGCGCCCTGCATGACGTCGGTGATCGCGCCGCCGCCGGCGACGATGCGCGGCGTCTTGCCGCCTTCGGGCTTCAGGAGCGCCGCCGTCGGCGTTCCGCCGATCAGCGCCACCGACGCGACACCGGTGAGCCCGGCCAGCTCGAGCCCGGCCTTGGTGTCGGTGCGGACCGGGGTGGCGCCCGCGATCGAAATCAGCGCGACCACCTTGCGCGGGTCTTCGGTGTCGAGCCGGACCACGCTCACCTCGCCGACGCGGATGCCGTTGAACAGCACCGCGCTGCCGGGCCGCAGCCCCGACACCGAGCCGTCGTAGACCACCTCGTAGGCGACCTGGGTGCCGCTGCCGCTCAGCCGCTGGAACCACCAGACGAAGCCGAAGCCGCCGGCGATCACCAGGAGCGTGAACACGCCGATCAGAATGTAGTTCGCTCGCGTTTCCATACTGGCCTCACTCTTACGAACGCTTGCCCGCCATCGCGACACGCCCACGCTTGCCGCCGAAATACGCCTTCAGCCACGGATGTTCCGAATGCATCAGGCTGTCCACCGGGCCGTCGGCGATGATCTTGCCGTCGGCCAGCGCCGCCACCCGGTCGCACACCGAATGCAGGCTGTAGAGGTCGTGGGTTACCATGAAAACGGTAAGCCCCAAAGTCTGCTGCAGCGCCCGGATCAATTCGTCGAATTCTCCGGCGCTGATCGGATCGAGGCCCGACGTGGGCTCGTCGAGGAACACGATCTCCGGATCGAGCGCGAGCGCGCGCGCCAGCGCCGCGCGCTTGATCATGCCGCCGGAAAGCTCCGAGGGCGCCTTCTCGCACACGCTCGCGTCCAGCCCCACCATTTCGAGCTTGGCCACCGCGATCTCGTCGAGCAGCCGGCCGCGCAGCTTGAGGTCCTCGCGCAGCGGAAACTGCACGTTCTGAATCACGTTGAGCGAGGAGAACAACGCGCCGCCCTGGAACAGCACGCCCCAGCGCTTCTCGGTCTTCTGGCGCTCGAGCTCGTCGAGTTCGTCCAAATTCTTGCCGAATACCTCGATCCGGCCCTGCCGCTTGGGCAAAAGCCCAATGATGGTGCGCGTCAGCACCGACTTGCCGCCGCCCGAGGCGCCGACGAAGCCGAGGATTTCGCCCCTCTTAATGTCGAGATTCAGGCCCTTGAGCACGGTCTGATGGTCGAATCCGACCACCAGGTCGCGCACGCTGATGATGTTGTCGGCGTTCTGCGCGTCCACGGCTTACTTCCCGATGCCGGCGAAGAACATGGCGAACAGGCCGTCGAGCACGATGACGAGGAAGATCGCCTTCACCACCGACGATGTGGTGTGCTCGCCCAAGGACTCCGCGCTGCCCTGCACCTGGAAGCCCTCGACGGCGGCGACCAGGCCGATCACCGCCGCCATGAACGGCGCCTTGTACATGCCGACTTCGAAGGTGTTGAGGTCGACCACCTCGCGCAGCCGGTCGATGAAGGCCTCCGGCGACATCCCGCCATAGAGCCAGGTAACGACCCCCGCGCCGAACAACCCGCTCATGCTGCCGATGAAGGTCAGGAGCGGCAGCGCCACGATCAGCGCGATCATGCGCGGCAGCACCAGCACCTCGACCGGATCGAAGCCCATGACGCGGAGCGCGTCCATCTCCTCGCGCATGCGCATCGAGCCGAGCTCGGCCGTATAGGCGCTGCCGGAGCGGCCGGCGACCATGATCGAGACGATCAGCACGCCGACCTCGCGCAGGGTGAGAATGCCGACCATGTCGACGACGAAATTCTCGGCGCCGAACTTGCGGAAATGGAAGATGCCCTGCTGCGCCAGGATCGCGCCGATCAGGACATTGATCAGCACGATGATCGGCACCGCGCGAAAGCCGACGATATCGACCTGGTGGACGATCGACGTGAAACGGAATTTCCAGGGTTTCAGCACCACGCGCCCGAACGCCGCCGCGATCACGCCGAGAAAATTGATCATGTCGACGAAGTCGTCTCGCGTGGAGATCACGCTCTTGCCGATGTGCATGAGCGACACGACGATCGGCTTCTCGCGCCGCGGCCGCCAGGCGCCCTTCTTGTTGGAGGCGGCGACTTCGTCGAACAGGATCTTGAAGCGGGTATCGAGGCCGACGATCGCGGCCTTGACGCCCGAAGCCGTGGCCGAGCGGCGCAGACGCTCCACCAGCCAGGCGCCGAAGGTGTCGATATGGTCGATGTGCGCGAGGTCGATGTCGACCTGGTCGATCTTCGATTTGTCGGGCACCGCCGCGTTCACCAGCGGCTCGATCTCGCGCGCGTGCGTCGCGGTCCAACTGCCCGCCGCCGCCAACACGAGTCTACGCCCGTCGATCGTGCTCTTCAGCCATGCCTCGTTGGCCAAAGCACTCTCCCCACACTACGCCACACCCGGCTTGAAGCCGGCCCGCCGGACTTTCATACGCGGGCGCGCTTTCGCCGTCGAGGCCGATTTTTCCTCTGGCTGCCGGTACTTGCGCGGGCCGGTCCCGTTTTGGCACAGCGCCTTTGCGGGCGAGAAAGGAGGCTACGCGTCCTTGGCCGGGCCGAAGACCGCGGCCTTCGCGCCGGTGAGTTTCGCCCACATCTGGTCGCCCCAGCTGAAGTGCCACCACTCGTGCGGATTGTTGGCGAAGCCCTCGCCGGTCATCAGCCAATAGAGCAGCCGCCGGTTCTGCCGCGCCTCGGCGTCGGAGAAGCGCCCGAGCGCGTCCTGCGCCGAGCGCTCGAAATGATCGGTGTGCGCCAGCTCCGTGGCGTCGTCGAAAATCGAGCCCATGTAGAGCGGCTCGCCGTTGCGAATCTTGCAGATCGTGAGATCCACGGCCCCGCCGGTGCTGTGCGGCGCCGGGCTGTCCTCTGAAGTGGTGGGCGCGGCCCAGTATTTTTCGACCTCGGCGAGCAACGCGGCCTCGGATATGTCCGGCTGCCGCTCGCGCACGCGCCGCGGCATCCAGACGTCGTGGAAATAGGCCTGCACCGCGAGCGGGCGGATCGCGTCGTATACGTGCAATCGCAATCCGGCTTGCCGGAGCCGCCGGTCGACGTTTCGCAGCCGGGTCGCCACGCTTTCCCGCAAGAAGAGCTTGTCGATCGCTCCGGGCGCCGCTTCGTAATAGGGCGGGTTGTCGGTTCGGGAATAAAAATTCTCACCCTCGATTCCCAAATCGCGGATTTCGACCAGCTTCTCGTCATAGAGACCGGACGCCCGATCGATCGGATACGCGCGATAGTTCTTCTTGCGCCCCTGCAACGGCGCGAGATCTGGAATCGGCTTTTGTCGAAGAGTCTCGAGGGCCTGAAAAAACGCGTTCATCGAAAATCCCTCGCGCCGCGGCCGGCGATGGTGCCGAAGCTATGATTTCCTGCGCGCCGGGGCAATTTCCGCCGTCAGTGCGAGCGCAGCCCCGATCGCGCCCAGCGCCGCGAACGGCAGATACGCGCCCGCGCCATAGCGCGCATAGAGCGGGCCGGCCGCCAGCGTCGCCAGCGCCATGGCGATGCCGCCCGCGGTCGAGGCCGAAGCCTGCGCGCGGCCGAGCGCGCGATCCGGGATGCTCTCGGCGATCAACGCGATCAGGCCGATATGGGCCGCGCCGAAGGTGAGGCCGTGCAGCATCTGCAAGACGACCAGCAGCCCGGCCGCCGGCTCGAACGCCATGACGCCGAAACGCACGATCGCGGCAGCGCCCGCGATTACGATGAGCGGCGTGGGCTTGAATTGGCGCACCGCCTGCGCCGCATAGACGAAGAGCACGATCTCGGCGATCACGCCGAGCGACCACAGCAAGCCGATCAGGCCCGCGCTCATGCCCGCCGCGGTCCATTGCACGGAAGCGAAGGTGTAATAGAGCGCATGACTCGCATCGATGATCGCGACGGCGAGGATGCCGAGCACGAGCCGCATCGGCGCGCGGGCCGGTTTGCCGCTGGAACCCACCGCCGCCGGTGCGGCCCGCGGCAACACCGGCAGCAGCCACGCGGTAAGCGAGAACAAGAGGAACGGCATCGCGATCAGCCACACGATCGAGGCGCCGGGCAGAATATCGAGCGCGGCTCCGGCAAGCAGGTTGCCGGCGACGAAGCTCACCGAGCCCCAGAGCCGCGCGCGGCCGTAATCGACCGCCCGCGCCCGCTGCAGGCGCACGGCGAAAGCGTCGATCAGCGCGAACGACGGGCTCCAGAACAGCGCCGAGACCGCGACCGCGGCCAGAATCGCGATCGTGCCCGGCGCAAAGCCCACCAGCGCGAAGCCGCCCGCGGCGCCGAGACCGATCGCCGCCAGGATCGCCCGCGGCCGGTCGATCCGGTCCCACAGCCACCCGGCCGGCGGCAGCACCACGAGCTTCACCAGCGTCGGAATCGCGATGGCGATGCCGATCACCTCCGGCGACAGCCCGCGCGCGGCGAGGAACACGGGAAAGAACGGCATATAGACGCCGATGGCCAGAAACAGCGCCCCGAATGCGCTAGCCAGCGGGAGCCGCCCGCCGCGATCGCCGTTGGCGGGCCCCTGCCCGGCGGCTAGATTGGGGAACGGTGATTCGGGCCCAAGGTCCGGGCGTGCGCCGCCATAACCTCGATCCGCGCCCATGATTGAACCTCCCGGCCACAACGCTCTATCCGATTCGGATTACGAAACCATCGCTAGCGCGGTGGAAGAAACCGTGCGCGGCCGCTGGTTCCTGGCCGAGTTTGCCCGGCGCACTCGCCAGGCCGATACCAAGCTCGTGCTCGACGCCATCGCCCGGCTCGAGCACGCGCTGGCCGAGAAGGCCGGCGGCGCCGACCTCGAGCGCATGCGCGCCGACCTCCTCGACATGGCCGACGCGATCACCCGCACCAAGACGGAGATCGCCGCGATCAAGCCCGAGGGCGGCGACCCGAGCCAGATCGTGCGCGCCACCGACGAGCTCGACGCCATCGTCGCCGTCACCGAGCGGGCGACCTCCGACATCCTCAACTCCGCCGAGCAGATCCAGGAAATCGCCTGGACCCTGCGCGAGCGCGGCACCGACCCGAACGCCTGCGACCGCATCGACGCGCTGACGACCGAGACCTATACCGCCTGCTCGTTCCAGGACATCACCGGCCAGCGCACCCGCAAGGTGATCGACGCGCTGCATTTCTTGGAGCGGCGGCTCGAGGCCATGATCGCGATCTGGCGCGACCCTGGCGCGGCGCCGGCCGCACCAACTCCTTCCGCGAGCAGAATACACCGCAGGCCGCGCCCCCGGTCGCACCGGCACAAGCCAAGCCGAGCCTCGACCAACGCGACGTATTCGGAACATCGCAGCGCCAAGCATCACCGCCCGCGCCGAAAGTCGCGGACGGCCTCCGCCGACATCGATTCGCTATCGGCAAACGAGAAGTTGGCGCTGTTTTCGTAAATCAGCTGCCGATCGCCTCCGCGAACAGCTTGGGCTCGACGTTGCCGCCGGAGAGCACGACCGCAACGGTCTTGCCCTTCGCGTCCACGCGTCCCGCCAGCAGCACCGCGAGCCCGATCGCCCCGCTCGGCTCCACCACCAGCTTGAGCTCGCGATAGGCGAACGCCATCGCGCGGCGCACTTCGTCGTCGCTCGCGACCACGCCCTCGTCGACCAGGCGGCGCGTGACTTCGAAGGTGATCTCGCCCGGCTCCGCCGTGAGCAGCCCGTCGCAGATCGAGCCGGACATTTTCGCGTTGCGCTCGCGCTTGCCGGAGCGCAGCGAGCGGCGGTGGTCGTCGAAGCCTTCCGGCTCCGCCGCGACGATGCGCGCCTGCGGATGACGCTCCTTGACGGCGAGCGCGACCCCGCCGATCAGCCCGCCGCCCGAGGCCGGCACGATCACGATGTCGGGCACGAGCCCCAGCGCCTCCAGATCCTCGACGATCTCCCGCCCGGCCGTGCCCTGCCCCGCCATGATGAAGGGATCGTCGAACGGCGGCACCAGCGTGGCGCCCCGCTCGGCCGCGATGCGGCGCGCGATCTCCGCGCGGTCCTCGCGGTCGCGGTCATAGAGCACGATTTCGGCGCCGGATGCCGCCGTGCGCTCGCGCTTCAACGCCGGCGTGTCGCGCGGCATCACGATCAGCGCCGGCATGCCGAGCAGCTTGGCCGCCGCCGCCACGCCCTGCGCGTGATTGCCGGAGGAATAGGCCACGACGCCGGCGGCGCGGCGCTCCGGCGCGATGCGCGCGAGGCGGTTATAGGCGCCGCGGAACTTGAACGAGCCCGTGCGCTGCAGCGGCTCGGGCTTGAGAAAAACGCGCCCGCCGGTGAGCGCGTCGAGCGCGGCGCTCGACAAGAGCGGCGTGCGCACCGCGACGCCCGCGAGCAGGCGCGCCGCGTCCGCGACGTCGGCGGCGGTCGGGATGCGCGGCGCGGCGGCCTTGTTCATGCGGGAACTATACATCGTTCCCCGGTCTCGCACGCGCGAACAAGCCATTGAAGCGCTGGACGCGCGCACGGCTTGGGATTATTTGATGGGCATGAGCAATCACTATCTGCAGATTGCGATCAATCTTGGCGCCGCACTTGCCGCCGGAAGCTTGATCGGATTCGAGCGCGACTATCACGGCCGCCCGGCGGGCCTGCGCACCCACGCGCTCGTTTGCCTGGCTTCCTCGCTCCTGATGACAATCACCGTTTTCCAGTCGGACTGGCTTGCGGGCGTGCCGCTCGAAACCTTCCGCACCGACCCCACGCGCATGGCCCAGGGCATCATGACCGGCATCGGCTTTCTCGGCGCCGGCGTGATCTTCATGGAAGGCATCAACGTTCGCGGGCTCACCACCGCGGCCTCGATCTGGATCACCGCCGCGCTCGGCATCCTCTACGGCATCGGCTTCTTCTATCCGGCGCTGCTGGGAACCCTGGCCGTGCTGGCCACGCTGACCGTCTGGCGCTGGATCGAGGCGCGCATGCCGAGCCAGTTCTACGCCCAGCACATCGTCCGCTTCGCCAACGCGAAGGTTCCACCGGAGAGCGGAGCTGCGCAAGCTGATCGGCGCGCACGGGTTTTCGATCGCCAACATGAATTACCGGCTCGCGGACGAGGGCAAGGTCTTCGAATACCGCATGACCATCCAGACCATCGACCGCGCCAATCTGGGCCGCCTCGCCGAAGCACTGCGCCGTCGCAAGGACGTGGTCGAGTTCCGCATTTCGCCGAGCGGGGATTGAGCCTGTTCCGTCATGCCCGGGCTTGACGAAAAAAACGCTAAGCGCTTGCCGGGAGCGCGCGGGCGAAGCATGATCCCCTCCCGCATTACCCAACCCCCAAGCAGGTAGCCCCATGAAGCTCGTGCGTTTCGGCCCCGCCGGCCGGGAGAAGCCCGGCATCGTCGACCAGCAAGGCAAGCTCCGCGATCTCTCCCGTATCGTGCCGGATATCACCGGCGACATTTTGAGCGGACCGGGCCTGGCCAAGATCAAGAAGGCGAAGATCGAAAAGCTGCCGCTGGTGAAGGGCAAGCCGCGGCTCGGCGCCTGCGTCGGCGGCACGCGCCACTTCATCGCCATCGGCCTGAACTACGCCGACCACGCCGCCGAGGCCGGGGCGCCGATCCCCAAGGAGCCGATCATCTTCTCCAAGGCGCCTTCCTGCATCGTCGGGCCCAACGACAACATCATGGTGCCGAAGGACTCGACCAAGCTCGATTGGGAAGTCGAGCTCGGCATCGTGATCGGCCGCCGCGCGCGCTATATCGCTTCGGAGAAAGATGCGCTGGCCTATATCGCCGGCTACTGCGTCTGCAACGATATGTCCGAGCGCGAGTTCCAGCTCGAGCGCTCCGGCCAATGGATGAAGGGCAAGGGCTGCGAGACCTTCGGCCCGATCGGGCCCTGGCTGGTGACCAGGGACGAGATCAAGGACGTGCAGAACCTCTCCATGTGGCTCACCGTGAACGGCGAGCACCGGCAGAAGGGCTCCACCAAGACCATGGTGTTCGGCGCCGCTCACATCGTCTGGTACTGCTCGCAGTTCTTCATCATGGAGCCGGGCGACGTGATCACCACCGGCACGCCTCCGGGCGTCGGGCTCGGCATGAAGCCGCCGCAGTACCTCAAGCCCGGCGACGTGATCCGCCTGGGCATCGAGGGCCTCGGCGAGCAACAGCAGAAGGTCGTGGCGTTTAAGAAATAGGCTGCTAAGAGCCAGGCCGGCCGGAACGCGCCGGCCTTATACGTAGGCCGAGATGACGAGTCGTCTTGCCGAACTTGCGCTCGAGATAGGCTTCCTCGCGCGCGACCACGCCGTAGCGGATCACCAGATAAAACGGCACCAGCATCGCCAGCACCCACAGGCTGTCGAAGCCGACGGCAAGGCCGGCGAGCGCCAAAAACATCCCGCTATAGATCGGATTGCGCGAGAAGCCGTAAGGCCCGCGCTCGACGATCGCCGTGCTCGGCTCGCTGGTCTGCACGTTGGTGCCCGCCCTGCGGAAGCTCACGAACGCCCAGACCAGCAGCGCGAAACCGGCGGCGAACAACAGGACGCCGACCCAAAAGTTCGGAATCGAAGCGGGAACGAACGGCCAAGGCCGCAACCATTCCAGAACGAGGCCCGCCACGAAGGCAATCAGTAACGCGATCGGCGGATGAACGATCACTCCCGGATTGTCCAGCTTTTCGCTCATCAGTCGCTCACTCCGCTGCCACAGCAAAGCCTTCAGACGCGGGCTCCGCATTCGGCACCGCCTTCTTATCATCAGCGGCGTTGCGCGGCACCCGGAACCACAGCGCATAGAGCGCCGGCAGCGCGATCAGCGTGAGCGCGGTCGCGACCGCGAGCCCCCCGATGAGCGCCACCGCCAGCGGTCCCCAGAATACGTTGGTGGCGAGCGGCACGAAGGCGAGCGCGGCGGCGAGCGCCGTCAGCACCACCGGCCGCGCGCGGCGGATGGTGGATTCCACGATCGCTTCGCGCATCGTATGGCCGGCCTTGAGGTCCTGATCGATCTGGTCGGCGAGGATCAGCGTATTGCGCATGATCATGCCGCCGAGCGCGATCACGCCCAAGAGCGCCACGAACCCGAACGGCTGCTGCGAGATCAGCAGCGCTAGCACCGCGCCGATCAAGCCCAATGGAAAAGTCGCAAACACCAGGAGCATGCGCGAGAAGCTCTGCATCTGCACCATGATCAGCGCGAGCATGACCAGGATCATGGCCGGGAACAGGCTGTAGAGCGCGCTGTTGGCCTTGCCGCTTTCTTCATAGGCGCCGCCCGGCTCGAGCCGGTAGCCGGCGGGAAGCCTCGTCTCGATCGGCTTCAGCGCCTGGATCAGCTGCGTCGTGACGTCGGGTGCCTGCAGGCCCTCGGCCACGTCGGAGCGCACCGTGAGAATGAGCTCGCGGTTCTTCCGCCATACGATCGGCTCCTCGGCCGAATACGCGATCCGCGCCACCTGCGCGAGCGGGATGGCCTGGCCGTTGCGCGAGGCCACCACGAGATCGCCGATGCGCGACAGATCAAGGCGTTCGGGCCCGGCCGCGCGCACCACCACGCCCACCGACTTGGTGCCCTCGCGCAGCGCCGTGACCTCGTAGCCGGAGATCAGGGTCTGCAGGGTGGCGGCAAGATCCTGCGCGTTGAGGCCCATGAGCCGGATGCGGTCCTGGTCGAGCTCGAGGCGCACGGTCTTGGCCTTTTCGCCCCATTCGAACTCGACGTCGCGCGTGTTCTTGTTGGCGCGCATCACCTCGCGCACTTCAGAAGCGATCCTGCGCAATTCCTCGGGATCGGAGCCGACCACGCGGAACTGCACCGGATGCCCGATCGGCGGGCCAAGCTCGAGCCGGTACACGCGCCCGCGCACCGCGCCTTCGTTCTCGGCGAAATGGTCGCGCAGCTTGTGCAGGACGCGCTCGCGCGCTTCCCCGCCCTTGGTCTGCACCAGGATCAGCGCGTAGTTCTGGTTCGGCAGCGCCGGGTTGTAGCCGAGCTGGAAGCGCGGCGCGCCGCCGCCGACGTAGGTCGTGAAATAATCGAGGTCGGGATCGCCGGCGAGCATCTGCTCGAGCTTCTTCGCCTCGCGGTCGGTGAGCGCGAACGCGGCGCCCTCGGGTCCGCGCAGCTCGACGAACAGCTCGGGCCGCGTCGAGGTCGGGAAGAATTGCTGCGGCACCAGGCTCATGCCGGCGGCCGAAAGCAGCAGCAGTCCGAACGTCGAGGCGACGACCAGCAGGCGCCGGCGCACGGCGAAATCGAGCGTGCTGCGCAACACGCGATAGGGCAGCGTCTGGTGCGGATCGTGATCGTTGCCGTGCTTGCCCATCTTGGCCGGCAGCAATTTCAGCCCGAGATAGGGAATGAAGATCACCGCCACCAGCCACGAGATCACCAGCGCGATCACCACCACCCAGAAAATGCCGCCCGCGTATTCGCCGCTCGAGGACTTGGCGAAGCCGACCGGAATGAAGCCGGCGGCCGTGACCAGCGTGCCGGTCAGCATCGGGAACGCCGTCGAGGTCCAGGCGAAGGTCGCGGCCTTCGCCCGGTCGAAGCCCTGCTCGATCTTCACCACCATCATCTCGATCGCGATGATGGCGTCGTCAACGAGCAGGCCGAGAGCAAGAATCGAGCGAGCCGAGCGACACCCGCTGCAGGTCGATGCCCAAGAGCAGCATGGCCACGAACACGCCCGCCAGCGTCAACGGCACCGAAAGCGCCACGATGATGCCGGTGCGGAACCCGAGCGAGAGGAAGCTCACCGCCATCACGATGCCGACCGCGACTGCGAACTTGAACAGGAATTCGCCGATCGCTTCCTCGACCACGTGCGGCTGGCTCGCGATGCGGGTGAATTCGATGCCGACCGGCAGATCGGCGCGGATCGCCTTCTCGGCGACGGCCAGCGCGTTGCCGAGATCGATCACGTTGGCGCCCTTGGCCATGGCGACGCCGAGGGCGACCGCCTGCGCGCCGTTGTAGCGCACGACGAAGCTCGGCGGATCCTCGAGCCCACGGCCGATCTCGGCGATGTCGCCGAGCCGGAAGACCTTGCCGCCGGCCTCGACCGGCAGCGCCCGCACCGTCTCCACTCCGTCGAGCGCGCCGCTGACGCGCACCTGCACGCGGTCGGTCGCCGTATCGACGGTGCCGGCCGGCACCAGCGCGTTCTGGCGCGCCAGCGAATTGAAGATCGCCTGCGGCGGGATGCCGAGCGTCGCGAGCTTGCGGTAGGAAACGTCGATGAAGATCTTGCGCTTCTGCTCGCCGAACATCTCGACCTTGTCGACGTGGGCGACCTTGAGCAGCCGCTTCCGTACGTCTTCGGCGTAGTCGACGACCGTTTCGTGGCGCGCGCCCTCGCCGGTCAACGTGTAGACCGCGATATAGACGTCGGAATATTCGTCGTTGAAGAACGGCCCGAGCACGCCCTGCGGAATGTCCTGCCGCACGTCGCCGACCTTCTTGCGCACCTGGTACCAGAGCTCCTGCACGTCGCTCGGCGGCGTCGCATCCTTGAGCACGATCTGCATCGCCGCGAAGCCCGGCCGCGTGAAAGTGCGGATCTGCTCGAGCCAGGGCAGCGTCTGCAGCCGGGTCTCGATGCGGTCGGCGACCTGCCGCTGCATCTCCTCCGCCGTGGCCCCGGGCCAAGCCGCCGTCACCACCATCACTTTGACGGTAAAGGTCGGGTCTTCGTTGCGGCCGAGATTGAGATAGGACCAGGCGCCCGCAACGCCGAGCGCGATGATCGCGAACAGCACCAGCGCCTGGTGCCGGATCGCCCAGGCGGAGAGATTGAAGTTCACCGCGCCGCCTCGCGCTTCACGCGGTTGGCGAACCGCACCTGCATCAATTCGTCGAGCCGGTGCACGCCGAGCGTCACGATCGCGTCACCGTCGGTGAGCGCGCCGGAAACCAGCGCGCTCTCCTGCCCGAGCTCGCGCACCGTCACCGGCACGGCCTCGAGCTTGCCGCTCTCATGCGCGCGCCAGACCTGCGCGGCGCTGCCGCGGTACCAGATCGCCGAGACCGGAACGCGGATGCGCGCCTCGGCGGCGGGCTTCGACAGCTCGATGGTCGCGGTCATGCCGAGATCGAGCCGGTCCGGCTGCTCCAACAGCCGGAAACGCGCGACATACGTGCGCGTCGCCGGGTCGGCCTGCGGCGACAGTTCGCGCAATTCGGCGGCGAACGACTTGCCCGGCTGCGACCAGAACGAAACCCGCGCCTGCATCTGCGCGAGATCGCCGACCCGGTTTTCCGGAATTGCGACCACGGCCTCCTTCTCCCCCATCCGCGCGATCGAGAACACCGGCCGGCCTTCGGCGACGACCTGGCCGCGCTCGGCGGCGACTTCGGTCACGACGCCGTCGGCGTCGGCCAACAGCGTCGTGTATTCGACGCGGTTCGCGGCGATGGCGCGCTGGCTTTCGGCCGAGGTGAGGCGCTCGACCGCGGTGCGATAGGTGGCCTCGACGCGATCGACCTGCGCTTGCGCCACGTGGCCGCGTTCGAACAGATACTTGGCGCGCTCCACGTCGCCGCGCGCGCGCGTGACTTCGGTCTCGGCGGCCTTGACGTCGGCGGACGCGGCAGCGAGCCCGTGGTTGTAGTCGGTGGCATCGAGCGTCGCGAGCACCTGCCCCTTCTTCACCAGGGCGCCGACATCGACGGCCCGCGTCGCAAGCTTACCGGCGACGCGGAACGCCATCGGCGTTTCGAAGCGTGCGCGCACGACGCCGGTATAGGCGTGATGCTCGCCGAGGCTCTCGACGCGCACCGGCTCGACGTGCACCGCGCGGGATTTGGGGGCTGCGGGCGTGGCGTCGGCGTAGCAGCCGGCCAATAGAAGCGCGCTGCCGAGCACGAAGAGAGTTGCGGCATTGCGGCGCGCACGGACGCGGGCCGGTTGATCGGTGCGGAACATAAGCGCCCCCAATGGGCTGGATCGGGTTCGACGGGCCGGACTGCGCCCGGCAGGGCCGTAACTATTCTATGAGTAATAACGCTTGTCAATATACGTCAGATGTCATATATTAGGCATTGTTGTTGATGGGCTTCGAAGCACGGGCCGCCCTTCACACTGTTTTGAACCGGAAAGAACCGATGGCCGATCGCACTGCCGCGCTAGCCGCTCATGAGACGCCGCTGCGTTCCGGCGCCGAAAGCCCGGCCGCCTGGGAGACCCGCAAGCAGATCATCGAGACCGCCGAGCGGCTTTATCGTCAGTACGGCTACCGGAAGACCACGGTCGCCGACATCGCCTCCGAGCTCGGCATGTCTCCCGCCAACGTCTATCGCTTCTTCGCCTCCAAGGACGCGATCAGCGCCGAGGTGGCCACCATGGTGGCTGAGGGAATCCGCGAGACTGCGCAGAAGGCCGCGACCGCACCCGGCTCGGCCACAGCCCGCATCGCGCGCCTGATCCGCGACATTCATCACCACAATCGCACGCAACTGCTCGACGACCGCAAGATGCACGAGATGGTGCGCGTCGCCGTCGAGGAGAACTGGCCCGTCGTCGACAAGCACATCGAAGCGCTGCAGGGCGCCTTCGCTGCGGTCATCGCCGATGGCGTGCAGCGCGGTGAATTCAAGGCCGAGGACGTGAAAGTCGCGGCCGCCTGCACCGGCGCCGCCTGCGCCACGCTGTTTCATCCCCTGCTCATCGAGCAGTGCCTGTTCAAGGACCTGGCGCCCGAGATGGAAGCCATGATCCGCTTCGTCGTACGGGCACTCGGCGGCGATCCGAAGAAAGTCCCGGCGCCCGGCCGCTAGGTTGCGGGATACCCCTCGCCCGGCTTTTCTCCCGTTCCGTTTACCGCTAAGCTATTTGTGATACATTGTCTCAAAGGGGTGGAACGTGACCGGATTGATCCCGAGGTTGGGTTGGGTCGCAGCGGCGCTCGCATGCATGAGCCTCCCGCTTGCAGGTACGGCGCGCGCGGCCGGCGCGTTCGGCGTCGATGATTCGGAAATCGGCAAGCCGGGAGAATGCAAGGTAGAGTCCTGGCTCTCGCTCGCCGGCAACGGCGACCAGATGTTCGTCACCTCGCCGGCTTGCGTGATCAATTTCTTCCGCCCCTTCGAGCTCGGCGGCACCCTCGCCCGCACCCGCGCCGACGGCATCTGGGGCACCGGCCTGACGCTCAAGGCCAAGACCAATCTGCTATCGACCGATAAGGGCCCGATCGGCATCGGCATCGCCGGCGGCGTGATCCTCGATCTCGTCACCCAGCAGCACACCGGCACGTTCTTCTATGTGCCGGTGACGTTCGCGCTGAACGACGTATTCCGCATCAACGTCAATGGCGGCGCGCTCTGGGATCATGCCGCGGGCCAAAATTTCGCCACCTGGGGCGCCGGCTTCGAATGGATCGTGCTGAAGAACGCGACCACCGTGACGCTGATCGCCGAGGTTTTCGGCCAGAGCACCAAACAACCGGCGGTCCAGGCCGGCATCCGCTTCACGCCGCAGGAGAAGATCGATTTCGATCTGATCTATGGCCGCAACCTCGCGGGCGAGGACGCCAACTGGATTACCGCCGGATCAATCTGCGCTTCTAGAGCGCGCTTCGTTCGATTAGGCCCATCCCCGCTCATTCCCGCGCAAGCGGGAATCCAGAGCCTTCAACTCGACTGTTTAGATTTGTTGCCCTGGGTCCCCGCTTGCGCGGGGACGATCGGAGTAGCATCTATCTTCGCGCCTGCCCGCGCGCGAGCTGGGCCGCCATGTTGGCGCTCAGCCCCGACCAGGCGCGGCTGCGCTCCAGCATCGCGTTATAGCTCTCGACGATGCGGCCCGCGACCGGCGAAGTGCGGCCGATCTCGCCGATCAGCTCGCGCGCGATCGTCCGCGCCGTGTCGACCAGCCCGTCGGGAAAGAACACCACCTTGGTGCCATGCACGGCGATGAGCGTTGCGAGCGCTTGGGCGTTCTGCCAGGCGGCGTCGGCGAGCGCGGTGGCATGCTCGGTCCGGCAGGCTTCGGTGACGACGGCCTTGAGATCGGCCGGCAGCGCCTCCCATGCCCGAAGCGAGACGATCGCTTCACCGGCGCCGTTCGGCTTGTTGAAACCGGGCGCGTAATAGAACGGCGCCACCTTGTACACGCCGGTGATGAGGTCGCTCGAGGGCGCCAGGAACTCGACCGCGTCGATGGCGCCGGTCTGCATGCTGGTGATGATTTCGGCGGCCGGGATCGAGACCGGCGTGGCGCCGAGCCGGCTGAACACGTCGCCGCCGATCCCCAAGACGCGGATGCGCAGGCCGCGGATATCGGCGGCCGAGCGGATCTCGTTCTTGAACCAGCCGCCCATGCAGGGCCCGGTATTGCCGGCCGCGAAGGCGCGCACGCCGAACGGCCGATAGAGCTCGTCCCACAGCGCCTGGCCGTCGCCGAATTCGAGCCAGGCCAGATGATCGACCGGGCCGAGGCCGAACGGCACGCTGGTGTAGAACACCGAGGCCGGCATCTTGCCGCGCCAGTAGAACGCGGCGGTGTGGCCCATCTCGACGCCGCCGCCGCCGACCGCGTCGAGCACCTCGAACGCCGGCACGATGGTGCCGGCGGGAAATACCTCGATCTCGAGCCGGCCGCCGCTCATGGCGCGGATGCGCTCGGCAAGCCGCTGCGCCGAGACGCCCGGCCCCGGCAGATTGCGCGGCCAGGAGGTCGCCATGCGCCAGCGCATCGATTGGGCGCGGGCGATGGAAGGCACAGCCAGCGTGCCCGCGAGCGCGCCAAGCGCCGTGCGTCTTGTCAGCTTCGCCATTTCTCTCTCCTCAAGCCTTCGGCCAGACTGCGTGGAAATGATGCACCGGCCCGCGGCCCTTGCCGATTTTCAATTGCTCAGACGCGGCGATTGCCGCACTCACGAAGTCCTTCGCCGCCGCGACGCTGTCGGCGAGCGGCATGCCCTTGGCGAGCCCGGCGGCTATCGCCGAGGATAACGTGCAGCCGGTACCGTGCGTATTCTTGGTGGCGATCCGCTTGGCCGCGAACCGGCGCACGCCGCCCTGCTCGACCAGCAGATCGACCGCCTCGGGCCCCTCGCCGTGGCCGCCCTTCACCAGCACCGCGCGCGCGCCGAGCGTGAGCAACGCCTCGCCCTGTACGCGCATGGCGGCCTCGTCGCGCGCCAGCGGCAGGCCGGTGAGCGCCGCGGCCTCGTGCAGATTGGGGGTGACGACGAGCGCGCGCGGGATCAATTCGCGCTTGAGCGTCTCGATCGCTTCGGGCTTGAGCAACGGATCGCCCGAGGCCGCGACCATGACCGGATCGAGCACGATGTTCCTGGCTTTGTGGCGGTCAAGCCCGCGCGCGACGGTCTCGATGGTCGAGGGGAGCGAAAGCATCCCGATCTTGGTGGCCGCAACCGCGAGATCGGAATAGACCGCATCCATCTGCGCCGCGATGAAATCCGCCGGCACGTCGTGGATGCCGCTGACGCCCAAGGTGTTCTGCGCCGTCAGCGCCGTGATCACCGACGCGCCATAGACCCCGAGCGCGGAAAAAGTCTTGAGGTCGGCCTGGATGCCGGCGCCGCCGCCCGAATCCGATCCCGCGATGGTGAGCGCGATCGCGGTCATGCCGCAGCTCCCCGCGTGGCCTTCGCTTCGTCGACGATTGCCCGCAGCCGCCGCGTCGCGGCCTCCGGATCGGCCGCCGCGCTAACCGCGGAAATGACCGCGATGCCGTCGGCGCCCGCGCGCATCACCTCGGCGGCGTTCGTCTCATCGATGCCGGCGATGGCGCCGACCGGCAGCCCGGGCGCGCGCTCGCGCACGAGGCGCGCGAGCTCCTTGAAGCCCGCAATCCCGATCGGCTTGTCGGGATTGTCCTTGCTCGCCGTCACGAACACGCCGCCGATGCACACGTAATCGATAGCACCGAACACGAGCGCTTCGATATCGGCCCGGCTGCGCGACGACGCCCCGATGATCGCGCGCGGACCAAGCAATCGCCGCGCGGTGGCGAGATCGAGATCGTCGCGGCCGAGATGCACGCCGTCGGCGCCCGAAGCGAGCGCCACGTCGACGCGGTCGTTGATCAGGAGCGGCACCCGCGAGCCCGCGAGCACCCGCTTGATCGCCTTCGCCTCGTCCACCAGCGCGCGCGTTTCGCTCGCCTTGTCGCGCAACTGTATGAGCGTGGCGCCGCCGCGCACCGCCGCCGCCGCGAGCTCGGCGAGCGGCCGCCCGCCGGCTCGCGCCGGGTCGAGGAGCACATAGAGCGAAAGATCGACGCGCATCAGGAGAGCTTGGCCCGCGCGTTGAGCGCGGCCTCGTCCAGCGCAGCCAAAGCGTCCACCAGCTCGACCGCGAAGCTTCCGGGGCCCTTTGCCTTTTCGGCCGCGATCTCGCCGGCGATCCCGAGCGCGACTAGGCCTCCGGCGGCGGCGCCGAACGGCTCGTCCTCGACTGCGAGCAAGGCCGCGATCAGCGCGCTCTCGGCGCAGCCGATGCCGGTGACCTGCGCCATCAAGGCATGACCGTTGGCGATGGCAGCCCGCCTGCTTCCGTCGGTGACGAGATCGGTCGCCCCGGTGCGCGCGGCGACGGTGAGGTGGCCGATCGCGAAACTGTCGAGCGCTTCGGGTGTCGCCGCCCCCTCGATCAGCGCCGCGAACTCCGCCTCGTTCGCGCGCACCACGCGCGGCTCCCGGCCCGCGAGCGCGCGGGCGAAGTCCGCGCGCTGCGGCGAGCGCTCGATCAGCACCGGATCGAGCACCCAGGGCACCCCCTCCTCGGCCGCAATCTCGAGCGCGATCCCGACCGCATCGCGCCGCTCCGCGTCGAAGGTGCCGAGATTGACCAGCAACGCGTCGGCGCCGGCGACGAAATTGGCGATTTCGTCGGGCGACGTGGTCATCGACGGAATCGCTCCGGCCGCCAGCAGCATATTGGCGGTGAAGCCCTGCACCACGGTGTTGGTGATGCAGTGGACGCGCGGCTTGCGCTCGCGCAGGAGCGCAAGAACCTGGCCGGTATGCTGCGCGAGCTCGCTCATGGCAGCGCCGGCGCGGCGCGCAGGCGCCCGAAAGTTGGTGAAACGTGCATCTCGATTTCCCTCCGCCGGTATCACCCGGATCAGGTTCGATGGGTTGGCGCGAAGCCTCTCAGTCCGGAAGCCGGACACCCCAACGAGATTGCGAATGGGAACCTATGCGCGTGCCCGCGCGCTTTCAAGCCCTTGCCTCGCGCCCGCGATTCTGGTCCCCTCGCGACGCTTGGGCCGCCGGAGGCGCGCATGATCCCGTTTTTCGTCCAGATCAAATGCCAGCTCGGCAAGTCCTATGACGTGGCGGGGCGGCTGGCCGACGCCGAGATCGCTTCCGAAATCTACTCCACCGCGGGCGAGTTCGATCTGCTGATCAAGTTCTACGTCGACGACGGCACCGACATCGGCCATTTCGTCAACGAGAAGGTGCAGACCATCCCGGGCATCCAGGAAACCCGCACCATCATCACCTTCAAGGCGTTCTGAATCGCTTCAGATCGCCGGCCCGCCCGGCGGCGCCTCGGCTTCGCGCTCGCGCGTGCGGTCGAGACCGAGCTGCCGCTCGCGCCAGATGACGAACAGGCCGGCCGCGATCACGATCACGGCGCCCAGCAGCACGACCGGCTGCGGCACCTCGCCGAAGGCGAAATAGCCGATCGCCACCGCCCAGATCATCGTCGTGTAGGCGAACGGCGCCACGGTCGAGGCCGGCGCGTGGCGATAGCTGTCGGTCAGCAGAATTTGCCCGATGCCGCCGAGTACGCCGATTCCGATCAGCGCCGCGCCGTCGCCGAGCGTAGGCACCAGCCAGCCCTGCGGCAGCGTCGCGAGCCCCGCGAGCGACGAGATCGCCGCGAACGAGAACACGATCGAGGCGGTGCTCTCGGTCATGGCGAGCCGGCGCACCTGCGTCATCGCCGCCGCGACGAGGAAAGCGCCGATGAGCATGTAAAGCGCGCCATAGGCGCTCGCCGTGTCGCGCGGACTCGCGCCCAGATGCGGCGAGATCATGATCAGTACGCCGATCAGGCCCACCACGACGGCGCTCCAGCGCCAGACGCGCACGATTTCCTTCAGGAAGATCGCGGCCAGCACGACGCTGAGCAACGGCGTCGCGAAGGTGATGGCGGTGGCATCCGCCAGCGGGATCAGCGCCAGCCCCGCGAACATGAAGAACATCGAGGCGACGCCGGTGACCGCGCGCCAGATGTGCGACCACGGCTGCTTCATCCGCACGGCCGAGGCGATCTCGCGCCGCCAGATCAGCATTGCAAGAAGCGGGATAAACGCGAGAAAGCTTCTGGCGAAAATCACCTCGCCGAGCGGAATCCGGTCGCCGAGGTAGCGGATCTGCGCTCCCATCAGCGTGAACAGGAAGGTGGCCGCGATCTGCAGCCCGATGCCGAGAAAAACGCTCGTCTCGCCGCGGCGGCCCGGCTTGCGCGCGGAACGGCGCTCCGCGCTCACTTGCTCTTGCGCCGTGCCGCTTTCTTGGTGTGACCCTGCGCCTTGCCCGCATCAACGGGCTTGGCCGCATGGATCGCCTGCCAGACCTTGAGCGGAATCGCAGGCATGTCGAGGGTCTTGATCCCGTAGCCGCGATAGAGCGCGTCGACCACCGCGTTCATCGCCGCCGGCGTCGCGCCGATCGAGCCGGCTTCGCCCGCGCCCTTCACGCCCATGGGGTTCGTCGTGCAGCGGACGTTGCGCGTCTCGAACTCGATCGAGGGCATCTCGTCGGCGTGCGGCATGGCGTAGTCCATGAAGCTCGCGGTCAGCAGCTGGCCGGATTCGTCATAGACCGCCTGCTCGCTGAGCGCCTGGCCGAGCGCCTGCACGATGCCGCCGTGCACCTGGCCTTCGAGCAGCAGCGGATTGAGGCTCACGCCGAAATCGTCGACCACGACGTAGCGCATGATCTGCGTGGTGCCGGTGGCCGGGTCGATCTCGATCTCGCAGATATGGGTGCCGTTTGGATAGGTCGGAACGGCGATGATGAAATTTTCTTCCTTGCCGACCAAGAGGTCCGGCTTGGCCTGGCCGAGCTCGGCGACCCGCACGAGCGAGATGCCGCGATCGGTGCCGGCCACCTTGATCTGGCCGTCGGCGAGAACCAGGTCGTCGATCGAGGCTTCGAGCTCTTCGCCCGCGATCCGCTTCAGATTGGTGACCAGCTTGGCGGTCGCCATCTGCATCACCGGCCCGCCGGTCGGCATGGAGCGCGAGCCGAAGGTGCCGCCGCCGCCGGAGATGATGTCGGTGTCGCCCTGCACGATTTTGATCTTCTCGAGCGGCAGATGCACCTGGTCGGAGACGATCTGGGCGTAAGTGGTGCGGTGCCCCTGCCCGTTGCTCTGCGTGCCGATCAGCACGGTGACGGTGCCGTCCTTCTCGAGCCGCGAGACGCAATTCTCCGGCGAAGTCTGGCCGCAGGCCTCGATATAGGTCGCAAGCCCGATGCCGCGCAGCTTGCCGTTCTTCTTGGAAGCCGCCAGCCGCTTCTCGAAGCCCTTCCAGTCGGCTTTCTTCTGCGCCTGCGCCATATGGCCGGCGAAATCGCCGCTGTCGTAAACTTTTCCGCCTTGGGTGCTGTAGGGCATTTCGGCGGGCGTGATGAAGTTCCTGCGCCGCAGCTCGTCGGGCGCCATGCCGATCTCGCGCGCGATGGTGTCGACCAGCCGCTCGATCGTATAGGCCGCCTCCGGCCGCCCGGCGCCGCGATAGGCGTCGGTCGGCGCAATGTGCGCATAGATGCCGCGCACGCGCGCGAACAGCGCCGGGATCCGGTACACGCCGGTCAGCATGCCGGCGCCGCCATAGGGCACGTAGGGCGCGACGAAACCGAGATACGCGCCCATGCTGGCCAGCATGTCCACGCGCATGCCGAGGAAGCGGCCGTCCTTGTCGATCGCCATTTCCGCGACCGTGTAATTGTCGCGGCCGTGCGCGTCGGCGATGAAGTGTTCGTTGCGCTCGCCGATCCAGGTCACCGTCTTGCCGAGCCTTTTCGCGGCGGTCGCGCACAGCCCGTATTCGCGATACGGCCCGCCCTTGACGCCGAAGCCGCCGCCCACGTCCTTGGTCTTCACGTGCAGTTGCGGATCGGGAACGCCGAGCATGGCGGCGATCGTGTGGCGCATCAGGTGCGCGCCCTGGCTCGAGACGGTGATCTGATAGCGATCCGCCGTCTTGTCGTACGCAGCGATGACGCCGCGCGTCTCCATGTAGTTGGAAACTACGCGCTGGTTGATGTGCGGCAGCTTGACGATCTTGTGCGCCTGCGCGAACGCCTGCTCGGTCTTGGCCTTGTCGCCGATATCGACGAGGAAGCTCATATTGCCCTTGCGCTCCGGCCAGACCTGCGGCGCGCCGGGCTCGGCCGCGGCACGCAGGTCCACTACCGCCGGCAGCGGCTCCCAGTCGACCGCGACCGCCTCGGCCGCGTCCTTGGCCTGCTCGACCGTGTCGGCGACCACGAAAGCGACGGCGTCGCCCACGTGGCGCACCGTGTTGGCCGCCAGCACCGGATAGGGCGGCACATAGAGATGCGGCTCGTCCGACGGCTTCATCAGGTGCGCGCCCAGGCACATGATCGGCTTCAAATCCGGGATATCGGCCGCCGTCAGAATCAGCCGCACGCCCGGCATGCCGCGCGCCTTGGCGAGATCGGTGATCTTGAAGCGGGCATGCGCGTGCGGCGAGCGCACCAGCACGGCGCGCAGCGCGCCGGCGGGGATCTCGTCCGCCACGAACTTGCCCTTGCCGGTGATCAGGACCGGGTCTTCGAGCCGCGTGACGGGTTGGCCGATGCCGAATTTCGGGACGTTCATGAACCCCTCCGGAGACGATGGGTTCTCTTAGCACAGCCGCGCCGTAGGATCACTCCGCCGGTGCGCGCGAGGCCCGGTGTGTGGACCGCCAGGCGAGATCGGCCAGCCTGCGGGTGACCACGTAGAAAACCGGCGTGAAAATCAGGCCGAAGAACGTCACCCCGATCATGCCGAAAAATACCGCCGTCCCCAGTGCCTGCCTGAGCTCCGCGCCGGCGCCGGTCGCCCACACCAGTGGGACGACGCCCAGAATGAAGGCAAGCGAGGTCATCAGAATGGGACGCAACCGCAGGCGGGCCGCCTCGGTGGCCGCCGAGAGCGTGTCGCGGCCCCGGTCCTCGAGCTGCTTGGCGAACTCCACCATCAGGATCGCGTTCTTGGAGGCGAGCGCGATCAGCACGATGAAGCCGACTTGCGTGAGGATATTGTTGTCCTGCCCGCGCAGGATCACCCCGGAAATGGCGGCCACCAGACACATCGGCACGATCAGGATCACCGCCAGCGGCAGCGTGAGGCTCTCGAATTGCGCCGCCAGCAGCAGGAACACGAACACGACTGCGAGCGTAAAGGCGAAGATCGCCGTATTGCCGGCGCGCAGCTGCTGGTATGCGAGCCCGGTCCACTCGAAGCTGAATCCTTCGGGCAGGACCTGCGCCGCGAGCTTCTCCATGATCTCGATCGCCTGGCCTTGCGAGAAATTCGGCGCCGCCGCGCCGCTGAGCTCGGCCGCGGGATAAAGATTATAGCGCGGCACGCGATAGGGCCCCGACACGTCGCTCACGGTCGTGAACGAGCCGAGCGGCACCGTATCGCCGCGCGCGTTGCGCACCCGTAGCTTCAGGACGTCGCTGCGCATTCTGCCGGAAACGGTCCTCGGCCTGGGCGGTGACGCGAAAGGTGCGGCCGAACAGGTTGAAGTCGTTGACGTAGGACGAGCCGATATAGATCGAGAGCGCGGCAAACACGTCGGACATGTTGACGCCCAAGAGCTGCGCCTTGGTGCGGTCGATGTCGAGATAGAGCTGCGGCGTGGAGGTTTCGAACAGCGAGAACACCTGCGAGAGGCCCGGCGTGCGCGCCGCCGCGCCCATCATGGCGTAAACTATGCCTTGCAGCGCATCCGGCCCGCGCCCGGCGCGGTCCTCGATCATCATCTGGAACCCGCCGGCATTGCCGACGCCCTGCACCGGCGGCGGCTGCACCACGATGACGAACGCCTCCTGGATCGCCGCCAGCCGCTGGAACAGCGCGCCCTGGATCGCGCCGACCGATTTGCGCGGATCCTTGTTCCGCTCCTCGAACGACTCGAGCACGGCGAAGAAGGCGCCCGAATTCGGCGCCACGGTAAAGGTGGCGCCGGAGAAGCCCACGATATTGACGCCGTGCACGACGCCCGGAGTGGCGAGCGCGATCTCGGCCACGCGGCGCATGACCGCGTCGGTGCGCGCCAGCGAGGCGCCCGACGGCAATTGCACCGCGACGATCAGGAAGCCGCGGTCGATCGACGGGATGAAGCCTTGCGGCGTGCGGCGGAATTCGTTGAGCCCGAACGCGACCACCCCGGCATAGACCACAAGCATGATCACGACGATGCGGACGACCTTGCCGGAAAGAAAGTGATAGCCCTTGGCGAAACGGTCGAAGCCGAAATTGAAGGCGCGGAAGAAGCCGCGGATCGGCGCCGTCCAGGTGCGCGGCTTGCCCTCGCCTTTCGGCTTCAAGAGCAGCGCGCACATCGCCGGCGAAAGCGTGAGCGAGATCAGCAGCGAAATCCACGCCGTGCCCGCGATGGTGAGCGCGAATTGCCGGTAGAACTGGCCGGAAATGCCGGTGATGAAGGCCGAGGGCACGAACACCGCCGTCAGCACCAGCGCGATCGCGACCAGCGCCGCGCCCACTTCGTCCATGGTCTTGTAGGCCGCGTCGCGCGGGCTCAGGCCGGCTTCGATATTGCGCTCGACGTTCTCCACCACCACGATCGCGTCGTCGACCACGATGCCGATGGCAAGCACGAGCCCGAACAGCGTTAGATTGTTGATCGTGAACCCGAACAGTCCCATCAGGAAGAAAGCGCCGATCAAGGAGATCGGAATCGCGAGCAAGGGAATGACCGCGGCGCGCCAGGTCTGCAGGAACAGGACGATCACCAGCACCACAAGCAGGATCGCCTCGAAGATCGTGTCGCGCACCGCGTCCACCGATTGCGCGATGAACCGGGTCGGGTCGTAGATGATCTCGTACTTGATCCCGGCCGGGAAACCCTTGGACAGCTCCGCCATGGCCTTGCGGATGCCGTCGGCGGTCGTGAGCGCATTCGAGCCCGGCCGCTGGAAGATCGCCAGCGCCACCGCCGGATCGGTGTCGAGATAGGAGTTGGTCGTGTAGTCGAGCGCCGCCAGATCGATACGCGCGACATCCTTCAGGTACACCGTCGCGTTGGCCGAGGCCTTGACCACGACGTTGCCGAATTCGGCGGCGTCGATGAGCCTGCCTTGCGTTCGCACGGCGATCTGGAAGGCTTGCGGGTCCGCCACCGGCGGCTGATTGAGCGTGCCGCCGGCGACCTGGATATTCTGCCGCTGCAGCGCGCCGACCACGTCGGAAGCGGTCAGCCCCAGCGTCTGCAGCCGCTCCGGATCGAGCCAGATGCGCATGGAATAGTCGCGCGCGCCGAAGATCGTGATCGAGCCGACGCCGTCCACGCGCGTCAGCACGTCCTTGATCGACAGGTTCGCGTAGTTGGAGATGAACAGCTCGTTGCGCGATTTATCCGGCGAGATCAGATGCACGACCATCATCAGGTCGGGCGAGCTCTTGTTCACGACCACGCCGATATTGCGCACATCCTGCGGCAGCCGCGGCGTCGCGATGGCGACGCGGTTCTGCACCTGCACTTGCGCCTGATCGAGATTCACGCCGATGTCGAAGGTGACCGCGATCGAGAACCGGCCGTCGGCGGTGGAGTTCGACGAGACGTAGAGCATCCCCTCGACGCCGTTGATCTGCTCCTCGAGCGGCCCGACCACCGTGGTCGCCACCACGTCGGCGCTGGCGCCCGGATACTGGCCCGCCACGTTGATCGTGGGCGGCGCGATCTCCGGATATTGCGCGATCGGCAGGCGCACGAGCGTCACCCCGCCCACGATCACGATCACGATCGAGATCACCGAGGCGAAGATCGGCCGGTCGATGAAGAAGTGCGAGATATTCATCGCGCCCTGCGTCTTACTTCTTCTGCCCGGGCGCTGCCGGCCGTCCCGGCGGCGGCGCGCCTTCCGGCATCGGCGTCACCTTGGCGCCGGCCCGCACGCGCATGAGGCCGTTGACGATCACCTTGTCGTCGGCCGCCAGCCCCGATTTGACCACGCGCAGCGCGCCCTGCAGCGTCCCCAGCTCGAGATACTTCAGCCGCACCGTGTTCTCCGCGTCGACCACATAGACGAACTTGCGCACCTGCTCGGTGCCGATCGCCGCATCGGGAACCAGGAAAGCGTCATAAGGCAACGAGCCGGGTACGCGGATGCGCGCGAACATGCCGGGCGTGAACAATCCTTTCGCGTTCTCGAACACCGCCCGGCCGCGGATCGTGCCGGTGGACTGGTCGATCGCGTTGTCGACGAAATCGATCCGGCCCTTGTGGCCGAATTGCTGCTCGTCGAGCAGCCGGAGCTCGACGGGCAGCCCACGCCCGCGCGGTTCCAGCTCCTGCCCGGGGCCTTCGATGCGCGTGTAGCGGAGGAATGCGGCCTCATCGAAGGTGAACTCGAAGCGGATCGGATCGATGGAGACGATGGTGGCAAGCAGCGTCGTGTTGCCCGCGGTGCCGCCGGTGACCAGATTGCCCGGCGACACGCGCCGGTCGCCGATGCGGCCCGCGACCGGCGCGCGCAGCTCGGTGAACTCCAGATTCAGCTCGGCCATCTTCACGGCCGCTTCCGCGGCGGCGACCTGCGCCTCGGCCGCCCGCTTGGCCTGGATGCGCTGCTCGTAAACCTGCTCGGAAATGGTCTTCTGGCCGATCAGGGTCTGGCCGCGCACGAGGTCGGCCGCCGCGAAATCAAGCGCGGCCTTGGCGCGCGCCAGATCGGCGCGCGATTGCTCAAGCGCGGCGACGAACGGCCGCTGGTCGACGGTGAAGAGCATGTCGCCCTTCTTCACCAGCTCCCCGTCCTTGAAATGGATGGTTTCGAGATAGCCGGAAACGCGCGCGCGAATTTCGACGGCATCGACCGCGACGAACCGGCCGACATATTCGTCCTGGTCGGTGATCGCGCGCTTCACCGGATTTGCCACGGTCACCGGCGGGGCGGGCGGCGCGCCGGGCGGTTGTGAAGCCTCGCCGCAAGCGGCGAGCGCCAGCGCAAGCATAAGCCCCACGCTGATACGCGCGGCGGAAACGAACTGCATCGGATATTCCCTGTCGATTCTCGCCCCGTACATACACGCTCGGGGCTTTTCCGTCACACCGATGCCTTGCTTCCGGCATCGCGCAGCAGGCTCTTTAACCAAGTTCGCCCGCGGAACAAGGTCACAAGTGCGGCATAAAGGATTGCACCAAGAATGAGCAGGATCAGGAGCAGCGTTTCCTCGCGCAACCTCGTCAATACCGATAGCCAGGGCCCGATCAGCCGCTCGCCGAAATAGAACGCGATGCCGGTGACGAGTCCCGCAAACAGCAGCCGCATCGCGCCTTCGAGCGACGTGGCCGGCGGCTTGAAGCCGATCCGCTTCGCCGCGAGCCACAACAGCGCGAGATTGACCCAGGCCCCCGCCGCGGTGGCGAGCGCCAAGCCCGACCTGCGCGAGATTGGCCATGAGCGCGATCTTCAGCAGGATATTCACCAGCACCGCGATCAGCGCGGCTTTCACCGGCGTCCAGGTATCGCCGCGCGCATAGAACGGCGCCACGAAGCTGCGGATCAGCACGAACGGCAAGAGCCCCGTCGCGTAGGCCGCAAGCGTCGCCGCCGCGGCGGTTGCGTCGCCGGCGGTGAACGCACCGCGCATGAAGAGAGCGCGCATGACGAGCTCGGGAATCGCGATCGCGATCGCGATGCAAGGCACCGACAGCACGAGCGTAAGATCGATGGCGCGCCCTTGCGCTTCGGCGGCGCTCGACTCGTCGCCGGCCGCAAGCCGCCGCGACATTTCGGGCAGCAGCACGATGCCGACCGCGATGCCGATGACGCCGATCGGCAATTGATTGATGCGGTCCGCGTAATAGAGCGCCGAGAGCGAGCCGGCCGGCAGGAACGTGGCGATGATCGTGTCGGCGAACAGCGCAAGCTGCACTCCGCCCGCGCCGACGATCGCCGGTCCCAGCGCTTTCAGAAAACGCTTGGTCGGCTCGTCGAGCTTCGGCATCTGCAGCCGCAGGCCGAAACCGTTGCGCTCGGCGTCGACGCCGACGAACAGCGCCTGCAAGACGCCGGCGGCCAGCACGCCCCAGGCCGCCGCGTGGCCCGCCGTCGGAAACAAGGTGGCGAAACTGAGCGTGCCGACCATGCAGATGTTGAGCAAAATCGGCGCCGCGGCGGCGGAGGCAAACCGCTGCTGCGCGTTGAGCGTGCCGGCGATCAGGGTTTCGAGCGAGATCAATGCCAGATAGGGGAAGGTGATGCGCGTCAGCGCCACCGCGAGATCGAAACGCACGGGATCGTCGGCGAAGCCGGGCGCCAGCAACCGCACTACCTGCGGCGTGAACGCGAGCGCGACCGCGAGCAGCACGAGCTGCACGATCACCATCCCGGCGGCAATCCGGTCGGCGAAGCGCCGAGCGGCGTCGGCCCCGTCCTGCTCGAGCGCGCGCGCATAGGCGGGCACGAACGCGGCGCTGAACGCGCCCTCGGCGAAAATCGCACGGAAATGATTGGGCAGCCGGAAGGCGACGAGGAACGCGTCGGCGATCGGCCCGGCGCCGAGGATCGCCGCCATCACGATGTCGCGGATGAAACCGGTGACGCGGGAAGCGAGCGTGAACCCGCCGACGGTGAAGACGCGCCTGATCATCGGCCGCACCCGCCGCGTGCGGCTGCCTTCACCGCGCGAGCGCGCGCCGCACCGCGTCCACGATGCGGTCCTGCGTCGGCTCGTCGAGATAGGCGTGCATCGGCAGGCTGATCACTTCGTCCGCGAGCCGCTCGGTCACCGGCAGGCCGCCTTCGGCGACCGGGTAGGCCTTGTAGGCCGTCTGCCGGTGCAGCGGCTTCGCGTAATAGATCGCGGTCGGGATGCCCTCCGCCTTCAGCGCCTCGGCCAACGGCCCGCGCCGGCCGGGAGCGAGACGGATCGTGTATTGCGCCCATACCGAAGCATAGCCCGCGGGCGCGCGCGGCACGATGGCAATATCGGAAAGCGCGGCCGCATAGCGCGCCGCGATGCGCTGGCGGGCCTCGATTTCCTCGGGGAAGATTTTGAGCTTTTCGAGCAGCACCGCCGCCTGGATCGTATCGAGCCGGCCGGTCATGCCGATCCGTACATTGTCGTAGCGGTCGGCGCCCTCGCCGTGCACGCGGAGGCTCTTGACGATCGCCGCAAGCGCATCGTCGTCGGTGAAGACCGCCCCGCCGTCGCCGTAGCAGCCGAGCGGCTTGGCCGGAAAGAAACTCGTGGCGGTGGCGAGCCCGAATTTTCCGAGTCGTTTTCCCTTGTAGCTCGCGCCGAACGCCTGCGCCGCGTCGTCGAGCACGAAGAGCTTTTCGGCGTCGGCGACTTTCTTCAACCCATCGTGGTCCGCGGGCAAGCCGAACAGATCGACCGGGATCACGGCTTTGGGCTTCAAGCCCAGCTTTCTCGCGGTCGCGACGGCGCGCGCGAGGCTGCTCGCATCGATATTGAAGGTCTCGGCGTCGACATCGACGAACACCGGCGTGGCGCCCACCAGCGCCACCGCTTCCGCGGTCGCACAATAAGTGAAGGCCGGGCAGAACACCGCGTCGCCCGCGCCGATGCCCTTGGCCATGAGCACCAGCACCAGCGCGTCGGTGCCGCTGGCGCATGAGATCGCGTGCCGCGCGCCGCAGAATTCGGCGAGCTTGCTCTCGAGCTCGCGCACCTCCGGGCCCATGATGAACTGGCAGTGAGTCATGACGCGCGCGACCGCGGCATCGATCGCCGGCCCAAGCCGCTTGCGCTGCGCGGCGAGATCGATGAACGGGATCGGCTTATCCATGAGCCGGGCGTGCTGATTCATGGCCGGAGTCCGGCGGCGCTCAGCGCGCCACGCGAAGCGCGGCCGGATGCGCGACGGCTTTGTTGCCGTTGAGGCAGCGGATCGCGATTTCCAGGCTGGCGACCGCCTTCCTCGCCGGTGACCGGGGGCTTTTCGCCCGAACGGATCGCCTCGATGAAGCGCATGAGCTCCACGCGCAACGGCTCCGAATGCCCCACCGGCAGATGGCGCATGGAATAGCTGCCATCGGCCTTGTAATCGAAGCACTCGCTGACCTGGCGCGTGAGCAGGTCGCCGATCACGTATTTCCTCTTGGTCGCGACGTGCACGGTGCGCGCCTTGAACGGCGTCAGCCAGTTCGTGTTGATGTGCGCGAGCACGCCGGAGGCGGTGCGGAATTGCAGGAGCGCGATGTCCTCGCGCTGGGCCATGGCGCTGGAGAGCTGCGGCTGCACCTCGATGATGTCGGATTCGGTGAACCAGCGGATCAGGTCGATGTCGTGCACCGCGAGATCGATCACCACGCCCACGTTCGACATGCGCGGCGGAAACGGCCCGACCCGGGTGATCGCGATGGAAAGGATATCCTCGCCCTTGAGCGCGTCCTTGATCGCCTCGACCGCCGGATTGAAGCGCTCCACGTGGCCCGCCATCAGCGTCCGGCCCTTGCGCCGCGCGGCAACGACAATGGCGTGCCCCTCCTCGACCGTGGAGGCGATCGGCTTTTCCACCAGCACGTGGCAGCCGGCCGCGATGCAATCGAGCGCGATGGGATTGTGCAGGTGAGTCGGCGCCGCGATGGTCACCGCATCGACGCCGGCGGCGATCAGCTCCTTGTGCCCGCTGACCGCTTTGGTGCCGAGCAGCTCGGCGACCCGCCCGGCCACGTTGCGGTCCGGATCGGCGAGCGCGACCAGCTCGACCCCGGGAAGCTCCGCGAGCACGCGGGCGTGGTTCGAGCCCATCACGCCGATGCCGATCACGCCGACGCGAATGCGTGGCGCGTCCTTTGCCTCGCGCGTCGATTCGCGTCGCGGAGCTGACGTCATGATGGATTTCGACACCCCAACCGGACCCGCATTTCTCCTAACATGGCCGCAATGCCGGGGCGATAGGAACGAACCCGGGCCGCTTCACGATTGGTGTCAATGATTTACAGGAAAGCGGAAGCGGCCGCGGGGCCGCCGTGTTATGCGGGCGGCCTGCTTTGGAGCCGCCGTTCTTCGAGCCATGCCCGACATCCTCTTCATCAAGACCTCCTCGCTCGGCGACGTGATCCACCACATGCCGGCGGCCGCCGACGCGCGCCGGTATTTCCCCGCTGCGCGCATCGCCTGGGTCGTGGAGGAAGCGTTCGCGCCGCTGGTGCGGCTGCATCCGGCGGTGAACGAGGTGATTCCCGTGGCGGCGCGGCGCTGGTGGGACGCGCGCATGGTCGCGCCTTCAACCTGGGGCGAGATGCGCGCGTTCGCGGGCAAGGTCCGCGCGCGCTCCTACGACACGGTGATCGACACGCAAGGCTTGGTGAAGAGCGCGCTGATGGCATGCACCGCCAAAGGCATCCGCCACGGCTACGACCGCAAGAGCATCAAGGAACCCGCTGCTTCCATTTTCTACAATGTCCGCCATACCGTGAGCCGCGATCTGCACGCGATCGAGCGCAATCGCCGCCTCACCGCGCTCGCGCTCGGCTATTCGTTCGGCGGCAGCCTCGACTACGGCCTCGACCGCGCAAAGCTGAAAGCGCCTTCCGCAAAGCCCTACGCTCTGTTCGTGCATGCGACGGCGCAACCCAGAAAGCACTGGCCCGAGGAGCGCTGGATCGAGACCGGCCGTGCGCTCCATAGCCGCGGCCTCGAGATCGTCCTGCCCTGGGGCGGCGACGACGAGCGCGCCGCGGCCGAGCGCATCGCCGCTTCGGTGCCCGGTGCACGCGTGGCGGAGCGCATGCCGCTCGACGCCATGGCGCGGCTGATCGCCGGCGCCTCGCTCGTGGTCGGGGTGGATACGGGGCTTCTGCATCTCGCCGCCGCCCTCGGCGTGCCGTTGGTCGCGATCTTCGTGGCTTCCGAGCCGGGCCTCACCGGACCCCGGGGGCGCGGCCCGATCGAAATCGTCGGCGCAATGGACGAGCCGCCGTTCGTGGCCCAGGTGACCGCGGCGATCGAGAAGGTCACCCGCGCTTGAGCGCAATGCGCACGGCCGCGAGCACTTGTTCCACCGGAATATCCTCCGTGGTGCGCTTGCGAAAATCGCCTTCCGCCCCGCGCCAAGGCGCTTCGACGACGGCGGCGATCTGGTTCAGCGGTCCGTCGTGCCAGGGGCTGGTGGGCCCGAACAGACCGACGACCGGCGTTCCGATTCCAGCCGCCACGTGCAGCAGGCCCGAATCGTTCGAGACCGCGGCATCGGCGGCGGCGATGGCGAGAATTCCTTCGCGCAGATCGTCGCCGGTTAGATCCCGCGCGTATTTCCCACCGGCCGAAATTTCGTCGGCGATCGCCTTCTCGCCCGGCCCGCCGACCACCCAGACGCCGACACCGTTGATCTTCAACCGCCGCGCCAGCTCCGCGTAGCGGCTCTCCGGCCAGCGCTTGCCCGGACCAACCGCGCCCGGACAAAGCACGACGACGGGACGCTTCTCGCCCGTTAGCCCGCACCGCGTGAGCCAGTTGGAAATTTCCTGCTTCGGCACCACCAGCTCCGGCAGCGGCCAGCGCTCCGGCAAGCTCGCCCCGCGCGGCAGCGCGAGCATGGCGCAGCGGTCGATCATGCGCTGCAACGTCTTCTCGCCGGGGCGCGCATCGGTGAGCAATCCGAACCGCATCTCGCCGACGAAACCGATCCGCTCCGGAATGCCGGCGAGCGCCGGCGCCAGCGCCGCCTTCCACTTGCGCGACATGATCAGCGCCGTGGCGTAGTTCTCCTCGCGCAGCCGCGCCGCGAGCCGGCGCTGCTCGCCGAGCGCAAGCCTGCGCCGCGGCAGGTCCCAGACGACGCCCTTGCGCACGCCGGGCATGTAGTCGAGCAGCGGCGCGCACAGCGTCGACGTGAGCACGTCCACCGGCCGGTCGGGCCAGCGCTCCTTGCAGAGCTTGATGACGGAGTGGCAGCGGACGAAATCGCCGATCCACACATAGGGCACCAGCAGAATCGGCCGCACGTCGGCCAGCACGGTCAGCGTCCGGCGCCGAGCCGCCGCTCGACCAGGCCGCACACGATATGCGCGGCGACGATATGGATCTGCTGGATGATGGAGGTGCGCTCGGAGGGCGCGCGCAGCAGCAGATCGCAGCGCGACTGCATCTCGCCGCCCTTGGCCCCGGTGAAGCCGATCCGCACCAGCCCCTTCTCGCGCGCGGCGTCGAGCGCGCGCAGCACGTTCTTGGAGCCGCCCGAGGTCGAGAGCGCGATCAGCACGTCGCCCTTGACGCCGAGCCCGTGCACCTGGCGCTCGAATATCTGCTCGAAGCCGTAGTCGTTGCCGATCGCCGTAAGCGCGGAAGTGTCGGTCGTGAGCGCGACCGCGGCGAGCGGCGCCCGCTCCTGCTCGAAGCGGCCCATCAGTTCGGCCGCGATATGCTGCGCGTCGGCGGCGCTGCCGCCGTTGCCGCACAGCAGGACCTTGCGCCCGGCCGAGAGCGCGCTCGCCAGCGCGTCGGCGATCTTGCCCAGCGTCTCGACGAAGCCGGCATCGTTCGCGCACGCGGCGAGCGCGTCCTGCGATTCCTTGAGATGCTTCCTGGCGTAGCCGAGCAGCGCCTCGTCCATGTCCCCTCCGGGCGGGCCGAGCGCTAGCACCCGGCGGGCACAAGTGTCCAGATTCGCCGCCGTTGCGCCGCGCGCGCGCTTGCGGCAAAGGGATGCGTCCGCCGGGCGGCGGGGAGGCTGCGCATGATCCTGGTCACCGGCGGCGCCGGTTTCATCGGCTCGAATCTGGTCGCCGGCCTCAACGAGCGCGGGGCCGACGAGATCGCGATCGCCGATCACGATCGACGGCGCCAAGCGGAAAAACCTCGACAAGCGCCGCTACGCCGAAATCGTCGCGCCGGCCGATCTGCTGCGCTGGCTGCAGGGCCGCAAGCTCGGCGCGATCCTGCACATGGGCGCGATCTCCTCCACCACCGTGACCGACGAAGACAAGGTGATGCGCAACAATTTCGAGCTGCCGGTGCGGCTGCTCGAATGGTGCGCCGAGACGCGCACGCCCTTCATCTACGCCTCGTCGGCCGCGACCTATGGCGACGGCTCTCTGGGTTTCGACGACGACGATTCGCCGCAAGCGCTCGCCAAGCTCAAGCCGCTCAATCTCTACGGCCGCAGCAAAGCGCGCTTCGATCTCTGCGCCGCCGAGCGCGCGAAGCGGCGGCGGGAAAATGCCGCCGCAATGGGCGGGGCTGAAATATTTCAACGTGTTCGGGCCGAACGAGTATCACAAGGGCGATATGCGCAGCGTCGTCTGCAAGGCCTTTCCCGCCGCCAAGGCGGGAGAGGCCGTGCGGCTTTTCGCGTCCGACCGACCCGATATTCCCGACGGCGGCCCCACGCGCGACTTCGTCTATGTGAAGGACGTCGCCGCAATGACGCTCTGGTTCCTCGACAATCCGCAGGTGAGCGGCATCTATAACGTCGGCACCGGCCGGACCCGCAGCTTCAATGACATGATGCGGGCGCTGTTCCGGGCGCTCAAGCGCGAGCCCCGGATCGAGTATTTCGAGATGCCGGCCAACCTGCGCGGCCAATACCAGCACCGTACCGAGGCCAGGATGGAGCGGCTGCGCGCGGCAGGCTACGATGCGCCCTTCACGCCGCTCGAGACGGCGGTCGAGGATTATGTGACGCACTATCTCGACCGCGACGACCCCTATCGCTGACCCCCTGCTTCGATCCGGAATCGCTGAATGTTCGAATTCGAGAAGCGCCTGACCGCGATCCGCGACGTGAGCGTGCTCTGCGTCGGCGACGTGATGCTCGACCGCTACATCTATGGCGACGTCTCCCGCGTCTCGCCCGAGGCGCCGGCGCAGGTGCTCGCGGTGCAGCGCGAGGAGAACGCGCCCGGCGGCGCCGGCAACGTTGCGCTCAATCTCGCCGGCCTCGGCGCGCGCTGCATCCTGATCGGCGTGGTCGGCAATGACCTTGCCGGCCAGGCGCTCGCGTCGTCCTTCGCGAGCAACGGTGGCCGCGTCGAAGCCCACCTCACCCTCGATCCCGCGCGTCCCACGACCACCAAGGTGCGTTTCGTCTCCGAGCATCACTCGACCCACCTGTTGCGCGCCGACTGGGAAATGCCGGTGCCGATCGACGCCAAGCGCGCGGCCGAGATCCTCGCGCGCGCAAAGAAAGCGCTCAGGAAATGCGGCGCGCTGGTGATTTCCGATTACGGCAAGGGCACGCTCACGCCGAAACTGATCGCGGCCCTGATCGCGGCGGCAAGCAAGGCGAAGAAGCCGGTGATCGTCGATCCCAAGGGCGACGACTACCGCATCTATCGGGGCGCCAGCCGTCATCACGCCCAATCGCACCGAGCTTTCCCGTGCCATGCACCGCGAAGCCAAGAGCGCCGAGGAAGTCGCCGCCGCCGCGGCGGCGTTGGCCAAGACCGCGGGCGCCGGAGCGATCCTCGTCACCCGCAGCGAACACGGCATGACGCTGGTCGTGCGCGGCAGGAAGCCCGTGCACATCGCCGCTCTCCCCACGCGCGTGCGCGACGTTTCCGGCGCCGGAGACACCGTGGTGGCGACCGTCGCCGCGATGCTCGCGCTCGGCGCCGATCTCGAATCCGCGGCGCGCGCCGCCAACGCCGCTGCCGCAGTTGCGGTCAGCAAGCGCGGCACGGCCGCGGTGACGTTCACCGAGCTGCGGGCGCGTCTGCTGCCCGGCGCGCTCCGCATGTACGAGGAGAAGATCGCCGACGACCCGGAGCTGCTCGACGAGCGCCTCGACGAATGGCGTCAGGCGGGCCTGCGCATCGGCTTCACCAATGGCTGCTTCGATCTGCTGCATCCCGGCCACATCCGGGTGCTGGCCGAGGCCCGCGCCGCCTGCGACCGCCTCGTGGTCGGCCTCAATTCCGACGCCTCCGCCCGCCGCCTCAAAGGTCCCGGGCGGCCGGTGCAGGGTGAAAATGCCCGCGCCGAGGTGTTGGCCGCGCTCGAAGTGGTCGATCTGGTCGTGCTGTTCGGCGAGGACACGCCGCTCGAGCTGATCCGCCGCGTGCGGCCGCAGGTACTGGTCAAGGGCGGCGACTACAAGAAGAGCGAAGTGGTCGGCCGCGACGTCGTCGAACGCGCCGGCGGCGAAGTGATCCTCGTCGATCTCCTGCCCGGCGCAAAGCACGACCCGGCTGGTGGAGCGCGCCAAACCCGCGAGCAACAAGCCCGCAAGCAGGCCGCGGAGAAAATAGTTCTCACCCGGCCTGTTTCAGAGTCATCTCGATCACATAGTCGACGATCGCGCGCGGCGTATGGTGCGCGAGCGCGTGTTCGCGTGCTGCGACCGCCATGCGCTTCAGCCTTCCCTTGTCGGCAAGCGCGGCCTCTACCGCCCGCGTCAGCCCGCCCGGCTCGACGCCGTAATAGAAGGCATGCTCGCCGTCGAGCAGCGGCATATGGCGCTCGACCGTCGGATAATTGACGAGCGGAACCGTAAGACACTGAACGGCCTCGCCGGTGCGGAAACACTCCCAGCTCGATTCCAGCCGGCGACCAGGCCAGCCACGCCTTGGCCATCCGGCGATGGAACTCGGCGCGCGGCAGCCGCTGGTCGGCGATGTCCACCTTTATCCCCCGCGCAGCGAGGCTTTTCAGCTCGACGATCCCGCTGCGGCGAGCCCAGGAATTCGCTTCCACTTCCCCCGCGAAAAAGACGTCCGCGGTCTTCTCGGGAAACTCGCCCTCGTAGAGACCGCGGACATTGACGTGCCGGAGCGGCAGCGCGATCGGGTGTATCTTCTGCATCCGCTCCTGCCAAAATCGCTTGCGGCGTATGCGCACCGTCGGAAGATAGGCATGCGCGGACCCCACGATCGCGTGCCACCGGTCGGCGGGCAGTTCTCGCTTGAAGACGAGGGGCGCCTTGTCGAGCAGAAAGAAGTTGTGCCGGCCGATGAGGGAGGCGTCGTTCATGTCGAGCACGACGAACGGCGTCGGTATCCTTGCGTAGCGGAGCCACGAAACGCCGAACCCGCGCGTGAGCGTTGCGATCGGCCTCCAGGGCTCGCGCGCAAAGGCGCGCAACCAGTTGCGCGGATGCCAGGGCGAATAGAGCCCGGCATAGGCGACTACAAGATCGTACTTTCCGGCCCTGACCTCCCGCATCGCATCGAGGAATCGCGACGGCGTGCAATCGCGATAGACAAGCTTGGCGCGCTTGAACGGCGGACGCCAGCCGGTCCACAACAGCGTCGTGCGCTCCGGATAAACATCCGCGAAATAATGACTATCGCCGATCTCGAGGATACGCACGGTCGGGGTCTGCGAGTTCACGTCCGCGCGGCAGAGCCCGCGCCGGGCATTGCTTAGCCGAGCCCGGGCAAGGTCGCAACGACGGTATCAACCAGCGGCGTTGGCGATCACGAACTCAGCCGCGCGTTCGATGCCGCGGTAGAGTTCGGGGTCCGCTCCATAGGCGATTCCGTTCGCCGACCACAGCGCGCGCCGGGCCGGGTCGGCCGCGCCGGCAAG
Organism: uncultured Alphaproteobacteria bacterium; assembly: GCA_963704765.1. GTDB lineage: Bacteria > Pseudomonadota > Alphaproteobacteria > Rhizobiales > Xanthobacteraceae > JAHFPN01. Next base: position 1,803,832 of record CAVPHQ010000001.1, read on the forward strand.
CGCCTGCTCGAGCGCTCGCGCCGAAAACGGTCCTTCCAATACCACGCCGGCATCCGCACGCTGCACATGGACTGCATTGCCGCAATTGGCGGTCGTCACCTGCGGCAGACCGTTGACGAGCGCTTCCAAGATCACCACCCCCGTCGTTTCCAGCCGCGCTGGGTGCACCATGAGATCGCTGGCGGCCATGAGCTCCGGAATATCTTCGCGCGGGCCCAACAGAGCGCACGCGCTCAGTCACGCCGTTCGCGCCTGCGATCTCCATGATACGCCGCGCTCTCGCGCCGCCCGGATCGATTCCGGCGACCAGAAGCAGCGCAGCAGGGAGATGCGCCAGCGCGTCGATCGTCCGGTCGACGCCTTTCACCTCCGGCTGCACGCAGATCGAGAGCAGGGCAAATTCATCGGAGAGACCGAGCGTACGGCGCAGCCGTTCGCGCGTGCCGTCGGTGCGCAAATGCGGGCGCCGCCGCGCCGCGTCGATATTCGGCGGCAGCAGAGTAAATCGCTCGGCGGGCGTGCCCCAGGCGCGCCGGTATTCGTCGAGCAGAATCTGCGATAGCCCGATGATGCGGGTACGGGATTCCTTGACGAACGACGCCGCTTCGAGCGCCAGCAGCGTACGACGCCGCGGAAGCCAGCTCAAAAATGGAACCCAAGCGCGCGTTTTCACGGATGGATCGACGCAATAGAGAACATCGAGACCCGAGAGTTTGTCGAAACCGACGACGCGCTGATAGCGGTCCTTGACCGCCCGGGCCAACGCCTCCGAAAAATGCCGATTGCGCCCGTGATTGGTGAGCGCGTGCGCCGGCAGAATTTCGATGGCGATGTCGGCCGGCAGCGACCCTTCCGCTCTGCTTGTAAAGATCGTCGCCTCGTGGCCGCGCTCCTGCAAGGCGTGCGCGAGCCTCAGACAGTCGCGCTGGACGCCTCCCCAAGGGAAAAGTTTCACGACTGCGAGAGCAAAACGCATGGGATCAACGAGCAACTCCTGGAACGCGCGGCAATATTGCAGCAGCCACTCGGCGCCCCGGCACGATTTCGGATCCGACCTTGCTTTAACCACGCGCGAAACGCTATGCCAATCGGCAGCGGCGCTGAGAATCGGAATTGCCATGCCGAAGACCGCATTGATCACCGGCGTATCTGGACAGGACGGCGCCTATCTTTCCCGCCTCCTGCTGCAGAAGGGCTACCGCGTATTCGGTTCGGTGCGGCGCACCGCCGCCCCGCGCATGAGCCGTCTCATGGAGCTCGGCATCGAGAACGATATCGAGCCCGTGGAACTGGACCTCACCGAGATCACCAACATGATGCGCGCGATCGAGCGCGCCAAACCCGACGAAATCTATAATCTTGCCGCGCAAAGTTTTGTCGCCGTATCTTTCGAACAGCCGATCCTCACCGCCGAAGTAGGCGCGCTGGGCAACGCCCGGCTCCTGGAAGCGATCCGCACGGTCGATCCCAAGACCCGCTTCTATCAAGCCTCGAGCTCCGAGATGTTCGGCAAGGTGGCCGATCGTACGAAGCTGCAGAACGAGGACTCCCCGTTCCATCCGCGCAGCCCCTACGGCGTGTCGAAGCTCTTCGCCCATTGGCTGACCGTCAATTATCGCGAGAGCTATGGATTCTTTGCCGTATCCGGAATCCTGTTCAATCATGAATCGCCTTTACGCGGCCGCGAATTCGTCACGCGCAAGATCACCTCTGGGCTGGCCGAGGTGAAGCACGGCCATCGCGAGAGCCTCTCGCTTGGCAACCTGGAAGCCCAGCGCGACTGGGGCTTCGCCGGCGACTACGTGGAAGGCATCTGGCGCATGCTGCAGCGGCCGGCCGCCGACGATTATGTTTTGGCGACTGGCGCGACAACGTCGGTCCGCGGCTTCTGCGAACTCGCCGCCGAACGTCTCGGATTTACCATCGAGTGGAAAGGCAAGGGCGACGGGGAAACCGGCATCGACCGCAAGAGCGGCCGCGTGATCATCCGCATCGACCCTCGCTACTATCGTCCGGCGGAAGTCGATTTCCTGGCCGGCGATGCGGCCAAGGCCCGGCGCGAACTGGGCTGGAGCCCCTCCACGGCCCTGCCCGACCTCGTAACCATGATGGCCGAAGCGGACGACCGGCGCGTGCGCGAGAATCGGCTTCTATACTAGAAGTCCAGCAAGTTCGGGAAAGCGATTCGTCATGGCCGTACTGGTGACCGGGGGCGCCGGCTATATCGGCAGCCACATGGTGCTCGCCCTGCTCGATGCGGGCGAGAAGGTCGTCGTGATCGACGATCTCTCCACCGGCAATCGCAAAGCCGTTCCGCAAGCGGCCAAACTCGTGGTCGGCAACGTCGGCGATGAGGCGCTGGTCGAGAAGACTTTGCGCGAGCACGAAGTCGAAGCAGTCACGCATTTCGCGGCCAAGGTCGTCGTGCCCGACTCCGTTGCTAACCCGCTTGGTTATTATCTCGCCAACACCGCCAATACGCGCACCCTCCTGTCGGCGGTCGTGCGCGCCGGAGTCAAGCGCTTCGTGTTCTCCTCGACTGCGGCGGTCTACGGAAATCCCGAGTCGAACCCGGTCGACGAGGACGCCCGGCCCAAACCGGAATCGCCTTACGGCACCTCGAAGCTGATGAGCGAGTGGATATTGCGCGACGCGGCGGCGGCGCACGGACTTTCGGCCGTGGTGCTGCGCTACTTCAACGTCGCCGGCGCCGATCCGGCCGGCCGCACCGGCCAATCGACGCCGAACGCGACGCACCTGATCAAGGTCGCCTGCGAGGCGGCCGCCGGCAAGCGCAAGGGCATGCAGATTTTCGGCACCGATTACGGGACGCCCGACGGCACCTGCGTGCGCGACTATATCCACGTCACCGATCTCATCGATGCGCACGTCGCAGCACTTCGCCATCTGCGCATGGGCGGCGAAAATCTCACGCTCAATTGCGGTTACGGCCGCGGCTACTCGGTGCGCGAAGTGGTCGACGCCGTAAAGCGCGTATCCGGCGTCGATTTTCCGGTGACGCTCGCCCCGCGCCGGCCCGGCGATCCCGCCGCGATCGTGGCGCGCGCCGACCGCATTCGCGCCAAGCTCGGCTGGCGGCCGAAGCTCGACGACCTCACGGCCATCGTTACCCACGCGCTGGCCTGGGAACGCAAGCTCGCGAAGTGATTGCGGGAAACACGATGCAGAAAATCCGCAAGGCCGTCTTCCCGGTCGCCGGTCTCGGCACCCGCTTCCTGCCCGCCACCAAGGCGATGCCGAAGGAGATGTTGACCGTAGTCGACCGGCCGCTGATCCAATACGCCTTCGACGAGGCGCGCGAGGCCGGCATCGAGCATTTCATCTTCGTCACCGGCCGCAACAAGGCCGTGATCGAGGATCATTTCGACCGCCAGTTCGAGCTCGAGATGACGCTCTCCGAGCGCGGCAAACGCGCCGAGCTCGAGGCGCTCGAGCGCGACCTTCCCGCCGCCGGCTCGATCAGCTACACGCGCCAGCAATCGCCGCTCGGTCTCGGCCATGCCGTCCTGTGCGCGGCCGAGCTGGTCGGCCGCGAGCCTTTCGCCTTGCTGCTTCCCGACGTGCTCGTGCAGGCCGAACGCGGCTGCCTGGCGCAGATGATCGACGCCTATGGTTCGCTCGGCGAGAAGTCGAACATGATCGCGGTCGAGGAAGTGCCGGCCGAGGACACCCACAAATACGGCGTCGTCGGCATCGGCCCGAAACAGGGCAAGTGCTTCGCGATCAGCACGATGGTGGAGAAGCCGGAGCGCGGCAAGGCGCCGTCGAACATGATCATCACCGGCCGCTACATCCTGCAGCCGGAAATCTTCGACCAGCTCGCCACGCAGGAGCGCGGCGCCGGCGGCGAGATCCAGCTCACCGATGCGATGTTGCGGCTCGCCGAGCGCCAACGCTTCTGGGGATTCGCGTTCGAAGGACGCACGTTCGATTGCGGATCCAAGGTCGGCTTCCTGGCCGCCAACGTCGCCTATGCGCTGTCGCGTCCGGATATCGCGCCCGCGTTCCGCATCGAGCTCCAGCGTCTGACCGCCAAGCGTTGAGCGGGCCGCCCGTCTCCGCGCCGATCTTTCGATTGACTCGCCGTATAAAACCGGTTTGATGCCGCACCGCACCACGGCCGATGATCGCGGTCCGCCGCTCGCGACCTTGGTGCCCAATCAACGCGCCCTGCACCGGCGACCGACATGTGGATTGATCGCATCAAGAGCCGTCTCTCCGGCCTGATTGGCGAAGACGCCCGCAAGATCATTCCGCGCCTGCTGCTCACCGAGGGCCGCAAGCACGCCAAGGGCTATGCGCTGGCGATCTTCTTCATGTTTCTGGTCGCGTTCTCGACCTCCATGACCGCTTACATGATCAAGGAGATCGTGAACGGTATTTTCGTGAACCAGACCTATTACCTGGTCTGGCTGCTCAGCGCGGCGATCGTCACCATCTACACGGTCAAGGGTCTGGCCGCCTACGGCGAGGCGGTGACCATGGCCTATGTCGGCAATCGCATCGTCTCCGATTTCCGCAAGCGCATGTACGACTGCATGCTTGCCCAGGGTGTCGCCTATTTCGCCGCGCGCCATTCCACCGATTTCATGAACCGGCTGAGCTTCGGCGCCAACGGAGCGCGCCAAGTTCTCGATCTGGTCATCACCAGCCTGGGGCGCGACGTTTTCACGCTCATCGGCCTGATCGTCGTGATGATGTCCCAGGATCCGGTCGTCACCCTTCTCGGCCTGACCACCTTGCCGATCGCGGTCCTTTTCGTCCGCAAGATGGTCAGCCGGGCGCGCAAGATCGTGCAGCGCGAATTCGGCGGTCTCGGCGAAATGCTGCAGACCATGCAGGAAACCGCGCAGGGCATCCGGATCGTCAAATCCTACGGCCTGGAGAACCGGCTGCGGGATCGCTTTCATGGAAGCGTCCAGAGCGCCGAAGCGGCGGCCAACAAGATGGCGCGCGTCGGCGCGCGCGCCAGCCCGCTGATGGAATCGCTCGGCGGTTTCGCCATCGCGGCCTCGGTCGCCTATACCGGCCACAACGTGCTCGCCAGCGGCAAAACCCCCGGCGAGTTCGCGGCCGTGCTCACCGCGCTGATCCTGTGTTACGAGCCCGCCAAGCGCCTCGCACGGCTCAACATCGATCTCTCCAGCGCCCTGGCCGGTGTCCGCCTCCTGTACGATATCCTCGACAGCGTTCCTGCTGAGCGCGAGGAGGCCGGCCTTCCGGATCTCGCCGTAACGCGCGGCCGGGTCGAGTTCCGCGATGTCGTCTTCGCTTACCGGAAGGTAGAAACCGTATTGCAGGGCGTTTCGTTCGCCGCCGAGCCCGGCCAGACCACCGCGCTCGTCGGGCCTTCCGGTGGCGGCAAGACCACGATCATGAATTTGATCGAGCGCTTCTACGAGCCGCAGTCGGGCGAAATCCTGATCGACGGCCAGCCGATCGCCTCTTCCACGCGCCGCTCGCTGCGCGATGCGATCGCCTATGTGAGCCAGGACGTCTATCTGTTTTCCGGCACCGTGCGCGACAACATCGCTTTCGGAAAACCCGATGCGTCCGAGGACGAGATCGTCGCCGCGGCCAAGGCCGCTTATGCGCACGACTTCATCCTGGGCTTCGAGAAGGACTACGACGCGCAAGTCGGCGAGCACGGATTGCAGCTCTCCGGCGGCCAGCGGGCGCGCATCGCCATCGCCCGCGCTTTCCTGAAGAACGCGCCCATCCTGCTGCTCGACGAGCCGACCGCGGCGCTCGACAGCGAAGCCGAGCACGAGATCCAGCGCGCGCTCGACAAGCTGCGCGCCTCGCGCACCACCATCGTGATCGCGCACCGGCTGCAGACCGTCATCGCCGCCGACAGGATCTGCGTGGTCGAGAAGGGCCGCGTGGTCGAGACCGGGCGGCACGACGAGCTGATCGCCCGGCGTGGCCGCTATCACAAGGTCTACGAAGTGCAGTTCCACATCCCGCAGGCGGCGAGCGCCTGAGCGCGGCACGCGCCACGCATTCGCGCTATCATCGAAAGTGGCCGCGGAAACCCAACCCATGCCAGATCCGATCCGTCCGGTGATCCTGTGCGGCGGCGCCGGCACGCGCTTGTGGCCGGCTTCGCGCGACAGCCTGCCGAAGCAATTCCTCAAGCTGCTGGGCCCGCAATCGACGCTGCAGGAAACGGTCGCCCGCGTCTCCGACCCGGCCATTTTCGGCCGCCCGGTGGTGGTCACCAACCGCGACTATCGCTTCCTGGTGCGCGAGCAGCTTGAGGAGATCGGCGTCGAGGCGGAGATCCTGCTCGAGCCGGCGCGCCGCGATTCCGGGCCGGCGGTGGCGGCCGCGACCGCGCATATCGCCGCGCAGACGCCGAAGGCGCTCGTGCTCGTGTTGGCCGCCGACCATGTCGTGCGCGACCCCGCGGCGTTCCTCGCCACTTGCCGCGGCGCGCGGCCCGCCGCCGAGGCCGGCCATATCGTCACCTTCGGCCTCAAGCCCGACCATCCGGCGACCGCCTACGGCTATATCCGCCCCGGCAAGCCGATCCCCAATGCCGCACCCGCGCTCGCCGTCGAGGCCTTCGTCGAGAAGCCCGATGCGCCGACCGCGCAACGCTACGTGAAGGACGGCTATCTCTGGAACTCGGGGAATTTCCTGTTCCGCGCCGACGTGTTGCTGGCCGAGTATTCGGCGTTCAATCCCGCAAGCGCGGAGGCGGTCGCACGCGCCGTGAAGAACGCCGCGGACGATCTCGGCTTTCGCCTGCTCGACGAAGCCGCGTTCGCCGGCGCCGAGAAGAAGTCGGTGGACTACGCGGTGATGGAGAAGACCCGCCGCGCCGCGGTGGTGCCCGCCTCCTATGGCTGGTCGGACGTGGGCGGCTGGAACGCGGTCTGGGAGCTTCTGCCGCAGGACGCCAACCGCAACGCCGCCGACGGCGAAGTCGTTTTCCTCGATACCAGCGGCTCCTATGTCGTTGAGCAAGGGCCGCCTCGCCGCGCTGGTCGGCGTCAAGGATCTCGTGGTGATCGTCGAGGACGATGCGGTGCTGGTGGCCGACCGCGAGCCGCAGCGAGGATTTGCGCCGCCTCGTCGAGCGGCTGCGCGCCGAGGGCCGGCCCGAGGCCGACACCCACGCCCGCATCTACCGGCCCTGGGGCTTCTATCAGAACATCGATCGCGGCGAGCGCTTCCAGGTCAAGCGCATCGTGGTCAAGCCCGGCGCGCGGCTCTCGCTGCAGAAGCACATGCACCGCTCCGAGCATTGGGTCGTGGTGCGCGGCACCGCGCGCGTCACCATCGGCGACAAGGTCACCGACGTGCATGAGAACGAGTCCGCCTACGTGCCGATCAATTCGCAGCACCGGCTGGAGAACCCGGGCAAGATTCCGCTCGAGCTGATCGAGGTGCAGTCCGGCTCGTATCTGGCCGAGGACGACATCGTGCGCATCGAGGACGACTACCGGCGCATCAAGAAGGACTAGTAGGGCGCTGTCGTCCCGGCCGAGCCGCGCGGAAAGCGCGGCGAGAGCCGGGACCCATAGCCACCGGCATTGCGGTATTGCATGGCCGATGGTTATGGGTCCCCGCTTTCGCGGGGACGACGAATTGGGGTTATGATGTCGACATGCCCCGTCGGATCCAGCTCTCGCGCAAGAAAGGCTTTCGCCTGCCCGCGAGCGCGATCGTCGTCTCGCGGCCGACCAAGTGGGGAAATCCCTATAAGCCCGGGAAGCTGACGCGCGCGCAGGCCGTGGCGTCCTACCGCCGCGACTTGATGGCCGGAAAGCTGCGGGTCAGCGCCGCCGACGCGCGAGCCGAATTGCACGGCCACGATCTCGCCTGCTGGTGCTCGCTCGACGGGCCCTGCCACGCCGATTTTCTGCTGAAGATCGCGAACGAGTAGAAGCTGAGCTAGCCGTTCGCGATCATCTAATTCGTCATGCCCGGCCTTGTGCCGGGAAAGCGGATCCACGTCATGACCGAAGCTGCAATCCCGCTAAAACGTGGATGGCCGGGACAAGCCGTCGGCCATGATCCGCTAAGAGGGCTTACGCATTCCCCCGCGCCCGCTTGGTGACCTCGACGACGCCCTTGTCGGCGTCGACCTTCACCCAGTCGCCGGTTTCGATCACTTCGAGCGGGTCGCGGTCGAAGTCGGTCATCGCCGGCACGCGCGTGACCACCGCGCCGAGCGCGATCTTGGTCGTCATCTTGTTGAACAGCTGCGCTTTCGGCGCCGCACCGGCGACGCGGGCGAGATGGAAGAAGTGCGAATAGCCCGAGGAGCCCTTGGCGCCGGGGAACACCAGCACCTTGTCCTTGAAGCTCTGGCCCACGAGCTCGTGCCGCCGCTCGATGATGGTGCCGGTATTGGCGTCGATCCCGCCCCAGCCGGAGATCGTTTCATTCGTGACCAGCGCCTCGCCCTCGGCCACGCCGCCGACCACCTTGCGGCCGCGGATCACGATCTTGTTCGGCGCAATCATCAGGAAAGGCTCCCGCGCCACTTGCCGGTCAGCGCCGCGCTCACGCAGTCCTCGACCGAGCCGAACCAGGTCTGGCACTTCATGATCGCCGGCAGATAATGCGCTTGCTTGGCGGAATCCGTCGCCACCACCGTCGTGCCCTTCGGCATCACGCGCCCGATCGCGGGGCACGTGTCGCTCATCAGGTGCGCGCCGGCGTCGCGGATCATCTTGCCGTAGCCGTTGAGCTCGGCGGTGTCGCGCAGCGCGCGCGGCGTGAAGATCCAGAGCTGCGTGTTGGGCGAGAGCTTCTTGCCGTCCAGCATTTTGGCGGCGATCCAGACCTGCTCGATCGAATTGTGCGGGCAGCCGAGCATGACGAAATCGACGTCGGAGCTCTTGGCCGAGGAATTGAGATTATCGTAGGCGAGCTTGCGCTCGGCCTTGCCGTACTTGATCGTAGCGACCGGCTTCTTCGAGCCGAATGCGGCCTGCCAGCGTCGGCGCCTCCGGCGTGGTGCCGGGGATATGGTACATCTCGACGCCGCCCGAGGATGCTGCTGCCGCGCCGAAGTGCTTGAGCTTGATCATGCTCGGCGTGTGCTTGATCCCCTGCAGGACCGGAATGTCCTCCTCGACGACCTCGCCGACGGAGTAGCCCAAGAGGCCCCATTCCATCATGTCGTCGACGTCGACTTCGACCTCGACGAGGTGCGTACCGAGGCGATTTTCCTCCAGATGAAAGCCCCAATAGGGGATTTTCCCGGTGATGCTGGCGGCACCCGTGCTCTCGCGGCCTTCCGTATTGGTGCGCGCGCCGAGCACCCCGTTGCAATAGACCACGGCCGAGGATTCCATCCAGGCGCAATGCTCGCCGCGTACCGGCACGTTGCCGACCTGATACGGCGTGCAGGTATTGAACATGGCGACGCCGCGCTTGCCGAAATAGCTCTCCGCCTGTTTCTGCCGCTCCACCGCCTCCTGCGGCACGCCGGTGACGTGGGCGTTCTGCGTGTCGATGCCGTGGATGAGCTGGCAGGTATAGACCTCGGCCTGCGGGGTCTCGACCACCACGTCGCTGTCGAGGTTGAACTTGGAGAACACCGTGTCCATGCCCTTCTCGGCGAAGGGCTTCATGGCCGGCGAGCCGGCGTTCCAGGTGCCGGCGACGTTCTTCACGTCCACCAGCCGCTCGGCGCCGAGCGCCTCGCCGTAGCGCACGAGCAGGTCCATCGCCTTCTGCTTGGCCAGACCCTGCTGGCCGTCGAACATGGCCTTTTCGGCGTCGGTGAGCTTCATGGCGATAATCCTATCACAAAGAAACGGGCGCGGTGACGGCCCCTGTCACCGCGCCCGCATTCCGCGCAGCCGTCACATCAACGGCAGTTTCGCGATCTTCACAAACTCGATCCAGTGCGGGATCGCGGCGAGAAAGTTCGCCTGCGCCTGCTCCGGCGTCTGAATGTTCACGTCGCCGCCGAAGCTGTTCAGGAACTTCTTCACTTCGTCGGTCGCCAACACCTGGTTGAACCACTTATTGATCTGATCGACGATCGGTTTCGGCGTACCGGCCGGCACCATGGCCGCCCACCAGATGGTCATGTCCATGTCGACGCCTGACTCTTTCATGGTCGGCACGTCCGGCAGGACGCTGATCCGCTGACCGGTCGAGACCGCCAGGATGCGCAGCCGTCCCTCGCGCATTTGCGCGATCGAGAACACCGGATCGTGCACGCCGTAGTCGAGCTTGCCGCTGAGCATCTCGTTCAGCGAATCCGGCGCGCTCTTGTATTGCACCTCGACCGCCTGGATCCCCGTCTTGTTCTTGTAGGTCTCTCCCATGATGGTGCCGGGAGGAGCGCCGGTGGCGTAGGTCGCCTTGTCGCCCTTGGCTTTCATCGCCGCGGTCAGATCCGCCAACGTCTTGTACGGGCTCTTGGCGTCGACCACGATCATGAACGGCTGGCGGTTGATCGCCGCGGCGACCTGGATGGTCTTGGACACATCGACCGGCGGGTTCTTGAACATGCCCGCCATCAATGCCACGCCAGTCGCTGCGAAGACGTAGATGGTGTAGCCGTCAGGCTTGGAGCGCGCCACGTACTCGGTGGCGATATGGCCGCCGGCGCCGACCTTGTTCTCGACGATGATGGTGCGGCCAGTGACCGGCCGCAGTTTCTCGGCGAAAAACCGCACCAGAACGTCGGCGCCGCTGCCCGCGGGAAACGCGCAGACGAACCGGATGTCCTGGCTCGGGTAGGCCTGCGCGTACGCGCCGCGTATCCCGCCGAACGGCGCGACCAGGGCGAGCGCACCGGCCGCACGCAACAACTCTTTTCTTGTCACCTTCATTTTTCTTCCTCCTAGGCCGGCGCGCGTCTCTTAGCACCACCGGCGATCTAATGTGACGCGGTGCGGCGGCATTTGCCCTCGCACCGTTTGTCTTCAGCTTTGCGGAATCTTGGCCATCCGCACGTATTCGCCCCATTCCTTGATGGCGGTCTGGAACATTGCCTGCGCCTGTTCCGGCGTTCTGATCATCGGATCGGCGCCGGATGCCGCGAGGAACTTGATCGTCTCCTCGGTGCTGACGATCTGCGAGAACCACTGATTGATTTTGTCGATGATCGGGCGAGGCGTGCCGCTCGCCACCATCACGCCCCACCACAGGCTGAGGTCCATGGGAATGCCCAATTCCTTCATCGTCGGGATGGTCGGCTGCGACTTGAGCCGCTCGGCGGTCGAAACCGCGAGCGCCCGCAGCCGCCCTTCGCGCACTTGCGAGAGCGCGAAGATCGGATCGTGCATGCCGTAGTCGAGCTTGCCGCTGGTCAGCTCGTTGAGCGAATCCGGCGCGCTGCGATACTGCACCTCGACGGCCTGCAGCCCGGCGGTATTCTTGTAGATCGCGCCCATGATGACGCCGGGATTGGCGGCGACCGCATAGCTCGCCTTGTCGCCCTTGGCTTTCATCGCCGCGGTCAGTTCGGCCACGGTCTTGTACGGGCTGTTCGCCGCGACCACGAGCATGAACGCGAGATTACTGGTCGTCGCCGCCACCTGCAGCGCCTTGCCGACGTCGACCGGCGGATTCTTGAACAGCGCCATGGTCGCCGCCACCGTCGTTCCGGCAAACGGATAGAGCGTGTAGCCGTCGGGCTTCGAGCGCGCGACATATTCGGTCGCGACGTTGCTCGCAGCGCCGACCTTGTTCTCGACGATCACGGCGCGCCCGGCGAGCGGACGCAGCTTCTCGGCGAAATAGCGAACGAAGATGTCAGCGCCGCTTCCAGCCGGAAATCCGCAGACGAGCCGGATGTCCTGGCTCGGATATTCCTGCGCATACGCGACGCGCACTCCGCCCAAGGCCGAAACCAGCGCGAATGCGCCGGCCGAACGGAGCAATTCCTTGCGGGTGACCTTCATGTGCGTCCTCCCTCTGTGGCGCGCCTCTTGCGGGCGCTGCCGGTGCATCTAGGTGGAATGCGACGCGACGGCCGATACCGCCGCGCCGCATTTTGTTCAGCCCTGCGGCTGAATCTTGGCGAGCTTCACGTGCTCGCCCCAGTTCTTGATGTCGCGCAGGAACATTTCTTGCGCCTTGGCGGGCGTATTGATGAACGGATCGCCGCCGAAGCTGTTGAGGAACTTCTTGGTGTCGTCCGACGAGACGATCTGCACGAACCACTTGTTGATCTGCTCGATGACCGGCTTCGGCGTTCCCGCCGGAACCATCGCCGCCCACCAGCCGGTGAGGTCCATGGGAATGCCGAGTTCCGTCATGGTCGGCATGTCCGGACTCGCGGCGAGCCGTGTGCCGGTGCTGACCGCCGAGAATCCGCAGCCGTGCCTTCGCGCGCCTGCGCCAGCGAGAACACCGGATCGTGCATCGCGTAGTCGATCTTGCCGCTGAGGATTTCGTTCAGCGAATCCGGCGCCGTCTTGTAGACCACCTCGACCGCCTTCACGCCGGTGATGTTCTTGTAGATCTCGCCCATGATCGTCCCGGTGGGCGCCGCGCTGGCATAGGTCGCCTTGTCGCCCTTGGCTTTCATCGCCGCGGTGAGTTCCGCGACCGTCTTGTACGGGCTCTTGGCGTCGACTACGAGCATGAAGGGCTGCCGATTGATGGTGGCCGCGATCTCGATCGCCTTGCCGACGTCGACCGGCGGGTTCTTCACCAGATACATGCTGAGCGCGACCGCGGTCGCCGCGTGCACGAAGATCGTGTAGCCGTCGGGCTTGGAGCGGGCCACGTACTCGACCGCGATGTTGCCGCCGGCGCCGACCTTGTTCTCGACGATCACCGTGCGGCCGACGATCGGCCTGAGCTTCTCGGCGAAGTAGCGCACCAGCACGTCGGCGCCGCTGCCGGCCGGAAACGCGCAGATGACGCGGATATCCTGGTTCGGATATTGCTGGGCAATGGCAGGGCTCTGCATCGCTGCGGACGTTGCGATCAGCGCGAATGCCAGCCCGGCGGAACGCAACCAGTTCGTACCGAATTTCATGGACTTCCTCCCTTTGTTATCGAAAGCGGCCGCTTGGACCGTCTTTATTCTTGGAACGCTTGTTCACGGGTCTTGCGGAACTGTGGCAACACGATCAGCGCGACGATCAAAAGCGTAAGCGCGAGCAGCGTGGCCGAGATCGGCCGCTCGAAGAAGATCATCGCATCGCCGCGCGAGATCACCATGGCGCGGCGCAGATTCTCCTCCATCAGCGGCCCGAGGATGAACCCGAGCACCAACGGCGCCGGCTCGCACCCGAACCGGACAAGAATATAGCCGAACAGGCTGAAAATCCGCACACATCACGAGCTGCGTGAAGTTGGTGTTGGTGCTGTAGATGCCGATGACGCAGAACAGCAGCACTGCCGGGTAGAGCAGGCGATAGGGCAGCGACAACAACTTCACCCACATGCCGATCATCGGCAGATTGATCACCAGCAGCATCAGGTTGCCGATCCACATCGAGGCGACCATGCCCCAGAACAGGTCCGGCCGTTTGGTCATCACCGCCGCGCCCGGCTCGATGCCCTGGATGATCATGGCGCCCATCATCAGCGCCATGATGGCGTTCGACGGCAGCCCGAGCGTGAGAAGCGGAATGAAGGAAGTCTGCGCCGCCGCGTTGTTGGCCGATTCGGGCCCCGCCACGCCTTCGATCGCGCCCTTGCCGAACCGGCTCGGATCCTTGGCGACCTTCTTCTCGAGCGTATAGCTCGCAAACGACGCGAGCACGACGCCGCCGCCGGGAAGAACCCCCAGCAGCGAGCCGAGCCCCGTGCCGCGCAACACCGCGCGCCATGATTCCTTGAAGTCCTTCATGCTCGGCCAAAGGTCGCGAATATTCGTACTGACCGGGATGCGTGGCATCGCAGGCTGTTCGAGATTGCGGATGATCTCGACGACGCCGAACAATCCGATGACCAGCGGCAGGAAATCGACTCCGTCCCACAGATCGGAGACGCCGAACGTGTAGCGCGTGACGCCGCTGTTCACGTCGGTGCCGACCAGGCCGAGCAGGAGGCCGACCATGACGACGCCGATCGCCTTGATCACCGAGCCGTGCGCCAGCACAACGGCCGTGACCAGGCCCAGCACCATCAACGAGAAATAGTCCGGCGAGTTGAACTGCTGCGCCAATGCCGACAGGGGCGGTCCGAACATCGCGATGAATATGGTGCCGACGCAGTCCGGCGAAGAACGAGCCGAGCGCGGCGACCCCGAGCGCCGCCCCGGCGCGCCCTTGGCGCGCCATCTGGTAGCCGTCGATACAGGTGACGATCGACGACGCTTCGCCCGGCATGTTCACCAGGATCGACGTGGTCGAGCCGCCGTACTGCGCGCCGTAATAGATGCCGGCCAGCATGACGAGCGAGCCGAGCGGGTCGAGCTGGAAGGTGATCGGCAGCAGGATCGCGATAGTCGGGATCGGCCCAATGCCCGGCAGCACGCCGATAAGCGTGCCCAATAGACAGCCGAGCAAGGCAAGACCGAGATTTTTGAAAGTTGCCGCCGCGGCGAATCCGGTCGCTAGATTATTGAGAAAATCGAATTCCATCTCAGCGGCCCCACCACGCCGGCAGCGGCTGCCCGAGTCCATATACGAAGACGACGATGCAGAAGATCGCCAGGCCCGCGCCGAGCGCGAGCGTTTCCTTCAGGTTGACGTTGCGGCGGGCATAGGCGGCGACCAGCGTCAGCGCGACCGCCGAGATCGCGAGGCCGAAACGATCGATGAGCGCGCCGAATATCAGAATAGAAGCGATGACGAACAAGAGCGGACGGAACTGAACCGTTTCGATGGACGGCCCTTCGATCACGATCGCCCGCAATCCGACGACCACGCCCAGCAGCAGGATCAAGAAGCTGATGATGGTCGGGAAATATCCGGGCCCCATGCGCGCGGCGCTGCCGAACGTAAGGTCCTTGCCGAAATAAATTCCGGCCAGACCGATCAGCATGAAGACGATAGCCGCCCCGAAATCCTGCGGGCTCTTCACGCGAAACATTCGGACCATCCCCCGTCACGCGGCTCGCGCCGCGCGGCAGTGTCGCCTTACCCGGTCGCGGCTGGCAAGGCACGGCCGGCTATTGTTGGTATACCGGACCGACCGGGCCGTAGGCACGATGGGCAGGATACCACGCGGATTATGCGGCTGCTAAATCAGCGCATTTGACGAAACCCGCTGACAAGGAGCCTTACTCCGTCCCCAACGGCAAAGCTTTGTTCCGAAATTTCTACATCGCGGCAGGCAATCTGCGTCAACATGCCTTGACCCATCACGAATTCAATTCTAACGACGGTAGAATCACCATCTAATCTGCTTGAACTTTCACTTCGGCTTAGCCGAGCTCCCTTCCAAGCCGGTTTCTTTCGAGACATTTCACTCAAGGAAAACTTGGTCGGGTCAATCGCACGTCGGCTATTGCTGTATGTCCACAATGCATGCAGCGTAGCTTCTGAAGTTCAAATTCGGTCCCGTAACGGGGATTGGGTCTGATGCGCTCGGTAACCTCCATTGTATCCAGTTTGCACTGGGAACAAAGCCATCGCCTAGGAACCAAATACGGTTCGGAGATAACAGGAGATACAAGCTTAACCGTTTCGCTCGTTTGATAGCCGCATCTGTCGCAAACGAGCAGTTGTGATTCGAAGCCAACACCATGAACCGGATGAGGCGTCAACACGTTCACTCACCCGCATCGGGCTCGCCCCGCACTTGGGGCACGTTCTTAATTCTAATACCGTTCTGCACATCACTTTGCCAGAAATGGATTGTAGAGTCAGTTTGAAACGACCCGGGTAAAAGTCTAGTTGAAGGAGATTCAAGATTGTGCACCTGAAATTTCCCAAATGACCCACGCTCGAGGATCGTGCACGTGTGGACCGGCATGGCTCTGCTATCGCTCGGAGAATGCAAGATCGATTGAATTAGCGAGTGGTTTGAGTAGGTATCGAGCGATTGATTTTGAGCCAGTGACTATGCTGGCTTGGACGGCCATGCCCGGAGAAATAAGGTCGCTTCAGTCCGGCGGCGCCCACGTGATCGGTGGAAAGCCGAATGATCGCCATATAATAAGGCTCCGGCGAACGTTGGCCGGGCAACAGTTGGGTGGACTGCGGCGGGAACGTGGTGGCAGATATGTGTTCCACGACACCCGGGATCATTCCAAAAAGCGCGGTGTCGAAAGTCGCAAATTTTACGTCGGCTCGTGCGCCGACATACACGTAACCAGAATCTTTCGGATCAATACGGACCTCAGCTACGAGCTCGTAACCGCTCGGAACGATGCGCGCGATCATGTCGCCCGGCTTAACAACTTCCCCCGGTGCTTTCTGAGCTATCTCCTGTATCAGTCCTGCTGACGGAGCACGTACAATCACGCGATCGAATCTGTCGGAAAACTTCCCAATCTGCTGTTCGGTCTCGGCAAGTTCGCTTGATGCCTTGGCCCGCTCCTCGGAGATTTTCTGTACGGCAGTCGTATCGACCTCCGCGAGAGCGCTTTCGGCCTCCGATTGCGCTTCAAGAGCAGTTCGAAATTTGCTCTCGGCTGTAACAACTTCGCCTTCCGCACGGAGCATCGCTGATTTTGCTTCCAGAAAAATCTTGCCCGGCGTATATCCCATGGCATTCAGTCTATTTTGCATCTCGTATAGATCGCGCGCAAGCGGTACCTGCGATTTAGCAATTTCTAGAGTGGCGGAGCTAGTCGCAACTTCCTGGCGACGTTGTGCAAGACGCGCAGCAAGCGTTGATCGTTCTTGTTTTCGCTGGTTTATTGCACTCGCGTACAGCTTGACTTGTTCCGCAGCGAGCCCCGGATGTGCGGCGCCAATGGCACCAAAATCGGGGACAACATCACGACTGAGAGCATCCAGACGAATGATCTGAAGTTGAAAGCTCGCGCGACGAACCTGTAACTGCTCGAGGTCGCTGGCGGCAGCGATCGGTTCCAGGCGAACAAGCGGCTGACCTTCGACTACCCGGGCGCCCTCACGAACCAGCACTTCAGCAACAATTCCGCCCTCAAGATGATGGACAGTATGAACTTTTCCACTGGGAATTATTTGACCCGAGGCAAACGTGACTTCCCGGACATCGGACAAAGTCCCCCACAAGACGATCGCGAGAACGAACCCCGAAATCGTGTAAAGCGTCTTGGAGAGTAACTTGGGTGTGCGACCGTCCTCTAGCAACAATGGTTGTGTAAGAAGCCGCGTCGCATCTGAATCGATGCGGCTCGTTTGTTTTGGCTTTAAATTACTTGGAGGGCGATGTTGCATGAAACGACAGTCCGAATTACAACGCACCTAGAGCTACATTGTGAGGGTTAATATTTTGCGGACGGACGTTTAACTTACGGAAATTGCTCGACATTATTATTATTTGTGACAGCTAGGCGGCATTGCCAATGGCGAGCCTTTCGACCACCTTTTCTGCTGGACCTTGCATCACTATTTGACCGCCCTCGAGCACAATCACGCGGTCCGCAAGACGCATGTGACTGGGTCTGAACGTAGTGAAGATCACTGTCGCCTTTCCTCTGAGGCTTTTGATCTTGTCGACTAGTGCGGCATCCCCCGCCGTATCAAGATTATTTGCTGGACTATCAAGTAGATACACCGAGGCACGCTTGACGAAACAGCGCGCTAGCAGCAGGCGTTGTTCAATTGCGTCAGGCAACTGGCCCAACGTGACGGCATCCAGACGAGTCTGGAGGCCGTCGGGAAACACATCCGTGGGGAACTCTAGTCCCATTTCAGCACAGGCGCGAGCAACGTCAGCTTCCGAGGCATCAGGACAAGCGAGCCGCAAGTTTTGGGATACGGTCCCGTAAAAAAATGTGGTAGCCGGTGGCGCATAGGCGATTGCCGAACGCCATTCCGCAGGATCAAGCTGGCGGATGTCCACGCCGTCGGCGAGCACCGCACCGCTGGTAGCCGGATATAAACCACCAATCAGTTTGAGCAGAGTTGATTTTCCAGCACCGCTGCGGCCTGTGATGGCGATCGTCTCTCCAGGCGATACTCGTAGTTGGATGCTTCGTAGAATCGGCTCGGTGCTGCGTGGATACCGGAAGAGCAGCCGGTTCAACGTGATCTCACCCTTGAACTTGCGATGAAACGAACGTCTCTGCTCTGGGTTCCGTTCAACCCCAATATCCATCAATCGATTGACTAGCTTGAAGGTCAGAAGCGCCTGTTCGAGCCGGGTTAGCGTTAGGAACGTCGTCTGCAATGGCGACAGGACGCGCCAGACAAGCGCCATTACAGCGATAAGCGCACCGGCGCTCATCGTACCCGACATCACCATTAGCGTTCCGAATCCCAAGGTACCAATGCCAGAAAGAGTCACCATGCTTTGCGCTAGGTTCTGAATGAAACCGTCGTATAGCTGCGCGTCGTAGTTCCGGCGGGCGAACTTGTTCGCAAGTTCGTCATACCGAGTGATCCAGATGCGCTCGGCATTCACGTTATGAATTTCAGTCCGTTTGCCAATTAGCTCGATTAGCAAATGCTGAAGGCGGGTTCTGGTATCGCCGCTTCTAGCCAAATATTGTCGAGTCAATGGAATTGTTACGACGAGCATTACAGCGTATGCGGCAAGGAGGGATATGGGAATCCAGACGAGATTTCCGCCGATGAATGCCACCGCAGCCAAGAAAACGAAAATGAATGGAATATCGATAACGGCGATAGCGAGCGTTCCAGTGAACACATCGCGGATACTCTCGAATTGCCTCAAGCGAGAAATCTGCGTCCCGATCGGCGCCGAATCGGTCATGGAAATTGGCATCTGCAGTAACTGCTGGAATGACGCCATGGCGATGATCGAATCGAGACGCGCTCCAAAATAGGCAAGTGCACGAGCGCGCAGCCGCCTTAGTACTTGATCCGTTCCGATCACGATTAACACGCCGATGGAGAGGTACAGTACCACGTCAATCGCACGCGCCCCAACTCCGAGGTCATAGACTTGCATCACAAAAAGCGGAAGCGCGAGGGCTGATAGATTTACGATAAAACTGAGTAGGAACAATTTCAGGATTAACGGTTTGAACCGACCAATTACTTTGCGAAGCCAAGTGCCATTTCCAGGTACAGTCTCCTCGTCTTCCCGCGGGAAGATCGGATAGGCATTGCCTTCTATGTGAGTTGGATCGACAAGATGCCAATTGCCGGAACTACCGTCAAATAACAGCAGCTCACCTGACGGTCCACGCTCGACCACCAATCGCACTTCCATGCCATCTGTGGAAAATAGACATGGCATCATCTCAGCGCGGATGTCGGTCAATTTGATGGGTTGGCGATGAGTTTGGTAATTCAACCTCGCCAGCACGCTGCGGAGTGCTTCGACGTCGCGAATGCGCTCAAAATGCGGGAGCGCCTCCTTGACATTGCGGACAACACCAACCCAGCCGAGCGCCGCAAGCGCTGGCACCAAGCAAGCTTCTGCCGGTGTCTCCGGCGCAATTGTTGCGGCAAGGTTCGAAAGCAGCAGGTCGTCAGCTGTTGCAGCTGGAATTACTTGTTCTGGATTGGGGGCATCCGAAACTGTGTGGCCATAGGCATGGGCAATTCTTGCGATTTCTGCGTGGACCGGATTACTTGCTGAAGGCTCTTGGGGCGCAAGTGCGTCAGCGGGCGTCTCGTCGGGTCGCATGCCACTTGAACCACTGCTCATGCAACACCTTTGGCTGCGTCTGCTAGGGGCGCAGCAATACTGCTTTCAACAAGCCGCCCATCGGTTAGGGCGTATAAGGCATCACTTTTCGC
Source organism: uncultured Alphaproteobacteria bacterium (assembly GCA_963704765.1). Classification (GTDB taxonomy): domain Bacteria; phylum Pseudomonadota; class Alphaproteobacteria; order Rhizobiales; family Xanthobacteraceae; genus JAHFPN01. The sequence continues at coordinate 1,823,601 of CAVPHQ010000001.1, forward strand.
CAATACCGAAGGCCGAAGTGTCGCAATGATCAGTGTTAGGCTGCCACGCAGTTTATCAATGGCTTGAATAAATGTGGCCTCGGCACGTCGGTCAAGCGTGGTGTTGGCATGATCCAGAAGAATTACACGCGCTCCGGTGGATAGTGCGCGGACGATCGTTACTTGCTGTGCGATCGAAGTTGGAAGACTTTCAGCGATGCTCTCCCCGATCGTTGTGTCGTAACCCTCGGGTAGCTCGTTGACCGAGTCTTCTAACCCCAGAAGCACAGCCATGTGACGAGCATAGTTGCGTCTTTGAGGCTGAAAGTTCGTCAAATTGTCCAAGATCGTTCCAGAAAAGATCACCGGCTTTGGCCCGACGTAGGCGACCGACGGTCGGATGTTCGCGAATGCCTTATCGACCGTGGCGATACCATCGATTGTGACGCGTCCACTGGTCGGCTTCCGATCGCCGAGTAAGAGCTCCAGCAACAGCGTCGAATCGGAGCCGTCGGTGCACACGATTCCAACTACCTTGCCAGCAGAAACAGAAAGGCTGATGTCGCGAATAGCAGGTCGCTTCTGATCAAGTTGCTCGAAGCTAACGCGATCGAGCTGAATTACCCCTTCTACTGGTTGTGTTACGGAGTTTGGTGCTTCGACGATTGGCAACGCCAGCAACTTTCGAATTTCCGTACGACGGTGACTGACGATCTCGTTATCAGTCCAAATCGAAATCGCCCGCAGCAATGGTTGCAGAACTTGCCCGGATAACATGGTGCAGGCCGCGAGCGCACCGATCGACATGTCGCCATCGATCACGCGAATTGCGCCAATCGTGACAACGGCGATCTGAGAAAGGCTACCGTAGATTACGGCCGAGGATTGCGCTGCATCACTGACCAGGATGGACCGCATGGCGAGCTCGGCCACCCGTTGCTGCAGCCGCTCGAATCGGCGCAACATCTGCGGCTCCATGGCCATGCATTTCACCGTGAAAATTCCCGCCAATGCCTCGGACACGAAGGCGAACTTTCTGTTGTCCTGAATGCTGCGCTCGGAAATGATTTTGCGGGTATCAAGGCTACGGCGGGCGGCGAGACCGGCAAAAGAGAAAAATAGGAATACGGGAAGAAGAATCATCAGACCGCCCACAACCGCAAGGATAGCGAGCGTTACGAAAACGAAGGGGATGTCGATCGCTAAGAGGCGTGAGGACCCAGCGTGATAGTTCCCCAGCGCAGCAAGAGCGGCGAAACGATTGGTATGTACAGCAACGGATTCTCTTTCGATCGTTCCAGGGGATGCATTGACGAGACGAGTTATTGCTTCATTTTCGACGCGGCGCACAAAGCGCATCGCTTGCCAGCCAAGTAGAGCCGAGCGTGCGGTTCTGAGAGCGAGATCCAGTAGGAGTGCAAATGCAAGTCCGGCAATCAGGATCGCAAGTGTTTCACGCGCATGATTGGGAATAATGCGGTCATAAACCTGCAGGACGACCAACGGAAGCCCTAGAGTTAACAAGTTAATTACCAAGGACGCCAAATAGATTTCGCGCGGAACTGTCGGCTCGTTGACCGTGGTCCCGGTGTCCGAGCAGATCACTTGGATGGGCTCGCCCGCTGCCTCCGTAAGACGTTTGTACGCATCGAACGGCCAAAGCCATCGATGTTTGAGCGCTGCACGCATCGCCATGGAGATGACTACCGTTCAATCAGGCCAAGTGTTTCCAAGGAGATATCCGGCAAGATGATTAACGCTGCGCTAACGTCCTGCCGACTGCGGGCTGTTGTGCCTTCATGGGGAATTAATGGCGGAGCACCAGTATGTTAGTTGCAAAATGACAATAGGCTTCCTGTTGTTGAAAATTTGAGGCGGATAGAGGCGCAGAGATGGCCGATCAAGATCCTCCGGTCCCCAATCAAGATACCTCCCTTAACCCGTCGAGCGTGGACAGCGTCGACGTGTCCGCAGCCGTATTGTTTGAGAGCGAGACAGGAAAGGCGGGCCCCTTGCCCAATACGCACAACTTCGTGCTCTCGGACACGGGCGCCCCGCAAAATCTTGACCTAACAAATCCAAATTTGCATTACGGATCGCGCGGTCCGGCTATCAATGTCGCCGCTGTTAGCCCGCTGCGCATCGAAGCCTTGGCTGCGAACGGTCAAACAATTTCACTTTCCGACTCGCCTTCACCTGCCGCCGTCAGCATCGCCGAGAACACCACCGCGGTCACCACCGTGACCGCCAGCGACGCCGATGCCGGCGCCGACGCTCACCTATTCCATCGTCGGCGGCGCCGATGCCGGCAGCTTCACCATCGATCCCCTCACCGGCGCCCTGTCCTTCGTCTCCGCCCCCAACTATGAGGCCCCGACCGACGCCGGCGGCAACAACGTCTACGACGTCACCGTGCAGGTCTCCGACGGCACCTTTACCGATAGCCAGGCCATCGCCGTCACCGTCACCAACGTCAACGACAATCCCCCGGTCATCAGCTCCAATGGCGGCGGCGCCACCGCCGCCGTCAGCGTCGCCGAGAACACCACCGCGGTCACCACCGTGACCGCCACCGACGCCGATCCTGGCGCCGACGCTCACCTATTCCATCGTCGGCGGCGCCGATGCCGCCAGCTTCACCATCAATCCCCTCACCGGCGCCCTGTCCTTCGTCTCCGCCCCCAACTATGAGGCCCCGACCGACGCCGGCGGCAACAACGTCTACGACGTCACCGTGCAGGTCTCCGACGGCACCTTTACCGATACCCAGGCCATCGCCGTCACCGTCAGCAACGTCAACGACAACGCCCCGGTCATCAGCTCCAATGGCGGCGGCGCCACCGCCGCCGTCAGCGTCGCCGAGAACACCACCGCGGTCACCACGGTGACGGCCACCGACGCCGATGCCGGCGCCACGCTGACCTACTCGCATCGTCGGCGGCGCCGATGCCGCCAAGCTTCACCATCAATGCCACCACCGGCGCCCTGTCCTTCGTCTCCGCTCCCAACTATCGAGGCCCCGACCGACGCCGGCGGCAACAACGTCTACGACGTCACCGTGCAGGTCTCCGACGGCACCTACACCGATACCCAGGCCATCGCCGTCACCGTCACCAACGTCAACGACAACCCCCCGGTCATCAGCTCCAATGGCGGCGGCGCCACCGCCGCGCGTCAACGTCGCGGAGAACACCACCGCGGTCACCACGGTGACCGCGACCGACGCCGATGCCGGCGCCACGCTGACCTATTCGATCGTCGGCGGCGCCGATGCCGCCAAGTTCACCATCAATGCCGCGACCGGCGTGCTGTCCTTCGTCTCCGCGCCGGACTCCGAGACCCCGACCGACGCCGGCGGCAACAACGTCTACGACGTGCAGGTGCAGGTCTCGGACGGCACCAATACCGACACCCAGGCCATCGCCGTCACCGTCACCAACGTCAACGACAATGCCCCGGTCATCACGCTCCAACGGCGGCGGCGCCACCGCCGCGGTCAACGTCGCGGAGAACACCACCGCGGTCACCACGGTGACCGCGACCGACGCCGATGCCGGCGCGACGCTCACCTACTCGATCGTCGGCGGCGCCGACGCCGCCAAGTTCACCATCAATGCCACCACCGGCGCGCTGTCCTTCGTCTCCGCCCCCGACTTCGAGGCCCCGACCGACGCCGGCGGCAACAACGTCTACGACGTCACAGGTGCAGGTCTCCGACGGCACCAACACCGATACCCAGGCCATCGCCGTCACCGTCACCAACGTCAACGACAACGCCCCGGTCATCACGCTCCAATGGCGGCGGCGCCACCGCGGCGGTCAACGTCGCGGAGAACACCACCGCGGTCACCACGGTGACCGCGACCGACGCCGATGCCGGCGCGACGCTCACCTATTCGCATCGTCGGCGGCGCCGATGCCGCCAAGTTCACCATCAATCGCCACGACCGGCGTGCTGGCCTTCGTCTCCGCCCCCGACTGCCGAGACCCCGACCGACGCCGGCGGCAACAACGTCTACGACGTGCACGGTGCAGGTCTCCGACGGCACCAACACCGATACCCAGGACATCGCCGTCACCGTCACCAACGTCAACGACAACGCCCCGGTCATCACGCTCGAATGGCGGCGGCGCGACCGCCGCGGTCAACGTGGCCGAGAACACCACCGCGGTCACCACGGTGACCGCGACCGACGCCGATGCCGGCGCGACGCTCACCTACTCGCATCGTCGGCGGCGCCGATGCCGCCAAGTTCACCATCAATCGCCATCACCGGCGCGCTGTCCTTCGTCTCCGCCCCGAACTTCGAGGCCCCGACCGACGCCGGCGGCAACAACGTCTACGACGTCACAGGTGCAGGTCTCCGACGGCACCAATACCGATACCCAGGACATCGCCGTCACCGTCACCAACGTCAACGACAATACCCCGGTCATCACCTCCAATGGCGGCGGCGCCACCGCCGCGGTCAACGTCGCGGAGAACACCACCGCGGTCACGACGGTGACCGCGACCGACGCCGATGCCGGCGCGACGCTGACCTACTCGCATCGTCGGCGGCGCCGATGCCGCCAAGTTCACCATCAACGCCACGCACCGGCGCGCTGACCTTCGTCTCGGCCCCCGACTGTCGAGGCCCCGACCGACGCCGGCGGCAACAACGTCTACGACGTCACGTGCAGGTCTCCGACGGCACCAATACCGATATCCAGGACATCGCCGTCACCGTCACCAACGTCAACGACAATGCCCCGGTCATCACGCTCGAATGGCGGCGGCGCCACCGCCGCGGTCAACGTCGCGGAGAACACCACCGCGGTCACCACGGTCACCGCGACCGACGCCGATGCCGGCGCGACGCTGACCTACTCGCATCGTCGGCGGCGCCGATGCCGCCAAGTTCACCATCAATCGCCATCGACCGGCGCCCTGTCCTTCGTCTCCGCCCCGGACTGCCGAGGCCCCGACCGACGCCGGCGGCAACAACGTCTACGACGTCACGGTGCAGGTCTCCGACGGCACCAATACCGATACCCAGGACATCGCCGTCACCGTCACCAACGTCAACGACAATCCCCCGGTCATCACCTCCAATGGCGGCGGCGCCACCGCCGCGGTCAACGTCGCCGAGAACACCACCGCGGTCACCACGGTCACCGCGACCGACGCCGATGCCGGCGCGACGCTGACCTACTCGCATCGTCGGCGGCGCCGATGCCGCCAAGTTCACCATCAACGCCACGACCGGCGCGCTGTCGTTCGTCTCCGCCCCCGACGCCGAGGCCCCGACCGACGCCGGCGGCAACAACGTCTACGACGTCACAGGTGCAGGTCTCCGACGGCACCAATACCGACGTCCAGGACATCGCCGTCACCGTCACCAACGTCAACGACAATACCCCGGTGATCACGCTCGAACGGCGGCGGCGCGACCGCGGCGGTCAACGTGGCGGAGAACACCACCGCGGTCACCACGGTCACGGCGACCGACGCCGATGCCGGCGCGACGCTGACCTATTCGCATCGTCGGCGGCGCCGACGCCGCCAAGTTCACCATCAATGCCACCACCGGCGTGCTGGCGTTCGTCTCCGCGCCGGACTGCCGAGACCCCGACCGACGCCGGCGGCAACAACGTCTACGACGTGCAGGTGCAGGTCTCCGACGGCACCAATACCGATACCCAGGACATCGCCGTCACCGTCACCAACGTCAACGACAATACCCCCGGTCATCACGCTCCAACGGCGGCGGCGCCACCGCCGCGGTCAACGTCGCGGAGAACACGCACCGCGGTCACCACGGTCACCGCGACCGACGCCGATGCCGGCGCGACGCTGACCTACTCGCATCGTCGGCGGCGCGGATGCCGCCAAGTTCACCATCAATCGCCACCACCGGGGCGCTGTCCTTCGTCTCGGCCCCGGACTGCCGAGGCCCCGACCGACGCCGGCGGCAACAACGTCTACGACGTGCAGGTGCAGGTCTCCGACGGCACCAATACCGATACCCAGGACATCGCCGTCACCGTCACCAACGTCAACGACAATGCCCCGGTCATCACGCTCGAACGGCGGCGGCGCCACCGCGGCGGTCAACGTCGCGGAGAACACCACCGCGGTCACGACGGTCACCGCGACCGACGCCGATGCCGGCGCGACGCTGACCTACTCGCATCGTCGGCGGCGCCGATGCCGCCAAGTTCACGATCAATCGCCACCACCGGCGCGCTGTCCTTCGTCTCGGCGCCCGACGCCGAGACCCCGACCGACGCCGGCGGCAACAACGTCTACGACGTGCAGGTGCAGGTCTCCGACGGCACCAATACCGATACCCAGGACATCGCCGTCACCGTCACCAACGTCAACGACAATACCCCGGTCATCACCTCGAATGGCGGCGGCGCGACCGCCGCGGTCAACGTCGCGGAGAACACCACCGCGGTCACCACGGTGACGGCGACCGACGCCGATGCCGGCGCGACGCTGACCTACAGCATCGTCGGCGGCGCCGACGCCGCCAAGTTCACCATCAATCGCCACGACCGGCGCGCTTGTCCTTCGTCTCCGCGCCCGACTGCCGAGACCCCGACCGACGCCGGCGGCAACAACGTCTACGACGTGCAGGTGCAGGTCTCCGACGGCACCAATACCGATACCCAGGACATCGCCGTCACCGTCACCAACGTCAACGACAATGCCCCGGTCATCACCTCGAACGGCGGCGGCGCCACCGCCGCGGTCAACGTGGCGGAGAACACCACCGCGGTCACCACGGTCACCGCGACCGACGCCGATGCCGGCGCGACGCTGACCTATTCGATCGTCGGCGGCGCCGATGCCGCCAAGTTCACCATCAATCGCCACGCACCGGCGCGCTGACCTTCGTCTCGGCCCCCGACTGCCGAGACCCCGACCGACGCCGGCGGCAACAACGTCTACGACGTGCAGGTGCAGGTCTCCGACGGCACCAATACCGACACCCAGGACATCGCCGTCACGGTCACCAACGTCAACGACAATACCCCGGTCATCACGCTCCAACGGCGGCGGCGCCACCGCCGCGGTCAACGTGGCGGAGAACACCACCGCGGTGACCACGGTCACCGCGACCGACGCCGATGCCGGCGCGACGCTGACCTACTCGATCGTCGGCGGCGCCGATGCCGCCAAGTTCACCATCAATCGCCACGCACCGGCGCGCTCGACCTTCGTCTCCGCGCCGGACTCCGAGACCCCGACCGACGCCGGCGGCAACAACGTCTACGACGTCACAGGTGCAGGTCTCCGACGGCACCAATACCGACATCCAGGACATCGCCGTCACCGTCACCAACGTCAACGACAACCCCCCGGTCATCAGCTCCAATGGCGGCGGCGCCACCGCCGCGGTCAACGTCGCGGAGAACACCACCGCGGTCACCACGGTCACCGCGACCGACGCCGATGCCGGCGCCACGCTCACCTACTCGATCGTCGGCGGCGCCGATGCCGCCAAGCTTCACCATCAATGCCCGCACCGGCGCCCTGTCCTTCGTCTCCGCCCCCAACTATCGAGGCCCCGACCGACGCCGGCGGCAACAACGTCTACGACGTCACCGTGCAGGTCTCCGACGGCACCTTTACCGATACCCAGGCCATCGCCGTCACCGTCACCAACGTCAACGACAACCCCCCGGTCATCAGCTCCAATGGCGGCGGCGCCACCGCCGCGCGTCAGCGTCGCCGAGAACACCACCGCGGTCACCACGGTGACCGCCACCGACGCCGATGCCGGCGCCACGCTCACCTATTCCATCGTCGGCGGCGCCGATGCCGCCAAGCTTCACCATCAATCCCGCTCACCGGCGCCCTGTCCTTCGTCTCCGCCCCCAACTATGAGACCCCGACCGACGCCGGCGGCAACAACGTCTACGACGTCACCGTGCAGGTCTCCGACGGCACCTTTACCGATACCCAGGACATCGCCGTCACCGTCACCAACGTCAACGACAACCCCCCGGTCATCAGCTCCAATGGCGGCGGCGCCACCGCCGCCGTCAGCGTCGCGGAGAACACCACCGCGGTCACCACGGTGACCGCCACCGACGCCGATGCCGGCGCGACGCTCACCTATTCCATCGTCGGCGGCGCCGATGCCGCTAGCTTCACCATCAATCCCGCTCACCGGCGCCCTGTCCTTCGTCTCCGCCCCCAACTATGAGGCCCCGACCGACGCCGGCGGCAACAACGTCTACGACGTCACCGTGCAGGTCTCCGACGGCACCTTTACCGATACCCAGGACATCGCCGTCACCGTCACCAACGTCAACGACAACCCCCCGGTCATCAGCTCCAATGGCGGCGGCGCCACCGCCGCCGTCAGCGTCGCCGAGAACACCACCGCGGTCACCACGGTGACCGCCACCGACGCCGATGCCGGCGCGACGCTCACCTATTCGATCGTCGGCGGCGCCGATGCCGCCAGCTTCACCATCAATCCCCTCACCGGCGCCCTGTCCTTCGTCTCCGCCCCCAACTATGAGGCCCCGACCGACGCCGGCGGCAACAACGTCTACGACGTCACCGTGCAGGTCTCCGACGGCACCTTTACCGATACCCAGGCCATCGCCGTCACCGTCACCAACGTCAACGACAACCCCCCGGCCATCAGCTCCAATGGCGGCGGCGCCACCGCCGCGCGTCAGCGTCGCCGAGAACACCACCGCGGTCACCACGGTGACCGCCACCGACGCCGATGCCGGCGCGACGCTCACCTATTCCATCGTCGGCGGCGCCGATGCCGCCAGCTTCACCATCAATCCCGCTCACCGGCGCCCTGTCCTTCGTCTCCGCCCCCAACTATGAGGCCCCGACCGACGCCGGCGGCAACAACGTCTATGACGTCACCGTGCAGGTCTCCGACGGCACCTTTACCGATACCCAGGCCATCGCCGTCACCGTCAGCAACGTCAACGACAACCCCCCGGTCATCAGCTCCAATGGCGGCGGCGCCACCGCCGCCGTCAGCGTCGCCGAGAACACCACCGCGGTCACCACCGTGACCGCCAGCGACGCCGATGCCGGCGCCACGCTCACCTATTCCATCGTCGGCGGCGCCGATGCCGCCAGCTTCACCATCAATCCCCTCACCGGCGCCCTGTCCTTCGTCTCCGCCCCCAACTATGAGGCCCCGACCGACGCCGGCGGCAACAACGTCTATGACGTCACCGTGCAGGTCTCCGACGGCACCTTTACCGATACCCAGGCCATCGCCGTCACCGTCACCAACGTCAACGACAACCCCCCGGTCATCAGCTCCAATGGCGGCGGCGCCACCGCCGCCGTCAGCATCGCCGAGAACACCACCGCGGTCACCACCGTGACCGCCAGCGACGCCGATGCCGGCGCCACGCTCACCTATTCCATCGTCGGCGGCGCCGATGCCGGTAGCTTCACCATCAATCCCCTCACCGGCGCCCTGTCCTTCGTCTCCGCCCCCAACTATGAGGCCCCGACCGACGCCGGCGGCAACAACGTCTATGACGTCACCGTGCAGGTCTCCGACGGCACCTTTACCGATAGCCAGGCCATCGCCGTCACCGTCAGCAACGTGTCTGGTACCTACGTTGGAACGTCAGGCAACGACACGATCACGGGATCATCCGAAGAAGACACAATCAGCGCCGGCGCGGGCAACGACACGATCGTTGGATTTGTCGGTGCCGATACGGTTGATGGCGGAACCGGAACGGATACGATTACTCTGACCGCGACGTCGACGAACCTCAACAGCGCCACGAATGCGCAGATTGTCAATGTCGAGGCCGTATCGGCCGCGACCGCAGGGGCCGGGGTTACGATCAATCTCGCGAACCAGACCGAGGCCTTCACAATCACGGGCAGCGGCTTCGATGACACGATCACGGGCAGTTCTGGAGCTAACACAATCAGCGCCGGAGCAGGCAATGACACGATCATTGGATTTGTTGGTGCCGATACGGTTGATGGCGGAAGCGGGACGGATACGATCGTCCTGACCGCGACGTCGACTGACCTTAACAGTGCGACAAACGCGCGGATCGTCAATGTCGAGGCCGTATCGGCTGCGACGGCGGCGGCCGGCGTCACGATCAATCTCGCCAGTCAGAACGAGGCTTTCACGATTACGGGCAGCGGCTTTAACGACACGCTCACGGGCGGGTCGGGCGCCAACACGATTACGGGTGGTGCCGGAGCTGACATCATCAGCGCCGGGGGAGGCAACGACACGATCGTCGGGTTCGTCGGTGCTGATACGGTCACCGGCGGAGCCGGGACAGACACGATTATCCTGACCGCAACATCGACAGACCTTAACAGTGCCACGAACGCGCAAATCGTCACCGTCGAGGCGGTATCGGCCGCGACCGCGGCGGCCGATGTCACGATCAATCTCGCCAATCAGACCGAGGCCTTCACGATTACGGGTAGCGGCTTCAACGACACCCTCAGGGGCGGGTCGGGCAATGACACGATTGTGGGTGGCGCAGGTAACGATATTCTCATCGGCGGCACCGGCAACGACAGTCTGACTGGCGGCACCGGCACGGATACGGCCGATTATTCGAGTGCGGCGTCCGCCGTGACCGTAAACCTCAGCTTGACCACCGCACAGAATACGGTCGGAGCCGGCACCGATACGCTCTCAGGCATCGAAAATCTCACCGGGTCGAGCTTCAATGATACCCTCACCGGCGACGGCAATGCTAACGTCATCACAGGAGGCGCGGGCAACGACACGCTGGTCGGCGGCGCAGGCACAGATACCGCCAACTATTCGACGGCGACTTCGGCCGTGACTGTAAACCTCAGCTTGACGACCGCGCAGAATACGGTCGGCGCCGGCACTGACACAATCTCCGGCTTCGAGAACCTCACCGGGTCGAGCTTCAACGATACCCTCACCGGCGACGCCAATGCTAACGTCATCACTGGAGGCGCGGGTAACGACACAATCAACGGCGGGGCGGGTAGTGACACGTTCATTTACTTGGGCGGTGACGGCACAGACACCATTCTAGGCGGCACAGGCGCGAGCTGGACCGATACCATCGACCTAGCGGATGGAATTTCACCGCTTGGAACCTATGGCATCGATTGGACAGTGTCGATCACATCGGGAACGATCATCTCGACCGACTTGGCAAACGGCCTAATTTCATTGTCACAGGATGCAGCCGGTACAATCAATTTGCTGGATGGATCTACGATTAATTTCACCGAAATGGAGCAGATCAGGTTTTAATGGCCAATCAATAGGGCCGACGGTTGTCCGAATTTCTCCCAATGTATTGGGAAGAATGGTGGGCGCAGTAGGATTCGAACCTACGACCCGCTGATTAAGAGTCAGCTGCTCTACCAACTGAGCTATGCGCCCGCCGAGATGCCCGCGCCGATCCGGCGCCAGGACGGGCCGATCTAGCAACTCGCCTTCCCACTGTCCAGCGATAGGGCCGGCGGCGGCTAAATGTCTTCTTCGCGGAACACGACCTCGCGCTTCTTGCTCACTGACGGGATGAGCACGATCACCAGCGCGATGATCGCGAGGATGAGCAACACCGCGCTGATCGGCCGCTGGAAGAAGACGAACGGGTCGCCGCGCGACAACAACATGGCCCTTCGCAGATACTCCTCGAGCAACCGGCCGATGACGAAGCCCAAAAGCAGCGGCGCCGGCTCGCATTCGAGCTTGATGAAGGCGTAGCCGATCACGCCGAAGATCGCCATGGAATAGACGTCGACCGGGTTGTTGCTCACGCTGTAAACGCCGATGCAGCAGACCGCCATGATCCCCGGGAACAGCACGCGATAGGGCACGGTCAACAGCTTCACCCAGATGCCGATCAGCGGCAGGTTAAGGATGAGCAACATCACGTTGCCGACCCACATCGAAGCGACGATGCCCCAGAACAGCTCCCGCTTCTCGTTGATGACGTTCGGCCCCGGCACGATGCCCTGGATGATCATGGCGCCGATCATCAGCGCCATCACCGGATTCGAAGGGATGCCGAGCGTGAGCATCGGAATGAAAGAGGTCTGCGCGCCGGCATTGTTGGCCGCCTCCGGCGCCGCCACGCCTTCGATCGCGCCTTTTCCGAAGTTCGCGCGGTTCTTCGAGACCCGCTTTTCGAGCGTATAGGCGCCGAACGACGCCAAGAGCGCTCCGCCGCCCGGCAGGATGCCGAGCAGGGAGCCGAGCGCCGTGCCGCGCAGAATCGGTCCGATGATCGCCTTGAGCTCGCTCCTCGACGGGATCATGTCGCGCACGCGCGAGACCATCACTTTACGCGTCCGCTCGTCTTCCAGATTGCGGATGATCTCGCCGAGCCCGAACACGCCCATGGCCAGCGCCACGAAATCGAGACCGTCGGCGAATTCCGTGTATCCGTATGTGAAGCGCGGCGTGCCGGTATAAAGGTCTTGCCCCATGGTGCCGAGCAGCAGTCCGAGGATCACCATCGCCAGCGCCTTCACCAGCGAGCCATGCGCAAGCGCGACCGAGGCGGCGAGCCCCAGCACCATGAGCGCGAAATATTCCGCCGGCCCGAATTTGAGCGCGACCTCGGCGAGCGGCGGCGCGAAGCCCGCGATCAGGAAAGTCGCGACCGTGCCCGCGAAGAACGAGCCGACCGCAGCCGTGAACAGCGCGTAGCCCGCCTTGCCCTGGCGCGCGAGCTGATAGCCGTCGATGGCGGTGACGACCGAGCTGGATTCACCGGGCAGATTGATCAGGATCGCCGTCGTCGAGCCGCCGTACTGCGCGCCGTAATAGATGCCGGCGAGCATGATCAGCGCCGACACCGGCGGCAGGCCGAAGGTGATCGGCAGGAGCATCGCGATGGTCGCGACCGGGCCCAGGCCCGGCAACACGCCGATCGCGGTGCCAAGCAACACGCCTACGAAACAATAGAACAGGTTCGACCAGGTGAGCGCCTGCTCGAATCCGAACGCAAGATTGTTCAAGAGATCCATGGCGGCGCTTCAGTAGCCTCCGACCCAGGGGCCATAGAGCGAGATCGGCAGGCCGAGGCCCCAGATGAACACCGCCCAGCTGAACACCACGAGGACCGCCGTGGTCAGGACCGTCGTCTTGACGTCCCACAGCCGGCTCGCGAGCGTGGTCGCGAACACGGTGATCGCGAGCGACGGAATGAAGCCGAGGCCCTTCAGCGTCGCGCCGAAGAAGATCACCGGAAATGTAATGAGCGCGATGCCGCGCCACGGAATCGCGCCGATCGGTTCGCCCGGCACACGAATGCCGTTGATCAAGATGATCAGCCCGAAGATTGCAAGCAGCAGTACGAGCACAAGCGGAAAATAGCCCGGGCCCATGCGGAAGGCGGTGCCGATCGGAAGCTCGCGCACGCCGACAGCGAACACGGCGGCGATCACCAGGAACATGAGCCCGGCGAAAAAATCCTTCGGGCTCTTGATGAATGCCGGCAATTGCCCCTCCCCCGAGTCCTCCCCAGGACTGTGAACCCGGCCGGTGGCGAGTGTGCCCGCGGCCGGGTCCGGATTCAAACGCCTCTCAGTCGGCGAACTGGCCGGCCGCCTGGATCAACGGACGCCACTTGGCGATCTCGGCTTCCAGCTTCTTCTTATGTGCCGCCGGTGTCGCCTCCGTCTGCGAGACCGGCTCGGTCCCCAGCATGGCGAAGCGCTCGATCACCTTCTCGTCCTTGAGCGCCGCCTGCAGCGCCGCGGTGAGCTTGGCGATCGCATTGGCGGGTGTGCCCTTCGGCGCGTAGAGGCCGTGCCAAACCGCCACCTCGAAGCCTTTGAGCCCGGCTTCGTCGAGAGTCGGCAACTCAGGCAACGACTTCACACGCGACTTGATCGTGACGCCATACGCTTTCACCTTGCCGCCCTTGATGTGGCTCATGGTGTTGGTGACCTGATCGCACATGATGTCGGTCTGCCCACCGATAAGATCGGTCATGGCGGGCCCGGTCCCATTGTAGGGAATCGTTGTCATTTGCACACCGATCGCCGACATCAAGAGCATGCCGCAAAGATGCGAGGCGGAGCCGATGCCGGCATTGGCGTAGGACACCTTGTCCTTGTTCTCCCGGATGAACGCGAGCACTCCGCTGAAGTCCTTGGCCGGGAAGTCGGGTCGCGCGATGAGACTCATCGGCGCGTCCGTTACCAACCCGATGGTCTCGAAATCGGTCACCGCATTGAACGGCAGCTTGCGGTAGAGCGTCGGAGCCGTCGACATGCCAACGTGATGCAGCAGGATCGTGTAGCCGTCCGGATTCGCTTTCGCGACTTGTGCGGAGCCGCGCGTGCCGCCGGCGCCGACCACGTTTTCGATGATTACCGTCTGGCCGAGATTCTTCGACATCGCTTCCGCGATGAGCCGGCCGATCGTATCGGTCGGGCCGCCGGCCGCGAATGGAATGACCATCGTAATGTTGCGGCTGGGATAAGTCTGTGCCGCCGCGCCCGACAAACCGAACGCGATCAGCCCCGCCGCGGCAAGAATCCATTTGCGCATGTAGTTCCTAGTCCTGATGAACAATGGCTGCCGTTCAGTTGGAGCGGCAGGATGAGATGGGATGACTCCAGCATGTGCCGGAATGGTTGAGCCATAGGCAGCACCGGCGACTGAGGTGGTCAAGGCGAAATTAGTAGCGCGCGGATCGCCCGGCGCTTCCGGTGTTTACCCTGTGAGGGTTGTTATGGCGCATCGCGGCAAAACTTTGCCGCGGACGATCGCAGCGCGCCGCTTTTCCTCCCTTTCGCCGCAAATCGTTCAATTGCTTGCGAATTCCCGCATGCTTGGTTGACGGGAACTCCCGTTGTGAGGCAAATGAGGTCAAGCAAGGTCGGAAAATTGTTGCGTTCTCGCGGTCCCGGACGGCACAAATCCGGCGGGATCGAAGATAAAAGTGAACCACGCGCCGCGGCGAATGACGGCGACGGGTTCCGGCGTGGCCCGAAACAGGCCAGTGCGAACGCGCCCGGCTCCAACTCAAGCTCTTGATGGAGGAATTCTGATGAGAACGAAACGATTGGGTTACATGTTGGCGACGAGCGCAGCAGCAGTCGCCTTGCTCGCTGTCGCGGCGACGCAGCCGTCCGGAGCTCAGGAGCGCAAGTCGATCCGCTGGGCCACGTCCAGCATCGACTCCTACGGCTACAAGGTCGCCGCCGCGATGGTGAAGATCGTCGAAGACGCGCTCGGCGGCGAATACACCGTGACCGTCCAGCCCTATCCCTCCACCACCGGCGACATGAAAGCGGCGATGGATGGCACCGGCGAGATCGGCTACACGGCCGACGTCGGTATGACCCAGCTCTACGCGAGCGAAGGCGGATTCAAGAACTACACTCCCGTCAAGGGCAAGCTGGTGCATATGTGGTACGCCTACCCCATGGAATCGTTCATGGCGACATCCGCCAAGGACGCCGCCAAATACAAGTGCTGGGGCGACTTCAGCGGCAAGCCGGTGTTCTTCACCCCCGCCGGCTTCATGAACTGGCTCAATTTCCAGCGCATTTACAAGGCGCTCGGCTACGACTTCAAACACGTCCAGATCGACGCCAAGTCGAATTCCGACGCGCTGCAGTCTGGCTCGATCGTCGGCTCGGTCGCCTATACGGTCGCCGGCCGTTCGCTCGCGCCGTACTGGAAGGAAACCGAGGTGCGCATGGACCTGAAGGTGATCAACCCGTGCCCCGAGGAAATCGCGAAGCTGAAAGCAGCGGGTCTCGTCATCGCGGATGTCGAACCCAAGGACGCATTCAGCAAGGACGTGGGCGTCAAGCAAATCCTGAGCGTGCCGATCCTGTTCGGGTACAACGTCCGTGCGGACATGCCCGAAGACGTCGTCTACAAGATGATCAGCGCGTTCTATAAGAACAAGGACAAGCTCGCACAGACCGACCCCGGCTTCACCCCCATGGCGAAGGACTTCATCGGCATGCAGGTGAACGGCATCGCCGCCAATCCCGATATTCCCGTGCATCCCGGCCTTGCCAAGTTCCTGAAGGAGCACAAGGCCTGGAACGACAAGTGGAAGATCGCGACCAGCGGAAGCTGATCGGCTGACCGGCTCAGTGGGGCGAGGAACTCGCGCGCAGAGCGCGGATCCTCGCCCTCTTCGTTAGGGGGAAACTGCCATGACCGGCAACGTGTTCAAGCGCTACGTCACGCTTGGCAATTTGCTGTTCGCCTTCGCGCTGATCCAGTTCGGCTGGCTGGTCTGGTATTTCTACACCGGCTTCGGTGGACCGCAGGAGCTGGTATCGCGCCTGCTGTCGATCGCCCTGATCGTGCAAATCCTGTTCATGTACCAACAGGACTATCTCTACAAATGGCTGCCGCCGCGCATAAACCAAGTCATCGTCGCCGTCTATATCGGCATCTGCTTGTACGCTTTCTTCTATTTTTTGCGCGAGTTCGAACAGGTCGCGATCTGGCGTCAAGGCTCCTACACGAGAGAAGACTTCATCGTCGGCCTGCTAATGTTCCTCCTGGTCATGGAACTGTCGCGGCTGGCGCATCCGACTCTGTTCTGGGTCAACGTGGCGATGGTCGTCTACACGCTGTGGGGATACCTCAGTCCGCTCGATTTCTTCTGGCATCCGGGAGTGAGCTTTTATCGCATCGTCACCTCGAGCACGGTCGAATTCTCGACCGGCATCTACGGAATCTATGGTCAGTTGGCGTTGACGTTGATCGCCGCCTTCCTGCTGCTCGCCGGCGTGGCGAACGGGTTCGAGGCGCAACGCGCGATGATCAATGTAATGCGCACCATCGCCGGCCGATCGCGCCAGATGGTTCCGCAAACCGCGGTTTTGGGATCGAGCGCGGTCGGCATGATCAGCGGCAGCGGCTCGGCCAACGCGGCGGTGGTCGGCACCATCACGATTCCGCTGATGATGCGCTACGGCGTGCCGCCCGCCTTCGCCGCGGCTGTGGAAACGGCCGCATCGATGGGCGGTCTGATGATGCCGCCGATGATGGGGGTCGGCGCCTTCCTGATGTCGGACTACCTCGGCGTGCCCTATTGGGAGGTGGTGAAGCGCGGCTTTTCGCTCGCCATCGTGTATTATGTTTCGATCGCCATCGCGATCTATCTCCTGTGCGTGCGCCTGCTACCGCGCGGAGCGGTCGAGCCGCCACGGGTTCCGCTCTACGACAAGATCAAGACCGGGATCTTCTTCTCCTCGGTGCTGTACCTGCTCTATCTGATGGGCTGGGTCGGCATGGGCGAACTGCTCGCGGCGCTCTACACCGCGAGCTTCATGTTCATGTTGCTGTTCACGGTGTTCCTCTACTTCAAATTCGTTCTGCACGACCCCATGCTGGCGAAGGAGACGCTATTCGGCAATATCCGGCGCGGCATTGAAACCCACGCCGAGATGACGTCGTACTTGACGCTTCTCTTGGCCACGCTCGGCATCATGATCGGGCTGTTCACCGTCACCGGCTTCATCAACCGCATGGGCGCGATGCTGCTCGATCTCGGCTCGTGGAACGTCATCGCCATGGTGGGGATGGCCTGGGTGTTTGGATGGCTGGCCGGCGCGGGCCTGCCGCCGACGGCGACCTACATTATTGGCGCGGTGGTGATCGTGCGGCCGCTGCAGGAGCTAGGCATCAATCCTTGGGTCGCGCATTTCTTCGTCTTCCTGCTTTCGGTCTGGGGCGAGCTTTCGCCGCCGACCTCGCTCACCGCCGCGGTTTCGGCTCGCATCGCCGGGGCTTCGTTCATGCGCACCATGTACGAGGCGCTCAAAATCTGCATGCCGATCACGTTGATGACCTTCGCCATCTTCACCCGCTACGACATGGTGGTGAACCCGGGTTGGCCGCAGCTCATGGCGACGGCGCTCGTCCTGATCAGCGTCTGCGGCGTCACTTTCGCGTTGTTCGGACGCTATATGAAGAATGCCGCAAGCGACATTCTCTTGCGCTCGATGCTCGCGCTTTTCTCCCTCGTCTGCATGCTGCATCCGGACGACCGCTGGTCGATGGCGACCGCCGCGGTCGTGTTACCCGCTATCCTGATCGGCATCTGGCGCCACCAGCAGATCGCCAGCCCCAAGACGACCGGCGCACCATCGCCGATCGGCGAAGAGCGCGAGCCGACCCAGGCCGCGACAGCCAATCTGGCTTCCGAAGGATGATGGCGGATGGCCCCCAAAGAGCCCCGGTTAAAGAGGCCTGGCTAAAGAAGCCGGATCAGAAGACCGAAGCCAGGCTCGACATTCCCATCGTGCGGGCGATCTGCAGGGCCTTCTGCTTCTGCTCGTCGTCGAGACTCACGAGCAACGGCCGCGCGACATCGCCGAGCCGCCTCAACGCCTGGACATCGAGAACGATGGTGCGGAAGCGGCTACGGATGCGCTGGACAATTCCCTCCGACTCGCTGCGCTGACCCGTGTGGGTAATTCGGCGCAATTCCGCTTCGATGGGAGCCCAGAGCTGCTCCTGCGCCGGAGTCAACTTCAGCGCCGACTTGAACCGCGCAATCTGCGCTTCGCTGATGACCAGCGCCGCGCGCTCCGACAGCTGCACGCCCTTCTCGAACTCGGCACTGAGGGAATCCGCAAACGCCGGCGACAAGGCTACCGACGCCAGCGCGAGCGCGCTCGCGAGCAATACTCTTTTCATATGAAGTTCCCCGCTCGGTTCTTATTCTGATCGCTTGTTATTACGTAGGAAGCGGATGGAGCGCGAACAAGGTTAAAATGCGTCACGATCGGGGCAGATGCAGTCACGATTAATGTCGAAACGTAACGTCAACCGGGGTGCAGACATTCGTCGTAAACGCGCGAAAGCGCCGCATGCGTCGAAGGTCGCATGCGGCGCCAAATCTAGCTGCGCAAAGCCTCAGCCCACCGCCGTCTGCGGGTTCACCGACAGGCGTTTCGATGCGAGCTTGTTGAGCGCGTTGATATAGGCCTTGGCCGAGGCGACGAGCGTGTCGGGATCGGCGCCGCGCGCGGTGACTTCCTTGCCGCCCTCCTCGAGCCGCACGGAGACTTCCGCCTGCGCGTCGGTGCCCTCGGTCACCGCGTGCACTTGATAGAGCAAGAGCTTCGCGGTGTGCGGCACCAGCTGCTTGATCGCGTTGAAGATCGCGTCCACCGGACCGTTGCCGGTCGCCTGCGTCGTGCGCTGCGCGCCGTCGATGTCGAGCACCAGCGTCGCCGATTGCGGCCCCTGCGTGCCGGCGATCACCGTCAGCGACACGATCTTGATGCGATCGTGCTTCTGCGCGATCTCGTCGTCCACCAGCGCGACGATATCCTCGTCATAGACATGCTTCTTCTTGTCGGCGAGATCCTTGAAGCGGCGGAACGCGTCTTCCAGCGCGTTGTCGCCGAGGTCGTAGCCGAGCTCCTTCAGCTTCTCGCGGAAGGCGTGGCGGCCCGAATGCTTGCCCATGACCAGCGAGGTCGCGCGCACGCCGACGTCCTCCGGCCGCATGATCTCGTAGGTCTGCGTGTGCTTGAGCATGCCGTCCTGGTGGATGCCCGACTCGTGCGCGAACGCGTTCCGGCCGACGATCGCCTTGTTGTACTGCACCGGGAACGAGGTCACCGCCGACACGAGCTTGGAGGCGCGCATCAGCATAGTAGCGTCGACTCCGGTCCAATAAGGCATCACGTCGTTCCGCACCCGCATGGCCATCACGATTTCCTCGAGCGAGGCGTTGCCCGCCCGCTCGCCGATGCCGTTGATGGTGCATTCGATCTGCCGCGCGCCGCCGTCGACGCCGGCCAGCGAATTGGCCACCGCCATGCCGAGATCGTCGTGGCAATGCACCGAGAACACCGCCTTGTCGGAGTTCGGCACCCGCTCGCGCACCATCCTGATCAGCGCCGCATATTCGGTCGGCGTCGAATAGCCGACGGTGTCCGGGATGTTGATGGTGGTGGCGCCCGCCTTGATCGCGGCCTCGACGCAGCGGCAGAGGAAGTCGTGCTCGGTGCGCGTGCCGTCCTCCGACGACCACTCGACGTCTTCCACGTGATTGCGCGCGCGGGTGACCTGCTGGATCACCATCTCATAGACCTCGTGCGGCTCCTTCTGAAGCTTCCACTTCATGTGCACCGGCGAGGTCGAGAGGAACGTATGGATGCGCGGCCGCAGCGCGTGCCGCACCGCTTCGGCGCAACGGTCGATATCCTTCATCGCCGCGCGCGCCAGGCCGGCGATCACCGCCTTCTTGGCCCGCTTGGCGATCTCGGAGACCGACTCGAAATCGCCTTGGCTCGCGATCGGGAAACCGGCCTCGATGATGTCGACGCCCATTTCGTCCAGGAGCTCCGCGACCTCGATCTTCTCCTCGAAGGTCATGGATGCGCCGGGACACTGCTCGCCGTCGCGCAGGGTGGTGTCGAAGATGAGCACGCGATTCTTGTCGCTGCGCTCGCTGGTCTTATTGGTCATGGGACTGATCCTTCTCCTCGCTCGCGCTCTTTTTCTTGAGCGCCCTGGGGTTGCCTCGCGCTTCCCCTGAGTGCCCAGGCGCAAGCGCCCGGCCGGCCCTCAGGGGCGGCGAAGGAGCAGGAGTCCGAGAATGAGAGCCGAGCCCGGGATCGCGCGAGCGATCGGACTATTGACGCGGGCTGTGCAGATCTTCGGCATCGGCGTCATCGGCTCTTCTCAGGCCGCCAGTCTCTTCCCGAAAGCTTGATATTCGGTTTCCGGCGGCGGACCGACTTCTAACCGAGGTGACGGGTGCGACGCAAGCGGCCCCTTCCCGATGCGACAGCAATGCTTGCCCGTCTCGGAAAATCGGTTCAACTTGCCGCCCCTTCGAGTCGAAGCAAAATCAGTCCGCCCGGAGCCCCCGATGCCGCGTCACCTGCTCGCCATCTTGTTCTGCGCCTTGGCGCTTGCCGGCTGCATCACGACCACCGATCCGGTGCCGACCGCGGTTTCCACGGTCGAGCCGGTCAAGGGCCCGGCCGCTTGCGCCCAGCCGATCGGCGACTATGTGAATGTGATCGAGGCCGACGTGACTTCAGGACACCTGAACCGTGACGTGCACCGCCGCATCACCAACGATCTCTTCGGAGTCCGCTCGCATTGCGCCTCCGGCCGCGTCGGCCCGGCGCTTGCCGATCTCGCCGCGGTCAAGGCGCGCTACGGCTATCGCTGAGATGCTCAGCGCGCTGGGCGTTCTCGCGCTCCTGATCGTGCCGGCCGCGGCTCAGACCAATTGCGGCGCCATCGTCGAGAGCCAGCGCATCGCCGTCGAGAACCGCTATCGCGCAGGCGGCATGGAGCCGAGCGCCTATCAAGCGGCGCGCATCCGTATCGAGGAAAGCGCCGCCGCCTGCCGCGCCGGGCAATTCACGCCTTCGCAATTGCCGGCGTTGCCTCCGCCGGTGACCGTGAGCCCGCCCTCGCCCACGCAGCCGACGACCGCGGCCCAATCGCCCACCATCCTGCCGTCGCAGACCACGCCCCAGGGCCTGCAGATTCCCTCGCCCTATCGCTGAGCGAACATCGCTTCGAGATAAGCGCGCGTGAAGTCGGGCATGGCCGGCGTGAGGTCCTCGCGGCCGCGCACGATCACGACATCGGCGAGCTCCGGTTGCGGCGTCGTCGCCAGGTGCACCCGCACGCGCGCGGCTAGCGTTTCGGCGTCCTCCGGCGCTTGCAGCGCATGCATGAGCGCCACCCGCGCTCCGGCCAGTACCACGTGCCAACCGCCGGGCCTGATATCGGTCGAAATCAGTCCGGTTTCCTCCAGCAACTCCCGCCGCACGCTGCCTTCGAGGTCCACGATGCCATCGTCGCGGACATCGTTCGGATCGGGCGTGCCCGAAGGGAAATAGACTTTTCCGGCATTGGCCGTGTGCTTGGCCATGCGGCCGAGCAGGAAGGCGCCGTCGGCGGCGCGCAGCGCGCCCATGGCGAAACAGTTGAATACCGAAACGTCGGGAAAGCCGGTGTCGCGCCAGTGCAGGAAGCTTGCGAAATCGGTTTCGAGATACGCACCGTGAAAAATCTCCTGCTCGATTGCGAAGCGATGCAGCAGAAGCACCCGGCCGTTCCATATGCCGGGCCAGCGCGCGCGCTGCTGCTCGAAGTGCTCGCCGGTCGCGGCGCGGTTCGCTTCGGCCCACGCCCAGCCGCGCGGCTCCAGGCACAGGTCGAGCGCCTTGACCGGCACGATCCGGATCTCGCCCATCGGCAGCTTCAGCCTTCGACCGGCTCGGCGCGGAAATGGCGCGAGGGAGAGATGAATTCCTCCTGTGCCTCGACCAGCAGCATTTCTTTCGCCTTCGCCGCCTGGGTGCGCTCCAGGACCCCGAACATCGACGAGGCCGCGACTTCGAGCGCGGTCGCGAGCGTATTCGTGCGCAGAAAATGGAAGAAGAAGAGCGCTGCCACCGTATCGCCGGTGCCCTGCACCGCGATTTCGAGCTTCGGCATCCGCACGCGCATGCGCTCGCCCTCGCCCGACGCGAAAATGTCGAGTGCGTCGCGCGGCGTGCCGGCGACCTTGAGGCTCGTGACCAGCACGGTCTTCGGCCCCTTGGCGTGCAGCGCGTCGCAGGCTTTCGCGGCGTCGGCCATGGAGCGCACCTTGATGCCGGAAAGCGTCTCCAGCTCAAACTGGTTGGGCGTCAGCACGTCGGCCGCCGCCAGAGCTTGGCCGCCGAAGAACTCCGCGATCCCGCTCTGCACATAGGCCTTGCCGCCGTCGCCGATCACCGGATCGCAGCAATAGAGCGCGCGCTTGTTGGCGGCCTTCACCTTGGCCACCGTCTCCAGCACGACCTCGCCGATCTCCGCCGTGCCGAGATAGCCCGAGATCACCCCGTCGCACGTCTTCAGCACGCCGCGATCGGTAATTCCCTCGATCACCTCGCGGATTTGTGCGGCGCCGAACACCTCGCCGCGCCACTTCCCGTAGCCGGTGTGATTGGAGAACTGCACCGTGTTTACCGGCCAGACCTCGACGCCCAGCCGCTGCAGCGGAAACACCGCGGCCGAGTTGCCGACATGGCCGTAGGCGACGTGCGATTGGATGGAAAGGAGGTTCATCGTGGGCTTTCGTGGGCGGCGAGCTTAGCGGCTCGACCTTGATCCGCAAGGCGAAGCCGCTCTGCGCAGGAACCCGTTGCACTATGAGGCAATAAGCCCGAAAAGGGCGCTCCCAAGGTTCCCCCTCCTGACGATTTCCCGATGAGTCTCGACGCCCTCGCCAACGACGTGCTCGCATTTGTGAAGGCGCATCAGGTCTGGGCGCCGCTCATCGTCGGCTTTCTCGCCTTCGGCGAGTCGCTCGCGATCATCTCGCTGTTTTTTCCGGCGACCTTCATCCTGGTCGGCATTGGCGGGCTGATCGCCGCCAGCGACATCGCGTTCTGGCCGGTATGGGCCGGAGCCGCGATCGGCGCTTCGCTCGGCGACTGGATCTCCTACTGGATCGGCTTCAAGTTTAAGGATCGGGCGCGGCATATCTGGCCGCTCTCGTACTATCCGCCGCTGGTGGCGCGCGGCGAAATATTCTTCCACCGCTTCGGAGTATGGAGCATTTTTCTCGGACGCTTTCTCGGCCCGTTGCGGGCGGTCGTGCCGCTGATCGCAGGCATCTTCGAAATGCCGCAGCTGCATTTTCAGCTCGCCAATGTCAGCTCCGCCATGGTCTGGTCGTTCGCGCTGCTCGCTCCGGGCTTCGCGGCTCTGAAAATGTTGCAGTGAATATCTCCCCGATCAGGGAGATACTTTCTCAAATCGGATAGTGCCGGTGCCCGGTCTGGATCGTGATCCAGCGCAGCTCGGTGAACTCAGCGATCCCGGCGCGACCGCCGAAGCGGCCGATCCCGCTCTGCTTCACGCCGCCGAACGGCATCTGCGGCTCGTCGGCCACCGTCGGCCCGTTGATGTGGCAAATGCCGCTCTCGATCCGCTCGGCCACCGCGTAGGCGCGATCGATGTTCTTGCTGAACACCGCGGCCGCGAGTCCATAGTCGGTGTCGTTGGCGGCGCGGATCGCTTCCTCGTCGTCGTTCACGCCGATCAGGACCACCACCGGCCCGAACGATTCCTCCCGATAGATGCGCATGTCCGGCGTGACCCGGTCGAGAATCGTCGGCTGGAACAGCGTCCCGCTTCTCTCGCCGCCGCACACCAGCCGCGCCCCGCGGCCGGTCGCTTCCTTCACGAGCTCGAGCACGCGCGCCGCCGCGCGCTCGCTCACCATCGGACCGATCTGGGTCTCCGGCAGCGTCGGATCACCCACTTTCAGTTTCGTCGTTCGCGCGATCAATTTGTCGAGGAAGAAACTCGCGACCGGCTTCTGTACCACGATGCGCTCGGTGGACATGCAGATCTGGCCCTGGTGCATGAAGGCGCCGAAATTCGCCGCCGCCGCCGCCTCGTCGAGATCGGCGTCGTCGAGCACCACGAGCGGCGCCTTGCCGCCGAGTTCCAAGAGCACCGGCTTCAGGTATTTCGCGGCTTTTTCGGCGATGATCTTGCCGACGTGGGTCGAACCCGTGAAGTTGATACGCTTGACGCGCGTATCGGAAATCAAAGCGTCGACCGTGGCCGCGGCCCCTTCGCGCGAGGTGGTCAGCACGTTGATCGCGCCCGCCGGCAGCCCGGCCGCCTCCAGCACTTCGCCGATGATGCGGTGCGTCTGCGGGCACTCCTCGGAAGCCTTGAGCACGACCGTGTTGCCGCAGGCGAGCGGCATCGCCACCGCGCGCACACCGAGAATCATCGGCGCGTTCCACGGCGCGATGGCCGCGACGACGCCGACCGGCTGGCGTACCGCAAGCGCGATATTGCCGGGAATGTCTGACGGGATCACCTCGCCGGTGATCTGCGTGGTGCTGCAGGCCGCTTCGCGCAGGATGCTCGCGGCGAAGAAGGTGTTGAACATGCCCCAGCCGAAGGTGCCGCCGGTTTCCGCCGTGATGATCTTGGCGATCTCCTGCGCCCGCCCTTCCAAGAGATCGGCGGCTTTCCAGAGGATCGCGCGGCGCTTGCTCGGCGGCGTCTTCGACCATTCGCGGAAGGCGGCGGCAGCGGCGCCCACGGCGGCTGCCGCATCGAGCGGCCCGGCATCGGGCACCCGCGCCACGAGCTCGCCGTTGAACGGATTGCGCTTCTCGTAGAACCGGCCGTCGGCGGAGCCCGCGTCGCGGCCCCCGATGCGCATGGCGACACTCTGCATGATGAAACCCTCCCTGCGTCCGATTTTCGCGCTCGGCGCTTTGTATTTTGTCGGACAAATTTGGCATCGGCGGCACGGCTTGTCGACCCGGCTTGGAGCGTCCGCCCTCCCGTGCTAGGCGCGCGCATGGCGCAGGCGCCCGTAACGATCGCATTCGACGCCGTTTCCAAGCGCTATGCCGACGCGCGCACGAGCGCGCTCGATCGCGTATCGCTCGACGTCGCCGGCCGCGAATTCCTCGCCGTGGTCGGCCCGTCGGGCTCCGGCAAGACCACGCTCCTGCGCCTGGTGAACCGTCTCGCCGATCCGAGCGAAGGCACCGTGCGCTTCGAGGGCCGCGACGTGCTTACGCTCGACGCCATCGAGCTGCGGCGCCGCATCGGCTACGTGTTTCAGGGTGTCGGGCTGTTTCCTCATCTCACCGTCGCGGAGAACGTCGGGATTACGCCAAAGCTCCTGGGCTGGGAGCGGAAGAAAATCGCCGCGCGCGTCGACGAGTTGCTATCGCTCGTGCATCTGCCGCCGGCGGACTATCGCGACCGCCTGCCCGCGCGAGCTCTCCGGCGGCGAGCGCCAGCGCGTCGGCATCGCCCGCGCCATCGCAGCGAGCCCGCCGGTGGTGCTCATGGACGAGCCGTTCGGCGCGCTCGATCCGCTCACCCGCGACGCGCTGGCGCAGGAATATCGCCGCCTGCACGACCAGCTCGGGCTCACCAGCATCCTCATCACCCACGACATGACCGAGGCCTTGCTGCTCGCCGACCGCATCGCGGTGATGAACGAGGGCCGCGTCATCGAGGTGGACACGCCGCTCGCGCTGATGACCGACGCGAAACACGCTTACGTGCACGAATTGATGCAGACTCCGCGCCGCCAGGCCGAGCGGCTGGGCGCGCTGATGGCGGGGCGCAAATGAGCGGCCTCGATCCGCGCATCGCCGACGCGCTGGCGCGCCTGCCCGACTATCTCGGCAGCCACGTGATCGTTAGCCTGACCGCGCTCGCGCTCGGGCTTGCGATCTCGCTCCCGCTCGCGATCGCGGCGACGCGCAACGCGCGGCTGCGCTGGCCGCTCTTGGCGTTCTCGAGCCTCGTGCAGACCATTCCTGGGCTCGCACTCTTGGCACTGTTCTATCCGCTGCTCCTGGGCCTCTCCATGCTCACGGAACGCACCTTCGGCACGGGATTCTCCGCGCTCGGCTTCCTGCCCTCGGTGCTGGCGCTGACCCTCTATTCGATGCTGCCGGTGCTGCGGAACACCGTGACCGGCATTACCGGCATTGATCCGGCCGTGAACGAAGCCGCGCTCGGCGTCGGCATGACCCGGCGCCAGGCGCTCTGGATGGTCGAGCTGCCGCTCGCCTTGCCGGTGATCATGGCCGGCATCCGCACCTCGGCGGTCTGGGTGATCGGCACCGCGACGCTCTCGACCCCGGTCGGGCAGACGAGCTTGGGCAATTACATTTTCGCCGGATTACAGACGCAAAACTGGGTGTTCGTCTTGTTCGGCTGCGTCGCCGCCGCCGTGCTCGCGCTCGTGGTCGATCAGTTGCTGGCGCTGATGGAGAGCGGCGTCGGCCGCGGCAAGCGCGCGCGCGTGGCGCTCGGCGGCGTCGGGCTTCTGCTCGTCGTCGGCGCCGCGCTCGCGCCCACCTTCGCGCGGCCGCCCGCGACCTACGCCATCGGCGCGAAAACCTTCACCGAGCAATATCTGCTCGCCGCGCTGATCGAGCAACGGCTGAACGCCGCGGGTTTGACCGCGAGCCGGCGCGAGGCGCTCGGCTCCATGATCGTATTCAACGCGCTCGTCGCCGGCGATATCGACGCCTATGTCGATTATTCCGGCACGATCTGGGCGAACCAGATGGGCCGCACCGACGCGCCCGGACGCGAGAAGGTGCTGGAGGAAGTCCGCCGCTGGCTGAAGGAGAAGCACGGCGTCGAAATGCTCGGCACACTCGGCTTCGAGAACGCCTATGCGCTCGGAATGGCACGCAAGCGCGCGGAGGCCCTCGGCGTACGCTCGATCGCCGACCTCACGCCGCTCGCGCCGCGGCTCACCATGGTGGGCGATCTCGAATTCTTCTCGCGGCCGGAATGGGCTGCGCTACGCAAGGCCTACGGGCTTTCTTTCGCCAACCAGCGGCTCCTGGCGCCCGACTACATGTACCAGGCCGCCGCCGCCGGCGAGGTCGACGTGATTTCGGCCTATACCAGCGAGGGCCGCGTTACCCAGTACGACATCCTGCTGCTCGACGATCCGAAACAGGCGATCCCGCCCTATGACGCGATCCTTCTGCTCTCCCCCAAGCGCGCCAACGACCAAGCGCTACGCGGCGCGCTCGCACCGCTGCTCGGCAAGATCGATGTCGGGCTGATGCGGGAAGCCGGCCTGCGAGCGGGCGATTCGACAAACCGGCAATCGATCGAGTCGGTCGCGCGCTGGATGTGGCAGGAGATCGCGCGCGGGCGACGCGGGTCCTGAGCTAGGGGTCGTCCCAGTCCGGCAGGCCCTGCAGCAGCCAGAATTTTCTGGCGATCGTGTAGTCCACGATCCGCTTCGGAATAATTCGAACCAGAAATTCCGGCATCGGATAGCGCCCGATCGCGTAGCGGATGCGCGGCCTCCGCGTCAGCAGCACGTCGCGCACCAGACGCGCGACGCGCTCGGGCGAGATTCCGCGCCCGACCATGCGTTCGACGTTCTCGCGAAATTTCCGCATCGCCACGGAATAGGGCAGCTGCGGATAGCGCTCGCCCGGCGCGATCGGGATCGATTTCCACAACGGCGTATTCACGATGCCGGGCGCGACGATGACGACATCGATGCCGTAGGGCATCAGCTCGCGGCGCAAGCTTTCGGACAGCCCCTCCAGGCCATGCTTGGACGCCACATAGTGCCCGACGAGCGGCCAGCCGAGCTTACCGACGATCGAACTCATCATCACGATGCGCCCGGGCGCCCCACGCAGCGACGGATCGGCGCCCAAGAGCGGCGCGAACGCCTGCGTCACGATCAATTGGCCGGTGAGATTGATCTCGATCTGGCGGCGGAACTCCGCGATCGGCAGATGCAAGAGCGGCTGCGCCTTGATGGCGATGCCGGCGTTGTTCACGAGGCCCGCCAGCGTCTCGCCTCCCAGTGCCGTCCTCACCTCGCGCGCCGCCGCACGCGCCGCGGCCTCGTCGGTAATATCGAACACAAGCGGATGAAAATTCGCGCCCAGTTCGTGAGCCGCCGCTTCGGCTTCGGCCCGGATCAGCGCGTTGCCGAAAACGCGATAGCCCTTCGCCAGCAGCAGCTTTGCCGTGTGGAAGCCGATGCCGGAAGGGGCGCCGGTAATGACGTAGCTGCGCATCGGGGGCTAGTTCGAAGCTTTGCGCTGGAGCCCGAGCCGGCGCGCGATGATGCGGTCGAGCATGCGCCGCGGCAGGATTCTCGAAATGAAGTACTGCAGCCGGTTCGGCACGATGGCGTAGCGCACGCGCGGCGAGGCCATGGTCAGCACGCGATGCACGAGCTCGCCGACCCGCTCGGGCGGCAAACCCAGCTTGCTCAAGGCGAGCATCTCGACGCGCACCCGCTCGAGCGCAGGGAAATAGGGCGAGTTCCTGTAGGCGGCGACGTCGATGCCCTCCGCCTTGTCCCAGATCGGCGTTTTGACGGCGCCCGGTCCGATGATGATCACCTTGATGCCGAACGGCATCATCTCGCGCCTGAGGCTCTCCGAGAGGCCTTCGAGCGCGTGCTTGGACGCGGCATAAGGTCCGATGAACGGCAGCGCGCGCCGGCCGCCGACCGAGCTCATCATCACGATCCGCCCGGGCTCGCCCTTGAGCGAAGTGTCGGCGCCCAACAGCGGCGCGAAAGCCTGGGTGACGATGACCTGACTCGTGAGATTGATCTCGATCTGCCGGCGGAAATCGTCGAGCGGGATTTCCAGGAGCGGCCCGGAAACGGCGATGCCCGCGTTATTGACCAGACCCGCAAGCGTCTCGCCCTTAAGCGCGGTCCGCACCTCGCGCGCGGCCGCGCGCACCGCGGCTTCATCGCTGATGTCGAACAGGAGCGGCACGAAATTTTCGCCGAATTCGGCCTTGAGCCGGTCCGCGTCGGCGCGCTTCCGCACGCTGCCGCAAACGCGGAAGCCGTTGGCGAGCAGCACCTTGGCGATGCCCCAGCCGATGCCGGTAGAGACGCCCGTTACGACGACGCTCTTCATGGGGTTCGCTGCCTCAGTGCGTCTCGCCCGCTTCCTCAAGCTCGAATGCACGATCCGCCGTCATGCTCCGCATGCATTCGACGCCTTCGATCCGCGCGATCGTGCCCTCGCCGGTGGCATACCAGCCGCAATTGGCCTCGCGGAATTTCAGCCAAAAATCCTGCGCCGCCTGCAAATCTTCGCGCCGCTTCGGCGCTTCGGTCTGCTCCATCAGCTTCTTGAAAGCCTCGTCGAGCCGCGTCTGCCATTGGCGCACGAGCGCATCGACGCAGCGCACGATGTCCGCCGTGTTGCCATTGTTGCACTTCTGATACTCGTCGCCGTAGCGCTGGTTGGGCGCCTGGGCGTGCGCGCCCGCTATCGGCGCAAGCAAGAAAGCGCCGGCGGCGAAGATGCGTACGAACCGCGTCAATTCTTGCTCTTGTCCACCAGCGCCTTGGCCTTGATCCAGGGCATCATGGCGCGCAGCTTGGCGCCCACCTCCTCGATCGGGTGCGCGGCCTGTTTGGCGCGCATGGCCTTGAACGAGGTCTGGTTGACGCGGTTCTCCAGCATCCAGTCGCGCGCGAAGCGGCCGGTCTGGATGTCGTCGAGGATTTTCTTCATCTCGGCGCGCGTCGCCGCGTTCACCACGCGCGGGCCGGAGACATATTCGCCGTACTCGGCGGTGTTGGAGACCGAGTAGTTCATGTTGGCGATGCCGCCTTCGTAGATCAGATCCACGATCAGCTTCACCTCGTGCACGCACTCGAAATAGGCCATCTCGGGCGCGTAGCCGGCCTCGACCAGCGTCTCGTAGCCGGCCTTCATCAGCTCCACCAGCCCGCCGCACAGCACCGCCTGCTCGCCGAACAGATCGGTCTCGCATTCCTCGCGGAACGTAGTCTCGATGATGCCGGCCCGCCCGCCGCCGATCGCCGAGCCGTAGGAGAGGCCGAGATCGTGCGCGTTGCCGGACGCGTCCTTATGGATCGCAAGCAGGCACGGCACGCCGGCGCCGCGCGCATATTCGGAGCGCACCGTATGGCCCGGCCCCTTGGGCGCGATCATCAGCACGTCGAGATCGGCGCGCGGCTCGATCAGGTTGAAATGGATGTTCAGCCCGTGCGCGAACATGAGCGCCGCACCCTGCTTCATGTTGGCGTGGAGCTGCGTGTTGTAGATTTCGGCCTGCAACTCGTCGGGCGTGAGCATCATCATCACGTCGGCCCATTTGGCGGCCTCGGCGACTTCCATCACCTTGAGCTTTTCGCCCTCGGCTTTCTTCACGCCCTGCGAGCCCTTGCGCAGCGCGACCGCGACTTCCTTGACGCCCGAATCGCGCAAGTTCAGCGCATGCGCGTGGCCCTGGCTGCCATAGCCGATGATCGCGACCTTCTTGCCCTTGATCAGGTTCAGGTCGGCGTCGCGGTCGTAATAAACGCGCATGGTCTTACTCCCAACTTTCTCTTCCGGCGCTGCTTCTAGGTCGCCTTGGCCACGCCGACAAGTCCCGAGATCCCGTTCCTCGCTGCCGTCAAGCGCGCCACCGCCGCAGCAGCTCGAGCCGGTCGAGAATGGCGGCCAGCGCCGTGCTTGCGGTCACCACGACGCACCCCCGCTTTGCACCGGTTTCCTGCTGCGAGGGAGCAGAAGGAAAATAGATCGCCAGCGGCGGCGTCTTCGCCGTGAGCAGATACTCGAGATTGAGCGTCTTGCCGGGTCCGTAGTCGTCGAAGCCATAGCCCGGGTCGTCCGGCACCTGAAAATCGTCGATCAGCACGACCGCATTCGCGAATTGGCCGAGCGCGATCTCGAGCTCATCGTGCAAGGGCAGGTACTCGTGCCAATGCGCATCGAGGTAGAACAACGTCGGCACGGCGCGATCGATCGGCTCCTGGGCCAGCTCTCTCAACGCACGCACCGAGTCGTAGGCCCGCAGCTGCACGTTCTGCCAAGGGCGCAGCCGTTCAGCCGCGAACGCCGCATGTATTGGATCGCTCTCGGCGGTGATGACCGGCAGATTGAACTTGGCGAAATACTCCGTAGTGTTTCCGACATAGGTGCCGGTTTCCACGAACCTGACGATTCCGCACAGAGGAATGATCTGCTCCACCACTTGCCGGCGCGCTTCCTGCCTGTTGAAGGGCACCGCGCGCACCTTCTGCCGCAGCCGTCTACGAACGAGTTCAACTCGGACCCACTGTGGCAACGGCAATCGCTTTACGATGCTGTTGCGCAGCTTGCGGAAAAATTTGACGAGATCGATACGCATTGCCAGCGAGTCCGCGCTCGTTTGACCGTCAGCCCGGATCGCAACCCTTCTGCCTTGTTCGCGCCGGGTCAAGCCGGAAGCGAGATCGCGCCTTTCGCATCGAGCGGAAAGAACGGATTCCACGCCACCTCCCACAAATGTCCGTCCGGATCGGCGAAGTAACCCGAGTAGCCGCCCCAGAACGTGTCGTGCGCCGGCTTCACCAGCCGCCCGCCGGATTTCACCGCATGCGCGATTACCGCGTCGGCTTCCGCCTTGTCGCGCACATTGTGGGCGAGCGATACGCCGGAGAAGCCGGGCGCGCTGTCGGCGACACCCGCGTCCTTCGCCAGGTCCGCACGACCGTAAAGCGCGAGCGCAATCCCGCCGAGCTGAAAGAACGCGACGCCCTCGGACTTCATATTGGCCGCGCGCCAGCCGAGCGCTTCGTAGAACTTGCGGCTTCGCGCCAGATCGCGCACGCCGAGCGTAACGATCGAAAGCCGCTGCTCCACGTCACATCCCCTCCGGCCCGCGCGAAATCGCGCAGATGCCGGTGCGTGACACCTCGACCAGGCCCAAAGGCTGCATCAGCACCACGAACTGGTCGATCTTGTCGGGCTTGCCGGTGAGCTCGAACACGAAGCTCTCCGTGGTGGCGTCGATCACGCGCGCCCGGAACGCATCGGCCAGCCGCAGCGCCTCGACCCGCGCCTCGCCCTTGCCGCGCACCTTCACCAGCGCCAGTTCGCGCTCGATCGCCGTAACGCCCGCGGTCAGGTCGATGACGCGATGCACCGGGATCAGCCGCGCGAGCTGGTTCTTGATCTGCTCGATCACCATGGGCGTGCCCTGGGTGGCGATGGTGATGCGCGAGACGTGCTTCTCGTGCTCGGTCTCCGAGACCGTGAGCGAGTCGATATTGTAGCCGCGGCCGGAAAACAGCCCGATCACGCGCGCCAGCACGCCCGGCTCGTTGTCGACCAGCACCGACAGCGTGCGGTGCTCGACCTGCTCGACCGTCTTGGCGGCGGGATAGTGGGTGGCGCTTGCGGGTTCGGATTTGGACATGGGACTACTCGGTGTCGTCGTTTTCTGGTCGCCCTCTCCCCGATGGGGAGAGGGGAAAGATGGGCGCGTTCGCGATTCAGACCAACACCTTTCCTTCTTCGGTAATGGCGGTTTCGGGATCGACGCCGGCGTCGCCCAGGATCATCTCGTTGTGCGCGCGGCCCGACGGGATCATCGGGAAGCAATTTTCGTTCTGGTCCACCACGCAGTCGAAGATCACCGGCCGCTTGATCTTGATCATCTCCTTGATCGCGCCGTCGAGGTCGGCGGGCTTCTCGCAGCGGATGCCGACGCAGCGATAGGCCTCGGCGAGCTTCACGAAATCGGGCAAGCGCCTCGGTGTAGGAATGGGAATAGCGCCCGCCGTGCAGCAGCTCCTGCCACTGGCGCACCATGCCCATGTACTGGTTGTTGATGACGAAGATCTTGATCGGCAGCTCGTACTGCGCCGCCGTCGACATTTCCTGCATCGTCATCAGCACGCTCGCCTCGCCGGCGATGTCGATCACCAGCGACTTCGGATGCGCCATCTGCACGCCGACCGCCGCCGGCAGGCCATAGCCCATGGTGCCGAGCCCGCCCGAGGTCATCCAGCGCCGCGGCTCCTGGAATTGATAGAACTGCGCCGCCCACATCTGATGCTGGCCGACTTCGGTGGTGATGTAGGTGTCCATGTCCTTGGTCAGCTCATAAAGCCGCTGGATCGCGTATTGCGGCTTGATGATCTCCTTCGAGTTCTTGTAGGCGAGCGACTTGCGCGCCCGCCATTGGTCGATCTGCTTCCACCAGTCGGCCGAGCGCCTTCTTGTCGGGCTGCACCGCGGTCGAGCGCCAGATGCGAAGCATGTCTTCGAGCACGTGCGCGCAGTCGCCGACGATGCCGACGTCCACCCGCACGTTCTTGTTGATCGACGACGGATCGATGTCGACATGGATCTTCTTCGAGCCGGGCGAGAAGGCGTCGAGCCGGCCGGTGATGCGGTCGTCGAAACGCGCGCCGATGCAGATCATCACGTCGCAGTCGTGCATCGACCAGTTGGCTTCCCAGGTGCCGTGCATGCCGAGCATGCCGAGCCATTGCGGATCGTGCGCCGGAAACGCGCCGAGCCCCATGAGCGTCGAGGTGATCGGGAAGCCGGTGAGCTTCACGAGCTCGCGCAACAGCGCCGAGGCTTCCTTGCCTGAATTGATCACGCCGCCGCCGGTATAGAACAGCGGCCGCTTGGCGTGGCGCATCAGTTCGACCGCGGCCTTGATCTTGTCGATGTCGCCCTTGAGCTTCGGCCGGTAGGTCTTGTGCTGCACGTTCCTGCGGGCCGACATAGGTGCCCTTGGCGAACTGGATGTCTTTCGGAATATCGACCACGACCGGACCGGGCCGGCCATTGGCGGCGACGTAGAACGCCTCGTGGATGATGCGCGAAAGATCGTTCACGTTCTTCACGAGATAATTGTGCTTCGTGCACGGGCGCGTGATGCCGACCGTGTCGCATTCCTGGAACGCATCGTTGCCGATCAGGTGGGTGGGCACCTGGCCGGTGAGGACCACGATCGGGATCGAATCCATCAGCGCGTCGGTGAGGCCGGTAACGGCGTTGGTGGCACCCGGACCCGAGGTGACGAGCACCGCGCCGACCTTGCCCGACGAGCGCGCATAGCCTTCGGCGGCGTGCACCGCGCCCTGCTCGTGGCGCACGAGAATGTGCTGCAGCTTCTCCTGCTGGAACATGCGCGTCATAGATCGGCAGCACCGCGCCGCCCGGGTAGCCGAAGATGTGTTCGACCCCTTGATCCACGAGCGCCTGGATCACCATCTCGGCGCCGGTCATTTCGGTATTCATGGTCCGCTCCACTCGTCCGTCTTGAATTGTGCCTTGAGGGTCCTTCAGAAATCGAAAAGGGGCCCAAGAGGCCCCTTCGCGCACCGGCAAAATGCACCGCCCTCAGGCTGTGCCCCGCCAGGCGCGCCTGCTAAGTACGGTAATAATCTTGCGCAGCGACATTCGTTTCAGTCCTAAAGTTGCGCGGTTTCTAGCCGGTATCCCGCGCGCCGTCAAGTCTGGGCGAGCTTCTAGCGCCTTCACGCAGACGTTGGAAGCCCCAACCTATCGCCAAGCAATTCCCCGCAATAGCTTCCGCCATGCCTTTCCTGCGCGAGAAATCCGGGCGCTGGTCGCCGGAAAAGATCGTCGCCTTCGTCGGCGTTTGCCTGCCGGCGCTCTGGCTCGCCTATCGCACCGGCGCCGGCGACCTCGGCGCACGGCCGGTGACGGAATTGATCCACCGCTGCGGCGACTGGGCGGTGCGCATCTTGCTCGTCACGCTCGCCATAACGCCGGCCCGGCGGCTGTTTCATCTGCCGAAGTTGATCCAGGCGCGCCGGACGCTCGGCGTCGCGGCGGCGTTCTACATCTTCACGCATTTTACGCTCTACGTGATCGACCAGAAATTCGACCTGCGCACGGTGGCAAGCGAAATCGTGCTGCGCTTCTATCTCACCATCGGCTTTTTGGGATTGATCGGCCTGATCGCCCTCGCCGTCACTTCCACCGACGCCATGATCCGCCGCCTCGGACACAACTGGGGTCGACTGCACCGGATCGCCTATGCGATCGGCGTCATCGCCGTCGTGCATTTCGCACTCCAGAAGAAGCTCGACATCTACGAGCCGCTGCTGATGACCGGCTTCCTGTTCTGGCTGCTCGGCTTCCGGCTCATCCAGCGCTATGCGCGCGAGGTGACGTTTCCCTGGCTGCTCGCGCTCGCCGTCATCACCACGCTGTTCACCGCAATCTACGAAGCGATCTGGTACCGCTTTCTTACCGGCATCGATGCGTCCCGGATTCTCGGCGCCAATCTGACGCTTTCCGATCCGTCATTCTGGCGGCCGGCCGTCTGGGCGCTGATCGTGACGCTGGCGGTCGCGCTCGCGGGCGGACTCTCGCGCTGGCTCCGCCCGCGCGAGCCTGCGAGAGTGCGGCTGCACCCGGCGGAGTAATTTCCATCCCGTCATGGCGGGCTGTCCCGGCCACCCCCGTCTTCAATCGCCGCAATGAGGAAAGGCGTGATGCCCGGCACAAGCCCGGGCATGACGAATCTATAGCCGAGCTTTGTGATCAAAAACTCCAGCGCCTTCTCCGGCTCGATCCATTTCCAGCCCTCGAGCTGATGCCGGAACCAGGTCTCCTGCCGTTTGGCGTAACGGCGCGTGTCGGCTTTGCCGCCGGCCGCCGCTTCCTCGAGCGAAATTTCCCCGGCCAGATGACGCATGAGCCACGGCACGCCGTGAGCTTTCATTGCCGGCAAGCGCGGATCGAGCTTGCGGGCGGCCAGCGCCCGCACTTCGCCGAGCGCGCCGGCGCTGAGCATCGCATCGAAGCGCGCATCGATCCGCGCGTGCAGCGTCGCCCGCTCGACGGAGAGAAACACGGCGGCAGTTTCTTCCGCGCGGATCAGCGGGATTCCCGGCTTTTCCTGCCACTCGGCGAGCGGCCGGCCGGTCGCGGCGAAAATTTCCAGCGCGCGGATGATGCGCTGCCGATCCGAGGGCCTGAGCCTCGCCGCCGTTTGCGGATCTGCACTCGCGAGCTTGGCATGCAATTCGATGCTGGCGACTCCTTCCGCCGTCGCCGCGCACGCGCTCCCGCACCTCGCGCGGGACCGCCGGCATCGCGGAAAGGCCCTGCGTCAACGCCTTGAAATAAAGCCCCGTGCCGCCGACGAAGATCGGCAGCCGCCTCGCCTGCTCGGCCTCCTTGAGCGCCCTCTCCGCGTCCCCGAGCCAGCGCCCGACCGAATAATCCTCCGCCGCATCCACATGGCCATAGAGCAGATGCGGCGCCCGCGCTTCCTCCTCGCGCGTCGGTCGCGCCGTGAGCACGCGCAGATCGCGATAGACCTGCATGGAATCCGCGTTGATCACGGTGCCGCCGATGCGCTCGGCGAGCGCCAAGCGCCAGCGCCGACTTGCCGCTCGCGGTCGGACCTGCGATGAGCACCGCACGCATTGCCGAAACACCTCCCGGCCAATTCCATAGCATGACCCACGTCGCCACCTTGATCTCGAACCCGGCCCGGCCCGGCGTGACACCCTTGGTCGTAGACGCGGCGCGGATCATCCTGCCGGGCGTGAAAAGCCCGGTCGTGCTCGCCGACGGGATCGCCGTCGATCTTCCCTTCGAGCTGCCGTCCGGCGTGAATGGCGCGATCTTCGTCGAGTCGCTCCGCGCCGCTATTTCGCCAGCGCCGGTCGACGTGGTGGTTCAGCCGGTCAAGCACCGCAGGAAGCGCCTGTTCGTCACCGATATGGATTCGACCATGATCGGGCAGGAATGCATCGACGAGCTTGCCGACTTCGTGGGCCTGAAAGCGCACGTCGCGGCGATCACCGAGCGCGCCATGCGGGGCGAGATCGAGTTTGCGCCTGCGCTACGCGAGCGCGTGGCTCTCCTGAAGGGCCTGCCGGCCAGTACGATCGACGAAGTGATCGGGAAGCGCATCACCTTCACGCCCGGCGGCCACACACTGGTCGCCACCATGCGCAAGCACGGCGCCCATACCTGCATGGTCTCCGGCGGCTTCACCTTGTTCACGGAAAAGATCGCGGCGGCGCTCGGCTTCAACGAGCAGCGCGCCAACGAACTCGTGATCGAGAACGGCCGCCTCGCCGGCCATGTAGTCGAGCCGGTGCTCGGCCGCGAAGCCAAGCTTGCGACGCTGCAAACGCTGACGGCCAGACTCAAGCTGGAGCAAACCGAAACGCTCGCGCTCGGTGACGGCGCCAACGACATCCCGATGATTCAGGCCGCCGGCCTCGGCGTTGCGTTCCGCGCCAAGCCCGCGGTCGCCGAGGCCGCGCACGCGCGCATCGATCACGGCGATCTCACCGCGCTGCTCTACGCGCAGGGCTATCGCCGCGACGAGTTCGTCGCCTGACCGCGCGGCTTTACACCGGCCCAAAACGCGAGCGGCCCCAGATCGCTCCGGAGCCGCTGTCGGGACAAACGAAATCTCTACGCATCTGCCTTCAGGGCAGCGGCACCGGCACGAAGCGCGTCTCGCCGTCGGCATTGGAAACCTGCAGGAGCGCGATCTTCTTGCCCTCCTTCTTCAGCGCCTCGATGCGCTTCTCGATGTCGGCGGGACTCGCCACCGTCTCGCCGGTGACCTCGAGAATCACTTCGCCGGCCTGGATCCGCTGATCGCCGGCCGGCGAATTGCGCTCCACCGCGGTCACCACCACGCCCTTCA
Source organism: uncultured Alphaproteobacteria bacterium (assembly GCA_963704765.1). Classification (GTDB taxonomy): domain Bacteria; phylum Pseudomonadota; class Alphaproteobacteria; order Rhizobiales; family Xanthobacteraceae; genus JAHFPN01. The sequence continues at coordinate 1,861,544 of CAVPHQ010000001.1, forward strand.
CGCTGTTCTTGATCTTGAAGCGCCGGCGCAGCTCGTCGTTGAGCGCCGAGAATTCGAGACCGAGAGCGCGCTTCACGACCGGCTTGGTGTCCGGCGTTGTCGTCGTCAGCGCCGCCGGCTTGCGTTCGGCTTCCTCGAGCCGGCCGACGACGAGCTTCAGCGTTTCTTCCTTGCCCTTGCGCATCACGACGACGTCGACGGTCTTGTCCATCGGCGTCTCCGCCACGATACGCGGCAGGTCGCGCATTTCCTTCACCTCGCGGCCGTCGAACTTGACGATCACGTCGCCGGACTTGATGCCGGCCTTGGCCGCAGGGCTGTTGTCGCTGACGCCGCCGATCAAGGCGCCGCGCGCCTTGCCGAGCCCGAGGCTCTCGGCGATCTGATCGTCGATCTGCTGGATGCGCACGCCGATCCAGCCGCGCCGCGTCTCGCCGAACTCGCGCAACTGGCCCATCACGGCGACCACGATCTTCGAGGGAATCGCGAAGCCGATGCCGATGGAGCCGCCCGACGGCGAGATGATCGCGGTATTGATGCCGACGATCTCGCCTTCCATGTTGAACAGCGGGCCGCCCGAGTTGCCGCGATTGATCGCCGCGTCGGTCTGGATGAAGTCGTCGAACGGCCCCGCGTTGATGTTCCTGTTGCGCGCCGAGACCACGCCGACGGTGACCGAGCCGCCGAGCCCGAACGGATTGCCGATCGCCATCACCCAGTCGCCGACCCGCAGCTTCTCCGAATCGCCGAAGGTCACGGCCTTGAGCGGCTGCTCCGGCTTCACGCGCAAGATCGCGATGTCGGTCTTGGTATCGCGGCCGATGATCTCGGCCTTGAGCTTCATGCCGTTGTTGAAATTGGCGAAGATTTCGTCGGCCTCGCCGATCACGTGGTTGTTGGTGACGATGATGCCGCTCGGGTCCACGACCACGCCGGAGCCGAGCGAGGACACCCGCCGCGGCTGGTTGCGCGGCTCCTCGCCGCGGCGCTTGAAGAACTCCTCGAAGAATTCCTCGAACGGCGAGCCGGGCGGAAGCTGCGGCGTTGCTGCTGCCGGCGGCGTCGTCCGGTTGCGGGCGGTGTCGATATTCTGCGAGGTCGAGATGTTGACCACCGCATCCATCACCCGCTCGGCGACGTCGGCGACCGAATCCGGCCCCTTGCCGGGCGCGCCGATCACCAGGCCTGGCAGCGCCACGATCCCGATCGCGAGCGAAAACGCCGCGGCGCGGATGAGCGATGCTTTCGGACGGCGCAAGACGTGCACGGACATGGGTATTCCTCTCGGAATCGGCGACGCTAACGCTGCGCCGGAACACCAAACAAGGCAAGCACGCCCGCAGGCGTGAGTGGAAATTCCGGCGAATTCTCGACGCCCAGGCTTACAAAATCCCGCGATCAGCCGCGCAATGCCCAGATCACCACGACGCCGACGATGGCCGAGACGAGCCCGACTACACGCAGGCTCGTCTCCGGGGTTTCCAGGAAAAGAGCCATCGCCCGCTTGGCCGCGGCCGGGAAAGCCGCGAACGTGAGGCCCTCGATGACCAGCACCAGGCCGAGCGCAACGAACAGATCGACCATGGACCGGCAGAACTCATTTCGCCGCTGGTTTGCCTGCCGGATCGCCGAAATAGCGGAAGAATTCGGAATCGGGCGCGAGCAGCAGCCGCGTGTCGTTCTGCTTGAGCCCCGCCTCGTAGGCCTGCATCGAGCGGTAGAAGGCGAAGAAATCCGGGTCCTTCCCGAACGCTTCCGCGAAGACGCGGTTGCGTTCGCCCTCGCCCTCGCCGCGCGCCTGGTCGCCGCGCTGGGTGGCCTCGGCCACGATCACGGTCGCATCGCGTTCGGCCCGTGCGCGGATGGTCTGCGCTAGTTGCGCACCCTGGGCGCGAATTTCAGCGGCTTCCTGCTGACGTTCGGTCTGCATGCGCTGGAACACAGCCTGGCTGTTGGCCTCGGGCAGATCGGCACGGCGAATCCGCACGTCCACGACTTTGATGCCGAAACTGGCAGCTTCGCGGTCCACTTGCTCCCGGATGCGCGCCATCAGCACCGCGCGCTCGTCGCGCACGACCTGAATGAAGGTCGATTCGCCGAGCACTCGCCGAAGCGCCGAATTGAGCACCGTGGCGAGGCGCGAATTGGCGCCATCGATGGTGCCGACCGACTGAAAGAACTTCAGCGGATCGACGATCTTGTAGCGGGCGAACGCATCGACCACGAGCCGCTTCTGGTCCGAAGCGATGATTTCCTGCGCCGGGTTGTCGAGGTCGAGGATGCGCTTGTCGATATAGATCACGGTTTCGACGAGCGGCAGCTTGTACTGCAAGCCGGCCTCGGTGATCACGCGGCGCGGCTCGCCGAGCCGCAGCACGAGCGCCTGCTGGGCCTGGTGGACGAAGAATACCGACGAATAGCCGGCGATCACGGCGAGCGCCACGAGCACGGAGAGGATCGCGGTGAGCGCTTTCATCGGGTGCTCCCTGGGGCCGGTGTCGGGCGGGGCGACGAGGGTCGGCGATCGAGCTCTCCGAGCGGCAGATACGGCACGACGCCGCTGCCGCGTTGCCCGGTGTTCGGATCGATGATGATCTTGTCGATATTGCCGAAAACGCGCTCCATGGTCTCGAGATAGAGACGCCGGCGCGTGACCTCCGGCGCCTTCTTGTACTCTTCGAAGACGCTCATGTAGCGCGCCGCCTGGCCGCGCGCCTCGGCGACGGTCTGTTCGCGATAGGCTTCGGCGGCTTGCGTGATTTGCGCCCCGCGGCCGCGCGCTTCGGGCACCACCCGGTTGGCATAGGCCTGCGCTTCGTTCTGCACGCGCTCGGCGTCGGCGCGCGCCGCCTGCACGTCACGGAACGAATCGATCACCTGCGCCGGCGGATCGACTTTTTGCATCTGCACCTGGGTAATGGTGACGCCGGCGCCGTATTCGTTGAGCGTCTTCTGCATCAAGTCGTGCACCGCAAGCTCGATGTTCTGCCGCGCGCCGGTCAGAATCGGCTGGATTTGGTTGCGGCCGATCACTTCGCGCATGACGCTTTCCGCCACCGCTTTGATCGTGCCCTCCGGGTATTGGACGTTGAACAGATAATTCGCCGCGTTGTTGACGATCCAGAACACCGACAGATCGACGTCGACGATATTCTCGTCGCCGGTGAGCATCAGGCTCTCCTCCGGCACGTCGCGCATCGCGGTGCCGCGGCGCGGATCCTCGATCAGACGCATGCCGACATCGACGCGCTTGACCCGCGTCACGTTCGGCGTGAGCGCGGTCTCGATCGGGTAGGGCCAGTGATAATTGAGGCCGGGCTGCGTGAGCTGCACGAACTTGCCGAAGCGCAGCACCACGCCCTGCTCGTCGGGCTCGACGCGATAGAAGCCGGAAAGCATCCAGACCACCACCAGCGCCAGGATAACGAGCGCGGTTCCGCGCCCGCCGAAGTTTCCGCTGCCCGGCAGCACGCTCTTCAGCCGGTCCTGGCCCCTGCGGATCAGATCCTCGAGATTGGGAGGAGTCGGACCGCCGGATTGCGGTCCCTGGCCCCAGGGGCCGCGCGGGCCACCGCCGCCCCAAGGTCCGCCGCTCTGATTCTTCCACGGCATGCCGCTGATCTCCTCCCACCGATATGACCTGGCGCCCTGCGGCCTCTTGGCCGCGGCTGCTCTTTTGGGTCAATCCGATATAGGGAACCGCAGGGCTTTGTACAACGCAATCCCGCGCGAGCATTGGCAGAGGGGGTTTCCGCCCCGTAGCCGCAGGTAAATCAGTTGCCGCGTTGGCCCTTTTCGCGCTTTGCGCCGCCGGCCTCGCCGTTCCGGAAGTGATCGAGCACGTAGAGACGGATGGCGGACGAAAGATTGCCCTGGCTGCGGGAATCGTCGATGGAGGCGACGACGTCGGAGAGGGTTTTATCGCGCGCGGCCGCGATCTCCTTGAGCGAGTCCCAGAACGCGTCCTCGAGGCTCACGCTCGTCTTGTGACCGGCGATTACGATCGATCGTTTGACGACCGGACTCTTCATCGCCATCACCTCGACCCATCCGGGTTACGTCCCGGATCGCGGCGATGCGATTCGAGCGCGCGCTCGCGTTTCTGCTCGCGAGCCCGCACGAGGCTTTTCTCGGCTCCGCTCCGGCCAAAAAGTGCGCGGTTTTCCGCGGCGCGCGACGCGGCTTTGGAGCGCGCGCGCGCCTTGCGGGCCAGGCGCAAATTGACGATATCGGCCATCGGTCTGCTCGAACCCCCTCATTCGAGACCCGTGGACCAGCTCCAGCGAAAAATGCGCCGGTTCGCTCGGCAAATCCCGCGCTTGTTATCTTAAAACCGGAAGCACACGCGGACGCTTCCAGCTTGTTTCAATGGTAATGCTACCATGTGTCATATAGATGCGACACTTCGTCCGTTCGGTACGTTCGTAGGGAATTTCGTCCCACTTTGCCCACGCTATAGGCATTCCCTATTTCACTCCACACCTCGTTTCCGGCGCCCGCACTGCATGCTAAGCGGAACGCCGGGTGGGAAGGACAGGCCGATGAACAAGCCAAGCCCGGCAACCCGCACCGAAACGGACAGTTTCGGACCGATCGAGGTGCCTGCCGACCGTTATTGGGGCGCGCAGACCGAGCGCTCCTTGGAAAACTTCAAAATCGGCGGCGAACGCATGCCCAAGCCGATCGTGCGCGCGTTCGGCATCGTGAAGCGCGCGGCCGCGCTGGTGAACCAGGACATGGGGCTGCTCGACGGCAAGCTCGCCGACGCCATCACCGCCGCCGCCCAGGAAGTGATCGACGGCAAGCTCGACGAGCACTTCCCGCTCGTGGTCTGGCAGACCGGCTCGGGCACCCAGTCCAATATGAACGCCAACGAAGTGATCGGAAACCGGGCGATCGAGATGCTCGGCGGCGTCCTGGGCTCGAAGAAGCCGGTGCACCCCAACGACCACGTCAATCTTTCGCAGTCGTCGAACGACTCCTTCCCCAGCGCCATGCATATCGCGGCCGCCGAGGAGATCGTCCGCCGGCTGCTGCCGGCGCTGAAGCATCTGCACGCCGCGCTCGACAAGAAGGCGAAGGAATTCGATCGCATCATCAAGATCGGCCGCACCCACACCCAGGACGCCACCCCGCTGACGCTGGGCCAGGAATTTTCCGGCTACGCCGCGCAGGTGGCCTCCGGCATCAAGCGCGTCGAGCAGACCTTGCCCGAGCAATACATGCTCGCCCAGGGCGGCACCGCGGTCGGCACCGGGCTCAACGCCAAGAAGGGCTTCGCCGAAAAGTTCGCAGCCGAGGTCGCAAAGATCACCGGGCTTCCCTTCGTCAGCGCGCCGAACAAATTCGAGGTCATGGCCGCACACGACGCATACGTCGCAGCCCAAGGCGCGCTCACCTCCGTGGCCACCGCCTTGTTCAAGATCGCCAACGACATTCGACTGCTCGCCTCCGGCCCGCGCTCCGGCTTCGGCGAGCTTTCGCTGCCGGAAAACGAGCCCGGCTCCTCGATCATGCCCGGCAAGGTGAACCCGACCCAGTGCGAGGCGCTGACCATGGTCTGCTGCCAGGTGTTCGGAAACCAGACCACGGTTTCGGTCGCCGGCTCCCAGGGCCATTTCGAATTGAACGTCTACAAGCCGGTGATGGCGTTAGCGCTGCTGCAGTCGATCCGGCTTTTGGCGGATGCGGCCCGCTCCTTCACCGATCATTGCGTAGTCGGCATCAAGGCCAATGAAAAACGAATCGCCGAGCTGATGGAGCGCTCGCTGATGCTGGTGACCGCGCTCACGCCCAAAATCGGCTACGACAACGCGGCCAAGATCGCCAAGGCCGCGCATGCCAACGGCACCACGCTCCGCCACGAAGCGGTCAAGGGTGGGTACGTGACGGAGGCGGAGTTCGACGCACTGGTCCGGCCGGAGAAGATGATCGGGCCGAGTTGAAGGATTTCGGCGTCACATTAACGAAATTTCATCCGCATTACCGAAGTTTCATTTGAACGCGGGCCTGAGCGTTCCCATCATCTGACAACATCAAGAGCGCCCCGAAAGGAGCTCCCCATGAGGAAGGCCCTGATTCTCGCCACGACCGCCGCCGTGCTCGGTGGCTCGTTGCTTGCCTACAACGTCTACGCGCAGCAACAGCCGCCCGCGCGCTCGCGCTGGCAGCCTAGCGCCGCCGACATCGGCGCGTTCGCCAATGCGCGCATCGCCGCCATCCACGCCGGGCTCGCGCTCAGTTCCGAGCAAGAAGCGCTCTGGCCGCCGGTCGAGACGGTGCTCAAGGACATCGCCAAACGGCGCGCTGAACGCTTCGAGAAGTTCCGCGCTGAGCGCTTGGCGCAGACCCGGCCCAGCCTCCGGCGCAAGCACAACCGCCGGCCCAGACGCAAACCCCCGCTCAGCCTACGCTGCCGGATGCGATCACCCGTATGCGCCGCGGCGCCGAATTCATGGGTGAGCGCGCCGCCGACCTGAAGAAGCTCGCCGACGCCGCCCAGCCGCTCTATGAGAAGCTCGACGACGGGCAGAAGCGCCGCTTCGCCATGCTGCTGCGCACCGGAATGCGCCCGGGCATGCAAAATCGTTTCGCCCGCTGGCGCGACCGCGCCGAGATGCGCGGCGACGACTATCGCGACGGCTGGCGGCATCATGGCCCCGGCATGAGCCCGCGCTTCGGCCAGCGCGAGAATGACGGCCCTGGCGGCCCCGGCCCGCGCCGTTCTTGGCGTGAAGACGACGGCCCGCGCGGCCCCGGCATGGAGCGCCGTTTCGGACGCCGTGACGACGACGGCCCGCGTGGCCCGCGCATGGGCTGGCGCGACCGTGACGACCGGCTCGGCCTGCAATTCGACGAGCAGGGCGAGCGCCTCTAAGACCTCTGCGGTCTGAGCAGATGCATGCGAGCCGCCGGTCCTCCGGCGGCTCGTTGCGTTAATACGTTTGCGACGTTCGTGTGAGATACGGGTGGGAGTCTATTTAGCTAAGCTCACCGGCAGCATGAAACTCGAACCCGATCTTTCCTTTCTTCCCTCCGGTCCCAACGGGCCGTGGACCACCTATCTCGAGCAGGTCGACCGCGTGGCGCCCTATCTCGGCGACCTCGGCCGCTGGATCGAGACGCTCAAGCATCCGCGGCGCTGCCTCGTCGTCGACGTGCCGATCGAACTCGATGACGGGAGGCTCGCGCACTTCGAGGGCTACCGCGTCCAGCACAACACCTCGCGCGGGCCCGGCAAGGGCGGCGTGCGCTTCCACCAGGCGGTCACGCTCTCCGAGGTCATGGCGCTCGCTGCCTGGATGACGATCAAGAACGCGGCGGTGAACATGCCCTATGGCGGCGCCAAGGGCGGCGTACGCGTCGACCCCGCCAAGCTCTCGAGGAAAGAACTCGAGCGGCTGACGCGCCGCTACACCAGCGAGATCAGCGTTTTCATCGGACCGGACCGCGACGTCCCCGCGCCGGACGTGGGCACCGACGCGCAGATTATGGCCTGGATGATGGACACCTACTCCGCCAACCACGGCAGCACCGTAACCGGCGTCGTGACCGGCAAGCCGATCGCGCTCGGCGGCAGCCAGGGCCGCAGGGAGGCCACCGGCCGCGGGGTCTATGTGACGGCTGCGCGGGCTGCGCAGCGCGAGGGAATTTCGCTCGACGGCGCGCGCTTCGCCATCCAGGGCTTCGGCAATGTCGGCAATGCCGCGGCCCGCATCCTGCAGTCGCACGGCGCCAAGCTGGTGGCCGTGCAGGATGCGACCGCCACGCTGGTGAATTCCAAGGGCATCGATACCCGCGCGCTCACCGCCTATGTCGAACGCGAACGCGGAATTCGCGGATTCAAGGACGCCGACTCGATCGCGGACGAGGAGTTCTGGGACCAGGAAGTGGAATTCATGATTCCGGCCGCGCTCGAGCAGCAGATCGACGCCAAGCGCGCCCGGCGCATCCGCGCCAAGATGGTGGTCGAGGCGGCGAACGGCCCGACCGTGCCCGAGGCCGACGATATCCTGGCCGAGCGCGGGATCACCGTGGTGCCCGACGTGGTCGCCAATGCCGGCGGCGTCATGGTCAGCTATTTCGAATGGGTGCAGGATTTCTCGAGCTATTTCTGGACCGAGCAGGAGATCAACGCGCGGCTGGAAAATCTGCTGTCCGACGCGTTCCGCTCGGTGTGCCAGACCGCCGAGCAGCACAAGGTCACGCTGCGCACCGCGGCCTATATCATCGCCTGCCGCCGCGTGCTGGAAGCGCGCGCACTGCGCGGCCTGTATCCCTGACGCACGTCATCCCTAGCGCTCACTTGCCGGGTCGGCGGCGCCAATTCGCGTCGTAGCAGCGCTTCCGATCGCCGCGCCTGCCATAGACGATGGATTCGATCTCGTCGGCGTGCAGGCCGATATCGTTCAGCGTACGGCTGTCGAGGGAACCAAGAATCTTGAGCGTCGCCCTGCGGGCTTGCCAGTCCTGGAAAGCGTGCCAGACGCCTTTCAGCATCTCAGCGACCCGAGCTGCCGGCGTCAGAAAATTGCGGACGGTCGTGGATTGAACGGAAGTCATGAAAAGCCCTCCTTTTGGTCGGGCTCAATCTGAAACAGGCTTGCTGACAGCCTGCTGTCAGCAGCCTTGACTGGCTCTGACATCCTCCTGACAACATGGTGTCAGGAGCCTTAGTCTAAGAGGTCCGAACGCACACCCAGCCGACAGGTTCAAGCTTGCGCCGCGCCGACCGACTGTTCGAGATCATCCAGTTCATGCGCCGCAAGGAGCTGACGCGCGCGCGCGATCTGAGCGAGGCGCTCGAGGTCTCCGAGCGCACCATTTACCGCGACATCCAGGATCTGGCGGCCAGCGGCGTCCCCATCGAGGGCGAAGCCGGCGTCGGCTACGTGCTGAAGGCCGGTTTCGACCTTCCGCCGCTCATGTTCAAGGAGCAGGAGATCGAAGCCCTGGTGCTCGGCGCGCGTATCGTCGAATCCTGGGCGGACGCGGAACTCTCGGCCGCGGCTTCCGATGTCATTGCCAAGGTGGAAGCGGTCATTCCGGAGCGGCTGCGCGGCTATATGGCGAATACCGCGCTGCTCGCTCCCGCGCACCACTACATGGAACCGGTCACTTTCGACATGGCGGAGTTGCGCCGGGCAGTTCGCAACCATCTCAAGGTCCATTTCCAATATCGCAACGCGATTGCCGAAGATTCGCAGCGCACCGTGCGGCCGCTCTGTCTCGCCTATTTCGGTCCGGTCTGGCTGCTCTCGGCCTGGTGCGAGCTGCGCGAGGATTTCCGCACCTTCCGGCTCGACCGCATCGAGAACTTCGAAGTGCGAACGGATCGCTTCCCGTCCGAGCCCGGCAAAACCCTGCACGATTTTCTCAAGCGCGATCAGACCTGGACGCGGCGATCGGGCTCGGTGCAGGACGCCGAGATCGAATAAAGCCGGCCCGCTGCTCGAAGCCCGTGCGCTGCGGGCGCTTTGAATGGGCGTCACTTCTTGTAGAGACCGCGCAGGCTGCCTTGCCGCCAATGGATGTCGTCGATGCGCCATCCCGCCGCGGTCTTGATCAGATCGAGCCGCACATGGCGCGCCTCGCCGAAATTGGCGAAGGCGACGGTCGCCACCGCGCGGCCCGGGCCGCTATCCTTTAGCTCGATGGCGAGCCCTTTGACCTCCCAGTCCTGCGCATCGATGAACGGATCGCCGTTGAGCGCCGGCACCTCGCCTTTGGCCGCCGCCCTCTTCCCGTCGCGATCGATCAGCGCGGCCAATGCCGGCGTGAAATAGCGCTCGAGCAACGGCCGCGAATTGATCCGGGTGCCGGGCGAGTTCGGCGTCGAATAGGCCGAATAGATGCCGTCGAGGAAACTTCGCGCCGCCGGATCCTGCGCGACCGCGCCGATGGCCGAAACGAAAGCGAACAACACGGCAATCAGGCCGCCGCAAACCATCGCACGAATTTTCATGACTCCCCCGCTTACGGAACCGACTTACACCGCCACCTGCGCCTTGATCGCCGGATGCGGGTCGTAGCCCTCGAATACGACATCCTCATAGCGGAAGCCGAGAATATCCTGGATCGCAGCATTGAGCTTGAGCCGCGGCAGCGGGCGCGGCGCGCGCGTGAGCTGCAGCTCGGCCTGCTCCAGATGATTGAGATAGAGATGCGCGTCGCCGAACGTGTGGATGAATTCGCCGGGCTTGAGGCCCGTCACCTGCGCGACCATGTGCGTGAGCAAGGCGTAGGACGCGATGTTGAACGGCACGCCGAGGAAAATATCCGCCGAGCGTTGATAGAGCTGACACGAGAGCCGGCCTTCGGCGACGTAGAACTGAAAGAGGCAGTGACAGGGCGGCAGCGCCATCTGCTTCACCGCCGCCGGGTTCCAGGCGCTCACGATCAGCCGCCGCGAGCTCGGGTTCCTGCGGATCTCGGCGACGACTTCGGCGATCTGGTCGACCGCCGCGCCGTCGGCCGTAGGCCACGAGCGCCACTGCTGGCCATAGACCGGGCCGAGATCGCCGCGCTCGTCGGCCCATTCGTCCCAGATGCGCACGCCCTGCTCCTGCAGATAGCGTACGTTGGTGTCGCCGGCGAGAAACCACAGCAGCTCATGCACGATCGACTTGAGATGCAGCTTCTTCGTGGTGACGAGCGGGAAGCCTTGCGCGAGATCGAAGCGCAGCTGCGCTCCGAAGATGGAAAGCGTGCCCGTGCCGGTGCGGTCGTCCTTGCGGACGCCGTTGCGCAGGATGCGTTCCATGAGATCGAGATATTGGCGCATGGGTATTGGCCGGGCCTATCCGATTCGGCCGAAGGGCTCTCGGCCCGCCCAACCTAGGACTGCCACCCTGCCCCGGCCAGTTCGGAGCCGGCTTAGGTCCCCAATTCCGGCCTCAAAAATGTATTATTAGAATTATTATTTTAGAATATATCTTCTATTAAATAATATCTCAAATTGAGCAACTATGGACTAATTAGAACATCTGATCTAATATTTATCAATGGGCCGTCCAGCGCAAATAACCGAGGCAGGGCTTAGGGTTGCGACCGCCCGCGTCGCCGCCCGCCAGGGGGCTGCCCGCGCCACCATCGCCGAGATCGCTAAAGAGGCCAAAGTGCCCGACCGGCTCGATCTATCACCGGGTCCCCTCCCGGGCCGCCCTATTGGCCGAGGTCTGGCTCGAGGCTGCCGACCGCTTCGGCACCGCCTTTCTCAGCCGCCTGGGCGAGGCCCGCAGCTTGGATGAAGCCGCGGAGGCGGCGCTCGTCACGCCCCGTTTCGCCCGCGAGCATCCCGCCGAAGGCGTGATCCTGTTCGTGCACCGGCGCGACGATTTCCTCGACGGCGCGCCGGCCGAAAGCCGCGCCCGCGCGAGCAAGCTCACGGGCGCTTTGCGCGATGGAATCGCCGCGGCCGCCAAGCGCCTCGCCGCCGATGACCGGCGCGGCCGCGACCGCTTCGCGCTGGCGCTGGTGGGAATTCCCTACGGCGCCGTGCGCACGTTTCTCCCGCAAGCCGTGCCGCCGGCCGAGCTCGACCGCACTATTCTCGCCGCCGTCCGGGCCGCGCTCGCCGCCCGCTGATTCGCGGCCCTCAGCGGCAATATGAGTTCGTCGGTGATCAGTTCGACCTCGTCCATGGCGCGGATTTCGGCACAGCTCAGCGGCTTGCCGTCGGTCCGCGTCAGCGTCACGAGCTGCGGAAGCGCGGAAACCTCGGGCAGACGGCGCTGCGCCTCGGCCTGCCGCTTCCCCGCAACTACTTGTGAATTCGCGGAAATTCGCAGGTCGCGGCCCGCGTCATGACGCGGACCGGCGAACGCCGGCGCCGCCAGCAACCCCACGAACGCCACCGCCACAGGAATAGTCTCGGTGCATTCTCGGCTCCATCCAATTCAACCTATTGAGCCTCTATGCGAAACCCGTGCCAGCCAGCCATGCATGGACGGCAACCTGCTCATTCCCGCACAAGCGGGAATCCAGATGGCAAGAGCCCTACCGCCCTGGGTCCCCGCTTTCGCGGGGACGAGCGCAGGCGACGCGCGCGAATGGTGCAGCCGGCCGCGTACCTGCTAGTTTGCATTCAGAGGGAGGATCTCATGCGCACATTCATCCTGGTCGGCGCGGCCCTGCTGGGCCTGTCGATGATACCCGCGCCGGCGGCGGCGCAGTCGACCTGTTCCGGCTACCGCGACGCCTGCTTAAAAGCCTGCGCTAACGCGCGGCCGGGCTGCACCAATATTTGCGCCGACGCCTATAGCGGCTGCATGCGCACCGGCACCTGGAGCGGCAGGCAAGTCACGAAATCCGGCCTCAAGAAGCAGTGACGCGCGCGAATGGTGCAACCGGCCGCGGACGTGTTGACCGTCCTCGCTTCCGTTACTCCCCTTGTGGCCGAGGCTTGACCAGGCGATCCAGCGAACCATGGCGGTCAAGCGTTATCTGGATGCCCGGGTCGCAGCCCGGGCTGCGGTCGGACCTTCCCACGAGGGGAGATGTTAACGCGCACCCATTGAACCCCGCCGCCCGAAGGTCCACATTGGTCTCGTTCCGAGGGGTGCCCAAGATTCCTATTTGAATCACGGGCTGAGATTCCGCTGGACGCGGTGACCCTTCGAACCTGATCCGGGTCATGCCGGCGCAGGGACTGGAACCGAAGCCCAGCCTTCGCCCCCGGGTCTCCGTGCACGCAAGGAGATCCGCCATGCTTACCAAGAACCCCTTCGCCGTCACCTCGGGCCCGCTGCCGGGCTCGCAGAAAATCCATCGCCCGGGCTCGCGCGCGGACCTCAAGGTGGCGATGCGCGAGGTCGTCATCACGCCGGAATCCGGCGAGACGCCGATCGCGCTCTACGACACGTCCGGCCCCTACACCGACCCGAACGCGCAGATCGATCTCACCAAGGGTCTGCCCGCGCTGCGGCAGCCCTGGATTCTCGCGCGCGGCGACGTCGAGGAGCATGCCGGCCGCGAAGCCAAACCCGAGGACGACGGCCTGAAGCCCGGCCAGGAACAGAAGCTCCCGGTGTTCGACCGCAGCACCCGCAAGCCGCTGCGCGCGAAGCCCGGCAAGCGCCCGACCCAGCTCGCCTATGCCCGCGCCGGCATCATCACCGCCGAGATGGAATATGTGGCGATCCGCGAGAACATCGCGCGCGAGAACGCGCGCGCCGCGGCTTCAAGCGCGGCAATCCACACCGGGCGCGCCGCTCGGCGCCAACATCCCGGACGAAATCACGCCCGAGCACATCCGCAGCGAGATCGCGCGCGGGCGCATGATCATCCCGGCCAACATCAATCACCCCGAGACCGAGCCGATGGCGATCGGCCGCAATTCGCTGGTCAAGATCAACGCCAATATCGGCAACTCCATCGTCACCTCCGGCGTCGCCGAGGAAGTCGACAAGCTGGTGTGGGCGATCCGCTGGGGCGCCGACACGGTGATGGATCTCTCCACCGGCAAGAACATCCACACCATCCGCGAATGGATCGTGCGCAATTCGCCGGTGCCGATCGGCACCGTGCCGATCTACCAGGCGCTGGAGAAGGTCAGCGGCGTGGCCGAGGACCTGACCTTCGAGATTTTCCGCGACACCGTGATCGAGCAGGCCGAGCAGGGCGTGGACTACATGACCGTGCACGCCGGCGTGCGGCTGCCCTATATCCCGCTCACCGCCAACCGCGTGACCGGCATCGTCAGCCGCGGCGGCTCGATCATGGCCAAGTGGTGCCTGGCGCACCACAAGGAGAGCTTCCTCTACGAGCGCTTCGAGGAGCTGTGCGAGATTTTCGCGGCCTACGACATTTCGTTCTCGCTCGGCGACGGCCTGCGGCCGGGCTCGATCGCCGACGCCAACGACGCCGCGCAATTCGCCGAGCTCGATACGCTGGGCGAGCTGACCGACGTGGCCTGGAAGCACGACGTGCAGGTGATGATCGAGGGGCCGGGCCACGTGCCCATGCACCTGATCAAGGAGAACATGGATCGGCAGCTCGAGGTCTGCAAAGAGGCGCCGTTCTATACGCTCGGGCCGCTCACCACCGACGTCGCGCCCGGCTACGACCACATCACCTCGGCGATCGGCGCCGCCATGATCGGCTGGTTCGGCACCGCCATGCTCTGCTACGTGACGCCGAAGGAGCACCTCGGCCTGCCGAACCGCGACGACGTGAAGGCCGGCGTGATCGCCTATCGCATCGCCGCCCACGCGGCCGATCTCGCCAAGGGCCACCCGGCGGCGCAGATGCGCGACGACGCGCTATCGCGCGCGCGCTTCGATTTCCGCTGGCGCGACCAGTTCAACCTCTCGCTCGACCCCGAGACCGCCGAAGCCTTCCACGACGAGACCCTGCCGGCCGAAGGCGCCAAGGTGGCGCACTTCTGCTCCATGTGCGGGCCGAAATTCTGCTCGATGAAGATCACGCAGGACGTGCGGGATTATGCGGCGAAGCTGAACGAGAAGAACGAGGGCATGGAGGAGATGAGCAAGAAATTCCGCGAGGGCGGCGATCGGATTTATGTGCCGGTGCCGAAGGTGTAAGATTATTTGATTTCTACGTCTTGGCTCGTCTTCGCGGTCGGCTACTAATGTCAGACTTCGTCGATAGTTTGGTTTCGTCCGTGAACGCCCTCTATTTAGCGCTTCTCTCTTTTTTCGTCATCTATATCTACGTCTGTTACGATCAAATTGATCGTAACCAAGCCACCAGAAATCTAGCGGCGCTCGATAAATTGTTGATTTTGCGATTTATTGCACAGTCGAACGATTTCGGTCATCAACCGGCAAAACTAAACCAGTTGCCGGATTTTTTTCTGCGCGCATCGAGAGAGTTCTTAGCAAGGCATGAGGGTGATATCGATGAAGACATTTTCTCTTACGAAGCCTTGGAACGGCGGAGTTTTACAAACTCAATAGTTGAAGGTGCAATGATACGAACAAACATTCCGGCGCGACTTGCTCCGGGAGCACTTTGCGATGTTTTGATATCGCGGGGACAACCCGGCTCGACGTATGATGTCTTGTCGGGTCAAATTGTCGGCGGAGTTCTTCACGTCAAAAGCGAGAACGTATATCTGATAAGTTTTACAAGATGCGGACTGGGATACGACCAAGAATTTAGTGGTTTGATATTCAGACTTGACGATGGGCAAGCGATTATTGGGATGAGCACCAAGTTAGAGCAGGAGTTTCCCGGTTTGAAACCTCCTGACCCCTGGCCGTCGCTCACCTTCTCGCACATGGTAGAACTCAAGAAGAATTTACCAGAGCCTATCGCCAAGTACGCAAGTCTCGACGACACATTTATTGTTCTTCACCTTCGGACGATAGAATACTACGTCTTGCGATATGCAAATTCTCGGCATGGTAGGTACTATCAGGCGCGCGAGCTCGAACTCGCGGTGCAGCGACTATTTGAGGAGCAAGAGAAGACTGCACCTCTTGTTGGCATTGCTGCGACGAGCTCTTCAATTGTGCGATGGGGTATAGTCTTGTACTTCGTGCTGACCTTCGAGCTTTGGCGAAGGGTCAGACGCTTACCGCAAGGCAAGTTTTCGTCAAATAAGTATTGGTTTGCATTCGAGACTCGTGGTGTAGTTGGACGAGGTTACGCGTACTTTTGTGCTCTCGCCCCCGCTCTGATTGGAATCGTAGCTTATCTGCTCTTTTTTACCGCAAGGAACTCGACCATCTATCTATTTGATCGCGTCATCACTTTGTCCGGAATCTTTAGCCTCACGTTCCCGGAGGCTCCACCGTCAGGCTGGCGTATGTCTACCTGGCTCGCTCTCGACCTCGCGGTAATCATGATACTGCAGATCGCGATTTTGTGGCTCACTTCGAAAAAGCTGGTTTCCGTCGTCCGAGTAAATTCTTTTCCGGAATCCTCACGACGAAAAAACGTCGACTGAATTGCAGCCAACACTCCGCCGCCCGGTCTCTTGATCGCGGCGCCGGGCGTCGCCGTCCCTTTTCCGTCCCGCACAAAAATGAACGGCCCGCGCGGGGCGGGCCGTCCCAAAGCAGGCTATGTGAGGCCGCTCAGCAGACCCGCTTCTTCACCGCCAGCGTGACCGGCAGGAACAGGATATCGGCCACGCAGGAGCCGGCCGTCACCGGAGCCGCTTTCGCGGCCCGCGCGCGCCGCTTGGCGGCGTCGGCCGGCGAAATGGTGGCGAGCGAGAACGCTGCGATCAGCGCGAAGGCGGCAGAGGCCGCCAGGATTTTCCGAAGCATATGGAGTCCCCCTTGTGAGCGGCACCCGGGTGCCGCAGGCGCAAATCCTACGCCGCCTTTATGACGCCGATCCAGCCGCTTTCGAGAGAATCCGGTGGAAGGCCAGGCTCAGCAGCCCCTCGCCCCAGAACCCGCTCGTCCCCGCGAAAGCGGGGATCCATGCTGGATTCCCGCATACGCGGGAATGAGCGGAATACGCTCAGCACCTACCGAATAAACGTCCCGCTCTGCAGCTCGCGCACCGCCTGCTGAATCTCGGCCTGCGTGTTCATCACGATCGGGCCGTACCAGGCGACCGGCTCCTCGATCGGCTTGCCGGAGACGAGCAGGAAGCGGATGCCTTCCTCGCCGGCCTGCACCGTCACCTCGTCGCCGGCGTCGAACAGCACCAGCGAGCGGTTGCCGGTGCGCTCGCGCTGGAGCGTCTCGCTGCCGTCGCGGCCGCCTTCTCGGTCAGCACGCCGAACGGCGCCGACGCGCCGCCGAACGTGCCCGAGCCCGCGAACACATAGGCGAAGGCGTGGGCGTGGGTGTCGACCTTGAGCGTCTTCTTCTTGCCGGGCGGCACCGAGACGTCGAGATAGCGCGGCTCGGCCGCGACGCCGTCCACCGGGCCGCGCTTGCCCCAGAACTCGCCGGTGATCACGCGCACGGCCGTGCCGTCGTCGTCCACGACCTCGGGGATCGCCGCCGCCGGAATGTCCTGATAGCGCGGCGCCGTCATCTTGAGCGACGAGGGCAGATTGGCCCAGAGCTGGAAGCCGTGCATGCGGCCCCGCTCGTCGCCCTTCGGCATTTCCTGATGGAGAATTCCGCGCCCGGCCGTCATCCATTGCACGTCGCCCGCGCCCATCTTGCCGCGGTTGCCGAGGCTGTCGCCGTGCTCCACCTCGCCGGCGAGCACGTACGTAATGGTCTCGATGCCGCGGTGCGGATGCCACGGAAAGCCGGCGATGTAGTCGGCCGGGTTGTCGCCGCGGAAATCGTCGAACAGCAGGAACGGGTCGAACTCGGAGGTCTCGCCGAAGCCGAACGCGCGCCGCAGCCGCACGCCCGCGCCTTCGAGCGTGGGCTTCGACTGCACGATGCTTTTCACCGGACGGATGGACATGGGGCTGGTCCTTGGTTGAGTGCCCTATGTGGCGCTGGAAGACGCGCGGCGCAAGGACACGACGCACAAGGACATGACGCACAAGGACATGGGCCGCATGCGCGGGGTGCATCCCAACCCCGTCATGCCAGGAGGCGAGGCGTCAGTTATTTCGCCCGCCGTCCGCTTGATCCTTCATCCACCCCGACAAGCTCGCGGGCTTTGCCTTGGCTTTCCTGGCCGGCTTCTTCGTGGCTACGGCGGGCTCTTCAGGCGCAATTCCTTCGGCCGCTTCCTTCTCCAGGCGAAGCGCCTTCAAGCGCTCGGTCTTGGCGCGCAGCGCCAGCGCGGCGGATTCGTATTCGGCCATGGCCTTCTTGCCCTCTTCGGCCCGCTGCGCCTTCTTGAACTGAATATTGGCCGCTTCCGTCTTCTTGTTGTCCGCCAATGCGATCTCCTGTGAGTGAAAGGCTCGAAAACACGCTCCCCCGGCCGGGCGCGCCTATTTCCCGGCGAGCTTGCGCAGCGCCTCGTTGATCCGCTCCTGCCAGCCCGGCCCGCCTTCCTGGAAGTGCTCGAGCACATCCTTGTCGAGGCGCAAGGAAACGAGCTCCTTGGCGCCGGGCAGCGAAGGGCTTTTCGGCGGGGTTTCCAACGGCTTGGTGGTCGCCGCCTTGAACAGGGCGTCCGCCGCATGCCGCGGGTCGGCAGGTCTTCGGGCCATTGGATTACTCATAGCACCGCGCGCGGATGCGTGCAGGATTTCTCGCGGGCGGACGCCGGCTGCGTCAACGGGCGATAAAGGCAAACAGGATGAAAACCCCGGTTCCGCCAGCCAGAATCGCAAGTCGCGTGCCCGCGGCCAGCACCGGCAGGAGGGCGAAAACGACCGCGGCGATGATCCCGAGCGGCACCGTCAGGATCGGCAATTGGCCGAAGTCCGTTCCCGCGATGAGATAGGCGGCGATAACGCCGAGTCCCCAGCCGAACGGGAACGCGCACAGCGCCGCCGCGCTCACCAGGAGCCAGCGGGGAACTTGCATCCCTTTCCCCTCCACTACGCCTGGATCAAGCCGGCCGGAACTTCCTCACCGCTGCAATCGCGACCAGGCCGAAAATCGCCAGCGCCACGAGCTGCGCCACCAGGAACGGCGGCTCCGATTGCGTCGGCGCCATCGCGGTCAGCACCGGCAGCTTCTTGAACGCCTGCGCGATCAGGACGACGACGAGGAACCATAGGCCGAGCACCATGCCGAGCGCGTAGATCCAGCGCCACACGCCGGCGAGCCGGAAGGCATAGCGCGCCAGCAGCACCAGCGCGAACACCACGAGCGAGGCGGCGCCGAGATAGTGCGAATCGATGAGGCGGACGAATGGAAAGCCGAACCCGGTCACGCTGGTCGCGATCGCGCTCACCAGATACAGCGCGGTCCACCCGCCGGGCATGCGCGAGCCCAGGAGCTCCTTCACCACCACGATGCCCGCCACGATCGCGACGAGACTCAGCAGCGTATGGATCCATGCGTACGTCGTGAGGCCGAGGTACATCGAACCCTCCCGGTTTGAATTGCAAAAACTCTAGCACGCATGCGGCCGGGGCGCTGCACTCCTGCTCAAGACGTCGGCGCTTCGCCCGGCGCGGCTTCCGCCGGTTCGGCGGGACTCGCTGCCGGCGTCCCCACCCCCTGCAGCATCCGCTCGATCTGCTCGAACATGGCTTTCGCGAAGCGCCCGATCCCGGCGCGCATGTGCGGCGAAGCATAGGCGATCGAATTGTGCGCCGGCGTCCGCTCCGTCGGCGGATCGCGCAAAAAATCGGCGAGCGAAAGCTTGCTCTCGGCCAGCGCCAGTGCGAACAGCGAATCGAGCCGCGGGATCAGCATGCGCCGCGCGTGCTGCTTCAGCGTGAAATAGCCGTCGCCGACGCGCGCGTATTTGTCGATCTCGCCCAGATTCTCGTTCTCGGCGGTGACGAACGCGCAATCGGGAAAGCGCGCGAGCAGCCGCCCGCCTTCCTCATAGGATTCCGTGTCCTGCCCCGGGATATAGAAGATGACGGTCTCGACGTTGCGCGCGCGGGCCTCGGCCACGTAATCGCTCTCGCGCATCAGATCGAAGAATTTCTTGAACGAGCGCGCGGCCACGTCGACGATCTGCACTTCGGCCGATGGCGCCGCCAGCCGGTCGAACAGCGCCATCTGATCCCGCACCTTGTCGAGATCGAGCACGGTCGAGCGCCCGAGAAAATGCGCCGACAGCTTCGGGTTGGCGGCGTCGGTATCGAAAATCTCGACGCTCTCGCGCGCTTGCAGGAAAAAGTCGGCGATCGCCCGCGCCAGCAGCGTCTTGCCGTTTCCGGCGCGCAGCGAGGCGACGACGATCGCGAAATTTTTCAGGGCCGGCGCGGCTTCCGGCGTGGCCGGCCCGGCTTCAGGCTCCGGCTCCGTGCTCAGTCGCGCACCGCGCGGCCGGCGAGCCGGTCGATCAGCGAGATCCGGTCGTACTCATCGCCCACCAGGTTGCACCAGGTGCGCACGTAGCCGCGCAGCACCAGCGAATAATTCGCATTGTGCCCGCGCGCGTCCTTGTTCTTGATGAAGGTGGAGAACGGCACGCCGGCGAGCTCCACCTGCTCGCACGCCATCTCGTTGAGCTTCGGGATATTCAGCTCGAGCGCGCCCTTGGCCTTCTTGAAATAATTGTCGTACACGGCGCGGTCCCATTCGAAGAAGCTCGCTTCGTTGACGAAGTTCTTCACCACGTAATACGCGCCGTCCTCGCAATAGGGCAGCACCTCGACGATCTCCTCGAGCGAAGAGACCGAGGGCCCCAGGATGTGGAACAGGTGGAAGCCGTAGTCGCCGTCGGCCACCGCTTTGAAGAAGCCGTTATCCTTGAACGCCTGCAGCGTGCGGCGGAGCAAGCCGGCGCGGATATCGACGACCGTGAGCTTCTCGTCGGCGCTATCGAGCGTGTCGATGATCTTGATCTGGTCGGGCGTCGAGGTCAGATCCACGATCTCGGTGACCTGGGGGTGAAAGCGCTTGAGGGTGCCGCGCGGATATTCCGAATCGAAGGCGCGCGCCTTAACACCGTTGCCGTGCAGATAATCGAGCACCGTGCGCGCGATCGTGGTCTTGCCGACGCCGCCCTTGTCGGCGCCGATCACCAGGACCGTCGGCTTTTGTGTTCTGGCCACGCGCTCACCCTTGTTTGGTCGAGAATTGGCTGGTCGATAAATCGATGCGTTTCCCTCATAGCACTGCGGACACTATATGCGGGAAATATGGCCGCCGCGGCCGCCGTAAATTCGCTCAGCCCGCAGGGGCTTAAGGAGCGCTTTACCCGGGTGCGCTAGGATGGTCGCTATCGGTTCGAGATCGGCCGCGCGCCGCCATCCTTGGGATGCGGCTGCATCGGTCTCCAGGCGACTTGAAGCGGAATCGCATCTTTCAGTGTTTTCCGCATCCCGCTGACCCGACTCGCGAATTCACCTGGCCAAAAGCCTCCCCTCGCGTGAAACATCACGTTAATTGCGCTCGCAGAGCGGCCCTTTTTTCGCCCCCGCGGAGCGCCTATATTCCAACTGCCGGCGCAAGCCGGCTATGGCGATAAAGGCTCGTCGCAATAAACCCTTCGGACCCGGGGGCAGTACCCGGCGCCTCCACCAAAGCCCGCAAAGCGGAAAAAATTTTCGGGCTTCGGCGGGGGCGAAACAGGATCGACGAGGGCGTAAAGGACGCGGCTTTTGCTCGGGATGGTACCGCCGTTATCGGGCCATAACATAGTTGGCAACGACAACTATGCTCCGGTTGCTCAGGCCGCGTAAGCGGTTTGAAAGACCGAAATTAAGCCCTGGCGGGTAGCACTGTCAGGCGGGGTCCGGGGGCACCTGGCAACAGAAGCCCCCACTTCCATTTCACGGGTCACTGGCGGCCGCACGGGAAATCGGCTTCACTCCGCGCAGATTCGCGATGGCTGACCTCATCCGCTACGACTTGCTCGCCCAAGACGCATTGCGCGGCGTCGTCCGCAAAGTGCTGACCGATGTCGCGCGCGAAGGCCTGAAGGGCGATCACCATTTCTACGTCGCCTTCGATACCCGCGCGCCGGGCGTGCGCATTTCCGATCGCCTGCGCGCGAAATATCCCGAAGAAATGACCATCGTGCTGCAGCACCAGTTCTGGGATCTCACCGTCACCGAACAGACCTTCGAAGTCGGCGTCTCGTTCGGCGGCACGCCGGAGCGGCTGCTGGTGCCGTTCGCGGCGATCAAGGGCTTCTTCGATCCCTCGGTGCAGTTCGGTCTGCAGTTCGAGGTGACCAAGGACATGAGCGCGCCGGCGCAGGACGTGGCCGCC
The DNA here is from genome assembly GCA_963704765.1 of uncultured Alphaproteobacteria bacterium. GTDB lineage: Bacteria > Pseudomonadota > Alphaproteobacteria > Rhizobiales > Xanthobacteraceae > JAHFPN01. Next base: position 1,883,233 of record CAVPHQ010000001.1, read on the forward strand.
AAGACCGAGCCGGCCGCCAAGAAGCTCGCGCACGAGAAGCCGTCGCGTCCGGCGCCACGCGGCGCCGCCTCCGAGCCGGAGGAAACCCGGCCGGTGCGCGGCTCGGTTCCGGCCACGAAAAAGAAAGCGGCACTCGCCAAGGTCGACAAGCAGGGCGAGCCTGCGCCCAAGCCCAAGGCCGGCGCCGAAATCGTCAGCCTCGACAAGTTCCGCAAGAAGTGAGCGACACGCTTCCGCTCGTGCTGGTAGTCGCGGTCGCCGAGAACGGCGTCATCGGCCGCGACAACGAACTGCCCTGGCGGCTGCCGGGCGATGCCAAGCATTTTTACCGCAAGACGATCGGCAGGCCGGTGGTCATGGGCCGACAGACGTTTCTGTCCATGGGCAAGCCGCTGCCCGGGCGCGCCAACATCGTCATGACCCGCGATCCGGGCTTCCGCGCCGAGGGCGTGCTGGTGGCCATGGACCTGAAGTCCGCGCTTGCGCTCGCGGCCAAGGAAGCCGCCCGCATGGGCGCCAACGAGATCGCCATCATCGGCGGCTCCGGCGTATTCGCCGAGACCTTACCGCTGGCTTCACGCCTCGAGATCACCGAAGTGCACGGCAAGCCCGAAGGCGATACGCACTTTCCCGAATTCGATCGCAAGGAATGGCGCGAAACCAAGCGCGACGGCCCGCACCAGGAAAGCGGCGAGACGTTTCCCTACACGTTCGTGACGCTCGAGCGGCGCTGATCAGCGGCGCTCCGCGGGAATGTCGGCCCACGGATCGCGCGCCGGCAGCCGCGGCGGCACGATCACCGGCCGTTGAGGAATTGCGCCCGGCGGCGGACGCACCTCGACCGGCGGCGGCAGGGGCGGCAGCGGAACGCGCGCCGTAGGCGACGCGGGCGGCGTTCCGGCCGGCGGCTCGACCATGACCGGCGGCGTGCCCGGCGGTTTGGCATCGCGCCGTTCGATCTCGCGCATCTCGCGCTCCATCGCGCGCAGCGCGATCGCACCCGCCAGCGCCGCGGCCTCGATCCGGCGCTCCGGCGCCGCGAGCGGCCCGCTCCAGCGCACGACGGCGCCCGGCCGCACCGTGATCGCCTCGGGCGCCGGCGCCTCGAGCTCGATCGTCGCATCGAGCAGCAGGCGCGGAACATCGATGCTGCCGAGCGCGGCGACCTGCACCGGCCCGGCGTTCGCCCGCACCGAGCTGATGCGGGCGATGCCGGCCACCAGCGTCATCGGCGCTTCGACGCGCGCGAGCGCGAGCGGCCCGCGCGCAAACAGCGAGGCAAGCAGCGCCGCGGTCTTGGTCTCGTCGGGCGGCGGATTGCTCGCGGTGGCGAGCACCGCGCCGAGCGCACCGGGATCGAGCTGAGCGATCTCGAAGCTCTCCATCGTGAGAAGGCCCTGCCCCGCAAGACTAGCCACCAGCGCCGTGGGCGATTTCCCGCTGCCGGCGAAAGTAAGCGTCAGGTCCCCGCGCCCATGCAGATCGGTTTTGACGCCAGCTCCCGCGAGCAGGCGCGCAAGATCGGCGCCGGAAAGCGCCGCGCGCGCTTCGAGCGCAAGCGCCTCGCCGCGCGCGAGCTTGGCGCTGCCGGTCAGGCGCCCGCCGCCGAGCGTGGCGGAAAAGGCCTCGATCACGGTCTCGGCCGCGCCGAATTTCAGCGAGAAGCGCGCATCGTCGGCAACGAGCGGCCCGCTCAAGACGAGCTTCGATACTTCCAGCTCCAGGCCGCCATTCACGCGCTCGAACGGAACCGGCCCAAAGTCCGCGTCGCTCCATAGGGCGTCGGCCCTCGCCGGCCCAGCATTTCCAAGGCTTAGCGCCAGGATGGCGGGAAGCTCCGCGCGGTCGATGGCGATCCGGCCGGAGACCGAGAGCGGCGATGCGGCCGCCAGCGCGAGACGGCCGCTCACGCGCGCATCGGCAACCGAAAGCTTGATCTCTTCCAGCGCGAAGCCCGCATCGCCGCGCACGAGACGAAGCGATCCCGCCGCCGGCAGCGCCCGCGCGCTCGCGCGCGCGAAGGCGGCCGCGAGCGGGCGCAGGTCCGTGGCGTCGAGCCGCAGCGCAAGCTTCGGCTCAAAGCGTCCCTCGGCGCTGCGGCCGATCTCGCCTTCGACATCGATCCGGCTGCCGGGAGCCGTGAGCCGCGCGGTCACGGCCAGCGCGCCGTTGCGCGGCCCGGCCGCGGTGAATTCGAGCCGCGCCTCGCCCGGCACCGCCATGCCGGGCGAAATGCCGAAGAACGTGACGAGGCGGCCGGTGTTGGCCGCCGAAAGCACGAGCCGCAACTCCGAGAGCATCAGCGCTCCCGCATCGAACTTGGCCTGCAGGCCGGCGTCGATCTCGGCCAGCCGCGCGGTCGCCTGGATCACCGCCGGCGAGCCGGGCCCCGCGTCGGAGACCGTGCCGGAAATCTTGAGCGGCGTCAGCGCCTCGGCGATGCGGCGCGCGAGCGTCGCCGTGTCGCCCTCCCCGAGCCAGGCCTCGACCGTCTCGCCGAGCCCTTCCGCCTTGCGCAGTTCCGCTTCGAACGCGGTGCGGCTTTCCGCGCGCTCCCGTTCGGTCTTGATCGTCAACCGTCCGCCGATCTTGAGATCGCCCTCCGGCGCCGCGGCGACGGCCGCGCCCGAAAGCCAGCGCACCAGCCCGGCCGGATCTTCTGCTTCAAGCACCACTTCGCCGGAGAACAGCGCATCGCGAGCGCCGCCGGTCGCGCGCAGCAGGCCGCGGCCCGGCAGCCGCGCCTCGAGCCGCTCGAACGCAAGGCCCTCCGGGCGCACGAGCAAGTCGGCGCGCACCTCGCGCAACACGCCGCCGCTCGCGGAAATATTCTCGGCCGTGAAGCCGAGTCGCCCCGCATAGGGCAATACGCCGGCGAGCGCCACGAGGTCCTTGAGCGTGGCGAATGCCGGGCCGAACCCGCGCGGCGCATTCGGCGCGGCCGCCGGGCGATCGAGATCGATCCGCCGCGCGGCGAGCGCGCCGTCGATGCGACGCGCCGGCGGCTCGAAGCGCACCTGGCCCACAAGATCGATCGGCGTCTCGGAATTGGCGAGCGTCAGCTGCAAGCCTTCGAGCAGGACGAGCGCCGCGCTCGCGCGCACGTTCATGGAAATCCGCGCCGGCCCCGAGCCCGCGCGCCAGGCGAGCGTCGTCTTGCCCTCGAAGCGCGGCACCGCGTCGGCGACCGCGAGCGCGCCGTCGGCGTCGAGCGAAATCCCCGCCTCGGCGCTCTCCAGCGAAAGCCGCAGGCGCCCGGAAGACTCGGGCCCGACGCGGCCGAGATTGACGCGCGCGCTCCAGCGCCGGTCTTTCAGCAGCGCGGAAACATCGAGGCGGAACGGCCCGGCCAGCGAGCGCAACTCGCCGCTCGCGCGGACCTCCTCGAATTCGTGCACCGCGCCATTGGCGCGATCCTCGACCCGAAACGTGCCGTTGACGATCGAGATGCGCGAGATCGCGAGCTGGTCCACCGCGAGTCGCGGCCCCGGCAGCGGGAACAGCACCTGACCGCCGGCATCGATCACGACGCCCATGCTGGGCCGCCGCAGCACCAGTTCCTCGGCCTCGATCACGCCGCGCATCAGCGGCCCGAGCGAGAGCAGGCCCTGCAGCTGCGCCGCGCGCAGGCCGGCCGGGCCGCCGATCTCGATGTCGTTCAGCAGGAACGAAGGTTGCGGCAGGATGGTCGCTGAAATATCGCCGCGGATTTTCACCGGCGCGCCGGCGAGCGCGCTGGCGCGGCTCTCGAACGTGCTGCGCCAGGCGTTCCAGTCGACGAACGCCGGCGCCGAGAGCGCCGCCGCGATGGCCGCGATCAGGATCAGCGCAAGACCCAGAAGCGTGTGCTGCACGCGGCCTTCCTCGCGCCCGCCAGAATCCCCGCCGCAACATCGGGCTTGGCAGGCCCGCGGACAAGCCCTGCTCTCCGCTCGATTCCCGCGCAAGCGGGAATCCAGGGCCACAAGTGCACTGGGTCCCCGCTAACGCGGGGACGAGCGGAAATCCCTGCGGGTGGCCGGAAGATCAGCGAGAATAGGCAGATTAGAACGTCAGAATCTTGCCCGGATTTATGATGTTCTGCGGGTCGAGCGCCTGCTTGATGGCGCGCATCACGCCGAGCGCCGCCTCGCCGTGCTCGGCCGCCAGGTACTTGCGCTTGCCCTGGCCGACCCCGTGCTCGCCGGTCGACGTGCCGTCCATGGACAGCGAGCGCTCCACCAGCCGCTCGTGGAACTTGCGCGCCCGCTCGATCTCTTCCTTGTCGTTGGGGTCGAACAGCACCGAAACGTGGAAATTGCCGTCACCCACGTGGCCGACGATCGGCGCCACCAGCTTCATCTCGGCGATGTCCTTCTGCGTGGCCACCACGCATTCGGCCAGCCGCGAGATCGGCACGCACACGTCGGTGGCAAAGCCGGTGGCGCCCTTGCGCAGCTGCATCACCGCCCAATAGGCGTCGTGCCGCGCCTGCCAGAGCTTGGTGCGATCCTCCGGCTTGGTCGCCCAGGCGAACGGCCCGCCGCCGAACTCGGCCGCGATCTGGCCGAAGCTCTCCGACTGCTCGGCGACCGAAGCGTTCGAGCCGTGGAATTCGAGAAACAGCGTCGGCGTCTCTTTCAGCGAAAGCTTGGAATAGGCGTTGCACGCCTTCACCTGCAGTTCGTCGAGCAACTCGATGCGCGCGACCGGAATGCCGGCTTGAATGGTGGCGATGGTCGCGTTGCAGGCGGCCTCGACCGATGGAAACGGGCACACGCCGGCCGAAATCGCTTCCGGGATGCCGGCAAGCTTGAGCGTGAGCTCCGTGATGACCCCGAGCGTGCCTTCGGAGCCGACGAACAGCTGTGTCAAATTATATCCCGCCGACGACTTCTTCGCCCGCCGCGCGGTGGTGATCACCTCGCCGTTGGCGAGCACCGCTTTCAGCGAAAGCACGTTGTCCTTCATGGTGCCGTAGCGCACCGCGTTGGTGCCCGAGGCGCGCGTCGCCGCCATGCCGCCGAGCGAGGCGTCGGCGCCCGGGTCGATCGGGAAGAACAGGCCCTGGTCGCGCAGATATTCGTTCAATTGCTTGCGCGTGACGCCGGGCTCGATCACGCAATCGAGGTCCTCGGCGTGCACCTTGAGCACCTTGTTCATGCTCATGAGATCGATGCAGACGCCGCCGAGCGGCGCGTTGACGTGGCCCTCGAGCGAGGTGCCGGTGCCGAACGGAATGACCGGCACGCGATGCTCGGCGCAGATGCCGACCACGCCCTGCACGTCCTCGGTAGAGGCCGCGTAGACCACCGCATCCGGCGGCTCGTTGTCGAGCCAGGTCGTGGTGTTGGCGTGCTGGCGCCGCACCGCTTCGGAGGTCACGAGCTTGTTGCCGAAACGCGCCGCGAGCGCCGTAATCGTGCGCTCGATCGCGGCCGGCTCCCGCTTCTTCAAGGCTTCAGGCATCGGCTTCCTCCCGGCGCGACCTTAGCAAACGCGCCTGCCCGCGTCAGTTGCCGCCGGGGGTTGCGCGATGCATGATTATTGCAAGAACAAGAACAAAGGCGGGGATGGAATGTCGCGCAGCAGGGGGATCGAGCCGGTCTATTTCGCGCCCTTCGTCTCCTCGACGATGACGGTCGAGCCGATCTGGATCGACTATAACGGCCATCTCAACATGGCCTATTACAACGTCCTGATCGACCGGGCGGTGGACGAGGCTTTTGCGCTGGTCGGGCTCGGACCCGACTATATCCGCGAGCGCGGCGCCTCTTTTTTCACGGCCGAAGCGCACGTGCGCTATGTGCGCGAGCTGCGCGCCAACGATCCGGTGCGGGTGACGATCCGGCTGATCGACTACGACGAGAAGCGGCTGCATTATTACTGCGAGCTGCATCACGCCAACGAAGGCTGGCTCTCGGCCACGTCCGAGCAGCTCGGTCTGCACGTCGACACCAAGGCGCGCCGCGTGACGCCCTTCCCCGACGACGTGCTCATCCGCCTGGCGCAGATGAAGGCGGCGCACGGCAGCCTGCCGTTGCCCGAGGCGATCGGCCGCAGGATCGCCATGCCCGCCAAGAGCTGAACCACTGCGTTCAGCAAGCGGCGATTGCCACGCAAGTAACTGACCGGCTTTGCAAGATTGACTGATAGTGTAAAGGTGCTGAGGATTGGCAAAGCAATCAATCATTACCGTAACCACGCGGGAGCACGCCATGCAGGTCGGTGAGCTAGTCGTTGGAATTACCTTGATTGCATTGGCCTTCGTCATGCTGCGCGTCGCGCGGACAAAGGACGGCGTTCTTCCCCCCTTCCTGCGAATTCGTGGAATGAGGCCAGTTTATACGTGGGGCATCCTGCTCGGGATTTTCGTCGGCGCGACGTTCGTCATTCACGGCGTGCTTGCGTACTGACCCACTACCGCCCTGCTCAATCCTTACTCAAACCTTTGCGAACCCTGCGTTTCTCGCAGATGAGACATGCGTGCTGCCCTATCTCTCCGGTAGCCGCCAACTCGTATATTGCATTGCACAAACGAGGAAACGGGAGGGTGTCCCGAGTCCGCCACTGAAGGAGAGACACCCATGACGACGATCACTTACGGAACTGCCCCGGCCGCTGCCACCAAGACGCAGCTGGCCAAGACGAAGCCGGCCAAGGGCTTCTGGACCCGCGTCTACGACGCCTTCGTCGAGGCGCGCATGCGCCAGGTCGAGCGCGAAATCCGCAATCACATCCACCTCATCCCCGAGGACGTGCTGAAGAATTCCGGCTACCGCGCGACGCTCCGCGACTCCAAGAACCTGCCCTTCGTCAAGTAAGCGACACGGATCACGCGAATTCCACGCCCCGGCGGGCAACCGCCGGGGCGTTTTCTTTACCGGGCGAGCGTGAGCGTGACCCAGCCCTCTAACGTGTCGCGCCGCACGAGCTTCAAGCCCACGGCGCGCCAAGCCGCGAGCGCCGCATGGGCCTGATCGGGCAACAATCCCGAGAGCACCACGATGGCCCGCGGAGCGAGCAATCGCGCCACGGGCCTGGCGAGCAGCTTCAGCGGGCCGAGCACGATATTGGCGAGCACAAAGTCATAAGGCGCGCCGGCGCGGATCGCCGGAGCATTGGTTCCGTCCGCGTGCACGATGCGAACGAAAGCGCCCGCGCGATTGGCCCGCGCATTCGCGCGCGCGGTTTCGACCGCGACCGGGTCGATATCGCACGCCACCACCGGCCGGCGGAAGACGCGCGCGGCGGCGATGGCCAACACGCCGGTGCCGGTGCCGAGATCGAGAATGCGGCGCGGACGCCCCCGGCGCGCGGCACGCTCGATCGCGCGCAGGCATCCCTGCGTGGTGCCGTGATGGCCGGTGCCGAAGGCAAGCGCCGCCTCGATCTCGATGCCGATTTCGTTCGGCGCCACCGCTGCGCGATCGTGGCTGCCATGCAGCACGAAGCGCCCGACCCGCACCGGCACGAGCGCCGCGCGGCTCGCCGCGGTCCAGTCCTTCGGCCCGAGCGTGCCGAACTCGATCGCCGCCGCCGCTTCGTCGCCGGCCGCAACCCGCACCAGTTCCGTGACAACGGCGCGGTCCGGCTCGCGCACGAAGTGTGCTTCGACGATCCAGTTCCGCTCACCCTCGATCGCCGCCACTGCGGCGCCATATCCATCGAGGCTCTCGGCCAGCAGCGCCGCCGTGCGCTTCGCCGCATCGGCATCGGCCGCAAGGCGCGCGAAAAAAGTAGCGCTCACTATTCGAGCGGCCGGCCGCGCAGGTCCTCGGCGCGGTCGATCTTCACCAGCACGCCGAAGCCGACGTCGGCGCCCTCGTGCTTCTGCTCGCGATCGTTGAGCTTGGCGAAAATCGCGTCCTTGACCGGCCCGCTCTCGTGCACCTTGGCCGTGCCGTAAAAGCGCAGCACCGCCGATTGCAGCTTCTTTTCGCGGAACGCCTTCATGTTGGAGTAGACCACGACGACGCGCGGATCGTGCGCCAGGTTCGAATGCGCCTTGCGCTTCGAGCGCTCCCAGTAGGCCAGATGATTGTCGTCGAAGATGATCAGGCTGCCCTTGGGGCTGACGTTCGGCCCGTCCGGGCCGATGGTGGCGACCAGGCAGACGCAATCGTCGGCCCAGGCATTGTGGATGAAGTCCTTGATTTTCTGGCTGAAGGCCATGGTCGCTTTCCTTGTCATTCCGGGGCGCGGCAGAGTCGTCGCGGCCGCACGAAACCTCGCGCAGCCGCCATGGTCTTGTCAAGAGCCGGATTTCCGTCTCCCTCATTGCCGGGCTTGACCCGGCAATCCATCGGATGGTCTCGCGGGCTGTGTCGCTGCATGGATGCCCGGGTCAAGCCCGGGCATGAGGAGAAAATAAAGGCCGTGCCGTCGAGGACCCGTTCACACCCGCTCCACGAAACTCGCCACCACCCGCTTCTGCCCGGCCTTGTCGAACTGCACGCTGAGCTTGTTGCCGTCCACGGCCTGAATCTCGCCGTAGCCGAATTTCTGGTGAAACACGCGCTCGCCGCGCGTGAACGCGACCGGCCCGTCGCCCGGGTGCGCCACGATCTTGCCCTCGATCGTCACCGGCGCGCGCACGAAGCGGCCGGCGCGCGGCTCCTCGAAGCCCTTGGCGCGCTCGCCTTCCTCGGCCTGCGCCCGCTTCCAGCCCGGCGTTTCGTAGCGCGAGCCGAAACCCTCGGCGCGGCCATAGCGCCGCGCCTCGCCGAAGCCGCCGTTCACCTCCACGACCTCCACGTCCGCCTCCGGCAATTCGTCGAGGAAGCGGCTCGGCAGCGTCGAGCTCCACAGCCCGTGAATGCGCCGGTTGGAGGCGAAATAGATGCGCGCGCGGCGCTTGGCGCGCGTGAGGCCGACATGCGCCAGCCGCCGCTCTTCTTCGAGGCCCGCGCGGCCCTGCTCGTCCAACGAGCGCTGGTGCGGGAACAGCCCCTCCTCCCAGCCGGGCAGAAAGACGGTGTCGAACTCGAGCCCCTTGGCCGCGTGCAGCGTCATCAGGTTCACGGCGTCCAGCGCCTCGCCGCCCTCGACATCCATCACCAGCGCGACGTGCTCGAGGAAGCCCGCCATGTTCTCGAACGTCTCCATCGAGCGCACGAGCTCTTTCAGGTTTTCCAGCCGCCCGGCGGCGTCGGCGGTGCGCTCCTTCTGCCACATGTCGGTGTAGCCGGATTCCTCGAGCACCATCTCGGCCAGCTCGGTGTGCGGCATGTGCTCGAGCTGCCCGCGCCAGCGATCGATGCCGGCGACGAGATCGCGCAGCGCCCCGCGCGGCTTCGGCTTCAGCTCCTCGGTCGCCGAAAGCGCGCGCGCGGCTTCGAGCAGCGGCGCGCCATTCCGGCGCGCGTATTCGTGCAGCTGCTGCAGCGTGGCGTCGCCGAGCCCGCGCTTGGGCACGTTGACGATGCGCTCGAAGGCGAGATCGTGCGTCGGCGAGCACCACGACGCGGAAATAGGCGAGCGCATCGCGGATTTCCTGCCGCTCGTAGAAGCGCGGGCCGCCGATCACGCGATACGGCAGCCCGAGCGTCACGAAGCGGTCCTCGAACTCGCGCATCTGGAACGACGCGCGCATCAGGATCGCGATCTGCGACAGCGCGTGGCCGCCGCGCTGCAGCGTCTCGATCTCGTCGCCGATCGAGCGCGCTTCTTCCTCCGAATCCCACGCGCCCGCGACGCCGACCTTGGCGCCCGGCTCGCCCTCGGTGCGCAGCGTCTTGCCGAGGCGGCTCTTGTTTTGCGCGATCAGGTGCGCGGCGGCGGCGAGGATATGGCCGGTCGAGCGGTAGTTGCGCTCGAGCCGGATCACCTTGGCGCCGGGGAAATCGTGCTCGAAGCGCAGGATGTTGTCGACCTCGGCGCCGCGCCAGCCATAGATCGACTGGTCGTCGTCGCCGACCACGCAGAGGTTGGCTCCGCTCTTTATTCCCTCATCGCCGGGCGACGGCGCGAGCGCCGTCTTCGCGCCGGAAGTCCCGGCGATCCAGGTCTTGCGGAGCGGCCATCAGCCACTGGATCACCGGGTCTCGGCGCTTCGCGCCGGCCCGGCGATGAGGGAGAGTGCGCTGCGCCAGCAGCCGCAGCCACAAATACTGCGCCACGTTGGTGTCCTGATATTCGTCCACCAGCATGTAGCGGAAGCGGTTCTGGTATTGCGCCAGCACGTCGGCGTGCTCGCGGAAGATGCGCAGGTTATGCAGCAGCAGGTCGCCGAAGTCGGCGGCGTTCAAGGTCTTCAGCCGCTCCTGATAGGCCGCATAGAGCGCCTTGCCGCGGCCGTCGGCGAAATTGCCGCCCTCGCCGGCGGTGACGTCGGCCGGCATCAGCCCGCGGTTCTTCCAGCCGTCGATCATCGAGGCCAAGAGCCGCGCCGGCCAGCGCTTCTCGTCGATATCGGCGGCGGCGATGATCTGCTTCATCAGCCGGATCTGGTCGTCGGTGTCGAGAATCGTGAAATCGTTCTTGAGCCCCACCAGCTCGGCGTGGCGGCGCAGGATTTTCGCGCCGATCGAGTGAAACGTGCCGAGCCAGGGCATGCCCTCGACCGCCTCGCCGACCATCGTCGCCGACGCGCGCTTCGCATCTCGCGCGCGGCCTTGTTGGTGAAGGTGACGGCGAGGATTTGCGACGGGTACGCGCGGCCGGTGGCCAGGATGTGCGCGATGCGCGTGGTCAGCACCCGCGTCTTGCCGGTGCCCGCGCCCGCCAGCACCAGCAGCGGCCCGTCGAGCGTCTCGACCGCCTCGCGCTGCTCCGGGTTCAGCCCTTCGAGATAGTCGGGCCCCGCCGCCGCGCGGGCGCGCGCGGCGATGCCGCCCGGCCGCGGCGCGGGCGGATCGAAGGGGATGTCCTCGGGGTCCTCGGCAGGCCCCGGGGCCAAGTTTTTCAAGGGATCGGCCACACACCACCTAGTACGATTCTATGGGAGAACAAAATGGCACCGGGGGAGGTGTTTGGCGAGGGGACAAGTAGCGAGGCAGCCTCTTTCATCGTGCTCAATCACGATGGACGTCTATTTCTTAATCGATGGGAAGTCGCCCGAACTAACGGGCAGGCGAAGGTCGCGGCGGTAAGCTTCAGGTCATTGTAGGAAGTGCAGTCGGCAAATGAGGTTTGGTTCATGACAGAGCGCTTGGTGGAACTCGACAGCGAGCGTCGACAAGTAGCCAGGTCGCCTGGTACACGATCGGATTTGGAATCGTTAGTGAGCACGATTAACGTTGAGGATGTAGTTTCTGCTGGATCTGGCTCTCTTGTGACCACCGGCGTCAGTGAGCGGAATTCAATGCACGGCGGGCAGCATGTCTGCTTACAAATCTTCCAGACAAGGGCGAGGTTGCCATCGTTGCTCTATCAGCGATCTCTCGTCGCAATTTCAGAGACAAAAGATCGAGATGGAACATGCAGTAAAGATAATTTTTCGCGGCGAAAAATTTGGACCGATGGTCCAGACTTGGGATTTTTGCGCCTCGCCACCAAACGAACGTAAGCAGTCTCAAAGCAACCAACGTATTCGCCAACCTGGAATGATACGGAAATCTATACTCGCGCGTCAACAACCTGCGCCTTCGTACGTAGACGCGATCATCGGCGTTATCGCCGAGCGAACCAAAGATCTTCCTCCAACAGAGACCGAAGGATCGCCGAAGCAATTCGAGGCGCTCTTTTCCAGTGGCAAAACAGTCAATGAGAGCGAAATCAACGGATATGACCTCGTCGATTTCGAAGTGACTTCCAAACCGGACTTTAAACTTCCAACTAGCTACAAAGGCACTAGCGGCGGTGCTCTATGGCGATTCTACTTTGCAATGGAGGACAAGTATGCCAGAGCAGGTCGTAGGAAAGAGATTGTTTGGAGTTCCGTCTTTCCAATCGGCGGCAAAGGATAAACGATCGAATGCGACTGTGCCACGGACCAAGAAGCATCTACGACAGCAGCTAATCGACAAGCATAGTGGCGACCTTGAGCCCGAGGCGACACCGCCCATCGACACCCTGCGCTGCCCCGCCCTAGAACGCCCCCATGTTCGAAGCCAAATTCCAGACCTTCGAGGACCGCGCCGCGGGCGGCGACAGCGCCGGGCGCGTCCAGGCGCTGCGCGCGGAGCTGAAGCGCCTGAAGCTCGACGGCTTCGTCGTCACCAGCGCCGACCGGCACCAGAGCGAATATGTGCCGCCTTCCGAGCAGCGGCTGGCCTGGCTCACCGGCTTCAGCGGCTCGACCGGCGCCGCAATGGTGCTGGCCGACAAGGCCGCGCTGTTCGTCGACGGCCGCTACACGCTGCAGGCCGCCGAACAGGCCGACAAAGCGGTGTTCGCCATCGAGCACCTGATCGACCGCACGCCCGAGGACTGGATCGCCGACAATCTCCCGGCCGGCGGCGCGCTCGGCTACGACCCCTGGCGCACCTCGCTCGACGGCGCCGAGCGGCTCGCCAAAGCCTGCGCGCGCGCCAAGGGCAAGCTCGTCGCGGTCGCGGACAATCCGCTCGATACAAGTCTGGACCGACCGCCCGGCGCCGCCGCTCGCGCCCGTGGTGCTGCACGACCTGAAATACGCCGGCGAAAGCGCCGAGGCCAAGCTCGCGCGCATCCGCGCCGAGCTGGAGAAGCAGAAGCTGCGACGCCGCCGTGCTCTCCGATCTCGCCTCGGTGGCCTGGACCTTCAATATCCGCGGCGGCGACGTGGCGCACACGCCGGTCGCCCTCTCCTGGGCCATCGTGCCGCGCACCGGCCAGCCGCTGCTGTTCGTGGATTCGCGCAAGCTCTCGAACGAAGTGCGCGACGCGCTCGCCAAGCTCGCGGAGCTGCACGAGCGCGACCTGGAAGACGCGCTCGCGGCGCTCGGCCAAGGGCAAAACCATCCGGCTCGATCAGGCCACCGCGCCGCGCCGGCTCGCCGACGTGATCGAGAAAGTCGGCGGCACCGTCAGCAAAGGCGCCGATCCGGTCACCCGCATGAAGGCGGTGAAGAACGCGGCCGAGATCGCCGGCGCCCGCGCGGCGCATCCGCGCGACGGCGCGGCGCTGACGCGCTTTCTCGCCTGGCTCGACCGCGAAACGCCCACACGCCGCGTGAGCGAGATCGAGGCGGTGCAGGCGCTGGAAACCTTCCGCCGCGAGACCGGCAAGCTGAAGGATATTTCGTTCCCCACCATTTCCGGCTCGGGCCCGAACGGCGCCATCGTGCATTATCGCGTGACGGAGAAGACCAACCGCAAGCTCAAATCCGGCGAGCTGTATCTGGTCGATTCCGGCGCCCAGTACGAGGACGGCACCACCGACGTGACGCGCACCGTCGCGATCGGCGAGCCGGGCGCGGAAATGCGCGAGCGCTTCACCCTCGTGCTCAAGGGCCATATCGCCATCGCCACCAGCGTATTTCCCGAAGGCGCGACCGGCGCGCAGATCGACGGCTTCGCGCGCGCGCCGCTGTGGGCCGCCGGCCTCGATTACGACCACGGCACCGGCCACGGCGTCGGCAGCTATCTCTCGGTGCACGAGGGCCCGGCGCGCATTTCCAAGCTCGGCACGCGCGCCGCTCGCCGCCGGCATGATCGTCTCCAACGAGCCCGGCTATTACAAGACCGGCGCCTACGGCATCCGCATCGAGAATCTCGTGCTGGTGGTCGCGGCGCCCGCGCCGGCAGGCGCCGAGAAGAAACTGCTCGGCTTCGAGACGCTGACGCGCGCGCCGATCGACCGGCGGCTGATCGATGCGCGTCTGCTCACGCGCGAGGAGATCGCCTGGCTCGACGCCTATCACGCGCTCGTGCGGAAAGAGCTCGAGCCCGCGCTGGATGCCGAGACGCGCAAGTGGCTGCAGGCCGCGACCGCGCCGATCGCTAAATAACGTCGCATTCCTGTATTTTGCCGCTATTGACGGAATAGACCTGTTAAGCGAGCTTGCCGGAAAGCTGCGCGAATTCGCGCCTCACGCCATTGGAGCACTCATGGGCTGCTGCGACGAAGATCATGCCGCGCCGATCCGCCCCGGCCTGACCAGCGCCGATCTGGCGCCGCCCGACGTTTCCCGCCGCTCGATCCTGAAAGGCATCGGCGCCATCGCCGGCGCGCTTTCGGCCGCCGGCCCGGCCGGCGCGCAAACCGCGCCGCTGAAGAAGCTCAAGCTCGCCTTCTGCAGCCAGATCCTCTGCATCATTCCCTACGAGGTCGCGCGCGCGCACGGCCACTGGAAGAACCACGGCCTCGACGTGGAGCTGGTCTATGCCCGCGGCGGCAACAACGCGATGCAGGCGCTGGTCGGCGGCGCCGTGGACTATGCCGCGACCGCGCTCGATGTCGCGATCCAGGCTTACGCCAAGGGCGCCGAGATCAAGCGCTTCGCCACCACCGGCCGCCTGCCGCTGTTCGCGCTGGTCACCGCGCCGAAGAACAAAGAAACGATCAAGAGCGTGAAGGATCTGGAGGGCAAGACCGTCGGCGTCTCCGGCCTCGGCCAGGCCGACCATGCGCTGCTGCTGTTCCTGCTGAAGCAGGCCAACGCCGACCAGAACAAGGTGCAGTTCGCGACCCTCGGCGTGAACATCCTGGAAGCCTTGAATCAAGGCCAGGTCGATGCCGGGCTGGTGCAGGAGCCGGCGCTCACCATCCTGACGCGCGCCGGCGCGCGCACGCTGGTGAACGCCATGGATCTGCGCCGACGCGCAGAAATATCTCGGCGGGCCGTACGAGTTCATGGGCGTCTCGGTGCTGACCAAGGAAATCCCCGCGCGCCGCGCCGAGATGATCGCGCTCGCCAAGGGCCTCGACGACGCGCTCAAGGCCATGCCCAAGATGAAGCCCGAGGACATGGTCGGCGCGCTGCCGAAGGAGCTGCTCGCCGGCGCCAACGTGGCCGATCTGGTCGAGTCGCTGCGGCGCTACGGCGTCTCGCTCTATCCCGACAAGGTGACGATCGACCTCGCCTCCTCGCGCCGCGTCGCCGACACGCTCGAAGATCGCCGGGCTGCTCAAGGCCGACGCCGACGTGACCGGTCTGCAAGACACCACGATCGTCGGAGGGTAAGTCCCTGCGCGTCCGTAATCTGTCGCTCTCCTATGGCGGCGAGCCGGTCGTCGAGGGCGCCAGCCTCGAGGTCGGCACCGGCCAGTTCGTGAGCCTGGTCGGGCCCTCCGGCTCCGGCAAATCGAGCGTGATGCGCGCCATCATCGGGCTGCAGCAGCCGCTCGAAGGCACCATCGAACTCCAGCTCGACCCGACCGAGGTCGGAATTCTGTTTCAGGACGACGCGCTGCTTGCCCTGGCGCACCGCGCGCGACAACGTCGCGCTCGGCCTCGGCTTCCGCGGCATGGGCCGCGCCGAGGCGCTGGAGGTGGCCGACGGCTGGCTCGGCCGGCTCGGCCTTTCCGGCTTCGGCGACCGCTACCCGCGCCACATGAGCGGCGGGCAGCGCAAGCGCGTGGCGCTGGCGCAAGTGCTCGCGCTCAAGCCCAGGCTGCTCCTGATGGACGAGCCCTTCGCCTCGCTCGACGCCATCGTGCGCATGACCGTGGTCAAGGACCTGGTGGGGCTGGTCCAGCAAGAGCGCATCAGCGTGCTGCTCGTCACCCACGATCTGGAAGAAGCGATCGCGCTCTCCGACAGCGTCTATCTCCTGTCGCAGGGCCCGCGCGCGACCATCACCCAGCACTATTCCGTGCCGATCCCGCGCCCGCGCGACCCGGTGCACGCGCGCACGCATCCGGCCTTCGCACCGCTCCTGGCCAAGCTCTGGAGCGATCTCTCCAACGAGGTGACCCGCATCGCCCCGGCGGAGGCCGCCTGATGTCGGCCGCGTCATCGAATTTTGGGCGGCCCTTGCGCCAGCTCGTGGCGCTCGCGATCCTGCTCCTGCTCTGGCAAGCCGCGGGCTGGGCCGGTTATTTGAACCCGCTCTATATGCCGACGCCCGCGCAGATCTGGGGCGCGCTGGTGGAGCTGTTCGCCGAGGGCCGCATCTGGCCGCATCTGGAGGCGACCTTCACCGCGGCGCTCGTGGGCCTGGCGCTCGGGATCGTCGTCGGCGTGCTGCTCGGCGTATTGGCGGCGCTCATCCCGCTGGTGGCCGAGCTGCTCGAGCCGGTGATGCTGTTGCTTGAACGCGGTGCCGCGCGTGATTCTCGCGCCGCTGTTCGTGATCTGGCTCGGCATCGGCGTCGCCTCCAAGGTGGCGCTCGCCTTCATCCTGGTCTCGGTGGTGATCTTCTTCACCGTCTTCAGCGGCATCCGCCAGGTCGACCGCAAGCTGGTGGATCGCGTCACCACGCTCGGCGGCGACCGCTGGGCGCTCCTGCGCCACGTGTACCTGCCGTCGGTCGCTTCCTGGGTGCTCGGGAATCTCAAGGTCGCCGTCGGCTTCGCCTTCACCGGCGCCTGCGTCGGCGAGTTCGTCGCCGCCAGCCGCGGCCTCGGCTATCTGCTCTCCTTCGCCCAGAGCACCTACAACGCCGCGCTCATGATGGCGCTGATCCTGATGATCATGGTGGTGGTGCTCGTCATCTTCGCGCTCGCCAACCGGCTCGAAAAACGGCTGCTGCGCTGGAACTAGGCATGATCCCGAAAAGTGCGAAACCGGTTTTCGGAAAAGGATCATGCCTGAACGGAATGAGCGAGATATCTGTCTGACATGACTGCGACCTGCCGCGAAGCCTGCTGCAGCGTGATGCCGCGCCAATCGGTGACCGAGCTGTTCGAGCGCGGCTATCGGCGAAACTACGCAGCCCCGCTCTCGATCCGTGGCGCTGCCCGCACCGACGCCGAGGGCAATCGCGCCGAATTCTGCCTCGAGCTTTCCGCCGGCCGCATCGCCGCCATCGGCTTCCATGCCACCACTTGCGCGACGCTGATCGCCTATAGCGAGCTGATCGCCGAGACCGTACCCGGTTTCGCCGTCGCGATCGCGCGCGAATTTTCCGCCGCCGATCTCGTCGACGCGCTTGAGGGCGTTCCCGAACAGAAGCGCGCCCGCGCCGCGCTCGCCATTGCAGCTTTTCGCGCCGCGCTCGACGCGGCCGGGTCACGCCAACCGGTCAACCCAGTGGGAGTCCCAGATGAAAGTCGCCTATATCTTCGCCACCTCGCGCCACACCGTTTCCTACGTGCTCGGAAAAATGATCCTTCCGCAGCTCGAGGAGAACCGGCACGGCGTCACCGTGGTCGGCATGTTCTTCTTCGAGGACAACAACTACGTGCTGATGAAGGGCAACCCGATCGGCGACCGGCTGCACAAGGTCGCCAAGAAAACCGGCATGCTGCTGATGGGCTGCGACCAATGCTGCTACGAGCGCGAGATCGCCGACAAGCTGTTCGACGGCGTGCCGATCGGCTGCTTCCCCGATCTCTACAAGGCGCTGTCGGGCAACATGCCGGACCAGGTGATTACGCTCTGAGCCTACGGCGATTGCGAACGTCGTCATGGCCGGGCTGTCCCGGACCATCCACGTCTAGCGATCGACGAAAAGTTCAGAAGGCGTGGATCGCCCGGCACAAGGCCGGGCATGACGATCAGGAGATTAACTTGAACCACTCGTCCTCGCTGATCACCTTCACGCCGAGCTTCGTGGCCTCGGCGAGCTTGGAGCCCGCGCCGGGGCCGGCCACCACGTAGTCGGTCTTCTTCGACACCGAGCCCGCGACCTTGGCGCCGAGGCGCTCGGCCATGGCCTTGGCCTCGTCGCGCGTCATCTTTTCGAGCGCGCCGGTGAACACCACGGTCTTGCCCGCGACCTTGGTGTCCGAGCGCGCGGCCTCCATCGGCTCGACCTCGATCTCCTTGAGCAGCGCGTCGAGCGCGGCGCGGTTCTTCTTCTCCTTGAAGAACTCGACCAGCGCGTCGGCCACCGTCTCGCCGATGCCGTTGATGTTGATGAGTTCCTCGTAAGGCCTCGCTCTCGGGCTTGGCCGCTGCGACTGCGCCCTGCTTGAACGCATCGATCGTCCCGTAATGCCGCGCCAGGCGCAGCGCATTGGTCTCGCCGATGTGGCGGATGCCGAGCGCGTAGATGAAGCCGGTTGAGCGCGATCTTCCGCCGCGCCTCGATGGCGGCGAACAGCTTCTGCGCCGAGGTCTCGCCCCAGCCTTCGCGCTCCGCAAGCGGCGGCTTCTTGCGCTTGTCGCGCTTGGCCAGCGTGAAGATGTCGGCCGGTTCGCTTGATCAACTCCCACTCGTAAAAAGCCTCGATCTGCTTCTCGCCCAGGCCCTCGATGTCGAAGGCGTTGCGCGACACGAAGTGGCGCAGCCGCTCCACCGCCTGCGCCGGGCAGATCAGCCCGCCGGTGCAGCGGCGCACCGCCTCGGGCTCGCCGGTCTCCGGATCGACCTCGCGCACCGCGTGACTGCCGCAGGCCGGGCAGACGGTCGGGAACTTGAAGGGCTTGGCGCTCTTCGGCCGCTTCTCCAGCACGACGCCGAGCACCTGCGGGATCACGTCGCCCGCGCGCTGGACGATCACGGTGTCGCCGACGCGCACGTCCTTGCGCGCGATCTCGTCCTCGTTGTGCAGCGTGGCGTTCGACACCACCACGCCGCCGACCGTCACCGGCTCGAGCTTGGCCACGGGCGTGAGCGCGCCGGTGCGCCCCACCTGGATGTCGATGTTCTCGACCACGGTCGTGGCCTTCTCGGCCGCGAACTTGTGCGCCAGCGCCCAGCGCGGACTGCGCGAGACGAAGCCGAGCCGCTCCTGCCAGTCGAGCCGGTCGACCTTGTAGACCACGCCGTCGATGTCGTAGCCGAGGCTCGCGCGCTGCTCCTCGATCGCGCGGTAGTGCGCGAGCATCTCGTCCACGCTCGCGCAGCGTTTGGTCAGCGGGTTGACCGGCAAGCCCCAGCGCCTGAACGCCTCCAGCACCCCGTACTGCGTATCGGCGGGCAGTTCGCTGCGCCCGCCCCAGCCATAGGCGAAGAAGCGCAGTGGCCGGCTGGCGGTGATTTTCGGATCGAGCTGCCGCAGGAAGCCGGCGGCGGAATTGCGCGGATTGGCGAATACCTTTTCGCCCGCGGCCTCCTGGCGCTTGTTCAGCGCGATGAAATCGGCGTGGCCCATATAGACCTCGCCGCGCACCTCGATGAGATCCGGCACGGCCTTGCCCTTCAGCGTCTTCGGCACGTCCTTGATCGTGCGCACATTGGCGGTGACATCTTCGCCTTCTTCGCCGTCGCCGCGCGTGGCCGCCACCGTGAGCTCGCCCCGCTCGTAGCGCAGCGAACACGAAAGCCCGTCGATCTTGGGTTCGGCCGTGAGGACGAGCTTCTCCTTCTCGCCGAGATTGAGAAAGCGCTTGATCCGCTCGACGAAATCCGTGACGTCCTCGTCGCTGAAGCCGTTGGCGAGCGACAGCATCGGCACCGCGTGCCGCACCTTCTTGAACTTGCCGACCGGCGCCGCGCCGACGCGCCGGGTCAGGCTCGTCAGGGTGTGCAATGCGGGAAAGCGCTTCTCGATCGCCTCGTAGCGCAGCCGGAGCGCGTCGTATTCCGCGTCGGAGATCGTCGGCGCGTCTTCCTGGTAATAGCGCTTGTCGTGCGCGGCGATCTCGGCCTCGAGCCGCGCGTGCTCGGCTTTCGCCTGCTTTTCGGCGAGTTGGTCGACCGGAATTTTGGTGAGGTCTTTGGGCGCCATGGGTTCAATCATACGTCATTCCGGGGCGCGCCGACGGCGCGAGCCCGGAATCCATAACCACCGCCATAAAAAATCGGAACTCAGGTGGCTATGGATTCCGGGCCCGGCCCTTCGGGCCGTCCCGGAATGACCGGCTCCTACGCCGCCCCGGCGATCAGCCGCGCGGCGGCCTTGCGCGCTTCGTCGGTCACTTTCTCGCCCGCCAGCATGCGCGCCACTTCCTCACGCCGCGCCGCCGCGTCAAGCATATGCACGCGGGTCGCCACCCGCTTGCCCTTGTCCACCGGCGTCTTCTCGACCATGAAATGGTTGGCCGCGCGCGCGGCCACCTGCGGCGCATGGGTGACGGCGAGCACCTGCACCCGCTGCCCGAGGCGCGCGAGCCGCGCGCCGATCGCGTCCGACACCGCGCCGCCGACCGAGCTGTCGACTTCGTCGAACACCAGCGTCGGCGCCGAGCCGCGGTCGGCGAGCGCGACCTTGAGCGCCAGCAGAAAGCGCGCCAGCTCGCCGCCGGAGGCCACTTTCATCATCGGCCCCGGTTTGGCGCCCGGATTGGTCCGCACCCAGAACTCGACCCGGTCGTAGCCGTCCGGCCCCGGCGCGGCCGCGTCGCTCGTAATTTCCGTAATGAACTCTGCCCGCTCGAGCTTGAGCGGCTTCAACTCCTTGTTGACGGCCGCATCGAGCGCCTCCGCACCCTTCTTCCGGGCATTGGAAAGTCGCACCGCCTCGCCCCGATAGGCGCCCTCGGCCTGTTTGGCGGCCGTGGCCAAGGCTTTCAGCCGCTCCTCGCCCTGATCGATGGCCTCAAGATCCGCGGTAAATCGCGCCACCACTTCCGGCAGCTTATCGACAGTCGACGAGTATTTCCGCGCCGCCGCGCGCAGGGCGAACAAGCCGCTCTTCGATGCGCTCCAATTCCTTCGGGTCGAAATCGGCCAGCGCCAGCGCGGCCTCGAGCCCGGCGCGGGCCTCTTCCAGCCCATGCAGCGCCGTGTCGAGCGCCTTCACCGGCCCGGCGACGAGGTCGGAAGCCTCGCCGGAGCGGCGCTCCAGCTTGCGCAAGGCCGCCGAAAGGATCGGCACCGGCGAAGCCGCGCCCGCCACCGCCTCGTGCGCCTCGCGCAGATCGCCGGAAATCTTTTCCGCCCGCATCAGCATGGCGCGCTTCTCGGCGAAGGCCTGTTCCTCGCCCGGCTGCGGAGCGAGCGCCTTCAGTTCCTCGACCGCATGGCGCACGTAATCGGCATCGCCCAGCGCACGCGCGAGCCGCTCCCGCTCGGCCTTCTCGTCTGCCTCCGCCTCGCGCCAGATACCCCATAGGCGGCGCACCTCGGCCGCGCGATCGGCGTGGCCGGCAAAGGCATCGAGCAACATGCGATGCGTGGCCTGATCCACCAGCGCGCGCTCATCGTGCTGGCCGTGGATTTCCACCAGCTTGCCGCCGACCTCGCGCAGCACCTGCACGCTCACCGGCTGGTCGTTGATGAACGCGCGCGTGCGCCCGTCAGCCAGCTGCACGCGGCGCAGGATCAGCTCGCCTTCGTCGTCGATATCGAGATCGTTGGTTTTCAGCACCGCGAGCGCCGGGTGATCCTTTTTCACGTCGAACGCCGCGACCACCTGCCCATGCTCGGCGCCCTGGCGCACCAGCGCCGCGTCGCCGCGGCTGCCGAGCGCGAGCGCGAACGCGTCGAGCACGATCGACTTGCCCGCGCCGGTCTCCCCGGTCAGCACCGTGAGCCGCGCGGCGAGATCGAGATCGAGCTTCTCGATGAGGACGATGTCGCGAATCGAAAGATGGGTCAGCATGGCCGGCTGCAAGTCTAGCGCAAGAACGAAGCGTGAAAAGCCGCCACGGGGGCCCGCTCACAGAAGACGTTCGCCTACCAGAATGAGCGAAAGAGCAGCCTCTCCGCTCATTCCCGCGAAGGCGGGCATCCAGTCGAGCTGTTGGATTCCAGCTTACGCGGGAATCAGCGGATGGAGTTAATTGCCGATGATGAGCCGCGTGACCGAGCTGGCGCTGAACGTGCCGAACGCCTTGCTGATCCAGGATTGCTTGTTCTCGCGCGGCTCCAGCCCGCCCGATCTGCACCAGCTTGAACGCGTCCTGGTACCAGGGGCTGTCCGGGAAATTGTGCCCGAGCACGGCGGCCGCGGTCTGCGCCTCGTTCACGATGCCGAGCGCCATATAGGCCTCGGTCAGCCGCATCAGCGCCTCTTCGACGTGCCGCGTGGTCTGGTACTGCGTGACCACGGCCTTGAAGCGGTTGATGGCGCCGGTGTAGTTGCGCCGATCGAGATTCCAGCGGCCGATCATCATTTCCTTGCCGGCGAGCTGGTCGCGCGCGACCTCGACCTTCTTTTTGGCGCTCTCGGCATACTCGGTATTGGGATATTTGCGCATCACCTCGTCGAGCGCGGTCAGCGCGCGTTCGGTCCGGCCCTGGTCGCGGGTGATGTCGGGGATCTGGTCGAAATAGGATGAGGCCATCAGGTATTGCGCATAGGCCGCGTCGGTGCTGCCCGGATGCAGCGTCACGTAGCGCCGCGCCGCCTGGATCGTGTCCTCGTACTTGCCGCTCTCGTAGAATACGTACGCCGTCATCAGCAGCGATTTGCGTGCCCATTCCGAATAGGGGTGCTGGCGGTCGACCTCGATGAACTTCTTGGCGGCGTCGCCGTATTCGCGCCGGTTCATGAGCGTGAGGCCTTCGTTGTAGAGCTTGTCGGCCGGCTGCTCGGCCAGAAGACCGTCGTCCTCCTTGGCGCCGAACAGGCTATTGAGCGAGAAATCGCCGAACGAAGCGCAGCCGCCGAGCGGAAGCGCCAGCACGGCGGCCAGCCACAGGGCCGCGCTGAGAGAGATGCTGCGATGGGTGCGAGGAATGCGACGCATCAACCCTTGAAACCCCGTGGGAAGCTCGAAACGAGCCCTTCCGGACCGCGTTGTTGTAACGAAAACGGCCGGTTCCCACCATGGCGCTAGCGGTGGAATCAGTCGCCTTTGTGGCGGGTTAGGAGAGGTCCGCGCCGTAGGCAGGGACTGCGGCCGGCACGCCCACGCCGGCATGGCCGCGCTCGCGGCGGCCGGAGGGCTGAACCACGGCGGCGGCCGAACCGTCGGCGATCAGCGCCGCGACCACCATGGCATTGAGCTTATGGCCGCCGCGCACCGAGCGGTAACGCCCCAGGATCGGCAGGCCTGCGAGCGCCAGATCGCCGATGGCGTCGAGCGCCTTGTGACGGACGAACTCGTCGCGGAAGCGCAGGCCCTCCGGGTTCAGCACCCGGTCTTCAGCGAGGCAGATGGTGTTTTCCAGCGACGCGCCGCGCGCATAGCCGGCGCTCCACAGCTTCGCCACGTCCGACATGAAGCCGAAAGTACGGGCGCGCGCGAGGTCCCGGCGGAACACGTCGGGCGAAAGCGTCGCCGCATAGCGCTGGTGGCCGATCAGCTTGTGATCGAATTCAATATCGACTTCCAGCCGGAAGCCGCCGTCGAAGGGCAGCAGCTCGCCGCTGGCTAGGCCATCCTCGACCCGGATCGGCTTCAGCACCTTGAGGAACCGGCGCTGTGCGGTCTGAACCCGGAGGCCGACGGCATCGATCGCCTCGACGAACGGAGCGGCGCTGCCGTCCAGGATCGGCATTTCGCTGCCCTCGACCTCGACCACCGCGTTGTCGATCCCGAGGCCCAGGAAGGCCGCCAGGAGATGCTCGACGGTCGAGCAGAGGGCGCCGTTGCCGTCGCCCAGAACGGTCGCGAATTCGGTGTTGCGGACGGATCCGGGCGTGACCGCGATCATGCGGTCGGCGACGCCCTCCCGGCCGCGGCGGACGAAGACGATGCCGGTGTTCGGCTGGCCGGGGAGAATGGCGACCTTGGCCGGGTCCCCGCTATGGATGCCGCAGCCGACAAGCTCGACCCGCTTGGCAATGGTGTGCTGGAACTGTGTCCGCATTCCCCACGCCCCATCCCAAAAGCCGGCCCGGCCAGCTTCGGGACCCCCGTCCCACGCTCCGCAGCCCTTGATCACGCTTGGCCGCGATGGTTGGCGAAACACTACCGGCGGCCATGGGGAGGGGCCAAGTCACGGTTTCTTACCAACTGTTACCGGAATTAGGCCGCAAACATGCCACTTCTTGGCCACAGCGGACCCTTGAAACGAAAGGCGCCCGGACCTCAGGGCCCGGGCGCCTGCGTTACCGAATCGATCCCCTGGCCTGGGGATTAGTTCGCCTGGCGGCGAACTTGGGGATTAGTTCGCCTGGCGGCGAAGGAAGGCCGGAATCTCGAGCTCGTCGTCGTCGGCCGGCCGGCCGGGAGCCCGGCCATGCAGGTCGAGCGGCAGGCTGCGGCTGGCCGGACGCCGGGCGTATTCGGATACCTGTTCGGCCGTGCGCCGCTCTGCCGCCGGACGCGCGTCTGGATCGACCGGCCGCGAGGGCGGACGGGCGACCGGCCGCTGGGCCGGGGCTTCCTCTTCTTCGCGCCGACCCATGCCGACATTGGCCAGGCGCTGCAGCAGCGTGGTTCTGCGCTTTTCGGCCGAATGATGCTCGGACGGCTCGCCGCGGCTGGCGCGAATTTCGTTCTGCGCGGGGATCGGCAGCTCATCGACCCGTGGCATGCGCGGCATTCTTGCCGGCTGCTCCGCCCGCGGCGGAATATAGGGCCGCTCCGGCTCGTCCATCGGATCGTGCGCGCGCGGCTCGTCGAACACCGGCTCGAAGAAGGTCGGCTTCGCCGCGACCGGCCGCAGCGTCACGTCGTCGATGGCGGTTTCGTGTGAGAGCGGCGGCAGCTCGTCATAGCCGTCGTCTTCGTGCTGGGCCGGCGCGCGATAGGCGTGCTCGCGCATGGCCTCCATCGAAGGCCGCGGCAATTCACGCCGCGTTTCCACCGTGCGCTGGATGCGCTGGCGCGCGATCGGATCGGTGATGCGCTCGACGGCGGCCGGGTTGGCGGCCGGGATCAGCGCCGGATCGATGCCGGTCGCCACCACCGAGACGCGCACGAGGCCCTCCAAACTCTGATCGAAGGTAGCGCCGAGAATGATATTGGCGTCGGGATCGACTTCCTCGCGGATGCGCGAGGCCGCTTCGTCCACTTCGTACAGCGTGAGGTCCTTGCCGCCGGTGATCGAGATGAGCAGCCCGCGCGCGCCGCGCATGGAGACTTCATCGAGCAGCGGATTGGAGATCGCCGCCTCGGCCGCCTTGATCGCGCGCTTCTCGCCCGAGGCCTCGCCGGTGCCCATCATCGCCTTGCCCATTTCGCGCATCACCGCGCGCACGTCGGCGAAATCGAGATTGATCAGCCCTTCCTTGACCATCAGGTCGGTAATGCAGGCGACGCCCGAATAGAGCACCTGGTCGGCCATGGCGAAGGCATCGGCGAAGGTGGTCTTCTCGTTGGCGACGCGGAACAGATTCTGGTTCGGGATCACGATCAGCGTGTCGACATGCTGCGCGAGCTCCTGGATGCCGTTTTCGGCGATCCGCATGCGCCGCTGGCCCTCGAAGTGGAACGGCTTGGTGATGACGCCGACGGTGAGCAGACCGATCTCTTTCGCGACCCGCGCGATGACGGGCGCCGCCCCGGTGCCGGTGCCGCCGCCCATGCCGGCGGTGACGAACACCATGTGCGCGCCCGAAAGATGGTCGCGGATTTCGTCGATCGCCTCCTCGGCGGCCGCCCGGCCGACCTCGGGATGAGAGCCGGCGCCGAGTCCTTGCGTCGCCTCGACGCCCATCTGGATCACCCGCTCGGCCTTGGAGGTCGTGAGCGCCTGCGCGTCGGTATTGGCGCAGACGAAATCGACCCCCGAGAGTCCCGCCGTGATCATGTTGTTGACGGCATTGCCGCCGGCACCGCCGACGCCGAACACGACCAGATGCGGCTTGAGCTCCCGGATGTCGGGTACCTTGAGATTGATCGCCATCGTCTTCGTCCTTTCGGGCAGTCAGCCGCCCCTGCTTATGGTCCCCACCACTGCGCCGAATCACGCCGACGCATTCTTATCGCCTAGAACGACTCCTTCAGCCAACTCCCTACGCGCTTTAGGTAATTCCCCTCATTGGCGGCCATCCGCCGGCGCGGCTCGAAGTGCTCGCGCTCCGCGACCTGCGGGAAAATCAGCAATCCCGCGGCTGCGGCGAACCCCGGCGCCCGGCCGGTGTCCGACAGCCGCCCGATCCCGATCGGCCGGCCGATCCGCGCCGTGGCGCCGAAGGCGCGGCCGACATATTCGGAAAGTCCCGTGAGCTGCGCCGCACCCCCGGTCAGCACCAGGCGGCGGCGCGCGTCGCCGAGCATGCCGGCGGCGCCCAGCCGCTCGCGCAGGAACTCGACGATTTCCTCGATCCGCGGGCGCAAGGTCCGGACGATCTGCGAGCGCGGCACCGCGGTCGGCAATTCGCGATCGCCCTCGATCGCCGGCACCGTGATCATGTCGAGATCGTCGGAGGCCGTGGCGATGACGTTGCCGTAGAGCGATTTCAGCCGCTCGGCCTCCGAGACCCGGGCCGACAGCGCGCGGGCGAGGTCGAGGGTCAAATGCTGGCCGCCGATCGCGATCCCGTCGGTATGCACGCAGTCGCCGCCGGCGAAGACCGAAACGGTCGTGGTGCCCGCGCCGAAATCGATGCAGACCGCGCCGAGCTCCGCCTCGTCGGCGGTGAGCGAGGAGAGCGCGGCCGCATAGGGCGCGGCCACCAGCCCTTCGACCGAGAGATGGCAGCGCTCGACCAGGAACACGAGATTCTTCAGCGCCGGCCAGTCGGCGGTGACCACATGCAAGTCGACGGCGAGCACCTGGCCGATCATGCCGCGCGGATCGCGGATGTGCGCGCTGCCGTCGAGCCCGTAGCCGACCGGCAGCGAATGCAGCACGGCGCGCCCATCTCGCACCGAATGCAGGCTCGCGGCATCGAGCACGCGGCCGATATCGCCCTGATCGGCGGAAGCGCCCTGCAGACGCACCGAGGCCGCGAACGACTCGCTGCCGAGCCGGCCGCCGGAGACGCTGACCAGCACCGAAGCGATCTCGAGCCGGGCCATGCGCTCGGCCGCATCCACCGCGCGCCGGATCGATTCCTCGGCCCGCGCCATGTCGGCGACCGCGCCGCCCTTGATGCCGCGCGAGCTGGTGTGGCCGAAGCCGATCAGCTCGATGGAGTGCGTGCGGCCGCGCATCACGTCGCCGCCGCTGCGCGGGGTTAGCCGCGCGATGAGGCAGGCGATCTTGCTGGTGCCGATATCGAGCGCGGCCACGATCACCGGCCTTCTCGGCAGCGGACCCATGCGAGGGGCCAAGCCGCGCGCCATGAGCGAGCTCATGTGTCGGACCCCGCGCGTTTCGGCATGCGCGACTTGAGCGCCGCGGCGCGCGCTTCGGCCGCTTCGGGCGAGGGCCGCACGCTGATGCGGTCGGGGATGCGCAGATCGATGGCCGCCACATCGCGCGAAAGAATCTTCGTCTCGCGATCGAAGGCGACGAGTTTTATGAGCGCCGCTTCGGCGTTCTCCTCGGGCAGCCGCACATCGGCGCCGTTCTTGAGCCGGATGTTCCAGCGCCGCTCGGCCACCAGCACCGCGGCGGCGAGCTCCGCTTGAATTTCCGGCACCCGCGCCACCAGCGCGAGGAAGTCGGCGGCGCGCTTATCGGCGCCCATGCCGACCACGAGCGGATAGTCGTGCAGCAGCGCGCGCGCATCGGCCCCGATCACCGTGCCGTCGCGCGCGATGACCGAGAGCTTGCCGGCCCGTTGCCAGATCGCGAACGCGACCCGTTCCTCGATCGAGATTTCGAGCCGGCCCGGATAGAGCTTGCGCACCGTGGCTTCGGCGATCCAGGGATTTTGCTTGAGCTGGGCGCGCGTCGTTTCCGCGTCGAGCAGAAGGAGCGAGGTCGTGGGCGTGATGCCCGCGGCGGCGAGCACTTCGTCGCGCGTGATCTGCCGCGCGCCGGAAACTTCCACCGTCTCAAGATCGAAGCCTGCCGCGTTCGCGGCAGCGTCGCCGAGATCGTGCAGCGCCATGGTGAAGCGCTGCAATTCGCCGCGCGTGGCGCCGTAGACTCCGACCGCCGCGAAGAACAGCGCAAACAGCAATATTTCCGCGCCGCGCGGCAATTTCCGGTCGAGATCGTCGAGTTTTCGGGAGAAACTTCGGGAGACGGCAAAATCGCCCGGCCCCGCCGGCTTGCGCCGCCGGGTCACCGGTCCAGAGAGGCGTCCTCCACGATCCATTTCACCAGCTCGCCGAACGAGCGCCCCCCATGGGCAGCCAGTTCCGGCACCAGCGACACCTCGGTCATGCCTGGTTGGGTATTGACCTCGAGACAAACGAGGTCCCCGTTGCCTTCCGGGCGGTTGTCGTAGCGAAAGTCCGCCCGGCTGACCCCACGGCAGCCGAGGGCGCGATGCGCCGTCAAAGCCAGCTTCCGCACCAATTGGTAAACAACTGGTAAAATTCTGGCCGGAAGAATGTGGCGGGAGCCCCCGGGGGCGTATTTGGCCTCATAATCGTAGAAGCGCTGGGCCGCCTCGATCTCGATGACTCCGAGCGCCTCCTCGCCCAGAACCGCGCAGGTCAGCTCCAGGCCGGGCACGTACCGCTCGGCCAAAAGCTCGTCCCCATAAGGCCAATCGGGCCGGGTCAGCTCCTGCGGGGGGTGGGCGTGCTTCTCGGTGACGATGAAGACGCCGACCGAGGACCCCTCGGCCACCGGCTTCAGCACATAGGGCCGCGGCAGGGCGTGCGCTTTTGCCGCTTCCGCCCGCGAAACGACCTTGCCGTCCGGCACCGGCACCCCGGCCGCCGCCATCACGGTCTTGGCCTGGACCTTGTTCATGGCCAGCGCCGAGGCGAGCACGCCCGAGTGGGTGTAGGGGATGCGGAGGATTTCGAGAATCCCCTGCATGGTGCCGTCTTCGCCGGGCCGGCCGTGCAGGACATTGAAAGCCACGTCGGGCTTGAGCTTGGCCAGCACCTCGGCGACGTCGCGGCCGACATCGACGCGGCTGACGCGGTAGCCCTGGGCCTCGAGCGCGTCGGCGCACTGCTTGCCGGAGCGCAGCGACACTTCCCGCTCCGCCGACCAGCCGCCCATCAGCACGGCGACGTGTTTTGGCATTCGCTTCCTTTTTTCTCTCCGCTCGTCGCCGCGAAAGCGGGGACCCATGGCTGGATTCCCGCTTACGCGGGAATGAGCGGACTGCGTCAACCCGAGGGCGCGCCTCGTGCCACCCCGACCCGCACAATCTCCCACTCGAGCTCGATGCCGGAATTCTCCTTCACCCGCCGCCGCACTTCTTCGCCGAGATTTTCGATATCGGCGGCGCTGGCATTGCCGCGATTGATGAGAAAATTGCAGTGCATCTCGGAAACCTGCGCGTCGCCGACCACCAGCCCGCGGCAGCCAGCGGCGTCGATCAATTGCCAGGCCTTCTTGCCCGGCGGGTTCTTGAAGGTCGAGCCGCCGGTGCGGCTCTTGATCGGCTGCGTCGACTCGCGCGCTTCGGTGATCTTGTCCATCTCGGCGGCGATCGCCTTGGGATCGCCCGGCTCGCCGCGAAACGTCGCCTGCGTATAGATCAGGTCCGCGGGTGCGGCGGAGTGACGATAGGAGAATCCGAAGTCGGCGTTCTTGAGCACGCGAACGTTCCCCTTGCGATCGACCGCGCGCGCTTCCATCAGCACGTCCTTGGTCTCCGCGGCCATAGGCACCCGCATTCATGCGCAATGCCCCGCCGATCGCGCCCGGCACACCGCGATAGAAGGCGAGCCCCGCGAGCGCCGCATCGGCCGCCGCGCGCGCGACTTTCACGTCGGGCACGGCGGTCCCCGTGCGCACCAGATTGCCTTCGACCGCGACCTCGTTGAAGCCGCGCCCGAGCCGGATCACCACGCCTGGCACGCCGCCGTCGCGCACCAAGAGATTCGATCCCAGCCCGATCACCGTCACCGGTACTTCGGCCGGAGTCTCGGCGAGAAAATAGCAAAGGTCTTCTTCATCCGCCGGCATGAGCAATACCTGCGCCGGCCCGCCGACGCGGAACCAGGTGAGCTCGGCGAGCGATTGATTGGCGAGCAGCCGCCCGCGCAGTTTCGGCAAGCTGCCGGGCAGATCGCGAACCAGCTCCGTGACGCTCATGACTTCCCGCCAGTTCGCCGGGCAACGCATAGGCCCATTGGCTGATCGAGCCGGCGCCGAGAAAGACCACGTAATCGCCCGGCCGCGCGAGCTTCTTGACGATGCCGGCGAGTTGCTCCGGCTTGTCGAGCGCAACCACGTCGCGATGCCCGCGCGCGCGCAAGCCCTGCACCAGCGCGTCGCGGTCGATGCCCGGGATCGGCGCTTCGCCGGCGGGATAGACCGGCGCGACGATCACGTGATTGGCGTCGTTGAAGCAGGTGCTGAACTGGTCGAACAGATCGCGCAGCCGCGTGAAGCGATGCGGCTGCACCACCGCGATCACGTGCGCCTTGGTCGAGGCGCGCGCGGCCTTCAGCACCGCCGCGATTTCCACCGGGTGGTGCGCGTAATCGTCGAAGATCGAAACGCCGTTCCACTCGCCGGTGCGGGTGAAGCGCCGCTTCACGCCGCCGAAGTTCGCCAGCGCCTTCTTGATCCGGTCCTCCGGCACGCCGAGCTCGTGCGCCACGGCGATCGCCGCCGTCGCGTTCAGCGCGTTGTGATGGCCGGGCATCGAGAGCATGAGATCCTTGATCTCGTGCGCCTGGTTGCCGTCGCGGCCGCGGAACAGCACGGAAAACCGCGCCACGCCGCCATCGAGCTTGACGTCGAGTAGCCGCACGTCGGCCTGCGGATTCTCGCCATAGGTGACGATGCGGCGGTCCTCGATGCGCGCCCACCAGGTCCTGCACCACCGGATGATCGCTGCACATGACGGCGAAGCCGTAGAACGGCACGTTCTCGACGAAGGCGTGGAACGCCTCCTTCACCTTCTCGAACGTGCCGAAATGGTCGAGGTGCTCGGGATCGATATTGGTGACGATGGCGACGTCCGCCGGCAGCTTCAGGAACGTGCCGTCGGACTCGTCGGCCTCCACCACCATCCAGGTGCCGCCGCCGAGCCGCGCATTGGTGCCATAGGCATTGATGATGCCGCCGTTGATCACGGTCGGATCGAGGCCGCCGGCGTCGAGCAAGCGCGGCGACCAGCGAGGTGGTCGTCGTCTTGCCGTGGGTGCCGGCGATGGCGACGCAGCTCTTCAACCGCATCAGCTCGGCGAGCATCTCTGCCCGGCGCACGACCGGCAGCCGCTTGGCGCGCGCGGCCACCAGCTCCGGGTTGTCGCGTTTGATCGCGGAGGAAACGACCAGCACCGCGGCGCCTGCGACGTTCTCCGCCTTGTGGCCGATCGCGATCTTGATGCCCAAGGATGCTAACCGCTTCACGTTCGCGCTCTCGGCGACGTCGGAGCCCTGCACGGCGTAGCCGAGATTGGCGAGCACCTCGGCGATGCCGCTCATGCCGATACCGCCGATGCCGACGAAATGGATCGGCCCGAGCTGCCGGGGGAGCTTCATGCGCGCGTCTCAGCCAACCTCCCCCTGGCGGGGGAGTTCGAGGGGAATTCGCGCCACCCGTAGCACAAGATCGGCCAGCCGTTCGGCCGCGTCCAATCGCCCCATGCGCCGGGCCGAAGCGGCCATGAGCGAAAGGGTGGCGGGCTCGGCCACCAACCGCGAAATCTCGGCGGCTACCCGTTCGGGTATGAACTCGGGCTCGCGGATCAGGAGCGCTCCGCCCGCCGCGGCGAGCGCCGAGGCGTTGGCCAACTGATCCTGATCGAGCGCGTTCGGCAGCGGCACTAATATCGCCGGCCGGCCGATAGCCGCGATCTCGGCCACGGTCGAGGCGCCCGAGCGCGCGATCACCAGATGGCCTTCGGCCACGCGCGAGGGCAGGTCCGAAAAGAAAGCGGCGATCTCCGCCGGCACATCGAGCCGCCGATAGATCGTACGCACGGATTCGAGATCCGCTTCGCGGCATTGCTGCACGACGCGGATGCGCGAACGCACGGCCTGCGGTAGCGCCTCGACTCCCGCGGGCACTACTTCGCTCATCACCCGCGCACCTTGGCTGCCACCGAACACGACGAGGCGGAAAGGCTCGCTCGCCCCCGGAACGGCGAAGACTTTTTTCGCGGCCGTGGCCACCGCCGGCCGCACCGGGTTGCCCACGTAAGTCGCCTTGGCCGCGAGCTTGGCGCTCGCCGACAAGAGGCCCGCGTGCCCGGTCGCGATCGCATCCACCCGTCCGGCAAGCCAGTTATTGGCCCGTCCCATCACCGCATTCTGCTCGTGGATGATGCTGGGGACACGCAGGATCGAGGCGGCGATGAGCGGCGGCAGCGTCGGATAGCCGCCGAAACCGATGACGGCTTTCGGCCGCCGCCGCAGCAGGAGCCACAGCGCGCGTAGCGTTCCCCACGTGAGCACGAGAAAGGTGCGCGCGAGCGAAAACGGATTGCGGCTGCGCACCGTGTCGGACGGCAGCACGTGGATCGCGCGGGCGGGAAATTTTCCGGCGAACGGCGCGGCGCGGTCGTCGGTGGCAAGCTCCACCGCGATCCCGCGTCTTGAGAGTGCCCCCGCGAGCGCCTCGGCCGGGAACAAGTGCCCGCCGGTACCGCCCGCCGCGATCAGGATAAGCGGCTGCGCCGCCCGGCTCATGCCCGCGCGCCCCCGCGCGCGGCCTCGTATTCGCGCTCGGCGACGGCCTCGGCGCGCGAGCGCCGCCTGGTCAGCGCGATCAGCATGCCCATGCCGAAGGCGAGCGATATCAGCGACGAGCCGCCATAGGAGATGAACGGCAGCGTCATGCCCTTGGCCGGCATCAGGTGCAGGTTCACCGCCATCGCGATCGCCGCCTGCAAGCCGAACAAGAGACCCAATCCCGCCACCGCGAACCGCCCGAACGCATCTTCCTCGCGCATTGCATGCGCGAGCGTGCGCAGCACGATGAAAGCGAAGAGCGCGACCAGAATAAGGCAGAGCACGATGCCGAACTCCTCGGCGGCCACCGCGAACACGAAATCCGCGTGGCCGTCCGGCAGGATGCGCTTCACCGTCCCCTCGCCCGGCCCGCGGCCGAGCCAGCCGCCGCGCACGAACGACTCCAGCGCCGTGTCGATCTGGAAGGTGTCGCCCGAGCCCGGATTGAGGAAGCGCGTGATGCGCGCGGTGACGTGCGGGACGAACTGATAGGCGGCAAACAGCGCGAACGCCGCGGCAGAAGCGGCGCCGGCGAGCCAGGTCCAGCGCACCCCCGACAGGAAGAAGAGCGCGGACCAGACCAGGATCAGCAACGCGGTCTGGCCGATGTCCGGCTGAAAGACCAGGGGCACCGTGGCCGCCGCGAGCAGGCCGAACACGGCGAGCATCGCCGGCATTTCCGGACGCCGGCCGCTCTCGGCGAACATCCAGGCGGCGAGCACGACGAAAGCCGGTTTCATGAATTCCGACGGCTGCACGCTCACCCCGAATAGGGAGAGCCAGCGCCGGGCGCCTTTAATTTCAGGGCCGATGAAGAGCGTCGCGAAACTGAGCGCCACGCCGATCACGAAAACGATCAGCGCGACGCGGCGCACCTGCCGCGGCGTCATGAAAGAGGTCATCAGCAGCACCGCCAGCGCAGGCGCGAGATAAAGCGCGTGGCGGTTGACGAAATGAAACGGATCGGCGCCGAGCCGGATCGCCACCGGCGGGCTCGCCGCCAGCATCAGCACGAGACCGATGAGCACCAGCACCACCACCGCCCAGAGCAGGAGCCGGTCGATGGTCCACCACCATTCGCCGAGGAAGCTGCGCTGCGCGCGAGAGAGCATGGGATCGCCGGGTGCGGGAAAACCGGCCCCAGTCTTGAACCTCTAGGGTTGACGAGTGCTTAAGGAATTCAGCACACGCACGCCGGAGCCCGCGGAAATTCAATCCGCCTCGCCGAACGCCTCGCCCGGCTTGCCGGGCTTCATGCGGATCAGCCGCGAATCCTCGACCGCGGCCTGGCGGTGCTTGACCGCCTCCCGGTAGACCGGATCGCGCAGCATTTCGATGAACGCCGCGCCCGACGGATATTCGGCGATGAAGGCGAGATCCCAGTGCTCCGATCGGGGGCCGATCAAGGTGAGCTGCGGCTTGCCGATCCAGACCTGCCGCCCGCCCAGCCGCCTGAACACCGGCCCGCTCTCGCGGCCATAGGCGCGATAGGCCTCGAGCCCCGAGGCCTGCCGCCCGTCCGCATAGGCCGCCTGCTCGCGCAGCTTCACGAGATTGAGCATGTGGATCGGCTCGTCGCGCGGCAGGTCCTTGAACAGCGCAAAATCTTCCTTGGTCGGATCGATATGCTTGGTCATGGCTTGCGCACCAGTTCACGGAAGGCGTCGCCGCGCACTTCGAAGTTCGGATACTGGTCGAAGCTGGCGCAGGCCGGCGAGAGCAGCACCACCGGCTCCTTGAGACCGGACGCTTCCGCCTCGCGCGCGGCGAGCGGCACTGCGCGCTCGAGCGTATCGACTTTTTCAAACTTGACCGCGGAACCGAGCGTCTTGGCGAAGTCCGCTGCCGCCTCGCCGATCAGGTAAGCCTTGCGGATACGCGGGAAGAATTCCCGCAGCGGCTCGATGCCGCCTTCCTTGGCGCGCCCGCCCGCGATCCAGAAGATGTCATGAAAAGACGCCAGCGCCCTCGCGGCGGCGTCCGCGTTGGTCGCTTTCGAGTCGTTGACGAACAGCACGCGGCCCTTGCGGCCGACTTCTTCCATGCGGTGCGCGAGGCCGGGGAAACTCCGAAGCCCGGCCTGGATTTCGTCGTGCTTCAGCCCGAGCGCTCGCACCGCGGCATAAGCCGCCGCCGCGTTCTGCGCATTGTGCACGCCGCGCAAACTTCCAATCCCGGCGAGATCGATCGCGCCACGAGGGGCTCCGCCTTCCACGATCAACAGAGACGTGCCGTCCCGATAAATGCCGTCGCGCAGCTTTCGCTCGACCGAGACGCGCACCACGCGCTTGCCCGCGCGCTCGATGCGGTCCGCGATGGCTGCGCAGAACTCGTCGTCGACGCCGATGACGGCCGCGCCTCCCGCCTCGATGCCGGCCACCAGCCGCTCCTTGATCGCTGCGTAGTTTTCGATAGTGCCGTGGCGATCGAGATGATCGGGCGTGACGTTCAGGAGAATTCCGGCCGTGGGATCGAGCGTCGGCGCCAAGTCGATCTGATACGAGGAACACTCGATGACATGCGTTCGCTTCTTGTCGGGGGGCGGCAGCGACAGGATCGGCGTGCCGAGATTGCCGCCGACCGCGGCCTCGCGCCCCGCGGCCGCGATCAGATGGCCGATCAGCGCCGTCGTCGTCGATTTTCCGTTGGTGCCGGTGATTGCGATGAACGGCGCGCCCCGCGCGTTCGCCCGCCGCTCGCGGCAGAACAGCTCGATGTCGCCGATGATCTCGACCTTGTTCGCGCGCGCGAGCTTCACGCTCCAGTGCGGCTCCGGGTGCGTGAGCGGTACGCCCGGCGCGAGCACAAGTGCTGCGATATTTTTCCAGTCGGCCGCGCGCAGGTCGCCGGTCACAAAACCCTTGGCCCTGGCCGCGGCGACGCCCTTCTCTTGATCGTCGGACGCGATCACCCTGGCGCCGCCCGCCGTGAGCGCCGCGCAGGCCGCAAGCCCGCTGCTGCCGAGCCCGAACACCGCGACCGTCTTGCCGCGGAAAACGGTGACGGGGGTCATGAGTTCGGCTTCACCGCAGCTTGAGCGTCGAGAGGCCGATCAGCGCCAGCACGACCGCGACGATCCAGGCCCGGATCACCACCTGCGGCTCGGTCCAGCCGAGCTGCTCGAAATGATGGTGGATCGGCGCCATGCGGAACACGCGCTTGCCGGTGAGCTTGAAGGAAACCACCTGCACGATCACCGAAACCGCCTCCAGCACAAACAGCCCGCCGACGATGGCGAGCACGATCTCGTGCTTGATGGCGACCGCGACGGTGCCCAAGCAGCGCGCCGAGCGACAGCGACCCGGTGTCGCCCATGAAGATCGAAGCCGGCGGCGCGTTGAACCACAGGAAGCCGAGCCCGGCGCCGATTACCGCGCCGCAGATCACCGCAAGCTCGCCGGCGCGCGGCACATGATGGATCTGCAGATAGCCGGCGAACACCGCGTTGCCGACCAGATAGGCGATCACCGCGAAGCTCAGCGCCGCGATCATCACCGGCACGATGGCGAGCCCGTCGAGCCCGTCGGTGAGATTCACCGCGTTGCCGGCGCCGACGATCACGAAGGCGCCGAACACGACGAATAGCCAGCCGAGATTGAGGAGGAAATCCTTGAAGAACGGGATCGCCAGCGCGCCGCCGAGCGGCGACCCGTTCAGCTGCATGATCACGACGACGGCCGCGCCCGCGATCAGCGCCTCGATGGCGAGCCGCACGCGGCCGGGCAGGCCCCGGTGCGTTTGCTTCGTCACCTTGAGATAGTCGTCGTAGAGACCGATCGCGCCGAAGGCGAGCGTCACGCCGAGCACCACCCACACGAACAGATTGCCGAGATTGGCCCACAGCAGCGTCGAGACCACGAGCCCGGACAGGATCATCAGCCCGCCCATGGTCGGCGTGCCGGCTTTGGCGACGATGTGCGATTGCGGGCCGTCCTTGCGGATCGGCTGGCCCTTGCCCTGGCGCACGCGCAGCAGCGCGATGATGCGCGGCCCGAACAGGAATACGAACAAGAGCGCCGTCACCACCGCGCCGCCGGCGCGAAAGGTGATGTAGCGGAATACGTTGAGCGGGCCGAAGGCGTCGGAGAATTGCGACAACCAATACAGCAAGCGAACCTCCCTCAGGCCGGAGCGACGGCCGTCTGCTCGGCCCGGAAGCGCTCTGCGAGCGCCTTGACCAGCGGTCCCATGCGGCTGCCGTTCGAACCCTTGACCATCACGGCGTCGCCCGGGCGCAGCGCCGCCGCGACTTTCGGCTCGAGCTCCGCCGCCGTATCGGCATAGCCGCCGCGCCGGGCCGCAGGCAAGGCTTCCCAGAGCGTGCGCATCAGCGGCCCCGCGCAGAACACCAGGTCCACCTTGGCCGCCTCGATGCTTCCGGCGAGCCCGCGATGCAGCTTCGCAGCATCCGCGCCGAGCTCCAGCATGTCGCCGAGCACGGCGATGCGGCGCCCGCGCGGACCGACCGGCGCGCTGCCGAGCACCTCGAGCGCGGCCTGCATGGAGGCGGGATTGGCGTTGTAGCTCTCGTCGATCAGGAGCGTCTCGGCCTGGCCGAGGTCGAGCGCGATGCGCCGTCCGCGTCCGGCCGGGGGCTGCAGCGTCGCCAGCGCAAGCGCCGCGACCGCGAGGTCGGCGCCCAAGAGCTTCGCGGTCGCGAGCACCGCCAGGCTGTTCAGCACCAGATGCCGCCCGGGCGAGCCGATCTTGTAGGTGATTTCGTCGCCGAGGATGCGCGCCCGCACCGTCGAGCAATCCGGCTTGAGCGCCACGTCGAGCAGCCGCGCCTCGGCCTGCTCGTGCGCGCCGAACCCGATCACGCGCTCCACTCCGGCCTTGCCCGCGGCGGCGGCCAGCCGCGCGTAGTGCGGATTGTCGCGCGGCAGCACGGCGGCGCCGCCCGGCTCGACGCCGAGCAGGATTTCCGCCTTGGCGTCGGCGATCTCCTCGACCGAACGGAAATATTCGAGATGCACCGCCTCGATCGAGGTGATCAGCGCGACGTGCGGGCGCACGAGTTTCACCAGCGGCGTGATTTCGCCCGCGTGATTCATGCCGATCTCGAACACCGCGAAGCGCGCGCCCAAAGGCAGACGCGCAAGCGACAGCGGCACGCCCCATTGATTGTTGAACGAGGCGGTCGAGGCGTGAATTTCGCCCTCGCGCGCGAGCACGGTGCGCAGCGCCTCCTTGGTGCCGGTTTTTCCCACCGAACCGGTCACCGCGACGATCTTGGCTTGCGAACGGGCGCGCGCCGCGCGCGCCAGATCGCGCAGCGCCTCGAACGGATCGGCGACGACGAGCAGCGCCGCGCCTTCGGGCATTTCGGAAAGTTTCTCGTCCGCCACGACCGCGAGCGCCGCGCCGCGCCTCAGCGCATCGGCCACGAACTCGTGCCCGTCGAAGCGGTCGCCCTTGATCGCGAAGAAAGCCTCGCCGACGCCGATCGTGCGGCTGTCGATGGCGACGCCGGAAATATTGGCCGAGGGCTGCCCGAGAAGCCGGCCGCCGGTCGCGGCTTTGAGCGCGTCGAGCGTCCACAGCGGAGCGCTCATCGCTTTCCTCCGAGCGCGGCGCGCACCGCCGCCTGGTCCGAGAACGGAAGCGTCCGGTCGCCCAGGATTTGGCCGGTTTCATGACCCTTTCCGGCCACCAGCAGCACGTCGCCGGCTTTGAGCTCCCCGACCGCGGCCGCAATGGCCGCCGCCCGGTCGCCGATCTCGATGGCGCCGGGCGCCGACGCCAGGATCGCCTTGCGGATCGCGGCCGGATCCTCGCTTCTGCGGATTGTCGTCGGTCACGAATGCGCGGTCGGCGCGCTTGGCCGCCACCGCCCCCATGAGCGGGCGCTTGCCCGGATCGCGGTCGCCGCCGGCGCCGAACACCACGAGCAGCCGGCCGGACGCGAAGGGCCGCAGCGCATCGAGCGCGTTGGCGAGCGCGTCGGGGGTGTGGGCGTAATCGACGAAAATCGGGGCATTGCCTTTCTTGCCGACATATTCGAGCCGCCCGGCGGCGCCTTCGAGGTCTTCGAGCGCGGCGAGCGCTTGCGTCGGCCGGGACGCCGGTCGCGATCGCCAGCCCGGCCGCGATCAGCGCGTTCGACGCCTGGAACGCGCCGACCAGCGGCAGGTGCAGGCGATACTCCTTCCCGCCGGCGCGCACATGGAGCGATTGCGCGAACCCCTCGGGCGTCGCGGCGACGAGCGTGAGGTCGGCGCCTGCGCTGCCGACCGAAATGAGACGCAGTTTCATCTGCTGCGCGACGGCCGCGACGATCCTGGCCTCCGGGCTGTCGGCGTTCACCACGGCGCCGGCGCCCTCGGGCAACAACGTATCGAACAGCCGGAGCTTTGCCGCGCGATAGGCCTCCAACGTCGGATGATAGTCGAGATGATCGCGCGTGAGATTCGTGAAAGCGCCGGCCGAGATTCGAACACCATCGAGGCGGCGCTGGTCGAGGCCGTGCGACGAGGCTTCGAGCGCGAGATGCGTGACGCCCTCGCCCGCGAGCTTGTCGAGCAGCTGATGCAGTGCCACCGGATCGGGCGTGGTCAGGCTTCCCGTCACCTCGCCCGAGGGCGAACTGACGCCGAGCGTGCCGAGGCTGGCGGCCTTATGCCCGGCCGCAGCCCAGATCTGCCGCGTGAACGAAACGACCGAGGTCTTTCCGTTGGTGCCGGTGACGGCGACGATCGTTTCCGGCTGGCGCGGATGCAGCTTCGCCGCCGCGCGCGCGAGCGCGGCGCGCGCATCCGCGACGCGCACATAGACGACATTCGCGGGCAGGCCCGCGGGCCGCTCGCCTTCGCCGACCACGGCGACCGCGCCCTTGCCCGCCGCATCGGCCGCGAAGCGGCTGCCATCGGCGCGGCTGCCGGCGAGCGCGAAGAACAGCGATCCCGGCCCGGCCTTGCGGCTATCGGCGGTGATCGAGGTGACCGCGATGCCGCGCGGCGCATTTGCGCCGTCGGGACCGAGCAGATCGTGCAATTCCGGCATTTCCGTTCCGAATTCTAGCGCGCCGCGCGCCGGGCGACCGCGAGCAGGCGTTCGGCCGGCGGCACGTCGAGGCGCGGCTTGAGCCCGAGCAGCGGCGCGATGCGCGCGATGATCTTGCCGCTGGTCGGCGCCGCGTTGAGCCCGGACGTCGCCTCGCGTTGGTCCGCCGTCGCCTGCGGCTCGTCGAGCATCACCAGCACCAGATAGCGCGGCGCGTCGATGGGGAAAACGCCCATGAACACGGTAAGGCGCTTATTTTTCATGTAGCGGCCGCCCACGACCTTTTCCGAGGTGCCGGTCTTGCCGCCCACGTAATAGCCCTCCACTTCCGCGCGCTTGGCCGAGCCGCGCTCGACATTGAGCCGGAACAGATAGCGCATCTTCTCGCTGGTTTCCGGCTTGATCACGCGCACGGCGAGCCTTTTCGCTTCTTCCTCCGAGCGCCGCAGAAAGGTCGGCGGGATCAAGAGCCCGCCATTGATCAGCGCCGCGGCCGCCATCACCGCCTGCAGGGGCGCGACCGAAAGCCCATGGCCGAAGGCGATGGTCGCCGTGTTCAGCTCGCCCCAACGCTTGGGCGCGAGCGGCTCGGCGCTTTCCGGCAACTCCGTGCGCAGCCGGTCGAGCTGCCCGGTCTTCTTCAGGAACGCCCGGTGCGCATCGACGCCGAGCGCCAGCGCCATGCGCGCGGCGCCGATATTGGAGGAATAGGTGAAGACTTCGGGCAGGCTCAGCATGCGCTGCTGGCCGTGGAAGTCGTGGATCGTGTATTTGCCGTATTGCAGCGGCTGGCGGGCGTCGAGCTGCGAGCCGAGCGTGAACTTGCCCGAGTCGAGCGCCATCGCGACCGTGAGCGCCTTGAACGTCGAGCCCATCTCGTAGACGCCGGTGGTGAGCCGGTTCAGCCGGATCGGATCGCGCATGCCGCGCGGCTGGTTCGGATCGAAATCCGGCAGCGACACCATTGAGACGATCTCGCCGGTGCGCACGTCGAGCACCAGCCCGGCGGCGGCATTGGCCTTGTAGCGGACGATCGCGGCGGCGAGCTCGTCGCGCACCGCGTGCTGGACGGCGAGATCGAGCGCGAGCGAGACCGGCGAGAGCGTCCGGTCGGAGGTGAGACCCGCGAGCCGCAGCTCCGCGAGCCCCTGCCCGTCGATCCATTTCTCGAGGCCGGCGATGCCTACGTTGTCGACGCTGACGTAACCGATTGCATGCGCGATTTCCGGCCCCGCCGGATAGATGCGCCGGCTCTCGCTTAAAAATCCGATTCCGGGCAGGCCGAGATTCTGGATCGCGAGCCGTTGCGCCGGCGAGATTTCCCGCTTCAGCCATACGAAGCCGCGCTTGGACGAAAGCCGCTCGCGCATCTCGCGCGTGTCGAGATCGGGCAGGATGGCGGCAAGCTGCTCGACCGCCTCGTCCGCGTCGATGATCTTGCGCGGCTCGCCGAACAGCGAGGGCGCGCGCACGTCGGTCGCGATCAATCGCCCCTGGCGGTCGAAGATGTCGGGCCGCGAGGCGGCGGTCGCATCGGTCGCCGCGGTCCGCTTGGCCAGATGGGTTTCGGGAAACGCCGCGAGCTGAACCAGCCGCGCTCCGATCACCCCGAACACGACCGTGAAGCCGAGAATCAATAGGCCGATGCGCGCACGCATCATCCGCACCGGGTCGGCGCGCGATGCTTTTCCGGAAACGTCTATGGCTCCCGCGGACGGATGCACGGCTCAGTTCCCCTTGACCAGCGCATCGAGCGCAGCGCGGTCGAGCGGCGGATCGAACGTCTCGATCAGATCGCCGATCGGATCGGCGCTCGTGATGGGCTTCTCCGGCAGCGCCGCGATGTCCTCGGCCTGCACCAGCGCCGCCGGCTTCATGCCGAGATGACGCTGCGCCAGGTCCTGAATCCGCTCGGGCGCGCCGAGCCGGCTCCATTCGGCGCGCAGCCACGAGATGCGCTCGCGCTCGGCGCGGATTTCGGCGCGCAGCTTGGCGATGTGCTGCACATGGGCGGTCGATTGGTACTTCACCTGATAGAGCGCGACCGCGGCGGCCACGAGGCAGCCGATGACGATGAGATGGAGAAGCCTGAGCACGGCTACCTCCC
Source organism: uncultured Alphaproteobacteria bacterium (assembly GCA_963704765.1). Classification (GTDB taxonomy): domain Bacteria; phylum Pseudomonadota; class Alphaproteobacteria; order Rhizobiales; family Xanthobacteraceae; genus JAHFPN01. The sequence continues at coordinate 1,924,729 of CAVPHQ010000001.1, forward strand.
CCGCCTGGCTTCGAGCGACGGCAGCCGCGCAAGCAGCGGCGCCAGCGGGTCGTCGGGACGCGCCGCTATTTCGGTCCGTTCCGCGGCGCGCAGCTTGGCCGAGCGCGCGCGCGGATTGGCGGCGGTCTCGCCGGCCGAGGGCTCGATCGGCTTCTTGGTGAGGATGCGGAAAGTAGGCTCGGCCGCCACGATCTCGGGCTGGTGGCGCGAACCCGCCGGCGCCTTGCCGCGGTCGATGAGGAAGTTCTTCACCAGCCGGTCTTCGAGCGAATGGAAGGACACGACCACCAGCCGCCCGCCGGGCGCAAGCAGCCGCTCGGCCGCAAGCAGCGCCGCCGCGAGCTCCTGCAGCTCGTCGTTCACGTAGATGCGCAGCGCCTGAAAGGTCCTGGTCGCCGGGTCGATGCCGCCCGGGCTCGCGCGCACGACGGAACGCACGATGTCGGCGAGTTCCCCGGTGCGCTCGATCGGCTTCTCCTTGCGCGCCGCGACGATGGCGCGGGCCACCGCGCGCGAACGGCGCTCCTCGCCGAGCGCGAAGAAAATGTTCGCCAGCTCCTCCTCGGGAAGCTTGTTCACCAGATCGGCCGCGCTCGGCCCGCTCATGCCCATGCGCATGTCGAGCGGCCCGTCGCGGCGGAACGAGAACCCGCGCTCCGGCTCGTCGATCTGCATGGAGGAGACGCCGAGATCGAACACGATGCCGTCGGCGGCCTCGACCCCGAGACTGCGCGCGAGCGTGTCGGCCCGCGAGAAGCGCTCCTCGGCCAGCACCAGCCGTTCCGGAAAAGCTTCGACCAGGGCGCCGCCGGCCGCGACCGCGTTACGGTCGCGGTCGAGCGCGATCACGCGGCAATCGGCCGCTTCGAGGATGGCTCTGGAATAGCCCCCGGCCCCGAAGGTGGCGTCGACATAGACGCCACCTTCCTTGGGCCCGAGAAAAGAAGTGACCTCCCCGACGAGGACGGGAACATGGCGGGCCGGTCCGCCAGCGGCGCCCGAGGCGCCGCGGCCCGCCTTCATCCCCCCGCCCCGGAGAGATCCCTCCCACGCTTCCGGTTGCCGACCGACGCTCGGAGCGCGCGCACCTTCTTGGTGGCCTCCACGAGATGCGCGCGGAAGCGTTTCGGCTCCCAGATCTGAAACTTGTGCCCGAGCCCGACGAAGGCCACCGCGTCCGAAATATGCGCGTGCGTCTTCAAGGTCTCGGTGAGAATGATGCGGCCTTCCGTGTCGATCGTGAGCGTCTCGCTCTGGCCGTAGAGCGCAGCCGCCAGTTCCTCGCGCTCCTCCGAATAGGGCGGGTAGCGCTCGATCAGCGCTTCGATCTCCGAGAGCAGCGCCTTGCCGCCGGCGTCCAGCGCCGGCCGCCCCGGCGAGGGCTGGCAATAGAGTTCGGCGACCGCCTCGCGCGCCAGCAGCGCCCGGAACGGCGCCGGAATCGAAACCCGGCCCTTGGCGTCGAGATTCATCATGTAGGTCGCAACGAAGCGGTCCATGTTTCCGCCCGACACGCGAACGCAAACCCGGCGGCGATACGCACAACTCCTCGGGCCGGAGCGCTTGCGCGCTCCGCCCGGCCGGGCTGCGTCGGTACCGGAACGGGATGATTTGGGATATCATGGGACCATATGGTCGTCAACGGACGGTCCCGCGACGGCCCGCGCCGCCCGGCTTCCGCCCTGGCTCCGATCGGGCATTAACACTCTGCGAACCTTAAGAATTTATTGCATTTTCGGCGCGCGCCGCGCCGCACATTAGAGTACGCACGGAACGGACGGTTTCCGGTGCAAAAAATCTTCGAGCCCGACACGAGCCTCGCGAGTGCCGCCGCCGCCTCGCCGAATTTCGACGAGCGCCAGGGCGGCGAGCCCGACATGATTCTCCTGCACTACACCGGCATGGAGAACGCCGAGGCCGCGCTTGCGCGCCTCGTCGATCCCGCCGCCAAGGTGTCGTCGCACTATTTCGTGCACGAGGATGGCCGCGTGCTTCAGCTCGTGCCCGAAGCGCGGCGCGCGTGGCACGCCGGCGAAGCGCTCTGGGCTGGCGAAAGCGATATCAACTCGCGCTCGATCGGCATCGAGATCGTCAATCCGGGCCACGATCTCGGCTATCCGGATTTTCCGCGCGCCCAGATCGCAGCCGTGATCGCGCTCTGCCGCGATATCGTAAAGAGACGAGGCATCCGCGCCGACCGCGTACTCGCTCATTCCGATGTGGCGCCCTCGCGCAAGCAGGATCCGGGCGAGAAATTCCCCTGGGACCTTCTGCACAAGCAGGGCGTCGGCCATCTGGTCGCGCCCGCGCCGCTCACCGAGGGCCCGGCGCTCAAGCCGGGCGATCGCGGCGAAGCGGTCACCATGCTGCAGACCATGCTCGCGCGTTACGGCTACGGCCTGCCTGTCACCGGCGAGTTCGACGTCGCAACCGAAGCCGTGGTCACGGCATTCCAACGGCACTTCCGCCCAGCGCGTGTGGACGGCATCGCCGACGCCTCCACGGTCACGACATTGCGCGATCTGCTGGCCGCGCGCCCGATCGACGCCGCCTGAACGCCGCAAGCTTGCCGCATTGGCGGCCCGCGCCCAATCCGTAGCCCGCAATTACGGCGCACGCCTCCAATTGTCATCCATTCGTTCCGCGTCCCGATTTTATGCGGCCGCAAAACCGGCCCGGCTCGGTCCCCATGCCGTCGGGTTTTTCCGCCCTTCTTGCGGGCGGGAATGAAACGGGGACGCGCAATCATGAAATGCAGTTTCTTGCTGGCCGCGGCGTTGTTCTTCGCCGCGACTGTCGCGGCGCCTGTGCCCGCATCGGCGGAAGGCGGAGACCTCATCGACGCGCTGCTTGCGCGCGCAAGAAATAGGCCGCCGGCCGAGACTGCGCGCGGCAACCTGGTTCTTGCCGCGGTCGAAGTGCCGGCAACGCTGCAGGAAACCTCCGTCATCGACGAGCTGCTCGCGCGCGCCCGCCGCGGGCGCGCCATCGGCCTCGGCAAGGACGATCTCACCGCGCTGGTCGATCGCGAAGCCACGGCGCTCGGCATTCCGATCGCGCTGGCGCGCGCGGTCGTAAAGGTCGAGAGCCAGTGGAATCCGAAGGAGACGGGATCGGTCGGAGAAGTCGGACTGATGCAGATCAAGCACAGCACCGCGCGGCTTCTGGGCTTCGCCGGCTCGCGCGCCGAGCTCTACGACCCGAAGACCAACGTGCGCTGGGGCATGAAATATCTGGCCGGCGCCTACAAGCTCGCCAATGGCAACGTCTGCCAGACCGCGCTCAAGTACCAGGGCGGCCACAACGCCAAGCGCATGACCGGCATCGCGACCCGCTATTGCTCGAAGCTGCACACTTATATGGCGTCCAAGAACTGAACGCCGGGCCGGCGAATTCGTTTACGCTGCGCCCCGGTCTTTCTGCCCTGCCCTTGACGCGCGCTGCGCACGCGCCCATTTCTATGCCGTCAGTCGGCCGGGCGGCCGCGGCGCGCAAGCGTCGAGGAAAGTCCGGGCTCCACGGAGATACGGTGCCGGATAACGTCCGGCGGGGGCGACCCCAGGGAAAGTGCCACAGAGAAGAGACCGCCGCGGTCTTCGGACCAGGCAAGGGTGAAACGGTGCGGTAAGAGCGCACCGCGCCTCCGGCAACGGAGGCGGCACGGCAAACCCCACCGGGAGCAAAGCCGAATAGGGACGGCACGGGCGGAACGTTTCCGCTCAATCCGGTCTTCGGATCGCCGTCCGGGTAGGCTGCTCGAGGCGCCGGGTAACCGGCGTCCCAGAGGAATGGCCGCCGCGCGGGAGCAATCCCGCCGTCCAGAACCCGGCTTACAGGCCGTCTGATATCGTGAGAGGGCTCGGCGGAAACCCCGCCGGGCCCTCGCCATTTCTACACGAACCCGCCCGTCACCGCCCGCGGCTTGTAGGGCGCTTCGAGAAATTTCTTGGTCTCGTCGTCGAGCTTGATCGTGAGCGCCTTGAGCGCGTCGGGCAGATGATGCGGCTTCGAGGTGCCGATGATCGGCGCGGTCACCGTGGGATTGGCCAGCACCCAGGCGATCGCCACCGCCGCGCGCGAGACGCCGAGCTTCTCGGCCATCTGCCGCACGCGCTCGGCGATCTCGTAGTCGGTATCGGTGGCGCCGAGCCCGAGCAGCTGCGCGAAATTGTCGGTCCGGCCGCGCAGCGTCTTCTCGCCCTGGCTCGGCATCGAGCCGGCGAGGAAGCCGCGCGCGATCGGCGACCAGGGCGTCACCGCCATCCCCTCCGTCTTGCAGAGCGGCAGCATCTCCCGCTCCTCCTCGCGATAGAGCAGGTTGTAGTAATTCTGCATCGAGACGAACGGCGCCAGGCCGCGCTCGCGCTGCAGCGTCAGCATCTTCTCGAACTGCCACGACCACATGCTCGACGCGCCGAGATAGAGCGCCTTGCCGGCCTTCACCACGTCGGAGAGCGCCTGGATCGTCTCCTCGATCGGCGTGCCGTAATCGAAGCGATGGATGATGTAGAGGTCGACGTAATCCATGCCGAGCCGCTTCAGCGAGGCGTCGATCGCCTCCATGATGTGTTTGCGCGAGAGCCCGCTCTGGTTCGGCTTCGGGCCCATCTCGCCACGCACCTTGGTGGCGATCACTACTTCGTCGCGCCTGGCGAAATCGCGCATGGCGCGGCCCAGAATCTCCTCGCTCACGCCCAGCGAATAGACGTTGGCGGTGTCGAAGAAATTGATCCCGGCCTCGAGCGCGGCCTTGATGTGCGTGCGGCCTTCCTCTTCGCCCAGCACCCACTCGCGCCATTTCTTGTCGCCATAGGTCATGCAGCCGAGGCACAGCGGCGACACCTTCATGCCGGTCTTTCCGAAACGGACGTATTGCATGGAACGGAACTCCTCAGCGTAGATCGAACATGGTCGAGGGCAGCCAGAGCGCCAGTTGCGGGAACACCGCGAGCAGCACGACCGCCACGCACATCAGAAGGAATAGCGGAAACGCATAGGCGCCGATGGCGAAGATCGAGCGGCCGGTCATGCCCTGCAGCACGAACAGATTGAAGCCCACCGGCGGCGTGATCTGCGCCATCTCCACCACCAGCACGACGTAGATGCCGAACCAGATCAGATCGAACCCCGCGCGCTCCACCAGTGGCATGATCACCGACGTCGTCAGCACGACCATGGAAATGCCGTCGAGGAAGCAGCCGAGCACGATATAAAACAGCGTGAGCACGACGAGCAGCTGCCACTGGCTGAGCCCGAGGCCGGTGATCCATTCGGCGAGCGCGCGCGGGATGCCGGTGAAGCCCATGGCGACGGTGAGAAACGCAGCGCCCGCCAGGATGAAGCAGATCATGCAGGAAGTGACGGTCGCGCCGATCAGCGCATCGGAAAAACTTTCGCGCGTGAGCGAGCCGCCGAGCCACGAGAGCAGCAGCGCGAGCCCGACGCCGACCACCGCCGCCTCGGTCGCCGATGCGATGCCGCCATAGATCGAGCCGATCACGCCGAGGATCAGCAGGAGAACCGGAACTAACCGCCACGTAGAGGCAACGCGTTTGCCGAACGAAGTCGTCGGCTCCGGCGGCGGCATGCGCTCGCGGTTCACCAGCGCCCAGGCCACGACGAAGCCCATGAACAGCAGCGCCAGCATGATGCCCGGCACGACGCCGGCGATGAACAGGCGCGCGATCGATTGGTCGGTCGCCGCGCCATAGACGATCATGATGATCGAGGGCGGGATCAGCAGCCCGAGCGTCGCGGAACCGGCGAGCGTGCCGATCGCCATCTTGTCGTCGTAGCCGCGCTTCAGCAGTTCCGGCAGCGAAATGCGCCCGATGGTGGCGCAAGTCGCCGCCGAGGAACCCGACACCGCGGCGAAGATCGCGCACCCGAGCACGTTCACGTGCAGCAGCCGGCCCGGCAGGCGATTGAGCCAGGGCGCCAGCCCATGAAACAGATCTTCCGCCAGCCGCGTGCGGAACAGGATCTCCCCCATCCAGATGAACATCGGCAGCGCCGTGAGGTCCCAGCCGTTCGACGCGCTCCAGAACGAAGTCGCCAGCACCGCGCCGGGCGGCGCGGCGACCTTGGCGACCATGGCGACGAGCCCGATGAAGGCGAGCGCCAGGGCGATCCACACGCCCGAGCCGAGAACGGCGAACAGAAGCAGGATCAGGAGCAGCGTGAGCGTGAGGAGGTCCATCGCACTCACTCCTTCGCGCCGGTAAACGCGTCTTCGGCCGAACGGAACGACGGCCGGCCCGTGCGCCAGGTGATCAAAAGCTCATCGAGCAGCGCGACCAGCAAGGCCAGAAGCCCGATCGCCATCGCCGCCTGCGGAATCGCGAGCGGGATCGGCAACAGGCCGTAGGACACCTCCTTGAAGCGGATCGAATCCCAAACCAGCCGCGCCACGCTCCACGTCATGAACGCGACGAACGCGCTCCCCGTCGCGAATGCCCACAGCTCGAACAGAAACCGCGCGCGCGGCGGCAGCGCCCCGAGCAGCATCGTCACCCGGATATGCGCCCCGCGCTTCAACGTCGCCGCCAGCGCAAGAAAGCTCGTCGCCGCCAGCAGATAGCCCGCCATCTCGGCGAGCGAGGCGATCATGAAGCCGTAGGCCGGCCGGCCCGCGAGCTTGAGCAGGAGATCGGCGACGCGCCCGATCACCTGGATGCCCACCAGAACCCCGATCGTGACCAGGCACGTCGCTGCCAGCCGCAGCGTCAGCGCATAGAAACGATCGAGGAGGGAGCGCATCATGCGATTTGTTCGATCGTCATGCCCGGGCTTGACCCGGGCATCCACGTCTTCGGGCAAGCTCGGCGTTAAGAGACGTGGACCCCCGGGACAAGCCCGGGGGTGACGTTGTCGGTTGCTCGCGGAGAGCCGGGATCGAAGCTCACGACCCCGGCTTGTTGAACGTATCCAGGATCGCCTTGCCGTCGGCGCCGGCGACGAGTCTCCCACTCGGCCGCCATCGTGGCGCCGATTTGAGCGAAGCCCTGCTTCAGCGCTGCCGACGGCTCAACGATCGTGATCTTGTTCGCCGCGAGCATCTTGATCTTGTCGGCGGTCTCGGCGGCCGAAGCGGCCCAGCCGCGTTCCTCGGCGGCCTTGGCCGCGTCGGTCACCGCCTTCTTTTCGGCGGCCGTGAGCTTGTCGAACGCTTCCTTCGACACGATCACGACGTTGCGCGGCAGCCACGCCTGGGTGTCGTGGAAGTGGGTGAGGAAGTCCCACGCCTTGGAGTCGGCGCCGGTCGAGGGCGAGGTGATCATCGCCTCGACGCGATTGGTCGAGAACGCGGTCGCGATGTCGGCGGCCTCGACCTGGGTCGGGATCGCACCGGCGAGCGCGGCGATGCGCTGGGTCGCCACATTATAGGTGCGGAACTTGAGCCCCTTCAGGTCGGCGACGCTCTTGATCTCTTTCTTGGCGTAGATGCCCTGCGGCGGCCACGGCACCGAATAGAGCAGGATGAGGCCTTCGTCCGCGAGCTTCTTCTCGAGGAACGGCCGCTGCGCCGCGTAGAGCTTCTTGGCTGCGTCGTAGCCGGTGGCGAGGAACGGCACCGAATCCACCGAATAGATCGGGCTTTCGTTCGCGTGCAGCGAGATCAGCAGCTTCGCCGATCGGCGCGATGCCGCGCTTGATCGCGTTCTTGATCTCCGGATGCTTGACGAGCGAGCCGCTGGAATGGACGGTGATCTTCAGGCTGCCGCCGGTGGCCTTTTCGATGTCGGCCGCGAACTGCGCGATGTTCTTGGTATGGAAGTTGCCGTCCGGATACGGCGTCGGCATGTCCCATTTGGTCTGCGCCGTCGCCGCGGTCGATAACAAGGCCGCGACCGCAGCGGCGGCAAGACTAGTGACGATTCTCTGCATGGTTCCCACTCCCGTGATGGCTATTCTTGCTGCAAGCATCGCGCGTTTCCGCCCAGGCGCGCAAGCGCGGAGCGCACGGCCATGAACGCTTGGGACTTCTGGATCGACCGCGGCGGCACCTTCACCGACATCGTCGCGCGCGCCCCCGACGGCAGCCTGGTCGCGCGCAAATTGCTCTCTGAGAGCCTGGCCTATCGCGACGCGGCGGTGCAGGGCATCCGCGAGGTGCTCGGGCTCAAGCCCGGCGCGCCCATCCCAAAAGGCGCCATCGGTGCGGTGAAGATGGGAACTACGGTCGCCACCAATGCGCTGCTTGAGCGCAAGGGCGAGCGCACTCTATTGCTCATAACCAAGGGTTTCCGCGACGCGCTGCGCATCGGCTATCAGGCGCGGCCCAAGATTTTCGCCCGCCATATCATCAAGCCCGAAATGCTCTATGAGCGCGTCGTCGAAGTGGACGAGCGCGTGCGCGCCGACGGCACGGTGGAACAGGCGCCCGATCTCGCCGCCGTGCGCGCGGAGCTCGAGCGCGCGAAACAGGACGGCATCGGCGCGGTCGCCATCGTGTTCATGCACGCCTATCGCTATCCCGCGCATGAGCAGGCGGTGGCGAAGCTCGCGCGCGAGATGGGCTTTCCGCAGGTCTCGGTCAGCCACGAGGTCTCTCCGCTCATCAAGCTCGTCGGCCGCGGCGACACCACAATAGTCGACGCCTATCTCTCGCCGATCCTGAAACGCTACGTCGATCTGGTGGCCGCCGATCTCGATGCCAAACACTCCGGCGCGCGGCTGATGTTCATGATGTCTTCGGGCGGGCTGACTGCCGCCGATCTATTCCAGGGCAAGGACGCGATCCTCTCCGGCCCCGCCGGCGGCGTCGTCGGCATGGCCGAGACCGGGGCGGCCGCCGGCTTCAAGCGCCTGATCGGCTTCGACATGGGCGGCACCTCGACCGACGTGTCGCACTTCGACGGCGAGTACGAGCGCGCGTTCGAGACCGAGGTCGCCGGCGTGCGCATGCGCGCGCCGATGATGCGCATCCACACGGTCGCCGCCGGCGGCGGCTCGATCCTGCATTTCGACGGCGCGCGCTTCCGCGTCGGGCCCGACAGCGCCGGCGCCGATCCCGGACCAAAGTGCTATCGCCGCGGCGGCCCGCTCGCCGTCACCGACGCGAACGTGATGCTCGGGAAGCTGCTGCCTGATTTCTTTCCGAAGATTTTCGGGCCCAGGGGCGCCCAGCCGCTCGACGATGAATCCGTACGCGATTCATTCAAGCAGCTCGCCGCCGAGATCGGCGGCGGCCGCGCGCCCGAGCTGGTGGCCGACGGCTTCATCAAGATCGCGGTCGAGAACATGGCCAACGCCATCAAGAAAATCTCGGTCGCGCGCGGCTATGACGTGACGCGCTACGCGCTCAATTGCTTCGGCGGCGCCGGCGGCCAGCATGCCTGCCTGGTGGCCGACGCCCTCGGCATGCAGACGGTGCTGCTGCATCCGCTCTCGGGCCTGCTCTCGGCCTATGGAATGGGCCTTGCCGACATCCGCGCCACGCGTCAGCAGGCCATCGAGGAGCCCTTTGGCGAAACGGCGCGCAAGACCTTGGAGCGCCTCGGCGCCAAGCTCGGAACCGAAGCTGCTGCCGAGGTCGAGGGCCAAGGTGTCGCGCGCGCGGATATCGCCGTGCATGTGCGCGCGCATATCCGCTACGCCGGCACCGACACGCCGTTGGAAGTCGCGGCCGGCACCCTCGCCGAGATGAAATCCGCCTTCCAGGCCGCCCATCGCGCGCAGTTCGGCTTCATCGACGAAGGCAAGGAGCTGGTGATCGAAGCCATGTCCGTGGAAGCCGTCGGCGGCGGCGCCAAGTTCGTCGAGCCGGAACTGGCAAAAACCAAGTCGCCGCTGCCCGCCCCCGCGCTACGCACGCGCTTCTTCTCGAGCGGCGCCTGGCACGACGCCGCCGTGTTCCTGCGCGCCGCGCTCGCGCCCGGCCACCGCGTGCCGGGCCCCGCGCTCGTCATCGAGCCGCATCAGACCGTCGTGGTGGAAGACGGCTGGCAGGCCGAAGTAACGATCAAGAACCATCTCCTGCTCACCCGCCGTGTCCCTCTAGCGCGCGCACACGCCATCGGCACCCATGCCGATCCGGTGATGCTCGAAGTGTTCAACAACCTCTTTATGTCTATCGCCGAGCAGATGGGCGTCGTGCTGCAAAACACCGCCTATTCGGTGAACATCAAGGAGCGGCTCGATTTCTCCTGTGCCGTGTTCGACGCCGACGGCAGCCTGGTTGCCAACGCGCCGCACATGCCGGTGCATCTCGGCTCGATGGATAAATCGGTCGAGACCGTGCAGCGCGAGAACAAGGGCAAGATCAAGCCCGGCGACGTCTATGCGCTGAACGCGCCCTATAACGGCGGCACGCATCTGCCCGACATCACCGTCTGCACGCCGGTGTTCGACGCGGCAGACCGTGAGATTCTCTTCTGGGTCGCCTCGCGCGGACACCACGCCGACGTCGGCGGCGTGACGCCCGGCTCCATGTCGCCGCGCGCCACCCACATCGACGAGGAAGGCGTCTATCTCGACAATCTCAAGCTCGTGGATCGCGGACGCTTTTTGGAGCGCGAGCTCTATGCCGCGCTCGAAGGCGCGAAATATCCGGCGCGCAATCCGCTGCAGAACGTCAACGATCTGAAGGCGCAGATCGCCGCCAACGAAAAGGGCGTGCGCGAGCTGCAGAAGATGATCGCCGATTTCGGCCTGCCGGTGGTGCGCGCCTATATGGGCCACGTGCAGGATAACGCGGCCGAATCCGTGCGCCGCGTGCTCGACCGCCTGCACGACAGCGCGTTCGAATACGAGATGGACCAGGGCACCTGGATCCGCGTGAAGATTTCGGTCGACAAAGCCAAACGCGAAGCCACCGTCGATTTCACCGGCACCTCGCCCGAGCAAGCGACGAATTTCAATGCACCCGCGCCGGTCACCCGCGCCGCCGTGCTCTATGTCTTCCGCGTCATGGTCGACGACGAAATCCCGATGAACGCCGGCTGCCTGCGTCCGATCAATATCGTGATCCCGCCGCGCTCGTTGCTTTCGCCTGAATATCCCGCCGCCGTCGTCGCCGGCAACGTCGAGACCAGCCAGGCCGTCACCGACACTTTGTTCGGCGCGCTGAAAGCGCTCGCCGCCGCGCAAGGCACCATGAACAATCTCACCTTCGGCAACGACCGCCTTCAGTATTACGAGACGATCTGCTCGGGCTCGCCGGCCGGCCCCGGCTTCGACGGCGCCGACGCGGTGCACACGCACATGACCAACACCCGCCTCACCGACCCCGAGGTGCTCGAATTCCGCTTCCCGGTCGTGCTCGAGGATTTCCATATCCGGAATGATTCCGGCGGCCGCGGCAAGTGGCACGCCGGTGACGGCGTCTCGCGCCGCATTCGGTTCCTGGAGCGCATGGACTGCGCCATTCTCTCTGGCCACCGTCGCGTGCCGCCCTTCGGTCTCGAAGGCGGCGAGCCGGGCAAGATCGGCGAGAACTGGGTGCGGCGCAGGGACGGCCGCATGGAGCGGCTCGAGGGCTGCGATCAGACCGTGCTCGACGCCGGCGAGGCGATCATCATCGTGACGCCGACCGGCGGCGGCTATGGCAAGCGCTGAGTGAGGAGAATTCCATGCCCAATCCGAACGCGAATACGCCGACGCCGCTCAAACCCGGCGGCGCGCTGCCGCCCGGCTTGCCGTTCTCCGAGGGAATGGCGGTCGGCAATCTCGTGCTGCTCTCCGGCCAGATCGGCACGCTCCCCGGCAAGCGCGAGCTGAACAACGCGACGCCCGAGACCGAGTACCGTCAGGTGATGGACAACATCGTGGCGACGCTGAAGGCCAACGGCATGACGACCAAGAACGTCGTCCGCTGCCTCGTCATGCTCGCCGACATGAAGGAATGGGAAGCCTTCAACCGCGTCTATGTGACCTATTTCGAGCCGCCCTATCCGGCCCGCTCGGCCTTCGGCTGCAGCGGGCTCGCGTTCGGCGCGCGCGTCGAGGTCGAGTGCATCGCGGTCCGGCCCTGAGCCGGACTTGAATCGGTTTCTTAACGACTTGAATCAGGGTGCGAACTTCCGCTCGCCGCCCCATCCACTTGGCTCGAACTCGCGAATCCGGCGCGGCAAAACGCCTTCCTCATCCTGCAACTTAACTGAGGACGAAGGCGGATTCCGCTTCGGATTCAGCGCATTGCACCCGTCCGCGCAACCCGCCGATTTCTTGACTTCCCCCACCCCCGTCTCTATTTTGCACCGCGGCAATCCAGACGGATTGCCGTTTCCGGAGTTCGAAGGGTTCGCGATGGCGGGTCGCCGCTCGCCGGGGAACGAAGGCCGGCGCGCAGCGGCCGACGAGGCCGAGCTTGCCGCCCGGCTGCAGCGGCTGGGCGAGAAGCTCGACGCGGTCGCCAAGCGGCCGCCGCCGAGCGAGCCGGCAAGCGACGCTCCGCGTGCCGATCCGGCCGGCTTCGCCCGGGCGATGCGGCTCTCGGGCGAGTTCATCGGCGGAATTGTCGTCGGCGCGTTCCTCGGCTGGCTGATCGACTGGCTGACCGGAGTGCCGCCCTGGGGGATGATCGTGTTCCTCCTCCTCGGTTTCGTCGCCGGCGTGTTCAACGTGTTGCGTTCGGTCGGGCAGATGAACCAGCCCGGCGCGGGCGACGAGAAATGAAATTGGGAAGCTGAGAGACCTTCGAGCGCCATGGCCGCCGATCCGATCCACCAGTTCGAGATCAAGAAGTTCTTCACGATCGGCCAGTTCGGCCCGCTCGATCTCGCGTTCACCAATTCGGCGGCGTTCATGTTCGGCGCCGTGGCGCTGATCGTAGGCGGCCTCGTGCTGGTCACCGCCGGCCGCGGACTGGTGCCCGGACGATTCCAGTCGGTCGCCGAAATCATCTACGAATTCGTCGCCGACATGATCCGGCAGACCGCGGGCGAGGACGGCATGCGCTTCTTCCCGCTGGTGTTCACGCTGTTCAGCTTCATCCTGGTGCTGAACATGCTCGGCCTGATCCCGGGATTCTTCACCGTCACCAGCCATATCGTGGTGACCGCCGCGCTGGCGCTCATCGTGTTCATCACCGTGATCGGTTACGGCATCTGGAAGAACGGCTTCCGGTTCTTCCGCATCTTCGTCCCGAGCGGCGTCCCGATCTATATCCTGCCGCTGGTGACGCTGATCGAAATCATCTCGTTCCTCTCGCGGCCGCTGTCGCATTCGGTGCGATTGTTCGCCAACATGCTCGCCGGCCACATCACGCTGAAAGTCTTCGCCAGCTTCATCGGCCTGCTCGCCACCGGGCTCGGCTTCTTCGGCTTCGTGGTCGGCATCCTGCCGCTCGGCATGACCGTGGCGCTCACCGCGCTCGAGCTCTTGGTCGCCTTCCTGCAAGCCTACGTGTTCACCATGCTCACCTGCATTTACCTGAACGACGCGCTGCATCCCGGCCACGGACACTGAGAACGCACCCCAACCCCTTCGCTACCAACAGGAGCAACAAATGGATCCGATCGCTGCCAAATACATCGGCGCTGGCATCGCCTGCATCGGCATGGGCGGCGCCGGCGTCGGCGTGGGCACCATCTTCGGCCACTACCTCGCCGCCGCGCTGCGCAACCCGTCCGCCGCGCAAGGCCAGTTCGGCAACCTGATCTTCGGCTTCGCGGTGACCGAAGCGCTCGGCATCTTCTCGCTGCTGATCGCGCTGCTGCTGCTGTTCGCGCTCTGAGCCGATGGCCGCGACCGCGAGCACCCAGAAGGAAGGCGGCCCCCACGCCAAGGGGCCGTTTCCGCCGTTCGCGCCCGAGCATTTCGGCTCGCAGCTGGTCTGGTTCGCGATCGCTTTCGGTCTGCTCTATCTGCTGCTCGCGCGCTTCGTCTTGCCGCGCATCGCCTCGATCCTGGAGGCGCGGCGCAGCCGCGTCGCCTCCGATCTGGCCGAGGCCGGCAAGCTCAAGGGCGAGAGCGAGACCGCGATCGCCGCCTACGAGAAGTCGCTCGCCGACGCCCGCGCCCGCGCCCAGGCGGCGGTCGCCGAGCATCAGCAGAAGGTCGCCGCCGAAGCCGCGCCGCCGCCGCACCGAGCTCGAAGCCGCGCTCGGCCAGCGTCTGGCCGACGCCGAACGCCAGATCGAGGCAACCCGCACCACGGCGATGAAGGAAGTCCGCGGCATCGCCGTCGAAGCCGCGGGCGCCATCGTCGAGCGGCTGCTCGGCACGCCGCCCGCCAAACCCGCGGTCGAACGCGCGGTCGACACCGCGCTGCATTGAGGAGACGGGCTTGCTCTACCTCTACGAAGCCGAATTCTGGGTCGCCGTCGCCTTCGTGATCTTCATCGCGCTCATCTGGCGCGCCGGAGCGCACCGCTCGGTGCTGTCCTCGCTCGATTCCCGCCGCGACCGCATCAAGAACGAGCTCGACGAGGCGCGCCGTCTCAAGGAAGAGGCCAAAGGCCTGCTCGATCAGTACAAAGCCAAGCAACGCGAAGCCGAGCGCGAGGCGAGCGCCATCCTCGAACAGGCCCGCGCCGAAGCCAACGAGCTCGCGGCCGAAGGCAAGCGGCGGCTGGAGGAATTCGTCGCCCGCCGCACCAAGCAGGCGGAGACCAAGATCGCCCAGGCCGAAGCTCAGGCGCTCGCCGACGTGCGCGCCGCCGCGGCCGAAGCCGCGGCCAAGGCGGCGGAACTGGTGCTTTCCGATACCGTAAAGGGCAAGACCGCCGACGACGTGCTCACTGCCGCGATCCGCGACGTGAAGACGCGGCTGGGCTGAATTTCCTCCGAACCCGAATACCGGCGAACCGGAATCGAAAACGCCGCCCCTTGGGGCGGCGTTTCGTTATGGCTAGCGCGCCGGCGGCGGAGGCGGAGGCGGCGCGAAAGTGCCGGGCGGCGGCGCGAATTGCTGTGCGGGCGGCGCTGCCGCGGGCGGCGGCGAGGCCTTGGGCGCAGCCTTGGGCTTGGGCTTCGCCTTTGCGTCCTTCGGCGCCGCTTTCTGCTTCGGCCGCGCCGGAGGCGTGGCACCCTGCGGATCGAAGCCGACATAGACGACGTAAGCGGCAAGATCACCCTTGTTCGCCGGCAACTGGAAGGTGACGTCGTCCTCGACCTGGGCGAAGGCGGCCTGCGTCGTGCCTTGCGCGATCGTCACCGGCACGGAATAGAACTTGGTCCACAGCGTGCGCGGTTGCGGACCTTCCTGGATCACCGCGATCCGAATCGGAACGCTGACTGCGCCCGGGCCGCCCTTCGGCCCCACCAGCACGCGCCCTTCGACGCCGACCCTCACCGTCATGGTGTCGCCGAGCACGGCGCACTCGCGCGCCAGCTGACCGAGCGATGCCTGATAACGGATGTTGGTGGAACCGGTTCCCGGCGGAAGCTGCCAAGTGGCGGCGCCGGTTCGCACGGTGACTTGCGGACAATCCACGTCGGAGGTGCGCGTCGGCCCGGAGGCATAGGGCACCTCGGCAACACCATCGTTTATTTGTGCGGGCATCTGCTGGCCCGGCGGGGCGGGCGTCGACGAGAAGATATTGCCCATCGGCCCCAGTACGCTCTCAACCGAAGCGCAGCCCGCGACCGTCAGGCCAGCGAGCAATATGGCAAAGCCCGGCCGCAATGGCATTTTCCGCCGTGTCGATGAATGCCGCATGACACCACTACCTCCCCGCCCCACTGCCGGAATTTATAGCAGTGTCCCTCGCCATGCGCGACCACCCGTTCAACGGCCGATCGGCGCGATCCCCAGGGGCCGCCCGACCAGCGTTACCAGAAGCCGGTCGTCCGCGAGAAACCGCTTGGCGGCCCGCCGCACGTCCTCGGCCGTTACCGCCTCGACCAGGCCGTTGCGCCGGTCGATATAGTCGATGCCGAGGTCTTCCAGCTGAATCTCCAGCAATTGGCCCGCGATCTTGCCGGAGGTGTCGAATCGCAGCGCGTAGGAGCCGACCAGGAAGCTCTTGGCCTTTCCCAGCTCCTCGGCGGTCGGCCCATCGGCAGCGATGCGCCTGATCTCCTCCGTGATGACCGCAAGCGATTCGGCCGCGCGATCGTTCCGGGTGGATACGCTGCCCATGAACAGCCCGGCATGGTCGAGCGGCGCGAGATAGGAGTGGACGGAATAGGCCAGCCCGCGCCGCTCCCGCACCTCGCGGAACAGCCGCGAAGCGAAACCGCCTCCGCCGAGGACATGGTTGAGCACATAGGCGGGGATGAAGTCGGGATCGGAACGCTTGAGCCCCAAGCCGCCGAAGGCGATCACCGTCTGCGGCACGTCGAGATCGATGACCTCGCGCGAGCCGAGCCCCTGGGGCGCCACTTCGGCGATCGGCGCGAGCCTCGGCTCCGCCGGCAACGCGCCGAACGCCTTGTCGATCAATCGGGCGAGCGCGGCCGCGTCGATCGAGCCGACCACGGCGATCTTCAGGGTCGAGCGCGCGAGCACCTGGCCGACATAGCGCTTGAGATCCTCGATATTGATCTTCGACACCGAATCGAGCGTGCCCTGCACCGGCCGCCCGTAGGGATGGTTGGGGAAGGCGCGGGCGAACCAGCGCAGCGACACGATATCGCCGGGGCTGGTCGACTGGCGCCGGAGCCCGGCGAGCATGCCGGCGCGTATGCGCTCGACGGCGTCGGCGTCGAAGCGCGGCGCGGTGAGCGCGAGCCGCAACAGCTCGAAAGCCTCGTCGCGATTCTCGACCAGCGTCCTGAGCGAGCCGCGCAGCGTGTCGCGCGCCGCGCTGAAGCTGAGGCCGATGGCGCGCTCTTCGAGGCGCTCATGGAACGCGCGCGCGTCGAGATCGCCGGCGCCTTCGTCGAGCAGCGCGGCCGCGAAATTGGCGACGCCGGGCTTGTCCTCGGGATCCTGGTTGGCGCCGCCTTTGATGCCGAATTGCAGCGACAGCATCGGCAGCGTGTCGTCGCGCACCAGCCAGGCTTCGATCCCGGCCGGCGTCACGATGCGTTCGATTTTGGCCGCGCGCGAGGCGTCGGGGGCGGCGGAAACCAGGGCTAGGCTCATGGTTGCGAGGACCAGACGGCGGATCACGAGCGTTTCTCCGGCGCGGCCGGTGTCCTGATGAGATGACCGGTCACCGCGCGCCGCAGATCGAGATAGTTCTTCGCCGCGTTGCGCACCTCTTCCGCGCTCACCGCACGGATGCGTTCGGGCCAGGTCTTCACGTGGTCGACCGAGAGCCCGACGGTCAGCGTCGCGCCATAGATGCGCGCCAGCGTCGCCTGGCTGTCCTGCGAGTAGATCGTATCGGCGATCAGCCGGGTCTTGGTCCGCGCGAGCTCTTCCTCGGTCACGCCGTTGACCGCGACCTCGACGATGACGGCGTCGGCGGCCTTTTCGAGATCGTCGAGCGAAACTCCCGGGCGCGGCGAGGCGTAAATGCCGAAGCGCGTCGCGTCGATGGCCGTTCCCTGGTACCAGGCGCCGGCAATGGCGGCGATCCCCTTCTCGACCACGAGCGCACGATAGAGCCGGCTGGTGGAGCCGTTGCCGAGGATCTGGCTCAGCACTTCGAGCGCCTCGCCTTCGCCCGGCTTGGCCGTGCGATACGACGGCACCAGATAGGAACGGCTCAGGCTCGGCTGCGCCACGCGCGCGTCGGCGAGCACCACGCGCCGGTGCGCGCGCGGCTCGGGCTCGACCGGCCGCACGCGCTGCTTCAATTGCGGCTGCGGCGGGAGCTTGCCGTAGGTCTTTTCCGCGAGCGCGCGCACCTCGTCGGCGCCCACGTCGCCGGAAATCACCAGGATCGCGTTGTTCGGCGCATAGTGCCGGCGATAGAACGCGATCGCGTCGTCGCGGTTGAGCAGACGAATCTCGTGCTCCCAGCCGATCACCGGCCGGCCGTAGGGATGATTGACGAAGAGCGCGGCCTGCGCCGCCTCGGAGAGTTGCGCGCCGGGATCGTTGTCGGTGCGCGTACGGCGCTCCTCCAGCACGACCTCGCGTTCCGGCAGCACGTTGGCGTCGGTGAGCACCAGGCCGGTCATGCGATCGGCTTCGAATTCCATGAGTGTGCCCAGATGCTCGCGCGCGACGCGCTGGAAATAGGCGGTGTAATCGGGCCCGGTGAACGCGTTCTCCTGCCCGCCGATGGCGGCGACGACCTGGGAGAATTTGCCGCCCGGATTCTTGGCCGTGCCCTTGAACATCAGGTGCTCGAGGAAATGCGCGATGCCCGACTTGCCCTGTTCTTCGTCGGCGGAGCCGACGCGATACCAGATCATGTGCGTGACCACCGGCGCGCGGCGGTCGGGGATCACGACCACCTCGAGGCCGTTGCCGAGCACGAAGCGGGTGATCTCGGGCCCGGCCGTCGACGCGGGCGCAGGCGCTACGGCGATCGTGGCGGTTCCGGCGACGGCGAGCGCGGCAATGGTCTGCATCAATGACCTGGACACGGGATTCAGAATCTCCGGCGCGGACTGCGCCTCGATGTGGCATTCCCATTCATGGTACGAATCGACGCGAACCGACGCACGACGCGCCTTGGAGCGTGAACGGGCAAGAAGCTCACTGCTTCATCTTGTCTCCGTCCGCCAGCTGCTTGTCCATCACATTGCGAGGCGCGGTGGATGGCTTGTCCTTCTCGACCACGCCATAGGGCGCATTCGGAGAGGGCGTCTGATAGCCGGGCGGCGGCTCGGTCAAGCGTGTGCGCTGTGGCTCGCCGGTGAAGGCGACCGGCTTCTCCTGCTCGTACTTGAACATGCCGAACAAACCTTTAGGAGCCGCCTGCATCTCGCGGCCGGCGGTGATCTCCTCGCCGACCTTCGTGGTCGGAGTGCGCGAAGGGGCGCGAGCGATGGTGCCGCGGCGGATCTCCGCGGGCGTGAGCGCGCGGCCGGTATGGAACTCGCTGCGCCGTTGATCGATCGGCAGCTGGTCGTAGCGCTTCTGTTCGCGCTGACGCGCGATCTCGGGATCGGCCGGCCAGTCGGGAACCGCGGCGGTGATATCGGTGGGGTTCCGCGGCAGCGGCAAATCGGTGCTCGGCGGCACCACCAGCGGCGGACGCTCGCGGTATTCGATTTCGGGCGAGTCGCCCGGGATCGCGAGCAGGCCGAAATTCCCGAGCATGCGTTGCAGCTGAGTCGGCTCGTCTTCCTGCGCCATGACCGGCACGGTCCCGGCGCAGCCGAGCGCCAGCGCGAGCGGCATCGCCAGCAGCGTATGCGAAAAGCGGCCGCGCATTGCTCCCTGCTCCTGTTTTCGGGTCGTTGGGCGATCAGGTTCCCGTAGATGGCGGCCTTTTCGTGGCACCGCCGAGTATCGCATCGTACAAGAGCCCCACGACCCCGGCAACGATGGCCGAATCGGCGACATTGAAGACATACCAGCGCCAGCCGAAGGCGTGGAGCGAGACGAAATCCACCACCGCCCCATGAATTAACCGGTCCACGGCATTGCCGATGGCCCCGCCGAGCAGGAGCCCAAGGGCGACGGCGACCAGCCGGGAGCCGGTGCGGCCGAGCCAAACGACGAACAGACCGGCTGCCGCGAGGCTGATGGCGATCAGCCCATAGCGCCCGAGATCGCTGTCCTGCGCCCACCAGCCGTAGCTGATGCCGCGGTTATAGGTGAGCGAGAGGTCGAGAAACGGCGTCAGCGGAATCGCTACGCCGGGCGAAAGATTCAGCACGGAGAGCACGATGAACTTGGTCGCCTGATCGGCGATCAGCGTCGCCGCGGCGACCGCGATTCCGAATCGCCTGAGTCCCCGCACTCGCGCTACCCCGCCTTGTGCTGCGTGGCGTAGAACTCGCGCAGCGCCTGCGCGTCGCGCGGAGTCACGTCGGGATATTGCGGATCGGAGCCGACGGCCGGAGAAATCTTCCACGAGCGGGCGCATTTGGTCCCGCGGGCGCGATTGGTCACGACCGCAACGCCCGGCACTTCGGGAAGCCGGAAGGCGTCCGCCGGGCCCTCGCCCTCGACCAGCGTCGCGGCCGAGGTGATGCATATTTCGGCGAGATCGACGTCGACCAGGGCCGCGAACAGATCGGAATCGGTGACATAAACGAACGGGTCGGCCTCGAGCGATGCGCCGATGCGCTTCTGCGCGCGCTCCACTTCCAGCGCGCCGGTGACGACGCGGCGCACGAGCCGGATCTTGCGCCATTTCTCGGCGAGCGCATCGTCGCGCCAGCGCACCGGCACCTCGGGAAAAGTCTGCAAGTGCACCGAGCCGGTCTCCGATGGATGACGCGCGAGCCAGACTTCCTCGGCGGTGAACGCCAGCACCGGCGCCAGCCACGTGCTCAGACACTTGTGCAGCTCGTCGAGCACCGTAAGGCACGCCTTGCGCGTCACCGAAGAGATCGGTTCGCAATAGAGCGCGTCCTTGCGCACGTCGAAATAGAACGCGGACAGCTCCGTGTTCATGAACGAGTTGAGCGCGGCGAACACGCGCTTGTAGTCGAACTCGGCGTAGCCGCGGCGCACCGTCTCGTCGAGCTCGGCGAGCCGATGCAGGATCAGCCGCTCGAGCTCGGGCATTTTCTCGAACGGCACGCGATCCGTCTCGACGAAATGATGCAGGCTGCCCAGCAGCCAGCGCAGCGTGTTCCTAAGCTTGCGGTACGTCTCGACGAAATTCTTGAGCACTTCGGGCCCGATAGCGGATGTCGTCGGAATAGTCCGAGGCCGCTACCCAGAGCCGCAGGATGTCGGCGCCGTCGAGACTGCGTCACCTCGTTGGGCGAGGCGATGTTGCCCCGCGACTTCGACATCTTCTCCTCGCCCTTCTCGTCGAGGATGAAACCGTGGGTGAGCACGATGTCGAAGGGCGGACGGCCGCGCGTGCCGCAGCTCTCCAGCAGGGAAGACTGGAACCAGCCCCGGTGCTGATCGGAGCCTTCGAGATACAAGACGCGGTCCTTGCCCGCCGGCGGACGCTTCGCCTTCAGGTCGGCGCGCACCTCGAGCGTGAACGCATGCGTCGAGCCCGAGTCGAACCAGACGTCGAGAATGTCGTTCACCTTCTCGTAGTCGGCGGGCTTGTAGTCGGGCGCGAGGAAGCGCGCGCCGTCCTTGTCGGCGAACCAGGCATCGGCGCCCTCCTTCTCGAAGGCATCGGCGATGCGCTTGTTCACGCGCTCGTCCTTGAGCACCTCGCTCGTCTCCTTGTGGACGAACACCGCGATCGGCACGCCCCAGGCGCGCTGGCGCGAGATCACCCAGTCGGGCTTCGCCTCGATCATGCCGTTGATGCGGTTCTCGCCGGTGCGGCGGCACCCATTGCACGGTCTTGATGCCGTCGAGCGCGCGCTTGCGCAGCGTGTCGCCCTTGCCCGCGATATCGCTATCCATCGCGATGAACCATTGCGGCGTGTTGCGGAAGATCACCGGCTTCTTCGAGCGCCAGGAATGCGGATATTGATGCTTCAGCCGCCCGCGCGCGATCAGCATGCCGGCATCGACCAGCGCCTTGATCACCGCCTCGTTGGCATCGCCCTTCTCGCCCTTGTCGGTGAGCACGCGCTTGCCCTCGAAGCCCGGCGCTTCCTTGGTGAAGCGGCCGTCGGCGTCGACGGTGAAGGGGATGCGCGTCTCGATGCCGCGCGCGCGTCAGCTTCGCGTCGTTCGCGGTCCAGATATCGAAGTCGTCGCGGCCATGGCCCGGCGCGCGTGTGCACGAAGCCGGTGCCGTCCTCGTCGGTGACGTGGTCGCCGTCGAGGAGCGGAACATCGAAAGTCGATAGCCACTTCGACCGCGCAAGCGGATGTGCAACATTCGACCAAGTCCGCAGGATCGTCACGGTCATCGATCGACGCTTCGATAGCCCTCGACGCGCGCGGCTTTCATCACGTCGGCAGCCAGCTTGTCAGCCAGTATCAAGCTTGTCGCCGCGCTTCGCCCAATTGCCATCCGGCGCAGCGGTAACCTCGTACAAGTCCGTACTCGATCTTCGGCGAAAAGCTGATCGCGCGGTTGCCGGGAATCGTCCACGGCGTAGTCGTCCAGATAACGACTGAGGCATTCGCCAGAACATCGCCAGCGACATCTTCAGCTGCACGTCTTCGCCTCATGGTGCAACTTGGCGACCGGAAACTTCACCCACACCGTATCGCTGGTGTAGTCCTCGTACTCGACCTCGGCCTCGGCCAGCGCGGTCTTCTCCACCACCGACCACATCACCGGCTTCGAGCCGCGATAGAGCTGACCGTTGACCGCGAACTTCATCAGCTCGCGCGCGATCTGCGCCTCGGCGGCGAAGCTCATGGTGGTGTAGTAAGTGTCCCAGTCGCCCTCGACGCCGAGCCGCTTGAATTCCTCGCGCTGCACCTCGATCCAGTGCTCGGCGAATTCGCGGCACTCGCGCCGGAACTCGACGATCGGCACCTGGTCCTTGTCCTTGCCCTTGGCGCGATATTCCTCCTCGACCTTCCATTCGATCGGCAGGCCGTGACAGTCCCAGCCCGGCACGTAATTCGAATCGAAGCCGAGCATCTGGTGCGTACGCGTACGACGATGTCCTTCAGAATCTTGTTGAGCGCCGTGCCCATGTGGATGTTGCCGTTGGCATAGGGCGGCCCGTCATGCAGGATGAAACGAGTCTCTGCCCTTGCTCGCTTCGCGCAGACGCTGGTAGAGGCCGAGCTTCTCCCAGCGCTGCAACAGCTTCGGCTCGCGCTCGGGCAGCGCGGCGCGCATGGGAAAATCGGTCTGGGGCAGGAACAGCGTGGCGCTGTAGTCGCCGGCTTTGTCGGTCATGGACGGATCTCGCGGAGGGCTCGGGTTGCGGTAACGGCTATCGGTTGCCGGCCCCGCCCGTGCCGAAGGCTCAGGCGGATGCCGTGCCCGTAATTCGCGAAATCGCCGTTGCCGGTATCGAGCGCGCGTCCATGGGCGGCGTAGTAGCAGGCGTGCCGATTCCCGGCAAGACCGCGCATCATCGGGCCGCCGACAGGATCGCCCGCGCCTTTTCGCTGTCGCGCTTCATCTCGGCGACCAGCGCCTCGACCGAGGCGAACTTGGCTTCGGGCCGGATGAAGTCGAGGAACTCGACCGTGAGCACCCGGCCATAGAGCTCGCCCGAGAAATCGAACAGATAGACTTCCAGCAGCGGAGCGCCGTCGTCGAACTGCGGCCGGCGGCCGAAGCTCGCGACCGCGCCGTGCGCTTTCTCCCCGATATAGGCGCGCACCGCATAAATCCCGTGCTTGAGCCCGCACGCCGGATCGAGCGCGATATTGGCGGTCGGAAAGCCGAGGTCGCGGCCGCGCTGCGCGCCGCGGATCGACTTCGCCCTCGACGAACCAGGTATGGCCGAGTAGTTCGGTCGCATCGCGCACCCGGCCTTCGCCGAGCGCCGCGCGGATCAGGCCGGAGGAAAGCGGCCGGCCGCCGTCCAGCAGCTGCGGCACCAGCTCCACCTCGAAGCCGCGGCGCGCGCCCTCCGCTTTCAGAAATTCCGGCGTGCCCAGCCGTTTCTTGCCGAAATGGAAATCGGCGCCCACCACCACGCCGCGAATGCCGAGCCGCTTCACGAGAATATCGGCGACAAACGCTTCGGCCGAGACATCGGCGAGCGCGGCGTCGAAGCGCATCACCGCCGCGCCGTCGAGCCCCGCGCCGGCGAGCAGGCGCAGCTTCGCGGGCTCGGGCGTCAGCCGGAACAAGGGCTCGTTCGGCCGGAAGTACATGCGCGGATGCGGCTCGAAGGTGAGCGCCAGCGCCGGCGGCCTTAGCCACCCGCGCGCGTGCCGCCGTGGCGTCGATCACCGCGCGATGGCCCCGATGCACCCCATCGAAATTTCCGATCGCGACGAAGCCGCCCTTGAGCCGCGACGGCATCGGGTCGCGGTCACGAATTACCGAAAATGCAGTCGAAATCGGCGGGGGAACGGCCATGGGACCAAGGTTCGGGAGGCGGCGCACCGTATGCAGCGACCTTAGGCTCTACAAGGGCCTGCAGCGCGTGGGATATCGCGGAAAGAGGCAGTTAACGCAATATCAAGTCTGCCCACCTACCGTTTACGAAGGGGCTGCCTGCAAAGCTGCGCGGCCCGCTGCGCGGAGCCGTTCCGATGCCGGCCGATCAAGCCATGCAAATCCTGGTCGTCGACGACTATCGGACGATGATCCGGATCATTCGCAATCTGCTGAAGCAGATCGGCTACGAGCACGTCGACGAAGCCACCGACGGCTCCGAGGCGCTCGCCAAGATGCGCGGCAAGCGCTACGGCCTCATCATCTCCGATTGGAACATGGAGCCGATGACCGGCTACGAGTTCCTGAAAGAGGTGCGCGCCGATCCGGCGCTCGCGCCGACGCCTTTCATCATGGTCACCGCCGAATCCAAGACCGAGAACGTCATCGCCGCCAAGAAGGCGGGCGTGAACAACTATATCGTCAAGCCCTTCAACGCGCAGACGCTGAAGAACAAGATCGACGCCGTATTCGCCGCCTGAGCACGGCACGGCCGCGTCTGCTGGGGGCGCAATGTCATCCGTTGAAATCGACAAGCTCGATCGTCTGGTCGCGTTTCTGCGGAAGAAGCGCGGCGAGCACGCCTCGATCTCCGAAGTCACGGCGCTCGCCGAGGTGATGGCCGATACGCTGCATGACTTCTACCGGCTGCTGCACACCAGCTTGCATCAGGAGATGAAGGACATCGCCGAATATATCGCGCGCACGCGCGGCGAAATCGCAGCACTTCGCCCCAATGAGTTGCACCGCGTGCATATCCCCGCCGCCAGCAACGAGCTCGCCGCCGTCGTGCAGCTGACGGAGGCCGCGACCCACAGCATCATGGAGCGCGCCGAGGCGGTCATATCCGCGGATATTACCGATCTCGCCGCCTACAAGGCGTTCGTCAACGCCCGCCTGATCGCGGTCATCGAGGCCTGCTCGTTCCAGGACATTACCGGGCAGCGCATCGCCAAGGTGGTCGAGATGCTCGGCCAGATCGAGGAGCGAATCGCGCGCTTCGCTTTGGCGACGCGGATCTCGGACGCCGAAGGACTGAACAGCGGGTACGAGGCCGTGGCCGCCGCACGCAAACACCGTCTCATGCTCAATGGTCCCGCCGTGAAGGGCGAGGGAAACGGCCAGCACGATGTGGATTTCCTGCTCGACGCGCGGAAGCCGACCGTTACCCAGAGCGAGATCGACAAGTTCTTCGCCTGAGCGGGCGATCTACCACACCAGCCGCTTGATCACCGCCGCGGGCCACGCGCCGGCCTCCGCGAACAGATGCGCGAGCCGCTCGGCAACCGGCTCGCCGCGCTCGTCCAGCACTTCGACCGCGTGGATGCCGCCGAACACGAACAACGTGTCGAACCCCTGCGCCACCGCGCCCAACAGATCCGTGCGGATGCCGTCGCCGATCGCAAGCACGCGCGCGCGCTCGACCGCGCTCCCGCGAATTCTCGCCGCCATCGCGAGCGCGCTCTTGTAGACCGGGGCATAGGGCTTGCCCGCATAGACCACTTCGCCGCCGAGCGCCGCGTAGCGCTCGGCCAGCGCGCCCGCGCACCAGATCAGCCGGTCGCCGCGCTCGACCACGATGTCCGGGTTGGCGCAGATCATCGGCAGCCCGCGCTCGCGCAGGCGCGCGAGCATGTCGCGATAATCGTCGGGCGTCTCTTTATTGTCGTCGAAGAACCCGGTGCAAACCACCAGCTCGGCCTCTTCGAGCGGCACGAGCTTCAGGTCGAGCCCGTCGTAGTTCGGATGGTCCCGCTCGGGACCCAGATGATAGAGCCGCGCGCCCGGCCGCTTGGCGAGTTCCTCGCGGGTCACGTCGCCCGACGCGATGATGGTGTCGTATGCGCCGCCGTGCGGCACACCCAAACTATCGAGCTGCTTGCGGATCACCGCGCCCGGCCGCGGGGCATTCGAGATCAGGATTACGGTGGCGCCCTGCGCGCGCGCGCGCTGCAGCGCCGCGACCGCCTCGGGAAACGCGGCGACGCCGTTGTGCACCACGCCCCACACGTCGCACAGAATGAGATCGTAGCGCGAGGCGATCGGGGCGAGGCCCGCGATCAATGGCGGCACGGCGGCTTGCGTCATGCTGCGTGCTGCGGCGTCAGCGGTCCGGCCCGGCGGCGGCCTCGACCAGGACCTTCTCGGCCGCTTCGAGCTCCGGCGCGCGCCCGCTCAAGACCTCGGCCCGCACCGGCCGCGGCGGCGCGAACAGGAAACCCTGCCCGTAGCGCACGTCGTGGTCGAGCAGATCCACGACCACGCCCTCGTTCTCGATCCGGATCACCACGAGATCGATGCCGTGGCGGCCCAACAGATCGGCAAGATCGGCCGGATGGACGGCCGAGCCGGGGCCGCGGCTGCGCTGCAGCATGATCTCGACCGGAACTTTGACGAAGCGAATGCCGCGTTCGGCCAGCGCGCGGGGGTCGATCCGCAGATCCTCGGTGCGGTCGAGGGCGAAGCGGAAGCCGCGCTCGGTGAGCGCCGACATGCGCTCGTGCTCCGCCGGCCCCAGCGAGCGGAACGCCTCCTGCGAAATCTCGACGATCAGCGAAGGCGCCAGCGCCCGGTTCACGTCCAAGAGCGCCAGAATATCGCCGAAGAAGGATGCGTCGGCCAACGTCTCGCGCGAGAAATTCACGAACAGGCCGACCTCCCGGTTCATCGCGGCGAGCCGGCGGACGACCTGTACGCAGCTTCGCACCATCCGAAGATCGATCTTCTGCAGCAGGCCGAATGCGCGCGCGCTCTCGAGGAAGCGCTCGGGCTCGATCAGCGAGCCGTCGGCGAGCTTGATGCGCGCCAGCGCCTCGTAGAAGCGCACCTTGCGTTGCGGCAACGTGACCACGGGCTGCAGATAGAGCTCGATGCGTCCTGCCTCGACCGACTTCGCGCAACAGCCGCCGCATCTCCTCTTCGTTATGGCCGGGAATCGGCCCCGGCTGGGCCGGCTCGCTCCCGGCGGGCGCTTCGGCGCTCTTCGCCGGGGCCGGCCGCGTATCGCGCGCCGCAACGATCTCGGCGATCTCCTCGACGCGCTTGACCAGCGCGTCCATCTCCTGCGCCAGCGGTCCGGTGACCGAGCGCAGATCCGCGACCGGCGCGCCCTCGATCGCGCTGACGCGACGGCCGAGCTCGCCCACCTCGCGTGCGATATTGGCCGTTGCGCGCGCCAGATCGTCGTAGCGCCCGGCCATCTCGGCCCGATCGCGCTTGCGCGCCGCGAACACCTGGTAGGTCATCAGCGCGAACAGCAGCGCCAGCGCGGCCAGCGCTGGCTTCGACCGGCGTATAGCCCGCCCAGAAATGCGCCACCGCTCCGGCGGAGGCGGCGATCAGCGCCATGCAGGTCGCAACGAATAGGGAGCCGAAGCCGTACATGCCTGGTGAGACCGCTGGAGCCGGCGCCGATCTATCCACAATCCGGCGCACTCCACCATAGCCGGAGGACCGGCGGCGCGGAAGCGCTCAGGCCGGCGCCGGCGCCGTTTTCTCGTCGGCCACGATACGGCCGTCGACGATGCGCACCTGCCGGTCCATGCGCGCGGCCAGTCCAAGGTCATGGGTCACGGCGACGACGGTCTTGCCGCGCTCGTCCACCAAGCTGCGCAACAGATCGAATACCTGCGCGCTCGACTTGGTATCGAGGCTGCCGGTCGGCTCGTCGGCGAGCACCACCGGCGGCTCGTTGGCCAGCGCACGGGCCACCGCCACGCGCTGGCGCTGCCCGCCGGAAATCTGGTCCGGCAGCTTGTTCCGGTGGTCCGCGAGCCCCAGCGAATCCAGGAGCCCCTCGGCGCGCTCGCGGATTTCCCGGTCCGAAAGCTCGCCCAGCGCGCGCATCGGCAGCGCGACGTTCTCGGTCAGGCTGAATTCCGGCAGCAGGAAATGGAACTGGAAGACGAACCCGAGCTGCGACAGACGCGTCTTCGCGCGTTCGGCTTCGGACATCGAGGTCGTCGATCGGCCCCCGATCAGCACGTCGCCTTCGGTCGGCAGGTCGAGCAGGCCCAGCAGATAAAGCAGCGACGACTTGCCCGAGCCCGACGGCCCCGTGATCGCCACGAACTCGCGCGGCCCGGATCGCCAGGTTCACCGATTGCACCAGCGTCACCGGCACGATGCCGGGCAGCACGCGCGTGACGTTCTTGGCCTCGATCAGCGGCTGGCTCACGTCGCCCCCCGGATAATCTCGACCGGATGCAGGCGCGCCGCCTTGCGCGCCGGAAAGTAGCCAGCCACGAACGACGACCCGATCGCGACCGCCGCGGCGATGAGATAGTGATAATAGGCGTACTTGAGCGGAAGGTGCGTGGAGTCGAGGAACGGCGTCTTGATCTCGACGGCGCCGAGCACCAGACACATCAAGTAACCCAGCACCCATCCGACCAGCGCGCCCGAAAGTCCGATCATCATCGACTCGAGCACGAACACCCGCCGCACCGTGCTTTCGCTGAAGCCGAGCGACTTCATGATCGCGATGTCGCGCGATTTCTCGTGGGTGATGGTGGAGATGATGTTGTAGGTGCCGAAGCTCGCGACCAGCAGGATCGCGCCGACCACCGTGTACATGATGATGTTGCGCACCTGGAACGCCGAGAGCAGGTCTTCCTGCGCTTCCTGCCAGGACACCGACTTGTATCCGATCTCGGTCGCGACGCGGGTCGCGACTTCGCGCCCCACCATCGGATCGTCGAGCTTCACCCGAATCTCGTTCACCAGCCCGGTCTGGCCCTCGAGAATCTGCGCGGTCTTGATCAGCACATAGGCCGCGTTTTCGTCCACCTGGCGGACGCCGGAATGGAACGTGCCGACCACCGTGCCGTTGATGCGGATATTGCGGCTGCCCGAGATCGTGACGTTGGCGCCCACGTTGGCCGCCAGCTTCTCGGCGAGACGGTCGCCGAGAATGATGGCGTTGGTGGACCGGTAGAGCGACGATAGCTCGCCCTTGCGCATTTGCGTCTCGAGCGAGGAAACCTTCACCTCGGTGCGCGGGTCGATGCCGGTGATGGAAACCGCGACGTCGCGGCCGGCGTAGCGGAGCAGACCCTTCGAGTTGACCGAAGGCGTCATCGCGCCCGGCACCCATGCTTGCAGCGACGCCACGGTCGCCATCGGGTTCTTGATGCCGCGGCGGCGCACTTCCGGCGTCAGGCCGTGGATCTCGGCGGCCGCATAGCGCTGCTCGCCCGGCTGCAGCGTCGGCTTGTTGCGCTCGTCCGAGATGGTGACATGCGGCAGCACGTTGACCAGCGTCTTGACGAAATCGTCCTGCGAGCCTTCCATCAGCGACGCCATCATGATCGAGAAGCCGACGCCGGTGGCGACTCCGAATCCGGCGATCAGGGTCTGCCGCGCGCGCGTGCGCACGTGGGTCCAGGCGATGTTGAGGATGAGGTTCATTTCGTGGCCGCGGCCGTGACGCTCACCCGCGCCCCGTCGGCGAGACCCGAAGGCACCGAGGCGACGACGATATCGCCTTCCTTCAGGCCGCTCACGACTTCGGTCGCGCGCGTGCCGCGCACGCCGGTTTCCACCTTGCGCCTATGGACGCGGAAGCCCTCGATCACGAACACATGGCCGTCCACGACCGCGGCCGAGGGCACCAGCAACACGTCGGCCTTCTCGCGCGTGACGATATTGGCCTCGACGCTCATGCCGATGCGAAGCGGCGTGTCGTCCGGCAGCGCCACCTTGACGCGATAGGTCTTGGCCACCGGATCGCCTGCCGGCGTGATTTCGCTTACCACGCCCTCGAGCGGCCGGTTCAGGAAGGCGTCCGTGCGCAGCAGCACCTTCATGCCGTTCCATACGCGCGGGATGTCCTCTTCGTTCACCTCGGCGACGACCTGCAGCGGCTTCGGCAGGCCGATGCGGTACAGCACGTTCAGGGAATCGACGATCTCTCCGACCTCGCCGTCCTCGCGCAGAACGATGCCGTCCATCGGCGCGACGAGCTTGTAGTTCTCGAGCCGCTCGGTCTGCGCCGTGATCAGCGCCTGGATCGAGCGCAGCTCGCTCAAGGCTCGCTCGTGCGCCTGCGCGGTGGTGACGTTGCGGGCGATCAGCTCGCTTTGGCGCTCCACTTCGCGCTTGGAAAAGCCTTCGCGCGCCTTGAGCTCGGTCAGCGTCGCCTGCGCCTCTTTGTCGTCGAGCCGCGCGAGCACGTCGCCGGCCTTCACTTCCTTGCCTTCGCAGCGGCAGCGCTCGACGATGCGGCCCTTGACCAGCGGCGTGACCTTGGCCCAGCGCACCGGCTCGATCGCGCCGGTCGCGTAGACGATCTCGGCCGCGTTGCCGCGCTCGACACGCGCCGCGGTCACCGCGATGGGCCGTCCGAAATTCCAGTAGACGGCGCCCGCGACTGCAACGGCCAGCGCGAGCAGCGCGATGATTCGGCTCTAAGTCATTCGTTCTCCGGAGCGGCCCTTGCGGCCTCAAGAACAAGATATCACGGCCGCGGCGGCAGGATCGCATAGCCGACGACCGCCGGGCGGCGCGATCGCGCGAAACTGCAGCGGGAGAATGAGCGGCGGCAACGCCACTGCCCGCGGGAACCTGGACGTGCAGACTCTCCGGCAAGGTCGGCGCCGTCGAGTGCTGTTCCCACACGAACACCGCCCCGCGCGGTCGAGATCGGCGACGTCGATCCAGGGACTCAGTTGCGGCTTGCCGTGAACGATGACGTGCGGGCGATCCGGCGAATAGACGGCGACGTTGTTGGCGGGAAATTCGCCCGCTCCGCTTCCGATATCAAGGCCGCCGACATAGCGCAGCGGCGTTCCGGTCCGCTCCCGCCATTGCCGGGTGACGGTCTCGGCCAACAGCCGTCCGGGAAATTTGGTGGCCTTCTGCCGGTCGCCGCTGAAGGTGTCGAACAGCTCGGACACGCCATAAGCGGCCGGGACCAGAACGAAGACGGCGAGAAACGCCGCAGCGAACCATCGCAGCCGCCGCGGATCGGAGATCGGTCCAAACCACAGGATCGCCGCCAGCGGCGCGAACGACCACAGCGGATAGCCCCACATGGCGACGGGCAGCCGGCCGAGCACGGCCGCGACCACCGTCGTCACAAGAAAAGGTCCGAGCGCAAGGACGGTAACGTAGCGGCGGGCGAAAGCGGCCGGCTCGTCCGGCCGGCGCGGCTCGCCGCGCTGCGCGCCGGCGAAACAGCAGCGCCATCAGCGCCGATCGCCGGCAGGATGAAGAACAGCTGGCTCGCGGTCCAGCGCAGCGGAAAGGTGACGTACTGATACCACTCGGTCGCGGCGACGGCGCGCGACATCGACGTAGCGGAACGGCAGGAAGCCGGTGTCGACCAGCCACCAGACGTTCGGCGCGATCACGAGCGCGAAGGCGAGCG
This sequence comes from uncultured Alphaproteobacteria bacterium, assembly GCA_963704765.1. GTDB lineage: Bacteria > Pseudomonadota > Alphaproteobacteria > Rhizobiales > Xanthobacteraceae > JAHFPN01. Next base: position 1,956,004 of record CAVPHQ010000001.1, read on the forward strand.
CCATGAGCCAGGGGCCCGGCGTGCGCCACGCCCGCCGCGCAGTCGGATCGAACAGCAGGAACAGCCCGAGCGTCGCCGCCAGCGCGAAGGCGGCGTATTTCGACCAGAACGCGCAGCGCCAGGAACGCGCCGGCCAGAAGCCAGTCCAATGCGCGCTCGCGGACGATCGCGCGATAGAAAAACAGCCCGGTGAGCGCCCAGAACGGCAATTGCATCTGGTCGTGCGCGAACTTCACGGCCGAGAAATTGTAGAAATGGATGCCTTCGAGCGCGAGCACGGCGACCAGCGCCTCGAGCTCGCCGGTCACCTCGCGGGCGAGCAGCCACACCGCGTAGAAGCAGACGACGACCGCGAGCGGGCCGAGCACATAGACCGACGTCCACATGGCCGACGATGCGATAGGCGAGATCGGCCACCCACCAGGGCAAGGGCGGATGCTTCCAGTAGCCGAGCTGCCACTCCTTGCCGAGCGCGAGGCCGTCGACGAGGTCGAGCTGCAGGTTGCGGACAGACGAGGATCGGCAGGATGGTCCACACGACGAGGTGGATGCCGAGCACACAGAGCAGCACTTTGCCGGGCGCGCGCCGGGCCAGATCGACCGCCGCGGCGAGCCAAGAAGCGAGCCAGTTGCCGCCGGACATCACGGCATTGACCATTCCAGGTTTCCCCATTGTACGCGAGAATACGATCGGCCTAGATTGGCCCGCGTCCGTCGCCGGAATGAGTGCCCGACGGACCGATACGACGTCAATCACCGATCAAGCCGGCGGACTTAGAGCGATGGCCGTTGCGCAGGCTGAAATTTCGATTGTGGTGCCGGCCCATAACGAGGCCGGCAACGTCGCGCCGCTGTGCGCGGCGCTCGCCGGCATTCTCGCCCCGCTCGGCCGCTACGAGATCCTGTTCGTCGACGACGGCTCGAGCGACGGCACGCTCGCGGCGCTGCGCGCCGCCGCGCGCGACCCGCATGTCCGCTACGTCTCCTTCACCCGCAATTTCGGCCATCAGCCCGCGCTGCGCGCGGGCCTGCGCTACGCCACCGGCCGCGCGGTCATCGTGATGGACGCCGACTTCGAGCATCCGCCGGAATTGATCCCCGAGCTGGTCGCGGCCTGGCGCGGCGGCGCCAAGATCGTGGCGACGCGGCGCGCCGACGACGCGGCTCCGCTCTCGGCGATGAAGCGTTTGAGCTCGCGCTTCTACTACCGCCTGCTCGACACCATCGGCGACGTGCGCATCGAGCCGGGCAGCGCCGACTACATGCTGCTCGACCGCGCGGTCGTCGACTCGGTCAACGGGGTCGAGGACCAGGACGTGATCCTGCGCGGGCTGGTGCGCTGGTTCGGCTATCCGCTGGTGTCGATCCCCTATTCGCGCGGCGTCGCGCCAGCACGGCGACACCAAATATTCGCTCCGCCGCATGGTCGAGCTGGCGCTGACCGGCATCGCCGCGCACAGCGTGCGGCCGCTGCGCTTCGCGATCTGGCTCGCGCTCGGCTTCGCCGCGCTCGGTTTCCTGTTCGTGATCTATTCGATCGTCAGCTTCCTGTTCGTGCAGCACACCGTCGCCGGCTGGACCTCGATCATGGCGGCGATCGCGATTCTGGGCGCCGCGCAATTGCTCGTGCTCGGCATCATCGGCGAATATGTCGGCCGCATCCTGAGCGAGACGCGCAAGCGCCCGAGCTACATCGTGGCGGAGACCGAGGCGGACCAGCGCGGCGAGGAAGTCGCGCGGCTGGCACGCCAGCGCGACTAGGCCGTGGCGCGGATCAGGCGCGCGAGCTTCTCGAAGATTTCGCCGATCTGCGCTTCCGAGACGATCAGCGGCGAGGCCACCGCCAGCGTATCGCCCATGCAGCGGATCATCACGCCCTCGTCGAAGAACGCCCGCTCCATGCACTCGAAGCCGCGCTTGCCGACCGCGTCCGGCCGCGACGAGAGATCGATGCCGACCGTGAGGCCGACGGTGCGGATGTCGAGCACGCCTGGCTGACCCTTCAGCCCCATGGCCGCGTCGGCCCAGATCGGCTCGAGCTTCTTGGCGCGCTCGATCAGCTTCTCATCGCGATAAAGGTCGAGCGTCGCCAGCGCCGCCGCGCACGCCAGCGGATGCGCCGAGTACGTATATCCGTGGAACAGCTCGACCACGTGCTCGGGCCCCTTCATGAAGGCGTCGTGGATCTGCTTGCGCACGATCACGCCGCCCATCGGCACGGTGCCCGAGGTGATGCCCTTGGCGAAGCAGATCATGTCCGGCACCACGCCATAACGCTCGGCCGCGAACATGTGACCGAGCCGGCCGAAGCCGGTGATGACCTCGTCGAAAATGAGCAGGATGCCGTACTTGTTGCAGATCGCCCGCAGCCGCTCGAGATAGCCCTTGGGCGCCGGCAGCACGCCGGTGGCGCCGGCCATCGGCTCGACGATCACCGCGGCGATGGTCGAGGCGTCGTGCAGCGCGACGATGCGCTCGAGTTCGTCCGCCAGATGCGCGCCCCACTCCGGCTCGCCCTTGGAGAAAGCCTGCTTCTCGCGGTTATAGGTGTGCGGCAGGTGATCGACGCCCGCCAACAGCGAGCCGAAATAGCGCCGGTTGGCGACGATGCCGCCGACGGAAATTCCGCCGAAGCCGGCGCCGTGATAGCCGCGCTCGCGGCCGATCAGGCGCGTGCGCGTGCCTTCGCCGCGCGCATGCTGATAGGCGATGGCGATCTTCAGCGCCGTGTCGCACGCTTCCGAACCCGAATTGCAAAAGAACACATGATCGAGATCGCCCGGCGCCAGCGCCGCGATGCGGCTCGCCAGCACGAAGGCCTGCGGATGCGCGTACTGGAACGGCGGCGCGTAATCGAGCACGCCGGCCTGCGCGCGGATCGCTTCGACCACCGGCTCGCGATTGTGCCCGGCGTTGCAGCACCACAAGCCCGCGGTGGCGTCGAGCACCGGGCGCCCTTCGGGCGTGTAGTAATGCATGTCCTTGGAGCGGGCGACGAGGCGCGGCCGCTTCTTGAACGCCCGGTTGGCGGTGAAGGGAAGCCAGAAGGCTTCGAGATCGTTGGGCTGCAGGGCGGGACTGGACGGCATGGGCGGCTCCTGAATTCACCCTAGCCATAGCCAAAGACGTCGCCGCGGTCACGTCTCGAACGGCAGCCCGGCATATTGCTCGGCCAGCGAAGCCGCCGCGTGCTCGGAAGATCCGAGGTAATCGAGCTGGTTCTCCCGCGTGCGCTCCTCGAACGGCGTGTCGTCGGGGAAACGGTGCAGCAGATTGGTCAGCCACCAGGACAGCCGTTCGGCGTTCCACACCCGGCGCAGCGCGGTGGCCGAATAGTTCTCCAGATACTCGTCATTCTTCTTCGTATAGTGCGCGACCAGCGCGCGGTGGAGATAATAGACGTCCGATACCGCGAGATTCAGACCCTTGGCGCCGGTCGGCGGCACGATATGCGCGGAATCGCCCGCCATGAACATGCGGCCATATTGCATCGGCTCGGCGACGAAGCTCCGAAGCGGCGCGATCGATTTCTCGATCGACGGCCCGGTGACGATCCGGTCCGCGATATCCTTCGGAAAACGCGCCTTCAATTCCTTCCAGAAGCGCTCGTCCGGCCAATCCTCGATCTTGGCGTCGAGATCGCACTGGACGTAGTAGCGGCTGAGCATGGGGCTGCGCATCGAAGCGAGCGCGAAGCCGCGCTCGTGATGCGCATAGACGATATCGGGAAACGGCGGCGTCTCCGACATGATGCCGAGCCAGCCGAACGGATACTCCTTGTCGAAGGTCTTGAGCTTCGCCGCTGGAATCGACTTGCGGCTGATGCCGTGAAAGCCGTCGCAGCCGGCGACGATGTCGCAATCGACGCGCTGGCGCTTTCCGTCTTTCGAAAACGTCACGTACGGACGATCCGTCGTCAGATCGTGCAGCTGCACGCCGTCGGCTTCGTCGATGATGTGCCCGCCCGCCTTGTCGCGCGCCGCATAAAGGTCTTCGGTGATCGCCGTCTGGCCATAGGCCATCATCGGCTTGCCGGTGTATTTGCGCGTATCGATCAGGAAACGGTCGCGCCCGGCCCAGGCGATGTAGGAGCCGTCGTGCACATGCCCTTCCCGGTCCATGCGCTCGCCGAGGCCGACCTCGCGCAGCAGCTCGACGGTGTGCGGCTCCAGCACGCCGGCGCGGATGCGCTCGAGCACATAGGCGCGGCTTTTGCGCTCCAGCACGATGCTCTCGATCTTGTTCAGATCGAGCATGTGCGAGAGCAACAGCCCGGCCGGCCCGCCGCCGATGATCGCTACCTGGGTTCGCATCGCCCTACCCCATAACCTTTGAGCATGAATTTCGCCCTACAACGGCGACTACCAGCGCCTTTGCGCCGTCCCGCGGCCTTTTGGCAAGGCACGAAAAACGGTTTGTTTACCCTGTTTTGCCAAGCTCCATGCCGTTCGGGCCGTAAGCCCGAGGTTCTAGTCCGCGTCGAGGGGTCGCCCGGACATGTCAGGTAGCTTGGGCTCGCCGGAGCCCGTACGCGTCCTCGTCGTCGATGACGATCCGGCAGTGCGTCGCCTGCTCGCCAGCGCGCTCGCTTCGCTCTCTTCCACGCCGGCCTTGATCCGCGAGGCGACGACCATCGCCGGCGCGCTCGCGGCCGCGCGGGAAAGCGCGCTGCACGCCGCCGTGGTCTGTCTCGATCTGCACGGCGCCGCCGGCTCGATTGCGGCGTTTCGCCGCGCCGGAATCCGCGGGCCGATTCTCGCCACCAGCCGCCAGGGCTCGGTCAGCGTCGCGGTCGAGGCCATGCGCAACGGCGCCGACGATTTCGTGGTCAAACCCTTCCATCCCGCCGATCTCGCGCGCCGGCTGGCGCTGGCGCTGGAAGCCTCCGGCGCGCGCGACAGCGCCCTCGGCCCGCCGCCGATCGCGGCTTTGCTTCCGACCGACGGCTTCGAGGGCTTCATCGGCACCTCCGACGGAATGCTCGCGCTCTACGACCAGATCGTCCGCGTCGCGCCGTCGAAAGCGCCGGTGTTCATCACCGGCGAGAGCGGCACCGGCAAGGAAGTCTGCGCGCAGGCGCTGCACGTGCGCTCGAACTGCGCCAAGGGACCGTTCATCGCGCTGAACTGCGGCGCCATCCCGCGCGAGCTGATGGAGAGCGAAATCTTCGGCCACGTGAAGGGCGCCTATACCGGCGCCCATGACGACCGCGCCGGCGCGGCCGAGCTCGCGCATGGCGGCACGCTGTTCCTCGACGAAATCTGCGAGATGGATATCGGCCTGCAGGCCAAGCTGCTGCGCTTCATCCAGACCGGCACCGTGCGGCGCGTCGGCGACACGAAAGAGCGCGCGGTGGACGTGCGCTTCGTCTGCGCCACCAACCGCAACCCGAAAGCAGCCGTCGCCGACGGCCGCTTCCGCGAGGACCTGTTCTACCGGCTGCATGTGCTGCCGCTGCAATCTGCCGCCGCTGCGCGAGCGCGCCGGCGACGTGGCGCTCCTGGCGCAAGCCTTCCTCGCCCGCTTCGCCGGAGAGGAAGGCCGCGCGTTTTGCGGATTCGACGCCGAAGCCGCGCGCCTGCTCGAAACCTATCCCTGGCCCGGCAATGTGCGCGAGCTGCAGAACGTGATCCGCCGCGTGGTGGTGCTGCATGACGGCGCGCAGGTGCGCGCCGATATGCTGGCGCTGCCGCTCGCGCTCGCCAACGGCACCGACCCGCTGCCGCTCATCGGCTCGCCCTCCATCGACCCGTTCTGGCGTCAGGAGCAGAAGATCATCGAGCGCGCGCTCAAGGCCCACGGCGGCAACGCCGCGCGCGCCGCCGCCGCCCTCGAAATCAGCCCCTCCACCATCTATCGTAAGCTGCAAGCCTGGTCGCAGGGCCGCGCCGCGGTCTGAGGGCTCGGAGGAAACGCCATGTACCTGGTCGCCAATCTGCTCGTCGCGCTGGTCGCGCTGCTGCACGTTTATTTTCTGGTGCTCGAGATGTTTCTGTGGACCAAGCCGCTAGGGCTGCAGCACCTTCGGCCAGTCGCTCGCAGAAGGCGAAGGACTCCGCCGTGCTCGCGGCCAATCAGGGACTCTATAACGGCTTCCTCGCCGCGGGCTTGATCTGGGGCCTGCTGCATCCGTTTCCGGCCGTCGGCATGCAGATCAAGCTGTTTTTCCTCGCCTGCGTCGTTGTCGCCGGGGTCTACGGCGCCTATAGCGTGTCGCGGCGAATTCTGTTCGTGCAGGCGCTGCCCGCGGCGGTCGCCGGAATTCTGCTGCTGATCGCCTGAAGCAGGACGCATGGCCAAGGAACCGAGCAAACTGAAAGCGCGCCTGCCGCGCGGCCTCATGGACCGCGGGCCGGCGGAGCTTGCCGCCGAGCGCGCGATGCTGGAGACGATCCGCACCGTGTTCGAGCGCTACGGCTTCGAGGCGGTGGAGACGCCGGCGATCGAATACACCGACGCGCTCGGAAAGTTCCTGCCCGACCAGGACCGGCCGAACGAAGGCGTGTTCTCGTTCCAGGACGACGACGAGCAATGGCTTTCGCTGCGCTACGACCTGACCGCGCCGCTCGCGCGCTACGTGGCGGAGAATTTCGACACGCCTGCCCAAGCCCTATCGCTCCTATCGCGTCGGCTACGTTTTCCGCAACGAGAAGCCCGGCCCCGGCCGCTATCGCCAGTTCCTGCAATTCGACGCCGACACGGTCGGCGCTGCCTCCGTCGCCGCCGACGCCGAGATGTGCATGCTCGCGGCGGATACGCTGGAGGCGCTCGGCATCAAGCGCGGCGATTACGTGATCAAGGTCAATAATCGCAAAGTGCTCGACGGAGTGATGGAAGCCGATCGGACTTGGCGGCGAGCGAACGCGAGACAGCGCCTCACAGTGTTGCGCGCGATCGACAAGCTCGATCGGCTCGGACATCGAAGGCGGTGCGCGCAACTGCTCGGGCAAGGACGCAAGGACGAGAGCGGCGATTTCACCAAGGGTGCCGGACTGATCAAGCATCAGATCGAATGTGATTGTCGGCTGTTGTTCGGAGCATCGCAGCATATTGGCGTCGACAACGTCGCGACAAGGCGTCAACAATAGTGTGACGCGTGGCACAACATCCTGCGACGCGATATGCAAGCTTCAGCAAATTGGACTGGACGGCGCACTGAAGAACTGCACGAGATTGAGCGACGTTAGTTCGAGCAGCGGGCTATGGCGATGACCGCATTCGCATCGACCCCTCCGTCGTCCGCGGTCTCGAATATTACACCGGCCCCGTCTACGAAGCCGACCTCACCTTCGAAGTGAAAGACGAAGAAGGCAATCCCGTCCGCTTCGGCTCGGTCGCGCGGCGGCGGGCGCTATGACGGACTCGTGGCGCGCTTTCGCGGCGAGGCGGTGCCGGCCACCGGATTTTCCATCGGCGTGTCGCGGCTCATGGCCGCGCTCCAGCATCTCGGCAAGCTCGACACGAAAACCGCGGCCGGCCCCGTGGTCGTCACCGTGTTCGACCAGGACCGCATCGCCGACTATCAGCGCATGGTGAAGGCGCTGCGCGACGCCGGCATCAACGCCGAGCTTTATCTCGGCTCCGGCAAGATGGGCCCGCAGCTGAAATACGCCGACAAGCGCGGCGCGCCCTGCGTCGTCATCCAGGGCGGCGACGAGAAGGCCAAGGGCGAGGTGCAGATCAAGGACCTCGTGGAAGGCGCCAAGAAGTCCGAGGCCATCGCCTCCAACAAGGAATGGCGCGAGACGCGCCCGGCGCAGTTCTCGGTGCCGGAAGCCAAGCTCGTCGAAGCCGTGCGCGAAGTGCTGGCGCGGCATTCCAAGTAATCGTCATTCCGGGGCGCCTGCCCTTTCCCTCTCCCCGTTTACGGGGAGAGGGTGGCGAGCGTCGAAGACGCGAGCCGGGTGAGGGGGCGAGCTAGAATCGCACAGCCCCCTCACCCGCCTTCCTCGCTACGCTCGGAAGTCGACCTCTCCCCGCAAGCGGGGAGAGGTGAATGTCAAAACACCGTAATGCGGCTCGGCCGGAATGACGGGTGGCGGTGGCGGGGCGAAGTTCGCCCTGCTACAAGGCCGCCCTCGGAGCGCCGGCTCCGCAGGATCGAATCATGGCAGGCGATCGCACCTCCGCTTCGGCGCGAACCAATCGCGCGGACGGGCTCGTGGACCTCTACGAGCGCGCGGGATACCTGCGCGTCGAGCCCGCCATCCTGCAGCCGGCCGACGATTTCCTGGAGCTCGCCGGCGAGGAGCTGCGCCGCTCGCTGTTCATCACCAGCGACGCGCGCGGCCGCGAGTTGTGCCTGCGCCCCGATCTCACCATCCCGGTCTGCCGCGGCCATCTCGAACAGGGCGCGCCCGGCCGCCCCGCCGCCTATTGCTATCTCGGCCCCGTGTTCCGCGATCGCGGCGACGGCAGCGCGGAATTCCTGCAGGCCGGCATCGAATCGCTCGGCCGAACCGACCGCGAGGCCGCCGACGCCGAATGCCTCGCGCTCGCGCTCGACAGCGTGCGCCACTATGGCGCCGCCGATCCCGAGATCCGCATGGGCGACGTCGGCCTGTTCGCGGCGCTGGTCGCCGCGCTCGACCTGCCGCCCGCCTGGCAGCGCCGCCTGATCAAGGACTTCAACCGCGCCGGCACGCTGCAAGCCGATCTCGCCACGCTCAAGCTCGCCCGCGGCGCCGGCGCGGAGCATGCCGGCGTGCTCGCGGCGCTCGCCGGTTCCGATCCCGCCGCCGCGCGCGCGCTGGTGGCCGATCTCTTGTCGATCGCCGGCATCAAGGCGGTCGGCGGCCGCACCGTCGCCGAGATCGCCGAGCGTTTTCTGGAACAGGCCGAGCTCGGCGCCGCCACGCGCCTGCCGGCCGAGACCATGGCCGTGCTTGAGCGCTATCTCGCCATCGTCGGCGATCCCGACGAGGCCTCGGCGGCGCTGCGCACGCTGGCGAGCGACGCCGCGCTCGATCTGTCGGCCGCCGCTCGACGCCTTCGAGCAGCGCACCGGCTTTTTCGCCGCCGGCGGCATCGACGTGACCTCGATCCGCTTCGCCACCGCCTTCGGCCGCACGCTCGACTATTACTCCGGCATGGTGTTCGAGCTGAATGCGAAGAAAAAGGGCCGCGCCCGCGAGGAAGCGCTCGGCCCGCTCGCCGCCGGCGGCCGCTACGACCGGCTGCTCACGCTGCTGGGCAGCGCCAACCCGGTGCCCGCGGTCGGCTTCGCGGTCTGGATCGAGCGCCTCGAGCAGGCGGGAGGCCGGCCATGAACGCGCCGCTCATCGTCGGCGTGCCGTCCAAGGGGCGGCTGATGGAGAACGCCCACGCCTTCTTCGCGCGCGCCGGCATCACGCTGCTGCAGCCGGGCGGCGGCCGCGACTATCGCGGCACCGTGCCGGAAATGCCGGGCATCGAGATCGCCTATCTCTCGTCGGCCGATATCGTCACCAACCTCGCGCAAGGCGCGCTCCACCTCGGCGTCACCGGCGAGGATCTGGTGCGCGAGATGATCGCCGATGCCGACGAGCGCGTGGTGCTGCTCGACGGCCTCGGCTTCGGCTACGCCAACGTGGTGGTCGCCGTGCCGCAGGCCTGGATCGATGTGCGCACCATGCGCGACCTCGACGACGTCGCCACCGCCTTCCACCACAAGCGCGGCCGGCGCGTGCGCGTCGCCACCAAATACGTCAACCTCACGCGCGGCTTCTTCTCGCGCCACGGCATCACCGATTACCGGATCGTCGAGAGCCTGGGCGCCACCGAAGGCGCGCCTGCGTCGGGCACCGCCGAGCTGATCGTGGACATCACCACCACCGGTTCGACGCTCGCCGCCAACGGCCTCAAGGTCGTCGACGACGGCGTCATGCTGCGCTCGCAAGCGAACCTGGTGGCGTCGCTGCAGGCCGAATGGAACGCCGACGCGCGCGCCACCGCCCGCGCGCTCTTGGACCGCATCGCGGCCGAGCGCCGCGCCCACACCATGCGCGAGGTCCGCACCCGCTTCCCCGAGGCCGACGCGGAAATGGTCGCCGAGGCCAAGGGCCGCTTCGGCGTGATCGCCCCGCTCGGCGGGCCGACCTCGTCGGGCATGCTCACGCTGTTGTGCCCGCCCGACGCGGTGCACCTGCTCGCGACGTTCCTGCGCGAGCACGGCGCCGAGCACGTGATGGTGGCCGCGCCCGAATACGTGTTCGCGCGCGAGAACCCGCTGTTCGACAAACTGGCGGAGCGGCTCGGCTGAAGCTCAGCGCGCGCGGAACACGATCGCGCGCGCCAGCGTGAAATTGACCAGAAAGCCGCCGCCGATGGCGAGGATTTTCGCGACGAGCAGCGGCACATAGGGCGCCGCCAGCAGCAGGATGGTGGTATTGGCGAGGAAGCCGCCGACCTGGGTCGCGGCGAACATATAATAGTCCCGGAAGCTGAAGCGCCCGCCCGAGTTCGCGGCGAAGGTAAAGCGCGAGTTCAAGAGATACGAGCCGCTCACCGCGACAACCCAGGCGCAGGCGTTCGCCGCCACCAGGTTGCTGGTGACGGTCGCCAGCGCCAGGAAGAACACGGCGGTATCGACCCCGGCATTGATGAAGCCGATCAGGCCGAAACTCACCAATTGCAGGAACAGCGCGCGCAGCGAGGCCCAGTTCATGCGCGCTGCATAGCATGGGCTTGCGCGATTCGCGCGATGGTGACGCCGCCGCCGCCCCTTGCTAGGAACGCGGCGATAGGCATGGATCATGGCGTCACGGCAGGAAAAATCGGCGCGCAACTCGGCGCCCGCCAAGCGCGCGGGCGCCGGACTTTCGATCGTGGTGCCGCTGTTCAACGAATCCGCGGGCCTCGCCGCGCTGCATCAGCGGCTGCGTTGCCGCCGCCAAGGCGCTCAAGAAGTCGCGCGGGCTCGCCATCGAGATCGTCTATGTCGACGACGGCAGCGGCGACGACACGCTGAAAGTCGCCCGCAAGCTCCCGGCCAAGGGCGCCGACCTGCAGATCGTTTCGCTCTCGCGCAACTTCGGCAAGGAAGCGGCGCTGCTCGCCGGGCTCGAATACGCGCGCCACGACGCGCTCCTGTTCATGGACGGCGACGGCCAGCATCCGCCCGAGCTGATCGAGCGGCTGGTGAAGCTGTGGCACGTCGACGGCAACGACGTGGTCTATACGGTGAAAGCGCATCGCGCGAACGAGTCGGCGACGCTTCGCCTCCTGGCCAAGCTGTTCTATCGCCTGCTCAATTACGGCGCCCGGCAGCCGATCCCGGAGGATGCCAGCGATTTCCGCTTGCTCTCGCCGCGCGCGACCGAAGCGCTCAAGCGCATGCCGGAGCGCAACCGCTTCTTCAAGGGGCTGTCGAGCTGGATCGGCTTCCGCCAGGTGGGCGTGCCCTACGAGCCTCCTGCGCGCAAGCACGGCCGCTCGAGCTGGAATTTTCCCGCGCTCCTCGGGCTCTCGATCGAGGGCCTCACCGCCTTCTCCACCACGCCGCTGCGCATCGCGAGCCTGCTCGGCCTGCTGCTCGCCGCGAGCGCGCTCGTCTTCGGCCTCTGGATCCTCGGCGAGACTTTCTTTCGCGGCCGCGACGTGCCCGGCTATCCCTCGGTCATGGTCGGCATCATGGTGATCGGCGGCGCGCAGCTCCTCGTGCTCGGCGTGCTCGGCGAATATGTCGCGAAAATTCTCTCGGAGCTGAAGGCGCGGCCGGTCTATTTCGTCGCCGAGCACGAGCGCCGCGAGGCGAGCGAATGAAGCGCATCGTCGTCTGCGCCGACGACTATGCGCTCGCGCCCGGAGTCTCCAAGGCGATCCGCGCGCTGATCGAGCAGGGCCGCCTCAACGCCACCTCCGTGATGACCGTCGTGCCCGGCTTCGCCACCGAAGCGGCCGTGCTGGCGATGACCGTTCCGCCGTTCCGCTTCGAGACCGGTCTGCACGTGACGCTCACCGGCCCGTTCCGGCCGCTCGCCGCCGCGCCGCTGGCGGGCGAGGACGGAAACTTTCCGCCGCTTGCCAAATTCCTGAACCCGCTTTCCCGCTTCCGCATCGACCGCCGCGCGGTCGAGGCCGAAGTCGGCGCCCAGATGCGCGCCTTCACCGACGCCTTCGGCCGCCCGCCCGATTTCGTCGACGGACACCAGCACGTGCAGTTGTTTCCCGGCGTGCGCGACGGATTCCTCGCAGCCGTCGCACGCTTCGCGCCGAAAGCTTGGGTCCGGCAATGCGGGCCGGCGAATTGGCGCGTGCTGTTCTCGGCCGACAGCAAGACGAGATTTCTCGCTCTCCTCAGCGCCGGCTTCCGCGGCCGCGCCGCGCGCGCGGGGCTGCGGTTCAACCCGGCCTTCGCCGGCGCCTATGATTTCGGCGCGGACGAGGATTTCGCCGCCCTCTTCGCCCGCTTTCTCGACGGACTTCCGGCCGGCGGCCTCGTCATGTGCCACCCCGGCTTCGTCGACGCGGAGCTGAAGGCGCGCGACCCCCTCACCGACCGACGCGAGGCCGAATACGCGTTCTTCGCAAGCGATCAGTTTCCGCAGGCGCTCGCCCGCGCCGGCGCGACGCTTTCCTGAACGTCACGCCGCGACGATCGGCGCCGGCTCCATGCGGTGGCCGCCGTCCGGCAGGCGCCGGAAGTCGAGCCGGCGCTGATGCAACCCAAAAAGCGTCGAGCGGTGGCCGATCGAGATCACGGTCGCCTGCGGCAGCCGCTTGCCAAGCAAACGATAAAGCTCCGCTTCCGAGTCCTCGTCGAGCGCGGAGGTCGCCTCGTCGAGCAGCAGGATATCGGGCTTACCGAGCAGCGCGCGCGCCAGCGAAAGCCGCTGCTGCTCGCCCTGCGAAAGCACATGCGGCCAGGACGCGTCCTCGTCGAGCCGCTGCTTGAACTTCGCGAGCCCGACCGCATCGAGCGCCTCCGAGAGCGCCGCGCGCGAAAAGCCGTCGGGCGCGTCGGGATAGGTCAGCGCCGCGGCGAGCGTGCCGAACGGCACATAGGGCCGCTGCGGCAGCACCATGAGCTTCTTGCCCTTCCCGGTCGCGATCTTGCCCGTGCCGAACGGCCAGATGCCGGCGATCGCCCGGAACAGCGTCGACTTGCCCGAGCCGGTGGCGCCGGTGACCAGCACGCTCTCGGCCGGCGCGATCGAGACTTTCTCCGCCCGCACCAGCGGCGCGCCGGTCGGCAGCCGGATATCGAGGCCGTCGATGCCGAGCGCGATCCCGTCGCGCTCCTCGTGCGCGAGCGCGCTCACGCGCTTCAGCCGCTCGCCTTCGGCCACCGCCTGCTCGAAGCCGGTGAGCCGCTCCACCACCGAGCGCCATTCGGCGAGCGTCGCGTAGATGCGCACGAAGAAGCTCAAGCGAATTCTGCACCTGGCCGAAGGCCGAGGCGGTCTGCGTGAGGATGCCGAGCGAGATCGTGCCCGCGAAATAGGCCGGGCTCACCACCACGAACGGGAAGATGATCGAAGCCTGGGTATAGCTCGCGGAGAATCCGGTGAGCCGCTTCTGCGCGTTCATGATGCGGCGGAAGTTGCCGACCAGCGTGCGAGAACCGCTCGCCGAGCCGGCGCCGCTCGGCCGGCTCGCCGTCCAGAAGCGCGATCTGCTCGCCGTTCTCGCGCACGCGCACCAGATGATAGCGAAAATCCGCCTCGTAGCGTTGCTGGTTGAAATTGAGCGCGATCAGCGGCCGGCCGATGTAGTGCGTAACGATCGTGCCGAGCACCGCATAGATCAGCGCGGCCCAGACGAGATAGCCGGGGATCGTGATCGTGCTGCCGAACAGCGGGAACGCCGCCGCGCCCGACAGGCTCCACAGGATGACCACGAAGGAGACGAGCGTCAGCACCGCGCCGATCAGGCCGATGCCGATTTCGATGGTGCGCAGCGCGAACAGCTCGAGATCTTCGGCGATGCGCTGGTCCGGGTTGTCCGCCGGATCGCCCACCACGCGCATGCGGTAGTGCACGCCGTGCTCGAGCCAGCGCTGCAGATAGTTCGCCGTCATCCATTGCCGCCAGCGGATGCGCAGCCACTGCTGCAGGTAGATTTGATAGACCGCGCCGACGATGAACGCGGCCGCGAGCAGGGTGAAGATCAGGAGCTCGCGCTGGAACGAATCCCAGTTCTTGTTCTGGATCGCGTCGTAGAAGCGCGCGTTCCACTGGTTGAACAGCACGTTGAGCGCGACGATGCCAAGCTCGAGGCCGATCACGCCGCCCAGGATCAACCAGCCGGCGAAGCGGTCGTCGCCGCGGAAATAGGGCATGGCCAAACGAAAGACGTCTCGGACTGCGGAAAGAAGCTGGCGCACGTGCGTTCTCCGGCGGCGGGCGGTGAGGGGCGAGTCGCTTGGGCCGGGAATCTAGCCGATTAGAGGCGGTTGCGTTGGGCGAGCCATGTGCCCTTGAGATCACTCAACCGAAACCGGCCGCAATGTTGCGCTAGATCAACGACAATCCTACCGTCACCGACTTGATTTGCGCTGCACTGTTGAGGTGAACATGAAGCTCACGATTTCCTTGATCTGTCTTGCTCTGCTGGCCGCCACGACTAGCCTCCAGGCGCAGGAGGAGGGCGACTTGCGCAAAGGCCGCGCGCTGGCGCGCGAGGTATGCGTCACGTGTCATGCCATCGATAGAGGCCAGCCGTCTCCCAATGCCGACGCACCGACCTTCGAAGCGATCGCGTCCACGCGCGGAATGTCGGGCCGCGCGCTCGCCGTCGCGCTACGAAGGGCGCATCGCACGATGCCCAATTTCGTGATCGAGGGCGACGAGCTGACCAACATCATCGCCTATATTCTGAGTATGAAAATCAACAACTGAGCGCGAGCTGACCTGCAAACACGAAGGGCGCGGCTTTCGCCGCGCCCTGTGTTTCCCACGTTCGGGATTGCGTCAATAATCCATCCCGCCCATTCCGCCGCCCGGCATGGCGGGACCGGGGGTTTCCTTCTTTGGCAGCTCCCCGACCATGGCTTCGGTCGTGATCAACAGCCCGGCCACCGAGGCCGCGTCCTGCAGCGCGGTGCGCACGACCTTGGCCGGGTCGATGATGCCGGCCTTGAACATGTCGACGTATTTCTCGGTCTGCGCATCGAAGCCGTAATCGGGGTCCTTCGACTCCAAGAGCTTGCCGACCACGATCGAGCCTTCGACGCCCGCATTCTCGGCGATCTGCCGCACCGGGCTCTCCAGCGCCTTGAGCACGATATTGATGCCGGCCTGGATGTCGGGGTTCTCGTTCTTGAGCTTCTCGATCGACTTCCTGGCGCGCAGCAGCGCGACGCCGCCGCCGGCCACGATGCCCTCCTCGACCGCGGCCCGCGTGGCGTTCAGCGCATCGTCCACCCGGTCGCGCTTCTCCTTCACTTCGACCTCGGTCGCCCCGCCGACGCGGATCACCGCGACGCCGCCCGCCAGCTTGGCGAGCCGCTCCTGCAGCTTCTCCTTGTCGTAGTCCGACGTGGTCTCCTCGATCTGCGCCTTGATCTGGGCGACGCGCGCCTCGATGTCCTTCTTCTTGCCGGCGCCGTCCACGATCGTGGTCTTTTCCTTCTCGATGATGACCTTCTTGGCGCGGCCGAGCATCTGCACCGTCACGCTCTCGAGCTTGATGCCGAGATCCTCGGCGATCATCTGCCCGCCGGTGAGGATCGCGATGTCCTCGAGCATGGCCTTGCGGCGGTCGCCGAAGCCCGGCGCCTTCACCGCCGCGACTTTGAGGCCGCCGCGCAGCTTGTTGACCACCAGCGTCGCCAGCGCCTCGCCTTCCACGTCCTCGGCGATGATCACCAGGGGCTTGCCGGTCTGCACGATGGCTTCCAGCAGCGGCAGCATGGCCTGCAGGCCCGGCAGCTTCTTCTCGTGGATGAGCAGGAACGCGTCCTCGAGATCGGCGGTCATCTTGTCGGCGTTGGTGACGAAATAGGGCGAGATATAGCCGCGGTCGAACTGCATGCCCTCGACGATCTCGACGTCGGTATCGAGCGACTTGGCTTCCTCGACGGTGATGACGCCCTCGTTGCCGACTTTCTGCATGGCGTTGGCGATCATCTTGCCGATGTTCTCGTCGCCGTTGGAGGAGATGGTGCCGACCTGGGCGACCTCGGCGGAGGACTGGACCTTCTTGGCGCTTTTCACGATGTTCTTCACGACCTCGTCGACCGCCAGATCGACGCCGCGCTTCAGATCCATCGGATTCATGCCGGCGGCGACCGACTTGGCGCCTTCCTTCACGATCGATTGCGCGAGCAAGGTCGCGGTGGTGGTGCCGTCGCCGGCCTTCTCGTTGGTCTTCTGGGCGACTTCGCGCACCATCTGCGCGCCCATGTTCTCGAACTTGTCCTCGAGCTCGATTTCCTTCGCCACCGTCACGCCGTCCTTGGTGATGCGCGGCGCGCCATAGCTCTTGTCGAGCACGACGTTGCGGCCCTTGGGGCCGAGCGTCACCTTCACGGCGTTGGCCAGAATGTCGACGCCGCGCAGCATCCTGTCGCGCGCGTCGGAGCCAAATCGTACTTCTTTCGCAGCCATTTCACTTCACTCCGGTTTTCTCTGGTCCTCGGGACGAGGCAGGAAGAATTACTTCGCGATCACACCCATGACGTCGGACTCCTTCATGATGAGGAAATCCTCGCCGTCGATCTTGACCTCGGTGCCGGACCACTTGCCGAACAGCACCCGGTCGCCGACCTTGATGTCGATCGGAATGAGCTTGCCGGCCTCGTCGCGGCCGCCCGGGCCGACGGCGATCACCTCGCCCTCGGACGGCTTCTCCTGCGCGGAGTCCGGAATGATGATTCCGCCGGCGGTCTTTTCCTCGGCGGTGACGCGGCGCACGACCACGCGGTCGTGCAGCGGACGGAACTTCATTTTCATGTGGCCACCTCTACCTACGCGCGCCGGCAGTCCGGCGGGATTTCTGAATTAGCGTGATATCTCAGGTTCTTGAAGGCGCTGGCACTCGGCTATAGCGAGTGCCACGGCCGCTGCGGAAATAGGCGGGCGGGCCCGGAAAGTCAAGGCGCGCGCCTTTGCGGCGGATCTTATCCTGCAAATGCGCGGATCGAGTCGAACAGCAGCTTCGCCGCGGCGAACGCGAGGATCAGGTAGCACCAGAAGAACAGCCGGTTCTGCTCGAGCCGGTCGTGCAGGTATTTCCCGACCCACACGCCGACCGGCACCGCCGGCGCCAGCGCCAGCGCGGCCCAGATCGTCGAGGGCCGCGCGGCGGCGAGCAGGCCGTAGGGAAACAGCTTGATGAAATTGCCGAGCGTAAAGATCGCGATCGTCGTTCCGGCGAATACCGTCTTATGCAGCCCGCGGCGCAGAAGATACATGGCGATCGGCGGCCCTCCCGCGTGCGCGATGAAGGTGGTGAAGCCGCTCGCGACCCCGGCCGCGAGCGCGAGCGGCGGCGAGACCGGCAGCTTCTGCGGCGGCTTCTTGCGGCCGCGCAGGAACCAGTCGGCGGTGAAGGCGAGCGTGACCGCGCCGATCGCCGCCGCCACCAGGTTCGGATCGACGTGCGTGAAGAAGAAATAGCCGAGCGCGATCCCGAGCACGAGGCTCGGCAGCAGCCACAAGAGATCCGGCTTCGACCAGGTGCGCGGGCCGAACGAACCCAGCGCGAACACGTCCATGAGCGACACCAGCGGCGCCACCACGATCGCCGCCTCGATCGGCAGCAGCACGAGCGAGAGCAACGGAACGCCGAGCGTCGCCAGCCCGCCGCCGAAGGCGCCCTTGCCCACGGCAATGAGGAATACGGTCGGAATACCGATGAGATAGAAGAGGAATTCGGAAGGCATGGCGGGCGCCCTTATAGCAGGTGCGCCGGCCGGCGCCGTTGTTCGTTTGGCCTAAGTCTGCGAAAAATGTGAGCCTAGGTTCGGGGGTCTCTCATGTTCCGCGTCGTTTTGTCCTGTCTGCTCGCCTTCGCCCTCTCCGCCTGCATCGCCGACCTGGAGAAGAGCGGCGTGCTGGAGACCCGCGGCGTCTCGGCCCCGCTCAGCGCCGACAAGCTCGTGGGCCGCTGGGGGCTCGCCTCCTACCACGACGCCAAGGACGCCCGCCGCGTCGAGGCCGCCGCGCGCGGCCAGTGCGGCAATCCCTACGTGATCGCGCGCGGCCGCGGCGCCTCGGTCCTGATGCACATGCCGTTCGCCACCAAGGCGACGGAGATGGAGGTCAAGAGCGGCGCCGGCGCCAGCTATATCGGCCCGGCCGGCGGCCCGCAGATCGCCGGCGACCGCGAGGTGATCCGCTGGGACGGCCGCATGCTCGTGTTGAAATGGCTCGACCCGCAGGCCGCCGCCACCTACGGCACCATGGTGTTCGTGCGCTGCGCAAGTACTGCGGCCTGAGCCGCCGCGTCCCGTTCGAATCGCGTAAGATTCTCCACGATGTCCCTCCTCACCCGCCTCGCGGGACCCTGGCGCGCGATTCCGGTGCTCGGCGTCACGCAGATCCTCGCCTGGGGTGCGATCTTCTATCCGCCGGTGCTGACCGTGCCCTTGATCGCCGCCGAGCGCGGCTGGTCGCTCGCCTTCACCATGGGCGGCTTCTCGCTCGGCCTGGCCGCATCGGGACTCGCCGCCCCGCTCATCGGCTCGCTCATCGACCGCCACGGCGGTCACTGGGTGATGGCCGCGGGTTCGCTGATCGGCGCGGCCGGGCTCCTCGGCCTCGCCTATGCCGCCGATCCTCTCTCGTATCTCGCCGTTTGGATCGTGCTCGGCGTCGCCATGGCGGCGGGACTCTATACGCCTGCGTTCGCGAGCCTGGGGCGCATTTTCGGCGCCGAGGCACGGCGGCCGATCACCACGCTCACCTTGATCGGCGGTTTCGCCTCGACCGTGAGCTGGCCCACGACTTATTTCCTCATCGAGAAAGCCGGCCTGCGCGGCACCTTTCTGATCTACGCCGCGCTGCTCGCGCTGGTCGCCGCGCCGCTGCATGCGTTCGCGCTGCCGCGCCATCACGCCCACTCCCGCCCGGCCGCGCCCGACAAGATCGCGCCGACGCAAAAGCCGCTGCCGGCGCGCGGCATGATCTTCCTGCTCGTGGCCGCGGCCTTCGCCGCCTATGCCTTCGTGCCCTCCGCGCTGGGCGCACATATGCTTGCGATCTTCGACCGTATGGGCCTCGAGCCCCGTACCGTGGTCCTGATCGGCATGCTGTTCGGGCCGGCGCAGGTGGCCGCGCGGCTTTGCGAGTTCTTCTTCGCCCGCGAGGTGCACCCGCTGCTGATCGCGCGCGGCGCGGCCGCGCTGATCCTCGCGGCTTTCCTGCTGCTCGCGGTGTTCGGGGTCTCGCCGTGGGTAGCGGCGGCGTTTGCGCTCCTGTTCGGCGCCTGCAACGGCCTGATCACCATCGCCACCGGCACCGTGCCGCTCGCCCTGTTCGGCGCCGAGGGTTATGGCCGCCTGCTCGGCCGCATCGGCGGCCCGTCGCGCCTCTTGCAGGCCATCGCGCCGCTCATGATCGCCTTCGCCGCCGAGCGCTGGTCCGATCCGGCGGCGTTCGCCATCGTCGCCGCCTTCGCCGCGGCGGCATTTCTTTGCTTCCTGCTGATCCGGCGCCCCGCCTGAGCGTCAACCTTCCGTAAACCATGATCGCAAACAGGCGCCGGCCGCGGGCCGCCATGCGCCGGTGTTTACCGATCAGTCGTCATGGCTCGTTAGGGATAAATACGGCGGCGCCAAGTCGGCCCGTCACAAGTCGGCCCGCCATGTGTCGGCCCGCCAGTTCGGCGATTTGTGCAGAGTACGTCGATGCGCACCCTGATCTCGTTTCCGCTTCTCGTCTTCACCACCGCCGCGCTGACCGCGGGCGCGCACACCACCAGCGCGCCGGCTCAAGAGCGGATGGAACCGCTCGTCATCGCCGCGCCGCGCTACGACGCCGAGCCCGCAGGCCCGCCCGACTTCGCCCCCGGCACGCGCGTCGCGGTCCGCGAGCGCAACAATTTCGGCGGCGGTCTGTTCGAGTTTCTCGCCACCGGACGCAGCGGCGACCGCGACACGACGCTGACGCGCCAGCCGTCCGACCGGCCCTGGCAGGACGCCGCGCCCGAATACGACCGCGCGCCGGACCGCCTCTATGGGCCGCAGCCTCAGCTGTTCAGCCGCCGCGACGCGCCCGACGTGCGCGAGACGCCGGCGCGGCCCGCCTTCGACCCGCGCTTCGCCAAGCAGACCGTCGATTACATCACCGACGAGAAGCCCGGCACCGTCGTGGTCGACACCCGCGCTCGTCATCTCTACCTCGTGCAGGAAAACGGCAAGGCGATCCGCTACGGCATCGGCGTCGGCCGCGACGGCTTCACCTGGTCGGGCATCAAGACCATCTCGCAGAAGCGCGAATGGCCCGACTGGACGCCGCCGCCGGAAATGCTGAAGCGCCGGCCCGATCTGCCGACCTGGATGGCCGGCGGCGTCGACAACCCGCTCGGCGCGCGCGCGATCTATCTCGGCTCCACGCTCTACCGCATCCACGGTTCGAACGAGCCCTGGACCATCGGGCAGGCCGTCTCCTCGGGCTGCTTCCGCATGCGCAACGACGACGTGATGGATCTCTATGACAAGGTGAAGATCGGCACCAAGGTCGTGGTGATCTGAGCCCGCAACCGGGTGAAGTTTCTACGGGGCCGCCCAAAGCGGCCCCGTTTCGTTTCGCGCGCCGCATCGCACACAAGCGAATTTGACCTTCCCGCGAACGCTATTTCCTATAGCCTCCGGCCCGGATACTTCGGGGACGGCCGGTGTCCGACCAGAGGCCAAGACACGCAACAGAGACACCCGAGGCGCGCGAGGAGCGCCTCGCGTGGCACCGGCGCGAGCCGCGTCACCTCGCGCTCGGCCTGGAGCGTATCGGCCTCATTTCGCTTCGCTTTCGCCTGATCTCGCTGCTGATCTTGATCCTGCTGGCGATCGGCGCGTTCTTCGGCATCGAGCGCATCAAGGTCGACGACTCGCTGAGCCAGCTGTTCCGCTCCA
Source organism: uncultured Alphaproteobacteria bacterium (assembly GCA_963704765.1). Classification (GTDB taxonomy): domain Bacteria; phylum Pseudomonadota; class Alphaproteobacteria; order Rhizobiales; family Xanthobacteraceae; genus JAHFPN01. The sequence continues at coordinate 1,976,999 of CAVPHQ010000001.1, forward strand.
ACACCCCCGAGTTCAAGCAGTACGAAGAGGTGACGCGGCGCTTCCCGTCGAGCGAATTCGACGTGCTGGTGGTGATCGAAGGCAAGACGCTGCTCGCGCGCGACTCGGTCCAGAAGCTGCGCGAGCTCGTCACCGACCTGCAATTGATCGACGGCGCGCGCGGCATCATTTCGCTGTTCTCCGCGCGCCAGCCGCCCGAAGGCGGGCGCCTGCCCGAGGCGCTGTTTCCGAACCCGCTCCCCGAGGGCGCGGAATACGACAAGCTCAAGCAGCGCGTGCTCACCAACGAGATCATCCGCGGCAAGCTGCTCTCCGAGGACGGCGAGCTGGCGCTGATCGTGCTCGCGCTCGACCCGGCCGTGGTCGCGAGCAGGGGCCTGTTCGACACCGTGGCCGAGATCCGCAAAATCGTGGCGGACGAGATCGCCGGCACCGGCCTGAAGGGTCAGCTTTCGGGCGTGCCGGTCATGCAGCTTGAGATCAGGAACGCCGTCGAACGCGACCGGCTGCTCTACAACGCGCTCGGCTTCATCGCCGGCTGCCTGATCGCGATCCTGTTCTTCCGCCGCGTGTCGTTCATGATCATCGCCGCCGGGCCGCCGCTGCTGGCGATCCTGCTTTCGCTCGGCGCCCTCGGCTGGCTCGATTTCCGCCTCAACATGTTCCTGAACGTGATGACGCCGCTCATCATGGTGATCAGCTTTTCGGATTCGATGCAGCTCACCTTCTTCGCCCGCGATCGGCTGATCGCCGGCGAAAACAAATATCTCGCGTTCCGCAACGCGATTTTGGTCGTCGGCCCGGCCTGCGTGTTGACCCACGCCACCGCCGGCTTCTCATTCGTCGCCCTGCAGTTTTCCAGCTCCGACCTGATCCACACCTTCGGCGAGGCCGGACTGATCGCGACGGTCGTCGCGCTTATCGCGGTGCTCACGCTGGTGCCGCTGCTCGGGGTGCTCTTGGTGCGCAACGAGAAGATCTTTGCCACCAAGATCAAAGGCGCCGACTTCGGCGTCGACTTGCTGCGCCGCTTTTGCGGCTGGATCGCCCGCGGCATGGTCAGCCGTCCCGGCCTCTACAGCCTGATCGGCCTGCTCGTGGTCGGCGGTCTGACCTTCGTCTACGCCAATCTGGAACCGCGCTACCGGCTCGCCGATCAGGTGCCCGACAAGCAGCAGGCCGTCGCCGCCTCGAGCCGCCTCGACGCCAAGCTCACCGGCGCCAATCCGGTCGATATGCTCATCGAGTTTCCCAGAGGCGCCGCGCTCTATGCGCCCGAGACCCTGAAGGTCATCGCCGACGTGCACGCGGTCATCGAGAGGCAGGCCGGCGTCGGCAATGTGTGGTCGCTGGAGACGCTCCGGCGCTGGCTCGCCGAAAAGGCCGGCCGCTCCGACATCGACACGCTGAAGCAATATGTCGAGATCCTGCCTGTGCATCTGACGCGCCGCTTCATCTCGGCGGAGCAGGACTCGGTCGTCGTTTCGGGACGCATTCCCGACATCGACGCCAGCCAGCTCTTGCCGGTCATCGAGAAGCTCGACCAGGCGCTTGCGCCCGTACGCGCGCAGAACCCGGGTTTCCGCATTTCGGTGACCGGCCTCTCCGCGATCGCCGCCAGAAACAGCGCCGACATGATCGGAAAGCTGAACCAGGCGCTGACCGCCGAAGTCATCCTCGTCGCCGGCTTCATCGGGCTCGCGTTCCGCTCCCTGATGGTGATGCTCGCGAGCATTCTGCCGGCGATCTTCCCGGTCGTGCTCTCGGGCACCTTGCTGTGGGCGATGGGCGAAGGGCTTCAGTTCGCCAGCGTCGTGGCGCTCACCGTCTCGTTCGGGCTGGGGCTGAGCGCCACGATCCATTTTCTCAACCGGCTGCGGCTCGAGGACAAGCCCGGCGAGGACCCGGCCATCAGCGTCGAGCGGGCGACCGTCCTGGTCGGCCCGGCATTGATCCTCACCTCGGTCGTGCTGGCCTGCGGCGTGGGGGTGACGGTTCTTTCCGACCTGCCGTCGCTCCGTCTGTTCGGCTGGCTCGGCGCTTTCTCGATGCTCGCGGCGCTGACCGCCGACCTGCTCATCCTGCGGCCGACCGTGATGTTCCTGCGCAAGCGCATGCCCTGGGGCAGCGGCCGGCGCACGGCGCCCAAACCTGCCGAATAAAAAGCCCGCCGAATAGCGCGGGCGCGGCCGGAGCCAGCGGCTCTATCTGCCGCGCTGCAGGTTGATCGTCACCATGGTGACGTCGGTGCCGGTCGGGCGGATGGTGACCGCCTGGGCGTTGCCGGCCGTGGTCAGCGACAGCAGGGCCGAGAACGGTCCGCCCGCGACCTTCGCCTCGATCAGATTGCCGGCGGCGGTGCCGTTCACCGCGCCGCTCACGTTGCGGGTGATCTCCATCCAGGTGCCGTAGACCGAGCCCGCGTTGTAATCGATGGTGCTGTTGACCTCGAATTTGTAGGAGTCGCTGGCACAGCGCAGCTCCTGCTGCATGTTGCGGTCGGAATTCTCGACCTTGTATTTCGCCCGGCAGCGGATGCGCTCGGTCGCCCCGCTGCTCAGGGTGATCGTGCCGGCTCCGGTCCAGTTGCCGTGAAAGTTGGCGAAGGGGGTCGGAGATTGCGCCCGCACCGCCGGCGGGAGGGAGAGCAGGAGCGCCAAGACAGCCGCAGCCACGCCGGCAAGGGACCCATTCAATCGCGACGACATCGATTCGCCCTCCCCCATGGCCAATTCCTGCCCCGGCCGCCTCATACGATCAACCGATAAGCCGGCACTGTCAAAAACTCCTCGAATTCCAGCGCCAGCGACATGTCGGTAAAGAGCTGGATCGCCTCCGGGAAACGGCCCGAATCGTAGTTGGTCGGCCCGATCGACTGGCGCACCTTGGCCATCTCGTCGGTGAGAATGTCGCGGAACAGCTCGGCCGTCACCTCGCGCCCGTCGGCGAGCTTGGCGCGGTGATAGAGCCATTGCCAGACCTGCGCGCGGCTGATCTCGGCGGTGGCCGCGTCCTCCATCAGGTCATAGAGCGGCACCGCGCCCCGGCCCCGCAGCCAAGCCTCGATGTACTGGATGCCGACCCGGATGTTCTGCCGCAGACCCGGTTCGGTACGCTCGCCCGTATGCACCTCGAGCAATTGATCGCGCGTGACCTTCACGTCGGCGCGCAATTTCGAGAGCTGGTTCGGCTTCGGCATCAGCTTGTCGAACACTTGCTTGGCGATCGGCACCAGGTCCGGGTGCGCGACCCAGGTGCCGTCGTTGCCGTCGTGCGCCTCGCGTTCCTTGTCGGCGCGCACCTTGGCGAAGGCGGCCTCGTTCTTGCGCGCGTCGCCGCGCACCGGGATCTGCGCCGCCATGCCGCCCATCGCGAAGGCGCCGCGCCGGTGGCAGGTCTTGATCAGCAGCAGCGAATAGGCGCGCAGGAACGCGCGATCCATGGTCATGGTGCCGCGGTCGGGCGTCAGAAACCGCTTGTTCTTCCCGAGCCGCTTGATGAAGGAGAAGATGTAGTCCCAGCGGCCGCAATTGAGCCCGGTGATGTGCTCGCGCAACTCGTGGAGGATTTCGTCCATCTCGAAGGCCGCAGGCAGCGTCTCGATCAGCACCGTCGCCTTGATCATGCCCTTCGGCAGCCCGAGCTTCTGCTGCGCGTGCAGGAACACTTCGTTCCACAGCCGCGCTTCGAGGTGGTTCTCGATCTTGGGCAGGTAGAAATAAGCGCCGGTCTTGGCCGGCCCGAGGCGCTTCCAGTTGTGGAACAGATAGAGCGCCGAAATCGAACAGCGCGCCGGATACCGGCTCGTTGTCGACGATCACGTGCTCTTCGTTGAGATGCCAGCCGCGCGGCCGCACGATGAGCGTCGCCCGCTCCTTGCCCGGCGCGTAGCGCTTGCCGGTCTGCGGCTCGACGTAGGTCAGTTTTCCGGCCCAGTAATCCTTGAGATTGATCTGGCCTTCGATCAGGTTCGCCCAGGTCGGCGAGGAGGCGTCCTCGAAATCGGCCATATAGACGTCGGCGCCGGAATTGAGTGCGTTGATCACCATCTTGCGGTCGACCGGCCCGGTGAGCTCGACGCGGCGGTCCTGCAGATCCTTGGGGATCGGCGCGACCTTCCAGTTGCCGTCGCGCACTTGCTTCGTCTCGGCAAGGAAATCGGGCAGCTCGCCGGTGTCGAAGCGCCGCTGCCGCTCGCCCCGGCGCGCGAGCAGGCGCTTCCTCGTGGCGTCGAAGCGGCGGTGCAGGTCGGCGACGAAGGAAAGCGCGTTGCGGGTGAGGATTTCGTCGTAACGCGGGCCGGCCGCGCCGCGCACGACGACGCCCTGCACGCTCGGAAACGGGCTGTTGGCGGAAGTCCGGACAAGCGGACGGCCCGGCGCCCGCGCCGCCGCCCTGCGCGGAGCGCTTGTCCCGGCCTTCCCGCCCTTGGTCTTCCCTTTGGTTTTCTTGGCTTTTTTCGCCACGCCGATCAGCCCACCCGAATCCTGGCGCAAGCTTAGGGCATCAGCTGCGAACCTCGAAATTTCCGCCCAACCCCTTGTGGCGCAAGGGCTCGGGCATGGGCCCGCCGCTCGCCCAGTCCAAGAGCTCTACCGTGTGGACAATGGGGATTTGGGTGCCCTGCCCGATCTGCACCAGGCAGCCGATATTGCCGGTGGCCACCAGATCCGGGGCGGTCTTTTCGATGTTCTCGACCTTGCGGTCGCGCAGCCGCGTCGCAATTTCCGGTTGCAGCAGGTTGTAGGTGCCGGCCGAGCCGCAGCACAGGTGCCCTTCGGGCACGTCGCGCACCTCGAAACCGGCACGAATAAGCAACTCCTTCGGCTCGCGCACGATCTGTTGCCCGTGTTGCATCGAACAGGCCGAGTGATAGGCGACCGAAATGCCGCGCGCGGGCGCCGCGGGTATTTCGAGTTTCACCAGATACTCGGAAATGTCCTTCGCAAGCGCGGAGACCTTCTCGGCTTTCTTGGCGTAGGCCGCGTCGGTGCGCAGCATGAAGCCGTAGTCCTTGATCGTGGTGCCGCAGCCCGACGCGGTGACGAGGATCGCATCCAGCCCGTCGCCCTCGATCTCGCGCGTCCAGGCATCGACGTTATTTTTCACGAAACGCAGCGCATCGTGCTCGCGGCCCATGTGGTGGGTGAGCGAGCCGCAGCAGGCTTCGCCGCGCGCGAGCACCACCTCGATGCCGTGGCGATTGAGCAAGCGGATCGCCGCCGCGCGGATCGAAGGCTGCACCACCGGATCGACGCAGCCGGACAAGAGCGCGACGCGCCTCTTGCGCCGGCCTTGCGCCGGATAGACGCCGGAGTTTTTCGGCCCCGCCTCCGGCAAGCGCCAGGGCGCCAGCCGCAGCATCGCCGCGATCCGGCTCGAAGCCCGAGAGCATTGAGCAGCGGCGCGAACGGCTTGCCGAACGGCGCGAGCGACAGCATGCGCCGGAAGCGCGCCGGATACGGCATGAGCCAGGCAAGCAGCGCGCGCAGCATTCGCTCCGGCAGCGGCCGTCGGTAGGTCTCCTCGATATGCGCGCGCGCATGATCGACCAGATGCATGTAATGCACGCCCGAGGGGCACGTGGTCATGCAGGCGAGGCACGAGAGGCAGCGGTCGATGTGCGTCGCCACTTCCGCGTCGGCCGGCCGGTCGTGCTCGAGCATTTCCTTGATCAGATAGATGCGCCCGCGCGGGCTATCGAGCTCGTCGCCGAGCAACACATAGGTCGGGCAGGTCGCAAGGCAAAAGCCGCAATGCACGCAGGCGCGCAGAATCTTTTCGGCTTCCCCGATATTGGGGTCGGCGAGCTGGGCGAGGGTGAAGTTCGTTTGCATGGCTGCTCAGATACCCGCGTACATGCGCCCGGGATTGAGCACACCCTTGGGATCGAAACTCTCTTTCACGCGCTTCGCCACGGCGGCGAGCGAGGGCTCGAGCGGCTCGAACACGTCGCCGGCGCGCTGCGAAGCGTCGGCGCGCATCAGCGTGGCGTGGCCCAGGCCAGCCGAGCGCGGCGCGCACGATCCCTTCGCGCGGCGCGCCGTCGGGCATCTCGACCCACAACAGCCCGCCGGCCCAGTCGTAGAACAATTCGGCGCCCGTCGCGGCGAGCTTCGCGCCGATCGCGGCACCCGCCGTCGCGGTCGCCGAAATGCGCCACACCGCGCGCTCCTTCCTGGCCACGAACGGCATCACGTCGCGCACCGCGCGCCAGAACGCGCGCGAATCCCCGGCATCGAGCGCGCCGAGCGTCCCGAGGGGCTGCAAAATCTCTTCGAGCTTCTGCCGCCGATAGGCGATGGACGGCGCGATCCCTTCCAGACGTAGCGCGGTCACTGCGCGTCCGGCTTTAGCGACCGCGGCCACCGGCATCCTCAAAGCGACCTTCGGCGGCAGGTGCGCCGCGCCCGAGACTTCGCACGACGAGCCCATGCGCGGCGGCCATGGCCTCGGCCGCGCGCGCGTCGGGGAGGCCGAGCACCAGCACGGTCGCCACGTCCTCGGCGCGCGGCAGCACCTTGATCGTGAGCTCCGTCATCACCGCCAGCGTGCCCCAGGAACCGGCGAGCAGCTTCGGCAGATCGTAGCCGGTGACGTTCTTCACCACGCGCCCGCCGGCCTTGAAGATTTCGCCGCGCCCGGAGACCGCGCGCACGCCGAGCGCAAAATCGCGCGCCGCGCCGGCCTTGAGCCGCCGCGGCCCGGAGAGATTGACGGCGAGCATGCCGCCGAGCGTCGCGGCTCCCGCCGCGCCGCCCAAGCAGCGGGCCGAGATCCGGCGGCTCGAAGGCGAGCTCCTGGTTCTTCTCGGCGAGCAATTTCTCGATCTCGGCGAGCGGCGTTCCGGCGCGGGCCGAGAGCACCAGCTCTTCGGGCTCGTAGAGCGTCACGCCGGAAATGGCGGAGACATCGAGCGTGCGGTCGGTCTGCGCCGCGCGGCCGATGCCGCGCTTGCTCCCGCGCCCCACGAGCTCAAGCGTCTTGCCGCTGGAAAGCGCGTCATTCAGCGCTTCGACGACTTCCGCTTCGTCGCGGGGTTTGAAATCGATCATGCAGCGCTTTCAAAACCGCGGCAGGTCGGGAAACGCCATCTTGCCCGCGTGCACGTGCACGCGGCCGAGCTCGGCGCAGCGATGCAGCTTCGGAAACACCTTGCCGGGGTTGAACAGGCCCTTGTCGTCGAACGCGCATTTCAGCCGCTGCTGCTGCGCCAGATCGATCTCGGAGAACATCGCCGGCATCAGATCGCGCTTCTCGACGCCGACGCCGTGCTCGCCGGTGAGCACGCCGCCGACCTCGACGCAGAGCGTCAGGATCTCGGCGCCGAACTTTTCCGCCCGCTCCAGCTCGTCGCCCTTGTTGGCGTCATAGAGGATGAGCGGATGCAGGTTGCCGTCGCCGGCGTGGAACACGTTGGCGCAGCGCAGCCGGTATTTCTCGGTGAGCTCGCGGATGCGCGCCAGCACCATGGGCAGCTTGGCGCGCGGAATGGTGCCGTCCATGCAGTAATAGTCCGGCGAGATGCGCCCCACCGCCGGGAACGCCGCCTTGCGCCCGGCCCAGAATTTCAGCCGCTCCTCCTCCGAGTTCGACGCGCGCAGCGTCACCGCGCCGCACTCTCTGGCGATCGCGCTCACGCGCTCGATCAGCGAGCTGCATTCGACCTCGGGCCCGTCGAGCTCGACGATCAGCAGCGCCTCCACGTCGAGCGGATAGCCGGCATGGACGAAAGCTTCGGTGGCGTGGATCGCGGGCTTGTCCATCATCTCCATGCCGCCCGGGATGATGCCGGCGCCGATGATGCGGGCGACGCACTCGCCGGCCGCCTCCGACGTGGGGAAGCCGATCAGCACCGCGCGCGCGGTCTCCGGCTTCTTCAGAATGCGCACCGTCACCTCGGTGACGACGCCGAGCAGGCCTTCCGATCCGCAGATGACGGAGAGCAGGTCGTAGCCGCCCGCATCGAGATGCTTGCCGCCGACCCGCACCACTTCGCCGGTGATCAGCACCATCTCGACGCCGAGAATGTTGTTGGTCGTCATGCCGTATTTCAGGCAATGCACGCCGCCGGAATTCTCCGCGACGTTGCCGCCGATGGTGCAGGCGATCTGCGACGAGGGATCGGGCGCGTAATAGAAGCCGCGCCCGCCGACCGCGTTGGAAATGCCCAAGATTCGTGACGCCCGGCTGCGCGACCACGACGCGGTTCTCGTAGTCGATGTCGAGAATGCGGTTGAACTTCGCCAGCCCCAGAAGAACGCCGTCGGCCAGCGGCAGCGCGCCGCCCGAGAGCGAGGTGCCGGCACCGCGCGGCACCACGCGCACCCCGTTGGCGTGGCAGTAGCGCAGAATTTTCGAAACCTGCTCGGTGGTCGAGGGCAGCGCCACCACCATCGGCAGCTGCCGGTAGGCCGTGAGCCCGTCGGATTCGTAGGGCCGCATGCCGGCTTCGGAATCGATCACCGCTTCGCCGGGCAGTATCTTGCGCAACGCCGCCACGATCTCGGCGCGGCGCGCGAGCACGTCCTGGTCCGGCGCCGGCATGGCGACCATGGAACCCTCCGAAAGCGATCCTAGCAGGTTGTTCTAGAACTAAAGAAACTCAAAGGCCTAGCGCGCGCCGGGTCGCCGCGGTCACTTCAGCGAGCGCGCCGCCCGCCTCGACCTTGCGCCATGAAATCGCGCCCGCATCGAACTTCTCCTGCTCGCGGACGATCTTGGCATCCGCGTCCGACGCATCCGCCACCCGCGCGCCCACGCGCGCGACGCGCGTATCGAGCGTCGCCTCGAGCCAGATGCCGTCGAATTTCACCCCGGCTTGCCTCGCCACGTTTTCGATCGCCTCCCGTTCGTCCGCGCGCGCGTGCACGGCGTCGACGATGGCGGAATGGCCTGCGCGCAACGTACGCCCGGCGAGCTCGGCAAGCCGCGCATAGACTTTCGCCGTCACGTCTTGTGCATAGGCGGCTTCGGGCAGCCGCTCGGTCTCGCCCACATTGAACAGCCGCTTGCGCTCGATATCGGAGCGCAGATGCACCGCGCCCGGCGCGGGCGGCAGGAAAGCCGCGAGCGAGGCCGCGAGCGCGCTCTTGCCGGTGCCGGAGAGACCGCCGACCGCCACCAGCCGCGGCTGGGGCGGCGCGATCAGCCGCGCCGCGAGCGCGCGGTAGTCGCGCGCCTCATCCTCGGCCGCCGCACGCTCCTTGCCTTCCACGAGCTTGCGCTTGTCGAGCGCGACGCGGGCGCGGATCGTGGCGCGCAGCGCGAGAAAAAAGGGTAGCGCCGCAAGCGCATCGACATGTTCGTCCGCGCCGGCGGCGAGCAGATAGCGGTTGAACACGATATTGGCGGCGCGCTCGAACTTGCGATCGACCAGGTCCATGAGCAGGAACGCGAGGTCATAGAGCACGTCGCCGCTCGCGATCAGCGGGTCGAATTCGATGGCGTCGAACAGCACCGGCCGGCCGTCGATCAGCGTGACGTTGCGCAAGTGCAAGTCGCCGTGGCCGCGGCGCACGAAGCCGGCCTTGCCGCGCGCAATCAGCAGCGGGCGGATGCGGCCGAGGCTCGCGCGCAAGGCTTCGATCAGCGCCGCGCCGTCCTTCGCGGCCACCACGTCCGGCGCGCCGCGAAACGCTGCATCCGCGTCCTCCAGGTATTTCCCGAGCGCCGCGATCCAGGGCGCGGCCTCGACCACCGGAATCGCGCGGTGCGCCTCCGCTACGGCCTCACCGAGCGCGCGGGCGAGCGCGTCGCCGACGCCGTCCCGTTTCGCCGCCTCCTCCAGCGTTTCGCCGAAGCGGCGCATCTCGACCGCCCATTCGACCGGCTCGCCGGCGCCGCCGAGCGCGAGCTTTCCGCCGCGGCGCATGATCGGCACCACGCCGAGATAGAGATCGGGCGCAAAGCGGCGGTTCACCTCGAGCTCGGTGCGGCAGGCGGCCTCGCGCCGCTCCAGCGTCGAATAGTCGAGATAGGGATACTTCACCGCGCGCTTGATCTTGTACGCGCGCTCGGCAACGAGAAAGACCATGGCCGCATGGGTATCGATGCGCTTGACCGCACCCGTCTCCGCGCCGTAGGTCGCCGGGTCTGAAAGCAGCGCAACCACGGCCTTCTGTGTGCTATCTTCGCCGGCCATTTCATTTCGCCCTTCGCGCACGACTTAACACGGGAATCGCACTCCATGACCACGCTGCCGCACGCCTTCAAGCGCATCCGCCTCAACCTCGCCCGCTCCAAGGAGTTCCCCGAGGGCAGCGCGCGGCACGGCTATGAGTTCGTGGCGCCGCTCGATGCCGAGGGCCACATCGACCCCGAGCTGTGGAAGCAGCACCGCGAGCATTGCGGCGTGCGTCGCTTCTGGGAGAAACAGCCCGACGAGATCGGCCGGCTCGTGCACCGGCCGGGCGGCAAGGGCGGCGTGTGGAAATTCGACTACGATCCGACCGGCGAGGAGGACGACGAGTCCGGCTATCGCTTCGGCGCGCATCTGTTCCGGCCCGGCGAATACGTCTCGATCCGCGACGAGGACGGCGTCATGCACACCTTCGTGGTCGCGACGGTGACGCCGCTCTAGCTATTTCGGCTTGCGCTCGCGCGGCGCGCGACCGTCCTCCGGCGGCGTCGGCGCGGGCTCCGTCACCGCGACCGGATCGGAGGCCGGAAACGTCTCTTCGAGTCCTTCATCGAGCGCGCGCTCCAGCCGGCGCTTCACCTCGTCGTCCGGCTCCGGCTTCTTCGGCTTCGTCGTCCGCGGCATGGACGCCTCCAGTCCGATTGCGCGGCTCGTTCCGCGTCAGGGTTTCCCCACGACCAACACATGCACGCTTCGCGGCCCGTGCGCGCCGAGCAGGGTCTTCTGCTCGATGTCGCCCGAGCGCGACGGGCCGGTGATCCAGTTCACCGCGCGCGGCATTTTTCCCGTGCCGAATTTCTTGCGCAGCCGGTCCCAGACCGTCTCGTAGTCGCCGGCCACATCCTTGGCATCGATGATGACCAGATGATGGTCGGGCAGGAAATTGAGCGTGGTCGGGTTGTCGGGGCCCGAAAGCAGCACCAGCGTGCCGGATTCCGCCGCCGCGCCGAACGCATAGGAGATCGCCGCGAGCTGCTTGCCGTCCGAGCGGCCGGTCGAAACTTCCAGCGTTTTCTCGCTGTCCCAGGAAATCGCTTCGAGCCGCGCATCGCTGCCGCGGCGGATCTTCATCGGCAGGTTCTTCGAGCGCAGATACGCACTGACCGCTGCCGGCACCTCATCAGCCGAGCCGAGCTGCTGCACGGTGCCGAAAATTCCCTCGACCTGCTCCTTGAACACTTTCATCCGCTCCGCCGGCGGCTTCTGCGCGCGCGCGGGAATCAGCCCGCGCGGATGGCGCGCGATGCGGTCCTCGATCGCGCTCTTGCGCGGCGCCTCGCGGCCGTTGACGCCGAGCGAGCGGCGGATCGAGCCGAGCACCAGATCGCGGCTGCTCATTGTTCGCCCCCCTGCTCGCGCGCGCGCATCTTGCGCCGCCACTGGGCCTGGAAGGTCGAGCCTTCCGGCGCCGGGAAATCGCGAAACTTGGTCCAGCCACGCAGGAGCGGCAGGAAACGGAAGCGGCCGCGCCAGCCCAAGAGCGACAGCAGGCTCGCCGCAACGCCAGTCGCGATCCCATAGAGCCGCGGCCGCTTGGCGAACGCCGCCCAGATGCCGAGCCCCCAGCGCACCGGCGCCGGCGAAAGATGCCGCTCGAATTCGCGCTCGCGCCAGTGGCGCATGAGCTTCGGCAGCGGAATGCGCACCGGGCAGACTTCCTCGCAGCGGCCGCAGAAGGTCGAGGCGTTCGGCAGGTGCTTGGCGTTCTCGATGCCGACGAACACCGGGTCGAGCACCGCGCCCATCGGCCCGGCATAGACCCAGCCGTAAGCGTGGCCGCCGACGGCTTGATAGACCGGGCAATGGTTCATGCAGGCGCCGCAGCGGATGCACCGGAGCATCTCGCGCAATGGCCCGCCGAGCATGCTCGAGCGGCCGTTGTCGAGAATGACCACGTGATATTCGCCCGGCCCGTCCGGGTCCTCGGGCCGCCGCGGGCCGGTGGCGAACGTCGTATAGGCCGCCATTTCCGCGCCGGTGGCAGTGCGGCCGAGCACGCGCAAGAGCGTCGTGGCGTCCTCGAGCGTCGGCACGACTTTCTCGATCGATGCCAGCACGATCAGCGCCTTGGGCAGCGTTTGCGTGAGATCGCCGTTGCCTTCGTTGGTCACCAGCACCGAGCTTCCGGTCTCGGCCACCAGGAAGTTCGCGCCGGTGATGCCGACATCGGCGGCGAAGAACTTCTCGCGCAGGATCGCGCGCGCTTCGGCCAAGAGCGCGGTCGGCTCGTCGAGATTGCGGTTGGCCGGGAGCTTCGTGTGCACGCGGCGGAAATCGGCCTCGATCTGCTCCTTGGTCAGGTGCACCGCGGGCGCGATGATGTGCGAGGGCGCCTCGCGGCGAAGCTGGATGATGTATTCGCCCAAGTCCGTCTCGATCGGCGCGATGCCGTTCTGCCTCGAGGAAATCGTTGATCCCGATCTCCTCGCCGATCATCGACTTGCCCTTGGTCACCGTCTTGGCCTTGAGCCGCTTGCAGATTTCGAGCACCGCGGCGCGCGCCTCCTCCGGCGTCGCCGCCCAGTGCACCTGCCCGCCCGACTCGACGACGCGCTCCTCGTAGCGCTCCAAGTACAGATCGAGATGCGCCAGCGCGTGGTCCTTGATGTCGCGCGCTTCGTCGCGCAATGCGTCGTACTCGGGCAGTTTCGCGACCGCCCCCGCCCGCCGGCCGATGAAGCCGACCTCGGCCCGCGTCAGCGCCTTCTGCAGTTGCGCGTCCTCGAGCGCGCGGCGCGTGTTGTCGCGAAAGCGCGTCGAGGTGATGGCCTGGGTCATCGCGCGCCCTCGGGCGGATTGCGCTTGGCGCGCTCGCCGATCGCGGGCTCCTGCGCCATGCCCGCGAGCACCTCGGCCACGTGGCGCACCTGCACGGACTTGCCCTGGCGCTGCAGCTTGCCCGCCATGTTCATCAGGCAGCCGAGATCGCCCGCCAGCAGCATGGGCGCGCCGGTGGCGGCCACGTGCGCGATCTTCTTCTCGACGATGGCGTTGGAGACTTCCGGATATTTCACGCAGAAGGTGCCGCCGAAGCCGCAGCAGACGTCCGGGTCCTTCATCTCGGCGAGCGCGAGCCCGGTGACGGTCGAGAGCAGCTTGCGCGGCTGCGCCTTGACGCCGAGCTCGCGCAGCCCCGAGCAGGCATCGTGGTAGGTCGCCGTGCCCTCGTAGATCGCGTCCACGCGCTCGACCTTCATGCACGTCTACGAGGAAGCTCGTGAGCTCGTAAGTCTTCTGGCAGAAGGCCGCGGCGCGCGGCATCCAGCCCGGATCGCCGGCGAAAATCTCCGGGTAATGCACCCGGATCATGCCGGCGCAGGAGCCCGAAGGCGCCACCACGTAGTCGTAGGGCTCGAAGGCCGAAATCACCGCTTCCGCCAGCTCGCGCGCGGTCGCCCGGTCGCCCGAATTGAACGCCGGCTGGCCGCAGCAGGTCTGCAGCGGCACTTCCACCTCGCAGCCCGCGTCCTCCAGGAGCTTCGCCGCGGCGAAGCCGATCTTCGGCCGGATCAGGTCCACCAGGCAGGTGACGAAAAGCCCGACCCGCACGGCCTTTTCGGAACGGTCGGGACGCGGCGTTCTTTTGTTCATGCCGGATGCGGTGGAAGCGGATGGAGCGGCGTTCGCAGCACGCGGATTCGTGTTATTCGAACGCGGGCGCAAGCGTAACACCGGGGGTAGGGCAATGAAAGTCGTCACCTGCATCGAGGACCTGCGTGCGATCGCCCACCGCAAGGTGCCGCGCATGTTCGTCGATTATGCCGAGAGCGGCTCCTATGCCGAGGAGACGCTGCGCGCCAACCGCGCCGACCTCGAAGCCGTGAAGCTCAGGCAGCGGGTGATGCTGGACGTTTCGAACCGCGAGCTTTCGACCACGATCCTCGGCAAGCCGGTGTCGCTGCCGCTCGCGCTCTCGCCGGTCGGGCTTGCTCGGGCATGCAGCACGGCGACGGAGAAATTCTCGCGGCCCAGGCCGCGAACGAAGCCGGCATCCCCTTCACGCTTTCCACCATGTCGGTCGGCTCGATCGAGGACGTGGCCGAAGCGACCAAGAAGCCGTTCTGGTTCCAGCTCTATGTGATGAAGGACCGCGGCTTCATCAAATCGCTGATCGAGCGCGCGGCGGCGGCCAAGTGCAGCGCGCTCGTGCTCACGGTGGATCTGCAGATCCTCGGCCAGCGCCACAAGGACATCAAGAACGGCCTTTCCGTGCCGCCCAAGATGAAGCTCGCGAACCTGATCGACATCGCCACCAAGCCGGCCTGGGTCTGGAGCATCCTGCGCGCCAAGCGGCGCAACTTCGGCAATATCGTCGGCCACGTCGGCGGCGTCGCCGACATGTCCTCGCTCGCCAACTGGACCGCGAGCCAGTTCGACCCGACGCTCAATTGGAAGGACGTGGACTGGGTGCGCAAATACTGGAAGGGCAAGCTGATCGTCAAAGGCGTGCTCGACACCGACGATGCCAAGAAGGCGGTGAAGGCCGGCGCCGACGCCATCGTGGTTTCCAATCACGGCGGCCGCCAGCTCGACGGCGCGCCCTCCTCGATTTCCGCGCTGCCCAAGATCGCCGACGCGGTCGGCGACAAGACCGAGCTCTTGTTCGACGGCGGCGTGCGCTCGGGCCAGGACGTGATGCGCGCGCTCGCGCTCGGCGCGCGCGCCTGCATGATCGGCCGCGCCTATGTCTATGGCGTGGGCGCCGGCGGCAAGGCGGGCGTCGCCGCCGCCATCGAGACGATCAAGAAGGAGCTCGATATCACCATGGCGCTCACCGGCACCAAGCGCGTCAAGGACATCGACCGGCGGGTGCTGGCGGACTAGCCACAAGTCATCAACAGCCATTGCACGAGACCCCCGGTCGACGATATCGATAGGCCGGAGGCCAAGTCCGTGCAGAGCAAAAACGTCACGATGGGCGGCGGCGCCCTCGTCGATCATCCATTACGCGCAGCCGTGCTCGGCGAGCTGCATGCGCGGCCGTTCACGCCGATCGAGACGCCGCGGCGCATCCTGCATTTCGGTTTCCTGATCGATGCCGCGGCGGCGCAGGCCGAGCGCGCGGCGCTCGCGGCCTTTTGCACGGGGAACGGCATTGCGCCGCCCTCGCCCTCCGCCAAGCATCACCGCTGCGCATTCGGCAGCGCGATGCTGCGCTGGGAAAACCACGCCGAGTTCTCGACCTATACCTGGGAGCTGCCGGCGCCCGGCGCCGTCCCGTTCGAGCCCGCCGCCGGTTCGATCCCCAATATCATGGCCGCCGTGCCGCAGCCGGGGCCGCTGCTGGTGGCGCTCGACCTGCATCTGATCGACGAGCACGGCGGGGTCGCGGCCGAGGAGCTGTTCGACCGCGCCAGTCTGGCGCGCAGCAAGGTGATCGAGGGCGCCGCCACCATCGCCACCGATTTCCAGCCCGACCAGAACGGCTTCATCCGCATCCTGGTGATCGACCGCGGGCTGAAATCCGACCGCGCCGGCGCGCTGGTGCAGCGGCTGCTGGAAATCGAGACCTACCGCACGCTGGCGCTCCTCGGCCTGCCCGAGGCCCAGCGCATCGCGCCCGTCGTGCAGCGGATCGAGAAGAAGCTCGGCGAGATCACCGATACGATGCGCCGCACCGAGGGCCTCAGCGCCAATCGCGAGCTCTTGAACGAGCTGACCGCGCTCGCCGCCGAGCTCGAAGCCGGCGCCGCCGCGGCCTCGTTCCGCTTCGGCGCCAGCCGCGCCTATCACGACATCGTCCGCGCGCGGCTCGCCGCCATCGCCGAGCAGCCGGTCGGCGGCTATCCCACCTGGTCGCAGTTTCTCGACCGCCGCATGGGCCCGGCCATGCGCACCTGCACCACCACCGAGGAGCGCCAGACCGCGCTCTCCGAGAAACTCTCGCGCGCGGCGCAGCTGTTGCGCACGCGCGTCGAGGTCGAGCTCGAGCAGCAGAACCGCGATCTGCTGGAATCGATGAACGAGCGCGCGCGCATGCAGCTGCGCCTGCAATGGACCGTGGAAGGCCTGTCGGTGGCGGCGATCAGCTATTACGTGGTCGGGCTGCTGCACTATCTCTTCAACGGCCTGCACGAAGGCGGGATCGACGCCCGCTACGGCTTTCGGCTCAACGTCGAGCTCGCCACCGCGCTCGTGGTGCCGGTCGTGGTGCTGCTCGTGGCCTTCGTGGTGCGCCAAATCCGCCGCCGCGACACCGAGCGGCGCAGCGGCGCTCCCAAGTAGGCCGTCCCACCCGTTATCGGCACTATGCTGCCCACGCATGCACGCGAGGCTTGATCGCCGCGGCCCGATCGGGCGAAACCAGTGCCAACGAAAAGCCCGCCGGGAGAATGTCATGATCACCAGCCGCGACCGCATCCTCACCACCCATGTCGGCAGCCTCCCGCGCAACGCGGAGCTCACCGATCTGCTGATCAAGCGCGAGGCCGGCGAGAAGATCGACAAGCAGGCGATGGACGCGGAGATGGATCGCTCCGTCGCCTATGTAGTCAAGAAGCAGGTCGAGGCCGGCATCGACATCGGCAATGACGGCGAACAGCAGCGCGTCGCTTTCCAGACCTACATGGCCCAGCGCATGACCGGCTATGCCGGCGAGTCGCGCCGCAAGGCCGGCAAGGATTTCGTCGAGTTCCCGGAGCTCGTGGAAATGTTCGGCCGCCGCTTTCCCAAGCGCTCGCGCATCCAGAACGCGCCGCAGGCGGTCTCCGACGTGCGCTATGTCGACACACGCGCGATCCAGGAAGAGATCGCCCGCGTCAAGCGCGTCGTGGCGACCGAGGGAAAATCCTTCGCCGAGACCTTCATGACCGCGCCCTCGCCCGGCATCGTCTCGACCACGCTGCTCAATGCCTTCTACCCCTCGCAGGAGGCGTATCTCATGCATCTCGCCGGCGAGATCGCCAAGGAATACCGAGAAATCGTCAAAGAAGGGCTGATCCTGCAGATCGACGCGCCCGACCTCGCCATGGATCGCGTCATGTTCTATCAGGACGAAAGCGAAGCCGATTTCGTCAAGGCGGTGCGAGCGCCACGTCGCCGCCATCAACAAGGCGATCGAGGGCCTGCCGCGCGACCGCATCCGCCTGCACATCTGCTGGGGCAACTGGGAAGGCCCGCACATCTATGACGTGGCGCTCTCGGCCATCCTGCCCGCGGTCTATCAGGCCAAGGTCGGCGCGCTCTCGATCGAGTTCTCCAACCCGCGCCACGCCCACGAGTACCAGACCTTCAAGCGCCACCCCTTCCCCAAGGACATGATCCTGATCCCCGGCGTCGTGGATTCGACTTCCAATTTCGTCGAGCACCCGGAAGTGGTCGCCATGCGCATCGAAGAGGCGGTGCGCGCGGTCGGCGAGCGCGAGCGCGTGATCGCCTCGACCGATTGCGGCTTCGGCACGTTCGCCGGCCGCGAATGGGTGGTGTCGAGCGTGGTGTGGCCCAAGCTGAAATCGCTCCGCCAGGGCGCCGAGCTCGCGTCCAAGCGCCTCTGGGGCAAGAGCGCGGCCTGAAGAATATTATTTCCCCTCATGCCCGGGCTTGACCCGGGCATCCAGGCGGCGGCACGGCATAGCGGCAAGCACGCTGGATTGCCGGGTCAAGCCCGGCAATGAGGGGAGAAGAAGACGATCGTCCTTCCCCGCCCGCGGGCTGACGCCCGCGCCTCGGAATGACGTATAATCGCCGCACGCCGCAAGAACTCGAATGAAGGAGCCCGCCATGGACCAGATCGTGCGCAAGGAACGGCCCGAGGCCGACGACCTCGATCCGCATTACCGCTGGGACCGGCACCTGCCCGCCTGGGGCACCATGGGCGTGGACTTCGAGAGCCGCGTCGAGTTCGACCGCATGCGCCGCTACCGCATCGCCCGCGCGCGCCAGGCGCTCGAGCGCTCCGAGCTCGGCGCACTGCTGCTGTTCGACGTCAACAACATCCGCTACGTGACCGCGACCAAGATCGGCGAATGGGAGCGCGACAAGCTCGCCCGCTTCGCGCTGCTCGCCAAAGGCCAGGAGCCGATCATCTGGGACTTCGGCTCGGCC
The DNA here is from genome assembly GCA_963704765.1 of uncultured Alphaproteobacteria bacterium. Taxonomy (GTDB): domain Bacteria; phylum Pseudomonadota; class Alphaproteobacteria; order Rhizobiales; family Xanthobacteraceae; genus JAHFPN01. The sequence goes on from CAVPHQ010000001.1 coordinate 1,995,183, forward strand.
GCCGTGCATCACCGGCTCTATTCGCCGTGGTTGCTCAAGGAGCATTGCAAGGCCGGCCTCGTCGGCCTGCGCGGCACCGTGCCGCCGAGCTTCGGCCTGATGAAATATCACGCCGAGGAAATCGCCGCGCTGCTGCGCGAGGCCGGCGTCGACAAGATGCCGATCGGCGTCGACATCATCGAGCCGCCGATGATGTTCGAGCTGGAAAAGGCCGGGCTCAAGATCCAGGACGGCCAGCAGGTCATGCTGGAGGCGCGCGAGATCAAGAACATCGACGAGATCGCGCTCTTGACGCGCGCCGCCGCCATGGTCGACGGCGTCTATCACCAGATCTACGAGGAGCTGAAGCCGGGCGTGAAGGAATCCACCATCGTCGCCAACGCCAACCGGTTCCTCTACGAGAACGGCTCCGACGACGTCGAGGCGATCAACGCCATTTCCGGCGAGCGCTGCAACCCGCACCCGCACAATTTCACCGACCGCATGGTCCGGCCGGGCGACCAGGCCTTCTTCGACGTGCTGCACAGCTATGTCGGCTATCGCACCTGCTACTACCGCACCTTCAATGTCGGCCGCGCCACGCCGGCGCAGCACGACGCCTACAAGCTCTGCCGCGAATGGCTCGACATGGCGATCGATCTGATCAAGCCCGGCGTTTCCACCGACCGGGTGGCGAGCGTCTGGCCCAAGGCGGAGGAATTCGGCTTCCCCAGCGAGCTCGCGGCCTTCGGCCTGCAGTTCGGCCACGGGCTGGGCTTGGCGATCCACGAGCGGCCGATCATCAGCCGCGTGGTGTCGCTCGAGCATCCGATGGAGATCAAGACCGGCATGGTGTTCGCGCTCGAAACCTATTGCCCGGCCAAGGACGGCTTCTCCGCCGCGCGCATCGAGGAGGAGATCGTGGTCACCGACAAGGGCGGCGTGGTGATCTCGCTGTTCCCGGCCGAGGAACTGCCGATCGCGAACGAGTATTAGTCATTCCGGGGCGCTCGCGCTTGGCTCAATCATTTCATCGTCATGGCCGGGCTTGACCCGGCCATCCACGTCTTTGCACCATTGACCGGCAGGTAGTCGTGGATGCCCGGCACAAGGCCGGGCATGACGAAAGAGGACAAGCCCATGCGCCCTTACGTCCCCCCGCCCACTCCGAAGCAAATCGCCGAGAGCCAGACGCGCATGATCAAGGCGACGCTCTGGATCATCGCCATTCCGCTGCTCGTCTTCGTGCTGATGGCCTATGGCTACAGCGACGCCGCGCCCGCATTCCTGCGCAAGGTGACGATCCAGCTCGACGCCCTGTTCGGCTCGCCGGTGTGGTCGATTCTGGATCCGAGGGCTAAGTAGTTTTTTGCTCCACGCCCCACAATAACAAAGCGCCGTGCATCCCCAGGAGAGAAGGGAAGCACGGCGCACAGGCAACGCCGCTACCCAAGATTTAAGCGGCCTTGCGCTGCAAGCCCTTGCGGTGGTCGAGCACGATGGTCGCCGCCGCCGTGTTGGAGATCGGGATGTGGTAATTGCGGTGCAGTTGCGAAACCTCGCCGCTGAGCGCCCCGCGCATCGCGATCCAGTTCAGGAACTCCACGCCCTGCGTGCCGGCGAGCTCCACGAGCTGCTCGTTCGAATAGCGCGTCAGCGCCTCCGGCTCGTTCACGATCTTGTCGAGGCACAAGAGATCGAACTCCTTGTTGATGAAGCCCGCCCGCTTGCCGTCGAGCTGGTGCGACAGGCCGCCGGTGCCGACCACCGCCACGCGCAGATCCTTGTCGTAGGATTCGATGGCGCGGCCGACCGAGCGGCCGAGCTTGAAGCAGCGCGCCGCCGAAGGCAGCGGATGCTGCACCGTGTTGATCGAGACCGGCATGATCTTCACCGGCCATGTCGTGGCGCCCGGCCAGAACAGCTGCATCGGGATCGCCACCGCGTGATCCACCAGCATCTGCTGGCAGGTGACGATGTCGAACTCGTCCTCGACCAGCGTCTCGATCACGTGCCAGGAGAACGCCGGATCGCCCTGGAACGCGCGCGATACCGGCAGGCCCCAGCCCTCGTCGGCGTTCGGGTATTCGGCGGCCGCGCCGACCGCGAAGGTCGGCATCTTGTCGAGGAAGAAATTGAGGCCGTGGTCGTTGTAGAAGAACACCACGACGTCGGGCCGCTCCTTGCCGAGCCAGGTGCGGACATAATCGAAGCCGGCGAAGAACGGCTTCCAATAGGGCTCGTTCTGCAGCCCCTGCGCGATGGCCTTGCCGATCGCGGGAACGTGCGAGGTGGCGATGGCACCGATGATCTCAGCCATGTCTATCTCCCTGCCGCGACAAGCTTCTGCTTGAAATCCTCGAGGCTCATGCCGGTCTGCTGCGCGCCGATGTCCTGCACGTTGAGGCCGAAAATGCCGGCCAGCTTCGCCAGGTAATAGACGTTGCCGCCGGCCTCGATCATGTCGAGCACGTTGCGCTCGCGCACCGCCTCGCGCTGCTGCGGGTTGAGCCCGTACTTGGCGCAATAGCCATCTTCGTCCTTGAGGAAGGCCGCGCGGTTCTCGGCGCTGTTGAACGAGAAGCACATCTGGTTCAGCGCGAAGCCTTTCTGCGCCTCCCCGCCGCCGAAAATCGTCGTCCCCGGGATGTCGTGGCTTTCCATCGTGAACCTCATCGTTTCAGGTTCCCGAATGAAAAGTACGGCCCGCCGCGCCGGCGGCCTTGATCCAGATCAAGGGCGAACATCGTCATTCCGGAGCATCCCGTCATGCCCGGGCGAAGCGGCGAGCCCGGAATCTATAGCCGACGCGGCAGCAAAAGATACGAACGACAGGGGTTATGGATTCCGGCCCTCAGCGTCATCGACGCGATGCCGGACCGAGCCGGACCATGACGCGCCTACACGGCCGCGCCATATTGCGCGTCGGTCACCTGCTCCAGCCAATCGACGTACTTGCCGTCCTTGGCCTCCTGCATGGCGATGTGAACCATGCTCATGGTCGGCGCCGCGCCGTGCCAGTGCTTCACGCCCGGCTCGAACCACACCACGTCGCCCGCGCGCACCTCGCGGATCGGCCCGCCCCAGACCTGCACGCGCCCCACGCCCGCGAGGATATAGAGCGCCTGGCCGTAGGGATGCGTATGCCAGGCCGTGCGCGCCGCCGGCTCGAACGTCACGCGGCTCGAGCGCAGCCGCGCCGGCTCCGCCGCCTCGATGATCGGGTCCTGCAGCACCACGCCGGTGAAATATTCCTTGGGCGCGCGCTTGGTCGGCCGCGACCCGGCCTGAAATACTTCCATTGCTTCCTCCGTGCCGCGGGCCGCGGCTTGTGTTTGGGAATTCGCGCGAGCTTAGCCTTTCCAGTCGCCGCCCGCGACGCGCCCTTGCCCCTTCCCCCGCTTTATCGTTTGCTCGCCCCAAGGGGACGTCTCATGAACGAGCGCGAAAAGCCGCCCGGTTGGCAGCCGGAGCTCGACGAGCTGCGCGAGCGCGAGCGGCTCGCCCGGGCGCTCGGCGGGCCCGACAAGGTGCGCCGCCAGCACGAGGGCGGCCGCCTCACGGTCCGCGAGCGGATCGAGCGGCTGGCCGATCCCGAGAGCTTCCACGAGATCGGCGCCATCGCCGGCCGCGCGCAATACGACGCCGCGGGCAAGCTCACGGCGTTCATGCCCTCGAACCGCGTCATGGGCCGCGCTTTGATCGACGGGCGCGCGGTGGTCGTCACCGCCGACGATTTCACCGTGCGCGGCGGCTCGGCCGACGCCACCATCGCCGAGAAGGCGGTCTTCGCCGAGCAGATGGCCAACGAGCTGCGCCTTCCCATCATTCGGGTGATCGAAGGCTCCGGCGGCGGCGGCTCGGTGAAGACGATCGAGACCACCGGCCGCGCCAATCTGCCGGGCGGCATCGGCCATTCGCAGAAGATTTTCCAGCTGATGACGGAGAACTTGTCCGTCGTGCCCGTGGTTTCGCTTGGCCTCGGCTCGGTCGCCGGGCTCGGCGCCGCGCTGGTGGCCGCCAGCCACTATTCGGTGATGACCAAGACCACGTCGGCGATGTTCGTCGCCGGCCCGCCGGTCGTGGCCCGCATCGGCGACAAGACCGAGCCGGAAAAGCAAGCGCTCGGCGGCTGGGAAATTCAAACGCGCGCCGGCGCGGTTGACGACGCGGTCGAGACCGAGGACGAGGCCTTCGCCGCCGCGCGCCGCTTTCTGTCGTATCTGCCCTCCTCCGTGCACGCGCTGCCGCCGCGCGGCCCGCGCAGCGATCCGCCCTCGCGCCGCGAGGAAATGCTGATCTCCGCCGTGCCGCGCGACCGCTCGCAGCCCTACAAGATCCGGCCGATCGTCGAAGCGCTTTTCGACAAGGGCAGCTTCTTCGAGACCGGCCGCTATTTCGGCCGCGGCCTCGTCACCGGCCTCGCCCGCCTCGAAGGCCTGCCGGTCGCGGTCATGGCGAGCGATCCGTTCCATTCGGCCGGCTGCTGGACCGCCGACGTGTGCCAGAAGGTGGTCCGCTTCGTCGATCTCGCCGAGACCTTTCACCTGCCGGTGGTTTATCTCGCCGACTGTCCCGGCTTCATGATCGGCCTCGAAGCGGAGAAGAACGCCACCATCCGCCACGGCGTGCGCGCCATGGCCGCCATCAACCAATCGACCGTGCCCTGGTGCACGATCATCGTGCGAAACATCTTCGGCGTCGCCGGCGTCGCGCACGTACCGGCCGGCCGTTTCGCGCTGCGTTACGCCTGGCCCTCGGCCTGGTGGGGCTCGCTGCCGCTCGAAGGCGGCATCGAGGCCGCCTATCGCGCCGAGATCGACGCCGCGGCGGACCCGAAAGCCAAGCTTGCCGAGATCGAGACGCGGCTCAACGCGCTGCGCTCGCCGTTGCGCACTGCCGAAGCGTTCTGGGTCGAGGAAATCATCGATCCGCGCGACTCGCGCAAGCTGTTGTGCGAATTCGCTTCGCTCGCCGCGCCCTTGCTGAAAGCCGGACCGAGCGGCGCGTTCCAGTCGCGGCCCTGAAACGAAACCGGCGCGCAATTCGCGCGCCGGCCGATGCGCTTCAAGATCGAGCGGTCAGTTGATGGCGAAGCAATAGAGCAGCCCGCCGCCGCCCACCCTCCGGAGCGCATCCATGCTGCAGCCGGGCGTCGGATGCGACGAGTTCCAGGAGCGCATCGGCTCCGTGTCGGCCGGCCCACGCCGATCGCTGTGACCCACGATCGCGCTCCCCTCGGCGCTCTTGGTCCAGTTACCGCAAGTGCGGTCCTCGGCGATCGTGAACGCCGTGCCGTCCGGCTGCGTGCCGGTGAGGATGTCGTGAATATTGGGCGTGTCTCCAAACCCGTTCACCGGCATGCCCTTTTCGGTCAGCGCCGTCTCCTTGGTGATGTTCGGATTCTTGTGCAGGTCCTCGAGGCTCGCTGCGATCTGCACGCCCTTGACGTTGTGCCAGGGTCCGCGGCCGATGCGGTCGCGCGCGTTGACCGGCTGCACGCCGGGCGCAGGGCTGAGGCTCAGATACGCGCGCCAAGTGCGACTGCCCGCGCCCACCGCCTGCGCGAGCTGCTGGCAATAGGCGTCGGCGCCGGCGAGCCCGCCGAGATCGGCGCCCTTGCCGGGGTTCGCGCTGGTGATGAAGAAAGTCATCGGCGCCTGTTGCGCCTGCAGCGTGGCGATTGCTCCGAGCGTGAGCACGGCCGCCGCCGCAAGGTATATCGTCGTCTTCTTCATTTCACACCTCCCATCGATCATCACGCTGATAAACCTCGCGATGCAGATTCCTATTCCCGATCCCACATGCGGGAATCGAAAAAAACGGCGGGCGCGATGTTGCGCCCGCCACTCCGACATTTCCAACGCGGATGCGTCTAGCTATTCATCACCACCCGAAGAAGGGGAAGAACGGGAAAGGCGCGGGCCGCGGTCCCCAATAGGGTCCCGGCCCCCAATAGGGTCCGTAATACGGCCCGTAATAGGGATAGGGACCGTAAGGCCGGTAGTAGCCGCGACAACGGACCCAGCGGCTGCTGGGGCGCAAATGACAACGCCGATACTGGACGTCGACGATATCCGACTCGACCGTCGGCGCGAGCCCCGGGCCGGCCGGCAGCGAGATCGCCGGAGTTGTCGCGAGCGCCGCAAGGCCAAGGCCGCCGGCGGCGGTAACGACGAGAGCGAATTTCCTAAGCATCGATGCCTCCTCGAAAAATCAGTCTATAACTCTCCCACGCACGCAACTGAGAATCTCTTACCATGCCACGCCGCATTCTAGACATTTCCGTGGCACTGAAGGCCGATATCGCCTCCGACGCCGGAATTCCGGCGAAAGTCGAAGCCGCCTCGGCCGGCTGGACGCGCGCGGTCGCGATCTTCGAGGATTGAAGCCGATGAGCCTCTCTTTCGGCATTTTCGACCACCTCGACCGCGGCGCCGTTCCGCTCGCCGAGTTCTACGAGAACCGGCTGAAGCTGATCGAGGCCTATGACCGCCACGGCTTCTACATCTATCTCTGCGCCGAACATCACGCGACGCCGCTCGGCCTCGCGCCCTCGCCCGGAATTTTTCTCTCGGCGGTCGCCGCGCGCACCAAGCAGCTCCGCCTCGGCCCGCTGGTCTACACGCTGCCGCTCTATCATCCGCTGCGGCTGATCGAGGAAATCTGCATGCTCGACCAGATGAGCGGCGGTCGCTTCGAGTTCGGCGTGGGCCGCGGCATCTCGCCGATCGAAGTCGGCTATTACGGAATCGATCCGGAAAAATCGCAGGCCATGTTCGGCGAAGCGCTGCGAAGTCGTCCTGCGCGGGCTCCAAGGCGGCACGCTCGATTTCGCGGGTGAGTTCTATCGCTTCAAGCAGGTGCCGATGGTGCTCGAGCCCTTGCAGAAGCCCCATCCGCCGCTCTGGTACGGCGCCAACAACCCCGAGAGCGCCGCCCGTGCCGCCGCCAAGGGCATGAACGTGGTCGCCAACATGCCGGCGGGCGCGCTGCCGGCGATCGGCAAAGCCTATTGGAGCGCGCTGAAGCAGTCGGGCACGCAAGTCCCGAAGCTCGGCATGAATCGCCACATCGTGCTCGCCGAGAACGATGAGGAAGCGCTTTCGATCGCGCGCCGCGCCTATCGGCGCTGGATCGAGAGCTTCATGCACCTGTGGAAGCTGCACGACATGCCGCCGGTCGGCGTGAACTACCCGCCCGAGATCGACGGCTTCCTGCAGGATGGCCGCGCGGTCGCCGGCTCGCCGGGCACGGTGCTGGAAAAACTGCAGGCGCAGCTCGAGGAGTCGGGCGTCAATTATCTGGGCTGCCGCTTCGCCTTCGGCGATCTTTCGCTTAGCGAGTCGCTGCGCTCCGTCGATCTGTTCGCCCGCCACGTTATGCCGAACCTGCAGGCCAAGCGCGCGGCCGCGGAATAGGCCTACTCGGTCGGCGAGACCGAGTACTCGTGCGTGCGCACCTTGTCGCTCCGCCCATAGAGCTTGGCGATGTGCTCGCGCGGCAGCGCGACGTCCTTCGCGAGGCCCACGAATTTCAGGACCCGAACCACCTGGAAGATCCCGTCCCATTCCCACCAGCGGTGGCCGTGGCTCGCCGCGCGCGGATCGGCGTGGTGGTTGTTGTGCCAGCCCTCGCCGCTGGTGATCAGCGCGACGAACCAGTTGTTGCGGCTGCCCTCGTCGGTCTCGTAGTTGCGGTAGCCCCAGCGATGCGACAGCGAGTTCACCGACCAGGTGATGTGCCACACCGCGACCGTGCGAACGAATACGCCCCAGATCAGCACGCTCGAGGCGAATTGCAGCGCCGTCGACTGGCTCCCGCCGCCGAGCAGCGCGGCGCCATAGGCCAGACCGAAATAGATGAACCAGGTGGCGACCCCGAACGTGATCCAGGCCTGCGTTCGCTCCATCCACACATAAAAGGGATCGCGCAACACGTCGCGCGCGTAGCGGTCGAAAATGCCGATCCGCCGCAGCTCGTCGTTCTCCACCAGGATCCAGCCCATGTGGCCCCAGAAGAAATTGACCAGCGGGCTGTGCGGGTCCGGCTGCTCGTCGGCATACTGGTGATGACGGCGATGCACCGCGACCCAGCGCGCCGGCGTGTCCTGCATGCAGCACACCCCGATCACCGCGAAGGTATGCTCCAGCCACAGCGGAAGCACGAAGCCGCGATGCGTCAGCAGCCGGTGATAGCAAAGATTGATGCCGAGCCCGCCATAGACATAGATACCGAGGATCGCGAGCACGACGCCGGTCCAGCTGAAGAACCACGGCAACAGGGCCAGCAGCGCGATCAGGTGATAGCCGATCACGATGCTCGCATAGGGCCATGCGATTCGAATCGGCGGCACCGCCGCCGGCAAGGGCAGCGTGCCGGGTGCCGGGAGTTCTACTTCGGAAACATTACCGTGCACTTTGGAAGTCCTCTTTGATTGGATTCAAACGCCCCGCCGGGCCCCTGTCCAGCCCGTAATCATTCGAGCCCGCTCGGCACGTTCTTGTTCTCGCTCTCGAGCTTCATGCCGGCGGCCGTCGCCATGGTCTCCATGAGGGCGGCGAAATCCATGCCCAGATACTTCTCCGGATCGGCCTTGAACTGGGCGGCGCCGAAGTGAGTTTGCAGCACTTCGCGCGTTGCCGCAGTCACCGGCATCGGTACATCATATTCGCGCGCCAACTCAAGCCCGAGATCCATGTCCTTGCGCAGCAGCTCGGGCGTGAACGTCGTGGTCCAGTCGAGATTGACCAGCGCCGGAGACTTGTAGCGCGTGAACATCGAGCCCATCACCGAGTTGTTCATGAAGGCCAGGAAAGCGTGGCGCGGGATGCCCATCTTGTTGGCGAGTAGCGTGATTTCGATCAGGTTCTCGATCACCACGCCGAGCATCACGTTGTGCGCGATCTTGCAGATGCGCGCGAGCTCGCCTTCGCCGACGTAGGAGACGCCGCTCGGCGCGAACGCCTCGATCATCGGCTGCACCTTGCGGAACGCGGCCTCGGCGCCCGAGGCCACGGCCGAGAGCCTCCCGGCCTTGATCACCTTGGCGTTGCCGCTCACCGGCGAGGCCACGAAATCCGCGCCGCGCGCCTTCAGCCGCTTGCGGATCTCGGCCAACTCCTCGACCGCGATGGTGGAGCAATCGACGAAGATGCCGGGCGCCTTGCCGTTGCCGGCGGCGACGCCGTTCGCGCCGAAATAGACCTCTTGCAAATCCTTGCCGGTGGACACGATGGAGAACACCACATCGAGGCCGGCAAGATCGGAAGGCTTGTCCACGATCTTGCCGCCCTTGGCCGCGAGCGGCTCGGCCTTGGCGCGCGTGCGGTTCCAGATCGAGACGTCGTAGCCGGCCTTCAGCAGCCGCTCGGCCATGGGAAATCCCATGCGCCCCATGCCGATCCAGCCGATTTTCAGCGTGTTCGTGGCCATGCCCGGGCTCCTCGTGCGAGCTTCGCTCTATCACGAAACGGCCCGAAAAGCCCACGGCCACGCCGCCGGTTATCGGCGGTATGGCCGCGGGGAATGATCGCAGTCGTGGAGGGGAGCTACATCGGCGGAACGAGCCCGTCGCGCCCGACGCTGACGCCGGCCGCGGCCAGCGTGCCGTCCGGCTGGCGTTGCGCCGCGATGATGAAGATATTCGCGCCCGGTTTCAGATCGGCCTTGTCGCCGGGCACATAATTGACGATCGGGGTATCGGCCGGAACCACGATCTTCTTCTCTTCACCCTTGTACTTCACCAAGAGCGTCCGCCCGTCGGGCACCGAAGTCACCTCGGCGATGGTCGCGTTGGTCATGGTGCTACCGGGCCGCGCGTCCCACGGCCCGAACCCCTCGGCCACGCCGCGCATGGCCTCGAGGAAGAAGTGCACGTGCAGCGCGCGCTGGCTTCCATCGGCCTGCGGCAGGGCGGAGATGCCCACGTAAAGTCCAGGTTTGATGTCGTCGAGCGATGCCTTGACCATGCCGAGCACGCGCACATTGTCGGCGAGCTTGATGGTGAGCGTCTCGCCGGCCCGGTTCTTCACCGTGAGCACGTTGCCGTCGATTTTCTCGATCGTGCCGCGCACGCGCACCGGCGGCTGGGCCGGTGGCGCGGCAGGCGGTTGCTGCGCGACAGTGGGCGCCGCGGAGAATCCGAAAACGGCAACCGCTAATGCGGCCCCGATCGCGCGCCGCGAAATTGCATAAGTCATGGCTTCCTCCCAGTATTGTCTGGCGCGTTGCGCCGTCGGTTCCAAATAAGAACCCCTCGCGTGCGGCGTTCTTCCCAAGCAATGCCCGCCCCGCTTCGCGCAAGGTCTTATTATGCAAGCATTTGAACGTGGCGGCCGCAGGGCTTTCCGCGAAAGTCGCATGTATACTTGGCGGCCTTCTGTCAGCGGGTTCGTCTCATGCGCCAGGTCGTCCAGATATTCCGTACGTTCTTGACCCTCGCCCTGCCCTATTTCCGATCCGAGGAAAAATGGCGGGCGCTCGCGCTGCTGGCGGGCGTGGTCGTGGCCGAGTTCGGCGTGGTTTATGCGCTTGTCGCCTTCAATCAATGGAGCGGGTATTTCTTCAACGCGATCCAGGACCGCAACTGGAACGCCTTCTTGTTCTCGCTGGTCCTGTTTTCCGGCATCGCCGCCTGGACCTTGCTTGCCACCATGCTGCAGTTCTATTTCGGCCAGTCGCTGATCCTGCGCTGGCGCCGATGGCTCACCGAACATTATGTAAATCTCTGGATGGCCGACGGCCGCCACTATCGCGTGCAGCTGCAGCACCCGGAAATCGACAACGCGCATCTGCGCATCGCCAACGACATTCTCATTTTCTTGCAGCGCACCTACGAGGTCGGCCAGAATTTCCTCGGCAGCATGATCGCGCTCACCTCCTTCGCTTATATCCTGTGGCAAATCTCGAGCGTGGCGCCGCTGGTGCTGTTCGGCGTCGACCTTAGCTTTCCCGGTTATCTGTTCTGGATCGCGATCGCCTATGCCGGCACCGGCACGCTGATCGCGCACCTGATCGGCAAACCGCTGATCCAACTGAATTTCAACCAGCAGCGCTTCGAGTCCGACTACCGTTTCGCCATCGTGCGCGTGCTCGACCATTCCGAGCAGGTGGCGCTGCTGCGCGGCGAGGAGATCGAGCGGCGCGTGCTCGACCGCCGCTTCACTTCGCTGGTGAAAAACTGGGTCGCCTTGATCAGCCGCCAGACCGGCCTCACCGGCTTCACCTCCGGCTATAGCCAGATATCGTTCGTGTTCCCGTTCGTGGTGGCGAGCCCGGCCTATTTCGCCGGCGTGGTGCCGCTCGGCATCCTGATGCAGGCTTCGCTCGCCTTTCAGCGCGTGGACATGTCCTTCGCCTTCTTCCTCCACACCTACGCCAAGATCGCCGAGTGGAAGGCGTCCATGGACCGCGTCGCCCAGCTCGACGTGGCGCTCAAGGAAGTCGACCGGCCGCGCGATCCGGCGAGCGAGATCATGGTCGATTTCCGCCCCGAGAAGAGCATCGCCGTCTCCGATCTCGTCGTGCGCACGCCGGCCGGCTCGCAGATCGCCCGCGTGCCCGACTTCGTGCTCGGCGCCGGCGACCGCGCGCTGATCAACGGCCCCTCGGGCGCCGGCAAGTCGAGCGTGCTGCGTGCGCTCGCCGGTCTGTGGCCGACCGGCGCCGGCCGCATCGCGCTGCCGCACGACGTGGCGTTCCTGGCGCTGCCGCAGCAGACCTACTTTCCGCTCGGCACGCTGCGCGCCGCCATCGCCTATCCGACGCCGCCGGAAACCATACCCGACGAGCGCCTGCGTGAGGTGCTGACCAAGCTCGAGCTCGCGCATCTGTTCGAGCGGCTCGACGAGGAGGGCGATTGGTCGGTGCTGCTGTCCGGCGGCGAGCAGCAACGCGCGGCCTTCGCCCGCGCGTTATTGTGCGAGCCCGACATCCTGCTGCTCGACGAGGCCACCTCGAATTTCGACGAGGCCACCAGCCGCGCGCTGTTCCGCGTGCTGCTTGCACGAACTGCCGCGCACCACGGTGATCTCGTTCGGACGCACGGCCGAGCATCCCGAGCTGCACTGGCGTACCATCGACCTTCCGGCCGGTCTCGGCCTGCAGTCTAACCATCACGCGCCGGCGCCCCCCGCCGCCGCGCCCGCATGAGATGCGACCGCGTAAGCGCCGCAAGGAGAAGACCGTGAATCAGCCGAGCAAGATGTACTACTACAGCGCCGCCTGGCCGCTCATCGTCGAGATGTGCCCCTGCGACGTGCACTTCACCGAGTATCTGGAAGCGCGCGGCATCGTGAACAAGACGATCTTCCATTTCGGCACCGGCTCGCACCATCACGTCGGCATCCGCTGCCACGAGAACGGCTCCAACAACGCGGTGCTCGGGATCACGGCTTCCGTGGAAGAAGAGCAGGCCTATGTGCAGCTCGCGATCGACAACCCGAAGCTCTCGAAGAGCTACAAGGCCTTCTTCGGCGACATCTACATGCTCGACGCGCGGCTGCTGCCCGAGTTCGACGTCGTCATCGCTGTTCCATCTTTGCGAGTTCTGGGGACCGGAGATGGTCGCCGCCTATGGCGCGATGAGCGACTTGGAGATGCTCAATCTGCTGACCGACAAGACCCGGCCCGGCGGGCTGATCCTGTTCTATATGAAGTCCATGGCCTACGACCGCGCCGAGCCGGTGATCGCGCAGTGGGAGAAGGCGCGCAAAGTCGAGCGCGTCGAGGAGTTCAAGACGCTCCTGGTCTATCGCAAGAAAGCGTAGATCATCTTTTGATCGCACTGCTCATCGCTCCGCTCGTCCCCGCGAAAGCGGGGACCCAGAATCCCGATTTCGCTGGATTCCCGCTTGCGCGGGAATGAGCGGATTGGATCGACCGAAGTGGAACTCGCTCTGAGCGCCGCGTCATACGGCTGTAATCGAATACTGTTTTCTGTCGCTGCATGACGATCGTGATTTGGGCGCTGGCGGCGTTCTGCCTGGCCTCGCTTGCCCTTCACCTCCTGAGCACCGCACTCGCCGTCGTTCGCTGCCGTCCGGCGCGCTATCTGACTGCGCCCTCCGGCGCGCCGCCGGTCAGCATCGTGCGGCCGGTCTGCGGCATCGACAATCACGCCGAGGAGACGCTGCGCTCGACCTTCGCGCTCGACTATCCGGGCTACGAGATCCTGTTCTGCGTCGCGGCCGCCCGCGACCCGATCGTCCCGCTCGTCCGCCGGCTGATCGCCGACCACCCGAGCGTGCCGGCGCGCCTGCTCGTCGGCGACGACCGGATCAGCGACAATCCGAAGCTGAACAACGTCGTCAAGGGCTGGCGCGCGGCCGCGCACGATTCCATCGTGATCGCCGACAGCAACGTGCTGATGCCGCGCGACTTGATCCAGCGCCTGTTCGCGACCCGGCGGGCCGATACCGGCCTGGTCTGCTCGCCGCCGGTCGGCTGCCTGCCCGAGGGCATCGCCGCCGAGATCGAATGCGCGTTTCTCAATACCTATCAGGCGCGCTGGCAATATGCCGCCGACGCCGCCGGCCTGGGCTACGCGCAGGGCAAGACCATGCTCTGGCGCCGGCCCGATCTGGAGCGCGCGGGCGGATTGCGCGCGCTTGCTTCGGAGCCCGCCGAGGACGCCGCCGCCACCAAAGTGGTGCGCGCCCAGGGATTGCGCGTGCGGCTGGTCGACGGCCCGTTCGGCCAGCCGCTCGGCGTTCGTACGCTCAAAGAGGTGTGGCGGCGGCAGGTGCGCTGGGCGCGGCTGCGGCGCGTGACGTTCAAATCGCTTTTCGCCCTGGAGATTCTTTCGACCAGCCTTCCGCTGCTGCTGGCCGCCGCCCTGCTTTCCGATCTCCAGGGATATTCCCCGTGGAGCGGCGCAGCGGCCGTTGCCATCGTCTGGTACGGCGCGGAAGCACTGCTTGCCTATGTCGCGGGCTGGCACCTCACGCTGCGCTCGCCGCTGGCGTGGCTCGCGCGCGACCTGCTGCTTCCCGCGCTCTGGCTCGAAGGCTGGCGCGGAAACGAATTTTCCTGGCGCGGAAATGCAATGACCGTGGCCGAGAGCGCCCGCAACGCCTGAGCCGATGCGTCACCCGATGGTTAACGCCCAAGTCATTCGCCCGTTACATAAATCTGCGAAGAGATTTGCAGCATGAACGGCAAGGGAAACGGACAACGTGATCGCCGGTGACGGAACCCGACATTTTCGCACGCTGTTCATTTCCGACGTCCATCTCGGCACCCGCGGGTCGCAAGCCGACCGTTTGCTCGACTTCCTCCGCGTGCACGACGCCGACACCATCTATCTCGTCGGCGATATCTTCGACGGCTGGCAGCTGCGCTCGAGCTGGTATTGGCCGCAGGCCCACAACGACGTGGCGCAGAAGCTGCTGCGCAAGGCGCGCAAGGGCACCCGCATCGTCTATATCCCCGGCAACCACGACGAGTTTCTGCGCGACTATTACGGCACCCATTTCGGCGGCATCGAGGTGATGGAGAACGCGATCCACGCAGGGCGCCGACGGCCGCCGCTATCTGGTGATCCACGGCGATCTGTTCGACGTGGTGATCAAGCACGCGCGCTGGCTCGCCAAGCTCGGCGACAAGGCCTACGACGCCGCGATCGCGGTGAACACGATCTTCAACCGGCTACGCCGGCTTCTCGGCTTCGGCTATTGGTCGCTCTCGCAATGGGCCAAGCTGAAGGTGAAAACCGCGGTGAGCTACATGGGCGAGTTCGAAGCCGTGCTCGCCGCCGAAGCGCACCGGCACGGCGCCGACGGCGTCATCTGCGGGCACATCCATCACGCCGCGATCCGCGACATCGGCGACGTGCGCTACATCAATTGCGGCGACTGGGTGGAAAGCTGCACCGCCGTCGCCGAGCACCCCGACGGCCGCTTCGAGATCATCGACTGGACCGATCCGGTGCGCAGCCTCAAGCCGCTGATCGCCGCGGCGCGGGCGGCTTGAAAGGGCGAATACTGCGACCTCGAGCTCACTTCACTGTAATGACGGTCATTTCAGCGAGTTGCACCACCTTACTCGCCACCGAGCCGAATGAGATGCCGGCTGTGCGTGCGAGCCAGCGACGCAAGGCGCCGGGGCGCGGTTCGCTCACCACGATAAGCTCGCAGCGTTCTTCACGCGCGCAGCGCAAGATGGTGTCGGCCAAGGCACCGAGTTCGACGCGCTCCTTGTGCGCAATGTTGGCCTGATCGAGTGTCCGCCCGACGCTCGCGACAATCGGTTTGCCGAGATCGTTTACTAGCCGATCATGAATCTCGTCCTGCTTGAAGGAGCCGTATCCTCGCAACCGCCAGTCCTCGGGTTCAGGCTGGACGTTGAGAACAACGACCTCGATCGAAAATCCACTTTCAGCTAGTCCAATCAGGTATTCCAGAACGCGACCCGTCCGCTCGGAGCCGTCAACCGCGGCCAGGATTTTCTGCGTACGCGGCTTGGTTTCAATCGCGCGTTTGGTAGGGTGAGCCGCCACGTTCCGCTCTCCGACTGCCTTGGTGTGAACTGCCGTCATCGGAACACTCTCCGTTGCATCTTCAGCCGGGTAGAAGCCAGAATGCGGCCGCGGCAATGAGCGTGGGCACGGTCGCGGCGACGGCAAGGCCGACGGCGCTGATCGCACCGTCCTCAAAGTTTCCCTTGAGAATTGAGAAGCCTGCCGGATTGGGGGCGTTGGCGATCACCGTCAGCCCGCCTCCGGTGACAGCGCCCGCCACCAACGAATATTTGAGTTCGTTGGTTACACCGTCGACGAGCGAGCCGAGATAGGTCAGCGCCGCGTTGTCGACGATGGCGGTCAGTAGCGTCGCACCGACGAACAGCGTGTTCGCGCCCATTTCGGCCAAGAGCGGCTGCAACCACCATGTCTGCTGGCCGCCGAGCACCACGAGCCCGGCTAGGAAGAACGCGACCATCAGTCCCTCGCGCAGCATCAGCCGCGACTGGTGGCGCTTGTAAGCCTCGCAGTAGCCGAGGAAGAATAGGAACAGCGCGCCGAAGACGAGTGGATGATGGCTGAACACGACGACGCCGGTCAGGAACGCAAGATGAATCGCGATCACCGAAACTGGCGTATCGAGCCGCGGCAGGCCGGGCGGAGCTACTGGCTGTTCCTTTAGATATGCGCGGAAAAGATAAGCCGCACCCACAGCGTTGATCGCGACCGCCGCCGCGGCCTTCCAGCCGAACGTGCTGAGCATGAAGCCGATGTCCCAGCCCCAGCGCTCGGCGACCATCAGGACCGGCGGGGCCGCGAACGGTGTCAGCGTTCCACCGATCGAAATATTCACGAACAGCACGCCGACCGTGGCGTACATGAAGGGCTTGGGCGTGTTTCGACTCAGGAACTTGTCTCGCAAGAGCAACGCCGAGAGCGTCATCGCCGCAGGCTCGGTGATGAAGGAGCCGAGCAACGGCCCGAGCGAAAGGACGGTGACGTAGTAAGCGATCGGCTCCCTGATCGGAAAAATCCGCGACACGTATTGCAGGAAGGCCGTAGCGATACTGATAATCGGCTTGCTCGCGGCGATCACCATGATCACGAGCACGAAGGCCGGTTCGGTGAAGTTGCGGCTTTCAAGATATTGCAATGCGCTGTTGGTCCCTGAATGCGCGGCGATGAACAGCAGCAGCGCCATGGCCCAGAAGCCGAACACCGCCTCGACCTCGCCGAGCAGATGCCACAAGCCCGCATGACGCGGCTGAATGTGCGCCATGTGCTCGAACCGCTTGGTCGAGAACGTATGGAGGACCGCGACCGCGAAGATCGCGGCGGCCGCGTACTCCACAATGCCCGATGATGCGGCCGCCACGAGTCCTCCCTTGCGCGACGGGGAAGGTTCGCTATGCCGCGGCCGCGAACAATTCGGTATGTGCGCGCCGGGTGTTACCCTAACGGGCCGGCCCCAGCGTAGAACTACGCAATCGCCGCGAACGCTCACGCGGAGTACGAAGGAATGAAGAGGCGCTCTAAGGAAACGGTTGCCGCAAGCATGCCGATCGCTCGCTTGCTGTCGCGGTCGCATATGACGATCGCGCTAGGCTACGTCGCGGGATACGTGCTTCTCGATTGGGTGAGCTATGTTCATCCTTTCGCGGTCTCGGGTATTACCCCTTGGAATCCACAGACCGGCCTGAGCTTCGCGCTGATCCTTCTTTTCGGGTCGGAGTTCCTACCGTGGTTGTTCGTGGCGCCACTCGTCGCGGACCTGCTCGTGCGGCAACTGCCGTTGCCCCTTGCGGCCGAGTCATTGGTCATTCTCTTGTTCGGAGTCGGATATGGCGGAGCGACCGCATTCTTGTTGTCGCAGCGCGTTGGCTTCGACCCAACATTGACTTCGATGCGAGCCTTGCTGTCGCTCATGGCTGTCGCATTGGTGAGCATCGCAATCGTAGCAGTCGGTCACGCCAGCGTTCTCGTCACATTCAACATTCTTGTGCCAAATGATTTTGGACAGGCCGCGCTTCGCGCGTTTATCGGTGACGTGATCGGCGTGACGGTCGTTACACCATTCCTTCTCATTTACTTCACGCGTCGGCGTTTTCCCGCGATTTCTTGGGAGGCGCTTCTGCTCCTTCTCGTCCTCGGCGCGGCTCTATGGGCGGTGTTTGGCTTCGTCGACGCCTATCGATTTCAATTGTTCTATGTGCTTTTCATTCCAATCATTTGGACTGCAGTGCGTTTCGGGCTCGAAGGCGTGACCGCCGGCCTTGTCGTTACGCAGATCGGGCTCATCGGCGCAATTCAGATTTCCGGCCAGAGTGCGATCGACGTAACCGCGTACCAAGCTCTGATGGTAGTGCTCGCGGTCACAGGCCTAGCGCTTGGCGTACTTGTCGACGCGCAACAACGAACACAGCAGCAGATACGACTTCAGCAGGAAGCACTTCACCGGGCCTCGCGGCTAGGAACGATGGGCGAGTTTGCGGCTGCGGTCGCCCATGAAATCAATCAGCCGCTAACTGCCATTGCCAATTACGCGAGGCTCGCCAAACGAGCCGTTGAAAAGCAACCGCCGGATGCAGCAGCAGCAGTGGACGCTACCAGCAGCGCCATCGAACAGGTCGACCGAGCGGCCGAGGTCGTCCGTCGGTTCAGGGAGTTCATCCGCCTGGGGCGGAGCGAGACCGGATCGCTGACCGTGGATCAACTTGTCCGCGAAGC
Organism: uncultured Alphaproteobacteria bacterium; assembly: GCA_963704765.1. GTDB lineage: Bacteria > Pseudomonadota > Alphaproteobacteria > Rhizobiales > Xanthobacteraceae > JAHFPN01. The sequence continues at coordinate 2,013,349 of CAVPHQ010000001.1, forward strand.
TCAGTCATTCTGCCGCCCCGAACTTGAGCGGCACGGCGTTGAACTCGATACGAGGCTCGCGCGTAACCTGCCCATGGTCACGGTCGACGCCCTTCAGATCGAGCAGGTCATCGTGAATTTAGTGCGCAACGCGATCGAAGCCCTGTCGCACGCCGGGCGGCTCGACGGACGGGTGACGATCGAGGCCGAAAGTGGCGCACCCGGAAAGGTCGAGGTTCGCATTCGCGACAATGGGCCCGGATTTGATGTCGACTTGGCAGAGCAACCGATTACGCCCTTCGCGACGACAAAGCCTGACGGGCTCGGGCTCGGTCTCTCGCTCGCTCGATCGATCGTCGAAGCACATGGTGGAAAGTTACGGGTTGAAAGCAGCCCTCGTGGCGCCACCGTTTCTTTCACCCTTCAGGGCGCCCCTGGCGAAGAGATATCGGCATGACGGTGGCTTTGATCGACGACGATGAGGCGGTACTTCGATCGCTCCGGCTGCTCTTGGAGAGTCGGGGGATGCAGGTTCGATGCTTCGCATCGGCCGAAAGCTTCCTTCAGAGCATGGGCGAGGAAATGCCGAAATGCGTTGTGTCGGACGTGCGCATGCCGGGCCTCACCGGCTTGGAACTACAACAAGAACTCAAGAGGAAAGATGCCGCCGTGCCAGTCATCCTAATTACGGGTCACGGTGACATCGGCATGGCGGTCAGTGCGATCAAAGAAGGAGCTTTCGATTTCATCGAAAAGCCCTTCGACGATGAACGTCTTGTAGCGAGCATCGCGACCGCAATCGAGAAGGGACAAAGAGTGCGCATCGAGCATGAGCGAACGCACCGACCTCGAAGCCCGCCTATCGGAACTTTCCCCCCGTCAGCGGGAAGTAATGGAACTCGTGGTCCAGGGACTCGCGAATAAAGAGATCGCGCAACGTCTCAACATTAGCCCGCGCACCGTGGAGAACTATCGCGCTTGGGCGATGGAGAAGATGGGCGCGAACAACCTCGCTGATCTGATCCGCAAAGTGCTGATGCTTAGCGAAGGAAAGTCCGGCTAAAGGCTTGATTTAGAACTGGTACAGCTGGGTGGACTTGAACCACCGACCTCCCGGTCCACAGCCGGGCGCTCTAACCAACTGAGCTACAGCTGCACGGGTTCGGCGCGGCGCAAGCTAGTGGGAAATAGCCCCGATTTGCAAGCCGCTGCAAGACGCCAAAACGCAACGAGCCCGGGCATGCCCGGGCTCGCTCGTTAACTCGGCCGGCTCTGGGCCGGACGCCGGACTTCAGTTGACCTTGAAGCTCTTGGTCACGCCGGCCTTGATCGGCTCGGCGGTCTCGGTCGCGACCTTCTGCGCGAGCGCGGAGAGATCCTTGGTCTGCGCCGCCAGCGCCTCGAACTGCTTGCGCAGGTGGCTGGTCGAGAGCTCGACCGCTTCGGCCGCCGTCTTCGCGCCGAGGAACTCGCGGGTGTAGTCGAACGCCGCGTTCATGTTGACGCGCAGCGCCTCGAGCGCCTTGAGGTTGAATTCGGCCGCGCCCTTGGTCGCGGTCGCGTAGGTGTCCTCGGCGAGATCGGTCGCCTCTTCGGCGGCGGTCTTGATGCGCGCATAGGCGTCCTTGGCCTGCTGCACGCCCTTCTCCGCGATGTCGCGGAACGCCTCGGGCATCTCGACCTTCGGCATGTCGAACTTGGGCAACTCGAATTTCGGGGTGGTGCCGGCCTTGCCGGGCTTCTTGGTCTCGATGTCGATCATGGCAATCCTCGATACGGCCTCGGAGGACGCCCCGGCCGGCGGCCGCATTGCCTCGTACCCGGGGCCTGTGCAGCCTTCCTAGCAAGCTTTATGGTGCATTGCAACATAAATGTTGCGATGCACTTAGTCCTGTGGAGAAGCCTTTATTTGCGGGGCTTTGCCGCGTCCATGGCGGTCTTGGCGGCCGTGTCGCCGAGCGCCTTGGCCTGTTCGGCGAGCGCCTGCATCTGGGCCTTGGCGAACTCGGCCTGCAGCCGCATCACCTCCTGCGGGTCCCTGGCGCGCACCAGCTTCTCGGCGAAGGCGAAGCTCGCGGCCACATTGTCCTCGGCGAAGCCGAAGGCCTTGCGGCCCAGCTCGCGGGCGCCTTCCTGCATGTTGCCGGTCGAGCTTTCGGCGGTGTTGATGGCTTTGGTGGCGGCGTCCATGTAGGTCTCGAAGGCCTTCTTGGCCTCCTCGACGCTCTTTTCGGCGAAGGCCCGCATTTCGGGGGGAACCTCGAGCCCTGGCATTTTCATCATCGATCCGTCTCCTCTGCCGCCGCAACCCGCCAATCAGCGTATCATTGTGCGGGCGCACAACAATACCGCGGGCGCCCGGGATCGCTCCCCGCAATTAACCGCTTTTGGCGAAGCGTCCGGGCCTGCCCGCGCAACCCTTGGATTCCACTGCATTCTTTAGCTAAACAATTGGTAAAGCCGCCCGCCCGTCCGGGCCCGCGGCAGGACCGATCATGCAGGACCTTCCGCCGCTCGCCCATCTGCTAGCGGACGCACGCATCGCAGCCCTCATCGCGGCGCCCGCGCCCGCGTTCCTGATCGATTCCGCGGGCAAGCTGCGCTTCGCCAATCGCGCCGGTCTTGCTCTTCTGGGTGCGCGCACGTTGGCGGAAGCCGTCGCCCGCGGACCCGAGGCGCTCGGCCCATTCGGCGAGGCGGCGCGCGAGCTGATCCCGACGCTTTCACCGGCGGGCGCGCCGCGTCTCGAGCACCTGCTGCCGCCCGACGGCGGTTTCGCGCAGCCGATCGTGTTCGCCGCGACCCGGTTCAATCTCGTTCATGATGGCGATGCTGCACTGCTCGTCGGCATCGACACCGGCCGCGAGCGCATCCTCGAAATCAGGCTCGCCGCCGCCGCCCTCGTCGACGGCGAGCACGAAGCGTTCGCGCTGCTCGACGCGAGCGGCCGGGCCATCCATTTCAACGCGGCGGCCGCGCCCCTGTTCGGCGGCGGGCGCTCGCTCGCCGATCTCGATACCGGAGCCGCCGCGGCGCTGGCAGCCGCCGAGCGCGACGGCGTCGCTTTCACCACGATCGGCCGGTCGCGCATCGCGCTTCGGCGCATCGAGACCGGCACTTCGGCATTGATCCTCGCGGTCGTCGCCTCGCCCACGGACGCCGCCGCGCGCGCCCCCGCGAGCGCAAAACCAGCAGAAGCAGCAGCGCCCGAACCCGAAGCGCCCCGCCGCCTGCCCGCACGTTTTGTGTGGCAGATGGACGCCGACGGACGCTTCACTTCGGTTTCGCCCGACCTTGCCATGGTGGTCGGCGCGCCTTCCGCGGCGATCGTCGGTCTCGACTGGCCCACGGTCGCATCCAGGCTCGGCATCGCCGAAAGCGGCGCAGTCGCCGCAGCCGTCGCACACCGCGACACCTGGTCCGGCATCTCCGTGCTCTGGCCGGTGGCCAATTCCGATCTCGCGCGGCCGGTGGATTTGGCCGCACTTCCCCAGTTCGATCGCGAGCGAAACTTTCTCGGCTATCGCGGCTTCGGCGTGTTTCATGACCCGGTCTCACGCCCTGCCGTCGACAAGCCGATCACGCCGAAAGAGCCGCCGTCCGCACGCCGCGCGAGGAACCGGCCGCTGCGCCCATCCCTCGCCCGCCCGCCGCTCGCGCTCATCGAGCATCCGGAGAACGTGGTGCCGATGCGCGGCGTCGCGTCCGGCCCGCCGCGCCGACCGGTGCTGACGCCCGGCGAACGGAATGCTTTCCGCGAGATTGCCCGCGCCCTCGGCGGACGACTGCAAGAAGACGAGCCGAGGAAACCGGCAGCCGGTCCCCTCGAACTCCCGGCTGAGCCGCTCGCTCGCGCGCCGGCCAAACCTGAGCTGACCAAGCCTGAGCCAGCAAGACCGGAGGCCGCCGCCCCGACCCTCGCCCGCGCAGTCGCCAACGGCGAACGCGCCGTGCTCGATCGTTTGCCGCTCGGCGTCGTGGTCCATCGCGGCGAGCGCATCCTGTATGTCAACCGCGTCGTGCTCGAATGGACCGGCCTCTACAGCCTCGATGCCCTGAACCATGCCGGCGGGCTGCGGCGCCTGTTCGCCGGCGCCTATGAAGACGAGACCCAGGCTCCCGGCGAAGCCGGCCGCACCTTCGCGATATCGGGCCGCAACGGCGAGCCGATCCCGGTGGAAGCTCGCCTGCTCTCCGCGCCCTGGGAGGGCGAAAGCGCCTTGGTCTATGTGCTGCGGCGCGCCGGCGCCGGGCTCGACGAGCGGCTCGAGGCGTCGGAATTGGCGCTGCGCGAAGCCGAGACCACCACGCGCGAGCTGCGCGCCATTCTCGACACCGCCACCGACGGTGTGTTGCTCATCGACCGCGAAGGCAAGATTCTCGGCATCAACCGCTCGGCCGAAGCGCTGTTCGGCTTCGACGCCAACGAAGTGGAAGGCCAGTCCTTCACCATGCTGTTCGCCCAGGAAAGCAGCCGCGCCGTGGTCGATTATCTCGACGGGCTGGCCGTCAACGGCGTCGCCAGCGTGCTGAACGACGGCCGCGAGGTGCTCGGCCGCGTACGCGAGGGCGGGTTGATTCCGCTGTTCATGACGCTCGGCCGCGTCGGCGACAGCACCGACAAGTTCTGCGCCGTGTTCCGCGACATTTCGCAATGGAAGCGCGCCGAGCAGGAGCTGGTGTCAGCCCGGCGCAGCGCCGAGAAGTCGAGCTCGCAGAAATCCGACTTCCTCGCCAAGATCAGCCACGAGATCCGCACGCCCCTGAACGCGATCATCGGCTTCGCCGAGGTGATGGCCGACGAGCGCTTCGGCCCGATCGGCAACGAGCGCTACCGGGAATATCTCAAGGACATCCAGGCTTCCGGCTCGCACCTGATCTCGCTGATCAACGATCTTCTCGATCTTTCCAAGATCGAGGCCGGCAAGCTCGATCTTACGTTCGCCAGCGTCGATCTCAACGACATCGCCAGCCAATGCATGTCGATCATGCAGCCGCAGGCCAACCGCGAGCGCATCATCATCCGCACCTCGCTCGCGCCCAATCTGCCGCCGGTCGTCGCCGACGCGCGCTCGATCCGCCAGATCGTGCTCAATCTGTTGTCGAATTCGATCAAGTTCACCCGCCCCGGCGGCCAGGTGATCGTCTCGACCGCGCTCGCCGAGGGCGGCGAGGTGACGCTACGGGTGCGCGATACCGGCGTCGGCATGTCGGAGAGCGAGGTCAAGACCGCGCTCGAGCCGTTCCGCCAGCTCGCCACGTCCGGCCGCACCGGCTCGGGCGGCAGCGGGCTCGGCCTGCCGCTAACCAAGGCGCTGGTCGAGGCCAACCGCGCGAGCTTCGCGATCAAGAGCGCGCAGAATTCCGGCACCCTCGTCGAGATCACGTTCCCCACCACCCGCGTACTTGCCGAGTAATCGCTATCGCCCAGCTGCGATCGCTAACTTCGAACCGCTCCAATCTGCAGCAGTTTGGATTTGATCTAAGCTATTGATATCACGATCGATTTTCTTGACCCGGGAAACAACCCTCCGTAGTCGTTACCCGACTTTCGCATACGGAGGAAAGCCATGTTTCGTATCGGCAGCATCCGCCGCGTCGTATCCGGCGCCGCCTTCGTGGCACTCGCCGCATGTCCGCTCGCGGCCGCCGCGCAAGAGGTCAATCTCTACACCACGCGCGAGACCGGCCTGATCCAGCCGCTGCTGGACGCCTTCACCAAGTCGACCGGCATCAAGGTCAACGCCATCTTCGTCAAGGACGGCCTGATCGAACGCGTGAAGGCGGAAGGCCCGAATTCTCCGGCCGACGTGCTGATGACCGTCGACTTCGGCGGGCTGATCGACGCGGTCGACCAGGGCATGACCCAGCCCGTACGCTCCGAAGCGCTCGCCTCCGCCATCCCGGCGAACCTGCGCGACCCCGACGGCCACTGGTACGCGCTCTCGCTGCGCGCGCGGCTCGTTTACGTCTCCAAGGATCGCGTTCCGCTCACGGCGATCACCTATGAGGAGCTCGCCGACCCCAAGTGGAAGGGCAAGATCTGCATCCGCTCCGGCCAGCATCCCTACAACACCTCGCTGATCGCCGCTTACATCGCCCGTCACGGCGAGGCCGCGGCCGAAACCTGGCTGCGCGGCGTCAAAGCCAATCTCGCGCGCAAGGCCACCGGCGGCGACCGCGAGGTCGCGCGCGACATCCTCGGCGGCATCTGCGATATCGGCGTCGGCAATTCCTATTACGTCGGCCTGATGCGCAGCGGCAAAGGCGGCCCTGACCAGCTCAAGTGGGGCGCGGCGATCAATCCGCTGCTTGCCGACCTTCAAGGGCGGCGGCACGCACGTGAACATTTCCGGCGCCGCGATCGCCAAGCACGCGCCGAACAAGGCCAACGCGGTGAAGCTGCTCGAATACCTCGTCTCCAACGAGGCCCAGGCGATCTATGCGCAGGTGAATTACGAGTATCCGGTCAGGAACGGCGCGGCGGTCGAGCCGATCATCGCAAGCTTCGGCGCGCTCAAACCCGATTCGCTCGACCTCGTCGCCATCGCCAAGAACCGGAAGCTCGCCAGCATCCTGGTCGACAAGGTCGGCTTCGATCAGTAGCGCCGCGAGGCCGATCCGGGCACATGAGCCTCACCCCATGAGCGTTACGCACGCGCCAGCCCGGCGTAACGACGGCGGCGGCTGGACGTTTGCGTCGCTGCTCGTCGCCGCGATCGTGCTGGCCCCGATCGTCGCCCTCTTCGCCATCGCCGCGCAGGGCTCCGGCGATCTGTGGCCGCATCTCCTCGCCTATGTATTGCCGCAAGCGGTCCACGACACCGCGTTGCTGCTGCTCGGCGTCGGTATCGTCACCGTCGTGATCGGCGTCGGCACCGCTTGGCTCGTCACCACCTGCCGCTTTCCCGGCCGCGGGTTCTTCGACTGGGCGCTGCTGCTGCCGCTCGCGGTCCCCACCTATATCGTCGCCTTCGCCTATCTCGACCTTCTGCATCCGCTCGGCCCGATCCAGACCGCGCTCCGGGCGCTGCTCGGCATCGACGATCCGCGCGGGCTTTGGCTGCCCGATGTGCGCTCGCTGCCCGGCTGCATCTTGCTCCTGGGCTTCGTGCTCTATCCTTATGTCTATCTGGCCGCGCGCGCGACTTTCCTCATGCAATCGGCGCCGGCGCTCGAGGTCGCGCGCACGCTCGGCGCCGGGCGCCTTGCGACCTTCCTGCGCGTGGCGCTGCCGCTCGCCCGTCCCGCCATCGCCGTCGGCGCTACGCTGGCACTGCTGGAGGCGCTGAACGATATCGGCGCTTCGGAATTTCTCGGCGTACGCACGTTCACGGTCTCGATCTACGCGACCTGGGTGAACCGTTCGAGCCTGCCGGGCGCGGCGCAGATCGCGCTCGTCATGCTGGCGGCCGTGCTCGCGCTGGTGCTCCTGGAACGCTGGGGCCGGCGGCACCGGCAGTTTTCCGGCGGCAGCCGCCGCGCGCACCCACCCGCACTCGCCGAGCTCTCGGGCCTCGCGAGCATCGGCGCGCTCGCAGCTTGCAGCGCGCCGGTGCTGATCGGCTTCGTCCTTCCGGCCGCCCATTTGGTGAACGAAGCCTGGGCGCGGATCGGTTTCGTCGGCCTTTCCTCCAACATCGTGGTCGAAGCGCGCAACAGCGTCTTGTTTGCGACGGCCGCCACCGCGGTCGCGCTCGTGCTCGGTCTCGTGCTGGCGCATGCCGCTCGCCTCGATCGCAGCGGGCTCGCCGACGCGGCCGCGCGCGTCGGCTCGCTCGGCTACGCGATCCCGGGAACGGTGCTCGCGGTCGGACTGCTGGTACCGCTGGCGACCTTCGACAATGCATTGGACGCCGCGGCGCGGCAGGCTCTCGGCTTCGGCACCGGGCTGCTGATTTCCGGCTCGGGGGCGGCGCTCGTGCTCGCCTATGTGATCCGCTTCCTCGCCATCTCCGCCGGCGGCGTCGAAGCGGGCTATGCCAAGATTCCGGCGAGCCTCGACATGGCCGCGCGCAGCCTCGGCGAGAGCACGCGCGGCACCATGCTTCGCGTGCATCTGCCGCTGTTGAAGCCCTCGCTCGGCGCCGCGGCAATCCTGGTTTTCGTCGATTGCATGAAGGAATTGCCGGCGACGCTCTTGCTGCGGCCGTTCGACTTCGAGACGCTCGCCACCCACATCTATGCCGAAGCCGCGCGCGGCACCTATGAGGACGGCGCGGTCGCCGCGCTGATGATCGTGCTTGTCGGCCTGGGACCGGTCGTGCTGCTTGGCGCGCATGAGCCGCCCGCCGCTTCTGCCGGCCAGCCGCGGCAGCGTTCCCTAGTTCTGGAGCGCCGGCAGGTCCCGATAGAGTTCGAGCGATTCGGGATTGGCGAGCGCCTCGGTGTTCTTCACCGGCCGGCCGTGCACCACGTCGCGCACCGCAAGCTCGGTGATTTTGCCCGAGCGTGTGCGCGGAATGTCGGAGATCGCGATCACTTTGGCGGGCACGTGGCGCGGCGAGGCGCCATGGCGGATCTGGCGCTTGATGCGCTCGATGAGCGCCTCGTCGAGCGTCGCGCCGTCCGTCAGCCGCACGAACAGGACGATGCGCACGTCGTTGTCCCATTCCTGGCCGATGGCGATCGATTCGACGACCTCCGGAATCTGCTCGACCTGGGCGTAGAGTTCGGCCGTGCCGATGCGCACGCCGCCCGGGTTCAGCGTCGCGTCCGAGCGGCCGTGGATGATCATGCCGCCATGCCCGGTCCATTCGGCGAAATCGCCGTGGCACCACACGTTCGGGAACCGCTCGAAATAGGCCGCGCGGTATTTTCGGCCCTCCGGGTCGTTCCAGAATTTCACCGGCATGGAGGGAAATGGCTTGGTGCACACCAGCTCGCCGCGTTCGCCCTCGATGTGCTTGCCGTCCTCCGACCACACGTCCACCGCCATGCCGAGCGCCGGCGCCTGGATCTCGCCCTTCCACACCGGCGAGGTCGGATCGCCGCAGACGAAGCAGGCGACGATATCGGTGCCGCCCGAGATCGAGGCCAGATGCACGTCGCGCTTGATCGAGGAATAGACGAACTCGAAGCTCTCCGGCGCCAGCGGCGAGCCGGTCGAGGTGATGAGCCGCATCGCCGACAGGTCGAATGCCTTCACCGGCTCGAGGCCCGACTTCTTCACGGCGTCGATATATTTCGCCGACGTCCCGAAGATGTTGATTTTTTCGTCCTGCGCATATTGGAACAGCACCCCAGGTCCCGGCGCGAATGGCGAGCCGTCGTAAAGCATGAGCGTGGCGCCGCTTGCCAGCCCCGAAGCGAGCCAGTTCCACATCATCCAGCCCAGCGTCGTGAAGTAGAACAGGCGCTCGCCCTGCTGCATGTCGCAATGCAGCTGGTGCTCCTTCAGGTGCTGCAGCAGCATGCCGCCGGCGCCGTGCACGATGCATTTGGGAACGCCGGTCGTGCCCGACGAATAGAGAATATAGATCGGGTGATCGAACGGCAGCCGGGTGAAGCGCAGCGCCTTCGGCGCGAACGGCGCGAGAAACGCATCGAGCGAAATCCCGCGCGGCAGCTTCCCGGCTACCGCGTCCGCCTCGCCGAGATAGGGAACGATGACGATCTTGCCGGCGCTCGGGAGATTCCCGGCGATGCGCTGCAGCTTCTCGGCGATCGAGATGCGCTTGCCGTTGTACCAATAGCCGTCGCACGCGAAGAAGAGCTTGGGCTCGATCTGGCCGAAGCGGTCGAGCACCCCGCGCTCGCCGAAATCCGGCGAACAGGAGGAAAAGATCGCGCCGATCGAGGTGGTCGCCAGCATCAGCGCGATCGCCTCCGGCACGTTCGGCAGCATCGCCGCCACCCGGTCGCCGGAGCCGACGCCGGCGGCTGTGAGCGCCTGCTGGAGCCGCGACACCAGCGCTTCGAGCTCCGCGAAGCTCATCTGCCGCTCGGCCTTGTCCTCCCCGCGAAACACCAGCGCCGTCGCCTCGCCATGCCGGCGCAGGAGGTTCTCGGCGAAATTCAGCTTGGCATCCGGGAAGAAGCGCGCGCCCGGCATCCGGCCGCCGTCGATCAGGCGCCGTTGGCCCTTGTCGCCGATGACGCCGCAGAAGTCCCAGACCAGCTCCCAAAACTCCGCGGGGCTAGCGACTGACCAAGCATGGAGGTCTTGGTAAGTGGCGAGCTTCAGGCCGAAACGCTCGTTGGCGGCGAGGCGGAAGCGGCTCATCGCGCTGGCCGCGACCCGTGCCGGGTCGGGGACCCACAAGGGCCTGTCTGGCGCCGTTCCCATGCCGTTTTCCACCTTGAAATCCCTGCATTCTTAGCGGCTTGCGCTGGAAGTGTCAGGCCTTGAAAGCGTCACAGACCCGCCCGATGGTCTTTCCTCGGTGCGGGACGCATGGGGGGCGATTCTCGTCTCGCCACCGTTCCCGCCGTCCCGGCCGCAGGGTGAGTGTCGACGCATGCAACGACTGATCGTCGGCGCGCTGGCCGCCGTTATCCTCCTGGCCGGCGGCTTCCTGCTCTTGACCCGGCTGGTGCCCGAGGACGATGTGCGGGCCGAGGTGACACGCTCGCTGCAGCGCGCCACCGGCATGCAGCCGCGCATTTCCGGCTCGGCCAGGCTGACCTTGCTGCCCCGCCCCGCGATCCGCCTCGAAGACGTGCGGCTCGACGACGGCGCGCGAACCGGCATCTCGACCGGTACGATCATCGCCACGGTGCGTCTGCTTCCCCTTTTGTCGGGCAACATCGAGATCGCGTCGATCACCTTCGAGCGGCCGCATCTTGCCCTTGAAATCGGTTCGGAGGGAATGCGCATCACCGGCCTGCCGCTGGATGCGCCGGCGCCGCCGGAACAACGCGCGGCGCTGCCGGAATTGCGCATCGTCGACGGCGTCGTCGAGTTCCGGGTCGCGGGTTTGGAATCGGCCGATACCTTGACCCGCGTCGAAGCCTCGCTCGCGTGGTCGGCCACGGGCCTGACCGCGAGCGGAACCTTCGACTGGCGCCGCACATCCATCGCCGGAACCCTCAACGTCGCCGATATCGGCGCCCTCCGCAGCGCCAACCGGAGCGGCATGCGGATGCGGCTGGAAGGCGAAGGGCTGCGCGCCATTTTCGAAGGCGGTCTCGCCTTCAGGAACGGCCCGCAGGTCGAAGGCCAGCTCACCGTCGAAGGCAAGTCGCTGCGCAATCTGACCTCCCGCCTCGGCCTCGAGCCGCTCGAGCGCGGCGGCCTGGGTCCGTTCTCGTTGAAGAGCCAGGTCGCGCTCACGCCCAGCGCATTCGTGCTCTCGGGCCTTTCCATCGATCTCGACGGCAATCTCATCGAGGGCGGACTGACGCTCAAGCGCGAAGCCGGCCGTGCGCTCTTGCAGGGAACGCTCGCCAGCGAGGCAATCGACCTTACCCGCTACGCGGCCATTTCCACGCCCGGTCGCCCGTCGAGCGAATGGGTCGACCAGCCGATCCAGCTTTCCAGCTTCGATGCCTTCGACCTCGACCTGCGGCTCTCGGCGCGGCGCATCACGATCGGCAAGATCGAGATCGGCCGCTTCGCGGCCGCGACGGCCCTCAAGGGCGGCCGGCTCACGCTCAATGTCGGCGAGGCGCGCGTGTTCGGCGGCACCTTCACCGGCACGCTCGCGCTCGTGCGCGGCCCTGCCGGGGCCGATATCAAAATCCAGGCCGGACTCACCGAATTCAACCTCGATCGCAGTCTTGCGGAGCTTACCGGGGTCCGGAACGTGGAAGGCGTCGGCGTGCTTGCGTTCGAGCTCGAGGGCTCCGGCAAGACCCCGAACCAGATCATGCGCGAGTTCGCGGGCAATGCGAGCCTCGTGATCACCCGCGGCGCGGTCGTCGGCGTCAATTTCGAGCAAGTGCTGAGGCGCCTCGAGCGCAAGCCGCTGGCCAGCTTGGCCGACTTGCGCGGTGGACGCACCCCGTTCGAGCGCATCGCGGCCAAGGCGCGCTTCACCGAAGGCAGCGTGATGCTGGAGGAGATCCAGATCGAAAGCTCGCTGCTGCGCGTGACGCTTTCCGGCGCGGCCTCGATCTCGCGGCGCGATCTGGAGCTGCGCGGCGTCGCGAGCCTGGTTCGGCCGGCGACCGCGAGCACGGGTGCGGGCACCAAGGTGTTCGATCTGCCGTTCCTCCTCCAGGGTCCCTGGGAGAGTCCGTTCTTCCTGCCCGACGCGGACGAGCTGATCCAGCGCTCGGGCGCCGCCGCGCCGCTTCTGGACGCGGCGCGCGCGAAGAACACCCCGAGCACGGTCCGCTCGGTGATCGAATCGCTCACCGGCCAGCGCCCAGCCGAAACTCCGGCGGCCGAACCGCCGGCGGCCGCTCCGGCGCCTGCCCAACGCTGAAGCGGCCCCCGGGCCAGGCCCGGGTCTTGCCGAACCGTTCGTGCCGCTTCATGCTGGCGCGCGATTCACTCCCCGCCGCCCCTTTCTCCGCGCCATGCCCCTTCAGCGCCGTGACCTTCCGTTGATCCGGGCAATCGTGCTCGCCTCGCTTGGAACCGCGCCGTTTGCCGCAACCGGCGCGCGTGCGCAGCAGGAGCTCCCGTCCTATCCGCCGCCCCTGTCGCGGGATCTTGCCCCGCCCGCGGCGGCGCCCGCGCCCAGCTCCGCTCCCCTGCCGGCCGCGCCGGGTCTTGCGCTGACGGTGACGCCGCTCGGCGCCGCCGCAGCCGGCAAACCCCTGCCCCCCGGCGCGACCGCCGCGTTGAATATCGTTGTGCGCAACGGCGGCCCTGAAACGCTCGCCCGCATCGTGCTCACCGCACGCGCCGATGGGTTCAAACCGGAGCCGGCACAGCCCTGGCGCATCGAGGGCAATGCGCTGGTCGCCGATCTCGGGCGCGTCGGGCCCAGGACCACCACCGAGCGCCGCCTCGTCTTGCTGGTCGAGCGCGCGGCGCTCTTTCCGGGCGCCGCGAGCCGCATCGCGATCGAGGCGCGCGCCGAGGGCGGGCCCGCCGCAAGCGCGGAATTGACCCTGCGGACCGCCGATTGCGCCGGCGCCTATCACGCGAGAATTTCCGCGCTGCGCACCGGCGTGCTGCAGACCGCGAAGAACGAAGCCGACGCGATCCGCAAGAGCGATCCGGCCTGGCCCCGTTCGCGCAGCTTCCCGGCGACCGGCGCGCGCACCGGTCCCCTCGCCAATGCCGAACGGCTCGCCGCCTATTTTCTCGCCCAAGGCGGTGCCGACGCCGAGTTCGGACGCGAAACCTTGCGCTTCAACGTCGTACGCTGGGCTTCGGATCTGACCGCCTATTCAACGCAGCCGGTCAATCCCGCGCTTTGTTCCGGGGTGGACCAATATGTCGCTCGCTATCGCGATACGATCGCGCCCACATTGCGCCGGATCGAAGCGACCCGCACCGCCGCGCAAACGCGCTCGAAGCGGCGCGCACCGCGAGCGGCGCCGAGCCCGGCGATGATCTCGCGCGCATCGTCCGCCGCGCGATCGAAAAAGCCGGACTGAAGGCGTCCGAGGAGACCGCTTCCCCGCTCGCGGCGCTGGCGGCCGCACGCGCCTCGCTCGACCAGGAGAAGAAGCCCGACGCGGCCCAAATGGAGACGCTGTCGCTCGCGGAAACCGCCGCCGTGCTGGACGAGGCCGCCAAGCGAGTCGGGCGGCTGTCCGGCTCGATCGACGCCACGCTTGCGGCGATCGCGACATCCGCGAAAGAGACCTGCGTCTGCGCCTATTGAGCCGCCAGGCCCGCACGCTCGCCGGCCAGATGCGCGAATAGCAGGTGATCCTGCCACTTTCCTGCGATGCAAAGATACTCGCGCGCGTAGCCCTCGCGCTCGAAGCCGAGCTTTTCGAGCAGCCGGATCGAGCCCGCGTTGGTCGGCAGACACGCGGCTTCGACACGCCGCAGCCGCAGCGACGCGTGCGCGAACGGCAGCAGCGCCGCCGCCGCCGCGCTCATGTAGCCCTTGCGCGCATACGGCGCGCCGGTCCAGTAGCCGAGACTCGCCGATTGCGCGACGCCGCGCCGCACATTGGCGAGCGAAACGCCGCCCACCAGCGCGCGGTCGCTCGCGCGAAAGATCAGGAACGGATAGCCGAGATCGTCATGGAACTCCCGCGCGTAGCGGCGCATGCGCCGGCGGAACGCGCCGCGCGTGAGGTCGTCCTCCGGCCAGGTCGGCTCCCACGGCTCGAGAAAGCTGCGGCTTCGCTCGCGCAAGGCGGCCCATTCGGGGAAGTCCGACATTTGCGGCGAGCGCAGCCGGACGCCGCTGCCCTCGATCGCGGGCAGCGTCTCGGACCAAACCACCGACCGGAATAAAGCCATAGGGAAAAAGAGAAATTCGCCCCGGGCTCAGGCCGCCCTGCGCTGCAAACTCTCGACGATCCGCGCCGCGGTTTCAAGACCGGCGCCGGGTCCAAGCGCCGCAAGCGTCGGCCGGCCGCCGGCGACGAGCGCGCGGCCCGCCGCGCGCGCCTCGGCGACGCCGACCGCCTCGATCTTGGCCACGATCTCCTCGAGCGGAATCACGCGCCCGAACACCAGGAGCTGGCGCGCGACCTGATCCGCGCGGGCCTGCGGGCTTTCGAGCGCGGCGAGCAACCCGACCTTGAGCTGCGCCCGTGAGCGCGCGATCTCGGTTTCGCTGGCGTTCTCCGCCGCGTCGGCGAGCTCGTCGATGACCACGCGCATCAGTTCGCCGGCATCGCCCGCGTCGGTCCCCGAATAGACGCCGAACACGCCGGTGTCGGCGAACGACGAATGGAAGGCCGAGATCGAATAGCAAAGCCCGCGCTTCTCCCGCACCTCCTGGAACAGACGCGACGACATGCCGCCGCCGAGCAGAGTTGCGAACACCTGCATCGCGTAGAAATCGGGCGAATGATAGGAGCGGCCCTCGAGCCCGAGCACCAGATGCGCCTGCTCGAGATCGCGCGCGCCGAGCTTGACGCCGCCGGAATAGCGCGCGCCCTCGGCGGCGGGCGCCCGCCCGGCGGCGATCTTGGCCAGCCGCCGGCCGACTTCGCCCACCACCTGCTCGTGATCTACGGCCCCCGCCGCGCCCACCACCATGCGTTCGGTCCGGTAATGCTTCGCCATGTAGTCGCGCAGCCGCGCCGGCGTCTGCGCGCGCACGCTTTCGATCGTGCCGAGAATCGGCCGGCCGATCGGCTGCCCGGGAAACGCGCTCTCCTGGAAAAAATCGAACACCAGATCGTCGGGCGTATCGGCCGCCGCGCCGATCTCCTGCACGATCACGCCCTGCTCGCGCTTGAGCTCGGCCTGGTCGAAGGCGGGCTCGGTGAGGATGTCGGCGAGAATATCGAGCGCGAGACCGACGTTTTCGCCGAGCACGCGCGCGAAATAGCCCGTCATCTCGTGGCTGGTCGCAGCGTTGAGATCGCCGCCGACGGTCTCGATCTCCTCGGAGATCTGGCGCGCGCTGCGGCGCTTGGTGCCCTTGAAGGCCATATGCTCCAGCAGATGCGAGATGCCGTGCTCGGCGGGCGTCTCGTGGCGCGAGCCGGCGCCGACCCAGATGCCGACCGCCGCCGTCTTCAGATGCGGCATCGGATCGGTGACGACGGTGATCCCGCTATCGAGCTTGCTGAGGCGGACGCTCATGCGATCGCCCCGCTGGCCGCGGCGCGGCTTTTATCGGAAATAAACTTCACGATCTTCTCCTTGTCCGCCGGCAGCGCGGTCACGCGCTCCGGCAGCGTCATGAGATCGGCGAGGCCGGCCGGCAATTGCGGCCGGAAGCCGGTGGCGGCCTCGACCGCATCGGGGAATTTCGCCGGATGCGCGGTGCCGAGCACGACGACCGGCGAATGGCCACGATGCCCAAGCTTGCGCGCCACCGCCAGACCGACCGCCCCGTGCGGGTCGAGCAGATATCCGCTCGAGCGGTGCACGTCGCGGATGGTGGCGCGCGTCTCGTCCTCGTCGGCTCGGCCGGCTTCGAAATCGGCGCGGATCCGGCCGAGCGCCGGCTCGCCGATGGTGAAGCTCTTCTTCTCGGCGAGTTCCAGCATCAGCGCGCGCAGCGCCGCCGCGTCACGGCCGTACGCCTCGAACAAGAGCCGCTCGAAATTCGAGGAAACCTGGATATCCATGGCCGGCGATTGCGTCGCCACCACCCCGCGCGGCTCGTAGCGGCCGCTCGCGAGCGTGCGGGCGAGGATGTCGTTGACGTTGGTGGCGATGACCAGCCGCTCGGCCGCAAGGCCCATACGCTTGGCCGCGTAACCCGCGAAAATATCGCCGAAATTGCCGGTCGGCACGACGAACGTGACGGCCTTGGCAGGCCCGCCGAGCGCCGCCGCGGCGGTGAAATAATAGACCGCCTGCGCCGCGATCCGCGCCCAGTTGATCGAATTGACGGCCGAGAGCTTCACTCGCTCGCGGAAGGCGTGGTCGTTGAACAGGGCCTTCACGATCGCCTGGCAGTCGTCGAAGGTGCCCTCGATCGCCAGCGCGTGCACGTTCGCATCGGCCGCTGTGGTCATCATCCGCCGCTGCACGTCGGAGACGCGCCCGCGCGGAAACAGCACCACGACATCGACGCGCTTGCGGCCGCGGAAGGCCTCGACCGCGGCGCCGCCGGTGTCGCCGGAGGTGGCGGCGACGATGGTCGCGCGCTCGCCGCGTTGCGCGAGCACGTGATCCATCATCCGCGCCACCAGCTGCATGGCGATGTCCTTGAACGCGAGCGTCGGCCCGTGAAACAGCTCGAGGACGAATTGGTTGGCGCCCAGATCGTGCAGCGGCGCAACCTCGGGGCGATCGAACGCCGCATAGGCCTCGCGGATCATGCGCACGAGATCCGCGTCGGCGATCGCGCCGCCAATGAGCGGGCGGATCACGTCGAAGGCGACCTCCGCGTACGGCCGGCCCGCGAACGACGTGATCGTCTCGCGCGGCAGCACCGGCCACGCTTCCGGCACATAGAGTCCGCCGTCGCGCGCAAGCCCGATCATGAGCGCGTCGGTGAAGGAAACGGGCGGCGCTTCGCCGCGGGTCGAGATGTAGCGCATGGGTGCCTCGAAGCGGCGCACCCTAGAAGATCAGTGTTCGCCCCGCAAACGCTGCCGCGCGAATACGGTGAACACGCCAAGCAGCGCCAGCGCCAATCCGAACCACGTGAGCGCATAGCCCAGATGAGTGTTTGAGAAGACGAGCCGCGTCTCGCCGCCCTGCGGCAGCGCTCCTGGAACCGGCGCGGCGTCCGCGTCGATCATGAAGGGCGCCGCGCGCACGAGACCGAAGTGCTTGGCGATCTCCGCCGGATCGCGCCGGTACCAGGCGCCGCGCGCCGGCTCGTTCGCCGGCGTGAACCAGTTCGGAACTTCCGGCATGCGCAGGAGCCCGGTCACGCTGACCGGCCCTTCGATCTGCCCCTCGCGCCGGGTCGCAGGATCCTTGCGCTCCAACGGCACGAAGCCGCGATTGACGATGACGATCGCGCCGCTCATCAGCTCGAGCGGCGTCAGCACCCAATAGCCCTGGCCCGAGAAGCGCCCCTTGGGCTCGGATAGCACCGTGTAAACGAGCGCCTCGCGCGCGTGCTGGAAGCGGCCGCTCGCAGTGACGCGGCGATATTCGTCGCGGCTTGCGTTGATGCTCGGCCAGTCGACCTCGGCCGGGACCGGCGTCGCCGGCGCCCTGGTCCGCGCCTCGACGCGCGCGATCAGGTCTTCCTTCCAGGCCAGCCGCTCGAGCTGCCAGAAGCCGAGCCCGGCAAGAACGGCAATCCCGATCGCCGCGAGCAGCGCCCGGCAACAGGAGCCCGCGCCATTCCGCGCTGAGCGGCACTCACTCCCCGCTCCGGTCGAGCCGGCCTTCCTCGGCTTTGTGGTGATACTGCAGCGCGATCATCAGCCCCTTGGCCGGCCGCAGCAGGCCGAGCGTGGTGAGCAGGATCAGCGGCAGCCACAGCGCCGCGTGCAGCCAATAGGGCGGCCGCCAGAGAATCTCGACGATCATCGCAGCGAACACCACGATGAAGCCCGCGATCAGGATCACGAACACCGCCGGCCCATCGCCGGAATCGGCGAAGCGAGAAATCGAGCCCGCAAGCATTCGCAGCGCGGCGCCGGCTCAAGAAATCCGTTGAACAGCCGCCCCTTGCCGCAGCGCGGGCAGCGGCAGCGCAATCCGGCGCCGTAGGGCGAAACCGGCGGGAGGCTGTTCATCGACGCCTCCCGCACGTTTCAATGCGCGACGGCGGCGTAATGCCCCGCGCCCCACACATAGATGAAGGTGAACAGGAACAGCCACACCACGTCGACGAAGTGCCAGTACCAGGCCGCCGCCTCGAAGCCGAAATGCTGTTCCGGCTTGAAGTGACCGGCATAGGCGCGGATCAGGCACACGATGAGGAAGATCGTGCCGATGATGACATGCGCGCCGTGGAAGCCGGTCGCCATGAAGAAGGTCGAGCCGTAGATGTGGCCGCCGAAGGTGAAAGCCGCATGCGAGTATTCGTAGGCCTGCACGCAGGTGAAGGTGATGCCGAGGATCACCGTGATCCACAAGTCCCTGGATCAAACCCTTGCGGTCGTTCTCCAAGAGCGCGTGGTGCGCCCAGGTCACCGTGGTGCCGGAGGTGAGCAGAATGAGCGTGTTCAAGAGCGGCAGGTGCCAGGGATCGAACGTGCTCTTGAAGCGCGCGTCCGCCGTCGGCACCGGCGGCCAGTGCCCGCCGAGCAGCTGGTAGCGGTCGTAATTCGCGTGCTCGCCGGCCAAGAGCGCCGTATCGAAATAGGCCCAGAACCAGGCGACGAAGAACATCACCTCCGAGGCGATGAACAGGATCATCCCGTAGCGCAGATGCAGCTGCACGACCCGGGTGTGATAGCCGGTCTGCGCCTCGACGATGACGTCCCGCCACCAGGCGATCATCACGTAGATGATGCCGAGCACGCCGGCGATGGCGATGAGCGACGTGCCGCCGCGCATCCAGTACACGCCGCCCATGGTGATCAGAAGCGCCGAAAACGCGCCGACGAACGGCCACGGGCTCGGATTGACCAGATGATAATCGTGCTGCTTGGCGTGTGCTTCGGCCATTCCCGTCTCCGTCGGCTTCGATCAATCTCTCAGCATGCTCGCTATCGCGCGGCAAGCCCTCTCTTCAGCGCAACTGTTGACCGGCTGCCGCAGCGACCGGCTCCGGCCGCCGCTTGGCCGGAAAGAACGTGTAGGACAGCGTGATTTCGTGGATTCCGGCGAGCTCCCGGTCCTTGTCGATCGCCGGATCGATGAAGAAGGCGACCGGCATTTCGAGCCGCTCGCCGGCGGCGATGCGCTGCTCGGTGAAGCAGAAGCATTCGAGCTTGTTGAAATAGGCGGCCGCCACCGCCGGCGAAACATTGTAGGTCGCGGTGCCCGCACTCTCCTGCGCCGCGATGTTCTGCGCGACGTAGTGCACCAGCATGGTCTCGCCGGCCTTGATCTCGACTTCCTGCTGCATCGGCGCGAAAGTCCAGGTCAGCCCCGGCGCGACGTTGGCGTCGAACCGGACGATGATCTTGCGCTCGATCGATTCCTTCGGGGCGGCGCGCGCGATCAGCGGCGTGCCGTCGAAGCCCGTGGTGCGGCAGAACCAGTCATAGAACGGCACCGCCGCGAACGACACCGCCAGCATCGCCGCCGACGAAGGCGCCGCAGGCAAACGCGACGCGCAGATGCCGCCGCCGCAATATCGGCGAGTTCCTGCGCTTGATCCGGTGGCAAGTTCATCACAGCGGCCTATTCATCACCTGCGGCCCCAGCTTCACGACCGTCACCGCGTAGAACAGGATCACCACCACGCCGAGCACGAGCGCCAGCGCCAGCGAACGCCGCCGCCGCCGCCGCTGCTGCTCCTCGGTGAGCACGATGCCGTTCTTGTCATGCTTCATCGCGCGATCGCCTCGACCAGAAGGGCCGCAAACAGAAGAAAGAGATAGAGCACGGAGAAGCCGAACAGCCGCCTTGCCGCCGTCTCGCCCGCCGCTCCGCGCCGCCGGAATACCTGCCACGCGAGCAGCAGGAACAGCACACCGAGCACCGCCGCGAACGCGCCATAGGCGATGCCGGAAAAGCCGAGCAGCGCCGGCGATACCCCCAAGGGCGCGAGAATTGCCGCATAGATCAGAATCTGTTGCCGCGTCTCGTCCGCGCCGGCCACCACCGGCAGCATCGGCACGCCCGCGCGCGCATATTCGGGCGCGCGCAGCAGCGCCAGCGCCCAGAAATGCGGCGGCGTCCAGAAGAAGATGATGAGAAAGAGCAGGACGCTCTCAAAGCCGATGGAACCGGTCGCCGCCGCCCAGCCGATCATGGGCGGCAAGGCACCGGCCGCGCCGCCGATCACGATGTTCTGCGCGGTCAGCCGCTTCAGCCACATCGTGTAGATCACGGCATAGAAGAAGATCGTGAAGGCCAGGAGTCCGGCGGCCACCAGCCCGACCGCAAGCCCGAGCATCAGGACCGCGGCCGAGGCCAGCACCAGCCCGAAGGCGAGCGCCTCGCCCGGCTCGACGCGCCCCGCCGGGATCGGCCGGCCGCGCGTGCGCGTCATCTTGGCGTCGATATCGGCGTCCCACCACATATTGAGGGCGCCCGCCGCGCCCGCGCCGATTGCGATGCACAAGAGCGCGGTGAAGGCGAGCACCGGATGCAGCGCCTGTGGCGCCCGCACCAGGCCCACCAGCGCCGTGAACACCACGAGCGACATCACCCGCGGCTTCAGCAGCGCGAAATAATCGGCGACGTCGGCTTGGCCCGAGAACGCTTCGGCGCGGCCGAGCGTCTCGGAGCGGTCGGAAGGCATGGAGTTGGTGACCAGCGACATGGCTACGCTCGGCTCAGGTTCGCGCAGCGCTGCCGCGAGCGCTCAGCGAATCCGCGGCAGCACCTCGAAGGTGTGGAACGGCGGCGGCGACGGCAACGTCCATTCGAGCGTCGTCGCGCCTGCGCCCCACGGATTGTCGGCCGCCTTTCGCTTCTGCGCGAAGGCATGGAAGATGCAGACGAAGAACACGACCAGCCCGGCCGTCGAGATATAGGACCCGATCGAGGAGACGTAGTTCCAGCCGGCGAAGGCGTCCGGATAGTCGACGTAGCGCCGCGGCATGCCGGCAAGCCCGAGGAAATGCTGCGGGAAGAACACCAGGTTGACGCCGATGAAGGTCAGCCAGAAGTGCAGCTTGCCGAGGAATTCCGAATAGATGTAGCCGGTCATCTTCGGGAACCAGTAGTACCAGCCGCAGAAGATGCCGAAGGTGGCGCCGAGCGACATCGTGTAGTGGAAGTGCGCGACCACGTAATAGGTGTCGTGGAACGCGCGGTCGACGCCGGCATTGGACAGGATCACGCCGGTGACGCCGCCGACCGTGAACAGGAAGATGAATCCGACCGCCCACAGCATCGGGGTGCGGAACGAGATCGAGCCGCCCCACATGGTGGCGATCCAGGAGAAGATCTTGATCCCGGTCGGCACCGCGATGACCATGGTCGCGGCCACGAAATAGGCCTGCGCGCCGGCGCTCATGCCGACCGTGTACATGTGGTGCGCCCACACCACGAATCCGATTACGCCGATCGCAACCATCGCGTAGGCCATGCCGAGATAGCCGAAGATCGGCTTCTTCGAGAACGTCGAGATCACCTGGCTGACGATGCCGAAGGCGGGCAGCACCAGGATGTAGACTTCCGGATGCCCGAAGAACCAGAACAGATGCTGGAACAGCACCGGATCGCCGCCGCCTTGCGGATCGAAGAAGGTGGTGCCGAAATTGCGGTCGGTGAGCAGCATCGTGATCGCGCCCGCCAGCACCGGCAGCGCCAGCAGAAGCAGGAACGCCGTCACCAGCACCGACCATACGAACAGCGGCATCTTGTGCATGGTCATGCCGGGCGCGCGCATGTTGAAGATCGTGGTGATGAAGTTGATCGCGCCCAGGATCGACGACGCGCCCGCCAGATGCAGCGCGAAGATCGCCAGATCCATCGACGGCCCCGGATGCCCGGCCTTCGAGGAGAGCGGCGGATAGGCGGTCCAGCCGCCGCCGAAACCAAGTCCGCCCGGCGGCCCTTCCACGAACAGCGAGGTGACGAGCAGGATCAGCGCCGCCGCCAGGAACCAGTACGAAATGTTGTTCATGCGCGGGAACGCCATGTCCGGCGCCCCGATCATCAGCGGCACGAACCAGTTGCCGAAGCCGCCGATCAGGGCCGGCATGATCATGAAGAACACCATGATCAGGCCGTGCGCGGTGACGAACGCGTTGAAGGTGTGCGGATTGGTGAAGTACTGCATGCCCGGCTCTTGCAGCTCGAGCCGCATGCCGACCGACAACAGCCCGCCGATCACGCCCGCAAGGATCGCCGTCACGAGATAGAGCGTGCCGATGTCCTTGTGGTTGGTCGAATAGAGCCAGCGCCGCCAGCCGGTCGGGCTGTGATCGTGTTCCGCGTGATGCGTCGCGCCATAAGCCATTAGCTTGCCTCGTTCTCGATCCCGTCCTGCGCGCCGCGCTCAGCGCGCCGCTTCGGCCACGACGACGGCCGCCGGTTCCGGCGCCGCCGCGAATTTCTTCTTTGCTTCCTCGACCCAGGCCGCGAACGCCTGCTCGCTCACGACCCGGATCGCGATCGGCATGAAGGCATGGTTGCGGCCGCACAATTCGGAGCACTGGCCGTAGAAGATGCCCTCGCGCGTCGCCTTGAACCAGGTCTCGTTCAGGCGGCCGGGGATCGCATCGATCTTGATGCCGAATGAAGGCATCGCAAAGGAGTGGATGATCCCTTCGGCGGTGACTTGCACGCGCACGACCTTGTTGACCGGCACGACCATTTCGTTGTCGACCGCCAGGAGGCGCGGCTGGCCGGGCTTGCGTTCGTTGTCCTGCAGCATGTTGCTGTCGAAACTGAAGCCGCCGTTGTCGGGATAGTTGTAGGTCCAGGTCCATTGCGCGGTGCCCGTGGCCTTCACCGTCAGATCCGACTTCGGGATTTCGAGTTGCTCGAACAGGATGCGCAGCGACGGCACGAAGATCGCGATCAGGATGATCGCGGGAATGACGGTCCAGACGATTTCGAGCGCCGTGTGATGGGTGGTCTTCGAGGGAACCGGATTGGCGCGCTCATTGAAGCGCAGGATGCAGATCCCGAGCAGTACCAGCACGAACAGCGTGATCAACGCCGAAAGGATGGTGAGGAACGCATGAAACGAGTGTATCGCTTCCATCACCGGGGTTACCGCGGTCTGAAAGTCGATCTGCCACGGCGAAGGCTGGCCGGTCCCGGCCGAGGCCGGAGCGGAAAAGGCGAGAAAGCCCGCGAGCGCGCCCGGGAGAGCCCAGGCCCGCGGCATCCGTGCATGCAACTCCCGAAGCCCAGCGATCATCCTGTCCCCTTCTCGCTCTTTCCTCGTATGGCCCGGCGCGTGGCCTGTTGCAGGCATCCCAAGGCCCCCGGCAAGCGCCGGGAAAGTCGCCAAAACCGCAGATGAAGGCCCATGAACCATACTTCCCCAAGCCTCGCAACGCCAACAGGCATGCCATCGATGCGGCAATTGGTCGGATAAGCAGGTAATATTTGCCGTCGGCCGCCCCATTGCCGCCCGCTCGCGTGCTTGACATGGAGCGGCGGCATTGTACGCGGATCGACCAAGCGGGGCTTGGCGAGCGCCGCGCGTGATTCGCGCGCGCCCGGAGCGATTTGATGCGTTGTCACTCATTGCGTCTGGCGATCGTGCTTGCCGCGACCGCTTTCGTCGCTTCCCCGGCCGCGGCGCAGGGCGTCGTGCGCTCGGTGCACGGCGATTGGCAGATTCGCTGCGATACCCCCGCCGGCGCCCAGGTCGAGCAGTGCGCGCTGATCCAGAGCGTGACCGCCGAAGACCGGCCCAATGTCGGCCTCACCGTGATCGTGCTCAAGACCGCCGATCAAAAGTCGCGCCTGATGCGCGTGCTGGCGCCCTTGGGCGTGCTGCTGCCCTCGGGTCTGGGGCTCAAGATCGATCAGGCCGACGTCGGCCGCGCGGGCTTCGTGCGCTGCCTGCCCAACGGCTGCGTCGCCGAAGTGATCATGGACGAGAAGCTGATCGGCCAGCTCAAGAGCGGCCAGAGCGCGACCTTCATCATCTTCCAGACGCCCGAAGAAGGCATCGGGATTCCGGTGAGCCTGTCGGGCTTCACCCAGGGCTTCGACAAGCTGCCCTAGTCCGGCTTCGCGCCGCTCGTCGACGCGAAATTGATCGCCAGCGCCACCAGCCCGCAGCCAGCCACGATATAGGCCATCGGCAGCGCGCTGCCGTCGTGCAGCACGCCGAGCAGCGCCACGATCGGCGCACCCACCGAGAATTGCATCGCGCCCGAAAGCGCCGACACGCTGCCGGCCGCGCGCGGATGGGGCTCGAGCGCGAGCGCCATGGAATTCGGCGGCACCACCCCCATCATCGCCACCGCGAAGAACAGCGGCGCCGCGACCGCGGCGAGTCCGGCCTTGGTCAAAGCCGCCAGCAGCAGCGCGAGCCCCGCCGCGAAATAGACCAGCAACGAAACGCGCAACAGCCGCGCCGGCCCGAAGCGGTGCACGAGGTGCGCATTGAGCTGCGATGCCAAGACGATGCCGACGGCGTTGAAACCGAACAGCAATCCGAAACGCTGGGGCGAGACGCCGAAGAGCTCGATGAACACGAACGGCGAGCCGGCGATATAGGCGAACATGCCCGCGAAGGCGAAGTTCGAGGGCACCGTGAAGCCGAGAAAATGCCGGTCGCGCAGGAGCTTTCCATAATTCTTGAGCACGGCGCCAAGGCCGCCGCTCGCGCGCCGGGCGGGCGGCAAGGTTTCGGGCAGTTGCAGCCAGACCGCGAGAAAGCATGCGATCCCGAACGATCCGAGCGCCCAGAAGATCGACCGCCAGCCGAACAGGGAGAGAAGCTGTCCGCCGAAAAACGGCGCGATGATCGGCGCCATCCCGAGCACGATCAGCAAGCGCGAATAGAAATGGGCGGCATCGGCGCCCACATAGAGGTCGCGCACCGCCGCGCGCCCGAGCACCATGCCGACGCTGCCGCCGAGCGCCTGGACGAAACGGAAGATCCAGAGACTCTCGATCGAAATCGCGAACGCGCAGGCAACCGACGCCGCGACGAACAACGCGAGGCCGAACAGCATCGACGATTTGCGCCCGTAGCGGTCCGAGATCGGGCCCCAAATCGCCTGCCCGAGCCCGAGACCGACGAAATAGGTGGCGAGCGTCCCCTGCACGGCGGCCGCGTCGGTGGAGAACGCGCGCGCGAGCGTGGGGAACGACGGCAGGTACATGTCGGTCGCCAGCGGACCGAACGCCGAGAGTGCGCCGAGGATCACGATCAGGCGAAAGCGGGGAATCGGCTCGGACATCGCGACCTGGAGGGAAGGCCGCGACGCGCGGCAATCGCACTATAGCCGAGCCGCATCCGCGCAAAGCCACCCGAAATGACCGCACAAAGAAAAGGCGCCCGCCGTGGGTGTACCGGCGGGCGCCAGCTACGGCAGCCGGGGGAGTGGGGAGGGCTGCCGAATTCTTTGGACTCAGGTCAGTACGAGATCACGTTGACCTGCACCGGCCTCGCGAGACGGGTGCGCGTCGTTCGGCCGCCGCGGGACTCCTCGACGCGTCCGGCCAGCAGCGCGGTCGGATCGCGATAGAGCGGCTCGGCCGCCGCGCCGCGCAGGTCGTGGCGGCTCAGCCCGATATCGCGCAGCATGCGGTCGTCGAAGGACGCGAGTTCGCGGAGCACGCGCCGGCCTGCGATCGCCTGTCTGATCGCGCCTACGCGGCGTGCGATCCACCCGAGCATGGCGCCGGTCGACGGCAGCCAGGGTTGGGGAACGGCCTTGGGACTCTCGGCGATGCAGCTCATGGCAGGCTCCTTCATTTCTTGCGGCAAAGACGGGGCTTCTCGCGCGAGGCGATGCCTCGCACGACCCGAAATCACTTCGGTTTGAGTTCGTGACAGGGTCTTTATGCGCCCTGGCGATTGATAAGTGAAACGAATGTTTTTAATCTAACTGATCAGCATCTCGAATGATTTGATTCCAGGCTCAGGATCTCTCCCATGACCGCGCTCCTCGACATCGACCAGCTTCGCACCTTCATCGCCATCGCCGAGACCGGCAGCTTCACGCGCGCCGCCGACGTCGTGCACAAGACCCAGTCCGCCGTCTCCATGCAGATGAAGCGGCTCGAGGAGCGGCTCGGCAAGCCGATCTTCGAGCGCGACGGCCGCGCCTCCCGGCTCACCGACGACGGCGAGCGCCTGCTCGACTACGCGCGCCGCATCGTGAAGCTCAACGTCGAAGCCTTCACCTCCGTCGCCGGCGCCGGCCTCACCGGCAGCGCGCGCTTGGGCGTGCCCGACGATTACGCCGACCGCTATCTGCCGGAGATCATGGCGCGCTTCGCGCGCTCGCATCCCGGCGTCGAGCTCACCATCGTCTGCGAGCCGACCGTGAGCCTGGTCGATCGCATCGACAACGGCGACATCGATCTGGCCATCATCACCCACTCGTCGAGCAACCGGCAGTGCGACATCATCCGGCGCGAGCGCCTGCTCTGGGTCACGTCGACCCGGAGCGCGATTCATCTCGAAGAGGTCGTGCCGCTCGCGCTCGGCCGCCAGACCTGCGCCTGGCGCCGGATCGCGATCGAGAAGCTGCAGGGCGCCGGCCGCCCGCACCGCATCCTCTATACGAGCTGGAACGCCGGCGCGATCGGCGCCGCGGTGCTCGCCGGCCTCGCGGTATCCGTGTTCCCCGAATCCGCGCTGCGCCCCGGCATGCGGGTGATCGGCGAGCAGGACGGCTTCCCGGCGCTGCCCGCGATCGACATCGGCCTCTTGCGCAACGCCCACGAGCCCTCCGCGCTCGCCGACGCGCTTGCGGCCCACATCGTGCAGGGCCTCGACAACCTTTCGGAAGCCGCCGCGGCGGAATGAGAGACGAAACCATGGAACATCTCGGCGCCGATATCGGCACGCTTTTTCCGATCCTCGTTCTTCTCGGCGCGGCGGTGGTGACCGCCCCGCTCGCTCGGCGGCTCGGCCTCTCCGTTATCGTGGGCTACCTCGCCGCCGGCGTCGCCATCGGCCCCTGGGGACTTTCGATCTTCCGCGATCCCGGCACGATCATCGGCGTCGCCGAGCTCGGCGTGGTCATGCTGCTGTTCCTCATCGGCCTCGAGCTGAAAATCTCGCGCCTGCTTGCCCTGCGGCGCGACATATTCGGCTTCGGCGCGGGGCAGCTTTTTCTCACCGCGCTCGCCCTCGGCGCGCTGGCGATCCCGGCCTTCGGCCTCGATTGGCGCGGCGCGGCCGTGGCCGGCCTCGCGCTCGCCATGTCGTCCACCGCGATCGCGCTGCAGATCCTCGAAGAGCGCGGACAATTGCAGGACACTTACGGCCAGCGCGCTTTCGCGGTGCTCCTGTTCCAGGACATGGCGGTGGTGCCGTTGCTGGCGCTGCTGCCCTTGCTCGCGCCGTTCCAGGCCAATGACGGCCGCAGCCTCGCCGAAGCGGCGACCGCGACCCTGATCGGCGCCGGCGCCATTGCCGCGATCGTGCTCGCGGGCCGCTATCTGCTGAACCCGTTCCTGCGCGCGCTCGCCGCCACCGGCACGCGCGAAGCGATGACCGCGGGCGCCTTGCTCGTGGTCCTCGGCGCGGCGCTGGCCATGAAGGCGGCGGGGCTTTCCATGGCGCTCGGCGCGTTCCTGGCCGGCGTGATGCTCGCCGAATCGACCTATCGCCACGAACTCGAAGCCGACATCGAGCCGTTCCGCGGGCTGCTGCTGGCGGTGTTCTTCATGGGCGTGGGCATGTCGATCGATCTGGCTGTGGTGCGCGAGCATCTTCTGCTGCTGCTCGCCGCCGCGATCGTGGTGATGCCGGTCAAGGCCGCGATCGTCGGCGCCCTGTTCCGCCCGACTTGCGAGGCGCGCGCCGACGCCTTGCGCGCGGGCGCGGTGTTGACGCCGGCCGGCGAATTCGCCTTCGTGCTCTTCCCGCTCGGGCTCACACTCGGCCTGCTCAACGCGTCGCAGGCGAGCCTGCTCACAGCCCTCGCAGCCGTCACAATGTTATTCGGCCCGCCGCTCGCCGCCCTGAGCGAGCGGCTGATCAAGCGGCTCTACGGCGAGGCCGAGCCCGCCCCCGACGACTTCTCCGACGCCCGCGGCTCGGTGCTGATCATCGGCTTCGGCCGCTTCGGCCAGGTGGTCTCGCAATTCTTCCTGGCGCAGGGCGTGGACGTGACCATCATCGACGGCGACGTCGAGATGATCCAGAGCGCGAGCCGTTTCGGCTTCAAGATCTATTACGGCGACGGCACCCGGCTCGACGTGTTGCGCGCCGCCGGCGCCCCCCGCGCGCGGCTGATCGCCGTCTGCGTCGACAAGGCCGAGGTCGCCAACAAGATCGTCGATCTGGTCAAGAGCCAGTTCTCCTACGCCAAGCTGTTCGTGCGCTCCTACGATCGCCGCCACACGCTCGACCTGATCGCCAAGGGGGTCGATTACGAGATCCGTGAAACCCTGGAATCGGCCGTCGGTTTCGGCGCCGCCGCGCTTGCGGCGATCGGCGTCGACGCCGCGAGTGTGGACAGCGTGATCGAGGACGTGCGCACGCGCGACAAGGATCGCCTCGCATTGCAGGTCGCTGGCGGCCCAACCGCCGGGCTCGACGTGCTGCATCGGCCGCGCGTGCAGCCCGAGCCGCTCACCGGCCCGCGCCGCACTGCGCGCCCGCTCAACCCGGACGCCGAGGAAGTCATCACGCGCGAGAGCGAATATTCGGGGTGATCACGCGCGTCGCGGCGCGGAAAGCACGATCGCGTTGCCCGCGAACACGAGCAGCACGCCGAAGGCCGCCGCGGGCGTCCAATGGTACTGCTCGAACGCCGTGGACATGGCGAGCGCCACGACCGGCATCAGCACGGTGGCATAGCTCGCGCGCCCCGGCCCGATCCGGCCGATCAGCGTGACGTAAGCGAAGAACCCGATCACCGTGCCGGCGAGCCCGAGCCATAGGATCGACAGCACGTAACGCGCGGTCCATTCCACGATGAACGGCTCCCCGCGCACGAGCGCGAACAGCGCCATCAGCAGCGCGCCATAGAACATGCCCCAAGCGTTGGCCGGGATCACCAGCATGCCGCCCTGCTGGAACGCGGAAGAAAACATGTTGCCGATGCAGAACGAGCTCGTCGCGATCAGCGCGAGCGCGAGACCGAGCCCCGTTCCGGCGCTCGCGCTCGTCGTGGCGATCTCCGGGCCGAACAAGAGCGCGATGCCGCCGACCCCGAGCACGGCCCCGAGCAGCGTGCGCAAATCCAGAGCGCCCCTGCCCAATGCGGCCGCGAGCAGCGGATTGATCACTGAGGCGAGCGAGAAGATCACCGCAAGCAGGCCGCCGGTGAGATAGAAGCCGCCGTAATAGGCGCAGACGAAATTGATCGAGAACAGGGTCGCGCCCAGCACCAGGAAGCGCAGATGCTCGGCGAATGGGAAGCGCAGGCGCTCGCCGACGATCGCGGCCCAGACGAACATCACCGCGCTCGCGATCGCGAAGCGCCATACGCCGGAGACCTCCGGCGCCACCACGCCGAGCTGCAGCCTGAGCGGCAGCCAGCTCGTGCCCCAGACGATCACGACCGTCACGAACAGTGCGAGATCGGCCGCGCGAATGTTCGCGCGCCAAGGATGCAGAGGCTGCAACGGACGGTTCCTCAATACGCCAATGCCGTGAACACGGGCTCCACCGAGCCCTTCCATTCGTCGTTGAAGTGCTTGAGCAACACCTCGGCCGGCGTCTCGCCGCGCTCGACCACTTCCTCGACCGGCGCAAGAAAGTGGCCCTCGTCGCGGCCGCTGCGGTCGAGCCGGCCGCGCCGTTTCAGGCCCTCGCGCGACAGCGCCAGCACCTCGCGCGCGAGATCGCGCACGATATCCTTGCCGATCTTCGCGCGCAGTCCGAGCTTCGGCACCTGGTCGCGCAGGAATTGCCGCTCCTCGGCGCTCCAACCCTTGACCATGTCCCAGGCCGCGTCGAGCGCGCCCTGGTCGTACATGAGCCCGACCCAGAGCGCCGGCAACGCACAGATCCTGGCCCAGGGCCCGCCATCGGCGCCGCGCATTTCGAGATATCGCTTGAGCCGCACCTCGGGAAAGATCGTCGTCAGGTGGTTCGCCCAGTCGGAAATCGTCGCGCGCTCGCCCGGCAGCGACGCGAGCTTGCCCGCCAGGAGGTCGCGGAACGACTGGCCGGAGACGTCGAAATAGCGGTCGCCGCGCTTCACGAAATACATCGGCACGTCGAGCGCGTAGTCGACCCAGCGCTCGAAGCCCATGCCGCTCTCGAACGCCCACGGCAGCATGCCCGAGCGGTCCGCATCGGTGTCGCGCCAGATTTCGGAGCGAAACGACAGGAAGCCGTTGGGCTTGCCCTCGGTGAAGGGCGAGTTGGCGAACAGCGCAGTGGCCACCGGCTGCAGCGCGAGCCCCACGCGCAGCTTCTTCACCATGTCGGCTTCCGAGGAGAAATCGAGATTGGCCTGCACCGTGCAGGTGCGGAACATCATGTCGAGGCCGAGATTGCCGACCTTGGGCATGTAGTTCGCCATGATCTTGTAGCGTCCCTTGGGCATCACTGGAGTCTCGGCGCGCGTCCATTTCGGGCTCATGCCGATGCCGAGAAAGCCGATGCCGAGCGGCGTCGCTACCTCGCGCAATTGCACGAGATGCGCGATCAATTCGGTCGAGGTCTGATGCACGGTCTCGACCGGCGCGCCCGAAAGCTCGAACTGCCCGCCGGGCTCGAGCGAGATCGCCCCTCCCCCGGTCACGTCGAGCAAGCCGATGATCGCCTCGCCCTCCATGATCGGGTCCCAGCCCGAGCAGATCGCGCATGCCCTCGAGCACCGCACGAATGCCGCGCGGGCCGGCATAGGGCACCGGCTCGTGCCGCGTCAGCGTGAAGGGCAGCTTCTCGTGCTCGGTGCCGACGCGGAAACGCTCGGGCGGCTTGCAGCCCTCTTCGAGCCAAAGCACGAGCTGGTCGCGCGACTCGATCGGCGTCAGGTCGACTTGGTCGCGGGCCATTCGGGAGGGCGCTCCGGAGGGGGCGGGACGATACCCTTCGACCGCCGCATAGCCAACCGGGCCGGGCACGTTGGACTTATTGGAGAGTGGCTTCCGCGAGCCAGGTCTTGACCGCCTTGAACGCCTCGTTCCGGCTGCCGGTGCGCTGCTCGGCCTCCCGGTGCAAGGCGATCTGGATGTCCGCGCTGGTGCCTTGCCGCAGAATCGAGCGCACGTGCTCGACTTCGCGCTCGCAGCCGAGCTCATGTGCATCGTCGGCCAGCATGGCGATGAGCGCCTCTGCGCTTTCCGCCACCGTCACCGCGCGGGCGGCACGGCGGTCGACGAAGCTGCCGTGGATGCCATAGCGCTGCGCGCGCCACTTGTTCTCGAGCGCGATCGCGTGATCGACCACGTCGAGATCGGCATTGACCTCGGGCTTGCGCACGAGATGGCGGATCAGCGAACGGTAAAGCGCCGCGATCGCCAGCGCATCCTCCAGCCGCGTGCAGGAATCGGGCGCGCGCAGTTCGAGCGTCGGATGCTTGAGCGACGGCCGGATTGCCCACCAGACATAGCTCGAATCCTCGATCACCCGTGCAGCCACGAGCGCCGCAATATAAGCATCGAATTCGGTCTTGTTGCGAAAGAAAGGCGGCAGCCCGGTGCGCGGCAGCTCGTCATAGGCCGCGAGCCGGTAACCCATGAGGCCGGTGCGACGTCCGCCCCAGAACGGCGACGAAGTGGCGAGCGCGATGAACATCGGCACGAACGGCAGCGCACGGCGCATGATCTCGACCCGGTCGTCGGGATCGGGCACTTCCACGTGCACGTGCATGCCGCACAGCATATTGCGCTGGCCGATCATCTGCAGGTCGTTCATCACCTCGTCGTAGCGCTTGCCCGCGGTCTGCTGCGAAGCCCGCCAGACCGCGGTCGGGTGCGTGCCCGATGCAAAGAATGAAAGTCCGTGCTCGCCCGCGATCTCACCGGTCGTCTTCCGGAGCGCGCGCAGCTCATCGCGCGTGACCGCGATCGACATGGAGGGCTGCGTCAGCACTTCCAGCTGCGCCTGCAGGAATTCGCGCGTCACCGCTTGGCCGAGGTTCCGTTTGAGCGCGAGGATGAACGCCGTCGGCATGCGCCGCTGCACCGCCTTGGTCTCCTCATCTACGACGAAATATTCTTCTTCGATTCCGAACCGGAAATTGTTTGTCATGGCCGCCTCCCCCCGATCTTCCGATCGGTCGACGAGACACGAAACTCTAGATTCGAATTGTTGGGAATTCGTGCGAGCCTGACGCGAAAGCCGACTAAAATGTGGCGTGTCGCTGCGCCCGGTTTAATGCGCTGAAATCGAAGGATTTATTTTTCCCCAGGGCGTCGCGTTAGCGCCAATCGCCACGGGCGGCTTGCACAAGCGCCAGCACCGCCACCGCAGCCGTATCGGCGCGCAAGATGCGCGGTCCGAGCGAGAGCCGCACCACCTTCGTGCGGCCGAGCAAGCATTTTGCGCTCCGCTTCGGCGAACCCGCCTTCGGGCCCGATCAGGACCGCGAGCGGTCCTGCGGGCGCCCGCGCGAGCGCATCGAGCGGATCGGCGATCTGCGCCTCCTCGTCGCAGAAGACGAGCACGCGTTCCGCCGGCAACGCGTCGAGCCAGCGCGACAGCGTGACCGGTTCTTCGATCTTGGGCAGCGCGAGGATGCCGCATTGCTCCGCCGCCTCGATCGCATTGGCGCGCATGCGCGCCGTGTTCACGCGCGTGACCTGCGTATGTTGCGTGAGCACCGGCTGCACGATCCCCGCCCCCATCTCGACCGCCTTCTGCACCAGATAGTCGAGGCGGGCATGCTTGAGCGGCGCGAAAGCAAACAGCAGCTCGGACCCGGCCGGCTGCGGCCGCATCCGCTCTGCGATCGTGAGCGTCGCCTTGCCGCGCGCTCCCGAAAGCTGCGCCGTCCACTCGCCGTCCCGGCCGTTGAAAACGAGCGTTTCCGCCCCGTCCGGCAGCCGCAACACGTTGCGCAGGTAATTCTCCTGCCCGCGCGCAAGCGCGAGCCGGCCCCCGGAGGCAAGGTCGCCCTCGAGATAGAGGCGCGGGAGGCGAATATCGTGCCGGACCATGGACCTAACCTGCGCCCAGGGCGCCCTCATCTTGCCGCATCGTTCGGGCTTTCATGCTTGCCCCTGAATTCGGTATTGTAGCGAACATGTTCCCCCGCGCGCTCCCCTTCGCCGTGCTTGCCTTGGTCCTCGTAGCCGCGGTCCGCGCGGGCGCGCAGGCGCCGCAGGTCAATTGCGCGGAGGAATTCACCGCTCTGCGCGGCGCTGCCGAGAACCGGGGCAAGGCGATCCAGGCCGCCGCGAAGCGCAAGGCTACGCCGCAGGACCTCTGCCCGCTGTTTCGCGCTTATGCCGAAGCCGAGGGCAAGATGGTGCAATTCCTGGAGAAGAACCAGGCCTGGTGCCAGGTGCCGGCGGAAGCGATCAAGGGAACCAAGGCCAACCACGCAAAGACCTTGCAGGTGCGCACGCAGGTCTGCCAGGCCGCCGCCAACCCGGCGATGGCAGCCCCGCCGAGCGCCGGACTTTCCGGCCTGCTCACCAATATCCCGGGCAGCGCTCCCCCGCCGCCCACGGGCGGCACCGGCGTGTTCGACACGCTCACCGGAAACGCCCTCCAGCGATGAGCCCCGCCGGCCGGCCGGTGGCTCCGGTCGCCGATTCGACCGGCAATTGGGTCGACCGTATCGCGCCATCTTGGACGCGGCCCTATCTGCGGCTCGCGCGCGCCGACCGGCCGATCGGCGCCTGGCTGTTGCTCCTGCCTTGCTGGTGGTCGACGGCGCTCGCGGCGATCGCCAGCGGCGACGCGCGTTCCCGATCTTCGCTTGCTGATCCTGTTCGCCATCGGCGCCGTCGCCATGCGCGGCGCCGGCTGCACCTGGAACGACATCCTCGATCGCGACCTCGACGCACAAGTCGAGCGCACGCGCTCGCGCCCGATCCCTTCGGGACAGGTATCGGTCGCCGCCGCCTTCGTGTTTCTCGCGGCGCTGTCGTTGATCGGCCTCGCGGTGCTCGCTGCAGATGAACCGCTTCGCGATCGCGACCGGCATCGCGCTCGCTTGCGATCGTGGCGGTCTATCCGCTCGCCAAGCGCGTCACCAACTGGCCCCAGTCGGTGCTGGGGCTCGCCTTTTCCTGGGGCGCGCTGATGGGCTGGGCCGCCGTCTTCGCGCGGCTCGATCCGCCGGCGCTGGTGCTCTATGCCGGGACGATTCTGTGGGTGATCGGCTACGACACGATCTACGCCCACCAGGACCGCGACGACGACGCCATCATCGGCGTCGCGCTCCACCGCGCTCCTGTTCGGTGCGAAGACGAAGCCGGCGCTCGTTGCGTTCTTCACGGGAGCGGTCGTGCTGATCGGGATTGCCGGCATGCTCGCCGGCGCGCGCTGGATCTTCGCGCTCGGGCTCCTGGCCTTCGCCGGCCATCTCGCCTGGCAGGTGCGGCGGCTCGATATCGACGACCCGGATTTATGTTTGAAGCTGTTTCGCTCGAACCGCGATGCCGGGCTGATTCTGTTCGCCGGACTTGTGCTCGACGCGGCGCTTATTCCGGCGCGATGATCTCGCGCTCGTCCCGGTGCACGACGTGCGCGATCCGCATCCGGCCCCACATGCGGCGCAGATGAATCGTCGGGCGGCGCTTCTTCAGCGCCGTGCGCCGGCGCCGGCGCGGCGCGCTGGCGCCAGTGGCGATCGGCGTCGGCACCGGATTCGGATGCCGAAGACCGTCGGCTGCATCGGTCAACAGCGGCCGCCCGAGCATGTCCGCCCAGCGCCGCCAATCGGATTCGAGGTCTTCGGTCCCCGCCGCATATTGCAGCGGGACGCAGAGCGCCGCGTCGCGATGCTCGAGCACCAGGGCCATGCGGCCTTCGGCCGCGGCGTTGTCCGGAAAGGCGCGCACGGATACGCCGAGAAAATGCGTCGAGCGGCAGATTGAGCCGCATGCGCACGCCGCGCACGCTGCGCAGCACCAGCACGCGCTCGCGATCGATCTCGGCAATACGGGTCTTGCCGTCCGCCGTCGGGTCCGCCGCGGCGACGCGCACCGGAAGGTGAAGCGGGTCGAGCCGCATGACGCGGCTCGACCCGGCGGGCGTGATGCCGCCCGTCATTGTTTGACGCCTCAATTCGCACTCCCCCGCCGGACTTATGTGCCCGGTCTTGGAGCGCGAACTTGCCACGAGGCTTCCGAGGATCGGCTTAAGGGAGCTGGTTAATCGTCTGTAGTTGCGCGCTTTTTCGCCGCTCTTCTGCGCTCATGCTTGCCGAATTCTTGCCGTCGCGCGCTTGCGAGCCGGCGAACGAAAGCCTAGAGCCTGCGTCATGCGTAGCGTGAACGAAATATTGCCGGCGGCCGCGGCCGTGCCGCCCGAGCTCATGCGCGGCCTCGCCGGCGCCGTCACCGAATCCGGCGCCCTCGCCTTGAAGATGTTCCGTGACGGCGTTCGTACCTGGACGAAAGCGAACGACTCGCCCGTAAGCGAGGCCGACCTCGCGGTTGATGCGCGGCTCTATGAGCGCCTTCGCCCGCTCGCACCTGAAGCCGGCTGGCTCTCCGAGGAGACCGCCGACACGCCCGACCGGCTCGAACGGCCGCTTCTGTGGGTCGTGGACTCTATCGACGGCACCCGCTCCTTCATTGCGGGATTGCCCGATTGGACGATCGTGGCCGCCCTGGTCGAGCGCGGCCGCCCGGTCGCCGCCGCGATCTTCGCGCCGGCAACCGACGAATTGTTCCTGGCGACCGCCGGCGGCGGCGCCACGCGGAACGGCGCGCCGATCGCCGCGCGTACGACGAGCTCGCTCGACGGCGCCCGCATCGCCGGATCGCGCTCGATCGTCGATCGGCTGGCGCGCCGGTATAAAGTGGAGAAACTGCCGCGCATCCATTCGCTCGCGCTCAGGCTGGTGCGGGTCGCGACCGGCGAAGCCGACGCCGCGCTCGCCGCCGCCCACGCGCACGATTGGGATATCGCCGCCGCCGACCTCATTCTGCAGGAGGCCGGCGGGTCGCTCACCGAATTCGACGGCGGCGTCCCGCGATATAACCGCCCCGAGCCGCTGCACGGCGCGCTCGCGGCCGCCGGGCGCGCCATGCATCCGGCATTGCTCGATGCGCTCGCCGACTCTTTGAACAAGCCGGACAAAATGCGAGAATATGCCCACGAGACCGCCAAGGGAGCGCCGCCTCGTGAGTAGATCGCCCGGCAAAGCAAGCAAGCCCCCGGCAAAACAACTTCTGCATCTGGTGTTCGGCGGCGAGCTCCGTTCGCTCGGCGACATCGAGTTCCGCGACCTCGACAAGCTCGATATCGTGGGCGTCTATCCGAACTACGCTTCCGCCTACGCCGCCTGGAAGGCCAAGGCCCAGCAGACCGTGGACAACGCGATGGTGCGCTACTTCATCGTCCACCTGCACCGGCTCCTGGACCCCGATACCGACATCCGTAGTCGGCGGGGCTGAGTTTCGTATCGTGGCCGTGCGTATCTGGCGCAAGTTCCGCAAGTCGCCCGCCTTCCGGCGCATGGCCGGCAACCTGCTTGCGAACTATCTGAAATTGATCTGGGCGACCAACCGGGTGATCATCGTGCCCGGAAACATCTACGAGATCCTGGAGCCCGACGTTCCCGCGATCTTCACCTTCTGGCACGGACAGCACTTCCTCACCTCGTTCCTGATCCCCAAGCATTGGCGCGCCAAGGCCCTGCTCTCGCGCCACGGAGACGCCGAGATGAACGCGATCGCTGTCGAAGCGCTCGGCGCCGGCGCCATCCGTGGATCCGGCGATCATGGCGGCGACTTCCACCGCAAGGGCGCGGTCGGCGCCACCTTCAAGATGCTGGAGGCGCTGGAGCAGGGTTATATCCTCGGCGTCACCGCCGACGTGCCGAAGGTCGCGCGCGTCGCCGGCGACGGCATCATCGCGATCGCGCGCCATTCCGGGCGACCGATCTATCCGCTGGCGATTTCCTCGAGCCGCCGCATCGCGACCAGGAGCTGGGACAAGGCCAGCGTCTATCTGCCGTTCGGGCGGATCGCGGTGGTCTTCAGCGAGCCGGTGCGGGTGGCGCGCGGCGCCGACGACGCGACGTGCGAATCCGCCCGCGCGCTGTTGCAGGAACGGCTGAACGAGATTTCCGCGAAAGCCGAGACGCTCGCCGGCCACCGGCCGCAGGAGGCCAGCGATGGCGCCTAGGGACCGGCTGCCGCTCTCGCTCCACGTCTATCAGCGCGCGACGCGGCTCGTGGCGCCGTTCGCGGGCGCGCTGCTGGCGATGCGGCTGCGGCGCGGAAAAGAGGACCCCGAGCGGATCTCCGAGCGGCGCGGCATCGCGACGCTGCGAGCGCCCCGCCGGCCCGCTGATCTGGGCGCATGGCGCCAGCGTCGGCGAGGTGCTTTCGCTGCTGCCGCTGGTCGATCGCATCCGGCCGCTCGGCTTCCCGATGCTGCTGACCTCGGGCACGGTAACCGCCGCGCAGCTCGTAGGAAGGCGACCGTCGAACGGCACGTTGCACCAGTTCGTTCCGCTCGACGTGCCGGCGTTCGTCGGCCGCTTCCTCGACCATTGGCGCCCGAGCCTCGCCTTGCTCGCCGAATCGGAGCTGTGGCCCAATCTCGTGATCGAGACGACCCGGCGCGGCACGCCGCTGGTGCTGGTCAATGCGCGCCTTTCGCAGCGCTCGTTCGACCGCTGGCGGCTCGCGCGCGGCGCCATGGGAAATCTGCTTTCACGCATCGACCTGTGCCTGGCGCAGGGCGCCGAGGACGCGCGGCGCCTCACCGAGCTCGGCGCGCCGCGCGTGCACGTGACCGGCAACCTCAAGTTCGACGTGCCGCCGCCGCCGGCCGATCCGACGGCGCTTTCCGCGCTGATGCGCGCGATCGGCGAGCGCGTGGTCGCTGCTCGCCGCCAGCACCCATGCCGGCGAGGAAAAGGCCGTGCTCGACGGCGCACCAGCAGATCAAGCGCCGGGTGCCCGGCTTGCTCACCATCATCGCGCCGCGCCACCCGGAGCGCGGACCGGAGATCGCCGACCTCGCGCAAACCGCGGGCTTGACCCCGGTCATGCGCTCGCGCGGCCACCTGCCCGACCGTGGCAGCGATGTCTATGTGGCCGACACCATCGGCGAGCTCGGAATTTTCTACCGCCTCGCGCCGATCGTGTTCATGGGCGGCTCGCTGGTGCCGCACGGCGGCCAGAATCCGATCGAGCCCGCCAAGCTCGACAGCGCCATCCTCTATGGGCCGCATGTCGCCAATTTCGTGGAAATCTACGACCAGTTGAGCCGCGCGCGCGGCGCCGCGCTGGTGCGCGACGCCGACTCGCTCGCGCGCAGCATCTCGCTCCTGCTCGACGACCGCACGCTCGCGCGCAAGATGGCGGTCGCCGCGCGCGCCACCGTCGAGCAGCTCGGCGGCGCGCTGGAGCGCACCTATGCCTCGATCGAGCCCTATCTGATCGGGCTCAAGCTGCAGAACTGAAGGGATTGATGACGATGCTGCGCGCGCCTGCCTTCTGGTGGAGAAAGCCGGGACTGGCGTCGCTGCTGCTGGCGCCGGTGGGCGCGCTCTATGGCGCGGTCGCCGCGATGCGGCTCGCCCGCCGCGGCGAGCGTTCGAAAGTTCCTGTCTTCTGCGTCGGCGACCCGACCGTCGGCGGCGGCGGCAAGACCCCGGCGGTGATCGCACTCGCGAAGATGCTGGCCGCCGCTGGAGAAAAGCCCTTCGTCGTCAGCCGCGGCTATGGCGGGCGGATGCCCGGGCCGGTCCTGGTCGACCCGGGCATGGACGCCTCGGAAATCGGCGACGAGCCGTTGCTGCTGGTCGCTCACGCCCCGACCATCGTTGCCGCCGATCGCGTGGCGGGCGCGAAGCTCGCAGCCGCGCTAGGCGCGAGCGTAATCGTGCTCGACGACGGCTTTCAAAATCCATCGCTCGAGAAGGATTTCTCTCTTCTGGTGATCGACGCCGAAACCGGCGTCGGAAACGGCCGCGTGTTTCCCGCCGGCCCCTTGCGCGCTCCGCTCCAAGCCCAAGTCGCCCGCGCCCAGGGACTGATCTTGATTGGTCTCGGCGGCGCCGCCCGCGAGGTCGCCGAAGCCGCAACCGCGAGGAAAATTCCGGTATTCCGGGCGCGGCTGGTGCCGGATGCCGTTGCGGCGAACGTGCTCGCCAGAAAGCGTGTTCTGGCCTTCGCCGGCATCGGCCGGCCGGAAAAGTTCTTCGCCACGCTGGTCGAGATCAGGGCCGAAATCGCAGAACGGCGCGCGTTTCCCGACCATCATCGCTTTTCGCCGGCCGACGCGGAAGCGCTCCTGT
This sequence comes from uncultured Alphaproteobacteria bacterium, assembly GCA_963704765.1. Lineage (GTDB taxonomy): Bacteria > Pseudomonadota > Alphaproteobacteria > Rhizobiales > Xanthobacteraceae > JAHFPN01. The sequence continues at coordinate 2,052,838 of CAVPHQ010000001.1, forward strand.
CGGGAGCGCGCGCGCAAGATCTTCAGCTCGTCACCACCGAGAAGGATCTCGTGCGCATGCGGGGCGACCCGGCGCTCGCCGGGCTCGCGGCGGCGGCGAAGGCGCTGCCGGTGACGCTCGAGTTCATGGATCCGGATGCGATAAAGAAGCGCCTCGCGGAGGCGCTCGCCAAAGCGCGCTGATCAGCGCTTGCGGCGATCCGGATGCAGGCGGGCGAGCACCGCCGTCGGATTGGCGTAGGCCTCCTGCAGCTCGACGCTCCAGTACTTGAGCTCGTCGAGCGAGATCGGCTCGCCGGTGACCGCGCAACGCACATAGCTTCCCGGACGGACGATCCTGTAATCGCCGTCGAGATAGCGGATCTCGGCCTCGCCGGCCGCCAGCGGTATGCGTTCGTAACGGTTCATTGCCGGCCCCGGTCAAGGATGGCTTGCCGCAACATAGTGCGGCGCACCCGGCCTGCCAACCCGCGCTGTTAACTTTTACGTCAGCTGAAAAGACTGCCTTGTCCGCCGCCCGCACCGCCGCGGCGGCGCTTCGGCGCGCTGCCGCCTTCGGCCGTCACCGGCAGGGTTCCGTCCGCGAATTCGATCGCAAGCCGGTCCCCGGCCGCGACCGCTTGCACCGAGCGCACCGGGGCGCCGGCCGCATCGCGCACCAACGCGAACCCGCGTGCGAGAACCCCCTGATAGCCGAGTGCGCCGAGCAAACCAGCAGCCGCGCTCACGCGCGCATTGCGTGCCTTCAGATGGACGCGGAGCGCGCGCTCGCCGCGGTCGAAGAGACTCTTGATTCGCTCGCGCCCGCGCTCGACCCGCGTGCGCAAGGCAAACGGCACGTGCCGCGACGAAGCGCGCGCGAATTGCACGCGATGGGCATGCGCGTTCGCGCGCAGCGCTTTCGGCAGCCGCTCGCCGACCGAATCGAGCCGCTGCCGCGGCATCGCGAGCAGCGCATCGAGCGCCGGGATGCCGCGCGCGAGCCCGCGCACCTCGCTGCGCAATCGCTCGACGAAGCGCAACGCCGCACCGATCAGGCGCGCGCCGAAATCCTCGGTCTCCGCGATCAATTCGGCCCGCACCGGCACGATCATCTCGGCCGCCGCCGTCGGCGTCGGCGCGCGCCGGTCGGCCACCAGATCGATCAGCGTGAAATCGGTCTCATGGCCGACCGCCGAAACCAGCGGAATTTTGCTCGCCGCCGCCGCGCGGGCCACGATCTCCTCGTTGAAGCCCCACAGATCCTCGAGCGAGCCGCCGCCGCGCGCGACGATGAGCACGTCCGGCCGCGGGATCGGCCCGCCGGGCTTCAGCGCATTGAAGCCGGCGATCGCGGCCGCGACCTCCGGCGCGCAGGTCTCGCCCTGCACCCGCACCGGCCACACCAGCACATGACGCGGAAAGCGGTCGGAAAGCCGGTGCAGAATGTCGCGGATCACCGCGCCGGTGGGCGAGGTGATGACGCCGATCACGCGCGGCAGATACGGCAGCGGCTTCTTCCGCTCCTCGTCGAACAGGCCTTCGGCCGCGAGCTTCTTCTTCCGCTCCTCCGAGCAGCGCCATCAGCGCGCCGACGCCCGCAGGCTCCAGGCCGTCGATCACGATCTGGTACTTGGAACTGCCGGGGTAAGTCGTGATCTTGCCGGTGGCGATCACTTCCAGCCCGTCCTCGGGCTTGAAGCGGATGCGCCCGAACACGCCCTTCCAGATCACCGCCTCGATGCGGGCGCCCTCGTCCTTGAGCGAGAAATAGACGTGGCCGGAACTGTGCGGGCCGCGGTAGCCGGAGACTTCGCCGCGCAGCCGCACATACGGAAACGCCTCCTCGACCGTGCGCTTGAGCGCGGCGGAAAGCTCCGAGACGCGTGATCTCGGGCAGATTGACGCGCGCTTCTGTGGATGCGGCCATCAGTGGACCTGGGTCTCGCGGGTTTTATGCTACATCCGCGTCCTCGCGAAAGCCCATTGGGTCTTTCTAATGAAGGTATTGCTTCTTGGCTCCGGCGGACGCGAGCACGCGCTCGCCTGGAAGCTCGCCGCGAGCCCGCTCCTGACCAAGCTCTATGCGGCGCCGGGCAATCCGGGCATCGCCGAGGAAGCGGAGATTGTCAGCCTCAAGATCGCCGACCACGCGGCGGTCGCGGCCTTCTGCAAGGCAAACACGATCGACCTCGTGGTGGTCGGCCCCGAAGCGCCGCTGGTGGCCGGCCTGGTGGATGATCTTGAGAAGGCCGGCATCAAGGCTTTCGGCCCCAAGGCGATCCCGGCGCAACTCGAAGGCTCCAAGTCCTTCACCAAGCAGCTTTGCGCGGCGAACAAGATTCCGACCGCCGGCTTCGCGGAATTTCGCGATGCGGCGTCCGCCAAGGCCTACGTGAAGAAGCACGGCGCGCCGATCGTGGTGAAGGCCGACGGCCTGCACGCCGGCAAGGGCGTCGTCGTCGCCATGACCGAGGCCGAGGCGCTTGCCGGCATCGATCTCGCGTTCCAGATGACCGGCAGCGCCCAAACGCCGGTCGTGCTCGAGGAATTTCTCGCGGGCGAGGAAGCGAGCCTGTTCTTCCTTGTCGACGGCGAGAACGTGCTGATGCTCGCCGGCGCCCAGGATCACAAGCGCGCCTACGACGACGACAAGGGCCCCAACACCGGCGGCATGGGCGCCTATTCGCCCGCCCCGGTGCTGACGCCCGAGATCGAGCGCCGCGCTCTCGAGGAAATCGTGAAGCCCACCGCCCGCGCACTTGCGCGCGCCGGCACGCCCTATCGCGGCGTGCTCTATGCCGGGCTGATGATCACCGCCGACGGGCCGAAGCTGATCGAATACAATGTCCGCTTCGGCGATCCCGAATGCCAGGTGCTGATGCCGCGCCTGAAGGACGATCTGCTCACGCTCATGCTCGCCACCGTCGACGGGACGCTCTACAAGGTCACCGCCCGCTGGCACGACGAGCCCGCGCTCACTGTCGTGATGGCGACCAAGGGCTATCCCGGCGAATACAAGACCGGCTCCGAGATCAAGGGGCTCGACCGCGCCGCGCAGGTGGAAGGCGTCAAGGTGTTCCATGCCGGAACCAAGCGCGACGGCGCGCGGCTGCTCGCCAATGGCGGACGCGTCTTGAACGTCACCGCGAGCGGCAAGACCGTGGCCGAAGCGCGCGAGCGCGCTTACCGCGCAATCGACCTGATCGACTGGCCCGAAGGATTCTACCGCCGCGATATCGCCTGGCGCGCGTTATCCCCTCGTCATGGCCGGGCTTGACCCGGCCATCCACGTCTTGCGAGGAGAAGACATGGATCACCGGGTCTCGCGCCGCCGAACCGCTCGCTGCACTCGCGGGGCGGCGCGGCCCGGTGATGACGAAAAAATCAAAGGATAAAAGTCGTTTACATGAGCAAACTCCCCGAGCTCTTCCCCGGCTTCGAGTCGCGCTTCATCGAGACGAAAGCCGCCAAGCTGTTCGCCCGCATCGGCGGCAAGGGCGCGCCGCTGCTCTTGCTGCACGGCCATCCGCAGACCGGCGCCATGTATCACCGGATCGCGCCGGAGCTTGCCAAGCATTACACGCTCGTGATCGCCGATCTGATCGGCTATGGCGCGAGCGGCACGCCCGAAGTCCGCGCCCGACCATTCGCCCTATACCAAGCGCGCCATGGCCGCGGCGATGGTGGAGCTGATGGAGAAGCTCGGCCACAAGCGTTTCGCCCTGGTCGGCCACGACCGCGGCGGCCGCGTCGGCTATCGCCTCGCGTTCGATCATCCCGAGCGCATCACGCGCCTTTCGGTGCTCGATATCGTCCCGACCTTTGAGATGTGGGCCGGCATGAACGCCGCGCGCGCCATGCAGGCCTATCACTGGGCCTTCCTGGCGCAGCCGGCGCCGTTTCCGGAAACGCTGATCGGCAATTCGGTCGATTTCTATTTCAAATGGGTCTTCACCGGCATGCGCTGGGGCACCGACGCGAGCGTGTTCGATCCGCGCGCGGTCGAGCACTATCGCCGAGAATTTCTCCGACGCCGCGCACATCCACGCCTTTTGCGAAGACTACCGCGCCGGGCAATCCACCGACGTCGAGATCGACAGCGCGGACCTGAAGGCCGGCAGGAAGATTGCCTGCCCGGTGCAGGTGCTCTGGGGCGCGCGCGGCCTTCCGGCCCGCAGCGGCGGCGAGGGCATGCTCGAGATCTGGCGGCGCTGGGCCACTCATGTCGAGGGCCAAGCCGTCGATTGCGGCCATTTTCTCCCGGAGGAAAATCCCGAGGCGACCTTGGCCGCCCTGCTGCCCTTCCTCGCCAAGGACTGAGCGTGCACGAAATCCGCGCTATGCTGGCGCGCCCCTAGGAACGCCGTGATGCAGCAGATCGACCGCCAGACCGCCTTCACCGGCACCAAGGAAGTGGCGCCGGCGCTCGCCTTTCCGGTCGATCGGCTCGAAGAATATCTGACGCGCGAGGTGCCGGGCTTCGCCGGCCCGCTCACGGTCAAGCAGTTCAAGGGCGGCCAGTCGAACCCGACTTATCTTCTGGAGTCGCCGGCGCGGCGCTACGTGCTGCGCCGCAAGCCGCCGGGCAAGCTGCTCGCTTCCGCCCACGCGGTCGATCGCGAGTTCCGCGCCATCAGCGCGCTCTATCCGCAGGGCTTCCCGGTGCCCGAGCCGGTGCTCTATTGCCCCGACGAGAACGTGATCGGCACCGCCTTCTACGTGATGGGCTTCGTCGACGGCCGCTCGATCTGGGAGCCGCGCATGCCGGACTCGACCAACGCGGAGCGCACGGCCGTCTACGACGCCATGAACGAGACGCTCGCGCGCCTGCACGGCTACGATCCGTCGGCGATCGGGCTTGGCGACTACGGCAAGGGCGAGAACTACATGGCCCGCCAGGTCGCGCGCTGGTCCAAGCAATACGTCGCCTCCAAGACCATGGAGATCGACGAGATGGAAAAGCTGATGGTCTGGCTGCCGGCGCACCTGCCGCCCGAGGGACCGGTGCGCGTCGTGCACGGCGACTACCGGCTCGACAACATGATCCTCGACCGCAACGGACCGCGCGTGCTCGCCGTGCTCGACTGGGAGCTGTCGACGCTCGGCGATCCGCTCGCCGATTTCACCTATCACCTGATGGCCTGGGAAATGCCGCGCTCGGAATCCGGCGCCGGCACCGGCAGCATCAGCGGACTCGACCTCAAGGCGCTCGGCATTCCGGATCGCGACGCCTATGTCGCCGCGTATCACAAGCGCACGGGACTCGACCCGCGCCCGCACCTCGAACACTATCTCGCCTATAATTTCTTCCGGCTGGCCGCGATCGTGCAGGGCATTCAGGGCCGCGTCCGCGACGGCACCGCCGCCAATCAGAACGCGGCGGCCATGGCGGTCCTGGTGCGGCCGCTCGCGGAAGCCGCCTGGAAATCCGCCCGCGCCGCCGGCGCGCGCTGAGCCATGCGCACTCCCCAAGCTTCTTCGCCGCCTCCTCGGCGGGCCGCGCATTGCGCTTGCGCTCGGCTCCGGCGGCGCGCGCGGGCTTGCGCATATACCGGTGCTGGAGGCGCTCGACGAGCTAGGCGTGAAGCCGGTGCGCATAGCCGGCACGTCGATCGGCGCCGTGATCGGCGCGGCCTACGCCGCCGGCATGAGCGGCAAGGAAATCCGCGCCTTCGCCGTCGATGCGCTACGCGAGCGCGGCACATTTGTGCGCCGCCTCGTTACGCTTCAGTTCGGAATGATGCGCGAGGAGATCAAGGATATCTTGAAGTTCCGCGCGCCGCCGCCGCAGTTCGACGCCGTCCGCATCGCCGAGGAATTCCTGGCCGACGGCGATGCCGGCGACCTTCGCAGGAGCTGAAAATTCCCCTTGCCGTGGTCGCGACCGACTACTGGGCGCGCCAGGAGATCGTTTTCGATTCCGGCCCGCTCCGGCCCGCGGTCGCCGCCTCCATGGCGATCCCCGGCCTCGCGCGCCCCGTCGAGCTCGACGGAAGGATTTTGATCGACGGCGGGGCGACCAATCCGCTGCCCTTCGATCTGCTGCGACGCAATGCCGATCTAGTCGTCGCGGTCGACATCACGCGCTCGCATAGCAGGCCAGATAACGGAACAATTCCCGGTGCGACCGAATCCCTGTTCAGGGCGACGGACATAATGACGTACACGATCGTGCAGGAAAAACTGAGAGCAAGCGGGCCCGACCTACTGCTGCAGCCCAAGGTAAATGCCTTCGGCGCGCTCGATTTCCTGCGCGTGGCTGCGATCCTGCGCGCGGCCGAGCCGATCAAGGCGGAAACGAAACAGAGGCTGAAAGCGCTGCTCGATAGCTGAATTCAGCGGCGGCGCGTAGCGAAGAATTCCTTCAGCATCGTGGCCGAGCGCACCTCGCCGATGCCGCCGTAGATTTCCGGCTTGTGGTGGCAGGTCGGCTGCTCGAAGAAGCGCACGCCCGATTCCACCGCGCCGCCCTTTCGGATCGACCGCGCCGTAATAGAGCCGCCGGATGCGCGCCAGCGACATCGCCGCCGCGCACATGGTGCAGGGCTCGAGCGTGACGTAGAGATCGCACTCCGTGAGCCGCTCGGCGCGCAGTTTCTTCGCCGCTTCCCTCAGCGCCACCATCTCCGCGTGCGCGGTCGGGTCCTTGTCGGCGACCGTGCGGTTGCCGGCCCGCGCGATCACCTTGCCCTCGTGCACGATGACGCAGCCGATCGGCACCTCGCCGGCGAGCGCGGCGACGCGGGCCTCGGTGAAGGCCACGTCCATGAACCCTTTGCCCTGTACGCTCGTATCCATGCTGCAGCCGTGCTACGCGCCACCATTCGAGCCGGATTTGACGTCGCACAGATGACAAAGCCTCGCAAGCCGCCGCAAGAGGCTGCATTGCCCAAAGAAAATGCGGGAGAACGCATCGCCAAGGTGATGGCCCGCGCCGGCCTTGCCTCGCGCCGCGACGCCGAGGCCTGGATCGTCGCCGGCCGCGTCACGGTGAACGGCGCCGTGATCACAAGCCCCGCGCTCAATGTGACCGCGCGCGACCGTATCGTGGTCGACGGCAATCCGCTGCCGCAGCGCGAGCGCACGCGGCTGTTTCGCTATCACAAGCCGCCCGGGCTGCTCACCACCAACCGCGACGACCGCGGCCGGCCGACGATCTTCGGCGCGCTGCCGCGCTCGCTGCCGCGTCTGATCTCCATCGGCCGGCTCGACCTCAACAGCGAGGGGCTGCTGCTGCTCACCAACGACGGCGGCCTCGCGCGCGTGCTGGAATTGCCCGAGACCGGGTGGCTGCGGCGCTATCGCGTGCGCGCCCATGGCCGGGTCGATCCGGCGGCGCTCGCGCGGCTGAAGAACGGCATCACCGTGGACGGCGTCGCCTATGGGCCGATCGAGGCGGCGCTCGATCGCGAGCAGGGCGCCAACGTCTGGATCACCATGGGCCTGCGCGAAGGAAAAAACCGCGAGGTGCGGAACGTCCTGCGGCATCTCGGACTCTCGGTGAACCGGCTCATTCGCGTTTCCTACGGCCCGTTCCAGCTCGGCGATCTGCAGCGCGGTTCGATCGAGGAAGTAAGCATGCGCACGCTGAAGGAGCAGCTCGGTGAGCGCCTCGCGCGGCTGGCCGGCAGCGGATTTCGATGCGCCGCTGCGGGAAATTGAGAAACCCAGGGAACACGAACCGAAATCGCAGCGTGCTCGACCCTCCCCCGCGCCCGGTCGGGCTTCACCCTCCCCTTCTTCTCCTCCCGCAAACCCAAAGGGGAGAGAGAGGCGGAAGCGCCGGGAACGCGCGCGCGACCGGGGATGAGATGCGGATCGTCGGCGGCAAATTTCGCGGGCGCGCGCTGAAAGGCCCCTCCTCCGCCGCGATCCGGCCGACCGCCGACCGGCTGCGCGAGTCGATCTTCAATATCCTGGCGCACGCCTATGCCGATCCGGTCAGCGATGCCCGCGTGCTCGATCTGTTCGCCGGCACCGGCGCGCTCGGCATCGAGGCGATGTCGCGCGGCGCGCGCTTCGCGCTGTTCGTCGAGGACGCGGCCGACGCCCGCGCGCTGATCCGCGAGAACGTCGAGGCGTTCGCACTGCCCGGCGTCACCCGTCTCTTTCGCCGCGACGCCACCAACTTGGGCGAAGCCAAGCCGGTCGAGCCTTTCGATCTCGTGTTCTGCGATCCGCCTTATGGGCACGGCTTCGCCGAGAAAGCACTCGCCTCTGCGCGCGCCGGCGGCTGGCTCGCGCCCGGCGCGCTGATCGTGGTCGAGGAGGAAACGGGTGTTTTCAAATCGCCCGCAGGCTTCGAGGAAATCGAGCGGCGGGCTTACGACGATACGGAGATCGTCTTCCTGCGCGCTAACTAACGTCATGGCCGGGCTTGTCCCGGCCATCCACGACTTGCAGCACGGAAAAGTCATGGATGCCCGGGTCAAGCCCGGGCATGACGAAAAAAGGAAATCTTCGCTACCGCCGCCCGAACAGCTTCTCGATATCGGCGAGCTTCAGCTCCACATACGTCGGCCGGCCGTGATTGCATTGACCGGCATATTCGGTGCCTTCCATGGCGCGCAAGAGCGCGTTCATCTCCTCGGGCCGCAGCCGCCGCCCGGCGCGCACCGAGCCGTGACAGGACATCGAGGACGCGACCGCGAGCAAGCGCCGCTCCAGCGGCAGCGAGCTATCCCACTCGGCCATGTGCTCGGCGAGATCGCGCACGATGCCGGCGACATCGACGTCGCCCAGAAGCGCCGGCACTTCCCGCACCAGCACCGCGCCGGGCCCGAAGGCTTCGAGCACGAGCCCGAGCTTCGACAATTCCTCCGCCCGCTCGTTGAGCGCCGCCGCATCGGCCGGATCGAGCTCGACCACAGCGGGCACCAGCAGCATCTGCCGCGCCACGCCGTCGCGCTCGATTGCGGCCTTGAGCTTCTCGTACACCAGCCGCTCGTGCGCCGCGTGCTGGTCCACCAGCACGAGGCCGTCCTTGGTCTGCGCCACGATATAAGTCTCGTGCAGTTGCGCCCGCGCGGCGCCGAGCGGGTTGTCGAGCGCCTCGGGCGCGGGCGGCGCCGCGGACGCACGCGCATCGGCCGATGGCGAGGCGAAGCCCTCGAACCCGGCCTGTTCGTTCTCGGAGAACCCCGCAAGCGGCGCCGCCGCGCCGCGCCAGCTCGCGCCACGGCCGTTTCGCCGGGCAAATGAAGAAAAGCGCGTGGCTCCCGTGGTCGCCGAGCGCCGCGCACCTTCACCGAGCGCATCCTTGAGCGCTCGCACCAGGAGCCCGCGCACCAGGCCCGGATCGCGGAACCGCACCTCGGTCTTGGCCGGGTGCACGTTCACATCCACCTCGCTGGGATCGAGCGTGATGAAGAGCGCCACCACCGGATAGCGCCCGCCATGCAGCAAATCCGCATAGGCCGCGCGCACCGCGCCCAACAGCACCTTGTCGCGCACCGGCCGGCCGTTCACGAACAGATACTGTGAGAGCGAATTGGCCCGCGCGAACGTCGGCAAGCCGGCGATGCCCGAAACGCGCGCGCCTTCGCGCTCGCCTTCGACCGGCACCGCGTTGTCGCGCAGCTCCGCGCCGAGCACATCGGCCATGCGCAGAAGCCTGCCGTCGGTGTCGTTCAATTGCACGGAATAAGTGACCGGCGCGCGGTCTTCGGCAACGATCGTGAAGGCCACATCGGGCCGCGCCAGCGCCAGCCGGCGCACGGCTTCGATCGCCGCGGCGTTTTCGGCCCGCTCGGACTTGAGAAACTTGAGCCGCGCCGGCGTCGCATAGAACAGATCCCGCACCTCGACCCGCGTGCCCGGCCCGAGCGCCGCCGGCCGCAGTGCCGACTTCTTTCCGCCTTCGACGCGGATTTCCGAGGCCTCCGCCGCGTCCCGTGTGCGCGTGACGATCGAAAGCTTCGCCGCGGCGCCGATCGAGGGCAACGCCTCGCCGCGGAAGCCGAGCGTGCGCACCGCAAGCAGATCGTCGCCAGGCAGCTTCGAGGTCGCGTGCCGCTCGACCGCGAGCACAAGATCCGAGGGCGTCATGCCGGCGCCGTCGTCGGTGACGCGCACCAGCCGCGTACCGCCGCCGGCGAGCACCACTTCGATGCGCCCAGCGCCCGCATCGAGCGCGTTCTCCACCAGCTCTTTGACGGCCGAAGCCGGCCGCTCCACCACCTCTCCGGCGGCGATGCGGTTGACGACGGCTTCGGAGAGCTGACGGACGGGCATGGGTGAGCCTTGAGCGAGTCGGCGTTCGAAATCTAGCTCTCGCGCGTCGCTCCGGCGAGGCGCACGGCAAGCGTCCCCGCTCTACACAAGATCAGCCTGCGAGATAGCGCTTGGCGAGCCGCTTTCCGTCCTCGACGCCCGGCTGGTCGAACGGATCGACGCCGAGCAGGTGGGCGGCCAGAATCGTCTCCAGCATGAAATGCATCATCAGCGCGCCGAGCGAGCGCGCGTCCAAGCGGTCCACATGGATCGCGCGCACCGGGCATTGCTCGGCCGCGAGCGTCTCGATCGTGGCGCGGCCCTGGGCCGCGACCAGATCGCCGGCGCTCTTGCCGCCAAACCCGGACTCGCCGGCCTTGCTCGCAAGCTGCGGGTCGATCTTCGGGCCGCGCCCGATCGCGCCCGTGGTCACGATGGTAAAGAGCTTGTCGCGCGGCCCGCCGAGGAAAAGCTGCAACTGGCTGTGCTGGTCGACAGGGCCGAGCGCCGCCACCGGCGTCGTGCCCTTGCCGTCCTTGCCCAGACTCTCGGCCCAGAGCTGCACCCACCACTTGGTGAACCGCTCGAGCCGGTCGGCATAGGCCATCAGAACGGTGATGTTCTTGCCGCTCTCCGCCGCCGCGACGTTGAGCGCCGCGCCCTGCGCGGCCGGCACGTCGGCGGGCAGCTCTTTCTCGATCACCGGCAGAAGCGTCTGCCGCGCGCCCTCGCGGATCGCCCCGGCATCGAGGCCGAGCACCAGCGCGGGCAACAGGCCCACGTTCGAGAGCACCGAGTAGCGCCCGCCGATCGCGCGATCATGCTCGAGCATGGTGGCGCCGGTGCCCGACAGCAGATCGCGCAGGCCGTTGCGCCGGCCCGGTCCGGCCGGCTCGGTGAGGCCGAACAGATGCTCGCCCAGCTTCTTCACGCCGGCGGTCTTGAGCGCGGCCATCGCGGCCATGACCTGCATCAGCGTCTCGGCCGTGCCGCCGGACTTGGAGATGGCGACGAAGCGCGTGGTCTTGAGCGGCAGGTGCTGCAGCGCCGCGCCAAGCGTGATCGGATCGAGATTGTCGATGATATGTATCCGCGGCTCCTTGCGCAGAGCCGAAAGGCCCTGCACGCCGAAATCGCCGAGCTGCGCCAACGTCTGGCCGCCGAGGCTCGACCCGCCGGTGCCGAGGAACACCACGTCGGTGCCCTCCTGCAGCTTCTTCGCCACGGCCTCGAGCGCTTCGAGATCGTCCTTGCGCTCCGGCAGCCGCAACAGCGGCAGCGTGCGCTGCTCATAAGCCGTGCGCAGCTCCGCGAGCCCCTCCTCGGTGCGCAGCAGCATGTCCCCGAACGCCTTGTCGGGGACGCCGCCCTCGCCGATCTTGCCAGCCAGCGCACGATCGATGGTTTGCTTGTAGAGCATGCGATTCTCCGCAGCCGTCACATAGCACGTGCCGCCACCTCGCGCGCCAATTCCTGCCGCTTGGTGACGATCGAGGCTGCGAGCACGATGACGGTGACGATGGCGATGAATAGCGCGCAGACCGCGTTGATCTCCGGCGTGACGCCCAGCCGCACCTGGCTATAGATGCGGATCGGCAGCGTGGTGGCGCCCGGCCCGCTGGTGAAGCTCGCGATCACCAGATCGTCGAGCGAGAGCGTGAACGCCAGCATGAAACCTGCGGCCACTGCCGGAAAAATGATCGGCAGCGTGACCAAGAAGAAGGTCCGCGCCGGCGTGGCACCGAGATCCATGGCAGCCTCTTCGAGACTGCGGTCGAAAGTGACGAGCCGCGCCTGCACCACGACTGCGACGAAACACATGGTGAAGGTGATGTGCGCGAGCGTCACGGTCCAGAAACCGCGCTCGAGTCCGATGGCCACGAATAGGAGTAACAGCGAAAGCCCGGTGATGACCTCGGGCATCACGAGCGGCGCATAGACTAGGCCTGCGAACAGCGTGCGGCCGCGGAAGCGACCCATGCGCGCCAGCGCCAGCGCTGCGCAGGTTCCGAGCACGGTGGCGACCGTGGCGGTGACGAGCGCCACGCGCAGCGTGACCCAGGCGGCGTCGAGAAGCTGCCGGTTGCCGAGCAGCGACGCGTACCAGCGGGTCGAGAACCCGCCCCAGATCGTGACCAGCCGCGAGTCGTTGAATGAATAGATGATGAGCAGCACGATCGGCAGGTAAAGGAACGCAAAGCCGAGCGCGAGCGACGTGACATTGAACAGGCTCAGTCCCCGCCGCATGGCTCAGTTTCCTCGCTCGAACGCGCGCGCCTGCACGTTCTGGAAAACGAGAATCGGCCCGACCAGTACCACGAGCATCAGCACCGCCACCGCCGACGAAACGGTCCAGGAGCGGTTGACCGAGAACTCGGTCCACAGCTGCTTTCCGAGCATCAATGTGTCGGAGCCGCCCAGGAGATCGGGGATCACGAACTCGCCGACCGCCGGGATGAAGCACAAGAGCGAGCCCGCCACGACGCCCGGCAGCGAAAGCGGAAACGTCACCAGCCAGAAGCTCTTCCACGGCGGCGCGCCGAGATCGGCCGCCGCTTCCAGGAGCGTGTCGTCCATCCGCTCGAGCGCCGCATAGAGCGGCAGCACCATGAACGGGCAGGTACGAATAGACGATGCCGATATAGACGGCTGTGTTGGTCGAGAGAATTTCGAGCGGCTCGTCGATCAGGCCCGCCGTGCGCAGGGCTTGATTGAGGAACCCCTCGCGCGCCAGGATTCCCATCCAGGCGTAAACGCGGATCAGGAACGAAGTCCAGAACGGCAGGATCACGGCCATCAATAAGAGAGGCCGCACGCCGCGCGGGGCACGGCTCATGCCATAGGCGATGGGATAACCAATCAAAAGCATGATGAGCGTCGAGACCGCCGCGATGACGACGCTCTGCAACGCGGATTCCAGAAAAATCTCGTCGCCCAGCACATAGAGATAATTTTGCAGGTCGAGCCCGGCGGCAAAGTCGCGGATTCCCTGCCAGCCTCGGGCGAGATCGAGCACCGGCTCATAGGGCGGCTGCGCGATCACGTCGTGCGAGAGGCTGATCTTCAAGACGATCAGGAACGGCGCGAGGAAGAAGAAGGCGAGCCACAGATAAGGCGCGACCAGCGCGAGCCTGCTTTCGCCGGGCTTGCGCGTAGTCGCACTCATCGCGTCAGCACCACGCCGGCGTCGGCGGCCCAGGAGAGCCAGACCTTGTCGTCCCAGGCGATCGGGCGCTCCGTAAGCCGCGAGAGATTGGGCCGCGCCGCCTTCATCAGCGCACCGTTTGCGAGCCGCACGTGAAAAACCGAGAGATCGCCGAGATAGCCGATGTCGTGCACGACGCCCTCGACCGCATTGGCGCCCGCATTCGCGGGTTTTTCCAGTGCGATCGAAACTTTCTCCGGCCGCAGCGCCAGCCAGACCGTGTCGCCGATTTTGGCATCCGCCCGTGGCGCAGCGCGTATACGCACACCAAACTGCGCGCTCGCGAGTTCGATGCCATCGACATTACGCGCAGCGACCTTGGCCTCGATCAGGTTCACGTCGCCGACGAACCCGGCGACATAGCGCGAATTCGGCTGCTCGTAGATTTCCTCGGGCGTCGCCACCTGCGCGATGCGGCCGCGATCCATGACTGCGATGCGGCCAGCCACCGTCATCGCCTCTTCCTGATCGTGGGTGACGATCAGGAAGGTGGTGCCGAGCCGCTGCTGCAAGTGCAGAAGCTCGAACTGGGTCTCTTCCCGCAGTTTCTTGTCGAGCGCCGCGAGCGGCTCGTCGAGCAGCAGCACCTTTGGCCGCTTGACGAGGGCGCGCGCGAGCGCCACGCGCTGACACTGGCCGCCCGAGAGCTGATGCGGCTTCCGCCGCTCCAGGCCCTTGAGCTCCACGAGCTGCAGCATCTCGTCGGCGCGCGCCGCGATCTCGGCCTTCGGCAGCCCTTCCTGCTTCAGTCCGAACGCCACGTTGTCGAACACGCTCATATGCGGAAACAGCGCATAGGACTGGAACATCATGTTCACCGGCCGTCGATAAGGCGGAATGCCGGCGAGATCCTCGCCCAAGAGCAGCACGCGCCCCTCGTCCGGCGACTCGAAGCCGGCCAGAAGGCGCATGAGCGTGGTCTTGCCGCAGCCGGAAGGACCGAGCAGCGCGAAGAATTCGCGCTCATAGATATCGAGCGACAGATTGTCGATCGCCACGATCTCGTCGAAGCGCTTGGTCACGCCCTCGAAGCGTATGAGCGGCTTGGCTGCCGGGTCGACCCACGGCGCGAATGTGCGGCGCATCGCGCCGGGTGTCCGCGGCGCCTTGCCGGCTGCCTTGTTCATGGAATGGCTGCTTAGCGGGGAAGCCGCGCGGGCTCAACCCGCGGCGGCCTAGTGGGCCGGCTCCGCCGCCGCGTCGAGTCGCGGCCGGCGCACGAGCAGCACCAGCACTGCGCACAGGCTGAAAATGATCGCCAGGAGCAGGAACACGTCGGAGAACGCCAGCACCAGCGCTTCCCGGAACACCAGGCTGGAGAGCCGCTTGATCGCCGCCTGCTCGGCGTTGGAGCCGAGGAACGGGGTGAAGCGCTCGGTGAGCCCCGCGAGCGCCTCGTCGGCCGCGCTCCGCCCCCAGGTCACGTGCTCGCGCAGCCTGAGAATGTGCAGATCGGTGCGCTGATTGAGGAACGTGTTGATGCCCGCGAGCCCGAACGCGCCGCCGATATTGCGCACTGTGTTGAACAGGCCGGCCGCGTTCTTCAGCTGATCCGGCGGCAGCGTGCCGAGCGCCACCAGGTTGATCGGCACCATGCAGAACATGAGCGACAGGCCGCGCATCACCTGCGGCAACATGAGCTCCCAGAATCCCCACTGATTGGTGATCGGCACGAGCTCGAAGCAGGAAAGCACGAAGCCCACGAACCCAGCGCCGATCAGCCAGCGCGGGTCCATTTTGCGCGCGAGCGTGCCGGCGATCGGGGCGGCCACGAACATCGCCGCGCCCGTGATGAACATGGTCTCGCCGACCTGCAGCGCGTTGAAGCCGCGCACGCGCGCCAGGAACAGCGGATAGAGATAGGTCAGGCCATAGAGCCCCATGCCGAGCACGAAGGTGAGCAGCGATCCGACTGCGAAATTGCGGTCCTTGTAGGCATGCAGATCCACGATCGGAACCGGGGCGCTGAAGGTTCGCCAGAAGAAGATCACGCAACCAACTGCGCTGAGCACTGCGAGAAAGGCGATGGTGTTGGAATCGAACCAATCGTCGACCGGGCCCTGCTCCAGCACGTATTCGAGACTGCCGAGAAATACGGCGAGCGCGGCCAGGCCCAAGACGTCAAGACGCTTCAGGAGCCCGTATTCCGGCTCGTCGAAATCGATCAGCGTCCAGGCGATCACCGTGGCGATCGTGCCCGGCACCACGTTGACCAGAAACAGCCAGTGCCAGGAAAAAAGCTCGGTCAGATAGCCGCCGATGGTCGGCCCGATCGTCGGCGCCAGCGTGACCGTGAGCCCGATCACCGCCATCACCGGCCCCATCACCCGGCGCGGAAAGATCGTATAGGCCGCGGCCATGGCCGTCGGAATCATGCCGCCGCCGATGAAGCCCTGCAGCGCGCGATAGACGATCATCTCGTTGATCGTCGTCGCCGTGGCGCATAGCACGCTCGCCAGCGTGAAGCCGGCGGCCGAGATCGTGAACAGCACTCGGGTCGAGAGCGCCCGCGCCAGGAAGCCCGAGAGCGGAATCATCACCACTTCGGCGACGAGGTAGCTGGTCTGCACCCAGGCGATTTCCTGCGGCGCCGCCGAAAGGCCGGCCTGGATCTCTGCGAGCGATGAGGCGACGATCTGGATGTCCAGGATCGCCATGAACATGCCGAAGACGAGCGCGGCAAAGGCGACGAACCGGCGGAGAGTTACCTTCGGTTCGGGCACCGCGCCGGGATAAGCGGCGGCGTCGCTCACGGCGCCGAACGCGTATCGACGGTCGCCACGACCGAAAGGCCCGAAACCAGCGGCCGCTCGCCGGCCGACTTGATGCGGATGCGGACCGGCACGCGCTGCACGATCTTGGTGAAGTTGCCGGTCGCGTTCTCCGGCGGCAGCAGGCTGAACAGCGCGCCCGAAGCGGGCGCCACGCTTTCCACCACCCCTTCGAGCGGACGGCTGGGATCGGAATCGAGCACGAGTGTCGCGGACTGGCCGGGACGGATGCGTGCGAGCTGCGTCTCCTTGAAATTGGCGTCGACATAGAAGCTGTCGGCCGGAATGATCGCCATCAGCCGCTTGCTGGGCGCCACGTAGTCGCCGACCTGCACCGACTTGTTGCCGATAATGCCGTCGAACGGCGCGTGAATCACGGTCGCCTCCAGGTCGCGCGCCGCCTTGGCGAGCACCGCCTCCAGCTCCTTGCGCGTCCGCTCGGCTTCGAATTTCTGCGCCTTCATCACATCGAGATTGGCCTCGGCGGCGGCGAGTGTGGCGCGCGCCTGATCGACAGCGGCGACGGTGCGGTCGCGGTTCGCCCGCGCTGCGTCGAGCGCGGCGCGGCTTGCGAAACTGTTGGCGGCGAGCGTCTGCGTGCGCTCGAAATCGGCGCTCGCGCGCGTGGCATCGGCCTGCGCCGCGACAATTCCGGCCCGTGCCAGGTCGATCGCGGTGGCGCCGGATACGATCTGCTGTGAGAGGCGCGCGATCGTCGCGTCCTGGGTCGCCAGCCGTGCCTCGGCTTGCGCCACGGCGATCTTGTAATCGCCGTCGTCGAGCACGACGAGTACGTCGCCGGCTTTCACGCGCACGTTGGCCTGCGCCGGTACCTTCGCCACGTAGCCCGGCACGCGCGGCGCGATGATCGACATGTCGGCGCCGACATAGGCATTGTCGGTAGAAATGAGGTAGCGACCGACGAACCAGTAATCCAGTCCCCACCACAGCGCGCCGATGAGCGCCACGCTTGCGACCGCGAGAATCAGGATGCGCCTGCGGCCGAGACCGCCCGGCTGCTGCGGGCCGCCGGCGCTGGCGCCTTCACCGCTCTGCGAGGTCGTAGCCGCGCCGCGCTCGGCGGCCGGAGCGCCCGCGGGTTTCGGCCCGCGCGCGGAAGGCTTCGCACGCGCCGCAGGCGCCGTCGCGATCGGGGTCGGCTCTTCTTCCGGCTTGCGAACGGCGTCCACGATTCACTTTCCCGCACGCTGGATACTCGCGATAGGCGAAAAAAATGCCAAATCGCGACCGTGAAACTTCACACTCCGTACGGATGATCTTGACCGAACCGTACGGTCATTTTTTTCTTGACATAAACTACTTCAAGGGTCAAATCAACATCGTACCGAACCGTTTAGTTCAATTTGTATTATCCTTGGGAGTGGAAAGCGGCATGGCCAAACCTGCCCTCGCCGAACGCGAACCACCAGAACTCGGCTCCGCTCCGGAGTCCGAGAAGCGGCGGCAGATCCTCGAGGGCGCCCGCGAGGTCTTCCTCGCCCGTGGTTTCGACGCCGCCAGCATGGGCGACATCGCCGCGGCCGCCGGCGTCTCCAAGGGCACGCTCTACGTCTATTTCGAGAACAAGCAGACGCTGTTCGCCGCGCTCGTCGCCGAGCAGTGCCGGCAAACCGCCGAACGCTCGTTCGTGCTGAGCGCCGACGATCAGGACGCGCGCGCCGCGCTCACCAAGCTCGGCAAGAGTTTCATCGACGGCCTGACCCGTCCGCAGCACGTGGCCACCATCCGCATCGTGACCGCGGTCGCCGGCAAGCTGCCGGAGCTCGGGCACATATTCTTGGATTCCGGTCCCCGCGCCGGCGCGGCGCGGCTCTCCGACTGGCTGCGCGCCAGGATCGCACGCGGCGAGCTCAAGATCGCCAATGTCGAGCTCGCCGCCTGGCAGTTTCTCTCGCTCTGTCAGGGGCCGGTGCTGGCGCCGATCATCCTGGGTGGCGAGCCGCGGCCGTCGGATGCGCGGATGAACGAAGTCGTGACGACCGCCGTCGACGTCTTTCTCGCCGCCTATAGCCGCCGCTGAACGCGCCGCTCAGCGCGCGCTTGCCGCCTCGGCGCTCACGCTTCCCAACACCGCCTTGAGCGCCGCGACCTCGGTCGGATTCGCCGTGAGCCCGAGCTTGGTGCGCCGCCACAGCACATCCTCGGCCGTGCGCGCCCATTCCTCGCGGCGCAGATAGTCGAGCTCGACCGCATGCAGGTCGCCGACGATGCGCGGGCCGAGATCCTCGGCGCGCTTGGCGTGTTCGAGAAACTTCCGCACCCGCGTGCCGTAGGTGCGCGCCAGCCGCCGCGCCTGCGGCCCGGTGAGATACGGATGCGTCTGCAATAGCTCGGCGACGAAGCCATCGAACCCGCCCGCGCCAAGATCGCCGCCGGGCAACGGCGCCTCGTGCGTCCAGGCCGGCCCCAGCACGAACCATTGCTTGAGCAAGTCGACCACATTGACGGCAACGCGGCGGTAGGTGGTGAGCTTGCCGCCGAAGACGGAGACCAGCGGCGCCTCGCCGTAGTCGCCGTCGATCTCGATCTTGTAGTCGCGCGCGGTGTCGGAATCCCGGCTCGAGCCGTCGTCCACCAGCGCCCGTACGCCGGCGAAGTTCCACACGATCCGCGACGGCTCGACGCTGGCGCGGAAATAATCGCCGACCGCGCGGCAGAGATAGAGAATTTCATCGCTGCTTGCTGCGACCTCGGCGGGATCGCCCGAGACGGCCGTCTCCGTGGTGCCGATCAGCGTGAAGGCGTCGGCGAATGGGACCGCGAAAATCACCCGGCCGTCGAAATTCTGCAGCAAATACCCGCGCTCGTGCGCCTGCAGCCGCGGCACCACGATGTGGCTGCCCTTCACGAGCTTGAGTTTGGTCTTGAGCGGACGCCGCGCCACGTTCTCGACGAAATGGCCGGCCCAGGGACCTGCCGCATTGACCAGCCCGCGCGCGGTGACGCTCTCGCGCTGGCCTTCGGTCTGCAGCACGAGCTTCCAGCGGCCGTCCTCGCGTCGCGCCGCCGAGCAGCGCGTGCGCGTGCGGACTTGGGCTCCCTTCTCGCGCGCGCCAACCGCATTGGCTACCACCAGCCGCGCGTCGTCGGTGCTGCAGTCGGAGAACTCGAAGCCCGTATGGAACCCGCGCTTGAGCGGCGCGCCGGCCGGATCGTCGGCCAGATCGAGCGCGCGGCTCCGCGGCAGCACGCTCGCCCCGCCGATCCAGTCATAGAGCTTGAGGCCGATTTTCAGCATGAAGGCCGGCCGCATGCCCGGCACGTGCGGCAGCACCAGCCGCAGCGGATGCACCAGATGGGGCGCGAGCTTCAGCAGAAGCTCCCGCTCCACCAGGCACTCGTGCACCAGGCGGAAGGCGAAATGCTCGAGATAGCGCAGCCCGCCGTGGATCAGCTTGGTCGAGGCCGAGGAGGTCGCCGACGCCAGGTCGCCCTGTTCCACGAGCAGCACCGAAAGTCCGCGGCCGGCGGCGTCGCGCGCGATGCCGCAGCCGTGGATACCGCCGCCGATCACGGCAATGTCGTATTCCGCCATGCGATCCCCAGCCGCCGCTCAATGGAGCATGCAGCAACCAGATGAATACAGCGTCAAGGCGGGATTGCGGCTGAACGTCACAGAATCTTGCAGACGTCGTCGAATTCGAAGCGGCCGTAGCGCTGACGTAACTTGGCCGGATCGCCCTCCCCGAGCGCGCACAGGAAGTTCGACTTCCATTGCCCGTCCGGGAAGAACTCGGCGTCCACCTTGGCGTTGTCGAAGCCCGACATCGGCCCGCAATCGAGACCCAGCGCGCGGGCGGCAATGATGAAATAGCCGGCTTGCAGCGTGGCATTGCGGAAAGCGGTCTGCGCTGTGAACGCTGCGTCCGTCCGCGATCGTTCCATGTAGGACTTCGCCACGATCGGATAGAAGCGCTCGATGTGTTCCCAGTATTTCAGGTCATAGGCCAGGATCGCCACCACCGGCGCGGTGATCGTTTTTTCCTGGTTGCTCGGACTCATCGATGGTTTGAGCCGCTCCTTCTCCTTTGCTGTGCGCAGGAACAGGATGCGCTGCGGCTGCGAGTTCGAGGTCGTCGGCCCCCATTTCACGATTTCATAGAGCGCGCGCAATTGCACGTCGCTGACCGGCGCATCCTTCCAGCCGTTGTGTGAGCGGGCCGAGCGGAACAATTGATCCAGCGCCCGCTCGTCGACTGCACCCTTCATGACCGACTCGCTTGAGTTCGTTCTCGGCACTCGTCAGCGGCAATATGTGATCCGGCAGTACCGGCCGCGCGGCGTGCGCACCGCGCATTCTGCCAACGCCCTGCGTCTCGCCACGTTCAAGTAGGCGCTTTCGCCCCAACCATAGGCGCGCGCGCTATCCGCGCGACAGTACCAGGCGGCTGCTTCCGTCGGCACAAACCAAAGTGCCAACAGACCGATAACGAGAGAAGCCAGAAGTTTCGCCATTTTTTCCCCCAGAGAATTCTTGCCCACCAAAAAACATTATACCCGTTCGTCGCGTGCGTCACGCCGCGGCACGGAATTTCAGGCAGGTCGTCCGCACTCGGCTCAAATGCGCTCGAGCGCGATGGCCACGCCCTGCCCAACGCCCACGCACATGGTGGCGAGCGCGCGCCTGCCGCCCACTTCTTCCAGTGCGTGCAGCGCGGTGCCGGTGATGCGGGTGCCGGACATGCCCAAGCGGATGGCCGAGCGCGATGGCGCCGCCGTTCGGGTTCACGTGCGCCGCGTCGTCGGCGAGCCCGAGCCCGCGCATGCAGGCGAGCGACTGGCTGGCGAAGGCTTCGTTGAGTTCGACTATGTCGAAGTCTTTCACCTTGATGCCGAGCCGCGCGACGAGCTTCTCCGTCGCCGGAATTGGGCCGATGCCCATGATGCGCGGCGGGACGCCGGCGCTTGCCAGCCCGAGGACGCGCGCCCGCGGCTTGAGCCCGTATTTCTTCACCGACTCTTCCGATGCGAGCAGCATCGCCGCGGCGCCGTCGTTCACGCCCGAGGCGTTGCCGGCGGTCACCGTGCCCGGATTGCGGAACGGGGTCTTGAGCTTGGCGAGCCCTTCGAGCGTCGTGTCGGCGCGCGGATGCTCGTCCTTGTCGACCTTGACCGGCCCGGCCTTGCCGCCCGGCACTTCCACCGCCACGGTCTCGGCGGCGAAATAACCGCGCTTCTGCGCGGCCACCGCGCGCTGCTGCGAGCGCAATGCGAACTTGTCCTGATCCTCGCGCGAGACCTGGAATTCCTCGGCCACGTTCTCGCCGGTCTCCGGCATCGAGTCGACGCCGTATTGCGCCTTCATCAAGGGATTGATGAAGCGCCAGCCGATCGTGGTGTCGAAAATCTCCGCTTTGCGCGCGAAGGCTTCCTCCGCCTTGCCCATGACGAACGGCGCGCGCGACATGGATTCCACGCCGCCGGCGATCGCAAGCTCGATCTCGCCCGCCTTGATCGCGCGCGCGGCCATGCCGACCGCTTCCATGCCCGATGCACAGAGCCGGTTGATGGTGGCGCCGGGAATCGTATTGGGCAGGCCCGCCAGCAGCAGCGCCATGCGCGCGACGTTGCGGTTGTCTTCGCCCGCCTGGTTGGCGCAGCCGAAATAGACTTCGTCGAGCTTCGACCAGTCGACCTTGGCGTTGCGCGCCATGAGCGCCTTGAGCGGAATGGCGGCGAGGTCGTCGGGCCGCACCTTGGCGAGCACGCCGCCATAGCGGCCGATCGGCGTGCGGATGAAGTCGCAGATATAGGCTTCGCGGGTCATCGTTCATTCCTGCGGTGATTATATGAGGTAATGCCTCGCTCTCTTAATCTTCCCTCATGGCCGGGCCGGCGTGAAGCGCCGCGACCCGGCCATCCAGGACCGCGCACGCTGAACCGCCCACTGGATCGCCGGGTCAAGCCCGGCGATGAGGGAAGAATTGTTCACGCCGCCTCGCCGTGGGCGGCCTTGGTGCGCGCGTAGAGCGCGCGCAGCACTTGTAGCTCATTCGCATTCGGCGGCGGCGTCTCGCCGACCTTGGCGGCAAATTTGACCGGCCATCCCGTCGCCGCGATCACTTGCTCGCGCACCACACCCGGATGCAGCGAGACGACGGTCAGTTCCTTGGTCTTGGGGTCCGGCTCCATGATGCACAGATCAGTGAAGATCATGGTCGGGCCCTGGGTCTTTACCCCGTGCTTGGCGCGGTCGTCGCCGCCCTTGCCGAAGCCCAAGGAGGTCACGAAATCGAGCTTGTCCACGAACGAGCGCTTGGATTGCGCCATGACGATGAAGATGCGCCCGCACGAGGTGGCGATCTCCGGCGCGCCGCCGCCGCCCGGCAGCCGCACCGTCGGCTTCTCGTAGGGGCCGACCACGGTGGTGTTGAGGTTGGCGAAACGGTCGATCTGCGCGCCGCCGAGGAAGCCCGTGGTGACGCGCCCGCCCTGCAGCCAATAGCGGAACATTTCCGGCACCGGTACGGTCACGAGCGCGGTCTCCGAAAGCTCTCCGTCGCCAATCGAGAGTGGCAAGATGTTCGGCTTGGTCTCGAGCGTGCCGGACTCGTAGATCAGCACGATGTCCGGCGCGTGCGTGAGGCGCGCGAGATTGCACGCCGCCGACGGCGCACCAATGCCGACGAAGCAGACGTCGTCGCCCTTCAGCGCGCGCGCCGCCGCGATCGTCATCATTTCGGTGTTTGAATAATTGGCGCTCATCGCTTCACGCCGCTTTCTTGGCATGTACAGCGAACGCGTCGGGTCCCTTGCGCAGCACATTCTCGTCGATCCAGGTGCGGAAGCTATCGCGTTCGCGCGAGATCGCATCCCATTTCTTGTAGAACGCGTTGTCGCGCTTGTAATAGCCGTGCGCGTAGGACGGATGCGCGCCGCCCGGCACCTTCACCACCGCGCTCACGACCCAGCCCGGCAGAATCACCGCGTTCGGCGAGTGCGCGCCGAAATCGTCGACGATCTCCTCGACCGTGACGATCGAGCGCTTGGCCGAAAGCACCGCTTCCTTCTGCACGCCGACGATGCCCTCGAACATCACGTTGCCTTTGCGGTCGGCGCGCTGCGCGTGCACGATCGCGCAATCGAGTTGGATCGCGGGAACCGTCGCGAGCTTCTCGCCCGTATAGGGACAAGTGATTTCCCGAATGTTCGGGTTGACGCGCTTCAGCTCCGCACCGCGATAGCCGCGAAAGACCGCGAACGGCAGCCCCGCCGCGCCGGCATCGTAGGCGTTGGCCATGGCCGCGTGGGAGTGCTCCTCGATCTCGATCTGGTTCGGCCAGCCCTTCTCGTAGGCGTCGCGGAAGCGATGCAGCGAGCCGACACCCGGATTGCCGCCCCAGGAAAACACCACCTTGTCGCAGGCGCCCATGCCGATGAGCTGGTCGTAGATCAGGTCCGGCGTCATGCGGATGAGCGTGAGGTGCTTCCGCTTCTGGCGGATCACCTCGTGGCCGGCGGCGAACGGAATGAGGTGCGTGAAGCCCTCCATGGCGACCTTGTCGCCATCCTTCACGTTGGCCTCGACCGCTTCGGCGAGGGAGAGAAATTTCGCCATCTGCTCCTCCGGCCCGTTCGGCTAACACGCTAGAATTTCAAAGCAAAGCGGGCCGCTCAGGCGGGCCTTCCCGCCGGCTCGAACTCGGTGACCAGCCGCCCGAGCGGCGCGGCGAACGGCGAGCGCTCGCGCGCCAGATGCGCGCCGAAGCCCTTCGCGCCCACGAGCTTGCCGTCGCGCACCACGACCTTGCCGCGCACCATGGTGAGCACCGGCCAGCCGGTCACCTCGCGGCCCTCGTAGGGCGTGTAGTCGCAGGCGTCGTGCAGCACCGCGCGCGAGATCGTCACGCGCCGCTCCGGGTCCCATAGCGCAATGTCGGCGTCGGAGCCGACCGCGATCGTGCCCTTCTTCGGATAGAGCCCGTAGGTCTTGGCGTGGTTGGTGGACGTAAGCTCCACGAAACGCTCGAGCGAGATGCGCCCCTTCTTTACGCCTTCGGAAAACAGGATCGGCAGCCGCGTCTCGACGCCGGGAATGCCGTTCGGCACGAAGCGGAAGCTCTGCCGCCCGCGCGGATGCAGCTTGCCGGCCGTGTCCTCGTAGCGGAACGGGCAATGGTCCGAGGAGAAGACGGCGAAGA
The DNA here is from genome assembly GCA_963704765.1 of uncultured Alphaproteobacteria bacterium. Taxonomy (GTDB): domain Bacteria; phylum Pseudomonadota; class Alphaproteobacteria; order Rhizobiales; family Xanthobacteraceae; genus JAHFPN01. Next base: position 2,077,169 of record CAVPHQ010000001.1, read on the forward strand.
TGCCCTGCTCCAGTCCCTCCCAGCACGCCTGCTGGCTCGCCAGATCGCGCGGCGGCGGGCTGCAGACGTGCTTGGCGCCCTCCATGTCCTGGCCTTCGAGATCCTTTCTCGGTGAGCAGCAGATATTGCGGACAGGTCTCGCCATAGACTTTCAGCCCGCGCCCCTGCGCGCGCGCGATCTCTTCCATGGATTGGCGGTTCGACACGTGCACGATCATCACCGGCACGTCGATCAGCTCGGCGAGCGAGATCGCCCGATGCGTGGCCTCGCGCTCCACCACGATCGGGCGCGACAGCGCGTGCGCGGCCGGCTTGGTTTTCCCCGCGCGCTCCAGCCGCTCGGTCAGGAACCGGATCGCGTCGTCGTTCTCCGCATGCACCATGACGAGCGCGCCGGTCTCGCGCGCGACCGAGAGCACTTCGAGGATTTCGCGGTCGTTCAGCTTCAGCGCCTCGTAGGTCATGAAAATCTTGAACGAGGTGTAGCCGTCGGCCACCAGCGCCGGCAGTTCCTGCCCGAGCACGCTCTCGCTCGGGTCCGAGATCACCAGATGAAAGCTGGTGTCGACGTAGCACTGGCCCGTGCGCCTTGGCGTGATATTCCTTGAGCGCCTGGCGCAGGCCCTTGCCCTTTTCCTGCATGCAGAACGGCATCACCAGCGTATTGCCGCCGAACGCGGCCGAGCGCGTGGCGGATTCGAAATTGTCCGCCATCACGATGCCCGGCGCGCTCGCCTGCGCGATGTGCACGTGGCTGTCGATGCCGCCGGGCAGCAACGAGCAGGCCGGAGGCGTCGATCGTCTCCGCGGCGTCGCTTAAATTCTCGCCGAGTGCCGCGATGCGGCCGTCCTTGATGCCGACGTCGCAACGGACGGCCCCGCTTTCCGTGACGGCCGTTCCATTCTTGATCAGGACCTCGAACTTCGCCATTGCCCTACCACGCCGGCCTCCGCGCCAATTCACGAGAAGCTTACTGCTTCTTCCCGTCCGCGCCGAATTGCTTCAGATACGCGATCACATCCTCGATTTCCTGCGGCCGCGGCAGGCCGGCGAATTCCATCTTGGTGCCGGGGATCGCGGCCTTGGGGTTGATCAGATACTTGGCGAGCGTCGCCTCGTCCCAGACGAACTTCGAGTTCTTGTTAGCGTCGGTATAATTGTAGCCTGGATAGGTGCCAGCCGGCCGGCCGAGCAACCCATTCAGCACCGGCCCGACCTTGATCACCGCATTTTCGCCGACCGCGTGACATGGCAGGCACTTGCGGAACACGCGCTCGCCCGCGGCCGGATCGGCGGCGAGCGCCGCGGCCGATTGCGCTGACAAAAACAGCAGGACCGTCAGCGTGCGGCGCATTGCCGCCTCGTTAAGAAATGCAGCGGAATATTTCACGATCGGGGTTCTAGCAGCGCGAAACTTGCCGCGTCTATGGCGCAAGTGCGGCATGCGTTGCGCGCGCAATATTCTGTCACCAAGCGTGACTTCGCCGCCCTTTTCAGAACGCATCGGCCGGCCACTCAGCGCGCGTCGCGCGGAGGCATGCGAATGCCGCCGCGCGAACTCGTGTCAACAGCCATGAAGGAGCCGAGATGATCGGCAAGTTCGTACGCGTAAGTTCTGCTCTACTGCTTTCAGCCCTCGCTCTGCAGTCGCCTGCTCTGGCCTCGCCGAGTGAATACATTCCCGAACGCACCGGCATCGGCGCCTCGACCGTCACCGGCAACGCTATCGGGCTAGCTTGGGGCGCGCCGAGCTGGCTCGCCATCGCCGAGGGCTACAAGGGGACCAATCCGACGCGCAAGAATTCTCTCTGGTGCGCGGATTTCATGAACCTCGTGCTCAGCCAGAGCGGAATGAAGAGCAGCAACTCGAGCATGGCGCGCTCGTTCGCCAGTTACGGCCGGCGGCTCTCCGGCCCGCAGATCGGCGCCATCGCCGTGTTCGCGCGCGGCAAGCGCGGCGGCCACGTCGGCATCGTCAAGGGCATCGATGCGCGCGGCAACCCGATCATTATTTCCGGCAATCACAACCGGCGCGTCGGCGAAGGCACCTATCCGCGCAATCGCGTAATCGCCTACGTCTGGCCGAACTGAATGCTTTGGCTTTCTCTAAAGGGGCGCCGCTGCCCACGCGGCGGCGCCTTTCGCTTTTTTTTACTGTTTGCATCCGTTTCGCGAGCCGGCCGTCCAGTTTGATCCTGATCAAGGCGCGCTTCGGTCATTTCGCTGATTTTGGTCGCTGATTGCGCGAGGGAGAAACGCCATGGCCATCGCAGAAAGCGGAGCGGCCGGCATCGTCGCCGGTCGGCCGGGTTGGTTTGCAAGCAACTGGGGCCTGATCGCCGCCGCAGCGGCGCTGGTCGTTATCCTGTTACTGCCGACGCCGCCCGGCTTGCCGGTCGCCGGCCATCGCATGCTGGCGATCCTCGCCTTCGCGGTCATCGTCTGGATGACCGAAGCGATCGACTATGCGGTCTCGGCGGTGGTGATCGCCACGCTGATGGCCTTCCTGCTCGGCCTCTCCCCGAACATCGCCAATCCCAAGGTGTTGCTCGGCACCAGCGCCGGGCTCGGCCTTGCCTTCAGCGGCTTCGCCAGCACGGCGCTCGTGCTCGTCGCCTCCGCCTTGTTCCTGTCGGCCGCGATGACCGCAACTGGCCTCGACAAGCGCATCGCGCTCAGCATCCTGTCCCGCGTCGGCACGGACACGCGCCACGTCGTGGTCGGCACCATCCTCGTCGGTTTCGTCATCGCCTTCCTCGTGCCCTCCACCACCGCGCGCGTCGCCTGCCTGGTCCCGATCACGCTTGGCATCATCGCCGCATTCGGCGTCAGCAAGAAGAGCACCTTTGCCAGCATGCTGATGATCACCACGGTGCAGACCGCGAGCATCTGGAACGTCGGCATCAAGACCGCGGCGGCGCAGAACATGGTGGCGATCGGATTCATCGAGAAGACGCTACAGAAAACCATCACCTGGCTCGAATGGTTCGTCGCCGCCGCACCGTTCGCCGCGTTGATGTCGATCGCGCTCTATTTCGTGATGACGCGCATGCTGTCGCCTGAGCTGAAGGAAGTACCGGGCGGACGCGAGGCGATCCACAAGTCGCTGGCCGAGCTCGGGCCGATGAGGGCGTCCGAAATGAAGCTGCTCGCGATTTCGCTCACTCTGTTGGGCTTCTGGGCGACCGAGGGCGTGCTGCATTCATTCGATACCTCGACCACGACCATCACAGCCGTCGCGCTCATGTTCCTGCCGGGCTTCGGCATTATGACGTGGAAGGAGGCGCAGCCGAGGATTCCCTGGGGCACGATCGTGCTGTTCGGCATCGGCATCAGTCTCGGCACGGCTCTGCTGCAGACCAAGGGCGCGACTTGGCTCGCCGATATCGTGGTCGCCGAGTTCGGTCTCAAGCAGGCCACCGCCATGTTCATTCTCGCGGTGATGAGCCTGTTCCTGATCGTCGTTCATCTCGGTTTTGCCAGCGCCACGGCGCTGGCGGCCGCGATAATTCCGATCGTGATCGCCGTGCTGCAGGGGGTCGCGACGCCGGGCATCAACATCGTCGGCATGACGATGCTGCTGCAGTTCGTGGTGAGCTTCGGCTTCATCCTGGTCGTGAATGCGCCGCAGAACATGGTCGCCTACGGCACCGATACGTTCGGAGCGCGCGACTTCGTACGCACCGGCCTCGTGCTCACGGTGACTGCCTTTGCGCTCGTGATGCTACTCGGCGCCACCTACTGGCGCTGGCTCGGCTACGTTTAAGGACGCGCGGCTGGATCATTTCCAATTCGCCAAACGATAACCGGCGAAGCGGGAAAATGGTGCCCAGGGACAGAATCGAACTGCCGACACCGTGATTTTCAGTCACGTGCTCTACCAACTGAGCTACCTGGGCGCCGGGCGCTCGACCGGAAGGCGATCGAGAGCGCGGGTTTTATAGGAAGCCCCCTTCTCGCTGTCCAGCCGCTCCGGATCAGTCGCGCGCGCCCGATTCGTCGGGCGCGGAGGCCGTTTCATCGTCGTCCTCTCTGGCCGGCACCGCGTAGACGCCGGAGAACCAGCGATTGAGATCGACATCGCTGCAGCGGCGCGAGCAGAACGGCCGGTGGGCGTCGGCCGTGGCCTTGCCGCAGATCGGGCAGCGCCGCGCCGGCGCATTGTCGTTGGCGCTCAAAGCGGGCGGTGTTTTCTCGGCCACGGCCTTCAGCCCGGGCTGAGCCAGCCGAAATGCACCGGGTAGCTTTCGCCCTGCAGCAGCGCGACCGTCTCATAGAGCGGGAGCCCCACGACGTTGGTGTAGGAGCCCACGAGCTTCACCACGAAAGCGCCGGCGATGCCCTGGATCGCGTAGCCCCCCGCCTTGCCGCGCCATTCGCCCGACGCCAGATACGAATCGAGGTCCTCGGTCGAGAGCCGCTTGAATCGGACCCGCGTCTCAACCAGCCGGGTGCGCACCGCGTCGCGCGGCGTGATCACGCAGATGCCGCTATAGACCCGGTGCGCGCGGCCCGAGAGCAAACGAAGACATGCGGCCGCGTCCTCCAATAGATCGGGCTTGGGCAGAATGCGCCGGCCAACCGCCACCACCGTGTCGGCGGCGACGATGTAGGCGGTCTTCAGTTCCTCGCTCGCGCGCGCGCGCGGCAGCGCCGCCAGCGCCTTGTCGCGCGCGAGTCGCACGGCGAGCGTGCGCGGCAGCTCGCCGCGCTCCGGCGTCTCGTCGATCTCGACCGGCAGCAGCGTGTCCGGCTCCATGCCGGCCTGGTTCAAAAGCTGGAGCCGGCGCGGCGATCCGGACGCGAGCACGAGTTTCGGCCTGCCGATCATCGTTCATCCTTGGCGCAGGGCGCGGAACCTAGCCGAACTGCCTCCGCATGGGAACAGGCCGCGCGCGCCATGCCGCGCGGAAAAACATTGACCGGAATGGACTTAGCCGCCGGCAGCGGTCGCGGCGCTAAAGCGCGACCGGATGCGCTGCAGGAGCTCGTCGCGCACCGCCCGATAGGCGTCGAGCCGCTGCTCGCGATTGCCAAAGACCGCCGAGGGATTGGGGATCGGCCAATATTCGACCTGGACCGGACGCGCGCGCGTCAATTCCAGCGCCCGGTGATGGGCTTCGGGCGACAGGCTCACCACCAGATCGAAATCGAGCCCGTCGAGATCCTCCAGCTCCTCGAGTGTCACCGGCTTGTGGCGCTTCAGGTCAATGCCGAGCTCCTCCATCGCGGCGGCGACGAACGGATCGGGCTCGCCGGCGCGCACGCCGGCCTCGGCGATCCTGAGCGAGCTGCCGAAGAAGTGCCGCGCCAGGGCGGCCGCCATCGGCGAGCGCACCACATTGTGCCCGCACAGGAACAGGACCGACTGCGGCCGGGCGTCGGGCTGGTTCGCGTCCACTTCAGCCCTTCCAGTGCAGCGCGCAGATCAGCGTGAACAGCCGCCGCGCCGTGTCGAAATCGACTTCGATCTTGTCCTTGAGCCGCTCCACCAAGAGCTCCGAGCCCTCGTTGTGCAGACCGCGCCGACCCATGTCGATCGCCTCGATCTGGGTCGGCGTCGCGGTGCGGATCGCCGCGTAATAGCTGTCGCAGACCATGAAATAATCGCGCACCACGCGGCGGAACGGCGTGAGCGACAGCACGTGCGCGATCACCGGCGCGCCGTCGGCGAGCGTCACCTCGAGCACGAGCCGCTGCTCGACGAGCGAGATTTTCAGCGCATAGGGCCCGCCCGCGTGCCCGAGCGGCTCGAAGCGGTTGCTTTCGATCAGATCGAAGATCGCGACGTCGCGCTCGTGCTCGACGTCGCGGTTGGCGCGGCCGATCGACGCCTCGTCGAGCATGACGGCGACCAGACGGTGCGGATGGCTCTTCCCGGTGTCGGGCATCGCGCCGCGTCAGTCGCGGTTGAGCCGGATCGCGACCGAGCGCGCGTGCGCGTCGAGCCCTTCCGCCTCGCCGAGCGCGATCGCCGCCGGCCCCAACGCGCGCAATTGTTCCGGCCCGCACTTGAGCAACGACGTGCGCTTCATGAAGTCGAGCACGCCCAGCCCCGAGGCGAAGCGCGCCGAGCGCGCGGTCGGCAGCACGTGGTTGGAGCCGCCCACGTAATCGCCGATCGCTTCGGGCGTATAGGCCCCGATGAAGATCGCGCCCGCGTTCTTGATCCGCGCGGCAAGCCGCTCGGCGTCGGCCGCGTGAATTTCCACGTGCTCGGCGGCAATGCGGTCCACCAGCGGGATCGCGTCGTCGAGCGCGGCCACCAGGATGATCGCCCCGAAATCGCGCCAGCTTGCGCCGGCGATCTTGGCGCGCGGCAGCGTCTTGAGCTGCGCGGCTACGGCCTGCTCGACCGCGCCGGCGAGTTTGGCGTCGTCGGTGACGAGAATCGGCTGGGCCGCCTCGTCGTGCTCCGCCTGCGCCAGCAGATCGGCGGCGATCCAGTCCGGGTTGGCGTCCTTGTCGGCGAGCACCAGCACCTCGGACGGTCCCGCGATCAGATCGATGCCGACGCGGCCGAACACCAGCCGCTTGGCCGCCGCCACATAGGCGTTGCCGGGGCCCACGATCTTGGCGACCGCCTTGATGGTCGCGGTGCCATAGGCGAGCGCCGCGATCGCCTGCGCGCCGCCCACCCGATAGATTTCGGTGACGCCCGCGAGCTTCGCCGCCGCCAGCACCAGTGGATCGAGCTTGCCGTCGGGCGCCGGCACCGTCATGGCGAGGCGGGTGACGCCGGCGACCTTGGCCGGCACGGCGTTCATCAGCAGCGACGACGGATAAGCCGCTTTGCCGCCGGGCACATAGAGGCCGACGGCCTCGATCGGCGTCCAGCGGCTGCCGAGTTCGACGCCGAGCGGATCGGTGTAGCGCTCGTCCTTGGGAAGCTGCCGCTTGTGATGCGCCTCGATGCGCGCCTTGGCGAGCTCGAGTGCGGCACGCGTTTCCTTCTTGATCGCGCCCAGCGCCGCGTCGATTTCCTTCTCGTCGACGCGGATGCCGAGCTTGTCGAGATCGGCCCGGTCGAAGCGACGCGTGAGCTCGAAGAGCGCCCGGTCGCCGCGCGCGGCGACATCGGCCAGAATGCCACGCACCGCAGCTTCCACGTCCTCTGCGCTTTCGCGCTTGGCGGCGAGGAACGCGTCGAAGCGTGCGGCGAAGTCCTTGGCTTTGCTGTCGAGGCGGATCGGCATCGTTCCGCTCACTTGTCTTCGTGCTTGGGCTTGGCGCGCGCCGACCAGCCCGGGCCGAGATCGCTCAACGCCGCTTCCACGCACTCGACCTTGAGGCGGATCGCGGCGTCGCCGGAGAAGAACAGCGTGACTGTGCCCGACGGCCTGTCGGTCTCCTCGAAATCGACCGCCAAGAGGTTCAGGACCGTATCGCGGTCGGCCAGCGAAAAGCCGCGCGTCTGCGCCCCGAGCACGCGCTCGAAATGCACGCCCGCGCGCCGGCGCATCGGCCGGCCGCGCTCGGCCGCCGCCCAGTCGAACCGGTTCACCAGCATGGCGAAGCGCTTTTCCTTCTTGAGAAAGGCCATGTCGACGACCTTGGCGACCGCGTCCTGCAGGTGCGCGGACATGACCGAAAGATCTTCGGCGTCCAGCGCGGCGAGTTTGAGCGTTTCGGGATCGGCAGTCATGGCATTCCTCCCGCGCGAATACCGGCGCGGCGGGCGTTGCGCAAGCTGCCCACTGTCATTCCGGGCGAGCGTCGTGTTAACGACGCGAGACCCGGAATCATAGCCACAGGCTGAGCGATAGAATCGAGGTCGGTGGTTATCGATTCCGGCTCTCCCCGAATCAAATCCGGGGGCCTCGGCCGGAATGACGAAGATGAAGGCTTAACCGGCGACCCGCTCGATGGCGGCGCCGCAGCGGGCGAGCTTCTGCTCCAGCCGCTCGAAGCCGCGGTCGAGGTGATAGACGCGATGCACGATGGTTTCGCCCTCGGCCGCGAGCGCGGCGATCACCAGCGACACCGACGCGCGCAGATCCGTGGCCATGACCGGCGCGCCCTTGAGCCGCTCGACGCCTTCGACCGTCGCGGTCTCGCCGTCGAGGTGGATGCGCGCGCCGAGGCGCGCGAGTTCCTGCACGTGCATGAAGCGGTTCTCGAAGATCGTTTCGGTGATCTTCGAGGTGCCGCGCGCCCGCGTCATCAGCGCCATGAGCTGCGCCTGCAGATCGGTCGGGAAGCCCGGAAACGGCGCGGTCGAGACCTCGACCGGCCCGAGCCCGGCGCCATCGCGCCGGATACGGATGCCCTCGTTGGTCTTGGTGATCTCGACGCCTGCGCTCGCCAGCAACTGCAGCGGTGCCTCAAGCAGCTCGGTGCGCGCGCCCAAGAGCATCACATCGCCCCCGGTCATCGCCGTGGCCATGGCATAGGTTCCGGTTTCGATCCGGTCGGGCAACACCGCGTGACGCGCGGCATGCAGACGCTCGACGCCCTGGATTCGAATGGTCTTGGTGCCGGCGCCCTCGATCTTGGCGCCCATCTTCTGCAGGCACGCGGCGACGTCGCCGATTTCCGGCTCCTGCGCCGCGTTCTCGATCACGCTCTCGCCGCGCGCGAGCGCGGCCGTAAGCAACGCGGTGTGCGTGGCGCCAACCGAGTTTTTCTCGAAACGAATACGCGCGCCGCGCAAACCCTTCTTGGCGCGCGCGAGCACATAGCCCTCTTCGATATCGATCGCGGCGCCCAGCGCCTTGAGCGCGTCGAGATGAAAGTCCACCGGCCGCGTGCCGATCGAGCAGCCGCCGGGCATCGACACTCGCGCTTCGCCCATGCGCGCGACCAGCGGGCCGATCACCCAGAAGCTCGCGCGCATCTTGGAGACCAGATGATAGGGCGCAGTGGTGTCGACGATATTCTTGGCCGAGAGCTGCAGGGTCTGGCCCGAATTCTCGCTCTCGCCCGCGCGCTTGCCGGCCACCGTCACGTCGACCCCGTGATTGCCGAGGATGCGCTGCAGCAGCATCACGTCGGCCAGATGCGGCACATTGTCGAGGACCAGCGTCTCGTCGGTCAGCAGACTGGCGATCATCAGGGGGAGCGCGGCGTTTTTCGCGCCGGAGATCGGGATTTCGCCCTTCAGCGCGCGGCCGCCGCGGATGCGGATCCGGTCCATATGCTTCCCCTAGATGGCGGCGCGCCGCCCCGTCCGATGGGCCGGTCTAGCCGACGAGGCGGGGCGAAACAATGGCGCGGCTATTTTTGCCGCCCGGTTTCGCCTGGCTTCTCGCCTTTCGTCACGGGCGTACGGCCTCGCGCCTGCGCTTTGCGCCGCTTCAGGTTCTCGCGCAACGCGCGCGCCAGCCGCTCGGCCCGTGCGGCCCGCGCCGCGTCCATGCCCGTCGGTTTGCGGTCGTCGGCCATCGCCGATCGCTAAGCCCGGCGCCCGGTCGAGGCAAGCCGAATCCTTGCGGCGCCGGACCCCCTGTGGCAGTTTCCCGCCGCATCGGGATCGGGTACCCGTGCACTTTCCGGCGCTGCCGTAGCTCAGTGGTAGAGCACATGCGCTCAATCTCGGGATAAGGAATAAACGAGCCGGCCGTGACGCCCGCTCCGTGCCCGATGATGAGGACCGAGCGCGGCTTCGCCGTGGTCAGCGTTGCTATATGGCCGAGCATGAGCTGCAGGCGCAGGTCCAAAGGATAATTGGTGGCCAAGCCAATGCCGCTAGCGTGGAAGGAGCGATAGCCGTCGTCCCATTCAACGACGGCTACCCATGAATTGATTCCCTCGCCGGTGTAGAGGACGGCCGGCAGAGAGTTCCACTGCAGCAATGTTCGGCCAAGCGCGACAAAGACCGGCGGGACCGATGGAACGGCCCAAGCCAACAGCCCGCCGAGCACGAGTGACCCCGCCATGGCGCCAGCGCTCGTCGCAGCGGAAAGTCGCGGCTCGCGCTTGACGACACGGCCTTTCCAGAAAGGCGTGAGCGGAGCGAGCATCGCCAGGCCTGCCGCGACGCAAAGCCCGATCAGCAAAAGGTGGGAGGCATAGACGCCGACAGTCGCGACAGCGCCAAGCTTCCCAAGCACAGCCCGCCCATGAATGTTGCCAGCAACACGCCGAGCGAGATGGTGGTCGAGCCGATCATCAGTTCCAGCATCTGGAACCAGACGATCTCGTAGATCAGCGCGGAGCAGCCGCTGCCGACGAATAGGCACAGCAAAAAAGGAAGGACCGGGTCGGATTGGCGAGCATTGGCGGGTCGCTGCACGTGCTCTACTCCTAACGCTACGGTAGCGCCCACCAGCGGGGTTGCCGCGGGGCGGCCTCCAAAACCAAGATCGCAGGTTCGATTTCTGTCCGAGCCGCCAGTAGTCTCAGTTTTCGCACCAATCCTAAGCAGGAGTGCAGACCGCAACCACTCCTGTTACTTTAGCGCAAGCGCGTCATGATTTTATGCCCAATGTCTGAAGCGGGTCAAAATCGGGCGGCCGAATTGAGTTGATACCAGTCTCACGATCCGGGGAATTTCCGGGAAGCGCATCTCGATAGCCGAGAAAAGGCAAAGAGCTACAGTTACTTAGGGCGCGCTGTCCTTTCCCTTGGTAAGGGAGAGGTCCTCAGTTCAATCCTGAGCGGCAGCACCATTTTTCAAGAAAAGATGACGGTCGGGCGTCACTTCAACGCAGCTCGGCGTTGACCTTCTCCAGCGCCTTCGAGCCCGGGCATAGCTCGGCTTCGTTCAACGCATTGAGCGGCGTCTTGGTCACGCTCATGCGCTCGCACAGGTCGCTGGCCTCCGGCTCCACGTAGAGCAGCCCGGTGACGACCTCACCCTTGTCGTGGTGATGCATGAGATAGGAGAGTGCCGTCGATTTGTCGGTCGGATCATAGTCGGAAGCCAGCTTCTTGAGCTTCAGGAAGGTGCCGTCGTGCTGACGGACGAGGGTCGAAGTTCCCGGCTCGTAGTCGGCCTTGATCGGCGCCTTGCCTTCGATGAACTCGATGGCATTCACCGCCTCGTTGTGCTCGCGCACATAATCGAAGCTCTTGGTCGAGCCCGGGTGATTGTTGAACGCGACGCACGGGCTGATGCAGTCGATGAATGACGCGCCCCCGTGCTCGATCCCGGCCTTGATCAGGTCCACGAGCTGCCGCTTGTCGCCGGAGAAGCTGCGGGCCACGAAGGTCGCGCCCATGATGATGGCGAGCCCCACCAGGTCGATCGGCGCATCCTGATTGCCGGCGCCCTTCTTCGACTTCGAGCCCTTGTCGGCGGTGGCGGAGAACTGGCCCTTGGTCAGGCCGTATACGCCGTTGTTCTCGACGACATAGAGCATGTTGACGCCGCGCCTGAGCAGATGCGCGAACTGGCCGAGGCCGATCGAAGCCGAGTCGCCGTCGCCCGACACGCCGAGATAAATGAGATCGCGGTTGGCGAGGTTGGCGCCGGTCGCCACCGAAGGCATCCGGCCGTGCACCGAGTTGAAGCCGTGGCTTTGGCCCAGGAAATAGTCCGGCGTCTTCGACGAGCAACCGATGCCGGAGAGCTTGGCCACCCGGTGCGGCTCCAGATTCAGCTCGAAGAAAGCCTGAATCAACGCGGCGCTGATCGAGTCGTGGCCGCAGCCCGCGCACAAGCGTCGAGACCTTGCCCTCGTAGTCGCGGTGCGTGAAGCCGAGCGTGTTATGCGGCAGCTTCGGGTGATGCAGCTTGGGCTTGACGATATAGGTCATGACGACACCACCTTGCGGATCGAGGCGCGGCCGATTTCCTGCATGCGCCGCGCGATTTCGCTGACGATGAACTGCGCAGTGATCGGCGTGCCGTCATAGTGCAGGACCGAGGCGATCTTGGCCGCTTCCACCTGACCGGTTTCGAGCAAAAGCGTGCGCATCTGCGCATCGCGATTCTGCTCGACCAGGAACACGCGCTCGTGCGAGCGGATGAAATCGATCACCTCGTCGGTGAACGGATAGGCGCGCACCCGGAGCCGGTCGAGCAGAATGCCGCTCTTCTCGAGCGTGCCGATCGCCTCGTCCATCGCCGCCGTCGTGGAGCCGAAATAGATCGCGCCGATGCGCGTGGACTCCTTGGCGTCGATTGCGGATCGGGCGCGGGAACGAGCTTCTTCGCGGTTTCATATTTCTTCAGAAGCCGCTGCATGTTGTCGACGTAGACCGGCCCCTCCTCGCTGTAGCGCGCATAACGGTCGCGCGAGGTGCCGCGCGTGAAGAAGGCGCCCTTGGTCGGGTGCGCGCCCGGATACGTGCGGTACGGAATGCCGTCGCCGTCGACGTCGAGATAGCGGCCGAAGTCCTTGCCGGCTTCGAGATCCTCGAACTTCATCACCTTGCCGCGGTCGTATTTGCGCGCGTCGTCCCAGGCGAGCGGCGGCACCAGCCATTCGTTCATGCCGATGTCGAGGTCCGACATGACGAAGATCGGCGTCTGCAGCCGGTCCGCGAGATCGAGCGCCTTGGCGGCGAACTCGAAGCACTCGCGCGGGTCCTGCGGCAGCAGGAGCACGTGCCGCGTGTCGCCGTGCGAGGCATAGGCGGCGATCAAGAGGTCCGATTGCTGCGTGCGCGTCGGCATGCCGGTCGAAGGTCCGCCACGCTGCACGTCGAAGATCACCGCCGGAATTTCGGCGAAATACGCAAGCCCGATGAATTCCTGCATCAGCGAGATGCCGGGGCCGGCCGTGGCGGTGAACGCGCGCGCGCCGTTCCAGGCCGCGCCGATCACCATGCCGATCGCGGCCAGCTCGTCCTCGGCCTGCACGATCGCGAACTTGTTGCCGCCTTCGGCGTCGGCGCGGAAGCGCCGGCAATAACCCGCGAACGCCTCGGCCATGGAGGTCGAGGGCGTGATCGGATACCAGGCCGCAACCGTGGCGCCGCCATAGACGCAGCCGAGCGCCGCCGCGGCGTTGCCTTCGATGAAAATCTGGTCGCGCACCTTGTCGGCGCGTTTCACCCTGAGCCCGAGCGCACCGGACAGGTTCTGCTTGGCGTAGTCGCGGCCGATATGGAACGCCTCGAGGTTCGGCGCGATCAGCTTGTCCTTGCCCTTGTATTGCTCGCGGATCAGCGTCTCGATCACCTCGGGCTCGATCTCCAACAATTGCGAAAGCGCGCCGACATACATGATGTTCTTGAACAGCTGGCGCTGGCGCGGGTCCGAATACTGCTTGTTGCAGATCGCGGTGAGCGGCATGCCGATCACGTTGATGTCGTCGCGGAACTTCGACGGCGGCAACGGCTTGGTCGAATCGTAGAACAGGTAGCCGCCCGGCTCGATGCCGGCCACGTCCTTGTCCCAGGTCTGCGGGTTCATCGCGACCATGAGATCGATGCCGCCGCGGCGGCCGAGGTGGCCGGCCTCGCTGACGCGGACCTCGTACCAGGTCGGCAGGCCCTGGATGTTGGACGGGAAGATGTTGCGCGAGCCGATCGGCACGCCCATGCGCAGGATCGAGCGCGCGAACGTGCGGTTCGCGCTCGCCGAGCCCGAGCCGTTGACGTTGGCGAACAGGACGACGAAGTCGTTCTCCCGCTCTAGGCGCGGCGGCATGCGGAAACCTCCGTCGCGGTCGCCATGTCGAGCAGGAACTTCTGCATGTCCCACGCCCCGGTCGGGCAGCGCTCGGCGCACAGCCCGCAGTGCAGGCACATGTCCTCGTCCTTCACCATCACGCGGCCGGTCTTGAGCGTGTCGGAAACATAGAGATCCTGGGTCAGATTCTCGGCCGGCGCCATCAGCCGCGTGCGCAGATCGGTCTCCGGACCGTTTACCGTGAAAGTGATGCAGTCCATCGGGCAGATGTCGACGCAGGCGTCGCACTCGATGCACAGATCGCGCGTGAACACCGTCTGCACGTCGCAGTTCAGACAGCGCTGCGTTTCCTTGAAGCCGAGCGCCCGGTCGAAGCCGAGCTCGACCTCGACCTTGATGTTCTTCAGCGTGATCGCCTGGTCTCTGAGCGGAACGCGGTAGCGCTTGTCGTTGGAGACGTCGTTGTCGTAGCTCCACTCGTGGATGCCCATCTTCTGGCTTTGCAGGTTCACCAGCGGCGACGGGCGCTTGCGCACGTCCTCGCCGTGGCAGAACTTGTCGATCGAGATCGCCGCGTCGTGGCCGTGCGCCACCGCCCAGATGATGTTCTTCGGGCCGAACGCCGCATCGCCGCCGAAGAAGATCTTCGGGTTGCTCGACTGCATGGTCTTCGGATCGACCTTGGGCATGTTCCATTGGTCGAATTCGATGCCGATGTCGCGCTCGATCCAGGGGAAGGCGTTCTCCTGGCCCACGGCGACCAGCACGTCGTCGCAAGGGATATGCTCGTCGGGTTCGCCGGTCGGCACCAGTTGACGCCTGCCCTTGGCGTCCTTCTCGGCCTTGACCTTCTCGAACACGATGCCGGTGAGACGGCCGTTCTCGTGGGTGAAGGATTTCGGCACCAGATAATTGAAGATCGGGATGCCCTCATGCATCGCGTCCTCTTTTTCCCATGAGGACGCCTTCATCTCGGCGAAGCCCGAGCGCACCACCACTTTCACGTCTTCGCCGCCCAAGCGGCGCGCGGTGCGGCAGCAGTCCATCGCCGTGTTGCCGCCGCCGAGCACGACGACGCGCTTGCCGATGGCGTGGATGTGACCGAAGGAGACGCTGGAAAGCCAGTCGATGCCGATATGGATGTGCGCCGCCGCTTCCTTGCGGCCGGGGATATCGAGCTCGCGCCCGCGCGGCGCGCCGGAGCCGACGAACACCGCGTCGAAATTCCCGGCCAGCAGCTTCTTCATGCTGTCGATGCGGTGGCCGAGCTTGAGCTCGATGAAGCCGCGCTCGAGGATGTAATTGCACTCCTCGTCGATCACCTCCTCGGGCAGGCGGAAGCGCGGGATCTGCGAGCGGATCATGCCGCCCGAGCCCTTGTCCTGATCGAAAATGACGATCTCGTAGCCGAGCGGCGCCAGGTCGCGCACCACCGTCAGCGACGCCGGTCCGCACCCGATGAGCGCGACGCGCTTGCCGTTCTTCTTCGCCGGCAGCGCCGGCATCAGCCCGCGCACGTCGTCCTTGTTGTCGGCGGCGACGCGCTTCAGACGACAGATCGCGACCGGCTCGGCCTCGACCCGCACGCGCCGGCATGCGGGCTCGCACGGACGATCGCACGTGCGCCCCAAAATCCCGGGGAACACGTTCGAATGCCAGTTCACCATGTAGGCGTCGGTGTAGCGGCCGGCGGCGATCAGGCGAATGTATTCCGGCACCGGCGTGTGCGCCGGGCAGGCCCATTGGCAATCGACGACCTTGTGGAAATAGTCCGGATTGCGGATGTCGGTGGCTGGAACCCCGACTCCGCGCCCCGCCTTGCCCCCGGTTTCCGACGCCTCCCGATCATTGCGGTCCAGCGTCGTCGTGCCGGCACTCATTCTCTTGGAACTCCTTGGCAGGCTCCCCATGCCTGGCGGCAGATCGTTTTTGTAGCCACTGCCGTCGAATCGACCCAATCCCGCGGCCGGCCTCTTTCGCGCGAACGAGATGCCACGGCAATGGGCAATTCGGATGCCCCGGCCCTGGTTTCTAGCATACCGGCGCGCCAAAGGCCGGTAATTCAAGCACTTTTGAGCGTTCTGGGGTGTATGCTGGAGCAGAATCCAATCACGATTTCTTGGAAATTCTCCTGATCCGCCTCTTCCCCGCAGCACCTCGCGTGCGGCCCAAGGCGGTGGGTGCGGGACAAAAAGGCTGCCCGGGCACGCAAAACCGCATGCCGATGTGCCTGTGGCCGGTCGGGCACATCCGCGAAATTTCACTTTTCCACCCCGGTCGGGCCCCTCGGGCGGACTTCCAAAACCATAGGGGAACGTGTAAATTCTCCGCAGTGTCCGGGCATCCGCATCGGCGCTCAATCACTGAACGTCGAAATCCGGCCACAACCGTCAGAAACCAGAAAAGTGGGGGGCCCCATGAAGAAGCTTACCGCGCTGATTGCCGCGGCCGCGCTGTTCGGAGCGACCACTATCGCCCCGGCCGTCGCCGCGATTTCTCCGAGCGACACCTTCCAGGTCGCCGCTGCGAAGAAGAAGAAGAAAGAGAAGAAAGAAAAGAAGAAGGCGGAGAAGAAGAAGGCCGACCTGACTTCTCAGTCCTTCGACGTCGCTGCGGCGAAGAAGAAAGAGAAAAAAGAAAAGAAGAAGGCGGAGAAGAAGAAGGCCTGAACCGGCGCCTCGCGCCGGAACCTTCTTCCGGATTCATGATTCTGCGGCCGGCCTCATGCCGGCCGCCTCGTTTTCAGGACGCCGAATCCTCTCCGGCCTGCGCCGGGCCGAACAGGAGTCTTGCCGCAAACGGCAGCAGGAGCCCGATCAGCAGGAAGCGCACGATGTGATGCGCCGCCACGAAGGCCGGATCGAGCCCGATCACGAAAGCGAGCGCGCTCATGGCCTCGACCCCGCCGGGCGCGAACGCCACGATCACCTTGCCGATTCCCTCGCCCGACAGCACCGCCGCAAGCAGTGCAAACACGAGCGCCACGCCCGAAGCGACCACGAAGGCGCCGAGCGAAGCGATCAGAAAGTGCCTGAGGGTGGAGAGATCGCTTCCGGCGAAGCGCGAGCCGACCGAGGCGCCGAGCGCGATGAAGGATGGCACCAGCACATAGGCCGGCAACAGCGCGGTGACGAGCCCGGTGGCATGCAGGATCGCGCTTGCGAACATCGCGCCGAACAGGAGCCCGCCCGGCACTCTGACCCAATGGGCGGCAAGCCCGCCGATGATCCCGGTGACCGCCATGAGCGCGAGCTCGCCGGCCATGCCGATGCCGAGCGAGCCCATTTGCGGCAGCCGCGCTGGTAGCGGCACGGCCACCGAGAGGCCGAGCGAGACAAGCGCCCCCGGCAGCACCGCAACGATGATGAACAGACGGATAGCCTGAGCGAAGGCGACGCGCCGCACGTCGGCGCCATCCTGCGTCGCCAGCGCCAGTGCCGTCGAAAGCGCGCCCGGTGCCGAGGCATAGAACGCGGTGCGGCCGTCCCAGCCGGCGACGCGGCGCAAGTAAAAGGTCACCGCCGCCATCGTAGCCGCGACGGAGAGCACCAGGACCGCGAGGCTGATCGGCCAGTTGCGCATGCCCGCGAACGTCTCCGGAGTCACCGCGGCGCCCATCATGACGCCGAGCGCGATGAACGCCGCGGCACGGATGCCTCTGGTAATGACGACGTTCGCGCCGGAAACGGCGAGCACTGCCACCGCCGTGAGCGCCCCCGAGAGCCACGCCGCCGGCAGTCCCAGCGCCGCGAACAGACCTCCGCCGGCCGCCGCGGCGGCAAGCGTGCGCAGGACTGCTGTCCAATAATATGCGCGGCGACGCCTGGAAGATGAAAAAGCCATGTCGTGGGGCGTTTCCATGCGCCGAACGGCGCAACCCGTCAAACCAGAAGCCGGCCCAGAAGTCAGGCCCGCTGCTTCAAGAGATCGCGGATCTCGGTGAGCAGCTGTACCTCGGCCGGCGCCGCTTTCGCCGCTTCCTTCTTCTTCATGCGGTTGATCGCTTTCACGACCAGAAACAGCACGAAGGCGATGATCGCGAAATTGAGCGCAATGGTGAGAAAATTGCCCCACGCCAGCACCGCGCCCTGCTTCTTGGCCTCGTCAGCGTGGCGGCGGTCACCTTCGAGGAAAGGCCCACGAAATAATTGGAGAAGTCGAGCCCGCCCGCGATCGCACCGAGCAGCGGCATGAACATGTCGCCGACCAGCGACTCGACGATCTTGCCGAAGGCCGCGCCGATGATCACGCCGATAGCAAGATCGACCACGTTGCCCTTCATCGCGAAGTCACGGAATTCCTTGAGCATGTTCTCCTCCGCGTTTGTGGAAAGCCTGCACGACCAAGCCTACCCGGCCCGCACTTACACCAGCAAATCACGCACCGTCTCGTCGGTGTGCCCCAGCGATTGCAGCGCGTCTTTGAGTCGCTGCTGCACGGCGCGCGAAAGCCGCTTCCATTCGACCTTGTTCGAGGGCGGGCGGCCCGCGGCGATATCGACCAGCTGCTGATCGAGCACGGCGGCAAGCAGCACCGCATGCGCCTCGACCATCGCGTCGAGATCGCGCTCGGCATGGGGTTTCAGCGCCTTGACGCCAAGGAGCCGTGCCCGCGTCGAATGCTCTGCGACGCCGAAACGGATCGCCAGCACCCGGGCGGAGCGGACCACCTGAAAGAGCCCGCCCCGCTTCAGGTCGACCCGGCCGTTCTCGGTGCGGACCCCGAACCAGCCGACCGGCGGCTCGCCTGCGCCGTCCGCCTCGGCCAGTAGCTTCAGGAAATCGATGCGTTCGCCGGCCGCCGCATAGGCGAAGCGCCACAGCTCTGCCGCCAGGGCGCCGTCGCCGTGCACGGCGCGGAAATCGAAGAAGATATCGACCGACAGCAGATCCTCGGGCCGTGAGCGGCCGACCCAGTCTTGGACCCGCTCGCGCCAGGCCGCGGCACTTCCGCGCCATTGCGCGTTCTTCGCCATCACCCCGCCCTTGCAATAGGGCACGCCCACTTCGTGCAGGATGTCGGCGACGTGCGTGCCGAGCTCGGCGAACCATTTGTCCTCCGGCCCGCCGAGAGCGCCCTCGGCGAACACGATGGCGTTGTCCTGATCCATGGCCAGCAGACTCTCCTCGCGCCCGGCCGAGCCCAGCACCAGAACGGCATAGGCGCACGGCGGCGCGCCGCGGCCGGCTTCGCGCATGCGCGCCTCGCCGATCTCGGCCGCGCGACGCGTGAGCCCGGCCAGCTCGTGCGAAATCACCGCCGCGACCGCGCGCGCTTCGACGCCTTCATCCAGCAGCCCGCGCGCGACCGCCGGAAGTCTCGCCCAAGCCGCGCCGAGCGCATGAACGTCCCGGGCCTCGTCGATCGCATCGCCGAGCGCGACCGCGTCTTGCGCCCGCACGCGCAAGAGCTGGCGTGCCGAAAGCGCCCCAACCACGACGCCCGCCTCGTCGACAACGCCGAGATGGCGCACCTTGAGCCGGTCCATGCGGCCGATCGCTCGATAGACGAACGCCTCGGCCGGCACCGCCGAAAGCGGCCGGCTTGCGATGGCGCCGACTTCGCTGGCGAGCGCCGCAGCGCCGCCGGATTCGAACGCGCGCAGAAGATCGCGCTCGGTCACGATCCCGCATGCCGCCGCGTGCTGCGGGCCGTCCGCGCCGGCGCCGGCCGGCGGCACGAATACGGAGCTGATTTTTCGCTGCATCAGCAGTTTGAGCGCGCCGGCAAGGCTCATCGACGGCGGCACGAACACCGGCGGCTGCGACATCACGTCCCGCACGCGATGGCGGTAGGGGTAGGAATCGATCCGCGCGAGCGTGCGCTCGCTCGCCGTGCGCGAAGGCGCTTGGGCGGGCTCGTGCCAACCTGCGCGCTGATGCTGCTCGATCACGTTGGATAGCGAGTGGATCGCAGCTTCGGCTTCGGAGAGCGTGCGGACGCCGCTCTCGCGCAAGATCGGAATGAGCTTCAGGAAAATCTCGGCTGTCGCGCGCGCGTCGCCGAGCGCCGAATGGCGCCCCTCGATCTTCACGCCGAGCCATGCGGCAAGCTGCTCGATCGAGTAGCCCGGAAGGTCGGGCCGCACCGCCTCGGCGAGCACGCGCACGCACAGCGAACGCGGCGGATCGAAGGAGATTCCGGCGCGCGCGCACTCGCGCGCGATCACCGCTAGATCATAGCCGGTGTGGTGGCCGATCAGGACCGCCTCGCCGGCGAACGCGATAAACCCCTGCCACGCCGCGGGAAACTTTGGGCTGCCTGCGACCTTCTTCGCATCGATGCCGTGGATTTTCGTGGCCAGCGGCGGGATCGCCTCGCCCGGGTCCACAAGCGTGCGGTAGGGATTTGATGCATCGAGCTTGCCGCCGTGCAGCCTGACGCCGGCGATCTCGACGATGCGCGCCCGCGACGGCTCCAGGTCCGTGGTTTCCGTATCGGTCACGACCGCGTCGAGCGCGAGAAGCGGCGTCGCACTCAGCCGGTCGACCATGTAGCGCCTATGCTCCGCGGCGGGCCAAATCGCCGCCGGCCGCGACCCCAAGCGCCTTCACAAGCATTGCGACGTTTGCGCGACCTGCGAATTCCTCGTGCATGCTGATCAGATTGGTGCGCAGGTTGCTTGTCACGATCTCGTTGGCGCTTCCGCGCAGACGCTGATGGATCGGAAGATTGTCATAGAACTGCGGGGCGATCTGCAGCGGAATGTCCTTCACGCGCTTGGGCGGATGCAACGCGATATGGATGATGCGCAGCCCAAGCGCGGCGCGCGCTTCGGCCCAGGCAGCGGGTTCGATCGGCTTGGGCACCGGATAGCGGTCGATGATTTCGAAGGCAGAAGCCTGCAGCGCCTCTGCCAGCGGCATGGCGCCCTGGGCGAGCGGGCGCAGCACTCCATCCACCATCTCGACGACGCAAGAGAGCACGAGCGGGTAGGACTTCCAGCGCGCTTCATCGACCGCCGCCGCGAACGCCGCTTCCTTGATAAGAGAGGAAAACGATGGGCCAGCGGCGGCACGCGAGAAATCGAAGATACCTTTTTGCGTCAGGAACGCCGCGCGGCTGTCGAGGAATTCGACCAGTGCCGGGCGGTCTTCGATCGGCGGCGGACGGCGGAACCAGTCGAGAAACCCCATGAATCTTATCACGCCTCTCTTTGCGACTCCGCTTCCAGGCGCAGCTAGGCGGCCCGGCATGGACAAGCTAGGTAGGCTATGATCCCCTTGTTTTACAAGGCTCCTGCCCGCATGGGCAGAGTGACGCAGGAGCAACAATGCTGCAAGGCTGGGTCGTCGTCGGCATTGCGCTCGCCTATATCGGATTCCTGTTCGCAGTGGCGAGCTATGGCGACCGCATGCGCGCCCGCTGGGGCACGAGCGGCAGCCGCCCGCTGATCTATCCGCTTTCGCTCGCGGTCTATTGCACCTCCTGGACCTTCTTCGGCTCGGTCGGCCTCGCCTCCAAGCACGGGTTCGATTTCCTCACCATCTATCTCGGCCCGATCCTGATGATCGGCCTCGGCTATCCGCTGATCCTGAAGATCGTGCGGCTCGCCAAGACGCAGAACATCACCTCGATCGCCGACTTCATCGCCGCGCGCTACGGCAAGAGCCAGCTCGTCGCCGCGATCGTGACGCTGGTCGCGGTGATCGGCGCGGTGCCCTACATCGCGCTGCAGCTGAAAGCCGTATCCGCCTCGCTGCTGACCGTCCTCGGCCAGCAACAAATCCCGGCTGACATCGATTCCGATTGTCGGCGACCTCGCGCTCATGGTCGCCGTCACCATGGCCGCCTTCGCGGTCTTGTTCGGCACGCGCCACATCGACGCCACCGAGCATCAGGAAGGCCTGATGCTCGCGATCGCGACCGAGTCGCTGGTCAAGCTCGTGGCCTTCCTGGTCGTCGGCATCTTCGTCACCTTCTACCTGTTCGACGGCCCGCGCGATCTGCTCGCCAGGGCCGCGGCCAAGGGCGACATCCTTCCGGTATTCTTCGACGGAATCAATCCGACGACCTGGATCACGATGACGTTGCTGTCCTTCCTCGCCATCGTGCTGCTGCCGCGCCAGTTCCACGTCACGGTGGTCGAGAACAATGCCGAGGAGGACGTGCGGCGCGCCGCCTGGCTGTTCCCGCTCTATCTCGTGCTGATCAACCTGTTCGTCGTGCCGATCGCCATCGCTGGCCTGGTGCTGTTCCCCAAGGGCAGCGTCGACAGCGACATGTTCGTGCTGGCGCTGCCGCTCTCCGTCGGCGCCGAGACCATGGCGCTCGCTCGCATTCATCGGCGGCCTCTCGGCCGCGACCGCCATGGTCATCGTCGAGAGCGTCGCGGTCTCCATCATGGTGTCGAACGACATCGTGGTGCCGCTGATCCTGCGCGCCCGCGGCATCGGCACCGTGCTCGGCGAGGACGCGAGCCGAAAGGACATGGGCAGGCTGCTGCT
The DNA here is from genome assembly GCA_963704765.1 of uncultured Alphaproteobacteria bacterium. Taxonomy (GTDB): domain Bacteria; phylum Pseudomonadota; class Alphaproteobacteria; order Rhizobiales; family Xanthobacteraceae; genus JAHFPN01. The sequence goes on from CAVPHQ010000001.1 coordinate 2,099,139, forward strand.
GCAGTCGCGCCGCTTCGCGATCTTCGGCGTGCTGCTGCTCGCCTATCTCTACTATCACACGGCCGGCGAGGCGCAGCTCGCGCAGATCGGACTCCTGTCGTTCGCCGCCGTCGCGCAATTCGGCCCGGCCTTCTTCGGCGGCCTGTTCTGGCAGCGCGCCACCGCGCGCGGCGCGATCGCCGGGCTCGCGATCGGCGTCGCCGTCTGGGCCTATACGCTGCTGCTGCCGAGCTTCGTCGCCGCCGGCATGCTCGATCGGACGATCCTCGATCTCGGCCTGTTCGGCATCCAGAACCTGCGCCCGCAGGCGCTGTTCGGCCTCGACGCGGCGCCGCTCACCCACGGCGTGTTCTGGAGCCTCGGCCTCAACGTGCTGGCCTTTATCGGCGTGTCGCTCATAACCTCCGCGACGCCGATCGAGCGCATGCAGGCCAGCGTGTTCGTGCGTTCCGAGAGCGCGCCGATGGCGCCGGGCTTCCGGCTCTGGCGCTCGTCCGTCACCGTCGGCGAGCTGATCGCCACCGTCGCCCGCTATCTCGGCGAGGAGCGCACGCGCCGCTCGTTCGAAAGTTTCGCCGCAGACGCGGCGCCTGTCGCTCGCGCCCGCCAGCGAAGCCGACATCCATCTGCTGCGCTATGCCGAGCACATCCTCGCCTCGGCCATCGGCGGCGCCTCCTCGCGGCTCGTGCTGTCGCTGCTCCTGCGCAAGGGCGCGGTGTCGCCGAAGGCGGCGCTCAAGCTGCTCGACGACGCCTCCGCCGCGATCCAGTACAACCGCGAGATCCTGCAATCCGCCCTCGATCACGTGCGCCAGGGCATCGCCGTGTTCGACAAGGATCTGCAGCTGATCTGCTGGAACCGCGCAGTTCGGCGAGATGTTCGACCTGCCGCCCGATCTGGTGCGGGTCGGCGTCGGCCTCGATCGAGATCCTGCGCCGCACCGCCGAGCGCGGCGATTTCGGCCCCGGACCGGTCGAGCACCTGGTCGCCGACCGGATCGAGCGCTACACGACGCCGCACCGAGAGCTTCCTGGAACGCCTGCCGATGCGCGGCATCGTCGTCGAGGTGCGCTCCAACCCCATGCCCGACGGCGGTTTCGTCGTCACCTATACCGACATCACGCCCGACGGTCGAGGCGGCCGAGGCGCTCGAGCGCGCCAACGAGAACCTGGAGCGGCGCGTGCACGAGCGCACCGAGGAACTCACGCGCCTCAATCGAGGCGCTCGCCCGCGCCAAGGTCGGAGGCCGACGAGGCCAACATTTCCAAGACCCGCTTTCTCGCCGCCGCCAGCCACGACATTCTGCAGCCGCTGAACGCGGCGCGGCTCTATGCGACCAGCCTGGTCGAGCGCAAGAGCATGGGCGAGGACGCCAAGCTCGCCAGCAATATCGACGCGTCGCTCGAGGCGGTCGAGGAAATCCTCGGCGCGCTGCTCGACATCTCGCGCCTCGACACCGGCGCGATGAAGCCGGAAATCTCGAGCTTCGCGCATCGACGAAATCCTGAGCCAGCTCGAGGTCGAGTTCGCCCCGCTCGCCGCCGAAAAAGGCCTCAAGCTCACCTTCGTGCCGTCCTCGCTCGCGGTGCGCACCGACCGGCGGCTGCTGCGCCGGCTGCTGCAGAATCTCGTCTCCAATGCGATCAAGTACACGCCCAAGGGACGCGTGCTCGTCGGCTGCCGCCGGCGGCGCGGCCGGGTGCGCATCGAGGTCTCCGACACCGGGCTCGGCATCCCGGCGTCGAAGCAGAAGATCGTGTTCAAGGAATTCCAGCGCCTCGACCAGGGCGCCAAGGCGGCGCGCGGCCTCGGCCTCGGTCTTTCGATCGTGGAACGCATCGCCCGCATTCTCGATCACAAGATCGGCCTGCGCTCGGTCTCCGGAAAAGGCTCGACCTTCTCCTTGGAAGTGCCGGTCGCGGCTGCGGTCGCCGGCAAGGCCGCAGCGCGGCCCGCGGCGGCAGTTCCGGCGACGCCGCTCGAGGGCGTTATCGTGCTCTGCATCGAGAACGAGCCGCAGGTGCTGGCCGGCATGGAAGCGCTGCTGTCGAGCTGGGGCACTCACGTACTCGGCGCGCCCGATCTCGATACGGCGCTCGTCCTGATCAGGAAGAGCGGGCTGCGGCCGGACGTGCTGCTCATCGACTATCATCTGGACGAAGGAAACGGCATCGAAGCCGTCGTCCGTATCAGGCAGGAATTCGGCGCGGATTTGCCGGCGGCGCTGATCACCGCCGACCGCAGCCCGCAGGTGCGCGAGGACGCGCGCACCATCGACGTTCTCGTGCTGAACAAGCCGGTGAAGCCCGCCGCGCTCCGCGCATTCCTCGCGCAGTGGCGCGTTGCGCGCCCCGCGGCCGAGTAGGCCCCTCAATCGATCAATTCACCACCTGCGGCCATTGTCCGGCTTCGATCCTCGACGCCGCGATCACCGCCTGTGTCCGGCTTTCGACGCCGAGCTTCTGCAGGATCGCCGAGACGTGCGCCTTCACCGTCGCCTCGGACACGCTGAGCTCGTAGGCGATCTGCTTGTTGAGCAATCCCTCCGACAGCATCATCAAGACGCGCACCTGCTGCGGGGTGAGCGTCGAGAGCCGCTGCACCAGATCGCGCATCGCCTTGTCGGAGCCGCCGGACAGATCGACGTCGGGCGGCGTCCACACTTCGCCCGCGAGCACGCGGCGGATCGCCTCGCGCATGATGTCGACGCCGAGCGTCTTGGGCAGGAAGCCGGACGCGCCGAATTCCATGCAGTGCCGGATCACGTCGGGCTCCTCGGTCGCCGACACGACGACCACCGGAACGCCGGGGAACTGCGCGCGCAAATACAGCAGGCCGGAAAATCCGCGCACGCCCGGCATCGCAAGGTCGAGCAGCACCAGATCCATATCCGCTTCGCGCTCGAGCAGCTTCTGCAATTCATCGAAGCCGCCCGCCTCGTAGATTTTCGCCGCGCCGAACTGCGCGGACACCGCCGCCTTGAGCGCGCCGCGAAATAGCGGATGGTCGTCGGCGATGACGAAGCGGTAGGACGCGGACGCTTCCAAGGGACCGAACCTCCCCACCCTGCGCGGGCGGCGTTGGCAATATAGCAGCACAAGGTCATTTCTCCGGCCGGAAAGCAGCGCGCCGGAACCGCGAGAATCGGGGCGGCTGGGCGCATGACTTTCGCCGCGCCGGAGTGCGGTGCGGGACCGGAAGCGAGCGGCACGGACCCTCGCGGCAAGGGAAAATCTTGAGCCAATTCAATCGCTTATTATCAAAGGGGGAGCCGAAAGTCGTATAGGGACGCTAGTTAACGCAGTGTTAATGTTTTGGGCAAGGACCCGCGCCGAAGCGAAACGAAGCGTGGGCCGTGAATTTCGGAGGCGGCGCCTTTCGGTTCTTCAAATCCGGCAGACGGCGTTTCCTCGACTCGAACTAGGGGCGATGCGGCACGGCTGTGCCGCGACCGCAACGCATTAGGAGGGCTAGAGCCTATGTCAAAAGAAAGCGACGACGCGCACTGGAAGAAGACCACCAACCTGATGCTGATCCATCTCGGGGTCTGGTTCTTCTTCGGCTACATCATCCACATGTTCGTCAACCAGCTGAACTTGATCACCATCCCGGTGCTCAAATTCCCGCTCGGCTTCTACATGGCCGCGCAGGGCTCGCTGATCGTGTTCGTGGTCATGCTGTTCATGTTCGCCAGACAGCAGGACAACATCGACCGCGAATTCGGCGTGGCCGAAGACGACTGAGGGGGAACAGATCATGGCTACTCAATCTTCAACTGCCGCGGATGCCTTTTATAAACAGCTCGGGCGGATGTACGGCACCTATACCGGCGGCTTCGTCGGTTTCATCATCCTCCTCGCGATCTTCGAATACATCGGCGTACCGAACCGGGTGATCGGCTATCTGTTCGTGTTCTTCACGCTCGCGGTCTACGCGATCATCGGCGTGATGACGCGGACGGCGCAGCTTTCCGAATATTACGTCGCCGGCCGGCGCGTGCCGGCCTTCTACAACGGCATGGCGACCGGCGCCGACTGGATGTCGGCGGCGAGCTTCGTCGGCATGGCCGGCACGCTGTTCCTGTTCGGCTATGACGGCATCGCCTGGGTGCTGGGCTGGACCGGCGGCTTCGTGCTGGTGTCGATCCTGATCGGACCGTACCTGCGCAAGTTCGGCGCCTATACCGTGCCCGACTTCATGTCGTACCGGTTCGGCGGCAACTTCGCCCGCTTCCTCGCGGTGATCGTGCTGGTGGCCGCGTCCTTCACCTACGTGACGGCGCAGATCTACGGCACCGGTCTCATCGCATCGCGCTTCCTCGGCTTGCAGTTCGAGATCGCGGTGTTCGCCGGTCTGGTCGGCATCCTGCTCTGCGCGATGCTGGGCGGCATGCGTGCGGTGACTTGGACGCAGATCGCCCAGTACATCGTGCTCATCATCGCCTACCTCACGCCGATCGTGATCCTGTCCACCAAGCACTACGGGATTCCGATCCCCGAGCTCACCTACGGGACGGCGATTGCGGAAATCACGGCCCGCGAAGGACAGATGCTGAAGGACGGGCTTGCGGTGGCGTGCACCGCAGCCTCATGTCCGGCCGGAGCACTCAAGCCGCACATCCAGCCCTTCATCAACTACAGCCCGCTCAACTTCTTCGGCATCATCTTCTGCATGATGGTGGGCACGGCGTCGCTGCCGCACATCCTGATGCGCTACTTCACCACCCCGTCGGTGCGTGAAGCGCGCCAGTCGGTGGCGTGGTCGCTGCTCTTCATCTTCCTGCTCTACTTCTCGGCGCCGGCCTATGCGGCGTTCTCGAAGCTGGAGCTCTACACCAACATCATCGGCCGCGACGTCTCGCAGATCCGGCCCTGGATGTTCACCTGGGGCGAGCTTGGACTGATCCAGGTCTGCGGCAAGAACGCCGCAAGCCTCGCAGGCGGTCATCGACGCCTGTAAGGCGATCGCCGGTCACCCCGGCGTTCTCCGCCTGCAGGACTTCGTGATCAATACGGACGTGATCGTGCTCTCCACGCCGGAGATCGCGGGCCTTCCGTATGTGATCTCGGGCCTGGTGGCCGCGGGCGGCCTGGCGGCGGCGCTTTCCACCGCCGACGGGCTGCTGCTCGCCATCGCCAACGCGCTCAGCCACGACATCTACTACAAGATGCTCAGCCCGAACGCGCCGACCATCCGCCGGCTCACGGTCGCGCGGGTGCTCTTGTTCTTCGTCGCCGTGGCTGCGGCTGCCACTGCTTCGACCAGACCGACGGACATCATAGCCATGGTGGGTTGGGCGTTCTCGCTCGCGATGGCCGGGAACTTCCCGACGCTCGTGCATGGGCATCTGGTGGAAGCGCGCGACAACGGCGGGCGCGGTATGCGGAATGATCGCCGGGTTCGGCCTCTGCATCTTCTACCTCGTCGTCACCCGCTACTTCCCGGGCTTCGGCGTGAAGTATGTCGGCATGACCTCGCTGTTGAACCCGGTCACCGGCGCACCGCTGGTCGACATCGCGAAGGCCATGGCGCTTCCCAACGCCATGGAGAACTTGCCCGACGCTCGCCCACCCGATGGCCAACAAGGTCGGCTGGTTCGACCTCAACAACATCAACTGCGGATTGCTGGGGATGCCGCTCGGCTTCCTGGTGATCATCGTGGTCAGCCTGATGGGCAAGGAGCCGTCGAAGGAAATGCAAGCCTTCGTCGACGAGATCCGCAAGCCGCGCGGCCGGACGGTCCTGCAAGAGAAGGACTGACCGCTTCCCGGACGTAACAAAGCAGGCGGGGTCCTTCGGGACCCCGCCTTTTTCTTTGCCTTTCCCTTCGGGGTGCGAACGTGCTTGAACCGGCACGCACGATCGAGCGAGATTGCCGTGAGCTCGAATCCCTTCATCGCCCAATGGTGGTTCCACCTGCCGAACTTCGTTCTGGCGGCGCTGATGTACACGATGCTCGGGCGCTTCGTTCTGAGCTTTCTCTTCCCGCCGGAATCCAAGAACTACATCTGGCGTCGCGTTCGTGCGGCTCACCGATCCGGTCGTGCGCGCGGTCCGCGTCGTGACGCCGCTCGCGGTGCCGCACATGCTGCTGCTGCTGTTCGCCTCCGTCTGGCTGCTCGCCGCCCGCGTCGCGCTGCTCATTCTGTTCGCCAGTGTCGGGCAATTGCCGACCACCGGAGTGACGCCGCAATGAGCACTCGCTCCTATGTCGATCGCGATCGTGCTGTTCGCGACCATCAACGGCATTTTCTCGCCTTGGCTCGTCGGCATGTTTCCGTTCGTGTTCGTGCTGATGCCGGCCTTCTTCCTCAGCAGCCTCAGCGTGCTCCTGTTCCTCTCCTCGATCCTGTTTGCGACCATCACCCTGATCCTCGGCGGCATCCCGGCGGCGCTCTATGAACGCTGGACCGGACAAACCGAATCGAGCGAAGTTTCGATGTGGCTTTGGCTCGCCGGCGTCGGGCTGCTCACCTTGCCGGCGGCGGCCAATTTCTTGCTGTACGGTCTATAGAGCCTACCGCGCCAAATCTGCGTGATTAGGCGGACGGATCGTTCGTGCCCCCTCGCCAACCCGGCACGCTCGTTGCATTATCAGCCATAGCGAAGCGGTCCCGCCGGGCCGCGTCCTGCGCGGAGAGCCGCATGGAAGAGATGCGCAAGCTCGCCTTCGAGTCGGTCCAGCGCGGCTGCGGATTCGGCATGCTCGCCATCATCTGCGTCATGGTCGGCATGAGCTTCGACCCGCGCGCGGTCTTTCAGGCCGGCGGCATCCTTACCCTGCTGATGGTGTTCATTCTGGTTTTGAAGGCGCGCTACGCGCTGACCCAGAATTACAAGAAGACCGAGATGTGGCTCTATCTGCCCAAGGACTTCCGGCCGCCGGAAGCCTACGCGCAATGGGCTGCATCGACCGTGCTACGCGACGCCTATTTCACCTACGCGATGTACACCGCGCTGATCTCGGTCGTGATGTGGGTGCTGGCGCTCCTGGTGGCGGCGAGCGGGCTGGCGTCGCGCTACTAGCTCAGATACGGCCCGGCTCGAATTCCTGCCGCAGCTTGTCCACCATCGTGAGGAAGCGGCGGAACAGTCCTTCCAGATAGCGCATCGCCCGCTCGACTTCCTCGTCGCCCGGCCACGGCGGCGTGGGCTTCGAGGCCGACGGCGGCACCGTCTGCGGCGGAACCGGCGGTGCTGGTTCCGCACCTAACTTCGGCGCTTCGGCTGCCTTCCCGCGCGAGCTCCGCTTCCAGCGCCGCGACCTTGCCCGCAAGCCGCGCGATCTCGGCCTCGTAAGCGGCGCGGTCGTCGGCCACCGTCTCGCAGCTCCAGGCCGGCCCACGCCGGCGGCAGTGCGAAACCTGGCCGGTGCGACTGTCGAGCCGCATCATGCCGTCGACCACTGGACTGAAGGAAAATCTCCCAACCTCGCCCTCCGCGGGCATCGGGCGGATCTCCGAGCCCTTCGCGGTCTCCTGCGCGATCGCCGCCGGCGCCAACGCGATGGCGGCCGCAACAAGCAGCGCTCGCAACGAACCACTCGAGGATCGGACCATGACTCCACTCCCGCTCGCCGAGAGCAACAATCCTAGCCCAAACGGCGGCTCAAATGCGGCCGCTCAGGCGGCGCGCTTGCCCGCCGCGGGCGCGAAGCGGCCATAGAAGGTCTCGCCCTTCTTCGCCATTTCACGGAGCAGCGCGCACGGCTCGAAACGCGGCCCGTAGCGGCCCGCCAGCCGCTCGCATAGCGCCACGAAATTCGCGACGCCCATGCCGTCGATATAGGAGAGCGTGCCGCCGGTGAAGGGCGCATAGCCGAAGCCCAGGATCGAGCCCACGTCGGCGTCGCGCACGTCGGTAATCACGCCCTCCTCGACGCAGCGCGCGCTCTCCAGCGCCTGGATGCCGAGATAGCGTTGCTTCAGCGTATCGACGTCGAAGGTCTCCGCCGGCTGCGGTGCGCCCGCGAGTTCGGCGAGGCCGGGCCACAGCCGCTTCGGACCCTTGTCCGGATAGTCGTAGAAACCCTTGCCGTTCTTGCGCCCGTTGCGGCCGCGCTTGACCACCATTTCCTCCAAGAGCGCCTCCTGGCGCGGATCGATCACCTCGGCGCCGAGATCCTTCTTGGTGGCCTGCAGAATTTTCCAGGCCAGATCGACGGCGACCTCGTCATTGAGCGAAAGCGGCCCCACCGGCATGCCGGCCATGCGGCCGACGGTCTCGACCATCGGCGCGGGCACCCCTTCGGTCAGCATCAGGTGGCCTTCGCGGATATAGGTGCCGACCACGCGCGAGGTGTAGAAGCCGCGCGAATCGTTGACCACGATCGGCGTCTTCCGTATCGCGCGCACGTAATCGAGCGCCATCGCCAGCGCCTCGTCGCCGGTCTTCTTGCCCATGATCAGCTCGACCAGCATCATCTTTTCGACCGGCGAGAAGAAATGCACGCCGATGAAGCGGTCCGGCCGCTTGGAAAGCTCGGCGAGCGACGTGATCGGAAGCGTCGAGGTATTGGAGCCGAAAATGACCTTGTCGCCGAGCACGGCCTCGGCCTTCTTGATCGCCTCTTCCTTGACCTTGCGATCCTCGAACACCGCCTCGATCACCAGATCCGCGCCGGCGATCGCCGCGTAATCCGGCGTGGCAACAATGCGCGCGAGCAACGCGTCGCGGTCAGCCGGCTTGATGCGGCCCTTGGTGACCTGCTCGCCGAGCGTCTTCTCGACATGCGCCTTGCCCTTGTCGGCGCTGGCTTGATCGCGGTCGATCAGCACCACTTCGATTCCGGCTTGCGCGGTCACGCTCGCGATGCCCGCGCCCATGAAGCCGGCGCCCAGGATCGCGACTTTCTTGAGCTTCCCGGCCGGCACCGAGGCCGGTCGCCGCGCGCCCTTGTTCAGCTCCTGCATGGAAACGAAGAGCGTGCGGATCATCGCCTGCGCTTCCTTGGAGCGCAGGATTTTCGCGAAGTAGCGGGATTCCACCGTCAGCGCCTGGTTCATTGGCAGCTGCAGGCCCTCGAACACGCACTGCAGGATCGCCTTGGCGGCCGGATAGTTATCATAAGTCTCGCGCCGATAGATCGCGTTGGCCGGCGGCCAGGTCATCATGCCGGCTTTGGAATAGACGGTGCCGCCCGGCAGCTTGAAGCCTTCCACATCCCAGGGCTGCACGCCCTTGCCGCCGCTCTTGATCCAGGCCTTGGCGGTCTCGATCAGCTTGTCGGCCGGCACGACCTCGTCGATCAGCTTCATCGCCTTGGCGCGATCGAGCCTGAGCAACTCGCCGCGGAACAGGAACTGCAGCGCATCGCCGGCCGGAATCATCCGCGGCACGCGTTGCGTGCCGCCCGCGCCAGGGAACAAGCCGACTTTAATCTCGGGCAGACCCACGCGCGTCTTTTCGTTTTCCGATGCGATCCGGCGATGGCACGCAAGCGCCAGCTCGAACGCGCCGCCCGCGCAGGTGCCGTTGATCGCCGCGACCCACGGCTTGCCCGAGGTCTCCAGGCGGCGGTAGTTCAGCGACATCTTGCGCGAACTCGTCGAACACCATGCGGTTGGCTTCGACCTGGCCCTTGGCCTTCACCGTGTCGGCGAAGGTGCGCGAAAGATTTTCGAGCATCGTGAGATCGGCGCCGCCGGAGAACGCTTCCTTGCCCGACGTAACCACCGCGCCCTTGATCGCCGGATCGGTCGCGACCTTCTCGATGATCTGGCCGAGCTCGTTGGTCGCTTCGAGCGTGAAGACGTTCATCGAGCGCCCGGGGCTGTCCCAGGTGATGAGCGCGATCCCGTCCGCGTCCACGTCGACTTTGAAATTGACCCAGCTCATCGCACGCCTCCCGTAACCCTTTGATTTATATCGTATTTTAGCAGCAGACTTTGCTCAGACCCGCTCGATGATCGTCGCCGTGCCCATGCCGGCGCCGATGCAGAGCGTGATCAGCGCGGTCGACTTGTTGGTGCGCTCCAGCTCGTCGAGCGCTGTGCCGAGGATCATGGCGCCGGTGGCGCCGAGCGGGTGGCCCATGGCGATGGCGCCGCCGTTCACGTTGATCTTCGAGTCGTCGAGCTCGAACGCCTGCATGAAGCGCAGCACGACGGCCGCGAACGCCTCGTTCAGCTCGATCAGATCGATGTCGGAAATCTTCATCCCGGCCTTCTTGAGCACGAGCTCGGTCACGTCGATCGGCCCGGTGAGCATGAGCGCCGGATCGGAGCCGATGGACGCGAACTGGCGGATGCGTGCGCGCGGCTTGAGGCCCGCGCCTTTGCCCGCTTCCTTGGAGCCGATCAGCACGGCTGCCGCGCCGTCCACGATGCCCGAGGAATTGCCGGCGTGGTGGATATGATTGACGTATTCGACATCCGGATGCGCCTGGATCGCTACCGCATCGAAGCCGCCGAACTCGCCCATCTGCACGAACGAGGGCTTGAGCGCCGCCAGCGACTGCATATCGGTCTGCGGCCGCATGTGTTCGTCCTTCGAAAGCAGCGGCAGCCCGTTCACGTCGGTCACCGGCACCACGGACTTCTTGAAACGACCTTCGTCCCAGGCCTTGGCCGCCCGCTTCTGACTCTGCACGGCATAAGCGTCGACCTCGTCGCGGCTGATGCCGTACTTGGTCGCGATCAGGTCCGCCGACACGCCCTGCGGCATGAAATAGGATTTGATGGCGACCGAGGGATCGACCGGCCAGGCGCCGCCCGAAGCGCCTATACCGACGCGCGACATGGATTCCACGCCGCCACCGATGGTCATCTCCTTCATCCCGGACATGACCTGGGCGCCCGCGAAATTCACCGCTTCCAGCCCCGAGGCGCAGAAGCGGTTGATCTGGATGCCCGGCACCTCGTCGCCATAGTCCGCTGCGAGCGCAGCCGCGCGCGCGATATCGCCGCCCGCCTCGCCCACCGGATCGACGCAGCCGAGCACCACGTCTTCCACGAGCTTCGGATCGAGCTTGTTGCGCTCCTTGATCGCCACCAGCGCCTGGCGCGCGAGCTCGACCGAGGTCACCTCATGCAGCGAGCCGTCGACCTTGCCGCGGCCGCGCGGGGTGCGCACATGATCGTAGATAAAGGCTTCGGACATGATTTTCCTCCTCGAACTCAGAACGCTTCGGCGGGCATCGCCATCACGCTGTCGGCGCCGGCGGTGATGCGCGCCAGCCGGGTCGCGGTCTCCGGCAGCACGCGCTCCATATAGAAACGTCCGGTAGTGAGCTTAGCATCCATTCGCTGCCCGTCGACGCCCGCGGCTTTCTTGGCGAGCGCCGCCTTGGCGATCTGCGCCCACATCAGGCCGAGCACCACGAGACCGAAGAGGTGCATGTAGTCGGTGGCGCCGGCGCCCGCGTTGTCGGGCCGCTTCGGGGCGTTCTGCATGAACCAGGCGGTCGCCTGTTGCAGATGCTGGAGCGCGGCCGAAAGCGGCGCGAGGAACGGCTTCATCGCTTCTTCGCCTGAATTCTCCTTCACGAATTGCTGCACCTCGGCATAGAAAGCCAAGAGCGCCCGGCCGCCGTCCTTGGGCAGTTTCCTGCCGACCAGATCGAGCGCTTGCACGCCGTTGGCGCCCTCGTAAATCATGGAAATGCGAGCGTCGCGCACGAACTGCTCGACACCGTGCTCCTTGATATAGCCGTGGCCGCCATAGACCTGTTGCGCCATGACCGCGTTGTCGAAGCCGCGGTCCGTGAGCACGCCTTTGATGATCGGCGTCATCAGGCCCATGTGGTCTTCCGTGGCCGCACGCAGCTTCTCGTCGTCGGAATTGACCGCCAGATCGCCCCTGAGCGCGGTCCACAGTACCAGCGCGCGAGCCGCCTCATTGAAGGAACGCATGGTCATGAGCAGCCGGCGGATGTCCGGGTGCACGATGATCGGATCGGCCGGCTTGTCGGGGAACTTCACGCCCGAGATGGCGCGGCCCTGCAGCCGCTCTTTCGCGTAGATCGCCGCGTTCTGGTACGAAACCTCGCCGAGCGCGAGACCCTGGATGCCGACGCCGAGACGGGCCTCGTTCATCATCGTGAACATGGCGGCCAGGCCCCGGTTGGCCTCGCCGATCAGCCAGCCCTTGGCGCCGTCATAATTCATGACGCAGGTCGAGTTGCCGTGGATGCCCATCTTCTCTTCGAGCGAGCCGCAGGAAACCTTGTTTCCCTCGCCGGCCGAGCCGTCGGGCTTGGGCAGCAGTTTCGGCACTACGAACAGCGAGATGCCCTTGACGCCCTCGGGCGCGCCTTCGATGCGCGCCAGCACCAGGTGCACGATGTTCTTGGTGAGATCGTGCTCGCCCGACGAGATGAAGATCTTGGTACCGGTGATCTTGTAGCTGCCATCGGCCTGCGGGGCCGCCTTGGTGCGGATCAGGCCGAGATCCGTGCCGCATTGCGGCTCGGTCAGATTCATCGTCCCGGTCCATTCGCCCGACGCGAGCTTGGGCAGATAGATTTTCTTCTGTTCGTCGTTGCCATGCAGCGAGAGCGCGCGGAACGCGCCCATCGACAGGCCCGGGTACATGCCGAAGGCCATGTTGGACGCCGACAGGAACTCGTTCAGCGTCGCCGCCACGACGTGCGGCAGGCCCTGGCCGCCATATTGCGGATCGGCGGAGATGCCGATCCAGCCGCCCTCGGCCATCTTCTTGTAGGCGTCCTTGAACCCGGTCGGCGTGGTCACCGAGCCATCGGTATTGCGCTTGCAGCCCTCCTTGTCGCCGACCTTGTTCAGCGGCGCCAATACTTCCTCGCAGAACTTGCCGGCCTCGCCGAGCACGGCGCCGATGGTTTCCAGATCCGTGAAGCCCGACACATTGTCGTAGCGCTCGACGTGGAACACGTCCGAGAGCAGGAACATCACGTCTTCCACCGGAGCCTTGTAGGTCGGCATTTTTCTCTCCTGTTGACGGTTACGCGCCGCGCCCCGCGAGCATTCCGCCCACGGTCTCGCTCGCGCGCTCGAGCTCGGCGATCGCCCGGTCGATATCCTTGCGCTGCTGCTTAAGCCGCTCGACCTGTTCGATGAAGCGGGTGTGCGCGACCTTCAGCTGGGTCACCTGCCCGTCGCCGAGATCGTAAAGATCGAGCATGGCGCGGATTTCCTCGAGCGAGAAACCCACGCTTTTGCCCATGAGCACGTATTTCAAGCGCGCGCGATCGCGGCGGGAATAGAGCCGGTCCTGCCCGGCGCGTCGCGGCGCGATCAATTCCTTCTCTTCATAGAAGCGCAGCGTGCGCGACGTTACGCCGAATTCACGCGCCAGATCGCGGATCGTGAATTCATCCTGCTCCGGCCGCGCCGCCGCTTCAGCGTCGAAGCCGGCGACCAGATCGGGGATTTCCGGACGGGCGGAAGTTGCTTCCACTTGCCTGCGCATATGCTTTTGCTTCGGGCCCTGAGCCGCATGCGCACCGGCGGATAGCCCTAGACCGCTCGATGGCAATATAGATGACGCTTAGCTTCAGTTGACGTAAACGTCAATCACTCTGGGCAGGCCGCCTGTGAAAAACTCCACCTCCCATAATCTATAATATTTTCAAATACTTGCTTGGAGAATGCCGCACCGCGCCGGCCCTTCAGTCGGTCCTGCCACAGAGCCTCCCAACATATTGAGGTGCCAGTAAGAAAAGTTAACCGGCCATTTACCGTGATTATGAACAGTCCGTTCCCAAGCGCGTTTGCATGCGTTTCCGCGGCGATTCGCGAACGGAACTGGCCATGACCGCAGGCGTGCCTTGGAGCGTTAACGCCGTAGAGCGAGAGACTTGGGCCGCGGCCCGCGACGCCGCGCGCCGCGCCGGGCTCTCCGTCGGCGAATGGCTGGAACAGACGATCCGCGAAGGCGCCGACGAGCCCCATGCCCGCCGCGCGCCGCTCGAGCCGCCGCGGGCCGGCGCACTCGAACAGCGTCTCGACGATATTTCCGAGCAACTCGATCATCTGATGCGCAGCGGTCCGCAACGCGTGTCGCCGGAAGGTGCGGCGCGCAGCGACCCCGCTCTCGCCGCAGCCGTCGCCGCACTCGACAATCGCGTCGAAGCTTTGATGCGCGATATCGGCGCCGCCGAGCGACTTGTCCCGTCGCAAGTGGACGCCGCGGTCGAACGCAGGCTCGACGCACTTTCCCAGGCGATCGAGCGCATGAGTCGCCACGCCGCGCACGAGCCCGAGCGCCCGATGACGAGCGCAGTCTCGCCGTCGATCGCCGATCTCGACGACGCCATCGCGGAAATCACCGTGCGCCAGGCCTCGCTCGATGACGGCGCCAAGGGCCGCATGTTCGACCGCCGCCAGGGCCGGATCGGCCGCCGTGCCGAGGATCGAAAGCCCGAACCTGCGCCCGCTCCCGCTCACGACTTCAGCGGGCTGGAGCACCAGCTCAAGGCGATGGCGGACGATATGCAGCACCTGCGCCGCTCCGGCGGTCAGGCGCAGGCGCCGACGGTCGCTCCCGACCTCAGCGGCCTGGAGCGCCAGCTCAAGACCATGGCCGACGAAATGCAGCACCTGCGCCATGCGAGCGTTCAGGCGCCGGCAATCGAAGCACTGCGCCACCAGATCATGGACCTCGGCCGCGCGCTCGCTGAACTCGCGCCGCGCAGCTCGATCGAGGCACTCGAGCGCGCGATCGAGACGCTGACTGAGCACGTCGATCTAGCAGCCCGTACCGAACCGCGCGAGAATTATTCCCAGGTCGCTTCCGCGCTCGGCGAAATTCGCGCCTCGCTCGCCGAAGTCCGTCCCGCCGAAAGCTTCAGCGCGGTCGAAGCCGACCTGCAGGAGCTTTCCCGCAAGCTCGACGTGCTGAACGTCAAGGGCCTTGACGGCGCGACGGTCGCGCGCGTTCAGAACGAGCTCGGCGAAATTCATGCGCTCTTGTCGAGCGCGCTTCCCGCCGACGTGCTCAAGGTATTGGTCGACCAGATCGAGGTGCTCGCCCACAAACTCGAGAGCAGCCCCGCCGCCGAGACGCAGATGCTGAGCGCCTTCGCCGGGATCGAGCAGCGCATCGAGCAGCTCGGCGAACGCATCGAGACCGCGACCCAGAAGGCCGGCGCGCCCGCCATCGCCGAGATCGCCGGACGCCTCGACGAGCTGCAGCGCGCGCTCGCGAACCTTTCGCATGGCGCGCCCGCCGGCTTCGAAGATCTGATGCATGGCGTCATCGACAAGCTGGAGGCGGCCGAAACCCGCCTTTCCAGGTTCGATTCGATCGAGCGCAGCCTGAACGACCTGTTCGCCCAGTTCGAGGAGACCCGCGCGAGCGCCATCGATATCGCCGAACGTGCCGCGCGTTCGGCCATTCGCGAGGCCGCAGCCACCCTGGTTCCGCGCACCCAGCCGGCGCCCGCCGCCGAGCCGGTCCGCCGCTCCCTCGAACCCGAACCGCATCCCGCCGCACGCGAACCCGAGCCGGCGATCCATCGTGAGCCTCCGCGACCGGCTGCCGCTCCGAAAGCGGAACTGCAAGCCGCCCCGCGCGAGTCGCTTCGTTCCGATCCTGCGTTCACGGAGCCGGAGCAGCCCGGACGGGCGCGCGTCGAGCCCAAATCCGAGCTCAAGCCCGCGACTATTTCCGGCGATCTGCCGCCCGACTATCCGCTCGAGCCGGGCTCCGGTGGTCCCCACGCCCGTCTCGCCCAGAGCACGACCGAGCGCGTAGCGCAATCAGCCACCGCCTTCGGCCCGAACGGCCCGAAGCTCGGCGAAGCCAATCCGCGCACCGCCGAATTCATCGCCGCCGCCCGCCGCGCCGCGCAACAGGCCGCCGCCGAGCGAGCGATCGAAACGCCGCATTCCCGCGCCGTCGGCGTCATGAAAGATATTGGCAGCAAGCTCGGCGGTGGCGGCAAGCGCTCGCTCCTGATCGGCCTGCTGGCGCTCCTGCTCGTGATGGCGGGCACCATGCGCTATGCCGACGTGCTGTTTCCGTCCTTCTTCTCCTCCGAGGAAGCGCCCGCGCCGGCCGTCGCCACTCCATCGGCAGCAGCGCCCACGGAGCCGGAGACTCCGGCCGAGCCCGCGGCGCCCGCGCAGCCCGCCGAGCCGGCGCCCTCCGACCGCACCGCTCTGCCGGCGCCCTCCGACCCCGCGCTCGCATCCGCCCCGCCGGCCGGCGTGGTCGGCCCCGCGATCACGACCACTTTCCTCGGCCAGCGCGGCGACCTGCGCGACACCACCGGCACGGTGCCGCTTCCCGCGCCCAAGCCAGCCGCCGTGGCTTTCCGTCCCAAGGATTTGCCGGCCGGGCTCGGCAATCCGGCATTGCGCGCGGCGGCGCTTTCCGGCGATCCGGTTGCCGCTTACGAGATCGCCGCCCGCTATTTCGACGGCCGCGGCATCGAGGCCAATGGCGTGGAAGCGCTGCGCTGGTTCGAGCTCGCCCGCGCCGCGGGTTCCGCTCCGGCCGCCTACCGGCTCGGCGGCATCTACGAGAAGGGCCAGGGGGTAACGAAGAACCTCTCCGAAGCGCGCCGCTACTATCTCCTTGCCGCCGAGGGCGGCCACATCAAAGCCATGCACAACCTCGCCGTCCTTCACGCCGAGGGTGTCGACGGCAAGCCCGACTTCCGCACCGCCTCGCGCTGGTTCCGCATGGCCGCCGACCGTGGCCTGCGCGACAGTCAATATAATCTGGCGGTGCTCTATGCTCGCGGCCTGGGGGCCGAGCAGAACCTCGCCGAGGCCTATCGCTGGTTCGCGCTCGCGGCCATCCAGGGCGACCCCGACGCCGCCAAGAAGCGCGACGACGTGGCCAACCGCCTCGATGCGCAGACGCTGATCGCGGCCAAACTTGCGGTGCAGACGTGGGCAGCAACGCCCGCAGACGTCGCAGCCAACAACGTTAAGCTCAAGGCCGAGTGGGAAAAGGCCGAGACCGCCCCCGCCCGGCGTTCAGTAAAGAACTGAAAAATCGCGCCTTTCCATTGACAAGCTTGCGGCGCGGGTTTTGAACGCATAGGCGCCGCGGGAAACGCGGCGCCATTCGCAAGGCGCGCCCGTGCCGATCTACCTGCCCATCGCCGAGCTGCCGGTGAACTTGTTCCTGATCCTCGGCCTCGGGATCACGGTCGGCTTCATCTCGGGCATGTTCGGCGTCGGCGGCGGGTTCCTGATGACGCCGCTCTTGATCCTGACCGGCATTCCGCCGGCGGTGGCGGTCGCCAGCGTGCCGAGCCACATGGCCGCCTCCTCGCTCGCCGGCGCTATCTCTTATTGGCGCAAGAAGCTCGTCGATATCGGGCTCGCGCTGGTGCTGCTTTCCGGCGGCATCCTGGGCACCGCCGTAGGCGTCTGGATTTTCTCGGTCCTGCGCCGCGCCGGCCAGCTCGACTTGATGGTGAACCTTTCCTACGTCGTACTGCTCGGCATCGTCGGCGGCCTGATGCTCACCGAAAGCGTGCGGGCGATCCTGCGGGCCCGCCGCGGCGAACCGCCGATCGTGCGCCGGCCCGGCACGCACGCTTGGTTCCACGGCTTGCCGCTGAAGCTGCGTTTTCGCCAGTCGCGCATCTATGTCTCCGCCATGCCAGTCACGGCGATCGGATTCATGGTCGGCCTGCTCGGAGCCTTGATGGGCGTGGGCGGCGGGTTCCTGCTCATTCCCGCGCTGATCTACCTCTTGCGCGTGCCGACCACGGTCGCTGTCGGCACCTCGCTGCTGCTCACGCTCGTCACCATGCTGATCGCGACCGTGCTGCATGCGCTCGAGAACCGCACCGTCGACGTCGTGCTCGCTTTCGCGCTGATGACCGGCGGCGTGCTCGGCGCCCAGTTCGGCGCCCGCGCCGGCCAGGCCATGCGCGCGGAGCAGCTGCGGCTTCTGCTCTCGCTCCTGGTGCTCGCGGTCGGCCTGCGCGTCGCCGTCGACATGCTCACGCCACCCGCCGATGTATTCTCCGTAGTGGCGACGGAGACGTTCGAATGATGCGCCGCGGATTGATCGTGCTCGCGATCGCGGCCGCGTTCGCCGCCGCCCCGGCCGCCGCCGCCGAGCGGCTGGTCGTGACGCTGTCCACGCACCGCGTCCTCATCCAGTCGAATTTCACCGGCGCCGATCTCGTGCTGTTCGGATCGATCGACAATATCGACCCCGACGTGATGGACCGCGGCGGCTATGACGTAGTGGTCACCGTGCGCGGCTCCAAGCGCACGTTCATCACGCGGCGCAAGAGCAGCATCCTCGGCATCTGGGTGAACACGGAGTCGCGCGAGTTCGTCGATGTGCCGGCCTATCTCGCGGTCTCGACCAATCGCGCGCCGGTCAATATCGGCGCCCCCGATTTCCTGCGGCGGCTGCGCATCGGTCTCGTCAACAACCTGCTCACGCAACGGATCGGCGCCGACGTCGCCGACGTGCATGCGCAGGATCCGTTCCGCGCCGGATTTATCCGCGTGAAGACCGCGGAAGGATTGTTCCGCGAAGAGCCGAACGGCGTCACCTATCTGGGCAACAGCCTGTTCCGCACCGCCGTGCCGATTCCCGGCAACGCGCCGACCGGCACCTATGAAGTGGAGACGCTCCTGCTCGCGGCGGGCGCGCTGATCAATCGCGAAACGACCGCGATCGAAGTCGTGCGGACGGGATTTGAGGCTGTGGTCGCCCAGGCCGCCCGCGACCAGCGGCTGGATTACGGCCTGGGTACGGCGCTGCTCGCGCTTCTGACCGGCCTGCTCGCAAGCCTGGTATTCCGCCGCGACTGAGCGCTGCGGCGCGAAAGCACCGCCAGCAGACCCGGAACCGGCTTGCCCTTTTCAGTGCGCGTCGACGCGCGCTCGAGCACGGCGACGTCGAGGCGCGCCGCCTTGGCGGCCTCGCGCACGTGCTTCTCGCCGTGGGCGAAGCGCAGCGCTTCGTGCAGAACGACGCCGCCGCCACGGTGGGTCTCGATGGTGAAAGCCACCAGACCTCCGGGCGCGAGCCGTTCGCGCACCGCCGCGAGCACCGGATACAAGTCATCCAGATAGGCGAATACGTCGGCCGCCAGCACGAGGTCGAAATCGCCCTCTTCCTCGTCGAGGAACTCGATGAGGTCGCCGACCGCGACGCGATCGTAGATTTCCTTGGCCTGAGCCTGGGTGATCATGCCGGGCGAAAGATCGACGCCCGAGAGATCGCTGGCCAAGTCGCGGATCTCCGCGCCCATCAAACCGGTGCCACAGCCCAGGTCCAGCACGCGCAGGAACCGCGCCCGCTTCTTGCGCGCCTTGGCGGTCCGCTCGACCGCCGCGCGCAACATCTGTGGGCCGCGATAGGAGAGTCTCTGCAACAGATCGTTCTCGAAACGCGCCGCGTTCTGGTCGAACAGCGTGCGCACATAGGCCGGCGGCATGCCTTCGGGCTTGCGCTTCTCCAGCCGCGCGAGCCTGAGGCTCGCGCCGAGCTTGTCTTCCGGATCGAGCGTCACCACGCGCCGATAGGCGCCGATCGCCTCGTCACGCTCGCCGGTGCGCTCGAGCACCTCGCCGAGCATGAACCAGGCGGCGAGAAAGCCGGGCGCCGTTTCGATTGTTTCACGCAGAAGATCGATCGCGCTAGCGGTGTCGCCGCGCGCGAGCAGACCGCGCGCCCAGTCCACGCGGCGGTCGAGCGAGAAATCGCCGGAGGAAAGTGAAAGAGAAGCGTTCGCCAACATTTTCAACATCATCCAGTAGTTTGCATTGATCGTTCGGTCAAGTGTCGCTTGACATTTTCTTGCGCACTGTCAGATGTGCACGCGAACGGAAAATTTCAAGAAGAGCGCATGATGAATCGATTTTTTGGCGGATCGCCGCTCGGAGTAATCGTTCGACTCGTTCTTCTGTCGATCGTCATCGGCGTTTTGCTCGCCGCGCTCGGCGTCGACCCGTGGAATATCTGGCGCAGCCTCGAATCACTCGTGCGCCGCATCTTCAACATGGGTTGGGATGCGATCGAATGGGTGTGGCGCTACTTCGTGCTTGGCGCCGTGATCGTGTTTCCGATCTGGCTCATCATGCGGCTCGTCCGCACCGGCCGCGGAAAGACCTGAGCCTCACGCCGGCCACGGCGCACGCACGATCGCATTCGCGTCGGCGCCGGTGACCTTCACAATCGTTTCGATTCTCTCGCGCTCGAGCCGTTGCACCAGCCCGCGCTTGATCGACGCAACCAGAGAAAAACCTTTATAAATCAACGCAGTATAGAGCTGCACGAGCGCGGCGCCGGCGCGCATTTTCTGCCATGCCGCGTCCGCCGAATCGACTCCGCCGACGCCGATGAGCGGGAACGCGCGCTCGACGCGCAAAAATGTTTCGGCGAGCATCCGCGTCGAGAGCGAGAACAGCGGCCGGCCCGAGAGTCCGCCTTCCTCGCGCGCGGCGCGATCGCGCAACGAGCGCGGGCGCGCGATCGTGGTGTTGGCGACGATGATGCCGTCGATGCCGCGCTTGCGCGCGACCGCCACCACGCCATCGAGCTCGGTCAGCGAAAGATCGGGCGCGATCTTCAGCAGCACCGGCTTTTTTCCGCCGCGCGCCACCATGCGTTCGCGCGCCTCGATGACGCGCGCGACCAGATCGTCGAGCGCCGCCCCGGATTGCAACTCGCGCAGCCCGGGCGTGTTCGGTGAGGAAACGTTAACCGTGAGGTAATCTGCCGCCGCGGCGAAGGTCTCGACGCCTTTTACGTAGTCGGCGGCACGATCGACTGATTCGCGGTTCGCTCCCACATTGACGCCCAGAATCCCGCCGCTGCGCACTCGTTTGGTCAACCGGTTGTGCGCTGCAGCATAGCCGCCATTATTGAAGCCCAAGCGGTTGATGACCGCTTCGTCGGCCGGAAGACGAAAGACGCGCGGGCGCGGATTGCCCGGCTGCGGCTTCGGCGTCAGCGTTCCGGCCTCGACGAAGCCGAAGCCGATTTTCAAAGCCGCACCCGGCACTTCCGCATCCTTGTCGAAGCCGGCGGCCAGCCCCACGGGATTGGGGAATATGAGTCCGAAAGCCTCGACCTTCAGCCGCGGATCATCGGTAGGAGTTGGCGGCAGCGGCAGCGTTTTCAGCGCCGCGAGCGCGAGCCGGTGCGCATCCTCGGCATCCAACAGCCGCGCGAAAGGGAGGCCGAGGTCGAGAAGCGGGATCAAGAGCGATACCCCCCGGGCAACGGGTCAAAAGTCGGGCGTTTCAGCCCCGCGCGGTCGATGGCCGCTTGCCAGCTCATGATGCCGGCGCGACGCTATCGGCGGCGCCGCTCGGCTGCAAGCGGGCCCGCCTACACCTATCACGTGAAGTTTATGTGAATACTCTCCATGATGGCTGGACGAAACCGTGCTGGGTGATTATTCCTACTACCATACGACCTTCATCGAGCGGCGGAGCCCCAATTGGCCAATCTTTCCCATCCGCGCGTCTGGGCCGCCATCGACCGGCTGGCCGAGCGCTATGGCTTCTCGGCTTCGGGGCTGGCCAAGAAGGCCGGGCTCGATCCGACCTCGTTCAACCGCTCCAAGCGCCTCGGCCCCGACGGCCGTCCGCGCTGGCCGTCGACCGAATCGATCGCGAAAATCCTGCACGTGACCGGCGCCAGCATCGAGGAGTTCATCTCGCTGCTCGACGCCAAGGGTGCCAGGCGCGCGCCGCGGCCCCTGCCGCTCATCGGTTTCGCCGAAGCCGGCTCCGGCGGCTATTTCGACGACGGCGGCTTTCCGGTCGGCTCCGGCTGGGAAGCGGTTCCATTTCCGAGCCTGGACGACGAGCATGCCTACGCGCTCGAGGTCTCCGGCGACTCCATGGAGCCGCTCTATCGCAAGGGCGACATCCTCTTGATCTCGCCGGGCGCGACCGTGCGCAAGGGCGACCGCGTTATCGTGAAAACCAAGGACGGCGAGGTCCTGGCCAAGGAGCTGAAGCGCAAGTCGGCGAAGTCGGTCGAGCTGCGCTCGCTCAATCCCGCGCACAGGGACCGCACGCTGCCCGCTTCCGAAGTGGTCTGGATCGCGCGCATCTTGTGGGCGAGTCGAGTAGAGTCAGGCCGAACGCGCCAGCGCGCCGTCGATCATCCCGACCGTGTTCTCGATGCCGTAGACGGCGACGAACGAGCCGAAGCGCGGTCCCTTCTCCTGCCCCAACAGCACCTGATAGAGCATGTTGAACCATTCGAGCGACACGCCCGGCTTGCCGTCTTTGGTTTTGCCCTTGCCGCTCAAGTCGAGGAACGGCGGCCGCCGCCCGATCTCGTAGACCACGTCCTGGATCTCCCCGGCGGTGGCGCTCGCCGGAAGCTGCGAGAGCGCGTCGCGCAGCGCCGTCAAGGCCTCGCGCTCCTCGGGCGTCGGCTTGCGGAACGATTTGGCCGGCCGCACGAAATCGCGGAAATAATGGATCGCGTATTCCACGTACGCGTTGAGCTTCGGATGCGTTTGCGGCGTCACGTCGGGCCGGTAGCGCCGGATGAAGCCCCAGAGCGTCCCGGCGTTCTCCGCGTTCGAGGATGAAACCAGCGTCAGCAGCATCGAGAACGGGATGGGGATTTCCGCCGGCGGCGGATTGCCCGAATGGATGTGCCACACCGGATTGCCCAGGCGCTGCTTCCAGTCCTGCTTCGGATAGGCCTCGAGGAACTGCTGGTACTCGTCCATGTGGCGCGGGATCACGTCGAAATAGAGCCGCTTGGCGGCCCGCGGCTCGCGATACATGAAGAGCGAGAGGCTCTCCGGGCTCGCGTAGCGCAGCCATTCCTCGATCGTGATGCCGTTGCCCTTGGACTTCGAGATCTTCTGCCCCTTCTCGTCGAGGAACAGCTCGTAATTGAAGCCCTCCGGCGGCTCGGCGCCGAGCGCGCGCGCGATCTGGCCTGAGAGCTTCACCGAGTCGATCAGGTCCTTGCCCGCCATCTCGTAGTCGACCCCGAGCGCGACCCAGCGCATGGCCCAGTCCGGCTTCCATTGCAGCTTGCAGCGCCCGCCGGTGACCGGGCTTTCCACGCGCTCCTTGGTGTCGGGGTCCTCGTAGACGACTGTGCCGCGCTTCTTGTCGTGCTCCAGGATCGGCACCTGCAGCACCGCGCCGGTGCGCGACGAGACCGGCAGGAACGGCGAATAGGTCGCCGCCCGCTCCTCGCGCAACGAGGGCAGCATGATCTCCATCACCTGCTCGTAGCGGTCGAGCACGAGCAACAGCGTCTTGTCGAAGCGGCCGGCGGCGTAGCAAGCGGTCGACGACAGGAATTCGTACTCGAATCCGAACTGGTCGAGGAAGGCGCGCAGCCGCGCGTTGTTGTGCTCGCCGAAGCTCGGGTGCGTGCCGAACGGATCGGGCACGCGCGTGAGCGGCTGCCCGAGGTATTTGGCGAGCATTTCCTTGTTCGGCACGTTGTCGGGCACCTTGCGCAGCCCGTCCATGTCGTCGGAGAAGCAGACGAGGCGGGTCTTGATCTTGTCGCCGGTGAGCACCCGGAAGGCGTGCCGCACCATGCTGGTGCGCGCGACCTCGCCGAAGGTGCCGATATGCGGCAGGCCCGACGGGCCGTAGCCGGTCTCGAACAGCACCTCGTCCTTGGGCCGCTTGCTGCAGGCGCTGGACGAGCTTCCGCGCCTCCTCGAACGGCCAGGCGTTCGACTGTTCTGCGAATTCGCGCAACGTGCCCGCGACTTCCGCGGCCGGCGCCGCCATCGTCTTCTCCTTGGGCCGCTTCAGTAGAAGCCGACCGGGAAATAGCGCAAATAGAGGTCGGTGTAGACGCCTTTTTCCCACACCCGGAACAGCGCGTAGTCGAGCGCGCGCTTCAGCGTCTCGTTCCCCTTCTTGACCGCAATGCCGACGCCCTCGCCGAAATAGCGGCTCTCGGTGAACGGCCCGCCGCGGAACGCGCAGCAGCCCGCCGAATCGCGGCCGTTCAGCCAGAACGCGAGCGCGATGCCGTCGCCGAACACCAGATCCACCTCGCCGCGCTTGAGCGCCGCGAGCGCGTTCTCGAAATGGGCGACCGGCTGGATCGCGGTCTCGGCGAAGAAGGCGCGCAAATAGACGTCGTGCGCGGTGCCGGCCACCACCGCCACGCGCTTGCCGGCGATGGTCTCCGGCGTCGCGTCCTTGAGGTCCAGATCCTTGCGCGCGATGAAACGCGCGGGCGAGCGATAATAGCGGTCGGTGAAGTCCAGCCGCTTGCGCGTCTCCGCATTGATCGCGACCGATGCAATGATCGCGTCGCCTTTGCCCTCATCCATCGCCTCCAGCAGCGTGTCGAAGCGGCGCACCTGGATGGTGCATTGAATGGCCAGTTCCGTGCAGATCGCGCGCGCCAGATCGACGTTGAAGCCGATCGGCTGGCCGTCCGGCCCCTTGAAGTTGAACGGCGGGTAATCCTCCTCGGTGAAGAAGCGGATCATGGTGATGCGGCCGAGCTCCGGCTTCTCAGGCCGCCGCTTCGGGTCCCAGAACCCCGGCACGAACACCCGCTGCGGCGCCTGCGCGAGCGCGGGCCCGATTGCCGGAAGCAGCAGCGTAAGCGCCAGCAAGACGCAAACCGTCCGCCGCGCCGGGAAAGCGCGCAAGCGCCGGTCGGGCGCGGGGAATCCGGACGCTTTGCTGTGCATGGCTTGGCCGCTGCCGGTGGTGCGCGAATTTCGCCTCGCGCGAATCGTTTGTAAACCCGCGCGGAGGTTGTAGGCTATGGTTTCGGGGCCAGGGATGCGTTCCTTTTCGTTCGAGAGTACGCGCGCGACGCCGCGCCCGCGCCAAGCCATGGGCGTGCATGCGCATCGAGCGCCCACGCCCGCCGCCGGCCCGTCGCTCCCCATCGAGCTTACCGCGCTCGAACCCCATATCGACCCGGCGCTTTTCGAAGCCGCGGCGCGGCGGGCGGCTCTCCTGCAGATCGGCGGCGATGAGGTCGTGCGCGCGCACGGGCTCCTGCCGCCGGACGAGATCGCCGAAGCCCTCGCCGAACGCCTCGGGCTCGAGATCGATCCGCTCGACGACGACACCCCGCCCGACTCCGAACGCATCCTCGAAGCCGCCCGGACCGGCGTGCTTCGCCGCGTGGCGTCCGACGGACGCGTATGCATCACGCTGGCGCCGCGCGGCGGCGGGATCGCCCGCCTCGCCGCCGCGCTCGACCGCGATCCGCGTTTGGCCGAAAGCCTGCGGCTGGCCTCGCCCGAGCGCCTGTCGGCCTACGTGCGCCGGATCGGCGCCACCGAACTCGCGCGCGAGGCTGCGCTCGGCCTGCACAGCCGACGCCCCGATCTTTCCGCCGCCGAGCGCGGATCGCCGAGCCTGCGCGTATTCGCCGGGCTGATCGCTGCAGCCGCGCTCGCCCTCGGCCTCGTCTCGCCGGCATCGCTCCTGCTCGCGACGGAAGGATTCCTCGGAACCGCGTTCCTCGCCTGGATCGGGCTGCGTCTGCGCGCCTGCTTCGTGCGTCCGGACGAGATCGAGCCGCTGCGCGTGCCGGAACGGGCGCTGCCCGTCTACACCATCGTGGTGCCGCTCTATCGCGAGGCGCGCATCGTCCCGCGCCTGGTCGCGGCGCTGCGCCGCCTCGACTATCCGCTGGAGAAGCTCGACATCAAGCTCGTGGTCGAGGCCGACGACGCCGACACCCGCTACGCCATCGCCCGTCTCCGGCTGGGCGCGCCGTTCGAGGAGATCGTCGCCCCGCTCGCCGGGCCGCGCACCAAACCCAAGGCGCTGGCCGCGGCGCTTCCCTTCGCGCGCGGCAGTTTCCTCGTGGTCTACGACGCCGAAGACGAGCCTGACTCCGGCCAGCTGCGCGAGGCGCTCGCCGCTTTCCGTGGCGCGTCGCAATCGCTCGCCTGCGTGCAGGCGCGCCTCACCATCGACAATGCGTCGGACAATTGGATCACGCGCCAGTACGCCGCCGAATACGCCGCGCTGTTCGACGTCTTCCTTCCCTCACTCGCCCGCATGCGGCTGCCGATCCCCCTCGGCGGCACCTCGAACCATTTTCGCACCGAAGTTCTGCGCCGCATCGGCGGCTGGGATCCGTTCAACGTCACCGAGGATACCGATATCGGCATCCGGCTGGTACGCTTCGGCTATCGCATCGGCACAATCGACTCCACCACCTATGAGGAAGCGCCGGCAAAGTTCATGCCGTGGCTGCGGCAGCGGACCCGCTGGTTCAAGGGCTGGATCCAGACTTTCCTCGTGCACATGCGCGCGCCGCGGCGCCTAATGCGCGAACTGGGTCTGCGCGGATTCCTCGCCTTCCAGCTTCTGGTCGGCGGCACCGTGCTCGCGGCGCTCGTGCATCCGTTCTTTCTCGGCCTGGTCGTCCATGACGCGGCCAGCGGCGTGTTCTCCGTTCCAAATGAAATGACGCCCGAGGGATTGCGTCGCGGATTGGCGCTCACGGTCCTTGCCGCCGGCTATGCGGGCTCCGCGCTGATCGGCCTCATCGGCCTCAAGCGGCGCGGCATGCTGCGACTCGCGCCCGTGCTGGTGACGATCCCGTTCTATTGGCTGCTGCTTTCGCTGGCCGCCTGGCGGGCGCTGTTCCAGTTCCTGACCGCGCCCTACAAGTGGGAGAAGACCGAGCATGGGCTCGCGCGTACGTCCCTGCACACCGTCAAACGCGCGCCCCGAACCCCGCGCGAGCTGCATATTCGGAGACCACAGCCGGCTCGAACCACCCATCTACGCTGGTTCTGACCCTACCCGGCGACCACTGTCACAAACCTCGCCTATGCTGGAAGCCGATCTTGGGTGATATTAGAAGGCGGTCGAAACAGATTGAAATCCGCCTGTAACTTGAAGTTTTGCGTCTCCATGCGTGTCCTGATCGACACCTTCAATTCCGCAAATTCCGAGGGCGTGGGAATCGCGACCTACACGCGCGCGCTGACGCGCGCGGTCCACGCCGAGCGCCATACCGTCACGCTGCTCGCCGCTGCGAAGCGCCGGCAGGCGTCGCGGTCGTCCAATGGAAGCGCGGCAGCGCCGGACGCCGTGCTGGTTTTCGACACTTTCTCAGATGACGCAGCGCCCCAGCAAGGAGATAACGGAGAACACAGTTCGTTGCTCGTCCGCAATAAACTCTATTCCGCACGCAAGCTTGCGGCGGTCTGGTCCTCGTTGCTTGGGTTCCGGCGCAAAGACGAGCCGATCGACGCCGGCGACCTGTCCGCGGTCCAGCTCGGTACGCTACGAGAGCGGATCGGATACTTCGACGAAATCCTGACTATGGAGGACGTCTTCCATCGATCGCTCGAGCTTTTCCGGCGCCGGGGGCGTTTTCTCTCCATCGACCCGCCGCGTCCGGTGGAGATCGCGCATCTCACTTGGGCGCTGCCGATCCATGTCCGCGGCGCCAGGACGATCTGGACGATCCACGATCTGATCCCGCTGCGCCTTCCCTTCGCGACTACGGACGACCAGGACTTCTTCTTTCGCTTGGCGAAGCGTTGCGCCGATACGGCGGACGTCGTCGCCACCGTATCGGAGACCTCGCGCCGCGACATCGTCAACCTGTTGGGCGTGCCGGAACACAAGGTGATCAATACCGCGGAGGCTTCCGACATCCCCGATGAGGTGCAGCGCCGCACGCCCGAGGCCGTCGCCGCGAAACTGCGATCGACGTTCGGTCTGAAGTACCGCGAGTTTTTCCTGCTCGCAGGCTCGATCGAGCCGCGCAAGAACGTCGCGCGCGCGATCGAGGCGCATATCGGCAGCCGCAGCGAATTTCCGCTCGTGCTCTGCGGTCCGACGCCGCAAGCATTCGCATCGACCGCCATCCCCGAGGCACTGAAACCCAGTATCCAGCGAGGGCTCACCCCTCGCGCCTCCGACGGAATGCGCCGGGTGATCGTCTCGGAGTACCTGCCGAAAGACATGCTTCATACGCTGATGCTGGGCGCGCGCGCCGTCATCATGCCCTCGCTTTACGAGGGATTCGGCCTGCCGCTGTTGGAAGCGATGGTGCTGGGCACGCCCGTGATCGCGTCCAAGATCGGCGCCCTGCAGGAGCTTTGCGGTCCGGCGGCCGTCTATATCGATCCCTATGACGTCCGCTCCCTGCGGGACGCGATCGAGACGGTCAGCGCCTGGAACGAAAGCCAGCACCGCGCGGCGAGTGCGGCTGCGCGCAGGCAGGCGCAGCTATTTTCGCCCGCGAAATTCCAGGGGCGGATCGCATCGATATATCGCGATCTGGCCAAGCGCGTATAAAGTCGCGGAGCGGATTCAGCGTGACGAGTTCTTGTCCACCGGCCGGCTTGCAGGAGTAGTTCGTGCCCTTTCCTTCTCACGACCGAAACTGGGTGGAAGTCGCCGACTTCCTGCAGGCGCATGCGCGGCCCAAGGAGCGCATCCTGGCGCCCGACGACTTCTGGTGGCTGTTCGACCGCATCTACCGCTACGTCAACACGCGGCTGGACCCGCAAGCCGGCTACGACTGGGCGGTGCTGCACAAGGGCGAACTGAACCGGCTAACGCCCGCCGCGCTGCGCCGCGTTTCGAAGGAGATGATCCCGGTTTTCGCAAACCCGGTTTTCGTGCTGTGGACCGCCCGGAAGGAAATACGCGCGGTCGACCCGTCATCGGAACATCTCCGCTCGTATTTCACGCGCGCGGACAAGATCGATGACAAGGCTGTCGCGGCGGCGCAAGCGGCGGAATCCGCGCAGGATCACGTGCTGCCGGACCAGGGAACTTTGTTCAAGTTCGGGGCGCTGGACGAGGCCGAATTTCGGGAAGCGATGAACGCATTTTGGCGCAAAGGCGGCTATCTCTACGAAACCCTGCGCGACAAGGCCTACTACAAGGAGATCGACACCTATCTCGCCGACTATATCGGAACAGGCGCCGGCGCGACGATCCTCGATTTGTGCAGCGGCACCGGACGCCTGCGCGACATCGTCACCGAGGCCAAGTCGGTCGTCGGCGTCGACATATCGGACGTCGCGATCGATCTGGCAAAGCAAGCCCATGCCGGCAGGCCCGAGTTTACTTTCGAGGTGATGGATGCGCACCGCCTGCGTTTTCCAGACGCCTCGTTCGACACCGTGCTGTTCGTCGACGCGATCGAGCACGTCAAGGACGTTCCGCAGGTCTTCTCGGAGGTCGCGCGCGTATGCCGGCCGGGCGGCAAATTCCTGCTCACCGTCGCCAACACCGAAAGCTTGAACCAGGTGATTTCGCGCAAGCTCGGCTATGGCGAGTTCATGACCAACTACCAGCACATCAACGAATTCTCCTACGCCGAGACCGAGGCGATGCTGGCCGCGCAAGGGTTCACGATCGCGCGGGCGGGCGGCATTTTTCTCTATCCCTATTGGGGAATTCCGGGCGTCGATGAAGTGACGAGATCGCTCACCGACAACGACCCCGAAGTCGTGGAACTGACGCGCGTGCTCGGCCGCCGCGTCGGACCTGAGCACGCCTATTCGTTCGTGATTCTCGCCGAGAAGCGCGACGGCCGTTAGGCCGATCAGAGCCGCCGCTTGAGGTCCGCCGCCGCCTGCTCCGCGCTGCGCTTGAGATTGAACGGCGCGACAAAGCGGCCTTCCTTGTCCATCAAATACACGATAGCCGAATGGTCCATGGTGTAGTCGCCGCCTTCGAGCGGAACTTTCTTCGCGTAGGCCCGGTAGGCCTTGGCCACGGCTTCGATCTCGGCCGGCGTACCGGTGAGACCGATGATGCGCGGATGGAAACTCGAAACATAATCCTTGAGCTTTTCCGGCGTGTCGCGCTCGGGGTCGACGCTGATGAACAGCGCCGCGGTCTTGTCGGCGTCGGGCCCGAGCCGCTTCAGCACTTCCGACATCTCGAACAGCGCCGTCGGACAGATGTCCGGGCAATGGGTGAAGCCGAAGAAGACCAGGAACGGATGACCCTTGAAATCCGCGTCGGTGACGGCGCGCCCGTTGTGGTCCAGGAGCCGGAACGGGCCGCCGACCGAGGAAGGCCTGGTCGCATCGCCGGGCAGAACGTAAAGCACCGCCGCCGCCAGCATCGCGGCACCCGCCAGAAAGGCGCCGAGTACCGCCGCAACACGGGTGGATTGCTTCATCGATCGGCTCTCGTGCTCAGAAGCAATAAGCGATGCCGGCCGCAACCATGTCGAAGAACACGCTGGTGCCGAAATAGACCCACAGCACTGCCGCAGCGGCGACCGCGGCTGCGGCAATCAAGCCAAGCCCGAGCAAGGCGGCCTGGCGCAGACGCACGGAGCGGGTTCCCTCGGCGATGACGGCCATGTTCGTTTCCTGCGGCTCCCTTACTCGGCACTCGAGCACGGGCAGTCATT
This sequence comes from uncultured Alphaproteobacteria bacterium, assembly GCA_963704765.1. Lineage (GTDB taxonomy): Bacteria > Pseudomonadota > Alphaproteobacteria > Rhizobiales > Xanthobacteraceae > JAHFPN01. The sequence goes on from CAVPHQ010000001.1 coordinate 2,129,384, forward strand.
AAGTATGTCGCCGCTTCGAACTTGCTAGACCCGCGGCTGTTTGCGGTCAACGCGGCCGCGCGCGGCGTTAATCTAAATAAATCAAGCTTTACTGTGTTTGCGACTTCGCATTGTCGCGCTTCCGGCCCAATCCTAGGGTTCGCCTCGGGGACGGAATTATAAAGACGATTCGATGCTCGGCTCCGACATTCCAGCGAGCTCGCTGACCCATCCGCGCGAAGCGGAGCCGCGGATGCGCGACATCCCGTCTCCGTCGATCGCGCCTTCCGAAGTCTGGCGGCAAGGCGAGGAAGCCGGCGCGCTCGTATTCGGCGGCGCGCATGGCAGCCTTTCGGTCGTGCGCAGCCTGGGGCGGCGCGGCATTCCGGTTTGGCTGTTGCGCCGCGATCATCCGATCGCGCGCCTCTCGCGCTACGCCAGCGGCAGCATTCCCTGGAATGGACCGGCGCAGACCAACGCCGCCGATTATCTGGTCGAGATCGCCGAGCGCTACAGCCTGAAGGGCGCCGTGCTGTTTCCCGGCGGCGACGCCGAGGCCGAGCTGGTCTCGCAGAACCACGCCAAGCTTTCGCGCGCATACCGCGTCACCACGCCGCCCTGGTCGACCGCCAAATGGGCCTTCGACAAGCGCCTGATGAACGAGCGCGCCGGCGAGCTCGGCATTGCGCATCCGTGGAGCCGCTACCCGCGCGACCGGCTGGAAGTCGAAGCGTTGCAGTGCCGCTATCCCGTGATCCTGAAGCCCACGATGAAGCGCGAGCCCAATGCCTTCACGCTCGCCAAGGCCTGGCGCGTCGACAACCGCGAGCAGCTGCTCGCCCGCTATGACGAAGCCGCCGCGCTCGTCGGCAGCGAGGGCATCGTATTGCAGGAGCTGATTCCGGGCGACGGCCGCGCTCAATTCTCCTACGCCGCGATTTGGGATCGCGGCGCGCCGCTTGCTTCCCTGGTCGCGCGCCGCACGCGCCAGTATCCGATCGACTTCGGCTACACCAGCACGTTCGTCGAGACAATCGAGCAGAACGAGGTCGAGGACGCTGCCGTCCGCTTTCTGAAATCGATCGGCTATAGCGGCATGGTCGAGGTCGAGTTCAAGTACGACCGCCGCGACGAGCGCTACAAGATCCTCGACGTCAATGCGCGACCCTGGACCTGGAACGCGCTCGGCCAAATCGCCGGCATCGATTTCCCGTACCTGATGTGGCGGCTCGCCATGGGCGAGGACGTGCAGCCGGTCCGCGGCCGCACCGGCGCCGCCTGGATGCACCTTTCGCGCGACGTGGTCGCGGCGGCGCAGGAAATGCTGGCCGGCAGGCTCTCGCCGGCGCGTTACCTGAAATCGTTCGGCAAGCCGCTGCAGTTCGCGGCTTACGCCGGCGACGATCCGGTGCCCGGCATCGTCGACTTGCCGCTCGCGCTCGCGCGCGTCGTCACCAAGCGGCTGCCGACCGCTACCCACCAATTCATAAAATCTTTCTTCTGAGGGCCGGCCGGAAGCCGCCGGCTTGAGTTGGAGCGGGCGAAGGGAATCGAACCCTCGTATGCAGCTTGGGAAGCTGCCGTTCTACCATTGAACTACGCCCGCGACTTCGAGACTTCAAAAGTTCCAGCCGGTCAAAATTCCTTTTGCTCTTTCCTGGCGCCTCTTATTTACCGCAAGCGCGCTTCATCACAAAGCGACAATGCGGATGCAGTCAGGAACGGCTTCGGTCTCGACCCAACAATCCGTAGACGGCAATCACCGTGCCGATGACCGAAGTCACGCCGACGATGACGTAAAAGACAAACACGATCGTTTCGGCAAGATAAGTACCGGTGGTTCCGGCACCGGCGATCGGAGTCAGCCGGCTGGAACCGGTGAGCCCGGCCAGCATCGTATTTGCCCAGTTGGCATAAGCGGCGATGAACCAGCTGGCATGCATTGCGAGCCACAGCCGGCGATCGAGCACGAACAGCGGCTTGGTCAGACCGATCAGGATCAGCATCATGCCGCCCAGCACGCCCAGCGTATGCGCGCCTACGCCCAGACGCGGGCTCACCATGAACGGCGCCAGCACGCCGCCGAGCAACGCCAGCAGGATCAGCACGAACCCCTGGCGGATGATGAGTTTGTCCATGCCAGGAGTTTCGACTTGCCGGCCTGCGGCCCGCCGGCGGGGACTCATTGCATCGTTCTCCGCCAGTCGCCGCGCGCGAGGTACACGCCGATGGCAAAGACCACCGCTAGCACCGCGAGCCCGACATAGACGGTGGGATGGGACCAATTCACCTGCGACGAATAACGCCCGACCTCGAGCGCGATCGCGGGTAGCAGGAGGAAGAAGAAGGGCGAGATGAGGCGGGCGCGGGTGCGGTCGTTTTCACGCGCCGAGCTGAGCAGCAGGACGCCAAGCGCGAGGATCCAGCCCGAGAGCGCGCGCATCGTCAGCGGCGTGAACTGCCATGGCATCAGTGGGATGACGGTGGCCGGCAGCATGAACGCCAGCACCGCGAATGCGGCCAGCAGACCGCCCAGCCCCTGCATGCCCAGCCGCAGGTTCGGCGGCAACGGCTCGTCGCCGCGTATCGGAATCGGCGCCGCCCGTTTCTCATGCCAGATATAGAAGGCGATGAACAACGGCGGCGGCAGTGCGTAGCTGACGAACCAGACGTTGAACGGGGTGCTGCCGACCGAGAAACGGTCCCAATGCAGGAAGGTCGCGAGCAGTTCGGTGGAGCTGAACAGGATCGACGCGATGATGAATACGCGAATGTTCTGCCAGCGGCGGGCGAACAGCGCGAGCACGTAGAACGAGGCCGCCGCGATATAGAACCCGCCGAGCAGCGCGGCCGTCACCACCGGCCTGATCGGCCAGGCGAAGTGCTGCTGTGTGTCGGCGGGCGTCAGGCTGATGGTCACGAGCGACAGCACGCCGAACCCGACCTCGATTGCGATCCAGATGCGCAGCAGCAGACTGATGGGCAGATCGGGCACTGTCGCCGGTTTCAGTTTTGCCATGCGTTGCTCCCTTAGGCCGCGCGGGCCCTTAAGTTTTCAACCGCCACCGCGAACAGCCCTAAGCCGCCAAGCACCGCGTGGAAGTAGTGGTCGAACGGCTGCAAGCCGATCCCCAGCGGCCGGCCGCTGAGCGCCCCGGCAATGGCCAGCGCGACGTAGAACAGCCCGAACCAGAAGGCATAACGCCGCGGTCCAATGCTGCCGCCGAAGCGAAGCGCGGCGAAGCCGATAAGCCCGCTCGCGATGTGCAGAGCCGAATGGCTGGGGATCATTTTCGTTTCGTGCAACAGAAAAGGAATGGCGCGATCGACTGCGGGGACAAGCAAGGCGACGAGCGTACTGGTGCCCTGCAGGAACAAGCCCAGGCTGGCGACCCAAGTATAGGCGCGGGTAGGGCTTATTCTCATGCGCTCTCTAGGCCCTTCCAAGTTGCATCGCACGATAGGTGAGGAAGGCCAGAACTACCGTTGCGACCGCAAACCCGCCGAACCAAAGCTGCGCCGAAACGCCGATCGGCCCGAACACGCCCAGGTGGATGTACGAAGCGATGAGCACGAGCGCCGCGAACGCGAGCATCGAGGCGAGCGCGATGCGCAGATCGACCCAATGGCGCTGCCGCGCCAGCAGCAAGCTGCCGACGCCATAAGAAAGAAACGGCCCGGAATAGATTTGGGTCAGCAGCGGCGAAATCCGCCACGGCCAGATCGACGCCATCCAAGCCGGCGCGAACAGCAGGCACGCCGCCAGCGCCGTGCAAACCGCGCCTTGAACGATCAGATAGATGCGCACCCAATCTGGGGCGGCAGCCGAGTTCTTCGGGGGTTGCGGCGGCCGGTAGCTATAAGCGAGCCACGCACCGGCCAACGGATAGACGATATAGGCGCCGAACCAGAACCATACCGGCGGACGGCTGTAATCGAACTCGCTGAGATGAAGCAGCGAGACCAGGAGCAACATGCCGGTCCAGATCGCAGCCATCGGCACGGCGGTTCGCACTTCGACCAAATGCCGCGCGATGAGCGCGAGGCCCATCAGCACCATGCCGGAGAGGTACATCGCGCCGATGAAGCGCGCATGCAGCAACGGCAACTGCCAGGGAATGGCGCGGGAAATTTCGGCGGGAACGAAATAGCCCCACGCGCCGACCCAGAGCGCGAACGAGCCGACAAACGCGAAATAGATCCGGTGCGCGCGGGTGACGGGAGTCATGGGAGACCCCGCACGAACGGCTTGAAGTGCTTCGAGAGCTTCAGGCCCTGCGCCTGGTAATTGGAGCCGAGCCCTTCGCCGTACAGCGTCTTGGGCCGCTCGCTCATGCGCTCGTACACCAGCCGGCCCACGATCTGCCCGTGCTCCAGGATGAAGGGCACTTCTCGGGAGCGCACTTCCAGCACCGCGCGCGCCCCCATGCCGCCCGCCGCCGCGTGGCCGAAGCCCGGATCGAAGAAGCCCGCGTAGTGCACGCGGAACTCGCCCACCAGCGGATCGAACGCCACCATCTCGGCGGCGTGATCGGGCGGCACGTGCACCGCCTCTTTCGAGGCGAGGATATAGAAGTCGTCGGGATCGAGCACGAGGCCCATGCCGCCGCGCGCCTCCAGCGGCTCCCAGAAATCGGCGACGTCGTAGGCCGCGCGCTTGTCGACGTCGATCAGGCTGGTGTGGCGCTTGGCGCGAAATCCCGCGATGCCGCCCGAGAGCTTGCCGGAAAGATCGATGCTGACCGAGATCGCGCCCGAGCCGAGATCGGCGTCCGGCGTATCGACCAGCCGCTCGCGCGCCTGCAGCGCCGCAAGCTGCTTGCCGTCGAGCCGCGTGTCGCCGCGCCGGAAGCGGATCTGCGCCAGCCGCGAGCCGCGCCGCACCAGGATCGGAAACGTGCGCGGGCTGACTTCCAGAAACAGCGGACCCTTGTAGCCCGGCGGCAACGCGTCGAACGAGGCGACCCGGTCGCCGATCACGCGCGTGAACACGTCGAGCCGGCCGGTCGAGCTTTTCGGATTGGTCGCCGCGGAAAGATCGGGCGGCAGCGCCAGCGTTTCCTCGAGCTCCACGAGATAAACGCAGCCCGTTTCAAATACCGTGCCGGCGTCCGAAAGCTCGATCTTGTGCAGGGCGAGACTCACCAGCCGCTCGTCGATGCTGGTGCGCGGCGACGGCAGAAAGCTCGCGCGGATGCGCCAGGCGCGCGCGCCGAGCCGAGATCGAGGCTCGCCGGCTGCACTTGATCGGGGCCGATGGGCAACGGCCCAGCGATCGCGCCGGCTTTGGCGAGCGCCAGGATCGCCTGCGCCGGCAGGATACCGGCGGCGGCTTTCGTCCCCGGCAAGACCCGTGCAGCTTCCATGCGCGGCAACCTATTGCGCGCGCTGCTTGACGCCAAGCGCGGCGCGGGAGTAATCACATCATAGTTCGTGGTCATTTGAGCCGGCCGGCTTGCAGCCACGTAAAACAACTCGCTAAAAGGCCGGGGACGCGCGAACCCGACCAGGGTCGTCCCCCGGTCGGGTTTATTGTTGGAGGAGCGCGTCATGGCATTCACACCCCCTCGCCCGGTGCTCGACCCCAAAACGCTGCGGCCGGAAACCCGGCTGGTGCATTCCGGCATCCTGCGCTCGCAGTTCGCCGAGAATTCCGAGGCGCTGTTTCTGACCCAGGGCTACGTCTACGACGAGGCCGAGACCGCCGAAGCGCGCTTCTCCGGCAAGGAGCCGGGCTTCGTCTATTCGCGCTACGCCAACCCGACGATCGCCATGTTCGAGAGCCGGCTGGCGGCGCTCGAAGGCGCCGAGGCCTGCCGCGCCACCGCGAGCGGCATGGCGGCGGTCACCTCCGCGATGCTCTGCCTGGTGCGCGCCGGCGACCACGTGGTCGCGGGCCGCGCGCTGTTCGGCTCCTGCCGCTACGTGATCGAGGATCTGCTGCCGCGCTTCGGCGTCGCCACCACGCTGGTCGACGGCACCGATCTCAAGGCCTGGGAAAAAGCCATCCGGCCGAATACGCGCGCCTTCTTCTTGGAGAGCCCCACCAACCCCACGCTCGAAATCCTCGACATCGCGGCGATCGCCAAGCTCGCGCAAGAAAGCCAAGGCCCGCCTCGTCGTCGACAACGTGTTCGCCACGCCGCTGCTGCAGAGCCCGCTCAAGCTCGGCGCCGATGTGGTGGTTTATTCGGCGACCAAGCACATCGACGGCCAGGGCCGCGTGCTCGGCGGCGCCATCCTGGCCTCGCAGCAACTGATCCAGGAGAACATCCACAATTTCCTGCGCCAGACCGGCCCGTGCCTGTCGCCGTTCAATGCCTGGGTGTTGCTCAAGGGCATCGAGACGCTCGGCATCCGCGTCGAGCGCATGCAGGCGAACGCGAAAAAAGTCGCCGACTATCTGGCGAAGAACAAGAACGTAAAGAAGGTGCTCTATCCCTGTCCGCGCCGATCACCCGCAATACAAGCTCGCCAAGAAGCAGATGAAGGGCGGCGGCACGCTGGTGAGCTTCGAGGTCGCCGGCGGCAAGAAGGGCGCGTTCCGCTTCTCGAACGCGCTGCGGCTGATCCGCATTTCCAACAATCTCGGCGACGCCAAGAGCCTGCTCACCCACCCGGCGACCACGACGCACCAGCGCTTCACGCCGGTTGCCCGCGCCGAGATGGGCATCAGCGACGGGCTGCTGCGGCTCTCGGTCGGCCTCGAGCACACCGGACGACCTGTTCGAGGACCTCGCCCGCGGCTTCAAGGCGCTCTGATCTGTCCGTCAGTCTCCGCTCATTCGCCGCGCGAAGCGGGAATCGCAGCCGCTTCGGGCCTGAAGACTTTGGCTGGACGCCCGCTTCCGCGGGCACGCGCCGGATGCCCGGGTCTAGCACCGGGCATGAGCCGGGAGAACGCCCGTTGCGCCGCCCGCGCGAAACCGCTTCACTCTCCTCGCATTCGGGGAGAGGCGAAGAATCGCATGTATCGCGCGGTCACCCGCGGCATCCAGATCACGGTCACGCCGCGCTATCTGGCCGAGCGCTCCTCGGCCGAGGACGACCGCTATTTCTGGGCCTACACGATCGAGATCGTGAACATGGGCCCCACCACGGTGCAGCTGAAGAACCGCCACTGGAAGATCACCGACGGCCGCGGCCAGCTGCAAGAAGTGCGCGGGCCCGGCGTGGTCGGCGAGCAGCCGGTGCTCGGGCCCGGCGAGCGCTTCGAATATACCAGCGGCGTGCCGCTCACGACGCCGACCGGCCTGATGGCCGGCAGCTACGAGATGGTGAGCGAGAGCGGCGAGAAATTCGACGCCGAGGTGCCGGCCTTCTCGCTCGACAGCCCGCACGGGAAGCGGGTGTTGCACTAGCGGCCTCCATCATCGTCGCGGCTTACTCCTTTCCTTGTCATCGCCGGGCTTGTCCCGGCAATGCGCTCAGGAAGGCACTGCCCTCCTGATCGGGATGGCCGGAACAAGTCCGGCCATGACGGAATGTTCCCGCGACGCACCTGCGCCCGAGGCCTGGTTACGCTTCCCCTTCTGAACAAGAAGGGGGATGGAGCGCCGCTCGGCGCTCTATCTGTTGCGCGCCTTGAGAGGCGCGCGGTGCCCGGAACCGCCGGGCACTCGCCTTACGGCGCTCCACCGCGGCACTCGCCAGATCCCGAAGGACCTGGCTCAACCCCGGGCCGCGCTTCTCGTGAGCCGTCCTAGGCTCTCCGTCAGCGAGCTCCTCGCAGGCGGTCCTTAGTGCGCCGGGGCGGGCTCCGGGGTCGCCCGAGTGCGAGGTTACGAGCCTCGCCCGCGGGAACCGCTCCCCGCTCCGCCAGCTAGGCGTCCCTAGAAGACGCCCCAGATGAGCGGGGATGCTTAGAATAAAATCCTAGATTCATGGTGAAATTAATCTCGCAATGAACATTTTCTAACAGGCCAAATCCGCGGGTGTCTGATTTAAGGATTGAGCCGCCTCGGCCACGAGGCGCTCCAAATTCTCGCGTTGAAATGAGGTTTCGTACGTAACAGTAGAAACAACTAGTTTCCGTGCAGCGCTCACAACTGAAGGGCGAGACTTTTGGTCAAGCCCTCATCGGATACCTGCCGATGCTACGTGAGCGATGTATAGCCATCAAAGTAGAAGTTCGATAGCTTGGGATCGACTGCTCAGGCTGGTTCTCAAATGCCGGAATGGCTCTGGTGTTGATGCTAACCGGTGTCGATGTTGTGTGAGGATCTTACTGTAGATAAGCTGAGTCAATTGGACATCGCATATCACGATAGTGGTTCTGAATTGCCAGCCAGAAGCTTCAATCTGAAGTGTTTCAAGATCCTGCTGAGGTAAAGTGATTGCCGAAGATTCCGACTGTTCTGTCGCCGCGGGACGCCAAAGTAGAGCATGCAAAAAGCGAAGACGAACGGGATCAGTCCCTTCGATCTCGCGAATGCCCCATCCGAGTCGCCGAAGCGCTTGTGATCCTCAACATCTAATTCCGTCGCCGCCCAACCGCTCCAGACAAGCCTGTGTTCCTGAGTTCGGGAATTGCCCAGTTATCCAGAGCTGACAGGATCATCTTCGCCCGACTGCGTTACGAGACGATTGTGCATACCAGCTGCTCCAACGCCGGGCTGGACGAGAACTAAGCCCTGCCTGGATAAATGGAAATCCCCTCTTATCCGGAATCATTAATGCCTTCGGCATGAGATGAGCATCAACAAAGCGTCTGAGTCTGCCGTGAGTTTGCAGACGTCTCTCGGCATTGCATTATCCCGATCTGCAATCGACTTGCGTCGACCTACGCCCCCACCTCCCCCGGCTCGAACTCATACGCCCGCCCGCAGAATTCGCACTTCACGATGACCTTGCCGTTCTCGACCATGCCGGCGCGGTCCTCGGGCGTGAACGCGCGCAACAGCTTCTCCACCCGCTCGCGCGAGCAGGTGCATTGCCCGGTCACCGGCTGCGAGCGAAACACGCGCACGCCCGGCTGGTTGAACAGCCGATAGAGCAGCCGCTCGCTCGACAGCGACGGATCGAGCAGTTCGTGATCCTCGACGGTCGCCGACCAGCGCCTGCGCCTCGACCCAGGCATCGTCCTCGGTCACTTCATGGCGCTGCGTGCCCGCGGGCGCGTCGCCCGGATCGAGATCGGCGCGCGCCGCGCGCGCGGCCTCGGGCGGCAGGAACTGCACCAGCAGGCCGCCGGCGCGCCATTTCGGCGCCCGGCCGCCGGTCTGCACCTCCTCGCCGACCGCGAGCCGCAGCTTCGAGGGAATCTGCTCCGATTGCGCGAAATAGCGGTGCGCCGCGGCCTCCAGCCCCTCGCCCGAAAGCGCCACCACGCCCTGATAGCGGGTGGCATCGGCGCCGGCCTCGATGGTCATCGCCAGATGGCCCTTGCCCAAAAGCGCGCCGGACGAGGCTTCGTTGTTCGCCACCGCCTCGGCGACGCGGGCCGCGTCGAAGCGCGCATAGGCGCGCACGCGGTCGGGCGCGGTGATGTCCACGATCAGCATGTCCACCGGCCCGTCGGTCTGGGTCTGGAAGATGAAGCGGCCCATCTGCTTGAGCGAAGCGCCGAGCAGCACGGCGACCGTGGTCGCCTCCGCGACCAGGCGCGCGACCGGCGCCGGGTAATCGTGATGCGCCAGCACTTCGTTGAGCGCCGGCCCGAGCCGCACCACGCGCCCGCGCACGTCGAGCGCGTCGACCTGGAACGGCAGCACGTGATCGTCTTCCGCGTCCGCGCGCGGGCGGCGCTGCGGAACGTTCATGCCGCGCCCGCCTCGAAGCACCAGGCGAGAATCCCCTTCTGCGCGTGCAGCCGGTTCTCGGCCTCGTCGAACACCACCGACTGCGGCCCGTCGATGATCTCGGCGGTGACTTCCTCGCCGCGGTGCGCCGGCAGGCAATGCATGAAGATGGCGTCGCGCTTGGCGAGCCGCATCAGCGAGCGGTTGACCTGATAGGGCTTGAGCAAGTTGTGCCGCTTCTTGCCGTCCTTGTCGCCCATCGACACCCAGGTGTCGGTGACGACGCAATCGGCGCCGGCGACCGCCTCCTCCGGATCGCGCGTGAAGCGGATCACCGCCGCCCGAGCGCTTGGCCCAGTCGACGCAGCGGCCGGCGCGGCGCCAGCTCCTTCGGGCGTCGCTACGCGCAGCGCGAAATCGAAGCGCGCGGCCGCGTGCACCCAGGAGGCCAGCACGTTGTTGGCGTCGCCCGACCAGGCCACGGTGCGGCCGCGGATCGGGCCCTTCTTCTCCTCGAAGGTCATCACGTCGGCCATGACCTGGCACGGGTGCGAGAGCCGCGTGAGCCCGTTGATCACCGGCACGGTCGCGTATTTGGCGAGCTCCAAGAGCGTCTCGTGCTCGAGCGTGCGGATCATGATGGCGTCGACGTAGCGCGAGAGCACCTTGGCGGTGTCGGCGAGCGTCTCGCCGCGGCCGAGCTGCATTTCCTGGCCGGTCAGCATGATCACGTGGCCGCCGAGATCGCGCATGGCGACGTCGAACGAGACGCGCGTGCGGGTCGACGGCTTGTCGAAAATCATCGCGAGCGTCCGCCCCGCCAGCGGCCCGCGCGTGGTGAGCCCGGCGCGGCGCGCCTGTTTCAGCGTGCGCGACAGATCCACCATGCGCCGCAGGTCGCGCGACTGCATCTCGGAAAGATCGAGGAAATGGCGGATGCCGTTGGGCGGTTTCGGTCATTCGGCCGCTCCCCGGCGCGCTTGCGCGACGAGCCCGGCCTCGAGCTTCGTGCAGGCGGCCGACAGCCGCTTCATCGCTTCGCCGACTTCGGCGTCGCCGACGATCAGCGGCGGCACCAGCCGCACCACGTTGTCGCCGGCCGCGACCACCAGCAAATTCTCCGCGCGGCAGGCGGCGACGAAATCGCCGTTCGGCACCAGCACGCGGATGCCGAGCAGCAAGCCTTCGCCGCGCACCTCGGCGATCAGCGCCGGATGCCGGTCGCGGATTTCCGCGAGCCGCTGCTTGAACAGCAGCCCGGTCTTGTTCACGCGCTCGAGGAAGCCCTTCTCCAGCACCACGTCGAGCACCGCATTGGCCGACCGCCATGGCCAGCGGATTGCCGCCGAAGGTCGAGCCGTGCGAGCCCGCGGTCATGCCCTTGGCCGCGGCTTCGGTGGCCAGACACGCGCCGACCGGGAAACCGCCGCCGATGCCCTTGGCGATCGCCATGATGTCGGGCTCGACGCCCGCCCACTCGTAGGCGAACAGCTTGCCGACGCGGCCGACGCCGGTCTGCACCTCGTCGAAGATCAGCAGCAGTCTCGTGCTCGTCGCAGAGCTCGCGCAGGCCGCGCAGAAATCCGCGCTCCGGCACCCGCACGCCGCCTTCGCCCTGGATCGGCTCGACGATGATCGCACCGGTCTCCGGCGTGATCGCTTTCTTCACCGCCGCGATGTCGCCGAACGGCACCCGGTCGAAGCCCGGCAGCCGCGGCTCGAAGCCCTTCGATGATATTTCTCGTTGCTGCCGGCCGAGATCGTCGCCAGCGTGCGGCCGTGGAAGGCGCCCTCGAACGTGATCATGCGGGTCTTTTCCGGATGGCCGGAAGCGAACTGGTAGCGGCGCGCCATCTTGATCGCGCACTCCATCGCCTCGGCGCCGGAGTTGGTGAAGAACACCGTGTCGGCGAAGGTCGCGTCCACCAGCCGCTGCGCCAGCCGCTCGCCGCCCGGCGTGCCGGAAGAGATTGGAAACGTGCCAGACCTTCTTGGCCTGTTCGGTCAGCGCCTCCACCAGCTTGGGGTGCGCGTGGCCGAGCGCGTTCACCGCCACGCCGGCGGTGAAATCGAGGTAGCGCTTGCCGTCCTCGGCGATCAGCCAAGCGCCCTCGCCCCGCTCGAACACGAGGTCGGGCCGCGTATAGACGGGCAGAACGGGCGCAATCACGGTCGGCTCCAGAGGAATTCCGGCGACGAAGCGCCGAAACGAATTGTGCCGCCCCGCGGGGGAGCGGCACCCGTGGGCAAACTATTGTACCCGCTCCGGCTGTGCAACGGAGCGGACGGAGGCCGATACGTGGCCCCGGGGCCACAGGACACGGGATAAAGCAGCATCGAGTTCACAAGGACTCTTGCGGGCGAGTCACTGCATGTTGTAGGTTTTGTGACGGTTAGCACGACATCTCGTAGCGGCAGATACCCACCCAAGTAGCGTTAACGGTTCGTTAACCGGAGGGGCGCAAGCTCGATTCCGGCGTGCGGGGGAGGATTCTGTCGATCAGTCAAGGGCTTAGCGCGGGGGCACATGCAGGGGGCCATCATGAGCTGGACCGAAGATCGGGTCGAACTCCTCAAGAAGCTTTGGCAGGACGGGCTTTCCGCGAGCCAGATCGCGGGCCAACTCGGCGGGGTCACCCGCAACGCGGTGATCGGCAAGGTGCACCGCCTCGGCCTCTCCGGCCGGGCCAAGAGCCCCTCCAACGCCTCGCCTCGCCCCAGGAAGCCCAGAATCTCCAACGGCATGCGCCCAAGGCCCCAGTACCGGGGCAACGCCGCGCTGCAATTGGATTACGGCGCGGATCCCGAATACGACCTCGATCCGCTCGCCAACATCGTCCCCATGGGGCCGCGGGTCTCGATCCTGCAGCTCACCGAGGCGACCTGCCGCTGGCCGATCGGCGATCCGGGTGCGGCCGACTTCGTCTATTGCGGCAGCCAGAACAAGGTGAGCCTGCCCTATTGCCCCTATCACGCGCGCATCGCCTATCAGCCGCTCGCGGAGCGGCGGCGCGAGCGGCGCGCCATGCGCGCCGGCGGATAGCTCAGCTCGCTACGTAGCGCTCGTCGAACGAATAGCCCGAGCCGCGCACGGTGCGGATCGGGTCGCGCTCGCGGCCGCGGTTGATCGCCTTGCGCAGCCGCCCGACGTGAACGTCGACCGTGCGCTCGTCGACGTAAATCTCGCGGCCCCAGACGCCGTCGAGCAATTGCTCGCGCGAGAACACGCGCCCCGGGCTCGACATCAGGAATTCCAAGCAGCCGGAACTCGGTCGGGCCGAGCGCAAGCTCGCGGCCGGCCCGGTGCACGCGGCGCTTCTCGCGGTCGAGCTCGAGATCGCCGATCTTAAGCAAACTCGCGACCGCGCCCGGCTTGGCGCGGCGCAAGAGCGCGTTCACCCGCGCGATCAGCTCGGGCACCGAGAACGGCTTCACCACATAATCGTCGGCGCCGGTAGCGAGCCCGCGCACCCGCTCGCTCTCCTCGCCGCGCGCGGTCAGCATCAGGATCGGGAGCTTGTCGCTGCCCTGGCGCGCGCGCAGCCGGCGGCAGATTTCGATGCCGGAGGTTCCCGGCAGCATCCAATCGAGGATCACGAGGTCGGGCAGATTCTCGCGCAGCTTCAGCTCCGCTTCCTCGCCGCGCCCGACCGTGTCGACCGAATAGCCTTCGTTCTCGAGATTGTAGCGCAACAACAGCGCCAGCGGTTCCTCGTCTTCGACGATCAGGATCCGCGGTTTCGAAGTGATCGGCTGCACCACGTTCAAGCTTCGCCTCTCCGCGGAAACGCGATGGTGGTGAAGCTCGTGGTGTCGGACTTGGGCCGCTCGTCGGCGAGCGGCTCGCCCACCACGAGATAATAGATGGTCTCGGCGATGTTGGTGGCATGGTCGCCGATGCGCTCGATGTTCTTGGCGCAGAACAGCAGATGCGTGCAGAGCGTGATGTGGCGCGGGTCTTCCATCATGTAGGTCAAGAGCTCGCGGAACAGCGAGGTGTACATGGCGTCCACCTCCCCGTCGCGTTTCCAGACCGCGACCGCCCGTTTGTCGTCGCGGGCGCCATAGGCGTCGAGCACCTCTTTCAGCTGCGCCAGCACCATTTCGCTCATGTGTTCGACCCCGCGCAGCAGGCGCGGCGCCTGATACTCGCCGTCGAGCGCGAGCACGCGCTTGGCGGTGTTCTTGGCGAGGTCGCCGACGCGCTCCAGGTCGTTGGAAATTCGCAGCGCCGCGACGATCTCGCGCAGATCCACCGCCATCGGCTGCCGGCGAGCGATGGTGAGCACCGCCTTTTCCTCGATCTCGCGCAGCAACAGGTCGATCTGCACGTCCGACGCGATCACCCGCTGCGCGAGGTCGGTGTCTCGTTTGACCAGGGCGCGCACGGAATCGGCAAGCAGCCGCTCCGCCAGCCCGCCCATCTCGGCCAGCCGCGAGGACAGCTCGCGCAGATCGTCGTCGAAGGCGGTACTGGTGTGGTCGGGCATCGATCGATCCTCTTGCAAAAGCGCCTGCCGGCTCAGCCGAACCGGCCGGTGATGTAGTCGAGCGTGCGCCGATCCTTGGGATTGGTGAAGATGGTCTGCGTCGGCCCCTCTTCGATCAGATCGCCGAGATAGAGAAACGCGGTGCGATCGGCGGCGCGCGCCGCCTGCTGCATATTGTGGGTGACGATGACGATGGTGAATTCGCGCTTCAGCTCGTCCATCAGCTCCTCGATCTTGGCGGTCGAGATCGGGTCGAGCGCCGAGGTCGGCTCGTCGAACAGGATGACTTCGGGTTCGATCGCGATGGTGCGGGCGATGCACAAGCCGCTGCTGCTGGCCGCCGGAGAGGCCGAGCGCCGACTTGTGCAGGCGATCCTTCGCCTCGTCCCAGAGCGCGGCTTGCCTCAGCGACTTCTCGACGCGCTCGTCCATCTCCGCGCGCGACAGCCGGTCATAGAGCCGCACGCCGAAGGCGATGTTCTCGTAGATCGTCATCGGAAACGGCGTCGGCTTCTGGAACACCATGCCGACCCGCGAGCGCAAGAGATTGGCGTCGTGGCTCGCCACCAGGACGTTCTCGCCGTCGAGCATCACCTCGCCGTCCGCGCGCTGGTTCGGATAAAGCTCGTAGATGCGGTTGAGTACGCGCAAGAGCGTCGACTTCCCGCAGCCCGAAGGCCCGATCAAAGCCGAAACCTGATTCTCGTAGAACGTCAGGTTGATGTTCTTCAGCGCCTGATGGTCGCCGTAGAAGAACGACAGATTGCGGATCGACATCTTCTCTTCCGGCGCGGCCGCGGGGGCCGGCGATTTCTCGGATGCGATGGCGATCGCAGGATGCTGTTCGTTCATGACCGACTCGTCTGCGCCTGCATTCTCAGCCGGTAAGGGGTCGTGGCCGGTGGCGATCCTGATCTGCGGCATAGTCATTGGCCGGTCCTTTGTGAAGTGAGCACGCGGGCAATAATGCTGAGGCTGAGCACGGAGGCCGTAATAATAAGGGCGCCGGTCCAGGCCAGCTGCTGCCATTCCTCATAGGGGCTGAGCGCGAACTGGAAGATCACCACCGGCAGGCTGGGCATCGGCGCATTGAGATTGACGCTCCAGAACTGGTTGTTGAGCGCCGTGAACAGGAGCGGGGCGGTTTCGCCCGAGATCCGGGCGATGGCGAGCAGAATCCCGGTGATGATCCCGGCGCGCGCGGCCCGGTAGGTGACGCGCGAGATGACGAACCAGTGCGGCGCGCCGAGCGCCGCGGCCGCTTCGCGCATCTGGTTCGGAACCAGCAGCAGCATGTCTTCGGTGGTGCGCACCACGACCGGGACCACGATCACGGCGAGCGCGACCGAGCCGGCGAGTCCGGAGAAATGCCCCATCGGAACGACCATCACTTCGTAGACGAAGAGGCCGACGATGATGGAGGGCGCCGACAGCAGGATATCGTTGATGAAGCGCACGACGAATGTAAGCCGCTCATAGCGGCCATACTCCGCCATGAAGGTCCCGGTGAGCACGCCGAGCGGCGTTCCGATCGCGACGGCGAGCGCGGTCAGGATCAGGCTGCCGACGATCGGGTTGAGCAACCCGCCGGCGCTGCCCGGAGGCGGCGTCATCTGGGTGAACACCTCCAGCGACAGCCCGGCGACGCCTTTCCAGACCAGCGTGGACAGGATCAGCACCAGCCAGCCAATGCCGAGCACGGCGGTCACCACGGAAAGCCCGAGCAGGATCCGGCTGCGCAGAAGACGAACGGCATAGCGATCCATGCTCAGCCTCCCGCCCGCCGCTCGAGCCGCATCAGCAGATAGCGCGCCAAGGCGAGCACGGTGAAGGTTATGATGAACAGGATCAGACCGAGTGCGATCAGCGCCGAGGTGTAGATGTCGCCGACCGCCTCGGTGAACTCGTTGGCGATACTGGCGGAGATCGTTGTGCCCGGCGCCAGGATCGAGGCGCTGATCCGGTGCGCGTTGCCGATCACGAAGGTGACCGCCATGGTTTCGCCGAGCGCGCGCCCGAGCCCGAGCATGACGCCGCCGACCACGCCCGTGCGGGTATAGGGCAGCACCACGTTCCACACGACCTCCGAGGTCGTGCAGCCGAGCGCATAGGCCGATTCCTTCAGCACCGGCGGGACCGTGTCGAATACGTCGCGCGTGATCGAGCTGATGAACGGCAGCACCATGAACGCGAGGATGACGCCCGCCGTGAGCACGCCGATGCCGTAGGGCGGTCCGGCGAAAATCTGGTTCAACAGCGGGATGTTGCCGAACAGGTCGATCAGTCCGGGCTGCACGTGTTGCTGCAGGAACGGCGCCAGCACGAACAGGCCCCAGATGCCGAAGATGATGCTGGGAATGCCGGCCAGCAGCTCGATCGCGATGCCGATCGGCCGGCGCAGGAATAGCGGGCAGAGCTCGGTCAGAAACACGGCGATACCGATGCCGAAGGGAACCGCGATCAGCATGGCGATCGCCGAGGTGACGAACGTGCCGTAGATCGGCGCCAGCGCCCCGAATTTGTCGGTGACCGGGTTCCAGACCTCGGTGGTTACGAAGGAGAAGCCGAACAGATTGAGCGCGGGAGCGGCGCCGTAGGTGAGCGCAACCATCACCCCGAAGAGCAGCGCCAACACCACGAGCGCCGAGCCTCGCGTGAGCCGGCGGAACAGCCGGTCGCTGGCGATGAAACGCCTGAGATTGGCCCCGCGGCGGGCTTCTTCCGCAGCGAAGATCGTCTCGGCCGCCTGGATCGTGGTGCCGGTCATTTTCCGCCCCGGGAAATGCCTTGGCCGTCAGGGAAAGGGAGGCCGAGGCCGGCCTCCCCCTCCATACGCAACGCTACGCTCACAACTCACATCGTCGGCGCGTAGAGCGGCTTGCCGTCGGGGCCCTTGATTTCGGCGCCCCAGCTCTTGCGGATGAGCGACACCACGGAGGCCGGCATCGGCACGTAGTCGAGTGCCTCGGCCGCCTGGTTGCCGTTCTTGTAAGCCCAGTCGAAGAACTTGAGGGCTTCGGCCGCAATCGCAGGGTCCTGCGGCTGCTTGTGGATCAGGATGAAGGTCGCGCCGGCGATCGGCCATGCCTTCGCGCCCGGCTGGTCGGTCAGGATCACGCCGAAGCCCGCGGCCTTCGCCCAGTCGGCATTGGCGGCAGCCGCCTGGAACGTCTCGGAATTCGGCGAAACGACCTGGCCGTCCTGATTGACCATGTTCACGGTCGTGAGCTTGTTCTGCTTGGCGTAGGCGTACTCGACGTAGCCGATCGAACCTTTGGTCTGCATCACGTTGTTGGCGACGCCCTCGTTGCCCTTGGCGCCGAGGCCGACCGGCCATTGCACCGCGGTGCTGGCGCCGACCTTGTCCTTCCACTCGGCGCTGACCTTGGAAAGATAGTCGGTGAAGATGAATGTCGTGCCGGACCCGTCGGAGCGATGCACGACGACGATAGCCTGCGACGGCAGCTTCGCGCTCGGGTTGAGCTTCTTGATCGCCGGATCGTCCCACTTGGTGATCTTGCCGAGGAAGATGTCGGCGAGCGTCTTGCCGTCGAGCTTGAGCTCGCCCGGCTTGATGCCTTCGAGGTTCACGACCGGAACGTCGCCGCCGATGACGGTCGGGAACTGCACGAGGCCGGATTTTTCGAGCTCCTCGCCCTTCAGCGGCATGTCGGTGGCGCCGAAGACGACGGTCTTCTGCTGGATCTGCTTGATGCCGCCGCCCGAGCCGATCGACTGGTAGTTCAGCCCGATGCCGGTGTCCTTCTTATAGGTGTCCGCCCATTTGGCGTAGATCGGATAAGGGAAAGTCGCGCCGGCGCCGGAGATGTCGGCGGCAACGGCAACGCCGGCACTGGATGCCCCGGCGAGCGCGAACGCGGCCGCGCAAACGAAAGTCGAGAGTTTCACGATCGGATCTCCTTCCTGTGGATCCGGTTTTGCCCGTCTCTTTCGGCGGGTTTTGCCGGGTCACCGGACTCCTAGGCGTCGAGGATCAAGCTTCTATGACCGCCGGGTGAAGGATCGATGACAGTCTAATCGATTGAAACGAAATACCTATTCGCCGGCGAGCGCGAGCCGCACTGTGAATTGCGCGCCGTGCCCGAGTTCGCTCTCGATCGAGAGCCTGCCCCGGTGGCGCGCCAGGATGTGCTTGACGATGGCAAGCCCCAGGCCGGTGCCGCCCTGGGCACGGCTGGTCTGCGCATCGACCCGGTAGAACCGCTCGGTCAGCCGCGGCAAATGTTCGGGCGCGATGCCGGGTCCGAAATCGCGCACCACGGCGACCGCTTCGCCGTCCTCGGCGGAGAGCGAAATCTCCACCCGCTTGCCCGCCCCGCCGTATTTCAGCGCGTTCTCCACGAGATTCTCGAACAGGCGGATCAGCTCGTCGCGGTCGCCCTGCACCAAGAGCCGCTCGAGCTTGCGCTTCACCTCGACCGTGACGCCGCGCTCGCGCGCCAGCGGGGAAAGCGCATCGCGCACGTGATCGAGAATCGGCACCAGATCGACCACGGTCTTGGGCTGGATGTGCTCGTTCATCTCGATGCGCGACAGCGACAACAGGTCGTCGATCAGCCGCGACATGCGCTGGGCCTGCTCGGCCATGATGGCGAGGAAGCGGTCGCGCGCCGCCGGATCGTCGCGCGCGGAGCCGCGCAGGGTGTCGACGAATCCCGAAAGCGAGGCGAGCGGCGTGCGCAACTCGTGACTCGCGTTGGCGACGAAATCGACGCGCATCTGCTCCACCAGATGCTGCTGCGTGTGGTCGCGGAACGTGAGCAGCACGAAATCCGGCGCCGCTCGTCCGGCGTCTTCGGGCGCGAGGAAGACCGGCACCGCATGCACCTCGATCTTGCGCTCGGTCGGAACCGGCTCGGTATATTCGACCCGCCGCAGCGCGCCCTCGGCGGCGAGCCGCACCGCCTCGATCACTTCGGGCGTGCGCACCTTGAGCGAGATCAGCTCGCCCGGCTGTATCGAACCGAGCATCGCCGCCGCGCGCTCGTTGCCCGCGAGCACTGTGCCGCGCCGGTCCAGCAAATACGCGGCGTCGGGCAGCGACTGGATCAGCGCCGCCAGCGGCGCATCGGATTGCGCCGCCGTTCCGGCCGCGCTGCCGATGCCCGTCGACGCCGGTTCTTCTCTTCCCGGCGTCGCCAGCGCGGCCAATCCGACGGCGCCGAGCGCAAGCAGCAACTCGATGGATGAGAGCCGTCCGGCGAGCGCGAGCACGACCAGCACCACGGCGGCCGCCGAGCAAAACCCAGCGAACGCGTGCAATGCGGCGCAAGAATCCGGAGCGCGCGGTGGCGTTTGCGGGAGACGTGGCCATGACCGGTTTTTCCCTAGCATCCTCTAGCGCGGCCAGCGCTACTGCGCCATCTGGCCCCGCGCGCGGGGGCCCGTGCTAGCCTGATCGGCGGAGGATCGGACCATGGCCAGGAAAACGAAGCCCGGCGGCGCGCCCAAGGCATCGAACAAGGCATCGAGCAAGCCGTCGAACAAGACATCGAAGAAGGCGGGCGCGGCGGCCGTACGGCTGCCCAAGTTCTCATTCGAGGACAAGGAGCTTCCGCCCGAGATCGAGGAGCGCGCGCTGAGGAGCGGCGGCTATCCCTATGACAAGCGCCTGAAGCGCAAGAAATACGAGAAGGAGCTGCGCCGGCTGCAGATCGAGTTGCTCAAGGTGCAGAACTGGGCGCGCGAAAAGGGCGAGCGCATCGCCATCGTGTTCGAAGGCCGCGACGCCGCCGGCAAGGGCGGCACGATCCACCGCTTCACCCAGCATCTCAATCCGCGCGCGGCGCGCGTCGTGGCGCTGCCCAAGCCCACCGACGACGAGCGCGGGCAATGGTATTTTCAGCGCTACGTCGCGCACATGCCGACCAAGGGCGAAATCGTGCTGTTCGACCGCTCCTGGTACAACCGCGCCGTCGTCGAGCCGGTGATGGGCTTCTGCACGCAGGCCCAGACCGAGCAATTCCTCGGCGTCGTGCCCGAGTTCGAGCGCATGCTGGTCGAGGACGGCATCCGGCTGGTGAAGTTCTGGCTGCATATCGGCCGCGAGATGCAGATGAAGCGCTTCCACGCCCGCGCCCATGACCCCCTGAAGCGCTGGAAAATCGGCCCGGTCGACCACGCCGCGATCGACAAATGGGACGCCTATACCGACGCCATCGACGCCATGCTGAAAGCGACCCACCGTCCCCATGCGCCTTGGACGGTCGTGTGCGCCAACGACAAGATGCGGACGCGGCTGGAGACAATGCGGCATTTCCTGCGCACCATTCCCTACCCGGCGCGCAGCGAAAAGGCGCTGGAGCGGATCGACCGCAAGATCGTGACGGATGGCCCCAGATTCCTGGCGCGCGGCGGGGAGTAGTGACGCCAATAGTCGGCGCCGTTCCAATCGAAGCCGTCAGCTTTCGGACTTCTCCCGCCCGCTTTCGGTCTTGTCCGGCGGATGGATGATCTTCGCCGACACCCAGGGCAGATCGATCAAGAGCTCGCGAATGCCGATGATGGCGACCGCGAGCGCGAACGGCACGATGTAGTAGTAGAGCCGGAACAGCAGCAGCGCCCCGACCAGATCCTCGCGCGCGAACTGCGGCATCGCCAAGAGCATCGCCGCATCGAACACGCCGAGCCCGCCCGGCGAATTGCTGGCGAAGCCCAGGAGCGTCGCCGACACGAAGATCACCATGAGCGACAGGAAATCGATATTGGGCCGGTCCGGCATCAGCACGTACATCGCCGCCGTGGCGCAGGCGAGATCGACGATGCCGATGAGAATCTGCAGGAACGTGAGCTTGCCGCCCGGCAGCATCACCGTCCAATTGTCGCGGCCGATATGCCGCGGCGCCGCGCTCACCCAAATCACATAGCCGAGCAGCGCGGCGAGGATCGCAATTCCGATGCCGCGATTGAACGAAAGCGGCAGCCGGTCGATGGCGCCCGCCGCCGCCGGGTCGAACGTGGCCCCGAGCCCGAGCACCGTCAGATTGCCGAGCCAGAAGGTGAGCCCGGCGACGAAGCAGATTTTCGCGACTTCGATGCCGGAAAGCCCGCTCCCCGAATAGACGCGGTAGCGCACGGTGCCGCCGCTGACGACGCTGAAGCCGACGTTGTGGCCGATCGAGTAGCTGGTGAAGCTGGCGAGCGCCGCGACGCGATACGGAACGTCGGTGCGGCCGATCGTGCGCAGCGCGAAGTAATCGTAGAAAGTGAGCGTGAAGTAGGCGATGGCGACGAAGACGCCGGCCAGCACGAGCTCATGGGGCTCGTTGCTCTTGAACGCCGCGATGACTTCGCGCACCTCGATGTCTTGCAGTATCCGGTAGAGCACGATGAAGGCGGCGGCGATGACCACAAGACTCGCCGCGATACCGACCGCCCGCCAGGGGATTCGGTCTTTCAAGGATCGTTCTCGGCCGCGACGATCGTGCATCGTTTTCCGCGCCGCGCGGCCGCTCCGCCGATTTGCGGATTCGCCCGCGGCAGTGAGCCTCTAGCAGAGCGGCACCACCGCTACTAGGCGCTCGGCGGGCGGGTAGCCGTTGCGCAGGTTCGCGGCGGCGGCCCGCTACGCTCTTTTTCGACGTGCTCGAATTCGAGCGTGCAGCCCGGCCCGAGTCCGGCGCAAGTTGGTGTTTCCACTCGCGTTTTCGGCGGGGTATATAGTTTGTGGACGAGGATTAGTCACATGTCCGACGCGTTCCCCTCCAGGGCTTACCTGCGCGCGTCGATCGCGGGGACGCGGCCTTGAAGGTCCTGGTCACCGGCGGCTCCGGTTTCATCGGCTCGGCGCTCGTCCGTTTCCTGATCCAGGAAACGGACAGCGAGGTCGTGAACCTCGACAAGCTCACCTATGCCGCCGTGCCCGAGGCGCTCGCCGCGGTCGAGCGCGCCCCGCGCTACCGCTTCGAGCGCGGCGACGTCGCCGATGGGCGACTGTTGCGCGAACTGTTCGTGCGCCACCGGCCCGAGCTTGTGATCCATCTGGCGGCCGAATCGCACGTCGATCGCTCGATCGACGCACCCGCCGCCTTCGTGGAAACCAATATCGTCGGCACCTACGCGCTGCTTTCGGCCGCACTCGAGCACTGGCGCACGCTCGCCGCCCCCGCGCGCGAACGGTTCCGCTTCCATCATGTGTCGACCGATGAAGTGTTCGGTTCGCTCGATTCAGGCCGCTTCACCGAAGCGAGCCGCTACGATCCGAGCTCGCCCTACGCCGCGAGCAAGGCTGCCGCCGATCATCTGGTGCGGGCCTGGAGCCGCACCTACGGGCTTCCGGCCGTGATCAGCAATTGCTCGAACAATTACGGCGAGTTCCAGTTCCCGGAGAAGCTCATTCCGCTGATGACGCTGAACGCGCTCGAGGGCAAGGCGCTCCCGATCTACGGCCGGGGCGAGAACGTGCGCGACTGGCTCTATGTCGGCGATCACGTGCGCGCGCTCTGGCTCATCGCCGCGCGGGGCAAGCTCGGCGAGACCTATAATGTCGGCGGCGGCGCCGAGCGGCGCAATCTCGAGGTCGCGCAGATGATCTGCGACCTCGTCGACGCCCGGCGCCCCTCCAACAGCGGCGCGCGCCGCAAGCTCATCACCTTCGTCCCCGACCGGCCGGGCCATGACCGGCGCTATGCGATCGACGCCGGCAAGCTCGCGCGCGAGCTCGGCTGGCGCCCGCAGGAGACGTTCGACAGCGGCCTCAAGCGCACCGTCGAATGGTATCTCGCGCATCCGGAATGGTGGACGCGCGTGCGGGAACAAGTCTATCGCGGCGAGCGGCTCGGGCTCACCGTATGACCGGGCCGATCCTCGTCTTCGGCGCCGATGGCCAGACCGGGACCGAGCTGCTCGCCCTCGCAAGCAAGCGCAAGATCGCCGCCGTCGGCCTGGCGCTCGCTGAGGCCGACATTACCCATGCCGAAGCCGTAGGCGCCGCGATCGAGCGGCATCGACCGAGTCTCGTGGTCAATGCCGCCGCCTACACAGCGGTCGATCGCGCCGAGAGCGAGCCCGCGCTCGCGCGCGCTGCCAATGTCGAAGGGCCCGCCATCCTCGCCGCTGCCTGTGCCCACGCCGGCGTGCCGCTCGTGCACCTCTCCACCGACTATGTTTTCGACGGCAAGAAATCCGGCGCCTATGTCGAGAACGATCCGATCGCGCCGCTCTCCGTCTATGGCCGCACCAAGGCCGAAGGCGAAGCGCGTGTGCGCGAGGCGCAGCCGCACCACCTCATCCTGCGCACGTCTTGGGTATACGGCGTCCACGGCAAGAACTTCCTGAAGACGGTGCTGCGATTGGCCAGCGAACGCGACGAACTCACGATGATCGCCGATCAGTTCGGTTGCCCGACCGGGACCGCTGATCTCGCCGAGGCGATCCTCGTGCTGGCGCCTCGCCTCGCGGCGGACGCGAGCGTTTGCGGCACTTATCATTTCGCCGGCACCGGACGGACGAGCTGGCACGGCTTCGCCACGGAAATCGTCGCGCGCCAGCGGCCCTTCACCGGCCGCAACCCGCGCGTCGTTCCGGTCGCGTCGGCGGATTTCAAGTCCGCGGCGATGCGGCCGGCCAACTCCGTCCTCGACAGCGGCCGCTTCCGCACGGTGTTCGGACACTCCGCACGCCCCTGGCAGGAGCGCGTCGCCGAGACGGTCGACCTCCTGCTGCGCACCGCGCGCGCCGCCGCGCATTGAGCGCTCCGGCTTGCATCCTATTGGCGAACATGCGTTATTCGGAAAAATCGGGGTGCGCGAAATATGGGTGCGTCGTCCGGCGGCGAGCGTCTTCAGGTCCTGCCGCTCTCCATTCCCGAAGTGAAATCGATCGCCACCCCGCGCTATGCCGACGCGCGCGGGTTCATCAGCGAAACTTTCAATCGCCGCGACTTGGCTGCTGCTGGAATCGATTTTGACGGCATGCAGGACAATCATTCGGTATCGCTGCGCAAAGGAACCGTGCGCGGCCTGCACTTTCAGGCACCACCCTTCGCTCAAGCCAAGCTCGTGCGCGTGTCGCGCGGCGCGATCTTCGATGTCGCCGTCGACATCCGGCGCGGCTCGCCGACCTATGGGCGGCATGTAAGCAAGGTGCTGAACGCCGCGAGCGGCGGACAGCTGTTCGTCCCGAAGGGATTCGCGCACGGTTTCTGCACGCTCGAGCCCGATACCGAGGTGCTCTACAAGGTCGACAATTACTATTCCAAGCAGCACGAAGGCGGCATCCGTTGGGATGATCCGGCGCTCGCGATCCCGTGGCCGGTTTCTTCCGGCGAAGCCGTCGTCTCGGAGCGCGATCGTGCTCTGCCGCTGTTAAAGGATATTGCTGCCATTTTCGCGCTCGAGGATCGGGCGAAGGCAGGCGCGCAATGACCAAGGGCATCATCCTCGCCGGCGGCAGCGGCACGCGCCTGTTTCCGGTCACGCGTGCGGTGTCGAAGCAGCTGATCCCGATCTACGACAAGCCGATGATCTATTACCCGCTGTCGGCGCTCATGCTCGCCGGCATCCGCGACATCCTCGTGATCACCACACCGGCCGACCTCGATCAGTTCGAGCGCCTGCTCGGCGACGGGCGCCAGTGGGGTCTGCAGTTCGAGTTCGCCGCCCAGCCGAAACCGGAGGGACTGGCGCAGGCTTTCATCATCGGCCGGAATTTCGTCGGACGCGACCGCGTCGCGCTCGTGCTCGGCGACAACATCTTCTTCGGTCACGGCCTGAGCGGATTGCTGCAGGACGCCGCGGCGCGCGAACGCGGCGCCACCGTTTTCGCCTACCGCGTCAACGACCCCGAGCGCTACGGCGTGGTCGAATTCGACGCCGCCGGCCGCGCCAGATCGATCGAGGAAAAGCCGAAGCAGCCGAAATCGGACTGGGCGGTCACCGGCATCTATTTTTACGACAACGACGTGCTGCGCTTCGCCGCCGAGGTGAAGCCTTCGGCGCGCGGCGAACTCGAGATCACCGACGTCAACCGGCGCTATCTCGAGGCCGGCACGCTGCACGTGGAGCGCATGGAACGCGGATACGCCTGGCTCGACACCGGCACCGTCGAAGCCATCGTCGAGGCCTCGACCTTCGTGCGCACGATCGAGCAGCGCCAGGGGCTTCGCATCGCCTGCCCCGAGGAGATCGCCTACCGCAGCGGCTGGATCGACCGCGCGCGCCTGCTGGCGCTTGCCGCCGAGCACCCGAACAACGCCTACGGCGCTTATCTCGAGCGGCTCGCACGCGAAGAGCGATGAGCGATTGAAGTTTCCGCCCGCGCTCGATACAGAGGCGATGACCCGGCTCCGACCGGACTTTCCACAGGGCTGCACATGCGCATCAAGATTTTTCAGGACGGCGCCGATCTCGACGCGATGATCGCCGCGCGCGCGAGCGGCCGCGTCCAGGGCTTCACCACCAATCCCTCGCTGATGCGCAAGGCCGGGGTCAAGGACTACAAGGCGTTCGCGCTCAAGGCGATCGCCGCGATTCCCGACCTGCCGATCTCGTTCGAGGTCTTCTCCGACGACTTCGCCACGATGGAACGCGAGGCGCGCGAAATCCGCAGCTGGGGCGGCAACACGCACGTGAAGATTCCGGTGATCAACACCAAGGGCGAGTCCGCCGCGCCCCTGATCAAGAAGCTCGCCAAGGAGGGCTTCTCGCTCAACGTCACCGCGATCCTGACGCTGGATCAGGTGAAGACGGTGGCCGCCGCGCTCGATCCGGCCACGCGCTCGATCGTCTCGGTGTTCGCCGGCCGCATCGCCGATACCGGCGTCGACCCGATGCCGGCCATGACGGAGTCCGCCAAGCTGCTGGCATCGCTGCCCAAGGCGGAGCTTCTGTGGGCGAGCTCGCGCGAATTTCTCAACGTGATCCAGGCGGAGAAGTGCGGCTGCCACATCATCACCGCGACGCCCGATATCGTCGCCAAATTGTCCTTGCTTGGAAAGGACCTGCGGCAAGTCTCGCTCGAAACCGTGAAGACATTTTACGAGGACGCGCGTGCCTCCGGCTTCAGGATCGTCTGACGCCGGACGGGTCAAGACCCGCTAACCGCCACGGTCGACCGCTTCCATGCCGAACGACTCCCCCAGCCACCGGCTGATCGTCGACTTGTCCTCGCTCTCCCGTTGGTACGGCCCGCCCGTCGGTATCTCGCGCGTCGAGCGCATACTTGCCTCCTGGGTGCGCTCACAACGGCCCGACACCCTCTTTGCATTCTACGACCCGTTGACCCGGGAATTTCGCGAAATCCGCCGGGAATGGATCGACCCGCTGCTGGCCGGTCACGCCGTCGTCGACCTCTGGGGCATCCCGGAGCCGAGCCCGACACGGCGCCGCAAGTCCGATTGGATTCCGGCCTCGATACGGCCGCAGGTCATGGGCGTCCTGCAACTGCGCAAGCAGGTTCTGGTATGGCTGGAGCGCATCCGCCTCACCGCCAAGAACAACCGCCTCGCCAAGTTGGCCGGCCGCCTGCAGACGTTTCTGCTGTCGGAGAAATATCGCCGCCTGATGATCACCGCGTCCGGCGGCCGGCGAAGCCTGGTTCCCTATTCGATCTTTCTCGGCGACAGGCTCGCGCTTACGCCGCGAGACATCCTGTTCAGCGCCGGATCGAGCTGGACCAGCCTCAATATCCAAGCGGTCCGCGACTTGAAGCAGCGCGATGGATTCCGCTACGCGCTGTTCTGCCACGACATCATCCCGATCCAGTTCCCGGAAATTTACAATCAGCACGATGTCGAGGAATTCCGGAATTATTATAATGTCGCCTTTCCCACCGCCGACCTCGTGCTCTTCGGCGCACGGCGGGTCCTACAAGACGTCAACGACTATTGCCGGACCGCGGGATTGGCGCTGCACGCGACTGCCGTGACCCCGTTCGGCTTCGACGCGGTGCGTCCGCGCGGAGCGGCCGCGAACCCTTTACGGCCCGGGATCGAGCGCGACCGGTATACGATGCTGGTCAGCACCATCGAGCCGCGCAAGGGCCACGAATTGCTGTATCGCGTCTGGAAGCGGCTGCTCGCCGACGGAATTCCTCAGGCCAAGAACTTCAAGCTCATCTTCGTCGGGCGACCGGGATGGATGATGGAGAACCTGCTCGGAGCGATCGCCGCGGATCGCGATCTCGGCGATACGCTGAAGATTCTTCTCTTTCGTCGACGACGACGAGCTCGCCGCGCTCTACGCGAATGCCGCGTTCTGCGTCTATCCGTCGCTGTATGAGGGATACGGCCTGCCGGTGGTCGAAGCCTTTTCGTACGGCAAGGCGGTGATCGCTTCGACCGGCGGCGCACTTCCGGAGGTGATCGGTGAATTCTCGCCCTGCCTCGATCTCAAGGACGAGGAGTCCTGGTACCGGACGCTACGCGGCTGGATCGAAGACCCCGCGCTGCGCGCGCCCTACGAAGACGCGATCCGCACGCGCTACCGCCCCACGACCTGGGACGAGGCTTCGGCCAAGCTGTTCGCGCTCATCGATCGGCATTTCCCCCGGGCCGCGCGATGATCGGCGCGACGAAGTCCAAGAGGTTCGGCCCCGCGAACCGATAGCCGGCGATGCCGGCGGCTGCCGCCGCCTGCATGTCGATGTCCTTGTCGCCGATCAGGAAGCTCCTGGCGCGATCGACTGGAAAGCGCGCCATGCAATCGAGGATCATGCCGGGGGCAGGCTTTCTTCGGCCGGACTCGCGCCGGTAGCGCTCGATTTTCGCCTCCGGATGGTCGGGACAATATTCGAAGCCGTCGACGCGTGCGCCCGCCGCCTTTAGATCCATCTCCATCCAGCGATGCAGCGCCTGCACGTCGTCCTCCGAAAAGAGGCCGCGCGCGACGCCCGACTGATTGCTGATGACGAAGACGAGATGGCCGGCCTCGTTCAGCCGCTTGATCGCCGCCTTGGCGCCGGGAATCCATTGGAACTGGTCGGGCCGGTGCACGTAGCCGCTATCGACGTTGAGCACGCCGTCGCGGTCGAGAAACGCCGCGGGGCGCGGGCGGATTTCCGGCATGGTTATCGATCCACGAACCGAACCGCGTCCGTCGATGGAGCGAACTCGGGAACAAGGTGACGCGCCGGATAGGATTCGAACCCTGAATCCCAGATTCGTAGTTCGATCTCCGGACGCAACGATACCGAACTATATCGAACAACTGCTGATAGACCCCGCACGCTGGAAATTGACATATCTGGTTTCCTGGCCAGCTTCTGCACAGGCCCATGGGCACGGCTAAGTCCCTGGATTCGAGAATGGTTTCCCATGACTGTGATGACGCTGTTGCCGAATCGCAACATCAAACGAAAACCAGCGAAAGCAAGCGAAAACTGGGCGTTAGGACGGTCTCGGGACTCCTATCTGTCACCCGGCCATGCGACGATTTCCCAAAGAAAGAAATAAACTGGGGGTCGTCAATGAACCAAAAGGTTTCAATTCCCTCGGCAGTAGCCGTTGCAGTCGCGGCGCTGTTTGGATCCGCGCAAGCGGCGGACATGCCGACCAAAGCCCCGCTCCTCTCGCCGGCGCCTGCTTACAGTTGGAGCGGACCCTACCTCGGGGCTCATGTAGGCTACGCTTGGGCCAATCGGAGCGGCTGCTTCGATTTCGGGTCAACGACGGTCGATTGCGTTACCGACTTCGACGATACATTCAATTACCAGCAAAGCGGTTGGCTCGCGGGCGCGCAGCTCGGCTACAATTGGATGTTTTCGCCCAATTGGCTGATCGGGATCGAGATTGACGGCTCGGCGGCAAGTATCCGCGGCACTCTCGCCAGCACGCCTGTTTTTGGCACGGCCGGCGGCGGCGTAGGCGAGTGGAATTGGCTGGCGAGCGCAACAGCGAAAATTGGGTGGGTCAACGGGCCTTGGCTGTTCTATGCAATGGGTGGCTATGCGTACGGCGACTTCGCGTTTCGGGGAAACACAGGCTGTAACTTCCATTCCAGCCAAAACGGCCCGGTTGCAGGTCTCGGAGTTGGCTGGAAGATCGCTCCGCGGGCGTCGGTCAACTTGGAATACAGTCACATCTGGTTCGGCACGAACAAGAATAATTGCCTGGCGTTCGGCGTCATTCCCACTGCGGTCGAAACCAGAAGCAATATGGACCTCATAAAGCTTGGCCTTAACCTGCAGTTCGGAAACTAGTCGCACTGACGGTTAGCCTGAGATTCTGGAAGCGCTGGGTATCCGCCCAGCGCTTCTTCTTTTGAATCCCTGGAGCCGGCGGTCGTCATACCGGCAGGCAACCCCGCCAAGAGTCTACTGGCGCGCCCGGAGAGATTCGAACTCCCGACCCCCAAATTCGTAGTCTGGTGCTCTATCCAGCTGAGCTACGGGCGCCTGCCAGGAAGGCCGGAGAACTATACGGCCAGTCCCCCGATAGGCAAGGCCGCGCAAGCGCTTCGCGCGGGCCGACAGGTCAGGCGCTCGCGCGTTCCGCGCGCCGCGCGTCGAGCGCGACCGGCCGGTCCGGAATCGTGATGCGGAAGGTCGCGCCGATCGTGCCTTCGACCAGCCGAATCTCGCCACCGTGCGCGCGCACGAGCTCGGCCGCGATCGCGAGCCCCAGTCCGGTTCCGCCGCGGCGGCCCGCGCCCTGGAACGGCTCGAACAGATGCTGCCGCGCCTTCTCCGGCAGGCCCGGGCCGGTGTCGGCCACCTGCAGCACCACGACCGAGCCCTCGCGCCGGCCGATGACGCGGATCTGGTCGCGCTCGGAAAGATTGGGCGCGCGCGCCTCCAGCACCTCGATGCTGTTCTTGGCGAGATTGAGCAACACGCGGAACAGCTGATCCGGATCGGCATCGACCTCGAGCCCGCGCTCGATCGCCGGCACCCAGCCGATCTTGGCCCCGCGATCGAGGATGAGCGACTGGTGCACTTCCGCCACCAGTTGCGCGACGTCGACCGGCTTGCGCTGCGGCGGCTGTTCCTGCGCGCGCCCATACGCCAGCGAGTGCTCGCAATAGGCGATCGCGCGGTCGAGCGCGGCCATGAGCCTGGGCGCCAGCCGTTGCACGGTCGGGTCGGCGAGGCCTGCGATCCGGTCGGAGAGCAACTGCGCGGAGGTGAGGAGATTGCGCAGGTCGTGGTTGATCTTGGAGACCGCGAGGCCGAGTGCGGCCAGATGGTTCTTCTGCTGCAAGGTCTGCGACAGATCCTGCTGCATGGTCGCCAGCTCCCGCTCGGCGATGCCGACCTCGTCGGCGCGCCGGGACGGCACGATGATGCGCGTCGCATCCTCGGGCTT
The DNA here is from genome assembly GCA_963704765.1 of uncultured Alphaproteobacteria bacterium. GTDB lineage: Bacteria > Pseudomonadota > Alphaproteobacteria > Rhizobiales > Xanthobacteraceae > JAHFPN01. Next base: position 2,159,854 of record CAVPHQ010000001.1, read on the forward strand.
CTCGCCGAACGCGACCATGCTCGCGGTCAGGCGGCGCATCGGCCGGACGAACAGCCACAACAGCGTCGCGTAGATGAATGCGCCGGTGATCGCGCACAGCACGAGTGAAATCAGGAGGATATTGCCGGAGTATTTCAGCATCGCCTTGCGCAGCGGCGCTTCGTCGATGACGATTTCCAGAAATTGGCCGCCCGCCGGTGCCGGGCCGACGACGCGAAGGATGTCGTCGTCGGCGCAAATCATGGTCTCGAACGCGTCATAGATCGCATTGACCATGGACATGTTGCGCACGTCGATCTCGTGGCTGACCGCGGGCGGCATGTCGGAGGCGCTGAACAGCCGCCGCGTTTCGCCGGTCTTGAGCACGATCGCCTTGGCGCCGATGCTCTCCAGCAATTGCTGCGTGAGCTCCTGGGAGATCGCTCCGTCGGGCGCGGCGCCGAGCACGAGCGCGGCGGTGCGCGCCGCCGCGAGCCGGTCGGAGAGCCACATCAGGCGGTAGTTCGAAATCGACGGGACGTAGATCAACACGCCCGCGATCGTGACGAACAGAATCGTGAATAGCAGGAGCTTGCCCGAAAGACCGACGCGCGCGAACAAGCGGCGCGGCTTGCGCGCGACCTCGCGCGGGGCGGGTTCCGTTGCCATTCGTTCCGTCATCGCCTCAATCGAAGCCTTAAAAACAGCCGAACCATATCACGCACCGGTCCAAGCCCAGCTTGCCGTCCGCCATAAATCGCCGGCTTGATTACCGGCTCACTCACCTTACGTTTATCGTCGCGGCGCTGTTGTGGCGTTGGTTCGATTGACTCGGATGGGGACGGCCCCTATAAGCCGCGCCGACCCCCTGCCGCGGCATTTTCTCTTTTACGCACAAGCGGATGGGGGCGGTCCGGTGGGTGCGCTCCTGCCCGATGTGCCTGCAGCTTCCTTCGACACGAGACGCGGAGATCCAGAGTGAAACGGACGTATCAACCCAGCAGACTCGTCCGCAAGCGCCGACACGGATTCCGCGCCCGCATGGCCACCAAAGGCGGTCGCAAAGTGATCGCCGCGCGCCGCCGCCACGGCCGCAAGCGCCTCTCGGCGTGAAACGCCGGGAGCGCGGACCGATTCCGTCATGGATCGCATGAAGCGTCGCGCGGATTTCCTTGCCGCCGCCACCGGCGCACGCGCGTCGATGCCCGCGTTTCTGGTCCAGGCGCGCGACCGCAAGGACAGCGCCGCCTCCCGCATCGGCTTCACGGTGACGAAGAAGACCGGCTCCGCGGTGGAGCGCAATCGCATTCGCCGCCGCCTGCGCGCGGCCGCGCGCGAAGTCGTACCGGCCGCGGGACATAAGGGCTTCGACTACGTGCTGGTCGCCCGCCGTCCCGCGCTCCACGCGCCGTTCGCCGCGCTCGTCGCCGACCTCGAGAACGCAGTGACCCGCCTGCACCGCCCGGCCCGCCGCAGCCGCGACGGAGACGCCCATGGATGACAACAAGAATACGATCCTGGCGATCCTGCTCTCGGTGGTCGTGCTGGTCGCCTGGCAGTATTTCGTCGGCATCCCGCAGATGGAAAAGCAGCGCGAGGCCGCCCAGCGCACGCAGCAACAGACGCCGGGTCAACCCGCACCGGCTCCCGGCCAGACTGCCCCCGCCCCGGGCCAGCCCGCGGCGGTCCCCGGACAGCCGCCGCGCCCGGGCACCGTCGCACAACCGGCACCCGGTGCTCCCGTCGAGATCCGCCCGGCAACCGCCACGCGCGAGGCCGCGCTCGCCGCCTCGCCGCGCATCGCGGTCGAGACCCCGCGCATGCGCGGCTCGATCTCGCTCCGCGGCGCGCGCATCGACGACGTGTCGCTCATCCAGTATCGCGAGACCGTCGATCCAAAGAGCCCGATCATCGTGCTGCTGTCGCCCTCGGGCAGCCCGCATCCGTTCTATGCCGAGTTCGGCTGGGTCGGCGCGCCCGGCGCGACCTTGAAGCTGCCTGGACCCGACACGCTATGGACCGCCGCCGCCTCCGGTCCGCTCGCGCCCGACCGGCCGGTCAAGCTCTCCTGGGACAACGGCGAAGGCCTCGTCTTCACCCGCACCATCGCCGTCGACCGCGACTATCTGTTCACGGTCGCCGACGAGGTCGAGAACAAGGCGGCGAACCCGGTCACGCTGTTCAACTACGGGCTGGTGTCGCGCCACGGCACGCCGGCGACGCTCGGCTACTACATCCTGCACGAGGGCCTGGTCGGCGTGCTCGGCGACGGCAAGCTCTACGAGATCGTCTATACCGACATCGAGAAGAAGAGCCCGCAGATCGTGAAATCCGAGGGCGGCTGGCTCGGCATCACCGACAAATATTGGGCGGCGACGCTGATCCCGAACCCGAAGACCAACCTGCAGGCGCGCTTCTCCTTCGCCGCGCTCGGAAATGTGAAGACCTACCAATCCGACTTCCTCGCCGATGCCGCAACGATCGCGCCCGGCGCGAAGCTTTCGGCGCAGAGCCACCTGTTCGCCGGCGCCAAGGAACTCGAGATCATCGATCGCTACGAGGCCATGCTCGGCGTCAAGCGCTTCGATCTCCTGATCGACTGGGGCTACTTCTATTTCATCACCAAGCCGATGTTCCAGGCGCTCGACTTTTTCTACAAGCTGTTGGGCAATTTCGGTCTCGCGATTCTGCTGGTGACCCTGATCATCAAGATCGTCTTCCTCCCCCTCGCCAACAAGTCCTATGCGTCGATGGCGAAGATGAAGAAGGTGCAGCCGCAGATGGAGGCGATCCGCGCGCGGCTGGCCGACGACAAGGTGAAGCAGCAGCAAGCGCTGATGGAACTCTACAAGCAGGAGAAGATAAATCCGCTTGCCGGCTGTCTTCCGATCCTGGTCCAGATCCCGGTCTTCTTCGCGCTCTATAAAGTACTGTTCATCTCGATCGACCTGCGCCAGGCGCCGTTCTTCGGCTGGATCAAGGACCTTTCCGCGCCGGATCCGACCAATCTCTTCAACCTGTTCGGGCTGATCCCGTTCGATCCGACGCTCATCCCGGTGCTCGGCCAGTTCCTGCACATCGGCTTCTGGCCGCTGATCATGGGCATCACCATGTGGGTTCAGATGAAGCTGAATCCCTCGCCGCCCGATCCGACCCAGAAGATGATCTTCGACTGGATGCCGCTGATCTTCACCTTCATGCTGGCGAGCTTCTCGGCGGGCCTGGTGATCTACTGGGCCTGGAACAACACGCTCTCTGTGGCGCAGCAGGCTTTCATCATGCGCCGCAACGGCGCCAAGGTCGAATTGTGGGACAACCTGAAGGAAACGCTCGGGCTGAAGAAGAAGCCGTCGACCTGAGCCCGATGGCCGGGACAAGCCCGGCCATGACGCGCTAGAAGTCGCGCGCATGCATCCCGACTTCACCACCGAGACAACTGGAATCCGCCCGCAAGCTGTTCGCCGGCGAATGGCGCTTCGTCGCCGGCGCCGGCTCGCCCGCCTCGCTGCCGCCGATGCAGGGCGTGGAGATCGCCTTCGCCGGGCGCTCCAATGTCGGCAAGTCGAGCCTGATCAACGCGCTCACCAACCGCACCGCGCTCGCGCGCGTCTCGCGCACGCCCGGCCGCACCCGCGAGATCAATTTCTTCGCCGGCCCGCGCGGCCTCGTGCTCGCCGATCTGCCCGGCTACGGCTTTGCCAAGGCGCCGAAGGAAAAGATCGAGGCCTGGACCGGGCTGGTGCGCGACTATCTCCTGGGCCGCGCCAACCTCGCCCGCGTGCTGGTGCTGATCGACGCGCGGCATGGATTGAAGCCCAACGACGCCGAGGTGCTCGATGCGCTCGACCGCGCCGCGGCGAGCTACGCCATCGTGCTGACCAAGGCCGACGAACTGACCAAGCTCGAGCTCGAGAATCGCCTGGCCGGAACTCTGGCCGCGATCGCCAAGCGGCCAGCGGCCTTTCCGGTGGTCTACCCCACTTCCTCACACGACGGCGCCGGGATTGCCGAACTGCGCGCGGCGATCGCGCGTATCCTCGCCGAGCGCCACGCTGACCACCCGATCGGGGGACGCCCATGATCAGAATTCTGCTCGTTCTCGCCGGCCTGATGGGCGCCGGCGGCATTGCGGCTTGGTCGGCCGCCGCCCACTTGGCGGCCGGCACCAGCCTCGATGTCGCGGCCTATATGTTGCTCTTCCATGCGCCGGCGATCGTCGCGATCGCGCTGGCGCTTCGCGAGGGCGCGCTTCACCACTTGTTCGGCCTGATGGCCGCCGAAGGGCTGGCGCTCGGCGCCGTGCTGTTTTCGTCGGACCTTGCGTTGCGGAGCCTCTTGGGCACGCCGCTTTTCCGCCTGGCTGCGCCGATCGGCGGCGTGATCGTGATCGCCGGCTGGTTGCTGCTTGCCGTGGCGGCGCTGGCGGCCCCTCGGGAGCGGACGTGATGCGCTCCCCTATCGCCCGTCGCGTGCTCCCGCTAAAAAGCCCCGGCCAGAATGCAGGATTCGGCCATGACGAAGTCTGACATCCCCGCCGACGCCCACGCCGCGGCCCGCGTCCTCATCGAGGCGCTGCCGCACATGCAGCGCTACGACGAGCAGACCGTCGTGGTGAAGTACGGCGGCCACGCCATGGGCGACGAGCAGGTGGCGCGCGACTTCGCCCGCGACATCGTGCTGCTGGAGCAGACCGCGATCAATCCGGTGGTCGTGCACGGCGGCGGACCGCAGATCGAGGCCATGCTGAAGAAGCTCGGCATCAAGTCCGAGTTCGCCGCCGGGCTGCGCATCACCGATGCCGCCACCGTCGAGATCGTCGAGATGGTGCTCGCCGGCTCCATCAACAAGCAGATCGTCGGCTACATCAACGAGGCCGGCGGCCGCGCCGTCGGCCTCACCGGCAAGGACGGCAACATGGTGCAGGCCCGGAAGGTCACGCGCCGCGTCGCCGATCCGGGCTCCAACATCGAGAAGGTCGTGGATCTCGGCTTCGTCGGCGAGCCGGTGAAGGTCGACACCACGGTGCTGACCCAGATCCTCGGCCGCGATCTGATCCCGGTGCTGGCGCCGGTCGCCGCCGGCGTCGACGGCGGCACCTTCAACGTCAATGCCGACACCTTCGCCGGCGCCGTCGCCGGCGCGCTCAAGGCCAAGCGCCTGCTCTTGCTCACCGACGTCCCCGGCGTGCTCGACAAGTCGAAGAAGCTGATCAAGCAGCTCTCGCTCAAGGACGCGCGCAAGCTGATCGCCGACGGCACGATCTCGGGCGGCATGATCCCCAAGGTCGAGACCTGCATCTACGCGCTGGAGGCCGGCGTCGAGGGCGTCGTCATCCTCGACGGCAAGGTTCCGCATGCCGTGCTCTTGGAATTGCTCACCGACCACGGCGCCGGCACGCTGATCATGCGTTGAGGCTGCCCAGGAATTTTCATGAACCCCGCCGAACTCGCCAAGATCGTCGACGCCGCCTGGGAGCGCCGCGCCGAGATCGGGCTCAAGACCAAGGGCCCGGTCCGCAAGGCGGTCGAAGAAGCAATCGCGCTGCTCGATTCAGGCCAAGCGCGCGTCGCCGAGCGGCAGAACGACGGCAACTGGCACGTCAATCAATGGCTCAAGAAGGCCGTGCTGCTTTCCTTCCGGCTCGAAGACACCGCCGTGATCAAGGGCGGGCCCGGCCGCGCCGCCTGGTGGGACAAGGTGCCCTCCAAGTTCGACGGCTGGACCAAGGCGCATTTCAAGAAGGCCGGCTTCCGCGCCGTGCCGGGCGCGATCGTGCGCCGCGGCGCCTATATCGCGCCGAACGTCGTGCTGATGCCGAGCTTCGTCAATCTCGGCGCCTATGTCGGCGAAGCCACCATGGTCGATACCTGGGCCACGGTCGGCTCCTGCGCCCAGATCGGCAAGAACTGCCATATCTCCGGCGGCGCCGGCATCGGCGGCGTGCTGGAGCCGGTGCAGGCGGGCCCGGTGGTGATCGAGGACGACTGCTTCATCGGGGCGCGCGCCGAAGTCGCCGAGGGCGTGATCGTGCGCAAGGGCTCTGTGCTTTCCATGGGCGTTTATCTCGGCGCCTCCACCAAGATCATCGACCGCAATAGCGGCGCGATTTTTATGGGCGAAGTGCCGCCCTATTCCGTGGTGGTGTCCGGCACCCAGCCCGCCAAGCCGATGAAGAACGGCAAGCCCGGCCCCGCGCTCTATTGCGCGGTGATCGTGAAGCGCGTCGACGAGAAGACCCGCGCCAAGACCTCGATCAACGAGCTGCTGCGGGACTGACCGTGGCCAACGACCCCGTCGAGATCGCGCGCGAGCTGATCCGCTGCAAATCGGTGACGCCCGCCGAAGGCGGGGCGCTCGCCTATCTCGAGAAGCTTCTGAAAGGCGCGGGCTTCGAAGTTCACCGCATCAAATTCTCCGAGCCGGGCACGGCCGACGTCGAGAATCTCTACGCCCGCATCGGCAAGACCAGTCCGAATTTCATGTTCGCCGGCCACACCGACGTGGTTCCGCCGGGCGACGAAAAGAGCTGGAAGCATCCGCCGTTCGGCGGCGAGGTCGCCGGCGGCATGCTCTATGGCCGCGGCGCCGTCGACATGAAGGGCGCGATCGCCTGTTTCGCCGCCGCCGCGCTCGACTACGTCGCCAAGAATAAGCCGAAGGGTTCGATCTCCTTCCTCATCACCGGCGACGAGGAAGGGCCCTCGATCAACGGCACCAAGAAGTTGCTCGCCTGGGCCGCGGCGCGCGGCGAGAAGTTCGACCATTGCCTGGTCGGCGAGCCCACCAGCAGCGAGGCCGTCGGCGACGCCATCAAGATCGGCCGCCGCGGCAGCCTCTCGGCCACGCTCACCGTCTTCGGCAAGCAGGGCCACGTCGCCTACCCGCAGCGCGCGGCGAACCCGATCCGCCCGCTCCTGCGCATTCTGGCCGCGCTGCAAGATGAGCCCTTCGACCAGGGCTCGCCGCATTTCGAGCCTTCGCATCTGGAAATCACCTCGATCGACGTCGGCAATCCCGCGGTCAACGTGATCCCGGCCGAGGCGCACGCGCGCTTCAATATCCGCTTCAACGAGCATCACACCAGTCAAAGCCTGAAGAACCTGATCGAGGAGCGCTGCAAGATGGCCGCTGAAGGCGGCGCTTTTCGCATCTCCTACGAGCCCGCGAGCGAGAGCTTCGTCACCGCGCCGGGATCGTTCGTCGAAATCCTCTCCCGCGCAGTCACTGAGACCGGCGGCAAGAAGCCCGCGCTCTCCACCTCCGGCGGCACTTCCGACGCGCGCTACATCAAGGACTATTGCCCGGTGCTCGAACTCGGCCTCGTCGGCCGCACCATGCACGCGATCGACGAGCACGCGCCGGTCGAGGACCTTAAGCGACTTACTGCGATTTATCGCCGCGCGATCGAGCTTTACTTTGCCTGACACACTCATCCCTCCCCCTGAAAGGGGGAGGGAGAAAAATCAGTAGTCCACCCGCACCAGATAGAGCCCGCAGGCCGGCGCCACCGGCCCGCAGCGCGCGCGGTCGCGGGCCTTGAGCGCGGCGGCGAGATCGTCCGCGCTCCATTTCCCCTCGCCGACCTGCACCAGCGACCCCACCATGGAGCGCACCTGGTGGTGCAGGAACGAGCGCGCCTCGGCGACGACGCTGATCTCCTCGCCCGCGCGCATCACGTCGAGCCGGTCCAGCGTCTTGACCGGCGACTTGGCCTGGCATTCGGCCGAGCGGAAGGTGGTGAAATCGTGGTTGCCCACGAGCCGCTGCGCGGCCGCGTGCATCGCTTCCGCATCGAGCGGCCGGGCGATGCGCCAGGCGCGGTCGCGGTCGAGCGCGAGCTCGCCGCGGCGATTGACGATGCGATAGAGATAGTGCCGCTTCACCGCCGAGAAGCGCGCGCTGAAATCGCCAGCCACGCGCTCGGCGGCAAGCACCGCGACCGGCTGCGGCCGCAGGTGCGCGTTCAAGCGCGTCGCGCACCGTGTCGGTGTCCCAGTCCTTCGCGAGATCGAAATGGGCGACCTGCCCCAGCGCATGCACGCCCGCGTCCGTGCGCCCGGCGCCCGTTATCGCCGGCCGCTCGCCCGCAAAGCGCTCGAGCGCGTCGGCAAGCGCGCCCGCCACCGACGGGCCGTTGTCCTGCATCTGCCAGCCGACGAACGGCGTGCCGTCATATTCGACGATGATTTTGTAGCGGGGCATGGTCAGTTCGAGTTTCGTTCCCGCCTTGACCGGCGAGCCGCGCAGGAATTCTTCGGCGCTCATCGCCTTGGCGCCCGCGCGCTGGACTTCCAGCAAGCGCACCGCGCCCGCTTTGCAAGCGACCGTCAACCGGTCGTCGAGCGCCGTGCCGGGCGCGCCGCTCCCCTCGCCGCGCGTCGAGCGCAATACCTTCACGCGCGCGCCGCCGATCTCGAACCACGCGCCGGGAAACGGCGAAAGCCCGCGAATATGGTCGTGCACCTGCTTCCACGGCTTCGACCAGTCGATCCGCGTCTCGCCCTTCTCGATCTTCTTCGCGTAGGTGACGCCCGCGGCCGCCTGCGGCTCGAACTCGAGCGTGCCGCGCCCGAGCGCCGCGAGCGCGCGGACCATCAGGTCGGCGCCGAGCGGCGCGAGCTTGTCGTGCAGCTCGCCGGCCGTCATGTCCGGCCCGATCGCCACCCGCTCGGCGAGCGCCACCGGCCCGGTGTCGAGTCCCTCGTCCATTTTCATCACCATGACGCCGGTCTCGGCGTCGCCGGCCATGATGGCGCGCGCGATCGGTGCCGCGCCGCGCCAGCGCGGCAGCAGCGAGGCGTGCAGATTCAAGCAACCAAACTTCGGCGCGTCGAGAATGGCTTTCGGCAACAACAGTCCATAAGCGACGACGACGGCCACATCCGCCTTGTGTTCGCGAAACGTCGCCGCCGCTGGCTCGCCTTTGAGATTTGCCGGATGCAGCACCGGCAGGCCGAACTTCTCCGCGGCCTCGTGCACCGGCGAGCGGCGCTCGGCCATGCCGCGCCCGGCCGCCGCCGGCGGCCGCGTATAGACCGCGGCAACATCGTGCCCGCGGCCCACGAGCTCATTGAGTGTCGGCACCGCGAATTCCGGCGTGCCCAGGAACACGATGCGCACGGATCGATCCTCCGCGGGGCGGAAGACGCTTCAGCCCGCCCGCTTCGCCGCCTTTTGGAATTTCTTGGTGATGCGGTCGCGCTTGAGCTTCGAGATGTGGTCGATGAACAGGACGCCGTTGGTGTGATCGATCTCGTGCTGCAACACGCGCGCGAGCAGCCCTTCGGCCTCGATCAGCTGCTCCTTGCCGTCGAGATCGACATAGCGCACCCGCACCTTTTCCGGCCGCTCGACCTCCTCGGTGATTTCCGGGATCGAAAGACAGCCTTCCTCGTGCACGATCGCCTCGTCCGACGACCAGACCAGCTCCGGGTTGACCAGCGCGATCGGATGCTTGGTTTCCTCGCCGCGCGTGGCGTCGACCGTGACCACGCGCTTGGCCACGCCGATCTGCACCGCGGCAAGCCCCACGCCCGGCGCGTCGTACATGGTCTCGAACATGTCCGCCGCGAGCGCCCGCAGCTCCTTATCGACGCGCGCGATGGGCGCCGATTTCTTCCGCAGCAGCGGATCGGGCAGGATGAGGATGGGGCGGATCATGGCCGCGAGATAGGGGATCGCCCCTGAAGAATCAATGGAAGACAAGGTGTTAGCACCGCATCCCCAATAATTCGTTCGCTCTTCGTTCTATCCGGCATCGAATCGCGCTACAAGGATCGCATGAGCGAAGTTCTTGTCACGCTGTCCGGAATCCAGATCACCGCCGCGCATGCGCTGATTGCGCTCGGGCTCGCTGTGCTCGTCCTCCTCGTCGCGCTCTTGGTCGCCCTTGCGCGCGCCGGCCGCGCGCGCACCGACGAAAGCGCCGACCTGGAAGAGCGGGTCGAGGAAATCGCCCGCCGGCAAATCGAGTCCTCCAGCCGCATGCAAACGCTGGCCGAGATACTTGCAAGCGGCCAATCCGATCTCGCTCATTCCGTAAACGAGCGGCTGGATGCCGTGTCGCACCGGCTCGGCGAGGGCGTGACGACCGCCGCACGCGCCACCGCGCAGACCCTCGGCCAGCTCAACGAGCGGCTGGCCGTCGTCGACGCCGCCCAGACACGCATCGCCGAGCTTTCCTCACACATGATCACGCTGAAAGACGTGCTCGCCAACAAACAGGCGCGCGGCGCCTTCGGCCAGGGCCGCATGGAAGCGATCGTGGCCGACGGGCTGCCCAAGGACGCCTACACGTTCCAGCACACGCTCAGCAACGGCAAGCGGCCCGATTGCGTCGTGTATCTGCCCGGCGACGACGGGCGCCCGCTGGTGATCGACGCCAAGTTCCCGCTCGAATCCGTCACCGCGGTCCGCGAAGCAAAAAGCGAGGACGAGCGCCGCGCCGCGGTCCAGCGCCTGCGCCAGGATATCGCCAAGCACGTCTCCGATATTTCCGAGCGCTACCTGCTGCCCGGCGAGACGCAGGACGTAGCCTTGATGTTCGTGCCTTCCGAGTCGGTCTTTGCCGAGCTGCACGAGCAGTTCGACGATCTGGTGCAGAAGGCGTTTCGTGAGCGCGTGCTGCTGGTTTCGCCCTCGCTGCTGATGCTCGCGATCCAGGTCCTGCAGGCCATCGTCAAGGACGCGCGCATGCGCGAGCATGCCGACGTCATCCGCACCGAAGTCGACCAAACTGATCGACGACGTCGGGCGGCTGCGCGATCGCGCGCTCAATTTGCAGAAGCACTTCGCCCAGGCCTCCGACGACGTGGGCCAGGTGCTGATCTCGGCCGAAAAGGTCGTGAAGCGCGGCAACAGCATCGAAGCGATCGAATTCGAGGAAGCGGCCGATCCCGGTCCGCGCTCCGATGCACCTTCGCTGCCGCTCGGCCGCCGCGCGGCGGAGTAACTGTCCGTAAGGGTGACGGCAGTAACGATTGATGCCAAAAAGCCGCATGGCCGAATCGACGCTCGAGCGGACTGAAAAACGCGGCGGCTGGCTGGCCGCGCTCAAAGTTTATCTGCGTCCGCGCGTTCTGATCGTTCTGTTCCTCGGCTTTTCCGCCGGCCTGCCGCTCGCTCTCTCCGGCTCGACGCTGCTGGTCTGGATGCGCGAGGCCGGCGTCGATCTCGGCACCATCGGGCTGTTCGCGCTGGTCGGCACGCCCTACACGATCAAGTTCCTCTGGGCGCCGCTGGTGGACGCGCTCGACGTTCCTGTCCTTTCGCGCCGGCTCGGCCGGCGGCGCGGCTGGCTGGTGTTTTCCCAACTCCTGCTGATCGCGGCGATCGTTTTCCTCGGCCTCACCAATCCCGCCGTTTCGCCGCTCTTGGTCGCCTTCGGCGCGCTCCTGGTCGCCACCGCCTCGGCCACGCAGGACATCGTCATCGACGCGTTCCGCGTCGAGACCCTCGACGAAAACGAACAGGCCGCCGGCATGGCGGCCTACGTCGCCGCCTACCGGGTCGGCATGCTGGCGTCGACCGCGGGCGCGCTCTTCATGGTCAGCGGATTCGAGGCATTCGGGTTCGGCAAGCACGCGGCCTGGACTTGTGCCTACGCCGCGATGGCCGCGTTCGTGCTCGTCGGCATCGCGACTTCGCTCATCGCCACCGAGCCGGAAAAGTCCGCGGCGGCGAAGATCGCGCACCGGGGAGAAAGCCCGCTCAAGCGCGTGATCACCACGGCTTTCGGCGCATTCGCCGACTTCCTCGCCCGCGATATGGCGATCGTCGTGCTGGCCTTCGTGGTCCTGTTCAAGTTCACCGACGCGCTCGCCGGCGTCATGACCGCGCCGTTCGTGATCGATCTCGGATTTTCGCGCAACGAATATGCGACGATCATCAAGGGCGTCGGGCTGGCCGCGACCCTGATCGGCGGGTTTGCCGGCGGTTTGCTCGCCCGCGCCTATCCGCTGATCACCAGCCTTTGGATCGGCGGCCTGCTGCAGGCGCTCGCCAATCTCGCGTTTTCCTGGCAGGCCTTTGTCGGCGCGGACATCGCATGGCTCACCTTCGCCATCGTGGTCGAGAACTTCACCAGCGCGATCGGCACCGTGATTTTCGTGGCTTATCTCTCGGCGCTCTGCCGCAACCCGCTGCACACGGCGACCCAATTCGCACTGCTTACGGCGCTTGCCGCCGTCGGCCGGACCTATCTCTCCTCGGGTGCGGGGTTCGTCGCCGAGGCAACCGGCTGGGCCTGGTTCTTCGCGATCTGCGCCTTGGCCGCGATCCCGAGCCTGCTGCTTCTTGCTTGGCTGCAGGCGCGCGGGCACTTTCGAGAACTGACGCCGTCGGTCTAATGAGCAGCATTCACTTCTTCGGGAAGACCCGCCATTTCCGCGGCTCCTCCTCCGGATCGAAATTCTTGCCGTCGCATTCCAGCTTGAGCCAATAGCCTTGCAGTTGGAATTCAGAGTTGGACCAAACCCAGGCACCGGCGCTGCCGCAATCGCCGATCCCGCGGCCCTTGTGATAGCTGATCAGGCGCTTCTTCCCAGCGTCGAAGCTCGGGCCGCTCAGGTTCGTGCGCTCCTCGAACGCCTTGCCGTTCCATGCGCGAAAGCGCAAGAGCCGCGCGCGCTCCGGCGTCTTCGGATCGGCGGCGAAGAAAATGCTCCCGAAATTATAGGCCGCACGCCAGCATGGGATCTCGACCAGCATGAGCCCGCCGCCGAGCGCCTGCGGCGGCTCCAGATCGGCCGTCGCTTCATCGAACGAGAGCGTGCAGTCGGGCTCCCGCAATCCCGTCTCAATCACCTCGCGCGGCAGGGGAAGCTCGGCCGCGAACGCCGCAGCCTGCAACGCGATCACCGCAACGAGAATCGAAGCGAAGCGGAACATCAGAACGGCGTGCGCTGCCGGATCGCGGCGGCCAGCGTGCCCTCGTCGAGATAATCGAGCTCGCCGCCGACCGGCACGCCGTGCGCGAGCCGCGTCACCTTCACGCCGGTGTCGCGCAACAGATCAGTCACGTAATGCGCGGTGGTCTGCCCGTCGACCGTCGCATTCAGCGCGAGTAGCACTTCCTTGGTTTCGCCCTCGCGCACCCGCGCGATCAGGCTCGCGAGATTGAGGTCGTCGGGCCCGACCCCGTCGAGCGGCGAGAGCGTGCCGCCGAGCACGTGATAGCGGCCGGAAACCGCGGCCGCCCGCTCCAGCGCCCACAGATCGGCGACGTTCTCCACCACGACCAGGATCGAACGGTCGCGCGAGGCGTCGGCGCACACGGTACATGGATCGCGCGTGTCGACGTTGCCGCAGGTGCCGCAGATCTCGATCTTGGAGAGCGCATCGGCCAGCGCCGCCGACAGAGGCTCCATCAACTCCTCGCGGCGGCGCACCAGATGCAGCGCCGCGCGCCGCGCCGAGCGCGGGCCGAGCCCGGGCAGGCGCGCGAGCAACTGGATCAGGCGCTCGATCTCGGGACCGGCGACGGCGCGGGGCATCAGAACAGCTTCATCCCCGGCGGCAACGGCAGGCCGCCGGTGAGCGCCTTGGCCTTCTCTTCCACGAGCCGTTCGGCCTTGACGCGCGCGTCGGCATGCGCGGCCAGGACGAGGTCCTCGACGATTTCCTTCTCGCCGGGCTTCATCAGGCTCGGATCAACGACGAGTTTCTTCATCGCGCCCTTGGCCGAGAGCGTGACGGTGACCAGTCCGCCGCCGGAGGTGCCCACGACTTCGAGGATTTCGAGCTCGGCCTGAAGCTGCTGCATCTTCTCCTGCAGCTCCTTCACCTTCTGCATCATGCCCATGAGGTCGGCCATGGCTCAGCGCTCGTCTTCCGGGTCGGGCGGCATATCGGGGTCGCCCGCTTCCGGCTCCGGCGCCACATCGGCCGCGCCGGGTTTGGTCACGGCAACGATCTCGGCGCCGGGAAACCGCTTCAGCACCGCCTCGACCAGCGGATCGCTGCGCACGTCGCGCTTTTTCGCCTCGCGTGCGGCCGCGGCCGTGGCCGCCAATGTCTCGCCGCCGGCCTCGCGCGAAACCGTCACGAACCAGCGCTTGCCGGTCCATTCAGTGAGCCGGGTCCCGAGCTCCCCCGTCAGGTTCGGCGGCGCGCCGGGCTCAAGCGCGATCTCCAGGCGGCCCTCCTCCATGCGCACCAGCCGGAGGAAATGCTCGATCGCGTGCTTGAGCTTGATATCGCGCTTGGCCGCGGCAAGCGCGGCCACGTCTTCGAGTGTTGCCAGTATCGGGACCGCTTTCGCGGCTGCTTCCGGCTCGCGAGCCGGCTGCCGTATCGCGCGCGCCGTCGCGCCGCCACCGTCGGCCGCAAGCGAGAGCCGGGAACCACCGTCGGACGGCTTGGTGCCGGCGGAGGGAGCGCCGCCACCGGCGCCGTCGTTCTCGCGCAATACCTTGAGCGCCTCGTCCGGCGTCGGCAGATCGGCGGCATAGGCGAGCCGCACCAGCACCATTTCCGCCGCCTGCGCCGGCTTGCCCGAGCTTTGCGCCTCGAAAATTCCTTTGGTCAGCATTTGCCAGGCGCGCGACAGCGTCTGGATCGAAAGCCCCGCCGCCATGTCGCGCCCGCGCTTGCGCTCGGCTTCGATGAGGCTGCGGTCGTCCGCCGCGGCGGGCAGCACCTTGAAGCGGGTGAGCAGATGGGTGAATTCCGCAAGATCCGTGAGAATCACCGCCGGATCGGCGCCGATTTCGTACTGCGCGCGGAATTCGCCGAGCGCCGCCGCGATGTCGCCCTTCATCAGCGCTTCGAACAGGTCGATTACCCGCGCCCGGTCGGCGAGCCCGAGCATGGTGCGCACTTCTTCCGCCTTCACCGTGCCGCCGCCGTGCGCGATGGCATGATCGAACAGCGAGAGCGAATCGCGCACCGACCCTTCGGCCGCCCGCGCGATCAGCGCCAGCGCTTCGGGCTCGACCTTCACTTTTTCCTTGCCGGCGATCTCGGCGAGATGCTTCACGATCGCGTCGGCCTCGACCCGCTTGAGGTCGAAGCGCTGGCAGCGCGACAGCACCGTCACCGGCACTTTCCGTACCTCCGTGGTCGCGAAGATGAACTTCACGTGCGGCGGCGGTTCCTCGAGCGTCTTCAACAGCGCATTGAACGCCGCGCCCGAGAACATGTGAACTTCGTCGAGGATGTAAATCTTGTAGCGCGCCGAGACCGGCGTGTAGCGCACCGCCTCGTTGATCTGGCGCACGTCTTCGACGCCGTTGTGCGAAGCCGCGTCCATCTCGATCACGTCGATGTGGCGGCTTTCCATGATCGCTTCGCAGTGGCGGCCGAGCACCGGCATGTCGAGGGTCGGCCCGCCGCCGCCGCCCTCCTTCGGCTCGTAGTTCAGCGCGCGCGCCAGAATCCGCGCGGTCGTGGTCTTGCCGACGCCGCGCACCCCGGTGAGCAGATAGGCCTGCGCGATCCGCCCCTGCGCGAACGCATTGGTGAGCGTGCGCACCATGGCGTCTTGGCCGATCAGCTCGGCGAAGGTGGCCGGGCGGTATTTGCGCGCCAGCACCCGGTAGCCGTCTGCTGCAGTGCGGTCCAGGAGCCCGCTGCTCTCGGCGCCGCGCTTGTTGGCACGCTCTGGGGTGTCGTCCATGGGCTCACGATTCCGCGTCGATCGGCGCGCTCGCATCGCTGCGGAAGCGCCGGCCCGCTCACGATCGAGGAGGAAAGTGGGAGGCTGGACCGATAACCCGAACCGGTCTCGTTAGGGCTGCTTCCTTCCGGACCTGACCCGGTTGGCGAGTGGTTCGTCCACCGCCAACCTCCCGCTCTTTTATCGTCTCTTCGCACTGCAATGGCAAGCGCCCCGGGTTTCGATCCACCGCCATTGTCTCGGCAACCGATCTGGACTTAGGCTACGCAGCGAGGGGGCCATGCCGCATCGTTTTCGTATCGATCCTTGGCTCGAAGCCGAGTCCGTTGCGCTCGGCGATCTGCCGCTTTGTGCAGTGCTGCTCCGCGATGACAGACGTTTTCCCTGGCTCGTCCTCATCCCGCGCCAGCCGGGTCTGGTTGAGATTTTCGATCTGTCCGCGCCCGACCGCACGCGGCTGATCGAGGAGATCGCGCTGGCGTCACGAATTCTGAAGGCGGCCACCAATTGTCAGAAGTTGAATACCGCCGCCCTCGGCCTCATCGTGCACCAGCTCCACATCCACATCATCGCCCGCTTCGCCGACGACATCGCCGGCGTCGGCACGGCATGGGGCGCGGGCGAACGCGTGCCTTATGAGACCGCCGCGCGCGAAGCGATCGTGAGCAAGCTCAAGCGCGGCTTCGGCTTCGCCTAGTTGCGCGCGCGCGCGCCGCATGCGAGCGTCGCAGCCGCCATCTCCCATGTCCGATCGCAACACAACCCTCGGCCCGCCGCCGTATCTCGCCTATGCCGGATCGCGGCTCGACCGCGCCGCCGAGCGGCGCAGCGACACTGATTTCGTCGCGCGCGCCTACGCACGCCCCGACGCGCGCACGTATGTGATTTCCGGCGAGCGCATCGTGCTGGCGCAGAAGAACGGAAAGCTCGATCCGCTGTTCACCCCGGCCGACGCGGCCAAGCTCGGGCCCGCGCCGGAGACGATCTTGATCGGCCTCGACGGCGAGGCCGCCCATTTCGCCCATGCCCTGGCGGCGGCGGACGCGGCGAAGCTGGAGGGCGCCGCCGATTTCCTCGTCTCCGATCTGCGCACCGTCGCGATGAAGGCGCTGGTCAGCGAGGACCTGCTCGGGCCCATCGCCGCCGCCAAGGCGCTGATGGCCTGGCATGCGCGGCACCGGTTCTGCTCGAATTGCGGCGCCGCCACCCGCAACTCCGAGGCCGGCTGGCGGCGCGACTGCCCCGCCTGCAGCGCGCAGCACTTTCCGCGCACCGATCCGTGCGTGATCATGCTCGCGATCGACCGGGACAATTGCCTGCTCGGCCGCTCGGCCCGGTTTCCGGGCAACATGTGGTCGTGCCTTGCCGGCTTCATCGAGCCCGGCGAGTCGCTCGAGGACGCAGTACGGCGCGAGACCTTCGAGGAAGCCGGCGTGCCGGTCGGCCGCGTGCGTTATTTTGCCTCCCAGCCCTGGCCGTTTCCGATGTCGCTGATGATCGGCTGCCACGCGGAGGCGAGCGCGGTTCATCTGAAAATCGACCGCAACGAGCTCGAGGACGGGCGCTGGTTCACCCGCGCCGAGGCCGCGCAGATGCTGGCGCGCAAGCACCCGAACGATCTCTTCGTGCCGCCGCCGATCGCGATCGCGCACCACCTGATCCGCGTCTATGTGGAGCGCGGCGCGGCGGTCTTGAGCGAGTAGTCTCCGCTAGCCCGCCTTGGCCGCGGCCGCTTTCCGATAGGGATGCGCCGCATAGACGCCGAGGATTTTCAGCGAACCCGGCCGGGTGACGAATTTCAGCTCCTCGAGCGCCAACTCCAGGCCCCGCTCCGTCGGATGGCCTTCCACATCGGCGTAGAATTGCGTGGCCGCAAAGCTGCCGCTGACCATGTAGCTCTCGAGCTTGGTCATGTTGATGCCGTTGGTGGCGAATCCGCCGAGCGCCTTGTAGAGCGCGGCGGGAATGTTGCGCACCTCGAATACGAAAGTGGTGACGACGTTCCTGGTATCGCGCGGCACCCACTTGGCCTTGCGGGAAAGCACGATGAAGCGCGTGGTGTTGTGCTTCTCGTCCTCGATGTTCTCTTTCAGAATCTTGAGCTTGTAGATATTCGCGGCGAGCCGTGAGGCGATGGCCGCATGCGTCTTGTCCCCGCTATCGGCGATTTCCCGCGCCGAGCCCGCGGTATCGGCGCCGATCACGGTCTTCAGGCCGAGCTGGCGAATGACCTTGCGGCACTGGCCGAGCGCATGGATATGGCTCTGCACCGTCTTGATCGTCTGCAGCGTCGCGCCCTTCGGCGCCATGAGCTGGTGGCGGATCGGCGAGAAATATTCCGCGATGATGTGCAAGCCCGAGGTCGGCATCAGGTGGTGAATATCGGCGACGCGGCCGGCGACCGAATTCTCGATCGGAATCATGGCAAGCTCCGCCCGGCCGCTCTTCACCGCCGCGAAAGCGTCCTCGAAGGTCGCACACGGAACGGCCTGATAGCCCGGATAGACCTTGTGGCAGGCGATGTGCGAATTCGCGCCCGGCTCGCCCTGGAAGACGATGCGTTTCTTGCTCATGGGGAACGGGCCTTCACCGCCGCTTGCCCGCAAGCAGCGCGCGGGCCTTGTCGAGGTCCGCGGGAGTATCGACGCCGAGCGGAACCGCGTCAACGATCGCCACGTCGATGCGCATGTTCGCTTCGAGCGCGCGCAATTGCTCGAGCCGCTCGCGCTTCTCCAGCGTCGACGGCGGCAGCCGGACGAAGGTCTCGAGCGCCTCGCGCCGGTAAGCGTAAAGGCCGATGTGATGATAAAGCGGCCCCTCGCCCGCCGGCGCGCTGGCGCGCGTGAAATAGAGCGCGCGCAGGCGGCCGGCCGCGACCGGTGTGCCCACGACCTTGACTACATTCGGGTCGCTGCGCTCGGAGGGCTCCCGAATTTCCGCGGCGATGGTGCCGATCGCGACCGCTTCGTCCTCGAGCGGAGAAAGTGCGGCCCGGATCGCGCGCGCCTCCACGGTCGGCAGGTCGCCCTGCAGATTCACCACGATCCTCGCATCGCCGCCCGGATCGATCATGCCCAACGCTTCGAAAATGCGGTCCGAGCCCGAAGCATGATCCGCGCGCGTCAGCACCGCGCGGTGTCCGGCGCTCTCCACCACATGCACGATCTCCGGCGCGTCGGTCGCGACCCACACCGGCCCGAGCGCCGCCTCGTGCGCCCGCTCAACTACGTGCAGGATCATGGGCTTGCCCGCGATTTCGGCGAGCGGCTTGCCGGGCAGCCGGGTCGCGTGCATCCGCGCCGGGATCAGCACGAGCACGTCGGAGGCGGATTTGCTCACGCGGGACATGGGACCGGACGCGGCCACAGCGGCAGAAAGTAGCATGGGCCGGCGCGGTTATACGGGTTGCCAGTCCGGGCGCAAAGCGTTAGGTCAAGCCGGTTTGCGGGACTTCGGGAGCGGGCATGGACGGCTTCGAGATGAACAAGGTTCTGGGGGCGATCCTCGGCACCTGTCTGTTTACGCTGTCGCTCAATATCTTTTCCGGCGCGCTGTTCTCGCCGCATAAGCCGGAAAAGCCCGGCTACGACATCGCCGTGACCGAGGCCGCGCCCGGCACCGCGGCGGCAGCCACTGTCCCCGACGAGCCGATCGAGAAGCTGCTCGCCAGCGCCAACGTGGAAAAGGGCGCCACCATCGCCAAGAAGTGCCTCGCCTGCCACGACTTTAGCAAAGGCGGACCCAACAAGGTCGGGCCCAATCTCTGGGGCATTCTCGATCGCGACAAGGGCGCGGTTGCGAACTTTGCCTACACGACGAATTTCAAGAAGATCATGCAGGGCCATTGGACCATCGACGACCTGAACAAGTACCTCATCAATCCCAAGGCCATGGTGCCGGGCACCTCGATGGCCTTCATCGGCCTCAACAAGGGCAGCGAGCGCGCCGACGTGATCGCCTATCTCAACTCGCTCTCCGACAGCCCCAAGCCACTGCCCAAGGCGCAGTAATTAACTCTCTGTAATCTCACGAAGGTTTCACTCTGGCGCCGCTATGGGCGCCCGGGCAAATTCGTCATAATGGCCGCCAAGCCTGACGTCCTAAGTCTGACGTTCAAGTCCGGCATCGGGGACACGACGGAGTTCGCGCGTGAAAATCCTGCGCATCCTGCCCGCCGCACTGCTTGCTCTTGCTCGCCGCCGCCGCGCCGGCCCAGGAAGGCGAATGGCGTCACGGCATGTCGCTCATGGGCACGCCGCGTTATCCGCGCCGACTTCAAGCGTTTCGACTACGTGAATCCCGGCCGCGCCCAAGGGCGGCCTGTTGCGAATGTCGACCGAGGGCAGCTTCGACAGCCTCAACATCGTCCCGCTGCGCGGCACTGGTCGCCATTGGCGTGTACGCTCATCTACGACTCGTTGCTGACGCCCTCGATCGACGAAATCTCGACTTCATACGGACTGCTCGCGGAAGCGATGCGCTATCCGGCGGATTTCTCGTCGGTGACCTACCGGCTGCGCTCCAACGCGCGCTGGCACGACGGCAAGCCGGTCACGCCCGAGGACGTGGTGTGGTCGTTCGAGCATGCTGAAGCAGCACAATCCCGGCCAGGCGTTCTATTACCGGCACATCGTGAAAGCCGAGCAGACCGGCGAGCGCGAGGTCACGTTCACCGTCGACGCCCCGGGCAATCGCGAACTTCCGAGCATCGTCGGCCAGCTCAACGTGCATGCCCAAGCACTGGTGGACCGGCACCGACGCCAACGGCAAGCCGCGCGACATCACCGCCGGCACGCTCGAGACGCCGCTCGGCAATGGCGCCTACCGGATCAAGACCGTGATCCCCGGCCGCACCATCTCCTATGAGCGCGTGCCCGATTATTGGGGCAAGGACCTGCCGGTCAATGTCGGCAAGGATAATTTCGACGAAATCCGCTGGGAGTATTACCGCGACGACACCGTCGAGCTCGAGGCCTTCAAGGCCGACCACTACGACTTCCGGATCGAGATCCTCGGCCAAGAACTGGGCCACCGCCTACGATTTCCCCGCCCGCCGCGATGGCCGCGTCCTTCTGGAGAACTTTCCCGAGCGCGCGCGCGGCGTGATGCAGGCGCTTCATCTTCAATTTGCGCCGCGACAAGTTCAAGGATCCGCGCGTGCGGCTCGCCTTCAACTATGCATTCGATTTCGAGGAGATGAACCGACGCTGTTCTTCGGGCGAGTACGAGCGCATCAATTCTTACTTCAGCGGCACCGAGCTCGCCTCCGAGGGATTGCCGAGCGGCAAGGAGCTCGAAATCCTCGAGACCGTGCGCGACAAGGTGCCGCCCGAGGTGTTCACCAAGCCGTTCGTCAATCCCAGGTCGCCGGCAGCGACGAGGCGCGGCGCGCCAACTTGCGCGAGGCGACGCGGCTTCTGCGCGAGGCGGGCTACGAGATCCGCGACCGCAAGCTGGTGAACGCCAAGACCGGCGAGCCGTTCACGGTCGAGTTCCTGCTCGCCAGTCCCAGCCTTCGAGCGCGTGATCCTGTTCTACAAGCCCGCGCTCGAGCGGCTCGGCATCGAGGTCGACGATCCGCATCGTCGATTCCTCGCAATACCAGAACCGCATGCGCGGCCGCGACTTCGACGTCATCGTCAGGCGGCTGGGCCCAATCGCTCTCGCCCGGCAACGAGCAGCGCGACTTCTTCGGCTCGCAGTCGGCCGACCGCGAAGGCTCGCGCAATTATCGGCGGCATCAAGAATCCGGCGGTCGACGCGCTGATCGAGCGCGTGATCTTCGCCAAGGACCGCGACGAACTGGTCGCCGCCACGCAAGGCGCTCGACCGCGTGCTGCTGTGGAACCACTACGTGGTGCCGACCTGGACCATCGGCTATCACGCGCACCGCCCGCTGGGATCGGTTCGGCAAGCCGGAAAAGCTGCCGGCCTATTCCTTCGGCTTCCCCGACATCTGGTGGTACGACCGCGAGCGCGCGGCCAAGATCGGAGGCCGCTAATGAGCCGCCGCCGCCGCGGACTTTCACGCCGCCGGGTGCTCGAGATCGGAGCCGGCGCAGTCGCGGCCGCTTTCGTTCCCGGCTTAGCGTTGGCGCACAGGAAACGGAGAGCCACGGCATTTCCGCTTTCGGCGATCTCAAATATCCTCCTGATTTCAAGCACTTCGCCTACGTGAACCCCGACGCGCCCAAGGGCGGCGCCTTCTCCCAGATCGGCCCGACCCGGCAGTTCAACCAGTCCTTTCTCACCTTCAATTCGCTGAACGCCTATGTGCTGCGCGGCGACGCGGCGCAGGGCATGGAATTCACCTTCGCCGCGCTGATGGGCCCGTCGAGCCTCACCATGCCTGGCCACGACGAGCCCGACGCGATGTATGGATACGCCGCGCGTGCGGTGCGCATATCCGCCGACGGGCGCACCTACCGTTTCCTGATGCGGCCCGAAGCGCGCTTCCATGACGGCTCGCGCTTGACCGCGCACGATGCCGCCTTCTCGCTCGGCATCCTCAAGGAGAAGGGCCACCCCATCATCCGCCAGCTCATGCGCGACATGGAAGGCGTCGAGGCGGCGGGCGAGGATGTCGCTGGTCGTGCGTTTCGCCGAGAAGCGCGGGCGGGAGATTCCGCTGCTCGTCGCGGGTTTGCCGATTTTCTCGCGCGCCTACTACGCCAACAGGAACTTCGAGGAATCGACGCTCGAGATTCCGCTCGGCTCCGGCCCTTACAAGGTCGGCCGCTTCGAGGCCGGGCGCTACATCGAATTCGACCGCGTGAAGGACTGGTGGGGCGCCAATCTGCCGCTGAATCGCGGCAAGTACAATTTCGATACGGTTCGCTTCGAGTATTTTCGCGACCGCGACGTCGGCTTCGAGGCCTTCACCGCCAGGAACTATCTGTTCCGCGAGGAATTCACCTCGCGCACCTGGGCGACGCGCTACGATTTCCCCGCCTTCAAGGACGGCCGCGTCAAGCGCGAGATCCTGCCCGATCAGACGCCCTCCGGCGCCCAGGGCTGGTTCCTCAATACGCGGCGCGAGAAATTCAAGGATCCGCGCGTGCGCGAGGCGATCGGGCTCGCCTTCGATTTCGAGTGGACCAACAAGAACGTGATGTACGGCTCCTACGACCGCACCCACTCCTATTTCCAGAATTCCGACCTGATGGCGATGGGCAAGCCTTCCGCCGAGGAACTTGCGATGCTTGGAGCCGTTCCGCGGCAAGGTGCCCGACGAAGTCTTCGGCGAGCCCTTCAAGCCGCCGGTCTCCGACGGCTCCGGCCAGGATCGCGCGCTCCTGCGCCGCGCCGCGGATCTTCTGCGTACCGCCGGCTACAACATCGTCGACGGCAAGCGCGTGAACGCCCGCGGCGAGCGCATCACGATCGAATTCCTGATCGAGGAGCCGTCGATGCAGCCGCACCATATGCCGTTCATCAAGAACCTCGGCACCATCGGCATCGATGCGACGCTCCGCATCGTCGACCCGGTGCAATATCGCGCGCGTCTCGACGATTTCGATTTCGATACCACGATCGTAGCGCTACGCCCTCTCGTCGACGCCGGGCGAATCGATGCGCACGTTCCTCACCTCGCAGTCCGCTGCGACCAAAGGCACGCAGAATCTCTCCGGCATCGCCGATCCGGTCGTCGACGCGCTGGTGGAGAAGATCATCGAGGCCAAGACGCGCCCGGAATTGACCATCGCCTGCCGCGCGCTCGATCGCGTGCTGCGCGCCGGGCGCTACTGGGTGCCGCACTGGTACAAGGGCACGCACTGGATCGCCTATTGGGACGTATTCGCGCGGCCGCCGGAGAAGCCGCGCTATGGCCGCGCCATTCCCGACACCTGGTGGTCGGATGCGGCCAAGGCCGGGCGAACCGGTTGACCGCCGATCTCTTCTTTCTCCCTCTCCCTGTCGGGGAGAGGTGAACAACGGCCGCGCCCTCGCGCGGACTGGTTGACGCTCAGTACGAACGCCAGCACGGTGTGAGAAATGACCACCTATATCGTCCGCCGGCTCCTGCTCATGATCCCGACCCTGCTCGGGATCCTGCTGGTGTCGTTCGCCGTGGTGCAGTTCGCGCCCGGCGGCCCGGTCGAGCGCGTCATCGCGCAGCTCAGCGGCGACGACATCTCGGCGACCGCGCGCATTTCGAGCGGCGGCGGCGATATCCGCGCTCCCGGCCGCACCGCCATGGACAGCACCGATCCGGTGACCTCGCGCTATCGCGGCGCCCAGGGGCTGGACCCCGCCTTCATCAAGGAGCTCGAGCGCCAGTTCGGCTTCGACAAGCCCGCCCACGAGCGCTTTCTGCTGATGCTGTGGAACTTCGCCCGCTTCGATTTCGGCAAGAGCTATTTCCGCGACACCCAGGTGATCGAACTGATCAAGGAGAAGATGCCGGTCTCCATCTCGCTCGGCATCTGGATGACGCTGCTGTCGTATCTGATCTCGATCCCGCTCGGCATCCGCAAAGCGGTGCACGACGGCTCGCACTTCGACACCTGGACTTCGGGAGTGATCGTCATCGCCTACGCGATCCCCGGCTTTCTGTTCGCGATTCTGCTGATCGTGCTGTTCGCCGGCGGTTCGTTCTGGTCGATCTTCCCGCTGCGCGGATTGACCTCGGACAATTTCTCGAGCCTGCCTTGGCCCGACAAGATCGCCGACTATTTCTGGCACATCACGCTGCCGCTCGTGTCGATGGCGCTCGGCGCCTTCGCCACCATGACCTTGCTCACCAAGAACTCGTTCCTCGACGAAATCCGCAAGCAATATGTGCTCACCGCGCGCATGAAGGGCCTCTCGCAGAGCCGCGTGCTCTACGGCCATATCTTCCGCAACGCGATGCTGATCGTGATCGCCGGCTTCCCCGGCGCCTTCGTGCACGCCTTCTTCACCGGCGCGCTCCTGATCGAGACCATCTTTTCGCTCGACGGGCTTGGGCTCCTGGGCTTCGAGAGCATCTTGAATCGCGACTACCCGGTGGTCTTCGCCACGCTCTTCATCTTCTCGCTGGTCGGACTCGCGGTGAACCTGATCTCCGACCTCACCTATACCTGGGTCGATCCGCGCATCGATTTCGAGACGCGGGAGGCCTGAGGTGGACGCCACCACTCCGCGGCCGATCGAGACCAGTCCCGTCGCGCCCATGGGCGTCGTCGTGCCGCCCCGGCGCAACATGGTGGACCTGTCGCCGATCAACCGGCGGCGCTGGAAGAATTTCAAATCCAACCGGCGCGGCTGGTGGTCGTTCTGGATTTTTCTGGTTCTGTTCGTGCTCACGCTCGGCGCCGAGTTCATCGCCAACAACAAGCCGTTCTATGTCTCGTTCGAAGGCCGTTCGTACTTCCCGGTGTTCACGCGCTACACGGAAACCGCGTTCGGCGGCGACTTCGAGACCGAGGCCGACTATCGCGACCCCTACTTGCAGAAGCTGATCGCCGAGAAAGGCGGCTACATGATCTGGCCGCCGATCCGCTACAGCTACTCGACCCACAATCTCGATCTGCCGACGCCGGCGCCCTCAAAGCCCACTTGGCTGCTGACCGAGGAGCAGTGCCGGACCATCGCCGAGAAGAAGGGCGTGCGCGGTTGCCGCGAGCTGGAATGGAACTGGCTCGGCACCGACGACCAGGGCCGCGACGTCGTTGCGCGCCTGATCTATGGCTTCCGCCTTTCGGTATTGTTCGGGCTGGCGCTGACGCTGATCTCCTCGGCGATCGGCGTGACCGCGGGAGCGGTGCAGGGCTATTTCGGCGGCTGGATCGATCTCTTGTTCCAGCGCTTCATCGAAATCTGGACCTCGATTCCGGCGCTCTATCTGCTGCTCATCATCTCCTCGGTGCTGGTGCCGGGCTTCTTCGTGTTGCTGGGAATTCTCCTGCTGTTCTCGTGGGTTGCGCTGGTCGGCCTGGTGCGGGCCGAGTTTCTGCGCGCACGCAATTTCGAATACGTGCAGGCCGCGCGCGCGCTCGGCGTGTCCAATATCGTGCTCATGTTCCGCCACCTGCTGCCGAACGCCATGGTCGCGACGCTCACCTTCCTGCCCTTCATCCTTTCGAGCTCGGTGATGACGCTGACCGCGCTGGACTTTCTCGGTTTCGGCCTGCCGCCCGGCTCGCCCTCGCTCGGCGAGATGCTGGCGCAAGGCAAATCCAACATTCAGGCGCCCTGGCTGGGGCTGGCCGGCTTCTTCACGGTCGCGATCCTGCTTTCTCTCTTGATCTTCATCGGCGAGGCCGTGCGCGACGCCTTCGACCCCCGGAAAACCTTCGCATGAGCGCCGTGACCGATCCGCTGCTCAAGGTCGAGAATCTCTCGGTCGCCTTCCGTCAGGATGGGCACGAAACGCTCGTGGCCGACCGCGTCTCCTTCGAGATCAAGAAGGGCGAGACCGTCGCCCTGGTCGGCGAATCCGGATCGGGCAAATCGGTGAGCGCGCTTTCGATCCTGAAGCTTTTGCCCTATCCCGCCGCTTCGCATCCCTCCGGCCGCGTTCTGTTCAAGGGCCGCGATCTGCTCGCGCTGTCGGAGAACGACATCCGCTCCGTGCGCGGCAACGAGATCTCGATGGTGTTCCAGGAGCCGATGAGCTCGCTCAATCCGCTGCACACGATCGAGCGCCAAATTGCCGAGGTGCTCTCCGTGCATCGCGGGCTCTCCAATACCGCCGCGCGCAAGCGCGTGATCGAGCTGCTCGCCGATGTCGGCATCCCCGATCCGGCGGCGCGCCTTTCCGCCTACCCGCACCAGCTCTCCGGCGGCCAGCGTCAGCGCGTCATGATCGCGCTCGCGCTCGCCAACGAGCCCGATCTGTTCATCGCCGACGAGCCCACCACCGCGCTCGATGTCACCGTGCAGGCGCAAATTCTCAAGCTTCTCAAGGAGTTACAGCGACGCCTGAACATGGCCATGCTGTTCATCACCCACGACCTCGGCATCGTGAAGAAGGTCGCCGAGCGCGTGTGCGTGATGCGCGCGGGCAAGATCGTGGAGCAAGGTCAGGTCGCCGAATTGTTCGCGCGCCCGCAACACGAATATACCAAGGCGCTGATCGCCGCCGAGCCCAAGGGCGAGCCGCCGCCGCCGCATCCCAGCGCGCCGATCATGGTATCGACCGACAACTTGCGCATCTGGTTCCCGGTCCGCCGCGGCCTGTTGCGCCGGACCATCGGCCACATCAAGGCGGTGGACGGAGTCACGATCGCGATCCGCCGCGGCGAGACGCTCGGCGTGGTCGGCGAATCCGGATCGGGCAAGACCACGCTCGGCCTCGCGCTTCTGCGTCTGATCTCGAGCGAAGGCCCGATCGTATTCATGGGAAAATCCGTGCAGGGGCTCAGGTTCCGCGCCATGCGGCCGCTGCGGCGCGAGATGCAGGTCGTGTTTCAGGATCCCTACGGCTCGCTCTCGCCCCGCATGTCGATCGCCGACGTCGTCGGCGAGGGCCTGCGCGTGCATTATCCGCACATCAGCGTAGACCGAGCGCGACAGCCCGCGTCGTGTCCGCGCTCCAGGACGTCGGCATCGATCCCGAGACGCGGCATCGTTACGCCCACGAATTCTCCGGCGGCCAGCGCCAGCGCATCGCGGTCGCCCGCGCCATGGTGCTGGAGCCCACCTTCGTCGTGCTCGACGAGCCCACCAGCGCGCTCGACATGCTGGTGCAGGCGCAGATCGTCGATCTGTTGCGCGCGCTGCAGCAGAAGCACGACTTGACTTACCTGTTCATCAGCCACGACCTGAAGGTCGTGGCCGCGCTCGCGAGCCAGGTCGTGGTGATGCGCCACGGCAAGGTGGTGGAACAGGGATTGGCCAAGGAACTTTTCGCGCGGCCGAAAACCGACTACACGCGCGCGCTGCTGGCCGCCGCCTTCGATCTCGAAGCCGCCGGTGACGGCGCGGTGGCGCAATAGCGCCAGCTTCGCTAAAGCCTTCTGACTGCTAGGATTTCCAGCCCGCCGGCACGGATGCGCTGGACCGCATCGGCCAGCGGCTCCTCCGCCACCACCATGTGATGCGCGTTGGCATGCAGGAAGCGGCCCTCGCCGGCAACCAAGCCGATATGGCCTTGCCAATAGATCAGATCGCCGCGCTTGAGCTTCTTTAGGTCGCCGCCGAAATCGACCGCGCTCCCGAGGCCCGCCTGCATGTCGCTGTCGCGCGGACAGACGATGCCCGCCGCCTGCAGCGCCAACTGCACCAGCGCGGAACAATCGAGCCCCTGCGACGAGCGCCCGCCCCAGAGATAGGGCACACCGATAAAACGGCGCGCGGTCGCGACATAGTCCGGCTCGCGATGCCCGACCGGCACCAGATGCTGCAGCGGGACAAAGGCGCCCTCGTCGGTGACCGCGAACTTGCCCTCTTCCCGCGCGATCGCAAGCCGGCTTCCGAACGGAAACGCAACCATCGGCAGCGTCTTGATGTCCGGCCGTGGATACAAAATCGTGCCGAGCGCCGCGACCCTGTGGGTCGCGGGCCGCCCGGCATCG
This sequence comes from uncultured Alphaproteobacteria bacterium, assembly GCA_963704765.1. Lineage (GTDB taxonomy): Bacteria > Pseudomonadota > Alphaproteobacteria > Rhizobiales > Xanthobacteraceae > JAHFPN01. Next base: position 2,187,949 of record CAVPHQ010000001.1, read on the forward strand.
GCGAGCGCGCCCGCGGGCAGCCAGCCGACATATCCGTCGAGCTCAAGCTGACCCCAGGCCCAGCCTTCCGCGTTGGACTCGTAGACCGTGACGCGCTCGCCGTAGAGCGCCTCGGTCTCGATCCCGAGATCCCGCTGCGGCAGGCGGCGCAAGGGAACCACCGGCTCGAACACGCGCTTGAGCGTGCCCTCGACGAAACGGGCCGCTTGGACCTGGCCACGCAGATGCGCCGCGGCGAGGTCCGGGCGCGCGGGAGTCACGCGCGGATCGAGGCGGCTGGCGCTCATATCGGCAGTCCCTTGGCTTTGGCGATCATCACATCGGCGAGCCGCTCCACATAGAGCGCGCCCTTCACCGTGCGCTGGACGACGACGTTTCGCCGGTCGCTTTCGTCGCGCCGGCGCGTGACGATCTCAAGCCGCCCCATCGTGTCGAGCGCGCGCGTAATCACCGGCTTGGTGACGCCGAGTTTCTGCGCCAGCCCGCGCACCGTGTGCGGCGGCGTTTCCAGATACACCGTCAGCAGGATCGCAAGCTGCCGCGCCGAAAGATCGGCCTCGCCGTCGCGCACCTGCTCGAGCGCGATGTCGTGCAGCAGCCGCAGCGCCTGCGAGGGGCGGAGTTCGAGCGCCAATGGCGCCTCCGGAATTCGTTTCGGAAGCGTATTGTTCCCCGCAGCTGAAAGATTTGCAAGCTCAGCGATAGCGCGACGCCAAGAGCGCATAGAGCGCGCGGATCGTTTGCGCCTCGCCGCCCTCGGGCCGGCCCGGCCGCTCCTTCGCGTTCCACGCATAGAGGTCGAGATGCAGCCACGACTTCGAGCGCTCGACGAAACGCGCGAGGAACAGCGCCGCGGTGATTGCGCCGGCGAACGGCCCGCCCGAAATATTGTTGGTATCGGCGATTTTCGAATCCAGCATTGCGGCATAGGACCGCCACAGCGGCAAACGCCAGGAAGGATCGGCTTCGGCGGCGCCGAAGCGCATCAGCTCCGCGGCAAGCGCATCGTCCCCGGTGAAGGCCGCGGGCAATTCCGGTCCGAGCGCCACGCGCGCGGCGCCCGTGAGCGTCGCAAAGTCGATGAGCAGGTCCGGCGCCTCCTCGTCGGCGAGCGCCAGTGCATCGGCAAGGATCAGCCTTCCCTCCGCGTCCGTGTTGCCGATCTCGACCGAAATGCCCTTGCGGCTCGGAAAAACGTCGCCCGGCCGGAACGCGGTGCCGGAGACCGAATTCTCGACCGCCGGGATGATGACGCGCAGCCGCACCTTGAGCTTCGCGTCCATGATCATGTGCGCGAGCCCGAGCGCCTGCGCCGCGCCGCCCTTGTCCTTCTTCATCAGAAGCATCGCAGTGTCGGGCTTGATGTCGAGGCCGCCGGTATCGAACACGACGCCCTTGCCGACCAGCGTGACCTTCGGATGCTTCGGCTTGCCCCAGACCAGATCGACGAGCCGCGGCCCGCGCGCGCTCCCCTGCCCGACCGCGTGCACCAGCGGAAAATTCTTCCTAAGTGCGTTCCCTGCAACGACGCTGATCTTCGCCCCATGCCGCGCCGCGAGCCGGCGCGCGGCGTCGGCAAGCTCCGCCGGGCCGAGATCGTTGGCCGGCGTATTGACCAGGTCGCGCACGAGATAGACGGCCTCGACGATGCGCGTGAGCTCCGCGCCGTCGATCCCTTTGGGCAGTTCCAGTCGCGGCGCTTTCGCGTCTTTCGACTTCTTCTTGCTGTAGCGATCGAACCGGTAGCGGCCGAGCGCGAACGCAAGCGCCCCCAGACGCGCATCCGGAGGCGGCGCGGCAAAACGCCAGGTTCCGGCCGGCAGCACGCCGGCGAGCTTGCCGGGCATGAAGCGATCCGCATCGCCTTTCGAGGATGCATCGAGCGCAAACAACACCCCGGCGACGCCTTCCTTCCCCGGCACCAGAAGATGACGCCCGGCCTCCGGCTTGAAACCGGCGCTTTCGGCAAAGGCGCGGGCATAGGCTGGCAGCGCGTTGCGCCGAGCCGGCCAGCTCTCCGCATCGACGCACCAGATGGGCCGGGCGCCGGGTGGGCCCCCGGGGGTGGCAAAGGCGGCGTGGAGGGGTGGTGAGGCCAAGGGAATGATCCTGAGGGCCCTCTAGCACGCGGAACGAGCCCGCCGGAAGCACGCGCCGGCCGGGCCTTTCCGGCCTTAACCGCTCATTAGGGTTAACGGACTATTGCTGGCCCTGCCGGGATGCGCCCGGCGGGAGTTGCTTATGGCGTCCCATCCGTGCCGCGTGCCCGAGCGCCGCTTTGGCGCGTCCGCGACTATCCTTGCACTCGCGCTCACGGCGGCGCTGGGCGGCTGCGCGGGCAAGCTCGGCGACATCACCGGATCGGTGCCGACCCGTCCCGATGCGCCCGGCCGCCACAACGTCGATGCGCTTGGCGTGCAATACCGCGCCGACCCCAAAAATGTGGAAATCGCCATCGCCTATGCCCGCGCGCTGCGCGCCGTTGGCCAACGCGCGCAGGCCGTCGCGGTGCTGCAGCAGACTTCGATCATGAACCCCAAGAGCCAGGCGGTGCTCGCCGAGTATGGCCGCGCGCTGGCCGATGCCGGACGCTACCAGCAGGCGCTCGAGGTGCTCTCCAAGGCGCACTCGCCCGATCAGCCGGACTGGCGGCTGTTGAACGCGCAAGGCGCCGTCCTCGATCAGATGGGCAATTTCGCCGAGGCGCGCAGCTACTACGAGACCGCGCTCAAGATCGCGCCCGACGAGCCGGCGATCCTGTCGAACCTCGGTCTTTCCTACATGCTCGCGAAGGATCTGCCCCGCGCCGAGGCGACGCTGAAACGCGCCACCGCGCGGACTGACGCCGATCCGCGCGTGCGGCAGAATCTCGCGCTCGTTCTCGGGCTGCAAGGCAAGTTCGAGGAGGCCGAGAAAGTCGCATCGGGCGACCTTCCGCCCGACGAGGCCCGCGCCAATGTCGCTTATTTGCGCGAAATGTTGAAGCAGCCCGACCCGATTAAGTCGATCGCCGCGCCGAAAAAGCCAAAGCGCGGCTGATCCCTTTTCACTCTTTTCGATTCAAACAGGTTTCGCGGATCGCGCAGTCGCGCGCGTGCTTACTTGATCGCCATCACCTGGATCGCCGCCGGGCCGAGAATGACGACGAACAGCACCGGCAGGAAGAACAGGATCATCGGCACCGTGAGCTTGGGCGGCAACCCTGCGGCCTTCTTCTCGGCCTCGGCCATGCGCATGTCGCGGATTTCCTGCGACAGCACGCGTAGCGCCTGACCGATCGGCGTTCCGTAGCGCTCGGCCTGGATCAGCGCGGTACAGACCGCCTTCACGCCCTCCAGATCCGTGCGCTTGGCGAGATTATCGTACGCCTGCCGCCTCTCCTGCAGATACGACAGCTCGGCCGTGGTCAGCGTCAGCTCTTCGGCGAGCGGGATCGATTGTCCCGTGATCTCCTGGCTGACCTTCTTGAGCGCCGCCTCGATCGACATGCCCGACTCGACGCAGATCAGCAGCAGATCGAGCGCGTCGGGGAACGCGCGGCGGATCGAGAGCTGCCGGCGCGCGATCCGGTTGCGGATGAACAACGTCGGAATCCGCATGCCGAGCCAGGCTGCGGCAAGGCTGATGCCGAGCTTCACGAACAGCGGCTGCTGCAGCTTGAGGACCACGAAGATATAGAACGTCGCGAACGCGAACATCGCGATCGGCGACAGCATGCGGAAGAACAGGAAGCCGATATAGGGCGCCTGCCCGCGATAGCCGGCCTTGATCAAAAGCGCGCGCGCGTGCTCCTCGCCGAGCCATTCGCGCAGGTTCAGCTGCTCGACGATGAACTGCATGTAGGCCTTCGGACTCTGCCGAAGCTCGATACGGTCGCCGCGCGACAGCCGTTCTCGCTCGCGCGCGCGGATCTTGTTGCGCTCGACGGCGACGCTCTTCATTCGCCGCTCGAGATTGTCGCCGAACACATAGGGCATGGCCACCGTCAGCACGGTCGCCATGGCGGCAAGCGCAGTGAGCACCGTCACCACGAAGTTGGTGTCATGCAGCTTGTCGATGATGAATTCGAACATGACACCCGCCGTTCAGAAATCGAAATTGATCATTCGGCGCATGACGAATACGCCCACGCCCATCCACAAACCGCAGCCGAACATCAAGGTGCGTCCGAGCGGCGTGATCCACAGAAGCTCGATATAGTTCGGGCTCGTCAGGTACACGAGCAGCATGACCGCGATCGGCAAAGCCGCGATGATCGCGGCGGATGCCTTGGCTTCCATGCTCATGGCCTTGATCTTGGCCTGCATCTTGCGGCGCTCGCGCACGACGCGCGAAAGATTGCCCAGCGCCTCCGACAGGCTGCCGCCCGACTTTTGCTGAATCGCCACCACGATGCCGAAGAAGTTCGCCTCCGGCAGCGGTATGTGCTCGAACAGCCGGGCGCTGGCATCGGCCAGCGGAATACCGATCGCCTGCGACTCGGCGATCATGCGGAACTCGGCCTTCACCGGCTCGCGCGCCTCCGCGGCCACGATCCGGATGCAATCGCCGACCGGGAGTCCGGCCTTCACGCCGCGCACGATGATGTCGATCCCGTTCGGGAACTCTTCGAGGAACCGCGTATTGCGCCGCTTCTTGAGGAAGACGAGCATCCAGCGCGGCAACCCGATCCCGGCTGAAAAACCGACGCCCAGCGCGATCAAGATCGAGGCGCCGAAAATCCAGGCGAGGATCGCGCCGAACAAACCGACGACCGCGCACGTGATCCAGAATTGGCGCTTGGTCCAGGTGAGGCCCGCTTGCTGCAGGCGCATCTGCAGCGACGGCCGGTTCGAGCGTTTCTGCCGGTCCTCGATCTGCTGCAGCGAATCTTCGACCTGCTGACGGCGCTTTGCCGTAGGGTCGGCCGACTTGCGCGAGCGGCGGGTGTCCGCCTCGACGGTGGCGACATCGCGCATGCGCTGCTCGACGCGCCGTTCACCCGTCAACAGCGGATAGAGGAAGACATAGGCGACCCCGCCGACCGCGACAGCGATGAGAATTGCGACGCCTAGTGTCCCGAACACGGCATCACCCACGCTTCACGATTTCATCGACCTCGGCGGCATCGAGCGCCGCGGCGAGGTTCTTCTCTTCGCCGAAATAGCGCGCGCGATCCCAGAACCGCGGCTGACCGATGCCGGTCGAGCGGAAGCGGCCGAGAAGCTTGCCGTTCGCGTCCTCGCCGAGGAATTCGTAGAGGAAAAGATCCTGCATCGTCACCACGTCGCCTTCCATGCCGACGATCTCGGTGACATGCGTAATGCGGCGCGAGCCGTCGCGCATGCGCGCGACCTGCAGGATCACGTCGATCGAGGATACGATCATCTCGCGGATGGTGCGCGCCGGAAGCGCGAAGCCGCCCATGGTGATCATCGATTCGAGGCGCGAGAGCGCCTCGCGCGGGCTGTTGGCGTGCAGCGTTCCCATCGAGCCGTCATGGCCGGTGTTCATCGCTTGCAGAAGGTCGAATGCTTCCGGTCCGCGCACCTCGCCGACGATGATCCGCTCAGGACGCATACGCAGGCAGTTGCGCACCAGATCGCGCATCTTGACCTCGCCTTCGCCTTCCAGGTTCGGCGGACGCGATTCGAGGCGCACGACATGCGGCTGTTGCAGCTGCAATTCGGCGGCGTCCTCGCAGGTGATGATGCGTTCGGTATCGTCGATGTAGCGCGTCAGGCAGTTCAGCAGCGTCGTCTTGCCCGAGCCGGTACCGCCGGAGATCAGCGTATTCACCCGGCAGCGGCCGATGATCTTCAGAAGGTCGGCGCCGTGCTCCGAAATGGTGCCGAACGCTTTCAACTGCTCGAGCGTGAGCTTGTCGCGGCGGAATTTCCGGATCGTCAGCGTCGGTCCGTCGATCGCCAGCGGCGGCACGATCACGTTGACGCGCGAGCCGTCCGGCAAGCGCGCGTCGCAGATCGGGCTCGATTCGTCGACGCGCCGGCCGATTTGGCTGACGATGCGCTGGCAGATGTTCAGGATCTGCGCGTTGTCGCGAAAGCGCACGTTGGTGCGCTGAATCTTGCCGTCGACTTCGATATAGACCGTGTTGGCCCCGTTCACCATGATGTCGGCGATGTCGTCGCGAGCGAGCAGCGGCTCGAGCGGCCCATAACCCAGCACGTCGTTGCAGATGTCCTCGAGCAGCTCTTCCTGCTCCGCGATCGACATCACGACGTTCTTGATCGAGATGATCTCGCTGACGATGTCGCGAATTTCCTCGCGCGCCGCCATCGAGTCGAGCTTGGCGAGCTGCGTGAGATCGATCGCCTCGATCAGCGCGCCGAAGATCTGGCTCTTGACCTCGTAGAAGGTGTCCGAGCGCCGCGTTTCGGCATAAACCGGCGCCACGGGTGCGATCGGCGGCGAGGCCACCGGCGCGGACGCTACCGCCAATTCGGCGCCGGCTGCGGCTCCGCTGCGGGCGGGCTCATGCGCGCGCGGAGCCGGTCCGGCCTTGGCCGGCGCCGGCTTGCTCGGCGCAGGCTTGGCCCGCTCCTGAACCCCGCTTGCGGAACCCCGCTTGCCGAACATCGGCGCTACCCCTGCGGACTATGAACGATCACGCCTTGCGGGCGCGCAGTTTGGCGAGCAACGGGGAGAACAAATCCCGTTTCTGTTGTTTGACTTCGGCGCGCCCGGTAAGCGCCTTGGCCACCGAGAGGAAAGTCTCGGCGATCTTATGCTTGGCGGAGACTTCCTCGATCATCTGGCCGTTGTTCGCCGCGGTTCCGAACAGGTGCGCGTCGAACGGGATCGTCGCCACCGGCTCGGCCTCGAGCGCCTTGGCGAAGTCGACGGCACGGATTTCCGGTCGCTTGGGCACGCCCACCTGGTTGAGCAGATAGTGCGGCAGCCGGTCGTTCGGCCGCGCGCCACGCACGAAATCGAAGAGATTCTTCGCATTGCGCAGGTTGGCGAGATCGGGTGCCGCAACCAGAAGCACGTCGTCGGCGCTGATCAGCGTCCGCTTGGCCCACGCCGTCCACATGTGCGGCATGTCGAGCACGATGAAAGGCACCGACGTCCGCAATACGTCGAGCACCGGCTCGAACGCCTCGCCTTCGAAATCGTATTCGCGGTCGAGCGTCGCCGGCGCCGCCAGCAGGCTCAGGTGATCCGTGCACTTGGAGAGCAGCCGGTCGACGAATGCGCTGTCGACGCGATCCGGCGAAAACACCGCGTCGGCGATGCCTTGCGGCGGATCTTGATTGAAGTCGAGTCCCGCGGTGCCAAACGGCAGATCCATGTCCACCACGACCGACTGCAGATCGAAGTTGCGCGCGATGACGAAGGCAAGGTTGTGCGCGACCGACGAAGCTCCGACGCCGCCCTTGGCGCCGGTGACAGCGATGACGCGGCCGACCGGCGCCGCGTCCGGCGCGCTGAACAGCCCCGAAATCGAACGCACGACGTCGATGGGCGTGACCGGCGGGATGATATAGTCGCTGATCCCGCGCCGTACGAGCTCGCGGTAGAGTACGATGTCGTTGAAGCGGCCGACGACGAGAACCTTGGTTCCGGCGTCGCAGGCCTCCGAGAGTCGGTCCAGCCCGGCGATCAGCTCGTCGCCGCTCGCTCCGTGCTCGATGATGATGACGTTCGGGGTCGCTGCCGAACGATAGGCCTCGTTGGCGGCCGCCAGGCCGCCCATTTGCACCTTGACGTGCGCCTTGGCCATGCGCCGGTCCCCGGCCGCCGCCTGCACGGCGCCGGCCAGATCGGGCGTTTCGCAGAACGCCTGGACCGAGATACGCGGAACCGGCGGAATATGCCGCTCGCCCTCGGCCGACGCGGCCTGGGTTTCCGGTTCGGCGTTACGCGCGAATTTCATCATTGGCCAACCTGGCTTGCCTTGGCTTCGTTCGCCTTCGTGTAGACTGTCGCCGGATCCGCACCCTGGCGGTACTTGTCCAGCACCGTCGAGCGCCGCGCCGCGTAGGGCGGCGTTTCCGGACGCGGCTGCACGAAATCGGCAGGATCGACCACGACGGCCGCGAGATTGCGCTGCGTGGCGCAACCGAAATTCCAATAGGGATAGTTCTCCCAGGCATTGGGGTTGGCGGTCGGCCCGAGATCGTCGGACCATTCGCCGCACGGCCCCGCCTCCGCGCGCATCACCGGGTAATTCAGACGGATCGGGCCGATTTCGATCGGCGCAGACGGCCGGTACGGCCGTACGCTGATCGCCTTCGGCGGCACGCCGACGCTGTGCAGGACGCTCGATATCTCGCGCACCGTGGCTTTCGACGCGGTCTCGTTCGGCGTTCCGTGCGGAATGCCGATCGCAAGCAAGCCGTTGCCTTCGCGCCGCCAGGCGCCGCCGAACGCGGCCACTTGCGCGCGTTGAGCGGCGGTCAGGCCGCCGCGGCCGGTGCCGATGAAGATGTCGACGGAGCTCGGCCGCTCCGTGATCACGATCGGATGCCGATCGCGATAATCGGTCGGATAGAAGGAGCTGGTGACAACGGGATCGTGCTGGCATCCGCCGGCGATGAGCGCGAAAGCGACCACCAGGAGCCGCGCTCCGCCGTGAACAGTCCGGTCGAATGATGTCAACATCTTACACTCCAGATGCGAGCCGTTTCCAGCTCAGTCGATGATGAATCCGACCTTGCCGTGATAGGCACGGCGCGGATCGCCGAGGGCGGGATTTCCGTAGACGCGATTGATGCGGCCAAGCAGCACGGTCGCCGGGTCGGCCGGATCGGCGAAGCCGTCGTCCGGACGCGACAGCTCGCGGCGAGCCATCGGCTTTACCACGTAGGGCGTCACGATGATGACGAGTTCGGTCTGGCCGGTCTGGAAATCGCGGCTCTTGAACAGCGCGCCGAGGACCGGAAGATTCATGAGCCCCGGCAAGCCGTTGATATTCTGCTTGGTCTGCTCCTGTAGCAGTCCCGCGAGCGTGATCGAGCCGCCGGACGGCAGCTCGACGGTCGAATTTGCGCGCCGCACCTTGAGCGCCGGGACGCTGATGCTGGCGAGCTTGATTGCGCCCTCGGAGGTCAGCTCGCTTACCTCGGTTGCGATCCGCAGACTGATGCGGCCCTCGGAGAGCACGACAGGCGTGAAGTCGAGCCCGACGCCGAACTGCTTGAACTGGATCTGGATTTGACAGCCGTTGGTCGGATCGCAGGTCTGGCCGGCCGGCACCGGGAACTCGCCGCCGGCGAGGAACTTCGCCGATTCGCCCGAGATCGCGGTCAGATTCGGCTCCGCCAGCGTGCGCAACACGCCCGACTGCTCCATCGCGCGCAGCGTCGCGGAGATCGATCCGGAAGCGTTCGGCAAGGTGCCGACGAACGGAACCTGCGTATTGGAGATGGTCTGGTTCTGGACGGTGAAAGGATTGTTGACGACGAACGGATTGGTCGGCGTCCCGATCGCGAACGAGCCGATCGCGACCGCGCCGCTGAGATCGACGCCGAGCTGCTTCAGGACATTGCGCTGGACCTCGGCGACCGTGACCTTGAGCAGCACCTGCTCTCTGCCCATGATGATGAGGCCGTTGACGACCTTCTTCGGATCGCCGACCAGGCGGGACGCCGCCTCGACCACCTGCTGCGCATCGGCCGCGTTGGCCACCGTGCCCGAGAGCACGACGCTGTCACCGACCGAGTCGACGCTCAGCGTTGCGTTCGGCATCATCTTGCGCAGCGCTTCGCGCACGCCGGCTGCATCGAAACCCACTTCGATGTCGTAGGACACGATCTGTTGGCCATCGGCGTCGAAGAACACCACGCTGGTCTGGCCGGCTTTAACACCGATGAGATAGGCGCGCTTCGCCGAGCGCACGACCGCATTGGCGACCTTCGGGTCGGCGACCAGCACGTCCTTGGTCTCGCGCGGCAGATCGACGACGATCGACTTTCCGATGCCGAGCGCGAGAAAACGGGAACCGCGCGCCGCCGGACTCGTGCGCACGAGATCGGCGTCGCCCGCTTGCACGGAGACCGCGGGAATAAAGAAGGAAGCGGCGGCGAACGCGGCGGCGAGCGCCACGACGGTCTTCAGGCAGGCGGAATGCGCGGACTTTGAGTTCATCGCGACTTCTCCTTCGGGCCCGCTGCTATATCGCGGAATGAGTCGACGTCACGCCGTAGCGGACGAGGTTGAGGTTCGAGCGCCGGATTCGATCTGGCTCCAGATCACGAGCCGCTTGGGGACGGGAATCGGCGAGGCCGCGCACTACGATACAAGCTACTCTCATACGCTTACGTTCCTGTGGGTCGGCACGGCCGAACGGAGTGTTCGAGACGCATTGCAACAGCCAAACGTCAAGGTATGGTTAATGGGGCGTATTTTGCCTCCGCCCGGACGCAACGCCGTGGCTAGCCCACAAGCGCGCGCATAAAGGGCGTTTCCGGATATACGATGAGTCCCGCAACAGCGAGCGCGATTCCGTAGGGAATGCCGTTCTCGAGCGAATGCAGCCGAGTGATCCAGGGCTGGCCAGCGAGCGGCGTCGGCAGCGGAACATGCCTGAGCTGCAGCAACATGAGCGTCAACAGCCCGCCGAGGATAGCGGCAACCATCATGTATTCGAGCAAGAGCGAGAAACCGAGCCACAGCGCGGTCGCGGCGGCGAGCTTGGCATCGCCGCCCCCGATCCAACCCCGCGCGAAGAAGATAAAGGCCACCGCCAGCACCAGCAGGCAGGCCAGCACATGGCGCCCAACGTCGGCCAGCGGCATCCTGATCATGGCCGCCATCAGAAAGAAGCCGACCAGCAGCGCAATCGACAGGCGGTTCGAGATGGTCATGCTGACCAGATCGCTCGCGGCCGCGAACGCCATCGCAGCTGGAAACAGACCCAAAATCATAAGCTGCAAGACCATTTTGCGTCCTCATGGCGGCGGCGGCCTCGAACGGCGTACGCATCAAACGCCGCCATTCAACGCTACTCCCAAACCCTGAGCGATTGGTGAATGGCGGCCGATTCCAAACCCCCACAGCCCGAAAGGCCCCGTGCGCTGAATAGCGACGCCGGATTAGGCGAGAATTTTTTCCGCGTGCGACGACTTGTAGAGAATACGATTAAAACAAAAATCCAAACGGATCGGGCTTTTTTGCTATTCTAGTAAACAATAGACAATGGCCAACTGCGAATGGTTGAAGGAGTCTGCGGAAGACCCCGGTTCGTGCCGGGGTCTTCCACAACCAATTCAGACACGCACTTACTTGAGCGCTTGCTCGACCTGCGTGAAGGTCGAGTTCAGCTTGGTGCCAACGCCCTGAACGATCGCGATGATCGCGACGGAAATGCAGGCTGCGATCAGGCCGTATTCGATGGCGGTGGCGCCGGATTCGTCTTTGGCAAAACGAGCGAGAGTCTTCATAGTAATGGCTCCTTGCACCATGGTTATCTATCTACGCACAACGGCCGAGCACTCTTGTGCCTGGCCGCCATCGATGCAGACCTTACGCGTTCGCTCTTGCGGCACGGTTAAGACGATTCAGGAAACCTTAGAAAACTATCCCAAATGTAGACGTGGTAAATAAACCGCTACGTATGTTCGAACTTCTATGGCCTGCGTTATGGCCTGCGTATAGTCTAGTTTCTGCGTGTGCGCTCGCCAATCAGGTTTCTAGCCGCCTCCGAAGCGGCGATGAACATTTCCACTTCATTCATCATTTTCCGGGACAGTCGGGGCGTTCCATTGTTCCGCCGCGCACATGTCGCGCGGCAGTATCACGAGGACGCAGCAGTGGCCCTCTTGTCCCGCGTACACAGCTTTGCCGCCCTCGCTCATACTTCATTCGCGCTCGCCGGCACCCCGAGTATCGGCACCGTCGGTGACTATGCGTCTCGAACATTCCGTTCGGCCGTTTCGATCCATGGGAACGTAAGCGTATGAAAGTAGCTCGTATCGTAGTGCTCGGCGTCGCCGTTTCCGCTGGCGGCCTCGCCTTCATGCTGGCCGGCAGAACGCCGCCGCCGCCGGTGACGATCGTCAAGCAGGCGACCGATCTCGTCGACGTGCTCGTGGCCAAATCCGACATCGGAATCGGCCGCGCCGTTTCCAACGAAGATCTCGCCTGGCAAGCTTGGCCGCTCGCGGCCGCCGGCCCGCTGTTCATCCGCAAGACCGACCGGCCGAATGCCATCGAGGAACTGAAGGGCTCGATCGCACGTGCGCCGTTCGTCGCCGGCGAGCCGATGCGCGAACAGAAACTCGTGAAAGCCGGCAAAGGCGGGTTCATGTCGGCAATTCTGCCGTCCGGCATGCGCGCGATCTCGACCGAAATTTCAGCGGAGACCGGCGTCGGCGGATTCATTCTTCCGAACGACCGCGTCGACGTCCTTCTCACCCGCCGCGACACCGAGGCGCAGAAGACGGGCGGCAGCGACGGCTTCATCAGCGAGACGGTGCTGAACGACGTGCGCGTGCTCGCCATCGACCAGCAGGTCGAAGAAAAAGGCGGCCAGAAGGTCGTGGTCGGAAAGACCGCGACCTTGGAGCTGACCCCGCGCCAAACGGAGACGCTCGCGGTTTCGCGCCAGCGCGGCACGCTCTCGCTTGCGCTGCGCAGCCTCGCCGACTTCCGCCCCGATGCGGAACGTGATCCGGAAGCAGATCAAATCCGGCGCCCGAACAAAGCATCCCGCGAAGGATTGGTGACCGTTTATCGCGGCGTCGTGCGCTCGACCTACTACAGCTGCACCGAAAAGTGCGAGAACGTGACCGCCAGCACGGAAGAACCCGCCGCCAAGTGAAGCGGGTCCGCCTTTCTTAGGGTTGATCCAGGGTTAATCGCACCGGTCGTAGTCCGGTGAGCGCCGAAACGCTTCCTCAAGCCGATTCTGCTAGAAGAATTTCGTACGCATCGGGCGAATCTTCGAGTTCGCACCGCGGATTGTTTCGGAGTGATAGGATCGCAATGCGCCGGACATTCTCGCATATCCTCACCTCGACCCGGGCCGGCCGGCTCGCTCGCGCGCTGACGCGCAAGTTCGTGCGCCGCGACGACGGCGCGGCGTTGCTCGAATTCGGCATCGTCGTATTCCCGTTCCTCGCGCTTTTGTTCGCGATCATCGAGACGGCGCTCGTATTCTTCGCCGGCCAGGTGCTCGAGACCGCGGCCGCCGATTCGGCGCGCCTGATCTTGACCGGCCAGGCGCAGACCCAAAACCTCAACGCCGCGACCTTCAAGAACCAGGTTTGCGGGCGGATCTTCGGCCTGTTCGATTGCCAGGGCGGGCTGCAGATCGATGTCCGCACTTATGCGACGTTCGCGCAACGCCACGGTCGCCAAGCCGGTCGATCCCAATACCGGATTGCTCGACACCACGGGCTTCACCTTCCAGCCCGGCGTCGCCGGCGACATCGTCGTCGTGCGCTTCGTCTATAAGTGGCCCACGTTCGTTCGCACGTTCGGCCTGAACGTCTCGGATCTCTCCGACGGATATCGCCTGCTCATGGCGACCGCCGCCTTCCGCAACGAGCCGTTCACGTGGAACGGCGGCAACTGAGCATGCCCCGATGAAAACCGCTGTCTCACACCGGACTGATCCGCCACTTCTCCCGTTTCGCGCGCGACGTGCGCGCGATTTCGGCGGTCGAGTTCGCCATGATTCTTCCGATCATGGTCACGCTCTTCCTCGGCGGCACGGAATTGAGCCAGGCCATCAGCGTCAAGCGCAAATCCGTGCTGGTCAACCGCACCATCGCCGACCTCGTGGCGCAGGATTCGCAAATCACCAATGCGGAGATGACCGGCATCTTCAACGCGTCGGCCGCCGTCATCCCGCCCTACACCGCCGGGAAATCTGAAGATCGTCGTGTCTGGCGTCAGCGTCGACGCCACCGGCACCGCCACGATTGTCTGGAGCGATCGCCTATCAGGCCACGGCGCGTACGGTAGATTCCTCACTGACGCTGCCGACCGGCCTCAATACTCCGAACTCCTGGCTGGTGTTCGCCGAGACGACCTACGATTACACGCCGCCGATCGGCTACACGATCGTCGGTACTGCTCCCGCTCAAGGACACCATGTACCTGCGCCCGCGCCTGACCGCGAGCATTTCCCGACATTGCTGCCCCTGAGCCGCCCCGCTCAGATCTTCTGATTATATTCGCCGACTTCGGGATGGACGCGGATCGCCGCGTCGATCGCCTTGAACATTTCGCGCATGCGCGCCTCGCTCGCCGGGCTTTCGACCACCACCACGAGCTCGGGCTTGTTGGAGGACGCGCGCACCAGCCCCCAGGTGCCGTCCTCGGCGGTGACGCGCACGCCGTTCACGGTGACGAGCTCGCGGATCGGCTGGCCCGCCACCTTCTCGCCCTTGGCCTTGGCCTGCTCGAAGCGCCGCACGATCTTCTCCACCACGCCGTACTTCGTCTCGTCGGCGCAATGCGGCGACATGGTCGGCGACTGCCAGGTACGCGGCAGCGCCTGGCGCAGCTCCGAGAGCTTCTTGCCCGGATTGCGATCCAGCATGTCGAGCACCGCGAGCGCCGACACCAGCCCGTCGTCATAGCCGCGCCCGATCGGCGGATTGAAGAAGAAGTGCCCGGATTTCTCGAAGCCGGCGACCGCCTTCAGTTCGGCGACCCGGCGCTTGATGTAGGAATGGCCGGTCTTCCAGATAATCGGCTTTCACGCCGTTCTGCTTCAGCACCGGATCGGTGAGGAATAGCCCGGTCGATTTCACGTCGACCACGAAGGTGGCGTTCTTCTGCCGCGCCGACAGGTCGCGCGCCAGCATGACGCCGACCTTGTCGGCGTAGATTTCCTCGCCCGTGTCGTCGACCACGCCGCAGCGGTCGCCGTCGCCGTCGAACGCCAGCCCCACATCGGCCTTGGTGCGCAACACTTCGTCGCGCACCGCGTGCAGCATCTTCAGGTCTTCGGGATTGGGATTGTAGCGTGGAAACGTGTAGTCGAGCTCGCAATCGAGCGGCACCACCTCGCAGCCGACTTTCTCCAGCACCTCGGGCGCGAACGCGCCGGCGGTGCCGTTGCCGCAGGCGACCACCACCTTGAGCTTGCGCTTGAGCTTCGGGCGCGCCGCGAGATCGGCGATGTAGCGCTCGGCCAAGCCCGGCACGAATTCGTAGGCGCCGCCTTCGTGCGTGCGGTATTTCGCGCCGAGCACGATGTCCTTCAGCCGGCCCATCTCGTCGGGGCCGAAGGTCAAGGGCCGCGCCGCGCCCATCTTCACGCCGGTCCAGCCGTTCTCGTTGTGCGAGGCGGTGACCATGGCGACGCAGGGCAGATCGAGCGCGAATTGCGCGAAATAGGCCATGGGCGTAACCGCGAGCCCGATATCGTAAACCCGCGCGCCCGCGGCCATCAGGCCGGTGACGAGCGCGAGCTTGATCGAGGCCGAATAGGAACGGTAGTCGTGGCCGACCGCGACGCGGGGCTCCACCTTCAGCTCGCGAAACAGCGTGCCGAGCCCGAGCCCGAGCGCCTGCACGCCCATCAGATTGATCTCTTTGCCGAACAGCCAGCGCGCGTCGTATTCGCGAAAGCCCGTGGCCTTGACCAGGGGCTCGGTTTCGAACGCGTAGCTGTTGGGCTGCAGCGCGGGCTTGGGCGGCGGGAACGTCATGCGCGCCACATACCACGAAACCGGGCCGCTGGAGGAGGCGCGCGTGCTGCTGGTTAGCGCTCGAGCACGAGCGTCGAGCCCTTCACTTCGTAGCGCGACAGGCGCTTGAGGAAGCTCATGCCGAGGAGATTGGTGCCGAGCGCGCCTTCGCTCAGCACCAGCGCATCCACCTCGTTGAGCAGGATCGACCCCAGGCGCACCGAGCGCAGCCGCACCATCCGCCCCTGCGCGTTTCCATTGGCCGTGCGCACGCCGACCTCGAAACGATCGCCCGGAAAAACGACGCCGAGCGCGCGTGCATCCTCGTAGCGCAGCGCCACCAGCGACGCGCCGGTGTCGACGATCGCCGAGAGCGTGCGGCCGTTGACCTCGATATCGGAGATATAATGGCCGCTCCGGTCGGCTGTGATGCGCGTGACATTGCCCGGCGCCGGGCTCTCGCGTTCCGCGTCCGCGCTCAGGGGACGCACCGTCGCCGCGCTCGGCTGGCCGCTGATCAGCCGGCTCGCCAGATCCGGCGCAAAATAGGCGAGCGCGAGAACGACGCCGGCGACATAGAGAAACGATTTGAGCATGCGAGACTCCGTTCCGCGCAGCCTAGGCGGCCCGCGGCCACGGCCCGGTAAACGGGCCGTAACGTTTGCCGCGATGGTGAACGGAGGATTACCGCTTGGGCCGCGGCTTGGCGCGGCGCGTGGGCGCGGCGGCGAGCGGGTTTTCGGGCCAGGGATGCTTCGGATAACGCCCGCGCAACTCCCGCCTCACCTCGGCCCAGGAACCGCGCCAGAAGGCGGGCAAGTCCTTCGTCACCTGGATCGGTCGCTGCGCCGGCGACAGGAGCGATAGCGTGAGCGGCACGCGGCCGTTGCCGAGCGAAGGATGCCGGTCGAGGCCGAACAGCTCCTGCACTCGAACCGCGAGCGCCGGGCCGCCTTCGGCCGCGTAGTCGATCAAAAGATCCCAGCCCGTGGGCGCCTTGAAATAGACGGGCGCCTCCTGATCGAGGCGGCGTTCCAGCTCGCGCGAAAGCAGTGCGCGCAAGGCGCGCGCGAGATCGTCGGCGCGAATTTCGCCGAGCGAGGTTTTCGAATGCAGCGCCGGGGCGAGCCATTCGGCGACGCTATTTTTCAATGCTGTTTCCGAGAGATCGGGCCACGGCTCGCCCTCGATGCGGCGCATGAACCGGACACGGTCGAGCCATTGGCGCGCCCCGCCGCTCCACGGCAATCGCTCGAAGCCTCCGCGCGCGATGCCTTCAGCGAGCATTCGCGCGGTCGCCTCGCCCGCCTCGACCGGCCGGGGATGATCCTCGAGCCAAAGCGCGCCGAGTTTCCTAACAGCACGGCTCCGCACGGCCATCGCCTTCTCGTCGAAGCTGGTCTCGATTGCATCGACGATGCGATCCTCGAAACGCGCTTCGAGCTCCGTTTCATCGAGATTCGCGCCGCGAGCAGAATGCGGCCCGGCGCCGGCGCTGCCGGCGATTTCCGCGACCGCGAGAAACGGCTCCCGCGCAAGCGCCTGCGCGGGATCGAGCGTGACGCCGCGGCCGTTGGCGAGCAGGAAATCGCCGCGCTTGCCGGCACGCGCGCCTTGGCGATGCGGTCGGGATAGGCGAGCGCCAGCGAGCGCGCCCGCGCCCGCGACGGAGCTCTGCGCGCAGCCTGCCGCCGGCTTCCTCCGCCCAGTTCCGCGCCAGCCGGCGCGCTTCCTCGGCGCGGCGCGAACGGTCGCGGCGGAACTCTGCGACGCGATGCGAGAGATCGACATCGTCGCCGCCGAGACCGCGCTCGGACACCACCGCCGCGATCTCGGCCGCGAGCAGCGCCTCGTCCTCGTCGGCCGCCGCCACGACCATCGCGGCCAGGCGCGGCGGCAGCGGAGAGCGCGCAAGCTTCTTGCCGAGCGGCGTGATGCGGCCCGCGGCATCGATCGCACCGAGCTCCCGCAACAGCGCGCGCGCCTCGGCCAGCCGCCGGGCCGGGCGGCGGATCGAGCCAGGCGAGCTTCGACCGGATCGGCCACGCCCCAGACCGCGAGGTCGAGCACCAGGCGCGGAAAGATCGGCGGCGAGAATCTCCGGCTGCGCGAACGGCACCAGGCTGCGCGTCTCCGGCTCGTCCCACAGCCGATAGCAGACCCCGGGCTCCGTGCGCCCGGCCCGGCCGCGGCGCTGGTCGGCGGAAGCGCGCGAGACGCGCACGGTTTCGAGCCGCGTCAGCCCCACCGCCGGCTCGAAGCGCGGCACGCGCGCAAGCCCCGAATCGACCACCACCCGCACGCCTTCGATGGTGAGCGAGGTCTCCGCGATCGAGGTCGCCAGCACCACCTTGCGCCGGCCCGGCGGCGCGCGGCGAGATCGCGCGGTCCTGCACGTCCGCGTCGAGCGCGCCGTAGAGCGGCACCACGTCGATCGCGGGATCGGAGATGCGCTCGCGCACGAAATCGCCGGTGCGGCGGATTTCGGCCGCGCCCGGCAGGAACGCAAGCACCGAGCCCGGCTCCTCGCGCACCGCGCGTTCGATCGCGTCGGCCATCTGCCGCTCGATCGGCGCGCGCGCATCGCGGCCGAGATAGCGCGTCTCGACCTCGAAGGCGCGGCCCTGGCTCTCGATCACCGGCGCATCGCCGAGAAGCTTCGCCACCCGCGCGCCGTCGAGCGTCGCCGACATGGCGAGAATGCGCAGATCCTCGCGCAGCCCTCCGCGCGCATCGAGCGCCAGCGCAAGCCCCAGATCCGCGTCGAGCGAGCGCTCGTGGAACTCGTCGAACAGCACCGCGGCGATCCCTTTCAGTTCCGGATCCTCGAGCACGAGCCGCGTGAACACGCCCTCGGTGACCACCTCGATCCGGGTCTTGCGCGAGATTTTCGAGCCGAAGCGCACGCGGAAGCCGACCGTCTCGCCCGCGGCCTCGCCCAAGCTCCAGGCCATGCGTGCCGCCGCCGCGCGCGCCGCCAGCCGCCGCGGCTCCAGCACCAGAATTTTCCGCCCCGCGACCCAGGGCTCGTTCAAGAGCGCCAGCGGAACGCGCGTCGTCTTGCCGGCGCCCGGCGGCGCCACCAGCACCGCCGAGCGTCCCGAAACGAGCGCATCGCGCAGGCGCGGCAACGCCTCGTCGACCGGCAAAGGCTCGCGAAAGGGATTGGTCATCGTCTCATGCTTGGATCGACCCGCCGGCCGCGCATAGCGGGCGGCGGGCCGAGGGTAAAGCTCGCCCCGGCATGAAGCTTGCGACGGCAAGGGCGAAAGACGGCGTCCGTCCCGATTCGGGACAGGCGCCGGATTCGGAGACGGAAATGCAGACGGCGCTCGCAGGCAAGCAACGCATCGACTGGGTCGATTACGCCAAGGGCTTTTGCATCGTCATGGTGGTGATGATGCATTCGACCTTCGGCGTCGAGCTGGCGGCCGGCCAGCAGAGCTGGATGCATGCGATCTCCGATTTCGCCAAGCCGTTCCGCATGCCCGACTTCTTCCTGATCTCGGGCCTGTTCCTGGCCCGCGCCATCGACCGCGACTGGACGACCTATCTCGATCGCCGCGTCTGGCACTTCGTCTATTTCTACGTGCTGTGGCTCACGATCCAGATCGGCTTCAAGGCGCCCGGGCTCGCGGCTGAGACGGGCGCGCTCGGCGTCGTGCAGCTTTATCTCCATTCGCTTCATCGACCCGTTCGGCACGCTCTGGTTCATCTATCTGCTGCCGGTCTTCTTCGTGGTGACCAAGCTCGCGCGCCGCGCGCCGCCGCTTCTCGTCTTGCTGGCCGGCATCGCGCTCGAGATCGCTCCGCATCAACACCGGCAACACGCTGGTGGACGAGTTCGCCGCCCGCTTCGTCTACTTCTACGCCGGCTACTGGCTCTGCACGCATTTCTTCACGCTTGCACGCCTGGTCCAGCAATACCCGAAGCGCGCGCTCGCGGCGCTGCTGGTCTGGGCTCCG
Organism: uncultured Alphaproteobacteria bacterium; assembly: GCA_963704765.1. GTDB lineage: Bacteria > Pseudomonadota > Alphaproteobacteria > Rhizobiales > Xanthobacteraceae > JAHFPN01. The sequence goes on from CAVPHQ010000001.1 coordinate 2,207,505, forward strand.
ATCAACGGCCTGATGGTGGTCTCGGGCCTGGCGTTCGCGCCCGGCCTTTCGCTGCGTCACGGGCTTCGTCGGCGCGACCGCGGTGATCGCGCTCGCCGCGCTGTTCTCCAAGGTGCGCTTCCTCGACGTGCTGCGCTATGCCGGCGAGCATTCGATCACGATCTATCTCGCCTTCTTCCTGCCCATGGCGGCGACGCGCTATGCGCTGCTCAAGACCGGGATCATCCCCGACCTCGGCACGGTCGCGCTGATCGTCACCGTGTTCGCGATCGCCGGGCCGCTTCTGCTGCAACTTCTCGTGCGCAATACGCCGCTCTCCTTCCTGTTCGAGCGGCCGGCCTGGTTGCATTTCGACCGGCCCCGCCGCCCGGCGCTGCAGCCCGCGGAATAGACGCTCAACAGATATGACCGCGCCGGGGTTGTCGGCGCGGCCGGTCTTCGGCATCGTGGCCCCAGAGGCGTCCGATGGCGAAATCCAGCAAATCCGGCAAGCGCGACCACGTCTTCCTGGTCGACGGCTCGTCCTACATTTTCCGCGCCTATTTCGCGATGTTCAAAGCCGCGCAGGCGCGCGGCAAAGCCTTCACGCGCTCCGACGGGCTGCCGGTCGGCGCGGTGATGACGTTCTGCAACATGCTGTGGAAGCTGCTGCGCGAGGGCCTCGACGGCGTGAAGCCCACCCACATCGCCGTCGTGTTCGACGCCTCGGGCGAGAGCTTTCGGAACGAGATCTATCCCAAATACAAGGCCAACCGCGACGAGCCGCCCGAGGATCTGATCCCGCAGTTCCCGCTGATGCGCGAAGCGGTCAAGGCGCTTCGGCTTCATCCCGATCGAGGAGGACGGCTTCGAGGCCGACGACCTGATCGCGACCTATGCGCGCGCCGCGCTCGCTCACGGCGCCGACGTCACCATCGTCGCCGGCGACAAGGACATGATGCAGCTCGTCCGCCCCGGCGTCGCCATGTACGACCCGATGCCGGGCCGCGAGCGCTGGATCGGCCCCAAGGAAGTCGAGGAGAAGTTCGGCGTCGGGCCGGAGAAAGTCGCCGAGGTGCAGGCGCTGGCCGGCGATTCCACCGACAACGTTCCGGGCGTGCCGGGCATCGGCGTCAAGACCGCGGCGGCCTTGATCCTGGAATACGGCGACCTTGAAACCCTGCTCAAGCGGGCAAAGGAGATCAAGCAGGACAAGCGGCGCGAGTCGCTGATCGAATTCGCCGAGCAGGCGCGCATTTCCAGGAAGCTGGTCACGCTCGACGACAAGGCGCCGGTCCATATCCCGCTCAAGGACCTGCATCTCGACGGCGTCGACCCCAAGCGCCTGGTCGCCTTCCTCAAGGCGATGGAATTCAAGACGCTGACCAAGCGCGTGGCCGAAGCCTTCGAACTCGACGCCGAACTCGATCGCGCCCGATGTGATGCTCGCCGCCAAGCCCGGCATCGATCCCCGCGCCGCGATGGCCGATCTCTCGGCGGAAGGCAAAAAGCAAAATCGCGCACGCGCCGGTGAAGCCGGCGCCCGCGCCGCGCCCCGAGCCGCCCGCGGAAGAAAAAGCCAAGCCCGCCCCGGACGCCTTCACACCCCACGCCCTCGCAGCGGCCCGCGCCAAGGAAGCGAAATCGACCAAGGTCGACCGCTCGAAATACGAGACCGTGCGCGACCTGAAGCGGCTGGAGGCCTGGGTCGCCAAAGCCCGGGATGCCGGCTTGGTCGCCGTCGACACCGAAACCACCTCGCTCGACCCCATGCGGGCCGAGCTCGTCGGCGTGTCGCTGGCGCTCTCGCCGAACGAAGCCTGCTACATCCCGCTTGCGCACCGCACCGACGGCGATCTCCTGTCCGGCGGCGGGCTGGTGCCCGGCCAGATCCCGATCCGCGAAGCGCTGAAGGCGCTCAAGCCCGTGCTCGAGAATGAGAGCGTGCTCAAGATCGGGCAGAACCTGAAATACGACACGCTGGTGCTCGCCCGTTACGGCATCGAGGTGGCGCCGTTCGACGACACCATGCTGCTTTCCTACGCGCTCGACTCGGGCAAGCGCAGCCACGGCATGGACACGCTGTCGAAGGAACATCTCGGCCACGACACCATCAAATTCGAGGACGTCGCCGGAAAGGGCAAGACCTTGGTCGGCTTCGATCTGGTCGAGATCGACAAGGCCACCGCCTATGCCGCCGAGGACGCCGACGTCACGCTCCGCCTCTGGCGCGCGCTCAAGCCGCGCCTCGTCGCCGAGAGCATGGCCACGGTCTACGAGACGCTGGAGCGTCCGCTGGTGCCGGTGCTCATGCGCATGGAACGCGCGGGCATTTCCATCGACCGGGCGATCCTGTCGCGGCTCTCCGGCGAATTCGCCCAGTCGATCGCCCGCCTGGAAAACGAGATCAGCGAGCTCGCCGGCGAAGGCTTCAACCCGGGCAGCGCCAAGCAGCTCGGCGATATTCTTTTCGGAAAAATGAAGCTGCCCGGCGGGACGAAGACCTCGACCGGCGCCTGGTCCACCCGCGCCAACGTGCTCGAGGAGCTCGCCGAGGAAGGCCACGAGTTGCCGAAGAAAATTCTCGACTGGCGCTCGCTCACCAAGCTCAAATCCACCTACACCGACGCGCTGCCGTCCTACGTGAACCCCGAAACCGGCCGCGTGCACACTTCCTATGCGCTGGCCTCCACGCCCACCGGCCGCCTCTCCTCCTCCGATCCGAACCTGCAGAACATCCCGGCGCGCACCGAAGACGGGCGCAAGATCCGCCGCGCCTTCGTGGCCGTGAAGGGCTCGAAGCTCGTCTCCGCCGACTATTCGCAGATCGAGTTGCGCTTGCTCGCCGAGATCGCCGACATCACGGCGCTGAAGAAAGCCTTCAAGGACGGCCTCGACATCCACGCCATGACGGCTTCCGAAATGTTCGGGGTGCCGATCAAGGGCATGCCGCCCGACGTGCGCCGCCGCGCCAAGGCGATCAATTTCGGCATCATCTACGGCATTTCCGCCTTTGGGCTCGCCAACCAGCTCGGCATCCCGCGCGAGGAGGCCGGCGCCTATATCAAGAAATATTTCGAGCGCTTCCCCGGCATCCGCGACTACATGGAGGAGACCAAGGCCTTCGCGCGCAAGCACGGCTTTGTCGTCACGCTGTTCGGCCGCAAGTGCCACTATCCCTCGATCAAGGACAACAATCCGTCGACGCGCGCCTTCATGGAGCGCGCCGCCATCAACGCGCGGCTGCAGGGCAGCGCCGCCGACATCATCCGCCGCGCCATGATCCGCATGGAAGGCGCGCTGAAGAAGGCGAAACTATCCGCCACCATGCTTCTCCAGGTGCACGACGAGCTGGTGTTCGAGGTGCCCAAGGCCGAGGTGGAGAAGACCATTCCGGTCGTGACCAAAGTGATGACCGACGCGCCGCTGCCCGCCGTGGCGCTCTCGGTGCCGATCCACGTCGACGCCCGCGCCGCGGACAATTGGGAAGAGGCGCATTGAAGCCCGAGCGGCGATCGAAGAGGCGCGCATGACCGGGGCGGTCCTCTGGTCGCTGCTGTCCTTTGCCTTCGCCTCGCTCGTGATCGAAATCACGCCCGGGCCGAACATCACCTATCTTGCGGCGCTCACGCTGGTGTACGGCCAGCGCGCGGGCTTGGCGGCGGTCGCCGGCATCGCGCTCGGGCTTTCGGTCTATGGGCTGGTCGCCGCCTTCGGGCTGGCGGCGCTGATCGACGAATTTCCCATCGTCTACCAGCTGCTGCGCTGGGCCGGAATTCTCTATTTCCTCTGGCTCGCCTGGAAAAGCTGGGCCGGCGAAAGCGAAACCTCGCCGCACACGACCGATGGCGTAGCGGCGACGGTGCGCACCGCCTTCCAGCGCGGCCTGGTGACCAACCTGCTCAATCCGAAGGCCGGCATCTTCTACGTGGCGGTATTGCCGGGCTTCGTGGTCGCCGGCGCGGGGTCGGTTCCGCTGCAGACGCTGGCGCTTTCGGCGACCTTCGTGCTGATCGCGACCGCGACCCATCTGTTCGTCGTGCTCGCCGCCGGCCGCCTGCAGCGCTATGTGGACGACCCCGTGTGGCGGCGGCGGGTGCGCCGCGGGCTCGCGCTCGTGCTGGTCGCGATCGCGGTCTGGTTCACGTTCTCGACCGCGCGCTGAGGCATCTCCCCGCGATACGATTGTGGATCGCCGGTTCAGCGCCGCCCCGTTTGGTGCTACCAAGCCGCCATGGCTACGCTCCCCGAACTCGAAGGCGGCCCGCGCGCGGCTCGCCGCGATCATCCGCGAAAAATCCTTCGGCCGCGGCGAGATCACGCTCGCCTCGGGCCGCAAGAGCGATTTCTATTTCAACATGAAGCCCACCATGCTCGACCCTGAGGGCGCCGCGCTGATCGCGCAGCTCACGCTCGAAGCGCTCAAGGACGAGAAGATCGACTATATCGGCGGGCTCGAGATGGGCGCGGTGCCGATCACAGGCGCGCTCGCCGCCTTCAGCTCGCTCGCCGGCCGGCCGCTGCCCGGCTTCTTCGTGCGCAAGAAGCCCAAAGAGCACGGCGCCAAGCTCCTGGTCGAAGGCCTCGCCAAGCACGAGTCGATCAAAGGCAAGCGCGTCGCCATCATCGAGGACGTGACCACCACCGGCGGCTCGGCGATGAAGGCGGCGGACGCCGCGCGCGAGGCCGGCGCCGAGATCGCGCTCGTATTCACCCTGGTCGACCGCCAGGAAGGCGCCGGGGAGGCTTTTGCCGCGGCGAAGCTCAGGTTCCGCTCGCTGTTCCGCGCCGAGGAATTTCTGCGCGGCTAGGGAGCCGCGCCCTCAGCCGCGCTCGCTGTCGAGCTGCTCCAGCAGGTGCGGCGAATAGCGCTCGCCCGCCACACTTTTGGCCTGCACGGCCGCGTCGACGCGCGCGAGGTCTTGCGTCGATAGCGCGATGCCGAGCGAGCCGATCGCTTCCGTGAGCTGATTGCGCCGCCGGGCGCCGACCAGTGGAAGTATGTCCTCGCCGCGCGAGCGCACCCAGGCGAAGGCGAGCTGCGCGACGCTGCAGCCCTTTTCCTTCGCGATCGCCCGCAAGGCATCGACCGCCGCGAGGTTGCGCGCGTAGTTGTCGGCGTGGAAGCGCGGCATGCGCGTGCGGATCTCGCCCGGCGGCGCCGCCTCGCCGCGCGGCCGGTCGGCGATCAGGCCGCGCGACAGCACGCCGTAGGCCGTCACCGAGATCCCGAGCTCGCGCACCGTCGGCAAAATCTCGCGCTCGATGCCGCGGCTGAAGATCGAATACTCGATCTGCAGCGCGGCGATCGGATGCACCGCGTGCGCGCGCCGGATCGTGGCCGCGCTCGCTTCGGACAGGCCGACGTGGCGCACGTAGCCGGCCTTCACCATTTCCGAAATCGCCCCGACCGTATCCTCGATCGGCACTTTCGGGTCGACGCGCGCCGGCTGATAGAGATCGACGTAGTCGGTCCCCAGCCGCCGCAGCGTGTAGGCAAGATAAGTCTTCACCGCGTCGGGATGCGCATTGACCGCGAGCCACTTGCCGTCCGGCGCGCGCTGGGCGCCGAACTTGACCCCGATGAAGGCGCGCTCGCGCCGCCCGCCCTTGAGCGCCTCCCTGAGCAGCATCTCGTTCTGGCCCATGCCATAGGCATCGGCGGTGTCGAGATAGGTGATGCCCGCTTCGAGCGCCGCGTGGATTGTCGCGATGCTCTCCTTGTCGTCGGCCGGCCCATAGCCGCCCGACATGCCCATGCAGCCGAGCCCGAGCTCGGAGACCAGCGGGCCGTTCTTGCCGAGGGGTCGTGTGCGCATGCTCTGATCCTAAACGAAACGGGCGGCCGTAGGGGCCGCCCGTATTGGCACAAAAACGCGCGGCGGCTTACTCCGCCGCGATCCGCACTTCGGGCGCGGCCGCCTTCACGTCGGGATCGACGTGCGGCTCGAACTTGACGAAGTTCTGCTGGAACATCTTCACCAGCTTGCGCGCGGTGACGTCGAACTCGCTCTTATCCTTCCAGGTCTTGAACGGATACAGCAGATGCGGCTCGACCCCGGGCACCGAGGTCGGCACCGAGAAGCCGAAATAAGGATCGTGCCGGAAGCTCGCGTTCTTGAGCGAGCCGTCGAGCACCGCCGCCAAGAGCGTGCGCGTCACCTTGATCGGCATGCGCCGGCCGACCCCGAACTTGCCGCCGGTCCAGCCGGTGTTCACCAGCCAGCAATCGACACCGTGCGCGGCGATCAGCTCGCGCAAGAGGTTGCCGTACTCGGAGGGATGCCGCGGCAGGAACGGCGCCCCGAAGCAGGTGGAGAACGTGGCCTCCGGGTCCTTCACGCCCTTTTCGGTGCCGGCGACCTTGGCCGTGTAGCCCGAGAGGAAGTGATACATCGCCTCGGCCGACGAGAGCTTGGCGATCGGCGGCATCACGCCGAAGGCGTCGGCCGTCAGCATGATGATGTTCTTCGGCATCCCGGCGCGGCCGGTCTTCGAGGCGTTGGGGATGAAGTCCAAAGGATAGGCGGCGCGCGTATTCTCGGTCTTGGAGCCGTCGTCGAAATCCGGAATGCGCGTGATCGGATCGATCACGACGTTTTCCATGATCGTCCCGAAACGGTGGGTGGTGGCGAAAATCTCCGGCTCCGCCTCGGCCGAGAGCTTGATGCATTTGGCGTAGCAGCCACCCTCGAAATTGAACACGCCCTGCGGGCCCCAGCCGTGCTCGTCGTCGCCGATCAGCGTGCGTTTCGGATCGGCCGAGAGCGTGGTCTTGCCGGTGCCGGAAAGGCCGAAGAACAGCGCGACGTCGCCCGCTGGCCCGACATTCGCCGAGCAGTGCATCGGCATCACGCTTTCGGCCGGCAGGTAATAATTGAGCGTGGTGAACACCGATTTCTTCATCTCGCCGGCGTAGCTCGAGCCGCCGATCAGCACGATCTTGCGCGTGAAATCGATGGCGATGATCGTTTCGCTGCGGCAGCCGTGGCGCTTGGGATCGGCCTTGAACGAAGGCAGGCAGACGATGGTGAGTTCCGGCGCGAAATGCGCGAGCTCCGCGCGCTCGGGCCGGATCAGGAGCGTGCGGATGAACAGCGAATGCCAGGCGAGCTCGGTATAGACCCGCGTCTTGATCCGATACCTCGGATCGGCGCCGCCATAGAGATCCTGCGCGAACAGTTCCTTGCCTTTGGCGTGCGCGAGGAAGTCGTCATAGAGCAGCTGGAACTGCGCGGGCGTGAGCGCGCCGTTATTGTCCCACCACACCGTCTTCTCGGTGAGCGCGTCGCGCAGAATGAACTTGTCCTTGGGGCTGCGGCCGGTATGCACGCCGGTCTCGGCCACCAGCGCCCCGCCGGCGGCAAGCTCCGCCTCGCCGTGCGCGATCGCGTGCTCGTAGAGCGGCGGCGCGAGGAGATTCCAATGGACCGCTTTCAGGCCCTTGAAGCCGAACTTGTCGGCACCGAAGGCGCCGTTACGAATGCCGGTCTCTTGCACTACTGCCTCCCCGGACGCACGGCGGCCCGCGATTGAGGGCGCTTCTTAGATTGTCGCCCCTGCCTTTGTGAAGAACTATATTACCACTTTTTTCGGGCCGGACGCCCCGACCCTTGCCCACCCTCGTCTTAACCTTGATTCAGGCGCGCCTTGCCTTATCCGCAAGCGCGACAAGCGTCTTGCGCAATTCGGCGGCAGAAATGACGCGCTGCGGAAAATCGAGGCGGCGGACGGCTTCGCCGACCATCAGGTCGCAACCCTCCGGGTCGATCCCGATGATGTTCCAGTTTCCCGCCTCGGCTCCGAGCAATTTCGTCGCATAGAGCCCGATCGCCTCGCGATGGTCCTGGTTCATGTGCGCGACCGCGCTCTCTTCGGCGGCCAGCAGATCGGCCGCATCCCCGGTCGCGGTGAGAATCCGGTCGCGCTCAATCTCGACGATGCGCCCGAACCCGGCGACGAGGTGCGCGCTCTCGACTTCGATCCGCCAGAATCCGAAATCGGCGAAATTCGCGTAACCGGATGCCGAGGGGTGACGCGCGAGAAACCGCCGCGCCGCGTTCGCGTCGTCCGTGGGCGCGATGCGGCCCGCGACGCTGACGCGCGCGCCGCTCAACGGATCGGCGGCGTCGCGCTCGTCGATCAGAAGAGAAACGCGCGGGTCGCGTAGGATGTTCTCCGTATGCCGCGCCAGCCGCGACAGCAGCAGCAATGGTGAGTTGTCAGTGGACGTTCCGACGGTCACCAAAGACGCGTAAGGGGCTCCATCGGCCCGCAGACTCGCGAGCGCGCCGATCCGCGCTTCACGCAGGAGCCGTTTTGCCGCCCGTTCCGGGTCGAAAGGTTCTGCTGCAGGCATCGTTTTCCTTTGCGCCGCAACGGGCCACGCAAATTAAGCGCCAGGTCAAGATCGGTGCTCTTTTCGTGGCGAAAGTTGCGCAAACACGCTAGGTTGCGGGCTTGGGGGCGGCGGGCCGTCACATTTCGGCCCTTCCTGGGGGATTTACCGCAGGGAACACCGGATCGATTCCGGCAAGGAGCGTTCATGCCCACCATTGCTCTCGTCGACGACGACCGCAACATTCTGACTTCCGTCTCGATCGCGCTCGAGGCCGAAGGTTACCGGATCCTCGCCTATACCGACGGCGCCTCGGCGCTGGAGGGATTCAAGACCAACGCGCCCGATCTCGCCATTCTCGATATCAAGATGCCGCGCATGGACGGGATGGAGCTGCTTCGTCGCGTGCGCCAAAAGGCGGACATGCCGGTGATTTTCCTCACCTCCAAGGACGAGGAGATCGACGAGTTGTTCGGTCTCAAGATGGGCGCCGACGATTTCATCCGCAAGCCGTTTTCCCAGCGCCTGCTGGTCGAGCGCGTAAAGGCGGTGTTGCGGCGTTTCACGCCGAAGGACGCCCAGGCGACCAAGGAGCAGCTCGACGCCAAGGCGCTCGAGCGCGGCCAGTTGCGCATGGACCCGGAACGCCACACCTGCACCTGGAAGGGCGATCCGGTGACGCTGACCGTCACCGAGTTCCTGATCCTGCAGGCGCTGGCGGTGCGGCCCGGCGTGGTCAAGAGCCGCAACGCGCTGATGGACGCGGCCTATGACGATCAGGTCTATGTCGACGACCGCACCATCGACAGCCACATCAAGCGGCTGCGCAAGAAATTCAAGCTCGTCGACGACGATTTCGAAATGATCGAGACGCTGTACGGCGTCGGCTATCGGTTCAAGGAGGCCTGAGCCGCCGCAGGCAAGCCTGCAGCGCCGGCCGCCGGTCCATGAAGGCGGATGTCGAAAAACCCCCGATCGTGCGTGCGCCCGGCCGTTTGCGGCGCTCGCTCGATGCTTTGCGCGGGCTCGGCCGCAAGCTCTCCAATGTCGGCTTCTCGAGCATCACCCGTCGCATCGTCCTGCTCAATCTCGCCGGCCTCGTCGCGCTGGTTTCCGGCATTCTGTATCTTTCCGAATACCGCGCCGGCCTGATCGACGCGCGCGTCCAGAGCCTGCTCATCCAGAGCGAGATCATCGCCGGCGCCATCGCCGCTTCCGCCACCGCCGACGCCAATACCGTCACCATCGATCCAGAGCGGCTGCTTCAGCTCCATGCCGGCGAGACCTACGGTCCCGGCGAGGAGGTGTTCTCGCCGCTCGAGTTCCCGCTCAATCCCGAGCGCATCGCGCCGCTTCTGCGTCTGCTGGTGACGCCGACCAACACGCGCGCGCGCATCTACGATCGCGACGGGACGCTGCTGCTCAACTCGCGCACGCTCTATATCCGCGGCGAGATTCTGCGCTTCGACCTGCCGCCGCCGGACGCGCCGACGCCGGGCTTCTTCCGCCGCCAGTACGACCGGATCATGAAGCGCGTCGATCGCGGCAATCTGCCGGTCTACCGCGAGCTCGGTCCCGAGAACGGCCGCGGCTATCCGGAAGTCGTAACCGCCATGTCCGGCCAGAGCGCCAACGTCGTGCGCCAGAACGAGCGCGGCGACGTGATCATCTCGGTGGCCGTTCCGGTGCAGCGTTTCCGCGCCCAGTACCGGCGTTCTCCTGCTCTCGACCCAGGGCGGCGAGATCGAATCCGCGGTCGAGACCGAGCGCTGGGTCATCGTGCGCGTGTTCCTGATCGCCGCCGGCGTCATGGTGATCCTGTCGATCCTGCTCGCGCGCAGCATCGGCGGCCCGTTGCGGCGGCTTGCCGGCGCCGCCGACGTGGTGCGCCGCCGCATCCGCTCAAGGGTGGAGATTCCGGACTTCAGCAAGCGCTCCGACGAGGTCGGGCATCTTTCCGGGTCGCTGCGCGAAATGACCAATACGCTCTATGCCCGCATCGAGGCGATCGAGAGCTTCGCCGCCGACGTGGCCCACGAGCTGAAGAACCCTTTGACTTCATTGCGTTCCGCGGTCGAGACGCTCCCGCTCGCCAAGGGCGAGGAGGCGCGCAGCCGCCTGCTCGCGGTGATCCAGCACGACGTGAAACGGCTCGACCGGCTGATCAGCGACATTTCCGACGCGAGCCGGCTCGACGCCGACCTGCAGCGCCAGGAGGCGGCGCCGGTCGACCTGCGCAAGCTGCTCACCACCGTGGTCACGCTCGCCAACGACGTGCCGCGCGACGACAAGGTCTCGATCACGCTCGCCTTCGAGCGCGCCCCGGGCGCGCCCGCAAGCTACGTCGTGCCGGGCCACGACTCGCGTCTCTCCCAGGTCGTCGACAATCTCCTGCACAATGCGCGCTCGTTCTCGCCGCCGGGCGGCGCCGTGCGCGTGACCTGCCGGCGGCTCAAGAGCGAGGTCGAGATCGTGGTCGACGACGACGGCCCCGGCATCCGGCCCGAGGCGCTTGTCGCGCGTCTTCGAGCGCTTCTATACCGACCGGCCCGGCGAGGGCTTCGGCCAGAATTCCGGGCTCGGACTTTCGATCTCGCGCCAGATCGTCGAAGCCCACGGCGGCCGCATCTGGGCCGAGAACCGCATGATCCCGCCCGCGCCGGGCGGCGAGCCGAAGGTCGCCGGCGCCCGCTTCGTCGTACGCCTGCCCGCCACGTGATCCATGCCTGAACCTGCCGGCGAGACCGTGCATGCGAGCTGCGTGCTGGTCGGCGCACGCGCGCTCCTGATCCGCGGCCCGGCCGGATCGGGCAAATCGCGGCTCGCGCTCGCGCTCATCGACGCGGCCCGCTGCGGCCGGCTCCCGTTCGCCCGCCTCGTGGCCGACGACCGGGTTCGGCTTGCGGCCGCGCACGGCCGTCTGATCGCTTCGGCGCCCGAAGCGATCCGCGGGCTGATCGAGGTGCGCGGCCTCGGCATCCGGCAAATGGAATACCAGCCGAGCGCCGTCGTGGGTCTGGTCGTCGATCTTGCCGCCTCGGACGCCGCGCGCTTGCCGCCGAGCGCAGCGTTCATGACCGAGGTGCTGGAGATCAGCCTGCCTCGGCTGCCATCGCCTCCGGCGAGGACCCCTTACCCCTTGTTCTGGCTTGCATTTCCACGGCCGCTCACGCTTGAGACAGACTGTCGCTTCCCGCTTGCCTTCGCAGGTGCACCTAAGGAATATGCCGCCCCGCTCCGGCCCGGGGCCGACGGCCTCCTGCCCCGTCAGCGGAATTGACATGATCGGTCTCGTCCTCGTCACCCATGGCCGCCTCGCCGCCGAGTTTCGCGCGGCGCTCGAGCACATCATGGGCCCGCAGCGCCAGATCGAGGCGGTCACCATCGACCCCACCGACGACATCGAGCGCCGCCGCCAGGACATTCTCGAAGCGGTCGGCGCGCGTCGATTCCGGCAGTGGCGTCGCGATTCTCACCGACATGTTCGGCGGCACGCCCTCCAACCTTGCGATCTCCGTGATGAATGCGCCGAATATCGAGGTGATCGCCGGCATCAATCTGCCGATGCTGGTGAAGCTCGCCAAGGTACGCGAGGATACGACACTGGCCGAGGCCGCGGTCATGGCCAAGGAAGCCGGGCGCAAGTACATCAATATCGCGAGCCAGGTACTGGACGGGAAATGACCGCCAAGCCTGTAGAGGACAAGCCTGGAGCGGACACCGACTGCCCGCCTGACCCGGAGCTGCCCGCAGGCGTGCTCGCGCGCGAACTCGACATCGTCAACAAGCGCGGGCTGCACGCGCGCGCCGCCGCCAAATTCGTGCAGACCGTCGAGCAGTTCAGCGCCGAGGTGACCGTGACCCGCTGCGGCGAGACCGTGGGCGGCACCTCGATCATGGGCATCCTGATGCTCGCCGCCGCGCCCGGCACCTCGATCCGCGTCACCGCCAAGGGGCCGGAAGCCGAGGCCGCCCTCGACGCCATCGCCGCGCTGATCGGAAGCAAGTTCGGCGAGGAAGAATGACCGGCCGCGGTTGACCGCGGCTCCTCATATGATATAAAGATATCTTTATATCCTTATCGCCGCGCAAAGCCTTACCCGCTCTAGCGCCGCGCACCGCGCCCATTGGAGTTCTCCGCCATGCCCGCCGCCCAGGACTACATCGTCAAGGACATCGGCCTCGCCGACTTCGGCCGCAAGGAAATCGCCATCGCCGAGACCGAGATGCCGGGCCTGATGGCCACGCGCGAGGAATACGGCAAGAAGCAGCCGCTGAAGGGCGCGCGCATCGCCGGCTCGCTGCACATGACGATCCAGACCGCGGTGCTGATCGAGACGCTGAAGGCGCTGGGCGCCGACGTGCGCTGGGCCTCGTGCAACATCTTTTCGACCCAGGACCACGCCGCGGCCGCGATCGCCGCCGGCGGCACGCCCGGTGTTCGCCGTCAAGGGCGAGAGCCTGAAGGAATACTGGGATTACACCGCGCAAGATCTTCGAATGGGGCGACGGCGGCGTGCCGAACATGATCCTCGACGACGGCGGCGACGCCACGCTCCTGGTGCATCTCGGCCTGCGCGCCGAGAAGGGCGATACCGCCTTCCTCGACAAGCACTCCTCCGAAGAAGAGGAGGTGCTGTTCGCGCTGATCAAGAAGACGCTGAAGGAAAAGCCGGGCTGGTTCGCCAAGCTCGCCGCCAGCATCAAGGGCGTCTCGGAGGAGACCACCACCGGCGTGCACCGGCTCTACATCATGCAGAAGGAAGGCAAGCTTCTCTTCCCGGCGATCAACGTGAACGACAGCGTCACCAAGTCGAAGTTCGACAACCTCTATGGCTGCCGCGAAGTCGCTGGTCGACGGCATCCGCCGCGGCACCGACGTGATGATGGCCGGCAAGGTGGCGTTCGTCGCGGGCTTCGGCGACGTCGGCAAGGGCTCGGCCGCGAGCCTGCGCAATGCCGGCTGCCGCGTGCTGGTCACCGAGATCGACCCGATCTGCGCGCTGCAGGCGGCGATGGAAGGCTACGAAGTCACCACCATGGAAGACGCGGTCAAGCGCGCCGACATCTTCGTCACCGCGACCGGCAACAAGGACGTCATCACCATCGAACATATGCGCGGGATGAAGGATCGCGCCATCGTCTGCAACATCGGCCACTTCGACAACGAGATTCAGGTCGCGGGCCTGAAGAACCTCAAGTGGGTCAATATCAAGCCGCAGGTCGACGAGATCGAGTTCCCCGACGGCCATCGCATCATTCTGCTCTCCGAGGGCCGGCTGGTGAACCTGGGCAATGCCATGGGCCATCCGAGCTTCGTGATGTCGTCCTCCTTCACCAACCAGACGCTGGCGCAGATCGAGCTCTTCACCAACCAGGGCAAGTACGAGAAGAAGGTCTACACGCTGCCCAAGGCGCTCGACGAGAAGGTGGCCCGCCTGCATCTCGCGAAGATCGGCGTGAAGCTCACGCAGCTGCGCCCGGATCAGGCGGAATATATCGGCGTGCCGCAGCAGGGCCCCTACAAGTCGGATCACTATCGCTATTGATCGGCTAGAGCGCCTTCTGCATCAGCACGAGATCGAGCGGCCGGCCGAATTTGATGCCGACGCCGGGCATGCGCGCGACCTCGACGAAGCCGAGCTTCTCGTGCAGCCCGATCGAATCCGCGTTGGCCGCGTCGATCGCGCCCACCATGGCCTGCTTGCCGAGCTTGCGCGCTTCCTCGATCAGTGCCGCCACCAGCGCGGTGCCGAGGCCGCGCCGGCGCGCACCTTGCGCGACATAGACCGAGTGCTCGCAGGTGATGCGATAGCCTTCGAACGGGCGGAAATCGCCGAAGCTCGCGTAACCCGCGACGCGCCCCTCTTCCACGGCTACCAGTACCGGAAAGCCGCGGTTCCGCCGCTCGCGCAGCCACGCACGGCGGCCTTCGAGGTCACTCGGCGTCTCGTTCCAGATCGCGGTCGAATGCAATACCGCGTCGTTATAGATCGCGAGAATCGCGGGCAGATCGGCCTCGGTGGCGGAACGGATCGCGGGCATGGCACTACTCCTTAAGCATAATCGCACCGCCGTCGACCGTCGAAAAATCCGCACAATTTAGTGCTCCTATGTTATTGATTACCCGGGTAGATTTCCTGCACGGGTTGAAAAAAGTACCATGTGCCGCTGGATCGCCTATCGGGGAGAGCCTGTCGCTCTGGAGCGCTACGTCACCTCTCCGGTCCATTCGCTGATCGAGCAGAGCCGGCGCGCGCTCGAATCCACCGACAGCACCAATGGCGACGGCTTCGGCCTCGGCTGGTACGGCGAGCGCGAGGAGCCCGGCCTCTATAAGGACGTGCGCCCGGCCTGGGCCGACGAGAATCTCCGCCACCTTTGCAAGCACATCCACTCGCGGCTGTTCTTCGCCCATGTGCGCGCCTCGACCGGCACGCCGACCACGCGGCCGAACTGCCACCCGTTCGCGTACGGCAAATGGCTGTTCATGCACAACGGCTCGATCGGCAACTGGCCGCGCATCCGCCGCTGGGTCGAGGCGCTGATCCCCGACGAGTATTACGCCACGCGCATCGGCACCACCGACTCCGAGGCGCTGTTCCTCGCCCTGCTCGGCGCCGGCGCCGACAAGGACCCGATCGCCGCCACCGCGCAGACGCTTGCCGCCGTCGAGGGCCACATCCGCGACAGCGGCGCGCAGGATCCGATCCGTTTCACTTCCGCCATGTCCGACGGCAAGACGCTGTGGGCCTTCCGCTACGCTTCCGGCGACACCAAGGCGAACTCGCTCTACTACCGCGACTTCGGCGATCACGCCGTCATCGTGTCGGAGCCGCTCGATCGCGAGCAGGATTTCTGGAAGCAGGTGCCCTCCGGCCACGTCATCGTCGCCGCCGAGGGCAAGCCGGTGGAGCTGCGGCCGATGCCCGTGCCGCTCCGCGTTGCGGCAGAGTAAGACGCAATATTTTTCTTCCCCTCATGCCCGGGCTTGACCCGGGCATCCAGAGAGCCGCGATCCGCAGCGGAGTGTCCGCTGGATTGCCGGGTCAAGCCCGGCAATGAGGGAGATTGAACTTTCGGGCGCCACTGCTTGTAGCACTGCAACGCGGATGCTAAGCCGCGCGCGACATGACCGCCCGGCCCATCGACAACATCCGCAACTTCGCCATCATCGCGCATATCGATCACGGCAAGTCGACGCTCGCCGACCGGCTGATCCAGCTCACCGGCGGCCTCACCGAGCGCGAAATGGTCGGGCGCGAGCAGGTGCTCGACTCGATGGACATCGAGCGCGAGCGCGGCATCACCATCAAGGCGCAGACCGTGCGGCTCAATTACAAGGCCCGCGACGGCAAGGACTATGTGCTGAACCTGATCGACACGCCGGGCCACGTCGACTTCGCCTATGAGGTGAACCGTAGCTTGGCCGCCTGCGAAGGCTCGCTGCTGGTGGTGGACGCTTCACAGGGCGTCGAGGCGCAGACGCTCGCCAACGTCTATCAGGCGCTCGACAACAATCACGAGATCGTGCCGATCCTGAACAAGGTCGACCTGCCCGCGGCCGAGCCCGACAAGGTCAAGCAGCAGATCGAGGACGTGATCGGGCTCGACGCCTCGCACGCCATCGAGATTTCCGCCAAGACCGGGCAGAACGTGCCCGAGGTGCTGGAAGCGATCGTCACCCGCCTGCCGGCGCCCAAGGGCGATCCCGAGGCGCCGCTCAAGGCGCTGCTGGTCGAACTCCTGGTACGATTCCTATCTCGGCGTCGTCGTGCTGGTGCGCATCGTCGACGGCTCGATGCGCAAGGGCCAGCGCATCCGCATGATGCGCACCAAAGCCTCCTACGATGTCGACCGCGTCGGCGTGTTCACGCCGAAGAAGCTGGAAGTGGCCGAGCTCGGCCCCGGCGAGATCGGCTTTCTCACGGCATCGATCAAGGAGGTCGCCGACACGCGCGTGGGCGACACCATCACCGACGACCGCAAGCCGACCGCCGAGCCGCTGCCCGGCTTCCGCCCGACCCAACCGGTCGTGTTCTGCGGGCTGTATCCGCTCGACGCCGCTGAGTTCGAGTTGCTGCGCGCGGCCATGAGCAAGCTCCGGCTCAACGACGCGAGTTTCACGTTCGAAGCGGAGACCTCGGTCGCGCTCGGGCTCGGCTTCCGCTGCGGCTTCCTCGGGCTCTTGCATCTGGAGATCATCGAGGAGCGGCTGCAGCGCGAATTCGGCATCGAGCTGATCGCGACCGCGCCTTCGGTGATCTACGAGATCGCGCTGACCGACGGCGAGACCATCGAGATCCACAATCCGGTCGACATGCCCGATCCGATGAAGATCAAGGAGATCCGCGAGCCCTGGATCCGCGCCGTCATCATCACGCCGGACGAATATCTCGGCGCCATCATCAAGCTCTGCCAGGACCGCCGCGGCTCCCAGGTCGAGCTCAATTATGTCGGCATGCGCGCCATGGTGACCTACGACCTGCCGCTGAACGAGGTGGTGTTCGATTTCTACGACCGGCTGAAGTCGGTCTCGCGCGGCTATGCCTCGTTCGACTATCACATCACCGAGCGGCGGCCGGGCGACCTGGTGCGGCTCTCGATCCTGGTGAACGCCGAGCCGGTCGACGCGCTCGCCATGCTCGTGCACCGCACCCGCGCCGAGCAGCGCGGCCGCGCCATGTGCGAGAAGCTGAAAGAGCTGATCCCGCCGCACATGTTCCAGGTGCCGATCCAGGCCGCGATCGGCGGCAAGATCATCGCGCGCGAGACCGTGCGCGCGCTGCGCAAGGACGTGACGGCGAAATGCTACGGTGGCGACGTGACGCGAAAGCGCAAGCTTCTCGACAAGCAGAAGAAGGGCAAGAAGAAGATGCGCGAATACGGCGAGGTGGAAATCCCGCAGGAAGCCTTCATCGCGGCGTTGAAGGTGGACGGGTAGGGCCCCTGACGCAGCTAGCATCATTCGATTCGAGCCGCTCTCTTCCCGCTCGTCCCCGCGAAAGCGGGGACCCAGCGAAGGAAATCTCTAAATCGGCGATGTGTCTGTGGATTCCCGCTTGCGCGGGAATGAGCGGAGAAAGGGATCGCAGCGTTCAGCCTGTCACCACGATCTGCGCGTTGGCCGGCCCCTGCTTCTGAATCAGCTCGAACAACACCCGCGCGTTCGCCGGATGCAGCCGCACGCAGCCGTGCGACGCGCGGCGGCCGAGATTCTTGATGTCCGTGGTGCCGTGCACCGCATAATGGCCGTGAAAGAAGATCGAGTACGGCATCGGCGCGTTGTTGAACAGCGACGAGAAATGGCGCACCCGCATGACCTGCGGCTTGAACGTGCCGACCGGCGTGCGGTAGCTGCCGCGGCCCGACGAGATCGCCCATTCGTGCTGCACGGTGCCGTCGACCTTCACGATCATCTTCTGCGCGGCGAGATCGATCGTCGCGATCACTTCGGCGCTCGCTGGCGGCGCCGCGAGAAAAACGCCCGCCGCAAGGACGGATGGAAGGAGAAATCTACGCATCGTTCAGCACACCCGCGTCCGTGGTTCGAACATCCATAGAGCGGACTGCTGAAAAAAGTTTTCCGCCGCCCGTCCCCCGAACTATTAACCTATTGTTAACCATAAGAATCAAGCGCCCGGGCGGGTGGAAGGAATGGCCCCGAGGCGGCCGTTCCCGCCCGTTCACCTCCCCTCAATTCGGCCGCTCTAGCCTCCGCGCGTTCTCCCGGAGCCGCCCGTGTCGCTCGCCGCCCCCGCCCCCGTCGACGCCCTCGCCGCGCCCGGCGCACGGCTGCGCTTCCTTCCGGTCCTGCTCATCGCCTGGGCCACGGTCGCCGCGAGCTCGCTCTTGGCCGGCCAGGCGCTGTTCGCCTCCATGTCCATGGACGACTTCATGCGCATGGCGCAGGTCCGCGATTTTCTCGCCGGGCAGAACTGGTTCGACCTCACGCAGTATCGCCTCGACCCGCCCAGCGGCGTGGTCATGCACTGGTCGCGCCTGATCGACGTTCCGATCGCGGGGCTCGTGCTCGGGCTGACGCGCTTCGTCGGGCGCGCCAAGGCCGAGTTCTATACCGCCGCGCTCTGGCCGCTCCTGATGCTCCTGCCGACCATGGCGCTCGCCGGAACCCTCGCCCGCCGGCTCGCCGGCGAGACCGCAGCCATCGTCGCGCTGATCCTGGTCGCGGTTTCCGCGCCCTCGATCGTGCATTTCCGCCCCGGCGCGCTCGATCACCACGGCGCGCAGCTTCTGCTCGTGCTGGCCGGAACATGGGGCGCGATGGCGCGCGGCGATGCGCGGCTGCTGCCGATGTTCGGCGGCTTCGCCGGCGCGCTCTCGCTCGCCATCGGGCTCGAGATGTTGCCGGCGATCGCCGCGCTGCTCGCCGCCGTCGGGTTGCGCTGGGCGATCGAAGGCGGGCGCGTTGCGCGCGCGACTTCCGCCTATGGCCTCGGCTTCGGCGCCGGAACCGGCGCGCTGTTCGTGGCGACCGTGCCGCCGGCCGCCTGGTTCGCGCCCGCCTGCGACGCGCTCTCGCTGGTATGGGTCGCCGCCGCCGCGCTCTCGGGCGGCGCGCTCGCGCTGCTTGCCATTGCCAGCACGCGCCTCGGCGGGTTCTTCACGCGCCTCGCCGCCGGCGGGGTGATGGGAACGCTGGCGCTCTTGGCCTTCGCCCTCGCCTTCCCGGTCTGCCTCGGCGATCCCTACGCCAACATGGATCCGCGCATGGTGACGCTGTGGCTCGACTACGTATCGGAAGCCGAGAGCGTTTTCTCAATTGCAAGGACCAGCCCTGCCGAGTTCCTGCCGATTTATTTCCCGCCCATCGCCGGGCTCGTCCTTGTCATGCTCGCCATGGTGCTCACGCCCCGCCCCGACCGCCCGCTTTATCTCGCGCCGCTGTTCGCACTCCTCGCACTCGTCGCAGTCTCTCTCTGGCAGGTGCGCGGCGCCGCAAGCGCCAATCTGCTCGCCCAGGCGCTGATCGCCGTCGGCCTCGTCCGCCTGTTCGCGCCCGGCGGCGGCCGCGGCTCCCGCATCCGCCTCCTGGTGGCCGCGCTCGTCATGAGCAGCCCCGTGCTGATCCTCGTGGGCCAGGCCTTCGGCGCCGCGCTCACGATCTTCGACCCGGCCCGGCCGCAGTATTATGCCGGCGGGGTCGCCGATTGCCGCCGGCCGGCGGACATGGCGCCATTGACACCGCTCGTGCCGGGGCGGGTTCTTTCGCTGATCGATATCGGCCCTACCATCCTGTACGAAACCCGGCATTCGATCTTCGCTGCGCCCTATCACCGCAACGCGGACGGCAACCGGGCCGCCTTCGATCTTCTGCTTGGCGACGATGCGGCCGCGCGCCGGGTCATCGCCGAAAAGGGCGTCGAATATATCGCCATCTGTCCGGGCGCGCCGGAGCACTTCAATTATTCGCGCGCCGCGCCCCAGGGCCTTGCGGCCCGTCTCGGCCGGGGCGAAGTACCGGACTATCTGGAGGCGCTGCCGGGCGAGGCAAGGGCTCCACTCCGGGTGTTCCGCGTGCGGCCCGAGGCGTTTCTCCGCGGCACGCAATCGCGCTAAACTGAGTCATGCGCATTGCAATCGCCGCGGCGCTCGTTCTGGCCGCGCTCTCCTCGCCGCTCTTGGCGCAGAGCCCCGCGCCGAAACCGGCGCCCAAACCTGCCGAAAATAAGGCTGCCGAGAAGGCGGCGCCAAAGGCCGCGCCCAAGGCGACGTCCATCGCCAAGCAATTGTTCGGCGCCGCAGCCCGGCCCGCGCCGCTCGCCGCGCGCGCCATCGGCTTCTATGCCAAGGGCTGTCTTTCCGGCGCGCTGGCGCTGCCGGTCGACGGCAAGACTTGGCAAGTGATGCGGCTCACGCGCAACCGCAATTGGGCGCACCCAAATCTGATCCGCTTTCTCGAGCAGTTTTCCGCCAAAGTTCCGCGGCTCGCCGGCTGGCCCGGCATTCTGGTGGGCGACCTATCGCAGCCGCGCGGCGGACCGATGCTGACCGGCCATACCTCGCATCAGGTCGGGCTCGATGCCGACATCTGGCTGACCCCGATGCCCGACCGCACCCTCTCGCGCGAAGAGCGCGAGACCATTTCCGCGACCATGATGGTGCGCACGGACCGGCGTGACATCGACCCCGCCGCCTGGACTCCTTCGCACTTGAAAGTCGTCCGCGCCGCCGCCGAAGATCCGGCGGTTGAGCGTATTTTCGTCAATGCCGCGATCAAGAAGGCGCTATGCCGCGAGGCCGGCGCCGAGCGCGCCTGGTTGAATAAAGTCAGGCCCTACTGGGGCCACGACTTCCACATGCACATCCGCATCAAGTGCCCGGCCGACAATCCCGAGTGCAAGCCTCAGGATCCGGTCGGGCCAGGCGACGGCTGCGGCAAGGATCTCAACTCTTGGTTCAAGGACTCAATTCTCTATCCGAAGCCGCCGGCAACGCCGCCCAAGCCAAAGCCGGGCCTCACCATGGCCGATCTGCCGCCGTTCTGTCGGCAGGTGCTGCTCGCGCCTTGAGAGGGCAGTTTAGGCCCGCGGGAAAGGCATGATCGCGGCCTGCACCAGCCCGACGACGAGCCCGATGACGATCGCGCACACCACGATGGCGAGCGTGTAGACGATCGATTTTTCCTGCGGCGCCTTCATCAGTGGCGGAATTCCGGTCCACAAAAGATAGAGCCCGTACAGCCCGAGGATGGTGAGGAAGCCGAGACTTCGGGATCAGCAGGAACACGCCGATGAGCCAGGCCGGCGTATAGGAATAGACCACGAGCTTCAGCGCATTCTCGAAATTCTTCTGTCCCTGAAAGGTCGGCGCCAATAGATCGGCCAGCAGCGCCACGATATAGACCATGGCAAACGTGAGCAGATAGCCGACGATCGCACCGACGAGACCGGTGACGATCGGCACGCGCACCGTGCCAAGCCCCGGCAAGGAAATGCCGATGAGCGAAGTTCCGATAAATCCGCAGATCGCGGGAATAGCCGCCAGAATCGCCACATAGTTCATGAACAGATAGGCCACGTCGCCCTGCTCGCGCTCGATGACGGGCCATTCGGCCCGCGGATTGAGCAGGATTCCCTTCACGCGCTCGAGTAAATTCATGACTCGCCTCCGGAGCTGCCCTCGCCGAATCGTGCGGCGCCGAACAAAATCGTAGCAGGATTGCACGACGGTTGCTGCCCGCTCTTTGGGCCGGCTAGCCTGCGCTGAAACCCGCAGGATTGCGGCTCTTGTCGCCGCTGCCCGAACGCGCAAGGAAGAGGCGGGAGCCCCTCATGCGCGATTTTCCGCCTCGCCGCATCATCTGCCTTACCGAAGAGACCGTGGAGACGCTTTATCTCCTCGGCGAGGAAGCCCGCATCGCCGCCGTATCGGGCTATGCGGTCCGCCCGCCGCGCGTGCGCCGGGAGAAGCCGCGCGTATCGGCCTTCATCTCCGCCGACATCGACAAGATCCTGGCGCTTTCGCCCGATTTCGTCCTCACCTTCTCCGATCTGCAGGCGGAGATCGTGGCCGAGCTGGTGCGCCGCGGCGTCGAGGTGCATGCCTTCAATCAGCGCGACATCGCCGGCATCTACGCGATGATCGAGACGCTGGGCGCCTTGATCGGCGCGCCCGAGAAGGGCGCGCGGCTTGCCGCCGAGCTGCGCGGCCGGGTCGCGGCGGCAAAAGAGCGCGCGAGCGGGCTTCGCGTACGTCCACGCATCTATTTCGAGGAATGGGACGAGCCGATGATCTCCGGCATCGGCTGGGTCTCCGAGCTCGTGGAAGCCGCCGGCGGCATCGACGTCTTTCCCGAGCAGGCGCGCGAACCCTCGGCCAAGGGCCGTATCGTAAGCGCGGAGGCTATTATTTCCGCCGCGCCCGATATCGTCATCGGTTCCTGGTGCGGCAAGAAATTCCGTCCCGAGCGCTTCGCGGCGCGGCCCGGGTTCGAGCGGCTACCGGCGGTGCGCGACGGCTTTCTGCGCGAGATCAAGTCGCCGCTGATCCTGCAGCCGGGCCCGGCGGCGCTCACCGACGGGCTCGCGGCGATCGAGGCGATTATCGCCGAATGGCGCGCGGCGAAAGCGGCGGATTGACACCAAAGGCTTCGATCCGTCACATCCGCGCCCGGACAGCAGCACCATGGCCAATCATCTCTACGACGCGATCGCAGCCGCGAACCCCGGCGACGGCAAGGCACTGATCCTGCTGCCCGAAGGCGGAGGCGTCTCTTATGGCGAAGCGTTCGCGCTTGCCGGCCGCTTCGCCGGCCATCTGATCCGCCGCGGCGTCAAGCCGGGCGATCGCGTCGCGGTGCAGGTGGAGAAATCCTGGCAGGCGCTCGCGCTTTATCTCGCCTGCGTGCGCGCGGGCGCCGTGTATCTGCCGCTCAACACCGCCTACCCGCTGGCCGAGCTCGAATATTTCCTGACCGACTCCGAGCCCAGCCTCGTAGTCTGCCGGCCCGAGAACGAAGCTGGCGTAAAGGCGCTCGCGAACAAGCTCGGCGTCAGGACGGTCGAGACGCTCGGCACCAAGGACGACGGCTCGCTGCTCCTGGCGTCCGCCGATGCGCCGATACCGCCCGTAGTCACACGTGGGCCTGATGATCTTGCAGCGATCCTTTACACGTCCGGCACCACCGGCCGCTCCAAAGGCGCGATGCTCACGCACGACAATCTCCTGTCGAACGCGCGCGTCTTAAAGGATTACTGGCGCTTCACCGCGAACGACGTGCTCCTGCACGCGCTGCCGATCTATCACACGCACGGGCTGTTCGTGGCTTGCAACACGTTGCTGGTCGCCGGTGGCGCGATGATCTTCTGCGCCAAATTCGATGCCGGCGAGTGCCTGCGGCTGCTGCCGCAGGCCACCAGCATGATGGGCGTGCCGACCTTACTATGTGCGCCTGCTCGACCAGGCCGGGCTCGATCGCGCCGCGACCAGGAATATGCGGCTCTTTACCTCGGGGTCGGCGCCGCTGCTGGCGGAAACGCACCGCGTCTTTTCGGAGCGTACCGGCCACGCCATCCTCGAGCGCTACGGCATGACCGAAACCAACATGAACACCTCGAACCCCTATGCAGGCGACCGCGTGCCCGGCTCGGTCGGCTTTCCGCTGCCCGGCGTGGAGCTGCGCATTACCGATCCCGAGAGCGGCCGGCCGCTTTCCCGCGGCGAGACCGGTATGATCGAGGTCAAGGGACCCAATGTATTCAAGGGTTACTGGCGCATGCCGGAAAAGACCGCGGCCGAATTCCGCGACGGCTTCTTCATCACCGGCGATCTCGGCCTGATCGACGAGCGCGGCTATGTGTCGATCGTCGGCCGCGCCAAGGATCTGGTCATTTCCGGCGGCTTCAACGTCTACCCCAAGGAAGTCGAGAGCGAGATCGACGAGATCGAGGGCGTCGTCGAATCCGCGGTGATCGGCCTGCCGCATCCCGATCTCGGCGAGGGTGTCACCGCGGTCGTGGTGCGGGAAAAGGACGCGAGCCTCGGCGAGGCCGAGGTGCTCGCCGCCCTCGAAGGCCGGATCGCCAAGTTCAAGCAGCCCAAGCGCGTGTTCTTCGTGGAAGAGCTCCCGCGCAACACGATGGGCAAGGTGCAGAAGAACGCGCTGCGCGAAACCTACGCGCGTACCTATGCGCGCGGCGCCGCCTGACCGGCATCAGACCTTGAAGCGCGGGTCGAGGAAGTCGCGCAGCGAATCGCCGAACAGGTTGAAGGCGAACACCGCAAGGCTGATCGCAACGCCGGGGAAAATGATCATCCACGGTGCCTCGCGATAGAAGTCCGCGGCGTTGCCCGAAAGCATCAGCCCCCAGGCCGGCGTCGGCTCGGTGACGCCGAGGCCGAGGAACGAGAGCGACGCTTCGAGCAGGATCGCCTGCGCGATGAACGCCGTGAACATGATCAGAAACGGCGCGACCACGTTCGGCGCCATGTGCCGGAAGATGATCCGGCTGTCGGAATAGCCGGCCGCGCGCGCCGCGTCGATATAGGGCATGACGTTCACCGAGAGCGCCGCCGCGCGCACCACGCGCGCGACGCGCGGCACGATCGGAATGGCGATGGCGATAATAAGGTTCATATCCACGCCGTAGACCACGGTCTTGCGCAGGGCCGCCACCACCACCAGCGCCAGCACGATGATCGGGAACGCCAGCAGCACGTCGACGAAACGCTGGATCCAGTTGTCGATCCGGCCGCCGAAATAAGCCGAAGCGATCCCGAGCACCGCGCCCAACCCCGAACCCAGCAAAGACGAGGCGAAGCCGATCACCAGCGCCGTGCGCGAGCCCCAGATGATGCGGGAGAAAATGTCGCGGCCAAAGGCGTCGGTGCCGCCCCAGTGCTCCCAGGAGGGCGCACTCAGGATCTGCCCGAAGTCGATATCCAACGGATCATACGGGGCGACCAACCGGGGAAGCAGACCCGCGAACATCATCACGAAAATGACGACGAAGCTGATGGCACCGAGCGGCTGCTGGCGGCAGAAAGTGACGATCGCGCTCGGGCGGCGCATGAGAGGCGCGGTGGCGGGGATTGCCGGCGCGATATAAGCCATCAGCCGTACCGGATGCGCGGGTCGAACACCGCATAGAGCAGGTCGACCACTAGATTGATGAGGACGTAGAAGGCCGCGATCATCATGACCATGCCCTGAATGAGCATGAAGTCGTTGCGCGCGACGCTCTGCACGAAAAGCTGCCCGATGCCGTTGAGATTGAACACCTGTTCGGTGACGACGAGGCCGCCGATGAGGAACGCGAATTCCAGGCCCATGACCGTGATCGCCGGCAGCAGCGCGTTACGCAGCGCATGGCGCGAAACGACGAGCTTCTCGAACACGCCCTTGGCGCGTGCGGTGCGGATGTAATCTTCGCTCATCACCTCCAGGAGCGAGGAGCGGATCATGCGCGCGGTCACCGCGCAGTAACGGTAACCGACTGCCATCGCCGGCCATATCAGCTGCGAGAGGTTGGCCACCGGATCCACGTAGATCGGGGTGAAGGTGATCGGCGGCAGCCAATTGAAAAAAGACAGCAAACTCAAGATGATGAGCATGCCGAACCAGAACGACGGAATCGACAATCCACCGATGGTGACGATACGGACGACGTAGTCGATCCAGGTGTCGCGATAGAGCGCGGCCAAGGTTCCCAGCGGAATCGAGATCAGTGTGGCGAAGATGGTCGCCAGAATCGCCACCTCCAGCGACAGTTCGAGCCGGATCAGGATCTCGTCGATCACCGGCCGGTCGGTCCACATCGACTTGCCGAGATCGAGCTTGGCGAGCCCGACCATCCAGTCGCCGAACTGATAGAGGAGCGGCTTGTCGAGGCCGAGCCGCCGGCGCTCCATGTCGAGCATTTCGTTCGTGACGTTGCCGCCGTCGCCGCGGAGTTTCACTTCCACGACGTCGCCCGGCACGATCCGCAGCATGAAGAACACGAGCACCGCGACCCCGATCAGCGTCGGGATCATGAAGAGAATTCGGCTGATCGTGTAGCGGAGCATGTTGAAGCCTGTCCGCGGCCCGGCGTGAAATCCGGGCCGCGGAGTTGGTGCTTACTGGTTCAACCAGACCTCGGCGAGGTCCTGGCCGAGATTGTGGCTCGGCGACATTTTCCAGCCCATCACCGTCTTGTGGGAGAGCACGATGCGGTGCCACCACAGAAGCGGCTGTTGATAGGCCTGCTCGAACAACCGCTTCTCCAACGCGCGGATCAGCGCCTTGCGCTTCTCCACGTTGCCCTCACGCAGCTGCTGCTCGTACAGCTTGTCGATCTCGGGGTCGTTCGCCCGCGACAGGTTGAGCGGGTTCTTGTCGCGTGACAGGAACTTGGTGAGCGCGAGTGTCGGATCGTCGTTGAACAGGTTGGAGAAGTCGATGGATACGACGTAATTGCCGGCGCTCAATGCCGCCAGATACGGCGCGGTGTCGGACTGAATATGTTCGACCTCGACGCCGATCCGCCGCCACTGGTCGACCAGGAAGATGCCGGCCGGCGTATAGGGCATGGCGAGATTTCGGTTCCAAAGGACGAACTTGAGGTTCGGCACGCCCGCCTCGGCCAACAGCCGCTTCGCCTCCTCGCGGGATTTTGCGATGTCCTTGGAGAAACCGGGCAGCTTGACGAGCTCTGCTTCCGGCGTCGCCAAGGGCGAGCCCGGGCGTACGACGCCGCCCACCGCGCGCAACGTGGAAATGCGCGAGAGGCCTACACTGCCGCCCCAGCGATCGATCGCCATCAGCAGCGCCTTGCGCACGCGCACGTCGTCGAACGGCTTCTTCTCGACGTTGAAGGCGACGATCAGGTTGAGCGTCCAGCTCGATTCCTCGACCCGGAGCGAGTCGCCCATGGCCGCGACCATGCGGTCGCGCTCGGCCGGCGAGACGCCGCGGAATTCGGCCAGCACCTGCCCGCCTTGCAGGGCATTGAGCATGGCGGCCGGTTGGAGCGTGAATATCCCGCGGTAGGAATCGAGATAGGGCAGCCCCTTCTTGAAGTAGTTCTCGTTCCGCTTGCCGGCCACATGGCTGCCCTTCACGTGCTCGACGAAGGTGAAGGGACCGGTTCCATTGATATGGGTCTTGGGCCAGTTCGGGTCGGTGGCGAGATCCTTGGCCGCATAGATGCAGTTCCACGGGCTCGCGAAGTGATCGAGCATCGACGAATTCACCGCCTTCATCTTGAAGATGACGGTGTTGGCGTCGGGCGTCTCGATCGAGGCGATGTCGGCAAATGTCGCCTTCCGGTTCGAGACGACACCCGGAGCCGGATTGCGCAGCCGGTCGTAGGTCGCTTTGATGTCCGCCGAGGTAAACGGCGTGCCGTCATGAAACTTGACGCCCTCCTGAAGCTTGAAGGTGTAGGTCAGCTGGTCCGGCGCCACGGTCCAGGACTTGGCCAGATCGCCTTCGATCTCCGGGAATTTCGAGAGGTTGTAGCGCAGCAGCGTGGAATAGAACGGCGACGAGAAATGCAACGTCGCGTAGGTATCGCTGCCGTGGCAGTCATAGTGCGGCGTCTCCGCGCTGATCGCGAAGTTCAGAATACCGCCGCGCTTGGGCTGCTGCGCTTCCGCTTTCGGCCCGGCGCCCATAAGCGTGAAAGCAACCGCGCCCAAAAGGCCCAGAAGTAGCCTTGTCATCACGTTTCCTCCCAAATGCTTTTGTTGTCGGGTTTCTTATGACAAGTGCCTTTTCCAGGCACCTAAATTCCGCGTCATGCCTTGTGGCAGGCCACCAAATGACCCTTTTTGAGCTCCCGCACCTGCGGAATCTCCTGCTGGCAGATGTCGCCTGCGATCGGACAGCGGGTATGGAACACGCAGCCGGTGGGCGGGGTCAAGGGCGAAGGAATCTCGCCGCGCAGCGCCCGCGGGGCCCGCGTGCGCTCGACCCGCGGATCCGGGATCGGCGCCGCATCCAGCAACGCCTTGGTATAGGGATGCAGCGGGCGCTGATAGATCTCGTCGCGATCCGCGAGCTCCATGATGCGCCCGAGATACATCACCGCCACACGGTCGGAGATATGGCGCACCACCGCGAGATCGTGCGCGATGAACAAATAAGTCAGCCCGAGCCGTACCTGCAGATCCTCCAGCAGATTGATGATCTGGCCCTGGATCGAGACGTCGAGCGCCGAGACCGGCTCGTCGCAGACGATGAAGCTCGGCTCGAGCGCCAGCGCCCGCGCGATGCCGACGCGCTGACGCTGTCCGCCGGAAAGCTCGTGCGGATAGCGCTCGGCCATGTAGGGAAACAGCCCGACCTGCCCGAGCAGCTCCGCTACCCGATCTAGCCGCGCGCTTTTGTCCGGCACGAGGCCGTAGACCTTTAACGGCTCGCCGATGATCTCGCCCACCGTCATTCGCGGATTGAGCGAGGAGTAAGGATCCTGGAAGATCACCTGGATCTTGCGCCGCAGCTCCCGCATATCGCGGCCGGCGTAGCGGGTGACATCGACCCCGTCGAAACGGATCGAGCCCTCGGTCGGCTCATCGAGCCTGAGCACGACGCGCCCGATCGTAGTCTTGCCGCAACCGGATTCGCCGACCAGCCCCAGGGTCTCGCCTGCGGCGATCGAAAACGAAACGTCGTCCACCGCGCGGACGGTTGCGGTCGCCGACGAGAAAAATCCGGCGCCGGCGGCCTTTACCGGGAAATATTTGCGCAGATGATCGACTTCCAGAATCGGCCGGGATTCGGCGGTTGCTTCCACGGCGCGCGGCACCGGACGCG
Source organism: uncultured Alphaproteobacteria bacterium (assembly GCA_963704765.1). GTDB lineage: Bacteria > Pseudomonadota > Alphaproteobacteria > Rhizobiales > Xanthobacteraceae > JAHFPN01. The sequence continues at coordinate 2,236,082 of CAVPHQ010000001.1, forward strand.
GCGGCTCGCTGACGAGCTTGCCGGCAACGATTTCATCGACCCGATGGCAGGCCGCGGCATGCCCGCCACTCACGCCGATCAGCGCGATCGGCTGAGCGCACTTCTCGATCCGGTGCGGACAGCGCGGCGCAAACCGGCAGCCGGCCGGCGGCGCCAGCAAGTCGGGCGGCAGCCCTTCGATCGTCTGCAGCCGCGTGCCGCGCGGCTCGTCGAGCCGGGGCACCGAGCGCATCAGCCCGATCGTGTAGGGATGGGCGGAGCGCAGGAAAATATCGTCGGCCGTGCCCTGCTCGATGATCTTGGCCGCGTACATCACGTTCACCCGGTCGGCATAGCGCGCCACGATGCCGAGGTTATGCGTGATGATGATGAGCGCGATGCCGAGCCGTTGCGACAGATTCTTCATCAGTTCCAGGATCTGCGCCTGAATGGTCACGTCGAGCGCGGTCGTCGGCTCGTCGGCGATGATCAATTTCGGATTGCACGCGAGCCCGATCGCGATCATCACGCGCTGGCGCATGCCGCCGGAAAGCTGATGCGGATATTGCGCGAGCCGGCGTTCGCCGTCGGTGATGCCGACCTGCTGCATCAGCTCCAGCGCGCGCGCGAGCGCCTGCTCTTCGCCCATCTTGAGGTGGATCAGGAGCGGCTCCATGATCTGCAGCCCGATCGGCAGAACGGGATTGAGCGACGTCATCGGCTCCTGGAAGATCATCGAGATTTCGCGGCCGCGCACCGCGCGCATGTCGTCTTCGGAAAGATCGAGGAGATTGCGGCCCTCCAGCAGGATGCGCCCTTTGACGATCCGGCCCGCCGGCTTGGCGAGCAGCCGCATGATCGAGAGCGCCGAGACTGACTTGCCGCAGCCGGACTCGCCGACGATCGCCACCACCTCGCCGCGGCCGACCGTGTAGGAAATGCCTTCGACCGCGCGCACGACGCCGCGCGAGGTGACGAAATGCACGTGCAAGTCGTCGATCTCCAGAAGCGGCGCCGTTTCGGCGGCCCGCGGCTTTGCTTGCGTTTGCGCTTCCATTCCCCCGACTCGAAACTGCCCGGTGACGTTTTTTCTTGGTTCTGCAGCGGCTTAGATGCGGCCCGATCAACCACGCGCAGGACGCCAACGCAAGCTTCCGGGGTGGTCAATGAACGCCCGTAGAGGCTACCCTATTCTGCAACAACGACGCCACCTCGCAGGTTTTCGCACCTGCGAGGACAAGATCAAATTCGAGGGAGGAACATATGTCGCAGACTTCGAGCCGCCGCGATCTGTTGCGCTACGGCGCAGCCGCCGGCATTGCCGCCGCACTCGGCCCGGTGCGCGCTGCGCGAGCCGCAGATTTTTACGCCGGCAAGACCATCGATGTGATCGTCCCGTTCGCGCCCGGCGGCGCTGCCGACGTGACCACGCGCTTCATCGCGCCGTTCCTGACCAAGCACATCCCGGGCTCGCCGAACTTCAACATCGCCAATCTCGCCGGCGGCGGCTCGATCCTCGGCGCCAATCAATTCGAGACGCAAGGCAAGGGCGACGGCCTGCTCATGCTCTCGACCACCTCGTCGAGCGCCTTCCCCTTCATGTTCAAGCAGCAGGGCGTGCAATACGACCTCGCCAACAAGCGCGTCGGCTACGCCATCGGCATCGGGCCCGTCGTTTACGCGGCGCCCGCCACCGGCATCGAGAAGCCCGCCGATCTGCTGCAGCCGAAAGTTCCGCTGGTCTATGGCGGCATCGCCGCCACCGGCAGCGATCTGCCGATCCTGCTCGCCTTCGAGCTCTTCGGTCTCAACGTCAAGACCGTGCTCGGCTTTCAGGGCCGCGGACCGATCCGCCTCGCCTTCGAGCGCGGCGAGACCAATTTCGATTTCCAGTTCACCTCGGTGTATCTCACGCAGGTCAAGGCCTTGGTCGAGGCGAAGAAAGCGGTGCCGCTGTTCACCGGCGGCGCGTCGGACGCCCAAGGCAATTTCACCGCGCGCGACCCCGTGGTGAAAGATCTTCCCTCGACCTACGAGGTCTACAAGGAAATCCACAAGAAGGAGCCGTCCGGCCCGGTCTGGGGCGCGTTCCAGGCGGCGTCGGCGCTCACCTTCGAATACGGCGTCATCGGCTGGATGCCGGCGAACACTCCGCAGGAGGCGATCGACGCCTTCGCCATCGCCTCCGCCAAGGTCAATGCCGACCCGGATTTCCAGACCAAGGGCAAGCAGGTCACCGGCGGCTACGCGCTGCAGGCCGGCAAGACCGTCGAGCCCAAGGTCAAGGCGGCGCTGGCGGCGAACCCGGAGGTCGCGACGTACCTGCGAAACCTGCTCACGCAGAAATACAACGTGAAGCTCTGAGCACCTAAGGCAACAGCCGGCGATCGCGAGCCAGACGCATGTGGGAAGCCGCCGGTACGGCGCTGGTCGCGCTCGCCGATCCATTTCGCATGCTGATGCTGCTGGTAGGGCTCTTGGCCGGCGCCGTCATCGGCATGCTGCCCGGCCTCGGCGGCATCGGCGCGGTGTCGATCCTGCTGCCGTTCGTGCTCAAGCTCGATCCGCTCTCGGGCCTCGCCATGCTGCTTGGCGCATGCGGCGTCGTCTATACGTCCGACACGATTTCCGCGGTCCTGTTCGGCACGCCGACTTCGGCCTCCTCCGGCCCGACTGCGATCGAGGGCTTCGCCATGGCCCGCCGCGGCGAGGCCGGACGCGCGCTCGGCGGCGCCTTCCTGGCATCCATGATCGGCGGCCTCGTCGGCGCCTTCGTGCTCACGCTTTCGATCCCGGTCGCGGGCCCCTTGGTGCTGGCGCTCGGCAGCGCCGAGCTTCTGATGCTCGCGATCATGGGCCTCGCCTATGCGAGCGGGCTGGTGGGCGACAGCCCGGCCAAGGGCATCCTGTCGGCCGCGCTCGGGCTCTTTATCGGCACCATCGGCGTTGCACCCGCCGCGCCGGAGCTGCGCTACACCTTCGGCGTCGCCTATCTGTTCGACGGTCCGGCGCTCACCATCCTGGCGCTCGGCCTGTTCGGCGTCGCCGAGGTGATCGTCATGCTCGGCCAGGGCGGCGCCATCGCCGAGCAGCGCTTCAAGCTTTCGGGCTGGATGGAAGGCGTGCGCGACGTGGGGCGGGAATGGAAGATCGTCGCCACCGGCTCGGTGATCGGCGTGATCTTCGGGATCATTCCGGCGATCGGGGCCAGCGCCTCGACCTGGGTGGCCTATGGCCACGCGGTTTCCACCGCCAAGGACAAGAGCATGGTCGGCAAGGGCGATCCACGCGGCATGCTGGCGGCCGAGGGCGCCAACAACGCGACGATCACCACCGACTTGGTGCCGACGCTCCTGTTCGCCGTGCCCGGCGGGCCGGCCGCGGCCATCTTCCTGGGCGCGCTGTTCGTCTGGGGCTATTTCCCGGGCCCGCGCTTCGTGCAGATGAATCTCGACCTCATGTTCCTGATCGTCTGGTCGAGCGCGATCGCCGCAGTAGCCGGCGCCGCGCTCTGCTTCGCCGCGAGCCCCTGGATCGCGCGCCTCACCCGCATCGATTTCGGTCTGGTCGCTGCGCCGCTCATCGTCGTCATGCTGCTCGGCTCGTTCGACTCGAAGAAGACTGTGCTCGACTTCTACACGCTGCTCGCCTTCGGCGCGCTCGGCTGGCTGATGAAGACCGCGCATTTCCCGCGCGCGCCGCTGCTCGTCGGCTTCGTGCTGGCCGATCCGATCGAGCGCAATTTCTGGCTCGCCTATCAATTGCACGGCTGGAGCTGGCTCAAGGGGCCGATTGTGCTCGGCCTGATCGCGCTCGTCGTTTTGCACCTGACGCTCACCTTCCGGCGCGCCTATGCGGCGCGAAAATCGGCGGCGAACACGAGCGCTGCAGCGCCACCCACGCCAAAGCCCGCGCAACCGTCTCAGAGCAGCCGGATCGATCTCGGCCTGTTGCTCGCGCTCGGCGCGGCCATTCTGTTTGCAGCCGGAATCATTCTTTCGTTCAATTTCGACGCCGACAGCCGGCTGGTGCCGTTGCTTGCCGCCGTTCCCGGCCTCGCCGCCGCGCTCTTCGTGCTTGTCTCGTATCTTCGCGGACGGACCCCGGCGGCACCCTGGCCGCCACGGAGCGAAGCGGTGCAGATCGGATTGCTCGGCGCGGCGATCGCGGCAATCCCATTCGCGGGCTTTCTCGCCGCCGTTTCTGCCTATCTCGCCATCCTGTTGTGGACCAACACCGGCTTGCGGCTTCTGCTCATCCCCTATGCCGGAGCGATCGTGCTTTGCGCCTATGGCCTCTCGCGCGTGCTGAATCTGCCGCTGCCCTGACGCGCCGGCCGCCTCACATCTTCGACGGCAGATAGGTCGCGATGATCGGGAAGATGATGAGGATGATGAGCCGCAGGATATCGGTGATGATGAATGGCAGCACGCCGTAGAAGATCGTCGAAATTTTCGCGTCCTCGATCACGCTTTTTATCACGAAAATATTCATGCCGACCGGCGGATGGATGAGCCCGAGCTCGACCGTCATCACGATGATGACGCCGAACCAGATCGGGTCGAAGCCGAGCGCGACGATCACCGGGAAAATGATCGGAACGGTGAGGATGATCATGGCCAGCGCGTCCATGAGGCACCCGAGCACCAGATACATGACCATGATCAGCGCCAGCACCCCATAGCGCCCGAGCCCAAGCCCGGTGAGGAACTCGGTGAGCTTCTGCGGCGTCTGGGTGACGGTGAGGAAATAGCCGAACAGAATCGCGCCGATCAACACCGTGAAGACTGCTGCCGTCGTGCGTGTCGTTTCCAGCAGCGAGCGGCGGATATCCGCCGGCGACAGGCGGCCGCGCAGGAGACCGATGAAGAACGCGCCGCCCGCGCCCATGCCGGCGGCTTCGGTCGCGGTGAAAATGCCCCCATAGATGCCGCCGATCACGAAGATGAAGAGCAAGAGCGTCGCCCACACGTCGCGCAGGCCATCGATCCGCTCCTTCCATGGCGCGCGCGGACCGGCGGGCAGAAAGCCGGGCCGCGAGAAGCCGATGATGTTGATGGTGAGGATGTACATCGTTACCGCGAGCAGTCCCGGCAGAACGCCTGCAATGAACAATTTCCCCACGTCCTGCTCGGTGATCAGGCCATAGACCGCGAACACCGTGGAGGGCGGGATCATGATGCCGAGCGTGCCGCCCGCGGCGATCACGCCGGTGGCAAAGGATTGCGGATAGCCGTAGCGCCGCATTTCGGGATAAGCGACGCGCGAGAAGGTAGCGGCCGTCGCCACCGACGAGCCGCAGATCGCGGCGAAGCCGCCGCAAGCGGCGATCGTCGCGATGCCGAGCCCGCCGCGAAAATGGCCGAGGAAGCCGTTGGCCGCGCGGAACAACTCGCGGCTCATGCCCGAGGTCGTGGCGAACGAGCCCATCAGCAAAAACAGCGGCACGACCGCGAAATTCCAGTCGGTCACCGTACGCATCGAGGTGTGACCGATGATCTTCAAGGCCGGCCCGCCGCCGACGATGTAGCCGAAGCCGGTAACGCCGACCAAGCCCATCGCCATGCCGACCGGCACGCGCAGGAGCATCAGCACGAAAAGAACGACGAACCCGGTGATCGCGATGACGTCGGTGCCCATGCCGGCGCCTTACTCGACCGGCTTGATCTGATAGCCGCTCGGCATCAGATCGGGACGGAAGACCAGCCGATAGGTGCGTACCGCGATCAGCAGGACCGCGGACACGTCGCCGAGCCATGCCGCCAGAAAGAACGGCCAGTTGGGGATGCGGAGATCGAAGGTGCCGACGTGATCGGTGTAGGTCGAGGTCACCTTGTCGAACAAAGTGTAGGTCTGCACCGAGACTACGAAAAAGAGAACGAGCGTGGCGAAAACGTCGATCATGCGCTGGTAGCGCGGCCCGACATTGGCCCACACGAGGTCGACCGTGATGTGCGTCCCGCGATACGAAGTCGCCGCAATGCCCCAGAAGATGAGGATGCCGAGCAGAAGCTGGCCGAGGCTGTAGCTGTCGGGAATCGAAAGGTTGAAGAAATAGCGCAGCAGCACCGAGACGAACACGTCGAGCGCCACCAGCCCGACGAAGAATGCCGCCACCAGCTCGATGCCGTCGATGAAGCGGTCCATCCGGTTGCCGGCCATGCGTTCCCCCTCGCGACGCACCAAGGGCATGAGAGCAGGCAGCGGCGGCAAGAGATGTCCGCCAACGTCATCCCGGTGCGATCGCTAGTGCAGTCGCGTCCCGTTCACGGGACTTCTTTTGTTGTCGGCACCTTATGAAGTGTGGATTTTCAAGGCAATCCCCGCGGCGCCACGCATGGCCCACGAAATGCCCGGTATCTCGTTGGGATAATTGCGGGATTCAGTGGGCCGATTTGATCTGGCACTCGCCTTGGGCCTAAGGTCTAAGCAACGCACGAATAACGCGCGGGAAACTCATGGAAGTTTCGTTCCGAAAAGAAATCGAGAGCCTGCGCCTCGGCGACGGCGCCACTTTCCATGGCGAGGGCATCCTCGCCGTGACCAAGGCGCTGCTGCAATCGGGCGTCGCCTATGTCGGCGGCTACCAGGGCGCGCCGGTCACGCATCTGCTCGACGTGCTGGTGCAGTCCGAGGACCTCTTGGCCGAGCTCGGCGTCAAGGTCGAAGCCTGCACCAACGAGGCGGCCGCCGCCGCCATGCTCGCCGCCTCGATCAATTATCCGGTGCGCGGGGCCGTCACCTGGAAGTCGATCGTCGGCACAAACGTCGCAGCTGACGCACTGTCCAACCTGGCCTCCTGCGGCGTCATGGGCGGCGCGCTCATCATCGTCGGCGAGGACTATGGCGAGGGCGCCAGCGTCATTCAGGAGCGCACGCACGCCATGGCGCTCAAGTCGTCGCTGTGGCTGCTCGATCCGCGCCCGGAACTGCCCACGATCGTGCGCATGGTGGAAAAGGGTTTCGAGCTTTCCGAGGCATCGAATACGCCCGTCATTCTCGAGCTGCGCATCCGCGCCTGCCACGTATTCGGCAGCTTCGAGACCAAGAACAATGTGGCGCCGCTGGTCTCGTCCAAGCATCGCACCGGGCCCGCGAAATTCCTCTATGACCGGCTCTCGCATCCGCCGGTGATCTTCCCGCAGGAGATCGCGAAATTCGAGCGCCGCATGCCGGCCGCGCGCAAGTTCATCATGGAGCACAAGCTCAACGAACAGCTCGGGCCCCAAAACGGCGAAAAGAACGGCGAGCATCGGCATCATCGTCCAGGGCGGCCTGTTCAACGGACTGAATTCCCGCCTCGCGCTCGCGGGCCTGAGCGATGTCTATGGCGACGTTCGGATTCCGACGCTGGTGCTGAACGTCGTCAACCCGCTGGTGCCCGAGGAGATCTCGGGCTTCTGCGCCGGCAAGAAGGCGGTGCTGATCGTCGAGGAAGGCTCCCCCGACTTCATCGAGCAGGCGATCGGCCAGATCCTGCGCAAGGCCGACCTGAACACCCGCCTGCATGGCAAGGACGTGTTCGTCATGGCCGGCGAATACACTCCACTTGTGATCGGCAAGGGATTGTCGCGCTTCCTCGATCAATACGGGCAGAAGAACGAAACGCTCGAACAATGGGCCAAGGACACCGAGGACCGGCGCGCGGAAGCGGCCAAAGCGCTCGACCTGCCGCTGCCGCCGCGCCCGCCGACCTTCTGCACTGGCTGCCCGGAGCGGCCGATCTTCTCGGCCATGAAAATTCTCAAGAAAGAGATGGGGCCGGTGCATGTCGCCGTCGACATCGGCTGCCATGCGCTTGCGACCTTCCCGCCGTTCAGCCAGGGCAACTCGATCCTCGGCTACGGCATGTCGCTCGCCTCGGCCGCCGCGGTTTCCGGAACGCAGGAGCATCGCCCGGTTTCGATCATGGGCGACGGCGGCTTCTGGCATAACGGGTTGCTCACCGGCGTCACCGGCGCCGTGTTCAACAAGGACGACGAAGTCCTCATCATCATGAACAACGGCTATTCGAGCGCCACCGGCCAGCAGGATTTGATCTCGAGCGCCCCCGAGACGGACGGCCGCGGCCAGGGCCTCGACATCGAGAAGGCGCTCAAGGGCGTCGGCGTTTCCTGGATCAAGCGCGTGCGCACCTATGGCGTGAGCGGCGTGGTGAAGGTGCTGCGCGACGCGCTGCACACCGATGCGAAGGGCCTCAAGGTCATCATCGCCGACGGCGAATGCCAGCTCGCGCGCCAGCGCCGCATCCGGCCCGAAATGGCCAAGCTCTCCGCCGCCGGCGGGCGCGTGGTGCGCACCCGTTTCTGGGTCGATCCGGAAGTGTGCACCGGCGATCATTCCTGCATCCGGCTCTCCGGCTGCCCCTCGCTCACCATCAAGCCGAACGAGGACAAGCTGCGCACCGATCCGGTGGCGCACGTGAACAATGACTGCGTCGGCTGCGGGCTGTGCGGCGAGGTTTCGCATGCGGCCCAGCTCTGCCCGTCGTTTGCCGAGATCAACGTGATCGAGAACCCCAACGCCTGGGACCGCTTGCGGCATCGCGTCTGCGCAGGCCGTGATGCGCTTGTTCGACGGCCGCTCAGCCGCGGCCGCGCCGGTTCCCGCGGAGTAGCGCGGTGGCCGCGGCCAAACCGATCAAGGTGCTGATCGCCGCGCTCGGCGGCGAAGGCGGCGGCGTGCTCGCCGGCTGGATCGCCAATGCGGCGGTGGCAGAAGGTCATGTCGGCCAGCGCACCTCGATCCCCGGCGTCGCCCAGCGCACCGGCGCCACCACCTATTACATCGAGGTCCTGCCGCACGCCGGCAATGGAGCGGCGCGGCCGGTGCTCGCCCTGAACCCCTCGCCCGGCGAGGTCGACCTGATGGTGGCGAGCGAACTGCTCGAATCCATCCGCGCGATCCAGGCCGGCTTCGTGAGTCCGGACCGCACGGTGCTCTTGGCTTCCACCAGCCGCGTCTTCACCGTGGACGAGAAGTCCGCCATGGGCGACGGCCGCGTCGAGCCGGAACGGATGCGCGAGGTCGCCACCTATTTCGCGCGCCGCGCGATCCTCGCCGATTTCTCCAAGGCGGCGGCCGAAGCCAAATGCCCGGTGAGCGCGGTGCTCTTGGGCGCGATCGCCGCGACCGGCGTGCTGCCGATCAAGCTCGAAGCGTTCCGTGCCGCGATAGAGTCCGAAGGCAAGGCGGTGGATTCGAACCTGCGCGGCTTCGAGGCCGGTCTGGCGCTCGCGGCCGAGCCCGATGCGCAGCCCGCGACCGAGCCCGAGCCGAAGATCGTCGCGATTTCGCCCGGCACGGAGCTCGAGGCCGCGCCAGGACGCTGGTGCCGCGCGAGGCGGCCGGAGATTGCCATCGAAGGCGTGCGGCGGCTCCTCGACTATCAAGGTCCGCGCTATGCCCAGCTTTATCTCGATCGCATCAGTCGCTTCACCAAGAAGCCGAACGCCGACGGCGCCCTGATCCGCGAGCTCGCGCGCCATCTTGCCGTGCGTATGAGCTTCGAGGACACGATCCGCGTAGCGCAGCTCAAGCTGCGCGACGGGCGCATCGAGCGCCTGCGCGGCGAGGCCAAGGCGCGCGCGGGCGATCTGATCGAAGTCACCGAGTTCCTGAAGCCGGGCCCGGAAGAAATCTTCTCGATTCTGCCGCCCGCGCTCGGCCGCGCGGTGCTGCGCTTCGTCGCCCGCCGCGGCTGGAGCGAGAAGTCCTGGCCCATGCGCGTGCGCACCACCGGGGTCGGCGGCTACTTGCGGCTCAAGTTCCTGGCGAGCCTGCGTTCCTGGCGCCCGCGCTGCCTGCGCTACGCCGACGAGCAGGCCTGGATCGAGCGCTGGCTTTCGCTGGTCGAGCGCACGCTTGCGGCCGATCCCGCTTTCGCCCGCGAGGTGATCGAGACCGCGCGCCTGGTGAAGGGCTATGGCGAGACCTACAAGCGCGGCCACGGCAATTGGACCCGGATCGTGGACGAGGTAATCGAACCGCTGCTTGCCGCCCGCGCGCCCAAGGGCTTCCTGGCCGACGCCGTCGTGCAGTGCCGGGTCGCGGCGCTCGCCGATCCGGAGGGCCAGACGCTTGGCCGCGTCATCGATTCGGTGCGGGCGGCTTCGGTCGAGCGCCGGATCGCCGCGGAATAAGCCGGGCGTCTTCGCTCCGGACAGATGAAATCCATGGTCGACGTGAAAGACGAGTATCTGCTGCGCCCCGACCCCGCCGACCCGCGGCTGACCGTGCGCGTCGATGGCGTCGACCAGACCGGCGCGCGCGTCGAGGCTTCGGTCACAGTCGAGCGGCCGCTCACCATCTTCCTGAATAAGCAGGAGATCGTGACCGCCATGACCATCGGCGATTTTCCGGAGTATCTGGCGATCGGCTTCCTGCTCAACCAGAACATGCTGAAACAGGACGACGAGGTGACCGGCGTCGATTACGACGACGACCTCGGCGTCGTGGTGGTGCGCACCAAGCGCGCGACCAACTACGAAAAGAAGCTGAAGAAGAGGGTGCAGACCTCCGGCTGCGCCCAGGGCACCGTGTTCGGCGATCTCATGGATATGATCGAGGGCGTCTCGCTGCCGCGCACCGAGCTGCGCACGTCGTGGCTTTACACGCTGACCCACAAGATCAACACCACGCCTTCGCTCTATCTCGAGGCCGGCGCGATCCACGGCTGCGTGCTCGCGCACCAGGACAAGCCGTTGATCTATATGGAGGACGTCGGCCGCCACAACGCGGTCGACAAGATCGCGGGCTACATGTTCCGCCACAAGATCGCGCCCGGCGACAAGATTTTCTACACCACCGGCCGCCTTACCTCCGAGATGGTGATCAAGACGGTGCGCATGGGAATCCCAATTCTGGTTTCCCGCTCCGGCTTCACCGCCTGGGGCGTCGAGCTCGCGCGCAAGGCCGGACTTACCCTGATCGGCCGCGCGCGCGGCAAGCGCTTCCTCGCGCTCTCGGGCGAAGACCGCATCGTCTATGACCAGAATCTTGCCTATGTCGACGACGAGAGCGCGAAGCACCGGCGCAAGGCCGCGGTGAATGAGGATTGAGGTCGTGCGTCCGGTAACTCTGTTGGTCATGCCCGGCCTTGTGCCGGGCATCCACGTCTTAGGGACCTCGACAAGTCATAGGCGTGGATGGCCGGGACAAGCCCGGCCATGACGGAAAAAATAATTCCCCCAACCCTCGGCCTGGTACTCGCCGGCGGCCGCGCCACCAGGATGGGCGGCGGCGACAAAGCGCTGCTCAAGGTCGGCGGCGATACAATTCTCGAGCGCGTGCTGGCGCGCATCCGCCCCCACTGCACGGCCGTCGTGCTCAACGCCAACGGCGATGCGTCGCGCTTTTCCGCCTTTGGCCTTCCCGTGGTGGCGGACGAAGTGCCGGATTTCGCCGGGCCTTTGGCGGGCATCCTGGCCGGCCTCGAATGGGCGGCGCGCGAGCATCCCGAGATCGAATGGATCGCGAGCGTGCCCGGCGACTGTCCGTTTCTGCCGCGCGACTTGATCCCGCGCCTGCACGAGGCGCGCATGGCCGAGGGAAAGATTCTCGCCTGCGCCCGCTCGGGCGAATGGCGCCACCCGGTGGTGGCGCTGTGGCCGGTGGCGCTGCGCGCCGATCTGCGCCGCGCCCTGTTCGACGAGGACCTGCACAAGATCGAGCTTTTCACCGGCCGCTACGGCGTCGCCGTCGCCGAATGGCCGGATCGCCCGGTCGACCCCTTCATGAACGTCAACACGCCCGAGGACCTCGCTGCAGCCGCCGATATTGCAGCGCAAAACCGTGATGCGTGAGCGCTTGATCTCGCGGCCCCCTCACCCATAATGGATCTAAAGCGCTATAGGGGCTCCTATGGCCCCCGGGGAGGATCGGAAAATGAAGGTGTTTCTCACGGCCTGTGCCGTCGCCATCGTCATTGCGATCGTATCGGTCTATCGTCCTCAATTCCGTGCAGGAGCCGGTTTCGGTCGCCTTCACGACCTCGGGCGTTCGCCTCTGAGCTGAGCCTCAGCCGATCAGCGTCGCGTAGGAGAGGAAACCGACGGTCGAACCAGGTTCGACCTCGGTCACGTCCTCGGGCAGTTCAGCAAGCCCGTCGGTCTCCGTAAGCGAGGTGAGCACCCCCGCCCCTTCCTGCGGATGCTTGACCGCCTCCCAGCCGCCGCCGGCGGCGCGCAACGCAACCCGCACGTATTCGCGCCGTCCCTTTTTCTTGCTGTAGCGGAACGCCGCGCGCACCGGCAGCGCAATCAACGGCTCCGCCTTCGCGCCCATGAGCCGCAGCAGCAGCGGCCGCACCACATAGACGAAGGTCACGAATACCGCGACCGGATTGCCCGGCAGCCCGGCGAAGGCCGCGCCCTTGATCACGCCCATGGCCACCGGCCTGCCGGGCTTGATCGCGAGCTTCCAGAACACGAGCCGGCCGAGCTGCTCGACCGCCGTCTTCACGTGGTCGGCCTCGCCGGTCGAGACGCCGCCGGTGGTGAGCACGAGATCGTGGCTCGCCGCCGCCTGCGCAATCGCCGCCGTGATCGCTGCCGACGTCGTCGGGAAGAATTCCGAGATCGGCAGTCTCGGCGCCGAGCGCACGCAACAAGCCGATCAGCAGATACCGGTTCGCGTCGAACAGGCCCGCGGGATCCGGCGTTGCCGCCCGGCTCCAGGATTTCGTCGCCGGTCGAGAAAATCGCGACGCGCGGACGGCGGCGCACTTTGAGCGATGCGCAGGCCGAGCGCGGCTGCGAGCGCCACGTCCGCGGGCGAAAGCCGCCGGCCCGCCGGCAGCGCCACCGCGTTCCGTTGCAAATCCTCGCCGACCAGCCGCCGGTTCGCGCCAAGCTTGAGGCCGGCAGGAACGATTACCGCGTCGCCTTCGGCGCGGGCGTCTTCCTGCATATAGACCGTGTCCGCGCCCTGCGGCATCGGCGCGCCGGTGAAGATCCGGATGGCCTCGCCGGCGCCGATCGGCCGCGCCGCCCGCACGCCGGCCTGCACGCGACCGGCGAGCTTGAGCCGCGTCTCGCCGCTTGCGGCAATGTCGGCATGGCGCACGGCGTAGCCGTCGACCGCCGAATTATCGAACGACGGCAACGGGATAGGCGCGAGCAACATCGGCCGCGACCACCCGGCCCAGCGCCTCGGTGAGCCCGACGGTCTCGACCTCATTGACCGGCGGGACCTGCTCGGCCATGAGCCGCGCCGCCTCTTCGACCGCAAGCAGCGGACCCTTGTGCGCGAAACAATCGTCGGAGAGCTGCGCCATCACGCCGTCTCCGTCCGTGCGCCGAGCCGCTCAGCCGGAATGGATTCCACCAGAAGCACGTCGACGATCTTTTCCGTATCGTCGAGCGGCAACACCGGAACGCGCGCCTCCGGCACCGGCCCATCGGAAGCGAGCGCCACGATCCAGTCGTCGTCGGGGTGCAACAGCGGCTTGCCGAGCGCGGCGCGATAGACTTCGAGCTTCGGGTGGCGATGGCGCTTGAAGCCCTCGACGATCACCAGATCGACCGGCGTGAGCCGCTTCAGAATCTCCTCAAGGTCAGGCTCCGGCCCGCCGCGCAATTCGTGGATATGCGCCCAGCGCGCGCCGGACGACACGAACACCTCGCTCGCGCCCACCATGCGGTGGGTGTGCGAGTCCTTGCCCGGAATATCGACATCGAAGCCGTGGTGCGCGTGCTTGACGGTCGAGACCTTCAAGCCGCGCGCGATCAGCACGGGGATGACGCGGGAGAGCAGCGTGGTCTTGCCGGCGCCGCTCCAGCCCGAAAGGCCGATGATACGCATGCCCCCTTATAGCAAAGCGCCCGGCACCGAGGGCGCCGGGCGCGAAATGTGCGAAAGGAAAGCTTTAGGTGCGCGCCGCGGCCGGGCGGCGTCCGCCCGCCGGATGGGCGATCCCGCTCTTCTCCATTTCCTCCTCGACCCAGAGGCTGTGGTGTTCCTCGGCCCAATTGAGATCGACCTCGCCGGTGGACATGGCTTCGAAGGCGCCTTCCATGCCGATGGTGCCGATATAGATATGGGCCAGCATGACGGCGATCAGCAGCACGCCGACGATGCCGTGGACGACCTGGGCGGTCTGCATGCCCGAGATGCCGGTCCCGTAGAACGGGAACATCAGCAGATAGCCGGTGATGGCGCTCGCGCCGCCGCCGAGAACCACGACCCAGAACACGATCTTCTGACCGGCGTTGAACTTGTAGGCCGGCGGGTGCGCTTTGCCGACCAAGCCGCCACCTTCCTTAAGCCACCGCACGTCGACCGCGTTCGGAATGTTGTCCTTGATCCACATGAGGAGGATGAACACGAGGCCGAGCGTGAACGGGAAGCTCAGATAATTGTGCGCGTACTTCGCCCATTGCGAGAACCCGGTGAACGTCTCCGGCCCGACCAGCGGCAGCAGCAGGGTCTTGCCGAAAGTAACGTTGATGCCGGAGATCGCGAGAACGATGAACGTGCCGGCCGTTAGCCAGTGCATGAAACGCTCGAGACCGCCGAAGCGCGTGAGTGTGCGCCCCGACCGTCCGCGCGACATCTTGATCATGCCGCGGATCGTATAGAAGAGAATCAGGATCACGAGCACGCCCAGAATAGCGACGCCGCCGATCCAGTGCAGCGTCACCTGGTGGAACTGGCGCCAATCGCGCCCGGCGGGCTGCTCAAGCACGCTCGCCCGTGCGTCGGGAATCGTGATGCGTCCCTGAACGCGCTGCAGTTCCTGCAGGAGCTTCTCTTCCTGCACCGCACTCGCGGTCGGATTGACCGAGCTCGGCTGTTGCGCGGCCGCCGGCGTAACGACCGCGACGAGCGCCAGGAGCATGATCGCTCCGGCGATGGAACCGATGCGCGTGAATAACCTCGCCATGGACTTCCTCCCAGTTCCCGTAACGTCCGGACTCGGCGGGCTCGAAACGGCGCGGGATCGTCCGCGCCGCCCGTTTCCCATTCTTGTTCAGGTGGCGATCGTCTCGCGATAGGCGGTCTTCCAGCCCCAGGCGCCGGAGCCGTAGCCGCGCTTGGTCACCCGCTCCTTGTAGATTTGCGCGATGATGTCGCCGTCGCCCGCGAGCAACGACTTGGTCGAGCACATCTCCGCGCAGAGCGGCAGCTTGCCTTCGGCCAGACGGTTGGTGCCGTAGTCCTTGTATTCGGCAAGCGTGCCGTCGGCTTCCGGACCGCCGGCGCAGAAGGTGCACTTGTCCATCTTGCCGCGCGAGCCGAAGTTGCCGACCCGCGGATACTGCGGCGCGCCGAACGGGCACGCATAGAAGCAGTAGCCGCAGCCGATGCAGAGGTCCTTGGAATGCAGGACCACGCCGTCGGCCGTCGTATAGAAGCAGTTGACGGGGCACACCGCCGCGCAGGGCGCGTCGGTGCAATGCATGCAGGCCATGGAGATCGACCGCTCGCCCGGCTTGCCGTCGTTGATGGTGACGACGCGCCGGCGGTTGATGCCCCAGGGCACTTCGTGTTCGTTCTTGCAGGCGGTGACGCAAGCGTTGCACTCGATGCAACGATCGGCGTCGCAGAGAAATTTCATCCGAGCCATGATCCCGCCTCCTATGCCGCTCTGATCTGACAGAGCGTAGCTTTGGGTTCTTGCATGCCGGTCACCGGATCGTAGCCGTAGGTCGTGACGGTGTTCACGCTCTCGCCGAGCACGATCGGATCGGCTCCGGGCGGATACTTGCCGCGCTGGTCGACGCTCTGGAACCAGCCGGCGAAGTGGAAGGGCATCCAGGTCGATGCCCTTGCCGACGCGCTCGGTCACCAGCGCCTTCATGCGGCAGACCTTGCCCGGCGGCCATTTCGGGGCCTGCAGACCAATACCCACGCGCCGTCCTTGATGCCGCGTTCGGCCGCGTCCGCCGGATTGATTTCGACGAACATGTCCTGCTGCAACTCGGCCAGCCACTTGTTGGACCGGGTCTCCTCGCCGCCGCCCTCGTACTCGACCAGCCGGCCCGAGGTGAGGATGAGCGGGAAGTCCTTGGCGATGCCCTTGTCCACCGCGGCCTTCTGCACCGAGAAGCCGATGTTCGGCACGCGGAATTGCGCGTCACGTCCGGCAAGCGCCGGATACTTGGCGACGAGATCGGGACGCGGCGTATAGATCGGCTCGCGATGCACCGGGAAGCGGATCGGGCAGGCCGAACGCGACGGCGCGAGCCTTGCCGTTGCCGTAGTGGATCACGCCGTGCTCCAGACAGACGCGCTGGATGCCGCCGGAGAGATCGATCGCCCAGGACACCGCATCGGGAGTGGCGCGGTTGATCCGCTGGATGGTCGCAAGCTCGTCGGCAGTTAGATCCTTGTCCCAGCCGAGCTTCTTGAGGACGCCATAGCGTGAACTCGGGATAACCGTCCTTCAGCTCGGAGCCCAGCGAGTACGAGCCTTCCGCGAGCAGGTTGCGCCCTGGTATTCGATGCCGAAGCGGGCGCGGAACGTGCCGCCGCCATCCTTCACGTGCAGGTGGGTGTTGTAGAGCTGGTGGGTGCCGGGATGCTTGATTTCCGGCTTGCCCCAGCACGGCCACGGCAGGCCGTAATAGTCGCCGCCGACCTCCGGCGTGTCCTTGGCCGCACGCAGCGTAACCAGGTCGAACTTGTCCTGGTTCTTCATGTGCGCCTTGAGGCGCTCCGGCGACTGGCCGCAATAGCCGGTCGAGAAACCGCCGCGATTGATTTCGCGCAGCAGATCCTCGGCCAACGGCACATTGTTCTCGACCTTGATGTTCTTGAACATCAAGTCGGCGATCCCGAGCTTCTTGGCCAGCAGATAGAACACCTCGTAGTCGGTCTTCGACTCGAAGATCGGGGCGACGACCCGGTCGTACCATTGCAGCGAGCGGTTCGACGCCGTGCGCGACCCGGAGCACTCGAACTGAGTGCAGATCGGAAGCAGGTAGGTGTCGTTCTTGCGCTCCGAGAGCACCGCCCAGGTGGTCGGATGCGGATCGGCGACCACCATCAGCTCGAGCTTCTCGAGTCCTTCGGCCGCCTTCGGCATCCGGGTCACGGTGTTGCCGCCGTGTCCGAACACCATCATGGCCTTGAGGTTGTCCTTCTGGCCGACCTGTTCCTTCGGCAGCGTGGCCGCGTCGAACCAGCGGGTCGACGGGATGCCCGGCGTCTCCATGATCGCTTTCGGAGTCGAAGCGCGCCTGCATCCAGTTGTAGTCGACTTCCCAGACCCGCGACCAATGCCGCCACGCACCTTCGACCAGGCCGTAGTAGAGCGGCAGCGTCACGATATCGAGGCCGAGGTCGGTTGCGCCCTGCACGTTGCAGTGACCGCGGAAGATGTTGGCGCCCGACGCCGATGCCGCCGACGTTGCCGGTGGCGAGCAGCAGCGTGCAGAACAGCGCGCACGTTGGCGGTGCCGACGGTCTTCTGCGTCGCACCCATGCACCAGATCAGGGTGGAGGGCGTTGCTTGGCGAACATTTCGGCGACGCGCTTCAATTGCTCGCCGGGAACGCCGGTCACGCGCTCGGTCTCTTCCGGAGTCCACTTCGCGGCTTCGACGCGGACCTGCGTCCATGCCGTAGACGCGCTGCTTGATGAACTCCTTGTCTTCCCAGCCGTTCTGCGAAGATGTGGTGCAGCATGCCCGTAGATGACCGGGATGTCGGTGCCCGCCGCGCATGCGGACATATTCGGTCGCGTGCGCCGCCGTGCGGGTGAGCCGCGGCTCGATCACGATGTAGTTGCCGCGATTGAGCTCGTTGCCTTCGATCAGATGCTGCAGCGACACCGGATGCGCTTCCGCCGGGTTGCCGCCCATGATGATCATGGTCTTGGCGCGGCGGATGTCGTTGTAGCTGTTGGTCATCGCGCCGTAGCCCCAGGTATTGGCGACGCCGGCGACCGTGGTCGAATGGCAGATGCGCGCCTGGTGATCGACGTTGTTGGTCCCCCAGAAGGCGGCGAACTTGCGATTGAGATAGGCGCCTTCGTTGGAGAACTTGGCCGAGCCGAGCCAATAGACCGAGTCCGGTCCCGACTTGGCGCGGATCGCCTGCAGCTTGTCGCCGATCTCGTTGATGGCCACGTCCCAGGAGATGCGGGTCCACTGGCCGTTCACCAGCTTCATCGGATATTTCAGGCGGCGGTCGCCATGCACGAGCTCGCGTACCGCCGCGCCCTTGGCGCAATGCGAGCCGCGGTTGATCGGGCTGTCCCAGCCCGGCTCCTGGCCGATCCACACGCCGTTGGCGACTTCCGCGATCACGGTGCAGCCGACCGAGCAATGCGTGCAGATGGCCTTCGTCGTCGTGACCCGCGCGCCCGGAGGGGCCGGCGGGCCGGCGTCGGCCTTGCGCACCTGGCCGAGCTGCAGCGTGCCGAGCGCGGCGAGACCGCCGGCGGCGACGCCCGAGCGGCGCAGGAACGTGCGGCGATCGAGAGCGCCGCCCGATTGGCTTGCGAACGACGCGGCCAGCGAGCCGCGACGAGCTTCGCGTTCGGTGCGTTTGATCAGCACGGGCGCCTCCCTCAGCTCGGATAACGGTTGACGCGGTAGAAGGTCTTCACGTCTTCGGTTTCCCGATAACGCGCCTTCTTCTTGTCCTGATCGGACTCGGCGGCGACAGCGGTGCTCGCCAGCGGCACCGCTGTCGCGGCCGCAGCGCCCGCACCCGCACCGAGTACGCGCAGGAATTCGCGACGGCCTACCGTCGTCTTTTCCCTCTGCTTCATCGCCATCTCCTCTTAATCCGAATGTCCGCCCCGCCGGCTCAGGACGGCAGCGCGAAAGCTTCCTTTTCGATTTCCAGGAACGTCCGCCCGAGCGTGCCGACGCGGCGATAGAAATCCGCGGCTTCGGCGTTCTCGAGATCGGCGAAGAAGCGGCCGGCCCAGGACGCCAGATGCTTCTCGAACACTTTCCGGTCGCTGCCCGCCGGCGCTTCGACGCTGCCGTCGATCAAACGCGACATGATTTCACACAGGATCGCCACGTGATCCTCGGGCTCCGGAATTCCCTCGGCGCGTTCGATCCCAAGCTGTACGAGATCTTCGCGCAGGCGCGCGAGCGGCCGCTCATGCAGGAAGCCGGTCAAGTAATAAGAGCCGTAGGGCAGCAGCTCGCCGCGGCCGAGCCCGATGAAAAGATCGAAGAATTCGCGCTCGACCTTTTCCGCCGTGGTGTTGTGCGCGGCTTCGGCCAACGCGGCATGCACGAGCCCGAGCGCGCTTGCATCGGCCTTGAGCTTGGCGACGCGCGCGAGCAGATCCGCATCCGGCGCGCGCGAAAGCAGCGTGGCCAGCAACCGATATTCCTGGGCGCGCGCGGCTTCGGTTTCATCCAGCGGAACGGCGTTGCCGGTGGCTTCGAAGAGATCGGGGCGCAACTTTGTGCGCTCGACGCCGGTCGCTTCTTCGACCGCGGCGACACGCTCGGCGGGAATCCGGTCCCAATTCGATACGGACGGTTGCGAAATACCGATGCGCCGCGCGAGTTCGCTCACCCCACCAACGGCGCGGATCGCCTCGCTCAAGCCTGGGTCGCGCACGCGACCTCCTGTATCGACAATTCCGCCCAGTTTTTGTTCAGAACGGTTTAAATCAGCCGCTCTTTTGAAGCATTTTGAAAAGCGTATGGCCCGCAAGGGCCGAGCGTCAATAGCTTCAGGCTATATGCGGACTATTCATGCAGGCTATTCAGCTCGGCAACGCTCCGCCATGGCGTTTTCGGAGCTGGATTCGAGAGCAGCTTCAGTCTCGCGGCTCATGTTGCGACCGCGGTATCCATGTCTTCTCGCGCTGCAAGAAGTTCTTGTTCCGGCACGCGCTCTGTCGTTCTCGGAGACTGAATCGGTCGGTAATTTCAATCTATCGTGATCTTTGGCGCCGCGCCACAGGTGCTGGCCGTTCCGGCGCCTTCCCCGGCGCTTGCGGCCCATCCGCGATGGATGGTGACGCCGTCTCCGCAGATTTCTCCTCGCCCGCTTTGCGTCCGGCCCCGAAAAGTTCCTCCGCCAGCCGCTTGATGTCGATGCCGGGATCGGAAAGGTCGAAGCCGGGAACGCCGCCGGGCTTGGTGAAGTCCCAGCTGTTCTCCGAAAGGCCGATGAAGTCGCGGATCGCGGGATCGCCGATCCAGGCCCGGCGCAGCGCTGCCCGCGTCAGTTCCGCTGGCACGCCGGGCAGCAGGAACGGACGAATGTCGGTGTCGGCGCCGATCGATTCGATCGACGGCAAGACTCGCAAGATCGAATTTCGGCTGGTCCGCCTCCGTCCTCGCGGCCTTCGCGCCGCCGGCCGGCGCCGCTGCTGCCGCTGCCGTGCTTTCTTTCGGCTTCGCATCCTCGGCCGCTGGAGCGGCGGCTTGCGGCGGCGGTTCCACCGCCGCGCGCTTCTTGCGCGACCAGCGCGACAGGAAATTCTTGTCCTCGCTCATTTGCTCCGGTCCTTGCGCGCGGGACCGCGCGGCGCCAAGGCCTCGGGGTCCGCGCGGTCACGCTTGCGCTTGAAGAACACCCGCTCGACGTGATGCACCTGAATGAAGGCGGCGATCGTGTCGATGAACGATTCCGGCATCGGCACCGGATCGACGAGGTCGGAGCCGGTCTGGGTATAGCCTTCGCCTTCGGCCGGATCGGCGGTCACCAGGACCAGATTATAGGGCGGATCGGCGTCCGTCGGACGCAGCACGACCCAGAGCTGCGGCTTGCCGCTTACGAGATTGTCGCGGTAATTGCTCGTCTCCGAGGGAAACAACTCGACCTCCGCGCCGCCCACATAATACGTCGCGAGTTCGTCGTCGCCCGAAAGCCGGGTCCAGGGCGCCGTATCCGGCACGCCGGCGAGCGCGCTCACCGGCCGCCATATGAAATCGATCCATTGGCTCTTGGCGCGCCGCCGCTCGACGACGATGCCGACCGGAATACGAACGAGCGGCGGCACGAGGCTCACGTGACCGCCTCCAAATGCCGGATCGGCAGGCCGGTCACCAGATTCTGCGGCTTCATGCGCAGAACCTTGTCCGCCGATGTGGCGAGGATGAGATAGACCGGCTCGCCCTGCAGCGCCGGATCGGCGACGGCCGGATCGCGGAATTTGAGCCGATAAAGCGCCGCCACACGGCCGCCCGTGGCCTCGTCGAGCGCTTCGCCGTTCCACAACAGATCGCCGATCCTGGTCCCCTCCGCGTCGAGCCCCACGTACCAGGTGAGATTGGCGTCGCGCACCTCGGTGAGCGGTTCGACCTCGACCTCGACATGGAGCAGATGTTTGACCCAGGCCTCGATCACGCGCGCCAGCGCCTGGTGCCCGCGCCGGCCCGCCGTCAGGTCGAGCGCCATGTCGTAGCGATCGCTGCGCTCGAAATAGTTCGCCGCGTTCTCTTCGACCATGACGTCGATCTCGGCCGCGGTCTCGACCCCGAGCATGGAGACGAGCGGCGACACCGGCGCCGGGTTGGCGCCCGCGATCTGCTCCTCGTCGGCCGAGAGCAGCGCCCCCTCATGCACGGTCACCCGCTGGGCCCGGAAGAACAGTTCGGCGGCCCGCAGCACGAACGGATCGTCGCAGTCGTCGAGCGCATTGCGCAGGATCAGGTGCGCGAGCTGGTTCAGGAACAAGGGCGGCGTGCGGCCGACGCCCTTGCGCACCAGGGCGAGATAGGCCGCTTCCAGCGTCGGATGCGCGAATAGATGGTCGCGGAACGCGATCATCTGCTCCCAATTCTCGCGCGCATCGGCATCCTCGATCGCCGCGATCTCGCCGCGACTCACCGTCCGCCGCGGATCCGTCATCAGCGCCGCGTGCAGCTTGCGCTCGACGGGCCTGCATCCGCCGGGCGGCGCCAGTTCCGGCCGCATGAAATAGACCTTCAGAAGATCGTCGCTCATCGACCAGCCCGCCGCCCGCGTCGCGGTCGAGCAGATGATGGCCGCGAGGTGAGCCAGAACTCGCTTCATGGCGCTTGTCCCCGGCGAGCCCGGCAAGATCGACGCGCTCTTGCGGCTCCTCCTCGCCCTCGACTTCGAGGAACGCGAAAGCGCGCAACGGCTTCGGCCCGGCGCGCGGGTGCAGCGTGCGGAAGGCTTCGCGCACGTTTCCGTCCTCGTACGCGCGATGCACGGCGACCAGCGTGTCTTTCGGGTGGTCGCAGAGCGAGGCGGCGAAAGCCGACTTCCTCTTCGGCCGCCATGCGCGCGGCGGCAAGATCCGGCGCGCCGAAATGCTCGATGAGCTTTTGCGCGAGCGTCTCGATCACCTTCGCGCGATCCTGCTCGCTCGGCCTCGACGATCTGCACCAGCGTCGACCGGCCGAGCGATTCGACCCCGAGAAATCCGCCGCGGAACGCCGCGCGCGCCTTGCCCGAGAGCGTCGCCGGGTCCGTGTCCCCGAATTCGAACGCGCCCGAGACCGCCCACTCGCCGGGCTCCGCCGCGCGCTCGAACACGAACGTGTCCGACGGATCGAGCCGTATGGTGCGCAGAAGCTTCACGTGAGCAACTCGCCGGTACTCGGGATCGCGCCACAGCGCGCCGCTCGATCGCGGGCAACAGCGCGCGTTTCTCCACCTCGAGCTTGCCCTTGCGCCGGATCAAGAGATCGCCGGCGCCGTCGATCGTGCGCTCGAGCCCCTCCTCGGCCGGCAGGCGCTCCAGATAAGACTTGGCGACCTCGATGAAGCCCCCATCCTGCCAGTGGTCGATCGTCACCATGAAGTGGCGCGCGAAACTTTCGACCAGGCGGCCGGCGCCCAGATCGTCGAACCCTTCTTCCTCCAGGTTGGTGACGTCCGGATTGAAGCCATCCTCCAGCGGCGCCAGCGCATTGGTGCGGATCATGGCGCCGAACACGAGCCAGTCGCGGCTGCTTGTCTTCGGCGGCGCCCTTGGGCCAGCCAAGCTCGCCGCCGCCCACCACCGCGCCCTCGACGAAGATCGTGGCCGGCCAATCGAACGCGATCGAACGCTCCGGCGGCGCGTGCACGGCGAGCGCATCGGCAAGCGCCGCCATCCCCGCATAGATCGTGCGCCGGGCCGTCGCGCAGCGGCTCGTCCGGCTCGATCACCAGCGCGAATTCGACCAGATCGAAGCGCCGCACCCACACCAGCGTGCCGGCGCCTTCCTTGGCCGCGATGCTTTTGGCGTGCGCGAACGCGTTGCCCGCCTCGCGCAGCGTCACGAGACGGAACACGGGCGGCAAGTCGAGCGCGGCCGCCGTCCGCGAGGGGAGCACGCGCGTGCGCGTCTGCACCATGGCCGATCCTTCAAGCCTTTCGGGACCCTTACCTTTTAGCGCTTATGATTATAGCTTGCCGGGCCGGACGACCAAGCTTGCACGAGGGCAAGCGCCGGTACGCGCGCTTTCGAGGGTTCATGGCCGATACCAAGCGCACCATCTTCGCCTGTTCCTGCGAGAAGACGATGCCGCTCGACGCGGACGCGCTCCGGCGCGGCCTGCGCGGGGCCAATGTCGAGACCGCGAACCATCTCTGCCGGGCCGAGCTCGATCGCTTCCGCGCGGCGCTCGCTGCCGGTGCGCCGCTGACGGTGGGCTGCACCCAGGAAGCGCCGCTGTTCTCCGAAATCGCCGCCGAAACGGCATCCGAGACGCCGCTCGCCTTCGCCAATGTCCGCGAAACCGCCGGCTGGTCGAAGGATGCCGCCGCCGCGGGCCCGAAGATGGCGGCGTTGCTTGCCATGGCCGCCGAACCTCTGCCCGAGACGCCGCTGGTGCCGCTCTCCAGCGAAGGCGTCGTCCTCGTCTATGGCCGCGACGAACGCACGATCGAGGCGGCGAACCTCGTCAAGGACAAGCTCGACGTCACGGTGCTGCTTACCAAGCCCGGCGACATCGCCCCTCGCCGCGTCACCGAATTTCCCGTGGTCAAGGGCACAATCCGTTCGGCCAAGGGCCATCTCGGGGCGTTCGAGCTCCTGGTCGACGACTACGCCGCGCCGCTTCCTTCCTCGCGCGATAAATTGACCTGGGCTGCCCCGAAGAACGGCGCGACTTCGAACTGCGATCTCATCATCGATCTCTCCGGCGGCGCGCCGCTGTTCCCGGCCCATGACCTGCGCGACGGTTATCTGCGCGCCGATCCCGGCGACCCGGCCGCGGTGCTGCGCGTGCTCTTGAAAGCCGCCGATCTGGTCGGCACTTTCGACAAGCCACGCTACATCACCTTCACCGATCATCTGTGCGCGCACTCGCGCTCCAAGATCGTCGGCTGCCATCGCTGCCTCGATCTCTGCCCCACGGGCGCGATCACGCCCGCGGGCGATCACGTGAAGATCGACGAATATGTCTGCGCCGGCTGCGGCGCCTGCGCCTCGGTCTGTCCGACCGGTGCCGCCGCTTATGCGCTGCCGCCCGCCGACGCGGTCATGCGACGGCTGCGCACATTGCTCCATGTCTACCGCGAGGCCGGCGGCAAGAGCCCGATCCTGCTGCTGCACGATGCGGCGCACGGCGACGAGATGATCGACGCGCTCGCCCGCCACGGCGACGGGCTGCCGGCCAACGTGCTGCCGCTTGCCGTCAATGAAGTCACGCAAGTGGGCCTCGAAGCGGTCGCCGCCGCCTTCGCCTATGGCGCGACGGCGCTGCGCTTTCTGCTGCGCGCCAAGCCGCGTCATGACGTGGCCGCCCTCACCAAGACCATCGCGCTCGCGGAACCCGATTCTAGTCGGCCTCGGCTTCGGCCCGGGCCGCATCGCCACTATCGAGACCGATGACCCGGACGCGCTGGGCGCAGCGCTCCATGCAATCAAACCTTCGACAAGGCGCGAAGGCTCCCGCGACGTTCCAAGCCGTCGGCGCCAAGCGCGATGTGCTGCGCTTGGCGCTCCGCGAACTGCACCGGGCTTCGCCGGCGCCGGTCGACGTGGTGGCGCTCCCGGAAGGCGCGCCGTTCGGCAAGGTCGAGATTAATGTCGAGGGCTGCACGCTTTGTCTCTCGTGCGTGTCCGCCTGCCCCACCGGCGCGCTGATGGACGATCCCGAGCGGCCGATGCTGCGCTTCGCCGAGGATGCCTGCGTGCAATGCGGCCTGTGCCAAGCCACCTGCCCGGAGAAAGTGATTTCGCTGGTGCCGCAGCTCGATTTCCGCGCCGCGACCGCGACCGCGCGCACAATGAAAGAGGAAGAGCCGTTCCACTGCATCCGTTGCGGCAAGCCGTTCGGCACCAAGAGCACGATCGAACGCGTCACCGCCAAGCTCGAGGGCAAGCATTGGGTCTTCAAAGGCCAGCCGCAGCGGCTCGAGGTGCTCAAGATGTGCGAGGACTGCCGGGTGATCGCCATGACCGAGGATTCGTTCGACCCGCACGGCGCGCCCGAGCGGCCGAAGTTGCGCACCACCGAGGATTATCTGCGCGAGCGCGAGGAGCGCGAGCGGAAGAACCTAGTCCCCCCTCAGTCCCTCCCCCTGCGAAGGGGGAGGGAGAGAAGTGTCACTTCGGCTTCGCCGCCTTCTGCAGAAACTCCACCAGCGCCTTGCGGTCCTCCGCCGAGCCGATCTTCTGCTCCGGCATCTTGGTGCCGGGCGTGTAGGCCATGGGCCCGATCTCGAACAATCGCGCGACCGTCTCCGGCGTCCACACGATGTCGAGCTTCTTCAGCGCGGGCGAAAAATTGTAGCCCGGCAGCGTCGCGATCCGGCGGCCGAAAATTCCGTGCAAGCGTCGGCCCGGCCCGGTTGCCTTCGTCGGGCGTCAGCGTGTGGCAGGCGACGCAAGCCTTGAACACCTCCGCGCCGCGATCGCCCGCGTATTGCGCGAGCGGATCGTCGGCCGCGCTCATGGCAACGGTGCCGAGATGATCGCCGCTCAAGGCGTTCCAGCGCCGCACCATGCGGTCGGTGCCGCCGGTGACGAGCGTCCGGTTGTCCGGCAGGAATGCCGACCGACCAGACCGGAAGCCCGGGCCCGACCAGCGTGCGCGCGAGCGCTGCGTCGCGCGCTCGACGATGCCGACCGAGCCGCGGATGCCGGCCGCGGCCAGGAGCGCGCCGTCGGCGGTGATCGCAAGCGCGATGATCGGCGTCGGTCCGATTTCGACTTCGCCGCGCACTTCGCCGCTGGGCGCGAGGAAATAGACTTTTCCATCGGCGCCCGCCGCGGCGATCTCGCCGTCCGGCGCGACCGCGACGGCGTTCAGGGGCGTCGGCAGCGTGCGGATGACCGGCGTGCCGTCGCCCGCAAGCGGCCAGATGCGTATCGTCGCGTCATAGCCGGCGCTGACCAGCGTCCGCCCGTCGCGCGTGAAGGCGACGCCGTTCACCGCCTGCTGATGGCCTTCCAGCACGCGCGGCTCGCCGCCGGAAAGCGGCCACAGCCGGATCGTGCGATCCCACGAGGCGGACGCCAGCGTCTTGCCGTCGGGCGAGACCGCAAGCGCGACGATCGGCGCCTTGTGGCCCTCGAGCACTCTCTCCGGCTGCGGCGCGCCCGGCCGCCAGATCGCGATCTTGCCGTCCTCGCCGCCGGTCGCGAGCCGCCCATCGGCGAGCATCGCGACCGCGTTCACCGCGCTCTCGTGGAAGCGCAGCACTTGTTCGGCGGCGTTGCGCGTAAGCGACCAGCGGATCGCCGAGGTGTCGAAGCTGCCAGAGAGCGCGATGGTGCCGTCGGCCGAGACCGCGATCGCCCGCACCGGCCCGCCGTGGCCGCGCAACTGCGCCTCGGCGCGCGGGATCGCAAGCGCAAGGACGAGACCGGCGAGGAGGAACCTGAACGCAGCGCGCATTGCGACGAATTTCTCCACCAATTCAGGCATCTACAGGGCGCATGCCGAGCGCGCGGATTTTCTCGCGCGTCGCGGGGTCCTTGAGCGCCGCGAGGAACGCCTGCACCGCCGGCCGTTCGCGCCGCGCTTCCACCAGCAAGAAGTCGTAGTGCTCCGGCGCCACGCGGCAGGAACCCGAGGCCGTACATACGCGCGACCGGCTCGATCGCCACGCCCCAGTCGGCGCGGCCCTGGGCGACCGCGGCGGCAACGGCGTTGTGCGAGCGCGGCTGGTTGGCATAGCCGGCGGGCCGCGCCTCGCCCAGCAGCTTGTCGATGAGAAGGCGCGTGCCGGCGCCGGAATTTCTGTTGACCATGAGCGCGGTCGGATCGGCGAGCGCGGTCTTCAGCGCTTCCGCGGCGCTGCGCCCCTCGAAGCGCTTGTCGCCCGGCCGGAACACGATTCCCTGCATGCGCTCCCACCCGCGCACCAGCGAAAGCCCCGGCGCGAGCAGGTGCTTGTTGTAGGTGCCGCTCGCGGGATCCAAGAGATGCACCGGCGCCAGATCGCACTCCCCGCGCCGCGCCGCCGCGACGCCGCCGAGGCTGCCGACCGCGATCGTGCGCGCCGCCAATCCACGCTCGGCGAGCGTGCCCAACACCGCGTCGAGCGCAATGCAGTGGCTTCCGGTGATCAGCAGATCGGGCGCCCGCGCCGATTCGCCGAGGAGCGTCACCCGCGCGCGCGTGCCCGAGTCGAGTGCTGTCGCCAGCGCATCGATCTCGATGAAGCCGTCGGCCTGCGAGAAACTCGTCACCGAGCCCGAGCCCTTGCCGGTCGGCAGCGCGACCGGGCCTTGCTCGCCCTCGACCAGCGCCACCAGCACGAATTCCTGCCGCCCAAGCTCCGAGGGGACACGCACCGGAACCGTGGCCTCGATCGTGCGCGCCGCCTCCGGCGATAGGCCCGCGCGCGCGCGGATGATCGGCGCCACGAACGCATGAAACGTGAAGATCGCGGACGTCGGAAAGCCGGGCAGAACGATGACCGGCTTCCCCTCGGCGACCGCGAGGCAGAGCGGCTTTCCGGGCTTGAGCGCCACGCCGTGCACGACAATGCCGGGCTTGCCGAGCTTCGAGACGACTTGATGCGAAAGGTCGCCCGCCCCTTTCGACGTGCCGCCGGAGAGCACCACGATATCGCAGCGCCCGAGCGCTTCGCGCACTCCTTTTTCCAGCGCGTCCACGTCGTCCGGGAAACACGCCGAAGCTCACCGGCTCGCCGCCGGCTTCGCTGACCGCGGCGGCGAGAATCGCGGCGTTCGAATCATAGACGCCGCCGGGCTTGCAGCTTTTCTCCGGGCGCGACCAGCTCGTCGCCGGTCGAAAGCACCGCCACTTTCGGCCGCCGTACTACGTCGATCTCGGCGAGCCCGCAGGCCGCCAGCATGCCGATCTCGCGCGAGCCCAGCACCGCGCCGCGGCGCAGCAGCGTCTCGCCGCGCGCGATATCAGAACCGGCGAACGAGATGAACTGGCCGGGCGCGGCGGCGCGGCGTACCTCGATCGCGGGACCCGTGTTCGCCTCGATCAGTTCCGTCTGCTCGATCATCACGATCGCGTCGGCGCCGCGCGGCACCATGCCCCCGGTCGCGATCGTCGTGGCCGTGCCGGGCGCCACCGCGAGCTTCGGCGCGACGCCGCAGGCGAGCACTTCTTCGTTGAGCATGAGGCGGCGCGGATTCGCGTCGCTCGCGCCTACGATATCGGCCGCGCGCACCGCGAAGCCGTCGACGTTGGAGCGATCGAACGGCGGCACGTCGATCGGCGCCTTGACGTCGGCGGCGAGCACGCGCCCGAGCACATCGGCGAGCGCGACGCGCTCGGCCGGGAGCGGCTTCAGATCGAGATGCCTGTTGAAACGCGCGCGCGCTTCTTCCGGCGCGACCACTTCGAGGAATTGCTCCTGCCGCGCCGCGCGGCGCACCGCGTCCAAGAGTGCATCGTCGCGCGTGGGCTTGCGCTCGCGGCTCATGGCAACGCCTGCATTTCGACGATTGCACCCGCCGGAAATCCTTCGCTCTCCGGCGGCACCAGCACCCAGCCATCGGCGCGCGCCAGCGCGCTCAATCCCAACACTGCCGACGCCAGCGGCTCGAGCGCCATCTTCGCCGCGTCGCACGGGCACCACTTCGGCGATGCCGACCTGCGAGGCGATCTTGCGCGCCAGCCGTGCTTCGACCGTCATCGCTCTTCTCGGTCGATCCGGTGAGCCGCGCGACGAGCTTCGATCCCACGAGCAGCCACACCGCAAGCGTTGCGTCCAACCTTCCGGGAAACAGCAAGACCGGACGTCCGCGGGCTTCGCCGAGCGCTCCGGTCTCGCCCGGCGCGATGCCGAAGCCGTGGATCGCGACGCGGCCGACGCGGGCAAGCGCGGTCACGCTCGCGTCACGCTTGCCTTGCCCGGTGCCGCCGATGACGAAAACGGCGTCCGCGCCCTCGTCGAGCAGCGCATGCTCGAGCGGGAGGCCGGAGTCGATCGTCGGCCATACCGCCGCCCAGCCTCGATTGCGTGCTTGAGCAAGGCGCCGGCGATCCCGTGGCCGAGCTTCGGATTTGTGGCCGCGATCCGGATATGCGGCCGGCGCGCGTGAACGATGGCGACCCCGAGCGCCGCGAGCACGGCGATATCGCTCGCGCGCAGCCGCTCGCCCGCGCGCCGCAACAGCGCGCCGCGCTCCACGTTGCCGCCGGCCGCGAGCACGCCGGCGCCGGGCGCGACGCTTGCGATCGCCTCGAAGCTGTTTCCGCGCGCCGTCACCGCGTCCGGCGGCAAGACCGCATCCGCATCGGACGGCAGGCGGTCGCCCACTTCGACCCGGATCGGCGGCGGCGAAAGCGCAATCGGCGAATAGGCCCCGGCGTCTTGCACGAGCTCCGCCCGCACCGCCCATCCGTCCACGAGCGCGACCGGCTGCGCCGGCCGCGACTCGAGCGCCGTGACGTCGGTCGCGAGCACCAAGCCGAGCGCCTCGTCCAGCGCGACATCGCGCGGCGCGACCGGCCGCGCCAGCGCCTCGACCTGCGCGAGTATTTCCTTGAGCGGCGCCAGACGCGCGATGCGCTGGGCGGTTTCGGCCGGCGGATTCATGCCCCTTCTCTAGCCGAACAAAACCGCGCCCGGTAGCGAGGCCAAGCCCGCTCTAGGCGCGCAATTCCATAGCTTTCTGCTATAGAGCCGCCATGCCCGAGACCCGTCTCGATCTGCGTGGGCTGAAATGCCCGCTCCCGGCGCTGAAGACCAAGAAGGCGCTTTCGCGCATGGCCGCGGGCGAGGAGCTCGTGGTCGAGTGCACCGATCCGCTCACCAGCATCGACATTCCGAACCTGTTGCGCGAAACCGGCGACGCGCTGCTCGACAGCCGGAATGGACCCGAGCTCCTGGTGTTTCACATCCGGAAGAAGTGAGGTTCCCGTGCGCGCACGATTTCTGAATGCAATCCTTCTCGGTGCCCTCGCCATCATCGCGGCGCCGGGCTCGGCGCAGGAGCGCATTCCGATCTTCGACGCGCACATGCATTACAACTGGGAGCCGACGCCGTTCTATTCGATGGAGCAGGTACTGGAGGTATTTCGCCGCAACGACATCACCGGCGTTCTTGCAACGAGCCGCCCGAACGACGGCACCCACGCGCTGGTCGACGCCAAGCCCGCCGGCCTCTGGGTCGTGCCGTTCATCAGGCCCTACCGCATTCGCGCCGACATCCAGACCTGGTTCAAGGATCCGGCGATCTACGAGCTCGTGGAAGCCGAATACAAGCGCGGCTATTACCGCGGCGTCGGCGAGTTCCACATCTATGGCAAGGACGCCGGCGCCGAGATCGCCGCCAAGGTCGTGCGCTTCGCCACCGAGCACGGACTCTATCTGCACGCCCACTGTGACGCGGAGGCGCTGGAAATTTTGTTCTCGCACGATCCCCGCGCCAAGATCATCTGGGCGCACACCGGCTTTTCGGTCTCGGCCGCGCGGGTGCAGGAGCTGCTGGAGAAATATCCGGCGCTGTGGGGCGAGCTGTCGTACCGCGGCGGCATTGTCGACCAGTCGGGCAAGCTCTCGGCGGAATGGAAAATCCTGTTTTCGCGCTACGCCGACCGCTTCCTGCTCGGCTCCGATACCTGGATCAACGAGCGCTGGTTTTCCTACGACACCATCTTCAACGAATACCGCAACTGGCTCGCGCAATTGCCGCGCGACCAGGCCGCCAAGATCGCGCACGGCAACGCCGAGCGCCTGTTCGGGCCGCGGCCGACGAACTGAGGATTATTTTTCGTCCTCGATCGGATTTCTGAGCAAGCCGACGCCTTCGATCTCGATCTCGGCGACGTCGCCGGCTTTCATCCACACCGGCGGCTTGCGCGCATGGCCGACCCCGGACGGCGTGCCGGTGACGAGCACGTCGCCGGGCTCCAGCGTCATCCCCTGGGTGAGATAGACCAGCGTCTCGGCCACCGGGAACATCATGTTGTCGGTGTTGTCCGACTGCATGACCTGGCCGTTGAGCCGGCTCTCGATCTTCAGCCCTTTGCCGCCCGCCGGCACCTCGTCGGCGCTCACCAGCCATGGGCCGAAGCCGCCGGTGCGGTCGAAATTCTTGCCCATGTCCCATTGCGTGGTCTTGCGCTGGAATTCGCGGATCGACCCTTCGTTGACGCACGACCAGCCCGCGATGACCGAGTAGGCGTTTTCCATCGTGAGATGCTTGGCGCGCTTGCCGACGATGAGCGCGAGCTCTGCCTCGTAGTCGAAGGTCTCCGACGCCTTCGGGCGCAGGAGCGGCGCCAGATGCGGCGCCATCGAGGTCGCGCTGCGCATGAAGATGGTGGGAAATTTCGGAATGTTGTCGCGGTTCGGCCCTTCCTTCACGTGATCCATGTAGTTGAGGCCGAGACAGATGATCTTCCCCGGCCGCGCCACCGGCAGCCCGAACTTGAGCGTCTTGAGCGGCCGCCGCGCCGAAGCCGGCGCACGCTTGGCGAGCTCTGCGAGCGGCTTCAGATCGCCGTTGGATTGCGCAAGATAGTCCGCAAGATTCGCCGGCACCTTGGCGTCCACCGCCTGCAGGTCGATCGCGTAGTCACCCTCGACCACGCCCAGCCGCAGGCCCTGCCCGCTTTCGAATCCGACGATCTTCATGGACGCTTCCTCTCGCTGCTCGGGCCTGGTGTCCCCGATGTGCATGCGCCGAGCGAACTCGCCCGGCGCATGCCTTCCCGTATTTCGTTTCGCAGCCTGAGGCCGGGCTCAGCGGCTTGCGGCCGAGCGCCAGCCTTCATGGTAGGTCTCGCGCACCACCGCGGCGTAAGGCGCCGGCGCGACGGTCACGCGCAGCTCCGTCTGCTTGTGGCGCTCGACCGTCGTCTTCTTCGTGCCGCCGTTCTCCTCGCCCCAGACCAGCGTGAGCTGCGTGCCCGGCTTGGAATACTGCTCTTCGACGAAGCCGAGCGACAGCATCTTGCGCTCATTGAAGGTGTAACCCGAGAACATAGAGGCGCCGATCACTTTTCCGCCGCTCATGACGGAATCGAACGAGCTCGATGCGTAGTTCGACAGCGGCAGATCGATGACTTTGTAGTTCTCGCCCGGCGGCGCGAACATCGACTGCAGGACCTTGACGACATCCTGGTCGTTCCAGGCGAACGTCACCTTCTTGCGGTGCACCTTGCCTTCCATCTTCTGCAGGGCTTCCTTGCCGATGAAGTCGTGGTCGTACTTGGTGAACGAGGCGTAGCCCAGTTCGTGCGGCGAGGTGTAATAGTCCTCGATCTTTTTCGAGACGAAGCTGCCGCCGAGACCGGCATTGGCTTCGTAGCTCGTGCCCGGCAGCCACTGCCGGTAGGATTTCATCTTCTCGCCGGTATAGACCGCCGGCACCGGCGACGGGATCCAGCCCGACTCGAGCGTGTTGGTCGCGTAGGCTCTCGCACCCACCTGAACGATGCCGAAGTCCTTGCCGGCTTCGAGGATGGCGTTACGAATCTCATCGCCTTCCGCATACGGACCCCAAACTTCCAGACCCGGCTGGCCCGCCATGCCGTGACGGAGCGCGCGGACCTTGCGTCCCGCGATTTTGATGTAATCCATATTGAAAAACTTGATGTCGGCGAACGGCCCGCCGTTGAGCTTTTGAATGGTCTGCTCGGCATTCGGCCCTTGAATCTGGTAGCGGTAAAATTTGCGCACGACAGGCTTGCCCATCGGACGCGACGGCGAGCGGTCGTCGTATTCCGTCTTGACGTTGTAACCGCCGGTCTTGGCGTGGAACTCGATCCAGTTGGCCGCCGGATTGCGTCCGACGTACAGCAGGCTGTTCTCCGCCAGATAGAACAGGATGCCGTCGCCGATCACATAGCCGTCGTAACTGCACGGCGCGAATTGCTTGGCTTTGTTGACGGCAAAATTCTTGAACGAGTTGGTCGAGAGGTGGGACAGCAACTTGAGGGCGTCCGGACCGTCGATGAACAGATTCACCATGTGGTGGGACTGGTCGTAGAGAACGCAGGTTTCGCGCCAGGCGCGCTGCTCATCGCGCCAATTCGTGAATTCGGGAGCGACCACCGGATAAACGTAGGCGCCGATCTGCGAATTGCGCAGCATGCCGACCGTATCGCCGACGGCTTGAATCTTCTCTTCCAGGTTTTTGTAGCTCATGTTCCCCATGACCTCCCCAACACTTACGGCACCACCCGACATATTCTTCGTCTTCTTCGTCGCATAGATGGTTGGTGCCGTTCAAGTCCCAAAACGTTGCGCGATGGGCAGTTGCCCGCTAAGGACGAGCAGATGAGTTCCATGCCCCGAGCCACGCCGCCGTTCCGCGCCGACCATGTCGGCAGTTTTCTGCGCTCGGGCAAGCTGGCTGCAGCGCGCGCCAAACGCGAAAGGAACGAGATCACCGCCAAGCAGCTCGAAACGGTCGAAGACGAAGAGATCCGCCTCCTGATCCGGAAACAAGAAGACATCGGCCTTCAGCCGATCACCGACGGCGAATATCGCCGCTCCTGGTGGCATTTCGATTTCCTGGCAAAGCTCGACGGCGTCGAATTGTACGAGACCGAGCAGGGCATCCAGTTCCAGGGCGTCGCGACAAAAGCACGCGGGCTCCGGATCGTCGGCAAGATCGACTTCACCGCGCACCCTTTCATCGAGCACTTCAAGTTTCTGAAGGCGAATACCAAGAAGACGCCGAAGATGACGATCCCGGCGCCTTCGGTGCTTCACTTCCGCGTCGGGCGCAAAAACATCAGCGGCAAAGTCTATCCGGAGCTCGACGCGTACTTCGACGATCTCGGCAAGGCGTATCGCAAAGCGGTGAAGGCCTTCTATGACGCCGGCTGCCGCTATCTGCAGATGGACGACACGGTCTGGGCCTATCTGTGCTCGAAAGCCGAATTGGAAAAGGCGCGGCAGCTTCACGAAGGTGTCGACAAGCTTCCGGAAATCTACGCCCAAGTCATCAATTACGCGATCGCCGAGAAACCTGCGGATATGGTGATCACCACCCACGTCTGCCGCGGCAATTTCCGTTCAACCTGGGTGTCGGAGGGCGGCTACGAGCCGGTCGCCGAGCTCCTGTTCGGCCAGGTGAACTACGACGGCTATTTCCTCGAATACGACACCGATCGCGCCGGCGGCTTCGAGCCGCTGCGCTTCTTGCCCAAGGGCAATAAGCAGGTCGTTCTCGGCCTGGTCACCTCCAAGAGCGGCACGCTCGAGAAGAAGGACGACATCAAGAAGCGCATCAGCGAGGCGGCCAAATTCGTGGCCCTCGAGCAGATCTGCCTGTCGCCGCAATGCGGCTTTGCCTCGACCGAGGAAGGCAATATCCTCACCGAGGATGCGCAATGGGCGAAGCTGAAGACGATCGTGGACATCTCCAAGGAAGTCTGGGGCTGACGTGGGACGCGTTACCAATTTTCCTCTGAAGCGGCGCAATCCACCGGATCGCGCGGCGCAATCGCCGCGCGACGAGCGCCCGGCCAGCGTCGATTACGGCAGCCTGCCGCAGTCGAGCGGTTACATGCTGCGCCGCGCGCAGCTTGCGGCGTTCCAGCATTTCATGCGCGCCTTCGCCGAGGTCGACATCCGGCCGGCGCAGTTTGCGGTCTTGACGATCATCGAACGCAATCCGGGCCTGAAGCAGTCGCAGGTCTCCGCCGCCTTGGGCATCAAGCGCACCAATCTCGTGGCGCTCTTGGACGCGCTCGAGGATCGCGGACTCGCCAAGCGCGCCCCGGTGGCGGCCGACCGCCGCTCTTACGCCCTGCACCTCACCGAGGCGGGCAATGCGTTGATGAAGCGGCTGCGCGAGATCGACGCCGCTCACGAGCAACACCTGATCGCTGCGATCGGCGAAGACGGACGCGACAAGCTGCTCGAGCTCTTGCGCGGAATCCTGGAAGCCGCTGGCCCGCCATCGGTCGACGACGACGAAGCCTAGCTGCCTGAGGCATCGTCATGGCCGGGGCTTGCCCGGGCATGACGGAAACTGGGCTCAGGCCGTCTCGCGCACCGGCGCGCCGAACAGTTTGACGATTTCCTCAGGAATTGGCTTCGATTTGATCCGCTTGGGATCGTCCGGGTGCGGGCCGACCCAGACCCGCGTCTCGAAGCCTTCGACGCAGAGCTGATCGCCTTTCATCAGCCGGTGCTCGACCTCGAAGCGCGACTTGCCGAAAGCGGCGATCTTTGATTCGACCACGACGTCATCGCCGTATTTCGTCGGTACGTGAAACTTGGCGCGGATATCCACCATCGGAAATCCGACGAAGGCGTGCTTCTGCGTCATCTGATACTTCGTGAGCCCGGTCGCGTGCTCGAACAGATGCACGGTGCAATTGTCCATGATGACGAAATAGCGCGGGAAATAGACGATGCCGGCGGGATCGCAATCGCCCCACTCGATACGAACGGTGCGCTTGCTGACCAGCACGGCCATCAGCGCGGCGCCATACGCGAGCGCGCCGTCGAGCCGGATCACCTCGCCGTTGAGGTAACGGTTTTCGACGATGTGCAGCACCAGATCGGCATATTGTGAAGGCTTGCCCAAGAGCTTCGGAAACGGCACCGAGGCCGCGAGACTCTGCCGCGATTCCTCGGGCAACCCCATGAGCATGGGCGTGAGGAAAAGGCCGGGCGCAATCGCATTCACGCGGATACCGAACTGCGCGAGCTCGCGCGCCGCCGGGATGGTGAGCGCCACCACGCCACCCTTGGAAGCCGAATAGGCCGCCTGGCCGATCTGGCCTTCGTAGGCCGCAACCGACGCGGTCGAGACGATCACCCCGCGCTCGCCGTCCTCGAGCGGCGGCGCGCCCTGCAGGTCGGCGGCGAAGAGCCGCATCATATTGAACGTGCCGATCAGGTTGATCTTGATCACGCGCTCGAAGTCGGCGAGCGGCTGCGGGCCGTCTTTGCCTACGATGCGCTTGGCGGTGCCGATGCCGGCGCAGTTCACCAAGATGCGGGCGATGCCGTGCTTGTCGCGCGCCGTCTTCACCGCCGCCGTGGCCGAGTCGGAATCGGACACGTCGCATTTCACCGCGAGCCCGCCGATCTTGGCGGCGACCGCATTGGCGCCGTCCATGTTGACGTCGAGCACCGCGACCTTGGCGCCATGGGCGGCGAGCTTCGCGGCCGTTTCGGCGCCTAACCCGGAGCCTCCGCCGGTGACGATAGCGGCTTGACCTTTGGGATCCATGGCTAGTTCTTTCGCTGCGCCGGGACGGCGTCGGGATTTTCGATGAGCAGCGCGATCCCCTGCCCGCCGCCGATGCAGGCCGAGGCGATGCCGTAGCGCAGATTGGCGCGCTTCAGCTCGCGCGCGAGCGTAACCGACAGACGAACGCCACTCGCTCCCAAAGGATGCCCGATGGCGATGGCGCCGCCATTAACGTTCAGCTTGTTCTCGTCGAGCCCGAGCTCGCGCGCGCAGGCCATGACCTGGGCGCCGAACGCCTCGTTGATCTCGAAGCGATCGATGTCGGAGAGCTTCAGGCCCGTGCGCTCGAGCAAAGCCTTGATCGCCGGCACCGGCCCGATGCCCATAACCTCGGGCGGCACGCCGATGGTGACGCCCGCCACGATCCGCGCAAGTGGCTGTTTCCCTTGCTTTTTTGCGTAGGCCGACGAACCGACCAACGCGGCCGCCGCGCCGTCCACCACCGCCGAGCTGTTGCCGCCGGTCTGCACGCCGCCGAAGGCCGGACGGATTTTCGCGAGCGCCTCGATCGGCGACGGGCGCACGTGGGTGTCGACCGAAAGCTCTTTCTCACCGCGCAGCTTGAACGCACGCGGCTTGTAGCCGTTGCGCTCGAACGGCTCGTTCTCGACCTTGGCGATCTCGCCCGCGACGAACCCGCTCTTCTGCGCCGCGATCGCGCGCTCGAAGCTCCTGGCGGCGAAGGCGTCCACCTCCGGCCGGGTGATCTGGTATTGGCGCGCGAGATTTTCCGCCGTATCCCCCATGGTCATATGCGGCGCCGGATCCATCAGCGCTTCCCACAAGAAATCTTTCATCTCAGGCTGGCCCATGCGGAAGCCACGCATGGTGTAGGACGCGATCGGATTGCGGCTCATCGACTCGGCGCCGACGCAGAGCGCCAGATCGATCCCCTTGTGCGTGATGCAGTCGGCGGCCTGCATCAGGATTTCCATGCCGGTGCCGCACACCCGCTGCACCATGTGCGCGGGCACCTCGATCGGCACGCCGGAATAGAGCCCGACGTGGCGCGGCAGGCAGTAGGTGTCGAAGCTCGCCTGC
The DNA here is from genome assembly GCA_963704765.1 of uncultured Alphaproteobacteria bacterium. Taxonomy (GTDB): domain Bacteria; phylum Pseudomonadota; class Alphaproteobacteria; order Rhizobiales; family Xanthobacteraceae; genus JAHFPN01. The sequence goes on from CAVPHQ010000001.1 coordinate 2,273,595, forward strand.
GCCATGGAGCCGGTGATGACGGCGCCGACGTCGTCGGGCGAAATCTTGGAGCGCGCGAACACTTCGCGCGCCGCCTTGATGCCGAGATCGGTCGGCGAAACCGGCGCCAGCGGGCCGTTATAGTCGGCGAACGGCGTACGCACGCCGTCGAGCAACCAGATATCGCTCCAGCTCGCACCGAGACCGGCTTTCTTTTTTTCCATCGTTCACTTTCCTTTTTCGATCACGAGCACCCGCGGCGACGGTTGCTTGGCATAAAGCTCCTCGACCAGATTGGCGCGGCGCGAAAGCACCGCACGCTGATTGATCGAGCCCTTGTCGGTCATCTCGCCGGCATCGAGCGAGGGCAGCTCGGCGAGCAGGATTGCGCGAGTAATCCGGTTCGAGCTGCCGGTCGCAGATTTGGCGAACGAAGTCAGCCGTGCGCGGAACTCGTTCATCACGCGCGGCTCGCTCAACACCTTTTCCATCGGCGCGTCCGCCGCGGCGCCCGCGAGCTGCCGCACTGCGTCGAGCGCCGGGAAGATCAGCGCTGCGATCTCGTCGCGGTCGCCGCCGGCAATGACCACGTCGCGGATATAAGGCTCGAAATGCGCGAGGAAACGCGCGCGCAGCGGCCCGACGCTGACCCAGGTGCCGGTCGCAAGCTTGAAGTCCTCCGCCACGCGGCCGTCGAACAGCAGCCCCGCGCCCGGATCGTTCGGGTCCTCGAATTTTACGGCATCGCCGAGCTTGTAGAATCCCTCCTCATCGAAGGATTTTGCGGTTAGTTCCGGCTCGCGCCAATAGCCCGGCATGATATTGGGGCCGCGCACGCGCGCTTCGAGTTTGCCGGCATTCGGCACCAGCTTCAGCTCCACGCCCGGCACCGGCAGGCCCATATTGGTGGAATCCTTGCTCTGCCACATGCGCGCGAGCGCCATCGGCGCGGTCTCGGTCGACCCGAGCCCGGTTAGAAACAGGATCCGCTCGCCGCAGCCGGCCTGCGCCAGCTCCTGCATCTCGTCGAACACCGATTGGGAGAGCGCGGCTCCGGCGAACCACAGCACCTTCAGGCGGGAGAAGAAGATCTTGCGCAGCTCCGCGTCGGTGCGGAAATAGGGCAACAGCGCCTCGTAGCCCTTGGGAACCGTGAAGTACCAGTTGGTCGCGATTTCCCGCAGGTTCTTGACCGTGGTCTCGATCGCGCCCGGCGCCGGCTTGCCCTCGTCGATGTAGTAGGTGCCGCCATTATAGAGCACGAAGCCGAAATTGTGGTTGCCGCTCGCCGTGTGGTGCCACGGCGACCAGTCGAGGATCACCGGCGGCTCATCCTGGAAGAAGGCGAGTTGGTTCCGGATCATCGCCTGGTTCGAGCACCACATGCGCTGGGTGTTGATCACGCCCTTAGGCATGCCGGTCGAGCCGGACGTGAAGAGAATCTTGGCGATGGTCTCTGGACCGACCTTGGCGTGGGCCGCATCGACCGCCGCGGTCGGCTTGATGGCAAGCAGGTCCGCAAACAGCGTGACCTTCCGCCCGGGCGGCGGATTGCGCGTCACGATCACGTCCATGTCGTGCGGCACCACGTTCACGATCGCGCGCTCGAACGCCTTGCCGTCGGCGGCGAAGACCAGACCGGGCGTGAGCAGTTTGAAGACGTGCTTGAGCTTGCCGAAATCGTCGGAGATCAGCGAATAGGCGGGCGAAATCGGCACGTACGGCACGCCGACATGCATGGCGCCGAGGCCGAGGAGCGCGTGCTCGATGTCGTTCCCGGACAAGATCGCGATCGGCCGCTCGGCCGAGACGTTGCGCTGCAGGAGCGCTTCGCCGATCGCGCGCGCGGCCTTGAGCGTCTCGCCATAGGTGATCTTGCGCCAGTTCCCGCGCTCGTCGCGTTGCGCGAGGAAGACGCGATCGGGCGCCTTGCCGGCCCAATACTCCAGCCGCTCGGTGATTTTCGTGGCGTAAGGACCGAGCTTGTGCGGCGAGCGGATATAGATGGTGCCGTCGGGCTTCCGCTCGATTACGTAGTCGCGCGGCCCGAGGCGGACCGGACGGAACGGCGCGGCGGACGCGGGCGTCTTCTCAATCTCTCGCGCGGCTTTCGACATCGTCCTGCCCGATCGCGAACTCAGCGGTTCTGCACGACCTTCGGCGCCCGCTTCTCCAGGAACGCCTTGAGACGTTCCTTGGCTTCGCCTTCGCCCTGCACGATCGACGAGACCAGCGCTTCGGTCAAATAGCCGGTTGCCGGGTCGGACTCGGCGATGCGCGGCAGCGCCTGAATGATCGCAAAGTTGGTGAGCGGCGCGTTCTTGGCGACGCGGCGCGCGATCTCGATGCCCTTGGCCAGGCCCGCGCCGTTCTCCACGAGATAGTGCGAGATGCCCATCGCCTGTCCTTCGACGGCGTCGTAGGTGCGGCCGGTGAGGATCATATCCATGACCCGCGCCGTGCCGATCAAACGCGGCAAGCGCACCGAGCCGCCGCCGCCGACAAAGATGCCGCGCACGCCCTCGGGCAACGCGTAATAGGCCGAGCGCTCGGCAACGCGCACGTGCGTCGCGGCCGCAAGCTCAAGCCCGCCGCCGACCACGGCGCCGTGCATCACGGTCACCACCGGCACCCGGCCGAACTGGATTTTTTCGAAGATGCGATGCCAGTTCTGCGAATGGCCGATGCCGTCGGCGACGCTGCGTTCGGCGAGCTCCGAAAGATCGAGCCCGGCGGAGAAATGATCGCCCTCGCCGTGCAGCACCACGGCGCGCACGCTCTCGGGCAGGCCGCTGAAGAATTTCTCGAGCCCGAACACGACCGGATCGTTCAGCGCATTGCGCTTTTCCGGCCGCGCGAGACGGACGATGGCGATGTCGCCCTGGATTTCGGACGCGATCAAAGCAGGCGAGCGGTCGGGCGCCGGAGCACTCACGGGCGTTTCCTCAGAGGCTATTATTGTTATGAAGTATAACGTTCTTCCGTTTGGGGTCAAGAAGACAAGCTTTAGCAGCCAAAATCAGGCCCGGCGAGGCCAGTCCCGCGGCTAGAGCACTTCATACACGTCGAGCTTTACCGTGAGCTTCTCCCGCTCGCCCCGCGCCAGCCCGACGATCATGTTGAGCCAGGCAAGCGCCGGATCGGCAGTCTCGAAGCGCATGACGGTCCGGAAATAATAGCGGTTCGCATCGACCTTCTCGCCGCGCGCGATCGCCTCCAACACCTCGCGCGAGCCGTGACGCATCCCGTCGCTGTGCACGATCACGCGCGCGCCGGTATCGGTCTCGATCGAATAGCGCGCCTGGATGTCGGTAACGCCATTGGCGAGGATGATTTGCCAGTCCGCACCGCCGGAAAGAATTTTCCCCTTGAGCTTCGGCCCTTCCACCCGTCCGCCGAGGATCGGGATCAGGCGCCGACCGCCATAGGGCGTCGCGCCGAGTTCCATGATCTCGCCGAGATCGGCGTAGATACGGAAGATCGGCTCGTTCGAGAGCATGTTGTCTCCACTTAATGACAACTCGGGGTATTGCGCAACGAGGTGATACGGCAAGATGTATAGAAGTGCCGGCCGATAAGCCGGGTCCGGGAGAGATTCATGCCGCGGCGTCTCGTCGATCTTTCCATCACGCTCGACAACGAAACCATCGCCGATCCGCCGCCGATGCGGCCCAAGATCACCTATCGCACCCACAAGCAGACGGCGACCGAAGTCTGCATGTTCTTTCCGGGCTTGAAGCCGGAGGATCTGCCCGATGCCGAAGGCTGGGCGGTCGAGCAGGTCGAGTTCTCGACCCATAACGGCACCCATGTCGACGCGCCCTGGCACTATCACTCGACGATGGACGGCGGCCTGCGCGCCATCACCATCGACGAGGTGCCGCTCGAATGGTGCTTGCAGCCCGCCGTCAAGCTCGACTTCCGCCGTTTCCCCGACGGCTACGTGGCGAGCGCCAAGGACATCGAGACGGAGCTCGCACGCATCGGCCATGCGCTCAAGCCGCTCGAGATCGTGCTGGTGAACACCAGCGCCGGCGCTGCCTACGGCAAGCCGGAATATGTGAACACCGGCTGCGGCATGGGCTACGAGGCCACCATGTTCCTCACCGAGCGCGGCATCCGCATGGTCGGCACCGACGCCTGGAGCTGGGACGCGCCCTTCCTGCACACCGCCGAGCGCTACAAGAAGACCCACGACGCCAGCATCATCTGGGAGGGCCACAAGGCCGGCCGCCATCGCGGCTATTGCCAGATCGAGAAGCTGCACAATCTCGAAAGCCTCCCCGCTACGGGCTTTCTGGTCGCCTGCTTTCCGGCCAAGATAAAGGGCGCGTCGGCCGGCTGGACGCGCGCGGTCGCGATCTTCGAGGACTAGAAACGACGATGCCGCCGATTCTTGCGTTCCTGATTTCGTTCGCGCTCGCCGCGCCGGCGCTTGCGCAGGAGTCGCCGAGGCTCGAAACCAATCAGTCTTATATCGAGCAATTGGCGCGCAAGGACGGCACTTCCGCTCGCCGATCCGCTGGCGATGTTCGGCTTCGTGCTCGGCAGCCTGCCCGAGCGCGTGAAGATCTATCCCACCGAGAATTACTACTATTTCCACTTCATGCAGAACGGCGTGCGCTACTCGGGCAATATCCGCCTCGACCGCTCCGACCGCGACAACGGCAAGCTGCATTTTGCCTATTACCCGGACCGCGGCGAGCTGCAGGACGAAGCCGGAACCTACCGGCTGCTCGGCGAAGCCGACGGCGTGAAGGTCGAGCGGCTCGAGCGCTTTCTCTATCGCGTCTCGTTCAACGGCAAGAGCGTGCTGTTCGAGTTGAACGATCTCTCCGCGGTGAAGCCGCCGGCCGGCGCGCTCGGGCCGGACGAGAAGTTTCTTGGGCCCGTCTTCGATGAATCCGGAATCCGCTTCTTTCTGATCTTCAATCCGAAGCTGAAGCTCTTCCACTACGTGCTGGACGAGACCGCCGCGGTGCCTGAGGAATTCGTCGCGGCAAAAAAATCCGACCGCATCCTGATCGGCAAGCGCACGGGCTTTGCCTTCTATCGCGACCATCGCCTGGAGCGAAAAATCCTGATCGGCGTGTTCGAGGGCAACGCCATGGCCAACAATTATTTCGACGGGCCGTTCGACCAGCTGCCCGACAATTTCATCGCCGGCGAGGAGCTGCGCGACGCGATTCTGGCCGTCGAGCCCGGCCTCAAGGGCAAGATCGACCGCTTCGGCAGCGACCCCGACGGCGCCAGCCGCTTTCTGATCGGGCCCTATGCGCATTATCGGAGCGAAGCCGACCTGCAACCGTTCCACGATTGCGCGGTGAGCAAGCGTATCCCGCGCGAGCGCTACTACGCCTGCTTCGTCAACGTGGAGCGGCGCGACGGCCGCCTGCTCGCCCAGCCTGCGGCGACGCTTGCCGGCAAGCGGACGCCGAAGCCCTAATCGGACCTTTTCGTCGGCCCTCGATTGCATAATCCCAATATCCACAGCCGGGGATTGGTCAGGCCACCTTGCCACCGGCCTTCCCGCTCCGATAACGTTTGCAGCCAAACATGCGGCGTACTCGTGCGGGAGAGCCTCGGTGCCCATCGAGGTCGTGAGTGTCCAGCGTCTTTATCAGCGCGTGGCGGAGCAGATCGCCCGCCTGATCGCGAGCGGCGAGTACCGGCTCGGCGGTCGGCTGCCGCCCGAGCGCGATCTGGCGCGCCTGCTCGGCATAAGCCGGCCGACCGTGCGCGAAGCCATGGTCGCGCTCGAACTCGCGGGCCTCGTCGAAGTGCGCACCGGCGCCGGAAGCTATGTCGCCGCCATGCCGGCCGAGGCGCGCATGCTTCCGCTCTGGCTCGGCGATTCCGGCCCCGGCCCGATCGAGCTGATCGAAGCCCGCCGCGCCATCGAGCCGATCGTCGCGGCCGCGGCCGCGACCCGCGCGAGCGCCGACGACCTCGCCGTGATCGAGGAGACGCTCGAAGACATGATGCAGGCGGCCGATTCCACCTCGTTCCGCGCCGCCGACCGCCGTTTCCATCAGCGCATCGCGCAGGCCACCGGCAACGGCGTCTTCGTCGCCATGGTCGATAATCTCTGGTCGCAGATGTTCACGCCGATCTTCGAGCGGCTCGGCCGCCGCACCGGCCTGTTGCCCGAAGCGCGCGAGACCGCGCTCGAGGAACATCAGGCGATCGCCAAGGCGATCGTCGCGCGCGATCCGGAAGCGGCGCGGCGCGCCATGGATACGCATCTGGGCAAAGTGCAGGCGATCCTTTGCGGTGAGAGCGGCGAGAGCGTTACGCGCGAAGCGGCCATGGCGGAGGCATCCAAGTGACCCTTGCCCGCGCCGTCAGCGCCGCTACTGCGCGTGGACTGTTGCACGAGGACCGGCTTTTTCCGGTCGAGCCTTCGGCCCGCGCCGTCGCCCGCCGGCTCTATGCGGGTGTGCGGGATTTGCCAATCGTCTCGCCGCACGGCCACACCGATCCACGCTGGTTTGCCGAAGACGCACCCTTCCCCGATCCGTCGCGCCTTCTGGTGATCCCGGACCATTATATTTTCCGCATGCTCTATTCACAGGGTATTCCGCTCGAGGCGCTCGGTATCCCGCGCAAGGACGGCAAGCCGGTCGAGACCGATCGCGCGGAAAATCTGGCGGCGTTTCGCCGCGAACTATCATCTCTTCCGCGCGACGCCGACGCGCATGTGGCTCGATCATACGTTTGCGACGTTGTTCGATCTCGAGGTGCGGCTTTCGGAAAAAACCGCCGATCTCTATTACGACCGCATCGCCGAATATCTCGCCAAGCCCGCGTTCCGCCCGCGCGCCCTGTTCGAGCGCTTCAAGATCGAGGCCATCGCCACCACCGAAAGTCCGCTCGACGATCTGCGCTGGCACAAGATGATCCGCGACAGCGGCTGGAAGGGCCGCGTGCTCACCACCTACCGGCCCGATCCGGTGGTCGATCCCGAATTCGACGGGTTCCGCGCGAATCTGGACCGCCTCGGCGAGATCACCGGCTGCGACACGCTCTCCTTCGACGGCTATCTCGACGCGCACCGCAAGCGCCGCGCCTTCTTCAAGAGCTTCGGCGCCACCTCGAGCGACCACGGCCATCCGACCGCACGCACCGCCGATCTTTCCGCCGCCGAAAAGCGCAAGCTGTTCGACCAGATCGTGCGCGGCCAGTTCTCAGCCGAGGAAGCCGACCTCTTCCGCGGCCAGATGCTCACCGAGATGGCGGCCATGAGCCTCGACGACGGGCTGGTGCTGCAGATCCACCCCGGCTCCTTCCGCAACCATAATCCGGCGCTCCACGCCGCCTTCGGCCGCGACATGGGCGCCGATATCCCGACCCGCACCGACTACGTGCGCGCGCTGAAGCCCTTGCTCGATCGCTTCGGCAACGAACGAAATCTCACGATCATCGTCTTCACCCTCGACGAGACCAGCTATTCGCGCGAGCTCGCCCCGCTCGCCGGGCACTATCCGTGCCTCAAGCTCGGGCCGGCCTGGTGGTTCTATGACAGCCCCGACGGCATGCGCCGCTTCCGCGAGCTCACCGCCGAAACCGCCGGCTTCTACAATACCGTCGGCTTCAACGACGACACCCGCGCCTATCTTTCGATTCCCGCCCGCCACGACATGGCGCGGCGGGTGGACTGCGCCTTCCTCGCCGAGCGCGTGGTGACCCACCGGCTCGACGAGGACGAGGCGCACGAAGTCGCCCACGACCTGGCCTACCGGCTCGCCAAGGAGGCCTACCGGATGTGAACCGAACGGTCACGACGGCCGGAAAACTCAAGGAAATGGCTGAACTCAAGAAAACATCATCAAGGGAGGAAATGACAATGAAAATGAAGCGACGCGAATTCATCGGCCTTGGCGGCGCAGCCGTCGCATTCGGGGCCGTGGGCCTGGCGGCCAAGACGCCCGCCTTCGCCCAAGCCAAGCTCGTGCTCAAGGCTACCGACGTGCATCCGCTCGGCTATCCGACGGTCGAGGCGGTCGTGCGCATGGGCAAACGGCTGGAAGCGGCGACCAATGGCCGCCTCAGCATCCAGATGTACCCGTCGATGCAGCTCGGCGGCGAGAAAGAGATGATCGAGCAGGCCCAGGTCGGCGCGCTCGCCATCGCCCGCATCAGCGTCGGCCCCATGGGCCCGATCGTGCCCGAACTCAATGTGTTCAACCTGCCCTTCATGTTCCGCGACGACGCCCACATGGAGAAGGTGATCGACGGACCGATCGGCGACGAGATGCTGAAGAAGCTCAGCGACAGCCCGAACGCGGGCCTGATCGGCATCTGCTGGATGAACGCCGGCACCCGCAACGTCTACAACAGCAAGAAGCCGGTGAAGTCGATCGACGACCTCAAGGGCCTGAAGATCCGCATGATGGGCAATCCGGTTTTCGTCGAGACCATGAACGCGCTCGGCGGCAACGGCGTCGCCATGGGCTACGACCAGCTCATCAACGCCCTGCAGACCGGCATCGTCGACGGCGCGGAGAACAATTATCCAAGCTACGCCACCGGACAGCACTATCGTTACGCGAAATACTACTCGCTGACCGGACACCTCATGATCCCGGAAATCCTCGTCTTCTCGAAGAAGATCTGGGAGACGCTCTCCAAGGAGGACCAGGCCTTGATCCTGAAGACCGCCAAGGAGGCGCAACTCGAGGAGCGCAAGCTTTGGTACGCGATGGAAGAGATCTCGCTCAAGCAAATGCGCGAGGCCGGCGTCGAGATCATCCAGATCGCCGACAAGAAGCCGTTCCAGGCGGCGGTGAAGCCGGTGTGGGACAAGTTCGGCGCCGCGCACGCCGCGCTCATCCAGCGCATCCAGGACGTGAAGTGACGCCAGCGTCGCTTTGAACTGAATGGCGGCCGGCTCGCAATCGGAGCCGGCCGTTTCATCCTTGTCGCCGGGGGCCGCAATGAAAGCGCAATATATCCGCGCAATGGACGCGCTTCACCGCGCGTGTCTGTTCATTGCCGGCGTCTGCATCGTCGTCATCACGCTCATCATCCCCTGGGGCGTGTTCACCCGCTACATGCTGAACAGCGCCTCGTCCTGGCCCGAGCCGATGGCCGTGCTCCTGATGATCGTGCTGTCGTTCACTTCGGCGGTGGTCTGCTATCGCGAATATCTGCACATCGGCGTCGGCGTCCTGCCGGCGATGCTCGATCCGGGAAAGAAGCTGATCCTCGGCTGGATCATCGAGCTCTGCATGCTCGGCACCAATCTCTTCATGCTCTGGTACGGCATCAAGCTCGTGCAAGTGACCTGGTACCAGAGCATCGCCGAATTCCCCGCCGTGTCGGTCGGCGTCTCGTATCTTCCGATACCGATCGGCGGCACGATTACGGCGTTATTCGTGATCGAGCGATTGCTCACGCAGAAATTTTTCGAGGACCCCGGCGCCGACGCCATCAGCACGATTTCAACCGAATAGGTCGGACGGCCGGAGCGCATCATGGACGTCCTCATCCTCGTCGGCGGCTTCACCGTCCTGTGCCTGATGGGCATGCCGGTCGCCTATGCGCTCGGTCTGGCCGCCATCTTCGCCGCACTTTGGATCGAGCTGCCGCTCGAAGCGGTAATGCTGAAGACCTCCGACGGCATGGACGATTTCCCGCTGCTCGCCATCCCCTTCTTCATCCTGGCCGGCGCGATCATGGCCGAAGGCGGCATGGCCGAGCGCATCATCAATCTGGCCAAGGTGTTCGTCGGCTTCGTCCGCGGCGGCCTGGCGCTCGTCAACATCCTTGCCTCGACCATGTTCGGCTGCATTTCCGGCTCGTCGGTGGCCGACACCGCCTCCATCGGCTCGGTGATGATCCCGCAGATGATCAAGAACGGCTATCCACGGCTGTTCGCGGTGAACGTCACGATCTCGGGCTCGCTGCAGCCGCTTTTGATCCCGCCCTCGCACAACGCCGTCATCTATTCGCTCGCCGCCGGCGGAACCGTGTCGGTCGCGCACCTGTTCATGGCCGGTGTGATTCCGGGACTGCTGCTCGGCCTTTCGCTGATGATTCTTTGTCTGATCATCGCGCATCGCAAGAATTTCCCGAAGGGCGAGGCGATCTCGATGCGCCAGGCGGTCTGCATCGCCTACCAGGCGTTCTGGGGCCTGGTCACGGTCGTCATCATCCTTGGCGGGATTCTCTCGGGCATTTTCACGCCCACCGAATCCGCAGCGGTGGCGTCCGTCTATGCGTTCCTCGTCACCATGTTCATCTATCGCGATTACAAGTGGCGCGAAGTACCGCTCATGATCGCGCGCGTCGTGCGCACGGTCGGCATGGTCATGATCATGATCGGCTTTTCGGTCGCCTTCGGCTACCTGATGGCGATCATGCGGGTTCCGGCCAAGGCCACCGAATTTTTCGTCGCGATCTCCAGCGACAAGTACATGTTCCTGTTCTACGTGAACCTGCTCCTGCTTTTCCTCGGCACGTTCATGGATCTGGCGCCGATGCTCTTGATCTGCACGCCGATTTTCCTGCCGGTGATCAAGACCTTCGGCATCGACCCGGTGCATTTCGGCATCGTGATGATCCTCAATCTCGGCATCGGCCTGCTCACGCCTCCGGTCGGGCCGACCATGGTGGTGGGCTGCGCCATCGGAAAAGTCAGCATGGAAGCGGTCTCGCGCAGCATCCTGATCTTCTATGTGCCGATGCTGATCGTACTGGCGCTGGTGACCTACATCCCCGCGCTTACGCTCTGGCTGCCGCACGTGCTGCTCGACTAGGCGATGGACCGTCTCAGCAACAGGACCCTCGATCGGCTTCCGCCGAACGTGGCCCGGCCGCGCTACGACCGGGCGCGCGTCCGCACCGGCATCGTGCATCTGGGCATCGGCGCGTTCTTCCGCGCCCAGCAAGCGGTATTGATCGACGACGTGCTCGGTGCGGGCGATCTTTCCTGGGGCATCGTCGGCGCGAGTCTACGCTCGCCCGATACCCGCGACGCGCTCGCGCCCCAGGACGGGCTCTATACGCTCGCGATCCGCGACCAGTCGGGCTCGCGTCACCGGGTGATCGGCGCGCTACGCGAGATGCTGGTGGCGCCGGAAAATCCCGAGAAGCTCCTGCGCGCGATGAGCGATCCGGCCGTACGCATCGTCTCGCTCACGGTGACGGAAAAGGGCTATTGCCACGATCCGGCGAGCGGCAAGCTGGACGAGACGCATCCCGATATCCGCCATGACATCGAGGCGCCGCACGAGCCGCGCTCGGCGCCGGGTTTCCTGCTCGAGGCGCTGGCCCGCCGCCGTGCAGCGGGAGTGGCGCCCTTCACGGTGCTGACGTGCGACAATCTCCCGTCGAACGGCCGCACCGTGCACGGCGTGCTTTCGCGCCTGGCCGAAATCCGCGATGCCGATCTCGGCCGCTACATCGCCGCCGAGGTCGCCTGTCCCTCGACCATGCTCGACCGCATCGTGCCGGCCACCACCGCGGAGGATCGTGCCGCGGTGGCCGCCGCCATCGGCCTCGAGGACGCGTGGCCGGTGATCGCCGAACCCTATTCGCTTTGGGTGGTCGAGGATCGCTTTCCCGCCGGGCGGCCGGAGTTCGTTCGCGGCGAGATCGAGCTCGTCGCCGACGTCGCGCCCTGGGAGCGGATGAAGCTGCGTCTCCTGAACGGCAGCCATTCGACGCTGGCTTACCTCGGCTATCTCGCCGGCTACGCCACGATCGCCGAGACCATGGCCGATCCGGATTTCGCGGCCCTCGTGCGCGGCCTGATGGACGCGGAAATCTCGCCGACCATCGTGGTTCCGCCCGGCGCTGACCTCGTAACCTACAAGCGTTCGCTCCAGGCCCGCTTCGCCAATCCGGCCCTCAAGCATCGCACCTGGCAGATCGCCATGGACGGATCGCAGAAACTGCCGCAACGCCTGCTCGGCACCGCGCGTGAGCGGCTGCTGGCCGGTGCGCCGATCCCGCGGATCGCGCTCGCGGTCGCCGCCTGGATGCGCTACGTCACCGGCCGCGACGAGAACGGCCAGGCCATCGATGTGCGCGACCCACTCGCCGCCCGCCTGCGACAAATCGCCGAGCATGCCGGGCCGGTCGCCGGGCGGCTCGCCCCGGCTTTGCTCTCGGTCGAGGAGATTTTCGGCCGCGACCTCGCCGCCGATGCGCGCTTCGTACAGCCGGTGACGGCCGCGCTCGAGCGCCTCTATTCGGTCGGCGCGCGGCGGGCCGTCGCCGAGCTCGCCGGCAACTGAGCCGCCGTTCGATCCGTTCGTCGGCGAACCGTCCCCGAAATTCCGTAAATGTCGCCAATAACTTGGATGTGTGGGCAAGGGCGGGGCCAGGTCCCTTTTTCGTCTCGCAGAAGCTCCAGAATCGCTTCCAACTAGGTCCTCTGATTCCTGCCGATACGGATAGCTCAGATATTTCAAATTACTATGGCTGCTGCGGAATGTGGGATTAATCCCATCTATGTTCCCACTCGGATAGTGGGAACAGTTGTGATTGACATAATGCATCACGATTGCTTTGTTTGCGCTCCTTCAGCACCCCGAACCGAGGCGCGGTCCGGTCGTTTCCGTCAATCCGCGCCCGCCAACGCCACGGTGGCCGCCATGCATGCCGAAGAGATTCTCCGCGAAATTTCCGATTTCTGTCGCCGCACCGGAGTCGCCGAATCCACCTTCGGCCGCCGCGCGGTGAACGACGGAAAGCTGGTGAGCCGTCTTCGGGACGGCGGCCGCATCACCACCGAGACGCTGGACCGCATCCGCAATTTCATCGCCACCGGGCCGCACGGCGCCGGCTCGGCGCGCACCGCCGTGATCGATCTCGAACGCCGGCTCATGAGCCCTTCGTTCGCGCCCATGATGCCGCGTCCGGCGGCTAGTTCCGACTCCGAGGATCCGACCCGCAATTTCCGCTTCTTCGACAATCGCCAGAAATATCTCCTGTTCGTCAATACCTGCAGCGAGAAGCAGGTGGTCGCGAACCGGGTAACGCTCGAGCTCGCCAATATCCATCCGCGTCCGCCGGCGCTGCGCCTGTTCGACGCCGGCGTCGGCGACGGCTCGGTGCTCACGCGCGTGATGCGCGCCATGCACGAGCGCTATCCGGCCATGCCGTTCTATATCGTCGGCAAGGAGATCAGCCTCGAGGACATCCGGCTCACGCTCGAGAAGATGCCGGACCGCTTCTTCGAGCATCCTTCGACCGTGCTGGTGCTGACCAATCTCTACTATTCCGAAGCGCCGTGGCTCACCACCCATTCCCTCAGCGCCGCTTCGAGCCTGGTTTGGCATGAGCTTGCGCTCACCGGAAACTCCGCGCACCGCTTCGAGACCCAGATCAACGATCTGCAGCCGTTCCTGGCCGATCACTGGAAGGCCCGGGTGAGCCCCAAGTCCGGCAACCCGATTTATGAGCGGCCCGTCGTGCTGGTGATCTATCGCGAAGACCACCGCTTCCTGCTCGATCCGGTGATCCCGCGCCGCGGCGGCACCGACGCCAATTACGACCTCATCATCGCCTCGCAGCCCTATCGCGCCCGTGCCCCGCTCGACTTCAAGGCCAAGAAGGTGGTCGCGCCGCTCGCGCGCGCGCTCGGACCCGGCGGCCGGCTCATCGCGATCCACTCGCACGGCAACGACCCGGGTATGGAAATCGTCAACAAGGTCTGGCCGCAGGACAATCCGTTCACTACCGACCGGCACCAGATCCTGAAGGCGGTGAAGAACGAACTCGGCGCCGCCGGCCGCGACCTGAACTTCAACGCCTATGCCGACAACCGCTCGCTGTTCCGCTACGACATGCACACGTTGCCGACGGAGATCACGAACTCGATCGGCACTTCGACATTGTTCGCGGCCTGGAACGCGGCGATCTACGTCGGCCAGATCGAGGACGACCGGCTCGCCGACGTGGTCAAGGACGACCACTATCTCGAGTCGACCGGCGAAGTGCTGAAGAAGCACGGCGGCCTGTGGTTCTGGGACGAATCCTACGTGATCTCGCGCAAGCGCGAATAGCGACCTCATTTCGATATACCAATGACAACCCTGGCGGTTTCTTCCGAACGAGAGCGCATTGCCGCGTTTATGCGCGGCTGGTCGCTCGAGGTCACCCTGCCGAAGCCAGCGGAGATCGAGGCGTTGAAGGGGACACTCGCGCCGGGAACCGAAATTTTTGTCAGCGCGATTCCAAAAGAGTTCCCACCTGCATCTGATCGAATCCGCCGTGCACATGCGCCGGGTCGGCTTCGAGCCGATTCCGCACGTGGCGGCGCGCAATTACTCCGACAAGGCGACCCTTGAAGACATGTTGAAGCGCGTACGCGGCGAGGCGAACGTTTCGCGCGTGCTGGTGATCGGGGGCGACCGCGACACCGCCGCAGGCCCGTTCACGGACGCGCTTTCGGTGATCGAGAGCGGTCTCCTGCAGACCCACGGCATCAAGGAGATCGGCATCGGCGGCTATCCCGACGGACACCCGCGCATCGCCGTCGACGTTCTGGAACGCGCGCTGGAGGCCAAGATCGCGGCCGCGCACCGTGCCGGCCTCACGGTTACGATCATCAGCCAATTCTGTTTCGACGGCGAGCACATCGTGAGCTGGGTGCGCCGCCTGCGCGCGGGCGGTTTCACCGGGCGGGTCCGGATCGGGCTGGCCGGGCCGGCGAAAGTGACGACGCTGTTGCGCTTCGCGCAGCGCTGCGGCGTGCAGGCGAGCACCCGCGGGCTGGTGCGCAACGTGAGCGTTGCGCTGCAGGCACTCGGAAGGGCCACGCCCGACGATATCGTCAAGCAACTCGCCGACGCCAATGCCTCCGACGAGCTCGGCGAAGTATCGCCGCACTTCTATTCGTTCGGCGGCTTCTCCGCGACCGCGCGCTGGGCAAGCGGCGTCGCCTCCGGCACGCTCACGGGCTGAAATCGCTACTCGGCCGCGACCGGCATCGCGCCCGACGCTTTTTCCACCCTCGCCGCGCAGAACTTGAACTCGGGGATTTTCCCGAACGGATCGAGCGCCGGGTTGGTGAGAAGGTTCGCCGCCGCTTCCACGAACGCGAACGGGATGAACACCACCCCGTCCGGCATCGCGTCGTCCTGCCGCACATAGAGCTCGATCGAACCGCGCCGCGTGGCGACGCGGATCCGGTCGCCGGGCTTGATCCCGAGCTTGGCGATCTCGCCGCGCGACAGCGAAGCCACCGCGCTCGGCTCGAGCGCGTCGAGCGTGGTCGCGCGCCGCGTCATGGCGCCGGTATGCCAATGCTCGAGCTGGCGGCCGGTGGTGAGGATGAACGGAAATTCCGCGTCCGGCTGCTCGTCGGGCGGCGAGAGCTTGGCCGCCACCAGCTTGCCGAACCCGCCGGGCCGCGGGAAGCCCTTCTCGAACACGACATCATGGCCGGGCTGATCCGGCGCATCCGACGGATAAGTGACCGCGCTCTCGCGCTCGACCCGCTCCCAGGAAATATTGTTGAGCGCGGGCATGAGCGATGCCATTTCCGTATAGATTTCGCTCGGGTGCTTGTAGTTCCAGTTCAAGCCCGATGCGGCGCGCGATCTCCTGCGTGATCCACCAATCGACCTTGGCCTCGCCCGGCAGCGGCAGCGCCTGGCGGCCCATCTGCACTTGACGGTTTGTGTTGGTCACCGTGCCGTCCTTCTCCGGCCAGGCCGAGGCCGGCAGCACGACGTCGGCATAGACCGCCGTCTCGGTGAGAAACAGATCCTGCACCACCAGATGCTCGAGATGCGCCAGCGCTTCGCGCGCGTGGTTCAAGTCCGGGTCCGACATCGCCGGGTTCTCGCCGAGGATGTACATGCCCTTGATCTCGTCGGCATGCACCGCGTCCATGATCTCGACCACGGTCTTGCCGCGCTTGGGGTCGAGTTTGACGCCCCACAGTTTTTCCACGCCGGCGCGGATCTCGGGGTTTTCCACCGACCGGTAATCGGGGAAGAACATCGGGATCAGGCCCGCGTCGGAAGCGCCCTGCACGTTGTTCTGCCCGCGCAGCGGGTGCAGCCCGGTGCCCGGCCGGCCGATCTGGCCGGTGATCAGCGACAGCGCGATCAGGCAGCGCGCGTTGTCGGTGCCGTGCACATGCTGCGAGACGCCCATGCCCCAGAAGATGATCGCACTCTCGGCGCGAGCATACGTGCGTGCTACTTCGCGTAAAGTGTCGGCGGGAACGCCGCAGATCGGTGCCATTTCCTCCGGCGTGAAATCTTTGATGTGCTCGGCGAAGGCCGGGAACCCGTCGACATAGGTCTGGACATACTGGGCGTCGTAGAGCTTCTCGCCGACGATGACGTTGAGCATGCCGTTCAGCATCGCGACATCGGTGCCGTTCTTGAACTGCATCATCCTCCAGGCGTGGCGCTTCAGCGCCTGGCCGCGCGGGTCCATGACCACGAGCTTGGCGCCGCGCTTGGCCGCCTGCTTGAAGAAGGTGGCGGCAACCGGGTGGTTCTCGGTCGGATTGGCGCCGATCACGATGATGACGTCGGAATTCTTCACCTCGTTGAACGTGGCCGAAACCGCCGCCGAGCCGACGCCTTCCAGCAACGCGGCGACTGACGACGCGTGGCACAGCCGCGTGCAGTGATCGACATTGTTGGTGCCGAAGCCCGCGCGCACCAGCTTCTGGAACAGATAAGCCTCTTCGTTCGAAGCCTTGGCCGAGCCGAAACCGGCGAGCGCCTTGGCGCCGTCGCGGTCGCGGATGCGCTTCAGGCCCGAGGCCGCGCGCTCCAGCGCCTCTTCCCAGCTGGCGGGGCGGAAATGGGTCCAGGGATTGGCCGGATCGATCGTCTCGTGGGGAACTTTCGGCACGCCGTCCTTGCGGATCATCGGCCGCAACAGGCGCTCCGCATTGTGCACGTAGTCGAAGCCGAAGCGGCCCTTGACGCAGAGCCGGTTCTGGTTGGCCGGGCCGTTGCGGCCGGAGACCGAGATCAGCTTGTCGTCCTTGATCTCGTAGGTGAGCTGGCAGCCGACGCCGCAATAGGGGCAGACGCTGTCGACCTTGCGGTCGGGGAACTCGGTGCGCACGTTCTGCTCGTTGACCAGCGAGGCGGGCATCAGCGCGCCGGTCGGGCAGGCCTGCACGCATTCGCCGCACGCAACGCAGGTCGAGGCGCCCATCGGGTCGTCGAAATCGAACACGATCTTTTCCAGCATGCCGCGGCCGGCCATGCCGATCACGTCGTTGACCTGCACCTCGCGGCAGGCGCGAACGCAAAGATTGCACTGGATGCAGGCGTCGAGATTGACCGCCATCGCCGGATGCGAGCGATCGGGCTGACGGTGATGCGTGCTCGGGGAAGCGGCTCGTAGCGATCCCCATCTTGTCGGTCCAGCGCCAGAACTTGGAATTGCGGATCGTGCGCGGTCTCGCGCTCCGGCTGATCGGCGAGCAGCAGCTCGAACACCATCTTGCGCGAGGCTTTCGCGCGCTCCGACGCGGTCTTCACCTTCATGCCGGGCGCGGGCTTCCTGATGCAGCTCGCGGCCAAGCACGCGCTCGCCCTCGATCTCGACCATGCAGGCGCGGCAATTGCCGTCGGGCCGGTAGCCGGGCTCGGGCGAATAGCACAGATGCGGAATCTCGGTGCCGAGCCGCGTCGCGACCTGCCACAGCGTCTCGCCCTCGCGCGCTTCGACTTCCTGGCCGTCGAGCGTGAATTTGATCGGCTTTGTCATCGGCCTGCCCTATGCCTGTCCGGCTCACCAAGCCCGCAAGGGCTTGGCGAGATCGTCGCGGAAATACTTGAAGACGCTTTGCAGCGGATTGGGCGCCGCCTGGCCGAGGCCGCAGATCGAGGCGTCGCGCATGGCGCTCGCAAGCTCGTTCAGCAGCGCCTCGTTCCACGGACCCTTTTGCATGAGCTTCACGGCCTTCTCGGTGCCCGCGCGGCAGGGCGTGCACTGGCCGCAGGATTCGTCCTCGAAGAAGCGCATCAGGTTCAGCGCCACCGCTTTCATGTCGTCCTTGTCCGACAGAATGACGACCGCGTGCGAGCCGACGAAGCAGCCGTGCGGCTCGAGCTTGCCGAAATCGAGCGGCAGGTTCGCCATGGAAGCCGGCAGGATTCCGCCCGACGCCCCGCCGGGCAGATAGCCCTTGAAGACGTGGCCCGGCTGCATGCCGCCGCAGAATTCGTCGATCAGTTCCTGCGCGGTGATCCCGGCCGGCGCGAGCTTGACGCCGGGCTCCTTCACCCGGCCCGAGACCGAATAGGAGCGGAAGCCCTTGCTGCCGTTCCGGCCCTGCGAGGTGAACCACTGCACGCCGCGTTCGACGATGTCGCGCACCCAAAAAAGTGTTTCGACGTTCTGCTCCAGCGTCGGCCGGCCGAACAGGCCGACCTGCGCCACGTAGGGCGGGCGATGGCGCGGCAGCCCGCGCTTGCCTTCGATCGATTCGATCATCGCCGATTCTTCGCCGCAGATATAAGCGCCGGCGCCGCGGCGCAGATGCAGCTTCGTATGCTTGGCGAGGCCGGCCTTCTCGACCTTGGCGATCTCGTCGGCCAGCATCAGCCGCACTTCGGGATATTCGTCGCGAATGTAAATGTAGGTCTCGCCCGCCTCCACGACCCAGGCCGCGATCAGCATGCCTTCGATGAAACGGTGCGGATCCTGCTCGAGATAATGCCGGTCCTTGAAGGTGCCGGGCTCGCCCTCGTCGGCATTGACCGCGAACATGCGCGGCGCGGGCTCGGCGCGCACCAGATTCCATTTGCGCCCGGTGGGAAATCCGGCGCCGCCCAGGCCGCGCAATCCCGCATCGTCCACGGCCTTGATCGTGTCCTCGCGCGTGCGCCGGCCCTCGAGGCAATCTTTCAGGAGCTTGTAGCCGCCGTCCTTCTGGTAGGCGGCAAAATCCCTGGGAGTCTTGTAAGCGTGAGCGTGCGCCGCATGCTTGGCGGCGTCGGCGACGCTGGCAGCGTCCGCGCGCATCACCTGCATATGACCAACGGCGGCGACCGGTGCGCGGTCGCAGGCGCCCATGCAGGGCGCGCGCACCACGCGCACGTTGGCGCCGAGCTTCTTCGGGAGCTCGGTCGAGAAGATTCTCGCCGCCCCGCATCGCGCAGGAAAGCGAATCGCAAACCCGCACCGTGACCGCAGGTGGCGGCGTCTCGCCTTCTTTCACAACGTCGAAATGCGCGTAGAAGGTCGCGACCTCGTAGACTTCGGTCAGCGCAAGCTTCATCTCGGTCGCGAGCGCCGCCAGATGCGCCGCCGACAGATGTCCGTAGCGGTCCTGGATGAGGTGCAGGTGCTCGATCAGAAGATCGCGCCGACGAGGCTGCTCGCCGAGGAGCAAGCGGACTTCTTCGAGCGCGCGCGGCTCGACCTGGCGGCCCTTCGGCGTGCGGCGCGGCCGACGGCGCTGCCGGATCTCGCCTTCCATCGTGGTTTCGGAAGAATTCGTCACGGCCATGGTTCACCCTGCCTGATCCATTGAGAGCGGCGCAGAGCCCCGAACAATGGCCTCCTTCCAATCTAACGATTGAAATCTTCTATCGACCTGGCTATTTGGATGGGAAATCGGACATCTTCGACCTCGGGGTCATAGATTTGATCGATAAGCTCGAATACCTCCTGGCGCTCGCGCGCGAGCGCCATTTCGGCCGTGCCGCCGAGACCTGCGGGGTGACCCAGCCGACGCTCTCGGCCGGCATCAAGCAGCTGGAGTCGACGCTCGGCGTGCTCCTGGTGCAGCGCGGCTCCCGTTTCATCGGCTTCACGCCGGAGGGCGAACGCACGCTCGACTGGGCGCGCCGCATCGTCGGCGACACCCGCGCCATGCGCCAGGAAATGTCGGCGCTGCAGCACGGCCTGAGCGGACGGCTCCGCATCGCCGCGATCCCCACCACGCTCGCCATGGTCGCCGGGCTGACCACACCATTCCGCGCGAAACATCCCGGTGTGCGCTTCACCATTCTCTCGCGCACCTCGATCGAGATCCTGGCGCTCTTGGAAAATCTCGAGGTCGATGCCGGCATCACCTATCTCGACAACGAGCCGCTCGGCCGCGTGCTCGCGGTCCCGCTTTATCAAGAAGAGTATCGCCTGATCACCGCGGCCAACTCGCCGCTCGGCAACCGCGACCAAGTACGCTGGGCCGAGGTCGCGGAGGTTCCGCTCTGCCTGCTTACGCCCGACATGCAGAACCGGCGCATCCTCGAGCAATTGCTGCGCTCGGCCGGCGGCGACCCGCAGCCGACGCTGGAATCCAATTCCATGATCGTTCTGTTCGCCCACGTGCGCACTGGCCGCTGGGCGAGCGTGATGCCGGCCAAGCTCGCCGAGACCCTGGGGCTGACCGACACAATCCGCGCAATTCCGATCGTCGATCCCGAAGCGGCGCATACGATCGGGCTCGTGGTGCCCGCGCGCGATCCGATGACGCCCTTGAACGCGGCGCTGGTGGCCGTAGCGCGCCGGTTCGGCGCCTGACCGGCCGAAGATCAGAACAAGCCGACGATCTTCCCGTCGGGCGAGACATCGATGCTGTTCGCCGCCGGCGTCTTGGGCAGGCCCGGCATGGTCATGATGTCCCCGCAGATCGCGACCACGAACTCGGCCCCGGCCGAGAGCCGCACCTCGCGCACGTTCACGATGTGGTCGTTGGGCGCGCCCTTGGTATCCGCGTTGGTGGTGAAGCTGTATTGCGTCTTGGCGATGCAGATCGGCGCCTTGCCGTAGCCCATGGTCTCGAAGCTCGCGAGCTGGTCGCGCACCGACTTGTCGGCGGCGATATCCTTGGCGCGATAGATTTCCTTGGCGATGGTGCGGATCTTCTCCAAGAGCGGCATGTCGTCGGGGTACAGCAGCTTGAGCTTGCTTTTCCCCGAGTCGATCACCTTCACCACCGCGCGCGCGACATCGGCGGCGCCCTCGCCGCCCATGGCCCAGTGATCGGCCATCAACGCCTCGACGCCCATCGCCTTGCATTTCTCCTTGACCAGCGCGATCTCGGCTTCGGTATCGGCGCTGAAGCGGTTGATCGAGACCACCGGCACCACGCCGAACTTCTGCATGTTCTCCACGTGGCGTTGCAGGTTGGCCATGCCGGCATCGAGCGCCTTCAGGTTCTCGTTCTTCAGGTCCTCTTTCTTCACGCCGCCGTGCATCTTGAGCGCGCGTATGGTGGCCACCAGCACCACGCAATCGGGCGAAAGTCCGGTCTTGCGGCACTTGATGTCCATGAACTTCTCGCCGCCGAGGTCGGCGCCGAAGCCGGCCTCCGTCACCACGTAGTCGGCGAGCTTCAGCGCCGTCGTGGTCGCCAGCACCGAATTGCAGCCATGCGCGATATTGGCGAACGGCCCGCCATGGATGAAGGCCGGAGTGCCTTCGAGCGTCTGCACCAGATTGGGCGAAAGCGCTTCCTTCAAGAGCACGGTCATCGCGCCGTGCGCCTTGAGATCGCTGGCGCGCACCGGTTTGCGGTCGCGCGTGTAGCCCACAATGATGCTGCCGAGCCGCTTCTTCAGGTCGTCGAGGTCGCTGGCGAGGCAGAAGATCGCCATCACCTCGGAGGCCACCGTGATGTCGAAGCCGGCCTCGCGCGGATAGCCGTTGGCGACGCCGCCGAGCGAGCAGACGATCTCGCGCAGCGCACGGTCGTTCATGTCCATCACGCGGCGCCACGCGACGCGGCGCGAGTCGATGCCGAGCTCGTTGCCCCAATAGATGTGGTTGTCGATCATCGCCGACAGGAGATTGTGCGCCGACGTGATGGCGTGGAAGTCGCCGGTGAAATGGAGATTGATGTCCTCCATCGGCACGACTTGCGCGTAGCCGCCACCGGCAGCACCGCCCTTTCATGCCGAACGACGGCCCGAGCGAGGGCTCGCGCAGGCACAGCATCGCCTTCTTCCCGATGTGATTGAGCGCGTCGGTCAAGCCCACCGTGGTCGTGGTCTTGCCTTCGCCCGCCGGCGTCGGCGTGATCGCCGACACGAGAATGAGCTTGCCGTTCGGCTTGCTCTTCAGGGACTTGATGAAATCCATGGAGAGCTTGGCCTTGTAGTGGCCAAAAGGCTCAAGATTCTCCGCCGCGATCCCGAGCCGCTCCTTGGCGAGCTCCATGATCGGCCGCTTCTTGGCGGCCTGGGCGATTTCGATGTCGGATTTGGGCTGTTTGTGTTGCGAGGCGGGCATACGCGAACCTTTTGAATTGCGATGAATCGTTCAGGCGAGACGGGTGCCGGTCTTGATTCCGGCAGCCGCGGCGAATTCGGCGCCGCTGATTTTTGCGCCATCGGCGGGCCGCACACGAAGAACACGGATGCGGCCGTCGGCGCAAGCGATGGTGAAACTTTCGGAGTCGATCTCGACGATCTCGCCCATCTTCCCACCGATGCCGTTGGGCTGACGCGCGGGCAGCGGTTTGGCGTCGAATACCTGCAGCTTGGCGCCGTTGTGCGTGGTCCAGGCGCCGGGCTGTGGGTTGCAGCCCCGGATCAGATTGTAGATCTGCGCCCACGGCTTCGCCCAATCGATGCGCGCGTTTTCGCCGGCGCACCAGCCTTCGTAGCTGGCTTTGGTATCGTCCTGCTTGGTGCGCGGCGCCTTGCCTGCCTTCACCAGATCGATCGCCTCGAGCATCGCCTCGACGCCCATCGGAAACAGGCGGTCGAAATAGATCGAGCCGAGCGTGTCGTCGGGACCGACCGGCGTCTTCTTCTGCAGAAGAATGTCGCCGGTATCGAGCCCGTTGTCGGGCCAGAAGATCGAGAGCCCGGTCTCGGTCTCGCCCTTGATGATCGGCCAGTTGATCGAGCTCGGACCGCGGAATTTCGGCAATAGCGACGGGTGATACTGGATCGAGCCCTTGGCCGGAATCTTCAGGAACTCCTCGGGCACGAACAGCGTCACGTACGCCATGACCTGCAGATCGGGCTTGAGCGCCTTGAACTCTTCCCACACCTCGGGCTTGCGGTACGACGCGGGCTGCAGCACCGGCAGCTTCGCCGCGAGCGCCGCCTCCTTCAGCGGATCGATCTTCTGCCCCGGCTTTTCCGGGGCGGCATAGACGGCAATCACGTTGTCGCCGCGCTTCAAGAGCGCGTCGAGCACCGCCTTGCCGAAGGCCTGCTGACCGTGGACCACGATACGCATGCTTTCCCCCTGCCCCAGCGCCGCTCGATCAGGCCGCTTCCGCGCGTGCCTTTTCCTCGGCCGTGACCGCTCCCGAACCCTTGATCTCGGCGATTTCCTTGGCCGAATAGCCGAGCAGCTTCAGAACCTCCTCGGTGTGCTCGCCGAGCAACGGCGAGCGCGTCACTTCGGTGATGCTGTCGGACATCTTCACCGGATTGCCGACCGTCAGATACTTGCCGCGCACCGGGTGATCGACCTCGACCACGGTGCCGGTCTTGCGCAGCGACGGCTCTTCGGCGATCTCCTTCATCGACAGGATCGGACCCACCGGGATATCGACCGCGTTGCAGATTTCCATGACCTCGAACTTGGTCCTTGGTCATGGTCCACTGCTCGATCGTCTCGAAAATGTGCTTCAGCCGCGGCAAGCGCGCCTGCGGCTTGGCGTAATCGGGGTCGGTCTTCCATTCCGGCTTGCCGATGATGTCGCAGATCTTTTCCCACACCGGCGCCTGGGTGATGAAATAGATGTAGGAGTCCGGATCCGTCTCCCAGCCTTTGCATTTCAGGATCCAGCCCGGCTGGCCGCCGCCCGAGTCGTTGCCGGAGCGCGGCACCGCCTTCCCGAACGGGATGCCTTCGCCGTACTGCCGGTACTCCGGGAGTGGGCCGTGCGCCAGGCGCTGCTGATCGCGCAGCTTCACGCGCGCGAGGTTTAAGACGCCGTCCTGCATCGCGGCGAGCACCTTCTGGCCGCGGCCGGTGCGGTTGCGCTGATAGAGCGCGGCGACGATGCCGAGCGCGAGGTGCAGCCCGGTGCCCGAATCGCCGATCTGCGCGCCGGTCACCAGCGGCGGTCCTTCG
Organism: uncultured Alphaproteobacteria bacterium; assembly: GCA_963704765.1. Lineage (GTDB taxonomy): Bacteria > Pseudomonadota > Alphaproteobacteria > Rhizobiales > Xanthobacteraceae > JAHFPN01. Next base: position 2,297,556 of record CAVPHQ010000001.1, read on the forward strand.
CGGAAACCGGTGGTGGACGCGGCGCCGCCCGCGCACTGCGCGACGTTCTCGTAGACCTTGCAGTCCTCGTACGGTCCCGGGCCGAAGCCCTTCACCGAGGCCACGATCATGCGTGGATTGAGCTTGTGGATGTGCTCCCAGGTGAAGCCCATGCGGTCGAGCGCGCCGGGTGCGAAATTTTCCACCAGCACGTCGCAGTGCTTGATCAGCCGCTCGATGATCTCCTTGCCCTTGCCGTGCTTGGAGTCGATCGTGATCGAGCGCTTGTTGCCGTTGAGCATCGTGAAATAGAGGCTGTCGGCGCCCTTCACGTCGCGCAATTGGCCGCGCGTGATGTCGCCGTGGCCGGGCCGCTCGATCTTGATCACGTCGGCGCCCATGAAGGCGAGCAGCTGCGTGCAGGTCGGGCCCGACTGCACATGCGTGAAATCGAGAATCCGCACGCCGTCGAGCGCCTTGCCGGCCGCGCCCCAAGGCTTGCTGGAAGGTCTCGGCAAGCCATTGCCCGAAGCCGCGCGCTTGGGCGCCGGCTTCGTCGTCTTTTTGCTCTTCTTGCGAGTGGCCATGACTTTGTCTCCAGAATTACGGATCTGATCGGTTGCTACCGGCGGCCGGGAGCAGGTTTCCCGCCCACCATTTCGATTTATTTCTTCTTCACCACGCTTTGCGGGTTGAGATTGCCGATGCGGCCGCTCTCGCTGCCGGCCGCCGGGTCGATCACCGCGTTGATGAGGGTCGGCTTGCCGGAGTCCATGGCCGCATCGACGGCGCGCTTCAGCTCGTCGGGGGTCGTCACATGAACGCCGACGCCGCCGAACGCTTCCATCATCTTGTCGTAGCGCGAGCCCTTGACGAAGACGGTCGTCGCAGGGTCCGGACCGCCCGTCGGATTGACGTCGGTACCGCGATAGATGCCGTTATTGTTGAAGACGACGATGCAGACCGGCAGCTTGTACCGGCAGATCGTCTCCACTTCCATGCCGGAGAAGCCGAACGCACTGTCGCCTTCGACCGCGAGCACGGGTTTGCCGGTCTCGATCGCGGCCGCGACGGCATAGCCCATGCCGATGCCCATGACGCCCCAAGTGCCGACGTCGAGACGCTTGCGCGGCTTGTACATGTCGATGACGCCGCGCGCGAGATCGAGCGTATTGGCGCCTTCGTTGACCAATATGGCATCCGGCCGTTCTTTGATGACGGTGCGCAGGGCACCGAGCGCGCCGTGGAAGTCCATCGGCGCCGTGTTCTTCATCAGCCTCGGCGCCATCTTGGCGACGTTTTCTTCTCGTTTCGACGTAACGGTTTTGATCCAGTCGGCGGGCGGGGCCGGCCACTTGCTATCCATGCCCTCGAGTAGAGCCGACACGCAGGAGCCGATATCGCCGACCACAGGCGCGACGATCTCGACGTTGCTGTCCATCTCCTTGGGCTCGATGTCGATCTGGATGAACTTCTTCGGGGCGTCGCCCCAGGTCTTGCCCTTGCCGTGCGACAGCAGCCAGTTGAGGCGTGCACCGATCAGCATGACGACGTCGGAGTCCTTCAGCACCGTCGAGCGCGCAGCGCCCGCGCACTGCGGATGCGTGTCGGGAAGAAGACCCTTCGCCATGCTCATCGGCAGGAACGGAACGCCGCTCTTTTCGACGAGCGCGCGGATCTGGTCATCGGCCTGTGCGTAAGCGGCGCCTTTACCGAGGATGATCAGCGGACGCTTGGCGCTCTTCAGGACATCGAGCGCACGCTTGACGGCAGACGGAGCCGGAAGCTGGGCCGGCGCCGGATCGATGACCTTGACGAGCGACTTGGCTCCAGCCTCTGCGCTCATAACCTGAGAGAAAAGCTTGGCCGGCAGATCGAGATAGACGCCGCCTGGACGCCCCGAGACGGCCGCGCGGATCGCGCGCGCGACACCAATGCCGATGTCCGCAGCGTGCAGCACGCGGAATGCCGCCTTGCAGAGGGGCTTGGCGATGGCGAGCTGGTCCATCTCTTCGTAGTCGCCCTGCTGCAGGTCGACGATCTCGCGCTCGGACGAGCCGGAGATCAGGATCATCGGGAAGCAGTTGGTCGTGGCATTGGCCAAAGCCGTCAGGCCGTTGAGAAAGCCGGGAGCCGACACGGTGAGGCAGACGCCGGGCTTTTTCGTCAGGAAGCCGGCGATTGCGGCGGCGTTGCCGGCGTTCTGCTCGTGCCGGAATGAGATGACGCGGATACCTGCCGCCTGCGCCATACGGCCGAAGTCCGTGATCGGGATGCCGGGCACGCCATAGATCGTGTTGATGCCATTGAGCTTGAGCGCATCGATGACGAGATGAAAGCCATCCGTCAGCTCCTGCTCTGCTTTGGCTGCCTTTGCATCCATGCTCACGGCGGCTTCAGCCATGGCGTCCTCCCGATTCAATCCAAATAGTCGGCGTATTTCGCCACGTGCTCGGCAAGCCCGAGCGCGTGGTCGCGCACCAGCACCTCGGCGCGCTCGGTGTCGCGCTGCTCGAGCGCCTGGATGATGTTCATGTGATCGCGGATCGAGCGGTCGGCACGATCCTGCTCGCCGATGGTCTTGCGGCGGATCATGCGCATATGGGTGAACAGGTTTTCGGCCAGATCCATCAGCACGCGATTGCGGCTCATACGGATGATGCTCTGGTGGAATTCGATGTTTACTTCGGAATATTCGTCGAGCTTGGCGTGCAGCGTGCCGTTCTCGAACTTTGCGAACATCGTCCTGAGCTGCGCGATTTCCTCGTCGCGCGCATGCTTGGTGATCAGTCGGGCCGCCATGCTTTCAAGCGCGGCCCAGGCGGTGATCAATTCGATCACGTCCTGCTTGGTCTTGCGCACCACGTAAACGCCGCGCCGCGGCACCGAGCGCACGAAGCCCTCGCGCTCGAGCTGCGCCATGGCTTCGCGCACCGGGGTGCGCGAAATTCCGAGATCCTGCGCCAGCCGCCGCTCATCGAGTCGCACCTCGCCGTCGCTCTCGTAGACGTCGAGCGAGACGATGACGTCCTTCAGCGCCGCATAGGCGCGGTCCTTGAAAGTGGACGTGTCCTCGAGCGGCGCAACGGCCACACGCGTCGCGGGCTCAACCGCGCTGCCCCGGGAAGAGATTCCACTCATGGCCGCACCTCGTGGTCCGGCCTTAGCCGCCGGAGGACTGGTATACATAATTCCTTATATAGCATAGGCCTTTTGCCTTCAAATCTAGGCCGTCGCCATGGCCCGGACCCGCGTCCAGGTCGTCTGGATCAGCGGCCAGAACAGTGCAATGAGCCCGAGCGTCATGATGGTGCCGACGAGCCAATTCGACCAGAAAATGCCGAGCGAGCCCTGCGAACCCAGGAGCGATTGGCGGAACCCCTCCTCGGCCTTATCTCCGAGCACGATCGCCAGCACCATCGGCGCCAGCGGATAATTGCACTTCTTCATCACGTACCCGACCACGCCGAACACCAGCATCATCACGACGTCGAACGTCGAGTTGTGCACCGTGTAGGCGCCGATCGCACACAGCACGAGGATGATCGGCGCGATGATGCTGAACGGAATGCGCAGGATCGCCGCGAAGAAAGGCACGCAGGTGAGCACGATGATCAGGCCCACGACGTTGCCGACGTACATGCTGGCGATGAGGCCCCAGACGAATTCCTTCTGTTCGACGAACAACATCGGTCCCGGCTGCAGGCCCCAGATCAAGAGGCCGCCCAAGAGCACGGCCGCGGTCGGCGAACCCGGGACGCCGAGCGACAGCATCGGCAGGAGCGCCGCCGTGCCGGCGGCGTGCGCCGCAGTCTCCGGCGCCACGACGCCTTCGATCTCCCCGTTGCCGAAGTTCTTTCCATTCTTCGAAATGCGCTTGGCGATGCCGTAGCTCATGAACGACGCGGGAGTTGCGCCCGCCGGTGTAATGCCCATCCAGCAGCCGATCACGCACGAGCGCAACGACGTCATCCAGTAGCGCGGCAATTCGGCCCAGGTCTGGAACACCACGCGCGGGTTGATCACCGCGGACCGGCCTTTGAAACGAAGCCCCTCTTCCATCGTGAGCAGGATTTCACCGATCCCGAACAGGCCGATTACCGCGATCAAAAAGTCGAAGCCGGTCAACAGATTGGTAAATCCGAAAGTGAGCCGCAATTGACCGGTCATCTGGTCGAGGCCGACCGCGCTCAGCGCGAACCCGATCATCATGGCCGCGATCGTCTTGAACGGAGGCTCTTTGCTCATGCCGATAAAACTGCAGAAGGCGAGGAAATAGACTCCGAATTTCTCCGCCGGCCCGAATTGCAGCGCGAAGCGCGCAACCAGCGGCGCCACCAGTGTGATCATGATGACCGCGAACAGCGCGCCCACGAAGGACGACGTGAAGGCCGCGGTCAGCGCCTCGCCGGCCTTGCCCTGCTGCGCCATCGGATGGCCGTCGAAGGTAGTTGCCACCGACCACGGTTCGCCCGGGATATTGAACAGGACCGACGTGATCGCGCCGCCGAACAGCGCCCCCCAATAGATGCAGGAGAGCATGATGATCGCCGAGGTCGGCGACATGGAGAACGTGAGCGGCAACAGAATCGCGACACCGTTGGCGCCGCCCAGACCCGGCAGAACGCCGATGATGACGCCGAGCAGGATACCGACGACCATCACCAAGATGTTGAAGGGCTGCAGAACCGTCCCGAAGCCCGTGAACAGATTGCCGATCTCTTCCATTTACCCGCCCCCGAAGCGCGTCGAAACTCGCCAAGCCCTTTGAATCCGCATCTATAGCCCCAGCAGTTCCTCGATCGGCCCCTTCGGCAACGGCACCAGAAACCATTTCTCAAAGACGATGAAAGCGACGATCGGAACGACGATGGCGACCGGAGCCACCAGCGACCAGCCGTATTTACCGATCCACCGCATGAACACGGCAATCAGCAAGACCGAAGACACATAAATCCCGAGCCAGGGAATGAGGGCGACGTAGATAGCGGTTGGAATGACGACCGCGAGCACTTGTCCGAGCTGTCCCCATTCCGCGAACAGTCTTTCGCGCGGAAAGACGCTGAGCGCCTGGAACAGATTGACGGCGCCCGACACCAGGATGAACAGTCCGATGTAGAAGGGGAAAAAACCCGCCCGCGGTCCGTCGGAGGCCCAATTGAATCCTACCTGAACGCTGCCGCCGATCACGATCAGCGCGAACAGGATCGTCGCCACCGCAACGCCGATTTCGACGGCGCGATGCGAAGGCCCTGCGCCAAATGCACTACGCGATTCTTTCGTCATCACCAGAACCCCCGACGCAATCGCAAGCAACCGCCGGCGGATCGAATCCGCCGGCGGTCTGTTTCGGTTCCCGTTAGTTGGTCTTGGCGAGGAAGCCCGCGGCTCTCATCAGTTCTTCGTGGCGCTTCTCTTCATTGGCGACCCATTTCACGTAATCGGGGCCGGTCATGAAAGTCTGATTGAAGGCGCCGTTCTTCATTAGATCTTTCCATTCCGCCGTCTCGCGGACCTTCTTGAACAGCTCGATGTAGTAGTCGACCTGGTCCTTGGTCGCGCCGGGAGACATGAAGATACCCCGCAGCATGAGGTACTCCATATCGAGTCCCTGCGACTTGCAGGTCGGGATGCTGTTCCATGACAGCTCGCCGGCGATCTTGTCGGTATAGGCGAGCTGTTTTCCATCGAATACGCAGAGCGGACGAAGCTTCCCACCGCGCCACTGCGCCACCGCCTCGTTCGGATTGTTGACCGTGGAGTCGACATGGTTGCCGACCAACTGAACGGCGACTGCGCCGCCGCCCTTCTCCGGAATGTAGATGAACTTGACGCCTGCGCTCTTCTCGATGGCGACCGTGATGATCTGGTCCTCTTGCTTGGCACCCGTACCGGCCATCTTGAATGTGCCGTTTGCCGCTTTCGCGGCGGTGATGAAATCCTTCACCGACTTGTACGGCTTCTCGGCATTGACCCAGAGCACGAATTCGTCGAGCGCGAGCATTGCGACCGGCGTGAGGTCCTTCCAGTTGAACGGAATGCCGGTGGCCAACGGCGTCGTGAACAGGTTCGACAGCGTGATGATGATCTTGTGCGGATTGCCGGCCGACGCCTTCACGTCGAGAAAGCCTTCGCCGCCGGCGCCGCCGGCCTTGTTGATCACCACCATCGGCTGCTTCATCAAATTGTACTTGGTGACGATGCCCTGAATGGTGCGGGCCATGATGTCGGCGCCGCCGCCGGTACCGGCCGGAATGATGAACTCGACCGGACGGGTCGGCTCCCAGGCGGCGTGCGTCGGCGCCGCGAGACCGACGGCGGCCGCGAGCGCGAGCGCCGTACCGAGACAAAATTTACGAACCGGATGCTCCATGAACTTCCTCCCTGTTTGTTTGTTGTGCCGTCCGTTCGAGCGGGCGGCATGCATTGCTCAATGCTTCTTCGGTCGTCTCCCCCTGGCACGGTGGGTTGAGATCCCAACGGGCCCACTCGAAGTTAGGACGATATTATGCATACCAGGGTGGGCGGCAAATGGATTCCGCCCAACGTGCAGTGCACAATACGAAATTGTTACCGGTAATCTAAACGGCCCTGCGTCACCCCGCCGCGCGCAGGCGGTCGTGCAGGTTGTTTCGCCGCCACGTGAACTCGTGATCGAGCAACTGGATCTCCAACGATAGCGCGATCTCCATCGTCTCGAACAAGGGATCGAGATGCTTGGACACGACGCCGAACACTGTTTCGCCGAGCATCTTGCGCTGCTCCTCGCTCCGGTTCGGCCGCAGGCGGATGACGACGAACATGAAGGCGTTGCCGGGCTTGCCGTCCGCCACCCGGTAGACGTCGCGCCGCGCCGCGCGCGTGCGCAATCCGCCAAGCTCCATGACGCCGGTGGCCGCCGCCGCCGCATGGACCTTTTCTACGAGCTTCACGATCTCGAGCTTTGGCTCGAGGTTGGCCGAGTATTCGATGGTGATATGGGGCAAAGCGATCCTCCCCTTGCCTGACGGCGGTTGGCGTCTACAGGCGAGTATAGGATAGAACCGCGCCGGGCCGCGCAATCCCGAAACGGGTTCCTCTAATGCCGATGTCGCTTGATCGTCTGAAAGGCTCGATCCCGCCACTCTTGACGCCCTTCAAGCAGGGCGCGGTCGATTACGACGCTTATGCGCGCCTTGTGACGCACCAGATCGAGCACGGCACGCACGGGATTCTCGTGAACGGCACTACCGCCGAGCCATCGACGCTGACGATCGAGGAGCGCAACCGGCTGGTGGACGTGGCGATCAAGGCCGCCGGCGGCCGCGTCCCGGTCGTGGCCGCGACCGGCTCGCAATCGCTGGCCGAAACCCGCGCGCTCACCGAACACGCGGCGAAGGCCGGCGCCGACGCGCTGCTGATCGTGACGCCCTATTACATCCGCCCGCCGCAGCGCGGTCTCGTCGCCTTTTATCTGGAGGCGACCAAGGGCATCGATCTGCCCTGGATGGTCTATCACATCCCCGGCCGCACCGCGGTTTCGGTCACGGTCGAGACGCTGGTGGAGCTTCAGAAAAAATCGCCGACGTTCGTGGGCATGAAGCACGCGGTGAACGATCTCGGCTTCGTATCGGATGCACTCAATGCGCTCGGCAAGGATTTCCGGATCTTCGTCGGCCTCGAGGAGCTTTCCTACCCGATGATGGCGGTCGGCGCCTGCGGGCTGATGAACGCGGTCGGCAATCTGCAGCCGAAGAAGCTCGCCGACATGTGCGAGGCGATCTGGCGGAACGACCTTGCCGGAGCCCGCAAGCTGCACGACGAGCTATTGGAGCTCAACAAGGCGGTCTTCTTCGACACCAATCCGATCCCGATCAAATATATGGCCAAGCGCCTTGGGCTGATCGCCGAGAACGAGCATCGCCTGCCGATGGTGCCGGCCACCGCCGAGCTCGAGAAGAAGCTCGACGGCGTGCTGCAACGCTCCGGCCTGCTGCGCTGACGCGATGCGTCTGGTCAGCTTCACCCATCAGGGACGCACGTCCTGGGGCGCCGTCGAGGGCGACGGCATCGTCGATCTTTCCAGGCGTCTGCCGGAATTTCCGCGCCTCATCGATCTCCTGCGTGCGGACGCGCTCGGCCGCCTGGACGCCGCGGCCAAAACCAAGCCCGATTTCGCGCTTTCCGACGTGACGCTTCTGCCGCCGGTGATCGGAAGCGAGAAGATTCTCTGCGTCGGCGTGAACTACGCCAACCGCAACGAAGAATATCGCGACGGCTCGGAGCTGCCCAAATATCCAAGCCTGTTCTATCGCGCGCCGGATTCGCTCGTGGGCCACGGCACGCCGCTGGTGCGCCCGAAGCGTCTCCGAGCAGCTCGATTACGAGGGCGAGGTCGTGCTGGTGATCGGCAAGCAAGGCAAGCATGTGCCGCGCGAGCGCGCGCTCGATTACGTCGCCGGCCTCAGCATCGCAAACGAAGGCACGATCCGCGACTGGGTCCGCCACGGAAAATTCAACGCCACGCAGGGCAAGAACTTCGACCGCAGCGGTTCGCTCGGCCCCTGGATGGTGACGCGCGACGCGGTCGACCTCTCCGCGCCGCGCAAGCTCAAGACCCGCGTCAATGGCGAGACCCGCCAGGACGACACTACTGCCAATATGATTTTCGATTTCAACTATCTGATCGCCTACATCACGACCTTCATGACGCTCAAACCCGGCGACCTGATCCTCACCGGCACGCCGACCGGCGCCGGCGCGCGCTTCGACCCACCCAAGTGGCTCAAGCCCGGCGATGTGGTGGAAGTCGAGGTCGAGGGCATCGGGACGCTGAAGAACGGCGTTGTCGACGAAGGCGCGCAGGGCTCGGCCTGAATCAGCCGACCCCCGGATCACCTTTGAATCCGGCAGCCTCGATGCCTGCCATCGCGGCCGCCTCGTCATTGTCCGAGGTATCGCCGGAGATTCCGACCGCGCCGAGGAGCTCGCCCTCGCTGGTCTTGATCAGCACGCCGCCCGCGACCGGAACGAGCGTGCCGCCGATCGCGCTGCCGGCCGCCGCGACGAAGTGCGGCCGCTCGACCGCCATCTTGCCGAGCGTGCGCGAGCCCACCCCCATCGCGACCGCGCCATAGGCCTTGCCGCGCGCGATGTCGAAGCGGCGCAAGCTGGTCTTGTCCTCGGCCGCATAGGCCTTGAGCGCGCCGCGCGCATCGAGCACGGCGACTACGAGCGGCTTCATGTTCTTCGCGCGCCCGTGGGCGAGCGCAGCGCCGACGATCTGTTGCGCGGCGGCGAGCGTGAGGTCGGGCATGGCAAGCTCCTGCGGACGCGGGCGGTTACTTTGACACGGCACGCTGCGCGCTCACAACGCTCGCGGCCAGCACGCGCGCGACATGCTGCGCCTCGCGTCCGGCGCCATCGGCGATCTGGTGGCGGCACGAGAAGCCGTCGGCGACGATCAGGTCGTCGTCTTCGGCCTTGCGCACCGCCGGCAGCAGCGAAAGCTCGCCCATGGCGAACGAAGTCCGGACCGTCTCTTTGCCATAGCCGAAGCTGCCCGCCATGCCGCAGCAACTCGTCTCGATGGTCTCGACCGCCAGGCCGGGGATCAGCTTCAGCGCTTGCTCGACCGCGCCCATCGCGCCGAACGATTTCTGATGGCAATGGCCATGCAACAGCGCGCGCTTCCCGATCTCGCCGAGCGGAAGCTCGAGCTCGCCCGCGCCAGCTTCGCGCGCGAGGAATTCTTCGAACAGAAACGTATGCTCCGCAAGCCGCTTGGCGCTCTTGCCCTTGATGAGCGCCGGGATCTCATCGCGAAAGCCGAGCATGCAGCTGGGCTCAAGGCCGATGATCGGGACGCCGCGCGCCGCGAACGGCTCGAGCGCCGCGATCGTGCGCTCGGCCTCCTGCCGAGCCTGATCCACCGCGCCGACCGAAAGAAACGTCCGCCCGCAGCAAAGCGGCCGCTTGCCGTCGGCGACCTTGGGCAAATGCACGCGATAGCCGGCAGCGCGCAACACCATGAGCGCCGCATCAAGATTCTCCGGCTCGAAATAGCGGTTGAACGTGTCGGCGAACAGCACGACTTCCGTGCCGCCCTTGATATCGAGCGGAATTTCCGCCTCGCGGAACGGATCGGAGCGCCAGCGCGGCAAGGGTCGCGAAGCGCTGAATCCGGAAAATACTTCCGACAATTTCGCCACGCCCGGCAAACGATCCCGCAGATTGAGCAGGCCCGACAGCGGCGCTGCATAGGGCGCATAGCGCGGCAGCCACCCGATCAGCCGGTCATGCAGCGAAAACCCGTGCTTCCTGGCCCGCGCCGCCTGCACCTCGATCTTCATCCGCGCCATGTCGACGCCGGTCGGGCATTCGAGCCGGCAGCCCTTGCAGGAGACGCAGAGCTCCATCGTCTTCGCCATCTCGTCGGAGGTGAGCGCGTCCGGGCCGAGCTGGCCGGTCATGGCGAGACGAAGCGAGTTGGCGCGCCCGCGCGTCACGTCGCGCTCGTTGCGCGTCACCCGATAGCTCGGGCACATCACGCCGCCCGCGGATTTCCGGCAGGCGCCGTTGTTGTTGCACATCTCGATCGCGCCCTGGAAACCCTGGCCGGCGCCGGGATACGCTGACCAGTCGAGCGCGGCCTTGATCTCGACGCCGCGATAGCCGGGCCCGTAGCGGAAATTCGTGCGGTCGTCGAACTTGGGCGCCCGCACGATCTTGCCGGGGTTGAACAGGCCCTGCGGATCGAAGCGGTCCTTCACCTCCTCGAACGCGCGCGTGAGCCGCGCGCCGAACATCGGCTCGTTGAACTCCGAGCGCACGATGCCGTCGCCGTGCTCGCCCGAATGCGCGCCCTTGTATTCGCGCACCATCGCGAACGCCTCTTCGGCGATCGCACGCATGGCTTTGACGTCCTTGTCGAGCCGCAGATTCAGGATCGGCCGCACGTGCAGGCAGCCGAGCGCCGCGTGCGCGTACCAGGTGCCGCGCGTCTTGTGCTTCTCGAAAATTTCGCTGAGGCGCGAAGTGTATTCGGCCAAATGCTCGAGCGGCACCGCGCAATCCTCGACGAAGGAAACGGGCTTCCCCGCCTCCTTCATCGACATCATGATGTTGAGGCCCGAGGTGCGCACGTCGGCGATCGCCGTCTGCAAAGCGCCGGATCGAGCACCTCGACGACACCGCCCCAGTGCGGCCCGCTCTTGTCCCAGCCGAAGCCGAGGTCACCCATCAAAGCTTCGAGCCGCTTCAGGCGCGCAAGGTTCTCCTGCCAGTCGTCCTCGGCGAATTCCACGAGCAATACCGCGTCCGGCGAGCCGCGCACGAACTTCTCGAGCGTCGGGCGGAACAGCTCGATCTCGCGCGCGAGCCCGATCATGGTGCGATCGATGAGCTCGACCGCGATCGGCCCGAGCTTCACGATGTGCTGGGCCGCGTCCATGGCTTCGTAGAAGCGGCCGAAATGGCAGACGCCCACGGCGCGCCGGGGCAGCACCGGCCAGAGCTTGAGTTCGATCCTGGTCGAGAACGCCAGCGTGCCTTCGGAACCGACGAGCAGATGCGCGAGATTGATGTCGTTCTTGCCCGGCAGCAGCGCGTCGAGATTATAGCCGCCGACCCGGCGCTGCACCTTGGGGAAGCGCGTCTCGATCTCGCCCGCCTCGCGCGCGCCGATGGCGAACAGATCCTGCGCAAGCGGCTTGAGCGGCGAATCCACCGGCAGGTCCGAGAGATCCGGCGCGACATTGCCGAAACGCGCGACCGCGCCGTCGGCAAGCACCGCGTCGATCGAGAGCACGTTGTCGCGCATCATGCCGTAGCGCAGCGAGCGGCCGCCGCAGGAATTGTTCCCCGCCATGCCGCCGATGGTCGCGCGCGAAGAGGTGGAGACGTCGACCGGAAACCACAGCCCGTGCGGCTTGAGCGCGCGGTTCAAGTCGTCGAGCACGATGCCGGGCTCGACCACGCAGCGCCTGCCCGCGACGTCGAGCTCGAGAATGCGCGTGAGGCGCTTGGAGCAATCGACCACCAGCGACTCGTTCACCGTCTGCCCGGCCTGCGACGTGCCGCCGCCGCGCGCCAGCACCGAGACGCCTTCGGCCCGCGCCACCGCGATCGCCTTTTGGGCCTCGTCCACGCTCTGCGGGACCACGACGCCCATTGGCATAAGTTGGTAGGAGGAGGCGTCGGTCGCGTAACGGCCGCGGTCGAAGTCGCCGAACAGCACCTCGCCCACGCCTTCGCGCTTCAGGCGGCGCTCCAACCCCGGCATCAGGCGCATTGCCATCAAACCCCTCCGCCGGCATCAAATGCGCACCGCGACGCCGCGCGCGCTTGACTATACTTTCGATTATAATTCACAAGGCTCGTCTTGTACGGACCACCGCCCGCTTTCGCGGCCGCGTGACCGCAACAAGCCGAACACCGAGCCACGAGGAACATGCCGATGGCCACCAATTCGTCGCGCGCTGCTGGGCGCCATTTCCTGCAAATCCCCGGGCCGACGCCCATGCCCGACCGCGTCATGCGCGCGATGGATATGCCGATCATCGACCATCGCGGCCCGGAGTTCGCCAGGCTCGTGCGCCGAGTGCTCGACGGCATCAAGACGATCTTCAAGACCGCCAGCCCGGTCATCATTTATCCGTCCTCGGGCACCGGCGCCTGGGAGGCCTCGCTCGTCAACACGCTTTCGCCCGGCGATCACGTGCTGATGTACGAGACCGGCCAGTTCGGCACGCTATGGAAGAACATGGCCGCGAAGCTCGGACTGGTTCCGGTCTTCATCGAATCCGACTGGCGCACTGGCGCCAAGGCCGACGTGATCGAGGCCAAGCTGCGCGAGGATAAGGAGCACAAGATCAAGGCCGTGTGCGTGCTGCACAACGAGACCTCGACCGGCTGTGTGTCGCATCCCGCCGAGATCCGGAAAGCGATCGACGCCGCCAAGCACCCGGCGCTGCTGATGGTCGATACCATCTCTTCGCTTGCCTCGACGGACTATCGCCACGACGAATGGGGCGTCGACGTCACCGTGGGCGGCGCGCAGAAGGGCCTGATGCTGCCGCCCGGCATGTCGTTCAACGCGGTGAGCGACAAGGCGCTGAAGGCGGCCAAGACCGCGAAGCTGCCGAAATCCTTCTGGAGCTGGGAAGAGCAGATCGCCGCCAACAAGAAGGATTACTTCCCCTACACACCGGCGACCACGATCGTGTACGGCCTCGCCGAATCCATCGACATGCTGCACGAGGAAGGGCTCGACAACGTGTTCGCCCGCCACGACCGCCTCGCCGAGGCGACGCGCCGCGCCGTGCGCGGCTGGGGCCTCGAGATTCTCTGCCGTGAGCCCAAGCAATATTCCTCGACCATCACCGCCGTGCTCCTGCCCGAAGGCCACGACGCCGACCGCTTCCGCCAGGTCGCGCTCGATCACTTCAATATTTCCTACGGCATGGGGCTCGGGCGGATCGCCGGCAAAGTGTTCCGCATCGGCCATCTCGGCGACACCAACGACGCCACCATTATCGGCGCGCTGGGTGCGACCGAGATGGCGCTCGCGCTCGCGGGGGTGCCGCACAAGAAGGGCGGCGTGCAGGCAGCGCTCGATTACCTAATCTCGGCCCAGGCGCGCCCGGCGCGCGCCGCGGCGGAGTGAGCGTCACATCCCCATATAGAATTTGCGGATCAGATCGTTGTTGTTGAGCTCGTCGGCCGAGCGGCCCTCGAACGCGATCTTGCCGTGCACGAGCACATAGCCGCGATCCGCGATGCGGATCGCCTGCGTGAAATTCTGCTCGGCCATCAGCACCGTGAGCTGGTACTTCTCTTTCAGCACCTGGATCATCGCGATCGTGTGCTGAACGAGAATCGGCGCCAGTCCGACCGAGGGTTCGTCGACCAATAGAATCTTCGGCGCCAGCATCAGCGCACGCGCCAGCGCCAGCATCTGCTGCTCGCCGCCGCTCATGGAACCCGCGAGCTGGCGGCGGCGCTCGGCCAGCACCGGGAATGTCGCGAAGCAGAAATCGAGATTCTTGCCGATTTCGGCCCGTGCCGAACGCCGAAAGGCGCCGAGCAGGAGGTTCTCCTCGACCGAGAGCCTCGGAAACAGCCGCCGCCCCTCGGGCACCAGCGCGATCCCGAGATCGACGATCTCCTCCGTCGTGCGGCCGACCAGATCGTGCTTCACCCCGTCGATCTCGGCGACGATCTTGCCCGCGCTCGGCGGCACGATGCCCATGATGCACTTCATCAGCGTCGACTTGCCGTTACCGTTGGTGCCGAGCAGCACGACCGTCTCGCCGGAATCGACGTTGAACGACACGTCCTCGATCACGCGGATCGAGCCATAGGCGGCGTGGATGCCCTCGACGGCGATGCTATTGCCCAAGATAGGCCCTCTCTACTTCCGGATCGCGGATCACCTGCTCCGGCAACGCGTCCGCGATCTTCTTGCCCGAAACCAGCACCACCACGCGCTCGGAGAAGCTCATGACCGCGCGCATGATGTGCTCGATCAGGATGATCGTGACGCCGCGTTCGTTCAGCCGCCGCAGCAGCGCGAGGATGTCGTCGATCTCCGAATGCGAAAGCCCCGCCATCGCCTCGTCGGCGATCAGCAGCTTCGGCTCGGCCGCCATGGCGCGCGCGAGCTCGAGCTTCCTCATCTCTACTTGCGTCAGATCCTGCGGCCATTTCTTCGCCTTGTGATCGAGGCCCACGAGCTGAAGGAGCTCCATGCAACGCTCGCCCACGGCGGCGCCTGCGATCTTCGCCCCAACCCGCGCGTTCACCGTATAGAGCAGCGGCACGCGCACGTTCTCGGCCACCGACATGCTGGCGAACGGCCGCGGCAACTGGAAGCTCCGCGCGATGCCGAGCCGCGTGCGCCGGTGCGGCTCGAGCCCGTCGAGCTTGTGGCCCTCAAAGCGCACGCTGCCGGTCTCGTTGTGCAGCGTGCCGCAGATGCAGTTGACCAGCGTCGACTTGCCCGAGCCGTTCGGCCCGATCAGCCCGAGTCGCTCGCCCTCCTTTACCGAAAGATTCACGCCGTCGAGCGCGACGAAGCCGCCGAAACGTTTGGAGAGGTTTTCGACTTCCAGAAGCGGCATCGTCACTTCTCCCGCTCCCGCAGGCGCTGCTGCACGAGCCCGACGATGCCGTTCGGCGCCACGATCACGAAGGCGACCAGAAGCACGCCGACGATCAGGAGGTTGACCGCTGACGAGATGGTCACGGTCGCGACCTGCTGCACGGTGCCTAGAAGGATCGCGCCGAGCACCGGCCCGATCCAGCTCGTGGTGCCGCCGATCATCGGCATGGCAATCGAATTCACCGCATAGGCCAGCCCGAAAGCCGAGCCCGGCTCGACATAGCCGATGTAATAGGGAAACGGCGCGCCGGCCATGCCCATCAGCGCGCCCGAGATCGTGGTCGCGATCAATTTCAGCTTCAGCGTCGGGACGCCGCTCGCCTCGGCCGCGAGCTCGTCGTCGCGGATGCAGGCGAAACCATAGCCGAGCCGCGAGCGCTCGATCAGGCGCGCGATCCCGACCGCGACAATCGCGAGCGAGAGCATGAGCAGAAAAAGATACTGGATATAGGACCCGAAGATCGGAACGCCAGCCGGGCGGATGATATAGGCGCCGCGCGCCCCGCCGACGAAATCCCAGTTGATGATCAGGGTCTGCAGCACGACCGCGAGCGCCAGCGTCGCGATCGCGAAGAACGCGCCGCGCAGCCTGAGCGTCAGGTATCCCATGCCGAAACCGATGAAGCCGGATACGAGCCCGCCGAAAACGATCAAGACAGGCAGCGGAAGCGGAAACAGCGGAGCCAGGAAATCCAATGGAACTTCCATGCCGAAAATCGACGGCGCCCATTTCGTCGGGTCGAACTTATGCAAGGCGACCGAGCTATAGGCCCCGGCGGCGAAGAAGGCGGCCGATCCGAAATTCACATAGCCGCAATAGCCGCCGAGAATGTTCCAGGCGGTGGCGAGCACGATGAACTGCACGACGACGTAGCCGGCGAAGAAATAATACTCATTGTTGAAATAACGCAGGCCAACGAAGAGGAGCAGGCCGACGAGCGCCGCGACAAGGAAGAATGTAAAGGAGCGCACGGTCTATCGCCCCAGCAGGCCAGCGGGGCGAAACGCCAGCGTCAAGAGCAGCAGGCCGAACCCCACCGCCGGCGCCCACGACGGCCCGTAAAAGGTCGCGGTCAGGCTCTCCACGACGCCGAGCAGCATCGCTGCGATCAGTGTTCCCGGCAGGCTGCCGAGCCCGCCCAGAACGCAGATCGCGAACACGCGGCCGATATATTCGCGTCCGACCGACGGCTCGACCGGCTGAATTACGATGAGCAGCGCTCCGGCGATCGATGCCGTCGCGATCGAAATTCCGAAGGCAATCCGCTTGATGCGCACCGGATCGATCGCCAGCAGCCGCAGCGCCTGCTGGTCCTGCGAGACGGCCATGATCGCCCGGCCGATGAAAGTGCGCGACAGGAAGAATTGCAAGGCGACAAACATCACGACCGAGAGTGCGAACGGCACCAACATGCGCAGTGGGAAATCCATGACCCCGAGATGCAGCGACGGCCCGATATAAGGCGCCTGCACGTAGCGGTAATCGACGCCGAACACGAGGATCAGCGACACTTCGGTGACGAACAGAAGCCCGAAGAAGAACGCGAGCCCGCGCAACGCCTCCTGTCCGCGTTTCTCGAACGATTGGTAATAGACCTGATAGATCGAAGCCCCGAGCCAGTAGAACAACGGAAGCACCAGGATGCTGGTCAGGATCGGATCGAGGCCGAGCCGCGTATTGACGATATAGGCGATGTAGGAGCCGAGGATGATGAAGCCCGGATGCGCGATATTGACGATGTCGAGAATGCCGAACGAGATCGAGATGCCGTAGGTGACCGCGGCATAGAGGCCGCCGAGCAACAGGCCGGCGATGATCGCGTTGATCAACAGGTCGGCCGGAATACCCATCCTTACGCGTTCCCCCGGTTTCCGCGCGCGTTTAGAAGCGGCGCGGTTTAGCGCGCAAGTGTGCGCAATTCGACCGCGCTACTCAAGCCGCGCAGTCGATTTGACGCGGCAGAAAGGCATCGTCCCACTAGCGAGTGGGCGCGCGTTTGAGGCCCGCCTCGGCTTCGAGCACCGCACAGACGGCGGCGGTGTCCTGCGCGCCATGGCCGCCCTTGAGCGCCGCCGCATAGACCGGCTCGCTCGCGCTGAACAGCGGCGTTGGGCAGCCGAGATGCGCGCGCGAAACTCCCGATGACCGCCATGTCCTTCTGCCAGGTCGAAATTTTCATCGTGGCCTCGTCGTAGCGATTCGCCGCCATCATCGGCCCACGCAACTCGAACACGCGCGAGTTGCCGGCCCCCGCGGAGACGAGCCTCAAAATCTTCTGCGGATCGAGACCGGCCTTCATGCCCAGTACGAAAGCTTCGGCGGTCGCCACGTTATGGATCGCGACCAGAAGATTGGCCACGAATTTCATGCGGCTGCCGTTGCCAAAAGTCCCGAGATCGTGCGCCTCACGCGCAAAATCGGAAAACAGCGGCATGAGCGAAGCGATAGCGGCGGGTTCGCCACTGGCATAAACGACAAGGTCCTTCGTTTTTGCCTGCGCCCCGGTACCGCTCAACGGGCAATCGAGCATCACATGGCCGGCCGCCCGCAGCGCGCGCTCGGCCTTCTCCTTGTCGTCGAGCGCAAACGTGCTCAGCTCGGCCACGACGCGCCGGTCAAGCCCGGCAGCGACGATCTCGCGCACCGTCGCCTCCAGCGCATGCGGATCGGGCAGGCTCGTGAGGATCACCGGCGCCGCCCGCGCAAGCTCGCTGGCGCTGGATACAATTTCAATTCCAACCGCCTTGAGCTCGGCATTGCGCGCCGGCTCGATGTCGTAGCCGACGACGTGCCAGTCCGCGGCCTTGAGATTCCACGCGATCGCCCCTCCCATGATGCCGAGGCCGACGATGCCGATCGTGCCTTTGCTCCCGGCGCTCATTCGCCCCTCCCCTCACGCCGCAAACGGATCGGCCGCGCCTTGCGGCAGCGGCACCTCGAACGCGACGATGGTCATGGAGATCAGCGCGTAATAGCCGAGAATGCCGACGAGATCGACGACGCCGGCCTGGCCGAGCTCGGCGACCGCGAGCCGATAGGTCGCATCCGAGACGCGCCGGTTGCGAATAAGCTCGCTCGCGAACGCATGGACCGCGGCCTCGTCGGCGCGCGCCAACACCGGCTTGCGGCCGACACGGATCGCCTCGATCGCTTCCGGATCGAGCCCGGCCTCAAGCGCCATCGGCGCGTGCGCCCACCATTCGAAGCCCGCTTTCCAATATGCGCCGGTGAGCAGGATCGCGAGCTCGGAGAGCCGCGGCTCCAGGCTCGAATTGAACCGGCAGTGGATGCCGAGCTGTTGCGCGCGTTCGGCAAACTTCGGGCTCTGCAGCCAGACCTTGAGCGGCCCCTCCACCTTGCCGCGCGGGCCGGCGACGATCGTATCGTGGACCCTGCGCTGCTCGGGTGAGAGCTTGGCGACTTCCAGTTCGGGAGTACGGGGCATGGCTTTTCCTTGAGCTCGGCTCCGCGCTGCTCTACGGCACAACGGAAATCCGCGCCAGCGCTTGGCAATCCACTACGCAAACGGGCAAGATCGCCGCATGCAGCTCGGCTTCTTCACCATGCCGGTCCATCCGCTCGACAAGGACTGGCGCCAGACGCTCCGCGAGGACCGCGAAGCCTTCGTGCTCGCCGACCAGCTCGGCTTCGCCGAGGCCTATTGCGGCGAACACGCCACCGACCAGGCCGAGAACATCACCTCCTGCGCGCTCTTTCTCGCGACGCTCGTGGACGCGACCAAGCGCATCAAGCTCGGCACCGGCACGGTGAATCTGCCGAACACGCATCCGGTCGAAGGTCGCGACCGAGATCGCCATGCTCGATCATCTGCTCGACGGCCGCTTCATCTTCGGCATCAGTCCGGGCGGATTGCTTTCCGACGCCGAGGCGTTCGGCAATCTCGACGCCGATCGGAACGCCATGTTCGTCGAGGCGATCGATCAGATTCTCGCGATCTGGGCCTCCGAGCCGCCCTACGACATCAAGGGCAAGTTCTGGAACGTTTCGCTCACGCGCCAGCTCGTGCGCGAGATCGGGCAGGGAATCTTGCCCAAGCCCCTGCAGCGCCCGCACCCGCCGATCGTCGTCAGCGTGGTCGCGCCGTTCTCCAAAGGCGTCACCGAAGCGGCCGCGCGCGGCTGGGAGCCGATTTCGGCGAATTTTCTTTTGCCGGTTTGGGTGAAGAGCCATTGGCCCAAGTACGTCGAAGGCTGCGCGCGCGCCGGCCGGCCGGCCGATCCGAAGAACTGGCGCGTCGCCAAGAGCGTCTTCGTCGCCGACGACGACGAGACCGCGCGCGAATACGCCAATTCCGCCGCGAAGTCCCTATCGCTTCTATTACCGGCAGATGCTGACCAAGATGGAGCGCGCCAAGCGCATGGACCTGTTCAAGGCCGACCGCAACATGTCCGACGACCGCGTGACGCTCGACGGCACCTGCAATGAGCTCGTGATCTGGGGCTCGCCCAGCAAGGTGATCGACGAGCTGCTCGCATTCCGCGAGATCGTCGGCGATTTCGGCACGCTGCTCTATGCTGGCCACGACTGGCGCGATCCCGCGCTCGCGCGCCGCTCGATGGTATTGATGGCCGAGAAGGTGATGCCCGCGATCAACGCGGCGATCGGCAAGCCGAAAACCGCAGCCGCCGAGTAGAATCTCCCGCAAAGAAGAAAGCCGACAGCATGATCAAGCCGATCCGCATCTGGGGCCGCACCACCTCGTCCAACGTCAAGAAGGTGCTGTGGCTCGCCGACGAACTGAAGCTGGCCTACGAGCGCATCGGCGCCGACATGAAGTTCGGCGAAATCGACACCCCGGAATATCGCAAGCTCAATCCGAACGCGCGCGTACCGACGATCGAGGACGGCGATTACGTGCTGTGGGAATCGAATTCGATCATGCGCTACCTCTGCATGAAGTACGGCGGCGAGGCGTTCTATCCGCCCGATCCTGCCGCGCGGGCGAACATCGACCGCTGGCTCGACTGGCAGCTTTCGACCGTGATCCCGGTCGAGGTGCCGGTATTCTGGGGCACCATCCGCACGCCGCCCGAAAAACGCGACGCCGCCGCGATCGCCAAGAACACCGAGAAGCTCGTCGCGCTCTGGAAAATCCTCGAGGCCCAACTCGAAGGCCGCGACTATTGCGCGGGCAACCAATTCTCGATCGCCGACATTGCGCTCGGCATTCTTGTTCACCGCTATTTCGCCAATCCCTTCATTCCGCATGCCGATCTGCCGCGGTTGGCTGCCTGGGTGGAACGGCTCCGCCCGCGTCCGGCGTTCAAGAAATGGGTGGACCTGCCGCTGGAATAGTGCCGGGCGAGTCCCTAGGTAGGTATTTCCTTCACGGGAATCCCGGATCATGGCCGAAGCCAAGAAGCTGAATGTGCTCGTCATCTGCGGCAGCCTGCGCAACGGCTCCCTCAACAGGGCGGTCGCCAAGACGCTGCCGGAGCTTGCGCCGCGCGAACATGACGATCAAGGAGGCGCCGCCGTTCGATGCGTTTCCGCTCTATAACGCCGATCACCATCAGGCGACGGTCTTCCCCGCCGCGGTCACGGCGCTCGCCGATGCGATCCGCGCCGCCGACGGCGTCATCATCGTCTCGCCCGAATACAACTTCTCGGTGCCCGGCGCGCTCAAGAACGCGATCGACTGGATTTCGCGGGTCAAGGATCAGCCGTTCAAGGACAAGCCGGTGGCGCTGCAATCGGCCTCCGGCGGACCGCTCGGCGCCGCGCGCATGCAATATCACCTGCGCCAGATCATGGTCTTCCTCGAGGCCTTCGTCTTCACCCGGCCCGAGGTGTTCGTCACCTTCGCCCCGCAGAAGATCGACGAGCATGCCGGCAAGCTCAAGGACGAGCCGACGCGCGAGATCATCAAGACTCAGCTGGCGCTGTTCGCCAAGTTCATCGAGCGAATCGCGCCGAAAGGCTGAGCGGAGTCAGAGCGGCTTGCCGGCGAGCCATGTCTTGCCGCGCGCATAGAGCGCCTCGAGCTCGGGGCCGTCGATTCCCGGCATGTCGGGCTTCACCTTGTAGCCGATCCGGGTCTGCAGATAGGCCAGATGCCGGTAGCCCTCGGGAAACCGCCTGAGCAAATCCTGGTCGAGCGTGAGTTTGGCGGAAGGATCGACCGGATCGAGCCGGTCCTTCTCGTAGATCGGCTGCCGCAGCACCAGGCCCCAGCGCCCATCGCGTTTCTCGAAAAAATCGTAGAAACGTCCGGTGCAGACCACGTCGCAGATCACGCCCTCGACCGGCGCGCGCTGCGAGATCGTCATCTTGGTTTGCGCGATGGCGCGGGCGCCGGAAACCTCGATCGAGGAGCCGCCGAGGAAATGCAGGATGCGCACGCCGCGCGCCCAGCCTTCGTCGTTGACCTTGATGAATTCCTCGAAGCCGCCCTGGAACCAGGTCGCCATCATGCGACCGTCGGCGTGCCAGACGGTGCGGAAGCGGTCCCACAGCGCGCGCGTCGCGCCACAGCGCCCAATTCTCGACGAGTTCGCGGATCGTCCGGCGTTCCGCCTCTTGGTCAGCCATTGGGGGCGAAGGATCTAGTTATTAGGCCTCAGCGACCTGAAATAGCCGCCCTCATCGCAGCACGGCGGCGGGGGCGGGTTGCCCATGGCGCCGAGCTGATCCATGAGCATGCCCTTCAAATCGGGCGACACGATCTCGGGGTGAAGCAGGAAGTTGTAGCCGAACAGCGGAAACGGAGTGTTGCCAGTGACATTGACGATCAGACTCTCGTATTGGACCACCTCGTACTTGCCGTCCTGATAGACGATCAGTGCCTTGCCGGGCGTGTCGAGCGTGATCACTTGCCCGTTCGGCAGCTTATAGTCTCCGATGCCCTGCACCTGGATGAAGATCGTCTTGCCGATCTGCGCGATCCAATCGATGACCGTGCCGCGCACGCCGATGGTCGCGACCGGGGTCTTGATCTGATAGCTCGCCGGCTGCTGCGAGCCCGACACGAAGCGGAACACCCCGCGGCCGGTGTTGAACACCACGTTGCCCGTGCGCCGGTTCGGGTCATAGACGAAGCGGTCGAGCGTCACTTCCGATTGCGGGCCGATGCTCAGGCTGGTCTCGTCCAGGAACAGGAGCTGCGCCATGCTGTCCGCGCCGGTGCGCACGACTTCGTTCACGCGCACGTCGCTGCCGGCCACGAGCGGCCGCGCGTTGCCGGTGACCTGATTCTTCACCGCCGCGGCGACGCCGACCTTGTTCTGCGCGAAC
Source organism: uncultured Alphaproteobacteria bacterium (assembly GCA_963704765.1). Taxonomy (GTDB): domain Bacteria; phylum Pseudomonadota; class Alphaproteobacteria; order Rhizobiales; family Xanthobacteraceae; genus JAHFPN01. The sequence goes on from CAVPHQ010000001.1 coordinate 2,319,932, forward strand.
GAAGCGCCCGAATGCAGGAGCACTACACCCGCGAACAGGGCCGATAGGGCGGTCGCCTGCCAAGTCTTTGCGTACCAAGCCTTGAAGCGCATGCGCCAATCCCCTTGTACGTTGCTCCACCCGGCGGCCTTTGCCGCGAACCGGACGGATAAAGCCGGCGAATCAGGGCCAATTCCCGAGATTCGCTGTGGATACTGTTGCCAGATTGATACCACGTCCGGCGTTTCGTTGACGAGGCGCTACCCCCCGCTTAATACCCGCAAAAATCTGCTCTATTGTTTTTGGGCAACAAGAATCGGCCGCGAGAACCGGCCGGAATGTGGGGTCGTTTGGGGACGGCGAGACTGGTTCGATACCTGTTGGCCGGCTTGCTGCTGGCGGCGTTGCCGAACGCCGCCGCAGCCGACGAATTGTCGCGCCTCAATCAGCTGATCCTGCGCAATCCGACCAATAGCGAGCTTAACCTCCGCTACGCACGGCTCGCCGAGGAACGCAAGGAATGGCGCTGGGCGCTCGCCGCCTATGAGCGCATTCTGGTCAACGACCCCGGCAACGAGGAAGCGCGCTGGGGACTCGTGCGCGTGCGGCGCAAATTGCAGCCGAACCAGACGCAGATTTTCGCCGAGCTCGGCGGCGCCTGGGAATCGAACCCGCGCCGCGTCAATACCGGCGCCCAGTCGGAATGGGAGGCGATCGCCCGCATCATGGTGCGCGACGAGCGCGCGCTCGGCGACACGCGCTGGCGCACCACCGGCACCATCATCGCCGAGGCGCATCAGCTCAACAACGACTTGAACTACGGCTATGCCGGCGCATTGACCGGCCCGGTCGTCGACCTCACGCCGCGCATCGCCATGTTCGCCGCGCTGGGCGGCGGCGCCGCCTATTTCGACCAGCGCTTCTTCTATAGCGAGGCCATCGCGGCGTTGCAGTTCGAGAGCTATCTCGAAGGCGCCTTCCAGACCGTGCGCATGCGCGCGGGCTATCGCAAATACAACGAGTTCTTCCCCTCGGACGAGGGCTTCTACGCCGACGTCGTCGGCCGCTTCTCCTTCCCCGCCGTGCTGGCGTCGAACGATCTGTTCGTGGTCAACCCGTGGTTCCGCTGGAGCGGGATCGGCGGCGAGGGCATCACGATCACCTTCGAGCAGGTGCAGCCCGGCAAGTACGTCGAATATGGCGGGCGGCTCGAATATTACCGCCGCGTGCTCGAATGGCTGACAATCGGCGGCAGCATCGGCGTCCTCGGCCGCGATTACGCCGAATCGATCAATCTGGTGACGCTGCTGCCGAGCACCCGGCACGACGTGACCGTCTTCCCCGGCGCGACAATGATTTTCCACCATGTCTTCGGGCACCAGCACGATATCCGCGTCGACTATCGCTACGAGGACAATCGTTCGTCGGACCCGCTCAGGGCTTACGTCAATCACCTGGTTTCGATGTTGTACGTCGTCCGCTTCTGAAGCGGAGCGTTTCAAAAAATTTGCTCGCCGATGCCGGGCCCTCAGAGGCCGCGCGCGCTCGCCAGTATCGCCACGATGCCCAGGTACGTGAACTGGTGCAGGAACTGGTCGAAGCCGAACACCCACCAGAATTCGGCCTGCGGGAACACCCACCTCCTGCGCTTGACCGTCTGCTCCTTCATCCAGTCGATGTGGTAGTGGATGATGAATTCGCCGATTACGATCGCGGCACCGAGCGCGAACGACGGCGCGATCAGCAGGAAGATGACCATGCTGCTCAGCGCGTGTATTCCCGCATGGATGAGGCCGCCGGGATGCCCGTAGATTCCCTTGTTCAGAAACTGGTACGGCGTCTGGATGACGAAATCGCAGATGAAATGCTTGATCTGCAACAGCGCGAGCGCGGCGAGGACGAGCTGAACGTTCTGGGTCACGGTTCGCGTCTTTCGAATATCGGACGGGTCATAGTTGGGGCTTCGTTTCGCATTTATCAAACCCGCATTACAACTATTTTTCCAGCGCCGTGAAAGCGCCGTCCCAGTCCTTCGGCGGCGGCGTCTGCCGATAGGCCGCAATCCGCGACGAGAATAGAGAATAATAGGCCTCGAGCGCGCCGACGCCAGCGCCGCGGCATTCGGCGATCGCCGCTTCGGCGGCGTCCCATTGCTGGCCCCGGTAGGCGCCAAGGAAACGCTCGTGCAGCGGCATCAGCCGCGCCGCGCCGCCGCCGTCGAGCAGATCGCGGAACGTGTAGATCGTGGTCGGCTGGGCGCGGCCCTTCACCCGGACGCGGTCGACCTCGAGCGCGGGAAACGCCGGCGATTCCGCCACCGTCCGCGCGCCGATGATCGCGGTCAGCCCATAGACCTTGGCCAGGCCCTCGAAGCGCGAGGCGATGTTCACCTCGTCGCCGATCGCCGAATAGTCGAAGCGCTGCACCGAGCCGAGATTGCCGACGCAGCATTTGCCGGTGTTGATGCCGATGCCGACGCGCACGATCTGGTACGGCCGCTTGTCCGCCTAGCGCCCGCGCGCTCCATTGCCGGTTCAGCTCCTCCATGCGCGCCGCGATCTCCAGCGCCGAACGGCAGGCTTGCGCGGCGTGGTCGGGCTCGTCGAGCGGCGCGTTCCAGAACGCCATGATCGCGTCGCCGATATATTTGTCGATGGTGCCGCGGTGCTTGAGCACGATCTCGCTCAAGCGGCGTGAGCAATTCGTTGATGAAGCGCGTCAGCTCCGCGGCGCTCAGGCGCTCGGAGATCGTGGTGAAGTTTCGCACGTCGCAGAACATCAGCGTCAGATCGCGCACCTCGCCGCCGAGCTCGAGCTTGGCCGGGATTGGCGATCAGCTCGTTGACCACGTCGGGCGACACATAGCGGCTGAAGGCGCGGCGGATCTCGCCGCGCTGCACCTCGACCCGCCGGTAGACGTAGAAGGTCGCAACCGCGAGCAGGCAGAAGATCGCGAGCGCCGGATAGATCGGATCGAACAGGAGGCCGCGGTAATCGTAGGCGAGCCAGCCGCCGACGAACAGACTCATGATCGCGAGAAGCGCCAACAGCGCCGCCGCGCGCGCGGACACCCGCACCAGCACGAGCGCGAGCAGGAGTCCGATCGCGAGAATCACGAACTGTTCGAGCGCCAGCGCGTAATCGGGCCGCGTCAGCGACCCGCCCGGCCAGCACGTGCTCGATCGTCTGCGCGATGATCTCGACGCCGGGCACCGCGGTATCGAGCGGCGTGGCGCGCAGGTCGAACAGGCCCGCCGCGCTCGTGCCGATGAGGATGATGCGGCCGGCGATCTCCTCCTCGGGCGACCTCGCCCGCGAGCAACTTCCAGGCCGGAATGAAAGCTTCCGGCCGCGTCTCGCGATACTTGAGCCAGATGCCGCCGTCGGCGTCGGTCGGGAATTTCGAGATCGCCGATGCGGATGTGATTGAGCCCGGAGACCGTGCCGAATGCCGTCTCGCCGCTGGCGTTCGACGCCTTGAGCAGATAGGTGGAGGCGCCCTGCGCGACGCGCAGCGCCTCGGCGGCCAGCGTCGGCACGAACGTATCGCCGACACGATAGATGCAGCGCGACCCGCCGCAGCACCTGATCGCGATCCGGAATCCAGTTGATCGAGCCGAGCCCGTCGAACCGCCTCTTCCAGGATCGGGAGATTCCCGACCGCGCCGGAAAATTCCGGAATGAACCGTTTCGGATCGTCGCCCGCGACGGCAAAGCCCGTCTTCGGCTTCAGAACGGGAGTTCCGGTGTGGCCGGTGAGTGCGATCGCGAGCACGCTCGGCGCCTCTTTCAGCGCGGCGGCGAACACCTGGTCGTTGCTGAGCCTTCCGGCCATTGCAGCCGAGAGCGCCGTCGATTGCTCCGGCGGCAGCCGCTTGGCGGCTTCCTCCAGCGAAGTACGGTCCGCTTCGGGAAATGTGAAGTCGAAGACGACCGCGGCCGCGCCCTGCTCGGAGAGCTTGCGCACCAGATCGGCCAGCACCGTGCGCGGCCAGGGCCATTGCCCGACCACCGCCAGCGACCGCTCGTCGATGTCGAGCACGCGGACCGGCAGTTGCGGATCGTATTGCTGCGGCGAGAGGCGCTGATAGGTGTCGAACGCGATCAGGCGCAACGCCTGCACCACGAACGGATCGAGATAGCGAACGAGGATCGCGGCGGCGAGCACGCCGCAAACAAGCAGAATATAGAGGCGCCCGGCGCGTACGATCATCGATTTCCCCGGCGCTCGAACGACGGCATCCCGCCGATCCTGTCAAGCCGGTCCAACGGCCGCCGCAGTTTATCAATCATGTTTGCGGCGGAACGGCCGCAAGCCTCCCAGTGTCCGGCGAAATATGGCAAGTATGCCGCTGAGAACTCGCGCGCCCTGGGCCAGGTGGCGGGCGCGAGACGGAGAACGGCATGGATCACGGCTGGATCAGCTTCGCGGACATTCTCGGCATCGTCGGCGCCTGCTTCTATCTGGCGACCTATGCGACCAAGACGATGGTGCCGCTTCGCATCATGGGCATCGCCAGCAACTTCTTCCTGGTCGGCTATGCCTTCCTCCATTCATCCTATCCGACCTTCTTCCTCTATCTGATCCTGATCCCGCTCAACTCGCTTGCGCCTCTATCAGATGCTCGAACTGATCAAGAAGGTGGAGGCCGCCGCCGGCGGCGACCTCAACATGGATTGGCTGAAGCCCTACATGCACAAGAAGGCCAGCAAGGCCGGCGACATCCTGTTCCGCAAGGGCGATCCGGCCCACGAGATGTACTACACGGTGAGCGGCAAGTTCCGCCTGATCGAGTCCGGCATCGAGATTCCCGTCGGCCGCGTGGTCGGCGAGCTCGGACTGCTCGCCCCCGACAACCAGCGCACGCAAGGCCTCGAATGTGTCGAGTCCGGCGAGATCATGAGCATCAGCTATGAGAAGGTGAAGGAGCTCTATTTCCAGAATCCGCGCTTCGGCTTCTTCTTCCTGCGGCTGACCAGCGAGCGGCTGATGCAGAACATCGCGCGCCTGGAGGATGAACTCGCCGCGCGCAAGAAGGCCGCGGACGCGGCCGGCGCGAAAGCATGAGGGCGCATTCGCCCGGTTAGCCGATCTTCCGCACCGGGTTTTCGAGCGTGCCGAGGCCGCTGATGGAAATCCGCACCGGCCCGCCGAGCTTGGTCACATTCGCCGTATGCAGGCTGCGCCGCGCGCCGCCGGGCCGGAACGCCGTGCCCATGGCGATCACGTCGCCGGGCCACAGCGAATGGAAGCGGGTGATGAACTCGATCGCCTGCGGCACCGGGTAGCTGTAATAGGCCGTCGAATCCTCGGCGATCAGCTCGTCCTTGTGCCAGCAGCGGATTTCGAGCGCGTGTGGATCCGGCACCTCGTCCTTGGTCACGAGCCACGGCCCCATCGGCCCGAAGGTGTCGGAGCCCTTGTAGCGTGCGGCGTAGGAGAGATGCTGCTCGACGCGCTCGGTCTTGGCCGGATCGTCCTTCGAGGGATACAGCGCCCAGTAATGCACCATGTCCTCGGCGCGCATGCCGTTGCCGGTCATGTCGTTGAAGATCGAATAGCCATAAATGACGCCATAGGCATCCGCCGCCATCACGTTGCGGCAGGTCTTGCCGATCACGACCGCGAGCTCCGGCTCCGGATGCACGCTGCCGTATTCCTCGCGCACCTCGATCGCGGCCCCGTGCCCGATCAGGCTCGAGGCCGGCTTGATGAAAAAGAGCGGATGATTCGGCGCGCTGATCTTGCGGCTGTCGCTCGCCGAATTGTTCATGGCGATGCCCAGAATCTTCGCGGGCCGCCGCACCGGCGGCTGCCACTCCACTTTCGACGTATCGATCGTCCGCACCTTGCCGGGATTGCGCGCGGCAAAATCCGCCGCCTCGCGCAGGAGCTTCAGCCCCGTCTCCCCCGCCTCGATCAGCGCGATCATGTCGCTGGGCGTGTCTCGGCGGCCCATGGCGGCTATGGCTTCCGCAAGATCCACGAGCTTCTCGTCGCCGGCCGAAAAACCGATGCGGTCGCATCCCTCGTAGCGGAAGCTTGCGAGCTTCATGCGCGGAACCGTGTCATGCCGCCTTCCGGCCCCACAGCTCGCGCGAGGCAATGCGGGCGCCTTCGGCGAGCGCCTCGAGCTTCGCCCACATTATCTGCGGGTGCACGCGCTGGATGCCTTCGGTCTGCGCGAAGCCGCAGTCGGTGCCGGCGATCACGTTCTCTCGGCCGACGAGCTTCGCATATTGCACGACGCGGTCGGCCACCAGTTGCGGGTGCTCCACAGTGGTCGTGTGGTGCGTGATCACGCCCGGGATCAGGATCTTGCCGGGCGGTAGCTTCACTTTCTGCCAGACGCGCCATTCGTGCTCATGCCGCACATTGCCGGCCTCGATCGAATAGGCCCCGGCGCGCACTGAGAGCATCAGATCGACGATCGCTTCGAGCGGCGCGTCGGCCACGTGCGGCATATGCCAGCTGCCGAAACAGATGTGGTAGCGCACACGGTCTTCCGGGATTCCGCGCAAGGCGTGGTTCAGCGCCTCGACGCGCAGCTCGGCCCAGTCACGGTAGCGCTTCGGGCTCTCCTGCACCAACTCGTCGTACATGTTGGCGAGCACCGCATCGTCGACCTGCAGCACCAGCCCGGAATTATAGATTTCCAGATATTCCTCGCGCAGCGCCTCGGCGATGGCGAACACATAGTCGCGCTCGCTCGAATAATATTCGTTGATGGCGTCGTAGCCGGTGCTGGCCGGCGCCACCGCGGTGAGGAAGCCCTCGGCCACGTCGGTGGATTTCAGCGCCGCCTTGAGGTCGGCGATGTTATGCCGGATGCTTTCCTGTCCCCGGTACTTGATCGGGCCGATGCAGGCGTCGCCCGCCGTCCCGGTGATGGCGCGCGGGAACTCCTTCTCCATGAACTCCTTGAAGCGGACGCGATCGCGCCCCAGCCAGCGCGCCGGATAGCGCGAGTCGGGCCGGTGCTCGAAGCCGGTCATGCGACTGAGCGCGTAGTTGGCCCAGCTCGACTTTCCGTATTCGCCGTCATTGACGATGTCGACGCCGGCCTCCGCCTGACGCTTCACGACCGCAGCCGTGGCGGCGCGCAGTGCGGCGTCATACTTCTGCTGCTCCTCTGGCCGCTGCTTGGCCGCGGCGGCAAGCTGCAGCAGCTCCGGCGGGCGGACGAGGCTGCCCACGTGCGTCGTCAGGATACGGTCGTCGCTTCGCCTCATCGTTTCACCTTCATCCGCCTATTATGTCTTTTGCCCTTTGCTCCGATCCAGCGGAGTCGGAGGCCTGAGCGCCCGCGGCCTCGAAATGTATACAGATTAGGCAGCCTTCCTCAGCGCGCCTTTTAGAAATCCAATAATTATGGGCGCCTCCTTCTACTGTTCTATTGACAGCAGTCTAAACTGTATACAGCCTATGGTTCCAAGCGCACCCTCGCAGTTGCGCAGATCAACTCAAGAAACGGCTTCGGGAGGATTCAATGAGATTGAATACGTACAGCGTAGCGGCTGCGCTCGCCGCCGGGTTGCTTTCGGCGTCGCCAGCGCCGGCCCAGGACAAGCCGGTACAATTCCGCTTCTCGCATTGGGTTCCGGCCACGCACCCCATGCATGCCGGCGCGGTCGCCTGGGTCGAGTCGATCGACAAGGCGTCGAATGGGACGATCAAGATCTCGATCTTTCCCGCGCAGCAGTTGGGCAAAGCCTTCGACCACTACAACATGGCGCGCGACGGGATCGTTGACGTTTCGCACGTAAACCCGGGCTACGAGCCGGGCCGCTTTCCCATCATCGGCGCCGTGGAGCTACCTTTCTTGTTCTCCAATTCCAAGGAAGGAAGCGCCGCGCTCGACGCATGGTATCGCCGCTACGCCGGCCGCGAGATGAAGGACGTGCACTATTGCCTCGCCTTCGCGCACGACCCGGGCACGTTTCACTTCACCAAGAAGAAAGTCATGTCGCCGACCGACATCTCCGGCCTGAAGGTTCGCCCACCGAACGCGGTGATCGCACAATGGATGCGGCTCTTGGGCGCCACCAACGTGCAGGCCGCGGCGCCCGAGATTCGCGACGTATTGGAAAAGGGCGTGGCCGAGGCCGCCGGCGCGCCCTGGGGCTCGATGCTGTTGTTCGGCATCGACCGCGTCACGAAATACCACATCGACGCTCCGCTTTACGTCTCCGAGCAGGTGTGGGTGCTGAATAACGACAAGTACAATGCGCTGTCGCCCGCCCAGAAAAAGGTGATGGACGAGCATTGCAGCAGCGACTGGGCCCTGAAGATCGCCGCGCCCTGGGCCGATTTCGAATCGGGCGGCCGCGCCAAGATCAAGGCGTTGCCCGAACACGAAGTGTATCCGCTGACCGCCGATCAGCTTGCCGCCTGGCGCAAGTCCGCGGAACCCGTGAAGGCCGACTGGGAAGAACAGGTCCGCAAGGCCGGTGGCGACCCGAAGGCGATCTTCGACGACCTGAGCAAGACGATCGCTTCCTACAAGGCCGCCTACTGAAGCCGGCGACCAAACCGTGAGGCCGCCCGCAAGGGCGGCCTCATGCCGCTTTCCTGCCCCACAACTCTTTCGAAGCAATGCGCGCGCCCTCGGCGAGCGCCTCTAACTTGGCCCACATGATCAACTCGTGCACGCGCTTCACGTGCGGCGATTGCGCAAAGCCGCAATCGGTGCCGCCCATGACGTTCTCGCGCCCAACCAGCTTGGCGATGCGCACGAGCCGCTCGGCCACGAGCTCCGGATGTTCGACCACGTTGGTCGAATGGCTGATGACGCCGGGGACCAGCACACGCCCCGCCGGCAATTTCACCTTCTCCCACACGCGCCATTCGTGCTCGTGGCGCGGATTGCCCATTTCGATGCAATAGGCGCCGGCTTTCACCTTGAGCACGAGATCGACGATGTCCTTCAACGGAATGTCGCTCGTGTGCGGCGTATTAAAGCTGCCCCAGCAGATGTGATAGCGGACCTTTTCCTCCGGAATTCCCTTCAGCGCCCGGTTGACCGCTTCGATTCGCACCTCCGCCCATTTGCGGAAACTCGCAAGATCCTCTCCGCCGAACGCGACGTCGTACATGTAGGGCAGGAAAGCGTCGTCCACCTGCACCGTGAGGCCCGCGTTCACGATCGCCGCATATTCCTCATGCAACGCATCGCCGAGCGCGAACAGGAATTCCTCGTCGCTCTTGTAGTATTCGTTCTTGGAAAACGGCACCGCGCTCGCCGGCGCGACCACGGGCAGGAACCCTCCCGTCACGTCGACGCCCTTCAGCGCCGCTTTGAAGATCGCGATGTCCTTCTGGACCGCCGCCTGCCCTTTGTAGCGCAAGGGCGCCACGCAAACGATGGTGCCGCGCTTGGGCAGCTTCTGGGTCGGGAAATATTCCGCGTAGAATTCCGGAAACTTCTTCTGGTCGCGCCCGGCCCCGCGCGGCGCCTGGGCGTCGCGCTCCTCGATGCCCGCAAGCCGGTCGTGCACGTAGAACGACCACGAGCGGAACTTGCCGAACTCGCCGTCGCTCACGATGTCGATGCCGGCCTGCTGCTGGCGTTTGACGACCTCATCGACCTTCTTTTGCAGGAGCGCATCGAACGCCTTCATGTCGACGGCGAGCCCCTTTTCGATCGCGCTGATATATTCGACGAGCTCCGGCGGCCGGACTAGGCTGCCGACATGCGTCGTGAGTATGCGATCGGTGCTGCGCGCCATCGTGCTTCCTCCCGCGAATTTTATTTTGTTATATATCATACCGATCCGAACCGGACGGACAAGTGAGACGCAAGGACACATCGCGGGAGGGCTAGTACCCATGAAGCGGCTGCCTGTGAGGGAAGAGGACCGTCGCTCTATCGCCGAGTGGTTCGTGCGATGGGGCGAACTGGTGGGCAACGTCGACTTCAAGCGCGTGCGTGAGATTTTCGTCGAGGACACCATCGCTTTCGGGTCGAAAGTCGAGATGGTGACCTCGCGCGAAGCGCTCGAGCAGGAGCAATGGCGCCCAATCTGGCCCACCATGGCCGACTATCGCTATGACCTCTCGACGCTCGAGGTGATCGTTTCGCCCGACCGGCTGATGGCCATGGGTGCGGCGATCTTCCACTCGACCGGCTTCCACAAGGACGGAAAGCGCTTCGACCGGCCCGGACGCGTGACCGCGACCCTGATGCGCACGGCCGTCGGCGCGCCATGGTTTGCGACCCACACCCACGTTTCGCTGAAACCCGGAACGCTTACCCCCTCTTATGGCAACCGTCCCGAGGCGCCCTGAGCCGGTAAGGAAATAACAACCCGGGCGGGACATCTTCCACCATGCGCTCGATTCCGCTCCCGCTGTCCGGCCGCCCGATCCTGGGCGGCCTCGGCGGCGGCCTGCCCGAGGATGATCGCGCCGCGCTCAAGGCGCTGGTTCTGCTCGGCGGCTTCTTCTTCGTCGCGGTCGCGGCGGCGTACGGCCTGACGCTCTCCTGGAGCGAGCCGATCCCGCGCGACGCTACGAGTCTCGTAGTCGGCCGCGACTATCTGAATTTCTGGATGTATGGACAGGCGGCCGCGGCCGCCGATCCGGGCCGTTTCTACGATCCGGCGCTCTACAACGAAGCGCTGCGCGCATTGCTCGGCCCGAACTATTTCGGACAGAACTGGTCCTATCCGCCGAGCCTGATGCTGATCGCCGCGCCCTTCGGCCAGCTTCCTTATCTCGCAGGGCTCTTCATCTGGACCGCGCTGGGCTTGACGGCCTTCCTGCTCGTCGCGCGGAGTGCGCTCAGCGATACGCGCGTGCTGATCGCGCTGGTGTTTTCCCCGGCCGCCGTGTTCTGCGTGATCTCAGGCCAAAGCTCGCTGTTGAGCGCGGCGATCTTCATCGCGATCTTCGCCTGCCTCGACACACGGCCGGTGGTCGCGGGAATCCTGATCGGATGCCTTAGCCTGAAGCCGCAGCTCGGCTTGCTGTTCCCCGTATTGCTCATGGCCTCCGGCCGCTGGCGCACGTTCGCTTCCGCCACCGCCACGACCATCGCGCTCGCGGCAGCGACCGCCCTCCTGTTCGGCCCGCAGGTCTGGATCGATTTCGCGCAGAAGGGCCTGCTGATCCAGAATGGAGTCATGGCCGACGACCGGCTGCTGCTCGCGCCCTTCATGCCAACGCTTTATATGAATCTGCGCGAAGCCGGCGCCGGATACGCTCTTGCAATGGCCGTGCAGGCGCTGCTCGCGCTGCTCGCTTTGTTCGCCGTGTTATGGGCTTACCGGTTTCGGCGAAAAGCCGACCCGCATCTGCTGGCCGCATTGTTTCTCGCCTGTTCGGTCGCGGCCGTGCCCTATCTTCTATCTTACGACACCCTACCGCTCGCCTGCGTCGCAGTAATGCTGCTCGCGACGGGCAAGCTCGATGGCATGGGCCGCCGTCTCGTTCAGCTCGTCTATTGGCTGCCGCTGATCCAGATGGTGCTTGGGACCCTGCATGTTCCGGGCCCCGCACTGATCGCGCCCGCGTTTGCGGTCTATGTGCTGATGCGGCTGCACGCGGCATCGGAGTCGCACGCGCACGAGCCGCCGGCGGCTGTGAGCGCTCTACGCACGTAATGCTTTATCCGCGTCTTGCGCGCGGCCCGGCGCATTCTTGAAGCGCGAATAGCCGAACGCCGCCTTCACCGCTGGCCGCGCGTTCATCCGCGCCAGCCATTCGATCGAGCGCGGTACGTCCTTCCCGTTCCAGATTTCCTTGTAGAGCCGGGTCACGCCCTCGATCATCGGATAGGCGTTGATATCGGCGAGCGAATAGTCCCGGCCGGCGAGCCATGGACCCTCGCTCAGCGCTTGCTCCATCCGCTCGACGAACCAGCGGATCTTGCGCCGCGACTCCTCGAGTTGCGCTTCGGAGAACCCCGGCCCAGCGGTGATCTCCCATTTCTCGCGGATTTCCTTGAGCGGCACGCGCTTCATGCGCTCGGCGAACTCCGCCTTGCTCATGCTCTGCGCGAGCGGCCGGAAGCGCACCTGCCAGCCGATCATGCTGACCGACTGCATGAGAATCTCGTCGACCCACTTGCTCCACACCCGCATGCAGGCGCGCGCTGCCGGATCGGACGGCCGCAGCGGAGTTTCCGGAAATACGTCGTCGAGATATTCGTTGATGACGGAGGATTCCACGATCGTCCTGCCGTCGTGGATCAGCACGGGCACTTGCCCGTTCGGGTTGATCCTCACGAACGCCGCCGCATGCTGCTCGAAGCGGAGGATATCGACATAGCGGCTCTGGAACGCGAGCCCTTTTTCCTCAAGGCAAACCAGACACTTCATCGAGTTGGCATACGGCTCGTAATGATGCAGTTCCAGCATCGCGCGCCTCGTCGGTCAGCCCTTATATCCGGGAGGACGGCGGCTCGACACGACGGAAGCCTGCAGGCCGAAGCGCGTGCGCGCGGCGCTGAGCGCGATGCGGTCGAGCTGCAGCGCCGGATGCGTGTTGATCACCGCGAGGTTGCGAAAAATCCGCCCGATCGGTTGCGCTGCCTTGGCCGCGTGCGACGTGCCGACGGTGCGGAAAATCAGCTCCACGGCCTCCCACGCCAGACGAATGCATTGCTGCTCGATCAGCGTGATGCGCTGCTCCCGCTCGTCATCGAACGGTGCGCCGCCTCCGGCGTCTTCCCGCGCATAGTCCATGAATTCCTGGCCCGCACGCACCAGCGCCGCCTCCGCGGTGGAGATCAGCGCCAGCGCCTTGCCATAGTGGTGCTGGAACTCAGGCTCCTTGTAGCGTTCCTGAAACGGCGGGTGATAGGTCTTCTTGGTGCGAAGCGTCTCTTCGTAAAGATCGAGCGCGCCGCGCGCCGCGCCAACCGCCACCGCCGTCGCCTCGCCGATCAGGAACGGAAGAATCCGCCCGAAGTACATCGGGTTTTCGTGGAGCCGTACGCGCACGGCCGGCTCCGCGCCGCGCGCGGGTCCGACCGCCTCGATCGTGCGATGGAACGGCACGAACACGTCCTCGGCCACCACGCGCTTCGAGCCGGTGCCTTGCATGCCCATGACATGCCAGTCGTCGACGATGCTGAATTCGTCGCGCGGCAGGAGCAGCTGGACGACGCGGCCCGATGCCACGCCTTCTTCTTGCACGATCGCGCAGCCGAGAAAGTGCGTCGCCAGATCGCAGCCCGAAGCCGAGACCCACGCGCCGGAAATGCGATAGCCGCCCTCGGCGGGGATCGCCTTGCCGGGCGGGTTGAACGCAGCCGGGCAGCGAAACTCGCCGTCGGCCCCGTAGACCTCGCGCTGCCCCGCTTCCGGAAAGTGCGCGACGATGAGCGGATGCCCCGCCGTCAGCGCCAGCACCCAGCCGGTGTCGGCGCAGCCGCGGGCGATCTCCATCATCACCTTGTAGAAGGTGGGGATATCGAACTCGTAGCCGCCGAAGCGGCGCGGCTGAATGATGCGATAGAAGCCGCGGCGGATCAGCTCGGCATTGACGTCCTCGGGCACCCTGCCCGCCGCCTCGCACTCCGCCTGGCGCGCGCGCAGCAACGGCCTGACCTCGCCGGCGCTCCGCAGCATTTCGTCGGGCGTCATGTTCGGCTTGGGCGGCGCTATCGGCATTGGCGAACTTTCACCGCCCCTTCATGGTCGGATCGAGCGCGACGCGCATCGACTCGCCGAGCGCGTTGAACGCCAGCGCCGTGAGCAGGATCGCCATGCCCGGAGCATACATCTGCGCCGGCGCGATCTCGATGTAGTTATAGGCCCGCGCCAGCATGCCGCCCCAGCTCGCCGCCGGCGGCTGCACGCCGAGCGAGAGGAAGCTCAAGCTCGCTTCGGCCAGAAGCGCGATCGCCAGCATCAGCGTCACCTGCACGATCACCGGCTGAATGGCGTTCGGCACGATGTGCCGCACGATGATGTGGAAGGTGCTGGAGCCGAAGCCGCGCGCGGCGTCGACATAGAGCGCGTCCTTCACCACCAGCGTCTGCGCGCGCACCAGCCGCGCCAGCACCGGCGCGAACACGAAGCCGACCGAGAGCATCGCATTGGTCAGACCGATGCCGAGCGCCCCGGTCACCGCGATCGCGAGCACGATCGGCGGGAACGAAAGCAGCGCATCGATGAAGCGGCTCACTACATCGTCGAGCCACCCGCCGAGGAAGCCGATCAGCAAGCCGACCGGAACGCCGAGCACGATCGCGACGCTCACGGCGAGCATCGAGGCATAGAGCGAGTTCGGCGCGCCCCAGATCAGCCGGCTCAAGACGTCGCGGCCGAGATCGTCGCTGCCGAGCCAATGCTCCGCGCTCGGCGGAGACAGCAGCTGGCTCATGTTCTGCTCGAGCGGGGAATAGGGCGCGATCCATTGCGCAAAGATGGATACGATCACCAGCAGTCCCAGATAGGAAAGGCTGATCACCGCGCGCGGATCGGCGCGCATCCAGCGCCAGATCCGGGCCAGGCGCGAACGCCGCGCGACCGGTGCGATGATGGTCTCGGCGGTCATGCTTGGGCCACCCGCGGATCGAGCAGCGCGTTCAGCACGTCGACGATCAGATTGGTGACGATGACGATGATGACCAGCACCAGCACGATGCCCTGCACCACCGGGAAGTCCTTGTTGATGGCGGAATAGGCCACGAAGCTGCCGACCCCCGGGATCGCAAACACCGCCTCGATCACCACTGCGCCGGAAAACAGCCGGTTGACCTGCAGGCCCAGCAGCGTCAGCAGCGTGACGCCGACATTGCGCATCCCGTGCTTCCACAGGATCGCGACCGGCCCCAGACCCTTGGCCCGCAGCGTCCGGATATATTGCGAGTTGAGCACCTCGATCAGCGCGCTGCGCACCTGGCGGGCGAGCTCCGCGATGACGCCCACGGCCAACGCGACCGCCGGCAAGGTCGCGTGCAGCAAGGCTTTTCCGGGATTCACGGAAAGCCCCACCGCGCCGGTCGCCGGGAACCAATGCTGCTGCAACGAAAACGTCACGACCAGGAGAATTCCGAGCCAGAAGCTCGGCAAGGCCACCCCGAGCGAGGCCACCGACGTGACGAACGTATCGACCCGCGAGCCGATGCGCGTGGCCGCGAGCACGCCGAGCGGAATGCCGATCAGCGCCGCGATAAGGAGCGCATAGGTCGCGATCAGGATCGTGTTCGGCAGCCGCTGCAGGATGATGTCGAGCACCGGCGCGCTCGAAAGCAGCGAGCGGCCGAGGTCGCCTTGCAGCGCATGCCAGAGCCAGATGCCGTACTGAACGATGAACGGCCGGTCGAACCCATAGAGCTGGCGGATTTCCGCGATCCGCTCCTTCGAGGCGTAGTCGCCGGCCAGCGTGAGCGCGGGATCGCCCGGCACCAGCTGCAGCAGCGAATACACCACGAACGTCGCGAACACGACGATCGGCAGCAATTGCCACAACCGGCGGCCGATCAGTGCGGGAAGGCGTCCCATTCCCTCACGATCCCCTGCCGCCGGCCGTCATGTGTTCGCCCGCAGCCCCTGCCTACGCCTGCAGCCAGACTTCGGTGAACTTGGTCACCGCCAGCAGGCTGTCCTTGAAGTCCTTCACCTTCGGGTTGGCGACGCTCACGGTGGGAGAAATGTATTGCACCATCTGCATCGCCTGTTCGACCACGAAGCGCTGCAGCTTCACGAACGCCGCCTTGCGCGTCGCCTGGTCCTGCGCCTCCATGGTCGCGTCGAGGAGCTCGCGGAAGCCCGGCAGCTCCACGCCGCCGGCGTTGCGCAGCGCGGTCTTGCCGAACAGCGCCTCGTAGAACTGACTGGGATCCGGAAACGGCGAGGACGGGCTGATGAACATCGCGCCCTTCTTCTCGATCATGAACGCCTGCACGGCCTGCTGCGGCGCCAGCGGCGTGAGCTTGATGCGGATGCCCACTCTGGCCAGCTGCGAGATGATGACTTCCTGCCGCTGCATGGCGAGCTGGTCGGCCCAGCCGATGGTCTCGATCTCGAGCCCGTTCGGGTGGCCCGCCTCCGCCAGGAG
Source organism: uncultured Alphaproteobacteria bacterium (assembly GCA_963704765.1). Taxonomy (GTDB): domain Bacteria; phylum Pseudomonadota; class Alphaproteobacteria; order Rhizobiales; family Xanthobacteraceae; genus JAHFPN01. The sequence goes on from CAVPHQ010000001.1 coordinate 2,335,923, forward strand.
CTTCTTCGCCTTCTCGGGATCGTACGAATAGAAATTCTGCGTGGCGGGATCGCAGGCCCAGTGCTCCTTCGGCAGGATCGCGCTCGACACCTGGCCGAGACCGACCGCGGCGATCTTGTTGATCTCCTCGCGATTGATCGCGTAGTTGAGCGCCTGCCGGACGCGCACGTCGTCGAGCGGCGGGCGCGAGTAATTGAGGAACGCGCCATAGGGCACCAGCGACGGGGGCGCGTTGGCGATGACGTTCGGCGAGCGGTCGGCCACCGCCTTCTGCGGCGCCTGCAGATTGATGCCGAGATCGGCCTCGCCCGCGACCACCGCGCGCACCACGGTATTGAGCTCGTTGATGATCTTGATGCTGATGCCGTCGAGATAGGGCAGGCCGGGCTTCCAGTACTTGTCGTTCCTGACCAGCACGAAGCTGTCGTTGTCCTGCCAGCTCACGAACTTGAACGGGCCGGTGCCGACCGGATTGCGGTCGACGTTGCCGCCGGGCGCGTCCTGGATCGACTTCGGCGACACGACCAGCCCGACGCGATTGGTCAGGATGTTCGGCAAGCCTGAATTCGGCCGGTTGAGCTTGATCGTCACCTGGCTCTTGCCGGTCACCGCGACGCTTTCGACCGTGGCGACGTCGGCCTTCACGTTCGAGCGCGGATCGTTCTTGTAGCGCTCGAGGTTGAACTTCACCGCCTCGGCGGTGAACGGCGTGCCGTCGTGGAAGCTCACGCCCTCCACCAGGTCGAGCACCAGCGTCTTCGGGTCGGTGAATTTCCAGGATTTGGCGAGGCCCGGCTTGAGCTCGAGCGTGCTCGGCACGAAATCGATGAGCGCGTCGAACACCGCGTAGAGCACGTTGAAGTCGGGCAGGTTGCGGCCCGTCATCGGATCGACGGCGCTGGGATTGTAGGGCATCGCCAGCCGCAGCGTGCCGCCCTTGCGCGGCGCTCCTTGCGCGTAGAGATCGCGCGGCAGGAGCAGCGCGCCGCCGGCCGCGGCCGCGCCCTTCAATACGTCGCGCCGGTCCAGGCCCGCGCGATGCTTGTTTCGAATGCTCATTGGATTCTCCCTGACGACCACCGGATTTCACTCCGGCTGGCGCTGATTGCGATTTCTTGGCGAAAGCCCGAACTCATTCTAAGCCCAAGTGGGCGCCGTCCTTCAATAGATAACCTTCAGCGTACCGGCGGCGGTTGCTCAGCGAAATGGCAGGCGACAAAGCGGCCGGGGGCAAGCTCCCGCCATTCCGGCTCGCGTTGGGCACATTCGGGCGCCGCGCGTGGGCAGCGGGTGTGAAAGCGGCAGCCGCTCGGCGGCGAGAGCGGGCTCGGAATTTCGCCCTTCAGGATGATGCGCTGCTTGTTGCGCAGGTGGACGGGCACCGGCTCGGGCTCGGCCGAAAGCAACGCCTGGCTGTAGGGGTGCAGCGGCGACTTCATCAGCGCGTCGGCCGGACCGAGCTCCATGAGCTTGCCGCAATACATCACCGCGATGCGGTCGCTGATGTGCGCCACGACGCGCAGATCGTGGCTGATGAAGAGATAGGTGAGCGAGAATTCGCGCTGCAGGTCGGCGAACAGGTTGAGCATGTCGGCCTGGATCGAGACGTCGAGCGCCGCCACCACTTCGTCGCAGACCAAGCAGGCTCGGCTCCAGCACCAGCGCGCGCGCGATGCAGGCGCGCTGCTTCTGTCCGCCCGAGATCTCGTGCGGATAGCGATTGGCCAATTGGGTCCCGAGCGCCACGCGGTCGAGCATGGCGAGCGCCTTGCGCCTGCGCTCATCTGACGTACCAATTCCGGCGACGTCGAGCGGCTCGCGCACGCTCTCCAGGATCGTCATGCGCGGATCGAGCGCGGCGTTCGGATCCTGGAAGATCATCTGGAAACCGCGCCGGTGGCGGCGCAGCTCGCCCGTGTTCAGCGCGAACGGGTCTTCTCCGGCATGCAGCACCCGCCCGCCGCTCGGCCGGATCAGGCAGGCGACGCAGCGGCCGAGCGTCGACTTGCCCGATCCGGATTCGCCGATCACGCCGAACGTCTCGCCCTGGCGCACCCGGAAGGAGACCTTGTCCACCGCCTGCACGCGCTGACGGCGGCGCCGACCGCGGAAGGTGATCTCCAGATCCTCGACGACCAGGATTTCCTCGCCGTTCGCCGTTCTGCTCATGCCTGCGCTCCCGGCAGCACGAGGGACTCGCTGCGGCGGCAGCGCACGTGACGCTCCCCGCGCGCGCGCAGCGCTTGCGGCTCGTGGCACGGGGTCTCGACGTAAGTGCAGCGCGGATTGAAGCGGCAGCCGGCGGGCATTTCGTTCGGCGAAGGAACGCGACCGGGAATCGACACCAGCTTCGACTTGCGCTGGCTCTGCAGCGGCAGCGAGGCGAGCAGCCCCGCGGTATAGGGATGAAACGGGCGCGACAGGATTTCGTTTACCGGCCCGTCCTCGACCACTTGGCCCGCATACATCGTCACCATGCGCTCGCAGCTTTCCGCCACCAGCCCGAGATTGTGCGTAATGAAAAGAATCGCCGTGCCGGTGCGCTGCCCGAGCTCCAGGAGCAAGTCCATGATCTGCGCCTGGATCGTCACATCGAGCGCAGTGGTCGGCTCGTCGGCAATGAGGAGGCGCGGCTCGCACACCAGCGCCATCGCGATCATCACCCGCTGCCGCATGCCGCCCGAAAGGCTCATCGGATACATGGCGGCGCAATTGCGCGGCGAAGCGATCCCGACCGCCGAGAGCGCCTCGACCGAGCGCTCGAACGCCTCGCGGCGCGTGACGCTGAAATGCGTGCGCGCCGTCTCGCTGATCTGGTCGCCGACCGTGAACACCGGATCCAGCGCGCTCATCGGCTCCTGGAAGATCATGCTGATCATGCGCCCGCGCACGCGCCGCATCTGCGCATCGCTGTACTTGGCGATATCGCTGCCCTCGAACAGGATTTCGCCGGTGCGCAGGCAGTTCCGCCGCGGCAGGAGATTGAGGATGGAAAGCGCGGTCAGCGACTTGCCGCAGCCGCTCTCGCCCACGATGCCGAGCGTTTCGCCCGGCCGCACCGTGAGCGACACGTCCTTCAGCGTTTCCACCCAGCCGGTATCGTCGCGGAACGAAACGCTGAGATCGCGAACCGCAAGCAGCGCTTCCGTCGAATTCGACGGCGCAGCGCCGCCGTTACTCGCTCTGCTCGCCATCGGGGCTTTCATCCGGTCTCGATCGGTCAGACCCGGTAAAAAATCGTGGCGGAGAGGGTGGGATTCGAACCCACGGTACGCTTGCGCGCACAACGGTTTTCGAGACCGCCCCGATCGACCGCTCTGGCACCTCTCCGCAAGCGGCGCGGACCATAGCCAAGCGGCTACAGCGGCACAACCCGCCTAGAGCCACGCGACGCCGCGCCCTCACACTTCGATGACGACGTAGTTCTCTTCCACCTTCACCGCGAACGTCTCGGCCACGTACGGCCCCTTCATCAGCTCCGCGCCCGGCTCGATCGTCGCCTTGTAGGCGCGCGTGCGCACGCGCGCCGGATCGAACCAGGATTGCCCGGTGCGGATATCGAACTCCCAGCCGTGCCACGGGCAGCGCAGGAACTCGCCGGGCCGCGAGAGACGATATTCGCCGGGCAGATCGGACTCGGCGAGACCGATGACTGTGCCGCGGCAGAGCGACGCGCCCGCATGCGGGCAGCGGTTCAGCAGCGCGTAAAACTCGCCCTTGACGTTGAAGACGCCGATCTCGCGGCCTTCGACATTGACAAGCTTGCGTTCGCCCTCGGCGATCTCGCCGACGGCCGCCACCACGTGCCGGCTCATGTCTATGGCAATCCGTAGAACGCCTTGGCGTTGCCGCTGAAGATCTTCTTCTTCTCGGCTTCGCTCAAGCCCGCGTTATTGAGCGCCTGGCGCGGGTCGTCGAAATCCCAGTGCGGGTAGTCGGTCGAGAACATCAGGCGCTCGACGCCGACCCAATCGATGATGTCGCGCAGGTGGCGCGGATTGTCCGGCTCCTCGATCGGCTGGGTGGTGAAGCGGAAATGCTCGCGCACCTGCTCCGACGGCGCCCGCTTCAGGTGCGGCACCTCGCTCTTGAATCTCTTCCAGTGCTTGTCGAGCCGCCATGAGAGCGACGGCGCCCAGGAGAACCCGCCTTCGATCAGCAAGATTTGCAGGTCCGGGAATTCTTCGAACACGCCCTCGACCACGAGCGAGACAACGAGCGCCTGCATGGTCTGCACCTGCGAAGTGTGCTCTTCGATATAGTAGCTCGTGTAGCCGCTGCCGGTGGATGGATGCCCGCCGACGCCGCCCAGATGCAGCCCGATCGGCAGCTTGTTGCGCACCGCCGCCTCGAAGATCGGCCGATAGCGCCGCCGGCCCAAGGGCTCGACCGTGCGCGGCGGCAGCAGCACCTGCACGAAACGCTTGTCGCCGGCGCGCTTGTCGATCTCGGCCACCGCCGTCGCCGGATCCTCCTGCGTCACCGTGATCGAAGCGCGGAACCGCTTGTCGAAGTCGCAGTACTTGGCGAGCTGCCAGTCGTTCACCGCCGAGCAGAGCGCCGCGCCGTAATCGAGATTGCGCTGCGAGGCGCCGCTGCGGCCGAGCGGAATGAGAACGCCGTACTCGACGCCGTTGCCGTCCAGATGTTGCTCGCGCATGAACGCGGGGTCCGACCCCGGGATGCTGCCGTCGGGCGGCCAGGCATCGGCGCGCGCCACCTCGGGCTGCATGCGCGGATGCGCGAGCGCGTTGGAAAGTCCCTGGCGGATGTGATTGCCGTAGGTGAGCAGGTGTTCCTGCCAGCGCTTGGCCATGAACGGAAACAGCTCGCGCGGCGTATTCACCGCCGGATGAATGTCGCAATCGACCACCGCATGGCGCACTTCGGCGCGCGGTGTCGCTTCCGGCTTTCGCTCCCGAACCGTGACGTTCATTACCGGCGCTCCTTGGCGCAAACGGCCTACTTGAGGCGAGAGTAGGTCTCCAGCGGATTTTCGAGAAGGACTTTCTTCGCCAGAGCCCCCGAGATGGCCTCCGGCAAGGCGTTCAGGCCCTCGAAATGCCAGTGCGGATAGTCCGAGGAGAACAGCAGCACCCGCTCGGAGCCGATATGTTCCAGCACCCGCTCGAGCTGGCCCGGATGCGGCGGCTCGTCGACCGGCTGGATCGTCACGCGCACGTGCTCGTGGAAAATCTCCGCCGGCGGCCGTTTCAGCCAGGGCGTCTCGGCGCGCGTGCCGCGCCAGGTCTTGTTGGCGCGCCACAGGAAGGGCGGCAGCCACATGAAGCCCGCCTCCATGAACACGACCTTGAGCGCGGGATATTTGGCGAACACGCCCTCGGCGATCAGGCTGAGCAATTGGTTCTCGAACGCGCCCGACTGCAGCACGTAATCTTCGAATTGATACGACGACCAGCCGATCGAGCTCGGCGCAAAACGATAGCTCGAGCCCGCGTGGATGCCGACCGCGAGCCCGTGGCGCTCCGCCGCTTCATAGATCGGCCAATAGTTGCGCCGGCCGAGCGTCATCTCGCCCATCACCGGCAGCAGCACCTGCACGAAGCGCTTGTCGCCGGCGCGCCGCTCGATCTCCTCGACGGCGAGCTGCGGGTTCTGCACCGGAACGACGATAGAGGCGCGCAGCCGCGGCTCGCGGTCGAGCCACTCGCGCGCGATCCATTCGTTCACCGCCCCGCAAAGCGCGGCGGCCATGTCTTCGTTGTGCAGCACCTGCGCGCCATAGACGCAGTTGCAGATCGCATATTTGGTGCCGAACGGATCGAGCAGCTGCGTGCGCAGCGCTTCGAGATCGGTGCCGGGCGCGCCGGATTTCGGCCGCCAATCGGGTCGCGCGAAGATCGGCGCGTTGACCGCATGGCCGGTGATGCTCATCTGGTGGCGGTCGAGCCCGCGCGTGCGCACCGACTCCCGCCAGTAATCGTCGAGATAGGGCACCAACGCCTGCATCGACGGCACGGCGATGTGCACGTCGCAGTCGATCGGGGCGACCTCGAACGGCTTGGCCGCCCTGCCCGCTTCCGGCTTGGTTTTCACTTCACTCATGCGCGTTCATACCCATGCCGCCCACGCACCGCGAGCGTGATTGCTCAGTTTCGCACGTTCCGTGCGCTTGCTCGAACTCAAGCCCGCCGCGACTTCTTCGCGCGGGCGGGCTTGCGGCGCGGCTTGGAGCGGGATTTGGGCCGCGATTTGCCGGCCGTGCGGTACGCGATCGCCACGGCCTGGCTACGCGGATAGCCCTCCTCGATGAGCTGGGCGATATTCTTGCTGATCGTCGCCTGCGACGAGCCTCGTTTCAGGGGCATGGCATTCCTCCATGGCGCCGTTGCACGCCCTGCATAGCCCATTCCGGCGGCCTTTTCTTGACAGGGTGGGAGACCCCCGCCATAAGCATCGCTGAAAGCGCGGGCCAGAGCCCGCGCGTTTGTTGCCGGGCGCTGCGCCCGCGCCAGTTTCGGAACAAAACCATGTTCGCGGTGATCAAGACGGGCGGTAAGCAATATCGGGTCGCCGCCGACCAGACGCTCACGGTCCAGCGGCTCGCGGCCGAGCCCGGCGAGATCGTCACCTTTCCGGTGCTGATCCTGGGCGGCGAGAAGATGGAGATCGGCGCCCCTATGGTAGCCGGCGCATCGGTCGCCGCCGAGGTCGTGGAGCATTCGCGCGGCGACAAGGTGATCGCCTTCAAGAAGCGCCGGCGCAAGAATTCGCGCCGCTCACGCGGCCACCGGCAGGAATTCACCGTGGTGCGGTTCACTGAGATCCTTACCGGCGGCGCCAAGCCCTCCAAGACCGCCCGACCCAAGGCCGAGCCGAAGCCCGCCAAGACGGCCGAGGAGAAGGCGGAATCCAAGGCCAAGTCCAAGAAATCCAAGAAGGCGGCCACTAAAGTCCGCCAAGTCCGCGGCCAAGGAAAAAAAGAAGAAGTGAATTCGTTTACCCGTCACAAAATCCGTGTATAAAGACCACGAATTCGGAGCCTAGTTATGGCGCACAAGAAGGCAGGCGGTTCTTCGCGCAACGGCCGCGACTCCAAGGGTCGCCGGCTGGGCGTGAAGCGTTTTGGCGGCGAGGACGTGCTCGCCGGCAACATCCTCGTGCGCCAGCGCGGCACCAAATGTCATCCGGGCGCGAACGTGGGCTTGGGCAAAGACCATACCCTTTTTGCGCTTACGGCCGGGCGAGTCGCGTTCACCAATAAAGCCGCCCGCGTCGTCGTGTCCGTAGTCCCGATGCCGGAGGCTACGGCCAAATAGCGGTGGAGATCAGCGAGGATCCCACCGGCATCTCGTCAAACCGGTGGACCTCGAAAAGCGGGTCCGAAATCCAGGGGAGACGAGTTGCGTCTCCCCTCGTGTTTTTGGAGGACCCGTCATGACCGCGCTCGAAATTTTCAGTGGGTCTCCGTCCGCGGAGCCGAGTATTCCCGTCCTCGAGACCAAGCGGCTCGTGCTGCGCGCACCGCGTCTCGAGGACATGGACCAGATCGCCGCGCTCGCCAACAACCGCAAGATCGCCGAGATGACCTCGACGATCCCGCATCCCTATAGCGTCAAGGACGCACAAGCCTGGCTCACGACCATCGTCGTGGCCGAAGGCGGCGCGACGTTCGGAATCTATCTGAAAGAGACCGACGCCTTCGTCGGCGCGTGCGGTTACGCGCCGCGCGAGGAGTCCACGCCGGAGTTCGGCTACTGGATCGGTGAGCCCTATTGGAGCCGGGGCATCGGCACGGAAGCCGCGCGCGCGGTGATCGACCACGCGTTCACCGAGGGCGGACTCTCGCAGCTGCTCGGCAGCTGCCGCGTCACTAACTTCGCCTCGCGGCGGGTGCTGGAGAAGTGCGGCTTCCAGTGGAGCGGCGCGGGTCTGTTCCGCGTGCGTGCGCTCGGCGCGTCGGTGCCTTCGGACCGCTTCCGGCTCGACAAGCGTACCTGGGAATCGCTGCGCGCTTGGGGCACCACGTCGCTTCCAAAGCGCACCCGGGCGGGAAGGAAAGCAAGATGAACTCTTCAAGCGCGGCGCAAGCTCACGCGTGCGGCTCGGGCGGCACCGGCGGCCGGTCCGGCGGCGCCGTGGCTTGCTCGCGCAGGAAGATGAAAATGCCCGCCGCCACGATGATGGCCGCGCCCACGAGCAGGAGCGCCTCCGGCACGTCGCCGAATACGGCATATCCGAATACGACCGCCCAGATGATGAGCGTGTACTGGTACGGCACCACGATCGACGCCGGCGCGAGCTTGAGCGAGCGATTGGTGCAGGCATGCGCGATGAGGGCGATGATGCCGAGGAGCGACAGCAGCAGAAAATCGCGCAAGCTCGGCGCCACCCAACCGAACGGCGCCGCAAACACGCCGAACGACGAGCGCGCCCACGGTCTGCGTGCCCACCAGCACGGCATCGGACGTGCCGCGCACCATGCGCGTGATGATCATGAGGAAGGCGAAGAACACGCTGCCCGCAAGCGCGATCAGCGCGGGCCAGGTGAAACTCGCCGCCGACGGGCGAAGCGCGATCAGCACGCCGATGAATCCGACGATCACCGCGGTCCAACGCCGCCAACCGACATGCTCGCCGAGCAGGATCACGGACAACGCCGTCACGTAGATCGGCCCGGCGAGATAGAAGGTCACCACGTCGGCGAGCGGAAGGTACGCGACCGCCCAGTAAAAGAAGGCGACCTCGGCGGTCGAGAGCAGCGCGCGCAGCGCCTGCAGGCCGGGCCGCTCCATGTTCGTGTAGGCGCCGATCCCCTCGCGCCAGACGAACGGGGCGAGCAGCAGGAGCGCCGCGACGCTGCGGATCAGCAGCAGCTGGCCGACCGAATAAGTGGCGACCAGCCACTTGCCCATGACGTCGTTGATCGAGAACAGGAACATGCCGGCCAGCATCAAGCCGATGCCGGCGAGCACGGCGGTCCTGGCCGTCCGGGACTGCGGAATCATGATTGGAAGCTACCGGAGAGGCTTGAAACGGCCGTGACGGTAGGCATGGCACAGGCCTGCCGCAAGCGCGCGATTGCCCGCGCCGCCGTGAGCCGCTACGGAGTGGCGCGATGAAATTCCTCGACGAAGCCAAGGTTTATGTGCGCTCCGGCGACGGCGGCAATGGCTGCGTGTCGTTCCGGCGCGAGAAGTTCATCGAATATGGCGGGCCCGACGGCGGCGACGGCGGCCGCGGCGGCGACGTCGTGCTCGAATGCGTGGGCGGCCTCAATACCCTGATCGACTATCGCTACCAGCAGCATTTCAAGGCGGCCAAAGGCGTAAACGGCGCGGGCCGCAACCGCACCGGCGCCAACGGAAAAGACGCCGTGCTGAAGGTTCCGGCGGGAACCCAGGTATTCGACGAGGACGGCGAGACGCTGCTTGCGGATCTCACCGAGATCGGCGAGCGCGTGGTGCTGTTCGAGGGCGGCAACGGCGGCTTCGGCAACGAGCACTTCAAGTCTTCGACCAACCGCTCGCCGCGCCGGGCCAATCCCGGGCAGCCGGGCGTCGAGCGCAGGATCCGGCTTCGCCTGAAGCTGATCGCCGACGCCGGCATTGTCGGCCTGCCGAACGCGGGGAAATCCACTTTTCTGGCGACGGTTTCCGCGGCCAAGCCCAAGATCGCCGGCTACCCCTTCACCACGCTGCATCCCCAGCTCGGCGTCGTGCGCGTCGACGCCCGCGAGTTCGTGCTCGCCGATATTCCCGGCCTGATCGAGGGCGCGCATGAAGGCGCGGGGCTCGGCGACCGCTTCCTCGGCCACGTCGAGCGCTGCGGCGCGCTCCTGCATCTGATCGACGCGACCGAGGAGGACGTGGTCGGCGCGTGGAAAACGGTGCGCGCGGAGCTTGCCGCCTATGGCGAAGGCCTCGCGAAAAAGCCCGAACTGGTCGCGCTCTCCAAATCCGACGCGCTGACCAAGAAAACGCTTGCCGAGAAGAAAGCAAAGCTCAAGCGCGCCATCAAGCGCGAGCCGCTCGTGCTTTCGGCCCACAGCGGCGAAGGCGTCAAGGAGGCGCTGCGCGCGCTCCTCGCTCTGGTCGAGAAGCGCCGGCGCAAGGAAACCCCGAAGGAGGCGCGGCCATGGCAGCCATGACTCCGAAGCTGGAAAACTTCCGCCGCATCGTCGTGAAGGTCGGCTCGTCGCTGCTGGTGGACGGCGAGCGCGGCGCGTTGCGCGAGGCATGGCTGGCAGCACTCGTCGAGGATATCGGCGGGCTCGCGAAACGAGGCGCCGATGTGCTCGTCGTCTCCTCGGGCGCCATCGCGCTCGGCCGCAGCGTGGTGAAGCTGCCCAAGGGCGCACTCAAGCTCGAAGAGAGCCAGGCCGCGGCCGCCGTCGGCCAGATCGCGCTTGCGCGCATCTGGGCCGAGATGCTGGCGAAGCAAAATCTCGCTGCCGGGCAGATCTTGCTCACACTCGGCGACACCGAGGAACGGCGGAACTATCTCAATGCCCGCAACACCATCGGCAAGCTGCTCGAATTGAAAGCCGTTCCCGTCATCAACGAGAACGACACGGTGGCGACCAGCGAAATCCGCTACGGCGACAACGACCGCCTCGCCGCCCGCGTCGCCACCATGATGGGCGCCGATCTTCTCGTGCTCCTGTCCGACGTCGACGGCCTGTTCGACGCGCCGCCGCGGCGAGAACACGAACGCGAAGCTCGTTCCCGTGGTGCCGCGCATCACGCGCCGAGATCGAGGCAATGGCCGGCGCCGCCGGCTCCGACCTTTCGCGCGGCGGCATGCGCACCAAGATCGAGGCCGCCAAGATCGCGACCACCGCCGGCACCCACATGGTGATCGCGCCGGGCCACGGCGAGCATCCGCTGCGCGCGATCGGCGCGGGCGGCCGCTGCACCTGGTTCCTGACGCCGGCGAATCCCGTCACCGCGCGCAAGAAATGGATCGTCGGCAGCTTGGAGCCCAAGGGCATCATCCACGTGGATGCCGGCGCCGTCGCCGCGCTCAGCCGCGGCAAGAGCCTGCTTCCTGTCGGCGTGGTGCGGATCGAAGGCGCCTTCGCCCGCGGCGACGCGGTCGTCATCCGCGGGCCCGACGGCGCCGAAGTCGGCCGCGGGCTAGTGGCCTATGACCGGGACGACGCCGTGCGCCTGATCGGCCAGAACAGCGAGCGAATCGAGGCGATTCTCGGCTATCGTGGCCGCTCCGAAATGGTCCACCGCGACGACCTCGCGCTGGGCAGCGAGTGAGGCGCTGATGAACGCGCGCGCCGACAAGACCGAGACCGGCGACATCGCCGCGCTCATGCGCGACATGGGCACGCGCGCCCGCGCCGCCGCGCGCGTGCTGGCGCTTGCGGATTCCACGCGCAAGGAAAAGGCGCTGCGCGCCGCCGCCAAGGCGATCCGCGCGCAATCCTCGGCGATCCTGCAGGCCAACGCCGAAGACATCGCCGCCGCCCGCGAGCAGAACGCCACGCCTGCCTTCCTCGACCGGCTCTCGCTCGACGCCAAGCGCGTGGCCGTCCATGGCCGACGGCGTCGATGCGGTGGCCAGCCTTCCCGATCCGGTCGGCGAGGTGATCGCGAGCTGGACGCGGCCCAATGGCTTGAAATTCGAGCGCGTGCGCACGCCTCTGGGCGTCGTCGCGGTGGTCTATGAAAGCCGCCCGAACGTGACCGCCGATGCCGGCGTGCTCTGCATCAAGGCCGGCAATGCCGTGATCCTGCGCGGCGGCTCCGAGAGCTTCCGCTCGTCGCGCGCAATCCATAAGGCGCTGACCGACGGCCTCGCCGCCGAAGGCCTGCCCGCCGACGCGATCCAGCTCGTGCCCACGCGCGACCGCGCCGCGGTCGGGCATCTGCTCGCGGGCCTCGAACGGCAACGTCGATGTCGTGGTGCCGCGCGGCGGCAAGGAGCTCGTCGGCCGCGTCGAGGCCGAGGCGCGCATTCCCGTCTTCGCGCATCTTGAGGGCATCTGCCACGTCTATGTCCACGCGCCCGCCGATCTCGAGATGGCGAAGAAGATCGTCTTGAACGCCAAGATGCGCCGCACCGGCGTCTGCGGCGCGGCCGAAACGCTGCTCGTCGATCGCGCGCTCGCAGCGACGCATCTGCAGCCGCTCGTGCAGATGCTGATCGAAGCCGGCTGCGAGATCCGCGGCGACGAGGCTACCCGCGCCGCCGACAAGCGCGTGGTGCCCGCCACCGAGCAGGACTGGTCCACCGAATATCTCGACGCCATTCTCTCGGTGAAGGTCGTCGACGGCCTCAAGGCCGCGATCGACCATATCGGCCGCTACGGCTCGAGCCACACGGAGTCGATCGTCACCGACGACCAGAAAGCCGCCGAGACCTTCCTGCGCGAGGTCGATTCGGCGATCGTGCTGCACAACGCCTCGACCCAGTTCGCCGACGGCGGCGAGTTCGGCTTCGGCGGCGAGATCGGCATCGCCACCGGCCGCCTGCACGCGCGCGGCCCCGTGGGCGCCGAGCAGCTCACTTCGTTCAAGTATCGCGTGCACGGCTCGGGCCAGACGCGGCCGTGAAGCGCCGGGAATTCTCGCCCCGAATGCCCATCCTCGCCCCCGGCATGCGCATCGGCCTGCTCGGCGGCAGCTTCAACCCGGCGCATGCGGCGCACCGCGCCGCGAGCTTGCTTGCGCTGAAACGCCTGCGTCTCGATCGCGTCTGGTGGCTCGTGACTCCCGGCAATCCGCTGAAGGACAACAAGAGGCTCCCGTCGCTTGCCGACCGTCTGCAGCGCGCCCGCGCGATCGCCGCCGACCCGCGCATCGACGTCACCGCGATCGAAGCGTCGCTCGGCGCCGTGTTCAGTCACGATACTGTCGCCAAGCTGCGTGCACGCTATCCCAATGTGCGATTCGTCTTCCTCATGGGCGCCGACAACCTGGCTCAGTTCCATCGCTGGAAGCGCTGGCGCGAACTTGCGTTCCTGGTGCCGATCGCCGTCATGGACCGCGCGGGCTTGAGTCTGACCGCGCTGGCCTCGCCGGCCGCGCTCTCGCTCGCCCGCTGGCGGCGCGGCGAGCCCAGGGCGCCCGGGCTCGCGCGCTCGAGGCCGCCGGCCTGGGTATTCCTGCACGGCATGAAATCGCCGCTTTCCTCGACGGCAATCCGTGCAAAGTCGAAACGCAAGGGTTGAAACCTTGCGCATGGACCCGATATCTTCAAACAAGCGCTTGAGCCCGGCAGATTCGCCGGGCCGCAGGCGCCACCGAGCCGAGAGGTAAGAGCACTCTGTCGCCCTCCCCGCGTTCCGCGGCCGCCCGCAAAAGCAGGACCGCACCGGTTTCCAAGGCTCGCTCCGAGGCGCAGCAGACTCTCGCGCTCATCCTCCGCGACCTCGACGACAACAAGGCGGAAGACACGGCCGCGATCGATCTGCGCGGCAAGACCACGATCGCCGATCATATGGTGGTGGCCTCCGGCCGCTCGCAACGTCACGTCGGCGCCATCGCCGAGCATCTGGTGGTGACGCTGAAGAAGCAGGGCCTGCGCAATATCCGGGTCGAAGGCGTGCCGCACTGCGACTGGGTGCTGATCGACGCCGGCGACGTGATCGTGCACGTGTTCCGCCCCGAGGTTCGTGAATTCTACAATCTCGAAAAAATGTGGGCGGGTACGCGGCCGGCCAAGGGCTGAGCGCGGAGCGCGCGCCATGCGGCTCCTCATCGCCGCGGTCGGACGGCTCAAAAACGGCCCCGAGCGCATCCTGTGCGAGCGCTATATCGAGCGCGCGAACGCGGCCGGCCGCGCGGTCGGCCTGGCCCCGGTCGAAGTGCGCGAAATCGCCGAGAGCTCGAAGCGACTGGCCAAGGACCGCATCGCCGAAGAGGCGAAACACCTGCTCGCGCTCGCGCCGCCGCGCGCGCGCCTGGTTGCGCTCGACGGCCGCGGCCGCAGTCTGGCAAGCGAAGCGTTCGCCGCCAAACTTGCCGCCTTCCGCACGGAAAGCGCGCCGGCGACGGTGTTCTTCATCGGCGGCGCCGACGGGCTCGGCGACGAGGTCCGCAAGAAGGCCGAGCTGGTCGTTGCCTTCGGCACGGCCACATTTCCGCACCAGCTGGCGCGCATCCTGCTCGCCGAACAGGTCTATCGAGCCGTGACGATCCTGTCCGGCCACCCTTATCATCGGGGGGAATGATTCGCGCCGCCCACACGTTCTCATCGGCCGCCGCTCTGCTCGCGGCGCTCACGCTTTCTACGGCGAGCATCGCCCAGGCACCGGCCGGCCTCGAAGCCGAGAAGGCCGAGCGACAGCGCCAGCTCGAGATCCTGCGCGGCGAGCTCGACCGCACCAAGGATGCCGAGGCCAGGCTCAAGTCCGAAATCGACGCGATCAAGGACGACCGCAAGAAGCTGGCGCAAGCCCTTCTCGACGCGGCGGCGCGAATCCGCGCGGTCGAAACCAGGCTCTCGGCCGCCGAGCATCGCCTGCCCGAGCTCGACAAGCGCGAAACGAAGATCAAATCCTCGCTCGAATCCCGCCGCGCCGTGCTCATCGAGGTTCTGGCGGCGCTGCAGAAGATCGGCCGCCGGCCGCCGCCGGCTTTGATTCTGCGTCCCGAGGACGCCCTCGATTCGGTCAGAAGCGCGATCCTGCTCGGCGCCGTCATCCCCGAATTGAAGACCGAAGCCGAAGCGCTCGCCGCGGACCTGTCGGAGCTCGCCCGCTTGCGCCGCGAGATCGCCGCCGAGCGCGATGCGCTGGTGCGGAACCGCGCCTCACTCGAGGACGAGCGCCGCCGCACCGCCGCCTTCGGCGAAGAGCGCCGCCGCCAGCAGAGCGAGAACGAGAAGGCGCTCGAGGCCGAGCGTGCCAAGACCCAGGCGCTCGCCAAGCAGGCCGAGACCGTGCGCGAGCTGATCGCCCGCATGGAGAAGGAGATCGCCAGTGCCGCCCGCGCCGCCGAGACCGCCCGCCGTGAGACCGCGGAAAAGACCACCGCCGCGGCGCTGGCCGATCCCGCCCGAATTGCACCCGCTTTGGCGTTCGCACAGGCCCGCGGCCGCCTGCCGCTGCCCGTTTCAGGTACACGAGTGCGTGAATTTGGTGCGCCCGACGGCCTCGGCGGCACGGAACGGGGCCTTTTGATCCTGACTCGCACCGGCGCCCAGGTCACCGCCCCCTGCGACGGCTGGGTGGTGTTTGCCGGGAATTTCCGCTCCTACGGACAACTCTTGATCATCAATCCCGGCGGCGGATATCATGTGCTATTGGCAGGAATGGAACGGATCGCCGTAGAGCTCGGACAATTCGTGCTCACCGGAGAGCCCGTTGCGGTGATGGGTAACGGGCCCAATACGGCGACCGCCGTGACGCTCGGCTCTTCACAACCGGTACTTCATGTCGAGTTCCGCAAGGACGGAAACTCGATCGACTCCGCCCCCTGGTGGGCGGCAACCGAAACGGAAAAGGCACGCGGATGATGCGCAAAACCTCGCTATTCCTTCTGGGTGCGGCGGCCGGCGCGTTCGCAGTCGCCCTCGTCGTGCAGCCCAAGCTCCTGCTCGGGCAGACCGCACGCGCGGCCGTGTCGGACACCTATCGCCAGCTCAACCTGTTCGGCGACATCTTCGAGCACGTGCGCGCGCAATATGTCGAGAAGCCGGACGACGCCAAGCTGATCGAGTCGGCGATCAACGGCATGCTCAACGCGCTCGATCCGCATTCGGCCTTCCTCGACATCAAGAACTTCCGCGACATGCAGACGCAGACCCGCGGCGAGTTCGGCGGTCTCGGCATCGAGGTGACGATGGAGGACGGCCTGGTGAAGGTCGTCACGCCCATGGACGGCACACCCGCGGCCCGCGCCGGCATCCAGCCCAACGACCTCATCACCCACCTCAACGACGAGCAGGTGAAGGGCCTGACGCTCGAGCAGGCCGTCGACAAGATGCGCGGCCCGGTGAATTCCGCGATCACGCTCCGCGTCCAGCGCAAGGGCGCCGAAAAGCCGATCGAGATCAAGATCGTCCGCGAAGTGATCTCCATCCGCAACGTGCGCCATCGCATCGAGGGCGGCGACATCGGCTATATCCGCATCACCAGCTTCCAGGGCGAGCGGACGCTCGAGCAATTGCGCGCCTCCATCGCCGAGATCGCCAAGGAAGTGCCCGCCGACAAGCTCAAGGGCTTTATCGTCGACCTGCGCAACAACGGCGGCGGATTGCTTGACCAGGCGATCGCGGTCGCCGACTCGTTCCTCGAGCGCGGCGAGATCGTCTCGACGCGGGGCCGCAATCTCGAGGACACACAGCGCCACAACGCGCGGCCGGGCGACCTCACCAATGGCAAGCCGCTGATCGTACTGATCAACGGCGGCTCGGCCTCGGCCTCCGAGATCGTGGCCGGCGCCCTGCAGGACCACAAACGCGCGACGCTGCTGGGCTCGCGTTCGTTCGGCAAGGGCTCGGTACAGACCGTGATTCCGATCGGCACCTTCGGCGCGCTTAAGCTCACCACCGCTCGCTACTTCACGCCCTCCGGCCGTTCGATCCAGGCCAAGGGGATCACGCCCGAGATCGAGCTGATCCAGGATCTGCCCGATGAGCTCAAGGGCAAGGTCGAGATGAAGGGCGAGGCACAGCTGAAGGGCCACCTGAAGAGCGGCGACGAGGAAGAGGAAAAGGCGGGCTCCCCCGCCTATGTCCCGCTCGACCCGAAGGACGACAAGCAACTCAAGCTCGCGCTCGATCTGATGCGCGGCGTCGAGAAGCACGCGGCCTTCCCGCCGAACCCGAAGGTCGCCTCGCCGAACTGAGCGGCCCGCCCTTTCGCACCGTTCCAAGCCCCGCCCGGGCACCGGGC
This sequence comes from uncultured Alphaproteobacteria bacterium, assembly GCA_963704765.1. Classification (GTDB taxonomy): domain Bacteria; phylum Pseudomonadota; class Alphaproteobacteria; order Rhizobiales; family Xanthobacteraceae; genus JAHFPN01. The sequence goes on from CAVPHQ010000001.1 coordinate 2,352,739, forward strand.
GGGGCTTCGGATTCCGGCGTGCTAGAATTGCGATTGATTCGTTCATCGGGGATCGCAACGTGGCGGCAGACGATCTCGACTCGCCCCTCGGCACCGCGCCGCGCGCCACCGCGCGCACGAGTACGCTGCCGCTCTCGTTTCTGTCGATCGTCACGGTCGCGCTCGCCGTAGTGGTGGCCGCCGGCATCGGCTGGATTCTGGTGGTCGACGATCCGCTCGGCGGCGAGCCGCGCATGGTGGTTGCGATCGAGGATGCGGCCAAGGCCACCACGCCATCCGCTACGATCGCGGCCCCTGCGCCCGACGCGCGCGCGCGCATCGCCGACAACAAGCCGCCCGGCCGCACCGTCACCGTCATCGACGGCCGCACCGGCGAGCGGCGGGAAGTCGCCATCGGCACCAGCGAGCTGGAGCCCGAGATCGTGGGCACCGTCAATCCGCGCGCCGCCGCCCCCGCCGCCGACCCGCGCTTCGTCGAGACCTCGCGCCACGGGGCGATCCCGCGCGTGTCGTCCGAAGGCAAGCGGCCGCTCGAGCAATATGCCCGCGTCGACCCGACGATCGAGCGCGCGCGCGGCCCGCGCATCGCCATCGTCATCGGAGGTCTCGGCATCGGCGCAGCCGCCACCGGAAACGCGATCTCCAAGCTGCCGGCAAGCGTGACGCTGGCGTTCGCACCCTACGGCGCCGACATGCCGCGCTGGGCCGGCCGCGCACGCATTAAAGGCCATGAGTTGCTGCTGCAGCTTCCCATGGAGCCCGCCGACTATCCCGACAACGATCCCGGCCCGCAGACGCTGGTCAGCGCCTTGACCACCGAGCAGAACCTCGACCGATTGCACTGGTTGCTTTCGCGGCTGCAGGGCTATGTCGGGGTCATGAACCTGATGGGCGCGCGCTTCACCGCCAACGAAGCGGCGCTATCTCCCATCCTGCGCGACGTGGCCAAGCGCGGCCTGCTCTATCTCGACGACGGCACCGCGCCGAAGAGCGCCGCCGCCCAGATCGCGGGCTCGATTCAGGCCCCCTTCCTCAAGGCCGATCTGGTGATCGATACCGCCCCGAACTGGGGCGAGATCGATGCGGCGCTCGCCAAGCTCGAGGCCATCGCCGCCGAGCGCGGCAGCGCGGTCGGCATCGCCTCGGCCTCGCCGGTCTCCATCGAGCGCATCGCGCGCTGGGCCAAGGCCGCGGAAGCCCGCGGCATCAAGATCGTGCCCTTGAGCGTGCTGTACCTGCGGCCTAAGCAGCAGGGCTGAACGCCCGGCTTCGAACCTGCGATCCGATGGCCCCGTACGAGAAACTGCCCTATCGCCCCTGCGTCGGCATGATGCTGATCAACCGCGCCGGGCTCGTGTTCATCGGCCGCCGCACCGGCGGGCCCGAGCACGTGGACGCGACCCATGTCTGGCAAATGCCGCAAGGCGGCGTCGATATGAAGGAAGATCCCTACAAGGCGGCGCTGCGCGAGCTGCACGAAGAAACCAACGTGCGCTCGGTCGAGAAGCTCGCCGAATCCAGAGACTGGTACAGCTACGACATCCCGCGCGCGATCGCCGGTCAGGCCTGGAAGGGCAAGTATCGCGGCCAGACGCAGAAGTGGTTCGCGCTGCGCTTCATCGGCGCGGACAGCGAGATCGACGTGGAATATCCCGCCGGCGGCCACAAGCCGGAATTCGTCGAATGGCGCTGGGAGAAGATGGAGCGATTGCCCGATCTGGTCGTGCCGTTCAAGCGCAAGGTCTACGAGCGGGTGGTAGAGGAATTTTCGCGCTTCAGTGGGCGGTCTTGACGCCGCCGAGCTCGGCGGCGACCACCTTCAACTGATCGACCCGCTCCGCCGCCTTGTCGCGCGCAGGACCTTCCTTCGCCTCGGCCAGCGCGCGCTCCGCATCGGCGACCTCGTCGGCCATGTTGGCGGCGGTGACGTCCTCGACCGGGACCGCAACCTCGGCCAGCACGGTGAGCCCCTTCGGATTCACCTCGGCGAAGCCGTCGCGCACGTAGAGCCGCTTCTCGCCGCCCGCGGTCTTGATCGTAAGGATGCCGGGCCTGAGCGACGAGACGAACGGTGCATGATTGGCGAACACGCCGAACTCGCCCTCGAGACCGGGCACGATCACTTCCTCGACCTCGCCCGAATGGACCAGGCGCGTAGGCGAGACGAGTTCAAAGGAGAAGGTGGCCATGGTCTATTTGCTGCTCACGTGCGGAAGCCGCCGCGTTCGGCCACGACGCCGAGGCCGAAGCCGACGATGGCGCCCAGAACCGCAATCAGCGTGATGTGCTGCATCTGGTCCGAGGTGAGCGGCCCGCTCTGCGCCGGTCCGGGCCCGGTAATCTGGACACTCATGGGGCCGATGCGAATTTCGGCCGATTCCGGACGCGTCAGATAGCCGATGATCCCCCCGACGACGAGGCCGAGTAACAAGAGTACGATTTTGTTATTCATGTTGCGCATCGCTCAATCTCCATGCGGCGCGGCTCAAGCCTCCGCCGCGAGCTTCTTGCCCTTCTCCACCGCGCCTTCGATCGTGCCCACCATATAGAAGGCGACCTCCGGCAGGTGATCGTACTTGCCTTCGCACAAGCCCTTGAAGCCCTTGATGGTGTCGGCGAGATCGACGAACACGCCGGGACTGCCGGTGAATACTTCGGCCACGTGGAACGGCTGCGACAGGAACCGCTCGATCTTGCGTGCGCGTGCCACCGCGATCTTGTCCTCTTCGGACAGTTCGTCCATGCCGAGAATCGCAATAATGTCCTGCAAGGCCTTGTAGCGCTGCAGAATCTGCTGCACCTGGCGGGCGACCGCGTAGTGCTCCTCGCCGACCACGAGCGGCGACAGCATGCGCGAGGTGGAATCGAGCGGGTCCACCGCCGGATAGATGCCTTTCTCGGCGATCGAGCGCGACAGCACCGTGGTGGCGTCGAGATGCGCGAACGAGGTGGCCGGCGCCGGGTCGGTCAAGTCGTCGGCCGGCACGTAAATCGCCTGCACCGAGGTGATCGAGCCCTTGTGGGTGGTGGTGATGCGCTCCTGCAGCGCGCCCATGTCGGTGGACAAGGTCGGCTGGTAGCCCACCGCCGAGGGAATACGGCCCAAGAGCGCCGACATTTCCGAGCCCGCCTGCGTGAAGCGGAAGATGTTGTCGACGAAGAACAGCACGTCCTGGCCCTGGTCGCGGAAATGCTCGGCGACGGTGAGGCCGGAGAGGCCGACGCGGGCGCGCGCGCCCGGCGGCTCGTTCATCTGGCCGAACACCAGCGCGCACTTCGAGCCGGCGCCGCCGCCCTTCTTGTTGACGCCCAACTCGATCATCTCGTGATAGAGGTCGTTGCCTTCGCGCGTGCGCTCGCCGACGCCGGCGAACACCGAATAGCCGCCGTGCGCCTTGGCGACGTTGTTGATCAGTTCCTGAATAAGCACGGTCTTGCCGACACCGGCGCCGCCGAACAGGCCGATCTTGCCGCCCTTGGCATAGGGCGCGAGCAGGTCGACGACCTTGATGCCGGTGACGAGAATCTCCGCCTCGGTCGACTGGTCCGTATAGGACGGCGTCGGCTGGTGAATGGCGCGCCGCGCCTTGGTCTTGATCGGGCCGGCTTCGTCCACCGGCTCGCCGATCACGTTCATGATGCGGCCGAGCGTCTCGTCGCCGACCGGAACTTCGATCGGCTGACCGGTATCGGTGACTTCCTGGCCGCGCACCAGGCCTTCGGAGGAATCCATGGCGATGGTGCGCACGGTGGATTCGCCCAGGTGCTGCGCCACCTCGAGCACGAGACGGTTGCCGTGATTCTGGGTCTCCAGCGCATTCAGGATTTCCGGCAATTGGTCGGGGAACTGCACGTCCACGACTGCACCGATGACCTGGGTGATGCGTCCGACTTTGTTGGTGCCTGCTTGCGTCGCCATTCTGTCCTCGTACCGAATTGAATTATAGCGCCTCCGCGCCGGAAATGATCTCGATCAGTTCCTTCGTGATCATCGCCTGGCGGGTGCGGTTGTATTTCAGCGTCTGCTTCCTGATCATGTCGCCCGCGTTGCGGGTGGCGTTGTCCATGGCGCTCATGCGCGCGCCCTGCTCGGAGGCGGCGTTCTCGAGCAACGAGCTGAAGATTTGCGTCGAGATGTTGCGCGGCAGCAGCTCGGCGAGAATTTCGTCCTCTTCGGGCTCGAATTCGTAGATCGCGCCGCCCGCTTCCGCCTTCTTCTCGGGAAACACCGCGGGAATGATCTGCTGCGCCGTCGGGATCTGCGAGATCACCGATTTGAAGCGCGAAAAAAACAGCGTGGCGACGTCGAAGGCGCCCTCGTCGAACAGCGCCACGATCTTCTTTCCGATCGCGTCCGCGTTCCCGTAGCCGAGGCTGCGCACGGCACGCAGATCCACGGTGTCGATGATCTGCTTCTCGTACTGCCGCTTCAGCTGATCGAAGCCCTTGCGCCCGACGCAGAGGAATTTCACCTGCTTGCCTTGCGCAGCGAGCGTCTGCGCCCGCTCGCGCGCGAGCCGCACGATCGACGAGTTGAACGCCCCGCACAGGCCGCGCTCGGCGGTGCAGACCACCAGCAGATGCACGTCGTTCTTGCCGCTGCCGACCAGCAATTTCGGCGATTCCGGCGACGCGTCGATGCTGGCTGCGATATTGCCGAGCACGCGGTTCATGCGCTCCGCATAGGGCCGCGCCGCTTCCGCCGCCGCCTGCGCGCGCCGAAGCTTCGCCGCGGCGACCATCTGCATCGCCTTGGTGATCTTCTGCGTCGCCTTCACCGAGGCGATGCGATTGCGCAGGTCCTTGAGCGAAGCCATTTCCGCGCGTCTCCGATCCTCAGGCAAACGCCTTGGCGTAGGCTTCCACCGCGGCCTTGAGCTTGGCCGCGGTGTCGTCCGTCAGGTCCTTCGAGCTGCGGATCGCGTCCAGGATACCCGCGTGGCTCGAGTGCATCTTGGTGAGCAACCCGCTTTCGAACGCCTTCACGCGATTGACCGGCAGCGGATCGAGATAGCCGTTGACGCCGGCATAGATCACCACGACCTGCTCTTCCATCTTGAGCGGCGAGAACTGGCTCTGCTTCAAGAGCTCGGTCAGCCGCGCGCCGCGATTGAGCAGCCGCTGCGTCGTGGCGTCGAGGTCGGAGCCGAACTGGGCGAACGCCGCCATCTCGCGGTATTGCGCGAGCTCGCCCTTGATGCGCCCGGCGACCTTCTTCATCGCCTTGGTCTGCGCCGAGGAGCCGACGCGCGACACCGAGAGGCCCACGTTCACCGCCGGCCGGATGCCCTGATAGAACAGATCGGTCTCCAGGAAGATCTGCCCGTCGGTGATCGAGATCACGTTGGTCGGGATATAGGCCGAGACGTCGTTGGCTTGCGTCTCGATGATCGGCAGCGCGGTCAGCGAGCCGCCGCCGTTCTCGTCGTTCAGCTTCGCCGCGCGCTCCAGCAGCCGCGAATGCAGATAGAACACGTCGCCCGGATACGCCTCGCGTCCGGGCGGGCGGCGCAGCAGCAGCGACATCTGCCGGTACGCGACCGCCTGCTTGGACAGGTCGTCATAGATCATCAGCGCGTGCATGCCGTTGTCGCGGAAATACTCGCCCATGGCGCAGCCCGAGAACGGCGCCAGGAACTGCATCGGCGCCGGGTCCGAGGCGGTCGCCGCGACGATGATCGAGTAGTCGAGCGCGCCTTGCTCTTCGAGCACGCGCACGAACTGCGCCACCGTCGAGCGCTTCTGCCCGATCGCGACATAGACGCAGTAGAGCTTCACCTTCTCGTCGTTGCTGGCGTTGATCGCTTTCTGGTTCAGGATGGCGTCGAGCGCGACCGCGGTCTTGCCGGTCTGCCGGTCGCCGATGATCAGCTCGCGCTGGCCGCGGCCGATCGGGATCAGCGCATCGATCGCCTTGAGGCCGGTCGCCATCGGCTCGTGCACCGATTTTCTCGGAATGATGCCGGGCGCCTTCACGTCGACGCGGCGGCGCTCCTTGGCCTGGATCGGGCCCTTGCCGTCGATCGGATTTCCGAGCGCGTCGACCACGCGGCCGAGCAAGCCCTTGCCGACCGGCACGTCCACGATCGCGCGCGTGCGCTTGACCGTCTGGCCTTCCTTGATCGCCCGGTCCTCGCCGAAGATCACGATGCCGACATTGTCGATTTCCAGGTTCAGCGCCATGCCGCGCACGCCGTTCTCGAACTCGACCATCTCGCCGGCCTGCACGTTGTCGAGGCCATAGACGCGGGCGATGCCGTCGCCGACCGAGAGCACCTGGCCGACTTCGGAGACTTCGGCGGCCTCGCCGAAATTCTTGATTTGCTCTTTCAGGATCGCGGAAATTTCCGCGGCGCGGATGTCCATCAGCGGGCCTCTTTCATGGCGAGCTTGATCGAATTGAGCTTGGTCTTGAGCGAGGCGTCGACCATGCGGCTGCCGAGCTTGATCGACGAGGCCGCCGAGAATCTTCGGATCGACCTTCACGTCGAGCGCGACGTCGCTTTTGGTGGCGTTGCCGAGCATTTCCTTCAGCGAAGCGAGATGTTTTTCGGCGAGCGGCTCCGCCACCGTGACCTCGGCGCGCACCTCGCCTTTGTGGCGCGACACGCAGCGTGCGGAACGCCTTGATGATGAGGCCCACGGCGAACAGCCGCCGGTTCTCCGCGACCAGGAGGAGAAACTTGGCCGCCAGGCCCGCCGATCTTGGCCTGCTCGAGCACTACTTTCAGCGCCTTGGTTTGCTCTTCGGCGCCGAAGATCGGGTTGCGTCACCAGCCGCTTCAGATCGGCGCTGCCCTCGACCATCGCTTCGAAACGCGCCAGATCGCGCGCGATCGCGTCGAGCGACTTCTCTTCGAGCGCAAGCTCGAACAGCGCGGTCGCGTAACGACCGGCCATGCCGGATACGATGGGTTCGTCGGCCACGCCTCGGCTCTCGGACTTGGGGAGGGATCGCTCCGGACCCGGTCGGGCGGAGGCCCCTCTGCCTCGATTTTCATCAAAAAGGGCGCGGGCCCCCGCGCCCCTGCAGGCTGCGGTTCCGTAACACAGGCTTTCTTGCGGCGCAACAAGACATGGACCGGCGACAGCCCAAAAACCCAATGAGATCAAGCCTTTGCGAGCGGTCGCAAGTGTCGCGGCCGGCGCGCGCGACTGTCACAGGAAACTTGTCTCACAGGAAGCTCTGCGGATCGATGTCGACCACGACCCGCACGCTGCCCTTGGGCTGCGGCGCCGACGCGAGCCAGCCGCGAATATAGGCGGACAGATCGAAGCCCCGCCGCGACTTCAGCAACAGCCGGAACCGGTGCCGCTTGCGCACCACCGCGAGCGGCGCTTCGGCGGGGCCGAGCACGCGCACTTCCTCGGCCTCGCGGCGCCGATGCCGCGAGCCGCTGCGCGTAGCCCTGCGCGCTCGGCACGTCGGAGGCCGAGACGATGAGGCTGGCGAGCCTGCCGAACGGCGGCAGGCCCGCCTCCTCGCGCGCGGCGATCTCCCGGTCGTAGAACGCGGCGCGGTCGCCCGCGATCAGCGCGGCCATCACCGGATGCTCCGGCTGATGGGTCTGCAGCAGCCCGCGCCCGGCCGCCGCCGCGCGCCCGGCGCGCCCCACCACCTGATGCAGCAGCTGGAATGTGCGCTCCGCCGCGCGCGGATCGCCCCAGGCGAGCCCGAGATCGGCGTCGATCACGCCCACCAGCGCGAGCGAGGGAAAATGATGCCCCTTGGCCACGAGCTGCGTGCCGATCACGAGATCGATCTCGCCCTTGGTCACCGCATCGAGCTCGGCGCGCAGCCGCTCGACCCCGCCGGAAAGATCGCTCGACAGCACCAGCGTGCGCGCCTTCGGAAACAGCGCATGCACCTCTTCTTCCAGCCGCTCCACGCCCGGCCCGCAGGCGACGAAGGAGTCGGCCGCGCTGCATTTCGGGCAGGTCTCGGGCTTGCGGCAGAGCGAAGCCGCAATGGTGGCAGATGAGGCGGTTCCGGAAGCGATGCTCCACCAGCCACGAATCGCAGTTGGGGCAGCGCATGCGGTGGCCGCAGGCGCGGCAGAGCGTGAGCGGCGCATAGCCGCGCCGGTTCAGGAACAGCAATGCCTGCTCGCCGCGCTCGATCGTCTCGCGCACCGCCGCTTCGAGACGAGGCGAGATCCAGCGTCCGCGCGGCGGCGGCGACTTGCGCAGATCGATGGCTTCGAGCGGCGGGATGGAGCTGCCGCCGAAGCGCTCGGGCAGCGCCAGCCGCTTGTAGCGCCCGCGCCGCGCATTGACCTCGGTCTCGAGCGAAGGCGTGGCCGAGGCGAGCACGATCGGCGCCGCGTTCAGCCGCGCGCGCACCACCGCCATGTCGCGCGCGTGATAGTGCACGCCGTCTTCCTGCTTGTAGGCCGGGTCGTGCTCCTCATCGATGACGATGAGGCCGAGCTGCTTGAACGGCAGAAACAGCGCCGAGCGCGCCCCGGCGACGACCTGCACTTCGCCGCTCGCCACCGCCTCCCAGGTGCGCGCGCGCTTGCGCGGCGCGACCTGCGAATGCCATTCGGCCGGCCGTGCGCCGAAGCGCTCGGCGAAGCGGTCGAGAAAGCGGTTGGTGAGCGCGATCTCCGGCAGCAGGATCAGCGCCTGCTTGCCGCGGCGCAAGGCTTCGGCGACCGCCTCGAAATAGACCTCGGTCTTGCCCGAGCCGGTGACGCCGTCGAGCAGATGCACCGAGAACTCGGCCCCGCGCACCGCCTCGCGCAGCACCGAGGCGGCCGCGGCCTGCACCTCGGTGAGCACGGCGCCCGGATGCTCGGGATCGGGCGGCAGCGTAACGGGTTCCTGCGGCAGCACGATCGCTTCGAGCGTGCCTTCGTCCAGGAGCCCGTCGATCGTGCCCGCCGACACGGCAGCTTCCCGCGCCGCCTCGGCCTTGGTGCGCACCAGCCCATCGGCGAGCAGCCGCAAGCACGCGCGCGCGCGCCGCGGTCATGCGTTTGGGCGGCGGCCCCACGAGCCGGACGCCCACGCGCGGCCGCCCCTCGCCCGCCTCCGCGTCGAAGCGCAGCGCCATGCGCAGCACCATGCCGCGCGGCGCCAGCGTGTAGTCGGCCAGCCACTCGATGAACCGCATGAATTCGGCCGTGAGCGGCGGGAGATCGAGCTTTCCCGTCACCGCCTTGAGCTTCTTGCCGTCGCTGCGCGCCGCCCACAGACCAGACGCAGCCGAGAACCCGCCGCGTACCGAGCGGCACGGCAACGATGTCGCCGGGCGCAAGGACGAGCGCCTCGGGAACGCGGTATGTATAGGGTGAGTCGACGGCGACGGGGACGAGCACGTCGACGGTCCGCTCGGCCATGGTTCCGCTCGTCTCGTCAGAGTTCATGCGAGCGGAGCGATTGCGCGCGGCGCTGTCAAGGGACCGGCCATGGTCAAGCGGCGAACGAAAGGGTCGAACCTCGAAGAGGCGACCGCAATGGTCGCGGCCGTGGCCGCACCGGATGTCGCGCGGGAAGGTGCGCGCTGGCTCGCCAATCTCGGCATCGAGCGCCGCCTCGCGCCGAAGACCTGCGAAGCCTATGCCCGCGATGTGGCGGCCTTTCTCGCCTTCCTCACGGAGCATCTGGGCGGCAAGCCGAAGCTCACGGACCTCGCCAAGCTGTCGCCGGCCGATGTCCGCGCTTGGCTTTCCCACCGCCGCCGCGGCGGCATCGAGGCCAGAACCCTCGTGCGCGCGCTCGCGGCCACGCGCTCGTTCGCGCGTTTCTTGGAGCGCGAAGGCAAGGGAAAGGTCGCCGCACTCTCCGCCGTGCGGGCGCCGCGCGTGCCGCGCTCGCTGCCCAAGCCCCTCACTATCGGCGCCGCCAAAGCCGTTTCCGATCCCGCCTTGCGATCCGGCGGACGGCGCGAGCAATGGGTGCTCACGCGCGATGCCGCCGTGCTCGCGCTGCTCTATGGCTCGGGCCTGCGCATTTCCGAAGCGCTCGGCCTGAAGCGCCGCGACGTGCCGAAGCCCGGCGCCGGCGACGCGCTCACCGTGCTCGGCAAGGGCAACAAGACGCGCATGGTGCCGGTGCTGGCGCCGGTCCTGCAGGCGATCGAGGATTACGCGCAGCTTTGCCCGTTTGACCTCGAGCCCGACGCGCCAATCTTCCGCGGCACCGGAGGGCGGCCGCTCTCGCCGCGCATCGTGCAGCTCGCGATGGGCGAAATTCGCGGCGCGCTGGGCTTGCTGCCGACCGCAACGCCGCATGCGCTGCGCCATTCCTTCGCGACCCACCTGCTGTCGCGCGGCGGTGATCTGCGCGCGATACAGGAATTGCTCGGCCACGCGTCGCTCGCCACCACGCAGATCTATACCGCGGTCGATTCGACGCGGCTGATCGAGGCCTACAAGGCGGCGCATCCGCGAGCGCGCGGCTGAGCCTTGCGAAATCTCGTTTCTTCATGAAAGCGTAGCGACCAGCACTGCCGGGGAGAACGTCATGGCCGCCAAATCCGAAGAAGCCGCCCACGAAGCGATGCATCTGGAAGGCTCCAACAAGAAGATCGCGCTGCTGATCTCGGTGATCGCGCTCTTCCTCGCCTTTTCCGAGACGCTCGGCAAATCCGCGCAGACCGCCGGCATCGGCTACAACGTGGAGGCCTCGAATCTCTGGGCCTTCTTCCAGGCCAAGACCATCCGCATGACGGCGGTGCGCACCGCCGCCGAGGTGGTCGAGCTCGATATCGTCGCCACCGCCGACCCGGCGCAGCGCGAGGCGAAACTGAAGCGCATCGAGAATTGGCAGAAGACCGCGGCCCGCTACGACACCGAGCCCGAGACGCAGGAAGGAAGAAAGGAGCTCGCCGCGCGCGCGGTTGCCGCCGAAAAGAAGCGCGATGACGCGCTGACGAGATACCATCACTACGAGATCGCCTCGGCCGCGCTGCAGATCGGGATCGTGCTGGCTTCCGCCTCGGTGATCACCGGCATGCTGATATTGGCCTGGGGCGCGGGTGCGCTCGGCCTGCTCGGCATCGCGATCACGGGGCTCGGCCTGTTCCGGCCGGAGCTGCTGCACGCGCTGCATTTGATCTGAACGAAAGGGCGCTCGCGCCCTCACATATGGATCGGCCGCCCGTCGACCGCGAGCGCCGCTTCCTTCACCGCTTCCGATAGCGTCGGGTGGGCGTGGCAGGTGCGGGCGATGTCCTCGGCTGAAGCACCGAACTCGATTGCGAGCGTCACTTCGCCGATCAGCGTGCCCGCATCGGCGCCGATGATGTGCACGCCGAGCACGCGGTCGGTGGTGCTGTCGGCCAGAATCTTCACGAAGCCGTCGGTGGTCTTGTTCACCTTGGCGCGGCCGTTGGCGGTGAACGGAAACTTGCCGATCTTGTAGGCGATGCCCGCGGCCTTCAGCTCTTCCTCGGTCTTGCCGACCGAAGCGACCTCGGGGAACGTGTAGATCACGTTCGGGATCGCGTCGTAGTTCACGTGGCCGGCCTGGCCGGCGAGAATTTCCGCGACCGCGATGCCTTCATCTTCCGCCTTGTGCGCCAGCATCGGCCCTGCGATCACGTCACCGATGGCAAAGATGCCGGCCACGTTCGTCCGGTAATGCGCGTCGACCTTCACGCGCCGCTTCTCGTCGAGCGCGACGCCCGCCTCCTTCGAGCCGAGCCCTTCGGTGTAGGGCACGCGGCCGATCGACACGAGCACCACGTCGGCCTCGAGTGATCTCGCTCTTCCCGCCCTTGGCGGGCTCGACCGAGGCTTTCAGCGTCTTGCCCTTGGCGTCCACGGCCGTGACCTTGGAGCCGAGACGGAACTTGATGCCTTGCTTCTCGAGAATGCGCTGAAACGCGCGCGCCACTTCGTTGTCCATGCCTGGCAGGATGCGATCGAGAAACTCGACAACCTCGACCTCGGCACCGAGCCGCCGCCACACGCTAGCCGAGTTCGAGCCCGATCACGCCCGCGCCGACCACGAGCAATTTCTTCGGAACTTCCGCAAGCTCCAGCGCGCCGGTCGAGGACACGATCCGCTTCTCGTCGATGGCGATGCCTGGAAGCTTCGCCACGTCGGAGCCGGTGGCGATCACGATGCTCTTGGCCTCGAGCGTCTGCGTCTTGCCGTCGGCGCCCTTCACCTCGACACGGCCCGGACCGAGGATGCGCGCGATGCCGCGGAACGCCTCTATCTTGTTCTTTTTGAAGAGGAAATCGACGCCTTTGACGTTGCCGTCCACGCCCTCCTGCTTGAATTTCATCATCTGCTTCAAGTCGAGCTTGGGCGCCGGCACACCGATCCCCATGGCCCCGAACGTATGGCCTGCGTCCTCGAACAGATGCGAGGCCTGCAGCAGCGCTTTCGAGGGAATGCAGCCGACGTTGAGGCAGCAGCCGCCAAACGTCGCGTCCTTCTCGACCACGGCGGTTTTCAACCCGAGCTGCGCCGCGCGGATCGCACAGACATAGCCGCCCGGGCCGGTGCCGATGACGATGAGGTCGTAGGCCATCGCTCGAGAGATCCAGACACCATGCGCGCCGGGTCTTCGAGGTTTTCCTTGATGCGCACCAGGCACGTCACCGCCTCGCGGCCGTCCACCAGCCGGTGGTCGTAGGAGAGCGCGAGATACATCATCGGCCGCGCCACGATCTTGCCTTCCCGCACCACCGGCCGCTCCTCGATCTTGTGCATGCCGAGAATGCCCGATTGCGGCGCGTTCAGGATCGGCGTCGACAGCAATGAGCCATAGACGCCGCCGTTCGAGATCGTGAACGTGCCGCCCTGCATTTCTTCGATGGTCAAATGCCCTTCGCGCGCGCGCTTGCCGAATTCCGCGATCGTCTTCTCGATCTCGGCGAGCGTAAGCGCATCCGCATCGCGCACCACCGGCACCACCAGCCCGCGCTCGGTGCCAACCGCGACGCCGATATGATAATAATTCTTGTAGACGATGTCGGCGCCGTCGATCTCCGCGTTCACCGACGGAACGTCTTTGAGCGCATGCACGCAGGCCTTCACGAAGAAGCCCATGAAGCCGAGCTTCACGCCGTGCTTCTTCTCGAAGCTCTCCTTGTAATGCGCGCGCAGGTCCATCACCGCGCTCATGTCCACCTCGTTGAACGTGGTGAGCATGGCCGCCGTGTTCTGCGCCTCCTTCAGACGCCGCGCGATGGTTTGCCGCAGCCGCGTCATGCGCACGCGCTCTTCGCGCGGCGTATCGCTCGCGGGCGTGGGCGCTCGCACGCTGACGGGAGCCGGCGCAGGGGCCACGCTTGCGATCGCCGCCAGCAGGTCGCCCTTCATCACGCGGCCGTCCTTGCCGCTGCCCGATACGCCCGCGGGATCGACGCCGGATTCGGCGGCCAATTTACGCACCGAAGGCATCAAGGGAGCATCCGCGGCTTTCTTCGCGGCGACCGGAGCCGCCGTAGGCGTCGGCTGAGGTGCGGGCACGGGCTTGGCGGCGCAGGCTTCGCCTCCGCTTTGGCCGCAGGCTTGGCGCCTCCGGCGCCCTCGTTGATCGCGCCCAACAGCGCGCCGACCGCGACCGTATCGCCGTCCTTGGCCGCAATCGAGGCGAGCGTGCCGGAGACCGGCGAAGGCACCTCGACCGTCACCTTGTCGGTCTCGAGCTCCACCAGCGGCTCGTCCGCCGCCACCGCCTCGCCCGCTTTCTTGAACCAACGGCCGATCGTGGCCTCGGTCACCGACTCGCCGAGGGTAGGGACGCGGATTTCGATGGACATGTTCTAGCGCTCCCAGCTCAACCCAGCGCTTCGTCGAGGAACGCGGTGAGCTGCATCATGTGGCGCGACATCAGCCCGGTCGCGGTCGAGGCCGAGGCGGCGCGGCCCACGTAGCGCGGCCGTGTGCTGGCCGCGCCGGTCTGTTCCAGCACCCATTCCAGATACGGCTGCACGAACGCCCAGGCGCCCATGTTACGCGGCTCTTCCTGGCACCAGACGATTTCCGCCTGCTTGAAGCGCGAAAGCTCCTGCACCGCCGCCTTGAGCGGGAACGGAAACAGTTGTTCCAACCGCAGCAGATAAACGTCGTCGAGCCCGCGTTTCTCGCGCTCCTCGTAAAGATCGTAATAGACCTTGCCCGAGCACAGGATCACGCGACGGATCATGCCGTCGGCGGCAAGCTTCACGCCGCCGTCGGGGTGCAATTGCGCATCGTCCCACAGCACGCGGTGGAACGTGGTCTCCGGCCCCATCTCGGCGAGCTTCGAGGTCGCGCGCTTGTGGCGCAGCAGCGACTTCGGCGTCATCAGGATCAGGGGCTTCCTAAAGTCGCGCTTCAGCTGCCGCCGCAGGATGTGAAAATAATTGGCCGGCGTCGTGCAATTAGCGACCTGCATATTGTCCTCGGCGCACATCTGCAAAAAGCGCTCGAGGCGGGCTGACGAATGTTCCGGCCCCTGCCCTTCGTAGCCGTGCGGCAGCAGCATCACCAAACCCGACATGCGCAGCCACTTGCGCTCGCCCGAGGAGATGAACTGGTCGATGATGACCTGGGCGCCGTTGGCGAAATCGCCAAACTGCCCCTCCCACAGCGTCAGCGCGTTCGGCTCGGCCAGCGAATAGCCGTACTCGAAGCCGAGCACCGCCTCCTCCGAGAGCATGGAATTGATCACTTCGTAGCGCGCCTGGCCCTCGCGCACGTGGTTGAACGGCGTGTAGCGGTCCTCGTTGACCTGATCGACCAGCACCGAATGGCGCTGCGAGAACGTGCCCCGCTCGGTGTCCTGGCCCGAGAGCCGCACCGGATTGCCGTCCACCAGAAGCGAGCAGAAGGCGAGCGCTTCGGCGGTGGACCAATCGATACCCTCGCCCGAGTCCAGCATCTTGCGACGGTTCTCGAGGAACCGCGCGATGGTGCGGTGGGCCGTGAAGCCCTCGGGCACCGTGGTGATCTTCCGGCCGATTTCCTTGAGCCGATCGAGCGCGACGCCGGTGACGCCGCGGCGCGCATCGTCGAGGCCGCCGGCGCTCTTCATGCCGGACCAGCGGCCGTCGAGCCAATCGGCCTTGTTCGAGCGATAGCCTTGGGCGGCTTCGAATTCAGCCTCCAGCCGCGCCCGCCAGTCTGCCCGCATCTTCTCCACCTCGCCGGCGGTGACGACGCCTTCGGCCTCCAGCTTCTTGCCGTAGATCTCGACCGTAGTCGGGTGCGCGCGGATCTTCTGATACATCAAGGGCTGCGTGAACGACGGCTCGTCGCCCTCGTTGTGGCCGAAGCGGCGGTAGCAGAACATGTCGATGACCACCGGCTTCTGGAACTTCTGCCGGAACTCGGCGGCGACCTTGGCCGCGAACACCACCGCCTCGGGGTCGTCGCCGTTGGCGTGGAAGATCGGCGCCTCGATCATCTTGGCGACGTCGGAGGGATACGGTGACGAGCGCGCATAGCGCGGATCGGTGGTGAAGCCGATCTGGTTATTGACGATGAAATGCACCGAGCCGCCGGTGCGATGCCCGCGCAGACCCGAAAGTCCGAAGCTCTCCGCGATCACGCCCTGCCCGGCGAACGCCGCGTCGCCGTGGATCAGCAGCGGCATCACCGAAGTGCGGTCGTCGCGCGTCGCGCCATATTGATCCTGTTTGGCGCGCACCTTGCCGAGCACTACCGGCACCACCGCCTCCAGATGCGACGGATTGGCGGTGAGCGAGAGATGCACCCGGTTGCCGTCGAACTCGCGGTCGGACGACGCGCCCAGGTGATACTTCACGTCGCCCGAGCCCTCGACCTCGTCGGGCGTGACCGAGCCGCCCTTGAACTCGTGAAAGATCGCACGATGCGGCTTGGCCATGACTTGCGCCAGCACGTTCAGGCGCCCACGGTGCGCCATGCCGAGAATGATCTCTTTGACGCCGAGCGCACCGCCGCGCTTGATGATCTGCTCGAGCGCCGGGATCGTCGCCTCCGCGCCGTCGAGACCGAAGCGCTTGGTGCCGGTGAAGCGCAGATCGCAGAATTTCTCGAAGCCCTCGGCCTCGATCAGTTTGTTCAGGATCGCGCGCTTGCCTTCGCGCGTAAAGGTGATTTCCTTGTCCGGACCCTCGATGCGCTCCTGCAGCCAGCCCTTCTGCGTCGGGTCGGAAATGTGCATGAACTCGACACCGAGCGTCTGACAATAGGTGCGCTTGAGCAACGCGATGATTTCGCGCAGCGTCCCGAACTCGAGCCCGAGCACGTGGTCGAGGAAAATCTTGCGGTCCATGTCGGCTTCGGTGAAGCCGTAGGAGGCGGGATCCAGCTCCTCGTGCGGCTGCGGCGGCTCGAGCTTCAGCGGATCGAGATCGGCGGCCAGGTGTCCGCGGATGCGGAACGCCCGGATCAGCATCAAGGCGCGCACCGAGTCGCGGGTCGCCTGCTGCACATGCGCGGCGGAGAGCTCGACGCCCGTCTCCTGCGCCTTGGCGCGCACCTTCTCGCCGAGCGTTTTTTCGACTTCGATCCAGTTGCCGTCGAGCGCGGCCACCAGCTCGCCGTTCGCGAGAACCGGCCAGCCCGGCTTCTTCCAAGAGGCGCCGCGCGCGCTCTTGATCACGTCGGCGCGGTCGTCCTTGAGGGCGGTGAAGAATTCGCGCCAGCCGGCATCGACCGAAGCCGGGTTCTGCTCGAAGCGCGCGTAGAGGTCCTCGATATAGGCGGCGTTGCCGCCATAGAGGAACGAGGTCTTGAGGAAGGCTTCGTTCTTGTCTTCGCGCGCCATGGCCCGTCCGGTCCGATCCCGTGTCCCTAATATAGGGAGTTGCAATTTCTTTGCCGCCGCGCCGCGAGCCTAGCGGCTCCCCGTCACGCCCCGGTGAACTCGAGGAAAGCCCTTGATTATCGGCTTTTCAGGACCTCGACGAGCGTCGCACCTAACCGTGCCGGCGAAGGCGACACGCGAATGCCTGCCGCTTCCATGGCCGCGATCTTGGACGCCGCATCCCCTTTACCGCCTGAAATGATGGCACCGGCATGACCCATGCGCCGGCCCGGAGGCGCGGTCCGGCCCGCGATGAAGCCGACCATGGGTTTCTTGCGGCCCCGCTTGGCCTCGTCCTTGATGAATTGCGCGGCATCTTCCTCGGCCGAGCCGCCGATTTCGCCGATCATGACGATCGCCTCGGTCACCTTGTCGGCCAGGAACATCTCCAGCACCTCGACGAACTCGATGCCCTTGACCGGATCGCCGCCGATGCCGACCGCGGTGGTCTGACCGAGCCCCTCGCGCGTGGTCTGGAACACGGCTTCATAGGTGAGCGTGCCGGAGCGCGAGACGATCCCGACTTTGCCCGGTTTGAAGATCATGCCCGGCATGATGCCGATCTTGCATTCACCGGCCGTCATGACGCCCGGGCAATTGGCGCCGAGCAACCGCGACTTGGAGCCCACGAGCGAGCGCTTGATCTTCACCATGTCGAGCACCGGAATGCCCTCGGTGATGCAAACGATGAGCGGCACTTCGGCATCGATCGCCTCGGCAATGGCGTCCGCCGCACCCGCCGGCGGCACATAGACCACGCTCGCGTCGGCCTTGGTCTTCGCCATGGCTTCGGCCACAGTGTCGAACACCGGAAGCCCGACGTGCGTCGAGCCGCCCTTGCCGGGCGCCACTCCGCCGACCATCTTGGTCCCGTACTTGATCGCTTGATCGGTATGGAACGTGCCGGTCTTGCCGGTGATGCCCTGGCAGATGACCTTCGTGTTTTTATCGACGAGGACGGACATCAACGCTTCCCCTTGATGGCGTTGACGATCTTCTGCGCCGCGTCGTCGAGGTCGTCGGCCGGCACGACGTTCAGCCCGGAATCGACCAGCATCTTCTTGCCCGATGTCCGCGTTGGTGCCTTCGAGCCGCACCACCAGCGGAACCTTAAGCCCCACTTCTTTCACCGCCGCGATCACGCCCTCGGCGATCACGTCGCAGCGCATGATGCCGCCGAAGATATTCACCAGGATGCCCTTCACCTTCGGATCGGAGGTGATGATCTTGAACGCGGCCGCGACCTTTTCCTTGGTGGCGCCGCCGCCGACGTCGAGGAAGTTCGCCGGCGCTTCGCCATAGAGCTTGATGATGTCCATGGTGGCCATGGCGAGCCCGGCGCCGTTGACCATGCAGCCGATGGTGCCGTCGAGCGCGATGTAATTGAGGTCGGACTTGGAGGCTTCGACCTCCTTGGCGTCTTCTTCCGTCTCGTCGCGCAACGCCAATACGTCCGGGTGGCGGAACAGCGCGTTGCCGTCGAACCCGACCTTGGCATCGAGGCAGACGAGATCGCCGGACTTGGTGAGAATGAGCGGATTGATCTCCAACAGGCTCATGTCCTTCTCGACGAAGGCCCGATAGAGATTGGTGAGCAGCGCGCTCAATTGCTTGGGCTGGATCTCGGAAAGCCCGAGCGCCTTCGAAACCTTGCGCACATGATAGGGGCAGATATTGGCGACCGGATCGATCGAGAAGGTGAGGATCTTTTCCGGCGTCTTCTGCGCCACTTCCTCGATGTTCATGCCGCCTTCGGTCGAGACAACGAAAGCGACGCGCGAGGTTTCGCGATCCACCAAGAGCGAGAGATAGAACTCGCGCTCGATCGCCGCGCCCTCCTCGATATAGAGCCGGTTGACTTGCTTGCCCTGCGGGCCGGTCTGGTGCGTGACCAGCACCGAGCCGAGCAGCCGTTTGGCCTCGCGCTCAACGTCTTCCAGGGCTTTCACTACCTTGACGCCGCCGGCTTTGCCGCGGCCGCCGGCATGGATCTGCGCCTTCACCACCCATACCGGACCGCCCAGCTCGCGTGCGGCCTTGGCCGCATCGGCGACCGACAGCGCCGCGATCCCGCGCGGCACCGGCACGCCGAATTGCGCCAGCAAAGCTTTCGCCTGGTATTCGTGGATGTTCATGCGATTCGCACGGCGGCTTGCGGCCTAGAGCCGTTCGATCATTTTGCGAGATTGGGCGCGATCTTGATGCAGGCATCGACCAGGCCCTGCACCGCGGCGACCGACTTTTCGAACATGACGCGCTCGGGCTTGTCGAGCTCGATCTCGACGATGCGCTCGACGCCCTTGGCGCCGAGTACGACCGGCACGCCGACATAGAGCCCGCGCACGCCGTATTCGCCTTGCAGCCATGCGGCGCAGGGCAGCACGCGCTTCTTGTCGCGCAGATAACTTTCGGCCATCGCGATAGCCGATGCCGCCGGCGCATAGAACGCGGAGCCCGTCTTCAAGAGGTTCACGATCTCGGCGCCACCGTCGCGCGTACGCTGCACGATCGCATCGAGCCGGTCCTGCGTGGTCCAGCCCATTTTCACGAGATCAGGCAGCGGAATGCCCGCGACCGTCGAATAGCGCACCAGCGGCACCATGGTGTCGCCGTGGCCGCCGAGCACGAAGGCGGTCACGTCCTCGACCGAAACGGCGAACTCGTCGGCCAGGAAATAGCGAAACCGCGAGGAATCGAGCACGCCGGCCATGCCGACGACCATCGGTTTCGGCAGCCCGCACGCCTTCTGCAGCGCCCACACCATCGCATCGAGCGGATTGGTGATGCAGATGACGAAAGCCTTCGGCGCGTACTTGGCGATGCCGGCGCCGACCTGCTCCATGACCTTCAGATTGATGCCAAGCAGATCGTCGCGGCTCATGCCGGGCTTGCGTGGGACGCCGGCTGTGACGATTACGACGTCTGCGCCCTCGATCGCCTCGTAGGACTGGGTGCCGGTGAGCTTCATGTCGAAGCCCTCGACCGGCGAGGACTGCACGATGTCGAGCGCCTTGCCCTGCGGCACGCCCTCGGCGATGTCGAACATCACCGCGTCGCCCAGATTCTTCAGGCCCGCGAGCAGCGCGAGCGTGCCGCCGATCTGGCCGGCGCCGATGAGTGCGATTTTCGATCTGGCCATGAGATACGCTTGGAAGGAAACGCCTGGAGGATGCCGACTAAAGCGCGTGAGCGCGCGCTTGACTAGCCCGTTTATTCCGCAGGTTCAAGCGCGCGGCTCGATCGCTTTCCGCGCGCTGCCCGCTCCGGAGGCAGTCGAATCGCGCCTTCCGTGCGGCAACGCCAGATAGTCGGCGCTTTGCATTTCCGCGAGCCGCGATACGACGCGGCGGAATTCGGCGACCTCGAAGCCGTCAGTGCCGAGATAGAGCCGCTCGGGCGCCGCCGCGGCCGAAGCCACGAGCTTCACTGCATTATCGTAGAGCGTATCGATCAAAAGTATAAAGCGTTTGGCCTGGTTGCGCTCGTCGGACCCGATCACCGGGATGTCGTCGACGATCAGGGTGTGGAAGGCGTGCGCGATGCGAAGGAAATCGGCCGCCCCCAGCGGCGCGTCGCACAGGTCCGCGAACGAGAAGCGCGCCGCGCCCCCACCCGCATGCGGGACATGAATGCTGCGGCCCTTGAGCGGAAGCTTCAGCGGCGCGCCGCCGCCCTCGCCTGCAAGCCGCCGCCACACGGCGTCGATTTCCACGCGCGCGCGCAAGTCGGCCGGCACGTGCCAGACCGCAACCCCGTTCAGCTTGTGCAGCCGGTAATCGGTACGCGCGTCCAGCCGGATCACCTCGAGCTTTTGCTCGAGCAACTTGACGAACGGCAGGAACAGCGCGCGGTTGAGGCCGTCCCGGTATTGCTCCGCGGGCGGCAGGTTCGCGGTCGCGACCACGACGACGCCGCGCTGAAACAGCCGCTCGAACAGCCGGCCCAGGATCATCGCGTCGGCGATGTCGGTGACGTTGAATTCGTCGAAGCACAGGAGCCAGCACTCGTCGGCGATCTGGCCCGTGACCCCCGCGATTGCGTCGCCGTTTGCGGCGCTACGCGCCGCCGCGATCCGTTCATGAACCTCGGTCATGAATTCATGAAAATGCACGCGGCGTTTCTTCGCGACCGGCGCCGCCGCGAAAAAGAGATCCATGAGCATGGTCTTGCCGCGGCCCACGTCGCCATGGAGATAAAGTCCGCGCGGCGCGCTTCTGCGCGTGCGCCGCAGCAGCCGATCCAGTCCGGTCGAGCCGTTGGCGGGACGATAGCTTGCGAGCGCGTCGGCCAGTTCGCTCAACCGATCGACTACCGCGCGCTGCGCGCCATCGCGCTCGAGTTCGCGCGCGGCGATACGCGCGGAATACTCCACGGCGAGCGGCCGCGCCACCGATTGCCCGAATGCAGCGTGTGCGTTCGTTCCGGCGAGGCTCATGCAGGTCCGTGGCAGACGGCTTCGATGTTGTGCCCGTCCGGATCGAGCACGAAGGCGCCGTAGTAATTCGAATGATAGTGCGGCCTGCAGTCCCGGCGCGCCGTTGTCCTTCCCGCCGGCCGCGAGCGCCGCGCGATGGAAGGCATCGACCGCACCGCGATCCTTGGCGAGGATGGCGATATGCAGCCGCTTCATCAGCCCGCCCTCGCCGCCGATCCAGAAATCCGGCTTGCCGCCGATGCCGAAACCGGCCGCCGGGCTGCCGCTTCCGGTGACCTCGGGGCCGACTTCCATGATCAGCTGGTAGCCGAGCGGCGCCAACGCCTTCTGGTAGAACGCCTTAGCCCGCGAGTAATCCGCAACTGGGAAGCCGATATGATCGATCATCGCAACCTCGCCGCGGCTAGAGCTGCCGCGTCACCATCAGCTTCTTGATTTCGGCGATGGCCTTGGCCGGGTTCAACCCTTTCGGGCAGGCGTTGGCACAATTCAGGATCGTGTGACAGCGATAGAGCCGGAACGGATCCTCCAGCTCGTCGAGCCGCTCGCCCGTGGCCTCGTCGCGGCTATCGACGAGCCAGCGATAAGATTGCAAGAGCGTCGCCGGCCCGAGAAAGCGCTCCGGGTTCCACCAATAGCTCGGACACGACGTGGAGCAGCAGGCGCACAGGATGCACTCATAGAGGCCGTCGAGCTTCTCGCGCTCCTCTTTGCTTTGCAGCCTCTCCTTCTCCGGCGTCGGCGAGACGGTCTTGAGCCAGGGCTCGATCGAGGCGTACTGGGCGTAGAAGCCGCTCATGTCCGGCACCAGGTCCTTGACCACCTCCTGATGCGGCAGCGGGAAGATGCGCACCGGCTGCTTCACGTCGTCGAGCGCGAGCGTGCAGGCGAGCGTATTGACGCCGTCGATATTCATCGAGCAGGAGCCGCACACGCCCTCGCGGCAGGAGCGGCGGAAGGTGAGCGTCGAGTCGATCTTGCTCTTGATCCAGATGATGGCGTCGAGCACCATCGGGCCGCAATCGTCGCGGTCGACGAAAAAGGTATCGACGCGCGGATTGGCGCCGTCATCCGGGTTCCAGCGATAGATGCGGAACTCGGCAAGCCGCTTGGCGCCCGCGGGCTTGGGCCACACCTTGCCTTCGGTGACTTTCGAATTCTTCGGCAGTGTCATTTCGACCATGTCAGGCTCGCACCGGTTGTCTTGGCCTAGTCAGCGATCATCGAGTTCTTCACGAGCGCCAGTTCAATTCAGCACGCCGGGTTCCAACTCCAGCACGGCATTCCCTTTGCCGCGCCATTTTTCCTTGTAGCCAAGCGAGGCGCACAGGACCATGCAGTCCCGCTTCCAGAAACCATGCTGACTGTGCTCGATGACGATGACGCGCGGCCAGAATTCGCGCGGCGCCGACTCGAAAAATGGAAACAGCACGCGATCTTCGTAGCCTTCGATGTCGATCTTCATCCCATCCAGGCGGCGAAAACCGGCATTGAGCAGCGCGCCATGGAGCGGCACCACGCGCACTTCGGTAAACCGGCCCTTGCCGATCAGGCTGTCGGCGTCGATATAGAAACGCGTAGTGCCTTCCTCCCCGCCGACGGCCGCACGCAGCACCGAGAAATCCTTGAACTGGTTGGCGCGCACGTTGAAGCTCAAGTGCTCGAAATAGTCCGCGTTCGGCTCGAAGGCGATGATCCTCGCGTCGGGACACAACGCCTTGACCAGCAGTGAATAGAAGCCGGCATTGGCGCCGATATCGGCAAAACTGAAGCCGCTACGCAGGTGACGCGTGATCTGTGCGCGTTCCTCGGGATCATACGAGTCGAAATGAAGCAGCATCTTCTTCTCGGAATAGTACGTTCCATAGTGATGCAGCCGCATCTTGACTCCGAGGCGCTCGGCGTCGATCGGCCCCGGTCGAATGGCTTCGAGCGCCTTGCTCACCTGCCAGCGCGCGCGTCCGCGCCCGAGCGGCGTGTGGCTGGCGAGCGCGATCAATAGGCGTTGCATAGGCGTCGGCGCAAAATGTCCGAACGGCATCGCGTCCACCGCAGGCGAACGGTCGAGTTTCCCGGTCGGCTCGCCTGCCGACATCGCAATCTGAACGGCCACTTCGCGCATCGTTTTACCCGCGCCGGACGCCAAGTCGGCGGCGGCTCAATAGACCCGCTTCTTCGGCTCGATGTACTGCACCTCGTTGGTGAGCGTGTAGGTGTGCACCGGCCGGTAGTCGATCTTGACCTTGCGCGACTCATAGTCGGTCCACGCCAGCGTATGCTTCATCCAGTTCTTGTCGTCGCGCTCGGGAAAGTCCTCGCGCGCGTGCGCGCCGCGGCTTTCGGTGCGCGCCAGCGCCGAATCCATGGTGACCACCGCCTGCGCGATCAGGTTGTCGAACTCGAGCGTCTCCACGAGGTCCGAGTTCCAGATCAGCGAGCGATCGCTGACGCCGACGTCGCCGACCCCGTTGAACACGTCGTGGATCAGCTTGTGGCCTTCTTCCAGCACCTTGTCGGTGCGGAATACCGTGCAATTGGCTTGCATGACCTTCTGCATCCGCGTGCGCAGCTCCGCCGTCGGCGTACCGCCGTTGGCGTAGCGGAAGCGATCGAGGCGCGTGAGCGCGAATTCCATCGATCCGGCGGGCAGATCCATGTGCTTTTCGCCCGGCGTGACCAGCTCGGCGCAACGCTCGGCCGCAGCACGGCCGAATACCACGAGATCGGTGAGCGAGTTGGAGCCGAGCCGATTGGCGCCGTGCACCGAGACGCAGGCGGCTTCCCCGATCGACATCAGCCCCGGCACCACCTTGTCGGGGTCGCCATTGGCCTTGGTCAGCGCCTCGCCGTGATAGTTCGTCGGAATGCCGCCCATGTTGTAGTGCGCGGTCGGCAGCACCGGGATCGGCTCCTTGGTCACGTCGACGCCGGCGAAGATGCGCGAAGATTCCGCGATGCCGGGCAGCCGCTCGTGGATCACCGCCGGATCGAGATGGTCGAGGTGCAGATAGATGTGGTCCTTGAGCTTGCCGACGCCGCGGCCCTCGCGGATTTCGATGGTCATCGAGCGCGAGACCACGTCGCGCGACGCCAGATCCTTGGCCGAGGGCGCATAGCGCTCCATGAAGCGCTCACCCTCGGAATTGACCAGATAGCCGCCCTCGCCGCGCACGCCCTCGGTGATCAGGCAACCGGCGCCGTAGATGCCGGTCGGATGGAACTGGACGAACTCCATGTCCTGCAACGGCAGCCCCGCGCGCAGCACCATGCCGTTGCCGTCGCCGGTCTGCGTGTGCGCGCCGGTGCAGGAATAATAGATGCGGCCGTAACCGCCCGTGGCGATCATCGTGACGTGCGAGCGGAAGCGGTGGATCGTGCCGTCGTCGAGCTTGAGCGCGACCACG
Organism: uncultured Alphaproteobacteria bacterium; assembly: GCA_963704765.1. Lineage (GTDB taxonomy): Bacteria > Pseudomonadota > Alphaproteobacteria > Rhizobiales > Xanthobacteraceae > JAHFPN01. Next base: position 2,377,319 of record CAVPHQ010000001.1, read on the forward strand.
CCGCAGCAGCGGCCATCCTCGTTCATGATCAGATCGATCGCGAAATACTCGATGAAGAACTCGGACTTGTGCTTGAGCGCCGTGCCATAGAGCGTGTGCAGCATGGCGTGCCCGGTGCGGTCGGCGGCGGCGCACGTGCGCTGCGCGGTGCCCTTGCCGTAGTGCGTGGTCATGCCGCCGAACGGGCGCTGATAAATCTTGCCCTCGTCGGTGCGCGAGAACGGCACGCCCCAGTGCTCGAGCTCATAGACCGCGGCTGGCGCGTGGCGGCAGAGATATTCGATCGCGTCCTGATCGCCGAGCCAGTCCGAGCCCTTGACCGTGTCGTACATGTGCCAGCGCCAATCGTCCTCGCCCATGTTGCTGAGCGCAGCCGAAATGCCGCCTTGCGCCGCCACCGTGTGCGAGCGCGTCGGGAACACCTTGCTGATGCAGGCGGTCTTGAGCCCGGCCTCGGCGCAGCCGACCACGGCGCGCAAGCCCGCGCCGCCGGCGCCGACCACCACCACGTCATAGACGTGGTCGGTGACCGGGTAGGCCCGGCCATTGATCGAAGGCGCTGCGCTTCCGTTGCCGGCCATGACTAGAGCCCGAAGCTGATGCGGAACACGGCGAAAGCAGACGCCAGCCCGATCGCGATCGAGAAGAAGGTATTGGCCATCAGGAGCACGATCTTGCGGCCCTCCGAATGCACGTAGTCCTCGATGATCACCTGCATGCCGAGCCGCATGTGGACGATGACCGACAAGAGCATCGCAAGCGTCAAGATCGCCACCGTCGGCTGACCGAGCGTGGCGACCACCGCCGCGTGCGGCCGGCCCGAGAGCGCGACCAGAATCACCACGAAGGCGGCGACCAGCGGAATATTGGCGACAGTGGTGAGCCGCAGCAGCCAGAAATGCTCGGTGCCGGAGCGCGCCGAGCCGAGGCCGCGGACATTGCGAAGCGAGCTGCGCATCTCAGCCTCGCAACATGAGGCCGATGAGCCACACGAGAATCGTGAGACTGACCGAGCCGATGATGGTAAGGCGCGCGAACAGATAGCGCTCATGCTCGCCGAGCCCGCGCCCGGTGTCCCAGATCAGATGCCGGATGCCGCCGAGCAAGTGATGGAACAGCGCCCACGTGAAGCCGAACAGCACCAGCCATCCGATCCAGGTGCCGAAGAGGCCGTTGATTTGGTCGAAGTTCCTGGGCGAGGTCGAGGCCGCCACCAGCCACCAGACCAGAAGCAGCATGCCGAAATAGAGCACCGCCCCGCTGATCCGGTGCAAGCCCGACATCACCATGGTCAGCGAGAGCCGGTAGATCGTCAAATGCGGCGACAACGGCCGCTCGCTGCGCATCTTCGCGTCGGCCATCCTCATCCTCCAGCCGGTCCAGCCTCGGGGCCAAGCCTCACACTTCGTGAACGGCGAAACAATAGCCCTCGAATACTGGATTACAATAAGGATTAGACGTATCCTAACTTCGCAAAATACGAAGGCTACACGATGCGCTTCGATCTCGCCGATCTCAGCCTGTTCCGCGACGTGGTCGAGGCCGGCAGCATAACCCATGGCGCAGCGCGTGCGAACCTCGCGCTCGCCGCCGCCAGTACCCGCATCCGCAACATGGAGGACGCGCTCGGCTCCAAGCTCCTCGTGCGCGGGCGCCAAGGCGTGTCGCTCACCCACGCCGGCCGCACGCTGCTGCAGCATGCGCGCACCATCCTGCGGCAAGCCGAGCAGCTGCGCGAGGACCTCGGCGCCTATGCCGGCGGCATGGCCGGGCAGATCCGCATGCTCTCCAACACCAACGCGCTCACCGAATTCCTGCCCGAGTCGCTGAGCTCGTTCCTCACCGCGCATCCGAACGTAAGCGTCGATCTCGAAGAGCGCTTGAGCGACGAGATCGTGAGCCTGATCGCCGAAGGCGTCGCCGATCTCGGCATCATCGCCGGCACCGTCGATCCCGGCGCGCTCGAAACTTTTCCATTCCGCAAGGACCGCTTCGTGCTCGCGGTCGCGCGCGATCATCCGCTGGCCAAGCGCAAGCGGATCGGCTTCGCCGACGTGCTGGACCGCGATTTCGTCGGCCTCGACCGCGCCAGCGCCCTGCAGCGCTTCCTCGCCGACAAGGCGGCGCGCATCGGCCGGCCGCTTCGGTTGCGCGTGCAGTTGCGCAGCTTCGACGCCGTATGCCGGCTGGTCGAACGCAATGTCGGGATCGGCATCGTGCCGGAAACCACGGCGCGGCGCGTGGTTCCGGCCATGGCGATCGTCGCCGTCGAGCTCACCGATGCCTGGGCGGTGCGCGATCTCACGATTTGCGTGCGCAGCCTGGAGGATCTGCCGACCTATGCGCGCGAGCTGGTCGCGCACCTGCGCGTGGGCGCGTGATCAGCGCGGAATCAGAACCCAATAGTCGAGCTCGAGGATCACCGAAGGCCCGTATTCCTCGCCCGCCTTCCAGGGAAAGTCGTCGCAGGGCCGGTCCTTGGTGGCGACCGTGCGCAGCCTGAGCGCACCCACGTCGTTGCGGCCGGGGATTTCGCTGGCCTCCAGCACTTCGCTCCAGGCAAACACCGTATCGCCGGCGAACAGCGGCGCCACGTGCCGCCCGCGCATTGATGCCGGCGACGTGGAACGCATTCTCGAACCCGTTGAAGGAAAGCGTGCGCGCCAGCGAAATCGCGTGCCCGCCATAGATCAGCCGCCGCTTGAAGCGCCCCTGTCCCTCGGCCCATTGGTTGAAATGGATGCGCGCCGGATTCTGGTAGAGCCGGGTCGCGATCTGGTGCTCGGCCTCCTCGACCGTGATGCCGTCCACGTGGTCGATCTTCTCGCCGGCCTTGTAGCTCTCGAAGCGCCGTTCGCTGCCGGAAAGGCCGGTGTCATAGGCCGCGGTGTCGATCACCGGCACCGCGTCGCCGAGCTGGTTGGCCTGCACGTGCGAGGGCAATTGCGGCACGTGCGCCTCGGGCGACGGCGCCTTCTCGTCGCGCTTGCGGACCATCACCCAGCGCACGTAATCGACCACTTCGGTGCCGTCGGCCTTGAAGCCGGTCGAGCGCACATAGACCACGCCCGATTGCTTGTTGGAGGTCTCCCGCAGCCCGATCACCTCGGACACCGCCGAGAGCGTGTCGCCCGGATAGACCGCGGCGCGGAAGCGGCCGGCGGCATAGCCCAGGTTCGCGATGGCGTTCAGCGAGATATCCGGCACCGTCTTGCCGAACACGATGTGAAAGACGAGCAGATCGTCGATCGGCGCATGCGGATAGCCGATCGCCTGTGCGAACGCGTCCGACGACTGCACCGCGAAGCGGCCGCCGAACAGGCCCAAGTAAAGCGCCACATCGCCTTGCGTCACCGTGCGCGGCGTCGCGTGGCGGATCACTTGCCCGAGCTTGAAATCCTCGAAGAAATTGCCGCCCCCGCTCTTGTTCATGATTTTCAACCCGTTGCCCGCGCCGCGATCGCTTCCGAAAGCATCATCGTGCGGCGCGCGATCTCCGCATGCAGCCGCTCCACCATGCGTCCGTCAAGCGCGATGGCGCCCTTGTCGCGGTTCTCCGGCAGTTCGAAGACGGCGACGATCTTCCTGGCCTGCTCGACCTCCTCCAACGAGGGCGAGAATGCCTTGTTGCACGGCTCGATCTGGTTCGGGTGGATCAAGGTCTTGCCGTCGAAGCCGAGATCGCGTCCTTCCGCACATTCGCGCGCGAAGCCCTCGGCATTGGCGATGTCGTTATAGACCCCGTCGACGATGTCGATGCCATAGGCCCGCGCCGCGAGAATCGCCGGCATGAGATAGGGCAGCATCGGCGCGCGGCCCGGAACGATCTTGGTCCGCGTTTCCTTGGCCAGATCGTTGGTGCCCATGATGAGCACCTTGAGCGCGGCCAGCGCGTCGCGCGCCTCGGCCGCGATCTCGCGCACGTTCAGGATCGCAAGCGGCGTCTCGATCATGGCCCAGACCGACAACTCGGGCGCGGCGTGCAGATCCACCAGCCGCTCGCCGAAATGGATGAGGTCTTCGGCCGAGGAAACTTTCGGCGCCAGGATCGCGTCGGGCGCCGCCGCCACCGCGGCTTTGAGGTCATCCATGCCCCAGGGCGTATGCAGCCCGTTCACGCGAATGACGATCTCGCGCGGGCCGAAGCCTTTGGCCTTCACCGCGGCGACCACCTGCTCGCGCGCCACGGCTTTCGCGTCGGGCGCGACGGCGTCTTCGAGATCGAGGATCAGCGCATCGGCGGGAAGCGTCTTGGCCTTCTCGAGCGCGCGCGCGTTCGAGCCGGGCATGTAGAGGACGCTGCGGCGGGGACGGACCTGCATTGGAATTCCACGGACGGCCAAGTTCGTACCCTAACCGCCGCGCATCCCCCGTGCCAACTTCCCCGGAAGAACTTTCGCTCAGGCCGCCTTCTTCTTCGGCATCAGGAGCTTCCGGTTCACCAGAATTTCGGCGATCTGCACCGCGTTGAGCGCGGCGCCCTTGCGCAGATTGTCCGCGACGCACCAGAAGGCGAGCCCGTACTTCACGGTCTTGTCCGGACGGATACGCGAGACATAGGTCGCGTCCTCGCCGGCTGCCTCCTGCGGGGTGATATAGCCGCCGGGCTTGCGCTCATCGACGACGAGAATGCCCGGCGCCGTACGCAGAATTTCGCGCGCCTCCTCGGCCGAGAGCGGCTTTTCGAACTCGACGTGCACCGCCTCCGAGTGGCCGATGAACACCGGCACGCGCACGCAGGTGGCGACCAGCTCGATCCTGGGATCGAGGATCTTCTTGGTCTCCGCCGCCATCTTCCATTCTTCGCGCGTGTAGCCGTCCTCGACGAAGACGTCGATCTCGGGGATCACGTTGAACGCGATGCGCTTCGAGAACTTGCTCGGCTGCGCGTCCTTGAGCTGATAGAGCGCCTTGGTCTGCTGCTCCAGCTCGTCCATCCCTTCCTTGCCCGCGCCCGAAACCGATTGATAGGTCGCGACCACCACCCGCTTCACCGTCGCGCGGTCGTGCAAGGGCTTCAAAGCCACCACCAGCTGGGCCGTGGAGCAGTTGGGATTGGCGATGACGTTCTTCTTCTTGAACCCGTCGATCGCCGCGGCGTTCACTTCCGGCACGATGAGCGGCACGTCGGGGTCGTAGCGCCAGGCCGACGAATTATCGATCACGACGCAGCCTTGGGCCGCGATCTTCGGCGTCCATTCCTTGGAGACCGCCGAGCCCGCGGACATCAGGCAAATGTCGGTGCTGGCGAAGTCGTAATTCTCCAGCGCCTTCACCTTAAGGATTCGATCACCATAGGAAATTTCGCTGCCCATGGAGCGGCGCGAGGCGAGCGCCACCACCTCGTCGGCGGGAAAGCCGCGCTCGGCAAGCACATTCAGCATCTCCCGGCCGACATTGCCGGTGGCTCCCGCGACTGCGACCTTGTAACCCATCGTTGACTCTCTGCCGGAATTTCACCGCGCCGCGTGCGCGGAAGAAACCGAAACGCAGCGGCTTCTACGCGAGAAGAGGAGAAACCGCAACGCCGACCTTTCGCAGGGAGGGGGAAAAGGCGTGTCTACAAACTACTTCGCCGCGCTCAGCGGCTTCTTCATCGTCGCCCGCGAACGCTTCGCCGCGTTGCGCGACCGCTTGCCGGACTTCGGTCCGTGGCCGCTGTCGCGCGCGCTCGCCTTCGCATCGATCCTGTTCATGGTTTCGATCATCGGCCGTGATCTGATCGGTCCGACACCGGCAAACTCCTCGGTCACGCGCCTGCCGGAGCGGCCGCAGTGGAGCGAGATCACGCGCGCCTATGGCGCCTTCGCGCTCGAGTCGCCTGCGCTCGAGGGGCTCGAGCTTTCGTATCTGGTGCGTCGCCATCGCGTCGGCGGCGGCCGCAAGGATCTGATGACCTGGGGCTCGGTCGACGGCGACGGCGCCTATATGCGCGTCGTGCTCTACCGGCCCGGAACGGAATCGGCGTTCCTCGACGATCCGCTCGATATCGCGACCGCGATCGCCGCCGAATCCGGAATCGACGCCGAGCTTTCCGGCCCCGTCGGGGAGCTCAAGACCAAGTTCGGCGATCTTCCGATCGTCAACATGCATGCCTGGGGCAAGAACGGCCCGCGCGCCTGCATGGCCGTCGCGCACAGCTGGAACGAGCCGCGTCTTTCGCTCGTCGCCTGGTGGTGCAATCGCGACTGGCAACTGGTGCAGCGCGGCCACGTCGCCTGCCTCATGGATCGCCTGATGCTGATGAGCGCCGGCGGCGACGAGAAGCTCGCGGCCTTCTTCGCCCGCGCCGAGCGCGAGCGCGAATCCTGCGGCACCTCCCCGATCTTCGGCACCACGCCGAAGCGGCCCGACGACTGGATCTTCGCCAAGGCCGAGCCCAAGCTGCGCGGGCGGCTGGCCGGACGCTGACTCTATTCTTCCCCTCTCCCGCTCGCGGGAGAGGGTGGCGAGCGCCGAGTATAACGAGGCGCAAGCCGGGAGAGGGTCGGCGGCAACGCGAAGCCGTGACCAACCCCTCTCCCGCCTCGCTCGCTAGTGCTCGCTCGGCACCTTCTCCCCGCCGAAGCGGGGAGAGGGGAAAATGAATCAATTCTTCAAAAACGGATTTGGCCGGGCGCGCTGCATCGCCGGCTTCTCCGGAAACGCACGCGCAAGATAGCCGAGAATCTTCTCGCGCTCCTGCGCGCTGAGCGCGGGCATCTTGTGCTGCCGCATCATGAAATCGATGGTGTCGTCCCAGCGCTGCCGGCTCATGCCCTGCTGCGCCACGAGCTTGAAGTTGTGGCACGCAGTGCAGCCGTAGAAGGCGTCCTCGCGGCCGGGCGCGTCGGGATATTCCTCCGGCTCCTCTTCGCGCGGCGTGAAAGCGGGCGCCTGCGCATGCACGCCCGCAACGGCGAACGAAAGAGCGAGAAGCGCGCCGAAGAACGCGCGCGGCCGCAGCCTTATCGGCGGCATGCGTTCAGGCGACCAGCACCGAGATCCGGTTGACCGGATTGGCACCGTAGCCCTGCGGATTCCAGAACCCGGCGACGTGCGGCTGCATGGTGCCGCGCGAATCCGTGGCCCGCGACCAGATTTCGTAATAGCCGTCCGACGGCAACCGCACCGTGGCGGTCCAGCGCGTCCAGTCGTATTTGTTGGTCGGCTTTGCCATTTGCGCCGGCTGCCAGGTCGCGCCGTAATCGGTCGAGACGTGCACCGCGCGCACGCCATAATCGCCGTTCCACGCCGCACCCCGCAAGTTCAGCTGGCGCGTGCCGGCGGCGAGCTTGGTGCCGTTCGCCGGGCTGGTGACGATCGAGCGCACCGGCATCGACTCCAAATCGCGGAAATTCTTCTCGTCCGGCCGGTCGCCGGGAACCATGGGCCGCACCGCCACGCGATAGGACGTGCCGCCCATGCCGACGCCGTCGTGCACCTTGTCGCGGATCCAGATGCGCGTCAGCCACTTCTCCGAGACCGAGCCCGGCCAGCCGGGAATCACCAGCCGCACCGGGAAGCCGTGGATCAATTCGAGCGGCTTGCCGTTCATGGCCCAGACGATGAGATTGTGCTCCTCCAACGCCTTCTTGATCGGCACGCCGCGCGAGAGCGCCTGGCGGCCGGGCTCGCCGGAAAGGCTCGGATCGGCGCCGAAATTGGCGGTAAACACGGCCGAGGATTTCAGCCCCGCGGCCCTGAGCACGTCGGCGAGCCTGACCCCGGTCCATTCGGCGCAGCCGATCCCGCCGTTGGTCCATTGATTGCCGCGCGCGGGCGGCGAGAAGAACGAGCGCCCGTTGCCGCCGCACTCCAGCACCATGCGCATGGTGACCGGCTTGAAGCGCTTCTTGATCTCGCCGAGCGTGAGCTCGAGCTTCTTGTTCACTTCGCCGTCGATGGTGATTTTCCACTTTTCCGGATCGCGCGAAGTCTCCGGAATCTGGCCGTTGTTGCGGATATAAAATCTGTTGACCGGCGTCGTGTCGTCGTTGAGCAGGCTTTCGGGCGTCTCGGCCACCAGCGGCCGTTCGCCGAGCACGACGAGGTTGCCGTCCTTGCCCGGGAAATTGAGCAGCTGCGGCCCCTTGCGCTCCGGAGCCGGAGCCGGCGCCGGCGCCGCGGCCGGCGGCGTGCCTTGCGCGAACGCCGCCGGGAACAGGCCCGCGGGAATATTGCCGGAGAACGGGACCGCTCCGCCCACGGCTGCTCCGAAAGCGGCAAGCCCGGCGCCTTCGAGGAATCCGCGCCGGCTGGTGCCGGTTTTACGACCGAAGGCGAGCGCTTCGGCGCGCTCGGGATCGTCGCGATAGAGCTCGTTGAGCGAGCGTTCGATCTTGCCGGTCGTCTTGCGGCGCATGAGCGTCTCCCGAATGCAGCCGCGCTCTTGTCGCAGCCGTCCTTGTTGTTTTCACGACACAGACCGCAAAAATGCGTTGTGTCACAGCATTCAGCGTAATCCTCCATTCACGCTTGCTCAACATGCACCGCAGCAATCGGAGATCGCCTCTGTCGCCTGCGACCGAAGCGGGCTATGGTGCATTGGTGGGGTGCGACCCCGAGATTCGGCGAGGTTCCTATGCGTTTTGTGTCGATTATGGCTCTGGCGACCCTCTCCGCGTTCGCGCTGGCGACGCTGCCGGCGGAAGCGCAGATCGAGCGGCAGCGCCCCCGCATTACCGTGAAGAAGAAGCGCAGCTATCTCGACGCCGGCACCACGGTGAAGCCGGGCCAGCTTCGTTACCGCGATTACGCCGAACCGATCTGGTCGCGCTATCCCAGCTACGGACCGGACCCGCTCGGCTCGCGCTGGCCGCTGCCCGGACTGTTCGACTTCCCCGGCGTCAATTACTAAGGATTACGCCGCGGCCCGGTCGAGCTCGGCCAGGATCGCGTCGCCCATTTCCACGGTCCCGACCGTCTTGGTGCCTTCGCCGCGCAGGTCCGCGGTGCGCAACCCCGCTGCGAGCACGCCCGCGATCGCCTGCTCGATCCGGTCGGCCACCGCGCCGAGCCCGAAGCTGTAGCGCAGCGCCATGCCGAGCGAGCCGATCATGGCGATCGGGTTGGCCAGCCCCTTGCCGGCGATATCCGGCGCCGAGCCGTGCACCGGCTCATAGAGCGCGCGGCGCTTCTTCGTCTTCGGATCGATCTCGCCGAGCGAAGCCGAGGGCAGCATGCCGAGCGAGCCCGTCAGCATCGCCGCCACGTCCGAGAGCATGTCGCCGAACAGATTATCGGTGACGATCACGTCGAACTGCTTGGGCGCGCGCACCAGCTGCATGCCGCCGGCGTCGGCCAGCTGGTGCTCGAGCTGCACGTCCTTGAATTCGCGCTGGTGCACCTGCGTGACGACCTCATGCCACAGCACGCCGGTCTTCATCACGTTGCGCTTCTCCATGGACGTGACCTTGTTCCGGCGCTTACGCGCCAGATCGAAGGCCACGCGCGCGATCCGCTCGATCTCGTAGGTGTCGTAGACCTGCGTATCGACGGCGCGCTTCTGGCCGTTGCCCAGATCCGTGATCGTCTTGGGCTCGCCGAAATAGACCCCGCCGGTGAGCTCGCGCACGATGATGATGTCGAGGCCCTCGACCAGTTCGCGCTTCAGGCTCGAAGCGTCGGCGAGCGCCGGATAGCAGATCGCCGGACGGATATTGGCGAACAGCGCGAGATCCTTGCGCAGCCGCAGCAGCCCCGCCTCGGGCCGCACCTCGTAGGGCACCTTGTCCCATTTCGGCCCGCCGACCGAACCGAACAATATGGCATCGGCAGCGAGCGCCTTGGCCATGGCGGATTCGGAGATCGCCTTGCCGTGCGCGTCGTAAGCACAACCGCCGACCAGATCCTCCTCGATCGAAAACGACGCGAGCTTCCGCTTCTCGATCCAGGCGATGACACGCCGGGCCTCGGCCATGACCTCGGGGCCGATCCCGTCGCCCGGCAACAACAAGAGCTTGAATGACGCCACGATTTCCTCCCGAATGTCGCGCTTCCCTAGACGGCGCTCGAGTTTCCCGCAACCGTCACCGGCGCAGTGCCTGGAGCGCCGCTTCGGTCGCACGCCCCGTCAGCGGCAAGCCGGCGCGGCCCTCGATCTCGCGGATCGCGTCGCGCGTGCGCTTGCCGATCACGCCGTCGGCCTCGCCGATCGCGAAGCCGCGCTGGAGCAAGTAGCGTCTGCAATTCCTTGCGCCCCTTGCGGTCCAGAGGCTTCTCGTCGGTCGGCCAGGCCGTCGCGAACGGCCCGCCGCCGCGCAGGCGGTCCGAGAGATGCCCGATGGCGAGTGCGTAGCTGGTGGCCGCGTTATAGGTGAAGATCACGTCGAAGTTCTTGAATACGAGAAACGCGGGCCCCTCTTTCCCGGCCGGCAAGATCAGACCCGCCTCGCCCGCGCCCGTGAGCGGCCGCCCGTCGGCGCGCTTCACGCCGAGCGCGGTCCAGCGCGCGAGCGCCCGCTTCTTCGTGCGCCCCGCCAGCGCTTCGTTGAAATTGGCTGGCAGCTTCACCTCGAAGCCCCAGGATTGGCCGGAAACCCAACCCGCTTTCTTCAGGTAATTCGCCATCGAGGCGAGGTAATCGGGCATGGAGCCGATCGATGTCGCGCTTGCCGTCGCCGTCGAAATCGACCGCCAGCCGGAACCAGACCGTCGGCATGAATTGCGGATGACCGAACGCGCCGGCCCACGAGCCGCGCATCTTCGCGGGATCCACCTCGCCCGTGGCCGCCACGCGCAACGCGGCGATGAATTCGCTTTTGAAATAGTCGCGCCGGCGCGGCGCCATGCAGCCCAAGGTCGCGAGCGAGCGGAAGATCATGCGCCGGCCGATGGTCTTGCCGAAATCGGCCTCCACCCCCCACAGCGCCGCGAGCGTGTGCACGTCGACGCCATAGGCGCGGCTCACCCGCTCCAGAATCTCCCGGTGCTCCAGGAGCGCGCGCTTGCCGTCGGAAATCTTCTCGGCGTCCACGAGCAGCGCCAGATAATCCCAGATCGGGGTCACGTGCTCCGGCTGGTCGTCGAGGAAGCCGAGCACGGAGACGTCGGAGAGCATGCCGGCGGTGAGCCGGTCATAGAGCGCATCGGGCACGCCGCGCGCCAGCGCTTCCGGCTTGATCCGTGCGAGGCAATTGGCGAGCGGCGGACCGTCCACTTCCTGGGCCGCCGCCGGAACGGCGAGAACGAGCAGCGTCAGAGCCGCGGCCCTCAGGTCCACGGCCGCGCGGCCCCCGCCTGCTTCTCGAAGCCGTCGATCTTGTCGCCCTTGGCGAGCGTGAGGCCAATGTCGTCGAGCCCGTTGAGAAGACGATGCTTCTGGAACGCATCGATCTCGAACTTGATCACGCCGCCGTCCGGCCCGGTGATTTCCTGCTTCTCCAGATCGACCGTGATCGTCGCGTTCGCCCCGCGCTCGGCGTCGTCGAACAGCTTGCCCAGATCCTCCTTGGAGACGCGGATCGGCAGCATGCCGTTCTTCAGGCAGTTGTTGTGGAAGATGTCGCCGAACGTGGTCGAGATCACGCAACGGATGCCGAAATCGTGCAGCGCCCAGGGCGCATGCTCGCGCGAGGAGCCGCAGCCGAAATTGTCGTCGGCCACCAGGATCTTGGAATTGCGGTACGCCGGCTTGTTGAGCACGAAGTTCGGATTCTCGGTGCCGTCGTCGTTGTAGCGCATCTCGGCGAACAGACCCTTGCCCAGGCCCGTGCGCTTGATCGTCTTCAGGTACTGCTTCGGGATGATCATGTCGGTATCGACATTGACCATCCGGAGCGGCGCCGCGACGCCGGTGAGCTTGGTGAATTTTTCCATTGCCTCGGGCTCCCTTGCGCGCCGCTTTAGCCGCTCGTGGCCGGGGGCGCAAGCAAAGGGCGGCACGCCGAAGCGCGCCGCCCTGAATCTCGATCGGGTACTGGTGTCGCCGTTATTTGCGGCGCCGCTTCGGCGCCGAACCCGACCCGCCGCCCGCGCTGCCGCCGCCGAACGAAGGATGCTCGCGCATCTTGATCAGCACGAGCGGCGACAGGATCACCGCTCCGCCGATGATGATCGAGAGCACGTAGTCGCTCGGCTGGGTGGCGATCAGCCGGTATTGGGCGATGCCGACCGGCAGGAACAGGAACACGGCCGTGATCACGCCGGGCGAATATTGGCCGCCGGTGCGCGCCATCGGCCAGATGTGGAAGAAGATCGCGTTGATCAGCAGGAACGCGGCGAAGCTGAGCGCCAGGAGCGGCAGCGTCACCGAAAGGATCGCCGCCACGGCGCCCAGAATCAGGAACACCGCCTCGACCACCCGGTAGTTTTCCTGCTCGAGCTGGATGTGCAGCGATTTCCTGGCGGAACCGAGCCAGTCGAGAATTCGCTCTTCCATGATGTGCAACGCGTAGGCCGCGACCGCGAGCCACGCGAGATCCGTGCGCGACATATTTTCCCCCCAAGTCTGACCAAGGCCGAAACGTGGCGAAAATTAGCACGGAGCCGGAACGGAAACTAGCGCAGGCCGGACCCCTGCGCCGCATCGGCCTCGCGCTCGAGGCGCTCCATGTCGTCGTCGGACAGGCCGAAATGGTGCCCGATCTCGTGCACCAGCACATGGGTGATGATCGCGCCCAACGCCTCTTCGTGCGCGGCCCAATAGTCGAGGATCGGCCGCCGGTAGAGTTGAACGAGGTTCGGCAGCCTGCCGGTCTCCGGCACCGCACCATCGTGCGGCAGGCCGATGCCGGAAAACAGGCCAAGGAGACCGAACTCGTCGTCGATCTCCATTTCCCGCAGCACGTCATCGGTCGGGAAGTCGGCAATATGGATGATGAGCCCTTTGCACAGCGCCCGAAAACGATCCGGCAGGCGCCCATAGGCGGCATCGGCCAGCACCTCGAATTCCGAAAGCGACGGCGCCGTCGCATCCTGCCAATTCAACGGCTCAACCTCCGCAGCCTCACGGCCGAGAGCCGGCTGCGGTTGGACGCGACCCAATTGTAGATCGGATGGCCGAACAGACGGCTCAACACCGGCACATAGAAGAACGGAATCAGCCACCACAGTCCCGGCACCCGCAGCACGACATAACGATAGGCTTCGAAACCCGGCAGCGCTCGCCGGTTGGGCAGCACGAGGTAGAGCGCCTTTTCCAGTTTCGCGTCACTGACGACCCGCGAAGGATTGGTGCGGAAGTTGCGTATTTTGATCTGCCTGAGGCCATCGAAAGCAAGAAGCCACGCCATCGACCGGACGCAGAAGCCGCATTTACCGTCGTAGATCATCTCCATGTCGCCGATCCAGCGCTTCCAGGCTGCGCCGAGACGCGCGAGCCACTCCGGCCGCAGGAAGCTCATGTGCCCCATGATCATGACGAAAGAGAAGTACGTCAGCGCCAACGTGGTTCCGAACATGAGGTGCAAGAAGATTCCCGCCGCGAGCATGTAAGGCCGCGTGAGCCGCTGCCAGATCAGGAATGGAAAAGCGACCTCGATCAAAATCGTCGCGTAGGTCGCGACATTGCTGATCCAGTATTGCCTGGCCATCAGGTCGACCAAAAAGCTGTTGTAATAATCGTAGGTGGAAAAAACCTGCCAAATAGCGTCGCCGTTTCGCCATTCGTCCCACTTGATCTTGCTGACGCCGGTATAGAAAAACAGCGTCGCCATCTGCATCTGCATCAGCCGCGTGCAAGCGCCCGCCCATTCGCTGGCGTAGGGCGGCACCGTGGCTTCGAGGTTGCGCAGCTTCGCCGCGCGCACCGCGCGCACCCGGTCAAGGCTCATCGCGCGTCCGATCGGCGCGAGGCATAGGATGAAAAGCAGGCAGGCGAGAATCTGGTCCACGCCGTAGGCCAGCACCGGATTGCGGTAGTGGTAGGAAAGCTGGCCGACAAAGACGATCCACTTCACCCAACTCGTTCGCCATCCCACCATCAAGGTGGCGCAGCAGAACAAGAAAAAGCCGTGAAAGGCGATCCATTGCCAGGGAGCGGAAAAATAGAAGAAGACCGATTCCGACCAGGGATCGTCGATCTTCAAAGCAAGCGCGCGCGGCATCCAGCCGGCGTCGCCCCAAAACTCGAAAAGGTAGGGAGTTGCCAGGGCGTAGTGGATCAGGACGGCGCCGCCGACGCCCATACGGGTAATCTCGATCGGCAGCGTCGGACTTTTTTGGAACCAAATCCGCGACCAGGCCCGGCCAAGGGCTTCGGCCGTTTCCTTGCCAAACCGTACGAGGGTTGCGGATACAGACATGTGATGATTTCTGGCGGATCCGATTGCCAACGGTGAATCGCGTCTATTTTTTCGTCGGCGGTGCGGTCGGAACGGCCTCCTTTATTTCAACGGCAGGCAACGCACCGCGCTGACACGCGAACTGCTTTAGGATGCTCACGGTGACGTAGTCGTCCTCGAAGCGGTTCTTTCCGGCCAAATAGTCCTCTGGCCAATATACCCCCTCTTGACGAGCCAGCAGGCGGATGGAAACCGGATTGAGGTCCGCGTGTTTCCGGCAGAAAAACGAAGCGTGATAGTTGCTATAGATATCGGGCTCATACATCAGCTGGTCGTAAATTTTTTCGTGCCATCTGTGCGTCGGCTGGAACCAGACGAATTGCTCGATCGGCACGAAGGTATGTTCTTTTCCCCGCGCGTCTGTAATGACGTAGCGAAATTGATACCCAACACCCATCGGCGAAAAGAAATCCCAAGAATTGTCCAGACCGATGAACGTCAGATAGGGCTGGAACAAGGAGCGGAACGCTCCAACCGTCATGTTATTGTTCGGCACCGGCGAGAGCAGCATCGCGATGCTGTGCCATGCGAGGAACGCCGATAGGGCGAAGTACGTCAGATGCGCACGCCACCGTCTCGAAATCATGATCAGCCCCGGCGTACTCTTCCAGCCAAGTGCAAGCTCACCGGAAACCGGTGGCGGTTGTCAACATAGCGGACTAGGCCGAGCTCTTCGTGCGTGCTCGCCACAAAGCCGGGCGGACGCTCAAGCGCATCGCCGACAGCCGGCTTCGGTTCGCGGCGATCCAGTTGTAGATCGGATGGCCTAGCAGACGGCTGATCACCGGCACATAAAAGAACGGAACCAGCCACCACAATCCGGGCACGCGCAGCACGACATGCCGGTAGGCCTCGAATCCCGGCAGCGCCCGGCCGTCGGGCAGGACGAGGTAGAGCGCCTTTTCCAATCGCGCGGCGCTGACGAGCCGCGAGGGATTCGCGCGGAAGTTACGAATCTTGATCTGTCTGAGGCCGTCGAACGCCAGAAACCACGCCATGGAGCGGACGCAGAAGCCGCATTTGCCGTCGTAAATCATCTCCATTTTGCCCATTCTGCGCTTCCACGCTTCGCCGAGGCTCGTGAGCCACTCGGGGCGCACGAAGCTCAGGTGCCCCATGATCATGGCGAGCGCGAAAAAAATCAGCCGCATCGTGAAGAAAAACATGAGATGAAGGAAGATGGCGGCTGCGAGCAGATAGGGCCGCGTGGCCCGTTGCCAAATCAAAAACGGAAACGCGAGCTCGATCAGGATCGTCCCGTAGGTTCCCGCGCTGCTCAACCAATACTGCCGGGCAATCAGGTCCACCAGAAAGCCGCTGTAATAATCGTTCATGGTGAAGACCAGCCAGATGGCGTCGCCGTTCCACCACTCGTCCGCTTTCAGTTTTTTGACGCCGCTATAGAAGAACAGCACCGCCATCTGGATTTGTATCAGCCGTATGCAGGCGCCTGCCCATGGGCTGGCGTAAGGCGGCAGCGTGGCTTCGAGGTTGCGCCGCTTGACCGCGCGCACGGCGCGCACGCGATCCAGGCTCATCGCGCGCCCGATCGGCGCGAAACACATGATGAAAAGCAGGCAGATAGTTATGCTGTCTGCGCCGTAAGCGAACAGAGGATTGCGATAGTCATAGGAAATTTTCCCGGCGAGGACGACCCACTTCACCCATGACGTCCGCCAGCCCACCATGAGCGCGAAGCAACAGAGCAAAAAGAAAACGTGAAAGACGAGCCACTGCCAAGACGCGGTGAAATAGAAGAAGACCGACTGCATCCAGACATTGTCGATGTAACCGAGGGCGGCCTCGCGCGGCATCCAGCCGGCGTCGCCCCAAAATTCGAGAACATAGGGCGTTACCAATCCATATTGGAGAAGCAGCAGCGCGCCGACCCCGATGCGGGAGAGTTCCAGCGGAGTCGTCGGGCTGCTTTGGAACCAAATCTGCGACCAGACCCGGCCGAGCGTAGCGAACATCTTCCGGATCGGACGCGTGAACGACGCTAGAGCGGGCATGTGACGCTTCTCGGAGTGCTCACGGTGAAACTTGGCGAACGCAGTCGCCTCTTCTTGCCTGCTGAGCGAGATCATCTTTCATTTTGGGCAGCCGACGCGCATCAGCGTGTTCACGGTGGTAAATTCGGGATCCAGCGGGCGATGCCCGAGCAGCATATCCTCCGGCCGAAAATCCTTTTCCATGACCAGCAGGAGTTCGATTGAAGTCGGCTTCAGCGCGGCGTGTTTTCGACAGGAAGATATTGCGAAGTGTTCGCCGTACAATTCCGGGCTCTCCATGACCGCCCAATAGGTTATTTTGAACCAATTATATCGCGGATGAAACCATTCGAAGTCGTCGATCGGCACAAAGGTGTGTTGCTTCCCGGCGGCGTCTTTGATGACGTAACGAAGTTGATGGCTCCTGGAAATATCATCGAAGAAAGCCCATGTATTCTGCAGCTTGAAAAAATTGAGATAGGGCTGGAACGGAAAACGCAGCGACTCGATCGTTGGACTGTCGTCCGGCGCGGGACCAAGGATCATCGCCAAGGTATGCCACCCGACGAACAGCGACATCGCCGAATAAATCAGACGCGAGCGCAACTTCTTCGAAATCATGACCAGCGCCTGCGCAACAGTCGACGTCGTGGGGTCGGGTAGCGGCGAATTTGGATTCAAACGAATGATAGCTACGGGGCTGGCAGGCAGCAACCGCGGGCACTGCGTGGCTACTGTGTCGATCCACGCGTGCGCGGAGACGGGGCCAGCCTTCGCAACCTCAAGGCCGAGAGCCGGCCGCGGTTGGATGCGACCCAATTGTAGATCGGATGGCCGAACAGACGGCTCAGCACCGGCACGTAGAAGAACGGAATCAGCCACCACAATCCCGGCACCCGCGGCACGATGTAGCGATAGGCCTCGAAGCCCGGAAGCGCGCGGCCGTCGGGCAGCACGAGGTAGAGCGCTTTTTCCAATTTCGCGTCGCTGACGACGGGAGAAGGATTGCTGCGAAAATTGCGGATCTTGATCTGCTCGAGGCCATCGAAAGCCAAAAGCCACGCCATCGACCGGACGCAGAAGCCGCATTTGCCGTCGTAGATCATCTCCAGCTTGCCCGTCCTGCGCTTCCACGCTTCGCCGAGGCGGGCCAGCCACTCGGGGCGCACGAAGCTCATGTGCCCCATCACCATGACGAAGGAGAAATAATACAGCGCCATGAAGATCGCGAACTGGAGGTGGAGAAATATGGCTGCCGCAAGCAGATAGGGCCGCGTGCGCCGTTGCCAGATCAGGAATGGGAATGCGATCTCGATCAAAAGCGTGCTGTAGGTCGCGACATTGGACAGCCAGAAATGCCGCGCCATCAAGTCCAGAAGAAGAGGACTGTAGTACTCATTGCTGGTGAACAGGGACCAGATGGCGTTGCCGTACCACCAGTCGTCGCCTCTTAATTTTTCGATGCCGCTATAGAAGAACAGCATCACCATCTGGATTTGCATCAGCCTCGTGCAGGCGCCCGCCCAGGGACTTGTGTAGCGCGGCGGCCTGGCCATAAGACGGCTGCGCTTGGCCGCGCGCACCGTGCGCACGCGATCGAGGCTCATCGCGTGTCCGATCGGCGCGAAACACAGAATGAAAAGCAGCCCGGCAAGAATCTTGTCCACGCCGTAGAACAGGCCCGGGTTGCGAACTTCGTAGGAGATTTGGCCGATCAGCACGATCCATTTCACCCAGGCCGTTCGCCATCCCACCATGAAGGCGGCGCAGCAGAACAAAAAAAGCGCGTGAAACGCGACAAGCTGCCAAGGAGCGGAAAAATAGAAGAAGACCGACTGCGTCCAAGAATTGAAACCGTCGAAAACAAGGTCGCGCGGCATCCAGCCCGCATCGCCCCAGAACGTGGAAAGATAGGGGATGGCCAAACCATAATGCAGCAGAAGCGCCGCACCGATGCCGATGCGGGCAATCTCCAGCGGCGACGTCGAGCTGTTCTGGAACCAGATCCGCGACCAGGTTCGGTCGAGAGCAGCCAACATTGCCCGGCCAAGACGTGGGAACGTTGCTAGCTTGGGCATTTGACGCTTTTCAGAGTGTTCACGGTGACGAACTCAGAGTCCAAGGGATGCTTGCCGTTCAAATGGTCGGCGGGCCAGAATTCCCCTTCTTGGATCTCCAGCAGCGTGATTGAAGCCGGGCGCAAGGCGGCGTGCTTCCGGCAGAAAAATGCAGCGATGGAATCGCCATGGACCTCGGGAGAATCCATGATGGTGACGTACCAAAGCCTGAACCAGCTGAAAGTTGGAGAGAAGCGGTTTAATTCGTCGGCCGGCACGAAGGTTTGTTCCTTCCCGGCGCCGTCTCGGATGACGTAGCGAAATTGATTCTTCTTGCCGGTGTCCGGCGCGAAGAAATCCCATTTGGTGTCCAGGCTGAACAGGGTCAGATAAGGTTGCAACAGGACCCGCAACTGCTCGGTCATGCTGTTTTCGGGCGCCGGCGCGATCGCCATAGCGAGGGTGTGCCACCCGACGAACACTGACATCGCCAAATAGGTCAGACGCCTACGCCACTGTTGCGAACTCATGATCGGCCCGACGAGTTGGTTCCGTTCGAATGGTAGTGTATCGGCGACCTCGTGTTCAGGCGTCGATAGGCGGCATCGGCCAGTATCTCGAATCCCACCAACAGAGGCGCCGATGCGTCCTGCCGGTCCTCGAGCTTCAAGCTATTCACCGGTATTGGCTCTCATTCGGCTACCGGAGCACCGTGGCGCTCCCAGCGCAGACTATATTCCAAGCCGTTCTTACCGCAGTGCACCATTTGCCTAATTAATTCCCAAGCTCATTCATTGCAGGTTCAAGTTGTTTGCCGGATGCTGGAACCATCGAAACAATGGCAAGGACCCTAGCCATGTCAGTGAAACACTTCGGCACTACCGCCGCGGCCTTGACGCTTGGCATCGCGTTGCTCGCGTCGGCCCCGGCCAATGCCACGCCCGCCGGCACGCTCGCCACCGGCGTCGAATCGGCGATCGATTCGTACGTGATCCAAGTCGCGCGCGCTCCCGGCGTACGTCCGGGCATCCGCCCGGGAATTCGTCCGGGCATCCGTCCCGGCATTCGTCCGGGCATTCGCCCTGGCATTCGTCCGGGCATTCGTCCGGGCATCCGCCCTGGCATTCGTCCGGGCATCCGCCCTGGCATTCGTCCGGGCATCCGCCCTGGCATTCGTCCGGGCATCCGTCCTGGCATTCGTCCGGGCATCCGTCCAGGCATTCGTCCGGGCTTCCGCCCTGGTCTGCGTCGGGGCTGGGGTCCCGGCTTTTTCTTCTATGGCCTTCCGGCCCTCGGCGCCGCCGCAATCGGTCTGACGCTGGCGCCCGGCTGGTACTGGGGCGAGTACATCGACGAGTGCCGCCGCTGGATCGTCCCGTGCCGGGGCTGCGCACCCGCGATCGTGGATCTGTGCGAGTGACAGCGAACTACTGACGCGAGCTTGACGCGCGTTCCCTCGCCGCCGATTTCGGCGGCGAGGGGCGCGCGTTTTGCTTTTCGGCCTGCTCAGACGCCGAAGCTGCGCAAGAACTGCCAGGCGAGAAAAAGCGCGGCGCTCCAGCCCAGCGTGCGGCCGATGATCCGGCCCCAGCGCTCGATGGCATCCTCGGACGGTGCGGCGTCTTTCGAATCGCGGCCGCGTTTCGGCTCGGCGGGAATTGCGCTATCGAAAACACCGCCTTCGGCCTTGAGCCGATCAAGGGCGAAATTCGCTTCGGCTACGCGCGTTTCATCCTTCGTAACCATGCCGCCAGCCTAGCGGCCATATGCGGGCTTCGGAAGGCGTCGCTCAAAAAGTCGCCGTATTCCTGAACGGCAGGTGAATGATCGAATAAGGGCCGGTTCACGTCATTTTGCAAACACTAGCTGATCACCGACGTCCGGCCGCGAATCGCGCCGGGCGACGAAATCGAAGAGGAGACGACAATGCTGAGGAAGTTCGTTCTCACCGCTGCCGCAGCCGGCGCAATCGGCCTCGTGGCATTCGCGACCGCTCCGGCCCAGGCAGGCACGCTCGGCACGACCGGACTGATCGCCCCGCAAATCGAAACCGACGTCACGCAGGTCCAGCACTGGCGCTGGCGCAGCCGCCGCAGCTGGGGTCCGCGCCGTTGCATCATGGTCCACACTCGTTCGTGGAGCCGTTGGCGCTGCCGCTGAGGTCAGGCCAAGTCTGACAAATCAAGTCTGACGAAAACGGGCGCGCCAAGTGCGCGCCCGTTGCTTTTTCAGTATCCGTACTCGCTCAGTTGCGCGGCCACTCGCGCACATCGACAAAGCGTCCGGCGATCGCCGCCGCCGCCGCCATCGCCGGCGATACGAGGTGGGTTCTTCCCTTGTGGCCCTGGCGGCCTTCGAAATTGCGGTTCGAGGTCGAGGCGCAGCGCTCCTCGGGCGCGAGCTTGTCGGCGTTCATCGCCAGGCACATCGAGCAGCCCGCCTCGCGCCAGTCGAAGCCCGCGGCTTTGAAGATCTTGTCGAGCCCTTCGGCCTCCGCCTGCGCCTTCACCAGCCCCGAGCCCGGCACGATCATGGCGCTCACGTCGGGATGCACCTTCTTGTCGCCGACCAGCTTGGCCACCAGCCGCAGGTCCTCGATGCGTCCGTTGGTGCAGGAGCCGATGAAGACGCGATCGAGCTTGATGTCGGCGATCTTGGTGCCGGGCTTGAGCCCCATATAGGCGAGCGCGCGCCGCTTGGTCGCGCGCCGGTCCTCGTCCTCGATCTGCTCCGGATCCGGCACCTGGCCGGTGACCGACACCACGTCCTCCGGGCTGGTGCCCCAGGTGACGAGCGGCGGCAGCGCCGCGGCGTCGAGTTTCACCTCGCGGTCGAACGCGGCATTGGCGTCCGACTGCAGTGTCTCCCAATAGCGCATCGCCTCGTCCCAGGCCTTGCCCTTGGGCGCGCGTGGACGGTCCTTCAAATACGCGAAGGTCTTCTCGTCAGGCGCGATCATGCCGGCCCGCGCCCCGCCCTCGATCGACATATTGCAGACGGTCATGCGCCCTTCCATCGAGAGCGCGCGGATCGCCTCGCCGGCATATTCGACCGCGTAGCCGGTGCCACCGCCGGCGCCGATCTCGCCGATGATGGCGAGGATGATGTCCTTGGCGCCGACGCCGTACGGCAGCTTGCCGTCGACCGTCACGCGCAGATTCTTGGCCTTGCGCTGGATCAGCGTCTGGGTCGCCAGCACATGCTCGACTTCCGAGGTGCCGATGCCGACCGCCAGCGCCCCGAACGCGCCATGCGTCGAGGTATGGCTGTCGCCGCACACGATCGTGGTGCCGGGCAGCGTGAAGCCCTGCTCCGGTCCGATGATGTGGACGATGCCCTGGCGGCGATCGGTTTCGCTGAAATAATCGATGCCGTATTCGCGCGCGTTCTCCGCGAGCGTTTCGACCTGCAGCTTGGATTCGGGATCGGCGATGCCCTTGGAGCGGTCGGTGGTCGGCACGTTGTGGTCGACCACCGCGAGCGTCTTGCCCGGCGCCCGCACCTTGCGGCCGTGGATGCGCAGCCCCTCGAAGGCCTGCGGGCTCGTCACCTCATGTACGAGATGCCGGTCGATATAGATCAGGCAGGTGCCGTCGGGCTGCTGGTCGACCAGATGGTCGTCCCAGATCTTGTCGTGAAGAGTGCGGGGCTTCATCGCACGCTCGTTCACTTCGCCTCCGCGACCTCGATGGTCTCGGCCGGCGCCGCATCCTCGATTCCGCCGTGCGCGGTTTGCTTCTCGGTGATGCGCGCCTTCTTGCCGCGACGCTGGCGCAGATAATAGAGCTTGGCGCGGCGCACCTTGCCGCGGCGCACCACCTCGATCGAGTCGATCATCGGCGAATAGAGCGGGAACACGCGCTCGACGCCCTCGCCGTAGGAAATCTTGCGCACCGTGAAGCTCTCGTTCATGCCGCTTCCGGAACGGCCGATGCAGACGCCTTCGTAGGCCTGGATGCGGCTGCGCTCGCCCTCGACCACCTTGACGTTGACCTGGACGGTATCGCCCGGCGCGAACTCCGGCATGGCCTTGCCCTTGGTGAGCTTGGCCAGCTCGTCGCGCTCGAATGTCTGAAGGATATTCATGGCAACCTCCGGCCGCCCGTTGGGCGCCGCGCTATGTCTCGGCTATGGGATCGGCGCGCTAGATACGACAAAGCGGGCGGCTTGTCATTCTCTTTCAGACCCTTGGCCCTTCGCTTGACCTTTTCCTTGGCCCTTGCGGGGCGCCAAGTCCGGCCGCCGCTCCCGGGTAATGCGCTCCGCTTCCGCCCGGCGCCAAGCCGCAACCTTGCCGTGGTCGCCCGAGAGCAGCACCTCCGGGATGGCGTGGCCCTCGAACAGCTGCGGCTTGGTGAATTGCGGGTATTCGAGGAGCCCCACTTCGAAGCTCTCCTCGGCCTGGGAGGCTTCCTTGCCCATGACGCCGGGCAGCAGCCTGACACAGGCATCGAGCAGCACCAGCGCCGCGATCTCGCCGCCCGACAGCACATAGTCGCCGATCGAAATCTCCTCGAGCGCGCGGGCCTGAACGATGCGCTCGTCCACGCCCTCGAACCGGCCGCACACGACGACGACGCCGGGGCCCGCCGCCAATTGCCGCACGCGAGCTTGCGTCAACGGACGGCCGCGCGGCGTGAGCAAGACACGCGCACGCTCGTCGCCAGCCGGCGCGACCGCGTCGATCGCGCGCGCCAGCACATCGGCCTTCATCACCATGCCCGGCCCGCCGCCGGCGGGCGTATCGTCGACCGTGCGGTGCTTGTCGGCGGCGTAGTCGCGGATGTCGACTGCTTCGCACGACCAGATTCCGGCGCCGAGCGCCTTGCCCGCAAGGCTGGCGCCGAGCGGGCCCGGAAACAGCTCGGGAAAAATCGTCAGCACCGACGCGCGCCAGCTCATTTTGCTTCTTCTTCCGCGAACAATCCCCCCGGCGGATCCGCGACGATCTTGCCGCCTTCGATATCCACGCCCCGGACGAACGCGCCGACGAACGGCAGCATCACGCTCTCGCCCCGGCTGGCCGGCGCGATCTCCAGCAAATCGCCGCCGCCGTGGCTGCGCACCGCGAGCACCGTGCCGAGCGCACGGCCCTCCGGGGTCTCCACCCGAAGCCCCACCAGATCAGCATGATAATAGCTGTCCTCTTCACCGATTTCCGGCAGCCGCTCGCGCGGAACGTAGAGCTCCAGATTCGTGAGCTTGGCCGCGGCGTCGCGGTCCTCGACGCCGTCGAAGCGCGCGATCAGGTGATCCTTCCCCGGCCGCAGCGACGCGATCTTGAACGTGCGCGCGCCGCGCTCGTCTTCGAGCAGGCCATAGCGGCCGACCGCCAGCGGATCCTCGGTGAAGGCGAACAGCCGCACCTCGCCGCGCACACCGTGGACGGCGCCGATCTTGGCGACGCAGATGCGGCCGGCCATCGCCTTGCCTTAGCTCGCCGGCTGCTCCGCGGCGGGCGCCGCCGGAGCAGGAGCCGCTGCCGGAGCGGCCGCCGCCGGCGCGGCTGCGGGAGTTGCCGCAGCGGCTGCCGCTGCGGCTTCCGCTGCCGCCTTCTTCTCCTTGCGCGGGATCGCCTTTTCCGGATTGTTGCGCGGCTTGCGCTTCATCAGCCCCGCCGCATCGAGGAAGCGCGACACCCGGTCGGAAGGCTGCGCGCCCTTGGAGAGCCAATGCTTCACGCGCTCCAGATCGAGCTGCACGCGTTCCTTGGAGTCCTTGGGCAGCATCGGATTATAGGTGCCGAGCTTCTCGATGAAGCGGCCGTCGCGCGGAAAGCGCGAGTCGGCGACGACGACGCGAAACTGCGGGCGCTTCTTGGCCCCCGCGCGGGCCATGCGGATTTTCAGAGGCATTGCACTTCCTTTCGTGAGCGTTGGTTCGAGTTCATTTCTTCTTGAAATCCTTGGCGCCGCCGAGGCCGGGAAGACCCGGAAGCCCCGGCAGCTTGCCGCCGAGACCGGGCAGCGCGCCGGGCGCGCCCGGGAAATTCGGCGGCAGGCCGCCGAGCTGGCCCGGCATTTTTTCCGCCAATTGCTTGAGCTGTTCCGGGCTCGGCGCGCCGCCGCCCATGCCGAAGAGATTGCCGAGCCCCGCGAGCGCGCCGCGCTTGCCGCTGCCCATGGCCTTCATCATGTCGGCCATCTGCCGGTGCATCTTCAAGCAGCCGGTTCACCTCTTCGACTTTGGTGCCGGAGCCCGCGGAAATGCGCTTCTTGCGCGAGGCTTTCAGCACGTCGGGGTTCCGCCGCTCCTGCGGCGTCATCGAGTCGATGATCGCCCTCTGGCGCTTGAGCACGGATTCATCAAGGTTCGCGGCCGCGATCTGGTTCTTCATCTTGGCGATGCCCGGGAGCATTCCGAGCATGCCGCCGATCCCGCCGATCTTTTCCATTTCCTCCAGCTGGGCGCGCAGATCGGTGAGATCGAACACGCCCTTCTTCATGCGCTCGGCGGTCTTTTGCGCGCGCTCGAAATCGACGGTCTCGACGGCTTTTTCCACCAGCGAAACCACGTCGCCCATGCCGAGAATCCGCCCGGCGATGCGGCGCGGGTCGAATTCCTCGAGCGCGTCCATCTTCTCGCCGGTGCCGATCAGCTTGATCGGCTTGCCGGTGACCGCGCGCATGGAGAGCGCGGCGCCGCCGCGTCCGTCGCCGTCGACGCGCGTGAGCACGATGCCCGAAAGATTCAGCCGCGACGCGAACGCCCGCGCGGTCGCCACCGCGTCCTGGCCGGTGAGGGCGTCGGCGACAAGCAAGACTTCATGCGGCTTGGTCGCCCGCTCGATCTCGGCGACCTCGGCCATCAGCGCCTCGTCCACGGTGACGCGGCCGGCGGTGTCCAAAAGCACCGCGTCGTGGCCGCCCAACCGCGCGGCTTCGAGCGCGCGGCGCGCGATCTGGACGGCACTTTGGCCCTCGACGATCGGCAACACATCGACGCCGATCTCGCGCCCGAGCACGGCAAGCTGCTCCATCGCGGCCGGCCGGCGCGTGTCGAGGGACGCCATCAGCACCTTGCGCTTCATCTTCTCGGTGAGGCGCTTGGCGATCTTCGCCGTGGTCGTGGTCTTGCCCGAGCCCTGCAGACCGACCATCAGGATCGGCACCGGCGGTGTGCTTTCGAGGCTGATCGTTTCCGTGCCAACGCCGAGCACGTCCACCAGCTCGTCGTGCACGATCTTCACGACCTGCTGGCCGGGCGTCACCGAGCGGATCACGTCGGCGCCGATCGCGCGCGCCCGCACCTTGTCGATGAACGCGCGCACCACTTCGAGCGCCACGTCGGCTTCGAGCAGCGCGCGGCGCACCTCGCGCATGGCCTCGTCCACGTCGCGCTCGGCGAGCGCGCCGCGCTTGGTGAGGCGGTCGAGAATGCCGCCGAGGCGTTCTGAAAGCGTGTCGAACATCGAAATTCCCGAACTTCTACCTATCGCCCAACGCCGAACGCGCCCGAGGGCGCAACGCGCTGTCGGGCGATAACCTCCGGGCTCTTGGCCCGGTCGGCCGCGAGGTTCGCTCGTCGGTCGAGAGTGCGGGAGGCCTACGCCCCCCCTGCGTTTCCGTCAAGAATGCGTGGAAACCCGCTATTTCTTCAGCGGCACGTAGACGTTGATCACCAGCGCTTCCTGCTTGGCGGTCAACGGATCGGTGACGAATTCCTCGATGAACAGCTCTTCGGCAACAAGCCCCTTGCCCTCGATATAATTGGCGATCAACTCGTAGGTCGTCTCCATCCCGTCGAACGCGCCGCGGTGCACGAACTTGAGCGCACGTCCGGTCGGCGCGGGGCCCACCGCAATCTCGCCGCCCGGCGCCTGCGCCGGCGCGGCCTCGATCGGCAGCGCCGCTTCGAACTCGAAGCCGTCGTCGTCGGTCGCGCGATAGATCAGCAGCGGCTGGCCGTTGATCTTGACGCCGGCCTTCTCGGCGGCCGCGCGCACGGCCTGAAAAGCCGCCCGCACCTTCTCCCAGCTCTCGTCCCAGTTGGCGCTACCCTTGCGAAAAATCACGGTGCGCGCCGGCAACTCGAGCTCCTCGCCGAACGCATCGCGCGTCACGACGGGCGGCACGGCGGACGGCGGTTGCTGGGCTTGGGCGGCGGTGGCGAGAAGGAGAAAAGCCAGGGCAAAGCGGGCGATCATCGGGGTCTCTCGAATCGGCAGCGCTCGATTCAGTTCTTCTCTAACATCGTTCGGCCGCGGCTTCCGCAACCGCGGCGCCGGACTCGCGTTACGGCCATCAATTCCCCTATAAGTCGCGGCGATTGTGTCGGATTCGCGATGAGCGCGCTCCTCAACCGCCCCTTCGTCAAGATGAACGGCATCGGCAACGAGATCGTCGTGCTCGATCTGCGCGCCGACCCGGTGCCGGTGGCCGAGGCCGACGCGCGCGCCATCGCGCGGCCTGGCGCGGTGCCGTTCGACCAGTTGCTTGCACTCTATCCGCCCAAGACTCCCGGCACCGAGGCGTTCGTGAAAATCTACAACAGCGACGGCTCCGAGGCCGGCGCCTGCGGCAACGGCATGCGCTGCATCGCGGCGCTCGCCGCCAAGCAATCCGGCAAGGAGGCGTTCGCCTTCGAAACCACGGCCGGGCTCATCCTCTGCTCCGTCAAGGACGGCACCATCACCGCCGACATGGGCAAGCCGCGTTTCGCCTGGAATGAAATCCCGCTGGCCGAGGAATTCCGCGACACGCGCATGATCGAGCTGCAGATCGGGCCGATCGACGCGCCGATCCTGCATTCGCCCTCGGCCGTGAACATGGGCAATCCGCACGCGATTTTCTGGGTCGATGACGTGAATGCCTACGATCTCGCGCGCGTCGGTTCGCTCTTGGAAAACCATCCGATCTTCCCCGAGCGCGCGAATATTTCGCTGGCGCAAGTGAAGGGGCCGGATCATCTGCTGGTGCGTACCTGGGAGCGCGGCGCGGGGCTGACGCGCGCCTGCGGCTCGGCCGCCTGCGCCGCCGCGGTCGCCGCCGTTCGCACCAAGCGCACCGGCCGCAAGGTGAAGGTGTCGCTGCCCGGCGGCGACTTGCTGATCGAATGGCGCGCTTCCGACGATCACGTGCTGATGACCGGCCCGGTCGAGACCGAGTTCGAGGGCCGGCTCGATCAAGCCAAGCTTGCGGCGGCGTGAGGGACGCGATGGTCGAGGTCGTCACCTTCGGTTGCCGGCTGAACGCCGCGGAGTCGGAGCTCGTGCGCCGCAACGCGGAAGCGGCGGGGCTCGCGAATACGATCGTCATCAATTCCTGCGCCGTGACCGCCGAGGCCGTGTGCCAGGCGCGCCAGACCATCCGCCGCCTGAAGCGGCAGCGCCCGGACGCCAGGATCGTCGTCACCGGCTGCGCCGCGCAGACCGAGCCCGCGACGTTCGCCGCAGATGCCCGAGGTCGATCGCGTGCTCGGAAATCTTTCGAAGAACTCGCCCGCGGCCTGGATCGATTTGAAGCGCGCCTTCGATTTCGGCATTGCCGCCGAGGAGAAGGTCGTCATCGACGATCTGGCGTCCGTGCGCGCTACCGCGCTTCATCTGATCGACGGCCTGGAGGGGCATACCCGCGCCTTCGTGCAGGTGCAGAACGGCTGCGACCACCGCTGCACCTTCTGCATTATTCCGTATGGCCGCGGACCGTCGCGCTCGGTTCCGATCGGCGAGGTTGTGGCGCAGGTCCGCCGCCTGGCCGAGAACGGCTACCGCGAGATCGTGCTCACCGGCGTGGATCTGACCGCCTATGGCCTCGACCTGCCGGGCGGTCCGCGGCTCGGTGCGCTGGTGCGCGCGATCCTGCGTCATGTGCCGGAACTGCCGCGGCTGCGGCTTTCCTCGCTCGATCCGGTCGAAGTCGATGCCGATCTGATGCGCGCACTTGCGGAAGAAGAGCGGCTGATGCCGCACCTGCACCTTTCGCTGCAGGCCGGCGACGACCTCATCCTCAAGCGCATGAAGCGGCGCCATCTGCGCGCCGACGCGATCCGCTTCTGCGAGGAGGCGCGACGGCTGCGCCCGGACCTCGTGTTCGGCGCCGACCTGATCGCGGGCTTCCCCACCGAGACCGAAGCCCAGTTCCGGAACACGCTCGCGCTCGTCGAGGATTGCGATCTCACTCATCTCCACGTCTTCCCGTTCTCGCCGCGCCAGGGCACTCCCGCCGCGCGCATGCCGCAGGTGGGGCGCGAAGTCGCCAAGGAGCGCGCGCGGCGCCTGCGCGCGATCGGCGAGCTCGCGCTCAAGCGGCATCTGGCGGGCGAGATCGGCCGCCGCCGCCGCGTGCTCGTGGAAAGCAAGGAAGCCAAGACCGAGCACTTCACCCGCGTGCTGCTACCCCGCCCCGCTGCGCCCGGCACGCTCCTTGATGTCACCATCGCCGGTCATGACGGCCGGCGCTTGCTCGCCGCATGAGCGCCGACACGCCGCGCGCCGGATTCCTGCGGCGGCTCGCCGGCGGCCTCGCCCGCACCGCGTCCAGGCTCGGCGACGGGCTCGCCAATCTTTCCAAGCAGCCGCTCGATACCGCGACGCCTGCAGCAGCTCGAGGATCTTCTGATCGAGGCCGATCTCGGCGTCGATACGGCGGGCAAGATCGCGGCTGCCATGAAGCGGCACCGCAGCGACCGCGCGCTCGGCAGCGAGGAAATCCGCGCGCTCGTCGCCGGCGAGATCGAGAAGGTGCTGCGGCCGGTCGAGCAGCCCTTCACGATCGATCCAGCCAAGAAGCCCTTCGTGGTGCTGGTCGCCGGCGTGAACGGCTCGGGCAAGACCACGACCATCGGCAAGCTCGCCGCGCGCCTGAACCACGAAGGCAAGTTCGTGATGCTGGCCGCCGCCGACACGTTCCGCGCCGCCGCCATCGAGCAACTCCAACTATGGGGCAAACGCGCCGGCGCCGAGGTGGTCGCGCGCGCGCAAGGCTCCGACCCCGCGGGCGTCGCCTTCGAGGCGCTGGAGCGCGCCAAGAACGAAGGCGCCGACGTCCTGCTGGTCGATACCGCCGGGCGGCTGCAGAACAAGCAGGAGCTGATGGCCGAGCTTGAGAAGATCGTCCGCGTCATCAGGAAGCAGGACGCGAGCGCGCCGCACGCGACGCTGCTGGTGCTCGATGCCACCGTCGGCCAGAACGCGCTCTCGCAGGTCGAGACCTTCCGCGAGGTCGCCGGCATCACCGGGCTGGTGATCGCCAAGCTCGACGGCACCGCCAAGGGCGGCATCCTCGTGGCGGTGGCCGACAGGTTCGGCCTGCCGGTGCATTTCGTCGGCGTCGGCGAGGCGATCGAGGATCTGACGCCGTTCGACGCCAAGGCCTTCGCTCACGGGATCGTGGGAATCGAAAGCGGAAGCCGGACTTGATCCGGCAAGGGTTCGGGAGCATCTCCACGCCATGAGCAAGAAAAAAGCCGCCACCGGCCAGCAGGAGCTGCATCCGGGGCTCAAGATCGCCCTCGATCTCGGGCCGCTGCTGCTGTTTTTCTTCGTCAACGCCAAGTGGGGCATTTTCGCCGCTACCGGCACCTTCATGGCGGCGACGCTCTTTTCGCTCGTCTTCACCTACACGCTTGTCCGCACCATTCCGATGATGCCGCTGGTCTCCGCCGGCGTGGTGCTGGTGTTCGGCGGGCTCACGATCTGGCTGCAGGACGAGACCTTCATCAAGATCAAGCCGACGATCATCTACGCGCTGTTCGCGGCCGTGCTGTTCGGCGGACTCTTCACCGGCCGCTCGCTGCTCTCCTTCGTGCTCGGCAGCGTGTTTCAATTGAGGGACGATGGCTGGCGCAAGCTCACGTTCCGCTGGGCGATGTTCTTCGTCGTGATGGCGGTGGCGAACGAATTCGTCTGGCGCTCGTACTCGACCGATACCTGGGTCGCGTTCAAGACCTTCGGCTTCCTGCCGCTCACCATTGCGTTTGCATTGGCGCAGACGCCGCTCTTGATGCGCTACGCGATCGAAGAAAAGAGCGGAAGCTGACGCTCAGCCTGCGAGCGCTTTCTCGATTTCGGCCTGCAACCGCGGCAACGATTGTTGCGTGATCGGTCCCACGTGCTTGTAGACGATCCGCCCATCGCGGCCGACCAGGAACGTCTCCGGCACGCCATAGACGCCCCATTCGATCGCCGCGCGCCCCGCCTGGTCGACGCCGATCGCCGAAAACGGATTGCCGTAGCGCGCGAGAAAGCTCCGCGCGTTGTCCGGCGCGTCCTTGTAATTGATCCCCACCAGGCGGATGCGCGGATCGGCGCGCAGCAGCGGCGATCGCCATCAGCGAGTAGATGCCGAGCGCAAGCCACGCCGAAGGCACGTGCACATACATGATGCGCGCGGCATCGCCCTGCAGCGCGTCGGCCGGCGCCCGGAAGCCGAGGAAGAGCCCAAGCGCGATCAAGCCGGCCGCCAACACCGCAAAGGCGGGAATGAGCACGCGCGCGAACCGCATGAAGCGGTGCGGATTGGCGAGATCGATCAGCGGCATGGCCGTCTTCTAGTCTCCGTGTCTCCTCGCTTCAATCGCGCGCATGCCGCAGCGCCGCCGCGGCGGCCACCGGCCCAAGCACCAGGAAGAAGAGGGAAAGCGCAAGCAGCAGCCGGAGCGGCGCGCTGAACAGCTCTCCGCTCGCCGCCGCCGCGGTCGCCGCGACCCCGAAGATCAGGACCGGTACGGCAAGCGGCAATACCAGAACCGCCATCAGCATGCCCGCGCGCGGCAGCATCACCGACCAGCGAAGCCCCGACCAGTCCGAGGAAGGTCAGCGCCGGCGTGCCGATGAGCAGCGTCAGCGTCACGGCACCTAGCGCCGCCGGCTCGAGGCCGAGCAGGAGCCCGAGCAAGGGCGCCGCGATCACGAGCGGCAATCCGGTGGCGCACCAATGCGCCGCTCCCTTGGCCGCGGCCACGAGCGTGAGCGGCAATGGCGCCATGAGCAGCAGATCGAGGCTTCCGTCTTCTTGGTCCACGGCGAAGACGCGATCGAGGCCCAAGAGCGACGCCAGCAGCGCGCCGATCCACAGCTCCGCCGCGCCGACGCGGGCCAAGAGCTTCATGTCGGGTCCGATCGCAAACGGAGTGATCGCCACCACCGCGAGGAAAAACATGACGCCGATGCCGGCGCCGCCGCCGGCGCGGAGTGCGAGCTTGAGGTCGCGGGAGACGATTGCGGCAATCGCTTCTTTCATGCGCCGGCTCCGAGCCTGATCTCGCGCGCACCGGAAATCTCCGGCGCACCGTGCGCCGCCACCACCGCGATGCCGCCTGCCAAAACGTGTTCCGTAATCATCCGTGAAAGCGTCTGCTGCCCGTCCGCATCGAGTCCGGAGGCGGGCTCATCCAGGAGCCACAGCGGCCGCTTGGCCACCAAGAGGCGCGCGAGTGCGAGCCGGCGCCGCTGCCCGGCCGAGAGTACGCGCGCGGGAAATCGCGCGAGCGCGGACAGCCCGAGCGCCGAAAGCGCGGCTTCAACTGTGGCCAGTCCTACGCCTCCCGTGGCGCCGAGCACCGCGCGCCAGAATTGCAGATTCTCCTCGACGCTGAGAGCGTTCTTGATCGCGTCCTGATGGCCGACGAGATGAGCCGCCTCCCCGGCCCCGCCCTCCACACCTTCCAGCATGACGCGGCCATGCGCGGGCGCCAGCAGCCCGGCGATCAGCCGCAGGAGCGAGGTCTTGCCGGCGCCGTTCGGCCCGACGATCCGCAGCGTCTCGCCTGCCTCGAGCCTGAAAGCGAGGCCCTCAAACAGGGTCCTGCCGCCGCGCTGACAGGCCAGATTCTCCGCAATCAGCCGCATAACCCCTCCGGCCCGGCAAGGCCTTGATCCCGTTTAGGTTTGGACCGCCGTTGTATTTCGCACTATAAGGCAGGACAAATCCTGTCGTTCCCCCGGCCCGGCCTCGTCCGGCCCGCCGGGATGGTCCTAAGTGACTGAGAAAGTTCGAGGAATCGTCGCAGTGCCCGCCCTAGACAGCTTCCGCTGCCGCAAACCACTCAAAGTCGGCAACAAGACCTACCTCTATTACAGCCTGAAAGCCGCCGAGCAGAACGGTCTCGAAGGCATCTCGCAGCTGCCCATCTCCATGCGGGTGCTGCTGGAGAACCTGCTGCGCCACGAGGACGGCCGCTCGGTCACCAAGCAGGACATCCGCGCGGTCGCCGACTGGGCCAAGAAGCGCCGCAGCGACCGCGAAATCGCCTTCCGCCCGGCCCGCGTGCTGATGCAGGACTTCACCGGCGTACCGGCCGTGGTCGATCTTGCCGCCATGCGCGACGCGATGAAGTCGCTGGGCGGCGATCCGAACAAGATCAATCCGCTGGTGCCGGTCGATCTGGTGATCGATCATTCGGTGATCGTCGACTATTTCGGCAACGCCGCGGCGCTGCGCCACAACGTCGACCGCGAATACCAGCGCAACGGCGAGCGCTACCGCTTCCTCAAATGGGGCCAGGAGGCGTTCGATAATTTCCGCGTCGTGCCGCCCGGCACCGGCATCTGCCACCAGGTCAATCTCGAATATCTCTCCCACGTGGTCTGGTCGCGCAGCGAGGAGATCGTCGGCAAGGACAAGAAGAAAGAGAAAGTCGAGCTGGCCTATCCCGACACGCTGGTCGGCACCGACAGCCACACCACCATGGTGAACGGGCTCGCCGTGCTCGGCTGGGGCGTCGGCGGCATCGAGGCGGAAGCCGCCATGCTCGGGCAGCCGATTTCCATGCTGGTCCCCGAAGTGGTCGGCTTCCAGTTCACCGGCAAGCTCAATGAAGGCGTCACCGCCACCGATCTCGTGCTCACGGTGACCGAGATGCTGCGCCAGAAGGGCGTGGTCGGAAAATTCGTCGAGTTCTACGGCCCCGGTCTCGGCACGCTCTCGCTCGAGGACCGCGCCACCATCGGCAACATGGCGCCCGAATATGGCGCCACCTGCGGCTACTTCCCCATCGACGACGAGACGCTGCGCTATCTTTCCGACACCGGCCGCCCCAAGGACCGGGTCGCGCTGGTGGCGGCCTATGCCAAGGCGCAGGGCATTTTCCGCACCAAGACCACGCCCGATCCGGTGTTCACCGACACGCTCTCGCTCGATCTCGGCGCCGTCGTGCCGTCGCTTGCCGGCCCCAAGCGGCCGCAGGACCGGGTCGCGCTCACCGACGTGCGGCAGGGCTTCAGCGATGCGCTCGACCGCGAGTTCAGGAAGGGCGCCGAACTGCTCAAGCGCTTCAAGGTGCCGGGCAAGCAATTCGAGATCGGCCACGGCGACGTGGTGATCGCCGCCATCACCTCCTGCACCAATACTTCGAACCCGAGCGTGATGATCGGCGCCGGACTTCTGGCCCGCAAGGCCGCGAAGAAAGGCATGAAGATCGCGCCCTGGGTCAAGACTTCGCTGGCGCCCGGGAGCCAGGTGGTCGGCGAGTATCTCGCCAAGTCCGGCCTGCAGAAGGATCTCGACAAGCTCGGCTTCAATCTCGTGGGCTACGGCTGCACCACCTGCATCGGCAACTCGGGCCCGCTGTCCGACCCGATCTCCAAATCGATCAACGAGAACGACATCGTCGCCGCCGCCGTGCTTTCCGGCAACCGCAACTTCGAGGGCCGGGTGAACGCCGACGTGCGCGCGAACTATCTCGCTTCGCCGCCGCTCGTCGTCGCCTATGCGCTGGCGGGCTCGATGCAGATCGATCTGACGCGCGACCCGATCGGCCGCGGCCGCAACGGGCGGAACGTGTACCTGAAGGATATCTGGCCCAAATCGAAGGAGATCGCCTCCTTCATGCGCCGCTCGATCTCCAAGCGGCTGTTCCAGAAGAAGTACGCCGACGTGTTCAAGGGCGACAAGCATTGGCGCGGGATCAAGATCACCAAGAGCGACACCTATACTTGGGATCCGAAATCGACCTATGTGCAGAACCCGCCCTATTTCACCCGCATGCCGAAGAAGCCCGAGCCGGTGACCGACATCGTCAACGCGCGCATCCTCGGGCTGTTTCTGGATTCCATCACCACCGATCACATCTCGCCCGCCGGCTCGATCAAGGCGGCGTCGCCGGCCGGCAAGTACCTGGTCGACAAGGGCGTCAACGTCGTCGACTTCAATCAATACGGCACGCGCCGCGGCAATCACGAGGTGATGATGCGCGGCACCTTCGCCAATATCCGCATCAAGAACCAGATGGTGGCGGGCATCGAAGGCGGCGTCACGGTGCAATATCCGGCCGGCGAGCGCATGTCGATCTATGACGCGGCCATGCGCTACAAGCGCGAAAAGGTGCCGCTCGTCGTGTTCGCCGGCAAGGAATACGGCACCGGCTCCTCGCGCGACTGGGCGGCCAAGGGCACCAATCTGCTCGGCATCCGGGCGGTCATCGCCCAGTCGTTCGAGCGCATCCACCGCTCCAACCTCGTCGGCATGGGCGTCATCCCGCTCACCTTCGAGAACGGCACCTCCTGGCAGACGCTCGGCCTCAAGGGCGACGAGTCGGTCACCATCCGCGGGCTCGCGGTCGGCCTCAAGCCGCGCCAGACGCTGACCGCCGAGATCACGTTCGCCGATGGCACCGTGAAGAAAGTGCCGCTCTTGTCGCGCATCGATACGCTCGACGAGCTCGACTATTTCAAGAACGGGGGCATCCTGCACTACGTGCTGCGCCACCTGGCCGCCTGACGCCGCCCTACCGCCGTTCCTCACGGCGGTTTGACATGAATTGACTGGCGATGTGGCGGCAGCAAGCTTATGCATCGCTCGATGGCCCCGATGCTCGTTCGTCCGCTGCTTTTTCTCGCCACCCTGGCTGCGATCACCGGCCCGCTTCCGGCTGCGGCCGGCGAGACCAAGACCGTGGTCGAGCTGTTCACCAGCCAGGGCTGCTCGTCCTGCCCGCCGGCCGACAAGATCCTCGGCGAACTCGCCAGGAACGAGCGCGTGGTCGCGCTGTCGCTCCCGGTGGACTACTGGGATTATCTCGGCTGGCGCGACACGCTCGCGCTCCATGCCCACAGCATGCGCCAGAAGGCCTATGCCGACGCCCGCGGCGACCGGCAGGTCTACACGCCGCAAGTCGTCATCAACGGCGTGGCGCAGGCCATCGGCAGCGACCGCCGCGCGATCATGAACGCGGTCGCCACCGCCGAAGCCAACCGGGTGCCGGCGATCCCGGTCACGCTGAAAAAGAACGGCGACAAGATCGATATCGTGATCGGCGCCGGAACCGGCATGCGGGCGCCCGTGTTCCTGCTCACCGTCACGAGCGAGACCGCGGTCGCGATCGGCCGTGGCGAGAACCGGGGCAGCACGGTCACCTACTATAACGCGGTCCGCACCTGGCGCCGGCTCGGCGAATGGAGCGGCGCGGAGATGCTCGCCTCGGTGCCGCTGAGCGAGATGACCGGCTCGGGCGCCGATGGTGTCGTGATCATCGTCCAGGCCGGCAGCGTCGAGGAGCCGGGCCCGATCCGCGGCGCCGCGCACCTCTCGTTGCGCTGATTTCTCCCACGCAAGCGCAAAGAAAAAGGGCCGGCGAGAGCCGGCCCGAAGAGCGTTGGGGGATTGAACCGTACGCGGAACTGTTGGGTCGGCCCGCTGAAGCCCGGGGGGCTGGGGGGCTGGGATTATCCGGCACTCCAACGAGGCCGACCCATAGGCTACTTCGGCAAGTTTCGCCGTGTGCTTGGGCGTGCCCGGGGCCGAAATCGGGCGACATTGTGAATTCGCTAACGAAGCCGTGAAGCGGCCGCCGCTCTGCAGATGCACGCCGGAACAAGCACTTGAACAAGCGTTTGGGAGGGCTTGTCGGCGGCGGCCAGCGGCGCGATCATGCTTGGACTCTGGAGGCGCCATTGAGCGATCTTGAGCCGATAGTTTTCCCGGGGGCCGCCAGGCGCCAATCCTTCCGGCCCCCCGCTCCCCGCGTCACGTTCGACCGCGGCGAACTGCTCCGCATCCTCGACCTCTATGGCCGCAAGGTCGCCGCCGGCGAATGGCGCGACTACGCGATCGCGTTCCTGCGCGACCGGGCGGTGTTCTCCGTATTCCACCGCGCCGCCGAGGTGCCGCTCTACCGGATCGAGAAGGTGCTTGGCCTGGCCCGCCGCCAGGGGGCCTACGCCGTCGTGTCCGCGTCGGGCCATGTGCTCAAGCGCGGATCGGATCTCGACCGGGTGCTGCGGGTGATCGACCGCCGGCTCACGCTGGTCGATTGATCCCGCCCCGAATGCAAAAGGCCCCGGCTTGCGGCCGGGGCCTTGATTGTTTCCGTGGTGCCGCCCGTCAGTCGCTGCGTTGACCGAACAGCTGCAGCAGCATCATGAACAGGTTGATGAAGTCGAGGTAGAGCGAAAGCGCGCCCATGACCGCCTTGCGGCCGGCCACGAGTTCGCCGTCGCCCTCGAAATACATCTCCTTGATGCGCTGGGTGTCCCAGGCGGTGAGCCCCGCGAACACCAGCACGCCGACCACCGAGATGATGAACTGCAGCATGGTCGAGGCGAGCGAAGATGTTCACCAGCGAGGCGATGATGATGCCGAACAGGCCCATGATCAGGAACGAGCCGAACGCCGAAAGATCGCGCTGGGTGGTGTAGCCGTAGAGGCTGAGCGCGCCGAAGACGGCGGCCGTGATGAAGAACACGCGCACGATGCTCTGGCCGGTGAAGACGAAGAGCAGCACCGAGAACGACACGCCGACGAGCGCGGCGTAGAGTCCAGAACAGTCGCCTGCGCCGCGCCGACGCTCATCCGGTCGATGCGGAAGCGAGGAAGAACACGAACGCGAGCGGCGCCAGGATCACGACCCACTTGAACGAGCTGGCGAACAGGAACTGCCGAGCGCAGCGGCCGGGTGTCGTGCAGCCGGATCGGTGGCACCGCAGCATGTAGGTGCCGAGCGCCGCGGCGCCGGTGATGGCGAGGCCGAGGGTCATGTAGTTGTAGACCCGCAGCATGTAGGCGCGCAGACCCGCGTCGACCGCCGACGCGCTCGCGCGCGACCGTCGAGCCGATACGCGTCGCAGGATTGGTGTTGTATTCGGACATTTGGTCCTCTCTCTCCCCTTTGACCGCCG
The DNA here is from genome assembly GCA_963704765.1 of uncultured Alphaproteobacteria bacterium. Lineage (GTDB taxonomy): Bacteria > Pseudomonadota > Alphaproteobacteria > Rhizobiales > Xanthobacteraceae > JAHFPN01. The sequence goes on from CAVPHQ010000001.1 coordinate 2,414,685, forward strand.
AGCCTTATGTTTCAATCGCTCGGTGGTAATTCGAACCCTAATATGGGGACCGCTGATTGTGGCGGCAAGTGAATAAACCGCGAGGTTTGTGAAGGGTTTATGGCGAGGCCCCGATTCGAGGCGAATCAGAGGTTCCTCAGCACCGGCGCGGGTTTCTGGCCGAGCGCCCGCCAGGTGCCGATCAGCCCGAACGCGACCGTGAGCAGGATCGCGACGCCTGCCGCCATCCCCGCGGTCCAGGGATCGAAGGCGAAGCGGAAGCGCATGATCCGCTCGACGATATAGGCTGCCGCGAAGGCTCCGGCCGCGGTGGCGACGACCGCGGTGGCGAGGCCCAGGATCGCGTATTCGAGGCCATAGGCGAGCACCAGCCGCCCGCGCGTGGCCCCGAGCGTCTTCAGGATCACCGCGTCATAGACCCGCGTATGGTGGCCGGCGGCGAGCGCGCCGGCGAGCGCCAGCACGCTTGCGATCAGCGTCACCGCCGTCGCCCCGCGCACGGCGACCGCGAGATCGCTGACCACCGCGTTGATCGCGTCGAGCGCTTCCTTGACCCGCACGGTGGTCACCGCCGGGAAGGCGGCCGCGACTTTCTGCAGCAGCGCGAGCTCCGCCTCCGCCGTTCCGCCGTCGGGATAGGTGAGCGTCGCCAGCACCGAGTGCGGCGCGCCCTGAAACGTGTTCGATGAGAACACCATGACGAAATTGATGGCGAGCGTCTCCCATTCCACGATGCGCAGATTCGCGATCTTCGCCTCGATATTGCGGCCGAGCACGTTGACCACGACCGTGTCGCCGACCTTGAGCTTGAGCCCGTCGGCGGCGCGCTTCTCGAACGAGACGAGCGGCGGGCCGGAATAGCCGCTCGGCCACCAGGCGCCGTCCGCGAGCAGCGCGCCTTCCGGAAGCGCGTCGGCATAGGTGATGCCGCGGTCGGACTGCAGCACCCAGGCCTGATCGGCGTCGGGCTTGATCTCCTCCACCGGCTTGCCGGCGAGCCGCAAGATGCGCCCGCGCAGAAGCGGCACCTCGGCGAGCAGTCCGCCCCGCGTCTCCGCCTGGATGAAGGCGTTGAAGCGCGGCACTTCGGCCGACGTCACGTCGAGGAAGAAGAAGCTCGGCGCGCGTTCCGGCAGCGTCGCGGTGAGCTGGCGGCGCAGATTTCCTTCGATCAGCGCGAGCGTCACCAAGAGCGAGAGCCCGAGCCCGAGCGACAGCACCACGGTCGGCGTCAGCGCGCCGGGCCGGTGGATATTGGCAAGCGCGAGCTTGAGCACCGTCGAGCGCGGCCGCGGCAGGCGCTTGGCGAGCGCCATCAGGCCCGACGCCAGCAGCCGCAACACGATGAACACACCGGCCGCAGCCATCACATAGAATATCGCAATCCGCCGCTCGACCGCGGTGCCGATCACCAGCGCGGCGAGGCCGGCGACCGCCAGCGCCGTCAGGATCATGTAACGCCGCCGCGGCCAGCGCTTGTCGGGCTCGACCACATCGCGAAACAGCGCCGACACCGGCACGTCGTGGGCGCGCCCGAGCGGCCACAGCGCGAAGGCGAGCGCGACGAGGAAGCCGAACGCGAGCGCCGTCATCAGCGCCTCGGGCTGGATCGCGGGCGCGAACGGCAGCGGGATCAGCGCGCCGAACAGGCCCGCGACCGCAAACGGCAAGGCCGCCCCGACCGCGAGCCCGATCGCGATGCCGAGGAGCGCGATCAGCGCAATCTCGATCAAATACACCGAGAACACGGTGCCGCCGGTGGCGCCCACGGCCTTGAAGACGGCGATCGCTTCGCGCTTGCGATCGAGATAATGCTTGACCGCGTTGGCGACGCCGACGCCGCCGACCAGGAGCGCGGTGAGGCCCACGAGGGTCAGAAAATCCGCGAAGCGCTGCACGTTGCGCTCGAGCTGCGGCGAGGCCCCCTTGCGCGTGCGAACCTCCCAGCCGGCCTCGGGCAGGCGCTCGCGCACATTGGTGAGCAACGCGGTCAAGGCCGTCTCGCGCGTATCGGGGAGTTTGACCCGGTAGGACCAGCGCACCAGGCTGCCCGGCTGCAGCAGCCCGGTCGCGCGCAACGCCTCGTCCGACACCAGAAGCCGCGGCCCGAAACCGAGGCCGACCGACAGCCGGTCGGGCTCCGACGCGATCTTGGCGGTGATCTCCAGAGTCGCATCCCCCACCTGGATGCGCGCGCCGGGCGCGATGCCAAGGCGCACGAGCAGAGCCGACTCCGCCACCGCGCCGAACGCGTCATGGCGCCTGGCCAGCGCCTGCTGCAGCGCGCCGGGCGGATCGAGCGCGACGGCGCCCGTCAACGGATAGCGAGAATCGGCGGATTTCAGCTCCACGAGCGCGGTGGCCTCGTGGCCGCGCGCCATGGCGCGCATGGTCGCGACCGCGGAAACCGCGCCGCGCTCTTCGAGGACGCTCCGCTCCGCCGCGCTCGCCTCGCGATTGGCGAGCGAAAAGGCCGCGTCGCCGCCCAGGATCGTCCCGCCCTCGCGCGCGAGCCCGTCGGAAAGCGCCGCCGCGAACGAACCGACGCCGGCGATTGCGGCCACGCCCAGCGCCAGGCAAGCGAGGAAGACGCCGAAGCCGCGCACGCCGCCGCGCATCTCGCGCAGCGCAAACCGCAGCGCGCTGCGGAAACTCCCGCCCACGGCGGGTACTGCCGGCGCGAACGCGCTCATGCGCCGCCCCGTGCTTGCGCTTCCACTACCGCTTCCGCTTCGATCCGGCCCGAGCGCATGCGCACGATCCGGTCGCAGCGCTCAGCCAAGGCGACATCGTGCGTGACCACGATCAGCGTCGAGCCGCGTTCCGCGTGCTTGGCAAACAGCAGATCCATCACCTCGCGGCCGGTCGCTTCATCGAGGTTCCCGGTCGGCTCGTCGGCGATCAAAAGCGCCGGTTCCGGCGCCAGCGCGCGCGCCAGCGCCACCCGCTGTTGCTCGCCGCCCGAAAGCTGCGCCGGGTAATGATCGAGCCGGTCCTTGAGCCCGACCCCTTCGAGCTCGCGCCTCGCCCGCGCCAGCGCATCCTTGATGCCGGCGAGCTCGAGCGGCACCGCCACGTTCTCGAGCGCGGTCATCGTGGGAATCAAATGGAACGACTGGAACACGATGCCGATCGCGCGCCCGCGAAAGCGCGCGAGGCCGTCCTCGTCGAGCGGGCCGAGCTCCTGCCCGGCGATCACGATGCGCCCGCGATCCGGCCGCTCGAGGCCGGCCATCACCATCAAGAGCGTCGATTTGCCCGAGCCCGACGGCCCGACCAGACCGACGGCCTCGCCACGGCCGATTTGAAGCACTATTTCTTTGAGGATATGTACGCGCGCAGCGCCGCTGCCGAGCGTAAGATCGACGCCTTCGAGCAGGATCGCGGGCGGTTCCTGGCGGCGCGGCGGCGGAGAGACGTTCATGCGTTCGCTTCGTTCGACAGGTGGAGTTCTTGCCGGCGCTTCGGCCTTAAATGGGGCATGGCGGACGGCGCGCCAAGCTCTGCTAGCACGGCTCGCGGTTTTGTGTGCGCTTGCCTTGCTCGCCTTCCCGGCGGCCGCCGAGCCCATGCGGATCGTCGTGTTCGGCGACAGCCTGAGCGCCGGCTTCGGCCTCGCGGCGCCGCAAGCCTTTCCGGCCCGGCTCGAGGCCGCGCTCAAGGCCAAGGGCTACGATATACGGATCGAGAACGCGGGCGTATCCGGCGACACCGCCTCGGCTGGCCTCGCGCGCCTGGAATGGTCGGTGCGCGAGGGAACGGCCGCGGTGATTCTCGAGCTCGGCGCCAACGACGCGCTGCGCGGCATTTCGCCCGCTGTCACCAAGAGCGCCCTCGACGCCATCGTTCGCCGCCTGAAGGCGCGCAACATCGAGGTCCTGATCGCGGGCATGCGTGCGCCGCCCAATCTCGGCGCCGCCTATGCCGCCGACTTCGACGCGATCTTTCCCGATCTGGCGAAAGCGCATGGTGCTGCGCTCTATCCGTTCTTCCTCGACGGCGTCGCCGCCGAACCCAAGCTCAACCTTCCGGACGGCATGCACCCGACCGCCGACGGCGTCGCCGTCATCGTCGAGCGCATGCTTCCGGCGGTCGAGGCGCTGATCGAGCGCGCCAAGACGCGCAAGGGCTGATGGCATGCCGCGGCTCTTCACCGGCGTCGAAATCCCGCGCGAGGTGGCCGAGAGCCTCGCTTTGCTGCGGGGCGGCCTGCCGGGCGCGCGCTGGGTGGACCCGGAGAACTATCACCTGACGCTGCGCTTCATCGGCGACGTGGACGATGTGATCGCCCATGAAATCGGCGAATTGCTCGGCCGCGTGCGCCGCCGCGGCTTCGAGATCACGCTCGGCGGGTTGGATCAATTCGGCGGCAGAAAGCCGCGCGCGGTGTACGCCGCCGCCAACGCAAGTCCGGCGCTGCTGGAGCTGCAGGCCGAGCATGAGCGGCTGCTGCAGCGCATGGGGCTGCCGCCCGAGTCGCGCAAATACACGCCGCATGTGACGCTCGCGCGGCTGCGCGACGCCTCGACCCGCGCGGTCGCCGAATATCTTTCGAGCCACGGCTATTTCAGGAGTCCCGCGTTCGCCATCCCGCGCTTCGTCCTGTTCTCGTCGCGCGCCTCGACCGGCGGCGGGCCCTATGTGGTCGAGGCCGCCTACCCGCTCGAATAGGAGTGCGCCATGGCTCAGGAAAAAGCTTCCCGCGAGAAGCTCATCAGCATCAGGCGCTCGCAGGCGCTCTCGCGCGTGCCCGCCTGGAAAGAGGTCGCCGGCCGCGATGCGATTGCGAGAAAGTTCACCTTCAAGGATTTCAACGAGGCGTTCGGCTTCATGACGCGCGTCGCGCTCGTGGCCGAGCAGATGAACCACCATCCTGAATGGAGCAACGTCTGGCGCACGGTCGAGGTGACGCTTTCGACCCACGACGCCGGCGGCCTGACCGAGCTCGACATCCGTCTGGCCGAGGCCATGGACAAGATCGCGGGGCATTGAGCGATGAATTCACCAGCGGCCAAAGCGCGCTTTCGCCTGCGCCACGACCGTGCGCTGCTGATCGCGGGCACGCTCTACGGCGTGATCGCGGTGCTGACCACGCTGATCGCGGTCCAGCCCGGCGAGGTGACGACCTGGGACGCGATCGTGGGCGGCCTGGTGCTGGCCGGCATCACGGTCATGAGCAAGTTTTTCATCGAGCTCACCAAGAAGGAAACCGAGCTCGGCGTGCGCATCGACCCCGCCGCGCGCCGGGAGCTGTGGCGGGAATCGTTCCCGACCGCGGTCTTTCCGCTCGCTTCCGTCATCGTGCTCGGCGCCTCGCACCCCCTCGGGATCGGCCAGGCCGCGGCCTATAATTTCATCTATTACCTGGGGCTGGCGACCCTGTTCGTCGCGGGCTTCCTGTCGCGCTACACCGCAGATGCCAAGCCTTCCGACGCCTTCGCACGCGGCATGGTTTGGCTGTTCCTCGGGCTGCTGATCCTGGCTGGCAAGAAGTTCGTCTGATCCCTATCTGGGATACGAGGAGGCTCTCATGCCGAACGCCGCCAATTTCCCGATTGCCATTCGCCCCGGCGATCGCGCCCGCGTCGAGCGCGGCTTCTGGCAGAAGCTAAAGGCCGTGGCCCGGCACATTCCTTTCGCCGAGGATGCGGTCGCCGCTTATTTCTGCGCCTTCGATCCGGCGACGCCCACGCGCGTGCGCGCCATGATCTTCGCGGCGCTCGCCTATTTCATTTTGCCGACCGACGCGATCCCGGATTTCCTGCCGGTGCTCGGCTTCACCGACGATGCCGCGGTGCTGGCCCTGACATTGCAGCTCATCGCCTCGCACATGCGGCCGGAACACCGCGCGGCAGCGCAGCGAGCGCTCGCAGCGCTCGATCCGGCCCGGCCCTGATCAGGGCTTGAGCACGACCTTGCCCTTCACCTTGCGGTTGGCGAGCGCATTGAGCGCCTCGGCCGCGCGCTCCAGCGGATAGACCGCGTCCACGTGCGCGGAAATCTTGCCGGCGCGCGCGAGCGAAAGAATCTCCTCCATATTGGCCTTCTGCTTCTCCGGCGTGCGACGGAGGAATTCGCCCCAGAACACGCCGAGCACGTCGCAACCCTTGAGCAGGAGAAGATTGAGCGGAATTTTCGGAATTTCGCCGGCGGCGAAGCCGACCACGAGGAAGCGGCCTTCCCAGGCGATCGAGCGCAGTGCCATCTCCGCATAGGCGCCGCCGACCGGATCGTAGATGACGTCGACGCCCCGTGCCAGAGGTCAGCGCACGCAGCCGTTCCTTCAGGTCTTCTTTCGAATAGTCGATCACTTCCGCCGCGCCATGCGCGCGCGCGAACTCGAGCTTCTCGGCGGAAGATGCGCACGCGATCACGCGGGCACCCATGTGCCGGCCGAGTTCGACCGCCGCCAGTCCCGCGCCGCCGGTGGCGCCCAGCACCGCGAGCGTCTCGCCGGCTTTCAGCTTCGCGCGGTCTTTCAGCGCGTGCATCGTGGTGCCGTAGGTGACGAACAGGCCCGCCGCCTTCTCCAGCGCCAGTCCCTGCGGCACATGGATGAGCTGCGCCGCCGGTGCCGCGATTTTCTGGCGCGCGGTGCCGAAGCCCATGTAGCCCGCGACCTGCTCGCCGGGCTTGAAGCCCTTCACCCCTTCGCCCAGCGCCACGACCGTGCCGGCGAATTCGGCGGCCGGCGAAAACGGAAATTCGGGTTTCACCTGGTATTTGCCGGCGATCACCAGCGTGTCGAAGAAATTGAGCGCCGCCGCCGCCACCTCGACGACCACCTCGCCGGGCCCCGCCTTGGGCTCTGGAATGTCCTTGATCTCAAGCGCCTCGGGCGGCCCGTAATGCGTGCAAAGCAAAGCCTTCAAAGCCCCCTCCTTGGTTTTGCGCTTGTTGCGCCATTTTTTCGGCGGCGTCTATCGCTAGCGGTCTTGCCGACGCCTTTGCAAACCGGACCGGCGGCGGGTATTTCTCGCTCGACTGCTTCGCGCCGGAAGGAACGACCATGCATGCCATCCGCACCGCGCTTGCCGCCGCGATCCTCGCGGCACTCGCGCTGCCGGCGACGGCGCAGGCGCCGGCCGGCCCCGCGCTGGTCGCGCAATACGGCGACTGGGGCGTCTATGTGAGCCAGGCCGCCCGCACCAAGATCTGCTATGCGCTGTCGCAGCCCAAAGAGCGTCTGCCCGCCACCTTGAAGCGCGACCCCGGCTATTTCTTCGTCAGCACCCGCCCGGGCGAGAACGTCAAGAACGAGGTGAGCATCATCGCCGGCTTTACGATCAAGGACGGCAGCGACGCGATCGCCGACATCGGCGGCACCGCGTTCACGCTTTATACGAAGACCGACAGCGCCTGGGTGCGCAACGTCGCCGAGGAAGCCCGTCTGGTGGACACCCTGCGCCGCAGCCGCGATCTCACGGTCAAGAGCACGTCGGCGCGCGGCAACGTGACCACCGACAAGTATTCGCTCAGCGGCATTGCCCAAGCGCTCGACCGCGTGGCGCAAGAATGCCGTTAGGCATGTCGTTAAGCGCGCGCCGTTGACGGCGAGGCGCCCGCAGGCGCACTAAGAACCTGCCATGAACGCCACGATCGAAGCCGTGAAACAGGAAACGGCGCCCGCGAGCGCCGGCGCGAAGCCGTCGCTCGTCGGCCGCGACCGCGACGGCCTGCGCGCGGCGCTGGTCGAACTCGGCGTGCCCGAGCGCGAGCTCAAGATGCGCGTCGCGCAACTCTGGCACTGGATCTATTTCCGCGGCGCGCGCGACTTCGACACTATGACCAATGTCGCCAAGGAAATGCGCGAACGGCTCTCCGCGCGCTTTTCGCTCGAGCGGCCCGAGGTGGCGATCGAGCAGGTCTCCGCCGACGGCACCCGGAAATGGCTGATCCGGCTGCCCGCCGATCATCCCGGCGAGAAGCCCTATGAGATCGAGACCGTCTACATCCCCGAGGCCGGGCGCGGCACGCTTTGCGTCTCTTCGCAGGTCGGCTGCACGCTCTCCTGCACCTTCTGCCACACCGGCACGCAGCGGCTGGTGCGCAACCTCACCGCCGAAGAGATCGTCGCCCAGTTGATCGTCGCCCGCGACCGGCTCGGCGAATGGCCGGAGGCGACGCCGCCACGCAAGTCGGGCTTGCCCGACTTGCGAATTGAAGATCCGAACTCAGGCAGGCCCGAGTTCGGTGATTCTATCGTGCCGATGGGCGGCCGCTTCGTCACCAACATCGTCTTCATGGGCATGGGCGAGCCGCTCTATAACCTCGACGCGGTGAAGCGCGCGGTCGAGACCATGTCCGACGGCGAAGGGCTCTCGGTCGGCAAGCGCCGCATCACGGTCTCGACTTCGGGCGTGGTGCCGGAGATCGAAAATCTCGGCGCGCTCGGCGCCATGCTCGCGGTTTCGCTGCACGCGGCGCACGACGAGCTGCGCGACCAGCTGGTGCCGCTCAACAAGAAATATCCGATCAAGGACCTGCTCGAGGCCTGCCGCAATTATCCGGGCCTTTCCAACGCGCGCCGCATCACCTTCGAATACGTGATGCTCAAGGACGTGAACGACAGCGAGCAGGACGCCCACGCGCTGGTAAAGCTGCTCAAGGGCATCCCCGCCAAGATCAACCTGATTCCGTTCAATCCCTGGCCCGGCACCAAATACCAATGCTCCGACTGGGAGACGATCGAGCGCTTCTCCGAGATCGTGTTTCGCGCCGGCTACGCCTCTCCGGTGCGCCGACCGCGCGGCCGCGATATTCTGGCCGCCTGCGGCCAGCTCAAGTCCGAGAGTCAGAAGCTCTCCGCTCGCGAGCGCCTGGCGCTGCGCGCCATGGCGATGACGGATTGACGATGAAAATCATCTCTCACTTCTTCATGATCGCATTGGCATTCTGCTTGGCGAGCTTCGCCGCCGCCGCCACGATCACCATCGGCGCAGCGGTATGGGCCGATGTGCGGCCGCCGTTCGAGCAGGTCGAGGTGAGCTTCTTCTGGCTGTTCACGCTCGCCACCAGCGCCGGGATCGCCTTCCTCGCTTTCGTCCCGGCGATGATCGTGATCCTGCTCAGCGAGGCGTTTTCCTGGCGCTCGATTCTCTATTACGCGCTCGCTGGCGGGGCGATCGGCTTCTTCTTCGGAACGATTCTGCCGACCGAGGAGCCGGGCCGGGTGTTCCTGACGCGCGGGGCCGAAATCATGGCCGGCGCCGGCGTCGCGGCCGGGCTGGTCTATTGGCTGTTCGCGGGCCGCAGCGCCGGCCGCTGGCGCGAGCCGGCCGCGACCGAGAACCCGCAGCCTTGAAGTTCAGGATTTCTTGCCGCGCGCCCAGTCGAGCGCCTGTTCGAGCCGGTCGTTGCCCCAAAACAGCTCGCCGTCCTCGGTGATGAAACTGGGCGCCCCGAAAATGCGTTGTCGCACCGCTTCCTCGGTCTCGGCGCGCAACTTGTCCTTGATTACCGGCTCGCCGGTCTTGGCCAATACCGCCTCCGCGTCGTGTCCGAGCCCGCGCAGGATTTCCGCAAGCAGCGCCCGGTCGGCGATGTCGCGGCCCTCGGCGAACTCGGCCCGATAGACCGCGCGCGTGAAATCCGGCCGCGCTTCGTCGGGCAGCGCAAGCGCGACGCGCGCAGCAAGCAGCGAGTGCGCCGGAAACGGATTGGGCGGCGAGAATTTCGGCAGACCCAGCCGCGCCGCGAGCCGCTCCATGTCGCGCCACGCGTAGCGGCCTTTGACCGGATAGATGCTGAACGGGGACGAATCCCAGCCTTGCGACTTGAAGATCGGCCCGAGCAGGAACGGTCGCCACGCGAGCAAAACGCCGGCGGCCTCGGCGAGCGGTCCGATGCGCGAGGCGGCCAGATACGAATAGGTCGATGCGAAGTCGTACCAGAAATCGATCCGCGGCTTCATTCCCGTCCCCATGCGCCGCAGACCGCGGCGTGCCGATCTTTCCCTCGCTTTCGCGCCAGCGCAAGGCGCCGATCGCCCGCCTTCTCATGGCGTTCCGCCTAGGCTAGACCCTGCCCGCATCCGCCGGAGAAGCCAATTTGTCCCGCACCGGTCTCCTGATTACGCTCGCGATCGCGACGGCGGTGGGGCTCGTTTTCGGCTTGCGTCCCGATCTCGACCTGGCGGTCAGCGCCGCGTTCTACGATCCGGCGCTGAAACAGTTCCCGCTGGACAAAGCCGATTGGGTCCAGTGGCTGCGCCATGGCGCCGAGTGGGTGACGATTCTGATCGTCAGCCTCATTCTGCTCGTGCTCGCCCTCAAGCTCATCGCCCCGCAGCGGAAGATGCTGATTCCGGAGCGTCCCGCGATTTTTTTTCTGGCCGCGCTCACGCTCGGACCCGGTCTGCTGGTCAACGGGATCCTCAAGGCGGAATGGCCGCGGCCGCGGCCCAATGAGATCACGCAGTTCGGCGGGGTCGAGCGTTTCGTCCCCTGGTGGGATCCGCGCAGCACCTGCGAGTACAATTGTTCGTTCGTCTCGGGCGAAGCTTCCAGCGCCTTCATGATGCTGGTTCCGGCTTCGCTCGTGCCGCCTCCTTGGCGCGCCCTCGCCTATGCCGGAGCGATCCTCTATGGCCTCACCGTCGGCGGATTGCGGGTCGTCATGGGCGCGCATTTCTTCACCGATGTGATCTTTGCCGGTGTATTCATGTTTCTCCTGGTGTGGCTGCTGCACGGACTGATCTACCGCTGGCCGTGGACCCGGTTTTCCGAGGACGGCCTCGAGCGTCGGCTCGAAGGTTTCGCCCGTAACCTCCGCAATTTCGGCTCGCGTTCACCAAAAGCATAAGTTTGCGCGCCCGCGACCGGCCCGGCCGCCCAAACCGCCGGCCCTCGGCTTGCACGCTCCCGGCTTCCGCCTATAAGTGCGCCACTTCGCGGGGCCGGCCCCGCGCTTGCGGGTAAATTCCATGGCCAAGAACATCAAGAAGGTGGTGCTCGCCTATTCCGGCGGGCTCGACACCTCGGTCATCCTGAAATGGCTGCAGACCACCTATGGCGCCGAGGTCGTGACTTTCACGGCCGACCTCGGCCAGGACGGCGAGATCGAGCCCGCGCGGAAGAAGGCGGCGCTCTTGGGCATCAAGCCCGCAAACATTTTCGTCGAGGATCTGCAGGAGGAGTTCGTCCGCGATTACGTGTTCCCGATGTTCCGCGCCAACGCGCTCTATGAAGGGCAATATCTGCTCGGCACCTCGATCGCGCGGCCCCTGATCGCCAAGAAGCAGATCGAGATCGCGCGCAAGGTCGGCGCCGACGCGGTTGCCCACGGCGCCACCGGCAAGGGCAACGATCAGGTGCGCTTCGAGCTCACTTATTATGCGCTCGAGCCCAACATTCACGTGATCGCGCCCTGGCGCGAATGGGATCTGACCTCGCGCAAGAAGCTGCTCGAATTCGCCGAGAAGCATCAGATCCCCATCGCCAAGGACAAGCGCGGCGAGGCGCCGTTCTCCGTGGACGCCAATCTTTTGCACTCGTCCTCCGAGGGCAAGGTGCTGGAGGACCCGAACGCGGAAGCGCCCGACTACGTCTATCAGCGCACCGTTGATCCCAAGGACGCGCCCGACAAGGCGACGTCCATCACGATCGATTTCGAGAAAGGCGACCCGGTTGCGATCGACGGCAAGAAGCTCTCGCCCGCAGCTCTGCTCACCGCGCTCAACGAGCTCGGCCGCAAAAACGGCATCGGCCGGCTCGATCTGGTGGAGAACCGCTTCGTCGGGATGAAGATCGCGCGGCGTCTACGAGACGCCGGGCGGCACGATCCTGCTCGCCGCGCATCGCGGCATCGAGTCGATCACGCTCGACCGCGAGGCCGCGCATCTCAAGGATTCGCTGATGCCGCGCTACGCGGAATTGATCTACTACGGCTTCTGGTTCTCGCCCGAGCGCGAGATGCTGCAGGCCCTGATCGACAAGAGCCAGGAATTCGTCAGCGGCCGCGTGAAGCTCAAGCTCTACAAGGGCAACGTGACCGTCATCGGCCGCGAGAGCCCCTACTCGCTCTACGACCCCGAGCTCGTCACCTTCGAAGAGGGCGCGGTCGCCTACGACCACCGCGACGCGGCGGGCTTCATCAAGCTCAATGCGCTCCGGCTGCGCACGCTCGGCATGCGCAGGCGCAAGACCGAAAAACGCTGATTCCGCCGACTGCTGGCACTCGGCCCGGCAAATCCCTACTTAGAGGCTGTCGCACGCATCGTGCGCGGGAGATCGTCATGTCCTGGTCGCTCAAGGTCGGCACCGTCGCCGGAACGGCGGTCCGTATCCATTTCACGTTCCTGCTGTTTCTGATCTGGATCGGCGCGGCCTATTACCGCCAGAGCGGCGCCAGCGCGGCCTATGAGGGCGTCGCCTTCGTCTCGCTCCTGTTCATGTGCGTGCTGCTGCACGAGTTCGGCCATGTCTTCGCCGCGCGCCGCTATGGCGTGAAGACGCCCGACATCACGCTCTGGCCGTTCGGCGGCATCGCCAATCTCGAACGCATCCCCGAGAAGCCCACCGAAGAGCTCGTGGTCGCGATCGCGGGGCCTCTGGTGAACGTTGCGATCGCGGCAATTCTCATCCTCTTCCTCGGCGCCACCGTCGATCCCGCCCATCTCGCGAATATCGAAGACCCGAAGATCGGCATGGCCGCCAAGCTCGCCGGGGCGAACATCTTTCTCGCCCTCTTCAACCTGATCCCGGCCTTCCCCATGGACGGCGGCCGGGTGCTGCGCGCGCTCTTGGCCATTCGCCTCGGCTTCGCCCGGGCGACGGAGATCGCGGCCTCGATCGGCCAGGGCTTCGCCATCGCGCTTGGCATACTCGGCATCTTCACCAACCCGATGCTCGTCATCATCGGCATCTTCGTGTTTCTCGCCGCTTCCGGCGAGGCCGGACATGCACAGTTGCGCGAAGTCTCGCGCGGCGCGCTCGTCGCCGACGCCATGATCACCAAGTTCGAAACGCTGCGCACCGATGCGAGCGTGAACGACGCCGTCGAATGCCTGATCCGCACCACGCAGAAAGAGTTCCCGGTGGTCGATGGCGGCGGTCGCCTGCGCGGAGTGTTGACCCGCGACGCCATGATCAAGGCGCTGAAAGAGCGCGGCCCGGCAACCCCGGTGCTCGAGGTGATGCAAGCCGATGTGCCGGTGATTTCGTCCCGCGCCATGCTGGAAAGCGCCCTGAAGCCGCTCGCCGAACAGACCGGCGGCGTCATCGGCGTGACCGACGCCGCGGGCAAGCTCGTGGGACTGCTCACCGCCGAGAACCTTGGCGAGATGATGATGGTGCGCGCCGCCCGCGCCAGCACCGGCGCGGGCCCCTGGGGACGGGCCGCACCCGCGTAATCTCGCTTAACTAAGAAGAAATCGATGCTTGCCACGGCGCGATCCGTCAGTAGATTGCGCCGCTCCTCACTCCGTTTCGGACCGATTCATGCCTTTGCGCAACGTCGCCATCATCGCACACGTCGACCACGGCAAGACCACGCTCGTGGATCGCCTGCTGCAGCAATCGGGCACCTTCCGCGACAACGAGCGGGTGGCCGAGCGCGCGATGGATTCGAACGAACTCGAGCGCGAGCGCGGCATCACCATCCTGGCCAAGGTCACCTCGGTCCTGTGGAAGGACACCCGCATCAACATCGTCGATACGCCCGGCCACGCCGATTTCGGCGGCGAGGTCGAGCGCATCCTCAACATGGTCGACGGCGTGCTGGTGCTGGTGGACGCCGCCGAAGGCCCGCTGCCGCAGACCAAGTTCGTCGTCGGCAAGGCGCTGAAGATCGGGCTGAAGCCGATCGTCGTCATCAACAAGGTCGACCGCTCCGACGCCCGCCCGCAGCAGGTCGCCAACGAAGTGTTCGACCTGTTCGCCGCGCTCGACGCCAGCGAGGAGCAGCTCGATTTCCCGCTGCTGTACGGCTCCGCGAAGCAAGGCTGGATGGCGACCTCGCCCGAGGGCCCCAAGGACCAGGGCATGGCGCCCTTGTTCGATCTGGTGGTGCGCCACGTGGCGCCGCCGACGATCGAGGAAGGGCCACTGCGGCTGCTCGCCACCATCCTTGAAGCCAACCCCTATCTCGGCCGCGTGCTCACCGGCCGCATCACGTCGGGCTCCATCAAGGCGGGGCAGAACGTGAAGGTGCTCGCCCGCGACGGCTCGCTCGTGGAAACCGGGCGCACCACCAAGGTGCTCGCCTTCCGCGGTCTAAACAGGGTGGCCGTGGAAGAGGCCCACGCCGGCGACATCGTCGCCGTCGCCGGGCTCGAGCTCGGCAACGTCGCCGACACCATCGCCGATCCCGAGGTCACCGAGCCGCTTCCCGCCCAGCCCATCGATCCGCCGACGCTGGCCATGACCTTCCGCGTCAACGACAGCCCGCTCGCCGGCACCGAGGGCGACAAGGTCACCGGCCGCATGATCCGCGACCGGCTGTTCCGCGAGGCCGAGGGCAACATCGCGCTGCGCATTTCCGAGATCGAGCGAGAACGACGCCTACGAGGTCGCCGGCCGCGGCGAGCTGCAGCTCGGCGATCCTGATCGAGACCATGCGCCGCGAGGGCTTCGAGCTGTCGGTGTCGCGCCCCAAGGTGGTGCTTTCACGCGACGAGAAGACCGGCGAGATCCTCGAGCCGATCGAGGAAGTCGTCATCGACGTCGACGAGATCCATTCCGGCATCGTGGTGCAGAAGCTCTCCGAGCGCCGCGCCGAGATGATGGAGATGCGCCCCTCGGGCGGCGCGCGCGTACGGCTCGTGTTCCACGTTCCGACGCGCGGCTTGCTCGGCTACCAGAGCGAGTTGCTCACCGACACGCGCGGCACCGCGGTGATGAATCGCCTGTTCCACGCCTATGCGCCCTACAAGGGCGACATTCCCGGCCGGCGCACCGGCGTTTTGATTTCCACCGACGAGGGTGTAGGCGGTCGCCTATGCGCTGTGGAATCTGGAAGCGCGCGGGCCGATGATGATCGAGCCCGGCTGGAAAGTTTATCGCGGCATGATCATCGGCGAACACACCCGCGACAACGATCTCGAAGTGAACGTGCTGAAGGGCAAGAAGCTCACCAACATCCGCACGACCTCGAAGGACGAAGCGGTGCGGCTGACGCCGCCCATCCGGATGACGCTCGAAAAGGCGCTCGCTTATATCAACGACGAAGAGTTGGTCGAGGTGACGCCGAAGTCAATCCGGTTGCGCAAGAAACTGCTCGACCCCCACGAGCGCAAGAAAGAGGACCGCCGGCGCGAGCTTGAGGGGGTGTGACCGCAATGCCTCAGTGCGTGGCTATATTCACCTTTCGTTAACGAAGTTCTTGAAGCGCCCCGGCGAGTTTGCTTCGATCTCGACCATGAGCACGGTCGTAATCGACATCCGGCGCGCCCAAACCGACGACGCGCCCCAGCTCGCCGAGGCCCATGACGAGGCTTGGCGCACGGCCTATCGCGGCCTGATCCCGGGCACCGAGCTCGAGAAGCTCGTGGCCCGCCGCGGCCCGGCCTGGTGGGACGCCGCCATCCGCCGCGGCTCGCAAGATCGCGCTCCTCACCTTCGGCGACGCGATCGCCGGTTACGCAAATTTCGGCCGCAACCGCGCGCGCAGCCTCCCCTATGCCGGCGAAATCTACGAGCTGTATCTGCGGCCCGAGTATCAAGGGCTCGGCTTCGGCCGCCGCCTGTTCACCGCCGCCAAGCGCGATCTCGCGCAGGCGGGCCAGTCGAGCCTCGTGGTCTGGGCGCTCTCCGACAACGAAGCCGCGGTCAGCTTCTATCGCGCGCTCGGCGGCCGCGCGATCGCGCGCTCGACCGAGCGCTTCGGCGACAAGGTGCTCGACAAGGTCGCGTTCTGCTGGTCACGCTGAGCCACTTGCCGTCACCCCCGGGCTTGACCCGGGGGATCCACGTCTTTGCAGCAAACGTTGAGCGAAAAAAACGTGGATGGCCGGGTCAAGCCCGGCCATGACGAACGATCTCAGATCGCCGGCGCCGGCAGGCCCGCGCGCATGCAGGCCGCGCGCAATGTATTGGCCTGCAGGCACGCGATCGTCATCGGCCCGACGCCGCCCGGCGACGGCGAGATCGCGCCCGCGACCTTCACCGCCTCGGCGAACGCGACGTCCCCCACCAGCCGGCCCTTGCCGTCGGGCGTCGGCACGCGATTGGTGCCGACGTCGATCACAGTCGCGCCCGGCTTGATCCAGTCGCCGTGCACGAATTCGGGCTTGCCGATCGCCACGAACAGCGCGTCCGCGCGCCGGCAGACGGCCGGGAGATCGTGCGTCTTCGAATGCGCGATCGTCACCGTCGCGTTTTCCTGCAGCAGCAGCTGCGCCAGCGGCTTGCCCACGATGTTGGAGCGTCCGAGCACCACCGCTTCGAGACCCGCAAGCGACGGGTGGACGAGCTTGGCGAGCATCACACAGCCGACCGGCGTGCAGGGCACCAGCGCCGGCAGGCCCGTTGCCAGCCGCCCGGCATTGACCGGATGGAAGCCGTCCACGTCCTTCGCCGGATCGACGGCGGCAAGCACCCGATCGGAATTGATCTGTTTCGGCAACGGGAGCTGCACCAGAATTCCATCGACCTTCGGATCGGCGTTGAGCTGCGCCACAAGCGTCAAGAAGAGCCGCTTCGGAAGCGTCGGCCGGCAGCTTGTGCTCGAACGACGCCATGCCGAGCTCGACCGTGGTGCGCGCCTTGTTGCGCACATAGACGACGCTTGCCGGATTCTCGCCGACCAGCACGACGGCGAGCCCCGGCGGACGCTTCAGGAGCGGCGTCAATCGCGCCGCTTCCGCCGCTACCTTGGTGCGGAGTTCGGCCGCCAGCGCCTTGCCGTCGAGAATGCGCGCGCTCATCGTTTATTCTCTTCGCTCAGCGCCGCCTCGAGCGCCGCTGCGATCCTGGCCGGATCGCCGTTGAGACGAAAATTCTTCAGTCGCCCGGCGCCTCCGCGCACGAGCGAAACCGCCGAGGGCGGCACCGCGGCCGCGCGCGCGATCAGCCGCAGGAGCGCATCATTGGCCTCGCCGTCGGCCGGCGCCGCGCGCACGCGCGCCTTCAGCACCGCGCTTCCGTCCGCCAGCCGCGCGATGCCTTCGATCGCGTCGCGCGCGGCCTTCGGCGTCGCGCGCACCGCGACCGTGATGCCGCCGGATTCGATCCTCCAGGGACGAGCTTGCCTGGCGCTCACTGGACCAGCCAGTGAACGAGCTGCCGCAGGAACAGAAGGCCGATGATGAGGATCACCGGCGAGAGATCGAGCCCGCCGAGGTTCGGCAGCACGCTGCGGATCGGCCGCAATACCGGTTCGGTCAGCGCATAGAGCCCGTTGCCGATGGCGCGCACGATCTGATTGTATGGATTGACCACGTTGAAGGCGACGAGCCACGACAGCACCGCCGCGGCGATCAAAATCCAGATGTAGAGCTCGATCAGCGTGTCGAACAGCCAAAGGAAGGGATTCATGCGGAGCTCCGGCCCGGCGCAGGCGCCAATCGAATAGCGTTTCGCGGCGCGCGAGGGAAGCCCGGCATTTGTCCGCGCGCCGGCACGCGTCGCCCACGCATATTCCGCCGGCGGCGGTTTGCTTGACACTCTTCGAAGCCGTGGCCTAGATGTCGCCCACCTCGGCCGGGGCAGTAGCTCAGTTGGGAGAGCGCCGCGTTCGCAATGCGGAGGTCAGGGGTTCAACTCCCCTCTGCTCCACCAGGCCGTCTCGATGGGCCGCCGGCCGCAGGCGAGATTTTCAAATCCGGAAAAGAAAAACGGGAGACGGCCGATGGGGTCGCATGCGGCCGCCTCCCGTCATTCGCACCGGCTACGCACAACCTGATGCCGGCTGGGCTCGCATCAGCAAGGCCGCGGCCAAGCGGAATCCTCGCGCGCACCGCGAAGGGTCGTGGCGAAAAAATCGCAAACCACCAGATATCGGAAGCGTTTACCGGCGCTTAACCATCGGCGCGTCGCAAATTGCGACAGATGTCGCAATCTGCAACGGCGCTCAGGCCGCCGGCGTGCGCTCGCGCTTACGCGCGAGCCCGGTCCAATAATCGAGGAAATTCGCCAGCCACGAGCGCACCTTCGGATCGTGCAGCGGCCGATCCTCGAAATGCGCGCCCCGCGGCCGCGCGCCCGGAAGATCGAGCCGGTGCGCGCGCGCGCACGGTCCAGCGGCACATCATGTGATGCGTCACTTCCGGGTGGAACTGCACGCCGAACGCATTGCCGTAGCGGAACGCCTGGTTCTCGAAGATATCGCCCGCCGCCAGCAGCTCGGCGCCGGCAGGAAGCTCGAACCCCTCGCGATGAAAATGATAGACGTGGTCGGGCCAGTTCATCAGCGCCGCGCCCTGCGGCGTCGGCTTCAGCGGATAATAGCCGGCCTCGATCAATCCTTCGGGATGAAAGGCGACGCGCGCGCCGAGCTTGCGCGCCAGGAACTGGGCGCCGAGGCAGATGCCGAAGAACGGCGTCTGTTCCTTGAGCGGCACTTCGAGCCACTCGATCTCGCGCCGCACGTACTCCTCGCTGTCGTTGGCGCTCTGCGGCCCGCCGAATATGGCAACGCCCGAATGGCCTGCGAGCGTCTCCGGCAGCGGATCGCCGAAGCGCGGCTTGCGGATGTCGAGCTCAAAGCCGCGCGTCTGCAGCATGTGCCCGACCCGGCCGGGGGTCGAGTGTTCCTGGTGGAGCAGGACGAGGATCGGCTTCATCGGACGCGCATGGCTTCGGTTCATATTCAAGCGGGCCGGCCTCGAAGACGCAAGATCGCACTTCGCCGCATGGTTAGCTCTGTTCCTCGTCCTTTTCTTCCCGCACCTGCCGCCGCAGCGTGACCCGCTCGCGCGCCGGCACGTTCAAGAGCTCCGACGCGCGCCATACCACGTTGTCCTCGAATTCGCTGAGCTTGCCGTCGGCATAGGCTACCTCGAACATCATCTGGACGATGCGCGCGCGGCCTTCCTCGTCGAGCGCGTGGTTGAGCACGCTGGTGAAACGGTAGAGATCGACCGCCTCCTTGTCGGCGCGCAACGCCGCCTGCACGAGCTTCTCCGCCTCCTCGAGCCCGAGATCGAAGCGGTAGGCCAGGACGTCGCGCAGCTTGGAATGTTCGGTCGCGTCGAAATCCTGATCCAGCGTGGCGACGTGCACCAGCAATGCCGCCGCCGCCAGCCGCAGATCGGTCTCGCCGAACGCCTGCGGATGGCGGCTGCCGCTGGTGATATCGCCGATGAATTCCCCGATCGAGCGGAACATGCCTGCCGGCTCCTAGCCCCGCTAGGTATAGCGAAGGAAACGCCGCGCGGCAGCAAGATCGACAAGCCTATAAACTCTGCAGCAGCGCATGATTCGGAGCCGCCCCATGGCCCGCGCCAGCTACTGGAAGCGCAACCGGTCCCCCGTCATCTGGGTGGGCATGCTCGTGATAGCGGCCCTGCTGGGCGTGGGCTTCGGCTACGACCAATGGGGCCGCCAACAAAATTGGTACGCGCACCGCGATCTGACGGCGCTGCCGCCGGGGCCCGAGACCGATCTCATTCGTTATGGCTGGCAGCTCGTGGTCGAGACGCCGCGCTTGATCGGCAAGAGCGCGACCGACCCGGCCAAGCGCTTCGCCGGCAACGATCTGGCCTGCACCAATTGCCACATGAACGCGGGCCTCAAGCCGTTCGCCGCCCCGCTCGTCTCCACCTTCGCGTCGTACCCGGCGATGTTCAACAACATGGTGCTGTCGCTGGCCGAGCGCATCAACGGCTGCATGACACGCAGCATGAACGGCTCGCCGCTTCCAGTGGGCGGGCGCGAGATGGAAGCCTTCATCGCCTATATGCAGTACATCGCCCGCGACAGTCCGGTCGGCGTGCGCGTCGCGGGCATGGGCTTGCTGCCGTTGAAACCGGCGGCGCAAGCGCCCGACGCACAGCGCGGCGCCGCGATCTTCACGCAGTGGTGCGCGCGCTGCCACGGCCCGAACGGGCAAGGCGACCCGCGCACGCCGCCCGGCATCGGCTACGCCATCCCGCCGCTCTGGGGACCGAACTCGTTCAACGCCGCCGCCGGCATGGCCAATGCGGCGATGGCCGCGGCCTTCATCCGCGCCAACATGCCGCTCGGCGTCGATTACCGCGCGCCGATTCTCACCGAGCAGCAGGCCTGGGATCTCGCCGCCTATATCACCTCGCGGCCGCGGCCCGGCCCGCGGCCGGCGCGCTGATCTATTTCGGATCGGCGTCGAGCCGCGCGACCCAGTTCTCGAGCCCCGGCTTCGCCGCCGGAAAAAGCTCGAGCACCTTGGGATCGTGGCCGGGAATGATGTGCTTGGGAGAAGCAGCGAGGCGCTGGATCGTCTTGTAGCCCTCGAGCACATCGGCCGCATTGTGCACGACCGGAAAGATGCGGCCCTCCTCGATGTGCCGGTAGAGGTGCGTGGCGTCCGAGGCGAGCACCACGTAGCCGCGCCGGGTCTTCACCCGCACGCATTGCAGGCCCATGGAGTGACCGCCGATCTTGTGCAGCGTGATGCCGGGCGCCAGCTCGTCGTCGCCGGCGTGGAACTCGACCCGGCCGGCGAAGACTTTCCGCACCATCGCCACCACGTCGTCCACCTCGAAGGCCCAGCGCTGCTGCGCGTGGCACATGCAGCGGCCGGTGGCATAGAACATCTCGGTGTCCTGCATGTGATAGCGCGCGCGCGGAAACAGGTCGTAGTTGCCGGCGTGATCAAAATGCAGGTGCGTGACGATCGCCTTCGAAATGCTGTCCGGCGCGATCCCGAGCGCGCGCAGGCCCTCGGCGATGGGTTTGTCCACCTTGCGCCCGCGCTTCGTCGCCATGGCTTCGTCCATGCCGGTGTCGACCACGAAGGTTCCGTGCGGACCCTTGATGATCCAGACGAAGTAATTGATCGCCGAGAGCTGATCGTGCGGGTCGCCGCCGATGAAATTCTCCGACGAGCGCCGCTCGTGGTGCCCGTAGCGGATCGCGTAGATTTCGTGGATATCGTCGGCCATCTCAGCTTGCGCCCTTCCCGCGCACGACAACGCCGGCCTTCTTCTCGATCGGCTGGATGATGGTGGTGAAGTCCTTCTCTGGCCCGAGTTCGCTCGCCGCCAGCCGGTACATGGCGCCCACGGCGCTGGCGACCGGCAGCTTCAGGCCGAGCGCCTCGGCTTCCGAGAGGCAAAGCTGCAGGTCCTTGTCCATCAGGCCATTGGTGAAGCCGTAGACGAAGCTGCGCGTGAGAATCGCGCGCGGGAACTTGTCCTGGCTCGCGCTATTTCGGCCGGTGCCGGCGTTGATCACCTCGATCATCACGTCCGGATCGAGCCCGGCCTTGACCCCCATGACCACCGCCTCGGAGGTCGCGACCATGGCGGTCGCCGAGAGCAGGTTATTGGCGAGCTTCATGGTCTGCGCCATGCCCGGCCGCTCGCCGATGATGAACACCTTGCCGAACACCGAGAGCGCCGGCTTCACCCGCTCGATCTCCGCGCGCGGACCCGAGACCATGACCGCGAGCGTGCCCTTCTCGGCCCCGCCCGGGCCGCCGCTCACCGGGCTGTCGATCTGCACGATCTCGCGCGCCGCGAGCAAGTCGGCGATGCGCGCGGCCATGCGCGCGCCGGTGGTGGAAAGATCGACGAAGCGGCGCACACGCGTGCCCTCGATCACGCCGTCCTTGCCGGTCGCGACTGCAAGCGAGGCTTCCGGCGAAGGCAGGCTCGCCATCACCGTCTCGGTGCGGCTCGCCACTTCGCGCGCCGATTTCGCCGCTGCCGCGCCAAGCGCCACGAGGCGGGCGGCCGCTTCAGGGCGCGTGTCGAATACGGTGAGCTTGTGGCCGGCCTCGATCAACCGCCGGGCCATGTGAAAGCCCATCGTGCCGAGCCCGATAAATCCGATTTCCATTCCCATTCCTCGCTTGCGCTACGCGCGCGTCAGGATTTCTTCTCTTGCGCGAACACTTCGCGCGCCACGCGGAACGCGTCGACGCCTGCCGGCACGCCGGCATAGATCGCAAGCTGCATGAACACCTCGCGGATCTCGTCTTTGGTAACGCCGTTCCTGAGCGCTCCTGCCACGTGGGCGCGCAATTCGTGCGGCCGATTGAGGATGCCGATCATCGCGAGATTCAGCATGCTGCGGGTCTTGCGCGACAGGCCCTCGCGGCCCCACACCGCGCCCCAGCAATATTCGGTGACCAACTCCTGAAACGGTTGGTTGAAGTCGTCGGCGGTCTTGAGCGCGTTCTCGACGTATTCTTTGCCGAGTACGTCGGTCCGGATGCCGAGGCCGGTCTCGTAGGTTTTCTTGTCCATCGATCTTCCTCCGCTGGGTAGGCAATAGGAGCCGGCTGCAGGCGTCGCCGGCGCCGGATTCCGAACTGAAGCAGGAGCCATTCTATGGGCGGGCGGGCCCAACAACCACCGTTCGCGCGCCTGGATTGATGCAGGTCAAGCCTCACGCCGCTCGATGCATCTACAAGGATCAGATGCACGAGGGCGCCCGCGATGCTTGATATCACCAAGCCCGATTTCGCCAAGCTGCGCGCCGAGATGGTCGACCGCCATATCGCGCCGCGCGGGGTGCGCTCCGCGCTCGTGCTTTCCGCGATGCGCCAGGTGCCGCGCGAAGCGTTCCTGCCCGCAGCCATGCACGAATTCGCCTATGAGGATTCCCCGCTGCCCATCGCCGAAGGCCAGACCATCTCGCAGCCGTACATTGTCGCGTTGATGACCGAGGCCCTGCAGCTCGAAGGCGGCGAGCAGGTGCTGGAGATCGGCACCGGCTCGGGCTACGCCGCGGCGGTGCTCGGCAAGATCGCCGGCGAGGTGTACACCATCGAGCGCCACGGCCCGCTCGCCGAGAAGGCCGCGAGCGTGCTTGCCGATCTCGGCTATGAGAACGTGCACGTGCTGCATGGCGACGGCACGCTCGGCTGGGCCGAGCACGCGCCTTACGACGCGATCGTGGTCACCGCCGGCGGACCGAAAGTTCCCGAGTCGCTGAAGCAGCAGCTGCGCATCGGCGGCCGCCTCGTAATCCCGGTCGGCGAGGATGCCCGGGCGCAGGAGCTCGTGCGCATCATCCGCGTCGACGAGGACGAGTATCGCCGCGAAGACCTGGCCGATGTCCGCTTTGTCCCGCTGATCGGCGAAGAAGGCTGGACGCCGCCGGGCAAGCCGGAGCCGGCGCGCGAAGTGCGCGCCACCGAGCCGCAGCTTGCCCGGGCGATCGCCGGCGCCTGCGAGCCGTTCGCGGCGCTCGAAAGCGCGGACCTCGAACCGCTGCTCGCGCGCGTCGGCGATGCGCGCGTGGTCCTGATCGGCGAGGCTACGCACGGCACCTCCGAATTCTATCTGATGCGCGAGCGCATCACGCGCGAGCTGATCGCCAAGAAAGGCTTCACTTTCGTGGCCATCGAGGGCGACTGGCCGGACGCGGCGCGCATCGACCACTATGTGCGCCATTTCGAATTTCCGCCCTCGGAATGGACCGCCTTCGCCCGCTTCCCCACCTGGATGTGGCGCAACAACGAGGTGCGCGGCTTCGTCGACTGGCTGCGCGAGCACAATGCAGGCCGAAAGCGCGCGGAACGTGCCGCCTTTCATGGGCTCGACCTTTATAGCCTCTATGATTCGATCCGCTCGATCCTGAAATTCCTGGACGAGGTGGATCCCAAGACCGCCAAGGTCGCGCGCGAGCGCTATGGCTGTCTCACCCCGTGGCAGGGCGATCCGGCCACCTACGGCCGCGCCGCCATGAGCGGGACCTATCCCGATTGCGAGACCGACGTGGTGGAGATGTTGAAGCGCCTCTCCGGCAAGCGGCGCGAATATGCCGAGCACGACGGCGAGCGCTTCCTCGACGCCGTGCAGAACGCACGTCTGGTCGCCAATGCCGAGCGCTACTATCGCATCATGTACTATGGCTCGCGCGCATCGTGGAACTTGCGCGATACTCACATGTTCGAAACGCTCGAGAATCTTCTGAAGTTCTATGGACCACACAGCAAGGCGATCGTCTGGGCGCACAACTCGCATGTCGGCGACGCCGCGGCGACCGAGATGCACTCGCGCGGCGAGCACAATATCGGGCATCTGTGCCGCAAACGCTTCGGCGACGCCGCCTATCTGATCGGCTTCGGCACGCACGCCGGCACGGTTGCCGCCGCTTCCGAATGGGACGAGCCGATGCAGATCAAGGACGTGCGGCCCTCGCTCGCGCAAAGCTACGAGCGCCAGTGCCACGATAGCGGCCGCAAGAGCTTCTTCCTCCCGTTGCGCCAGGGGTCTGCGGGCGGCGGCATTCAAGCATTGCGCAAACCGCGGCTCGAACGCGCCATCGGCGTGATTTACCGGCCCGAGACCGAGCTCGCCAGCCACTACTTTCAGGCCGTGCTGCCGCGCCAGTTCGACGAATACATCTGGTTCGACACGACGCGCGCGGTGACGCCGTTCGCGGCCCACGAGCTGCAGGGCTTTCCCGACACCTATCCGTTCGGACTCTAAGCCATCGCGTTTGCCCGTGGCCGAGATCGCCGTGATAGGTTTCCGGGCGACACGGCGCCAGGAAGGACAGCATGCAGCTCAAGAACATTCTCCACGTCGCCATCCGCACGATGGACATCGACGCGACCAATAAATTCTACGCCGAAGTCCTGCGCATGCAGATCGATCCCAACCGCCCCGACAGCATCCCCGCGCCCGGCACCTGGCTCAATTTCGGCGATTGCCAGATCCACGTGATCGCCGGCCCCAAGGCCTATGGCGATTTCCCGCACGACACCAAGGGCGGCGGCAATCTCGACCACATGGCGATCCGCGCGGTCGGCTTCGACGCCTGGAAGGCGCACGTGACCAAGCACGGCGTCGATTATCGGCAGAACAACGTGCGTGCCATGGGCCAGTGGCAATTGTTCATCCGCGACCCGAACGGGATCGTCATCGAACTGCAGTTCATCGTGGCCAACGAGCCCGCCGGCTCCAAGGGGCCCGACGAAACCAAGCCCTATATGTTCGGAACTTTCTAAAGTCCGTACATTCCCCACGGCAGGCCAAAGTGCAGCCGCGCCAGCCCCGAGGCGAAGTTGAGCGGCTGCGACGACGAGTGGCCGCGATACATGGCGACGTCGTTGAAATAGCGCTGCAGCCGGTTGCCCTTGCGCGCGACCGACGAGCCGCCGGTGTGGAACAGGAGCTCGACGGCTTCGCACGCCATGAAGCCCGCGTGCTGGATCATGCCCCAGAGCCGCATGTTCTCTTCGGTCGTGATCGGCGTGCCGTCGGCGGCCCAGCGGTTGCAATAATCCGTGTACATCTCGCAGCCCTTGAGCATCAGCGCTTCGGCCGCGTCGGTGAGCGTCAGCGCCTCGCCGAACGGCCGCTGGAAATCGAAATGCTCGAAGCGCGGAATCTGCGGCAGCGACATGGTCTTGCGCGTGCGGATGATCTCCTCGTACTCGTCGAGCGCGGCGCGCGCCGCGCCGAGCACCGGCACCACCAGCGTCGCGTGGAACGGCCCGGCGAGCCGTCCGAGATACATCGGATTGCCGTGCAGCCGCGTGCCGTGCGTGCCGTTCGCCATGCTCTCCGGCGTGCCGGCCAGGCCCGGCGAGAGATAGCCCACGTGATGCTCGGGCACGAACACGTTGTCGACGCGCACGCTGTTCGAGCCGCTCGCCTTCATGCCGAGCACCCGGTCGCCGCCCCAGTCGTCGAGCACGGTGACCTTGGCGCGCGGCACCACCGCGTGCCCGTGCACCGGCGGCTCGCCGTCGCGCCGGATGAACGCGCCGCCGATGAAGTGGGTGGCGTAGGGGATGCCCGAGCAATAGTCCCAGGTCCCGCTCATCATGTAGCCGCCCTCGATCGGCTTCAGCGTGCCGAGTGGCGGCGCGCGATGCGGCGCGATGAAGTGGCCGTCCTTGCCGAACAATTCGATCTGCGCCTGCTCCGGCCAATGCGAGGCGATCTCGAACGCATGCGAGGCGGCGAGCGCCAGGCACCAGCCGACCCCCGGATGGCCGCGCGAGATTTCCAGCATCACCCGGTAGAAGGTCGCGAGGTCAAACTCGTAACCGCCGAACAGCCGCGGCTGGGTCGTGCGGTAGAACCCGGCCTTGAGGAACGCCTTGTGCAGTTCCTCGGAATACGTGCCGCGCTCGTCGTTCTCGTCCTGCTCCGCGCGCAGCCTCGGCCTGAACGCCGCCGCCCGCGCGATCATCTCCTTCGGCGTCAATTCCGGCTCCGGCACCGGAATGACGACCCGCAGCGAAGGCTTGGCCTGGGCGCTCATCGAGCTTCGATCAGCCGCGCGCGTCGGCCTTGACCAGGTCGGCGCCCTTCTCGGCGATCGCCATGGTCGGCGCGTTGGTGTTGCCGGTCGTCACCGTCGGCATGATCGAGGCGTCGATCACGCGCAGGCCCTTGAGCCCGCGCACCCGGAGGCGGTCGTCGACCACCGCCATGTCGTCGTTCCCCATCTTGCAGGTGCCGGCCGGGTGAAAGACGGTCGAGGAGAACTCGCGCACAAAATCGCGCAGCTCGTCGTCGGTCTGCACGTTTTCGGCCGGCCACACCGCCTCGCCGCGGTAATAATCGAATGCCGGCGCCATCAGGATGCGCCGCCCGTCCTTGATGCCCTTGATCAGCACTTCCAGGTCGGAGCGCGGGCCCGGCGCATCGGAGAAGAACTTGAAGTCGATCACCGGCGCGTCGCCCACGTTGGCGCTTGATAGCCGAATCTCGCCCCGGCTCTTGGGATGCAGCAAGCAGCAGGTGATGCGATAGCCGTGGCCCCAGGCCAGGAGCTGGCCCGGCTTGCCCTGATGCGTCGGCACGAAGATGTGCTGGATGTCGGGCCGGTCGAGGTTCGGATCGGTTTTGATGAAACCGCCGCTCTCCACGATGTTGTTGCCGAAGAAGCCTTTGCGGGTCGTGATGTAGCGCAGGAAATTCCACGCGATCTTCGGCATCGCTCCGATCGAAACTCCATAGGACGTGGTGCGCGGGCTCATGAAGTGGATCGGCGCCGAAATGTGCTCCTGCAGGTTCTTGCCGACGCCGCGCAGCTCGTGCTTGACCGCGATGCCGTGCTTCTTGAGCTCGGCCGGATCGCCGATACCCGACAGCATCAGCACCTGCGGCGACTGGAACGAGCCGGCCGAGAGGATCACTTCCTTGCGCGCGTTGATGCGCCGCGTTTCGCCGCCTACGCTGAATTCGACGCCGCTGGCGCGGCCGTTCTCGATCACGATCCTGGCAACCTGCGCCTCGGTGATGATCTTCAGATTCGGCTTGTTCTCGATCGGATGCAGGAAAGCGGTCGCCGCCGTGGTGCGCCGGCCGTTCGAGATCGTCACCTGGTAGATGCCGAAGCCCTCGTTGTCGCCGGCGTTGAAGTCGGGGATTTTCTTCTTCTGCAGCGATTGCGCCGCCTCGACGAACACGTGAGTTGAGCTTGTTCGGCTCTTCCAGATACTTGACGTGCAGCTCGCCCTTCTGGTCGTGCAGTTTCCCGTCCTTGTAGTTCTCGTTGAAGACGGATTTCCGCATATAGGGCAGCATGTCGTCCCAGCCCCAGCCGGAATTGCCGAAGCTCGCCCATTCGTCGTAGTCGCGCTTGTGGCCGCGCATGTAGATCATGCCGTTGATCGAGGATGATCCACCGAGCCCCTTGCCGCGCGGCGCGAAGGTCGGCCGGTTCTTCATGTTCGGGTCCGGCGGACCCATGAACATCCAGTTGTGTTTCGGCTCGAACAGCATGCGGACGAAGCCGATCGGCATATGGATCAAGGGATGCTTGTCCTGCGGCCCGGCTTCGATCAGGCAGACCGTGCTCTTGCCGTCCTCGGTCAGCCGCCGCGTGAGAATGCAGCCCGCGGTGCCGCCGCCGACGATGACATAATCGAAAGTCTCGTTCTCGCTCATGATGACGTTCTTCTCCCTGGCGTCCGGTTTTGTCGCCGGACGAATTTTTTGGTTATTCGACGGAACTAGGCCGCAGCCCTTTGGCCCGCCTTACGGTCGGCCTTGATCATATCGGAAGCCTTCTCCGCGATCATCATGGTCGGCGCATTGGTGTTGCCGGAAACTACGTTCGGCATGATCGAGGCATCGACCACCCGAAGACCCGTGACCCCGCGCACCCGAGCCGCTCGTCCACCACCGCCAACGGATCGTTGCCCATCTTGCAGGTGCCCGACTGGTGAAAGACCGTGATCACCGTCTGCCGCACATAGGCGAGAATCTCTTCGTCGGTCTGCGCGCCTGGCCCCGGCATGTGCTCGACCGGCTCGAAGCGGGCAAGCGCCTTGCCACCGATGATCTTGCGCGTCAGCCGAACCGCGTCGACCGCCACGCGCTGCGCCTCCGGCGTTTGCAGGAAATTGTGCAGGATCGCCGGATGCGCACGCGGGTCCGCGCTCTTGATCCGGCAATGGCCGATGCTCTGCGGCCGCACGACCGCGATCCCGTTCGCGAAGCCCCGGCCAGGAATGCAGCGGCCCGCCGAAGCGATCGGAAGTCGCCGGCGACACGTGGATATTGCAGGTTCGGGCGTGTCCTGCGACGGATCGCTGCGCGTGAAAGCGCAAAGCTGCGGCGGCTGCACGCTCATCGGCCCGCGCCGCGTCAGCGTGTAATAGGCGCCCATGGCGTAGCGCCGGATCGGATTGCCGACCCATTCGTTCAAGCGTGACGGTGTTCTTGACCTTGTAGGCACAGCGGATCTGCCAGTGGTCCTGCATGTTCTCGCCGACGCCGGGCAGATCCACGCGCACGCCGATGCCGTGCTCGCGCAACAGCGCCCCGGGTCCGATGCCCGAGAGTTGCAGAATCTGCGGCGAGCCGATCGCGCCCGCGGCAAGGATCACCTCGCCGCTCGCATCCGCGTGGCTCAGCTGATCGCCCTGCCAGAACTCGACGCCGGTGACGCGCTTGCCCTCGAAGCGCAATTGCTTGACGTGCGCGTTGATGAGGACGCGCAGATTCGGCCGGTTCATCACCGGCTTGAGAAACGCCTGCGCCGCCGACGAGCGGCGGCCGTTCTTGATCGTACCCTGGAAATAACCGACGCCCTCGTTGTCGCCGGCATTGTGGTCGTCGGTCTCCGGAATCCCGAAATCGATCGCCGCCTGCCGCCAGGCTTCGACGATCTCCCAGCGAATACGGTTGTCCTGCACGCCGAGCTCGCCGCCGGTGCCGTGCGCCGCGTTGGCGCCGCGCGGATAATTTTCGATGCGCTTGAAGTACGGCAGCACGTCGTCCCACGACCATCCGGCATTGCCGAGCTGGCGCCAGATGTCGTAGTCGCGCCCGTGGCCGCGGATGTAGCACATGGCGTTGATCGAGGAGCTTCCGCCGAGCGTCTTGCCGCGCGGCACCGGCGTCACGCGATTGTCGGCGAACGGTTCCGGCTCGCTCTGGTAGCACCAGTCGACTCGCGGATTGCCGAGCAGATACGGCAGCCCGACCGGCACGTGAATCCAGTAATAATCGTCCTTGCCGCCGGCTTCGAGCAGCAGCACCTTCACCGAGGGATCGGCGCTCAAGCGATTGGCGAGCACGCAGCCCGCCGACCCGGCGCCGACGATCACATAATCGAAGCTGCCGACCGAATTCGACGCCACGCTACTCATTGCCCTCGTCCGCTCTCCCGGCACGCTTGATGATAGCCGAATAATGATCGAAGCCCCCAGGCAGGTCCAGCCGCGCCCGCGCGGCGGCCCACCCCTCGCCCACGCCGATCGGTGCCGGCGAAGAGGCCATTGATCGGGCGGGGTACATCGACGAACCTAGCTTGGGCTCATGAGCAGGTGCAGCATGAACACGCCTTCGCTCTCCTCGATGCTTCCGCGCGAAATGACCGAGCTTCGCGCCAAGCCGCTGTTCGTCTTCCAGCTCGACGTCGAAAAGGCGAGCGTCGTCGGCGCTACGCCGGGCTGCGACCGCCGCGTCGGTGTCATCGCCGGAGGAACTTTCGAGGGCGAGCGTTTGCGCGGCAGGCTGCTGCACGGCGGCAGCGATTGGCAGACGGTCCGCACCGACGGCGCCTGGACGCTCGATGTGCGCGTCGTCATGGAGACCGACGACGGGCACCTGATCGGCATGACCTATCGCGGCATGCGGCACGGCCCGCGCGAGGTCATGGAGCGCATCGCCCGCGGCGAGACCGTGAGCCCGTCGGAATATTATCTGCGCGCGGCGCCGTTTTTCGAGACCGCTTCGGAAAAATACGGCTGGCTCAATCGCATCATCACGGTCGCGCTCGGGCATCGCCTGCCGAGCGGGCCGGTCTATCAGGTATTCGAGATTCTCTGAGAAATGGTGCCGCAAGAGGGATTCGAACCCCCGACCCCCGCATTACGAATGCGGTGCTCTACCAGCTGAGCTATTGCGGCATTGCTTGAGCGCAGGCGCGACTTGGTAGCGGCCCGGTCCGCGATTATCAAGCACTCGGCCGCGCGAACCAGTCGAACAGCCGAAATCGCCTCGGCGGAGCGTCGGCGGCGGGCTCCGGGCCGGGATCGTCGGGCAACGGCGGCTCGGCCACGACGGGCTCGGCGGTCTCGCGCTCCGCGGGCGCGCGCGGCGGAGCGATCCGCCGTGCCGCCGCTTCTTCGGCCGCACCCGGCGATGGCGCGAGTGGCGCCGAAGCCACCTTCGCGAGCGGCTTCGAGCGGCCCGTAGCGGCCACCTGTTCGAGCACCGGCGCCTTGTCTTGCGGCGGCGCAGCCCAGACGAAGGCGTCGAGCTTTCCGGTCAGCGGCGAAGCCGGCAGCCAGCGCTCCGACACGTAGCCGTCGGCGACCCAGGCCGCGTCGCGCCGGGCGCGCATCGCGCGCGCGCTCCATTCGCGCGCCTTGCCGTGGTCGCCGCGCTCGCTGGCTTCGATCTCGGCCATGAGCAGACACACGCGCTGGGTCGGATCGGCGAGCAACGGCGCCAGCGCCATGCGCGCCTGGTCGAAGTCGGTGGCGTCGAGCGCGGCGCGCGCCACCGCGAGCGCGCCTTCGATGTGACCCGGCGATTTCTTGGCGAGCTTCTTCGCGCGCTTCAGCCGGTCGCGCGCGGAATCGCCCGGGCGCAGGTCCGTGTAGACCTCGGCGAGATCGGGATGCGGGCTCGCCTTCCAGGCCGCCTCCAGGATGCGCCCGGCGCGCCAATGCTTGCCCTCCGCGCCGAGCAGACGCCCGGCGAGCGCGGCGGCCGGCACCAGATCGGGCGCAAGCTTCACGGCCTCGACCGCGTCGGCGCGCGCCTTGCGCGGGATCCTTCTCTTCGTTCGCGAGCGCGAGCGCGGTGAGCAGCACGGCGCGGCGGCGCTTCAGCGTCGCCTTGTCGATCGCCCGCGCGCGGCCCGCGCGCTCGACGGTCTCCAGCGCCCCGGTCCAGTTGCCGGCGAGACACTGGAACTCGATCTGCGCCTCGCTCGCCCAGGACAGCGCCGGATTGTCGCGCTCGGCTTCCTCGGCGACGGCGCGGGCGGTTCCAGCGTCGTTGCGCCTTCTCGCCTCCACATAGAGGCCGCGCAGGCCCAGGAGCCGGGTCTCGGGCCGGCCAAGCATTGTCTTGAACTCGGCCTCGGCGCGCTCGCCGGCGCCCTCGAGCTGCGCCGCCTGGGCCGCGAGCAGCAGCGTCAGCGGCTCGTCGCCGGCGAGCTTCTTCGCGTCCACAGCCGAACGGCTGGCGAGCGCCAGGTTCCCGGTTCCGATCGCGATCAGGCCGTTCGAGATCGCCCGCCAGCCGCGGGCGCGGCGGCGCTCGCGCAGGAAGAAGGAGATCAGGTCCGGCGAGCGCAGGATGAAGCGGATGAAGCTCCAGAACAGGATCGCGAACGCGATGAGCGCCGAGAGCGCGACCGCGGCGACGGCCAGCGACGTCTCCATGCGCCAGCCCTGCCAGGTGATGGCGACCTCGCCCGGCCGGTCGGCGATCCAGGCCGCGCCGAACGCGAGTAGCGCGACGATCAGGAGAAAAACGACGATGCGGATCATGGCCGCCGTCCCGCGCCGAGCGCCGCGAGCGAGGCCGCGATCAGATCCCTGACCGCGCGATCGGCATCGCGTTTTTGCGTGGCCATGGCGATCCATTCCGCGGCGGCCGCCTTGGCGGAAACTGGCAGATGCCCAGCCTCGTCGACCGCGCCTGCCAGATCGTTCTGCTGCAGCCGCGCCTCGATCCGCGCCACGATGGCGCCCACGCTTTCGCCCCTGGCCTCGCCGACCGGCCGCACTTCCACGAGCCGCGTGGCGCTCGTCACCAGCCGCGAGAGATATCCGCCGTCGGGGTCCGGCGAGCGCGCGAGCCCGGAGGCAAGCTCCGCGAAGCGGCGCGTGAGCTGCGGGAGCGTCGGCGCGCCTATGCTCGCCGTGCTTTCCAGGGATTGCAGTCTCGCCGCCCGTTCGCCCAAAAGCGCGCGCACTGCGGCGAGCTCCGTCGAAAACGGCGCGCCGCTGTTGATCGCGTCGCGCAGCGTGCCGAGCGCCACGATCTCGGCTGCGAGTGCCGGCGCGACGCTCGTACGCGCGTTGACCGAGAGCGCGTTGACCCGCTCTTCGAGTGCATCGATCCGCTTGCCGAGCGTCTCGTCCAGCCGCTCGATCCGCGCATTGAGCGGCGAAAGATCGGGCATTGCCGGCGCCGGTTTGCTTTCCAGGCCCGCGACGCGCTTTTCCGTCTCGCCGACCATTGCCGCGATGCGGTCGATCTTCTCCGAAATCTGCGCGAGCGCCGCGGGATCCGCGCCGCCGCTGCGGCCGACGGCTTCGATGCGCTGGTGCAACACCGCGATTTCGTTCATCAGCGTCGCGACCCGCGGATCGCTGCCGCGGTCGAACAGGAACACCACCAGAATCGCCACCACCGCGCCCACGATCGCCGCCGCTGCGGTCGCGGCCGGCGCGAACGACAGGAGCGCGCGCCATTCGAAGCTGCGCTCCTCGGGATCGGCTGGTCGAAGCGGCCGACTCGGGACGCGGCGGCGGAGCGGCGCTCGGAATCTCGGTCGCCTCCAGCTCGATCACCGGCGGCTTCCGCCGCCGAGGCTTCGGCGTGGGGGGATCGTCCTTGCGGTCTTCGGACGCCATGGTTGGCTCACTGGGCTGGCGTGGGGATAGAACGCTCGGCGGATTCCCGCAACCGCCTCAAAGCGCCAGCAGCGCCAGCAGCGCCGTCTCATCGGGGCTTGCGGCCACTTCCGTGTTCGCGCCCGCCGCCTCGAGCGGCGCCGCCACCGCGACCGACAGGCAATAATGATGCAGCCGCTTCATGGCGGCGCCCTGCCCGGCCTTCTCCGCGAGCGCCACGAAGTTCGCGGCGCTGCGCGGCGAAAAATGCAGAACCGCGTCGAGCGATTCCTGTGCGAGCGCCTGCAGCGTCGCCGCCGAGAGCTCGCGCGCCGCGCGCGCGCGATAGACCACAAGCGTTTCCACCGTAATGCGCATCGGCTCGAGCATGGCGGGGAGATCCCTGGCCTGATTCTCGCCGGCCAGATGCAGCACGCGCGCGCCCGGCGCGAGCTTGGTTCCGATCAGACGCGCCAGCGCGGCGGAGTCGCCTTCGGCAACCGCGACCGTTGCAAATCCCGCCGCGCGCGCGGTGCCCCCGGTATGGGCGCCCACCACGAACAGCGGCAACGCACGCATGGCCACGACCCCGGCGTCGCGCTGGGTCGCGCGCAACGAGCTCGCACTGGTCGCGGCAAGTCCGTCGAACGGCCCGGCGGGAACGCGGAACGCCACCGGCTCGATCACCAGCACCGGATCGATCAGGATCTCGTGGCCCAACGCCTTGAGCTTCGCCGCGGTCTTGGCGGCTTCGAGCTCCGGCCGGGTAATCAGGATGCGCATGGCTCAGACCGCGTTCAACAGCGCGCCTTTCGGCGCGCGCGCGCGGAGCTCCTTGCCCGCATCGGCGCCGAGCCGTGCCGCGTCGCTGCACCGGCCCTTCGCGCCGCGTCTCCGCCGCCTCGCTTCCGTCGGGCGCAATCACCAGACCATAGAAGCTTACGCGCCCGTTGGCGACTGCGGCATGACCCGCGATCGGGCTGCGGCAAGAGCCGTCGAGCTCGGCCAGGAACGCGCGCTCCATCCTGACCGCGATGGCGACATCGGCGTCGTCGATCGCTCCCACCAGCGCCGCCGTACGCGGGTCGTTCTCGCGGATTTCGATGGCGATCGCGCCCTGCGCCGCCGCCGGCGGAAATCGCATCGGATCGAGAATTTCGGTAGCTTTTCCGGCGAGCCCGAGCCGCTGCAGCCCCGCGAGCGCGAGCACGGTGGCGTCCACTTCGCCGCGCAGCGTCTTCTCCAGCCGCGTGCCCACGTTGCCGCGCAACAGCACCGTCTTCAGGTCCGGCCGCAGCCGCCGCACCAGCGCCTCGCGCCGGATCGAGGCGGTGCCGACGACGGCGCCGTTCGGGCAGTGCAGCGAGCGATTTCGCCCGCGCGCTCACGAACGCATCGCGCGGATCGGCGCGGAACGGAAAAGCCGCGAGCGCCAGGCCGCGGGGTAGAAAAGTCGGCACGTCCTTGGCCGAATGGACCGCAAGATCGATGCGGCCCGCGAGCAGCGCCTCCTCGATCTCCTTGGTGAACAGCCCCTTGCCGCCGAGATCGGCGAGCCTGCGGTCGCCGGCCTGATCGCCGCTCGTCCTGATCACGACGATCTCGAACGCCGCGCGCGGCAGGCCATGGACCTCGCAAAGCCTTGCGCACACGGCCTCGGTCTGCGCCGCCGACAAGGGGCTGCCGCGGCTGCCGATGCGGAACTTGGCCGAGGATTGCGTCATGCGGCACTGCGATGCTAGGCGGACAAGCGCGTGCGCGCGCCTGAACTGATCATACGCGGCGGCGAGAGCTTCGGAAACGCCGCCTCTCGCGGGGGGTCAAGACCGAAGCCATGCTCGTACTCGGCATCGAAACCACCTGCGACGAAACCGCCGCCGCCGTGGTCTATCGCAGCCACGAGGGCCGCGGCGAGATCCGCTCCAACGTGGTGCTCTCGCAGCTCGAGGAGCACCGCCCGTTCGGCGGCGTGGTGCCGGAAATCGCCGCCCGCGCCCATGTCGAGCATCTCGACCGCATCATCAAGCAGGCAATGGAGGAAAGCGGGCTGGCGTTTGCCGACCTCGACGGCATCGCCGCCGCAGCCGGCCCCGGCCTGATCGGGGGCGTGATCGTCGGGCTCACGACCGCCAAGGCGATCGCGCTCGCCGCCGGCAAGCCGCTGATCGCAGTCAATCATCTGGAGGCCCACGCGCTCACCGCGCGGCTCACCGACGGGCTTTCGTTTCCTTATCTCCTGCTGCTGGTGTCCGGCGGGCATACCCAGCTCGTCGCGGTCGAGGACGTCGGCCGCTACCGGCTGATCGGCGGCACCGTGGACGATGCGGTCGGCGAGGCCTTCGACAAGACCGCGAAAATGCTGGGCCTGCCCTACCCGGGCGGGCCCGAGGTCGAGCGGCTCGCCAAGGAAGGCGATCCCAAGCGCTTCGAGCTGCCGCGCCCCATGCTCGGCCGGCCCGAGCCCGACTTCTCGCTCTCGGGCCTGAAGACCGCCGTGCGGCTCGAGGCCGAGCGCGCCGCGCCGCTTTCCGACGAGGACGTCGCCGATCTCTGCGCCGGCTTTCAGGCGGCGATCGTCGATGTCGTGCTCGACCGCGTGCGCGCGGGCCTTGCCGTCATGCGCGAAGGCCGGCGCGGACCCAATGCATTGGTGGTCGCCGGCGGCGTCGCGGTCAACCGCGCCATCCGCGACGCGATGCAGGAACTTGCCGACGAGATCGGCATGCCGCTCGTGCTGCCGCCGCCCGAGCTTTGCACCGATAACGGCGCCATGATCGCCTGGGCCGGGGCCGAGCGACTCGCGCGCGGCATGACCGACGGCTTCGACACCAGCCCGCGCGCCCGCTGGCCGCTCGACGGCGTGGCCGACCGCGCCAAGAGCGGCATCAAGAGCGGCGCGCGCGGATGAGCGGCTACGATCGCATCGGGATTCTCGGCGCCGGCGCCTTCGGCACCGCGCTCGCCAACGCCGCGGCGCGCGCCGGCCGCGCCGTCGCGCTCTATGACAGCGACGCCGCGGTGCTCGCCGACATCAAGAAGAACCGCATGAACTCGATCCGCTTGCCCGGGATTCCCGTCGAGGCGGCCGTCGAGGTCGTCGAAGCGCTCGGCCAGGCCGCCGCGCGGGACGCGCTGCTGCTCATCGTCCCGACCCAGGACTTCCGCGCCCTCGTCACGGCGCTCGCCAAGCACGCCAAGGCCGGCACGCCGCTGGTGGCCTGCGCCAAGGGCATCGAGCGCGGCAGCGGCAAATTCGTCACCGAGATCATTTCCGAACTTATCCCGCAAGCGCCGACTGCGATCCTCTCCGGCCCGAGCTTCGCCAGCGACGTGGCCAAAGGCCTGCCGGCGGCCGTGACGCTCGCGTCCGCCGACGAGAAGCTGGCGATCGGCCTCGCCGAAGCGCTGAGCTCGCCGACGTTCCGCGTCTATCACTCGACCGATGTGCGCGGCGTCGAGATCGGCGGTGCGGCCAAGAACGTGCTCGCCATTGCCGGCGGCATCGTCGCCGGGCGCAACCTCGGCGCCAGCGCCCAGGCCGCCTTGATCACGCGCGGCTTCGCCGAGCTCGCCCGCTTCGGCCGCGCCTATGGCGCCAGGCCCGACACGCTCATGGGCCTCTCGGGCCTCGGCGACCTCATCCTCACGGGATCGACGCCGCAGTCGCGCAATTTCACGCTCGGCTTCGCCATCGGCCGCGGCGAAAAGCCCGCGGCGAGCGACGGCCCGCTCGCCGAGGGCGCGTTCACCGCGCCGGTGCTGGTGGAGCTCGCGCGCAAGAAAGGCGTCGACATGCCGATCGCGGAAACCGTGGACGCGCTGCTCGCCGGCCGCGTCGGCATCGACGAGGCGATTGCGCGGCTCTTGGCGCGTCCGCTCAAGGCGGAGGCGTGAGATGGCCTATTGGCTGATCAAGAGCGAGCCCGGCACCTGGTCCTGGGACGATCAGGTGAAAGCCGGCGCCAAGGGCACCGCCTGGGAGGGCGTGCGCAATCACCAAGCCAAGCAGAACCTGATGAAGATGAAACGCGGCGACCGCGCCTTCTTCTATCATTCGGGCGAGGAGAAGCGGGTCATGGGCACGGTCGATGTGATCGGCGAGTATCGTCCCGACCCTTCCGACAAGACCGGCGCGTTCGGTCTCGTAGACTTCAAGGCCGGCGCCCCGCTGCGAAGCCCGTCACGCTCGCCGAATGCAGGGCGGAGCCGAAGCTCAAGAAGATGGTGCTGCTCAACAATTCGCGCCTGTCGGTGCAGCCGGTGGCGGCGGACGAATGGCGTACGATTTGCGTGCTGGGCGGCTTGAAAGCCTGAGCGTAGGAAGCCGCGAAGCGCTAGCATAAGGTTCTTCGGGGAAACCGCTGGGAGGCACCCATGTCGATCAAATATCTTGCCGTGATCGTAGCCGCGATCGCCGGGATTGCGTTCTGCTGGGGCTATTACTGGCTCCTTATGAAACAATGGATCGCCGCGGTCGGAATGAAGCAGTCGGACTTCAAGGACGGTCCGCCGCCGCTCGCCTGGATCTTCCTGATCGTCGGCTATCTGCTTGTCGCCTTCATGCTCGCCGGGATCATGGGTTACGTCGGCCCGATCACGATCCGCGCCGGCATCGTTTCCGGCGCGCTGGTGTGGCTCGGCTTCGCGCTACCGGTCACGGCGATCAATTACGTGTTCCAGAAACGGCCGATCGAACTCACCTTGATCGATGCCGGCGGCTGGCTCGGCAGCCTTATCATCATTGGCGGCGTGATCGGCGCTTTCGGCAAGTAGCCGACCGCCGAAAGTCGGTGGTCCGCAAGCTTGTCGCCTTGCGCCCGGGCCGCTTAAGCTAGGTATGAGAATGCGAAGGCTGGCGCCAAGCCGGCCCACAGGGGCGTAAGGGAGGGGAGTAATGTCGGAGAAGATCTACGAGGTCCCGGCCGAGTGGAAGAAGCGCGCGTATCTCGACGACGCAAAATACAAGGAGATGTACGCGCGCTCGCTCAAGGACCCGAACGGATTCTGGGCCGAGCAGGCCAAGCGCCTCGACTGGATCAAGGCCCCGACCAGGATCAAGAACACCTCCTTCGCCGCCGACAATGTCTCGATCAAATGGTTCGAGGACGGCGTTCTCAATCTCGCGCACAATTGCGTCGACCGGCATCTGACCAAGCGCGGCAACCAGACCGCGCATCCTCTGGGAAGGCGACGATCCCAAGGAAGACAGGAAGATCACCTATAAGGAGCTGCACGCCGAGGTGTGCCGCTTCGCCAACGTGCTGAAGGCGCTCGGCGTCAAGAAGGGCGACCGCGTCACCATTTACCTGCCGATGATCCCCGAGGCGGCGATCGCCATGCTCGCCTGCGCCGGATCGGCGCGATTCATTCCGTGGTGTTCGGCGGCTTCTCGCCCGACTCGCTCGCCGGCCGCATCGAGGATTGCAAGTCGACGGTCGTGGTCACCGCCGACGAAGGCGTCCGCGGCGGCAAGAAAATCCCGCTCAAGGCCAACACCGACGCCGCCGCCGACCGGGCCGGCATCGTCAAGAGCGTGCTCGTGGTGCGCCGCACCGGCGGCGCGGTGGCGATGCAGAAGGGCCGTGACGTCTATTACGACGAGATCGCCAAGACCGTGCCGGCCGATTGCCCGTGCGAACCGATGAACGCCGAGGATCCGCTGTTCATCCTCTACACCTCCGGCTCCACCGGAAAGCCCAAGGGCGTGCTGCACACCACCGGCGGCTACGGCGTCTACACTTCGATCACGCACCAGTACGTGTTCGACTATCACGACGGCGACATCTACTGGTGCACCGCCGACGTCGGCTGGGTCACCGGCCACAGCTACATCGTCTATGGCCCGCTTGCGAACGGCGCCATCAGCATGATGTTCGAAGGCGTGCCGAACTACCCGACCGTGTCGCGCTTCTGGGAAGTCTGCGACAAGCACAAGGTCAACATCATCTACACCGCGCCGACCGCGATCCGCGCGCTGATGCAGGCCGGCGACGCGCCGGTGAAGAAGACCTCGCGCAAGTCGCTGCGGCTCCTGGGCACCGTCGGCGAGCCGATCAATCCGGAAGCCTGGGAATGGTATCACCGCGTGGTCGGCGACGGCCGCTGCCCGATCGTCGACACCTGGTGGCAGACCGAAACCGGCGGAATTCTCATCACCCCGCTGCCCGGCGCCACCCGGCTCAAGCCCGGCTCCGCGACGCTGCCCTTCTTCGGCCTGATCCCGCAGATCGTGGACGCCAACGGCAAGGTGCAGGAAGGCGCCACCAGCGGAAATCTCTGCATCGCCGATTCGTGGCCTGGCATGATGCGCACGGTCTATGGCGACCACCAGCGCTTCGTCGACACCTACTTCAAGACCTACCCCGGCAAGTATTTCACCGGCGACGGCTGCCGCCGCGACGCCGACGGCTATTACTGGATCACCGGCCGCGTCGACGACGTGATCAACGTCGCCGGCCACCGGCTCGGCACCGCCGAAGTCGAGTCGGCGCTGGTCGCCCACACCAAGGTGTCGGAAGCCGCCGTCGTCGGCTATCCGCACGACATCAAGGGCCAGGGCATCTACGCCTATGTGACCCTGATGACCGGCGAGCAGCCCACGGAGGAGTTGCGCAAGGAGCTGGTCGGATGGGTGCGCAAGGAAATAGGCCCGATCGCATCGCCCGATCTCATCCAGTTCGCGCCCGGGCCTGCCCAAGACCCGCTCGGGCAAGATCATGCGGCGGATTCTGCGCAAGATCGCCGAAGACGAATACAAGAACCTCGGCGACACCTCGACGCTCGCCGACCCGGCCGTGGTCGACGATCTTGTGACCAACCGGCAGAACCGCAAAGCAGGCTGACTGCGGCGAGCCGCGGATCGGCTTCTGGCTTCCTCAATCAAGAACTGGATTCAAAACGAATGCCTCTTTCCATGTACCAGGCTTCCGTTCCGGTGTTTCTGCGGATGCTGACGAACCTCAACTCCGTGCTCGACAAGGCCATGGCGCACATGGCCGCGCGCAAGATCGAGCCCGCGGCGTTGCTGAACGCGCGGCTTTACCCGGACATGTTTCCGCTGGTTCGCCAGGTTCGGCTCGCTTGCGATTTCGCAAAAAACACTTCTGCCCGGCTCGCAGGCGTCGAGCTGCCGAAGTTCGACGATACCGAGACGAACTTCGAGGAACTCAAGGCGCGGATCGCCAGGACGACGGAGTTTCTGAAAAGCCTCAAGCCCGCTCAGATCGATGGAACCGAGGAGAAGGAGATCACCTTTCCGGTCGCCGGCCAGCCGACGACTTTCAAGGGACAACAGTATTTGTTCAATTCCGGGTTCGCGAATTTCTTTTTTCACGTAACCACCGCCTACGCGATCCTGCGCCACAACGGCGTCGAGATCGGCAAGCGCGATTTTCTCGGGCCCTACTAGCCCGCTGACCGCGCCATCATGGTAAAGGATGCGGAAGTTTCCCGCGTCTTTTCGCTTAATCGAGATTCACGCTCTTCGCCGATTTCCCTGCGCGCCCCCGCCGCTCGTACTAGTAACCGCTCGCCTGATCCCAGCGAGCCCTGTCCGTGCTGCGTATCCTCACCGCGATTTTCCTCACCGCCCTCGCGCTGCTCGCCACCTATGATCGCGCCGCTGCGCGCGAGGTGGTGGCGTTCGACGGCGGCTATTCCGCCGGCACCATCGTGGTGCGCACCGGCGAGCGGAAGCTCTATCTCGTGCTCGGCAACGGCGCCGCGCTGCGCTATCCGGTCGGCGTCGGCAAGAACGGCCACCAATGGAGCGGCAACGCGCTCATTGACGGGAAATATCTGCGGCCGGACTGGGCGGCGCCCGCGGAAATCCGCCGCGACAAGCCGGGCCTGCCCGAGGTGATCCCCGGCGGCAGCCCGCGAAACCCGATGGGCGCGGCGGCGCTCACGCTTTCCGGCGGCGAATACGCGATCCACGGCACTAACGCGCCGGGTTCGATCGGCGGTTTCGTCTCCTACGGCTGCATCCGCATGTTCAACGCCGACGTGCTCGATCTCTTCGCCCGCGTGCGCGTCGGCACGCCGGTCGTGGTGCTGCGCTAGCCGCTAGCGGCAGACTCTGCCCGGCCCCATATCGAAGTGAAAATGATTGCGGTGCGCCGCGTTGAAGTCCGGCGACAGCACGGCGCCGAACAGCGTGCAGGCGCCGTCGCGCACCGCGCGCAGGAAGCGGCCCTTGGCGTCCGCGTCGTTCCAATCCTGCAGCAGCGTGACGCGCGAGCCGTCGGCAAACGTAAAGCCCGCGATGTCGATCGCGTTGGCATTGGCGTGCTGGCTCAGGCGTCCCTCCTTCGAGCGATAGACCTTGCGGCACGAATAGGTGCCGAGGCTGCGAACGGCCGAGACTTTCTTCCCGAGATGCCGCTCCGCCGCCGGGCCGAGCACATGGCGCTCCCACAGCAGGAGCGCCGCCGCCGCCGGGCATTGCAACAGCACCCGGCCGCCGTAGCTCACGGCCGAGCGCTGCAACAGCACGGCATTGGAATAGCCGCATCCGTCGCGGCCCTCGTACGGCGAGGGGCGCGTGTGGGCGATATTTCCCCGCTCCAGCGCCAAAAAGCAGCGCCCGGGATTCGCCTTCATCAAGTGCAAGTGCAGCGGCGTCAGAAAATTCGGCGGCTTGTCGATCTCGAATGGCGAATACCAATCGAGCACACGGTCGTAATTCCAGGCCGCGATCGCGATGCTCGCCACCAGCACGACGAAGACGGCGCCGGCGAGAAAGCGCCAATCCCGGATCATTTCTCAGCGATAGAGATCGGCGCGCGTCGGCGGCAGGCCCGACGGGCCGCGGCGGCGCTTCGACACCAGCGTCTGATAGACCAGCGCGCCGCCGCGATCGAACGCGATCGAACAGCCCGCCATCCAGGTCAGCCACATGCGCGTCGTCACCAGCCCGCCCTCGCGGATCGCCGCTTCCTGGTTCTTGTAGAGGTCGTCGTACCAGATGCGGCAGGTGCGCGCGTGGTGCTCGCGCCAGTCCTCGACGTCGTGCACCTCGAAGCCGAAGCGCTCGAAGTTGGTCAGCAGCATGCCGATGTGATCGAACTCGGCGCCGGGAAAAATATATTTCGTCAGCGCGAGCACCTCGGGCCGCTTCTTCAGGAATGTCTTGGCGTCGCGCTTGGCGACGCGCACCGAGGCCTGGTGCAGGTAGAAGCCGTTGGGCTTCAAGAGCCGGTGCACGGTGGTGAAGTATTTCGGATGCGCTTCGAGCCCGATATGCTCGAACATTTCGCATTGCGAGATCTTGTCGAACCGCTCCTTGCCTTCGAGCGACGCGTAATCGCGCAGCTCGATCGTGATCTTGTCGGTGAGCCCGAGGCGCTTGAGCTTGTCCTGCGCCCAGGCGAACTGGTCCTCCGAGAGCGTGACCCCGTGGCCGGTGACGCCGTAGTTCTGCACCGCGTGGGTGAGCAGCCCGGCCCAGCCGCAGCCGATATCGAGCATCTTCTCGCCCGGCTTGAGGCGAAGCTTGCGGCAGACGTGGTCGAACTTGTTCTTCTGGATCGTGGCCTGATCCTTGTCCTTCTCCCAATCGTGGAAATAGCCGCAGGTATAGCCGCGCTCGGGATCCAGAAACGTGTCGTAGAACTTGTTGGAGACATCGTAGTGGAAGCGGATGTTCTCCTTGTTCTCGGCCGCGTCGCCGGTCGCCGGCTTGTGGTCGGGAATCGCCTCCAGCGGCCACGGCCCGCCGCGCGACACGAACAGGAAGCGCCGCGCCACGTCGAACGCGAGCCGCCAGTTGATCTTTTTCGGAATTTCCCTGGTTCTCACCTTCGGGCGGCGCTCGACCATGTCGAACACCGTGCCGTTCTTGATGTCGATGCGCGCCGAAATCCAGAGATTGAGCAGCGTGTCCATGTTGGGCCGCCGCACCAGGCCCGCGATCGCCCCCTCGTCGGCGATCGAAATGGCGAGCGCGTCGGGCGGATAGTTCGCCGGCACCCGCGAGCCGTCCCAAAGCGCGAAGCCGAAGTCGAGCTTCAGGCGCTCGTGCATGTCGGCAAGCAACCGCTTCAGGCTGTCGAGACGCTTTTGCGCGGCGGTCATGCGGCTTTCCTTGCGCTCAACGATAGAGATCGGCGCGCGTCGGCCCCAGGCCCGAAGGCCCGCGCCGGCGTTTCGACGCCAATGTCTGGAACAGGAACGCCTCGGCCCGCTCCAGCACGATCGAGCAGGCCGCGAACCACATCAGGAACATGCGCACATTGACCGGCCCGACCTCGCGTTCGGCCGCCTCGCGCACCTTCAGAAGCTCATCATGCCAGAGCTTGAACGAGCGCGCCTGATGCATGCGCCAGTTCTCGACGTCGTGCACCTCGAAGCCGAAGCGCTCGAGATTCGTCAGTGTCATGCCGATATGGTCGAACTCCGCGCCCGGCCACAGGTAGCGCGTGACGACTTTCAGCTCGGTCCGCTTCTTCTTGAAGCTGTCCTTGCCGACGCGCGTGGTCGCCTGATGCAGGTAAAGCCCGTCGGGCTTCAGGAGCCGGTGGATCGTCTTGAAGAAGGTCGGATGGTTGGCGATGCCGACGTGCTCGAACATCTCGATCTGCGAAATCTTGTCGAACTGACCCTTGACGGCCGTGTAGTCGTTGAGCTCGACCGTGACCCGGTCGGAAAGCCCGAGCTTCTTGGCCTTCTCGCGCACCCAGGCAGCCTGCTCCTCCGCCAACGTCACGCCGTGGGCGATGACGCCGTAGTTCTGCGCGGCGTGGCACATCAGCCCGCCCCAGCCGCAGCCGATATCGAGCATCCGCTCGCCCGGCTTCAGCCGCAGCTTGCGGCAG
Source organism: uncultured Alphaproteobacteria bacterium (assembly GCA_963704765.1). Classification (GTDB taxonomy): domain Bacteria; phylum Pseudomonadota; class Alphaproteobacteria; order Rhizobiales; family Xanthobacteraceae; genus JAHFPN01. Next base: position 2,458,577 of record CAVPHQ010000001.1, read on the forward strand.
ACATAGTCGAACTTGTTGCGCTGCCCGGTGGCGAGATCGTCGTTCCAGTCGTGATAATAGCCGCAGGTGTAGCCCATCTCCGGGTCGAGGAAGAGCGAATAGAACTTGTTCGAAAGATCGTAGTGGAAGTGGATGTTCTCCTTGTTCTCTTCCGGGTCGCCGCTGCTCGGCTTGTCGGGCTTGATGTTCTCGAGCGGCCACGGTCCGCCGCGCGGCACGAATAGAAAGCGAAGGCCGGTTTCGAGCGCGAGGCGGTAATTGAACATCTTCCCGCTCATCATCTCCTTGGTCCGCACCTTGGGCCGGCGATCCACCATGTCGAAGATGGTGCCGTTCTTGATCTCGAGACGCCCCGCCGCCATGACATTGACCAGCGTATGCAGATTGGGATGGCGTATCGCCGAGGCCACGACTCCCTCGTCGGCGATCGCGATCGCCAGTCCGTCGCGCGGATAATTCTCCGGCACGCACGAGCCGTCCCAGAGCTGAAAGCCGAAATCGAGCTTCAGGCGCTCGTGCGCGTGCGCGAGCATTTTCCTGAGGCTCGCCAGTCGCTTGGCCGCTGCGTCTCCCGCCATGCCGTTTCCCCGAGACCCTCGCCCTGCCGTGCCGGCTCAACGATAGAGATATTCCCGCGTCGGCGGCAACCCGGACGGGCCGCGCTTGCGCTTCGACGCCAGCGTCTGGAACAAGAGCGCCGTGTTGCGCTCGAACGCGACGGTGACGCCCGCGAGATACGCCAGCCACACCCGGTAGGTGACCGCGCCCACTTCGCGCTCGGCCGCGGCGCGGTTGGCCAGCAGCCGGTCATGCCACAGCTTGCAGGTGCGCTCGTAGTGCTCGCGCCAGGCTTCTACGTCGTGCACCTCGAAGCCAAAGCGCTCCAGATTCGTCGTGGTGCGGCCGATATAGTCGAGCTCGGCGCCCGGAAATACGTATTTGGTGAGCGCGGCGTAATCGCCGCTGCGCTTGCGGTATTGTTTGTCGTCCTTCTTCGCGGGGCGCGCGATCGACTGGTTGAGGAACAGGCCGTCGGGCTTCAGCGCGCGGTGCACCGTCTGATAGAACAGCGGGAAATTGTCCTCGCCGACGTGCTCCAGAATGCAGATCGCCGAGACCTTGTCGTAGACTCCTCGTGGCCGACGCGTAATCCTTGCATTCGACCTTGACCCGGCCTGCGAGCCCGAGCCGCTTGATCTTTTCCTGCGCGTAGCGCGCCTGCTCCTCGGCGAGCGTCACGCCGTAGCCGCTGACGCCGTAATTCTGCGCGGCATAGATCAGCAGCCCGCCCCAGCCGCAGCCGAGGTCGAGCATGCTCTCGCCGGGCTTCAGGCGAAGCTTGCGGCAGACCATTTCGAGCTTGTTCCGCTGCGCCTGGTCGATGTCTTCGTTCCAGTCGTGGAAATAGGCGCAGGTGTAGACCATCTCCTTGTCGAGCCAGAGCGCGTAGAACTCGTTGGAAGCGTCGTAGTGATAGTGGATGTTGTCCTTGTCCTCGACCGGCGTCGCGCTGGCTCGGCCGGTCGGTGCGGATATTTTCGAGCGGCCACGGCCCGCCGCGCGGCACGAACAGGAATTGCAGCGCGGTGCCGAGCAGCGTGCCCCATTGCAATTGGCCGCGGATTTCCCTGCGTGCGCGCCTTCGGCCGCTTGGCGACGAGATCGAGCAGCGTGCCGTTCACCACATCGACGCGCGCCGTGGCCCACAGATTGGCGAGCGTATCGATCTTGGGCTTGCGTATCAGCGCCGCGACCGTGCCTTCGTCGGCGAACGAGATCGCCAGCCCATCGCGCGGATAATCCGCCGGCACCCGCGAGCCGTCCCACAGCCGGAAGCCGAATTCGAGCTTGAGCCGCTCGTGCGCGTGTTCGAGCAACCGCCGGAAGCTCTCGACCCGTTTGGCTGAACTCATGATTACGATCTTGTTCGGTGGATCGGCGCGGATGGGCGGTCAGAAGTCGGAAGCGATCCCCTTCTTCTCCCAGTCGCCGTAGCGGATGGGATCGGGACCCTTGGGGCCGCCGTGCTCTTTCGGGCGGCTCTTCGTCCGCGCGTCGATCTCGCCGCGGCGCGCCTCGGCTTCAGCGAGGGCGCGCTCGGCGGCAGGCGACGGCTTGGTCGGTTTGCTACGCACGCGACTGGGTTCCTCGACGAGCCCGGAAATCCGGTTGCGGGCTCGGGTCTAGCGTGCCGCGCGCGGCCCGGCAACCGCCTCCTTGCAGGCGCCCGGGCGCCATCCCATCTTCCAGCGGGGGCGGAACGCGGCTTCAAGCGCCGCGCCGGAGGAGACCATGAACTACTTCAAAACCGCGATCCTGCTTGCCGGGATGACCGCCCTGTTCATGGGCGTCGGCTACCTGATCGGCGGCCAGGCCGGCATGCTGATCGCGCTCGTCGTGGCCGCGGGCACGAATTTCTTCGCCTACTGGAACTCCGACAAGATGCTGCTCTCCATGCAGGGCGCCCAGGAGGTCGACGAGTCCACCGCGCCCGAGCTGTTTCGCATCGTGCGCGAGCTGAGCCAGCGCGCCGGGCTTCCGATGCCGCGGGTCTATCTCATGGACAACCCGCAGCCCAACGCCTTCGCCACCGGCCGCAACCCGGAGCACGCCGCGGTCTGCGCTTCGACCGGGCTCCTGCAGACGCTCAAGCCCGACGAGATCGCCGGCGTGATCGCGCACGAGCTCACCCACATCAAGAATCGCGACACGCTCACCATGACGATCACCGCGACGCTCGCCGGCGCGATCTCGATGCTGGCGAATTTCGGCCTGTTCTTCGGCGGCAACCGCAACAACAACCCGCTCGGCGCCATCGGCTCGATCGCGCTCGTGATCCTGGCGCCGCTCGCCGCCATGGTCGTGCAGATGGCGATCAGCCGGGCGCGCGAATACGAGGCCGACCGCGGCGGCGCCGAGATTTCCGGCCGTCCGCTCTCGCTCGCCTCGGCGCTGCAGAAGCTCTCGCACGCGGCCGAGCAGATTCCGAACGAAACCGCCGAGGCCAATCCGGCGACCGCGCATCTCTTCATCGTCAATCCGCTATCGGGCGAGCGCATGGACAATCTGTTCTCGACCCATCCGGCGACCGAGAACCGCATCGCTGCGCTCGAGGCCATTGCGCAGGAAATGGGCGATGCCGGCCGCGTCTCCGCGTTCGTGGACGAACAGCCGAGAAATCCCTGGCAGCGTGCCCGCGCACGCGGACCTTGGGGTTGATAATCCTGTGAACGCCACGCCCGGCGCGCAATCGGAAGTGCCGGGCCTTGCCGCCCGCCGCCTCGCAGCGCTGGCGCTGGTGGAAGTGCTGCACCGCCACCGGCCGCTCGACGGCGCGCTCGACCATTCCACGTTGCCGGGTCTCGACGCGCTTCCCGAGCGCGACCGCGCGCTGGTGCGCATGATCGTGGCGACCGCGTTGCGCCGCCTCGGCGGCATCCGCGCGCTGCTCGATCGGTTTCTCGCTCGCGGCCTGCCGGAGAACTCGCCGCGCGTCGAAGCCGCGCTGCTGGTGGGCGCCGCGCAGATCCTCTTCCTCGAAGTGCCCGATCATGCCGCCGTCGATTTGTCCGTGCGGCTCGTGGAAGCCGAACAGGGCGGCCGCTATGCCGGGCTCGTCAACGCGGTATTGCGCCGCCTCGCGCGCGAGGGCCGTGCCGCGCTTGACGCGCTCGATCCTTCGATCGACACGCCGCCGTGGCTGTTCGAGCGCTGGACGCGCGCCTATGGCGCCGATACCGCGCACGCCATCGCCGCCGCGCATCGCGTCGAACCTTCTCTCGATCTCTCGGTGAAGGACGACGCTCCCGCATGGGCCGGGCGGCTCGGCGGCAAACTGCTGCCGACCGGCACAGTCCGCATGCTCGCGCATGGACCGGTTTCGGCGCTGCCGGGCTACGCCGAGGGCGCCTGGTGGGTGCAGGACGCGGCGGCAAGCCTGCCTGCGCGGCTGCTCGGCGACGTCAAAGGACTTCGCATCGCCGATCTGTGCGCCGCGCCCGGCGGCAAGACCGCGCAGCTTGCAGCGCGCGGTGCCCGCGTCACCGCGGTCGATCGCTCGCCGGCTCGCCTCGCCCGCCTCAAGGAGAATCTCGCGCGCCTCAAGCTCGACGCCGAAGTCGTCGAGGCCGACGCCACGAAATTCAGCGCCGAGCCGTTCGACGCCGTGCTGCTGGATGCGCCGTGCACGGCCACCGGCACCATCCGCCGCCACCCGGATTTGCCTTGGAACCGGAGTGCCGCCGACCTCGCCACGCTTGCTGCATTGCAATCGCGCCTGCTCGATCGGGCCGCGGAGCTCGTCCGTCCTGGCGGGTTGCTGGTCTATGCCACCTGCTCGCTCGAGCCCGAGGAAAACCAATCGCAGATCGAGGCACTGCTCGCACGGCGCAGCGATTTCATGCGTGTGCCGATTCGGGCAGAGGAAATCGGCGGTGTTAACGATTTTGTCGCCGCCGCAGGCGATCTGCGCACACTGCCGTGCCACCTGCCCGACCCGGAGCCGCGATTGGCGGGCTGCGACGGCTTCTATTCCGCGCGGCTTCGTAAACAGTGACAATCGCGCCACAATTGGAGACGCCCGCCGGCTTCGCTATGGTGTCGCACCCCACCTGAGATGGGGACACCGGGGCTGAGGTGAGATGGCGGCGATGGCCCGTGAGGCTATGGCGGAACGCACGCGACTCGCGCTCTTCGTCGCCGGCCAGCGCTGGCGGCGGCTGGTCACGCGCGTCGTCGCCAATCCGCTCTATCGCTGGCGCCTGGCGCTCAAGGTTCCCGACCGCCTGCTGATCGCGCCGCAGGAGCTGCGCACCGGCGATCCGACCTTGGCGAGCGAAATCTATGCCGGCCGTTTCTCCTTCGCGGGCAAGGCGGTGGCGACCGAAGGCCGCTCGCCGTTCGAGCTGGAGCCGCCCTCGCGCGAATGGGCGGAAGTGCTGCTCGGCTTCGCCTGGCTTCGCCATCTGCGCGCAGCCGGCACATCCATCGCACGGCAGAACGCGCGCGCGCTCGTCAACGACTGGATTTCATTGCAGGGCGGCCACCATCCGCTCGGCTGGGAGCCGGAGATCGTCGCGCGCCGCGTCGTGTCCTGGATCGCCCAGGCGCCCTTGATCCTGCAGGACGCCGATCACACCTTTTACCGTGCGTTCCTGAAGAGCCTGACGCGCCAGGTGCGCTACCTGCGCCGCGCGATGAACGAGACCCGCGACGGCTATCCGCGGCTCTTGGCGGCGGTGGCGCTCGCCTTCGCCGGCCTGTGCCTTGCCGATCAGACGCGGCTCCTGCGCACGGCGGCCAAGCGGCTGGCCGACGAACTCGACCGGCAGATCCTGCCCGACGGCGGCCACATCGGCCGCAACCCGGGCGTCTTGATCGAGATTCTGCTCGATCTCCTGCCGCTGCGGCAGGCGTTCGAGGCGCGCAACATGCCGCCGCCCGCCGCGCTGCAGAACGCCATCGACCGCATGATGCCGATGCTGCGCTTCTTCCGTCACGGCGACGGCGCCTTCGCGCAGTTCAACGGCATGGGCGCGACGCCCGCCGATCTCTTGGCCACCGTGCTCGCCTATGACGACGCGCGCGGCGCGCCGGTGTCGAACGCGAGCTATTCGGGCTACCAGCGGCTCGACGCCGGGACGAGCCTCGTCATCGCCGATACCGGTCCGCCGCCGCCCTTCCTCGTGAGCTACGAGGCCCACGCGGGTTGCCTTTCCTTCGAGTTTTCCGCCGGACGCCACCGCGTGTTCGTCAATTGCGGAATGCCGGTGAACAATCGCGACGCCTGGCGGCAAGCCGCGCGCGCCACCGCCGCGCACTCGACGGCGATCTTCAACGACACTTCGTCCTGCCGCTTTCTCGTGAGCGAGGCATTCGCCCGCCTGCTCGGCGTGCCGATCATTTCCGGACCGACCGACATCAAGCTGGTGCGGACCGAACGCGACGGCGCGCATCTGTGCCGCGCCAGCCACGACGGCTATGCCGAGCGCTTCGGCATCATGCACCAGCGTTCCTGGCGGCTGGCCAACGACGGCAGCCGGCTCGACGGCGAGGACATATTCTTCGCCGCCAACGGCGAGGAGATCCCGGCGGGGGTTCCTGATCTCTACGCAGTCCGCTTCCATCTGCATCCGGCTGTAAAGGCGAGCCGCCGCGCCGATGGCAAGAGCGTGCTTCTGCTGCTACCCGGGCACGAAAGCTGGCTGTTCACCAGCTCCGCGCTGCAAGTGGACCTTGAGGAAAGCGTGTTCCTGTCCGCCATCGACGGCCCGCGCCGCACCAGCCAGATCGTGATCCCCGGCCGCGCGCACCGGGTGCCGCGCGTGGTGTGGACGCTGATCCGCGCCGAACGGGCCGAGGCCACCGCCGGCACGGAAAAGCGCAGCGTGCCGGAGCCGCAATTGCCGCTCTGAGGCGTTGACGGACGTTTCTTATTCGCTCGCGCCGTGCTATTGCGGCGCCCGGTTCTCCGAGCAGGCCGATGCCCGAACGCGTCCGCCCCATCGTCCGCGCGCTCCTCTCCGTCTCCGACAAAACCGGCTTAGCCGAATTCGCGCGCGCGCTCTCTAGCCGTGGCGTGGCCCTGGTCTCGACCGGCGGCACCCGGAAGACGCTGCAAGAGGCCGGCCTCAAAGTGCTGGAAATCTCCGAGTTCACTGGCTTTCCCGAGATGATGGATGGCCGGGTGAAGACGCTGCATCCGAAGGTGCATGGCGGCATTCTCGCGATCCGCGACGACGCAGGCCACCAAGCCTCGCTGCGCGAGCACGCGATCCAGCCGATCGACCTCGTGGTGGTAAATCTCTATCCGTTCGAGCAGACGCTCTTGAAGGATTCCTCGTTTGCCGACCGCATTGAGAATATCGACATCGGCGGTCCGGCATTGGTGCGCGCGGCAGCCAAGAACCACCATGACGTGACCGTCGTAGTCGACCCGGCGGACTACGCCGAAGTGCTCAAAGAAATCGAAGCGCGCGGTGGCACCACGCTTGCGTTACGCCGCCGCCTCGCCGCCAAGGCCTATGCCCGCACCGCCGCCTATGACGCCGCGATCTCCAACTGGCTGGCGCATGAGACTGGCGAGAGCGCGCCAACCTGGCGCGCCTTCGGCGGCAAGCTCGTGGAAAAATTGAGATATGGCGAGAACCCGCACCAGCAAGCGGCGTTCTATTCGGGAATGGATCGGCGCTTCGGCGTCGCCAGCGCGCGCCAGCTGCAGGGCAAGGAGCTCTCCTACAACAACATCAACGACACCGACGCGGCCTATGAGTGCGTCGCCGAGTTCGATCCCAAGCGCACGGCGGCCGTCGTCATCGTCAAGCACGCCAATCCCTGCGGCGTCGCCGAAGGCGGCTCGTTGCTCGACGCTTACAAGAAGGCGCTCGCCTGCGATCCGGTTTCCGCCTTCGGCGGAATCGTCGCGCTGAACCGGCCGCTCGACGCCGAGGCCGCGCGCGCGATCGTCGAGATTTTCACCGAGGTCATCATCGCGCCCGATGCCAGCGAAGAGGCGATCCGTATCGTCGGCAACAAGAAGAATCTGCGGCTCCTGCTCGCCGGCGGCCTGCCCGATCCGCGCGCCAAGGGGCTCGTCTTCAAGTCGGTGGCCGGCGGCATGCTGGTGCAATCGCGCGACGACGCCTCGATCGACGACATCGCGCTCAAGACCGTGACCAAGCGCGCGCCGACCGCGCGCGAGCTTGCGGATTTGCAAGTTCGCCTTCCGCGTGGCCAAGCACGTGAAGTCGAACACCATCGTCTATGCCAAGGACGGCGCCACGGTCGGCATCGGCGCCGGCCAGATGAGCCGGGTCGACGCCGCGCGCATCGCCGCGCTGAAGGCGCTCGACGCGGCCAAGGCGGCGGGAAAGAAGGAGCCGATAACGAAGGGTTCCGTGGTGGCTTCCGACGCCTTTTTTCCCTTTGCCGACGGGCTGTTGGCCGCGATCGAGGCCGGCGCCACCGCCGTCATTCAGCCGGGCGGCTCCATCCGCGACGAGGAAGTGATCGCCGCCGCCGACCAGGCCGGCATCGCCATGGTGTTCACAGGCGTCAGGCACTTCCGCCATTGACCCGCACGCGCGCCAGCAGAAGCGCACCGGCGGTGAAGAACGCGAGCAGCACCGATACGCCCGCGCGCTGGCTCACGGTCAGCGCCGTCACCGTCGCGACCAAGGTCGGCGCCGCGAACGACGTGATCTTTCCCGAAAGCGCAAACAGACCGAAAAATTCCGCGAGCTTCTCCTGCGGCGCGAGCCGCGCCAGCAGCGTGCGCGAAGCCGCCTGCAGCGGCCCCGCCGCCAGCCCGATCAACAGCCCGAGCCCTACATAGAGCTTCTCGGCGGTGCCGCTAAACAGCCCGCCGCCGGCCGTCGGCGGCGCGACCGAGAGTACGAAAAGAATCTTGTCGCGCTCGACGGAAAGGATCGCCGCACTCGCCAGGATCAGGAGCATGAGTGAGCCCAGGATCACCCGCTTCGGCCCGAGATGGTCGTCGAGCCAGCCGCCGGCGATGGCGCCGATCGTGCCGGTGATCGTGAGCAGGATTCCGAAAATGCCGAGCTCGATCGTGTGCCACCCGAAGGTGCCGACCGCATAGATGCCGCCGAACGCGAACAGCGCCACCAGCCCGTCGGCATAGATCATGTTGGCCAGCAGAAAGAGCCCGAGGTTGCGGTGCTGGCGCGCTTCGCGCACCGTTTCGCGGATTGCGGCCCAGCCCGATCCGATCGCCTTCGACAGCGGCAACCCTGGCTTCCCGTCGGGCGTGAACAGGAACAGCGGCAGCACGAAGACGATGAACCACAGCGCCGTGAGCGGCCCGGTCATTCGGTCGCCCTCGCGCAGCACCGGGTCGAGGCCGAACAACGGCGTGAGACCGAAGAGCGTCTTTCCGGTCTCCGGATTTGCCGCCAGCAAGCCGAGCGCGACCACGAGCGAAACCAGCCCGCCCACGTAGCCCATGCCCCAGCCCAGCCCCGAGAGCCGGCCGAGCCGCTCCTTCGGCACCAGCGCCGGCATCATCGAATTGTTGAACACGGTCGCGAATTCGACGCCGATCGCGCCGATCACGAAGGCCATGAGCACGATCGGAATCGTCGAGGGATCACCGGGCTTGCCGAACCACAGCAACGCGGAGCCGATCACGAGAAGCACCCCGAAGGCCGCGATCCACGGCTTGCGCCGTCCGGTGGCGTCGGCGATGGCGCCGAGCACCGGCGAGAACAGCGCGATGAAAATGCCCGCAACGCCGGTGGCAAAGCCCCAAAGCGCCTGGCCGTGCGTCGCGTCGCCCACCACCGCCGAGGCGAAATAGGGCGCGTAGACGAAGGTGATGACGAGCGTGAAGAACGGCTGGCAGGCCCAGTCGAACAGCACCCAGCCCGTGATCGCCAGGCGCGAGGCGGAGCGGGCGGATGCAGGATCGGTCGGTCCGGAATTCATGCGGGCGGCAGGTTCGACCGGTTCGGCCGCGCTGTCGAGGCCCGGCATTCTCCGGCGGCACTACGGCTGCTAGCCTGATGCCACCGAGAGAGTGGGGAGAACGCCATGACCGAGAAGAAAGCGCCGCAAGAGCGGATAATGGCGGTCGAACTCGCGCCCGGGCCACTCGACGCGGCGATGCAGGCGTATTTCGCCAAGTGCCAGGAGAAGCTCGGCTTCGTGCCCAACGTGCTGCACGCCTATTCGTTCGATCTCGCCAAGCTCAAGGCGTTCGTCGCCATGTCCGACGATTTGATGCTGGCGCCCTCAGGACTTTCCAAGCTCGAGCGGGAGATGATCGCGGTGGTCGTGTCTTGCGCCAACCACTGTCACTATTGCCTGGTCGCACATGGCGCCGCGGTACGGCGGCTTTCGGGCGATCCGGTGCTGGCCGAAACGCTCGTGGCCAACTATCGCGCGGCGAAACTCGACGCGCGTACTCGCGCCATGCTCGATTTCGTCTGGAAACTCACGGAAACGCCCTGGCTGATCGAGGAGCAAGACCGCGAAGCCTTGCGCAAGGCCGGGCTCGAAGAGCGCGACATCTGGGATATCGCGGCGGTGGCGGGCTTCTTTGCCATGTCGAACCGCATCTCCAGCGCGACCGCAAAAGAACCCAATCGCGAGTATTATTCCATGCACCGCTGAAGCGGCGCATAGGCAAACCAGGAAATTGACGTGATCCTCAGAGTCGGCCGCCGCGCGGCGCTCCTATTCGTCGCGCTTCTTCTCTTTCCGAATTTCGCTCACGCGCAGGCGATGCAGCCGCTGTTTGCGGCCAAGCCCGCGCTCGCGCGCCACGGCATGGTTGCGGGCCCCGAGCGGCAGGCCACCATGATCGGCGTCGACGTGCTCAAGGCTGGCGGCAACGCAGTCGATGCCGCGGTCGCCGTCGCATTTGCCTTGGCGGTGACGCAGCCCGACGCCGGCAATATCGGCGGCGGCGGATTCATGCTGGTGCATCTGGCCGCCCGCAACGAGACCGTCGCCATCGATTACCGCGAAACCGCACCCGCTGCGATCACGCGCGCGAGCTTCCTCGACGCGAGAGGCGAAGCCGACCCGGAGAAATCGCGGAATTCCACGCTCGGCGTCGGCGTGCCCGGTTCGGTCGCGGGCCTGGCGTTGGCGCTCGAGCGCTATGGCTCGGGCAAGTTCACGCTCGCCGAGCTTATCGCGCCCGCGATCAAGCTCGCGCGCGACGGCATCATGATCGAGGGCGACGTGGCGGTGACACTGCCGCGCGCGGCAGCGCGCCTCGCGCGCTGGCCCTCGTCGGCCAAGATTTTTCTGAAAACCGACAAGAGCGCGCTCAGCCCCGGCGACCGGCTGGTGCAGACCGACCTTGCCGACACGCTCGCGCAGATCGCCGCGGGCGGTCCGCGCGCCTTCTACGAGGGCCCGGTCGCCGAGAAGATGGTGGCCACGATCCGCAGCGCCGGCGGCGTGATGACGCTCGAGGATCTCAAAAACTATCGGCCGACGATTCGCGCGCCGGTGCGCGGCACTTATCGCGGCTTCGAGGTCGCTTCCATGTCGCCGCCCTCCTCCGGCGGCGTGCACATCATCGAAATGCTGAATATTCTCGAAGGCTTTCCCTTGCGCGCGCTGAAAGCCGGCAGCCCCGACGCGCTGCATCTGATGCTCGAGGCCATGAAGCTCGCCTATGCCGACCGTGCGGTTTTTCTCGGCGATCCGGACTTCGTGAAAGTGCCGCTGCAGAGCCTGATTTCGAAGCCCTACGCCGCGATGCGGCGGGCCGGCATCGATCCCGCGCGCGCGAAGACCGCCGCCGAAATCAGCGCCGGCAACCCGGCGCCGCGCGAGGGCGACCAGACCGCGCATTTCTCGATCGTCGATCAGTACGGCAATGCCGTCGCCAATACCTACACGCTCAATTTCAACTACGGCCTCGGCCTGGTGGTCGAAGGCGCGGGCTTTCTCTTGAACAACGAGCTCGACGATTTTGCCGCCAAGCCCGGCGTCATGAACGCCTTCGGCCTGCTCGGCGGCGACGCCAATGCGCCCGGCCCCGGCAAGCGGCCGCTCTCCTCCATGAGCCCCACGATCGTGTTCAAGGACGGGAAACCCTTCATCGTCACCGGCTCGCCCGGCGGCAGCCGCATCATCACCACCGTGCTGCAGGTGCTCCTGAACGTGATCGAGTTCGAGATGTCGCTCGGCGACGCCGTCGCCATGCCGCGCATCCATCATCAATGGCTGCCCGACGAGGCGACGATCGAGCAAGGCTTCGCGCCCGAGGTGATCCGCGCGCTCGAGGCCCGCGGCCACAAGTTTGCCGTGCGGCCGCCGGGCGGCGCGGCGCACTCGATCCTGGCCACGCCCAATGGCCTCGTCGGCGTGGCTGACGAGCGCCGCCTCGGCGCGCTCGCCGCGGGGCATTGATGAGTTCAGTCCACACCTTGAAATTTCGATTGTCGCCGCACGACTCCGTTGTTACGCAAGAAGCATGAGCACCCCGGAAAACCAGCCCGCCCCGCGTCTGAAAGCGCCCACCGGCACCTGGGACGTGCATATGCACGTCTATGAGCCGGGTTATGCAATCGCGCCGACCGCGGTCTCCAAGCCGCACGACGCGCCGACTTCCGAATACTTGAAGGTGCGGAAAAACCTCGGCATCGCGCACACGGTAGTGGTGCAGCCCTCCGCCTACGGCAAGGACAATAGCTGCACGATCGCGGCGATGAAGATGATGGGCCCGGACTCGCGCGGCATCGCGGTGGCCGACGACAGCGTCACCGACGCCGAGCTCGAACGGCTGCACGCGGCGGGCATCCGCGGCCTGCGGTTCTTCTTCTTCGCCGGCGGGTTCCTGAAATGGGAGATGGTGGCGCCGCTCACCGCGCGCATCCAGCGCCTCGGCTGGCACGCGATCGTGCAATTCGACGGCCGCGAGTTCCCGGCGCGCGAGGAAATGCTGAAGCGGCTGCCCGGCACCATCATCATCGATCATGTGGGAAAATTCATCGAGCCGGTGAAACCCGACGATCCCGCGTTCAAGGCCTTCCTGCGCGTGGTCGATACCGGCCGCTTCTATGTGAAGCTCTCGGCGCCCTACGAGACCTCGAAGATCGGCCCGCCGAACTACGACGACGTCGGCGCGATGGCCAAAGCGCTGGTCAAGGCCGCGCCCGAGCGCATGCTCTGGGCCTCGAACTGGCCTTACGTGGCAACGCCCAAGGAGAAAATCCCCAAGGACGCCTGGATGCTCGACATGTTGCTCGATTGGGTGCCCGACGAAGCAGTGCGCAAGAAAATCCTCGTCGACAACCCGGCGCGGCTCTACGCCAAGTAGAGCTGCGGGGCGATCTCGAATTTTCGAGAGAAACTGGAGCGGGCGAAGGGATTCGAACCCTCGACCCCAACCTTGGCAAGGTTGTGCTCTACCCCTGAGCTACACCCGCATCCATGAGGGCTTGCGCCCCGAGGGGCGGTTCTAGAGCAAAGCGGCCGGACAAGGCAACCCGCAGCTTGCGGCCGCTGCAGCCATCCCGCTAGAAGCCGCCATGCCCGCCTCGCCCGCAGACCTCTTCGCCCTGCTCGACCGGCTCGGCATTGCGACCACTACGGTGGAGCATCCGCCGCTGTTCACCGTCGAGCAGTCGCGTGCGCTGCGCGGCACGATCCCCGGCGGCCACACCAAGAACCTCTTCCTGATCGATCGCAAGGATCGTCTCTTCCTTGTCTCCGCCGAGGAGGACGCGAACGTCGACTTGAAGCGTCTGCACACCAAGATCGGCGCTTCCGGCCGCTTCTCGTTCGGCAAGCCGGAACTGCTGCGCGCGCGCTCGGCATCGAACCCGGCTCGGTCAGCCCCTTCGCCGCGATCAACGACCGGGACCGCGCGGTGACCATCGTGCTCGACCAAGCGCTGATGCGCCATGACACCATCAATTTCCACCCGCTGATCAACACGCGCACGACCCGGATCCGGCGCGAGGATTTTCTCCGCTTCCTCGCCGCCACCGGTCATGAGCCCCTGATCGTCGCCGCTTCCGCGCCCTCGTGAGCGGCAATTGCAATCCGGCGATAAACCGCCCATCTATTGGTTATAAGAGCTGGCGCGGAGCGGAAAGCCGCGCGGCTTTGGAGCGGATCATGCAAGTTAATCAAGTGAATCAAGCCCCTGGAGCGCCGGCGGCCGACGACCTCGTCGCCGACACCACGACCCAGGCTTTCATGAAGGACGTGATCGAGGAGTCGAAGAAGCGGCCGGTGCTGGTCGACTTCTGGGCGCCCTGGTGCGGCCCGTGCAAGACGCTTACCCCCATTCTCGAGAAGGCGGTGCGCGCGGCCAAGGGCAAGGTGAAGCTCGTCAAGATGAACATCGACGAGCATCCGCAGATCCCGGGCCAGCTCGGCATCCAGTCGATTCCGACCGTGTTCGCTTTCGCGGGCGGCCAGCCGCTCGACGGCTTCATGGGCGCGCTGCCCGAGGGCCAGGTCGCGGCCTTCATCGAGCGCGTGCTCGGCAAGGCCGGCGGCGCGGCCGATGCCGGGCCCGATATCGCGGAGATCCTCAAAGCCGCCGAAGGGCTGCTCGTTGAAGGCGACGCGGCGGGCGCCGCCGATCTGTTCGCGCAGGTGCTGGCCGAGGATTCCGCCAACGCAAGGGCGCTCGGCGGCCTCGCCCGCGCCCATGTCGCCGCCAAGAATCTCGAGCCCGCGCGTCAGACGCTTTCGCTCGTACCCAAGGGCAAGGAGAACGATCCGGCGGTTTCCGCCGCGCGCGCCGCGCTCGAGCTTGCCGACCAGGCGGCCAAGGTCGGCGACGTGAGCGAGCTCGAAGCCAAGGTCGCGGCCAACGCGGCCGACCATCAGGCGCGCTTCGATCTCGCCGTCGCGCTCAACGCCAAGGGCGAGCGCGCCAAGGCGCTCGATCATCTGATCGAGATCGTGCGGCGCGACCGCAAATGGAACGACGACGGCGCCAGGAAGCAGCTCGTGCAATTCTTCGAGGCCTGGGGGCCGACCGACGCCATGACGCTCGAAGGAAGACGCCGTCTTTCCTCGATCCTGTTCGCGTGAAGATTTCGTCCCGCAACGGGAGGCAGCAATGCCGATGAACCCGGTCTATCGATCGCCTGCGGACTTGCCGGCGAAGATTCCAGTCTTCCCGCTCGCCGGCGCGCTGCTCTTGCCGCGCGGCGAGCTGCCGCTCAATATTTTCGAGCCGCGCTATCTCGCCATGATCGAAGACGCGATGAAAGCCGAGCGCCTCATCGGCATGATCCAGCCCGACGAGAGCAAGGAATCTTCCGCCGCGCACCCGGCGCTGTTCAAGATCGGCTGCGCCGGCAGGATCACCCAGCTCGCCGAATCCGGCGACGGGCGCTATCTCCTTACGCTGACCGGCATCGCGCGCTTCCGCATCCTCGAAGAGCTGGCGGCGACGACTAGCTACCGCCAATGCCGCGTCGATTTCGCGCCCTTCGCCGGCGACTTCGTCCCGCAACACGGCGAGGAGGCGGTCGATCGGCCTGCGCTCATGCGCACATTGAAGGCGTATCTGGAGGCCAATCGCATGGAGGCCGACTGGAGCGATATCAAGAACGCGCCGACCGAGGCGCTGGTCAACGGCCTCTCGATGATGTCGCCCTATGGCGCGCGCGAGAAGCAGGCGCTGCTGGAAGCGCCCGACCTCAAGACCCGCGCCGAGACGCTGATCGCGGTGACCGAGATGGCGCTCGCCCAGCGCGGCGGCTCGGAAACGCCGCTGCAGTAATTCGAGTTCCCTCATTGCCGCCCCCGGGTTGAACCCGGGCTTGACCCGGCAATCCAGTTTTCGGCGGCCGCATGGATGTCCGGGTCGAGCCCGGGCATGAGGGATGAATGGAAAGCCGCGTGCTGTTAGAATTGAAGTAATAGGAGATCCACATGGCCGACCGCCCGACCGGCAGCATCGACCCGAAGCTCTTGGAAATCCTGGTCTGCCCGCTGACCAAGAGCACGCTCGAATACGACCGCGAAAAGCAGGAACTGATCTCGCGCGCGGCCAAGCTCGCCTACCCGATCCGCGACGGCATCCCGATCATGCTGCCCGACGAGGCGAGAAAGCTCGACGAGAACGAGCTGAAGCGCTGAGCGTGCCCAGCCGCCGTGCGATCCTCGCCTTGGCGTCCGGCACCGCGCTCGGCGCGCTGTTTCGCTGGTCCGCGAGGGCGCAAGAAAGCGGCGTAGCCGAACAAGCCTGGTCGCTCGACGGGCTGGCCGGCACCTATGCCGGGCCGAGCGGGCAGGCGCCGCGCGGGCCCGCCGTGCTGATCATCGCAGGCTCCGGTCCGACCGACCGCGACGGCAACAGTCCGGCCGGCATCCGCGCCGACACCTATCGCATGCTCGCCCAGACCCTTGCCGCCGCGCGGCATCCGCTCGCTGCGCTACGACAAGCGCGGCATCGGCGCCAGCCAGGGCAAGATGACGCGCGAGGAAGATCTGCGCTTCGACCACTACGTGGACGATGCGGCGTCGGCCGCCCGCGATCTCGCCGCTCGCGCCGACGTCACCGGCGTCGTGCTCATCGGCCACAGCGAAGGCGGGCTCGTCGCCATCCGCGCCGCCAGCCGTACGCCGGTCAAAGGACTCGTGCTGCTCGCCTCGCTCGGCCGGCCGATCGGCGTCACGCTGCGCGAGCAGCTGCTCGCCGCGATCATGCCGGAGAACGTCCGTTCCGAAGCCGTCCGCGTCCTCGATCGGCTGATCGCCGGCGAACGCGTCGACAACGTGCCGGCTCCGCTTACCGCGCTGTTTCGGCCGTCGGTGCAGCCCTATTTTGCAAGCGTCTTGCCGCTCGATCCCGCGGCCGAGCTCGGCAAGCTCAAGCTCCCGGTTCTGCTCGTTCATGCCGGGCGCGATATGCAGATCGGCGAGCCCGATTTCGCGGCGCTGGCCAAAGCGCGCGCCGACGCCCGCGTCCTGCGGCTTCCGGAAGCCAATCATCTCTTCAAGCGGGTCGCCGCCGATCGGGACGCCAATCTCGCGGCCTATGCCAATCCATATTTGCCGCTCGACCCGGACCTCGCGCCGCGGCTGATCGAATTCATCCGGGCGGTCGCGCCCTAAAGCGCCTCGCCGCGCAGGAGCTTCGGCACGGCGCCGGTCAGCCCCGCCGCCTCGCCGATGAAGAAATCCTTCAATACTGGCGCCCGCTCGACGATGCCAAGCCCCACGTCGCGCGCGAAGCGCAGTACATCAGAGCGGTTGGAGAACAGCCGGTTCAGCCCGTCGGTGGCAATTCCCATGGAGAGAGTATCGAAGCGCCGCCAGCGCTCGTAGCGCAACAGCGCCTCCGGCGCGCCCGGATCGAGCCCAAGCCGGGCCGTGTCGGCCACGCATTCGGCGAGCGCCGCCGCATCGCGCAGCCCGAGATTGAGCCCCTGCCCCGCGATCGGATGGATCACGTGCGCGGCATCGCCTAGAAGCGCGAACCGATCGGCTATGAAACGCCGGGCCACCGAGAACTCGAGCTTGTGCGCCGCGGGTTTCGATACGACTTCGATCTCGCCGAGCTTCAAGCCGAAACGCCGCTCCAATTCCTCGTGGAAGCTCGGCGCCGGGAGCCGGATCAAGCGCTCGGCCTCCTCGGTCGGCTCGGTCCAGACGATCGAGGAGCGCTTGCCGGTGAGCGGCAGGATCGCGAACGGCCCGCCGGGCAGAAAATGCTCCTCGGCGCGGCCGCCGTGCTCGCGCTCGTGCTCGATGGTGGCGACGATCCCCGCCTGCCCGTAAGACCATGAAACCGTTGCGATTCCGGCGAGCCCCCGCAGCTTGGAGCGCGCGCCGTCGGCGGCGACCAGCAGGCGCGCGGAAAGACGCGTCGAGTCTGAAAGCGTAACGATGATCGCCTCGCTCCCGGCCTCGAAGCGCTCGACCGCGACCGGCATCAGCTTCACGCCCGTCTCGGCCGCCACCTCGCGCAGCGCGCGATTGAGCGCGCCGTTCTCGACCATGTGCGCGAACGGCTCGCCCTCGGCGACCTCGCCGTCGAAGCCGAGGAATTCCGGCCGCACCACGTCCTCGAGCCGGCTGTCGGTGATCGACATCTCGCGGATCGGCTGCGCCTCGTTGAGCCGCTGCCACGCGCCGACCGATTGTAAAAGCCGCCGCGCGCCGGCGGCGATCGCCGACACTCGATCATCGGCGGGCGGCGGGCTTGCCAGCGCCGGATCGCAGACGGCGATCGCGAAGCCCGGCCCGAGCGCCCGCGCGAGCGCGGCCGCGAGTGCAAGTCCCGCCACCCCGGCGCCGGCGACGACAATTTCAACGCGCGCGCTCATCGGCTTCGACCCGTTCCTGGAACCCACCAGATAGCACGCCGGGCCGCGCCTGGTCCGGCCCTTGACGCCCGCCAAACGGACCTGCATCCCTGCCAGTGCTGCCGGGGTTTCCCATGTCGAGCGCCGTGAAATCACTGCTTGAGATCCTCGATCTCGAGCAATTGGAAGTGAACCTGTTCCGCGGCAGGAGCCCGCAGTCCGGCTGGCAACGCGTTTTCGGGGGTCAAGTGATCGGCCAAGCGCTGGTCGCGGCGTTGCGCACCGTCGAGGACCGTCAGGTCCATTCGCTGCACGCCTATTTTCTGCTGCCCGGCGATCCCTCGATCCCGATCGTCTACGAGGTCGACCGCATCCGCGACGGCAAGAGCTTCACCACGCGCTGGGTCAAGGCGATCCAGCACGGCAAGGCGATCTATTCCATGGGCGTATCGTTCCAGCGCCCGGAGGAAGGCTACGAGCATCAGGCCGAGATGCCGAAGGTGCCGATGCCCGAGGAGCTGCCGCGGGAGCAGGATTTCCGGGAGAAGATCCTGCCGACCCTGCCCGACCCGGTGCGCAAATATTACGAGCGCGAACGCCCGATCGAGCTCAGGCCGGTCGAGTTCCAGCGCTATTTCTCGCGCGACTATCGCGAGCCGCGCTTCAATGTCTGGATCCGCGCCACCGGGAAGCTGCCCGACGATCCCGCCATCCACCAATGCGTGCTGGCCTACGCCAGCGACATGACGCTGTTGGATTCGGCGCTGATCCCGCACGGCCGCTCGGTGTTCTCGCGCTCGATCCAGGCCGCCAGCCTCGATCACGCGCTCTGGATCCACCGCCCGTTCCGCGCCGACGATTGGCTGCTCTATGCCCAGGATTCGCCGAACGCGATCGGCGCCCGCGGGCTGTCGCGCGGCCTCATTTTCTCGCGCGACGGCAAGCTTGTGGCCTCGGTGGCGCAAGAAGGCCTGATCCGGAAGCGACGGGACACTCCTAGCAGTCCCGGCGAATAATCGCCCGCGTTCAGGGCATTTGCCCACAATTTTGGCTCGATTATGCGAATCCGACCGGCCCGGCAGCTTAATTTCCAGTCAGATTGTCGATAACCTAGGCGATAGCCCTCACGGCTCAGCCGGGGAGGCTGGCGGCTTCCAATCCGAAGTCCGCATTCCGGAGCCCGCAAGGGCTCTTTCGCCGGGGAGCCGTTGCATGAAGCTCGTCATCGCGATCATCAAACCCTTCAAGCTCGACGAAGTGCGCGACGCGCTGACCGCGATCGGCGTGCATGGCATGACCATCACCGAGGTCAAGGGCTACGGCCGCCAGAAGGGCCACACCGAGATCTATCGCGGCGCCGAGTACGCGGTGAATTTCCTGCCCAAGATCCGTGTCGAGGTCGGCGTGCCCGACGATCGGGTGAGCAAGGTGATCGACGCCATCGTCGGCGCTGCCAAGACCGGCCAGATCGGCGACGGCAAGATTTTCGTCACCACCATCGATACCGCCGTGCGCATCCGCACCGGCGAGACCGACTCGAACGCCCTCTGAGGGCGCGCGCAAAAAATCCAGCTCTCAAAGAATTCAAGGGGGAAACACCATGAAGAATCCGGCGTCACAGCGCCTCGCCCGATTTGTACTCGCTGCTCTTGTGGCGCTCTTCGCCACGCCTGCGCTCGCGCAAGCCCAAGCGCCCAAGATCGACCCCGCCGACACCGCCTGGATGATCGTGGCAAGCGCGCTCGTGCTGATGATGACGATTCCGGGCCTCGCGCTCTTCTATGCGGGAATGGTGCGCAAGAAGAACATGCTCGGCACCATGGCGCAGTCGCTCGCGGCCGTGCTCATCGTCTCGCTGCTGTGGGCGATCGCCGGCTACAGCCTCGCCTTCACCGGCGACGGCCCCTGGATCGGCTCGTTCGATCGCCTGTTGCTCATGGGCATGGGCATGGATTCGGTGAGCGCCTTGGCCAAGACGATTCCGGAGTCGCTCTTCATGTTCTACCAGGCGACCTTCGCCATCATCACCGTCGCCCTCGTCGCCGGCGCGGTCGCCGACCGCATGAAGTTCTCCGCTTTCCTCTGGTTCTGCATCCTCTGGATTCTCTTCGTCTATGTGCCGATCGCACACTGGGTCTGGGGCGGCGGCTGGCTCGGCGCCATGGGCCTGCTCGACTTCGCCGGCGGCACCGTCGTGCACATCAATGCCGGAATCGCCGGCATCGTCGCGGCCCTCCTGCTCGGCGCGCGCCGCGGCTACCCGCATGAGAATCTCTCGCCCCACGACCTCACCTTGGCGGTCGTCGGCACCGCGCTCTTGTGGGTCGGTTGGTTCGGATTTAACGGCGGCTCGGCGCTCGGCTCCGGTTCGCGCGCGACCATGGCGATCGTGGTCACGCATCTGGCCGCCTGCACCGGCGCGCTTGCCTGGATGTTCGCCGAATGGGCGACGCGCGGGAAGCCCTCGGTGCTCGGCATGATATCCGGCGTCATCGCCGGGCTCGGCACCATCACCCCGGCCTCTGGCTTCGTGCTGCCCTGGCACGCGGTCGTGATCGGACTGCTTGCCGGGCTGATTTGCTTCTGGGCCTGCACCACGCTCAAGCAGCGTCTGCGCTACGACGACTCGCTCGACGTCTTCGGCATCCACGGCATCGGCGGCATCCTCGGCACTCTGCTGACCGGCGTGTTCGCAGTCGGCGCGCTGTCGGCGACCGCCGAGACGCCCGGCGGCTCGCCCGGGCTGCTCCAGGGCAATGCCGGGCAGGTCTATATCCAGCTCATCGGAATCGGCGCGACCATCGTCTGGTCCGGGCTCGTGACCTGGATCCTGCTGAAAGTAATCGGCGCGCTCATCGGCCTGCGTGTCAGCGACGAGGCCGAGCGCATCGGCCTCGACATCACCCAGCACGGCGAAGCGGTGCAGTAATCCGGAGGCGGCCCGCTGCCGCCCTTCCGACAAGTTGAAACTCACGCGCGCCCCCTCTCGGGGCGCGCGATTGTTTTTTTTAGCCCGGCCTAATCGCCCAATTTTAAGGCAGCGCTGGCGCGTTGTTATGCGTGCATGCAGCCATTGCAATAGCTGCCAAGCGGGGTGAATCCGCCCGGGAATCCAGGTTTTGCAAGGGCCCGCGCGGCCTTGGCACGGAGCTTGAACTTGATGCCTCGGCGTACCCCTGCCCAGGGGGCTGAGAACACGGGGACAGGAACCACATGAAGATCGTCATGGCCATCATCAAGCCGTTCAAGCTGGAGGAGGTGCGCGATGCCCTCACCGGCATCGGCGTCCACGGACTGACCGTCACCGAAGTCAAGGGTTACGGCCGCCAGAAAGGGCATACGGAGATTTATCGCGGCGCTGAATACGCCGTGAACTTCCTGCCGAAGATCAAGATCGAGGTCGCCGTCGCCACCGCCCAGGTGAAGAAGGTGATCGACGCGATCACCGCGGCCGCCAAGACCGGCCAGATCGGCGACGGGAAAATCTTCGTCTACCCGATCGAAAACGCAGTGCGCATTCGTACCGGTGAAACCGATGCCGACGCGCTCTGAAACCCAACACGATGTGACGGAGATCTCTCCCATGACGTCGAAGACATGGCTTCGCGCGGGAATTCCCGCGCTCCTCGCGGCGATCTGTGCCGCCGGTCCGGCGCTTGCCGCGCCGACCATCAACAAGGGCGACACCGCCTGGATGATAACCGCGACGGTTCTCGTCCTGGTGATGACGGTTCCCGGGCTGGCATTGTTCTACGCGGGCATGGTGCGCGCTAAGAACACGCTCTCGGTGCTCATGCACGTCACCTACACCGTGTGCATCGTGTTCACGATCTGGATGCTCTACGGCTACAGCCTCACCTTCACCGGCGGCGGCGACTTCATCGGCGGCCTGTCCAAGGCCTTCATGGCCGGCATCACGCCCGAATCGCCGGCGGCGACCTTCACGGTCGGCGTCGCCATCCCCGAGCCCGTATACGTCGCCTTCCAGATGACGTTCGCGGCGATCACCGCGGCCCTCATCGTCGGCGCCTTCGCCGAACGCATGAAGTTCTCCGCGCTCGTGATCTTCATCCCGCTCTGGATCACCTTCGTCTATTTCCCGATCGCGCATATGGTCTGGTACTGGAGCGGCCCGGACGCGATCGCCGATGCCGCCAAGGCGTTGGCGGCGGCCGGCGCTGACGTAGCCGCCAAGACCAAGGCGCAGGCGGCCCTCGACGAGGTGCTCGCCGACGCCGGCTATCTGTTCAAGGCCGGCGCCATCGACTTCGCCGGCGGAACGGTGGTGCACGTCAACTCCGGAATCGCCGGCCTGGTCGGTGCGATCATGGTCGGCAAGCGCGTCGGGCACGGCAAGGATCTGATGCCGCCCCACTCGCTGCCGCTGACCTATATCGGCGCCATGCTGCTGTGGTTCGGCTGGTTCGGCTTCAACGCCGGCTCGAATCTCGAAGCCGCAGGCGGCGCAGTCATCGCAATGACCAACACCTTCATCGCGACTGCAACCGCGGCGCTGGGCTGGATGATCATCGAGTGGATCACCAAGGGCAAGCCGAGCCTTCTCGGCATCGCCTCCGGCGCCGTCGCCGGCCTCGTGGCGGTCACGCCGGCATCAGGTTTCGCCGGAACGATGGGCGCACTCGTCCTCGGCTTCATCGCCGGCGTGGTGTGCTACTTCTTCTGCACCGCGGTGAAGAACGCACTGGGCTACGACGACGCGCTCGATGTCTTCGGCGTCCACTGCATCGGCGGCATCACCGGCGCCCTGCTGACCGGAATCCTGGTCAACCCGACGCTCGGCGGCACCGGCATCTTCGACTATGCCATCAACAAGGTCGCCGACTACGACCTCAGCGCGCAGATGATCTCCCAATTCAAGGCGGTGATCGTCACGCTGCTGTGGTCGGGCATCGTCTCGGCGATCCTCTACAAGATCGTCGACTTGATCGTCGGTCTGCGCGCCCCGGTCGACAAGGAGCGTGAAGGTCTCGACATCACCGACCACGGCGAACGCGCCTACAGCTGATCGGCGTCTCCTCCCCGCCGATCCGCAAGTGCCAGGGCCCCGGCCAAAACCGGGGCCCTGTTTCTTTCGCGGGCACAGGTTGCCGATGGTTAATCGGCCCTTAACCAGCCCGTTCCTAAGGTCGCCTCCGGACGGGTAGGGCGAGCGGGCGTAGCGGATGCAAAGGGGCGATCGCGCCGAGCGTGCGGTACCGGCGGCGAAACTGGCCGGCCGTTCGCCGTTCGTGCGGCTCAACGAACTGCTGGAGGGCGTCGCACCCGGCAAGCCGCCGATCAGCATGGCGGTCGGCGAACCGCGCCATCCGATTCCATCCTTCGTAGGACCGGTTTTGCAGCAAAATCTCTCGACCTTCGGCCGCTATCCGATGACGCGGGGCACCGAGCGCTTCCGCGCCGCCGCCGCCGCCTGGCTCGATCGCCGCTACCAGCTCGCCAAGCCCGTCGATCCGAACACGGAAATCCTCATCCTCAACGGCAGCCGCGAAGGCCTCTTTCTCGCCGCCCTCGTCGCGCGCCGCTACGTCAGCGCGCGCGCCGGAACCCCTGCGGTCTTGATGCCGAATCCGTTCTATCAAGCCTATGCCGCCGGCGCCGATTTCGCCGATTGCGAGCCGATCGCGCTCCCCGCCACCCGTTCGAGCGGATTTCTGCCCGACTACGACGCGCTGCCCGACGCGTTGCTCGCGCGTACGGTAGCGATCTATCTCTGCTCGCCCGGCAACCCGCAGGGCGCGGTACTGTCGCGCGACACGCTCGCGCGCCTGATCACGCGCGCCCGCAAGCACGGCGCGCTGGTGCTGGCCGACGAATGCTATTCGGAAATCTGGCTGGGCCAAACGCCGCCCGCCGGCGCACTCGAAGCCGCCGGCTCGAGCTTCGATAACGTGATCACGTTCAATTCGCTCTCTAAGCGATCGAGCCTGCCCGGCCTGCGCCTTGGTTTTTGCGCGGGCGATCCGCGTTTCCTGAAAGCGTTCCTCGATTTTCGCAATCTCGCCGCGCCTCAGGTGCCCGAGCCCCTGCAAGAGGTCGCCGTCACCGCCTATGGCGACGAGACACACGTCGAGGAGAACCGCCGTCTTTATTCGGCGAAGTTCGATCTCGCTGACCGCATCCTCGGCGACCGCTACGGCTACCGCCGCCCCGCCGGCGGATTCTTCCTCTGGCTCGACACCACCAAAGCCGGCGGTGACGTAGCGGCTACTGAGAAGCTCTGGCGCGAGGCGGGCCTGCGCGTCGTGCCGGGAAGCTACCTCGCGCTCGATACCAAGAGCGGCAATCCGGGTGCCGGCTATATCCGCGCCGCTCTGGTCGACGATCTCGCCACCACCGAGACGGCGTTGCGCCGTCTCCATGAATGCCTCGGCTGAAAAGAGTGAAATGATGCGTACCACCTCGTACCGTTTGATGGACTGGCTGCCCGAGTATCTGATGGGCATCGTACGCCGGCGCCTGCTCGAACTCTGCGGCCTCGCGATCGTACTCCTGGCGGCGTTGGCGGTGATCGCGCTCGCCACCTGGTCCGCCGCCGATCCAAGCATGAGCCACGCCGCCGACCGGCCGGTGCACAATCTCCTCGGCCGACCCGGCGCGGCATTTGCCGATTTCATGCTGCAGATGCTGGGCGCGGCCAGCCTCGCCGTCGTGCTGCCGCTGGCGATCTGGGGCTGGTGGATAATGACGCACCGGACGCCGGGGCGACTGCGCGTGCGCATTCCTGCTTTTGCGCTCGGCATCGTGCTCGCCGCGGGCTTTGCCGCCTGCCTCGCGCCGACCGCCTCCTGGCCGCTCTCCAGCGGGCTCGGCGGCGTAGCCGGCGACGCCATTGTGCGGATGATCGAGCGCGTCTTCGGCGATCTGGTCGCCGGCTGGGGCCGGATCGTGCTCGGCCTGATTTTCGGATTGTCCACGCTGGCGGCGCTTAGCATCTCCATCGGCTTCGGGTTCAATCGCGAATACGTGGCCGACGAGGAGCCACAGGACACCGACGAGATCACTGAACGCCAGCGCTGGAGCTTCTCGGCCTGGCTCGGCGCCTTCACCCATGGTTTTCTGGCGCTGAAGGCGCGCCTGTTCCGCCGCCGCGCGCGCCAGCAGGCGGTCCGCTCGGCGGTTCGCCAGATCCTGGGCCGCGCCGAAGAAACACCCCTGCACCGCCACGAGCCCGGCTTCGTCAGCGACGAGGACGCGCCCGACGAAGAAGAAGCCGCCCGCACCGGACGGCGCGCAAACCCGCGCGCCGCCGAGCGCCGCCGCAAGCCGCGGCCGCGCCGCTCCGGCGGCTATGAGTTTCCCTCGCTCGAGCTCCTGACCGCGCCCGGCCGCGAACGCGCGCCCACGCTCTCGCCGGCTGCACTTTCGGAAAACGCCCGCGTCCTCGAAAGCGTGCTCGACGATTTCGGCGTCAAGGGCGAGATCGTCAACGCCCATCCCGGCCCCGTGGTCACGCTCTATGAGCTCGAGCCCGCGCCCGGCATCAAGTCCTCGCGCGTGATCGGGCTGTCCGACGATATCGCCCGCTCCATGAGCGCGGTCGCCTGCCGCGTCGCGGTCGTGCCCGGCAGGAACGCCATCGGCATCGAGTTGCCCAATCCGAAGCGCGAGCGCGTGATGCTGCGCGAGCTGCTCGGCTCCCAGGAGCTCACCGGCGGCGTGCAGAAGCTGCCGCTCTGCCTCGGCAAGACCATCGGCGGCGATCCGGTGATCGTCGATCTGTCGCGCATGCCGCACCTGCTCATCGCCGGCACCACCGGCTCCGGCAAGTCGGTGGCGATCAACACCATGATCCTGTCGCTGCTCTACCGGATGAAGCCCGAAGAGTGCCGCCTCATCCTGGTCGATCCGAAGATGCTCGAGCTTTCGGTTTATGAGGGCATCCCGCATCTGCTGACGCCGGTCGTCACCGATCCGCGCAAGGCGGTGGTGGCGCTCAAGTGGGCGGTGCGCGAAATGGAGGAGCGCTACAAGAGCATGTCGAAGCTCGGCGTCCGCAACATCGAGGGCTTCAATATCCGCGTCGCCGAGGCCGCCGCGCGCGGCGAGCAGATCGTCCGCACCGTGCAGACCGGCTTCGACCGGCAGACCGGCGAGGCGATCTACGAGAAGGAGGAGATGGATCTATCGCCGCTGCCCTTCATCGTGATCGTGGTCGACGAGATGGCCGACCTGATGATGGTCGCGGGCAAGGATATCGAGGGCGCGATCCAGCGGCTCGCGCAGATGGCGCGCGCGGCCGGCATCCACCTCGTCATGGCGACGCAGCGTCCGTCGGTCGACGTCATCACCGGCACCATCAAGGCGAATTTCCCGACCCGCATTTCGTTCCAGGTCACCTCCAAGATCGACAGCCGCACGATCCTGAACGAACAGGGCGCCGAGCAGCTCCTGGGCCAGGGCGACATGCTTTACATGGTGGGCGGCGGCCGCATCGGCCGCGTGCACGGCCCGTTCGTCTCCGACCAGGAGGTCGAGCGCGTGGTCCGCCACCTCAAGAGCCAGGGCACGCCCGAATATCTCGAGGCGGTCACCGCCGAGCCGGAGGAAGATTCCGATCTCGGCTCCGTGTTCGACAAGGGCGCCTTCGGCGAGGAAGGCGGCGGCGATCTCTACGGCCAGGCGGTGCAGGTCGTGCTGCGCGACCGCAAGGCCTCCACCAGCTACATCCAGCGCCGGCTGCAGATCGGCTACAACCGCGCCGCCTCCATCATCGAGCGCATGGAGCAGGAAGGCATCGTCGGCGCTGCCAACCACGCCGGCAAGCGCGAGATTTTGATCGAGGAACGAGCCTAGAAGCCTATTGACGAGACCCCCTCCGGGCCGCGAAATCGCCACAGGCGAGCCCTAGCGGAATGAGTTCGGGGCCAAAGTTCAGGACCAAGCCCCCTCCCGGAGGAGAGCAATGCGCGGCACGGCCTTGCGAACCGCCTCGGCCCTGACCCTGATCTTGGGCCTTGCTCTCGGCTTGCCGGCCGCGGCCCAGAACCTGCCTGCGACCGCGCCGCTACCCCGCCCGGCGCCGCTGCCGAAGGAAGGCACGCTGCCGCCGCTCGCGCCGCCCCAAGCAATGCCTCAAGTCATCGTCCCGGCTGCGCCGGCGCCTGCCGCTCCAGGCCGTGACGCCGCCCCTGCCGCCTGCCGCCGTCACCAACGCGACGCCGGTCGCTCCCGGCCCGCGCGCCGCCGTCGCATTCGACGACGTCCAACGCGCCGCCGTCGAGCGCGTGAACGCGTATCTCAACGGCGTGAGCTTCCTGGTCGGCGATTTCGTCCAGGTCGGGCCGGACGGCAGCCGCACCGAGGGAAACTTCTACCTGCAGAAGCCCGGCAAGATTCGCTTCGAATATAATCCGCCGAGTCCGGTGGAGCTGATCTCCAACGGCTCCGCCGTCGCCGTGCGCGACCGCAAGCTGGCGACCCAGGACATCTATCCGCTTTCGCAGACGCCGCTTCGCTTTCTGCTCGCGGACAAGATGGACCTGTTGCGCGACGCCAACGTCGTCAACGTTTCACAGGACGATCTCTTCATCTCCGTCGTGATCGAAGAGAAGACCGCGGTCACCGGTACGCACCGGCTCATGATCATGTTCGGCGTGCAGGACAATCAATTGAAGCAGTGGACCATCACCGATCCGCAGGGCTTCGACACCACGATCGCGATCTATAATCTCGACGCCAGCCGCCGGCCGGATCCGCGCTTGTTCGTCATCAATTTCGAGCGCACGCTGCAGTAACGGCCCGCACGATTTCCTTCCGGCCGTGCCTGCGGCCAGTCCCGATGCCATTCACTATCGCCACCTGGAACATCAACTCGGTGCGCCTGCGCTTCCCGCAGGTCGCGCGCTTTCTCGCGCGGCATCAACCGGACGTCTTGTGCCTGCAGGAGACCAAATGCCCCGATGAGAATTTCCCGCGCGCGGAGTTCGAGCGGATCGGCTATCGCCACATCGCGCTGCACGGACAGAAAGGCTGGCATGGCGTCGCCACCGTCTCGAAGCGGCCCTTCGCCGACATCGCGCGCGACCGTTTCTGCGAAAAGGACGACGCCCGCCACGTGGCGGTCACGCTCGAGCGCGCCGCCGGCCTCTCCAAGCCTTTGACGATCCATAATTTTTACGTGCCGGCGGGCGGCGACGAGCCGGACCCCGGGATCAACGTGAAGTTCGCCCACAAGCTCGCGTTCCTCGACGAGCTCAGGACCTGCACGGCCTCGCGCGCGGCCAGGGCCGGCGAGCGCGCGCTCCTGGTCGGCGATCTGAACGTGGCGCCGCTCGAGCACGACGTCTGGAATCACAAGCAGCTGCTCGACGTCGTGAGCCACACGCCGATCGAGGTCGAGAAGCTCGGCCGCGTGCAGCGCGCCGGCGGCTGGCTCGACGTGATGCGCGGCTTCGTGCCGGAATCGAAGAAGCTCTATACGTGGTGGAGCTATCGTGCGCCCGATTGGAAGAAGGCGAACAAGGGCCGCCGCCTCGACCATATCTGGGCGAGCCCGGCGCTCGAAGGATCGGCGAAGGAAATGTCGGTCGCGCGCGAGACCCGCGCCTGGCAGCGGCCCTCCGATCACGTGCCGGTGCTCGCCGCTTTCGATCTCTAGCGCGCGGGCTCAGCGCCGGTCGCGATCGTCGTATTCGTCGTCCTCGGCCTCGAAGCGCGGCCGCAGCGCGTCGATCTCGTCGACCGTATTGGCGAGCCGCTCGGCGATGTAGCGGCGCAGGCGCATAGCGCCCTCCGGTTCGCCTTCCAGCACGCGCAAGAATACGGTCCGCGGAATGCGCAACACTTTCGAGGTCTCGATTGCGGTGGCGCTTCCGCTCCAGGCGGTGCCGACAATGAGCGCGGTTTCGCCCAACAGCGCGCCCCTGCGCACCACCACCGCGTCGTGCCCGTCGCGCTCGCGCTGGAGCGCGAAGGCGCCGCTGGCCACGACGAAACCGCAATCGGCCGGATCGCCTTCCTTGTAGAGCGTGTCGCCGCCCTTGATCTCCTCGGCCTGGGCGCTGATCGCCAGAATCCGCAAGGCTTCCGGCCCGAGGAGACTGAGAGCCGGCACGCGTTCCAGCAGATCGATGTCGGTATCCAGCGCCATCGGCGATCAGGGCACCAGCTTGTAGCCGCCGGCTTCGGTCACCAGCAGCACCGCGTTCGAGGGATCCTTCTCGATCTTCTGGCGCAGCCGGTAGATGTGGGTCTCCAGCGTATGGGTGGTGACGCCGGAATTGTAGCCCCAGACTTCTTGCAGCAGCACCTCGCGCGCCACCGGCTTCTGGCCGGTGCGGTAGAGATAGCGCAGGATTGCGGTCTCCTTCTCGGTCAGCCGGATCTTGGAGCCGCGCTCGTTGACCAGAAGCTTGGCG
Organism: uncultured Alphaproteobacteria bacterium; assembly: GCA_963704765.1. GTDB lineage: Bacteria > Pseudomonadota > Alphaproteobacteria > Rhizobiales > Xanthobacteraceae > JAHFPN01. Next base: position 2,487,714 of record CAVPHQ010000001.1, read on the forward strand.
CCGGGGCGGAAGCTGTAGTGCCCGATGGTGAAGACCGCGTCCTCGCTCGCCTCGTGGCTCCGCAGCTGCGCGCGGATGCGCGCGAGCAGCACCGCGAACCGGAACGGCTTGACCACATAGTCGTTGGCGCCGGCCTCCAGCCCCAGCATCGTGTCGGAATCCGTATCGTGGCCGGTGAGCATGATGACCGGCGCCTTGAAGCCGTTCTTGCGCAGCACCCGCACCGCCTCGCGCCCGTCCATGTCGGGCAGGCCCACGTCCATCAGCACCAGGTCGATGTGACCGTTCTTGGCGTGCTGCAGCGCCGCCTGGCGCCGTGTCCGCGGTGTCGGTCTCGAACTCCTCCTGCAGCGCGAGCTGCTCGACGAGCGTATCGCGCAGCTCCTCGTCGTCGTCGACTACGAGGATTTTGCGCGCATTGGCCATTTAGGCTCCTTCTCGGCTTGCCCCGCTTGACGCCGCGGCAGTAGACCACGCCGGTACCCGGAGGCAAGTGCCGATGGTTAAACGGAAGTTTCGCACGCTGCGCGTGTCATCGCGCGCTCCGGCGGGCACGGCGCGCGGCGTGCTGCGCGTCGGGATCGCATGCGATCCCGGTCGCGCTCGGCCGCGGCGGCATTCGCGCCAATAAATTCGAGGGCGACGGCGCCACCCCGCGCGGCCGCTTTCGTCTCGTGCGCCTGTGGTGGCGCGCCGATCGCGCGCCGCGCCCGTCGACCCTGCTGCGCACGCGGCCGATCCGCGCCGACGACGGCTGGTGCGAGGATCCTTCCGACCGCAACTACAATCGAGCGGTGGAACTGCCCTTGTCCGCCGGCGCCGACCGCTTGTGGCGCGCGGATCATCTCTACGATTTCCTGATCGAGCTCGACCACAATACGCGCCCGCGGGTTGCCGCGCCGCGGCAGCGCCGTCTTCATCCATGTGGCGCGCGCGCGGCTTTCGCCGACCGCCGGCTGCGTGGCGCTGCCCGCACCCGCGCTCAGACGCTTGCTCGCGCAGCTTTCAAGAAATTCCGTGATCGAGATCGGCTGAGCTCAGCGTCCGCGCGCCGAAGATCGCGGTGCCGACCCGCACGTGCGTCGCGCCGAAGGCGATCGCCGTCTCGAAATCCGCGCTCATGCCCATGGAAAGCGCGCTCGAGCCCGTTTCGCTTGGCGATCTTGGCGAGCAGCGCGAAATGCGGCGCCGGCGCCTCGTCGAGCGGCGGAATGCACATCAGGCCGTCGATCGACGAGCCTGTAGCGTATCGCGGCACTCGGCGACGAACGCATCGGCGTCCTCCGGCAGCACGCCCGCCTTCTGCGGCTCGGCGCCGGTGTTGACCTCGACGAACAGTTTCAGCTTCCGCCCTGCCCGCGCCATCTCCTCGGCGAGCGCCGCCGCGATCTTCGGCCGGTCGACCGTGTGGATCGCGTCGAACAGCGCGACCGCCTCGCGCGCCTTGTTCGACTGCAGCGGCCCGACCAGATGCAGCTCGATATCCGGGAAGCGCTCCTTGCAGCGCCGGCCATTTGGCCTTGGCCTCCTGCACGCGGTTCTCGCCGAACACGCGCTGGCCGGCCTCGATCACCGGGCGAATCGTCTCGACCCCGAACGTCTTGCTGATGGCGACCAGCGTGACCGAAGCCGGATCGCGCCCGTTGCCGAGCGCGGCCTTGCGGATTTCCGCGCGGACGAATTCGAGCCGCGCGGCGCTGGGGTGCAGATCGGCGGGCAAGACTCTCTCCTCGGCGGTGGCGCATACTATGGAACGGCCTCCGGCACACAACGGGAATTCCTCTAAAGCGTTGACCGGAGAAGGTTTTTCGTGTCCTAGTCGCGCCGGTCCACCGTCTTACACTTCGAAACGATGACGAGCGAACGCTACAACGTGCGCGAGGCCGAGCCTCGCTGGCAGCAGGTCTGGGACCGAGCGCGGCATCTTCAAGACGCGAAACGACGACCCGCGCCCGAAATACTACGTGCTCGAGATGTTCCCCTATCCTTCGGGGCGCATCCACATGGGCCATGTGCGCAACTACACCATGGGCGACGTGGTCGCGCGCTACATGCGCGCCAAGGGCTACAACGTGCTGCACCCGATGGGCTGGGACGCCTTCGGCATGCCGGCCGAGAACGCCGCCATGGCGCAACAAGGTCCACCCCAAGGCCTGGACCTACGACAACATCGCGGCGATGAAGGCCCAGCTCAAGATCGATGGGCCTGTCGCTCGACTGGAGCCGCGAGATCGCGACCTGCGATCCGGACTATTACCGCCACCAGCAGAAGCTGTTCCTCGACTTCTGGCAGGCGGGCCTCGTCGACCGCAAGACGTCGAAGGTCAACTGGGACCCGGTCGATCAGACCGTGCTCGCCAACGAGCAGGTGATCGACGGCCGCGGCTGGCGCTCGGGCGCCGTGGTCGAGCAGCGCGAGCTGACCCAGTGGTTCTTCAAGATCACCGAACTATTCCGAGGATCTGCTCGAAGGCGCTCGACACGCTCGACCGCTGGCCGGAAAAAGTCCGGCTGATGCAGAAGAACTGGATCGGCCGGTCGGAAGGCCTGCTGATCCGCTTCGCGCTCGCGCCGACGACGCGCCGACCAAGGGCTTCGACGAGATCGAGGTCTTCACCACGCGCCACGACACGCTGTTCGGCGCGACCTTCATCGCGATCTCGCCCGATCATCCGCTCGCCAAGTCGCTCGCCGAGCGCGACCCGAAGCTCGCCGCCTTCATCGCCGAATGCCGCCGCCACGGCACCGCGCAGGAAGCCATCGAGACGGCCGAGAAGATGGGCTTCGACACCGGCCTGCGCGCGATCCACCCGTTCGATCCGAAATGGGAGCTGCCGGTCTATGTCGCCAACTTCGTGCTGATGGACTACGGCACCGGCGCGATCTTCGGCTGCCCGGCGCACGACCAGCGCGACCTCGATTTCGCCCGCAAATACGAGCTGCCGGTGACTGCCGGTCGTCGTGCCCGCACGGGCGCCGATCCGAAGACCTTCGCGATCGCGCGACGAGGCCTATGATCGGCGACGGCAAGCATCGCCAATTCGCGCTTCCTCGACGGCATGAGCGTCGAGGCCGCCAAGGAAGAAGTCGCCCAGCGGCTGGAAGCACGAACACGCGCGGCAACCGGCCGGTGGCCGAGCGGCAGCGTGCAACTACCGCCTGCGCGACTGGGGCATTTCGCGCCAGCGCTATTGGGGCTGCCCGATCCCGGTGATCCACTGCGAGACTTGCGGCGTCGTGCCGGTGCCGGAGAAGGACCTGCCGGTGACGCTGCCCGAGGACGTCGACCTTCGACCGGCCCGGCAATCCGCTCGATCGCCACCCGACCTGGAAGCACGTCGCCTGCCCGCGCTGCGGCAAGCCGGCGCGGCGCGAGACCGACACGATGGACACCTTCGTCGACTCGTCGTGGTACTTCGCGCGCTTCACCGCGCCGGACGCGAAGACGCCGACCGACGCCGAACGCCGCCGATACTGGCTGCCGGTCGACCAGTATATCGGCGGCGTCGAGCACGCGATCCTGCATCTGCTCTATTCGCGCTTCTTCACCCGCGCCATGAAGGCGACCGGCCACGTCGGCATCTCGACGAGCCGTTCGCCGGCCTGTTCACCCAAGGCATGGTCGTGCACGAGACCTATCGCGAGCAAGACGGCAACTGGGTCGAGCCGGCCGAGCGTCAAGATCGAGGGCATGGGCGACGGCGCACGACGCGCGTCACTCGATCTCGACCGGCGAGCCGAAGTCGAGATCGGCGCCATCGAGAAGATGTCGAAGTCGAAGCGCAACACCGTCGACCCCGACGACATCCTCTCGACCTACGGCGCCGACACCGCGCGCTGGTTCATGCTTTCCGACTCGCCGCCCGAGCGCGACGTGATCTGGACCGAGGATGGCGTGCAGGGCGCCTATCGCTTCGTGCAGCGGCTCTGGCGGCTCTCCAACGAGCTCGCCGACATCGCCGCCCCCGCGGGCGCCGCGCGGCCCAAGGAATTCGGCCCTGCAGCCACCGCCGTGCGCAAAGCGGCCCATGCGGCACTTGCGCACGTGGGCGAAGACATCGAGCGGCTGCGCTTCAACCGCTGCGTCGCCCACATCTACGAGGCCGCCAATGCCCTATCGGCGGCCCTATCCGAAGCCCGCGCGGCCGGCGACGTTCCCGCCGACCTCGCCTGGTCGTTCCGCGAGGCCGCTGAAATCCTGGTCGAGATCGCCGCCCCGATGATGCCGCATCTAGCTGAAGAATGCTGGGAAGCGCTGGGTCACAAGACGCTCGTCGCCGAAGCGCCCTGGCCCGAAGTCGAGCGCGGGCTGCTGCTTGAGGAGACGATCACCTTGCCGGTGCAGATCAATGGCAAGAAGCGCGCCGATGTCACCGTGGCGCGCGATGCCGCGATTAAGGACGTCGAGGCCGCGGTGCTGGCGCTGGAGCCGGTCCGGCGTGCCTTGGAAGGACGCGCGCCCAAGCGTATCATTGTGGTTCCGCAGAGGATCGTAAATGTCGTGGCGTGACCGGATCGACGGCGCCTGCTGCCGCTTTGCCGCGATCGGCGTGCTCTCGATCGCGCTCGCAGGCTGCTTTCAGCCGATCTATGGCGAGCTGCCCGTCGGCGGCGGGCCCTCGCTGCGCGACGCGTTGCGCGACGTCGAGATCGCCGAGATCGATGGGCGCGTCGGCCAGGAGATCCGCAACGATATCATTTTCGAGCTCACCGGCGGCAGCGGCAATCCGGCCGGCGCGCCATTCAAGCTCAGCATGATCGTCTCGACCCGCACCCAGACCCCTATCGTCGATCCTACGACGGGCATTTCCCTGATCGATACGGTCGCGCTCAACGTCAGATATCGCCTTGTCGATGCCGCCACCAACAAGCTGGTGCTCACCAACTCCGCGCTCGCCCGCGTATCGGTCGACCGCAGCCTGCAGCGTTTCGCGCGCCTGCGCGGCATCCGCGACGCGGAGAACCGCGCGGCCAGAGAGGTCGCCCAGCAGATCCGTGCGCGTCTGGCGACCTATTTCCTCACCCGAACCTGAAGGCCCCCTCGCCGTGGTGGCGCTGAAGAGCGGCGAGATCGAGCCCTTCCTCCTCCGGCCCGATCCGCGCCGGCCCATTATCCTCGTTTTCGGACCCGATCTCGGCCTGGTGCGCGAGCGCGCCGATTCCATCGTGAAGGCCGCGACCGGTGGCAAGACGGACGACGCGTTCTCGGTGGTCGCGCTAGAGGGCGACACGATCGCCGCCGATCCGGCGCGCTTGTCCGACGAGGCGCGCACCATGGGCCTGTTCGGCGGCAACCGGGTGGTGCGCGTGCGCGCGGGCAACAAGAGCCTCGCCGACGCGTTGAAGCCCCTGCTCTCCGATCCGCCCACGGGCGCTCTGATCGTAATCGAGGCCGGCGATCTGCGGAAGAACGCGCCCTTGCGCACACTTTGCGAATCCTCACCGGCCGCCGCCGCGATTGCCTGCTATGCCGACACCGAGCGCGATCTGTTGCGCCTAGTGGAACGCACGTTGAGCGGCGCGGGCCTCTCGATCGATGCCGACGCGCGCGATGCGCTCGTCGGCCTGCTCGGCGCCGATCGTCTGGCAACGCGGGCCGAGCTCGACAAGCTGGTGCTGTTTTCCGCCGGCAGCAAGCGTGTCGGGCTCGACGACGTGCAGGCGGTGATCGCCGACGCCTCGGCGCTCGCGCTCGATGACGCGGTCGATGCGGCTGCCGCGGGCGAAGCCGAAGCCGCGCTCACCGCGCTCGCCAAGACGCAGGCGGCGGGAATTCCCGCGAGCGTGGTGCTGGGAGCTGCGATCCGCAACCTGGCGCAGCTCCACCGCTTGAGCCTCGAGCTCGAGCGCCTGGGAAGCGCGTCGGAGGTCGTCGATCGGGCGCAACCCCGCATCCACTTCCGCCGTAAGCCATTGATCGAACGAGCGCTTTCCCGCTTGGGCACGCTCGCCTTGGCCGAAGCGCTGGTCGCCCTCGGCGGCGCTTCGCTTGCCGCGCGTCGCCAAAGCCCGCTCGCCGACGCGATCGCCGAGCGCGCGCTCCTGTCGCTTGCGCGCATGGGCAAGCGACGCGGCCGCGCCTAGAACGACACTCTTTATATTCGGTATATTAGGTGCGAACGCCGAGCCGGCGGCAAAGCGCGTCGAGCTGCTCGAGCGTCTTGTAGCGAACCTTGAGCTCCCCGCCGCTGCCGCGGTGCGCGATCTGCACCACGAGCCCGAGCGCATCGGAAAGCCGCTTTTCGAGCGCAGTCGTATCGGCGTCCTTGGATTTGCGCGGCCGGCTCCGCCCCGGCTTCCCGCGCTCCGCCGCCCGCTCCTGCGCCAGCGCCTCGACCTCGCGGACACTCAGGCCCTTGGCGATGATCTGGCGCGCGAGCTTTTCCGGATCGCCATGCGCGAGCAACGCGCGCGCATGGCCCGCGGTCAACTTTCCTTCGATCAGATAGCGCTGCACGCTTTTGGGCAGCTTCAGCAGCCGCAGCGTGTTGGCGACGTGGCTGCGGCTCTTGCCGACGACGCGCGCGAGATCCGCGGGCCCGTGGCCGAATTGCTCGGTCAGCGCCTCGTAGCCGGCCGCCTCTTCCATCGGATTGAGATCGGAGCGCTGGACGTTCTCGACGATGGCGATCTCGAGCGCTTCGCGGTCGCCGATCTCCATCAAGCAGGACCGGCACGTCGTGCAGGCCTGCACGTTGCGCTGCACGCCAGCGCCGCTCGCCGGCGACGATCTCGTAGGCGTCGGCCTTGCCGCGAACCGTACGCACCAGAATCGGCTGGAGAATCCCCTTCTCCTTGATCGAGGCCGCAAGCTCCTCGAGCTCTTCCTCGGGATAGGTCTTGCGCGGATTGCGCGGGTTGGCTTTCAGGAACTCGATCGGCACGCGGCGCTGGCCGCGCGCGCGCTCGACCGCGGCGCTCTCGTCGCCGACGTCGCCGATCAGCGCGGCAAGTCCCCTGCCCAGTCGCGAGCGATGTTCGTCGGCCATGTTGGCTTTGCGCCCGGTCACGCGGCGGCGAGCGCGCGCTCGCGCTGCACGATTTCGGAGGCGAGCTTGAGGTACGCCTGCGCGCCGACGCACTTCAGATCGTAAAGCAGCACCGGCTTGCCGTAGGACGGCGCCTCGGAGACGCGCACGTTGCGCGGAATGATGGTGTCGTAGACCTTGTCGCCCATGAACTGGCGCACGTCGGCCACCACCTGGTCGGAGAGATTGTTCCGCGCGTCGTACATGGTGAGCACGATGCCGTGGATGGTGAGCGACGGATTGAGCGTCGTCTTGACCTGCTCGACCGTCTTCAGGAGTTGCGACAATCCTTCGAGCGCGAAGAACTCGCACTGCAGCGGGACCAGAATCGAATCCGCCGCGGTCATGGCGTTGATGGTGAGAAGATTGAGCGACGGCGGACAATCGACCAGCACGTAGCTGTAGCCGCCTTCGCTTGCCGGCGGCACCGCGTCGATCGCCTTGCGCAGCCGGTACGCGCGGTCGCGTTGCTGCGCGACTTCGAGCTCGAAGCCGGAAAGATCCATGGTCGCCGGCGCGATGTGCAGCTGCGGCACTGCGGTCTCCATCGCGATCGCCGTGAGCTTCTCGTCATTGGTCAAAGCATCGTAGGTCGAGTGCGTCCGGCTTTTGCGGTCGATGCCGAGTCCGGTCGATGCGTTGCCCTGCGGATCGAGATCGACGATCAGCACGCGCTCGCCGATCGCAGCCAGCGCGGTGCCGAGATTGATCGCCGTCGTGGTCTTGCCGACGCCGCCTTTTTGATTGGCGAGGGCGAGTACACGAGGTCGCTTGGCGTGGATCATCGGCCGAACTCCCACCTAGTGCTGGCCTGCGACATTTTGACGCACTGCGCGCTCTATGATTAGAATCCGTCCGCGCGGGTCCGTGCGACTGGGAAATGTCTCCGCAGCGATGTTCCAAGATTTAGCGGCTTGGGTCAATTCGTTATCAACATCTTGGCCCTTGAGAAAAACACCGCGCGCACCGCCACTTAGCATGGGTGTCGCGAGCTCCAACAGCTTGGCAAGCGGCGCCAGCGCCCGCGCGGTGACAATTTCCACATCGCCCGCGAATCGTTCCGCAACCGACTCGACCCGTTCGGCGTGAACTTTTGCCGGCGCGCCGGTGACGCGTACGGCTTCACGCAGAAACGCGGCCTTGCGCGCATCGCTCTCGATGAGATGCACGATGACGCCCGGCGTCTCCGCAAGCGCGATCGCAACGACGAGTCCCGGAAATCCGCCGCCCGAGCCGAGATCGATCCAACGCTTCGCCCCGGGCGCGAGCTCGACGATCTGCAGGCTGTCGGCGATGTGCCGGGTCCAGAGCTTCGGCAAGGTCGAAGGTGCTACGAGCTGCACGGCTTTCTGCCAACGCAGCAAGAGTGCAGCGAATTCGTCAAGGCGGGCCAGCGTTTCACGTGAAACAGGCACGAGCTGAAGTGCCGCTGCGCGATCCTTCTGAAACTCGGCGCGAATTCATCCTGCGCGACGGCGCGCGTGCAACGCCACCAGTGCCAGCGCTGCCGGCGTCATGCCGTCGATGCGGTTGGCCTGGCCGAGCGTAGCCGGCCGTACCGCGACCAGCTTCTGCCGGAGCTCGTTCGAGAGCCCCGGGATCGCCGCATAATCGATGCTGTCAGGCAGGCCGCATGGCTTCCTCGCGCCGGAAGCGCTCGATGTCGGCGCCTTGGCGCTCGAGATAAACGGCGTACTTCGCGTCGATTTCCAGCTGCTCGGCGATCTTCGGCTCGATGCGCGCCGAAGCTCCGGCCAGATACGCGCGAGTCGCGCGATGCGCAGATGCGGGTAGGAGAGCAGCTCATAGGCCGTGCGCCGTTGTCCGTCGCGGTTCAGAACGAGTCCGAATCGAATAGCCTGGTCGGGCGTGAGCGAATGAGAGCGGGCGAGGGCGGTTGCCTCATTGAGCTTCGTCATCTTTTCCGAAAACCGCGCGGTCCGGCCTGCGGCGACACAGCCGATCTCGATCCCGCGCGGCGTCAGCCGCTGGTCCGCATTGTCGGCGCGCAGCGTGAGCCGGTACTCGGCGCGCGAGGTGAACATCCGATAGGGCTCGGTGATCCCGCGCGTGACCAGGTCGTCGATCATGACCCCGAGATACGCATCGGCTCGGTCGAACACGATGCCATCCTGCCCGCCAGCGCAGCGCGCCGCATTGAGCCCGGCAACCAGGCCCTGCGCCGCCGCTTCCTCGTAGCCGGTGGTGCCGTTGATCTGCCCGGCCAGGAACAGGCCCGGAAGCCGCTTGGTCTCCAGCGTCGGCTTAAGCTCGCGCGGATCCACATGGTCGTATTCGATGGCATAGCCCGGCCGCAGCATGATCGCGCGCTCGAGGCCCGGGATCGTCGCGATCAGCGCGAGCTGCACTTCCTCGGGCAGCGATGTCGAAATCCCGTTCGGATAGACCGTCGGATCGTCGAGCCCCTCGGGCTCGAGGAAGATCTGGTGCCCGTCGCGATCGCCGAAGCGGACGATCTTGTCCTCGATCGACGGGCAATAGCGCGGCCCGCGGCTTTCGATCTGGCCCGAATACATCGGCGAGCGGTGCACGTTTGCGCGGATCAGCGTCATGGGTCGCCGCGGTCGTGCGGGTGATCGCGCATGGCACTTGGCGGTTCTCAATCCGCTCGGTCAGCGTCGAGAACGGCTCCGGCGGATCGTCGCCGGGCTGTAGCTCCAGGCCCGCCCAGTCGATGGTGCGACCGTCGAGGCGGGGAGGGGTCCCGGTCTTGAGGCGGCCAAGCGCGAACCCGAGCCGCGCGAGCGTCGCCGACAGACCCAGCGCCGGCGCCTCACCGACACGGCCGGCCGGAATCTTCCGCTCGCCGATATGGATCAGCCCGCGAAGAAATGTCCCCGTCGTCAACACCAAAGCGCCGGCATTGATCCGACGCCCATCCGCGAGCCGGATACCCACAGCTTTTCCACCGGCCTCGATCAGATCGTCGACTTCGGCCTCGATCACGCTGAGGTTCGCCGTCTCCCGGATCGCCCGCTGCATCGCCGCCGCGTAGAGCGCCCGGTCGGCCTGCGCGCGCGGCCCGCGCACCGCCGGACCCTTGCGGCGGTTGAGCACGCGAAACTGGATGCCCGCCGCGTCCGCGACCCGGCCCATGAGCCCATCGAGCGCGTCGATCTCGCGCACCAGGTGTCCCTTGCCGAGCCCGCCGATCGCCGGATTGCACGACATGGCGCCGACGGTGGCGAAGCGATGCGTGACGAGCGCCGTGCGCGCGCCGAGCCGCGCCGCGGCCGCGGCTGCTTCGCAGCCCGCATGGCCGCCGCCGACGACGATGACGTCGTAACGCTGCATCACTCCCTCCAAGACGCGCGATCTATCGGAGCCGAATCGGTCCGTCAAAGCTCGGGCCAAGCGGGCTGTTTCACGTGAAACAAAACACGTCCCGGGTCGAGCGTCGTTAACCTTTCATTAACCATCTATTTGCCGATGCAGAACGAGCGGAAAATCTCACCGAGAACTTCCTCGACGCCGATGCGCCCGGTGACGCGGCCTAACGCATTGGCGGCCATGCGCAATTCCTCGGCGACCAGCTCCTCCTTGCCGGACGGCGCAAGATCGATCGCGGCCTCCAGCCTCTTCAACGCTTCCGCCAGCGCATTTCGCTGACGCTCACGCGTCACCAGCGCCGGCTCACCGCTCAACGTATCCGCTTCCTTTGCCAGCGCATCGAGCAACTGCTCCATGCCGGCGCCGGTCTTGGCGGAAATCGGAATCGACTCACTATCCTGCATGCGTCGTTGCGCATCCGAATCGACCAGGTCGGCCTTGGTCCGCAGCATGATCGTCTTCGTGCCGCCCGGCGGCGCGGGCGAGGGGCCGCCAGCTTCGGTGAGCCACAACAGAAGATCAGCGGACGCAGCGCGCGCCAGCGCCCGCTTAACGCCCTCCGCCTCGATCGGGTCCTTGGTCTCGCGCACGCCCGCCGTATCGACGAGCACCACCGGAACGCCCTTCAAGTCGAGCGCCACCTCGATCGCATCCCGCGTCGTTCCCGGGATTGCCGAGACGATCGCCACATCACGCTCGGCTAACCGATTGAGGAGGGTGGACTTCCCGACATTCGGCGGCCCGGCAATCGCCACCACAAAGCCCTCCCGCAGTCGCTCGCCACGCGGGGCCTCGGCGAGCACCGCACAGATTTCGGCGGCCAACGCGCGGGCGATCTCGACTGCCGGAGACAGCAGATTCTCAGGCACGTCGTCCTCGTCTGAAAAATCGATCCCTGCTTCGAGCCGCGCCATGACTTCCACGAGCCGCCCGCGCCAGGCCTCCACCTTTGCGGAAAGCGCCCCGCGAAATTGCGCCATGGCCTGGCGCCGCTGCGCCTCGGTCTCGGCCGCGACCAGATCGCCCAACCCCTCGACCGCCGCGAGATCAAGCTTACCGTTGAGCAAGGCCCGCCGCGTGAACTCGCCCGCCTCCGCCGGCCGAAATCCCTCGATGCCTGCCGAGCACCCGGAACACCGCCGCGACCACCGCCCGTCCGCCATGCAGGTGCAGTTCCGCCACGTCCTCACCGGTCTCGCTCGCCGGAGCCGGCAAACCAGAGCACCAGACCATCATCGATCACCGCGCCGGTCGTAGGATCGCGGAAGACGGCGCGCGCCGCCCGCCGCGGTTCGGGAACTTTCCGCCGAGCGTTTCGAGTCCGATTCGAGCCCTGCGGCCGCTGATGCGGACGATCGCGATCGCCGCCGGCAGCCGGCCGCTGGAAAGCGCATAGATGGTGTCTTCACTCTGCAGCGGCATCGAAATCCCGTCGTGGTCTTCCCATGTTAAGGCTCGTTAACAGCCTGGCCCGGGAACACCAATGTCGGAAAACCTGCTCGCCCGCGAGACCAGCCCCTACTTGCTGCAGCACAAGGACAACCCGGTGCACTGGCGGCCCTGGGGCCCCGCGGCGTTGGCCGAAGCCGAGCGCGCGGGAAAACCGATCCTGCTCTCCGTCGGCTACGCCGCCTGCCACTGGTGCCATGTCATGGCGCACGAGAGCTTCGAGGACCCGGCGACCGCCGCGGTGATGAACGAGCTGTTCGTGAACATCAAGGTCGACCGCGAGGAGCGGCCCGATATCGACCAGATCTACATGCATTCGCTGCATGCGCTGGGCGAGCAGGGCGGTTGGCCGCTCACCATGTTCCTGACACCCAAGGGCGAGCCGATCTGGGGCGGCACCTATTTCCCAAACGAAGCCCGCTTCGGCCGACCCGCCTTCGTCGACGTGTTGCGCGAGGTCGCCCGCGTATTCCGCGAGGAACCTGCCAAGATCGAGCAGAATCGCTCGGCGCTATTGAACCGGATTGCCGAGCGCGCGCACCCCCAAGACAAGATCGTTCTCGGGAGGGCGGAGCTCGACAAGATCGCCGAGCGCTTCCTCGGCATTTTCGATCCGAATAACGGCGGGGTCGGCGGCGCACCCAAGTTTCCTCAGTGCAGCATCCTGGAACTCATGTGGCGCGCGGGTCTGCGTACCGGGGACGAGCGCTTCTTCGCACCGGTCGAAAAAACTCTCGAGCGCATGAGCGAGGGCGGGATCTACGACCATCTGGGTGGCGGCTTCTCGCGCTATTCGGTCGACGAGCGCTGGCTGGTGCCGCATTTCGAGAAAATGCTCTACGACAACGCGCAACTTCTCGAATTGCTCGCGCTCGCATACATCCGGACCGGAAACGAACTCTTCCGCAGCCGCACGATCGAGACCGTGGGATGGCTCGAGCGCGAGATGACGCTTCCCGGAGACGGCTTTGCTTCCAGTCTCGATGCCGATTCCGAAGGCGAGGAGGGCAAGTTCTATGTCTGGTCGCTCGCCGAGCTGCAGCAAATTTTGGGACCAGAAGACGCGGCGTTTTTTGCTGCGCATTACGACGCGACCCCCGAGGGCAACTTCGAAAGTCACGTTATTCTCAATCGATTGAAGGACTTACCGCGCAGCATGGAAGATGAAAAACGGCTCGCGCCGTTGCGTGGGAAGCTGCTCGAGGCCCGCACAAAACGCGTCCGACCCGGTCTCGACGACAAGGTGTTGGCTGACTGGAACGGGCTGATGATCGCGGCGCTCGCCAATGCGGGCGGACTGCTCGGCGAAAAAAAATGGATCGAGCTCGCGGCCCGCGCATTCCGTTTCGTCGCCGAATCGATGAGTAAGGAAGATCGCCTCGGTCATAGCTGGCGCGAAGGCCGTCTCCTGTTCCCGGGACTCTCGTCCGACTACGGCGCCATGATTCGAGCGGCCATCGCGCTGCATCAGGCGACCGGCGTGAGCGCCTATCTCGAGCGGGCCTTGGCCTGGTCCGCGGCGCTCGAGCGCCACCATGCCGATCCCGCCGGCGGCTATTTTCTCACCGCCGACGACGCCGAAGGCCTGATCGTGCGCCTGAACGTCACCATCGACGACGCCATTCCGAACCCGAACGCGCTGCAGGCGCAGAATCTCGTCCGTCTCGCGATGCTGACTGGTGACGACCAATACCGCGATCGTGCCGACCGCCTGTTCGATGGTCTGCTTCCGCTCGCCGGCGAAAATCTCTTCGGCCATGCCGCGCTCTTGTCGGCGCTCGATCTGCGGCTGCGTCAGGTCGAGATCGTGTGCGTCGGCCCGCGCACGGAGGAGTTCGCCGAAGCCGCGCTGAAGCTGCCGTTCCTCGACCGCACACTTGTGCGCGCACCGGACGCCAACGCGCTGCCCGCGCGCCACCCGGCGCGCGCGATGATCGCGTCCGCACCGAAAGAGGGCGCGGCCTTCGTCTGTCAGGGAGAGCGTTGCTCGTTGCCGCTGATTGAGCCGGGGCGTCTGGCCCCGGCCCTTGCCGAACTGATGGCCTAGCGCGCGGCCTCAGGCGTTCATCGATTCGAAGAACTCGGCGTTGCTCTTGGTCTGCCGCAGCTTGTCGAGCAGGAACTCGATCGCGTCGACGGTGCCCATCGGGTTCAGGATCCGGCGCAGCACGTACATCTTCTTCAGCACGTCGGCCGGCACCAGCAATTCTTCCTTGCGGGTGCCCGAGCGCGTGATGTCCATGGCCGGGAAGGTGCGCTTGTCCGAAACCTTGCGGTCGAGGATGAGCTCCGAATTGCCGGTGCCCTTGAACTCCTCGAAGATCACTTCGTCCATGCGGCTGCCGGTATCGATCAGCGCGGTCGCGATGATGGTGAGCGAGCCGCCTTCCTCGATGTTGCGCGCCGCGCCGAAGAAGCGCTTGGGCCGCTGCAGCGCATTGGCATCGACGCCGCCGGTCAGCACCTTGCCCGAAGACGGCACTACGGTGTTGTAAGCGCGGCCGAGACGGGTGATCGAATCGAGCAAAATCACCACGTCGCGCCCGTGTTCCACGAGCCGCTTGGCCTTCTCGATCACCATTTCGGCGACCTGCACGTGGCGCGAAGCCGGCTCGTCGAAAGTCGAGGAAATCACCTCGCCCTTCACCGAGCGCTGCATGTCGGTCACTTCCTCCGGCCGCTCGTCGATCAGCAACACGATCAAGAAGCATTCCGGATGATTGCCGGTGATCGAGTGGGCGATGTTCTGCAACAGCACCGTCTTGCCGGTGCGCGGCGGCGAGACAATGAGCGCGCGCTGGCCTTTGCCGAGCGGAGCTACGATGTCGATGACGCGGGCCGACAGATCCTTCTTGGTCGGATCGTCGAGCTCCATCTTGAGCCGCTCATCCGGGTAGAGCGGCGTCAGGTTGTCAAAGTGCACCTTGTGGCGGACTTTCTCCGGGTCCTCGAAATTGATCGTGTTCACCTTCAAGAGCGCGAAATAGCGCTCGCCGTCCTTGGGGCTGCGGATGTGCCCCTCGACGGTGTCGCCGGAGCGCAGCGAAAAGCGGCGGATCTGCGAGGGCGACACATAGATGTCGTCGGGCCCGGCCAGGTAGTTCGCCTCGGGCGAGCGCAGGAAGCCGAAGCCGTCGGGCAGCACCTCGACCACGCCTTCGCCGACGATGTCGACTTCCTTGGCGGCCAGCTGTTTGAGGATCGCGAACATCAGCTCCTGCTTGCGCATGGTGCTGGCGTTTTCGACCTGATGCTCCTCGGCGACGGCGAGCAGCTCGGTCGGAGTCTTGGACTTCAAGTCCTGTAATTTCATTTCCCGCATGGGGGATAAGACCTTCTGGACGAATGAGAAATCTCGTCCGGTAGAGATGGGGAGGGGTTCCGCAGGTCTGTCGGTCAGGCGAATGGCCTTGGCCGATGCGCCGGCCGGATCGGGCAAGAGCCGATCAGCTGTGGCGCGATGCCTGCGTTCAGGGAGGCGAAACCAACATAGGGAAAGCAGCGGCAGCGCGCAAGTCCCGGCCTGGGCAAAGTAAACGGCCGGTCAATCCTGCCCGGCCGGCCCGAAGGACCTCAAAACGGCTTCACCACGACCAGCACGACAATCAGAATCATCAGCACGGTAGGCGCCTCGTTGGCGAAACGATAGAAGCGCGCCGAGCGGCGGTTGCGGTCGGCGGCGAAATCCTTGACCCATTTGGCGTCGAGGCCGTGCAAGGCTGAGAGCACGAGCACCAGCACGAGCTTGCCGTGCATCCAACCCGAGCGCAGGAACCCGGCCTCGAACATCAGCCACAGCCCCGAGGCCCAGGCGACGATCATGGCCGGCGTCGCGATGAAGCGGAGCAAGCCGCCGCTCCATCAGTTTGAAGGTTTCCGACTGTTTGGAGCCCGGCTCCGCCTCGCAGTGATAGACGAACAGTCGCGGCAGATAGAGCATCGCCGCCATCCACGCGATCACACTCACGATGTGAAGCGCCTTGATCCAGAGATAGAGCATCAGCGTCCCCGGATGCGCATCAGCATGCGCTCGACGTGCTCGACCGGCGTCCAGGAAAGGATGCCGTGGCCGAGATTGAAAATGTGCCGCGTGCCGCGGAAATCCGCCAGCACTTGGTCCACCGCCCGATCGAGTGTTTCGCCGCCAGCGACCAGTGCCAGCGGATCGAGATTGCCCTGAATCGCCGCGAGCGGTCCAAGACTGTCGCGCGCGAGCCGCCGTTCCGTCTCCGAGCCGATACCGACGCCATTGGCGCCGCTCGCGCGCACCAGTCGCGTCAAATCTGCGATGCCGACCCCTTTCGGAAACAAGATGATCCTGGCTTTCGGGATTTCCTCGCGCACCCGGCGCACGATCTCCGCGGTCGGCCGCAGACACCAGCGCTCGAACGCATCGCCCGCAAGCACCCCGGCCCAGGTATCGAAAATCTGCACTACGTCCGCGCCGGCTCGCAGCTGTCCGACTAGATGCACCGCCGAGGCTTCGACCAGCCGATCCATGATTTCCTGAAACAGCGCCGGCTCGCTGGCTGCGAGCTCGAGCGCTTCCCGTTTATCCTCGGTGCCTCTCCCGGCCACCAGATAGGTCGCCACCGTCCAGGGCGCGCCGCAGAAGCCGATCAGCGCCCGGTCCGGGGAAAGCGCCGCCCGTACTCGTCCGATCGTCTCATAGACCGGCGCCGTGATCTTCGGATCGAGCGCTTTCCGCATCCGCACAAAACTTGCCCGGTCCGTCACCGGCTCAAGCCGTGGCCCTTCCCCTTCCTCGAACCAGAGTTTTGCACCCAGCGCATATGGCACGATCAGAATGTCGGAAAACAAGATCGCTGCATCAAAACCGAAGCGGCGCACCGGCTGCAACGTCACTTCTGCAGCAAGCGCCGGAGCAAGACAAAGTTCGACGAACCCGCCTGCTTTTGCTCGCACCTCTCGATATTCCGGAAGATATCGTCCCGCCTGACGCATCATCCAGATGGGTGGTGGATCGACGATTGCTCCATCCAGCACGGCAATGAGCGATCCCGTACTCCGTACTCGAGATGGTTTCTTCAAATCCAATCTCTTAGGAATCTTATTGTTGTGTCTATTAGAGGCCCGAATAACGATAATTCGCCCAATTCACAATGCATACACAGATGAGCATCAAATACCTACATTCAATTCCTCATATAAATCAATCACTCCAAGCTTGATTGCTCGTTCTTCGCTATACTTCTTTAATCCGCCTGAATTTACCCCACGCAGGACATCTTGTGCGTTCCGCTCCGTAACGTCCCCAACGTGCTCTTGCGCCCACCATAAGGCCGTGGCCTTCTCCCCGCGGATTCACAGCTTATACCGCAGCCGACATGGCCAAATCGCCGCACGCCGAGAGCTATTTCCATCTCCACCTGATTTCAGACGCGACCGGCGAGACGCTGATCGCTGTCGGCCGCGCCGCGGCGGCGCAATACGCGACCGTGTCGCCGGTCGAACACATCTATTCGCTGGTGCGTTCACCCAAACGCCTGGAACAGGTGGTCGCCGAAATCGAAGCCAATCCCGGCGTGGTGCTCTATACGCTCGTGGATCATGATCTTGCGGCGCGGCTCGAGACCCGCTGCCGCGAGCTCGGCGTGCCGTCGCTCTCGGTGCTCGGGCCGGTCTTGGCGCTTTTTCAGAGCTATCTCGGAGCCGAAACGACCCCGCGCGTGGGCGGCCAGCATACGCTGAACGCCGAATATTTCCGCCGCATCGATGCGCTGAATTTCACCATGATGCACGACGACGGCCAGCATCCGGAGAACCTGGAGGAAGCCGACGTGGTTCTCGTGGGCGTCTCGCGCACCTCGAAGACGCCGACCAGCATCTATCTCGCCAATCGTGGCATCAAGACCGCAAACGTGCCGCTGGTGCCGGGCGTGGCGCTGCCTCCGCAGCTCGAGACGCTGGTGCGGCCCCTGGTGGTCGGGCTCTATGCCTCGGCCGAGCGCATCGTCCAGATCCGCCAGAACCGGCTCTTGGGCCTCAATTCGCCGCAGCCGGATTCCGCTTACGTGGATCGCCAGGCGGTGTCGGAAGAAATCGCCGTCTCCAAGCAGCTCTGCACCCGTCATGGCTGGCCGTCGATCGACGTGACGCGGCGCTCGATCGAAGAGACGGCGGCGGCGGTGGCCTCGCTCCTGCAGGAGCGCCGCCGCGTGGCGGCGGTCGGGCCGTGAACCTGTGGCGCGGTACGCCGCTCGTGCTCGCCTCGAAGAGCAAGGTGCGCCGCACGCTCCTGGAAGCGGCCGGCATTCCGGTCGAGATCGATCCGGCCGATATCGATGAGCGCGTAGTGGAGGCGCCGCATGCCAGCGCCGCGCCCGAGAAAATCGCGCAACTGCTTGCCCGCGAGAAAGCACTCGCGGTCGCGCGCCGCCGTCCCGGCATGCTGGTGCTCGGCGCCGATCAGACGCTCGCGCTCGGCAACCGCCGCTTCTCCAAGCCCGCGACGATCGCGGCGGCGCGCGAGCAGCTCGACGTCGCTTTCGGGCAAGACGCACGCGCTCCATTCGGGCGTAGCGGTCGCGCGTGGTGGCGAGATCTTGTTCGAGACGGTCGCCACCGCGCATCTCACCATGCGCGCACTCTCGGACAGCGTGCTCGATGCATATCTTTCCGTTGCCGGCGAGCGAATATTCTCAAGTGTCGGCGCCTATCAGCTCGAGGGCCTGGGCGTGCATTTGTTCGAGAAGATCGAGGGCGATCATTTCACCATCCTCGGCTTGCCGCTTCTGCCGCTGCTCGCCTTCTTCCGCCGCGAAGGATTGTTGCCGTGAGTCCGCCGCGCCTGCGTGATCGGGCATCCCGTCAGCCATTCCCGCTCGCCACTTGATCCACGGCTATTGGCTGCGCGAGCACAAGATCGACGGCGATTACGTGCGCGAAGACGTCGCCCCGGCGGCGATCGGGCGTTTTCTCGATCGGCTCGGCGAAACCTATGTGGGAGCGAATGTCACGATCCCGCACAAGGAAGCCGCGTTCGCGAAATTGAAACGCCCCGATGTAATCGCGCGCGCGCTGGGCGCCGCCAACACGCTCTGGTTCGAAAACGGTGAGCTCAGCGGCACCAATACCGACGTGTACGGGTTTCTCGCCCATCTCGACGCCAGCCTTCCAGGCTGGGACCGGCGCACGGAAACGGCGCTGGTGCTAGGCGCCGGCGGGGCTTCGCGCAGCATCGTCTATGCGCTGCTCGAGCGCGGGGCCGCCCGCATCGTCATCGCGAATCGAACCCGGGCGCGTGCGGAAGCCCTGGCCGCGCGCTTCGGCTCCAAGGTTGCGGTCGCCGATTGGGCCAGCATTTCCAAGGCCTTGGCGGCGAGCGATCTTCTGGTCAACGCCACCTCGCTCGGCATGAAGGGCCAGCCGCCGCTCGAGCTCGATCTGACGCCGCTCAAGCAGACCGCGGCGGTCTATGACATCGTCTATGTGCCGCTGCAGACCCCGCTGCTGGCCGCGGCCCGCGCCCGCGGCAATCCGGTGATCGATGGCCTCGGCATGCTGCTGCACCAGGCGGCTCCCGGCTTCGAGCGCTGGTTCGGCGTGCGGCCAAAGGTGACGCCGGCACTGCGCGCGCTCGTGCTCGCCGATCTCGGCGAAGAAGGAGCGGCCATGATCGTGCTCGGCCTCACCGGCTCGCTCGGCATGGGCAAGAGCACGACGGCGAAACTATTCGCCGAGGAGGGCATTCCGGTGTTCGACGCCGACGCCGCGGTGCACCGGCTCTATGACGGCGAAGCGGCGCCGCTGATCGAGGAAGCGTTTCCCGGCACGACCTCCGATGGCCGCGTCGATCGCGCCAGGCTTTCCGCCCGCGTGCTCGGCATGACCGAAGCGCTCAAGAAGCTCGAAGCCATCGTTCATCCCCTGGTGCGCGCCGCGCGGGAGAAATTCCTCGCCGAAGCCGAAGAAAAGAGCGCCCCGGTCGTGCTGCTCGACGTGCCCCTGTTGTTTGAGACCGGCGGGCATGGACAGGTCGACAAGGTCGTGGTCGTCAGCGCCCCGCCCGAGATTCAGCGCGAACGCGTACTGGAACGGCCGGAGATGACGGAAGAGAAATTCGAGGCCATCATGGAGCGCCAGATGCCCGATTCGGAAAAACGCAGCCACGCCGATTTCGTGATCGACACCAGCCAGGGCATCGAAGCGGCGCGCGAGCAGGTGCGCGCCATCCTGAAGGGGCTTGCTAGCGGCGCGGCGCCGCGCCCGAAGTCGTGATAGGAAGGACCATGCGCGAGATCGTGCTCGATACCGAAACCACCGGCCTCGATCCGTCCTCGGGTCACCGGGTGGTCGAAATCGGCTGCCTCGAGCTGGTGAACCGGATTCCGACCGGCGCCACCTATCATGTCTATCTCAATCCCGAACGCGACATGCCGAGGGAAGCCGAGGCGGTGCACGGTCTTTCCATCGAGTTTCTCTCCGACAAGCCGCGCTTCGCCGAAATCGTCGACGACCTCATCGCATTTCTCGGCGAGGCGGCGCTCGTCATCCATAACGCGGGCTTCGATCTCGCGTTTCTCAACGCCGAGTTCGAGCGCGCGGCCCGGCCGGGCATCGCGCGCGAGCGCGCGGTGGATACGCTGACGCTGGCGCGCCGCCGCCATCCCGGCGGGCCGAACCGGCTCGACGATCTGTGCACGCGCTACGGCATCGACAATTCGCGCCGCACCAAGCACGGCGCGCTCATGGACGCGGAGCTGCTGTCGGAGGTCTATGCCGAGCTGATCGGCGGCCGTCAGGCCAAGCTCGGTCTCGGCGAACAGGCCGCCACCGCGCGCCGCGGTCCTTCCAAAGCCGCGCCGCGCCGCGCGCGACCCCGGGTCGTGAACCTCACGCAAGCCGAGCTTGCCGCGCACCGCGTCTTCGCGGCGAGCCTGGGGCCGGCCGCGATCTGGCGCGACTATCAGTCGGACGAGGACGCCGGCCCGGCCGGCGAAAAATGAGGCGCCGTCAGCTGGTGACGGCCTGCGGCGGCTGACCCGGCAATTGCCCGGCGCGCTGCCGGTAGAGCGCGGCGAAATCGACCGGGTCGAGCATCATCGGCGGATATCCGCCGTCGCGCACCGCGTCGCTGACGATCCCGCGCGCAAACGGAAACAACAGCCGCGGGCATTCGATCAGCACCATCGGATGGATGCTTTCCTGCGGAACGTTCAGCACGCGGAAAATGCCGGCATAGATCAGCTCGACGTTGAACAGCAGCGCGCCGTCGTTCTCGGCCTTGCCCTCGATCACCAGTTCGACCTCGAAATCGGTGTTCGAGAGCGGCTTGGCGTTTACATTGATCTGGACGTTGATGGCCGGCGGCTTGGTGAGCTGCATCAGCGACTGCGGCGCGTTCGGGTTCTCGAACGAGAAATCCTTGACGTACTGGCCGAGCACGTTGAGGGAGGGCGCGACCGGGATCTTGGCCTCGCCGGGGCCGCCGTTTGTACTGTTCATCACTGTCTCCGTACGCCCCAAAATCGCCGCAGATCGCCGCCGCGGCGGCAGTCGCTACCACGCTTTCCCCCGGCGGCACAAGGAAACGGCGCCCTCACGGCTTCGTCGGTTGGCGCGCCGCCGCGGATCGTCTAACGTCGACAATGGGAGCGCTGACGAGCATTGGAATCGCGGCGCCAAAGCCCCATATGGGGCCTGGGGCCGGCGGGCGCCCGTCATGGGCGATTGGCAAAGTTCGGCTGGACTAGAACAACGGTGTTCGACCTCTACACGATCATCTTCCTCGCGCTCGCCGTATTCATTTTCGTGCGGCTCAGGAGCGTGCTCGGCAGCCGCACCGGCCGCGAGCGGCCGCCCTATGATCCGTTTTCGGCGCCCGATCCGGCCGCCAAGCCCGCAAATTCCCGCGACAAGGTGGTCACGCTTCCAAACCGCGCCGCGCCTGCGCCGCAGCGCGAAGACGAAGCCGCCTCGCCCGCGGGCGAGCGCTGGTCCGGCATCGCCGAGCCCGGCTCGGCCGTGGCCTTGGGTCTCGACGCCGTCGCTGCGCAGGATCGCGAGTTCGACATCGGTCATTTCCTCTCCGGCGCCAAGGCCGCCTACGAGATGATCGTCACCGCCTTCGCCGAGGGCGACGTCAAGACGCTGAAGAACCTGCTCGCCAAGGACGTCTACGACGGCTTCGCGTCCGCGATTTCCGAGCGCGCGAGCCGCGGCGAGAAGATGGAGACGCGCTTCGTCGCGATCGAGAAGACCGAAGTGGCCGCCGCGGAGCTCAAGGGCAAGACCGCCCAGATCACCGTGCGCTTCGTCTCCCAGCTCGTCTCGGTCACCAGGAATCGGGCGGGCGAGGCGGTCGACGGCAGCCCGGACCGCGTCACCGACGTCACCGACATCTGGACCTTCGCGCGCGAGATCGGCGCTCGCGACCCGAACTGGAAACTCGTCGCCACCGAATCCGCCTGACGGGGCGCGCCATGAATCGCCACGCCGCTCTTGCGGCTCTTTTCGGCGTCTTGCTGCTCTCCATCGATCCGGCGTTTGCGGCGAGCGCGCCGTTGCGCATCCCTGAGACCGAGCTCGAGCCGATGACGTTCGAGCAGCTCGACGGCTGGGCCGCCGAGGATCACCTGGCGGCGCTTTCCGCGTTTCGCTCGAGCTGCGTCGCAGTGCAGCGCCGCGCCGGGCGCCGCGCCGCCGGCCGCGCGAGCGACGTTCTGAAGCCGGTCGAAGCGCCCTTGCGTGCGGCGTGCGAGATGGCCGCCGAGCTCGGCGGCAATGTTGGCCGACTCAGCGCACGGCGCTTTTTCGAGCAGGCGTTCCGGCCGGTGCGCATTTCGAAGCTCGGCGAGCGCGACGGCTTCCTCACCGGCTATTACGAGCCCGAGGTCGAAGGGCGCAAAAAACCGGGCGACGGGTTCACCATACCGATGTACCGCCAGCCCGCGGAACTGGTGGCGGGCGCGATGAAAAAGAAGCTTGCCCGCATCCACGGCTTCCCCAATCGCGGCAAGGTCGGCCGCCGCGTCGGCAAGAAGCTCGTCGAGTATCACGACCGCGCCGCCATCGAGGACGGCGCGCTGAAGGACCGCGGCCTCGAAATCTGCTGGCTCAAGGATCCGATCGACGCCTTCTTCATCCATATCCAGGGCTCGGCCCGCGTACGGCTCGAGGACGGGAAAATTCTGCGGCTCAACTATGCAGCCCATAACGGCCACACTTATCTTGCCGTCGGGCGGGTGCTGGCCGACCGCGGCGTCGTGCCGCGCGCCGAGATGACCATGGACAAGATCCGCGCCTATTTTTCCGAGACCCCGGACGAGGCGCGCGAGATCATGCGGATGAACAAGTCCTTCGTCTTTTTCCGCGAAGTCGCCGAGCTTCCGGCCGACGCCGAGGCGGTCGGCGCGCAAGGCCTGCCGCTGGTGCGCGAGCGCTCGATCGCGGTCGATCGCGCCATCCACGCCTATGGCACGCCGTTCTGGATCGAGGCCGAGCTGCCGCTTCAGAATGAAACCACGATGACGCCGTTCCGCCGCATGATGCTGGCGCAGGACACCGGCTCCGCCATCGTCGGCCCGGCGCGCGCCGACATCTATTTCGGCGCCGGCATCGACGCCGGCACCGTCGCCGGGCGGCTCAAGCACGCGGGACGCTTCTTCATGCTGGTGCCGCGCGCGATCGACCCGGCGCTCGGCGCCGAGGAAGCGCCGCTGCCGCCCGCAAGGCCCAAGCCGTGAGCGGCAAGGGCGGCCGCAAGGAGACGCGCCGGGAAGCCTTGAACCAGGAGGACCACGCGCTCTGGCGCGAGGTCACGAAATCGATCGCCCCCTTGCGCGCCCGCGCGGAGCCTTCGGAACCGGTTGAACCCGTTGTTGAAGCGCCGCGCGCGCCGAGGAAGGCGCCGCCGCCGCGTCCGCCCGCTTCTTCGCCGAAGCCTGCGCCGAAGGCGCCGGCGCTCGCAACTATCGACCGGCGCACCAAACAGCGGCTCTCGCGCGGCACCACGGAGATCGACGCGCGCCTCGATCTGCACGGCATGACCCAAGCAGCGGCCCGCACGCGGCTGGAGTCGTTTCTGAAATCGGCGCAGGCGCGCGGCCATGGCCTTGTGCTCGTCATCACCGGCAAGGGCCGGCCCGCGAGCCGGGATTCGTACGGCGAGGACGAGCGCGGTGTCTTGCGGCGTCAAGTGCCGCAATGGCTATCGCTTCCCGATCTCAGGCCACTCGTGGTCGGCTTCACCGAGGCCTCGATCGGCCACGGCGGCGCCGGCGCGCTCTATGTGCGCGTCCGGAAAGCCCGCTGAGCCGTCAGAGAATGTAGCGCGACAGGTCCGCGTTCTTGGCGAGATCGGCCACCTGCGCCCGTACATAGGCGCCGTCGATGACGATCTTCTCGCCCGAGCGGTCGGTCGCCGTGAAGCTGATCTCGTCGAGCACGCGCTCGATCACGGTCTGCAGCCGCCGCGCGCCGATGTTCTCCAGACTCGTATTCACCTCGACCGCGACGTCCGCGAGCGCGTCGATCGCGTCGTCGGTGAACACCAGCTCCACGTTCTCGGTCTGCATCAGCGCGATCGATTGCTTGATCAGGCTCGCCTCGGTCTCGGTCAGGATGCGGCGGAAGTCGTCGCGCGTCAGCGGATTGAGCTCGACGCGGATCGGCAAGCCGACCCTGCAGCTCGGGCAACAGGTCCGAGGGCTTGGCCACGTGGAACGCGCCCGAGGCGATGAACAGCACGTGATCCGTCTTCACCGGCCCGTACTTGGTCGAGACCGTGGTGCCTTCTAGCAGCGGCAGCAGATCGCGCTGTACGCCCTCGCGGCTCACGTCGGCTCCGCGCAGACCCTCGCGGCCGGAAATCTTGTCGATCTCGTCGAGGAACACGATGCCGTTATTCTCGACCGTGCGGATCGCCTCCTGCACCAGCGCGTCCTGGTCCAGGAGCTTGTCGGACTCCTCCGCCAGCAGCAGGGGATGCGCTTCCTTGACGGTCAAGCGCCGCGGCTTGGTGCGGCCGCCGAGCGCCTTGCCGAAAATGTCGCCGAGCGAAATCGCGCCCATCTGCGCGCCGGGCATGCCCGGGATTTCGAACATCGGCATCCCGCTCTGGCCCGCGGCCATTTCGAGCTCGATCTCCTTGTCGTCGAGCTCGCCGGTCCGCAGCTTCTTGCGGAATGAATCGCGCGTCGCGAGACTCGCGTTCTGGCCCACCAGCGCGTCGAGCGCGCGCTCCTCGGCGTTGAGCTGCGCGCGCGCCTGCACGTCGCGCCGCTTGCTCTCGCGCACCAGCGCGATGCCGACCTCCACCAGGTCGCGCACGATCGAATCCACGTCGCGGCCGACATAGCCGACCTCGGTGAACTTGGTGGCCTCGACCTTCAGAAACGGCGCGCCCGCGAGCTTGGCCAGCCGGCGCGAAATCTCCGTCTTGCCGACGCCGGTGGGGCCGATCATCAGGATATTCTTCGGCAGTACTTCCTCGCGCAGCTTGTCGTCGAGCTGCAGCCGCCGCCAGCGGTTGCGGAGCGCGATGGCGACCGCGCGCTTGGCGTCCTTCTGGCCGACGATATAGCGGTCGAGCTCGGACACGATCTCGCGCGGGGAGAAGCTCTGCATGTTCGGGTTCCGCAGGGTTACGTTTACGGTCACTTTCCGATCGTCTCCACGATGATATTGCGATTGGTATAGACGCAGATATCGGACGCGATCTCGAGCGAGCGGCGCACGATCGCCTCGGAATCGAGACTGCCGTCGATGAGCGCCCGCGCCGCGGCCAGCGCATAGGGCCCGCCCGAGCCGATACCGGCGACCCCGGCGTCGGGCTCCAGCACGTCGCCGGTGCCGGCCAGCAAGAGCGTCACGTCCTTGTCGGCCACCAGCATCATGGCGTCGAGACGGCGCAGGTAGCGGTCCGTGCGCCAGTCTTTCGCGAGTTCGACGCAGGCGCGCGCGAGCTGGCCCTTGTGCTGCTCGAGCTTCTGTTCGAGCCGGTCGAACAGCGTCAGCGCGTCGGCGGTGGCGCCGGCGAAGCCGCCGATCACGTCGCCCTGGCCGAGCCGGCGCACCTTCTTGGCGCTCGACTTGACCACGGTGGCGCCGAAACTGACCTGACCGTCGCCGCCGATGGCGACCTTGTCGCCCTTGCGGACCGCGAGAATGGTGGTGCCGTGGAACACTTCGGGATTGGACATGAGCTACTCCAACGACTGCTTATCTAGGTGCTCGCGCGCATTCCGCAAACCATAACCCGATCCGGCCGCGGCGGCTTGTGGCGCCGGGCCTGTCTTGCTGGTAGAAGGCGGCGCAATTTCAAGGAGTTCGCGATGCGCACGGGCAAGATTACCCGCGCCACCAAGGAGACCGAGGTCGCCGTCGAGCTGAACCTCGACGGCTCGGGCCGGGCCGAGATTACGACCGGCATCGGCTTCCTCGATCACATGCTCGAGCTGCTGGCGCGCCACTCCCGGATCGACATCAAGCTGCAGGCCAAGGGCGACCTGCACGTCGACCAGCACCACACTACCGAGGACGCCGGCATCGTGCTCGGCCAGGCGGTGAAGAAGGCGCTCGGCGACATGCGCGGCATCGTGCGCTACGCCGACGTGCTGATGCCCATGGACGAGGCGCTGACCCGCGTCGCCATCGACGTGTCGGGCCGCGCGGTGCTGGTATTCAAGGTCGGGTTCCCGCGCGACAAGATCGGCGAATTCGACGTCGATCTGGTGCGCGAGTTCTTCCAGGCCTTCGCCGCCAACGCCGGCGTCACGCTGCATGTCGAGACGCTCTATGGCGACAATTCGCACCATGTGGCCGAGAGCTGCTTCAAGGGCCTGGCACGCGCACTGCGCGCAGCCGTCGCACTCGATCCCGCGGCCAAGGGCGAAATCCCCTCGACCAAGGGCAGCCTCGGCTGAACGGAGGCAGCGATGATCTTCCACGTGTTCGAGCCGAAGGATGGGCTCAAGAACGCGCGCGCCGATGAGGTCGCGGAGCGCATCGTCTTCCTGCGCGAAAAGTTCTCCTGGCCTGCGCTCTTCTTCGGGCCGCTATGGCTCTTGTGGCACCGCCTGTGGCTGGGGCTCGTGCTTTGGAGCGTGGTTTTCGTAGCAGTGAGTTTTGCCGTCGTCCGGCTAGGCCTGGGCGAGGAGATGATGCTGGCTGCGTTTTTCGTCCCTTCGCTGCTCGTCGCCTTCGAGGCGACGACGCTCAGACGGCGCAAGCTCCAGCGCCGGGGATGGCGCGATGCCGGGGTGGTGATCGCCGACAATCTCGAAATTGCCGAGCACCGCTTTTTCGACCACTGGCTGGTGCGCGCGGAAATGATCGCCGCCGCGCAATACACGCCTCCCGTGGTACCTGCGCCGCAGGAATTGCCGGCGCAAGTAATCGGCCTCTTTCCGGAGACAGGACCGCCGCGATGACCGTCGCCGTCGTCGACTACGGCTCGGGCAATCTGCACTCGGCCGCCAAGGCGTTGGAGCGCGCCGCGCGCGAGAGCGGCGCCAACCAGCCGATTGTGGTGACGCGCGAGCCGGAGCAGGTGCGCCGCGCCGATCGCGTAGTGCTGCCCGGCGTCGGGGCGTTCGCCGATTGCAAGCGCGGACTCGACGCGGTGCCTGGCATGGTCGCCGCGATGACCGAAGCGGTGCGCGCGAACGGCAAGCCGTTTCTCGGCATCTGCGTCGGCATGCAGCTCATGGCCGAGCGCGGCCGCGAGTATGTCGTGACCGAAGGGCTCGGCTGGATCGCGGGCGAGGTCGATCGCATTGCGCCGTCGGATCCCGCCCTCAAGATTCCGCACATGGGCTGGAACACCCTCAATTCGCGCCACGCCCACCCGCTGCTCGACGGCATTCCGACCGGGCCCAACGGCCTGCACGCCTATTTCGTGCATTCCTATCAGCTCGCGCCCGCCGACCGGGACGATCTGGTGGCCGATACCGACTATGGCGGGCCGCTCACCGCTCTGGTCGCGCGCGAGAACATGGCCGGCACCCAGTTCCACCCGGAGAAAAGCCAGAAGCTCGGTTTGGCGCTGCTTGCGAATTTCCTGCGCTGGAAGCCGTGATCCTTTTTCCCGCGATCGACTTGAAGAACGGCGAAGCCGTGCGCCTCGAACAGGGCGACATGGCGCGCGCCACCGTGTTCAACCGCGACCCGGCGGCACAGGCGCGCACATTCGCGGGCCTGGGCTTCGAATGGCTGCATCTCGTCGATCTCGACGGCGCCTTCGCCGGCAAGCCCGTGAACGCGCTTGCCGTCGCGGCGATTCTGAAGGCGGTGAAGATCCCGGCTCAGCTCGGCGGCGGCATCCGCAGCCTCGGCACGGTCGAGGCCTGGCTCGGCGAGGGTGTCGCGCGGGTGATTCTGGGAACCGCCGCGGTGCGCGATCCGGATTTTGTGAAGGCGGCGGCCAGGAAATATCCGGGTAAGATCGCAGTCGGCATCGATGCGCGCGCAGGCAAGGTGGCGGTGTCCGGCTGGGCCGAGGAGACGCAGCTTGAGGCGGCGGAGCTTGCGCGCTTGTTCGAGGACAACGGCATTGCCGCAATCGTCTATACCGATGTCGAGCGCGACGGCATGCTCAAGGGTCTGAATCTGGATGCCACCATCGCGCTCGCGGAGGCGGTGAAAATCCCGGTAATCGCTTCCGGCGGCCTCGCTTCGCTCGACGACGTGCGGGCGCTGTTGCAGCCGCGTGCGAAAAAACTCGCCGGCGCCGTCGCCGGCCGCGCGCTCTATGACGGGCGGCTTGATGCGAAGGAAGCGCTCGCGCTCATCGCCTCGGCCAAGGCGGCCTGATATGTTCAAGGTCCGCCTCATTCCTTGCCTCGACGTGAAGGACGGCCGCGTCGTCAAGGGCGTCAATTTCGTGAACCTGCGCGACGCCGGCGACCCGGTCGAGGCGGCCAAGGCCTATGATGCGGCCGGCGCCGACGAGCTCTGTTTCCTCGACATTGCCGCGAGCCACGAGGAACGTGCGATCCTGCTCGATGTCGTCACGCGCACCGCCGAAGCCTGTTTCATGCCGCTTACCGTCGGCGGCGGCGTGCGTACGGTGGAGGATGTACGCATGCTCTTGGCATCGGGCGCCGATAAGGTTTCGATCAATACCGCCGCCGTGCAGCGGCGCGCCTTGGTCAAGGAAGCGGCGGAGAAATTCGGCGATCAGTGCATCGTGGTCGCCATCGACGCGAAGAAAGTTTCCAAAGCGGGCGAAAGAGATCGCTGGGAAATCTTCACCCATGGCGGCCGCAACCCCACGGGCCTCGATGCGGTGGGTTATGCCAAGGAAGTCGTGGCGCTGGGCGCGGGCGAGATTCTGCTCACCTCCATGGACCGCGATGGGACCAAATCGGGCTACGACATCGCGCTCACCCGCGCCGTGGCCGACGCCGTGACCGTGCCGGTGATCGCCTCGGGCGGCGCCGGAAAACTCGATCATCTGGTCGAAGGCATCCGCGACGGCGGCGCCACCGCGGTGCTTGCCGCCTCGATCTTCCATTTCGGCGAATTCACCATCGCCGAGGCCAAGCGGCATATGGCGAAAGCCGGTCTCCCCGTGCGCCTCGATCCGTGATAGGGCCGCTCGCAATCATGGCCTTCACTTTGGAACAGCTGGCAAAAATCATCGCCGAGCGCGCGCGCTCCGGCGCGGGCAAGTCCTATACCCGGGAGCTGCTCGACGCCGGCATCGAGCGATGCGCGAAGAAGCTCGGCGAGGAAGCGGTGGAGACGACGCTCGCCGCGCTCAGTGGCAAGCCCGAGGCGCTCGTCGCCGAAAGCGCCGATCTGCTCTACCATCTGCTCGTGTTGTTGCAGGCCCGCGGCGTTCCGTTTTCCGACGTGCTTGCCGAGCTCGAGCGGCGCACCGCGCGCTCGGGCCTCGAGGAAAAAGCGTCGCGCGGCAAGGGCTGAACTGGGCCATGATGGAGCAGCGCACCGACGACGGGCTCTCGCCCTATCACGTCTTTTCGCGGGCCGAGTGGGCGGCGCGGCGCGAAGATACGCCGATGACGCTGAAGGCCGCCGAGGTCGCCAATCTCAAGGCGTTCAACGACCAGCTCTCGATGAACGAGGTCGAGGAGATTTATCTCCCGCTCTCGCGCTTGCTGTCTTTCTATGTCGGCGCCGCGCAAAAGCTTTTTCGCGACATGCGGCGCTTCCTCCGCACCGAAGACGTGAAGGTGCCCTACATCATC
Organism: uncultured Alphaproteobacteria bacterium; assembly: GCA_963704765.1. Lineage (GTDB taxonomy): Bacteria > Pseudomonadota > Alphaproteobacteria > Rhizobiales > Xanthobacteraceae > JAHFPN01. The sequence continues at coordinate 2,517,718 of CAVPHQ010000001.1, forward strand.
GGCATCGGCGGCTCGGTCGCGGTCGGCAAGACCACGACCGCGCGCGTACTGCAGGCCTTGCTCGGACGCTGGCCCAATGTGCCGAAGGTGGATCTCATCACCACCGACGGGTTCCTGCTGCCCAATGCCGTACTCGAGCGCGAAGGCTTGATGGAGAAGAAGGGATTCCCGGAATCCTACGATTTGCCCGCGCTCCTGCGCTTCCTCACCGACGTCAAGGCCGGCCGCCGCCCGGCGCGCGCCCCGGTCTACAGCCACCACGTCTATGACGTGGTGCCGGGCGAGAGCGTCGAGATCGACCGGCCGGACATCCTGATTGTCGAAGGACTGAACGTGCTGCAGGCCGGACGGCTGCCCAGGGACGGCAAGGCCATCCCGTTCGTCTCCGACTTCTTCGACTATTCGGTTTATCTCGACGCCGACGAGGCGGTGCTGCAGCGCTGGTACGTGGAGCGGTTTCTGCGGCTCTACGAGACCGCGTTCCGCGATCCGAAATCCTATTTCCACCGCTATTCGAAGCTCGACGAAAAACTGGCAACAGAAACGGCGATCTCGATCTGGACGCGGATCAATCTCGTCAATCTGCACGAGAATATCCTGCCGACGCGTCAGCGCGCGAGCCTGATCCTGCGCAAGGGCCAAAACCACCTGGTCGACGAAGTGGCGCTCAGGAAGCTCTGAAACTCAGGCCGCGTGGCCCACCAGGGCGCCCGGCCGCGTGCCGCAGGTCTCGGCGATGATCTGATCGAGCCGCTCGCGGTCGATCGGCTTGACCAGGAACGCGTCCATCCCGGCATCGCGGCAGGCTTCGTGATCCTCGACTGCCGCATTGGCCGTCAGCGCCACGATCGGAATCGCGCCGCCCTCGGCGGTGCCGAGCGCGCGGATCTTCCGCGTCGCCTCGAGCCCGTCCATGCCGGGCAGATGCAGGTCCATCAGCACCAGGTCGTAGGGCGCGCCCATGGCGTGCGCGGTCGCCACCGCAGTCAGCGCCGATACGCCGTCGGAGACGACGGTGGGCGCATGGCCGAGGCGCGCGAGCAGCGCCTGCGCCAGCAGTGCGTTGATCTGGTTGTCCTCGGCCACCAGCACCGCCAGGCGCCGGCCGCCCGGCATTTCCGCATCCGCTTCGGCGCCGTTTTCCGGCACCAGGGGAGGCGCCAGTTCCGGCGCCGTGAGGCGGGCCGCAAGCGTGGCGGCCCGCACCGGCTTCACCAGATAGCCGTCGAAGCCGGCTTCCCGCAGCGTCGGAAGCTCGCCGCGTTCGGCCGGGCCGAGCAGCACGTGGCGGTGTTCGGAATGATCCTCGCTCAGGCGCGCGAGTTCCGCCGTCGCCTCCAGACCGAAGGCGCGGTCGATGATCACCGCGGCCCATTCGCGCTCGGGGATGATCGCTTTGGCGATCGCCACTTCCGGCGCGATCACGACTTTGGCGTGCCAGGCGTTGAGCCGGCGCACCAGGAGCGGTCCGACAACCGGCGAGGGGGAGGCGACCAGAATTTCCAGCCCTTTGAGATCGGGCGCCTTTTGCATCGTCTTGGCGTCGGTCACTTCCGGCAGCTCGATTACAAACGTGAAGTTCGAGCCCTCGTCGGTCGAGCTCTCCAGCTGAATCTCGCCGCCCATCTTTTCGACGATGCGGGCCGCAATGGCGAGTCCGAGGCCGGTGCCGCCATGGCGGCGCGCCAGCGTCGAGTCGCCCTGCTCGAATTCCTTGAAGATGCGCTCCTGCGCGTCCGCGCCGATGCCGGGCCCGGAGTCGCTGACCCAGAAACGGATGCGGTCATTGTCCTCGCGCTCGACCACCATGGCAACGCCGCCATGGTCGGTGAACTTGACGGCGTTGCCGGCGAGATTGAGCAGCACCTGCCGCAGCCGCGCGGCGTCGCCGGTTACGCGCCGCGGCAGCTTGTCGTCGAAATCAGCGGCGATCTCGATGCCCTTTTCCTGTGCGTGCGGCGCGATCAGCTCGACCACGACGGTGACGAGACTGACCAGATCGAACGGAACCGATTCGAGGTCGAGCCGGCCGGCTTCGATTTTGGAGAAATCGAGGACCTCTTCGATAAGTCCGAGTAGCGCCTGACCCGAGGTCTTCACCGCCTGCGCATAGGTGCGCTGTTCGGGCGACAACTGCGTGTCGAGCAGCAGCCCGGTCATTCCCAGGATCCCGTTCAACGGCGTGCGCACCTCGTGGCTGATGACCGCGAGGAAGCGCGACTTGGCGCGGCTCGCGGCTTCCGCCTTGGTGCGCGCGTCGGCGAGCGCGCGCTCGGTGGCGACGCGGGCCGAAACGTCGCGGCCGACGCGTTGCAGCTCCTTGATGCGGCCGAGGTCGTCGCGCACCGCCGCTTCTTTCCAGGCGATCCAGCGCAGGCCGTCCTTGGTATGGATTTCCTGATCGTAGCTGATCGAGCCGTCGGCGAGTGTCGCCCGCTCGCTTTGCGCGACCACCCGGAATGTCACGGTCTGGCCAACAAGTTCGCTCGGCTTCTTGCCGATGAACGCCGCGGCCGCGGCGCTGGCGTGGGTGACGCGGCCGTCGGCGTCTTGGCGCAGCACGACGTCGCCCTGGGCGTCCACCAGTTCGTTCGCGTTGGCGAGCCGCTCTTCGAGCGCCCAGATCTTGTCGTCGCGCGCCTCGAGTGCGGCTTCCAGCGCGCCGATGCGCTCGCCGGAATCGCCCTTGGTGCGATGATGATTCCACAGTGCCGCGATTGCAAACACCAGAAGTCCCGCAAGCATGCCGGCGAAGCCGAGATCGCCGATCGAGTCGAACGGGCTCTCCGGAACTGCATCCTGCGCACGTGCGTCGATGGAGAACTGCAGGCAGGCGAAGGCGAGCGCTGCGGCCAGCACGAACAGGCGCGTGAGCAGCGCCGCAAGCCGGTGTTCGCCGCGCGCCTGAGCCCGGACGGATTTTGTCCCGATTTTGAGCATGGCCGCCCCCTTGTTGGTTGGCGGCAAGGTGCGCTTTGCGGGCTTAACAGGGGGATTCCGGAAAGCGGCGTGGACACTGGATTCGCATGCGTTGGTTTACGATTCGTCTAGGAATTCGGACGCTTTCGAGCGGTCAGGACGCGCTCGCCAAGCAAGGAAGTTTAACCAGCCGACGGCTAAAATCTCCGCGATGCAGGACTTGTCCTGATGCGGATGCTGGCCCCATGAGCAAGCCCTCGGCTGTGGCACCCTTGCTCGCGCCCGATCTGCTCGACGCCTACGAGCGCGAGCTGGAGACGGAACGCGCCATCAACCAGCGCATCTTCGACACTTCGCTGGACCTCATTCTCGTCGTCGATCCCAAGGGAACCTTCATTCGGGTCAGCCCGAGCTCGGAAGCGATCATCGGCTATTTTCCCGAGGAGATAATCGGCCGCAGCGCGGCCGAATTCCTGCATCCCGACGACCTTGAGAGCACTCGAAACGAGTTGCGGCTGGCGCGCCGCGGCCTATCCACGCGCAATTTCGAGTCCCGCTACATGCACAAGGACGGCCATGCCGTGACATTGGCCTGGACCGGCGTGTGGTCGGAGCCGGAGCAGCAACATTTTTTCATCGGCCGCGACATGACCGAGCGCATGACGCTCGAAAGACAGCTGCGCCAAGCCCAGAAGATGGAAGCGATCGGACAATTGACTGGCGGTGTCGCGCACGATTTCAACAACATCCTCACCGTCATCACCGGCACGATCGAGATTCTCGCCAAGGCGGTCGCCCACGACTCCGAGCTCGCGGCGGTCGCCAAATCCATCGACGAAGAGGCGGAGCGCGGCACCCAGCTCATCCGGCGTATGCTGGCCTTTGCGCGCCAGCAACCGCTGCAGGCGCGCGCCCTCGACTTGAACGCGATCGTGCCGCGGATGGCGGCCATGCTGCAGCGGACGCTGGGCGAGAACATCGCGATCAAGACCGTGCTCGGAGACGATCTTTGGCCTGCGCTGGCCGATCCGTCCCAGGTCGAGGACGCGATCTTGAATCTGGCGGTCAACGCCCGCGACGCCATGCCCGAAGGCGGCCGGCTCTTGATCGAAACCGCGAATGTCCAGCTGGACGAGCAGTACGCGGTGCACAATCTCGAAGTGTCGCCCGGCGACTACGTCGCGGTGATCGTCACCGATTCGGGAACCGGCATGCCGGCGGAAGTTATCGAGCGCGCCTTCGAGCCGTTCTTCACCACCAAGGACGTCGGCCGCGGAACCGGCCTCGGGCTTTCGATGGTCTACGGCTTCGGAAAGCAGTCGCGCGGTCACGTGAAGATCTACAGCGAAGTCGGCCACGGCACGAGCGTCAAGCTCTACCTGCCCAAGGCCGCGAGCGCGGCCGTCGCCGTGAGCGATTCTCCCCCGGCGTCCGAAACCCCGGTCACCGGCCGCGAGACGATTCTCGTCGTCGAGGACGATCCGGCGGTGCGCGTCGTCGCCGTACGCATGCTCGAAAGCCTCGGCTATCAGGTGCAGCAGGCCGAGGACGCCAAGACGGCGCTGGCCATTCTGCTTGAGGGCGGGGAGATCGATCTGCTGTTCACCGACCTGATCATGCCGAACGGCATGGGCGGGCAGGACTTGCTGCGCAAGGCGCGCGAACAGCGACCCGGCCTCAAGGGCCTGTTCGCGTCGGGCTATTCGGAGAACTTCATCAAGGGACCCGGCGAAGCCGGCCAGGACGCGCCGCTGCTGAACAAGCCCTATCGCAAGCAGAAGCTCGCGGCCGCAATCCGCGGCGTGCTCGACGGCGGGGCATGAACGCTCAGGCCGCGATGGCGATCCGGTCGTTGAGCGCGCGATAGGCCAGCGCTTCCGCCAGGTGTGGCCGGCCGATCCGCTCGGCGCCATCAAGGTCGGCGATGGTGCGGGCCACCTTCAAAACCCGATGATAGCCCCGCGCCGAAAGCCGCATGGCCTCGGCCGCGTCGCGCAGCAGCGAAAGCCCGGCGCCTTCGGGAGCCGCGGCGGCTTCTAGGAGCGAGCCTTGCAGTTCCGCATTGGTCCGCAGCTCCGGCCGGCCCAGCGCGCGTAGGCGCTCGGCCGCGATCGCGCGTGCGGCGGCGACGCGGGCGGCGACCTCGCGGCTGCCCTCCGAAGGGGGCGGTAACACGAGGTCGGAGGCGGTGACCGCCGGCACTTCCACGTGCAGGTCGATGCGATCGAGCAGTGGGCCCGATAGCCGCGCCTGGTATTCGGCCGCGCACCGCACATTCGGCCCGCGCTTGCAGCTGAAGCTTGGATCATAGGCTCGGCCGCAGCGGCAGGGGTTCATCGCGGCCACCAGCTGAAAGCGCGCGGGATAGGTGATGCGGTGGTTGGCGCGCGCGATCATCGCCTCGCCGATCTCGAGCGGCTGGCGGAGCGAGTCCAGCACTTGCGGCGCGAATTCGGGAAACTCGTCGAGGAACAGCACGCCCAGATGCGCGAGCGAAACCTCGCCCGGGCGCGCGCGCAAGCCGCCGCCGACCATGGCGGCCATGCTCGCCGAATGATGCGGCGATCGGAACGGCCGCCGATTGGTGAGCTCGCCGCCTTCGATCTCGCCGGCGACCGAGGCGATCATGGAGACCTCAAGCAATTCGGAGGGCGAAAGCGGCGGCAGAACCGAGGGCAGTCGCGCCGCCAGCATCGACTTGCCGGCGCCGGGCGGGCCGATGAACAGGATATTGTGCCCACCCGCGGCGGCGATCTCGAGCGCACGTTTGGCGCTCTCCTGGCCTTTGATCTCGTTGAGGTCCAGCGCGTCCTCGATGTGCTCGCGGATCTTGGGCGTGGGCCGCGCCAGCACCTGCGTGCCACGCACGTGGTTCACGAGCTGCAAAAGCGTGGACGGCGCGAGAATTTCCATCTCCGGGCTCGCCCAGGCCGCTTCCGGTCCGCAGGCCACGGGACAAATGAGACCGTGGTTGCGCGCGTTCGCCGCGACCGCGGCCGGTAGCGCACCGGCGACCGGCGCCAGCGAGCCGTCGAGCCCAAGCTCGCCGATCACCGTGAAGCCATGCATGGCATCGGACGGGATGGCGCCGATCGCGGCCATCAGTCCGAGCGCGATCGGGAGATCATAGTGGCTGCCTTCTTTCGGAAGGTCAGCCGGCGCGAGATTGATGGTGATGCGCTTGGCCGGCAGCGCCAGGCCCGAGGCGATCAACGCCGCCCGCACGCGGTCGCGCGCTTCGGAAACGGCTTTGTCAGCGAGCCCGACGAGATTGAAGGCTGGCAGGCCCGGCGCGATCTGCACCTGCACGTCCACGGGCCGCGCCTCGACGCCTTCGAAGGCCACGGTGGCTACGTGCTGGACCATGCAACCCCTCCACAACCAAACCTAGCGGAAGGGTTGTGGAAGGCAAGAACATTCAGTGAACGAGAATACGATGTCAGATCAAGACTTTAAGCGCTGGATAAGCCGCTCCAGGCTGCCAGCGAAGGCTTCCAGCTCGAAATTCTGCGGATCGTCATGCTTGTCGCGGATGCCTTCGTCGATCACCGCGTGGAACGCCGGAATGAGCCACGCACCGGCTCGCACGCTGGCGACCACATAGACCAACGCGAGCCGGTCGTATTGCGCAGGCGTGAAGCCCGGCTCCGGCGCCTGGAAATCGTTTCTCCAGCCGCGCCGCGGTTCGCGCCGCCGCGGCTGGATCAGCTCGACGTGCAAAAACAGGCCCTTCAGTTGTGTTCCAAACTGCACCGCCATCTCGAACTTGGTCGCGCGCCAGGGCACCGCGAAATCGTGCGGATAGAGCATCGCGCCGGTGCGATTGATGAAGACGTGCGCGCGCTCGATCTTGTTCGAGCAGCTGTAGCGCGAAAGCGCGTTGATCGAGCTCACTTGGTCGATGTCCTTGGGCCATGGCCGGCCGCGCAGGTTCGGCGAGCTGGTGTCGTGGATCACCATGTAACGCGCCAGGGGCGAGAGCGGATCATTGTCGCGCGCGCGCGCCACCGGCCGCGCGAGTTCTCCGCCGAAATCGTTGTCGAGGTTCTCCTCGCGCAACAGCGCGAGCAACGCTTCGCGCGCCGGTAGGCCCATGTCGCGGCCGACGCGATCCTTCAAGACGGCCGGAAGACCCTCAAGCGGCGGGCCAAGCTTGCCGATCTTGTAGACCGGCGCGAGCAGGCAGCGCGCCTGCTCCTCGGCGCTGCCCGCGAAGCGCAACTCCTCCAAATTGAAATTGCACGGCCCCATGTTCTTCAGAATCACCGGCGGTTGCTTGGGATAGCGGCAGATGCCGGCGGCCAATGACATCTGGGCATCGTCGCGCCCGGTATTGTGAGCGCAATGGCGCAGGAGAGAACGAATCTGGCGGGATTGAATTCGGCTGGCACGCGCGACAGTCTATCGTTTGGCGTCCATGCAGTCATAGCCATGCACCGGATAATCGCTATTGCGGCCTTCGTATCGTTAGCTGCTCCGCCCGCTCGGGCGCAGCCGATCGAAAGTGCCTACACCAAGCATGATTATCAGAAATGCAAAGTCGTGGGCGATGAGGACCCGGTGCTGGAGACTCTTTGCCAAGGCTACGCAGGTATTCCTGTCCGCTGGCTGAATGGACCCGATTCGTCCTCCATTTTCTTCGGTGATGAGCCGGCGCCCGACGACACCTACGACGCACGCTTCACCTTTGCCGTGGTCGAGAACACGATCGAGTGGCGCGGGCCGAGCAAGGCCGGGCGGATCGCGCCGTTCGTCGCCATCGTGCGCTTCCAGCTCTGCCGCTCGATCGGCGGTCCCGTGCCGGCCCGAGCTCGTGCTGTTCCGGCTCGAGGGCAAGCGCCGCTCCTGCATTGCCGCGAGCGTCGACGCCACGCGCGCCGACGCCAATGTGCAGGCGCGGGCGCTGGCGGATGATTTCGTGCGCCGTTTCCGCTGCGGCAAGGATGCACGCCGGCCGCCGGCATGAGGACATTGAATTAGATGGTTCCGGCAACCGTTTGCGCGTGAAGCGGCTTGCCCGTCTGCGCCGTCACCGTGTGGCCGACAACCCGGTTCCGGCCGGTCGACTTGGCTTCGTAGAGGCGCGCATCGGCGCAAGCGAAGAGGGCGGCCAATCCCATCGCATCGGCCGGGCAGGTCGCCACGCCGACGCTCACCGTGATCGGCACTCCGTCCGCCGCGCTCAGGGCCTCGATTGTCCCACGCAGGCGCTCGGCCACGCTCAATGCCCGCTCGTGGGGCAGGTCGGCGCATAGCACCACAAACTCGTCACCGCCGTAGCGATAGATGCTGTCGGAGCTGCGCATCGTCTCCGTTAGCCGGTCGCTCACTAGCTTCAATACTCGGTCACCGGTCGAATGACCGTAACGGTCGTTGGTCTGTTTGAAATCATCGATATCGACCAGAACGAGGCTGAGGGGTTTATTTGCCGCCAAAGTGTTGGCGATTCGAAGCGGCCCCTGTTCCTCGAGCCGGCCGCGATCGCCCAGGCCCGTGAGCCCGTCGCGACCGGCGCGCTCGAGCAGTGCGTGGTAGCGCTCGCGGTAAGTCAGCGCGTCGAACACGTCCACGAGCCGAGGCTGTAGTGCTTCTCGGACGTCGCCGCGTTCGAACCAGCGCAGATACGCGCCGGCAAGTGCCGCGTAGAACGCCGCAGCGGCCATCTTGCCGAGCCAGCCGCCGAACAGAACTTCGATCGGCACTCCGATGAAAAGGCGGAGCGCCAGAAAGAAGCCGACTTGGTCGAGGGTCAGCACCATGGCCGCGCTCACCCAGATGCGCGCCGTCACGTTGCGCCCAAACCAAGCGCCCGACCGCTCGTAGAGCAGAATGATGAGGATGCTGTCGATGAAGAGAAGGATCGTGCCCCAGATCATCAATCCGCCCATCTGGTCGATCAGCTGAAAGTCGGGCACGCGGTTCGGCACCGGCGCCATCACGTCGTGCAGGCGGAGCAACATCCCCAGCGCGACGATCAGGAAATTGCCGATCAGCAGGCCATAGATCGGCTGGCGTACCGCGGTGGCGTCCTCGCGGATATAGAGCAGCAGCAGCATGACGAGTTTGCCAGCGAACAGCACGATCGAGCCCGGCGAGATCGCGGTGCCCGCCACGAATTGCACGTAGAGAACCGCCGCGAGATAGGTTTCCAGGAAATGCAGGCTGCCGAGCGCGCATACGAACACGCCGAGGCCGAACAAATGGCGCATGCGAAACAGGAAGGCCATCACCCCGAAATAAAGGATGCCTTCGCCGATCAGGAGCAGGGCATTGTTCAGGCTCAAGGATCGCGCCCCAAGTGGATCAGAAATCGACGGCGATCTACTCGAATGATTCGCTATCCTAGCAATTCATCCTTCAAAAATCATGAGCGGTTCCGGCTGGGAGCGCGCCACTTACTTGCTTCGACCGAGCGCTCGATGCCGCGCCCTTCCGTTGCCCGGCCAGAGTAGGCCCATCGACACAACGCAAAGGCAGGTTCGAAACGAACAAAACGATTATGCGCGGCGAAGTTTTTCAATTCTGTCCCAGATCAGCGCCGCGATATCCGGCCCGCCGAACTTCTTGATCGCGCGGATGCCAGTTGGTGACGTGACGTTGATCTCGGTGAGAAACCCGTCGATCACATCGATGCCGACGAACAATAGCCCGCGCTCCTTGAGCGCGGGGCCGATGCGCGCGCAGATTTCCCGCTCGCGCGCCGTCAACTCCGTGGCCTTGGGCACGCCGCCGCGCACCATGTTGGAACGCAAATCGTCCGGCGCCGGCACACGGTTGATCGCGCCGGCATATTCGCCGTCCACCAGGATGATGCGCTTGTCGCCGTCCTTCACCGCAGGCAGGAACTTCTGCACCACCCACGGCTCCTTGAAGGTCGCGCTGAACAGGTCGAAGAGCGAGCCGAAATTGAGATCCTCGCGCCGCAGCAGAAACACCGCCTCGCCGCCCTTGCCGTACAAGGGCTTCATCACGATGTCGCCGTGTGCGGTGCGGAAGCGCTTGATCTCGTCGAGGTCGCGCGTAAGCAGCGTCGGCGGCATCAGCTCCGGAAATTCCGTGACGAACATCTTCTCCGGCGCGTTGCGCACCTCGGCCGGGTCGTTGATCACCAGCGTCTTGGGGTGGATGCGCTCGAGCAAGTGCGTGGCCGAGATATAGGCGAGGTCGAAGGGCGGGTCCTGGCGCATCAAGACCACGTCGAAGGCGGTGAGCTCTTCGCGCTTGCCGTCGCCGAGCTTGAAGTGGTCGCCCTCCTTGTCCTGCACCTGTGAGCGGCCGCGCGGCGGCGTACACGCGGCCGTCCAGCATCGCCATCCGGTCGGGCGTGAAGTAAGAGAGCGCATGCTTGCGCGCCTGCGCTTCCAGCAGCAGCGCGAAGGTCGAGTCGCCCCCGATCTTGATCTTCTCGATCGGGTCCATCAGCACGGCGACGCGCAGCGCCATAGCGTTCTCCTAGAATTCCGCCTCGAAGGCCGAGACGATGTGTTGCGGCAGCCGGCCGGGTGCGATCAGCACGGCGTCGAAGCGCATGTCGTATCCCGCATGTTCGGGGTGGGCCGCAAGCCAGGCCCCGGCGGCGGCCACGATCCGGCGTTGCTGACGCGGCAACACCGCTTCGGCGGCCTCGTCCAGCTTCGGCCGCGCCTTGACCTCGACGAATACGATGAGGCTGCCGCGCTTGACCACCAGATCGAGTTCGCCGGCCGGGCTCTTCCAGCGCTTGGCCAGCGGCCGGAAACCCTTGGCCGCAAGATAAAGCGCCGCGCGCGCTTCGGCCGAGACGCCGAGCTTGAACGCCTTGGCGCGGCGCGCGTCGGGAGCGGGGCGGGCACGGCTCTTCACGGCTTGGCTCCTTTGCCGGCCAGCGCGAGTGCGCGGGCATAGACCTGCTTGCGCTTGAGTCCGGTCTCGGCGGTGACGCTTGCGACCGCGTCCTTGAGCGAGGCGCGCGCGAGCGCGGCCTTGAGCTGCGCGTCGAGATCGTCGGCGTCGGGCGCGGTTTTCTCCGGCGGCCCGATCACGATCACGATCTCGCCCTTGGGTCGGCCGGCCTCCGCGTAATGGGCGGCGAGCTCCACGAGCGTGCCACGGCGGGTCTCTTCAAAGAGCTTGGTCAATTCGCGGCAGACCGCGGCCGGCCTTGCGCCGAGAATCGCCGCGAGATCGGCGAGACTCGCCGCCAGCCGCGGCCCGGTCTCGTAGAGGATCAAGGTCGCCGGGATCGCGGCAAGCTCCTCGATCCGCGTCCGCCGCTGCCCGGCCTTGGCCGGCAGATAGCCGTCGAACAGGAACCGGTCGCTCGGCAGCCCGGCCGCGACCAGCGCGGCGAGCGCCGCCGACGCACCCGGCACCGGAAAGACGCGGTGCCCGGCTTGCAGTGCCGCGGCCACGAGCTTGTATCCCGGATCGGACACCAGCGGCGTGCCCGCGTCCGACACCAGCGCCACCGCCGCATCCTCGGCGAGCCGCGCAAGCACCCGGGGCCGCACCGTGTCCGCGTTGTGATCGTGATAGGCCTGCAGCGATGCCTTGATCGTGTAGCGCTCCAAGAGCTTGCGCGTCACGCGTGTGTCCTCGCACAGCACCAGGTCGGCTGCCGCAAGCGTGTCGAGCGCGCGCAGGGTGATGTCGGCCAAATTCCCGATCGGCGTCGCCACCACATATAAGCCCGGCGCCAGCCGCGCCGGCTCGGCCGCAGCCGGGCGGAGCGCGCCGGCGCCGCGAATCTTGGCTAGTTCGTCTGCTGGCATGGGTTGGGAGCCGGGCCAAGTTTTTCCAATTTTACCCGTCACTAAGCCGCGGCGACAGCTCCTGTGACGCTTCTTTGACACGGGCATGGCTCTGCCCCAAATTGCGGCCGCCGGGGCCATTTGCGCGGAGAACCAACAAACGATGCGCATGCGAATGCGCCAGGATAGCCGCTCGAACGGAGGCGCATTCGCGCGGTGGATTGCCGGCGCGGCAACCGCGCTTGCGCTCGTCGCGGGCGGCTGTTCGAGCTCGCTGCCCGACTTCAATCCTTTCAGCAGCGGCTCGCCCTTTGGCGGACCGACCGCGGCGCCCACCGAAGCGCAACCGCCGAGCACGATCGGGCTGGGCGGCGTCCGGGTCGGGCTCTTGCTGCCGCTCAGCGCGCCGGGCAACGCCGGCATCGTCGCCCAATCCATGCGCAACGCCGCCGAGCTTGCGCTCGCCGAATTCGCCAATCCGGACATCCAGCTCATCGTCAAGGACGACGGCGGCACCGCCCAGAGCGCGCAGGCGGCGGCCCAGGCGGCGCTCGCCGAGGGCGCCGAGATCGTCATCGGGCCCTTGTTCAGCCACGCGGTCGCGGCCGCGGGTCAGGTCACGCGTGGCCGCAACGTGCCGATGATCGCATTTTCGACCGACGCCAGCGTCGCCGGGCGGGGCATTTATCTCCTGAGCTTCAGTCCGGAGTCGGACGTCGAGCGCGTCATTTCATTCGCCGCCACCAGGAACAAGCGATCCTTCGTCGCGCTCCTGCCGGACAACGCCTATGGCAGCGTGGTCGAGGCCCGCTTCCAGGAGACGGTGGCCGAGAAGCGCGGCCGTGTGGTGGCGCTCGAGCGCTATTCGGCGGAAAAGCCGCAACTCGCCGACCAGATCAAGCGCGTCGTCGCCGCGTTGCGCGGGGCCGATTCGCTTTTCATCGCCGATTCCGCCGACACCACGCCGCAGATTCTTCAGCTCTTGGCGCAAAACGGGGTCAAGCCCGGCCGCGTGCAGTTCATCGGCACCGGCCTGTGGGACGATGTGAAGCTGTTCTCCAATCCCAATCTCGTCGGCGCCTGGTTCGCCGCGCCTGAGGCCACCGGCTACCAGGCCTTCGCCCAGCGTTACAAGGCGCGCTTCGGGCGCGATCCGGTGCGCACCGCGAGTCTGGCCTATGACGCGGTCTCGCTGATCGCCGCGCTGGTCAAGACGCAAGGACCCGGGCGCTTCTCCCCGGAGACGCTGATCAATCCCTCGGGCTTCGCCGGCATCGACGGCGTCTTCCGCTTCAAGGCCGACGGCACTTCGGAGCGCGGACTCGCGGTGTTCGAAATCCGCGGCAACGCCGCGCGCGTGATCAGCCCATCGCCCAAGAGCTTCACCGGCCCCGGGCTCTGACGTTCAGGCTGCGAGATCGGCGACGATCGCGTTCAGCACCGGGAATCCCGCGCCGGAGATGCGCAGCCGCTCGCCCACGATCTCGATGAGGCCTTCGCGCTCGAGCGCCGCGACGCGCGCCGGATCGAACGGCCGGCCTGAGAGCCGCGCATAGCGCGCGCGATCGACGCCTTCGCGCAGCCGCAGCCCCATCAGCAGGAATTCGTCGGCCTGTTCTGAAGCGCTCAAGCGCTCGTTCACGATCAATCCGTGCCCTTCGCGCTCGACGCGCTGGAGCCAGGCTTCGGGATGGCGTTCGGTCTCAGTGGCGAAGCGCTCGTTTTCCTGATCGATGCGGCCGTGCGCACCGGGGCCGACGCCGGCATATTCGCCGTAGCGCCAATAGACCAGATTGTGCCGCGACTCCGCCCCTAGCCGGGCGTGGTTCGAGATTTCGTAGGCCGGAAGACCCGCGGCAGCGCAGGTTTCTTGCGTCGCATCCCACAGCGCCCGCGCTGCTTCCGCGTCGGGGACCTTGAGCTTTCCCGCGCGATGCAGCGCAACGAAGGGCGTCCCTTCCTCGATGGTGAGCTGATAGAGCGAAAGATGCTCGGCGCCCTCCGTCGATCGCGCGCATCAGCTCCGCGCGCCAGGCGGCGGGCGTCTGGTCGGGGCGGGCATAGATCAGGTCGAAGGAAACCCGCGGGAACGCGGCCTTGGCGATGGCGACCGCCTTCAGCGCCTCGTCGGCCGTATGCAGCCGGCCGAGCGCCTTGAGTTGCGCGTCATCGAGCGCCTGAACGCCGAGCGAAACCCGATTCACGCCGGCCGTGCGATAGCCGCGGAAGTTTCCGGCCTCCACGCTCGTCGGATTGGCCTCGAGCGTGATCTCGCAATCGGCCGCCAGCGGCCACTGCCGCTCGATCGACTGCAGAATCGACGCAACCGTCGCAGGCTTCATCAACGATGGCGTTCCCCCGCCGAAGAAGATGCTCTTCACCGTGCGCGGCCCGGTGCGCGCGCGCGGTGTGCGCGAGCTCGGCCGCGATCGCGCGCGCGAAGCGCGTCTCGTCGGGCTTCTCGTGGCGCACGTGGCTGTTGAAATCGCAATAGGGGCATTTCGAGAGGCAGAACGGCCAATGCACGTAGACGCCGAACACCGGCTCGTCGGCTGAGGCGTGCGCTATCGGGCGCGCGAGAGTCGCAGCGTCAGCCAAGGCAGGCCTCCGCGAGTTTCATGAATGCCCGCGCGCGGTGCGATAGCCCGCGGCCGCGCGGTGGGAGTCCGTGTTTTTCGTCTGCGCTCATTTCGCCGAAGGTCTTATCGAACCCGTCAGGCAGGAACATCGGATCATAGCCGAAGCCCTGCTTGCCGCGCGGCGGCCACACCAGCGTTCCCTCGACGCGGCCTTCGAAACATTCTTCATCGCCGTCGGGCCAAGCGAGGCAAAGGGCAGCGACGAAGGCGGCACGACGCTGGCCAGGCAGTTTCGCGCCTTTGGCAGCGAGCTTTTCCTCGACGAGACGCATGGCGCGCGCGAAGTCCTTGTCCTTGCCGGCCCAGCGCGCGGAATGGATGCCGGGCTCGCCGCCCAATACTTCGACCATAAGCCCCGAATCGTCGGCCAGCGCCGGAATACCCGCCGCGCTGGCCGCCGCGCGCGCCTTGATGCGGGCGTTCTCGGCGAAACTTTTTCCGGTTTCGTCGGGCTCGGCGAGCTCGAGGTCGGCGGCCGAAATCGCTTCGACGCCATAGGCGGCAAGCAGCGCCCGCATTTCCTCGAGCTTTCCCGGATTATGGGTCGCGATCACGACGCGGCCGGCGAGTCTGCGGCCCATCAGGCGACGGCGAGCTTCTGCAGTTCGACCAGACGCGCGATGCCCTTGCGCGCGAGCGCCATCAGCGTCGCCAGGTCCTGTTCCGAGAACGGCGCCTTTTCGGCGGTGCCCTGGATTTCCACGATGCCGCCTGAGCCGGTGAGGACGAAGTTCGCGTCGGTGTCGGCCTCCGAATCCTCGGCATAATCGAGATCGAGCACAGCCGTGCCCTTGTAGATGCCGCAGGAAACCGCCGCCACGTGATCCTTGAGCACGGGTTTGGTGGTCATCGAGCGCGCCTTCATCCAGGCCAGACAGTCGTAGAGCGCGATCCACGCGCCGGTGATCGCCGCCGTGCGCGTGCCACCGTCGGCCTGCAGCACGTCGCAATCGAGCGTGATCTGCCGCTCGCCGAGCGCTTCCAGATCGCTCACCGTGCGCATGCTTCTTCCGATCAGCCGCTGGATCTCCAGCGTGCGGCCCGATTGCTTGCCGGCCGAGGCCTCGCGCCGCGTGCGCTCGGAAGTCGCGCGCGGCAGCATGCCGTACTCGGCGGTGATCCAGCCGCGGCCCTGGCCTTTGAGCCAGGGCGGCAGCCGCTCTTCGAGCGTCGCGCTGACCAGCACATGGGTATCGCCGAACTTGACCAGGCACGAGCCCTCGGCGTGGCGCAGCAGCCCGCGCTCGAAATGCACCGCGCGCATGGCGTCGAGGGCGCGGCCGCTCGGTCGGATTGCGTTATCCTTCATGGGCCGCCTTGTACGGGGGTTCCGCCTGCGCCGACAAGGCCGGCCTTGCCGAAAGAGCGCCGTGGCTGCAGATAGTCGAGCCTTGGAACGCAGACCAGGCAGATCGGAGCGACCCTTGTCCATCGACGTGCCCATCGGCTCGGCGAAGATCAGCCTCGCGCAGATCGACGAGCGCTCGCGCGAGATCTTCCGCCAGATCGTCGAGTCGTACCTGGCGACCGGCGAGCCGGTGGGATCGCGCAATATTTCGCGGCTGATTCCGATGGCGCTTTCGCCCGCCTCGGTCAGGAACGTCATGGCCGACCTCGAGGCGCTCGGGCTGGTCTATGCGCCGCACACCAGCGCCGGCCGGCTGCCGACCGAGCTGGGGCTGCGCTTCTTCGTCGATGCGCTGATGGAGATCGGCGATCTTTCCGGCGACGAGCGCAAGAAGATTGAGGCGCAGGTACGAGCTACGCGCGGCGAGAATCTCGACGTGGTGCTGGCCGAGGCCTCCCAGCTGCTCTCCGGTCTTTCGCGCGGCGCCGGCGTCGTCACCGCGCACAAGACCGATGCGCGGCTGAAGCAGATCGAATATGTGCAGCTCGAGCCCGGCCGGGCGCTCGCGGTGCTGGTGTCCGAGGAGGGCCAGGTCGAGAACCGGCTCCTTGATCTGCCGGTCGACGTTTCCGCCGCCAACCTGGTCGAAGCCACCAATTTCCTGAATGCCCGCATCCGCGGCAAGACGCTCTCGGAAGCCAAGGCGGAAATCGAGCGCTCGGTGGCTGCCGCCCGCGCCGAGCTCGACGCGCTGACCCAGAAGATCGTCGCCGACGGGCTCGCCAGCTGGTCCGGCGGCGACCTGACCGAGCGCAAGCTGATCGTGCGCGGTCACGCCAAGCTCTTGGAGGACCTCAAGGCGATGGAGGATCTGGAGCGGGTGCGGTTGCTGTTCGACGATCTGGACACCAAGCGCGGGGTGGTCGATCTGCTGGAAAAGGCCGAGGAGGCCGAGGGGCTTCGCATCTTCATCGGGTCCGAGAACAAGCTCTTTTCGCTGTCGGGTTCCTCCACCATCGTCGCGCCTTATCACGACGGCGCCGGCCGCGTCGTCGGCGTGCTTGGTGTGATCGGTCCGACCCGGCTCAATTATGCTCGCGTCATCCCGATGGTCGATTACACCGCCCGCATCGTGAGCGAAGTGCTCGGCCGCTGAGACCGCTTGATTTCTCGCTCTCGCTCCCCGATATCGCATTAAGAATCCTGCTGTATTGATGAGACCCATGGCCGACGAAGACAAACTCGAGCCGAATCCAGATCTCGCGCCCGCGAACCAGAACGATCAGGCTCATGCCGAAAAGCCGTCGCTGGAGCCGCTGGTCGTGGAGCTGCGCGACAAGTACCTGCGCGCGGTCGCCGAAACGGAAAATATTAGGAAGCGCGCCGAGCGCGACGTGGCCGACGCGCGCGCCTATGGCATTGCCGCATTCGCGCACGACGTGCTCGCCGTCGCCGACAATCTCGACCCGCGCCATCGAATCGCTCGACCCGGAAGCCCGCGCGGCGGCGGACGGCACGTTCAAGGCGCTCTTGGACGGGGTCGAGCTCACCCGCCGCGAGCTGCAAAAGACCTTGGAAAAGCATGGCGTCCGCCGCCTCGAGCCGCTTGGCGAGAAGTTCGACCCCAATTTCCATCAGGCCATGTTCGAGATCCCGACCCCCGAGCTGCCCGCCGGCACCGTCGCGCAGGTGATGCAGCCGGGCTACGCCATCGGTGAGCGGGTGCTGCGGCCGGCGCTGGTTGCGGTCGCCAGGGGGGGTGCCAAGGCGCCTCCCAAGGACCGGGTAGCCGCCGGGGAGGAGCCGACCGGCAAATAGCGGGCGGCTTGCCTTGCGAGCCGAAAAGCCTCTCCCTATATGAATTGCGACGCTGCCATTGGCGGCGAATCCCCAACGCGGGGGCCGTGTGGGGGCGGTTGCGGGCTATAGCTCGCACCCCTTCCTTTGCCGGGCGCTTTACCCAAGGCTCGGACGGCCCGCCGGAAAGATGAGGTCTGCAATGTCCAAGGTCATCGGTATCGACCTCGGCACCACCAATTCGTGCGTGTCGGTCATGGAGGGGTCCACCCCCAAGGTGATCGAGAACGCCGAGGGCGCACGCACCACGCCTTCGATCGTCGCCTTCACCGACGACGGCGAGCGGCTCGTCGGCCAGCCGGCCAAGCGCCAGGCGGTCACCAATCCCGAGAAAACCTTCTTCGCGGTCAAGCGCCTGATCGGCCGGCGCTACGACGACCCAATAACGGAAAAGGACAAGAAACTCGTTCCCTATCAGATCGTGCGCGCTTCCAATGGCGACGCTTGGGTCTCCGACGGCAAGAACCAGTATTCCCCCTCGCAAATTTCCGCCTTCATCCTGCAGAAGATGAAGGAGACGGCCGAAGCCTATCTCGGCGCCAAGGTCGACAAGGCCGTCATCACCGTTCCCGCATATTTCAACGACGCCCAGCGCCAGGCCACCAAGGACGCCGGCAAGATCGCCGGCCTCGAAGTGCTGCGCATCATCAACGAGCCGACGGCGGGTGCGCTCGCCTATGGCCTCGATAAGCAGAAGGCCGGCACCATCGCGGTCTATGACCTGGGCGGCGGCACTTTCGACATCTCCATCCTGGAAATCGGCGACGGCGTCTTCGAAGTGAAGTCCACCAACGGCGACACGTTTCTGGGCGGCGAAGACTTCGACATGCGCCTCGTCCACTATCTGGCCGACGAGTTCCAGAAGGAACAGGGCATCGATCTGCGCAAGGACAAGCTCGCGCTGCAGCGACTGAAAGAGTCGGCCGAAAAGGCCAAGATCGAGCTCTCGTCGGCGATGCAGACCGAGATCAACCTGCCCTTCATCACCGCCGACCAGACCGGCCCGAAGCATCTGACCTTGAAGCTCACCCGCGCCAAGTTCGAGGCGCTCGTCGACGACTTGATCCAGAAGACGGTCGAGCCGTGCCGCCAGGCGCTGAAGGACGCGGGCCTCTCCGCCGCCGAGATCAACGAAGTGGTTCTGGTCGGCGGCATGACGCGCATGCCCAAGGTGCAGGAAGTGGTGAAGCAGCTGTTCGGCAAGGAGCCGCACAAGGGCGTCAATCCCGACGAAGTGGTCGCGATGGGCGCCGCGATCCAGGCTGGCGTGCTGCAGGGCGACGTCAAGGACGTGCTGCTCTTGGACGTGACGCCGCTCTCGCTCGGCATCGAGACGCTCGGTGGCGTGTTCACGCGTCTGATCGACCGGAACACCACGATCCCCACGAAGAAGTCGCAGGTCTTCTCCACGGCCGAAGACGGCCAGACCGCGGTCACTATCCGCGTGTTCCAGGGCGAGCGCGAGATGGCGGCCGACAATAAAGTGCTCGGCCAGTTCGATCTGGTCGGCATCCCGCCGGCGCCGCGCGGCGTGCCGCAGATCGAGGTCACTTTCGACATCGACGCCAACGGCATCGTCAACGTCTCGGCCAAGGACAAGGGCACCGGCAAGGAGCAGCAGATCCGCATCCAGGCTTCCGGCGGCCTCTCCGAGGCCGATATCCAGAAGATGGTGAAGGACGCCGAGGCTCACGCCGCCGACGACAAGAAGCGCCGCGCGCTCGCCGAGGCCAAGAACCAGGCCGATGCGCTGGTGCACTCGACCGAGAAGTCGCTGAAGGAGTACGGCGAGAAAGTCTCGGCCGGCGACCGCACCGCGATCGAGAACGCGCTCTCCGACCTGAAAGAGGCGGCCAAGGGCGAGGACGTGAGCGCGATCCAGGCCAAGACCCAGACGCTTGCCCAGGTCTCCATGAAGCTCGGCGAGGCCATGTATGCGCAGAAGCCCGGCGACGACGACGCTGCGGGCGGCCAGCCCGGCGGCCCGACCGAGGGCGCCGGCGCGAAGAAGGAGGACGTGGTCGACGCGGAGTTCACCGAGGTCGACGACGACAAGAAGAACAAGAAGTCGGCCTAAGCTGCGCTGCACGGTTCATGGCAGCAGCATCCCATATCTCCGTCACCCCCGGGCCTGTCCCGGGGGTTGGCGTTTCAGCCGCGGCCTGACGGACAGACGGCATCATGGCCAAACGCGACTATTACGAAGTCCTCGAAGTCGCCCGCAGCGCCAAGGACGAGGAGATCAAGGCCGCGTACCGCAAGCTCGCGATGGTATGGCACCCGGACAAAAATCCGGGCGACACGGCCTGCGAGCACCGCTTCAAGGAGATCAACGAGGCCTATGACGTCCTGAAGGACGATCAGAAGCGCGCGGCCTATGATCGCTTCGGCCATGCCGCCTTCGAGCACGGCGGCGGAGCGGTACACGGCTTCGGCGGCGATTTCACTTCAGCCTTCCATGATATTTTTGACGACCTGTTCGGCATGGGCGGCCGGCGCGGCCGTGGCCCCGGCCGCGAGCGCGGCGCGGACCTGCGCTACAATTTGGAAATCACACTGGAGGAGGCCTATGCCGGCAAGACCGCGCAGGTGAAGCTGCCGACCAGCGTCACCTGCGAAGTCTGCTCGGGCTCCGGCGCCAAGACCGGCACCCAGCCGGTCACCTGCCGCTCCTGCGGCGGCAGCGGCCGCATCCGTCACGCCCAAGGCTTCTTCACCCTCGAGCGCGCCTGCCCCACCTGCCAGGGCCGCGGCTCGGTCATCGAGCAGCCCTGCGCCAATTGCGGCGGCGCCGGCCGCATGACCAAGGAGCGCACGCTCGAGCTGCACGTGCCGGCCGGGGTCGAGGACGGCACCCGCATCCGGCTCGCCGGCGAAGGCGAGGCCGGCCTGCGCGGCGGCACCGCGGGCGATCTCTATATTTTTCTCTCGCTCGCGCCGCATCCGATCTTCCAGCGCGAAGGCGCCGACCTGCATTGCCGGGTGCCGATTTCCATGGTCACGGCCGCGCTCGGCGGCGAGTTCGAGGTGCCGACCATCGACGGCGGCAAGAGCCGCGTGAAGGTTCCCGAAGGCACGCAGACCGCCAAGCGCTTCCGGCTGCAGAACAAGGGCATGCCGGTGCTGCGCTCCAAGGCGCGCGGCGACATGTACGTGCAGGTCGCGGTCGAAACGCCGCAGAAGCTCACCAAGCGCCAGCGCGAGTTGCTGAAGGAATTCGAGAGCCAAAGCTCGAAGGAAACCCAGCCGGAAACCAGCGGCTTCTTCACTCGGGTAAAGGAATTCTTCGACGGGCTCAAGGAATGATCCGGGCTCACGCTTGACCGCGCCGCGCGCGCGGGAGTAACGCCTTGTATCCCGCTCTCACCCGGGTGATGCTTTTCCCATGTTGGAGTCCGTGAGCTCGAAAAAGCCGCGGCTTCGTCTGAACGACGAGGTCCGGTTCCTCTCCTCCTGGCTGCAGGACCCGCTCCGCATGGGCGCGATTTCGCCGTCGGGTCCGGAGCTTGCGCGCGCCATAGCCGCCGAGGTGGACCTGAACATCCCGGGGCCCATCCTCGAGCTCGGCCCGGGCACCGGCGCCCTGACCACGGCGCTGCTCGCCCGCGGCATCGCGCCCGAGCGGCTCGTGCTCGTCGAATACAATCCGCAATTCTGCGAACTTCTGAAGAAGCGCTGGCCGGCGGTCACCGTCGTGCGCGGCGATGCCTATCGACTGCGCCAGACGCTTGCCGACGGGGTGCCCGGGCCGTTCGCGGCCGTCGTCTCGGGTCTGCCGCTCTTGACGCGCCCGCTGATCGCGCGCGTGCGGCTCCTGGAGACGGCGTTCCGGCTGCTTGCCCCCGGCGCGCCCTTCATCCAGTTCAGCTACGGGCCGGTAGCGCCGATCCCGCCGCGGCCGGGCCGTTATGTGATCGGCTCCTCGCCGCGCATCTGGCGCAATTTTCCGCCGGCCCGGGTCTGGGTCTATCGCAGTGCGCGCTGAAGCGCCGCCCGCCGCCAACGAATGTCCGAGCCGCGCATTCTCGTCTTCGCCGGGTCGATCCGCACCGGCTCCTTCAGCGCGCAGCTCGCGGGCTTGGCGCTCAAGGAGCTGGTGCGCCTCGACGTGGAGGCGAGCTTGATTTCGCTTGCCGACTATCCGATGCCGCTGTTCGACGCGGATCATGAGGCGAAATCCGGCGTGCCGGCGGCCGCGAGGAAGCTGCACGACATGATGCTGACGCACCGCGGCATCTACATCGCGACGCCCGAATACAACGCTTCGCTCCCGCCGCTCTTGAAGAACACCATCGACTGGGTCTCGCGCATCCGCGATTCGAAAAGTCCGTTCAAGCACGCCGTGTTCGCGCTGGGCTCCACCTCGAACCGCCAAAGCGGCGGTTATCGCGCGCTGATGGCGCTGCGGCAGGTGCTGGAGCTCGGCCTCGGCGCCCTCGTCATCCCCGAACAGGTGGCGGTGCACGAGGCGGCGCACGCCTTCGACGACGCCGGTGACCTCAAGGAGGAGCCGCTCGCCAAAATGCTGAGGAATTCCGTGCAACGCCTCGTGACGCTCGCCAACGCCGACCTTTGAGGAAACCTGTGGCTCTATCCGCCCGTGACCGCCTGATCGTGGCTCTCGACTTGCCAAGCGTGGCGGAGGCCGAGAAGGCCGTCGCCGATCTCGGCGATACGGTTTCTTTCTATAAGGTCGGCTACGAGTTCGTGCTTGCCGGCGGGCTCGAATTCGCGGCCGGGCTCGCCCGCTCCGGCAAGAAGCTTTTTCTCGATCTCAAGCTGCATGACATCG
Organism: uncultured Alphaproteobacteria bacterium; assembly: GCA_963704765.1. Taxonomy (GTDB): domain Bacteria; phylum Pseudomonadota; class Alphaproteobacteria; order Rhizobiales; family Xanthobacteraceae; genus JAHFPN01. Next base: position 2,540,002 of record CAVPHQ010000001.1, read on the forward strand.
CCAACACCGTGACGCGTGCAAGCGAACGCGCCGCCGCGCTCGGTGCGACCTTTCTCACGGTCCACGCGTTTCCGCCGACCATGAAGGCGGCGGTCGAGGGCCGCGGCAAGAGCGGCTTGAAGTTGCTCGCCGTCACCGTGCTGACCTCGTGGAACGACGCCGACCTGACGGAGTCGGGCTATGGCATTGGCGTGCGCGATCTCGTGCTGCGCCGCGCCGAGCAGGCCGCCGTGCTCGGCGTCGACGGGCTGATTGCGTCTCCGCTGGAGGCGGCCGAGCTTCGGCGCGCGGTCGGCAACTCCATGCTGATCGTGACGCCGGGCGTGCGGCCCGCGGGCGCCGCCGCCGGCGACCAGAAGCGGGTGATGACGCCGGCCGACGCGATCAAGGCCGGGGTCGATCACATCGTAGTCGGCCGGCCGGTGATCGAAGCCAAGGAGCGCAAGGCCGCCGCCCGGGCCATCGTCGCCGAGATCGAATCCGCTTTGAAGTAGGGAGAGCGCAATGCCCAAGGGCTACTGGATCGTCCGCGTCGATGTCGCCGATCAGCAGAAGTACAATGCTTATATCGCGGCCAATGCGGCACCGCTGCACGCGCATGGCGCCCGCTTCCTGGTGCGCGGCGGCAAGTTTGAGGCCGTCGAAGGCGGCAGCCGCACCCGCAACGCGGTGATCGAGTTTCCGACCTATCAGGCGGCGCTCGATTGCTGGAAGTCGGCCGGCTACCAGGCCGCGATCAAGCTGCGCCGGGACGTCTCCACCATCGATCTGATCGTGATCGAGGGCTACGAAGGTCCTCAACCCTGATTTGGGGTTCTGCTTCCCCCGCCTGATTGCGCACGTTATACCGAACCCACGGATCAGGTGACGTTCATGACCGATATGCGCTTAGTCATCGCGGGTGCTGGCGGCCGGATGGGCCGCGCGCTCGCCCGTGCCATTCTGGAGACGCCGGGCTTTACGCTCGCCGGCGCGGTCGATCGAGCCAATACGCCCGGCTTCGGCGAGGACGTGGGCACGCTCGCGGGCCTGCCGCCCTGCGGCATCAAGGTAACCGGCGATCCCACGCCGCTCGTCGCCAATGCCGAAGGCATCGTCGATTTCACCACGCCGGCGGCGAGTGCCGCACTCGCTGCGATCGCGGCTCAGGCGCGCATCATTCACGTACTCGGCACCACTGGGCTTACGCACGTCGAGGACAACAAGATCGAGGCCGCCGCGCGCAATGCCGTCATCATCCGCTCGGGCAACATGAGTCTTGGGGTCAATCTTCTGGCCGCGCTCACGAAGCGCGTCGCCAAGACGCTGGGTGCGGATTTCGACATCGAAATCGTCGAGATGCACCACAACAGAAAGGTCGACGCGCCATCGGGCACGGCGTTGATGCTGGGCCGCGCTGCGGCCGAAGGCCTCGGCGTCGATCTCGCCAAGCATTCGGTGCGCGCCCGCGACGGCGAGGTCGGCGAGCGCAAGCGCGGCCAAATTGGCTTCGCCGCGCTGCGTGGCGGCACGGTGATCGGCGATCATTCGGTGATCTTCGCCGGGCCTTACGAGCGGATCGAGCTCAAGCACATCGCCGAGGACCGCATGCTGTTCGCACGCGGCGCACTCGTTGCCGCCCGTTGGGGCCGCGGCAAGAAGCCGGGGATCTATTCGATGGCCGACGTGCTCGGCCTTGCCGACATCTGAGCGGGCGCGCCGATGACCGAACGCCTGCTCGTGCTCGTCCGCCACGGTCAAAGCGAGTGGAATCTCAAGAACTTGTTCACCGGCTGGCGCGACGTGAACCTGACCGAGCAGGGCGTCGCTGAAGCGCGCACGGCCGGGAAAAAACTGAAAGCCCAAGGCATCCGCTTCGACGTGGCCTTTACCTCGGTACTGGTGCGCGCGCAGCGCACGCTCGACCTGGTGCTCGAGGAAATGGGCCAGACGAAAATCCCGATCCTCAAGGACCAAGCCTTGAACGAGCGCGATTACGGCGATCTCGTCGGCCTGAATAAAGACGACGCGCGTAAGAAATGGGGCGAGGAGCAAGTGCACAAGTGGCGCCGCTCCTATGACGTCGCCCCGCCCGGCGGCGAAAGTCTGAGGGACACGGTCGCCCGCGCGCTGCCCTATTTCGTGCAGGAGATCCTGCCGCGGGTTCTGCGCGGCGAGCGGGTACTCGTTTCCGCGCACGGCAATTCATTGCGCGCGCTCGTCATGGTGCTGGAGAAATTGTCGCCCGAGGCGATCGTCAAGCGCGAGCTTGCGACCGGAATTCCGATTCTCTACCGGCTCAATGCCGATTCGACCGTGGCCGAGAAGGTCGATCTCGCCGCCTGAACCCGGCCCGCCTCCCAGCCGAGCATCGCGCGCTTCCTGGTCAAGCCCCAGTGATAGCCGGTGAGCGCGCCGTTGCTCCCAACCACGCGATGGCAGGGCACCACGAAGGAAACCGGGTTCTTTCCGACCGCCGCACCCACCGCGCGCGCGGCCTTGCGCGTGCAGACTTGTTCGGCGACCTGCGAATAGGTCGCGAGCCTCCCGAACGGCACTTTCAATAGCGTCTCCCAGACGCGCACTTCGAAATCGGTGCCGATCAAGACTACGCGCAAGGGCTGATCCGCGCGCCACAGGCCGGGCTCAAAGATGCGCCGGGCATAGGGAAGCGTTTGCGCCTTGTTCTCGACCAGGCGCGCGTTCGGCCAACGGCCGCGCATATCCTCGAGCGCCGCCCGCTCGCTCTTGTCGGCGAACGCAAGCCCACACAGGCCGCGCTCGGTCGCCAGTACCAGCGCGGTGCCGAACGGCGAGGGGTGAAAGCCGTAGGAAATCGTCATGCCCGCGCCGCCGGTCTTCCATTCGCCCGGCGACATGGCCTCGTGCACCACGAAGAGATCGTGCAGCCGGCCGGGGCCGGAAAGGCCGAGCTCGAAGCTCGCTTCCAAGAGGCTTGGCGTCTCGCGCAAGACCTTCCGTGCATGGTCGAGCGTCACGGCCTGAAGGAACTCCTTGGGCGTGAGGCCGCACCAGCGGCGGAACAGTTCCGTCAGCGCCCGCGGGCTGCTGCCGACCGCGTGCGCGATCGCCTCGGCTTCGGGCTGGGCACGGAAATGTTCCGAGACATAGGCGATCGCCTGCCGCACGGTCTCGTAATCCTTGGCGGCGGTCTGGAGCGGCGAGAAGCGGGGAGTGTCGGTGGCGAGCATGGTTTGCATAGACCGTAGAAATCAGATCGGCGCCCTCGGCACCACCCGATTCCGCCTCAGCGCCGGGCTGCAGCGAGCGCGCCGGCGAGCGCGTTGGAAAGCTCTTCCTTGTGCAGGGGCGGCAGGAACGAGCCGATGACGAGCGGCACACCCTTGGAGACCAGCGCCACCCGCGTCACCCCGGAAAGCTCGTCGCGCGAGGTCTCTAACCGCACCCAGCGCGGGTTGAAGCGCTCCTCGCGCGCCTGGCCCCTGGCCGAGACCTGGCGCACCAGGAGCTGATTGGGCGTGACCCGGATTTCCTCGAACGCGCGCGCGGCCCGGTAATTGGCCCGGAACGCGAGATAAACGAGCAGCACGTCGAGCCCCAGGAAGCCGAACACCGGCCAGGCTCCGATCAGCAGGAAGGCGATGCCCGCGGCGAAACTCGCGCCCGCCAGCACCGCCATGAGCACGATGAAGCCCAAGCGGCCGAGCGAGCGATAGGGCGCAAGCGTCGCCGAAAAAAGCGTGGGCTCGTCTTGCTCGTTGCCTTCCTGCATGCCTCCTCACTATAGGGGAAGCATGGCGGGAAAAAAGCGGGCTCCGGGCAAGCAGAAAAAGGCCGCCGAGGCCCGCGCCTCGCGTCCAGGGCCTAAGCCTATCAAGCCTTGGAGCGCTGCCGAGGTGGCGGAGGCTTTTTCGCGCTTTGCCCGCGCCGAACCCGAGCCCAAGGGCGAGCTTAAGCATCAAGATCCTTACACGTTGCTTGTGGCAGTCGTGCTCTCGGCGCAGGCCACCGACGCGGGCGTGAACAAAGCGACGCCGGCGCTGTTCGCCGCCGCCGATACGCCCGCCAAGATGATCGCGCTCGGCGAGGAGCGGGTGCGCGATTTCGTCAAGACCATCGGGCTCTATCGCGGCAAGGCGAAGAACATCATCGCGCTTTCCGAGCGCCTGCTCGCCGAGCACGGCGGCGAAGTGCCGCGCACGCGCGCGGCGCTCGAGGCGCTACCCGGCGTCGGTCGCAAGACCGCCAACGTGGTGCTCAACATTGCCTTCGGCGAGCCCACGATCGCGGTCGATACGCACATTTTTCGCGTTTCGAACCGCACGGGTCTGGCGCCTGGAAAGAATCCGCACGAAGTGGAGCAAGGGCTCGAGCGCGTGATACCCGGCCGCTTCAAGCATCACGCGCACCACTGGCTGATCCTGCACGGGCGCTACGTGTGCAAGGCGCGCAAGCCCGAATGCGAACGTTGCTTGATCAACGATCTCTGCCGCTGGCCGGAGAAGACAGTCTAGCTCAGGCGGCGCGTTCGGGCGGCAACAGCTCGCGCGCGGGGGAGAGGCGCTTGTGCAGGCGCGTCATGAAAGCGGTCGCGAATACCGGGGTGATCAGGTTCACCACCGGGATTGCGACGAGCCCGGCGATCATGAATCCGGCGATGAAAATCTGCACCGCGTACCGCCGCCGAAAAGCGCGCGTCTCCGCGACCGGCCGGTGGCGCATGGCGGCGAGCTCGAAATATTCCCGGCTCAGCAGATACGCGTTGGCGAAAAAGAACACCGCGATATTGATGCCGGGCACCAGAAGCAGGAGCAGCGCCAGGAAGTTGACCGCGAGCACGATTCCGAAGAATTTCGCTGAAATAACAATGGATTGCGCGAGCGGCAGCGGCCGGCCGAGCGGATCGGCGGGAAAGCTCTCGCGCTCCACGTGCTCGGCGATGTCGTCGACGAAGAACGCGGCGATCAGCGAGGTGATCGGCGGCACCAGAAAGATCGCACCGGCGAAAATCCCGAGCCCGGCGACGATCGCCAGCGCAGTCTCGAACGGCGCCGGCAGCGAAAACAGCCGCGTCAGCAGCCCGTGCAGGATCGTGCCCAGCACCACGAGCAACAGGAGCGCGAGCCCGATCACCTTGAACAGAATCCGCCGCAGCGGCGGCGAGAAGGTTTCGGCGAAGGCGGCGAAAGCGTCGGCGATCATGGCCGACGCTTACGATCCGCTCGCCGAAATGTCGATAGCGGCTTCGGATGGATCGCGCCGCTGGAGCGGCAACGCGTTCTCGCGCTCAGATCTTGCGCGGGAGCCGGCGGCGGGAATTCCGCGGCCGGCCGCCGGTAAAGGGCGGGGCGCTCGAGCGCGCTCCTCCTCGGGCGCCAGCGGCACATTGGCCCAGCGCAGCTTCTTGTAGTTGAAGCCGCCCTCGATCGTCGGCTTGACGATCGCGAAATAGGGCGAGATGTCGAAATCCCGCGGCGCATAGAGCGAATAGTGGCGGATGTGCAGGATCTCGCGCCGCGTCTCCTGACTTTCGATCAATTCGATGCGCGGCAGGATCGGATAGCGCACCGAGCCGAACGCCTGCGCGATCAGGGTCGAGCAGATCGCTTTGGTCGGCACGCCCGAGCCGAGCGCGATCATGCGCCGGCGCCAGCGCTGCGGCACCGGCAGCGGCACCAGATAGCGGATGAGATCGACGACGTTCTTCACGTCGTATTCGTAGCCGAGCCGGTCGAGCATGTAGCGGCAGACCTTGCCGCGGTCGCGCTCGGTCAGGCCGACCGGCCGGCAGATACGGGTGTGGTAGATTTCGTATTTGGAAAGCGGCGCCGAGATCGCGCCCTCGCCGAGCAGCACCTCGATCAGCACATGCGGCTCGCCGGTTTCCGTCTTCTTGCCGATCACGTCGCCGACATAGAGCGCCGCGTGCGACCAGGTCGATTGCGTGAGATACTTGATTACGCCGGCGATGCGGCTGTTGCCCTCGACCAGCAGCACGTCGCCCGGCTCGATCGCCCGCCGGAGCGCGCCGAGGTTGCTCGGCGTAAAGGGTTCGTAGCCCGGCGAAGGCTGTTCGAGGTAGTGGACGATCCGCCGCCCAAGGAAGTCGAAAAACCGCACACCCATTTCTGGCAACATCCCCGGGCCGGCGCGGCCCGTCCCTGCAAGGGTCCCGTGAGCCGGCAGTCTATGCGGATCATGTTTCCGCAAAGTTCACAGGCCCGCGCCGGGCCACGCCATTGTCGCCGCAATTCATGCTAGGTTGCTGGTCCAGAAGCGTTTTTTTCAATGCGGCGGCAAGTCACAAGACGCGAGTTTCTGGCCGGGGCGGCGACGCTCGCGGCGACGCCTGCGCTTGGCGCCTTGCCGGCCTCGGGCGAAGTCGAGATCGCCATCGTCGGGGCCGGGTGCCGCCGGAATCTCGGCCGCCCGCCGGGTCGCCGCCGCCGGCCGCAGCTACGCGCTGCTGGAAGCCGCCGGCCGCATCGGCGGCCGGGTGAGGAGCGGCCCCGGAAAATTCGGCGTCGTGCACGATCAAGGCGCGCACCGGCTCTATGGCGGCGGCAGGAATCCGTTGGTCGCGCTTGGGCGCGCCGAGCGGCTGCGGCTGTTCGATCCGCCGGCCGGCCGGCGCCTCTATGTCGGCGGCCGCGAGGCGCGCGACAACGAATACGACGATTTCACCGTGGCCTTGCGCCGCGCCAGCCGCGCCATCATCGCCACCGGCGAGGCTGGGCGCGACGTGGCGGCCGCGCGCGTGATGCCGGATCTCGCTAATTGGCAGCAGAGCATTTCCTTCGTGCTCGGTCCGCTCACCTGCGCCAAGGATCTCGAGAACGTATCGACGGTCGACTTCGCCCATGCCGAGGAGCGCGGCGAGGAAGTCGCTTGCCGCGACGGACTCGGCGCCGTGCTCGCAGCGGCGGCCAAGCCGCTTTCGGTCGAACTCGATACGCCGGTGCGTAATATCGATACCGGCGGACGCGCGATCGTGCTCGAAACCGCGCGCGGCAGCTTGCGCGCGCGCGCCGTGATCGTGACCGCGTCGACCAACGTATTGGCCGCGCGCCGCATCGAGTTCCGGCAGGGCTTGCCCAGGCGCGTCAGCGACGCGATCGAGCGGCTCTCGCTCGGCACCTATGACCGGATCGTGTTCGAACTCGCGGGCAATCCCTTCGGCTTCCGCGCCGACGAGCGCATCGTGTTCCGCGCCGATAGCGAGCGCACCGCCGCGCTCGTCGGCCGCGCCGGCGGCAGCGATCTCGCCTATGCCGACATCGCCGGACGTTTCGGGCGCGAGCTGGCTGCGGCCGGCGAGCCTGCCATGCTCGCGTTTCTTTCCGAACTCATGGCCGCGCAGTTCGGCGCCGAAGCGCCCGGAAAAATCGGCCGCACGGAAGTGATCCGCTGGGGCGCGGAGCCCTTCGTGCTGGGCGGCTTTTCGGCGGCGGCGCCGGGCGCGGCGGCGAGCCGCCGCGTGCTGATCGAGCCGGTCGATCGTCTGTTCTTCGCCGGCGAGGCCGCGCACGAGACCCAATGGGGCACGGTCGGCGGCGCCTGGGCCTCGGGCGAACGGGCGGCCAACGCCGCGTTGCGGACGTTGACCGCGGCGCCGGCGACGGCGCGCGAACCCGTGGCGAAAAAGAAGAAGCGGCAGAACTGAGCTAGGCGCGCAGCGTCGCGCCGGTGCGCTTGGTGACTTCCGCCACGATCCTGGCCGCGATGGCGTCGATTTCGGCGTCGGTCAGCGTCTTCTCGCGTGGCTGGATAATGACCGCGATCGCGATCGACTTCTTGCCTTCGCCGACGCCCTTGCCTTCATAGAGGTCGAACACCTCGACCGCCGAGATCAATGCCCGGTCGGCGTTCTCCGCCGCGCGTACCACTTCTGCGGCGAGTACCTTGCGCTCGACGATGAAGGCGAAGTCGCGCGCGACCGGCTGGAATTGCGACAATTCGAGCTTGGGTTTGATGCGCGTCGGGCGCGACTTGGGCTCGGGCAGGCGGTCGAGGATCACTTCGCAGATCGCGACCGGGCCTTCGATATCGAGCGCCTCGAGGGTCGCCGGATGCAGCTCGCCGAATATGCCGAGCACGCTTTTCGGCCCGAGCTGGATCGTGCCCGAACGGCCGGGATGCAACCAGGTCGGCCCGCCCGGGACGATCTGCAGCTTGTCGACCGGCGCGCCCGCGGCGGCGAGCACGGCGAGCGCGTCGCCCTTGGCGTCGAATGCGTCGGCCGGCCCGGACGAGCCCGACCAGTGCCGGCCGGAGCCTTGCGCTTTGGCGGTGCCGCGGCGCACGACGCTTGCCGCGATCAGCTGATCTTCGGGCCGGTCGCCGATGAATATCTGTCCGACTTCGAACAGTGCCACGTCGGGATAGCCGCGATCGGCGTTCTTCTGCGCGGCGAGCGCGAGGCCCGGGATCAGGCTCGGCCGCATGTCGGAAAGCTCGGCCGCGATCGGGTTGGAGAGCGCAAGTTCGGCCTTGCCGCCGCCGAACAGTTCCGCCTGCGGCCTGGAGATGAAGGACCAGGTTATGGCTTCGATCAGTCCGCGCGCGGCGAGCACGCGCTTGGCAGCCCGCGTGCGCTTCTGGATCACAGTCAGGACCGGCTTGCGCGCATCGGGGCCGCGATCGAAGGCGACCGCAGGCACGTGGTCGACGCCGTGGATGCGCACCACTTCTTCGACCAGGTCGGCCTTGCCCTCCACGTCGCCGCGCCAAGTCGGTACGGTCACTTTCAAGGTTTCGCCCGCGCCGGCGACGGAAAATCCGAGCGCGGAGAGGATACGTTTGCTCTCCGCGGCCGGCACGTCGAGGCCGGTGAGGCGCTTCGTTTCGGCAAGCGGGAAATCGATCACGCGCTTCTGGTCTGGAATTTTTCCGGCCAGCACGATTTCCGACGGTTCGCCGCCACACATTTCCAGGATCAACTTGGTCGCCAGTTCCAAGCCTGGCACCGTGAAGGCCGGATCGACGCCGCGCTCGAAGCGCGCAGCGCGCGTCCGAATTGATGCCGAGCTTGCGGCCGGTCTCGGCGATATTGATCGGCACCCAAAGCGCCGATTCGACCAGCACGTCGGTGGTCGCGTCCGAGCAGCCGGTTGCCTCGCCGCCCATGATGCCGGACAGCGACTCCACGCCCTTCTCGTCGGCGATCACGCAGATCGTCTCGTCGAGCTCATAGGTGCGCCCGTCGAGTGCGGTCAGCTTCTCGCCCTTCTTGGCGCGCCGCACCGTGAGATGGCCCTTGACCTTCGCCGCGTCGAACACGTGCAGCGGCCGCGCCGCGGTCGTAGGTGAGCAAGTTGGTGATATCGACGAGCGCATTGATCGGGCGCAGCCCGATGGCGCGCAGCTTGTGCTGCGCCCAGTCGGGCGAGGGGCGGTTCTTCACGCCGCGAATGAGCCGCAGCGCGAAACGCCGGACAGAGCGAGGGCGTCGCGCCGAACTCGAGCTTCACCTGCACCGGGCAGGGGAATTTTCCGGCCACCGGCGCCGGCGCCTTGCTCTTGAAGGTGCCGAGGCCCGCGGCGGCCAGATCCCGCGCGATGCCATCAATGCCGTGGCAATCGGGCCGGCTCGTCGGGATCGCGACATCGAGCACCGGATCGTCGAGGCCCATCAGGGCCGCGAACGGCTTGCCCAGCGGCGCGTCGGCCGGCAGCTCGATAATGCCCTGATGATCCTCGGAAATTCCCATCTCGCGGCCCGAGACCAGCATGCCGCGGCTCTCGACCCCGCGCACCGCGGCCACTTTCAGTTCCATGCCGCTGCCTGGAATATGCGCGCCCGGCCGCGCGAACACCGCCATCATGCCGGCGCGCGCGTTCGGCGCGCCGCACACGACCTGCACCGGCGCGCCTTCGCCGGTCTCGACCATGCACACTTTGAGCTTGTCGGCGTTGGGATGCTTCTCGGCCGACAAGACGCGCGCGACCGTGAAGGGCGCGAGCAGCTTCGCGCGATCCTCGATCTTCTCGACCTCGAGCCCGATCATGGTGAGCTTCTCGGCGACCGCTTCCAGCGAAGCGTCCGTGTCGAGATGCATCTTGAGCCAGGAAAGGGTGAATTTCATCGCATCACTCGGGGCCCGGACCGCTGCGCGGCCCGTTTATCCCACCGGCCTCCACACCAACATCACGGGCAGGCTCACCACGACGCCGAAGGTGAAGATGATGGAGGCGCGATGACAGAGGCGGAACAATTCCTGCCGGATGATCAGCTCGCGATCGGCGCTCTTTCGCACCGCCACGGAATCGGAGGAATGCTCCAGCGAACCGAATACCGACAGGCAGCGCAGGCAGCCGATGGCGATCAGGAGAAAGATCGAAATCTGGACGATGACGACGGCTTCCTCGATCGGATGCTGCGCCACGATCGGCGCGCAGATGCCGAGCCCCGCGATCATCATCGCGCAATAGGTCAGCAGCGCGGTCGCCTTGGCGTCGATCCGGTGGAACAGCTCGTTGATGTGCGGCGGCGTCGCCGATACGCGCATCTGCAACGTCTTCGAATAGCCGTCGACCGCCTTCTTCTCCCATTTGCGGGTGAGGGTGGAGAACAGCGCCTGATCGATTCTTTGCCTCATGGCGTCCTCATCAGCGGCTTCACGCGCTCAACCCGCCGGCCAGCGTCGGGAAATCGAGCGGGCGGAAGCCATAGTGCCTGAGCCAGCGCACATCGGCTTCGAAGAAGGCGCGCAGATCGGGCATGCCGTATTTCAGCATCGCGATGCGGTCGATCCCCATGCCCCAGGCGAAGCCCTGATAGACGTCGGGATCGAGCCCGCAGTTCTTCAAGACGTTCGGGTGCACCATCCCGCAGCCGAGGATTTCCAGCCAGTCGTTGCCTTCGCCGAAGCGGATCTCGCCGCGGCTGCGGTCGCACTGGATGTCGACCTCGAGCGAGGGCTCGGTGAAGGGGAAGAACGAGGGCCGGAAGCGCATTTTCACGCTCGGCACCTCGAAGAACGCCTTGCAGAATTCCTCCAGAATCCACTTCAGGTGGCCCATGTGCGAGCCCTTGTCGATGACGAGCCCTTCGACCTGATGGAACATGGGCGTGTGGGTCTGGTCGGAGTCGCAGCGGTACGTGCGGCCCGGAATGATGACTTTGATCGGCGGCTTCTCGCGCTGCATGGTGCGGATCTGCACCGGCGAGGTGTGCGTGCGCAGCAGCATGCGCTCGCCGTTCGCCTTGGGCGCGAAGAAGAAGGTGTCGTGCATTTCGCGCGCCGGATGTTCCGGCGGGAAATTGAGCGCGGTGAAATTATAGAAATCGGTCTCGATGTCCGGCCCTTCCGCGATCGAAAATCCCATGTCGGCGAAGATCGCGGTCAGTTCCTCGATCACCTGGCTGATCGGGTGGATGCGGCCCGAGAGCGCCGGGGCCTCCCGCACCGGCAGCGTCACATCGACGGTGTCGCTCTCCAGCTGCTTGGAGATTTCCGCCAGCTTGAATCGCCGCGCGCCGCTTGGCGATCGCCTCCGTCACCCGGTCGCGCAGGCCATTGATGAGCGGGCCCTGAATCTTGCGCTCCTCGGGCGAAATCGTGCCGAGCGACTTCAGCAGCTCCGAGATCGAGCCCTTCTTGCCGAGCGCCGCGACGCGCACGGCTTCGAGCGCGGCGTCGTCCCTGGCGGCGGCGACCGCGGCGAGAAGTTCGGATTCGAGCTTGGCGATATCGGCCATGCGACTCTCTCGATTCGCTACCTATACCCGAACGGAAGCCGCGCGGCGCTCCTCGGCGCCTCGCGGATCAAGGGCCTCGGCAGGGGATGCTTCAGGCGAGCGCGGCGCGGGCCTTGTCCACCAGCGCCTTGAAGGTGTCCGGCTCCCGCACCGCGAGATCGGCCAGCACCTTGCGGTCGACCGCGACCCCGGCTTTGCCGAGGCCGTCGATAAATCGGCCGTAGGTCAGGCCCTGTTCGCGCGTCGCCGCGTTGATGCGCTGGATCCACAGCGCGCGGAAGATGCGCTTGCGGTTCTTGCGGTCGCGATAGGCGTATTGCTTGGCCTTCTCGACCGCCTGTTTGGCGATGCGGATCGTGTTCTTGCGCCGGCCGTAGAAGCCCTTGGCGGCCTTGAAGACTTTCTTGTGCTTGGCGTGGGACGTCACGCCGCGTTTGACGCGGGCCATGGCTCAATCTCCTCGATCTCTGATGAGCCCCGGCTACACGCCGTAGGGCAGAAAGCGCTTCACGATCCGCGCGTCTTGCGGCGAGAGGATCGTGGTGCCGCGTTGCTGGCGGATCTGCTTCTTGGTGCGCTTGATCATGCCGTGGCGCTTGTTGGCCTGGCCGGATCGCACCTTGCCGCGCGCGCTGATCGTGAATCGCTTCTTCGCGCCGGATTTGGTCTTCATCTTGGGCATTTGGCTCCGTCTCCTGGAAGGCAGGCAGGCAAGCCCGCAGCCTTCCCAATGTGCTCGAAATGAGCTGGTTGAGCGTTCGAAGCCGCCACGGCAGCCCTTATGGCCGGGCGGCTCGAAGGCCGCTTCGATACAAGACGTGCCGGCCCTTGGCAAGCCAAGGACGCGGCCGCTTCAGCCGCGCGCCTCGCGGTGGCGGTCCGCCCACCAGGCCCAGAGCGGCATCAGCCAGGTCAGCAAGCCCATCCAGGCGATCGTCTGCACGCTGGGCGGCGGCGGGCCGAGGATCACCGAGGCATAGATGACGAGCAGGAACACGATCAGCGCCCAGAACGCCCAGCGTGCCGATGCGATCCTTGGCGCGCGTGACGCGGAGATAAAGAACCAGACCGGCGATGAACATCGCGAGCTCCAGCGCGATCGTGCCGAGCACGAAATTCCACAGCCCCAGTCCCACTTTGAAACGGTCGGGGATGAGCGGCAGGTCCGGCCGGTGCACGATGAAATCGAGCACCCAGTGCGAGAGCACCACCAGGCCGACGACGATCGCAGCAGCCCGGTCGCGCTGGAGCGCGAAATAGACCGCACCGAAGCCGATCGCCCACAGCACGACCACCAGTAGACTGTGCGTGTAGGGGTAATAGACGAAGGCGAAGGGCGTGAAGCGCGTATTGCCCGGCGCGATCTGCACGATCTCGATATGCAGCAGGAGCAGGATCGGCCAGATCAGGTCGATCCACATGGTGGCGAGAAAGAGCGTTCCCAGGCTCGTGCGCGGAGCCGCGCTCTTGGCGGCCAGGGCCACTGCGTGATGCCCGATGAACATGCCGCGCGCTTTCCGCCGCTCAGCGCGGCGCGAGGATCATCACGATCTGCCGGCCTTCCGACATCGGCGACAGCTCGACCTTGGCGATGGTCGCGGTGTCTTCCTTCACGCGGTCCAGGAGCTTGTAGCCGAGGTCCTGATGCGCCATCTCGCGGCCGCGGAAGCGCAGCGTCACCTTCACCTTGTCGCCTTCCTCGAAGAAGCGGCGCATCGAGCGCATCTTCACGTCGTAGTCGTGCGTGTCGATGCCGGGCCGGAGCTTGATTTCCTTGACCTCGACCGTCTTCTGCTTCTTGCGCGCCTCGGCGGCTTTCTTCTGCGCCTGATATTTGTATTTGCCGTAGTCGAGGATCTTGCAGATCGGCGGGGTGGTGTTGGGGGAGATTTCGACGAGGTCCAGCCCGGCCGCTTGGGCAATCGCGATGGCCTCGTGGGTGGGAGTGACGCCGCGGTTGGCTCCGGTGTCATCGATGAGCTGAACGTCGCGGCTGCGGATTTCCTGGTTGATGCGCGGCCCGTCCTTCTGGGCCGGCATAGGGGCTCTCATGGGGCGGCGAATGGCGATCGTCTCCTCTTGCAGTTGCCGTGTCGCTTCCCGCTGGCTCGGCGCGAAGCAAGGGCAGGATTGAGACAAACCAGGGCGAAGTCAACGGGCGGCTTGCCCGCCTGTGCCCGGCGTAATACGGGGACGCGGCAACAACATGATCAACGAGACCTTGCACCGATTGAACGTGGGTGCCGGCGACGCGGCGCGGCCGGTCGCCGTGCGCGTGCGCGAGGGCGCCTCGCCCGGCCTGTTTTGGCTCGGCGGCTTCAAGTCCGACATGGGCGGCACCAAGGCCGCCGCGCTCGCCGCGCACGCGCAGCAGACCGGCCGCGCCATCGTGCGCTTCGACTATTCCGGCCACGGCGAATCCGGCGGCCGCTTCGAGGACGGCACCATCTCGCGCTGGCTCGAGGAAGCGCGCGCCGTGTTCGAGACGTTCACTACCGGCCCGCAAATCCTGATCGGCTCCTCCATGGGCGGCTGGATCGCGTTGCTGCTCGCGCGCGAGTTCACGCAACGCCCCGCCGCGCGCGGCCGCATCGCAGGACTTGTGCTGATCGCGCCGGCGGCGGATTTCACCGAAGCGCTGATGTGGGCCGCGCTGCCCGAAGCGAGTCAAGCGCGAGATCGAGGACAAGGGCGTCTGGATGCGGCCTTCGGCCTATGACGACGGGCCTTATCCGATCACGCGCGAACTGATCGAGGACGGCCGGAAGCATCTCGTCTTGAACGCGCCGTTCGAGACCGGCTGCCCGGTGCGCATTCTGCAGGGCTCGCTCGATCCCGACGTGCCCTGGCAGCACGCCATGAAGCTCGTCGCTTGTTTGCCGAAGGACGACGTGGCGATGACGCTGGTCAAGGACGGCGATCACCGCCTGTCGCGGCCCGAGGACATCGAGCGGCTGTTGCGCATCGTGGACGAGTTGGCGGCGAGCGTTCGACTGAATCGATCCACTTCTCGTCATGGCCGGACTGTCGGCCATCCACGTCTTGATTCGCTTTCCTTGGATGCCCGCGACAAGCGCGGGCATGACGATCTAGCCGCGTTCCATTCCTCGATCACGGCGGCGTCGCTCTCGCGGCCGGCGGGCGGCCTTTGCGAAAGTCATCTTGCGCCACGAGCCGCGACAGCGCCCAGACCGCGGCACCCCGCACCAGCGGCGAGGGGTCGTCCAAGCAGCCGCTCGGCTTCGCGGGCGAGCGCCGCGTCGCCGGAATTGCCGATCGCGATCAGCACATTGCGCACGAAACGCTCGCGGCCGGTGCGCTTGATCGGGCTTTTGGCGAAGCGCTTGCGGAAGGCCGCGTCGTCGAGCCGGGCAAGCTCGGCAAGCGTCGGCGGCACGGTTCTCCGCGCGCGCCGAAAGCTTCGCCTCGCGCCCGGCTTGCGCGAACTTGTTCCACGGGCAGACCGCCAGGCAATCGTCGCAGCCATAGATGCGGTTGCCGATCTTCTCGCGGAACTCGCGCGGGATCGGGCCCTTGTGCTCGATGGTGAGATACGAAATGCAGCGCCGCGCATCGAGCCGGTAGGGCGCCGGGAACGCTTCGGTCGGGCAGATGTCGAGACACGCGCGGCACGAGCCGCAATGATCGGGCTCCGGCGCATCGAGCGGCAGTTCCAGCGTCGTGAACAGCGCGCCCAGAAACAGCCACGAGCCGAACTCGCGCGACACCACGTTGGTGTGCTTGCCCTGCCAGCCGAGCCCGGCGGCTTCGGCGAGCGGCTTCTCCATCACCGGCGCGGTGTCGACGAAGACTTTGAGCTCGCCGCCGGCCTCGCGCCGCGAGCCACTGCGCGATGCGCTTGAGCTTGCCCTTGATCAGGTCGTGATAGTCGTCGGCCTGCGCATAGACCGAGATCGCGCCGCGCTCGCGTTGCTCCAAGATCGCCAGCGGATTCTCGTCCGGCGCATAATTGAGCCCGAACACCGCGACGCTCTTCACCTCCGGCCACAACGCCGCCGGGCTCGCGCGCCGCTCGCGCGTCGATTCCATCCAGTCCATGTCGCCGTGCGCGCCGGCATCGAGCCAGTCATTGAGCCGCGGCGCGGCCTTGGCGATGGCGTCGGGCCTCGTCACGCCGAAGGCATCGAAGCCCTCGGCGCGCGCGCGCTCACGGAGCGCTTGCTTGATCGCGTGCGGATCTAGAAGTCGAGGTCGGCGTAGCTTGCCGAGGGCGCCAGCCCCGGCAGCGTCTCGTGCAGCAGCGGACGGAACGACGGGCGCGACTTGATCCGCGCGTACCATCCCTTTGCGGTCTCGTCCTCGTCCCACGGCACGTCACCCAGATAATCGGCGGTCGAAAGATGCGCGGCGGCGGCAAGATCGGCGTAGGAGAGCCGCTCGCCCGCGAGCGCCTTCCGGGTCCGCAACAGCCAGCCGATATAACGCAGATGATAGCCCGAATTGGCGCGCGCCGCGCGGATCGCGGTCGAATCCGGCGCGCCGCCGCCTTCGGCGAGCGTCCAATGCCGCTTGAAGATCTTCTCGCGCACCAGATGGTCGGTGACCTCGGCGAAGAACTTGTCGTGAAACCAGGAGACCAGCCGGCGCACCTCGGCGCGTTCCTCGAAGCCGAGCGGCATCAGCCGGCGCTCGCCGAAGTCGGGTCCCTGGGTCTCGTCGAGAAATTCCGCGATCACCGTGGCGCCGGGAATTGCGGTCCCGTTCGCCAGCAGCACCGGCGTCGTGCCGGCCGGATTGATGGCGAGAAACTCGGGCCGCCGCTTCCAGACCGGCTCGTCGATCGCCTCGAACGGAATCCCGTATTCGCCGAGCACCAGCCGGACGAAGCGCGAATGCGGGCAGAACGGGAAGTGATAAAGCTGCATCGTCGTCCGGCGTTGGGATAGGCGACTCGCGCGAAAAGCGGGCGATCCTAGGGCCGCATGCGCCTTCCGGGCAATTGCCGCGGCGCGCCCGCGGGGCGAAGATGCCGCCGATTCGCCCGCCGTTCCCGCCCGGAAATCCCCATGACCGTCGCCAAGTTGATCGAAGCCGCGCTCCTCGGCCTGCTCGAAGGCTTGACCGAGTTCATCCCGGTCTCCTCCACGGCGCATCTCCTGCTCGCCGGCTATTTCCTCGGCTTCCAGTCGACCGGCAAGGTATTCGAGGTGCTGATCCAGCTCGGCGCGATCCTCGCCATCGTCGTGGTCTATTTCTCTAAGCTCTGGAACGTCTTCATCCGGCTGCCCAACGACCCGGCCGCGCGCCGCTTCGCCATCGGCATCGTGATCGCGTTCCTGCCCGCAGCCGTGCTCGGCGCCACGCTGCACGGCTTCATCAAGGGCGTGCTGTTCGAGACGCCCATGCTGATCTGCGTCATGCTGATCGTCGGCGGCGTGATTCTGTTCGTGGTCGACCGGCTTGAGCTGAAGCCGACATATTCCGACGCGATGCAGCTGCCGCCGTTGCTCGCGCTGAAGATCGGCTTCTGCCAGACGCTCGCGCTGATCCCCGGCGTGTCGCGCGCCGGCTCGACCATCGTCGGCGCGCTGCTCTTGGGCGTCGAGCGGCGCGCGGCGGCGGAATTCTCCTTCTTCCTCGCCATGCCCACCATGCTCGGCGCCTTCGTCTATGATCTCTTCAAGAACCGCGCGAGCCTTTCGCTCGACGACGGGTTGCTGATCGCGGTCGGCTTCGTCGCCGCTTTCTGCGCCGCCATCGTGGTGGTGCGCATGCTGCTCGATTTCGTCTCCAGGAACGGCTTCGCCTTCTTCGCGCTGTGGCGGATCGTGGTCGGCGGTCTCGGGCTGGTCGCGCTGCTCTTGGTGCGCTGACGCTCAACTCGCCAGGCGCGAGAACTGGCCGGCCTTGCGGAAGCGCGAAAGATAGCCCGGCAGCACCGAGGCCAAGGCGGTCGGGGAAATGCCGAGCGCTTTCAGCGTGCGGCCCTCGCGCTCGGCCTCGGCCGAGACCACATTGTCGCGCTCCAAGAGGATCACCTGGTCGCGCGTCAACAGCGGGTTGGGCAAGAGCTCGAGGAAAAAAGCCTGCAGCCGCGCGAGCGCGAACGGAATCGGCACCAGAAGGCGCCGGCGCCCGATCTCGGCGAGCATGAGCTCCATCAATTCCTTGAACGTCTTCACCTCGGGCCCGCCGAGCTCGTAGGTCGTGCCGGGCTTGGCTTTATCTTCGAGCGCCGCAACGATGGCCGCGGCGACATCGCCGACGAACACCGGCTGAAAGCGCGTCTGGCCGCCGCCGATGAGCGGCAGCGCCGGCGCGATCCGTGCCATGGCGGCGAAGCGATTGAAGAAGCCGTCCTCGGGGCCGAACAGGATCGACGGCCGGAAGATCACGGCCGCAGGCAGCGCGGATTTCACCGCCGCTTCGCCCGCGGCCTTGGTGCGCGCATAGGCCGATTGCGAGCTCGCATCGGCGCCGATCGCCGATACATGCACGAGCTTGGCGCCGCGCCTGGCCGCGGCCTCGGCCACGGCGCGCGCGCCTTGCGCCTGCACGCCCTCGAATGTCTGCCGGCCGCTCTCGAACAGGATGCCGGTGAGATTGACCAGCGCATCGGCATCCTCCGCCGCGCTGCGCGACCGATTCCGGAAACCGCACGTTCGCCTGCACCGCATGGATCTGCCCGACCATGCCGAGCGGCTGCAGGAAATTGGCGAGCTCCGGCCGCCGCACCGCGACGCGGATGCGCCAACCGCGCTTGGCGAGCGCGCGCACCAGATGCCGGCCGAGGAATCCCGAGCCGCCATAGACCGTGACCAGCCGATCGGTCGTCTGCGCCATCGCCGAAAACCCCGCGCCGCACTCCGCCGCGCGGGCCGAGCGTTACTCGATCGTTTCCCGCCCGTCAAAGCGCTCGCGCGCGCGGCCGCTTCGATTGACAAGGCTCGGAGCCAAGCCCTACCTATCGCGCCGAGCCCAGGTGGCGGAATTGGTAGACGCACTAGTTTCAGGTACTAGCGCCGCAAGGCGTGGAGGTTCGAGTCCTCTCCTGGGCACCAGCTAAACGATTTCTTGACCGTGGCGTGCGATGCACCAGGTGCGCTCGATGCCCAACACCGGATGAGCTTCAGATGACGATCCGCCTGCACCGCGGCGACCTGCCCGATCTTTCCGGCTACGGCGCCGTGGTGGCGATCGACACGGAGACGCTGGGCCTCAATCCGCTGCGCGACCGGCTGTGCGTGGTGCAGCTCTCCGCCGGCGACGGCTCGGCCGACGTGGTGCAGATGCCGGTCGGCGACACCTCGGCGCCCAATCTGGTGCGGCTGTTGTCCGATCCGCAGCGGCTCAAGCTCTTCCACTACGCGCGCTTCGATCTCGCCGTCCTGTTCAAGACTTTCGGCGTGATGCCGCAGCCGGCCTATTGCACCAAGATCGCCTCGCGCCTGGCGCGCACCTATACCGACCGCCACGGCCTCAAGGATCTGGTCAAGGAGCTGCTCGGCGTCGATCTCTCCAAGCAGCAGCAGAGTTCCGACTGGGGCGCCGAGACGCTCACCGAAGCCCAGGTCGCCTACGCCGCGTCCGACGTGCTGCACCTGCATGCGCTGCGCGAGCGGCTCGACGAGATGCTCGCCCGCGAAGGCCGCGAGGAGCTCGCCGAGGCCTGCTTCCGCTTCCTGCCCACGCGCGTTCGCCTCGATCTCGGCGGCTGGGCGGAAGAGGACATTTTTGCGCATGGCTGAGGCGCTCGAACGCTCGCTCGCCAAGTCTTTGCGAACCAAGTCTTTGCGCACCAAGCTCTCGCCGCTACTTCCTGCGCTGGCCCATCCGCCACGGATGCGCCATGTCTTAATGTGAGATGTCTCGGTGAGATATGGGGCAAGGCAGGGGAGCAAACGTGCCTTCCACTGAAACGACTTTCGCCGCTGGCGGCGAGCGGCGCAACGCGGCCGCTGCCTACAAGACGGCGCTGCGCCACACCAGTCATGTCCGGTTTCTCCGCCGCGCGCTGCCGGCGGCGATCATCCTGTGCGTCTGCATCATCGTGATCGGCTCCTGGCTCGATCCGCTGCGGCTCTTGGGCGAGCTTCCGATCGAATTCGCCCGTCTCGCTATTTCCGGCAGCAAGCTCAAGATCGAGGCGCCGAAACTCTCCGGCTACACCGGCGACGGGCGCGCCTACAGCGTGACCGCCGAAACCGCCGCGCAGGATCTCACCCGGCCGGGCGTGATCGAGATGACCGGGATCGAGGCGCGCTTCGAGCTGGTCGGCGGCGGAACCACCACGCTCCGGGCCGAGAAGGGGACGTTCGATTCCAAGGCCGAGCAGTTGCGCCTCTCCGATGGAATCGACATCACCTCCAGCAACGGCTACGGCGGCAAGCTCAGCGAGGCGATCGTCGATATGCGCAAGGGCCACGTGCTGTCCTCCGCGCCGGTCGATCTCAGGTATCGGGACGGCTGGCTCAAGGCCGACCGCCTCGAAATCTTCGACAACGGCGATCGTGCGCTGTTCGAAGGCCGCGTCACGGCGGAGTTCCGCCTGAACCCGCCGGCCGCGGCGACGGCGGAGCCGAAGCCATGAGCGCGACGCATCCGGCGATCTGGCCGCGGCTGTTGATCGCCGCGCTCCTGGTTGCGGCCGGCAACGGCCCGGCCGCGGCGCAGGGTGCGCCCAAGACGAAGAGCCCGCAGACCACGACCGGATTTCCGAACGCCTTGCAGGGCTTTCAGCGAAATCGCACCGATCCGGTCAAGATCGAAGCCAACGCGCTCGAAGTGCGCGACAAAGACAAAACCGCCGTTTTCTCCGGCAACGTGATCGTGCAGCAGGGCGACACGCAGATGCTCTGCAAGGAGCTCACGGTTCACTACGAGGGCGGCGCGCTGCCGACTCAGCCAGCCAATGCCCAGCCCGTCGCGTCGCAACAGATTCGCCGCCTGGTGGCGAACGGCGGAGTGATCATCACCACCAAGGACCAGCGCGCCACCGGCAACATCGGCATCTATGACGCGCGCGCGAACACCATGACGCTGAGCGGCAACGTGGTGCTGCTGCAGGGGCCGAACCTGATGCGCGGCGACCGGCTGGTGGTGGATCTCACATCCGGCCTTTCGCGCCTCGATGCCGAGGGCAAGTCGAAGACCCCGGGCCGCGTGCACGGCCTGTTCGTGCCGGGCTCGGTCAAGGAGCCGCCGCGCGAGCCGCCGGCGCCGCCCGGCAGCCCGCCCAAGCCGCTGCCGATCGCACCGCGGCAATGATTGCGGAAAAAGCGTTTGCGTTGCCTCCGCGCCGCGAAGGGCCTATCACGCCCCGATTGCAGTGCCGCACTGCAGCGGAGAGCCCGTGCTGAAGGTTCTTTCCTGGTTCCGCTCCAAGACTGCCCCCGAATCCTCGGGGCGCGAGCTGCTTCCCGATGCCTGGCAGCTCGACGACGACGCGCCGCGTCGCGCCGATCGCCGTCCCCGGCCGGAGCGCGCGCCGCCTGAATCGAGAAGGCCTGCGCGTCCGCCCGACCGGCGTCCGCTCCCGCTTCCCGAAATCGTACCCATGCCGGAACCCCGCGCGCTGCCGCGCCGCAAACCCGTGCCGGTGCCCCAGAGCGGCGAGGGAGTGCTGGCGGCGTTCGGCCTCATGAAAAGCTACGGTGGCCGCCGCGTCGTGAACGACGTCAGCATCGATCTGGAGCGCGGCGAGGCGGTCGGTCTGCTGGGCCCCAACGGCGCCGGCAAGACCACGGTGTTCTACATGATCACCGGGCTGATCCGCGCCGACTCCGGCCGCATCGAGCTCGACGGCCACGACGTGACCAAGCTTCCCATGTACCGCCGCGCGCGGCTCGGCATCGGCTACCTGCCGCAGGAGGCCTCGATCTTCCGCGGCATGAACGTCGAGGACAATATCCGCGCCGTGCTCGAGGTGATCGAGCCCGACGCGAAGCGGCGCGAGCAGGAGCTCGACGGACTGCTCGACGAGTTCAACATCGATCGCGTGCGCAAATCGCCCGCCATCGCGCTCTCCGGCGGCGAGCGGCGGCGCGTCGAAATCGCGCGCGCCATCGCCACGCGCCCGGCCTTCATGCTGTTGGACGAGCCCTTCGCCGGCATCGACCCGATCGCCGTCGGCGACATCCAGGAACTGGTGCGCCATCTCACCTCGCGGGGCATCGGTGTCCTGATCACCGATCACAATGTGCGCGAGACGCTGGGCCTGGTGGACCGCGCCTATATCGTGCACTCGGGCGCGATCCTGATGGAGGGCGAGCCGGACGAGATCGTGTCGAATCCGGACGTGCGCAGGCTTTATCTCGGCGAGGAATTCCGGCTTTAACGGCGTTCGGGGATCGCCGCCCGGCCCCGGCGATTACCGGCTATAGTGAATTTGATCGGGTTTGGAGCCGCCTGCGGGGCGGCGTGCGTAATGGCGCTTTCGCAAAAACTCCAGCTTCGCCAGAGCCAAGCGTTGGTGATGACGCCGCAGCTGATGCAGGCGATCAAGCTCCTGCAGCTGTCGAACCTGGATCTGGTGGCCTATGTCGAGGCGGAGCTCGAGCGCAATCCGTTGCTCGAGCGCGTCGAGGATCCCGAAGGCACGCGCTCGTCCGACGAGACGCCGGGCGTCCAGGCCGCATCCGAAGCGGAAGGCGAGGGCGCGCCGGCCGAAGGCGACAGCGCGCGCGCCGACGAATGGCTCGGCGGCGAGCTCGAAACCAGCCGCGGCGCCATCGAGAATCAGATGGACGCCAATCTCGAAAACGTTTTTCCCGAGGACTCCGGCGAGCCCGCGCAACGCGCGTCGCCGCCCGAGACGCCGGGCTATTCCGAATGGGCCGGCGTCGGCGCCGGCGGCCGCGACGATGCGGACTATAATCTGGAGGCCTTCGTCAGCGCCGAGATCACGCTCGCCGAACATCTCTCGCGCCAGCTCAATCTGGCGATCACCGATCCGGTGCGCCGCATGATCGGGCAGCATCTGGTCGATCTGGTCGACGAGGCCGGCTATGTGCGCGGCGATCTTGCCGCGGTCGCCGAAAAGCTCGGCGCGCCCATGGCCGAGATCGAGGCGGTGCTCGCAACGCTGCAGGAATTCGACCCGCCCGGCGTTTGCGCGCGCGATCTGGCCGAATGTCTCACCATCCAGCTCAAGGATCGCGACCGCTACGACCCGGCCATGGCCTCGCTGATCGCCAATCTCGACCTGCTGGCCAAGCGTGACCTCCCCGCGCTGAAGCGGGTGTGCGATGTCGACGAGGAGGACCTGGCCGAGATGGTCGGCGAGATCCGCATGCTCAATCCCAAGCCCGGCCTCGTGTTCGGCCAGGGCGTGGTGCAGCCGATCGTGCCCGATGTGTTCGTGCGCGCTGCGCCCGACGGCTCCTGGACCGTCGAGCTCAACGCCGACACCTTGCCGCGCGTGCTCGTCAGCCAGACCTATTACGCGACGGTTTCCAAGACCGCCAAGAGCGACAAGGAGCGCGCCTTTCTCACCGAATGTCTGCAGACCGCGAACTGGCTGACCCGCTCGCTCGACCAGCGCGCCAAGACGATCATGAAGGTCGCGACCGAGATCGTGCGCCAGCAGGATGCTTTCCTGGCCTATGGCGTTCAGCACCTGCGGCCCTTGAATCTGCGCATGGTCGCCGATGCGATCAGCATGCACGAATCGACCGTCTCGCGCGTGACCTCGAACAAGTACATGGCCACGCCGCGCGGCATTTTCGAGCTGAAATATTTCTTCTCCTCGTCGATCAATGCGACCGGCACCGGCGAAGCGCATTCGGCCGAGGCCGTGCGCCACCGCATCAAGGAGCTGATCGAGGCCGAAACTCCGGAGACCGTGCTCTCCGATGACACCATCGTGCAGCGCCTGAAAGAGGCCGGCGTCGACATTGCCCGCCGCACGGTCGCCAAATATCGCGAGGCCATGCGCATCCCCTCTTCGGTGCAGCGCCGGCGCGAGAAACAGGCAAGTCACATCCTCTGAACGGCGCGGGCACTGGCCCATTGACCCGGTGGGGATCGGCTCTTATGGTCCGCGCCCTCTCGATTCCCCCGAACGCAGTTCGGCTGGATCACGAAAAAATCATGCCACTCGATGACCTTCTCGCCGCCGACGCGATCTTTCCTGCGCTGAAGGCGGGCAACAAGAAACAGGCGCTGCAGGAACTCGCGGCCAAGGCCGCGGTTTCCACCGGCCGCGCGGAGCGTGAGATTTTCGAGATCCTGCAGCAACGCGAGCGCCTGGGCTCGACCGGGATCGGCAACGGGGTCGCGATCCCGCACGGCAAGCTGCCCAAGCTCAACCGGCTCGTCGGCCTGTTCGCGCGGCTGGAGAAGCCGATCGATTTCGAGGCTCTCGACGGCCACCCGGTCGATCTGATTTTTCTGCTGTTGGCCCCGGAAGCGGCCGGCGCCGATCACTTGAAGGCGCTGGCGCGCATCGCGCGCCTGCTGCGCGACCCGGCGATCGCCGCCAAGATGCGCGCCACCGCCGACGCCGGGACCCTCTATGAGCTGCTCACCACGCAGCCGTCCTCGGCGACCCACGCCGCCTGATCAAACTCCGGCTTCCGTTCAGTGAACGCTGAGGGTGACGAGCTCGTGCTCGCGCGCGTTGGCGAGCGCCGCCTCGCGCGTATCGGTGAGCATGATCGGCGTGCCGTCGGCCGCGTGCAGCGAGAACAGCTTCAGCCCCGGCTCGATGGTCGGCGCCTGTGGAAAGATCGTGCTCACGTCCTCGGAACGGAGCGCCCGCACATAGGCGATGCGTCCGCCGCCGAGCGCCGCCAGCGCCTCGGGCGTGAAGACATTGGTCTTCGGATCCTGGTGTTGCGTGTTCATGGTCTTACTCCTTTACGTCCTTCGCCCCGATCTCGATCCGGCGCACGGGCCGGGCGGTTTCCGGCCGCTCCAGATCGACCGACAAGAGCCCGTCCTTCAGATCGGCGCCGGTAATCGCGATGCCGTCGGCCAGCACGAAGGTGCGGCGGAACTGCCGCGCGGCGATGCCGCGATGCAGGAAGACGCGCCCGGCGCTGTCGTCGGTCTGGCGGCCGGCGATCACCAGCTCGTTTTCCTCGACGGTGATCTCGAGCTCGTCGCGCGAGAAGCCGGCGACGGCAAGCGTAATGCGGATCCGCTCGGGCCGCTCTTGGGCCGCGGGCAGCCGTTCGACGTTGTAGGGCGGATAGCCGTCGGCCGCCTTGGCGACCCGGTCGAGCGCCCGCTCGATCTCCTCGAAGCCGAGCAGAAACGGACTCGAAAGCGTAGGCACGCGTGACATCGCAAAGTCCTCGCAAGCGACTTTGTGGGGCCCCAGATGGGCACCCCGAACCGGGCTCAGTCGAACCCGGTGCATCGTGGATATGGGATCGCGCCCGCCCTCCCGCAAGACGGGGTCGGCGCAGCCGCTTTGCAGAGAACGCCGCGTGGTGCGATGGGAAGGAATTGGTGGAGCCAGGGGGAGTCGAACCCCCGACCTCTTGAATGCCATTCAAGCGCTCTCCCAACTGAGCTATGGCCCCACACGGCCGTTTCGAAAGCCGGAATTCAGGCTAGGCGGCATGCCCGGGTGCTGGGTGTCCCGGGCGGTTCGGACAAAGCATGGGGCGTTCGGCCCCTCAAGTCTCCTCGTCGCCCTCGACCTTCTCGCCGATGATGTCGGAAACGCTGCCGGGCTCCTCTTCCTCCTGCTCGAGGAACGTATCGTCCTCGGCGGCGGCGGGAATCTCCGTCTCCTCGTCATCGGCATCCGGTGTCGCGGCAATTTTCTTCTTGCCGGTCGCCTCCGCATCCGCATCCTCGAGCGAGATGACGTTGGCCGGACGCTTGACCTCCGGCTCCTCGACCGGAACCGGCTTGGGTGCGACCGGCTCGGGCCGCGCCCGCGTGACGGCCGCGACCTGATACACGGTTCCGCACTTCGGGCAGACGATCGGACTCTTTGCGAGGTCGTAGAACTTCGACCCGCAACTGCCGCACACGCGCTTGACGCCGAGTTCGGGCTTGGCCACCAAAACTCCTCCGCTTGCAGAAAATGCCGGAAAAAGGGCGCCTCAATTGGACCGCTGCCCCCTGCCTGTCAAGGCCGAAAAGCCGCTGGCCTGTGTCGGTGACGGGCTATTGGCTGCGTGCTAGAGCCTCGCACCGAAACGAGAAAACGATGTCCGTCGCTCCGGCGCACCCAAAGGCCCAAAGCAGGCCCGCCGTCGCCCGCCGCGCGGGCGCGCTCAAGGGCCGCGTTCGCGTGCCCGGCGACAAGTCGATCTCCCACCGCGCGCTCATGCTCGGCCTGCTGACGGTGGGCGAGACCCGGATCGAGGGCCTGCTGGAAGGGGACGATGCGCTCGCCACCGTCGGCGCTTGTGGCGCGCTCGGGGCCAAGCTTCAGCGCATGGGACCGGGGGCCTGGAGCGTGCAGGGCGCGGGCATCGGCTCGCTTCTGCCGCCCCGCGCGCCGCTCGATTTCGGCAATGCCGGCACCGGCTCGCGGCTGATGCTGGGGGTCGTCGCCGGCCATCCGATCGAGGTGGTGTTCGACGGCGATGCCAGCTTGCGCAAGCGGCCGATGCGCCGCGTGCTCGATCCGCTCGCGCGCATGGGCGCCGAGGTCATGCAGCAGGCCGAAGGCGGCCGGCTGCCGCTCAAGCTCAAGGGCGCGCGCGACCCGATCCCGATCGAGTACCAGAGCCCGGTCCCCTCGGCACAAGTGAAATCGGCGGTGCTGCTGTGCGGGCTCGCGGCGCCGGGCGAGACCACGTTGATCGAGGAGGAAGCGACCCGCGATCATACCGAGCGCATGCTCGTCCATTTCGGCGCCGAGCTGAAAGTCACGCCGCATGGCGCGCGCGGCAGGCGCATCGTGCTCAAGGGCCGGCCGGAACTGCAGCCGCAACGCGTGCGCGTGCCGGCCGATCCGTCTTCGGCCGCATTTCCGTTGGTCGCGGCGCTTCTGGTTCCGGGCTCGGACATTATTCTCGAAGGCGTGCTGATGAATCCGCTGCGCGCGGGCCTGATCGCGACGCTCAGGGAAATGGGCGCGCAGATCGAGGAGCTGGAACGGCGCGAGGAGGGCGGCGAGACGGTCGCCGATCTGCGCGTGCGCGCCTCGGCGCTCAAGGGCGTCGAAGTTCCCGCCACCCGCGCGCCTTCGATGATCGACGAATATCCGGTGCTCGCGGTGGCCGCGGCCTTCGCCGAAGGCACGACCGCGATGCGCGGGCTCTCCGAATTGCGCGTCAAGGAATCCGACCGCCTGAATGCGGTCGCCGCCGGGCTCAAGGCCAATGGCGTCGCGCACGAAGTCGTCGGCGACGACCTGCTCGTGCACGGCAAGCGCAAGGTCGCCGGCGGCGGCAACGTCGTGACCCACATGGATCACCGGATCGCCATGAGCTTTCTGGTGATGGGCCTGGCCAGCGACAAGCCGGTCGGCGACCGACGATATCTCCTTCGTCGCCACCAGCTTCCCCGGTTTCTCCGAGCTGATGCAAAAGCTCGGCGCCGATATCGGATAAGCGATGATCGTCACCATCGATGGACCGGCGGCGTCGGGCAAGGGGACGCTCGCGCGCCGGATCGCGGCCCATCTCGGTCTGCCGCATCTCGATACCGGGCTGCTCTATCGTGCGGTCGCGGCCGCGCTGCTCGACGCCAAAAAGCCACTCAACGACGCACCCGCCGCGGCGGCCGTCGCCCGCACGCTTTCCCTCGACGGGCTCGATGCGAACCGGCTCTCGGGCGCGGCGCTCGGCGATGCTGCTTCGCGCGTCGCGGCCCTCCCCGAAGTGCGCGCGGCGCTGCTGGCCTTGCAGCAGGACTTCGCCCGCCGCCCCGGCGGCGCCGTGCTCGACGGCCGCGACACCGGCACCGTCATCGCGCCCCAGGCCGAGGCGAAGATTTTCGTCACCGCACGGCCCGAAGTGCGTGCCTGGCGGCGCCACAAGGAGCTCTCCGAGCGCGGCGAGACGCTCGACTATGACGCGGTGCTGGCCGAGATCAGGCGGCGCGACGCCCGCGACTCCGGCCGCGCCGTCGCGCCCCTGAAGGCCGCGCCGGATGCGGCCTTGCTCGATACCACCGATCTCGATATAGAGGCCGCGTTCCGGGCGGTTCTTTCCATCGTGGAGGCTGTCCGGGCGGGCCGAGGGCGGGGTTCACCCGCGCCCTCGTAGCGTAGGAGGCAGGCCCGCTCCGCCTCGCGTTTTCGCGCCGGAACACCCAACCGTCTCGTGCCGCGCGGCAGTTTTGCCGCGACGAATTCATGGATCCAGGGCGCAAGCCCGGATCGGCCGCGCCGCACGCGACGCCCTTTCAATCGAACCCGAAAATCCAACCAGGAGAACCGATGCCCGCCGCCGCCAAACAGACCGCCCAGCCCTCCCGCGAAGACTTCGCCGCCATGCTGGAAGAATCCTTCGGCCGCCTCGACCTGCACGAAGGCTCGGTGGTCAAGGGCCGCATCGTCGGCATCGAGAAGGACATCGCCGTCATCGATATCGGCCTGAAGACCGAAGGCCGCGTTCCGATGAAGGAATTCGCCGGCCCCGGCCGCGAGGCCGCGCTCAAGGTCGGCGACGAGGTCGAGGTCTATCTCGAGCGGGTGGAGAATGCGCTGGGCGAGGCGGTGTTGTCGCGCGACAAGGCGCGGCGCGAGGAGAGCTGGGGCCGTCTGGAAAAGGCGTTCCAGGCCAACGAGAAGGTCACCGGCGTCATCTTCAACCAGGTCAAGGGCGGCTACACCGTCGATCTCGACGGCGCCGTTTCCTTCCTGCCGCGCAGCCAGGTCGATATTCGCCCGATCCGCGACATCGGCCCGCTGATGCACACGCCGCAGCAGTTCCAGATCCTCAAGATGGATCGCCGGCGCGGCAACATCGTGGTTTCGCGCCGCACCGTGCTCGAGGAGACCCGCGCCGGTCAGCGCCACGAGCTGGTCTCGAGCCTCGAGGAAGGCCAGACCATCGACGGCGTCGTGAAGAACATCACCGATTACGGCGCCTTCGTCGATCTCGGCGGCATCGACGGCCTGCTGCATGTGACCGACATCGCCTGGCGGCGCGTCAATCATCCGAACGACGTCCTGTCGATCGGCCAGCAGGTCAAGGTGCGCATCATCAAGATCAATCACGAAACCCACCGCATCTCGCTCGGCATGAAGCAGCTGCAGGGCGATCCCTGGGAGGGCATCGAGACGCGCTATCCGGTCGGCACCAAGGTGAAGGGCCGCGTCACCAATATCACCGACTACGGCGCGTTCGTGGAGCTGGAGCCCGGCATCGAGGGCCTCGTGCACGTCTCCGAAATGTCCTGGACCAAGAAGAACGTCCACCCGGGCAAGATCGTCTCGACGTCGCAGGAGGTCGAGGTTCAGGTGCTCGAGGTCGATCCGGTGAAGCGGCGCATTTCGCTCGGTCTGAAGCAGACGCTGGCCAATCCGTGGGAGGTGTTCGCCGAGAAGCATCCGGTCGGCACCACGGTGGAAGGCGAGGTCAAGAACAAGACCGAGTTCGGCCTGTTCCTCGGCCTCGACGGCGAAGTCGACGGCATGGTGCACCTCTCCGATTTCGACTGGAACCGGCCCGGCGAGCAGGTGATCGAGGAGTTCAAGAAAGCCGACATGGTCAAGGCCGTGGTGCTCGACGTGGACGTCGAGAAGGAGCGCATTTCGCTCGGCATCAAGCAGCTCTCGGGCGATCCGTTCGCGCAGGCCGGCGATCTCAAGAAGGGCGCGGTCGTCACCTGCGAGATCACCGAGGTGAAGGAAGCCGGCCTCGAGGCCAAGCTCGTCGGCACCGATCTGACCACCTTCATCAAGCGCTCCGATCTCGCGCGCGACCGCTCCGAGCAGCGCACCGAGCGTTTCGTGGTCGGCGAAAAGGTGGATGCGCGCGTGACGCTGTTCGACAAGCGCGCGCGCAAGGTCAATGTTTCGATCAAGGCGCTGGAGATCGCCGAGGAGAAGGAGGCGGTCGCCCAGTACGGCTCGTCCGATTCGGGCGCGACGCTCGGCGACATTCTCGGGCCCTCGCTCAACAAGCGCACCGACAAGAAGGAATAACACTTTCCATTGGCGGCTAAGACGTAGCGGCGGGCTGGATGCCCGCCGTTTCCGTTTCAATTACCCCTTTTCCGACAATGCCTTGAAGCCGCCGCAGGGCGGGCTACAGTCGCGCAAATCCGGGGGCGCGTTTCGCGCCGCCCAGGGAGGCCTCAAATGTCGCTCGATATCGACGCCGTCGTCGATCGCCGCCGCCTGCGGCGCAAGCTCACGTTTTGGCGCGTGCTCGCGCTGCTCGCCATCGTCGTCGGAATCGGCTGGGCCGTCGCCGCCGCCGCCGACTATCGTTACTTCGGCAACAGCAGCCCGCATGTGGCGCGCGTCACCATTGGCGGCCTGATCCGCAGCGATCGCGCGCGGCTCGAATTGCTGGAGGAGATCGGCAAGTCCGGCGCCGAGGCCGTGATCATTACGATCAACAGCCCGGGTGGCACGGTCGCCGGCTCCGAGGCGCTCTATGACGGCATCCGCCGCCTGGCCGAGAAGAAGCCGACCGTCGCCGTGGTCGAAGGCATTGCCGCATCGGGCGCCTATATCGCGGCGCTCGGCACCGATCGCATTTTCGCTCCGCGCACGGCCATCGTCGGTTCGGTCGGCGTCATTTTTCAGTATCCGAACTTCTACGAGCTCATGAAGCACGTCGGCGTCGCGGTCGAGGAGATCAAGTCGTCGCCGCTCAAGGCCTCGCCCAACGGTTTCGAGCCCACCAGCCCCGAGGCCAAGGCCGCGATCAGGAGCCTGGTCGACGACACCTATGGCTGGTTCAAGAATCTGGTTCGTGAGCGGCGCAGCCTCGATGACGCCAAGCTCGCGCTCGCTTCCGATGGACGCGTGTTCAGCGCGGCCCAGGCCATGCCGATCAATCTGATCGACCAGATCGGCGACGAGCGCGCGGCGCGCGCCTGGCTCAAGGCCAACAAGGGTGTCAGCGAGGACCTCAAGGTGCGCGACTGGCGGATCCGCAGCTTCGGCTCCGAATTCCGCTGGCTCGGCGCGCTTGCCGCCGCCGCCGACGCGCTCGGCCTGCCCGCGCTTGGTGCGCTGGTCGGCAGCGAAGCCATCATCAACGCCGCAGCGCGGGCCCAGCTTGACGGACTTTTAGCCATCTGGCAGCCTCCACTGATCGACTAACGTCTGCCAAGTCTTTCGGATCGTTTGCATATTCCGCTCGGGGGCGGCGGGGCGAAATGATCAAGTCCGAGCTCGTTCAGAAGATCGCGGAATCCAATCCGCATCTCTATCAGCGCGATGTCGAGAACATCGTGGACGCGATCCTCGATGAGATCACGACCGCGCTTTCGCGCGGCGACCGCGTCGAGTTGCGCGGCTTCGGCGCGTTTTCGACCAAGGCGCGCCCGGCCCGCCTCGGGCGCAATCCGCGCACCGGCGCGCAGGTGAAGGTGGCCGAGAAGGTCGTGCCCTATTTCAAGACCGGCAAGGAAATGCGCGAGCGGTTGAACCGCCCGCGCCGCTGACTTTCGCCGAAGCGCCGAACCGGAGTCTCGTATGCGCAAACTCCTCGCCTGGATACTTCTGCTGCCCTTGTCGGTCGCGATCATCCTGTTCGCGGTCGCCAATCGCGCCGATGTCGTCGTTTCCCTCGATCCGTTCTCGCGCGAGAGTCCGGCGTTTGCGCTCACGGTGCCGCTGTTCGCGGTGATTTTCGGCGCGGTGATCGTCGGCGTCTTGGTCGGCGGCATCGTGGTCTCGTTCGGCAAGCTGCGCTGGCGGTTCGCCGCTCGCCGCGCCGAGCGCGAGAACGCCCGGCTCAAGGCCGAAGTCGAGCAGCGCAATGAGGCCGATTTTCAGGCCTCGGCGCGCACGCCGGCCGTGCCCGCGCGGCAGGATTTGCCCGGTCTGGGCCGCGACTAAGCGCTTGATCCGGCGAAGTTTCCGCCGCTTTCCGCGGCGGTGGACATCGGTACGGCCCCATGCCATCGAGCAGCATGCTTGAGGTGAAAATCTGCGGCATCAACGAGCCGCGCGCCATGGATGCGGCGCTCGATGCCGGCGCCGATCTGGTGGGGCTGGTGTTCTTTGCCGCCAGCCCGCGCGCTGTTTCGCACGCCAACGCGGCCAGGCTCGCCGCGCGCGCCCGCGGCCGCGCGCTCGTGGTCGCGCTGGTGGTCGACGCCGACGACACGTTGCTCTCGCGCATCGTCACCGAGGTTTCGCCGGATATCTTGCAGCTGCACGGCGCCGAGACCCCGGCGCGCGTCGCCGAAATCCGCAAGCGTTTCACGCGCCCGCTGATGAAGGCGATCGCGGTGGCCGAAGCCGCCGATCTTGCGGCGATCGCTTCCTATATGGCGGTCGCCGACCGCTTGCTGTTCGACGCCCGCCCGCCGAAGGACGCCACCCGGCCCGGCGGCCACGGCCGCGCCTTCGACTGGACGCTGTTGTCCCGCATCGAGCGCAAGAAGCCGATCATGCTCTCGGGCGGGCTCACGCCGGAGAATGTCGCGGATGCCATCCGCGTCGTGCGGCCGGACGCCGTCGATGTATCCTCCGGCGTCGAAAGCGCCCCCGGGGTCAAGGACGCGAGCAAGATCAAGGCCTTCGTCGCCGCCGCGCGCAAGGCGGCCAATGCTCTCGATGCCATGCGGGAGAAGGCGTCGTGAACGTGAAGCCCAATTCGCTTCGCACCGGCCCCGACGAGCGCGGGCATTTCGGCATTTATGGCGGCCGCTTCGTCGCCGAGACGCTGATGCCGCTCGTGCTCGAACTCGAGCGCGCCTACACCGAGGCCAGGAACGATCCCGCCTTCAAGGCGGAGATGGACTATTTCCTGAAGCACTATGTCGGCCGGCCGAGCCCCTTGTATTTCGCCGAGCGGCTGACCGAACATCTGCGCGGCGCGAAAATCTATTTGAAGCGCGACGAGCTCAATCACACCGGCGCGCACAAGATCAACAACGTGATGGGGCAAATCCTGCTCGCGCGCCGCATGGGCAAGAAGCGCATCATCGCCGAGACTGGCGCCGGCCAGCACGGCGTCGCCACCGCCACCGCCTGCGCGCGCTTCGGGCTGGAGTGCGTCGTCTATATGGGCGTCACCGATATCGAGCGGCAGAAGCCGAACGTCTTCCGCATGAAGCTCTTGGGCGCCGAGGTGCGGCCGGTCACCTCCGGCTCCAAGACGCTGAAGGACGCCATGAACGAGGCGCTGCGCGACTGGGTCACCAACGTCGAGAACACGTTCTACTGCATCGGTACGGTCGCCGGCCCGCATCCCTATCCCGCGATGGTGCGCGACTTCCAGTCGGTGATCGGCAATGAAGTGCGCGAACAGATCATGGAGGCCGAGGGCCGGCTGCCGGATTCGCTGGTCGCCTGCATCGGCGGCGGGTCCAACGCCATGGGCCTGTTCCACCCGTTCCTCGACGACGCCGGCATCGAAATCTACGGCGTCGAGGCGGCGGGCGAGGGAATCTCCACCGGCCACCACGCGGCTTCGATCGGCGGCGGCAAGCCCGGCGTGCTGCACGGCAACCGCACCTATCTCTTGATGGACGGCGACGGCCAGATCACCGAGACCCACTCGATCTCCGCCGGGCTCGATTATCCCGGCATCGGCCCCGAGCATTCCTGGCTGCACGACCAGGGCCGCGTGACCTATCTCTCGGCCACCGACGCCGAGGCGCTGAAGGCGTTCCAGCTGCTCTCCACGCTTGAAGGCATCATCCCGGCGCTCGAGCCCGCGCACGCGCTGGCCAAGGTCGCCGAGCTCGCGCCGAAGAAATCGAAGGATCATCTGATGGTGGTCAATCTGTGCGGCCGCGGCGACAAGGACATTTTCACCGTGGCGGAGCATCTCGGGGGCAAGCTGTGAGCGCCCGCATCGACGCCCGCTTCGCCGCGCTCTCTGCCGAGGGCCGCGCCGGGCTGGTGACCTTCGTCACTGCTGGCGATCCGGACTACGCGACTTCGCTTGCGATCCTGAACGCGCTGCCCAAGGCCGGCGCCGACCTGGTCGAGCTCGGCATGCCCTTCACCGATCCCATGGCCGACGGCCCTGCGGTCCAGGCTTCTTCCCTGCGCGCGCTGCATGCCGGCCAGAACATGAAGAAGACGCTTGAGGTCGTGCGCGCCTTCCGCAAGCAGGATGACGCCACGCCGATCGTGCTCATGGGTTATTACAATCCGATCTATGTCTATGGCGTCGATCGCTTCCTCAAGGACGCCAAAAGCGCCGGCGTCGACGGGCTGATCGTCGTCGATCTGCCGCCCGAGGAGGACGAGGAGCTGTGTCTCCCGGCGCTCAAGGCGGGTGTCGCCTTCATCCGGCTCGCGACCCCCACCACCGACGACAAGCGTCTGCCCACGGTGCTGAAGAACACCTCGGGCTTCGTCTATTACGTTTCCATCACCGGCATTACCGGCGCCGCGGCGCCCGATACGGGCAAGGTCAATGCCGCGGTCGCCCGCATCAAGCGCCACACCAAGCTGCCCATCGCGGTCGGCTTCGGGGTGCGCACCGCCGAGGATGCGCAGCGCATCGCCAAGGGCGCCGACGCGGTCGTGGTAGGATCGGCGCTCGTCGAGGCGGTGCGCCAAAGCTTGGACACGGGCGGCAAGGCCACCGCGCGCACGGTGAAATCGGTGACCGATCTCGTCGCCCAGCTCGCGCGCGGCGTACGCGCGGCGCGCCGGGTCGCGGCGGAGTGAACATGAACTGGATTTCGAAAGTCGCGCCGAAGCTGCGAAACTTCCTGCAACGCCGGGAAGTGCCGGAGAATCTCTGGATCAAGTGTCCGGAGACCGGCCAGCTCGTCTTCCACAAGGACGTCGAGGCGAACCAGTGGGTGATCCCCGGCTCGAACTATCACATGCGCATGAGTGCGGCGGCGCGCCTCAAGTCCATGTTCGACGGCGAAACCTGGTTCGACGTGCAACTGCCGCAAGTCGCCGCCGATCCGCTCAAGTTCCGCGACGAGCGCCGCTATGCCGATCGCCTGAAGGACGCCCGCGCCAAGACCGGCTTGAACGACGCGGTGAAAGTCGGTTTCGGCAAGCTCGACGGCCTGCCGGTGGTCATCGCCGTGCAGGATTTCGATTTCATGGGCGGCTCGCTCGGCATGGCGGCGGCCGAGGCGATCATCAAGGCGCTCGACACCGCGGCCGAGAAGAGCGCGCCCTGCATCCTGTTCGCCGCTTCCGGCGGCGCGCGCATGCAGGAGGGAATCCTCTCGCTGATGCAGCTTCCGCGCACCACCGTCGCGGTGCTCAATCTGCGCGAGGCCAAGAAGCCCTATATCGTCGTGCTCACCAATCCCACCACCGGCGGCGTCACCGCCTCCTACGCCATGCTCGGCGACGTGCAGATCGCCGAGCCGGGCGCGCTCATCGGCTTCGCCGGGCCGCGCGTGATCGAGCAGACCATCCGCGAGAAGCTGCCGGAGGGCTTTCAGCGCGCCGAATATCTGCGCGACCATGGCATGGTGGATATGGTGGTGCACCGCAAGGAGCTGCGCGCGACGATCTCGCGCCTGTGCCGGCTCATGACCAAGGCGCCTTCGGCCGCCCGCTCGCTGCCGGTGCCCGTGGAGGCCGTATGAGCGGCGCGGGCCCGGCGCGCGCCCGGGAGGCCACCGAGGCCGTCATCGCGCGGCTCGGCCGGCTGCACCCGAAGAAGATCGACCTCTCGCTCGGCCGCCTCGAGCGGCTATTGGCGCGGCTCGGACATCCCGAGAAGAAGCTCCCGCCGGTGATCCACGTCGCCGGCACCAACGGCAAGGGCTCGGCCATCGCCTTCCTGCGCGCGATGCTGGAGGCGGCCGGCCACGGCGTTCACGTCTATACCTCGCCCAATCTCGTGCGCTTCAACGAGCGTTTCCGCCTCGCGCACCGGGGCGCCGGCCGGCTGGTGGGCGACGAGGCGCTCGCCGACGCGCTCATGGAATGCGAGCGCGCCAACGCCGAGGATGAGATCACGTTCTTCGAGATCACCACCGCGGCGGCGTTTCTGCTGTTTTCGCGCCATCCGGCCGACGTGCTGCTTCTGGAAGTCGGCCTCGGCGGCAGGCTGGACGCCACCAACGTGATCGAGCGGCCGCTCGCCAGCCTCATCATGCCGGTCTCCATCGACCACACGGAGTTCCTGGGTCCGACGCTGAACGAGATCGCCGCCGAGAAGGCCGGCATCCTGAAGCCGGGAGTTCCGGCGATCCTCGCCCGCCAGGAGCCGCAAGCGCTTTCGACCCTCGAGCGCGAAGCCGGGCGCATCGGCGCCAGGCTTTTCGTGTCGGGCCAACACTGGCAGGCCTATGAGGAGCGCGGGCGGCTGGTTTATTCGGACGAATCGGGCCTGCTCGACCTTCCGCGCCCGCGCCTGATCGGCGCTCATCAGATCGAGAACGCGGGCGCCGCGATCGCCGCACTCCGCGCAGCCAATGCGTTCGCCGTTCCTGCTGCCGCGATTGAAGCCGGCATGATTCGCGTCGACTGGCCGGCGCGCATGCAGCGCCTGGGCCACGGCCGGCTCGCTTCCAGGCTTCCCGAAGGCTCGGAGCTGTGGCTCGACGGCGGCCACAATGTCGCCGGCGGCGCTGCGGTCGCCGCCGCGCTCGCGGAGCTCGAGGAAAAAGTCCCGCGCCCGCTCGTGCTGGTCGCCGGCCTCTTGTCCACCAAGGACGCCGACGGCTTCCTCGCCTGTTTTTCCGATCTCGCGCGCCACGTATTCGCGGTGCCGGTTCCGGCCGAAACCGCCCGCACGCCGGAGCAGGTGGCCGCCTCGGCCAGTCGGGCCGGTTTGATGGCGGAAACCGCGCCAGGCGTGGAAGCCGCGCTCGATCGCGTCCAGGCGCTCGGGCTCGAAATGCCGCCGCGGGTGCTGATCACCGGCTCGCTGTATCTGGCGGGCCAGGTGCTGGCGCTCAACGGCACACCGCCGGTCTAGAAACGGCGATGGCCGGGACGAGCCCGGCCATGACCAGCAAATTCGTTTCAGTCGAGTGCGTTCAGATCGCGCCTTGGATCCAGCTTACGATCTTGGGCTTGGGCACTGCGCCGATCTGGCGCGAGGCCATCTGGCCGTTCTTGAAGATCATCAGCGTCGGGATCGACATGATCCCATACTTGGACGCGGTCTGCGGGTTCTCGTCGACATTGAGCTTTACGATCTTGAGCTTGCCCTGCAGTTCGGTCGCGACCTCTTCCAGCATGGGCGCGATCACGCGGCAGGGCCCGCACCATTCGGCCCAGAAATCCACGAGCACGGGATCCGCGGACTTGAGCACGTCCGCGTCGAAAGACGAATCGGAAACCTTGGCGACGGCCATGGCATACCTCGGTGATGGCGTGGGGAATCGGGGCCCTTGGGCGGCGAGATAGGTAGGAGCGCGGACCCCCAGCGTCAAGGTGCACCTAGGTCACGGATCGCCCGCTGAAGAGCGGCATCCAGCGCTGCCACGGGGATTTCCTCGATTGCCGGCTTAACCGTCCACACAAGATGTGCGCGCACGGCCTTGCCGGGGTAGAGCGATTTCAGCGCCTCGCGATAGAGCGCAAGCTGGCCCACATAGGCGCCGAGCCGCTCCTCATTCGGCATGGGTATTTTCCGGTCGGTCTTGAAATCGGCGATATGCACGGCGTCTTCGGTCTCCGCGAGACGGTCGATCCGGCCGGCGATCTCGATCGGACCGCTCTCTAACTTTCGGCGCGCGAAAATCGGCACCTCGCCCCGGCTGTTTTCGGAGAACAGCATTGCGCAATCCGCATGACCCAGCACCGCAATCGCCTCGGCCGCGAGCGCGCTGCATTCCTTCTCTGTCGCATCCGCGACGTCGGCGAGAAAGCGCTTCGCCCGATCCGAACGCTCGGAAGGCGGAATTTGAATCAGCGCATGCAGCAGCGCATGTACGAGCTTGCCCCGGCGCAAGGGATCGAGGCCGGTAGCGGGCGTTGAACGCGTCCGCTCAAAGATAACGTCGGCCCTCGCCCGCGACGGCGCGATAACGCGCGTGAGCGGTGTAGTCGGCGGCGCCGGGCGCTTGAGCCACGAGGGCTCTTCGATCTTTGCCGAAGCCGGCGCGGGCTGCTTCTCGGTGCTGCACGCCGGGGCGGGTTTGAGACGCCACACCTTGCCCTCGAACCCGGGCGCGTCCTGCTCCTCCATATCCTGCCTGAGCGCGTCATGGACCAGCTGATACCAGCAGCCCTCGGGCAGCTTCGATCGCTCCGATTCGTACCCGCACACCACGAGCGCATCGGCCGCGCGCGTGACGGCGACATAAAGCAGCCGCCGGTATTCCTCCTCGCGCTTGTCGTGCGCGGTCCGGCGCGCCTCGCCGAGACTTTTCGAATCGAGCTTGCGTCCGAGCGCCCAGACCGGCGCCTCGGGCGCGCCCGGCGGCGCGCCGGGCACCGGCAGCGTCAGCAGCCTGGGGTCGTGGCGGCCGTCGGCCGGAATTCCGGTCGTGTCGGCGAGCACCACGATCGGCGCTTCGAGTCCCTTGACCCCGTGCACGGTCATCACCCGCACCGCCTGGCTCTCGATTTCGAGATCGCGCTTCACCTCGGCGCCGGCGCGGCGCAGGAATGCGACGAAGCCGGCGAGCGTCGGCGCCTCGGTCTGCTCATAGGCGAGCGCGCGGGCGAGCAGTTCGTCGATCGCGTCGGCGGCCTCGTCGCCGAGCCGGCCGAGGATCGCCTCGCGGCCATGGTCGCGCCCCAGCACGCGCGAGAGGAAATCGAACGGCCGCAGCTTGCGCGCCTCCTTGCGCCAGTGCGCGAGCTTCTCGGCGGCCGGCTTGAAGCGCACATCGGTCCTGGATTGCTCCTCGAGCGCGGCGGCCAGCGTGCCGTCGCGGCCGGGCGCCAGTGCCATGAGGTCGTCGTCGGTCAAGCCGAACAGCGGGCTCTTCAAGGCGCAGGCCAGCGAAAGATCGTCGTGCTCCAGCAACAGCGCGTCGGAGAGCGCCAAGAGATCCATGACCGCGATGTGCTCGACGAGATCAAGCCGGTCGGCGCCGGCGACCGGCATACCCTTATCCTTGAGCGCCCGCAGGATCGCCTCGAACAAGACGCCGCGCCGCCGCACCAGCACGATGACGTCGCCGGCTCGCGCCGCGCGCGGCTTGCGCGTCTGCCGGTCGGTGACCGCGATCCCGCCGCTCGTCCAATGCGCGACAGCGGCCGCGATTTGCCGCGCGAGCTTCACGGCCGGGTTGGTCTCGGCCTCTGCGTCGAGCGGAGCGTCCCAGGCGAGCCCATCCTCGTCGTCCTTGGCATCGGGCTTCACCGTCGGCCACAGTTCCACCAGCGCGGGCGCCTCCGCGCGAATCGCTTCGTGAATGGTCTTGCCTGGGTCGCTGCTGGAGAGCCCGCGGTGCGCTTCGGGCCGCTCGAATACCTTGTCGATCGCAACCAGAACCCCGCGCATGGAACGGAACGAAAGCGTCAGCTTCTCGTTGCGGAACGGCAAATCCGCTTGCGTGGCGCGTAGCGTGAATTCGCGCCGCATGGCGTCGAAGCGCGCCGGATCGGCGCCCTGAAAGCTGAAAATCGACTGTTTCTCGTCGCCGACGGCGAACAGCGTGCGCGGCCGGTCCGCGCGGGCGCCGAGTCCTGCGAAAAACTCCTCGGCGAGCTTCTCGATCACGGTCCATTGCTCGGGGCTCGTATCCTGCGCCTCGTCGATCAGAATGTGATCGATGCCGCCGTCGAGCTTGTAGTGCACCCAGGCCGCAGCCGTGTCGGACAAGAGATCCGCGGTCTTGCCCACCAGATCGCCGAAATCGAGCACGCCCCGCTCGGCCTTCATCTTCTCGTAGCGGCCGATGACGGCTCCGGCGAGCGCGAGCAGCGCCGCGCTGCGCTCGCGCGCATTGGCGGCGGCGCGCTTGTCGCGCAACGGCACGAGCCGGTCGCGCTCCTTGAAGAGACGCGCGAACAAATCGGGCTCCTGCGCGCGCGCGCCCTGGTTTCCGAACCCGCCGTCCGCGCGCGGATCGCCGTCACCGGTGAAGAACACCGAGAAATACTCCTCGATCGCCGCGGCGGGATCGGAATTGGCCGCGGCGGCGGCGAGCGCCGCGCCCCGCTTCCGCGCATTTCCGTCGAGGGCATGCAGTTTTGCCGCGACCCTTGGCCATTCGGAGCGCGGCAGATGGGGCCCTTCGGCGATCCGCTTTTCCACATCGGCCAGCGTGTCCTTGGCCTGCAACCCCAGCGCGGCCGCGATGGCCGTATCCGCGTTCGCGCCATGATGCTCGAAGAAGCGCTGCAGCTCGCGCCGCTCCCGCACGGCTTCGTCGAGGGCGGCGGCGAGTCCCTGATCCGAAGCGACCGCCACGGCGCGCGCGAGCGCGCGCCCAAGCTCGCCCTCGCGGCCGGACGCCGCCTCCAGAAGCACCTTGAGCCGTGCGCGGGCCAGCAGATCCCGCTCGCCCAGTTCTTCCAGCACCTCGAAGCCCGCCGGTACTCGCGCCTCGAACGGAAACTGGTGCAGCACCCGGTCGCAGAACGCATGAATCGTCTGCACCTTGAGTCCGCCCGGCGTCTCCAGCGCCGCGGCGAACAGCCGCCGGGCCTGCACGCGGCGCGCGTCGGAGACCGGTGCACGGATCGACCTCGGCGAGCTTCTCGTCGAGCGCTGCGTCGTCGAGCCGCACCCATTGCGAGAGCGCGCGCAGCACTTCGTTTGCCATGTGCGCGGCTGCGGCCTTGGTATAGGTGAGGCACAGGATGCGCGCCGGCGGCGTGCCCGCCATCATCAAGCGGATCGCGCGGCGCACCAGCACCGTGGTCTTGCCCGAGCCCGCATTGGCGGAAACCCAGGCGGAGACAGCGGGATCGGAGGCGTTTTCCTGCGCCTGCCGGGTTTTTTCCGGAAGCGCGCTCATGTGTCCTCGCCTCCGCCGCTCTCGGACCATTCCTTGATGCGCGCGAGGTGATCGTATTCGCCGAAGCGCAGCTTCCATTTCGGCCGCGGCACCGGAAGATAAGCCGTCTTGGCGTCGGCGAATTGCTCGAGCCGCGCTTTCAGCTTTTTCAGACTGAAGTCGGCCAGCGCGTCGAGGTCGGCAAGCTTCAATTCGTCGAACAGCTTCTTGGTCGGGGCGCCCACTTCATCGGGATGGAACGAGCTGGTCTCGCCCGGCGGATCGCCGCCCGAGAGCCGCATGATCTGGATATCGGCGATATGCCTCCCCGCCGGGACTTCCTTGAACCCGCCGGCGCGCACGATCGCGGCCTCGAGCGGCAATTGCGGCGCCAGCCCGACGATCGCCTCCTTGGCGCTCGGCGGGGTGCCGGTCTTGTAGTCGAGGATCACGGCCGAGCCGTCCTTGTGCAGGTCGATGCGGTCGGCGCGCGCCGAGAGCGTGAAGTCGCGCCCGCCGATGGCAAATGTGATGCGGCCATCGGTCTCGGCGAAAATGCGCGCGAGGTTCTTTCTGCGCTCGGGCTCCTGGCCGATGAACCAGCGGGCGACCCGCTCGAAGCGGGGCCACCAGACGGCGCCGACCTCCGGGAAATCCCTATATTCATCAAAGGCTTGGCGACCGAGCGCGAGCAGCCGCTCAAGCGCGTCGGGCGGCAGCTGCTGCGGGAATTCCTCGGTGAAATCGCCAATCGCGTCGTGCAGCAGCGTGCCGCGCACGGCCGCGTCGGGCTCTGCGTCGAGCGGCTCGAGCGCCAAGAGCTTCAGCACGTGGCGCGCATAGATCGTATAGGGATCGCGGATCAGCGCCTCGATCTCGGTGACGCTGAGGCGCACCGGCCTCAAGGCCACCGGCGGGCGCGGCTCCGGCCGCTGGATGCGGCCGCGTTGCGCCGGCGTTTCCAATGCGCGCGCGAGCGCAAGATAATGTTCGCCCCGCTCGAGCGCCGCGTTCCACGCTTGCTCCGGGGCGATTGCCTTGATCCGCTGCAGAAAGCGCGAAGCCACGGTCTCGACCCCGTTCTGCTTGCGCGCGCGCGTGAGGACGACTTCGCGCGCGCACGCGGCCTGCACGAAATCGTGCGCGCTCAGGCCGACGCGACGTTCGGGCAGATCGAGCCCGAGGCGCTTGCGCATCGGGCGGTTGAGCCAGGAATCGTTCTGCGCCTCCGGCGGCCAGACGCCCTCGTTGACGCCGCCGATCACCATGCGGTCGAAGTCGAGCAGGCGCGCTTCCAGCGCGCCCAGGATGCAGATGCGCGAAGCCGGATCGACCGGCGGGCGGAGCTTCTGGTCGGACAACAGCGCGGGCAGCGCTTCGGCGTAGTCGGCAAGGGAAAGCTCGGGTGCCGCCGCGGCCACGGCCAGGCTCGCGAAGGCTTCGTCGAGCTTGCGTGCGTCTTCGCGCTTCGATTGCGCGAGATCGAGCCCGATCGCCGCGAGCACCGCGCGGTGCGCCGCGACCAGCGTTCCGATCGAGTGCGCGCGCGATTCCGCAAGATCGAGCAGCGGCTGCAATTTTCCGACGATCGTCTGCGCGAGCTTCAGCGCGTTGTCCCAATCCCCGGCGCTCAGACGGCTGCGCGGATCGCGCGGATGAAATTTCCGCCCGCGCGCATCCTCGACCGCACGCACCAGGCCCGCGCCGGGCGCCGGCCGCGGGCCGCGCAGCACCGCGATCTCCAGAACATCGATGTCGCTGCTCTTGGCACCGAGGTCGGCGAGCGCATGGCGCAGGAGCGCGATCAGAGGAACCGGCGCCAGCCGCTCGGCCGCCGCCGCCGCCGCCAGGCGCGCGAGCAATCCGGCTTCGGTGTCGCCGAGCGGAACGCCCGCCGAATCCTCGACTTCGATCTGCCAGCGCGCGAGCTCGGCGGCGACCCGACGCGCGAGCGTACGGTCGGGCGTGACCAGCGCCGCGCGCTTACCCGGCAACTCGAGCGTCTCGCGAAGCGCGAGCGCGATGGTGAGCGCTTCGGCGCGCGGATCGGCCGCCTCGATGACCGTAACTCCTTCGAAAGCCTCGACAATCCCGGCCTCCGCGGAGGTGTGCTGGTCCGCTCGCCAATGTTCCGTGGTCGCCGCCGGCCGGAAGGCGTGCGAGAGAAACCGCTCGCGGGCAGGGCTGCCGGGGGCTTCGAGCCGCTTCACCTCGGCGCGCGCGATGCCGATCCGGTCCAGCAGCCGCTTCAGGCCGAACTGCGGATGGCCGGGGGAGCCGTCGATCTCCACCCCCTCGATCTTGCCGCCCTCGATCAGCGCGAAGGATTCTTCATCCAGTTCCTGATCGAGCCCCGGCAGCACCACCGCGCCGTCCGACTTGCGCGCGATCGCGGCGAGCAACTCGGCGACCGCCGGAATCGTGCCGGTAGAGCCGGCGGCGATGAAGGGCCCTTCGACGTCACCTTTAAGCCGCTGGGCTTCGCGCCGGAGCAGCTGGTCGCGCCGCGCCGTCGCCGTCGAGACACTTCTGCTCGATCAGGTGATCCTGCCAGGCCTTGCCTGCGAACTTCAGAAATTCGAGCGAAACTTCCCAATGCTTGTCGAGTTCGGGCGGAACGATTCCGGCGAGATCCTCGGGCTTGAGCTTGGCGATCGTGAAGTCATCGAACAGGCGCGCGAGCTGGTCGGCAAGCGCGATCGCCGCCGACGGCGTTGTGGCGATGCGCTCGCTCACTCTTGCATATTCCAACACGAGCTTGGCGAGCGCGAGCCGGCGCTGCGCCGGCTCGATCGGCGGCCGCAGGCGCCCTTCGCCCGTCGCGTCCTCGAAGGCGAACTCATCCTCGTCTACGTCGCCGAGCGGGACGATCTTGGGAAGCAACGCGGCATCACACTTGAGCGCGTCGAGGATCGCATGCGAAAGCGCGCGCGCCGCGCGCCGAGTCGGGAGAAAGATCGTCGCCGATGCGAGCAAGAGCCGGTTTTTGCGCGGCTCGAAGCCCGGCACGAGCTTGCCGTCGAGCAGGGCGTTGACCAGCGTCGGCAGGAACGGCGCCGAGGCCGGGATGGTGAAGACGCGAGGCCGCGTCATGGCTCAGACCGAGCCGCGGCGCATGGCCTCTTCGGCGGCCCCGATCGCCTCGGGCGAGCCCACGTGCATCCAGGTGCCCTCGAGCGCGAGCCCATGAAGCCGGCCCGCGGCCTCCGCGCGGTCGAACAGCCGCGTGAGCGAAAATGCGCCCGCCGGCGCGCCCTCAAACAGGCGCGGCGCGAGCACGGCCGCGCCCGCATAGACCAGGGGCGCGCGTTCCTGCTCGCCGCGCTTTTTGAGTTTTCCTTGCGCGTCCATTCCATAGTCGCCGCGGCCACGATAGCCGATCGCGCCGGCGCCCGGCGCCAGAAGAAGCAGCGCGTCCATGCGCGCGGCATCGAAGGCGCGGCCGAGGCGCTTTAGATTCGACGCGGCGCCTTCCAGCCACAGGCTGTCGGAATTCATCAGCAGAAACGGCTCCGGCCCAAGCCTTCGTGGCCCAAGCCTTTGTAAAGCCATGACAATTCCGCCGCCGGTGTCGAGCAGTGCGTTGCGCTCGTCGGAGATCAGGATATTCGGGCTTTTCCGCGCCTTCAGATGCCGCTCCAGCGCGTCGGCGAAGTGATGCACGTTGACGACGGCGGTCTCAACACCGGCCGCGGCCAGCCGATCGAGCGCGTGATCGATCAGCGCCTTGCCCGCGACTTCGACGAGCGGCTTCGGCTTCATATCGGTGAGCGGTTTCATGCGCACGCCCAAGCCCGCCGCCAGCACCATGGCGGTCTTCGGCACTCCTTGGCTCTCGGCAGTGGTCACGGCGCGAGCGGGCTCGGCTGGCCGATCAAGTATCGGCGGGCGGCGGAACGTGTGTGTCGTACCACGCCTTCAGGCCCTCGAGCGAGGGATGGCCAAGCGCGCGCATGAGATAATTCCGCACCCGCGGCAGATGCTTCAGATATTGCGGTTTGCTGTCGCGCTTATCGAGGCGCGCGAAAATGCCCATGATCTTGGTCGCGCGCTGGGCGCCGAGCGTGACGTACTGGCGCGCGAACACGGAGGGATCGAACGACGGATCCTTCGCGCCGCGGCCGACCGCGTAGCGCGACATCAGCGCGAGCTCGAGCGTCTCCGAGACGTCGGCGCGCGCGTCCATCAAGCAGCGAGGCGACGTCATAGGCGTGCGGGCCGATCAGCGTATCCTGGAAATCGAGCATGCCGATGCGCGCGATCCCGCGCCGCTCCGGCAGCCACAGCAGATTGGGCGAATGGAAGTCGCGCAATACCCAGGTCTTGCTCGCCGCGATCGGCTCCTCCAGCG
Source organism: uncultured Alphaproteobacteria bacterium (assembly GCA_963704765.1). Lineage (GTDB taxonomy): Bacteria > Pseudomonadota > Alphaproteobacteria > Rhizobiales > Xanthobacteraceae > JAHFPN01. The sequence goes on from CAVPHQ010000001.1 coordinate 2,584,863, forward strand.
CGGCGCGCCACAGCGTCTCGAATTGCGCGCGCGCATCGGCGGCAAGCACCGCGCCGCGATAGGGCAGGTACCATTCGAGCAGGAGATCGAGCTCGATCAGATAGGCGTCGAGATCATAGGGCGGGATTTCATATTCGATACGCGGCGCCACCGGCAGCTTGGCCGGAAGCTCGAGGTTATGCAGCGCAATCAGCAGATCGATCGCCGCCACATAGCGCTCTTCGACCGGCGTCGGCGGATCGCCGGCGACGATGCCCTTGTTGCCGAAGTCTTCGATCAGCAGGAGTCCGCTCTCGATGTCGGCGGCGATGATCTCCGGCGTGCTGAAGCCCTTCTCGCGCAGATAGCGCGCGATCGCCACGTAGGGGCGCATGTTTTCGGCCAGATGCGCGATCGCGCTATAGGGCAGGCCGTTCTTCACCGGCGGGCCGTCGGGCCGCGGCGGCGCGTTCATCAGGATCACGCTGGTGCCCGATAGCGCGAGCCGCTCGTAGCTGCGGGTCGAGGCGTCGCCCTGGATGCGCCGCCGCCGCGCCGGGCCGAAGCCCGAGGCGTCGATCAGCGCGCGCGCCGCGCGCAGCCGCTCGAGCCGCGGGATCCACGCGCCAAACCCGGTGAGCCGTACGTGCCGGTGCGTGGGGCCGAGATCGGGCGAAATCGAGAGCGCGATATCGAGCCGGTCGGTCTGGATCAGCGTGCCGGCGCGCTCGGGCCATTCCACGAACAGCACCGCGCCGTCGGCCGCCTCGTCCCAGCCGAGCTCGGCAAGCTCGGCCAGCGTCTCGATCCGGAACAGATCGGCGTGCACGATGGAAAACTGAGGCAGGTCATAGGCTTGCAGGAGAGTGAAGGTCGGGCTCGGCACTTCCAGGCGCGCGTTGCCCGCCAGATACCGGATCACCGCGCGCGCCAGCGTGGTCTTTCCGGCGCCGAGGTCGCCCGAGAGCGTAACCACGTCGCCCGCATCGAGCGCGACCGCGAGGTCCATGGCGAGCCGCTCGGTGGCGCCCTCGTCGGGCAATTCCACGTCCCAGGTCGCGCGCGGAGCGTTGACGGTGAGCATGGGCTACTCGGCGGCCTTGTGGTCGGCTTCGGCAGCGGGCGGGAAGATGCAGGTCACGACCGCGCCGCCGCCGGGCGCATTGTCGATCGCGACGCTGCCGCCGTGCAATGCCACGAACGAGCGCACGATCGAAAGCCCGAGCCCCGGGCCGCGATGCTTGGAGCCGCGCGCATAGGTCTCGAAGCGGCCGAACACGCGCTCCTTGAGCTCCGGCGGCACGCCCGGCCCCTTGTCGGCGACGCGGAAGATGACCGCGCCGTCGCGCCGCTCGGCCGAAAGCGTGATCGTCTCGCCGCGCGGAGAAAAACCGACGGCGTTGGAAAGCAGATTGAACAGGATCTGCCGCACGCGCTTGGCGTCGGCGCGCAGCGCGCCGATATCGGGCCGCACCCGGATATCGAGCTTCAGGTTCTGCTCGGCCAGACGATCGCGGATGCCTTCGGCCGCGGCCTGCACCGTTTCGCGCACGTCGACGTCGGAAAGCTCGAGCTGCATCGCGCCGGCGTCGATGGTGGCAAGATCCAGAATGTCGTTGATGATGGCAAGCAGCGCCGCGCTCGATTCGGTGATGTGACCCACATATTCGCGCTGCTTGGTATTGAGCGGCCCGATCACCGGATCGTCCAGCAGCTGCGCGAAGCCGATGATCGTGGTCAGCGGCGAGCGCAGCTCGTAGGACACGTGATGCACGAATGCGCTCTTCAGCGCATCGGCCGCGACCAGCGCCTCGTTGCGCTCGACCAGCGCGCGCTCCACGTTCACGCTGTCGGAGACGTCGCGGAACGTCACCAGCGTGTCGCCGTCGGGCAGCGGCAAGGCCGCGCAATCGAGCACGCTGCCGTCGACCCGCTCGAGCCGCCGCTCGACCGGCGTGCGACGCTCGAGCGCCGTGACCGCGAGCTTGATGGCGCCGAGCGCTTCCTCGCCGCCCAGCCTGCGGCCCAGCAGCGTGCGGGCCCAGTCGGCGACGGTATCGATATGCGGCCGCGTCGCCAGCGATTGCGGCGAGAGCTTCCACATCTGGGCGAACACCGGATTGTGCAGCTTCAGCCGTGCCGTCGGTGCCGAACACGGCGACCGCCTCGGTCAGCGCCTCGAGCGTTTCGCTTTGCGTGCGGTTCAGCGCATTGAAGCGGCTCTCCAGCTCGATGCGCTCGGTGATGTCGTCGAACAGATAGGTGACGCCGTGCTCCGGGTTGGGGTTGGTGACCACGCGCAAGGTGCGGCCGCCCGGCAGATACCAGCGGTGCTCCTTGGGTTCGACGGCCCGATAGGCTTCCAGCAACTGCGTCTTCCAGGCGCGGTAGTCGGCCTGCTCCGGCAGCCGGCGCTCGGTCCTGCAGCCGGTCGAGGATCGTCGAATCGGTCGGCCGTTCGTCGAGGAATGCAGGATCGAGCTGAAACAGCGCGCGATAGGCGGTGTTGTAGAATACCAGTCGCTCGTCGGCGCCGAAGATCGCGACCGCGGTCGCCAGCTGGTCGAGCGTGCGCCGGTGCGCGGCGACGACGCGGGTGAGCTCCGCGCGGATGGTCTCGGCCTCGGTCGCGTCGATGCCGACGCCGGCGGCGCCGCGCGTGCCCGAGACCTCGACGACGTCGAGCATGCGCCGCTGTCCCGCGACCACCGCGGGCAGCCGCTTGGCGAAGGTCCGTCCTTCGGCGCGCGCGCGCAGCGCTTCCTCGCGCGCGCCGCGGTCGAGCAGCTCGAGCCCGCGCGCGATCGCGTCATCGGCGTCGCGCGCTTCGACAGCCAGCGCATAGGCGCGGTTGGCGAAGACCAGACGGCCCTTGCTATCGCGGATCCAGATCGGCGCCGGCACCGCCGAGAGCAGCGCGCGCATTTCCTGCACCTCGGCCTCGAGCCGGCCGAACGACTCCGCAAGCGTCGCGTGATCGAGGCGCGCGCCGGTAAGCTCACGCAGCCGCAACACCGCCGCGCCCGCGATCGGCCTGCCTTCGATCTCGACATGGCGGGCGTCGCGCGTGCGCACAGCGCGGCTGAAAGCTTCGCCGCGGCGCCGGAGCAAATCGAGCGCCGCTTCCATTTCGCGCGCCACCTCGGGCTCGAGCCAGGTGCCGAACGCGAGCAAGCGGCGCGCCGCCGGCTGACCCGTCAGCCCGGCCGCGTCGCCGAGGATGAGCGGCTCGGCCGACGTTTCGCGCCAGGCCACGATCACCTGCGGCTCGCTCAACAGGATCGCATTGGCCCGATCGAGATCGTCCTTCAGGCGTGCGATCTCGCCCTGCGCCTGATCGAGCGCGCCGGCCGCGCGCATGCGAGCACGCAGATAGGCGATCGAAACGACCACGGCGAAGACGAGCACGCCGAGCGTGAGCGCGAGCGAGGCGATCTCGTGGCGCTCGAGGCTTGCGAGTGCATGCAGGTAAGAAGCGCCCGCCGCCGGCGAAGCTTGAGCCAGGGCTTGGGCGAGAGCTTGGGAGGGAAGGGAGATGGCGAATGACGCGGGCAGCAACGCGGCACCGATGCGGCGCCGCGCGCCATGTAGAGCGCGATTTTCTGTCTGTTCCGACATTCCCCGCACCCGCTCGCCGCCCCGAAAGTCAGCGAATCGGGCCACTCTAGGGCGTGCGGAGTCGCGGCAGAAGAGGGGGCGGCGCCTCAGAGCCCCTCGAACAGGGCGGTCGAGAGATAGCGCTCGGCAAAGGACGGAACGATGACGACCACGTTCTTGCCCGCATATTCGGGCCGGCTGCCGACCTCGAAGCGCGGCGGCGATCGCCGCGCCCGACGAAATGCCGACCGGGATGCCCTCGTAGCGCGCGACCGCGCGGGCGGTCTCGAAGGCGGTCTGGTTGCCGACCGTGACCACCTCGTCGATCACCGAGCGGTCGAGCACTTCGGGCACGAAGCCGGCGCCGATGCCCTGGATCTTGTGCGGGCCCGCCTGGCCGCCGGACAGCACCGGGCTGTCCTCGGGCTCGACCGCGACGATGCGCAGCGAGGGCTTGCGCGGCTTCAGCACCTGGCCGACGCCGGTGATGGTGCCGCCGGTGCCGACGCCGGCGACGAACACGTCGATCGCGCCGCCGGTGTCGTTCCAGATTTCCTCCGCGGTGGTGCGGCGGTGGATTTCGGGATTGGCCGGGTTCTTGAATTGCTGCGGCATGACGGCATTCGGCGATTGTCGCGCAGCAGTTCCTCGGCCTTGGCGATCGCGCCCTTCATGCCCTTGGCGGCCTTCGGTGAGCACGAGCTCGGCGCCCAAGCAGCGCCAGCATCTTGCGCCGCTCGATCGACATCGTTTCCGGCATCACCAGGATCAGCCGATAGCCGCGCGCGGCGGCGACGAAGGCGAGCGCGATCCCGGTATTGCCCGAGGTCGGCTCGACCAGCACGGTGTCGGCGTTGATCGCGCCCGCTGCCTCCATGGCGTCGATCATCGAGACGCCGATGCGGTCCTTGACGCTGCCGATCGGATTGAAGAATTCGAGCTTGGCCAGGATATTGGCCTTGACGCCCGCGCATCTGCGGCAGCCGGTTCAGGCGCACGAGCGGCGTGTCGCCGATGGTCTCGGTGATCGAATTGAAGATGCGGCCGCGGCCCGGCTCGCGGGCAGGGGTGCTTCTTTCTTGGGCTTGCGGAGCGGTTCGGCCATTGGAATTCCTAAGCTTGCTCGGCTTCGGTTGAAGGGTCAGGGCGAGGCCCTAGCATATCCACGGGCTAAATGTCGACTTTGTAAAAAACAACCGATCCTAGATGTTGAAATCGGCGGAGGCCTCCGCATCGGCAAGCCCGAGCTTCTCGGCCTCCTGGCAAAGGCTTTCGATGCTGACGCCGGTAAGCGCGTTCTCGAACGCTTTCTCCGCATGCGGCGATGGCCGGGCCCACGACCCGGCCGACCAGCGCCGGCGCCGGGCTCGCTTCGGCGGCGGCGGTCGCTTCGGCGACGCGCACGATCTCGGCCACGGAAATGCGGCGCCGCTCGCGCGCCAGCTCGATAGCCGCCGCGCGGGCCGCGCACGCCCTTCAGGATGCCCGCGTGCACCAGCGCCTGCAGCACCGGCTCGAGATGGCGCGGCGGCAACTGTGCCGCTCGGCGAGCGCCTTGGCCGCCACCGGCTGGCCGCGCGCGTGGATCGCGACGTCGATGACGGCGGCGACCGCAAGCAGACTCTTTTCCGACAGCCGCGCCATGCTCAGCCGGTTCCCGTCTTGCCGAGGCCGGTCGAGCCGAAGCCGCCCTCGCCGCGCGCGGTCGCATCGAGCAGCTCGGCGCGCTCGCGAGCGTCGCGCGGATCACCGGCGCGAACACGATCTGCGCGATGCGCATGCCGCGCGTGACGATGAAGGGCTCCTTGCTCCGTGATTGATCAAGCAGCACGCGCACCTCGCCGCGATAGTCGCTGTCGATGGTGCCGGGCGCGTTCAGCACGGTGACGCGTTGCCGAGCGCGAGCCCCGAGCGCGGCCGGATCTGGCCCTCGAAGCCGGCCGGAATCGCCAGCACGATCCCGGTCGGGATCGCGGCCCAGGCGCCCGGGCACGAGCTTCATCGGATGATCGGCGGGAACGGCGGCGCACAGATCGAGGCCCGCCGCGCCCTCGCTCGCATAGGCGGGCGCCGGCAGATCGGCGCCGTGCGGAAGTCTGCGTGAACGGAACCGAGATCATGCATTGGCCCCGCGGCGCAGCGCCTCGGCGATCCGCTTCACCAGCGCGCCGGCGACCGCTTCCTTGGTCTGCAGCGGCCAGGATTCGACGCCCTTTTCGGTCACCAGATGGATCTGGTTGGCCTCGCCGCCCAGCACGCCGGAGCGGTCGGAGACGTCGTTGGCGACGATCCAGTCGCAGCCCTTCTTCTTCAGCTTCGCCCGCGCATGCTCGATGAGCTTTTCGGTCTCGGCGGCGAAGCCGACCACGAGCTTGGGCCGCAGCGCATGATGGGAAATGCGCGCCAGCACGTCGGGGTTCTCGACGAGCGAGAGCGCCGGCGGCGCGTCGCCGGTCTTCTTCAGCTTCTCGTTGCGCGCGCGCCTCGACCCGCCAGTCGGCGACCGCGGCGACGCACACGGCGGCGTCGGCCGGCAGCGCGGCTTCCGCGGCTTCCAGCATCTCGCGCGCGGTCTCGACGTGCACGGTCTTCACGCCCTCGGGATCGGGAATTTCGACGGGACCGGACACCAGCAGCACGTCGGCGCCGGCCCGCGCCGCCGCATGCGCGATGGCGTGGCCCTGGCGGCCCGAGGAGCGGTTGGAGATGAAGCGCACCGGATCGATCGGCTCGCGCGTGGGGCCGGAGGTGACGAGCATCCGGCGGCCCTTGAGCGCGATCCGCTCCGGCTCCAGCGAGAAAATGTCCTCGATCGCGGCGACGATCTCCAAGGGCTCCGCCATGCGGCCGATGCCGGCCTCGCCGCTCTCGGCCATCTCGCCCTTGTTCGGGTCCGACGAACAGTCGGCCGTCGGCGATGAGCGGCGCATGATTGCGCCGCGTCGCCGGATGCGCCCACATTTGCGGGTTCATCGCGGGCGCCAGCAGCATCTTCTTGTCGGTGGCGAGCAGCACCGCGGCGGCGAGATCGTCGGCGATGCCGTGCGCCATCTTGGCCATGCGGTCGGCGGTCGCCGGCGCCACCACCACGAGATCGGTCTCGCGCGCCAGCGCGAATATGTCCGACGTCGAGCTCGCTCGTCTGATCGAACAGATCGGTGAACGGCGCTCGCCCGCGATGGCGCCGACCGAAAGCGGCGTGATGAATTCCTGCGCCGCGCGGGTCATGACGACGCGCACGCGCGCGCCGCGCTCCCTGCAGCCGGCGGATGAGGTCGAGGCTCTTGTAGGCGGCGATGCCGCCGCCGATCACGAGCAGGATACGCTTGCTCTGGAGAGACATGGTGGGAGCCGGATCTGGGCCTCGCAGGCGGGGCCCGCTAAAACTCATAACTTCCCTGTACAATTATCCCATTTACGGGCTCGTGCGCAAATAGCCGGACGCCCGCGAGCCGCCGAAACGCTTTTCTTGCTTAACGGAACAGCCAGATCGCGATCAGGCCCGCGATCACCCAGAGCGCCAGCGTGGTCCAGCGCCAGTGCCTGGCCTCGGAGCGGCCCATGGCCGCGACGGTTTCGGGCGCCAGCACCAGGCCCTCGCGCGTCTGCTCGTCGAAGCGCTCGAGCGTCGCCGCCGCGCGCGACAGCAGCGCCGGCGCCGTGCCGATCATCCGGCCGATGCCGCCGAGCTCGACGGCGGCCTCCTCGATGCGTCCGACCGGTCCCAGATGCCGCTCGATCCATTCGCGCACCACGGGCTCGGAGGTCGTCCAGATATCGAGCTTGGGATCGAGCTTCCGCGCGACCCCTTCGACCACCACCATGGTCTTCTGCAGCAGCAACAGTTCGGGCCGCGTGCGCATGTCGAACAGCCCCGTCACCTCGAACAGGAGGGTGAGCAACTTCGCCATGGAAATCTCGTCGGCGCGGCCGGTCGTGAATCGGCTCGCCGATGGCGCGGATCGCCTGCGCGAAGTCCTCGATCGAATGGTGCGCCGGCACGTAGCCGGCCTCGAAATGCACCTCGGCCGTGCGGTGCCAGTCGCGCGTGATGAAGCCGAACAGGATCTCGGCCAGGAACTTGCGCTCCTTCGGCCCGAGCCGCCCCATGATCCCGCAATCGACCGCCACCAAGCCGGCCTTCGCGATCGACGAACAGATTTCCCGGATGCAGGTCGGCGTGGAAGAAGCCGTCGCGCAGCGCCTGGCGCAGGAAGGATTGGATCAGCACGCGCCCGAGCCGCACCGGGTCGTGGCCGGCGCGCACGAGCGCGTCGCGGTCCGCGATCGGAATGCCGTCGATCCATTCGGTCGTCAGCACCCGCCGCGCGGTGCGCTCCCAGTCCACGCTCGGCACGCGGAAATCCGGGTCGCTGCTGGTGTTCTCGGCGAGCTCCACAAGTGCGGCGGCCTCGAGCCGCAGATCCATTTCGATCGAGACCGAGCGCGCCATGGTTTCCACGACCGCCAAGAGCCGCAGCCGCCGCGCCTCGACCGAGCGCCGCTCGCCGAGCTTGGCGGCGAAGAAGAAGGTGTCGAGATCGCGCTGGAAGCGCTGCTCGATCTGCGGCCGTAATACCTTGACCGCGACCGGATGCGCGCCCTCGGGGCCGCTCACTTCCGCGCGGTGCACCTGTGCGATGGAAGCGGCGGCCACCGGCGGCCCGAATTTGAGGAAGAGTTCCGCCACCGGCTTGCCGAGCGCTTCGGCCACGGCGGCGTCGGCTTCCGCCTGCGGGAAGGGCGCCATCTTGTCCTGCAGCGTCTCGAGATCGCGCGCGATCGCCTTGCCGACGACATCGGGCCGCGTCGCCAGGAACTGGCCGAGCTTCACGTAGGAGGGCCCGAGCTTGGTGAGTGCGGCCGCCAGCCGCGCCGAGCCGGGACCGGCGTCGCGCCGCTCCAGAAGCCGCGCGAGCTTGAGGGCGAACCGTGCGCCCGCCGGAAGCGGCGTCGGGTCCACCAGCGCCAACACGCCCTCGCGCGCGAGCACGAGACCGGCGCGGGCAAGGCGCGTAAAATGCACGATCGCGGCGATCACGGGGTCCTCAGAGCCGCCAGCCGGAATGGAGCGCGACGATGCCGCCGCTCATCGGCGTGGCAGTCACACGTCCGAAGCCGGCCTTGCGCATCATGGCGGCGAAAGCCTCGCGGTCGGGGAAACGGCGGATCGATTCCACGAGATAGCGATAGGACTCCGCGTCGCCGGCCACCACGCGGCCGATTTCGGGGATTACCCGGAAAGAATAAGCCTCGTAGAGCGCATCTAACCCCGGCACGTCGACCTTGGAGAATTCCAGGCACAGGAACCGCCCGCCCGGCTTGAGCACCCGGAACATCTCGGCCAGCGCCGCCTCGATCCGCGGCACGTTCCGGATGCCGAAGGCGATGGTCACCGCGTCGAAGCGCTTGTCCGTGAAGGGGAGTGCCTCCGCATTGGCTTCGATGAACTCAATGCTGCCGGAAAGCTTGCGCTCCTTGGCGCGCGCGCGGCCGACCGCCAGCATGTCGCCATTGATGTCGGCGACGATCGCCCGCGCGTTCGGCCCGCCGGCGGCGACGGCGCGGAAGGCGATGTCGCCGGTGCCGCCCGCGACATCGAGCAGCTCATAGGCGCCGCGCGCTTTTCGTGGGCCCGAGCGCGGTGACCAGCGCGTCCTTCCAGGCCCGGTGCAGGCCGCCGGACATCAGGTCGTTCATCAGGTCGTAGCGTCGCGCGACCTTGTGAAAGACCTCGTCCACGCGCCGCTGCTTGTCGGCGAGCGGCACGTCGCGGAAGCCGAAATGGGTGGTGTCGGACATCATTGCCTCGAACGCGGCCGGACCATAGCGCGGGGTCCGGCGAGAGGCTATCACCGTCGCCCTTGTCGCCGGGGAAGGTAAACGTGCCCGAGCTTCCCGAAGTCGAAACCGTGCGCCGCGGCCTTGCGCCCGTCATGGAAGGCGCGAAATTCTTGAGCGTAGAGGCGCGGCGCAAGGACCTGCGCTGGCCGCTGCCCAAGGACTTCGCGCGGCGTCTCACCGGCCGGCGCGTCGACGCGCCTCGGCCGCCGGGCCAAGTATCTGCTGGCCGCGCTCGACGACGGCGAGGTGCTGGTGATGCATCTCGGCATGTCCGGCTCGTTCCGGATCGCGCACGACGCGGGCGAGAAGACGCCCGGCGAATTTCACCACGAGCGCGGCAAGGCCGGCGCGCACGATCACGTGGTGTTCCATATGTCTTCGGGCGCCACCGTCACCTTCAACGATCCGCGCCGCTTCGGCGCGATGCTGCTGGTGCGGGGCGACAAGCTCGCTGGGGACAAGCTCTTCCGCGCGCTCGGGCCTGAGCCGTTGGACGCGGCCTTCACCGCCGCCGTGCTGGCTGAAGCCTGCGATGGCAAGAAGACCAGCCTCAAGGCCGCGCTCTCCGATCAGCGCGTGGTGGCCGGGCTCGGTAATATTTACGTCTGCGAGGCGCTGCTATCGCGCGCATCTGTCGCCCAAGCGCATGGCCGCGGTTCTCTCGAGCCGCGGGCAGCCGACCGAGGCGGCGACGAGCCTGGTCAAGGCGATCCGGCAGGTTCTGGGCGACGCCATCAAGGCCGGGGGCTCGAGTCTGCGCAACTACGTCAAGGCCGACGGCGAGCTCGGCGACTTCCAGCACAAGTTCCGGGTCTATGACCGCGAAGGCGCGCCGTGCCCGACGCCGCGCTGCAAGGGGAAAATCCGCCGCATCGTGCAGACCGGCCGCTCCACCTTCTATTGTCCGGTCTGCCAGCATTGAGCGCGCGGCCAAAGCGTATTCTACTGGTCCGCAATCACTCGCCTGCAGGAGGTTCCCATGGCCTACGAGACTATCCTGGTCGAAACCCGCGGCCGGGTCGGCCTGGTCACGCTCAATCGCCCCAAGGCGCTGAATGCGCTGAACCAGGCGCTGCTGTCCGAGCTGATCGCGGCGCTCGAGGCCTTCGACGCCGATCCCGCCATCGGCTGCATCGTGCTCACCGGCTCGGACAAGGCGTTTGCCGCCGGCGCCGACATCAAGGAGATGCAGAACCTCGAGCTATCCCGAATCCTATCTCGGCGACGTCTTCACCCCGGCCGACCGCATCGCGCGCATCCGGAAGCCGATCGTCGCAGCCGTGGCAGGCTACGCGCTCGGCGGCGGCTGCGAGCTCTCCATGATGTGCGACATCGTGATCGCCGCCGACAATGCCCAGTTCGGCCAGCCCGAGATCAAGCTCGGCGTCATGCCCGGGATCGGCGGCACCCAGCGGCTGCCGCGCGCGGTCGGCAAGACCAAGGCCATGGATCTCGTGCTCACCGGGCGCATGATGGGCGTCGAAGAAGCCGAGCGCGCGGGTCTGGTGGCCCGCATCGTGCCGGCGGCCAAGCTCATGGAGGAGGCACTGAAGGTGGCCGAGACCATCGCCGCCATGTCGCTGCCGATCGTGATGATGGCCAAGGAGAGCGTGAACCGGGCGTTCGAGACGCCGCTCGCCGAGGGCATCCGCTTCGAGCGGCGCCTGTTCCACTCCATGTTCGCGGTGGCCGACCAGCGGGAGGGAATGAGCGCCTTCGTCGAGAAGCGGAAGCCCGATTTCAAGCACCGCTGAGGCCATTTGGCGCCGTTGACGGGCTCCGGGCGCGCCACTATGGTCCGCCCCAATCGCGACGGCTGTGCGGTCGCCGCGTTCTCTCATGAGCAAGCAGGTTGTTGCGGGGGAGTGTAAGCGTCCCGCCGCGCGGATACAGGAAACGGAATGGCGAATACTTCTTCAGCAAGGAAAGCGGCGCGCAAAATCACGCACCGCACCCAGATCAACATGGCGCGCCGCGCCCACATGCGTTCCCATGTTCGCAAGGTGGAGGAAGCCATCACCGCCGGCGACGCCAAGAAAGCCCGTGAGGCGCTGACTGCCGCCGAGCCGCAGATCATGCGTGCGGCGCAGAGCGGCATCATTCATCGCAACGCTGCCTCGCGGAAGGTCTCCCGCCTCAGCCAGCGCGTGAAAAAGCTCGGCGGCTGACGCCAAGCGCTATCTCGCTGCATTCTTGAGTAAAAATCCGGCCCTGGGCCGGATTTTTCGCGTTTGCGCTCCGTTCATCCCGGTCCGTCGGGAAGCATCGAACGTCTGAGGCGGCCCGCTTCGTTGCGCGCTTCGCGCGCAGGGGCGTTCGCGGCCGAAAAAATCCGTTGCTGGACAAGAAATTTCAAGAGTCAACAGAAGCTTGCGCGTAAAGCGCGGTACGCAAGGGCGCACTTGTGAAGGCGGCGCGCGTCCGGCGGCGTATTGAAAAAGATTTTGATCGACTGCGCGTTTTTTGCATCGCTTGCTCGGCGCGTTTGGATTCTGCAAATGCGCTCAGAGCCTTGATCGATGCAGCGGCCGCCGCTCGCCGTCTCGAATGGTCTCCGAAGCGCTCTGCCGCAAGGCTTCTCGCCTAGATTCCCATTGCGCCCTTCCGGTGACTATGCCTATCGTTTTGACGATCTCGGGCGCTTGCTCGAGGGCGTTGCGGCAGTCGCTCCGTGTGGGTCGCTCATCGTTGATGAGTTGGAGCGGATAAAAAATGTACGTCTTTGTGTGGATCGCCGGCGCGTCGGGTTCGGGTGTCGCGGCCGGCATCGTAGCGTTCGTTGCGTACGACCGGGGCTAGTGTCGTTCGCCGATCGGTCGAGGCGTCTTTCTGGCCGGGGTATCGGTACGACAAGAACGAAAACAGCCGTCCGGAAACGGGCGGCGGAATGGGGCGGCGATGAATTATGGACGGGAAACGAATTCCGCGCGCGCGTTGCGTGCTGCGGATTGGCGTTCGCGACGGGTGCGGGATTACGCCTGCAGGGCCGCGAGTGCGACGGCACTCTTCGCTATTCATTTTCGATGTGGCTTGGCCGTGGGACCGCCGTCGAAGCGGCCCCGCGTGCTGGTTCTCTGACCTCCACGCTTTTGTAAACGCCGGTTTCGGGTAACGCCGACGCGTATCGCGGCGCAACCCCGGGCGCACGTCGCTGTTTCGTTCGTATCCGGACCAACACAAGCCTTTTGCCGAAGCAGGACCTTCTCGCAATGACGCCACGCGATCCGAGAGAGCCCGGCAGCGAAAACGACGCAGGTCGCTGGGACCGCGTCCGCCGCCGTCTGCGCGCCGAGGTCGGCGAGGACGTCTATTCGAGCTGGTTCACCCGCATGGAACTCGACTCGATTGCGCCCGACCTGGTGCGCCTGTCGGTGCCGACGCGATTCCTCAAGAACTGGATCCAGTCGCACTATGCCGATCGCCTGCTCGTGCTGTGGCGCGAGGAGCTCGCCGAGATCAAAAAGATAGATCTCGTCATGCGCTCGGCGATCACCGGCAGCGCCAACCACGAGGCCAAGCCCGCAAGCGCCGTTCCGCCCGCGCTGGCTGCCGCCCGCCAGGCCGCCGCCCGCGCGGCGCAAGCCAGCGCCCAGCGCGGCGACGGCCAAGCGGGCTCGCCGCTCGATCCGAGACTCACCTTCGCGAGCTTCCTGGTCGGCCGTTCGAACGCGCTGGCGCATGCCGCGGCCCGGCAGGTCGCCGAGGCCATCGTCTCGGCGCAGCCGCGCTTCAACCCGCTCTATGTCCACGCCGCCGTCGGGCTCGGCAAGACGCACCTGCTGCAGGCCATGGCCTGGATCGCCGAGGGCCGCGGCCGCCGCGCGCAATACCTGACCGCCGAAAAGTTCATGTACAGCTTCGTGTCCGCGCTCAAGAACCAGTCGGCCATCGCCTACAAGGAAGCGATCCGCGGCATCGAGATCCTCATCATCGACGACCTGCAGTTCCTGCAGGGCCGCACGGTGCAACAGGAATTCTGCCACACATTGAATGCTCTGGTGGACGCCGGCCGGCAGGTGGTCGTCGCCGCCGACCGGGCGCCGGCCGAGCTCGAAAGCCTCGAGGAGCGCGTGCGCTCGCGGCTCGCCGGCGGGCTGGTGGTCGAGATCGGGCCGCTCGAAGAAGAGCTGCGGCTGCGTATTCTCGAAGCCCGTCTAGCGGCGCTCAAGGCGGAGCATCCGAACTTCGACGTGCCGGCCGCGGTGATCATCCACGTGGCCCGCCAGGTCACCCAGAACGGCCGCGATCTCGACGGCGCCGTGAACCGCCTCCTGGCCCACAATCAGCTCAGCGGCCGGCCGGTGACGATCGAAATGGCCGACGACGTGATCCGCGACCTGGTGCGGCCCGCCGACCCCCGCCGCATCCGGGTCGAGGACATTTTGCGCATTGTTTCCAAGCACTATGGCGTCTCGCGCGCCGATCTTCTGTCCGCCCGCCGCACCGCCAATGTGGTGCGGCCCCGCCAGATCGCCATGTATCTGGCCAAGACCCTCACCTTGCGCTCGCTGCCGGAAATCGGCCGCCGTTTCGGCGGCCGCGACCACACCACGGTCCTGCATGCCGTGCGCAAGATCGAGGGACTGGTGCAGGGCGACAAGGTGCTGGCCGACGAGATCGAGGTTTTGAAACGTCTCCTGCAGGAGTGAGTTCTTGCCTAAAGCGGGCCGAGAGGCCAAAGTCGGTGGTCCGGTGCGCGCGCAAGGCGCGGATCGCAAGATCAAGGTTTCCAACCGGATCGTCCCGTCATGAAGGTCACACTGGAGCGCTCCGAGCTCGTCAAGGCGCTTGCCCATGTCCACCGCGTGGTGGAGCGCAGGAACACGATTCCCATTCTGGCCAACGTCCTGATCCGCGCCGGCAAGGGCGGCCTTGAGCTGAAAGCGACCGACCTCGACCTCGAAATCATCGAGAACGTGCCCGCCGAGGTGAAGCAGGCCGGCGCCACCACCGTTCCCGCCCACATGCTCTACGACATCGTGCGCAAGCTCGCCGAAGGCGCCCAGGTACAGCTGGAAGCCGCCGGCGACCGCGCCACCTTGCTGGTGCGCGCCGGCCGTTCGCGCTTCACGCTGCAGACTTTGCCGGAGAGCGATTTCCCGGATCTCGCCGCCGGCGAGCTGCCGCACCGCTTCAAGCTCGCGGCCAAGGACTTCAAGCGCCTGGTGGAGAAGACCCAGTTCGCGATCTCGACCGAAGAGACGCGCTATTACCTGAACGGGATTTATCTCCACGCGGTCGACGAGAAGGGCGCCAAGCTCAGGGCGGTCGCCACCGACGGCCATCGTCTGGCCCAGGTCGAGATCGCCGCGCCCAAGGGCGCAACCGGCATGCCCGGCGTGATCGTGCCGCGCAAGACCGTCGCCGAAGTGCAGCGGTTGCTCGAGGACGCCGGCGACGAGATCGAGATCGAGCTGTCACCCACCAAAATTCGTTTCACGCTCGGCAAGACGGTGCTGACCTCCAAGCTGATCGACGGCACCTTCCCCGACTACGCGCGCGTCATCCCGGTCGGCAACGACAAGACGCTGGTGGTCGAAAAGAGCGAATTCGCCGCCGCCGTGGACCGGGTCTCGACCGTGTCGAGCGAGCGCGGGCGCGCGGTGAAGCTCTCGCTCAGCGACGGCAAGCTCACGCTCTCGGTCACCAATCCGGATTCGGGCAGCGCCACCGAGGAACTCGAGGTCGAATACAGCTCCGAGGCCCTCGATATCGGCTTCAACAGCCGCTATCTGCTCGACATCACGCAGCAACTCGAGGGCGAGAAGGCCGAACTCAAGCTCGCCGATCCCGGCTCGCCCACGCTCTTGCGCGACAAGGAGTCGGCCGGCGCGCTCTATGTGCTGATGCCGATGCGGGTGTGAGCCGCGCTTCGCCGAAGCCCGCCGCCGATCTGCGCACCGCGCATCGCGCGCGGATCTTGCGGCTGCGGCTCGAGAATTTCCGCTCCTATCGCCGCGCCGAGTTGAATGTCACTGACGGACCCGTCGTGCTGTTGGGCGCCAACGGCGCGGGCAAGACCAATCTCCTGGAAGCGATCTCCTTTCTCGCGCCCGGCCGCGGCCTGCGCCGCGCCACGCTCGAGGAAGTGGCATCGAGCGAGGGCGACGGTGCCTGGGCGGTCGCGGCCGAAATCGAGGGTGCGCTCGGCACCGCCTCGCTCGGCACCGGCATCGAGCCGCCGGCCGAGGGCGCGCAGCCCTTGCGCCGCTGCAGGATCGACCGCGAGCCGGTCGGCTCGGCCGCGGCCTTCGCCGATCATCTGCGCATCGTCTGGCTGGTGCCGGAGATGGACGGGCTCTTTCTCGGTCCCGCGTCCGAGCGGCGGCGTTTTCTCGACCGGCTGGTGCTGGCGATCGACGCCGAGCACGGCAGCCGCGTCGCCGCGCTCGAGCGCGCGTTGCGTTCCAGGAATCGTCTTTTGGAAGAAGCGTCACCCGATCCGCGCTGGCTGGACGCGATCGAGCACGAGGTCGCCGAGCTGGCCGTGGCGGTTGCCGCCGCGCGCGCCGAATGCGTACGCCGGCTGCGCGCCGAGATCGCGGCCTCGCGCGATCCGACCTCGTTGTTCCCCTCGGCCGAAATCGGCCTCGACGGCTGGATCGAGGCGGCGCTCGGCGATGCGCCGGCGATCGAAATCGAGGACCGCTATCGCGAAAACCTGCGCGAAGCGCGACCGCGCGACCGCGCCGCCGGCCGCACGCTCGAAGGCCCGCATCTTTCCGATCTCCTGGTGCTGCATGCGGGCAAGGGAATCGAAGCTGCCCGCGCTTCCACCGGCGAGCGCAAGGCGCTTCTCGTGGGCCTCGTGCTCTCGCACGCGCGGCTGGTGGCGGCCATGCACGGATGGGCGCCCGTGGTGCTGCTCGACGATGTCGCCGCCTTTCTCGACGTGGAGCGGCGCGCGGCGCTGTTCGAGGCGCTCGGCTTCCTCGGCGCGCAGGTGTTCATGACCGGCGTGGATGCGGAGGCTTTTTCGTCACTCGGCGGCTCCGCGGAGCGCTTTTTGGTGACGCCGGGGAGCATCGATCCGGCCGCCTGAAGGGGCCCGCTCGGGGAGGCGAAAAAGCCCTTTGCAGACTATGCCTTGCAGCAGTTTCGCATCCGAAACGAAGCGCGTGAAATAAGGCCGGATGCGGTAGAATTACTATTCAAATCAGCCCCCAAAACATTGCTCTTCCGGGCTAAGAATCGGCCCCGATCAGCCAAGCGATTCGAGACCATCCAATGGCCAAGCCGGTCCGCAAGGACACCGCCAAAGAGACGCCGAAAGCGGCGCCGAAGAAACCCGTTGAGGCCTACGGCGCGGAGTCGATTCAGGTCCTCAAGGGCCTCGACGCCGTGCGCAAGCGGCCGGGCATGTATATCGGCGACACCGACGACGGCTCGGGCCTGCATCACATGGTCTACGAGGTCGTCGACAACGCCATCGACGAAGCGCTCGCCGATTACGCCACGCTCGTCGACGTCGCGCTCAATGCCGACGGCTCCGTGACCGTCATCGACGACGGCCGCGGCATTCCGACCGACCTCCACAAGGAAGAGGGCGTCTCCGCCGCCGAAGTGATCATGACGCGGCTGCACGCTGGCGGAAAATTCGATCAGAATTCCTACAAGGTCTCCGGCGGCCTGCACGGCGTCGGCGTCTCCGTCGTCAACGCGCTCTCGAGCAAGCTCGAGCTCACCATCTGGCGCGGCGACAAAGAATATTTCATGCGCTTCCACGACGGCGACGCAGAGAAGCCGCTGAAAATGGTGGGCGACGCCAAGGGCAAGCGCGGCACCCGCGTCATTTTCTGGCCGAGCCACAAGGTCTTCACCAAGACCGAATTCGATTTCGCGACGCTCGAGCACCGCCTGCGCGAGCTCGCGTTCCTGAATTCCGGCGTCAAGGTGACGCTGAAGGACCTGCGCGGTCCCGAGCCGCGCGTCGAGGAGATGATCTACGACGGCGGCGTCGAGGAGTTCGTGCGCTATCTCGACCGCAACAAGAAGCAGCTCATCCCCAATCCGTTGCTGATCAAGGGCGAGCGCGACAAGATCGTCGTCGAGGCGGCGTTGTCGTGGAACGACAGCTACCACGAGACCGTGCTCTGCTTCACCAACAACATCCCGCAGCGCGACCGCGGCACGCACTACACCGGCTTCGCCGCCGCTTTCACTCGTCAAGTGATCGGCTATGCCGAAAAGGCGGGCCTATCCAAGAAGGAAAAGGTCGATCTCTCCGGCGAAGACTGCCGCGAGGGCCTGACCGCGGTGCTGTCGATCAAGGTGCCCGACCCGAAATTCTCGAGCCAAACCAAGGACAAGCTCGTTTCCTCGGAAGTGCGGCCGGTGGTCGAGGCGGTGGTCAATGATGCGCTTGCCGCCTGGTTCGAGGAGCATCCTGCGGCGGCCAAGTCGGTCGTCTCCAAGGTCGTGGAGGCCGCCGCCGCCCGCGAGGCCGCGCGCAAGGCCCGCGATCTGACGCGCCGCAAGGGCGCGCTCGATTTCGCTTCGCTGCCCGGCAAGCTCGCCGACTGCCAGGAGCGCGATCCCGCCAAGTCCGAGCTGTTCATCGTCGAGGGCGATTCCGCCGGCGGTTCGGCCAAGCAGGCGCGCGATCGCGTGTTCCAGGCGGTGCTGCCGCTGCGCGGCAAGATCCTCAACGTCGAGCGCGTGCGGGTCGACAAGATGCTCGGCTCGCAGGAGATCGGCACCTTGATCACCGCGCTCGGCACCGGCATCCGCGAGGATTTCGATCTTTCGAAATTGCGCTACCACAAGATCATCATCATGACCGACGCCGACGTGGACGGCTCGCACATCCGCACCCTGCTGCTCACCTTCTTCTACCGGCAGATGATGAGCCTGATCGAGGCCGGGCACCTCTTCATCGCCCAGCCGCCGCTCTACAAGGTCACCCGCGGCAAGTCCGAGCAGTACCTCAAGGACGAGCGCGCGCTCGACGATTATCTGATGACCGCCGGCCTCGAAGAGGCGGTGCTCAAGCTCGCCAACGGCTCCGAGCGCGCGGGCCGCGATCTGGCTTCGATCCTGGAAGAAGCGCGCACCGCCCGCACGGTGCTGCGCGGCCTGCATCCGCGCTATGACCGCTCGGTGGTCGAGCAGATCGCGATCGCCGGCGCGCTCTCGCCCGACATCCTCCCCGACCCGAAAAAAGCCGAAGCCGGCAGCCGCTTACGTGGCCCGGCGCCTCGATGCGCTCTCCGACGAGACCGAGCGCGGCTGGAGCGGCGCGAGCGACGCGGAGGGCTTCAAGTTCGCCCGCACCGTGCGCGGCGTGCGCGAGGTCGCCGTGGTCGATCAGGCCTTCTTGAGCTCGGCCGACGCGCGCAAGCTCGACGGCATGGCCGTGCACCTGCAGGAAATCTACGCCAAGCCCGCCAAGCTCATGCGCAAGGGCGAGGAGACGGCGGTCTACGGCCCGGTCGGCCTGTTCGAGGCGGTCACCGGCACCGGCCGCAAGGGCCTCGCGCTCCAGCGCTACAAGGGCCTGGGCGAGATGAACCCGGAGCAGCTCTGGGAGACCACGCTCGACGTCAACGCGCGCTCGCTGATGAAGGTGACGATCAAGGAAGTCGACGAGGCCAATAACCTGTTCGGCGACCTGATGGGCGACGACGTGGAGCCGCGGCGCAATTTCATCGAGAAGAACGCGCTCTCGGCGAGCGTGGACGTCTGAGGCCGGCCTGGCCTCAGGGCAGCAGCAGCAGCGATCCCGTGGATTTCCGCGCTTCGAGGTCGCGATGCGCACTGGCCGCGTCTTTCAATGCGTAAGCTTGACCGATCTCGACCTTGAGCGCGCCCCGCATCACCAGCTCGAACAGCTCCACCGCCGCCGTGCGCATGGTCTCGGTGTCGCGGATATAGCTGCTCAGGCCCGGCCGGCTCACCGACAGTGAGCGCTTGGCGAGCAGCAGGAGATCGAGCGGCGGCACATGGCCCGAGGCATTGCCGTAGTTCACCGCCATCCCGAACGGCCGGATGCATTCGAGCGAAGCCACGAATGTGTCCTTGCCGACGCCGTCGAACACCGCCGAAACGCCTTGCGGCGCGAGCTTCTTCACTTCGGGGACGAAATTCGTCTCGCGGTAGAGAATCGTATGGTCGCAGCCGTGCGCGGCGGCGACCTTCGCCTTCTCGGGCGAGCCCACGGTGCCGATGACCGTGGCGCCCAGATGCTTGGCCCATTGGCAGAGGATCAGACCCACGCCACTCGCGGCCGTGTGGATCAGGATGGTGTCGCCGGGCTTGGGCTTGAAGATGCGGTTGACGATGAGGGATGCCGTGAATCCCTTGACCATCAGCGCCGCCGCCTGCCGGTCGGAGACGCCGTCCGGGAGCTTGATGAGGCGCTCGGCGGGCACATTGCGCGCTTCGCAGTAGGCGCCGGTGTTCTGAAAGAACTCGCCCTTCATCCCCGCATAGACCACCCGGTCGCCCGGCTTGAAGCCGCCGACGCCCGCGCCGACGCTTTCGATGACGCCGGCCGCCTCGTTACCGAGGATGATCGGGAAATCCTGCGGCTTCCCGAAATAGAAGCCGCCGCGGCGCACGTTCACGTCCGAATAATTGATCCCGATCGCGCTGTGGTGGATGCGCACTTCGCCGGCGCCGGGCGGAGGAAGCTCGATTTCCTCCCAGCGCATCACCTCGGGCCCGCCATTGGCGTGGATGCGGATCGCTTTGGTCATCGGTCGCCGTCCGTCAGTCCTGCAGGAACGGATTGCTCTGCCGCTCCCGGCCGATGGTGGAGGCCCGCCCGTGGCCGGGCAGGATCGAGAATTCGTCGCCGAGCGGCAGCAGCTTCGTCTTGATCCCGGAGATCAGCTGCTGCGTGATCGCCATAGGGCATGTCGGTCCGCCCCACCGAGCCCGCAAACAGCGTATCGCCGACCAGGGCGAGTTTCGAGGGCGCGTGCACGAACACCACGTGCCCCGGCGTGTGGCCGGGCACCTGCAGCACGTCGAGCGTGAGCCCGCCGAATTCGATCGTGTCGCCGTGCTTGAGCCAGCGGCCGGGCGTGACGGCGCGGGCATCGGGCATGCCGAATCGCGCGCCACTCTCGGCCAGGCGATCGAGCAGGAAACGATCCGCCTCGTGCGGACCTTCGATCGGGATCGAGAGCGCCTCGGCGAGCTCCGCGGCTCCCCCGGCATGGTCGATATGGCCGTGAGTGAGAAAGATTTTCTCCGGCGTCGCTTTCAACCCGTCGATGGCTCCTCGGATGCGCGCGGCCTCGCCGCCCGGGTCCACGATGGCCGCGCGCCCGGTCGCCTCGGCGACCAGGATCGAGCAATTCTGCGCGAACGGCGTGACGGGCAGGATGGCGACCTTGATCGCGGGCATGGACCTCTCGCGGCTTGGCGCATCCTGCTAGCGGTCCGCCGCCCGGGGTGCAATCGTTTCGCGGCCTTTCTTGCGTGGCCGGGACTTGGTCTAAGGTGGGGCAGGTGAATGGGATGTCTCTCTCCGCCGAAGAGCTCGAGCGTTATGCCCGCCACATCGTGCTGCGCGAGGTGGGCGGGCCGGGCCAGCAGCGGCTGAAAGCCGCGCGCGTGCTCGTGGTCGGCGCGGGCGGCATCGGCTCGCCGGCGCTGCTTTATCTGGCCGCCGCCGGCGTCGGCACGCTCGGCGTCGTCGACGACGACAAGGTTGCGCTCTCCAATCTGCAGCGCCAGGTGATCCACGCGACGTCCGACGTCGGCCGCGCGAAGACCGAAAGCGCCGCTGCGGCGATCCGCCGCCTCAATCCGCACGTGGTGGTCGAGCCGCACGCGGTGCGGCTCGACGCGGGCAACGCGCTCGCGCTGATCTCGGCCTATGACGTGGTGCTCGACGGCTCGGATAATTTCGCCACCCGCTATCTCGTTTCCGACGCTTGTTTCTTCGCCAAGCGCCCGCTGGTGACCGCGGCGCTCGGCGTCTTCGATGCGACGCTGACCACGCTCCGCGCCCACGAGACGGGCGCCGGTGGCAAGCCGAACCCGACTTATCGTTGTCTCTTTCCCGAGCCGCCGCCGCCGGGCACCGTGCCGGCCTGTTCCGAAGCCGGGATTCTGGGCGCGCTCGCCGGCGTCGCCGGCAGTCTCGCCGCGCTCGAGGTCATCCGCGTGATCGTCGGTTTCGGCGAGGGGCTCGTCGGCAAACTATTGATGATCGACGCGCGCTCCATGCGCTTCGAGACGCTGAGCTACGACTGGGTCGAGAACAATCCGCTTTCCGGTAAGAAGCCGACGATGCGCGATCTCTCCGCGCACGTACGTTGAGCGCGGCCTAGAGCGTCGCCGGTAGCACGCGATCGGGCGGCCGATGCCCGTCCAGGAAGGTCTTGATGTTGACGATGACCTTCTCGCCCATGTCGACGCGTCCTTCGATCGTGGACGAAGCCATGTGCGGCAAGCAGCACGACCTTGTTCTGGCGCGCGAGCTTCACGAGCTTGGGGCTCACCGCCGGCTCGTGCTCGAAGACGTCGAGCCCGGCGCCGCCGAGTTCGCCGGCTTCCACCATACGCACCAGCGCGTTCTCGTCGATCACCTCGCCGCGCGCGGTGTTGACCACGTAGGCCTCGGGCTTGAGCAACTTCAGCCGGCGCGCCGACAGCAGATGATAGGTCGCCGGCGTATGCGGGCAATTGATCGAGACGATGTCCATGCGCGCCAGCATCTGGTCGAGGCTCTCCCAATAGGTCGCCTCGAGCGCTTCCTCGATCTCGGGCGCCACGCGCCGGCGGTTGTGATAGTGGATCTGCAATCCGAACGCCTTGGCGCGCTTGGCGACCGCGGCGCCGATGCGGCCCATGCCGATGATGCCGAGCCGCTTTCCGCCCAGCCGCCGTCCGAGCATCCAGGTCGGCGTCCAGCCGCCCCATTCCTTGTCGCTGGTGAGCACGTTGGCGCCCTCGGCGAGCCGGCGCGGCACGGCCAGGATCAGCGCCATGGTCATGTCGGCGACGTCCTCGGTGAGCACGCCCGGCGTATTGGTCACGGTGATGCCGCGCGTGAGCGCGGTGGCGACGTCGATGTGGTCCACGCCATTGCCGAAATTGGCGATCAGCCTGAGATTCTCGCCGGCCTGCGAGAGCACGGACGCGTCGATGCGGTCGGTGATCGTGGGCACCAGCACGTCGGCGGATTTCGCCGCGAACACGAGCTCGGCCTGGCTCATCGCGCGGTCGTCGACATTGAGGCGCGCATCGAACAGCTCGCGCATGCGCGTCTCGACGCGCTCGGGCAGGCGCCGCGTGACCACGACGAGCGGCTTTTTCTTCGAGGTCGGCATCGTCCCTCGGTGACCTTCTGTTAACCGGGCACTGGCTTTCTCTCTAGCAGACGGGGTTGCCCGAACAAGACCGGCACCCCGGAGCGCGCTCTTGACACGGGCCGGGGCCGGCGGCCTTCCTGCGGGGCGAGGGAATCAAACGGCGAGGGGACGGCGGATCGATGCCAGATCGCACGCACATTGATTGGCTGAGAACCTCGGCGATGCTCTTGCTGCTTGCGCTGTCGGCGGCGCCGACCGGCGCCTTCGGCCAGACCGCGAGGAACGCGAGCGGCCTGCAGGTTCCGCGCTACGTCAGCCTCAAGGTCGACAAGGTCAATGTGCGCAAAGGGCCCTCGCGCGAGCATGAGGTGAGCTGGGTCTTCACCCGCGCCGGACTGCCCGTCGAGATCACCGCCGAATTCGAGAACTGGCGGCGCATCCGCGACGCCGAGGGCTCCGAGGGCTGGGTCTTCCACTCCATGCTCTCGGGCCGCCGCACGGCGCTGATCTCGCCTTGGGAAAAGAGCCAAACCTTCGCGTTGCGTGAACGGGCGGATCTGGCGGCGCCGGTCGCGGCGCAGCTGCAGCCGGGAGTGCTCGGCACGGTGCGGGGCTGCAATGGCCGCTGGTGCCGCATTTTCGGCGACGGCTTCGACGGTTTCATCGAGCAGGAGCGGCTTTGGGGCGTCTATCCCAACGAGAAGCTGGAGTAGAAATATTCCGCTCGTCCCCGCGAAAGCGGGGACCCATGCAGCAAACTGCCGAATCTGCGGTTCTTGGATTCCCGCTTGCGCGGGAATGAGCGGAAACTACTCGCCCTTGCGTCGCAGGCGCACGACCACGTCGACGCGCGCGACCTCGAAGCCGGCGGGCGGCTTCGGCAGCCGGTCGACCAGAAGCTCGGCGCCCGGGATGTCGAACAGGTTGTTGTCGCCCTCGACGAAGAAGTGATGATGGTCGGAATTGTTGGTGTCGAAATAGGTCTTCGACCCGTCGACCGCGACCTCGCGCAGCAGCCGCACCTCGGTGAACTGGTTCAACGTATTGTAGACGGTCGCCAGCGACACCGGGAAGCGCGCGCGCAGCGCCTCTTCGTGCAGGATTTCCGCGGTCACGTGCCGGTCGCCCTTGGCGAACAGCAGCCAGCCGAGTGCGAGCCGCTGGCGCGTCGGCCGCAGGCCCACCTCGCGCAGCATCTGCCGCACGTCGTGGAACGGACAGCCCGTGCGCCGTCCCGCCGGCGGCTGCGTCTGCAGGCGCTCGACCGGAAGCTCCGCATCGTCGTCCTCGAACACGGGCCGACGCGGCATCTCGTTGGCAATCGGGTCTGTCATGTTGGCGGGATAATAGGGAGGCGGTGCCCCAGGCGCAACACCCGGCCCAACAAGGCTTTTTGCTCGGAATGGAGGGCGATTCCGCTGGCCCCTGCGCCTTTCGGGTATCAGGTTGCTGTGTTAGGAAATTTGCAGTCGGAAACGGAGCCGGCGACCCAGAGCAGCAATGAGCGAGCGGCGCGCGAACTACGAATACGAGGACCTCCTGGCCTGCGGGCGCGGCGAGCTGTTCGGCGCGGGCAATGCCCAGTTGCCGTTGCCGCCGATGCTGATGTTCGACCGCATTTCGGAGATCGCCGAGACCGGCGGCCAGCACGGCAAGGGCCTGATGCGGGCCGAGCTCAAGGTGCGGCCGGACCTGTGGTTCTTTTCCTGCCATTTCAAGGGCGATCCGGTCATGCCCGGCTGCCTCGGCATCGACGCGCTTTGGCAGATGGTGGGCTTTTTCCTCGGCTGGCTCGGCGCACCGGGCCGGGGCAGGGCGCTCGGCGTCGGCGAGATCAGGCTCTCGGGTCAGGTGCTGCCGACCGTGAAGAACGTCGTCTATGGCATCGACATCAAGCGCGTGATGCGTTCCAAGCTCGTGCTCGGGATCGCCGACGGCTGGCTCTCCGCCGACGGCGAGACCATCTACCGCGCGCTCGACCTCAAGGTCGGCCTGTTCCGCGCCGAGCCGGAACCGGAAGCGGCGAAAGCCTGAAGGAGCGGCCGCCGCTCGGCCGGCCGGTCGAATCGACGAGGCAGACATGCGACGAGTGGTCGTCACCGGGATGGGCATCGTTTCGTCCATCGGCAACAACACGCAGGAGGTCCTGGCCAGCCTGCACGAAGGCCGTTCCGGCGTGGTGCGGGCAGAGGACTATGTGAAGCTCGGCTTCCGCAGCCAGGTGCACGGCGCGCCGACGCTCGATCCTGCCGGCATCGTGGACCGGCGCGCGATGCGCTTCCTCGGCGGCGGCGCGGCCTGGAACCACGTCGCCATGGATCAGGCGATCCGCGACTCCGGGCTCGAACCCGGCGAAGTCTCCAACGAAAAAACCGGCATCGTCATGGGCTCGGGCGGCACGTCGACCAGGACCATCGTCGAGGCCGCCGACATCGCCCGCAGCAAGGGACCCAAGCGCGTCGGCCCGTTCGCCGTGCCCAAGGCGATGTCGTCGACCGCGTCGGCGACGCTTGCCACCTGGTTCAAGATCAAGGGCGTCAGCTATTCGATTTCCGCCGCCTGCGCGACCACCAATATCTGCATCGGCAACGCCTACGAGCTGATCCAGTGGGGCAAGCAGGACATCGTCTTCGCCGGCGGCTGCGAGGAGCTCGACTGGACGCTCTCGGTGCTGTTCGACGGCATGGGCGCCATGTCGTCGAGCTACAACGACCGGCCTGCGGTGGCCTCGCGGCCTTATGACAAGGACCGCGACGGCTTCGTCATCGCCGGCGGCGCCGGCGTCGTGGTGCTGGAAGAGCTCGAGCATGCCAAGGCGCGTGGCGCGCGCATCTATGGCGAAATCGCCGGCTATGGCGCCACCTCCGACGGCTACGACATGGTGCAGCCTTCCGGCGAAGGCGCGGCGCGCTGCATGCGGATGGCGATCGCCGATATCGGCCCGAAGATCGACTACATCAACCCGCACGCCACCTCCACTCCGATCGGCGATCTCAAGGAGATCGAGGCGATCCGCGAGGTGTTCGGCTCCGGCGACAAGTGTCCGCCGATTTCGGCGACCAAATCGCTGACCGGCCATTCCCAGGGCGCGACCGGGGTGCACGAGGCGATCTATTCGCTCCTGATGATGCAGAACGGCTTCATCTCCGCCAGCGCCAATATCGACGAGATCGATCCCGCCTTCGCCGACATGCCCATCGTCCGCAAGCGCGTCGACGGCGCCAAGCTCGGATACGTTCTGTCGAACGGTTTCGGCTTCGGCGGCACCAACGCCTCGATCGTTCTGAAGCGTGCCGACGCATGACCAGGTCCGTGCAGGCGTTGTTGTCGGGCAAGCGCGGCCTCATCATGGGGGTCGCCAACGACCATTCCATCGCCTGGGGCATCGCCCAGGCGGTGCACGCGCAGGGCGCCGAGCTCGCCTTCACCTATCAGGGCGAGGCGCTCGGCAAGCGCGTGCGGCCGCTCGCCGAAGTCGCTCGGCGCCAAGCTCATCCTGCCCTGCGACGTGGAGGACACGGCCTCGGTCGATCGCGTTTTCGCCGAGCTCAAGCGCGCCTGGGGCGGGCTCGACTTCGTCGTGCACGCCATCGCCTTCTCCGACAAGAACGAGCTCAAGGGCCGCTACGCCGATACTTCGCGCGAGAACTTCGTCCGCACCATGCTGGTTTCCTGCTTCTCCTTCACCGAGATCGCCAAGCGCGCCGGCAACCTGATGAAGCCGGGCGGCGCCATCCTGACGCTCACCTTCGGCGGCTCGGCCCGCGTCATGCCGAACTACAACGTGATGGGCGTGGCCAAGGCCGCGCTGGAGGCGAGCGTGCGGTATCTGGCCGCCGACTTCGGCCCCAAGGGCATTCGCGTCAATGCCATCTCCGCGGGCCCGGTGCGCACGCTGGCGGGCGCCGGCATCGCCAACGCGCGCTTCATGTTCAATTACCAGAAGCGCCATTCGCCGCTGCGCCGCCCCGTCACCATCGAGGATGTCGGCGGCGCCGCGCTCTTCTTGCTCTCAGACCTCTCCTCGGCGGTGACCGGCGAGATCGTCTATGTCGACGCCGGATACAACGTCATCTCCATGCCCAATCCCGAGGACTTGAAGAACGGCGAGGACGAGGCCGAGGGCAGGAATGGCGCCGCCCCGAAGGCCGCGGAATAACAGGCTGGCGGCGACGAGCGACGGGAGCACCGATCGTGACCCGCTTGCGTGATCTGATCCGCTTCGAGCGACCGCGCGGCTTCGAGCTGCCGCGCTGGCTCGAGCGCATCGTTTCGGCCGGCATCGTATCGACTGATCCGCAAATTGTCCGGCGCCAGCGGATCACCAATGTCACGGCGCTCGCCGGTTCCCTGAACGCCATCACGCGAATTGCCGCCAATTTTTTCTACGACGCCGAAAACTTGCTGCTCATGCAGGTTACCTACGCCGCAATTGCGATCCTGCCCCTTCTGGTTCACCGCCTGCATCGATTTGGCGATATCGCGGGCGCGGCGGTCCTCACGATCTGGTTCCTGGCGTCCGTAACGGCGTCGTCGATCTTCTACGGATTGCAAGCCCAGACCCAGGTCTATTTCTTGCTCTCCGCCATCGTGTGGTTCGTGTTCGGCCTGGAGCACTGGCGACTTGCCATCGGAGCGCTGCTTCTGGCGTGCGCCGTGATGTTGGCGGTGGTCAACTTCGTGCCGCTGCAAGGCATCGCGCTCGTTGCAGACGAGCGCGCGATCAAATTTCTGGCGATTCAATCCATCTTCAATGCCATCGTCATCAACGCCGGGGTGCTGTTCTACGCGCTGTTCCTGCTGCGGCGCGCCGAGGACGAGCTGGAGCGGCAACGCGCCCGCTCCGAGGCCCTGGTATCGGTCGTGCTTCCCGAGGCGGTGGCGCTGCGCCTGCGCTCCGGCAACGAGACGCGGATCGCCGACCGCTTCGAGAATGTGAGCGTGCTGTTCGCCGATCTCGTCGGTTTCACGCCCGCCGCGCACGAGGAGCCTCCGGAAACGGTCGTCGAATATCTCGACCGGTTCGTGCGCACGTTCGACCTGATGTGCGAGACCTACGGCGTCGACAAGATCAAGACGATCGGCGATTCCTATATGGCGGTCGGCGGCCTGCACGGCGGCAGCGTCGGCGGCGTGATCGGGGTCGGGCGCCTGGCGCTCGAAATGCTGAAGGTCCAGCATCGCAGCGCGCCGCTCGGCGACCGGACGCTCGAGCTGCGCGTGGGCATACACTACGGCAGCGTGATCGCCGGCGTGATCGGCGACACGCGCATTTCCTATGATATCTGGGGCGATGCGGTGAATATGGCCTCGCGCATGCAGTCGCACGGCATTCCCGGCCGCATCCAGGTGAGCGAGGAATATCGCGCCGCAGCCGGCGAGCGCTTCCTGTTCGAGGAGCGCGGCGACACCGAGATCAAGGGCATCG
Source organism: uncultured Alphaproteobacteria bacterium (assembly GCA_963704765.1). GTDB lineage: Bacteria > Pseudomonadota > Alphaproteobacteria > Rhizobiales > Xanthobacteraceae > JAHFPN01. Next base: position 2,612,979 of record CAVPHQ010000001.1, read on the forward strand.
GCGTCGCGCGCACGTTCCTCCTGCTCGGGCCGCGCGCAAAGAATTGAGGCGCTGACGAAAAAGCAAAAGGGCGGCTTCTGGCCGCCCTTCGCTGTTCGACTATGAAGCCGGCGTCAGCTCGCCGCGCCCGCCGCTCCCGGCTCGGCGGCCTGCTCGGCCTTCTGCTTGGCCTCCAGGTCCTCGCCGGTCTGCTGGTCGACGACCTTCATCGAGAGGCGCACCTTGCCGCGCTCGTCGACGCCGAGCAGTTTCACCTTCACCTTGTCGCCTTCCTTGACCACGTCGTTGACCTTGTTCACCCGCCGCGGCGCCAGCTGGGAAATGTGCACCAGCCCGTCCTTGGCGCCGAAGAAGTTCACGAAGGCGCCGAAGTCCATGACCTTGACGACGGTGCCGTCGTAGATCACGCCGACTTCCGGCTCCGACACGATCGACTTGATCCACTTGATCGCGGCGTTGATCGACTCGGCGTTGGCCGAGGCCACCTTGATCGTGCCGTCGTCCTCGACGTTGATCTTGGCGCCGGTCTTTTCCACGATTTCGCGGATCACCTTGCCGCCGGTGCCGATCACTTCGCGGATCTTGTCGGTCGGGATCTTCAACGTCTCGATGCGCGGGGCGTATTCGCCGAGCTCGGCGCGCGCCGCGGTGAGGGCCTTGGCCATTTCACCCAGGATGTGCAGGCGTCCGCCCTTCGCCTGGCTGAGCGCCACCTTCATGATCTCTTCGGTGATGCCGGCGATCTTGATGTCCATCTGCAGCGCGGTGATGCCCTGGTCGGTGCCGGCCACCTTGAAGTCCATGTCGCCGAGATGGTCCTCGTCGCCGAGAATGTCGGAGAGCACCGCGAAGCGCTTGTCCTCCAGGATCAGACCCATGGCGATACCGGCGGTCGCCCGCTTGAGCGGCACGCCGGCATCCATCAGCGCCAGCGACGTGCCGCACACGGTCGCCATCGACGACGAGCCGTTCGACTCTGTGATCTCCGACACCACGCGGATGGTGTAGGGGAAATCCTCCTTCGAAGGCAGGATCGGCCGGATCGCGCGCCAGGCGAGCTTGCCATGGCCGATCTCGCGCCGGCCGGGAGCGCCCATGCGGCCGGTCTCGCCCACCGAGAACGGCGGGAAGTTGTAATGCAGCATGAAGGTTTCTTTGTAGGTCCCCTGCAGCGCGTCGATCCACTGCTCGTCCTCGCCGGTGCCGAGCGTGGCGACCACGATCGCCTGCGTCTCGCCGCGGGTGAACAGCGCCGAGCCGTGGGTGCGCGGAAGGAAGCCGGCCTCCGCGACGATTGGACGAACGGTGGACAGGTCGCGGCCGTCGATGCGCTTGCTGGTGTCGAGAATGTTCCAGCGCACGATCTTGCCTTCGAGCTCCTTGAACACGCCGGCGACCAGCGCCATCGGACGCTCGGGGTTGTCGACGCCGCCCGGGAAGTAGTGCTCCATGGCTTTCTTCTTGACCGCGGCGACGGCATCCTGGCGTTCTGCCTTGCGCGGGATGGCGTAGGCCTTGCGCAGATCCTTCTCGACGACGCCGAGCATTTCCTTTTCGAGCGTCTTGGTATCCGGCATCGCGAAGTCGCGCGGCTCTTTCGCCGCCTTCTCGGCAAGACGGATGATCATGTCGATGACCGGCTGCATATGCCGGTGGCCGAACATGACGGCGCCGAGCATGATCTCCTCGGGCAGCTCCTTGGCCTCGGATTCCACCATCAGCACCGCGTCCTTGGTGCCGGCGACCACGAGATCGAGGCTCGATTCCGTCATCTCGTCGAGCTGCGGGTTGAGCACGTACTCGTTGTTGATAAAGCCGACCCGCGCGCCGCCGATCGGGCCCATGAACGGCGCGCCGGACAGCGTGAGCGCCGCCGAGGCCGCCACCATGGCGAGGATGTCGGGATCGTTCTCTTGATCGTGCGACAGCACGGTGATGATCACCTGCGTGTCGCAGCGCCAGCCCTCGGCGAACAGCGGACGGATCGGACGGTCGATCAGGCGCGAGGTCAACGTGTCCTTTTCGGTCGGACCGCGTTCGCGCTTGAAATAGCCGCCGGGGATGCGGCCCGCCGCGTAGTACTTCTCGGTGTAGTTGACGGTGAGCGGCAGGAAGTCGATGCCGGGTTTCGGCTGCTTGGCCGCCACTGCGGTGGCGATCACGGTGGTCTCGCCGTACGTGGCCAGCACCGCGCCGTCGGCTTGGCGCGCGAGTCTTCCGGTCTCTAGGACGAGGCGGCGGCCTCCCCAGTCGATTTCTTCGCGATGAATGTCGAACATATTTTCTTTCTCTTTCCATGGCTTGCGGAGAGGGAAAGCCATGGGCAAGACGGCGAGACGCTCGCGCCGGCGCGCATGCGCGCTAGTCTTGGAGCGTCCGGCGATCCTGCCATGGCTTTACTCTTCCGGGTTGATCGGCCGCGCGGAACCGTTCCGCGCGGAGCGGTTCAGCGGCGGATGCCGAGCTTGTCGATCAGCTTGCTGTAGCGCGCCTCGTCCTTCGACTTCAGATAATCGAGGAGGCTGCGCCGCTGCGAGACGAGCTTCAACAATCCGCGCCGGGAGTGGTTGTCTTTGACGTGGGTCTTGAAGTGTTCGGTCAGGTTCGTGATCCGCTCAGAGAGGATCGCCACCTGCACCTCCGGCGAGCCCGTATCGCCCGCCTTCGTTGCATACTCTTTCACGAGCGCCGACTTGCGCTCGACCGTCACCGACATCGGGGTATCCTTTCGTTGGAGTTTTGGGAGTGGCACGGCCGGGATGTCGTCCAGCCGGGTCACCAACGCGCGTCTAAGTCCGCGTGATGCGGCGCAATATACATAGAATTGCGCGCGCTTCCAGCACTATATCCTCGCGCCAAACCTCGCCTTTCGGCTCAGCGCGGAAGGTTAAAGATGCGCTTTGGCTTCAGCGCGCCTTCGTGCAGCTCGGCGATCGCCACCAAAATGCCTGCAGCCGAGACCGAAACGGTCCCCTGGATCAGGGGCGCGTCGCGGCCGCGCAGCAGCACCGGCTGGCCGAGCATGAGGCGTTGCGCGTCGGCGCGGCTGACGTTCAGGCCGGGCAATAGCTCGAGCCCGGTCTCGACGCCTGCCAGCGCGGCGACCAGCTCCGCTTCGCCCGCCTGCGCGAGTTTTGCCAATTGTGCGAGCGTCACCGCGTTGCTCTCGTTGAAAGGGCCGACGGAAGTGCGCCGCAGGTTCTCCACATGGCCGAGGCAGCCGAGCGCGCGCCCAAGATCGCGCGCGATCGCGCGCACATAGGTTCCCTTGCCGCACTCGGCCTCGAGCACCGCATGCTCCGCGTCCGGCGTTTCGATCAACGAAAGCCGGTGAATCTCCACCGGCCGCGCCGCGAGCGAGACTTCCTCGCCCTCGCGCGCCAGATCATAGGCGCGTTCACCCTCGATCTTGAGCGCGGAGTAGTTCGGCGGCACCTGTGCGATCGTGCCGGTAAAAGCGGGCAGCGCGGAACGGATTGCGTCGGCCGTGGGCCGCAGCTCGCTGGTCTTCAGCGCGCGGCCCTCGGCGTCGTCGGTATCGGTTTCGATTCCCCAGCGCACCGTGAAGCGATAGGTCTTGCGTCCGTCCATGACGAAGGGAACCGTCTTGGTCGCTTCCCCGAGCGCCACCGGCAGCACGCCGGACGCCAGCGGATCGAGCGTTCCGGCGTGGCCGGCTTTTTTCGCGCGGAACAGGCGCTTGACCGCGGCCACCGCCTCGGTCGAGGTGCGGCCGACGTCCTTGTCGAGCGCGATCCAGCCGTGCACGTCGCGCTTGTCCGCCCGCGGCGCGTTCATCGCGGCTTGCCGTCCTTCTTCGGATCGAGATCGCGCGCCACCTCGGGCGAGCGCAACAGCCGCTCGATGCGCGCCGCCTCGTCGAAGCGTTCGTCGATCATGAAGCGGATGTCGGGCGCGAACTTGAGGTTGATCCGCCGCGAGATTTCGCCGCGCAGGTACTTCTTGTGGCGCTCGAACGCCGCCATGATCTCGGCCTGGTCGCGCCCGCCGAGCGGCATCACGTAGATCGTGGCGAGCCGCAGGTCCGGGCTCATGCGCACTTCCGGGACCGTGACGGTGTGCGCCGCGAGCACCGGATCGTGCACGTCGGCGCGGATCAGCATTTCGGACAGCGCATGGCGCACCAGCTCGCCGACGCGAAGCTGGCGCTGGCCGGGACCCGGCTGTTCTCGATCGCGATGACGCGCCATGTACGTCTCCCCGGATTTGGACCGAGCCGAAGACGTCGAGACGAAGACGTCGAGTTTACGAACGGATCAAAGCGAGCGCTGCACGGATTCGACGCGATAGCACTCGATCACGTCGCCCTTGCGCATGTCCTCGTAGTTCTCGAACGACATGCCGCACTCCTGGCCCGCGGCCACTTCGCGCGCCTCGTCCTTGAAGCGCTTGAGCGTCGAAAGCTTGCCTTCGTGGATCACCACGTTGTCGCGGATCAGCCGCACGTGCTGGCCGCGCTCGACCTTGCCGTTGGTGACCCGGCAGCCGGCGACCTTGCCGATCTTCGAAACATCGAACACCTCGAGCACCTCGGCGTTGCCGAGCATGGTCTCGCGCAAGGTCGGCGGCAGCAGGCCGGACATGGCTTTCTTCACGTCGTCCACGAGGTCGTAGATGATGTTGTAGTAGCGGATCTCGACCCCGGCCCGCTCGGCGGCTCCGCGCGCTTCCTTGTGGGCGCGCACGTTGAAGCCGATGATCGCGGCGTGCGCGGCCTCGGCCAGCGTCACGTCCGACTCGGAGATGCCGCCGACGCCGGCGTGGATGATCCGCGCGGCGACTTCTTCGGTGCCGAGCTTCTCGATCGCGCCGACGATCGCCTCGATCGAGCCCTGCACGTCGCCCTTGATCACGAGCGGGAATTCCTTGCGGCCGGCGCTCTTCAGCTGGCTCATCATCTGCTCGAGCGAGCCGCGCATGGCGCCGCGCGCCGGCGATTCGCGCCGCTGGCGCTGGCGATAGTCGGTGATTTCGCGCGCCTGCGCCTCGCTCTCGACCACCGCGAGCCGGTCGCCGGCGTCGGGCGTTCCGGCGAAGCCGAGCACTTCCACCGGCATCGAGGGTCCCGCCTTGTCGATCTGCTGGCCTTGATCGGTGACCAGCGCGCGCACGCGGCCCCATTCGGCCCCGGCCACCACGAGGTCGGACGACCTTCAACGTGCCGCGCTGCACCAGTACGGTCGCGATCGGCCCGCGCCCGCGGTCGAGCTTGGCTTCGATCACCGTGCCTTCGGCGGCGCGATCGGGGTTGGCCTTGAGGTCGAGCAGCTCCGCCTGCAGCGCGATCACCTCCAGCAGCTTGTCGAGATTGGTCTTCTTGGTGGCCGAGACCTCGACTTCGAGCGTCTCGCCGCCCAGCGTCTCGACCTGAATCTCATGCTGCAACAGCTCGGAGCGCACGCGCTCGGGCTTGGCGTCCGACTTGTCGATCTTGTTGATGGCGACGATGATCGGCACCTTGGCGGCGCGCGCGTGAGCGATCGCTTCGACCGTCTGCGGCTTCACGCCGTCGTCGGCCGCGACCACCAGCACCACGATGTCGGTCACCTTGGCGCCGCGCGCGCGCATGGCGGTGAAGGCGGCGTGGCCGGGCGTGTCGATGAAGGTGATCTTGGCGCCGGATTTGGTGGTCACCTGATAGGCGCCGATATGCTGGGTGATGCCGCCGGCTTCGCCGCCCACCACGTTGGTCTCGCGGATGGCGTCGAGCAGCGACGTCTTGCCATGGTCGACATGGCCCATGATGGTGACCACCGGCGGCCGCGGCACCATATGCGCCGGATCGTCGGCGACGTCGAACAGGCCTTCCTCGACGTCGGCCTCCGATACGCGGCGGACCGCGTGGCCGAGCTCCTCGGCGATCAGTTGCGCGGTGTCGGCGTCGATCGCGTCGGTGACCTTCAGCATCTGCCCCTGTTTCATCAGGAGCTTGATCACTTCGACCGCGCGCTCGGACATGCGGTTGGCGAGTTCCTGGATCGTGATCATTTCCGGGATCACGACTTCGCGGACGATTTTTTCCTTCGGCTCGTCGGAGGGCCGGTGGCCGGTGATGCGTTGCACGCGGCGGCGGAAGGCGGCGACCGAGCGCTGGCGCTCTTCCTCGCTGGCGAATGCGGTGACGACGGTGAGCCGGCCGCGGCGTTTTTCTTCGCCGCCGAGCGTGCGCGCGGGCTTGGCCGTCACCACGGTCTTGCCGCCCCGGCGCGTGGTGCGCGGGCCTTCTTCCTCTTCTTCGGCAGCAGCGGCGCGCGCCGGTCGGCCTTGCCCGGCACCGCCGGTTCGCCGCCGAAGCGCTTGCGCGCTTCTTCCTCGGCCTTGCGTTTTCTCTCTTCCTCGGTCGCGCGGCGCGCGTCCTCGTCGCGCTTGCGCGCGTCGGCGGCCTCGCGCTCGGCGCGGTCGCCGGCGGCGAGCGCGGCGCGGCGGCGCGCATCATCTTCGGCGACGCGGCGCTCCTCCGCCTCGCGCACGCGCGCGTCCGCCAGCGCCTTGCCGCGCAGATCGCGCTCTTCCTCGGTGAGCGTGCGGAGCACGACGCCGGAAGGCTTGAGTGCGGCGGCGGGATCGACGGGGGCAGCCTTGGCGGCCGCCGGTGCCGCTTTTGGCGCCGCTTTCGGCGCGGGCTGGGCCGGGACCGCGCGCGCGGTGGCGCGCTTGGCCGAGGCCGACGAATCGGGCTCGGCGCCGGGACCGACCGGCCGGCGCCTTACCTTCTCCACCACCACCTGCTTGGAGCGGCCGTGGCTGAAGCTTTGGCGCACGGTGCCGCTCTCGACCGAGCGCTTGAGCGTCAAAGTCTTGGGCCGTCCGGTATCTTTCGTGTCGGTCATTCGCTTTCCAGTGTCGAAGAAATGCCTGCGTGGCGGCCTGCGCGCCGCCTCGTCTCCGGATGAACCGGTGCGCCAGCGCACGAGGCGCAGCCAACGCACGAGAAATCCCCGGCTCGCCGGATGCGCGAGCAGGGCAGCATGTACCACATTTGACCGCCCGAGCGCCAAGTCCAATTGCTCTCCGCTGAGCGCGCGGACCCGCACTGGCGCTGCATTTCCGGCGCTCTCGGCGCGGGCGGCGACGCCGTCGAGCTTCGCGATCCCGTCGGCCGCGGCTTCGCGCGCATGCACGAGCGCGATCACGCTGCCGGCGGCGAGCGCCGCCTCGACCCGGGTGAAACCATTGACGACCTGCCCCGCCTTGTTGACGAGCGAGAGCGATTCGAGCGCCGCCCGCTCCAGCAGCCGCTCGACCAGATCGGCAAGATCGGAAGCGATCGTGCCCTTGCCTTGGAACGCGCGGCCGAATGCCCGGCTGCTTGATCGCGGCGTCGAGTGCGTCGCGCGTGGCCGTCACCCAGGCGCCGCGCCCGGGAAGCTTACCCGCCAGATCCGGAACGATGGCGCCGTCCGGCGCCACCACGAAGCGCATCATTTCCTCGACCGGCTTCACCTGCCGCGTGGCCAAGCAGAGCCGCTCCGGCGCGCGCCGTGCCGCGGCCGGGCCTTGGTCGGTTTCTGGAGCCTCGATCTGAACCTGCACGGGGCATCTCCGTCAGCCTTGCGGCGCGGTTGCCGGCGCCGCCTCGGCGTCGGCATCGGCCTCGGCCGGCGGTTCCGGCGGCGTCAGCGCTGCTTCATCGACCCAGCCCGCCTTGACGCGCGCCTGCATGATCATCGCTTCGGCTTCCTCGCGCTCGATCGGGAAACCTTCGAGGTAGCCCGGATGGCGAACCGCTTCGTTCTCCTTGCGCTCGACCCAACCGACCAGGTCGTCGGTGGCGCAGCCGGCTAGATCCTCGACCGTCTTGATGCCGTTCTCGCCGAAGGCGACCAGCATCTTGCTGGTGACGCCGGGCACCTCCTTGACCGCATCCTCGACGCCGAGTGCTTTGCGCTTGGCGTCGAGTTCGGCCTCGAGCTTGGCGAGGTATTCCTGGGCGCGGGTCTGCAATTCGCCCGCGGTATCGGTGTCGAAGCCTTCGATGCCGGCGAGCTCCTCGACCGGCACGAACGCCAGTTCCTCGATCGAGCCGAAGCCCTCGGAAGCGAGCAACTGGCCGACCATCTCGTCGACGTCGAGCGCGTCGATGAACAGCTTGCTGCGGTCGGCGAATTCCTTCTGCCGCCGCTCGCTCTCTTCCTGTTCGGTCATGATGTCGATGTCCCAGCCGGTGAGCTGCGAGGCGAGCCGCACGTTCTGGCCGCGCCGGCCGATGGCGAGCGAAAGCTGCGCGTCCGGCACCACGACCTCGATGCGCTCGCGCGTTTCGTCGAGCACGACCTTGACCACTTCGGCGGGCGCCAGCGCGTTGACCACGAACGTCGCCACGTCCTGCGACCACGGGATGATGTCGATCTTCTCGCCCTGCAGCTCGTTGACCACCGCCTGCACGCGCGAGCCGCGCATGCCGACGCAGGCGCCGACCGGATCGACCGAGGAGTCGCGCGAGATCACCGCGATCTTGGCGCGCGAGCCGGGATCGCGGGCCACCGCCTTGATCTCGACGATGCCGTCGTAGATCTCCGGCACTTCCTGCGCGAACAGCTTGGCCATGAATTGCGGGTGCGTGCGCGAGAGGAAAATCTGCGGCCCGCGCGGCTCGCGCCGCACGTCGTAGACATAGGCGCGGATGCGGTCGCCGTTCCTGAACACCTCGCGCGGCAGCAGCTCGTCGCGCCGCACCATGGCTTCGCCGCGCCCGAGATCGGCGACCACGTTGCCGTACTCGACGCGCTTGACGATGCCGCTGACGATGTCGCCGATGCGGTCCTTGTATTCCTGGTACTGGCGGTCGCGCTCGGCCTCGCGCACTTTCTGCACGATCACCTGCTTGGCGGATTGGGCCGCGATGCGGCCGAATTCGAGCGGGGGCAGCGCGTCGGCGATGGTGTCGCCGATCTGGGCGGCCGGATTGTGCCGCCGCGCGGTCTCCAGCTCGATCTGGGTCGCCGGATTCTCCACCGCTTCGACCACCAGCATATGGCGCGCCAGCCGCAGCTCGCCGGTCTTGGCGTTGATCTCGGCATGCACGTCGGTCTCCGCGCCGTAGCGCGAGCGCGCGGCCTTGGCGATCGCGTCCTCCATCGCGGTGATGACGATCGAGCGGTCGATCGATTTCTCGCGCGCGACCGCTTCGGCGATCTGCAGCAGCTCGAGCCGGTTTGCACTGACGGCCATTTCAATCTCTCCTGACTTCAGACCCGGCCTTCGGCGGCCGCGGTTTGGGGTTCATTGCGCGCGGCTTGTTTGCCGCGCTTGAGCGCCTGGGCGACCAGGGCGTCGGTGAGCACGAGCTTGGCCTCGGCGATGTCGTCGAACGGCAACAAGACGGTCTCGGTTGCCGCTTCGCGCGTCTGATGCCGAAGCTTCGCGGCATTGCCTTCGGCGCCGAGCAACTCGCCGCGAAAGCGCTTGCGGCCGGCGATGCCGGTGGCCATCTCGATCTTGATCTCGTGGCCGGCGTAGCGCTCGAAATCGGAGCGCCGCGCCAGCGGACGGTCGATGCCGGGCGAGGACAGCTCCAGCCGATAGGCGCCCGGGATCGGATCTTCCACGTCGAACGCGGGCGACAGCGTGCGGCTGGCCAGCTGGCAATCCTCGATCGTGAAGCTGCCGTCCGGCCGCTCGGCCATGATCTGCACCGTGCAGCCGTCGCGGCCGGAGACCCGGATGCGCACCAGGCGGAATCCGAGGCCCGCGAGCACCGGCGCCGCGATCGCGGCCAGCCGAGCGGCAAGGCCCGTCTCCGCGATCAGGCGCGGCTCGTCGAATGCAGAAGACGCAAATGTTTCCGTCGTGTTCATCGCTCATGCGCGCCTGGCGCGCGGGCTAACAAAAAAGAGCGGGTCCCGGTCGGGGCCCACTCTCCACGTTCGATCCGAGGATCGCGTTGAGATGTACGTTCTTATTTTGGGAATATAGCGCAGGCCGCGAGTGGCGCAAGGCCCTTATAGGCGCTGAAAGCGTAGATAAGTCGGCTTCCTGCCGACGTTCAATGCTTTTGTCTCGTAGCGCGTGCTCGGAAAACCCGCCCAGGGCAAGCGCCAGTCGTCGGCCCGTTCGGCGGTCCAGGTCAGACCCGGCGCGCGCAGCAAGCGCAGCAGCGCCCATTCCGCGTAACTTGCGATGTCGCTGGCGAAGCGAATCTCGCCGCCTGGCGCCAGAATTTTCGTCATCCGTGCGACCCGTTGATCGGAGATGAAGCGGCGCTTCCAATGGCGCCGCTTGGGCCAGGGATCGGGATAGAGAATATCGATGCGCGCGAGCGACGCCTCCGGCAGCCAATCGATCAGGCCGAGCGCGTCGCCGTAGTGCAGGCGGATGTTCTTGAGATTCTCGGCCTCGATCACGGCGAGCGCGCGGGCCATGCCATTTTGATAAGGCTCGCAGCCGATGAAGCCGGTGGCGGGATTTTGCCGCGCCTCGTGCAGCAGATGCTCGCCGCCGCCGAAGCCGATCTCGAGCCGCACCGCATCGACCGGGAGCGGAAACAGCGCGCGCAAGTTCGAAGCCGGCTTGGTGAGATCGAGGGCCAGCGCGGGCAGCACCTCGGTCATCAGCCGGGTCTGGCCCGGCCGCAACTTGTGGCCTTTGCGTCGCCCGAAGAAGGCCCCGCGCCGCGTGCCTCGAGTCTCACCGCTCGTCATGGCGTCCGTATCGTCCGCCAGCCGACCTCCGGTTTCAATGAGCGCCGAAACGTTCAGCGCACGCCGTTTTTCAGCTTGTCGGCGAGGTCGGTCTTCTCCCAGGAGAAGCCGCCGTCCTTGTCCGGCGCGCGGCCGAAATGGCCATAGGCCGAGGTGCGGGCGTAGATCGGCTTGTTCAGCCCCAGATGCTCGCGGATGCCGCGCGGCGACAGATCCATGACCTCGCCGAGCGCCTTCTCGAGCTTGGCCTCGTCGACCTTGCCGGTGCCGTGCAGATCGACATAGATCGACAGCGGCTGCGACACGCCGATCGCGTAGGAGAGCTGGATGGTGCAGCGGTCGGCGAGCCCCGCCGCGACCACGTTCTTGGCGAGATAGCGCGCGGCATAGGCGGCCGAACGGTCGACCTTGGTCGGGTCCTTGCCCGAGAACGCGCCGCCGCCGTGCGGCGCCGCACCGCCGTAGGTGTCGACGATGATCTTGCGGCCGGTGAGCCCGCAGTCGCCGTCGGGGCCGCCGATCACGAATTTGCCGGTCGGGTTGACGTGCCAGATCGTGTTCTTGGTGATCCAGCCCTCGGGCAGCGCCTTTTGGACGTAGGGCTCGACGATTGTCTTGACGTCTTCGGAGCTGAGCGTCTCGTCGGTGTGCTGGGTCGAGACCACGATCTGCGTCGCCTCGACCGGCTTGCCGCCCGCATAGCGCACGGTGACCTGGCTCTTGGCGTCCGGGCCGAGCGCCTTGGTCTGGCCGGCATGGCGCGCGTCGGCCATGAGCTTGAGAATCTTGTGCGCGTAGTAGAGCGGCGCCGGCATCAGCTCCGGCGTCTCGCGGCAGGCATAGCCGAACATGATGCCCTGGTCGCCGGCGCCTTCGTCCTTGTTGCCGGCCGCGTCGACGCCCTGCGCGATGTCGGCCGACTGCGCATGCAGCAGCACCTCGACCTCGGCGGTCTTCCAGTGGAAGCCGTCCTGCTCGTAGCCGATGTCCTTGATCGCGGCGCGCGCGCGCTCGGTCGACGATTTCCGGCGTGATCTGCGCCGGCCCGCGCGTCTCGCCGGCGATCACGACGCGGTTGGTGGTGCACAGCGTCTCGCAGGCGACGCGCAGGTTGCGCGGATCCCAGCCGTGCTGCGGCCCGATCGAGAAGAAAGTGTCGACGACTTCGTCGGAAATGCGGTCGCAGACCTTGTCCGGATGGCCTTCGGAGACGGATTCGCTGGTGAACAGATAATCTTGACGAGCCACTTTGCGCCACCCCTCTGCTCGGAAAAACATCGCCGCGACCGCGAGCGCTCGCGGCGGTTCTTGCAGCGTCCGATTACGCGGTCAAGATGTGGGCTGAATGGGCGCGCGCCCGCAAAAGCGGGCCCAAGCGCGATCAATGCGCGCTCAGCGCTCGTCTTCGGCGGCGATGGACTGGACGAGATCGACGATGCGGCGGCGTACCTTGGCGTCCTTGACCTTCATGAAAGCCTTGGTCAGCGCCAGCCCATCGGAGGTGGCGAGAAAGTCGGAGACATAGGCCGGCGAGGGCGGTTCGGAGAGGCCCGACGACATCGAATCCGGCGTGGGCGCGCCTTCGAAGAAGAACGCCACCGGAACCGAAAGCACCAGCGCGATTTGCTGCAGGCGCGAGGCGCCGATCCGGTTGGTGCCCTTCTCGTATTTCTGAATCTGCTGGAAGGTGATGCCGAGCTTGTCGCCGAGCTTCTCCTGCGACATCGAGATCATCATGCGGCGCATGCGCACGCGCGCGCCGACGTGTTTGTCGATCGGGTTCGGCGACTTTCTTGGAAACTTTTTTATCTGCGGGCATGCGGGCGAAACTACTCCTATCGCGGGTGCGGCGAAAGCGCCGAGCGCCGTCACGCCTGCGACTTGTGCGCGCATCCCTCATTACCGACCACCGTGTTCCTTTACGTCACGTCGTGTCTGCGAGCGCTTGGAGAAAAATGCGGCCAACGCGAATGCGACCAGGAAGAAGAAGAACGCTAGATCGCCGTAGCGTGCGTATGGTGGAGATTCTATCGACCTAGGTAGCGGCGAGTCGATAACCCCATCCACCCCGAGAGGCAGCGACCGAACGACGCGGCCCAGCGGGTCGACCACCGCGGAAATCCCGTTATTTGCGGCGCGCACCAGCGGCAGGCCTTCCTCGATCGTGCGCAGGCGCGCCTGCACGAAATGTTGATAAGGTCCCGGCGAGCGGCCGAACCACGCATCATTGGTGAGGTTGAGCAGCCACTCCGGACGCGGACCTTCGGGCACGACGGCGCCGGGGAAGATCGCCTCATAGCAGATCAAGGGTGCTGCGAGCGGCGCGCGCGGAATCGAAAGCGCGCGCAGCCGCGGGCCCGCGGAAAATCCGCCGTGCACGCGCGTGAGCTGCTCCAGGCCCAGGCTCTCCAAGAAGCGCTGAAACGGAAGGAACTCGCCGAACGGCACGAGATGCACCTTGTCGTAGGTCGCCAGAATCGCGCCGTCGTCGCCGAGCACGCGGATGCTGTTGAAAACCCGCCCCTCCTTCTCTCCGGCCGGCGGCTCTTCGAGCCGCACCGCGCCGGTGACGAGCACCAGGCCCGGCGGCAGGAGATCGCCGATCCGCGCCAGCGCGTCCGCCTCGCGCTCCAAGAAGAAGGGGAATGCCGATTCGGGCCAGATCAGGAGCGTGGCGTCGCGCACCCCCGTGGTCTGCGGCCCGGTGGCGCGGTCGCTGATCGAAACATAGCGATCCATCACCTGCTGCTTGGCCGCTGGGCGGAACTTCTCGTCCTGCGGCAGGTTGGGCTGCATGATGCGGAGCCGCACGCCTTCGACCGCGCTTACTTCCGTGGTCGCCAGCCGGTGCGCGCCCCAGCCGCCGAGCACCGCCAGCACGAGCGCGGAAAGCAGGACCGGCAGCCACGGCCGGCGCGTGGTTTCGCGCCCATCGGCGAGCGTGGCGGGGCTCGCGAAGATCGCGAACGTGAGCAGCGTCAGGCCCCAAAGGCCGAAAAGCGCGGCACCCTGCGCGAACGCGGGCACTGCAGCGAGTGCATAGCCGAAGCTGTTCCACGGGAAGCCCGAGAGCACGTGGCCGCGCAGCCACTCGGTGAGCGTAAGCGCCGCGGCGAAAGCGAGAATTCGCGCGGGTCCCGTCGACCACAGCCAGCGCGCCAGCGCGGCGCCGAACCCGGTGAACAGCGCAAGCCCCGCCGGAACGGCGATGACGGCGAGCGGCAAAGCCCAGGCGAAGCGGTCGGCCTCGACCAGCAGCGAGTTGCCGATCCAATAGAGTCCGGCGACGAAATAGCCGAAGCCGAACCACCAGCCGGTGGCGAACGCCGCGCGCAGTCCGGAACGGCCCGAGCCGGTGCCGTCCAGCAGCCACACCAACACCGGAAGCGTGACGAAGAGCACCGGGAAGAGCTCGAACGGCGCCATGGCGAGCGCCGAGGCCGCGCCGGCCGCGAGCGCGATCAGGCGCCGCTGCCATCCCCAGGCGAGCACGACCCGATGAGCAAGCGACGCAAGCGTCACGGGCCTCGCTCTCCTATGAGGTCGGCGGCTCCTCTTGTCGGGTGGCCGGAGGCGCCGCTGATTCGGATGCCGGCGAACCTACCACGTTCGCTTCGTCCTCGGCCCGCTTGCGGCGCGCCTCGCGCCGCGGCTCGGACGGCCGGCGATAGATGCGCAGCCGCTTCACCCGGCGCGGATCGGCATCGAGCACCTCGATCTCGAAGTTCTCGGGCCCCTTCAGGATCTCGCCGCGCACCGGCACGCGCCCCGCCAGCGTCACCATGAGCCCGCCGAGCGTATCGATCTCGCCGTTCTCCTCGGTGGCGGCGAAGGCCGGACCGATCTTCGCCGCCGCCTCGCCCAGGCTCGCGCGCGCGTCGGCCAGGAAGCTGCCGTCGCCTTGCGGCTGGATATGCGTGGCCTCGGCGTCGTGCTCGTCTTCGATATTGCCGACGATTTCCTCGACGATGTCCTCGATCGAGACCAGGCCGTCGGTGCCGCCGTATTCGTCGATCACGAGAGCCAGGTGAATGCGGGTCGCCTGCATGCGCACCAGAAGATCGACCACCGGCATGGAGGGCGGCGCGAACAGGATGCGGCGCACGATCCGCGTTGCCGAAAGCGGCAGCGCGAGATCGACATGCTTGAGGTCGAGGTCCGCCGGCAGCGGCTTCTTGCGGCGCGCATTCTTCGCCGGATCGATCGCGGCGCGCTCGGTCATATAGGTGACCAGATCGCGGATATGGACCATGCCCACCGGGTCGTCGAGCGTGTCGTCATGCACGGCGAGCCGCGAATGGCCGGCATTGGCGAACAGCTTCAAGAGGTCGCCGAGCGCGATATCCTTCTGCACCGCGACGATGTCGGCGCGCGGCACCATCACGTCGCCGATGCGCCGCTCCCGCAGCGTCAGGATGTTGCGCAGCATCGCCCGCTCGGTCGGCGAGAACTCGCCTTCGGCGGTCTTGCTCTCCTCCAGCACCTCGGTGAGATCGGTGCGCAGCGAGCCCGAGCTGCGCAACCCCAGCAACGCTCGCAGGCGCTCGATCAGCCCCTCGATGCCCGAGCGCGGCGTCTCGGACGCGGCAGCGTCCTTGTCCTCGGGGCCCGCCGGCTTTGGCGGATATGATTCGCTCGCGCTCATGGGGTCAGACTACCTGTGCTTCGGCGCGGGCATAGGGATCGGGCACGCCGAGCTCGGCAAGAATCTTCCGCTCGCGTTGCTCCATGATTTCGGCGTCGCGATCGTTTTCGTGGTCGTGCCCCAGAAGATGCAGCACTCCGTGCACGGTCAGATGCGCGAGATGGTCGCGCGCAGGAATGCGCTGTTCGGCTGCCTCGCGCGCGATCGTCTCGCAGGCGAGCACCACGTCGCCGAGGAGCCGCGGCTTCGCGCTTCCGCTTGCCGGCGCGGGGAAGGACAGCACGTTCGTCGCAGTGTCTTTCCCGCGCCAGGTGCGGTTGAGCGCCTGCATCTTGGCGTCGTCGGTGAGCACGACGCCGATCTCGACGCCGGAAGCGCTCGCGTCGGCCAGCGCCGCTTCGGCCGCGCGGCGCACGATCGCCTCGGCGCCGGAGAACTGCCGCCAGGCGTCCGCTTCGACGGAAATCTCGATGGCGCAGCTCACGTCTTCTTTTCCTTCTTTGCCTTGGCCGCGGCGGCGTCATAGGCATTGACGATCCGGGACACCAGCTCGTGGCGCACCACGTCGGCGCTGGTGAAGGCGACGTGGGCGATGTCCTCGATATTGGCCAAGAGTTCCACCGCCTCGTTGAGCCCGGAATTCTGGCCCGCCGGCAGGTCGGTTTGCGAAAGGTCGCCGGTGACGATCATGCGCGAATTCTCGCCCAGACGCGTCAAGAACATCTTCATCTGCATCGAGGTCGTGTTCTGCGCCTCGTCGAGGATGACGGCGGCGTTGGCCAGCGTGCGCCCGCGCATGAACGCCAGCGGCGCGATCTCGATCTCGCCCGATTGCAGCGCGCGCTCGACCATGCCGCGGTCCATCACGTCGTAAAAGGCGTCGTAGATCGGCCGCAAGTAAGGATCGACCTTCTCGCGCATGTCGCCGGGCAGAAAGCCGAGCCGCTCGCCGGCCTCGACCGCCGGGCGCGAGAGGATGATGTGGTCGATCTCGCGCCGCTCGATAGAGATGCACCGCGTGCGCCACCGCGAGCCACGTCTTGCCGGTGCCGGCCGGGCCGGTGGCGAGCACCAGCGAGTGGCGCTTCAGCGCCCGCAGGTAGGCGTCCTGCACCGGCGTGCGCGCGCGCACCGTGCGCTTGCGGAGCTTGATCTCCTCGAAGCGGCCGCGCGCGGAAGCGCCGGCGCCGTCGGTCTCGAACAGCGAAGCCTGCGCCACCACCTGGCGGATCGCGCCTTCGATGTCGCCGGTGCCGATTTCATGACCGCCGCGCAGTTGCTCATACAGCGAAGTGAGCACGAGCCGGGCCTGCTCGCAGGCGATCTTTTCGCCCTCCAGCGTCACGTGATTGCCGCGATGGTCGGCCACCACGTTGAGGCGGCGTTCGATCAGCGCGAGATTCTCGCCATAGCGTCCGAACAGGGTGCTCGCGAGCCGGTTGTCGTCGAAGGCGACGTTGATCCGCGCCGGGCCGTCCCGGTCCTTGGCGGAAACCGCGTTGCGCGTATCCGGGTTCCGCATCACGCGCCTCCCGCGGCGAGTTCAGCCTGCTCGTGTGCGTTCGCGCGCGGCGCGGTCGCGAGCTCGCCGAACAGGCTATTGGGCCCGGCGTCCGACGATACGCACCGCCGCGATCGTTCCGATATGGCTCGCGGGTGCACTGACCTGCACCGGCTGTAGATAAGGCGAGCGGCCGACGATCTGGCCCGCAAGCCGACCCGGCTTTTCGAACAACACGTCGAGCGTGCGGCCGATGAGCGAGCGGTTGAACGCCCGCTGCTGGCGCTCGAGCAGGTCTTGCAGCCGCGCCAGCCGCTCCGCCTTCACCGCTTCGTCGATCTGCTCCATTTCCGCCGCCGGCGTGCCGGGGCGGGGGCTGTACTTGAACGAATAGGCCTGGGCGAAGCCCACCTGCTCGACGAGATCGAGGGTCGCCGCGAAGTCTTCCTCGGTTTCGCCCGGGAAAGCCGACGATGAAGTCGGAGGAGACCGCGATATCGGGCCGCGCCGCGCGCACGCGCTCGATGACCGAGAGATAAAGGTCGCGCCCATGGCGCCGGTTCATGGCCTCGAGCACCCGGTCCGAGCCCGACTGCACCGGCAGATGCAGATAGGGCATCAGCTGGGGCAGGTCGCGGTGCGCGAAAATCAGATCGTCCGCCATGTCGCGCGGGTGGCTCGTGGTGTAGCGCAGCCGCTCGATGCCCGGCACTTCCGCGGCGCGCGCGAGCAAATCGGCAAGGCTCGACGCTGCGGCCGTTGCGGTCGAGGCCATGATAGGCATTGACGTTCTGGCCGATGAGCGTGACTTCGACGCACGCCCGCGTCCGCCAGTCGTTCCACTTCCTCCACGATCTTCCCGACCGGCCGCGAGACCTCCGCGCCGCGCGTATAGGGCACGACGCAGAAGGTGCAGAATTTGTCGCAGCCCTCCTGCACGGTCACGAACGCCGTGACGCCGCGCGCGCGCGTGGCGCTCGCGGCTCGGCGGCGCCAGATGGTCGAACTTGTCCTCGACCGGAAATTCGGTGTCGACGACGGCTTCTCCCTTGCCCGCGCGCGCGAGCAGTTCCGGCAGGCGATGGATGCTTTGCGGCCCGACCACGATATCCACCACCGGCGCGCGCCGGGCGATCTCGGCGCCCTCGGCCTGCGCCACGCAGCCGGCGACCGCGACCAGCACGTTGCGCCCCTCGCGCGCCGCCTTCTCCTTGATGCGGCGCACGCGGCCGAGCTCGGAATAGACCTTCTCCGCCGCCTTCTCGCGGATGTGGCAGGTGTTGAGGATGATCAGATCGGCGTCCTCGGGCTCCGCGGTCTCGACGAATCCGTCGCGCGCCAAGCCGTCCACCATGCGATGCGCATCGTAGACGTTCATCTGGCAGCCGTAGGACTTTATGTAGAGCTTGCGGGTTTCGCCCACGGTTCCCTCTTATCGGGTTTCGGCGGGCAAGGGAACGGCCCCGCCGGAAACCTCGATCCGGCCGGCCAGTGCGGCCGCCGTCATGCGGCGCACCGAGGCTTCGGTCGCGCGCGCCAGCGCCTTGCGGTCGGCGTCCGCGTCCACCGACAGGATCGGTCCGAATGTCACAATCACGTCGATCGCGCCTTCGCGCACCACGCGGAAAAAATGCTTGGTCAGGCCGATATCGCCGTACCATGCCGCGACCGACCGGAATTGGCGGCCCATCGGCAGGCCGTGCAGGCGCGTATAGGCCACCGACACCGGTTGCACATGAACCCGGCCGCCGTCGCCGAGCGCGTCGCGCACGGCGCCGAACAGCGCCGAGCGAAACGGCATCACGGTATTTCCGTCGCTCGAGGTGCCTTCGCCGAACAGCACCACCGGGTCGCCGTCGGTCATGCGCGATGCGATCTCCTTGTTGACGTCGCCGGTCGCGTGCCGCCGCGAGCGATCGACGAACACGGTGCGCTGCAGCCGCGCCAACAGGCCCACGAGCGGCCAGCGCCCGATCTCGGCCTTGGCGATGAACACGAGCGGCGTGATCGAGCTCAAGACCGGAATGTCGATCCACGAGCAATGATTGGCGACGATACATCAACGGGCGTTCCGCCGCAGGCGTGCCGCGAACATGCACGCGCACGCCCAGCAGCACGAGGCAGAGCTTGTGATAATACATCGGGATCTTCCGCCGCAGCGGCAGATTCAGCCCGAGCGCGATCCACTGCGCCGGAATCCCGAAAATCGTGGCTGCCGCCCAGACGATGAGCGCGACGATGGTGCGCAGCATCGGATCAGGACTTCTTGTCTTTGACCGGAACGGCGTAGAGCTCGAGCCGGTGGTCGACGATCTTGTAGCCGTGACGCCGCGCGATCTCGTCCTGCAGCTTCTCGATCTCGTCGGACTGGAACTCGATCACCTTGCCCGAGCGCAGGTCGATCAGATGGTCGTGGTGTTCGTGCGGCATCCGCTCGTAGCGCGAGCGGCCGTCGCGGAAATCGTGCCGCTCGATGATGCCGGCGTCCTCGAACAGCCTGACCGTGCGATAGACCGTCGAAATCGAGATCTTGTCGTCGATCGCGACCGCGCGCTTGTA
This sequence comes from uncultured Alphaproteobacteria bacterium, assembly GCA_963704765.1. Taxonomy (GTDB): domain Bacteria; phylum Pseudomonadota; class Alphaproteobacteria; order Rhizobiales; family Xanthobacteraceae; genus JAHFPN01. The sequence goes on from CAVPHQ010000001.1 coordinate 2,632,345, forward strand.
GAGTTCCTCGACGTCGGGATGGTCCTGCGAGCGCCCGAGCACGCGCGCGATCACGCGGCGCTGCTCGGTCATGCGCAAGCCCTTGGCGATGCATGCCTCTTCGATGGAGCTCAGCTTTGCGCCGCTCACGATACTCATCCTTCGCACGCCTCAGGAGGCCGATATTTTAGGGTCGCGGACCCGAGGCGTCCATCTTGTTCAAGTCAGGTCGCGGCGCAAGACGCGCGCGGCGGCGGCGCCCGCAGGCTTGGCGTAATAGCCCTCGCGGCGGCCGACCTCGCTGAATCCGGCGTGCGCATAGAGCCGCAGCGCCGGGCGGTTGCCGTCCTCGACCTCGAGGAACAGGCGCGCGACCCCGAGCGCCGCGAGCCGCGACAGGTGCCGGCGCAACAGCGCCGAGGCGAGGCCGTGTCCGCGCTCGGCCGGCAGCACCGCGACGGTGAGAATCTCCGCCTCATCCGCGGCTCGGCGCGAGAGAATGAATCCGGCGATCTTGCCGCGTCCGCCGCCGGCGCGGCCGGCCTGCGCAATCACCGAGCGGTCGGACAACAGCCGCTCGAACTCGACCTCGCTCCAGCCGTGGCGGAAACACGCCCGGTGCACGGCCGCGAGCTGCGCCGCGTCCGCCGGCCGCGCGTCCAGGATCGCGGGCTCGCTCTTTCCGAACAGGCGCGAGAAGACGCCCATCATCGCCGCGGCAGGCGGTTGGCGTCCTGCGGCTTGGCGTCGGCCGGACGCAGATAAAGCGGGCGCGGCTTGGCGTGCGCGGGATCGGCCGCCGCGCCCAGCCGCGCCACCCAGACGATGTCGGGCGCCGGCCGCGGATCGACCACCAGCGGCGGCGCCACGTTCGCCGGCCAGTGCGCCGCCAGCATCGCCGCGCCCGAGCCCGCGATGCGCACCGGACCGAGCGCCACCGCGCGGATCGCGTCGCGCAGGCTCGATGCGCGCGGCGCCACCAGCGTGCGCCCGCCGGCGCCGACCATCTGCAGATAGAGATTTCCGTGCTTCGCATCGAGCGCGGCCACCACCGGCACCGCGTCGCTCTCGGTGATATAGGGCGCGATCAGCGCCGCCAGCGTCGTGACGCCGACCGCGGGCTTTCCCGATACGAGCGCGAAACCGCGCGCTGCGGAAATGCCGACGCGCAGGCCGGTGAAGCTGCCCGGCCCGATGGTGGTGACGATACGATCGATGGAATCGAAGCCCGCGCCCGCGCTCTTCAATACTCGTTCGATCAGCGGGATCAGCGCCTCGGCGTGGCCGCGGTCGAGATCGAGCGACTGCACGGCGAGCGGCTCTGCGGCTGCGGTGTCGATCAACGCCGCCGAGCAGGCCTCAAGCGCGGTATCGATTGCCAGGACGCGCATTTCGGCCGGCCGGCCTCCGGTCAGACCGGCCGCACCTCGACCACGTCGGGGACGAAGTGGCGAAGCAGATTCTCGATGCCGTTCTTCAGCGTCGCCGTCGACGACGGGCAGCCGGCGCAGGATCCCTTCATGTCGAGATAGACCACGCCGTCGCGGAAGCCGCGGAAAGTGATGTCGCCGCCGTCATAGGCCACCGCCGGGCGCACGCGCGTCTCCAGCAGCTCCTTGATGGTGACGACGAGCGCCTCGTCCTTGGCGTCGAAGAATTCCTCGCCGCCGGCCGGAGCCGCCGCGGCGTCGCTCCGCACCAGCGGCTCGCCGGAAAGATAATGCTCCATGATGGCGCCGAGGATCGCGGGCTTCAGGTGCGACCAGTCGCCCGCGGCCTTGGTGACGGTGACGAAGTCCTGGCCGAAGAACACGCCGCTCACGCCGGGCACGGCGAACAGCTTGGCGGCGAGCGGCGAGCGCTCCGCCGCGCCGGCGTCGCGCATGTCGAGCGTGCCTTCCGAAAGCACGGTCCGCCCGGGCAGGAACTTGAGCGTCGCCGGATTGGGGGTCGTTTCGGTCTGGATGAACATTGCTGTCTCCCGGGCGCCAGTCTGCGCCCGATTTCTCTTCTTAATGTAGGGCTTCCGGGCCTGCTCCGAAAGGCCGCTCAGGAAAGGGCGTCGAGCTGGGCGTCGGTCAGGTGCCCGGGCACGATGGTGATCGGGATCGGAAAGGTTCCCGAGCCGCCCCCGGCGAGCGAGGAAACCAGCGGCCCGGGGCCCTCGGCGCCGGTTCCGGCCGCCAGAACCAGGATCGCGATCTCCCGGTTTTCCTGAATGAGCTTGAGGATTTCTTCCGGCTTCTTGCCTTCGCGCACCACCCGCTCGGCATCGATGCCGGCGAGGTTGCGGGCGCGCGCCGCGAATTCGTCGAGCCGGGCTTCGGCCTCTTCCAGCGCTTCCGCGCGCATGAGCTCGCTCACTCCCAGCCATTCCTGGTTCCCGCCCGGCGGCGTGGCGACTGCGACCATGACCAGCTTGCCGTTGGTGCGCGCCGCGCGGCGGCTCGCGTAATAGACGGCGCGGTCGCACTCCGGGGTCTCGTCGATTACGACGAGGAACGTGCGCGAATATTCCGCCGGCATCTCGTTTGGTCCGCGGCTCATGCAATCGGTCCGCCGATCACGCGAATGCTGCCACGCTCGGGATGAGCGCGCAAAGCGTACAAATCAGGCACGCACGAAACCGCAGATGTCCTTGACCGCCTTCATGGTTTCGGCGGCGATCGCGCGCGCGCGCGCCGAGCCGTCGGCGAGCACCCCGTCGATATAGGCGGTCGTCCTGCACCAGCCGCTTCATCTCGCCGCCGATCGGCCCGAGCTTCTGCACCGCGCGCTCGGTCAGCGCCTCCTTGAAGCGGGAGAACTGGGCGCCGCCGAATTCGTTCAGCACCTGCGGCTTGGGTCTGGTCGGTGAGCGCCGAATAGATGCCGACGAGATTTTCCGCCTCCGGCCGCTGCGCCAATTCCTTCTCGTCGCCCGGCAGCGGATGCGGATCGGTTTTCGCCTTCTTGAACTTCTGCGCGATCGTGTCGGCGTCGTCGGTGAGATTGATGCGCGAATAATCGGACGGGTCCGACTTCGACATCTTCTTGGTGCCGTCGCGCAACGACATCACGCGCATGGCGGGACCCGAGATCAGCGGCTCGGTGAGCGGAAAGAACGCGTCGCCGTGGCCGAGCGCGCTCGATGCGCTTGGCAAAATCGTTGTTGAACTTCTGCGCGATGTCGCGCGTCAGCTCCAGGTGCTGCTTCTGGTCCTCGCCGACCGGAACGTGCGTCGCGCGATAGGCGAGAATGTCGGCGGCCATCAGGCACGGATAGGCGTAGAGCCCGACCGAGACATTCTCGCGGTCCTTGCCGGCCTTCTCCTTGAACTGGGTCATGCGGTTGAGCCAGCCTATGCGCGCGATGCAACTGAACACCCAAGCGAGCTCCGCATGCTCGGCGACCTGGCTCTGGTTGAAGATGATGTGCTGCTTCGGATCGATGCCCGAGGCGATGAAGGCCGCGGTCACCTCGCGGATGCTCTTGGTGAGCTCGTCCGGCTCCTGCCAGACCGTGATCGCGTGCAGATCGACGACGCAATAGATGCAGTCGTACTTCGCCTGCAGCTCGACGAAGCGCTTGATGGCGCCGAGATAATTCCCGAGATGCAGATTGCCGCTGGGCTGCACCCCCGAGAAAACGCGCTGTTTGAACTCGGCCATCGCTGCCCCCGTGCGGGCCGCCTCATGCCACGCGAACGCCGCGCGAAGCAAGGGGTTGAGCCGAGGCCCCGCCGTGCACCGTTCGCGCCGTGCGGTTGCGGGTGCGGATGCGCCTTGCTAGGCCGATGCACCGTCCGGAGAACACCATGGCCGCCCCCCGTTACGACGTCATCGGCATCGGCAACGCGATCGTCGACGTGCTCGCTCGCACCGACGACGATTTTCTCGTGCGCCAGAAAATGCCCAAGGGCTCGATGTCGCTGATCGACGAGCCGCGCGCCGAGGCGATCTATTCGGCCATGGGCCCGGCGACCGAAATCTCCGGCGGCTCGGCGGCCAACACCATGGTGGGCGTGGCGAGCTTCGGCGGCCGCGCCGCCTTCGTCGGCAAGGTCAAGGAAGACGGCTTGGGCCGGGTGTTCGCGCACGATATCCGCGCGGCCGGCGTCGCCTTCACCACCAAGGCCGCGAACAGCGGCCCTTCGACCGCGCGCTGCTACATTCTGGTGACGCCCGACGGCGAGCGCACGATGAACACCTATCTCGGCGCCGCGCAGCATCTTTCGTCCTCCGATGTCGCCGCCGACGAGATCGCCGCCGCCGCGATCACGTATCTGGAGGGCTATCTGTGGGACCCCAAGGACGCCAAGGAAGCCTTTCGCAAGGCTGCGAAGATCGCCCATGACGCGGGCCGCACCGTGGCGCTCACGCTTCTCGGATTCCTTCTGCGTCGATCGCTATCGCGGCGAGTTCGTCGCGCTCGTTGCGCGACCGCGTCGTCGATCTCGTGTTCGCCAACGAATCGGAATTGAAGAGTCTCTACGAGACCGCCGATTTCGACACCGCGCTCGCCAGCTTGCAGAAAGACGCCAAGCTCGCGGTCGTCACCCGAAGCGAGAAGGGGGCCGTGGTCGTGGACGGCGGCAAGACCGAACCGGTGCCGGTCTTTCCGGTCGAGCGCGTGGTCGATGCCACCGGCGCCGGCGACCTGTTCGCCGCGGGTTTTCTCCACGGCTTCGCGCGCGGCTTGCCGCACAAGGCCTCGGCGCAACTCGGCGCGCTGGCGGCCGCCGAAGTGATCTCGCACATGGGCGCGCGGCCGCTGCGCAAACTCTCCGAGCTCGCGCGCGAGAACGGCTTGAAGGCCTGAGCGTTCAGCCGCTGATGTTGTAGGCCGCAAGCGCGGCCATGTTCACCAGATCGGAATCCTTCGCCGAGAGCGGCACGATCTGCACCGGCTTGTCGAGGCCGACGAGCAGCGGGCCGATCACGGTGGCGCCGCCCAGCTCCTGCAGCATCTTGGTCGAGATCGCGGCCGAGTGGAACGCGGGCATCACCAGCACGTTGGCCGTGCCGGTGAGCCGGTTGAATGGATAGGCGGCCGCAAGCTCCCGATTGAGCGCGACGTCCGCGGCCATGTCGCCGTCGACCTCGAAATCGACCGTGCGCTCGTGCAGGATTCGAACGGCCTCCTGCACGCGGGCCGCGCGGTCGCCCGGCGGCTGGCCGAAATTGGAGAACGCGAGCATGGCGACTCTCGGCTCGTAGCCGAGCCGGCGCGCGACGCCGGCGGCTTCGATCGCGATCTCGACCAGTTCGTTGGCGGTCGGCATTTCCGTGACCGCCGTGTCGGCCACCAGCACCGTGCGGCCGCGCGCATGCACCAGCGAGACGCCGATCACCCGGTGGCCGGGCTTGGGATCGATCACGCGCCGCACGTCCTCGAGCACGACCGAATAATTGCGCGTGACGCCCGACACCATCGCGTCGGCATCGCCGAGCGCCACCATGGCGGAGGCGAAAATGTTGCGGTCGTTGTTGATCATCCGCTGGCAGTCGCGGAACAGGAAGCCTTTGCGCTGCAGGCGCTCATAGAGAAAATTCGCATAATCCGCGTTGCGCTTCGAAAGCCGCGCGTTGTGGATTTCGATCCCGTCATGGATGTCGATATTCGCGTTCTTGGCCGCTTCGCGCACGCGCTCCTCGCGGCCGACCAGCACCGCGGTGCCGAGTCCCTGATGGACGAAGCTCGCAGCCGCGCGCACCACCTGCTCCTCTTCGCCTTCGGCGAACACGACGCGCTTGGGCTGCCGCCGCAGCCGCTCGAACACGCGCGCCAGGACGCTGGCGACCGGATCGAGCCGTGTGCGCAGCTGCTGGGCATACGCGTTCATGTCGACGATCGGCTTGCGCGCGACGCCGGAATCCATCGCGGCCTTGGCCACCGCGGGCGGGATGAAGGAAATGAGCCGCGGGTCGAACGGCACCGGGATGATGTAATCGGGCCCGTATTTCGGCCGCGCGCCGTAGGCGGCGGCGACCTCGTCGGGCACGTCCTCGCGCGCCAGATCGGCGAGCGCCTTGGCCGCCGCGATCTTCATTTCCATGTTGATGGTCTTGGCGCGCACGTCGAGCGCGCCGCGGAAGATATAGGGGAAACCGAGCACGTTGTTGATCTGGTTCGGATAATCCGAGCGGCCGGTCGCCATGATGGCGTCGTTGCGCACGGCGGCCACGTCTTCCGGGGTGATCTCGGGATCGGGATTGGCCATGGCGAAGATGATCGGGTTCTTCGCCATCGACTTGATCATGTCCTGCGTGAAGGCGCCCATCGCCGAGAGGCCGAACAGGATGTCGGCGCCTTCGATCGCTTGCGCCAGCGTGCGGGCCTTGGTCTCGACCGCGTGCGCCGACTTCCACTGGTTCATGCCCTTGGTGCGGCCCTTGTAGACCACGCCGTTGGTGTCGCAGAGCACGACGTTGTCGTAGCCGAGCCCGAGCGACTTCAGGAGCTCGACGCAGGCGATGCCCGCGGCACCGGCGCCGTTGATCACGAGCTTGGTGGTCTTCAGGTCGCGGCCGGTGAGGTCGAGCGCGTTGATGATGCCGGCGGCGGCGATGATCGCAGTACCGTGCTGGTCGTCGTGGAACACGGGGATATCGAGCAGCTCGCGCAGGCGCTGCTCGATGATGAAGCACTCCGGCGCCTTGATGTCCTCGAGATTGATGCCGCCGAAGGTGGCGCCGAGAAAGCGCACGCTATTGATGAATTCGTCCGGGTCCTCGGTATTGACCTCGAGATCGAAGGCATCGATGTCGGCGAAGCGCTTGAACAGGACCGCCTTGCCCTCCATCACCGGCTTGGAGGCCAGCGCGCCGAGATTGCCGAGCCCCAGGATCGCGGTGCCATTGGTGATGACGCCGACCAGATTGCCCTTCACCGTGTAGTCGTAGGCGCGGCCCGCATCGGCGGCGATCGCCAGCACCGGAATGGCGACGCCCGGCGAATAGGCCAGCGACAGGTCGCGTTGCGTCGCCATCGGCTTGGTGGCGACGACCTCGAGCTTCCCGGGGCGGCCCTGGCTGTGGAACTGCAGCGCTTCCTGGTCGGTGAAGTGGGGCCGGCTGCCCTCTTTTTTGCCCGCGGACATCGATACTCCTGACGCATCTTCATCCGGCGGCCGCCGGAATTTCGACCTTAGCGGAGCGTCAGGCCATTGCTCAAGGACGAAGGTCCGATGAAAGGGCTTGGGCCATCTGCTAGCGTCGGTTCATGGATATCGAGCGCGCGCCAGTGCCCGCCGACGCCGGCCCCGAGGCCGATGCGCCGGCGCGCATTACGCCGATGATGGAGCAATATATCGAGATCAAGGCCGCCAATCCGGATTGCCTGCTTTTTTATCGGATGGGCGATTTCTACGAATTGTTCTTCGACGACGCCGAGACCGCGAGCCGCGCGCTCGGCATCGTGCTCACCAAGCGCGGCAAGCATCTGGGCCGCGACATCCCCATGTGCGGCGTGCCGGTCGAGCGCGCCGAGGAATACCTGCATCGCCTGATCGCGCTCGGCCACCGCGTCGCCGTCTGCGAGCAGATCGAGGATCCCTCCGAAGCGCGCAAGCGCGGCTCCAAGTCGCTGGTGCGCCGCGACGTCACCCGGCTGGTGACGCCGGGCACGCTCACCGAGGACACGCTCTTGGAGGCCCGGCGCAACAATTGGCTGGTCACGGTCGCGCGCGGCCGGCCGGCGAGCGACGCCGAGGCGCTTTTTGGCATCGCTTGGCTCGATATCTCGACCGGCGAATTTTTCGCCGCCGAATGCGACCGCGCGCGGCTTGGCGCGGAGCTCGCGCGGCTCGAGCCCGGCGAAGTGGTGCTTGCCGACAACCTCTACGAGGACGCGGAGCTCAAACCGCTGTGGCGCTCGTTGGCGGCAATCAGTCCGGTCGGCCGCGACCTGTTCGACGGCGCGACGGCGGACCGACGGCTCGCTGCTTTCTTCAACGTGGCGACGGCCGATTCCTTCGGCGCGTTCTCGCGCCTCGAGCTTTCCGCGGCGGCTGCGGCCGTCACTTATGTGGACCGCACGCAGCTCGGCAAGCGCCCGGCGCTTTCGCCGCCGTCGCGCGAGGCCGCGGCCTCGCTCGTCATCGACGCGCCCACGCGCGCCAATCTCGAATTGATCCGCACGCTTGCCGGCGAAACGCGCGGCTCGCTCTTGTCCGTGATCGATCGCACCATGACCGCGGCCGGCGCGCGCATGCTTTCGGCGCGGCTCGCGAGCCCCCTGATCGAGCCCGATGCGATCAACGGCCGGCTCGATGCGGTGGCGCTCTTGGTCGAGGACGCGCGCCGCCGCGCCGAATTGCGCGAAGCGCTCGCCAAGACCCCTGATCTCTCGCGCTCGCTGGCGCGTCTCTCGCTCGGTCGCGGCGGTCCGCGCGATCTCGCCGCCGTGCGCGACGCGCTCGGGTCCGCCGAGGAAATCGCCGATCGGCTCGGTGATGCGGCGAAGCTGCCGCCGGAACTGGCTCTCGCGCTCAAGGCGCTGGCGGCGCCGGGCGGCAAGCTCGCCGATGAGCTTGGCCGCCGTGCTCGCCGACGATCTGCCGCTCAGCAAGCGCGACGGCGGTTTCGTGCGCCCGGGCTATGACCCGGATCTCGATGCCGCGCGCAAGCTGCGCGACGATGCGCGCCATGTGATCGTCGGCTTGCAGACGCGCTATGCCGAGGAAACCGGCATCCGTTCGCTCAAGATCAAGCACAACAACGTGCTCGGCTATTTCGTCGAGGTGCCGGCGGCCCAGGGCGAGCGCTTGCTCGCCGGTCCGGCGCGCGAGACCTTCATTCACCGCCAGACGCTGGCCGGCGCCATGCGCTTCACCTCGGCCGAACTCGGCGAATTGGAATCGAAAATCGCGTCCGCCGGAGAGCGCGCGCTCGGCCTCGAGCTTTCGATCTTCGATCAACTGAGCGAGAAAGTGATTGCCGCCGCCAAGAGCCTCGAAGCGGTCGCCGATGCGCTTGCGCGCGTGGATGTGGCCTCGGCGCTCGCCGAGCTCGCCGCCGCGCAAGCCTGGACCCGGCCCGAGGTCGACGCCTCGCTCGATTTCAAGATCGAAGCCGGCCGCCACCCGGTGGTGGAGGAGGCGTTGCGGCGCGAGCATGGACCGTTCGTGGCCAATGACTGCGATCTGTCGCCGCCCGCGGGCGCGCAGGCGGGCCGCATCTGGCTCGTCACCGGCCCCAACATGGCGGGCAAGTCCACGTTTCTGCGCCAGAACGCGCTGATCGCGATCCTGGCGCAGATCGGCAGCTTCGTGCCGGCGCGGCGCGCCAAGATCGGCGTGATCGATCGGCTCTTTTCGCGCGTCGGCGCCGCCGACGATCTCGCGCGCGGTCGCTCCACCTTCATGGTCGAGATGGTCGAGACCGCCGCGATCCTGCATCAGGCCAGCGAGCGCTCGCTGGTGATCCTCGACGAGATCGGCCGCGGCACGGCGACCTTCGACGGGCTATCGATCGCCTGGGCGTCGCTCGAGCATCTGCACGAGAACAACCGCTGCCGGGCGCTGTTCGCGACCCATTTCCATGAGCTGACCGCGCTGGTCGCGCGCCTGAAGCGGCTGGTGAACGCCACGGTGCGGGTCAAGGAGTTCCAGGGCGACGTGATTTTCCTGCACGAAGTGACCGAGGGCGTCGCCGACCGCTCCTACGGCATTCAAGTGGCCAAGCTCGCGGGCCTGCCGATGGCCGTGATCGAGCGGGCGCGCCTGGTGCTGGCCGAGCTCGAAGCTTCCGACCGCGCCGCACCGACGCACAAACTGATCGACGACCTGCCGCTGTTCTCGGCGGCGAAGGGCGCTCCACCGCTGCCGATCCGCTGAAGGAGGCACTCGACCGGGTCGATCCCGACGCGCTCTCGCCCAAGGAAGCGCTCGAGGCCCTCTATCGGCTTAAGCTATTGAGAAAGCAGCAGGAAAAGTGAACTGAAAAAGCGGAAACGGCGCCGCAATCCGCGACGCCGTCTCGATTGAATCACTCCGCTTCAGGCCAATGAAACGACCGCGTCTTCGTACTTGCCCGTGCCCATCTGCCCGGCCGCGAAAATCTCGTGCTTGGCGATCCAGTCGAAGGACTCCTCGAACACTTCCTTCGAGTAGGGCTCGAACACCAGTCGCTCGCCCGGTCCCCAGCGGCGCGTATCCATCTTGTCGTGGAAGCGCTCGGGGAACTCGTTCCTGTAATAGTGCGTGTAGAGATCGGGCCGCAGATCGATGTCGCGCTGCGCGCGCCGCAGCGCCCGGAAGAACTTGCGCACGTCCTCCGGGTCCGGATCGCCGTTGAGCATGGTCGAGATCATGAAGGTGGTGTCGAGGATTTTCCGGAAGCCGAGCTGCTCGGCGAAATAATAAGGCCCGCTGAACAGCGCGCAGGCCGGCACCTCGCCGTCGATCAGCATTTCCATGCGCTTGAACAACATGCCGTCGTTGAACGACAGATTGATCTTGTCCGCCGGCATATAGGGTTCGAGCGCCTGGATGGTCGAGTAATGGCTGCCCGACTGGTAGCCGACCGAGATCGGAACCCCGGCGAGGTCGGCCGGCGTCTGCACCGGCGAGCCCAGCGGCACGAACACGCCCGACGGGGCCACCGAATATACGTCGCCGTACATCTTGGTGTGGCCCTTGGAGGCCGCGACGTTGACGGTCCAGTGGCAGGCGCAGGTGACGTTCGAATCGCGCCCCTTCTCGATGGCCTGGAACGCGCCGACCTTGGCGCCCTTGTCGTGGATCTTGCCGTCGGTCTTGCGCACCATCTCGCGGAATTCGTAGTCGAGGCCTTCCTTGCGGAAATAATCCTTCTCCTCGGCCACCCATTCCTGCAGCCGGAAATGCGGTTCGATGATGAACTTGGGCACGGTTTCCTCCTGTTGGGTTGCTTTGATTCAGCAACAATTCGGATCGTTGCTTTTTCCCTTCGCGTGTTCGGTGACGCGGCGCGCGCGGATCATCTTCACGTGGTCGTCCATCAGGCGCCGCGCAGCGGCCGCGTCGCGCGCCTCGATCAGGTCCACGAGCTCGCGGTGCACGTCGACGATGTGGCGCGCCACCGGCGGCGTCAGCGTCCGGTTGCGTGTCGGCCAGGAAACGTGCTGCAGCGAGATCAGCTCGGCCACCAGCACGCGATTGTGCGAGGCCTCGGCGATCGCCAGATGAAAGTCGCGGCTCAGCCGCGTGAGCAAATCGGCGTCGGCGATATGGGTCTCCGAATCGGCCACCAGTTTGCGCAGCCGGGCGATGTCTCCGGCGGTGGCGTTTTCGGCCGCAAGCTCCGCGGCGACGCATTCGATGGCCCGCTGCGCGTCCATGATCTCGCGCACTTCCACGCCGGTGAGCTCGAGCTGCACCGCCAGTGCCTCGGCGAACAGGCGCGGATTGCCGTGCGCGATGCGCGCGCCGCCTTTGGCGCCCATGCGGATTTCCACCACGCCGAGCGCTTCCAGCGTGCGCAGCGCGTCGCGCGCCACGATGCGGCTCACGCCATATTTGGCGGCAAGCTCCTTCTCGGTGTCGAGGAAGTCGCCGGGCTTGAGCCGTTTTTCGAACAGCGCCTCGCGCACTTCGGCGATGATCTGGTTGGAGAGCGAGCTGCCACGGCCGGGCAGCGCGGGCCGCTCGTCGATGCCGGATTCGATGATCGCCGGACGCCAGGACATGGAGCGGCTTCCCACTGAGGAGGCGCGAACCTAGCAGGCCAGCTTAAAATGATAAAGATACTATCTTTATCATTTCGGGTGCCTAAGTGTTTGATTTTGTTGGCAGACCATTAGCGCTTCATCGCTTCCGAACGATCTTCGCCTTGGCTACCGGCACGCCCTTCCGGATCGTCTGCAGCACCACGCAATAGCGCTCGGTGACTGCGAGCAACTTGTCGAGCTGCTCCTGGGTGGCGTCGGTGTCGATGTTGAACGTGACCTCGATGCGCTCGAAGCCGACCGCGGCCTCGCGATCGACGCCGAGCGTGCCGCGGAAATCGATGTCGCCCTCGGCCTCGACCTGGCCCGAGCGGATTTCGATGCCGAAAGCGGTCGCCACGGAATTCAGCGTGACGCCGGCGCAGGCGACGAGCGCCTCGAGCAACATGTCGCCCGAGCAGAGCTCATGCCCCGAGCCACCGGTCGCCGGATGCAGCCCGGCGAGCGCGATGGCGCGGCCGGTCTCCACCTTGCAGGTCAGACCCTCGTTGAGCACGCCCTTGGCCTTGAGCGTGACCAGCGCGGCATTCGGCTCTTTCTTGTAGCGGTCCTTCAGGGGCGCTTGCAGCGCGCGCAGTTCGGTTGCGTCCATGGCTCACTCTCCGGCTGAAGACTGGACGTCTAGGCGTCAGGCATACCCATATCATACATATGATTCCGGTATATTATTGCGACCGATGAGGGCCACGTAGTTCCAATGCTTGAGACCAGCCGCCGGCGCCGGCCCGAAGCCGCTCCCGCCGAAATCCTCGATCTCACTGCGACGCGTGCGCGGCTTGCGGCGCTGGCGCAGAAGCATGCCAACAACGAGCAGGAGCTGCGCGCCGCCGTCGCCGCGCAGCTGAAGCGCGCCTATCTGGAAGGCCGCGCTGCGGCCGAGAAGCTGCTCGCCGCCGATGGCTCCGGCCGCGCCTGCGCCGAGCGGCTCTCGCATCTGATGGACGGCATCGTCGGCCTCGCCTTTGAGGTCGCGACCGGCGTCTATCGCTCGTCCAATCCTTCGTCGAGCGAGCGCATGGCGGTCGTCGCCATCGGCGGCTACGGCCGCGGCATGCTGGCGCCAGGCTCCGACATCGATCTTCTGTTCCTGCTGCCCTACAAGCAGACCGCCTGGGGCGAGAGCGTCGCCGAGTCCGTGCTCTACGCGCTCTGGGACATGGGCCTCAAGGTCGGCCATGCCACGCGCTCGATCGACGAGTGCATCCGCCAGGCCCGCGCCGATATGACGATCCGCACTTCGCTGCTCGAGGCGCGGTATCTGTTCGGCGACCGCGCCTTGTTCGAGGACTTCGACCGCCGCTTCGACAAGGAGATCGTGCAGGGCACCGCGCCCGAGTTCGTCGCCGCCAAGCTCGCCGAGCGCGCCGAGCGGCACCGCCGCGCCGGCCAGTCGCGCTATCTGGTCGAGCCGAACGTCAAGGACGGCAAAGGCGGTTTGCGCGACCTGCATACGCTGTTCTGGATCGCCAAGTACGTCTATCGCGTGAAGACCGCCGACGAGCTCGTGGAGAAGGGCGTCTTTTCGCGCACGGAGCTGGCGCTGTTTCGCCGCTGCGAGGAATTCCTCTGGTCCGTGCGCTGCCATCTGCATTTCCTCGCCGGCCGCGCCGAGGAGCGGCTCTCGTTCGAGGTGCAGCGCGATATGGCGATCCGGCTCGGCTACACCGAGCATCCGGGCCAGAAGGACGTCGAGCGCTTCATGAAGCACTATTTCCTCGTCGCCAAGGACGTGGGCGATCTCACCGCCATCGTCTGCGCCGAGCTGGAGGAGCGCCACGTCAAGCCGGCCCAGGGCCTGACCCGCATGGTCGCGCGCCTGGTGCGCCGCAAGCGCCGGCCGATGAAGGACTATCCCGATTTCGTCGTCGAATACGACCGCATCAATATTTCCGACCCCGAGGCGTTCGCGCGCGATCCGGTGAACCTGATCCGCATGTTCCACTTGGCAGAACGTCATGACCTCGATTTCCAGCCCGACGCGCTCCGCGTCGTCCGCCGCTCGCTGAAATTGATCGACGCAAGGCTGCGCGCCGACGAGATCGCAAACCGGCAGTTTCGGGAAATTCTCACCTCGAAAAACGCCCCCGAACAAGCGCTGCGCAAGATGAACGAGGCCGGCGTCTTGGGCCATTTCGTGCCCGAGTTCGGCCGCGTCGTCGCAATGATGCAGTTCAACCTTTATCACCACTATACGGTCGACGAGCACCTGATCCGCTGCATCGGCGTGCTGTCGGAGATCGAGCGCGGCACCAATCCCGAATACGGTCTGGCCAACGAGCTGATGGCCGGCATCAAGAACCGCGATCTACTTTATGTCGCGCTGTTCCTGCATGACATCGCCAAGGGCCGGCCCGAGGACCATTCGATTGCCGGCGCCAAGATCGCCCGGCGCTTCTGCCCGCGTCTCGGCATGAGCGTGGCCGAGACCGAAACCGTCTCCTGGCTGGTCGAGCAGCATCTCGTCATGTCCACCGTCGCCCAGTCGCGCGACCTGGCCGACCGCAAGACCATCGAGGACTTCGCCGCGGTCGTGCAGAATCTGGAGCGCATGAAGCTCCTCCTGATTCTGACCACCGCCGACATCCGCGCCGTCGGTCCCGGCGTCTGGAACGGCTGGAAGGCGCAACTCCTGCGCAACCTCTATTACGAGACCGAGCCGACGCTCACCGGCGGCTTCTCCGAGGTGAATCGCGCCCGTCGCGTCGAGTTCGCGCAAGCGGAATTCAAGGCCGCACTTACCGGCTGGGAACCTGCCGAGGTCGAGCGTTATGTCGCTCGCCACTATCCGCCTTACTGGCTGAAGGTGGATCTGGAGCGCAAGCTCGCCCACGCCGAATTCCTGCGCCATGCCGAGGCCGAAGGCCGCCGCCTCGCCACCGCCGCCAAGATCGATGCCGCGCGCGGCGTGACGGAGCTCACGATCCTGGCGCCCGACCATCCGCGATTGCTTTCCATCATCGCCGGCGCTTGCGCCGCCGCCGGCGCCAACATCGTCGACGCGCAGATCTTCACCACCACCGACGGGCTCGCCCTCGATTCGATCTCGATCTCGCGCGAATTCGATCTCGACGAGGACGAGGAGCGCCGCGCGCGGCGCATCGCCGAAAGCATCGAGCAGGCGCTGAAGGGCGAGCGGCGTCCGCCCGACGCGGTCGCCCGCCGCGCCAAGCCGCGCCACAGCGCGTTCTCGATCGAGCCCGAGGTCAACATCAACAATGTCTGGTCGAACCGCCACACCGTGATCGAGGTCTCCGGCCTCGACCGGCCGGGGCTGCTGCACGATCTCACGCACGCGATTTCGCGGCTCAATCTCAACATCGCCTCGGCGCATGTGGCGACCTTCGGCGAGCGCGCGGTCGACGTCTTCTATGTCACCGATCTGATGGGCGCGAAGATCACCTCGGTGCCGCGCCAGGCCGCAATCCGCCGGGCGCTCTCGCGATCTTCGAGCGCAAGGAAGAAGAGCCGCCGCGCACCAAGCCGGGCCGCCCGACGGCGCCGGCTGTTTTGCGGTAAATCCGCAAGGCCCGTCCGCCGCTTAACCGCCCCTTAAATCGCCGCTTTTAGGGTTCCTTAACCCCAGGGGCTGGGGCGAGCCGGCGCGGGGAGCCGGACCGGGTACGGGAATGTTTTTCAGAAAGCGCAAGGCCCGCCGCGAGCCCGCGCTCGGCACGTTCGGCACGCTCTTCGATTTCGGCTTGCATCCGCGCGATCGCGTCGGTTCCGACGGCTCAGCCGCGCGCGAAGCGCCGGCTCCGCGCAGTTCGAGCAAGAAGCCACGCCGCAAGAAGCCCCACCGCCACGGCTTCCGCCGATTCCTCTATTGGTGTTTCGTGCTGGCGATCTGGGCCGGGCTCGCGCTCGTCGGCTTCGTCGGCTACCAGGCCTCGCGGCTGCCGCCGCTCGCGACGCTGGTGGTGCCCAAGCGCCCGCCGACCGTCTCTATCCTCGGCATCGACGGCAAAGTGATCGCGACCCGCGGCGATATGGGCGGGGTCGCCATCCCGTTGCGCGCGCTTCCGCCGTATCTGCCGCAGGCCGTCATCGCCATCGAGGATCGCCGTTTTTATTACCACTTCGGTCTCGATCCGATCGGCCTCGCGCGCGCACTCTATGTGAACCTCATTTCGCGCTCGGTGCGCGAAGGCGGCTCGACGCTGACGCAGCAGCTCGCCAAGAACCTGTTTCTGACGCAGGAGCGCACGCTCTCGCGCAAGGTCCAGGAATTGATCCTCGCGCTGTGGCTCGAGCGCGTCTATTCGAAGGACCAGATTCTCGAGCTCTATCTCAATCGCGTCTATTTCGGAGCGGGCGCCTATGGCGTCGAACCGGCGGCGCAGCGCTATTTCGGCAAGTCCGCGCGCGTCGTGACGCTCGCCGAAGCCGCGATGCTCGCCGGCCTCGTCAAATCGCCTTCGCGTCTTGCGCCCACGCGCAATCCCGCCGCCGCCCGCGAGCGCGCCGAGGTGGTGCTCACCGCGCTGGTCGACGCGAAATTCATCTCCGACGCCATGGCGCGCACCGCGCGCGGGCGCCCGCCGGCGATCGTGCGCAACGACGGCCCCGGCTCCATCGGCTATGTCGCCGATTGGGTGATGGATGCGCTCGACGATTACGTCGGCCCGCTCGAGAGCGACGTCACGGTGCAGACCACGATCGATCCGGTGCTCCAGATCGCGGCCGAAAAGGCGCTCGCCGAGGAGCTCGCGAAACAGGGCGATCGCTACGGCGTCACCCAAGGTGCGCTGGTCGCCATCGATCCGGACGGCCGCGTGCGCGCGCTGGTCGGCGGCCGTTCATACGCAGAGAGCCAGTTCAATCGCGCCATCGCCGCGCATCGCCAACCCGGCTCGGCCTTCAAGCCGTTCGTGTATCTCACCGCGCTCGAGCGCGGGCTGACGCCCGAGACCGTGCGCGAAGACGCGCCCATCGACGTGCGCGGCTGGCGTCCGGAAAATTTCTCCCGCGAGTATTACGGCTCAGTGGCGCTCTCAACCGCGCTGGCGCATTCGCTGAATACGGTCGCTGTCCGGCTCGCGCTCGAAGTCGGCCCCAGGAACGTCGCCGCCACCGCGCTCCGCCTCGGCATCGCCTCCAAGCTCGATCCGGTTCCCTCGTTGGCGCTCGGCACCTCGGAAGTGACGCCCTTGGAGCTCACCGCCGCCTTCGCGCCGTTCGCCAACGGCGGCATCGGCGTGATCCCGCACGTGATCGAGCGCGTGCGCGGCCCGAACGGAAAAATTCTTTTCGCCCGCACCTCGAATAGTCTGGGCCGCGTGGTCATGCCGGCACATGTAGCGATGATGAACCGCATGCTCGCCGAGACGCTTGTGACCGGCACGGCGCGGCGCGCTTCGCTGCCCGGCTGGACCGCCGCCGGCAAGACCGGCACCAGCCAGGATTTTCGCGACGCCTGGTTCGTCGGCTACACCGGCCGGCTCGTCGCCGGGGTGTGGCTCGGCAATGACGACGGCTCGCCCACCAAGCGTGCATCCGGCTCCAATCTTCCGGTCGAAATCTGGAGCCGCTTCATGCGCATCGCGCACCAGAACGTGCCGGTCGTGGAACTCCCCGGCATCGGCGCCGGCATCCTGCCCGGCGCTACGCTTCCGCCCGCGGAGGTGCCGGGCGCGCCCACGCCGGAACGCGAAAGCCCCGGCATGACGCTCGATCGCTGGCTGTTCGACAAGCTGTTCGGCCGCCGCTGATCAGCCTGCGCCGAAGCGGTGCAGGCCGTTGCCGTGCGCCTTGAGCCAGGCTTCGGCGCGGCGCCATTCCGGCACCAGCCGCTCCACCACCCGCCAGAAGCGCCGCGAATGATTGAGCTCGATCCGGTGCGCCACTTCGTGCGCGGCCAGATAATCGAGCACATAAGGCGGCGCCAGTACGAGCCGCCACGAAAACGAAAGCGACCCTTCGTGGGAGCACGAGCCCCAACGGCTCCCGGTGTCGCGCACGCCGATGCGGCCGATCTTCACGCCGAGCATGGCCGCGTAGCGCCGGCTCGCCGCGACGAGTTCGCGCCGCGCTTCGCGCTTGAGGAAATCCGCGATGCGGCGCCGCATATGTTCGGGCGGGCCGGTCACGCACAAGCTCGCCTGCCCGTCGCGCGCCTCGGTCCAGACCGTGCCGCGCGCCTTCGGCCGGTGCTCGATCGAATGCGGAATACCGTGCAGCGGAATCGAAGAGCCGGGTGCGAAGGGCACCGGCGCCGGCAGGCGCAAAAGCCGCGCCGCGATCCAGGCCGCGTTTCGTTCGGCGAACGCGCGCGCTTCGCGCAGGCTGCCGCGCCGGGGCATGGTCAGCACCGCCTGGCGGCTCGATTCCTTGATACGCAGATTGTAGTTGCGGGCGCGCGGATGGCGAACGACCGTTACCTCGACCGCTTCATCGGCGCACGCGACCAAGAGCCGGTCCGGTGGCTCCGGTCGCGGGGCCGGCCGCAGGAACGGCAGGAGGAATTGCGCAGCCGATTCGAATCGCACCGCCGGAGAAGAATCGAAACGCCTGATTCGGGCAAGCGCTAGCGCGCTATCGCGCGCTTCAGTTTGGCGATGGTGGCGCTGGCAGCAGGAAAAGCGCGGTTGTTGGACAGCATGAAGTCGGACATGCGCGGGGCGATTTCGGCGCGGAAACGCGAGCCGTTGAAGACGCCATAATGCCCGACGGCGGGCTGGAGATAATGCGCCTTGCGCTCGGCCGGGATGTTCACGCAAAGCCGGTGCGCGGCCTCGGTCTGGCCGACGCCGGAAATATCGTCGTGCTCGCCCTCGATCGTGAGCAACGCGACGCGGCGGATCGCGGCCGGGTCCACCGGCTTGCCGCGATGGGTCATCTCTCCCTTGGGCAGCGCGTGGCGGACGAACACGGTATCCACCGTCTGCAGATAGAACTCGGCGGTGAGATCCATGACGGCGAGATATTCGTCGTAGAATTCGCGGTGCTTCTGCGCCGAGTCGCCGTCGGCGGCGACCAGGTGATTGAACATCTGCTTGTGCGCGTCGAGATGGCGGTCGAGATTCATCCCGACGAAGCCGGAGAGCTGCAGGAAGCCCGGATAGACGTCGCGCATGAAGCCCGGATGCGGCCACGGCACCTTGGCGATCACGTGGGTCCTGAACCAGTCGATTCCGCGCGCGACCGCAAGCGTATTGACCGCCGTGGGCTTCACGCGCGTGTCGATCGGCCCGCCCATCAACACCATGGAACTGGGAACGTAGGGATCGTCCTCGGCCTCCATGCGCGCGACCGCGGCCAGCACCGGCACCGAAGGCTGGCAGACCGCGACCACATGGCAATCGCCGCGCAGAAAATGCAGGATGCTGATGATGTAGTCGATATAGTCGTCGAGGTCGAAACGGCCCTCAGTGACCGGCACCATGCGCGCGTCGATCCATTCGGTGAGGTAGACGTCGTGCTTGGGCAGGAACGCCTCGACCGTGCCGCGCAGCAGCGTCGGATAATGTCCCGACATCGGCGCCACGATCAGTACGCGCGGCTGCGGCACGCGCGGCGTGTGCTCGAGCACCCGTTCGAAATGCAGCAGCCGGCAGAACGGCCGCTCCCACACGGTCTTGATCGTTACCGGAACCCGCTCGCCGCCGACCAGGGTCGAGAAAATCCCCCATTCGGGCTTGCCGTAGCGCCGCGTCGAGCGTTCGAACATTTCGGCGGCGGCCGCGACCGATTTTCCGAAATGCGTGTGGGTGAGGGGATTGATCGGATTCTTGAAGTAGAGCTTGGTCAGGTCCGCGAACGCGCGCGACGGATTGAGCGCGGCCTGACTCATCTCGTAGAACCAATAGATCGGCGTGGTGAGATAAGGCGTGTCGACCGCCGCGCTCGCAGGCGCGCCGCCGAAAACCCCGATCCCCGCCGAATCCCAGACTTTTTTGTGGTGCACCGCAGCAGAATGTCGCTTTTTTGTCATGCGGTCAATGGATTGCGGAAGCCCGCGGCGCAATGTCCGGCGCTCATTCGCCGACCTGGATGAGCGAGCCGGCGCGCCGCGCGGCGTTCAACAACATGGTGAACCCGACGGACGCGGCGATGATCCACAGCACGTTGAGCGCGAACGCCCACAGCATCAGGTCCGCACGGAACGTGTGTTCGAGCACGAGCGCGCGCATGCCTTCGAAAACGGAAGTCGGCGGCAACGCCCAGGCGACCGGCTGCAGCCACACCGGCAGCGTCGTGACCGGATAATAGACGCAGGTGAGCGGGAGAAAAATGAACATCAGGCTCCATGTGAGCCCCTCCGCGCCGAGCCCGTTTCTGAGCACGAGCCCCGAGCAGAACATTCCGACCGCCCAGCTCGTCAGCAGCAGATTGGCGAAGAAGGCGGCGAGCGCGAACCCGAGACTCCAGAAGTTGTAGCCGAAGAACAGGATCGCCAGGAACGTCACCGGCACGAGACCGATCGCCATGCGCATGGTGCCCATAACGATCAGTTGCAGCACGAACTCGAACGGCCGAAGCGGCGAGATCATCAGGTTCGGCATGTTCCGCGACCACATCTCTTCGAGGAACGACATGGAGAAGCCGAGCTGGCCGCGGAACAGGATGTCCCACAAGAGGAATGCGGCAAGGAAGGTGCTTGCCGCCTGCGCCAGCGCGCCCGACTGCGGTGCGATGCCGAGCTGCAGGAAGCCCCACATCGTCATCTGCACCGCCGGCCAATAGACGATCTCCAAGAGCCGCGGCCAGGATGAACGCAGCAGATAATAATGGCGCAGCACCATGGCGGCGACGCGCCGCGGAGAGAAAGCGGGGGAAGCCGTTTTCATGACGCGGCCTCGTCGCCGGCTCGTCCGCCGGCTGGCGCCGGTTGCGCGCGACATCGAGGAAGACCTCTTCGAGTGTGCTGCGGCCATAGCGCGCCAACAGGCCCTCGGGCGTGTCGTCGTCGACGATCTGGCCGAGCTTCATCATGATGACGCGGTCGCACAGCCGCTCGACTTCGCTCATGTTGTGCGAGGCCAAGAGGATCGTGGCGCCGCGCCGCTCCCGGTAGCGCTCGAGATGCGTCCGCACCCAGTCGGCCGTATCGGGGTCGAGCGAGGCGGTCGGCTCGTCGAGGATCAGGATTTCCGGCTCGTTGATCAACGCCTTGGCCAGCGCAACGCGCGTCTTCTGGCCGGCCGAGAGCTTTCCGGCGGGCCGGTCGAGGAATTCGGTAAGCGCCAGTTCCT
This sequence comes from uncultured Alphaproteobacteria bacterium, assembly GCA_963704765.1. Taxonomy (GTDB): domain Bacteria; phylum Pseudomonadota; class Alphaproteobacteria; order Rhizobiales; family Xanthobacteraceae; genus JAHFPN01. Next base: position 2,653,204 of record CAVPHQ010000001.1, read on the forward strand.
TGGCCAGCCGTGCGATGCGCGCGGCCACGTCGGCCACTTCATAGAGCATGGCGAACACGGAAAGGTTCTGCCGCACGGTCAGCCGATGCGGCAGATCCACGTAGGGGCTCTCCAGATTGATGCGATGGAGCACCCGATAGGGCTCCTTCGCCATGTCCGCGCCCAGCACCTTCACCCGTCCCGCGGTCGGGGCCACGAGCCCCATCATCATGCCGATGGTCGTGGTCTTGCCGGCGCCGTTGCCGCCGAGCAACCCGGTCACCGAGCCCTGCGCCAGCGAAAAGGAAATCCCCGCCACGGCGATCGTCTCGCCGTAGTGCTTGGTCAGCCGCTCGGCTTCAACGGCGGGGAGGGGATCGGCGGGCTTGTTCATGGGGCCGGGAGGTCGCATGGCGAGGGGCGAAAACGCAAGCCGGTCGGGGCCACGCCGCTTTAACCCAGAGCCGAGGCTGATCGCCGCGGCGGTTTCGCCTCGCGCCGTCTGTGCGTAGATTGAGCGTATGGCCGTCGAATTCGACCATCCCGTGACCGAGCGTCTGTTCGGGCTCCGGCTCGATACGCTCGTCCGCCTGCGTTGGCTGGCGGTCGCAGGTCAATTGATCGTGCTGGTCGGGGTCTACTGGGGCCTCGGCTTCGATCTGCCGATCGTGCTTGCGCTGGGGATCGTCGCGCTCACTGCCGCGATCAATGTTGCGCTCGGAATACGCTTCGCGGCCAGCCGCCGCCTGGACGATCGAGAAGCGGCTTTTTTGCTGGCGTACGATATCGTTCAGCTCGCGTTGCTGCTTTATTTGACCGGCGGCATTACAAATCCTTTCTGCGTGTTGTTCCTGGCGCCGGTTCTGATTTCGGCCGCGGCACTTTCACCGCGCACGACGCTTGCGCTCGGGACGCTGACGGTCGTTTTGATGACCGCGCTCACTTTCTTCCATTATCCGCTGCCGTGGTATCCGGGACTCGAAGCGAAAGTGCCGGCGATCTATCGGACCGGCATATGGCTGTCGTTGCAGGTTTCGGTCGTCTTCATCGGCTTATATGCCTGGCGGATCGCCGAGGAACGGAGCCAGCTCTCCGACGCGCTCGCCGCCACCGAGCTTGTGCTCGCGCGCGAGCAGCATCTCTCGGCGCTCGACGGCCTGGCCGCGGCGGCGGCGCACGAGCTCGGCACGCCGCTTTCGACCGTCGTGCTGGTCGTGCGCGAGCTCGAGCGGGCCCTGCCGAAGAACGGGCCGCATGCCGACGACATCAAGCTCCTGCGCGAGCAGACCGAGCGCTGCCGCTCCATCCTGGCGACCCTCACGACGCTTGGTTCGGGCGATACGCCTTTCGACCGCATGCCGCTTTCACTTTTATTGGAGGAAGTTGCCGCGCCCCACCGGCCGTTCGGCGTCGAAATCACACTCGACCTGCCGCTCGAGCGCGCCGACGAACCGGTGATCGCCCGCAATCCCGGCATCATCTATGGGCTCGGGAATTTCGTCGAGAACGCGGTGGATTTCGCGCGTGGACGGGTGGCGGTCTCCGCCCATTGGGATGCCGACGCAATCGTGATCGAAATCTCCGATGACGGTCCCGGCTTCTCTCCGGCCGTGATCGACCGGATCGGCGAGCCCTATGTCACGGTGCGCGGGTCGCGGCGCGACCGCGCCGCGGTCGATGGCCCCGGCGGCCTCGGCCTCGGCTTCTTCATCGCCAAGACTCTTCTGGAGCGGACCGGTGCGAAACTCGAGGTCGCCAATCGTCCGGCTCCGGCCTTGGGTGCCGTCGTGCGCGTGACCTGGCCGCGCCGGGCGCTCGAACAGACCGGAGCTGCTTTTCCTGCCCGGCCCGCCCGCGCGAGCGCGGCGGCTGCCGATCTAGCTCCGCGGCCGGCGGGAACCTGAGCCTTGCGGACGGTGCTCCGGCGCTTGGCTCGGATGGTTGCGGCAGAGGTCCGCTAACCAAGAAATTGCCGAAAAGTAGGTATTATCGTAGGCGCTGGCTATATATAGGTTGTGGTTTGAGAAGTACTTGTGGAGTTTTGCATTTGATGTCCGGCGCAACAGTCACCGAGAAGTCCCCCGATCGCAGCCTGCTCATCGTCGACGACGACAAGCCGTTCCTGCAGCGCTTTGCGCGCGCGATGGAAAGCCGCGGCTTCGACGTGAAGACGGCCGAGTTGGTGGCCGAGGGCCTGGCGGAAGTAGCCTCGTCGCCGCCGGCCTTCGCCGTGGTCGACATGCGGCTCGGCGACGGCAGCGGGCTCGACGTGATTTCCGCGCTGAAGGAACGCCGCCCCGAAGCGCGCGGCATCGTGCTTACCGGCTACGGCAACATCGCGACCGCGGTGAACGCGGTCAAGCTCGGCGCCGTCGATTATCTCGCCAAGCCCGCCGATGCCGACGACGTCTGCGCAGCGCTCACCGCCAAACAGGGACACAAGGCCGAGCCGCCCGAAAACCCGATGTCGGCCGATCGCGTGCGCTGGGAGCACATCCAGCGCGTCTATGAGCTCTGCGGCCGCAACGTCTCGGAGACCGCGCGGCGGCTCTCCATGCACCGGCGCACGCTCCAGCGCATCCTGGCCAAGCGCGCGCCGCGCTGAGCGGCTGGCTGCCGCCCGCTGCCGCCACAATTCGGACCCGCTCTCCCGGCCTTCAGTTCGGCCCGGCAGCAAGCCTGACCTTTCCCCTCCCAATCGCGCCACGATTTTAGCCGCAGCCGGCCGCGCTTCCTTCCCGCTCGGGCCCGGATCGCCGCCGAGCATCCGCTCTGCTGCAACCTGATTCTGTGGGGAGATCCGATGCTCATTCACGCCCTGCGCGCCGCGTTCGCGGCCGCGTTCTTTTGCTTCGTCGCGATGCCGGCTGCGTTCGCCGGACGGCCCGTGGTCGAGGTCGCCTTCGTGCTCGATACCACCGGCTCCATGGGCCCGCTGATCGAAGGCGCCAAGCGCAAGATCTGGTCGATCGCGACCTCGATCGTCGACGCCAATCCCGAGGCCGAAGTGCGCATGGCGCTCGTCGCTTATCGCGACATCGGCGACGAGTACGTGACCAGGAAGTTCGATCTCACCACCGACATCCAGGGCCTGTACGGCGAATTGCTCGCGTTCCGCGCCCGCGGCGGCGGCGACTGGCCCGAGAGCGTGAACGAGGCGCTCGATGTCGCCGTGACCAAGCTCGACTGGTCGAAAGGCCGCGACATCTGCCGGATCATCTTTCTGGTCGGCGACGCTCCGCCGCATATGGATTATCCGCAGGACCGCAAATACACCGAGGTGATGGCCGACGCGCGCAAGCGCGGCATCATCGTCAACGCCGTGCAGGCCGGCGACGCGCGCGACACCGAGCGGGTATGGCGCGAGATCGCCCAGCGCGCCGACGGCGAATATCTGCGCATCCCGCAGGATGGCGCGGTCGTGGTGATCGAGACGCCGTACGATCGCAGGATTCTCGAGCTGCAGATCGAGCTCAACAAGACCGTCATTCCCTACGGCAAGCGCGCCGAGCAGCGCGCGGTGCAGGACAAGCTCGCCCGCTCGGTGGCGGCGCCCGCTCCGGCGGCGTCCGACATGGCGGGTTATATGAACAAGAAGGCGGGCGTGCGCGAGCTCGTTACCGGCGGCGGCGATCTCGTGGCCGACGCGCTCGCCGGCCGCGCGAAGCTCGAAGCGGTGCCCGAGGCCGATCTTCCCGAAGATCTGCGTTCACTGGCGCCGGCCGAGCGCAAGGCCTTGGTCGAAACCCAGACAGCGAAACGCAAGACGCTCGACGTGCGCATGTCGGAGCTCGTCAAGCAGCGCGACGCCCATATCGCGGCCGAACGCGCCAAGCAGCCACAGGCCAGGGACTCCTTCGACCGCGTGGTCGAGGATACGCTCAGGAAGCAGGTTACGCGCCCGGCCACCAACTGAGGATTCGATCCTCTTCCTGAACGGCGGGGAGAGGGTCTCTTGCTCCCGCTGCGCCGATCGCGGACATTCCCGCCGGGAACGGGGGCGGGAATGCCGGCGATCGATTACGAAGTCGAATACAACAACCGCGCGCGGGTGCCGGAGCATCCGGCGATTTTGGCGCGCTGGCAGCGCGACGCGGCCGCCTTCCGCGCCGCCCACAAGCACAGCGAACTCGGTCTCGCTTACGGCAAGAGCGAGCGGCAGAAGATCGATCTCTTTTGGCCGGGCGCCGCGCGCGACGCGCGGATCGTGCTCTTTATACATGGCGGATATTGGCGCGCGCTCGAGCGCGAAAGCTTCAGCCACTTGGCCGCCGGCGCCAACGCCCGCGGGCTCGCGTTCGCGGCCACCGGCTACGATCTCTGCCCTAAGGTCACGATCAGTGAGATCATCGAGCAGCTACGCGAAGCAGCAAGCTTCCTCGGCCGCCGCCATGGCGGGCCGATCGTGACCTGCGGCCATTCCGCCGGCGGGCATCTGGCCGGCTGCCTGGTCGGCACCGACTGGAAGAAGCGCGATGCGAAGCTCCCGGCCGATCTCACGCCCACCGGTCTCTCGATCTCGGGCCTGTTCGATCTCACGCCGCTCCTGCAGACCAGCATGAACGCCGACTTGCGGCTCGATGCGGCCGAGGTGCGGCGTAGCTCTCCAATTTTCTGGCCCGTGCCGCCGGGCGCGCGCGCCTTCGATGCCTGGGTGGGGGCGGACGAGAGTTCGGAGTTCCTGCGCCAGAGCCGGATCATTGCCGATGCGTGGAAGAAGGAGCTCGCGACCCGCTACGAAGCGGTCGACGGCGCCAATCATTTCACCGTGCTCGACCCGCTAGCCCGGCCCGACAGCCCGCTCACCGCGCGGTTGGTCGAATTGGCCCGGCTCTGAAACCCCTTTTTCGCCAAGGGCATGGCTTGAGGACTCGGGCCGCGAAATGCTTTATCTAAGGCTTGGGTACGCGCACGGTCGGTCCGCGCGCGTCGAACGAGCGGGCGAAGTCCCGCCAGGGAGAGAGGGGTAATCATGCGTAAGTTTCTCGCAACCGCAGGAATTGCGGGCGCGTTCGCGCTCGCGGCCATGGGCGCACAGGCGCAATCGGTGAAGGTCGGCGTGATGCTGACGCTTTCCGGCCCGGCCGCGGTGCTCGGCCAGCACGCCCGCGACGGCTTCCAGCTCGGCCTCAAGCATCTGGGCGGCAAGCTCGGCGGGCTGACCGCCGACGTCGTCGTCGTCGACGACGAGCTCAAGCCCGACGTCGGCGTGCAGAAGGTGCAGGCGCTCCTGGAGCGCGACAAGGTCGACATCGTGGTCGGCGTGATCTTCTCCAACGTCATGATGGCGATCGCCAAGCCCGTGTTCGACGCGAAGACGATCCTGGTGAGCCCGAACGCCGGCCCGTCGCCGCTTGCCGGCACCGGCTGCTCGCCCTGGTTCTTCTCGAGCGCATGGCAGAACGACCAGAACCACGAGGCCATGGGCAAATACGCCCAGGACGCCGGCTACAAGAAGGTCGTGCTGATCGCGCCGAACTATCAGGCCGGCAAGGATTCCATGGCCGGCTTCAAGCGCCACTTCAAAGGCGAGATCGTCGAGGAAATCTTCAATCAGGTGAACCAACTCGACTTCGCCGCCGAGATCGCCAAGATCGCCTCCCTCAAGCCCGACGCGGTGTTCGCCTTCGAGCCCGGCGGCATGGGCGTGAACTTCGTCAAGCAATATGCCCAGGCCGGGCTGGCCGGGAAAATCCCGTTCCTCTCCGCCTTCACCGTCGACGAGACCACATTGCCGGCGACCCAGGACGCGGCGGTCGGCTTGTTCGCCGGCGCGCAATGGGCGCCGAACCTCGACAACCCGGTGAGCAAGAAGTTCGTCGCCGACTACGAGAAGGACTACGGCAAGGTGCCCGCGCTCTACGCCGCGCAAGGCTATGACGCCGCACTCCTGATCGACGCCGCGATCAAGGCCGCGGGCGGCAAGATCGCGGACAAGGCGGCTTTGCGCGATGCCTTCAAGAAGGCGAGCTTTACCTCGATCCGCGGGGCGCCGTTCAAGCTCAACACTAACGGCTTCCCTCTGCAGGACGTCTATGTCGTGAAGGCGGTGAAACGCGGTGACGGCAAGTATGCGACCGAAATCGTCTCCAAGGTGTTCACCAATTTCGGCGACGCCTACGCGAAGGATTGTCCGCTGAAGTGATCCGAGCCGCTCGAATAACCCTCTCCCCGCACGCGGGGAGAGGGTTTTGATTGACCGGCGTTCCTGATGTCCACCACGCTCTTCATCGTGCAGACGCTGAACGGGCTGCAGCTCGGCGTGCTGCTGTTCCTGATCGCCGCCGGGCTGACGCTGGTGTTTGGCGTGATGGATTTCATCAATCTCGCCCACGGCGTGCAGTACATGCTGGGCGCGTATCTGGCAGTCACCTTCTACGGCCTCACCGGAAATTTCGGCTATGCGCTGGTGCTCGCGCTACTCGCCGCGCTGCTCATCGGGCTGCTCGTCGAGTGGCTCGTGTTCCGGCATCTCTACGCGCGCGATCATCTCGATCAGGTACTTGCTACTTTCGGCGTGATCCTGTTCGTGAACGAAGGCGTGAAGATCGTCTGGGGGGCGGCCCCGCGGAACCTGCCGGTACCGGATCTCTTCTCCGGCTCCGTGCCGTTGATGGGCGGGCTGAATTACCCGATCTGGCGGCTCTGCATCATCGCCTCGGGGCTCCTGGTTGCGGCCGGCCTGTGGTTCGTGGTGACCAGGACCCGCATCGGCATGCGCATCCGCGCCGGCGCCACAAATGCAGCCATGGTCGCGGCGCTTGGCGTCGACGTGCGGCGGCTGTTCACCATCGTGTTCGGCTTCGGCGCGATGCTCGCGGGCTTTGCCGGTGTCATGGTGGCGCCGATCCTCTCGGTCGAACCCGGCATGGGCGATAGCGTCTTGATCTTGGCCTTCGTCGTGATCGTGATCGGCGGCATCGGTTCGATCCGCGGCGCGTTCCTCGGCGCGCTGCTCGTGGGCCTCGTCGACACGCTCGGCCGCTCATTCGCGACCGACTTGTTCCGGCTGGTTCTCACGGCTTCCGCAGCGCGCCAGGTCGGCCCGGCGATCGCGTCCATGCTGATCTATCTCCTGATGGCGCTTGTGCTGCTCTTGAAGCCGGCGGGTCTGTTTCCGGCCAAGGGGCGCTGATGGCCGAGCCCAGATCCATCGCTTCCTCGGCCCGCCCGGCGTTCGCGCTTCCGCTCACGCTGCTCGTCATGCTCGCCTTGATGCCGCTGCTTGCGCACTATCTTCCGGGCGAGCGCTATGTGATCGGGCTGTTCGCCCGGGTGATGATCTTCGCAATCGCTGCAATCAGCCTCGATCTGATTCTTGGCTTTGGCGGGCTGGTGAGCTTCGGTCACGCGGCCTTCCTCGGTCTCGGCGCCTATGCGGTCGGCATACTGGCGGAGCACGGCATTACCGACGCGACCGTCGTGCTGCCGGCAGCACTTGCCGCCGCTGCGCTGTTCGCGCTCGGTACCGGCGCTATCGCGGTGCGCACGCGCGGCGTCTATTTCATCATGATCACGCTCGCCTTCGGCCAGATGGCCTATTACACGGCGACCTCGCTTTCGCAGTATGGCGGCGACGATGGCTTGCGGCTGGCGGCGCGCTCGGCCGTGCTCGGTCTTCCGCTGCTCGCCGATCCGCGCGGCTTTTATTACTTCGTGCTCGCGGCGCTCGTCGCCGTCTATCTGTTCTGCCGCATGATCGTGGCTTCGCGCTTTGGCCGCGTCCTGCGCGCGGCGCGCGAGAATGCGGTGCGCACGGAAACCATGGGCTACAACGTCCATGCCTTCCGCCTCACGGCCTATGTGATCTCGGGCTGCATCTGCGCGATCGCGGGCTTTCTGCTCGCCAATCAGAATTCGTTCGTCAGCCCCGCTTATATGTCGTGGCAGCGCTCCGGCGAGCTGATCGTGATGGTGATCCTGGGCGGCATGGGCTCGCTGCACGGGGCGGTGCTCGGGAGCCTGGTCTACCTATTGCTGGAGGAGCTGCTTTCGGGCTTCACCGAGCATTGGAAGGTGATCTTCGGGCCGCTCCTGGTGCTCGTGGTCCTGTTCGCGCGCGGCGGGCTCATGGGCCTGTTCAGGGGAGGGCGCCGTGGCTGAGCCGGTCCTCCGTCTTGAAAGTTTGCGCAAGAATTTCGGCGGGCTTCGCGTCACTGACGGAGTATCGCTCGATATCCTGCCAGGCGAAGTGCACGCCATCATCGGCCCCAACGGCGCCGGCAAGACCACGCTGTTGAACGAGATTTCCGGGCTGGTTCCGGTCGATGCCGGAAGTATCCGGTTCGAGGCGACGGATATTACCCGCACGCCTGCGCACCGCCGCGCGCGCCTCGGCATCGCTCGCAGCTTCCAGATCACCTCGATCATCCCCGGCTTCTCCGTGCAGGAGAACGTGACGCTTGCGGTTCAGGCGCGCATGGGCTCGAGCTTCCGCTTCCTGTGGCCGGCCGCGCGCGAGCGGCGTCTCGAGGAGGCTGCAGAAGACGCGCTCGAACAAGTCGGCCTTGCGGTTCGCGCGCGCCAGCCCGCCGGCACCCTTTCGCACGGTGAGAAGCGCTCGCTCGAGCTTGCGATCACGTTGGCGCTGCAGCCGAAACTCCTGCTGCTCGACGAGCCCATGGCCGGCACCGGCCGCGGCGAGGGCGAGCGACTGATCGAGACGCTGCGCGCGCTCAAGGGCCGCTTCACGTTCCTGCTGGTCGAGCACGACATGCGCGCCGTATTCGCGCTCGCCGATCGCATCACGGTGCTGGTCTATGGCCGCGTGATCGCAGCGGGCACGCCCGACGAAATCCGCGCCAATCCCGAAGTGCGCAACGCCTATCTCGGCGAGGAGGCGGCCTGATGCTGGTCGTCGAGGGCATCGAAACTTCCTATGGTTCGAGCCAGGTGCTGTTCGGCGTCTCGCTCAACGTCGGCTCCGGCGAAGTGGTGACGCTTCTGGGCCGCAACGGCATGGGCAAGACCACCACGATCAAGACGCTCTTCGGCCTGGTGCCGGCGCAGGCCGGCAGCATCGCCTTCGATGGCCGCGAGTTGCTCGGTGTCCCGCCCTACCGGATTGCCCAGGCCGGCCTCGGCCTGGTGCCCGAGGGCCGGCAGATTTTTCCCACGCTGACGGTCGAGGAGAACCTCGTCGCCACCGCCTCGACGCGCTCGGGCGCGCATTGGACGATGGCGCGCATCCTGGAAATGTTCCCCGAGCTCGCCGAGCGGCGCAGGAACTACGGCGGCGAGCTTTCCGGCGGCGAGCAGCAGATGCTCGCGATCGGCCGCGCGCTGATGACCAACCCCAGGCTGCTCGTGCTCGACGAGGCGACCGAAGGGCTGGCGCCGCGCGTGCGCGCCGAAATCTGGAGCTGCCTCGCACGCCTCAAGGCCGAGAAGCTCTCGATCCTGGTGATCGACAAGAACGTGGATGCGCTGATCGCGCTCGCCGATCGCCACGTGATCCTGGAGAAAGGCCACGTGGTCTGGTCCGGAACCAGTGCGGCGCTCGCCGCCGACCCAGTCGCCAAGGAGCGCTATCTCCTGGTCTGAGCGGTCCGTTGCGGGGAGGGCGGGCTTCGTTTAAGTCAGGGCCGAAGCGCCCGTAGCTCAGCTGGATAGAGCGTTGCCCTCCGAAGGCAAAGGTCAGGGGTTCGAATCCCTTCGGGCGCGCCAGGAATTCAGGCCGCAAGTGTTCAAGCCATTGGGACAGCCATGAAATTCGTCGTGACACCGCCCGCCATCGTAAGCCTGCCGGTCGAAGGCTCCACCGAGCGCTTCCCCGTGCATCGGGTCTATTGCATCGGCCGGAACTATGCCGAGCACGCGATCGAGATGGGGCACGACCCCAACCGCGAGCCGCCGTTCTTCTTCCAGAAGAACCCGGACAACCTGTTCTCTCCGGGCCACGATTTCCCCTATCCGCCCAAGACCAGCGACGTGCATCACGAAATCGAGCTCGTGGTCGCGCTCGGTCGCGGCGGCATCAACATCCCGGTCGATCGCGCGCTCGAATACATATTCGGCTACGGCGTCGGCCTCGACATGACCCGGCGCGATCTGCAGGGCGAGGCGAAAAAAGCCGGCCGGCCCTGGGAAATCGGCAAGGCCTTCGAGGCTTCGGCCCCGTGCTCGGCGCTCGTTACCGCCCAGAAGATCGGCCATCCGGCCAAGGGCGCGATCTGGCTGAAAGTGAACGGCGCCACCAAGCAGCAGGGCGATCTGGCGCAGATGATCTGGAAGGTGCCGGAGATGATTTCCTATCTCTCCGAATATTTCACGCTGGCGTCCGGCGATATCATCATGTCCGGCACACCCGCCGGCGTCGGGCCAGTCAATCGCGGCGACAAGCTGCACGGCCACGTCGATGGCGTCGGCGAACTCGAACTGAAGGTGATCTGAACTATTCGGCGGCGATGCGCGCCGGCGCGTCGGGCGCCGGCCATTCGGTCACCGTGCTCTTCTCGTTGTCCAAGAGCATCAGGAGATCGAAGTAGCGAATAGTTGGCTTCGTGCCGGTGCGCTGCTCGACGCCCGCCTGCCATTCGGCGTTGTGCGCCTTCTCGGCTGCTTCGCGCGACGGCCAGATATAAAGCCCGCCACCCCAGCCGTCGTCGCTCAAAAGATAATGCTTGCGCACAAGATCCTTGTTCGCGCGCCAGCGCGGCAGCGTGTGCTTGGCGTCTTCGAGCACCGCTTCGCGGTCCATGCCCGGCGGGCTTCGGAACAGCACCAGCTCCACGATCATCGCCTGCTCCCGTTCGCGCTCACTTCTTGCCGTTCTTGCTACCGTATTTGGCCTTGTCCTCTTCGATCTTGCTCTTGGATTCGTCGCCGATCCGGTCGGTCCAGGCCAGCACCAGCCCGGAGATCACGAACACCACGTGGATTCCGACGAGCCACGGCAGCGTCTTCTCGTTCAGGCTCTTTTCCAGGTTCATGAAGGCTTTCAGCACCTGGATCGCCGAGATCGCCACGATCGAGGCGAACAATTTTTGCTTCAGCCCCGCGAAATCGATCTGCGTCATCCATTCCGGCCAGTCCGGATGGCCTTCGGGATCGATCTTGGAGACGAAGTTCTCGTAGCCCGAGAAGATCACGATCAACACGAGATTGGCCGCGAGCGAAAGGTCGATCAGCGCCAGCACGCCGAGAATGACTTCCGCCTCGTTCGCCGTCGTCACCTGCACGACGAAATGGAAGAATTCGCGGATGAACGTATAGAGGAGAACGAACAGGCTACCGATCAGGCCCACATAGAACGGAGCCATGAGCCAGCGGCTCTGGAAAATGCCGCGCTCAAGCAGACGCTCGATCGGGCCGCTATCGGTACGGGGCGCCATCGATGTGATGCCAGCACGCGCGCGGCCGCCGCGCAATATGTCAGTGCGCGACGACGCCGGTTCCAATCTGGCAGGCGACTCCGGTGCCGCCCAGCCCGCAATAGCCGGCCGGGTTCTTCGCCAGATACTGCTGGTGATAATCCTCGGCGAAATAGAATTCCGGCGCGTCCAGGATCTCGGTCGTAACCGGGCCGTAGCGCCTGGCCTTGAGGGCCTCTTCGTACATTTTTTTCGAGGCCTCGGCGGCCTTCTTCTGCGCTTCATTGAAGACATAGATGCCGGAGCGATACTGCGTGCCGACGTCGGCGCCCTGGCGCATGCCCTGGGTCGGATCGTGGGTCTCCCAAAACGCCTTGAGCAGCGCCTCGTAGGTCACCTGCTTCGGGTCATAGACCACGAGCACCACTTCATTGTGTCCCGTGCGGCCCGAGCACACTTCTTCATAGGTCGGATTCGGAGTCGGGCCGCCGGCATAGCCGACCGCAGTGACCCAGACGCCGGGGATTTTCCAGAACGCCTTCTCGGCGCCCCAGAAGCAGCCGAGACCGAAAAGCGCCTTCTCGATGCCGGCGGGATAGGGACCCTTGAGCGGGTGGCCGGAGACGAAGTGTTTGTCGGCGGTCGGGATCGGGTTTGGTCGCCCGGGCAGCGCCTTGTCGGGCGTCGGGATTTCGAGGCTCTTCCGGAACATGAACATCGGCTTGGCTCCGCGCAGGGGAATTTCTCGGAATAAATATAGGTCGGCCGCGGTTATTCCGCACGTATGCGCTAGATCACGTTCCGGCTAGCAACACCAAGCCCGCCAACGGGCGAACCCCAGGGAGGGAACATGAAAACCTTGAAAACGATGCTGATCGCGTGTGCGATCACTTTTCTCGCCATCATACCTGGCTCGGCGCAGCAGCCGCCGACGTACGGTGCGCCGCTGACACTCGAACAGGCGAAAAAAGCGATGGCTGCTGCCGAGGCCGAAGCGGCGAAAAACAATTTAGTGATGGTGATCGCCATCGTCGACAACACCGGGCATCTTCAGATGCTGCTTAAGATGGACAACGCGAGCTACGGCTCGATCCGGGTCGCCACAGGCAAGGCCAGGACGGCGTTCGAGTTCCGCCAGCCTACCAAGAACCTGCACGATCGCCTAAATGCCGGAACTGCGACGCACCTTCTCACAATCAGTGGCGCGACATTGATCGAGGGCGGTCTTCCCATCGTGGTCGGCGGCAAGATCGTCGGCGCGATCGGAGTTCTGGTGGGTCGCCGATGCAGGATGCGCAGGTGGCCAAGGCCGGCGTAGACGCGGTTCAGTAACCGAGATCTATGGCGACGAAAGGCGCGGGCGGCGAACTGCGCGGCTCGCGCTTATTCTTTCCTTTGTCTCAATCTCTTGAGGAATAGCCGATCGGCCGCGCCGGCACGCGCCCGAGCAGCGCGAACACGATTCCGAGGAGACCGAGCGCGACCCAGAGGGGCGCCAGCAGAAAATCGATCGCGACCGGATCCCATACCCAGGCCGGATAATTGCCGACGATATGCGCGCGAAAGAGCTCGAGGCTCGGCCGATGCATGACGGACCACGCTTCGCCGACCGTGGTCAGCACGATGCGCGAGGCGGCGACCGAGCGTGTGCCGTCGATCACCAGCGCCACGAACGCGCCGGCGAGCAGCCAAAGGCCGATGAAGCGGAACAGGAAACGGACCATGCGGGGCCTCGCGCGCCCATGACCTAACTCCCGCCGCGGCGCCGCGCAACCGTTCCCTCGCGCGCCGAGGCCGGCTTGCTTGGTCGGCGCGCCGGCGGCAAGTATAGTCCCGCACTCCGCGGAGGGGTGGCCGAGTGGCTTAAGGCGCTCGCTTGGAAAGCGTGTGTACGGGAAACCGTACCGTGGGTTCGAATCCCACCCCCTCCGCCACGTAGTCCTTCTCAGCCCAGAGAATCCTGGGACGTGGGAGAAGAGCTCGACATTTCCGTAGGTTAGCGTGCGAGATTTTCTGAGAACCGCACCGGTTGGACTCGCAATACGGGTGTTGCGTGCGATTTTCTCAAGTGGCCGGTTTCGCGGTGCGCTTCTTTGTTGCGCCTCTCCAATGTCCGCTCAGTGCCAACAGCGGACTTTGGGTGCCGCTCGGTCGACCTATTCCACGGTAAGTTTTTTGAAATCGTTTCTCTCGAGCGCCCAGGACACGGCAAGGCCGATGAGCACTGCCCAGAATGGCGCTCCAATCGAAAAGATCGGGACATTAGCCACCGTCACCAGGAAAGTGACCGCAGCGCCGAGTGTGAAGGCCGGAGCATCCCGATGGACTGATGCTACTCGATCCGACCGGCCGCGCTGCGGCAGATATCGACCTCGGCGAAGAACTCGCAGCGGTGGTCGGGTCGGCTGAGTGGTATGGTCGCGCCAACCTGCTCAGCCCGGTGCACGTGCCATGGCCGGCAATGCAAGGCGTCGCCGAGGCCACGGCGAAGCCGAAGGGTCGGTCCGCCGCGGGACGGCACATGCAGCCGACCTGCGCGCCGGTGGCGCTTGTTGATGCAGCGACGCCGGCCGCCGATGCGGCGCGCATCATCCGCCAGCGGCGGAGCGCCGTCGCCATGGACGGCCGCACCCGAATCACGCGCGCGAGCTTCTTCCGCATGCTCGCCCGCACCATGCCCGATCCCGGCCGTCCGCCGTGGGACGCCTGGCCTTGGCCCGCAGCCGTCTTTCTCGGCCTCTTCGTGCATCGGGTCGACGGACTCGCCCCTGGCCTTTACCTGCTTGCCCGAGCGCCGGAGAGGCTCGACTCCTTCCGCGAAACCGCAAGAGGCGACTGGCTCGCCTGGCAACCGGTCGAGGATTGTCCCTTGCCGCTCTGGGCGCTGATGCCGGACGCCGACCTGCAGGACACGGCGGCGCTGATCAGCTGCAACCAGGATATCGCGGCCGATGGCGCCTTCAGCCTCGGCATGCTCGCCGACCTCGACCGCAATCTTGCCGAGGACGGCCCCTGGGCCTACCGACGCCTTTACTGGGAATGCGGGATGATCGGCCAGATCCTCTACCTGGAGGCCGAGGCGCTGGGGGTGCGCGCCACAGGGATCGGCTGCTTCTTCGACGACCTGATGCACCAGGTGTTCGGCTTCGCGGACGGAATGGGCGCTTGGCAGAGCCTCTACCATTTCACGGTCGGCGGGCCCGTCGAAGACACCCGGCTCCGCACCTCCCCGGCTTACGCTCACTTGGAAAGGTGAGTACTTTGATCCAGGCAAGCACCGGATGATCAAACACCAAAACGCCCGCATTGTCACTTCGCGCCCGCGGCGAAGCTTGTCGAAGGGAGGGCGTTGAGCGCAGCTTCTTCAACAAGCTACTGAGGCTGACATTGCTGGCGCAGCCGGGCATCGTCGAGGCGATCTTCGATGCACCGCAGCCCAAGGGCGTGCAGTGGGAGAGCTGGCGCGGGCGATGCCGAGCGGATGGGGGGAGCAGAGAAAGCTCTTCTGTCAGGGCGCGGGTTGACGCAATCTACTTACAGACACTCGGTTCAGGCGGTACCTGCTTCGGTGACGACTGCACCCCCTCGTAGGACCAGCGTGGATCAGGGGACGCGGGAATCCTGTTCTGGTCGAGCGGTCATGCTGATTGCGGAGGTGTGGTGTGAGCGAGCCCAGAGCCATCCGCAGAGGTCGTCGGTCTGTGGCACTGGCATGTCTGGGATGATCGTATGAAGCGGCAGGGTGCTGATAGATCCCTTACCGCTCGCGCCGGAAGCGCCTGGAGCCGGTCACGGCGATCTGCCTGACGGCGGCTTGCCATCAGTGTACTGCACCACGGTTATGAGACAAGCGGCTGCATGATTCATGCGGCCAAGTCGATGACGCTCTGCTGGTCGGCCCTGACCTGAGCAGGTGTCCTGTGGCCATGGCGGGCGACCAGCCACTGGGTATTGTACCAGGCGGCGAAATCGAGCAGCGCTAGGCGCAACTCCTCGATGGTCGCGAAGTGGCGCACCCACAAGAGGTTTTCCTTCAATGTACGGATGAAGCGCTCGGCGACGCCGTTGCCCTCGGGCTGGCGCACGAAGGAGGGCGAAGCCTCGATGCCGAGGAAGGCGATGTCGCTCTGGAAGTCGTCGGGCATATAGTTCGGTCCGTGGTCGGTGCCGGAGCATGAGGCCGGCGGCCACGTCCTTACCGATGGCGCCGAAGTGCCGGCGCACACCTGGCGGATCGGTTCCAGGGCTTGGAAGCGGTTGGCGCTCTTGTCGGCGTGGATGCCGACGCATTCGCTGTTGGCAGTGATCGACGGCGACGAAGACGTGGGCCGCGCCCTCGGTCAGGGTGACGCTCTGGGTCATATCGGTGCCCCACAGGACGTCCACATCCTCGGTGGTGATGGTGCCGTCGTGCGCCTTGTCCGGTCGCTTGCGGATCGGGTGCGGCGCCAATAGGCCGTTCTCCCGTAGCAGCCAGCTCACCGCCCGCAGCTTCTGCTTCGCCGAGAAGCGTCGCGCAGGTGGCCCGCGGACGGACTTGTCTCCGCCAGCTTCTTGGGGGCGCTCCGACAAGCCCGCCGGCTCCGTCCCCTTCTCCAGTATTCCGTCCATTCGGCTCTCCGTAAGCGTCATCCGACGGCTGCCTTGTCCGGAATGGCAGACCTTCGGCCGATCCTCGGAGAAGCTCGGGCACGTGATCGGCCAGCTTGAGCTGTCGCTGGAAGAACTGGAAGAAGACCAGGCGGCGGGCGAACGCCCAGACGAACCGGCGGCTGTGACGTCGGAGCTGAAGCGCCGGCGCGGTCGCCGTTCGGTTGCGGAGCATCTGCCGCGCACGACGTGGTGCACGCGCCGTCGTGCGTCTTCGTCGGCCTGCGGCGGGGCGATGCGTAAGGTGGGCGAGGACGTGACCGAAGAAATGTGGACCAGACCCCGGCCGATTTCGAGGCGGTCGCCGATGTTGCTCGGCCTTCTCGTCTGCTGCTGCGAGACGATGGCGCAGGTGCTGATGCCGCCCGCCCATCGACTGTGGCTGGCCTGGCCCGGCCGCTTGCGCGGCCAGCTCGGTATCGCGATCACCTGCCGTTGTATTGCGCCAGGGTTACGCTCGGCGAGGGTGTTGACCCTTGATCGGCGACGCTCGCCGAACTGGGTCGGCAAGGTGTGGCGCTCAGAGCCGCTGATCGACGCGATTGGCTGAGATGTTGCGACCTAGCCGGAAACTGCATGCCACGATACCCCTGTCCTGGTGCTCGACCCCGGTCGCGGCCGGACCAAAACCGGCCGGCTGTGGGTCTACCTGCGCGACGACCGTCTACCGCTACAGCCCGGACCGCAAGGGCGAGCATCCGCAGGCGCACCTCGCATGCTTCCGCGGCTTGCTGCAGGCGGACGGCTATGCCGGGTTCGACGATCTCTACCAGGCGAAGAAGGGGCAGCCGCCCGCCGTCGACCGCGGCTTGCAGCAGCGTCGCGTCGATCAGCGTGCCCTGGCGGACAATCAGCCCGCGGGCATCGAGCTGGCGGTTGATCTCCTCGAACAGCGCCTCGGCCAGCCCGTGCGCCGCCAACTCCTGGCGAAAGCGCCAGATCGTCGAATGGTCGGGAACGCCCTCATCCAACGGCAGACCGGCGAAGCGGCGAAACGACAGCCGATCGTCCACCGCCTCCTCCAGACCCGGGTCGGACAACCCGTACCACTGCTGCAGAAGCAACAGCTTCACATAAGTCAAAAGCGGATAAGACGGCCGGCCCTCGTCGCTGCCATAAATCCGATCCAACAACTTCACCACAGCAGACCAGTCGATCAACTTGTCAATTTCATCCATCCAGCTATTCCGGCCTGCCCGTTGATTAACGAGACCGTCCGCAAAACTCACCTGCCGCAAATCACGCCGCGCCATGATCGACACCTAATCCAATTTTCATCAGAGAATCATACTGCTGGCAGTTATGCAAAGATCTCTGCTGGGTATTTGCCCGGGTTTCGACTTCCAGCAAAGGGAAAAGAAGTCCCGACGATCGTCTTTCACGGCGGCTACGAGTCGCTCTCTTCGCTGAGGAGTTTTATCCTTTCTTGCAGTCCTTCACGGACTACGGCTGGACTGTGCTGGGCTTCGACGGTCCCGGACAAGATGGTGGCACTTCGCCAAGGAATTTCTTCTTCGGCGAACTCAACTCTCGGGGGACACTTGCCAAGGCCGTGCTCGAGTATTTCAAGGTGGATGCCGTCGACTGGCTAGGAGCGTCTTGCGGTGGCGATCCCGCACTACGGGCGGCAGCTTTCGAACCGCGTATCAAACACGTGATTTCTCTTCTGGCCACCTACTGGGGGCTGGACATGACGCTCAAGCAGATGACGCCAGGACAAGACAAGCATCTTTTCTCCCTATTCAGGCGGGCGACCGGAAGGCTGTGGAATTGCTCGTGGCGGAACAGCGCACGCAGAGCACGTGTTTTAATTGGTGCATCACGCAAGGCATGCACATCACCGGCACAAAGAATCCTCATTCGACTGTCTGACGAGCCTTGCCCAGCATGATCTGCAAGGAATTTTGCATAACGTGAAGCAGGACGTTCTTCTTACCGAAGGCGAAGACGATCATCTTTTCAATACGGGTTGGATCTACCGCATCATGAGCGAACTCGTCTGCGCACAATCGGTCACAGCTCGCATCTTCACCGCTCGCGAGGGCGCGCAAATGCACTGCCAGGTGGGCAACTCCGGGCTGGCGCGAACGGAAATTATTCGCTGGCTATCACGGTTCTACCAAGGCATGGGTATCCCGGAAAGCACAACAGAGGCCGCCGCATAGAATGGCTGTGTCAGCGGTGTTTGACAGGCTCGACGAACGCAGGCAAGAAAAACCACCGACGTGGCGCAATGATTCACGTTGGGTTCGCGGGTAAATGCTGACCTGAAACTCCATGGAAGTGCTCGATGCACTCATGGCGAGCGCCGGTTGCCATAGCGGCCAGCAGCGGGTATCCAGGGCAATGTCGATCCGGTCGCCTGGGCAGCGGCGGCAGCGGCGGGCGCTTCCTCAGCACCTCGCTGCGGCTGCACACGGACCTCGCTTCGAACAAGGTGCTGATCGCCTTCCTCGATCTGTGCGGCGAGGGGGGATCGAGTGCTATGCTTTCGTTGCCGCGAATGCGGTCGCAACGCGGACGAATGGCGGGTGGGCGCCGGAAGGAGCGATCGATGAACGGAAAACCTGCGCGGTTGCTCTGCCGCGTGCTGCTGGCGGCGGTCGTGTCGATCGTAGTCGCCGCTGCTGATCGTCTGGCTTGCGCCGACGAGGGACGCACGGTGACCCGCTGGATCCCGGTTCCAACCGACGTGAGCGCCGCGGCGCAGGCGGTGCTGGGGGCCGCCGGCCCCCTCAGTCCCGTCGCTCGCATTGTCCCAAAAACCACCGAGGAGTGGCAGCAGATAATTCGCGAGATCAACGAGGCGGATATCGCGAGGATCATCGAGCCGACGCGCGCACTCTATCCGGTGCGGATCGAACAGCGGGCGATCGGCGGTGTCCAGACGTTTGAAGTGACGCCCGAGGGCCCGATCGCGCCCGAGAACCGAAACCGCGTCCTGCTCAACCTGCACGGCGGTGCGTACATCGTCAACGGCGGCCCGTGACGCCGTGCTCGAGGCGATACCAGTCGCGCACCTGCTTGGCGTCCAGGTCATCGCTGTCGACTATCGGATGCCGCCGGTCGATCCGTTTCCGGCGGCTCTCGATGACGCGGTCGCGGTCTACGGCGCGGTGATCGAGAAGGCCGATCCAGCGACCGTCGGCATCTACGGAACGTCCGCCGGCGGCGGCCTGACGGCGGCGCTGCTTCTCAAGTTGCGGGCAATGCAACTGCCGCTGCCGGGTGCCGTCGGACTGGTCGCACCGTGGTCGGATCTCACGCAGAGCGGAGACAGCTACTTCACGAATGCCGAGATCGACCCGACGCTCGTCACCTACGACGGCATCCTCGGCGCCGCGGCTCGGCTTTATGCCGGCACCCACGACATCAAGGACCCGCTGATCTCCCCCGTCTACGGCACCTACACCGCGGATTTCCCGCCGGCTCTCGTCATCAGCAGCACGCGCGACCTGCTGCTTAGCAGCGCCGTCCGCCTGCACCGCAAACTCGTCGCGTCCGGCGTCGAGGTCGAGCTTCACGTCTTCGAGGCCCTCTGGCACGACTTTCTCGTCACCCCCGGTCTGCCGGAGACCCGCGACGCCTGGGAACTGTTAGTTCGGTTCTTTGACCGCCGCCTAGACCGATGACGGTGGCGCTTACGCGGTGGCAATGAAGGTCGGGAAGATCCGCGCGCTGTCCCAGATCACCTGGACATTGCGAAAGCCTCCCGCCGACAGTTGTGCCTGGGTGGTTTCCGAGTTCCGATAACACTGGAAGGTGGTGCCAATGATATCGGCGAAGACGACCCGCTGCATCCGCAGCGCCTGCGGATCGATCAGCTCTGCCAACCATTCGGATGCAAGGGCGTCATTGGGGGGCGGGGTCAGGGCACTGGTAATCAGCACTCCACCCGGCTTCAACGCGTCGTGGAAGCCGCGATACAACTGGACAACCCGATCGTCGTCAGGTTCGTAGATGTTCAGGCCATTGCTCGCGATAAGGTCGAATGTCTCGCGTTGGTCGAGCATCCAGGCATCACTGCGGAGAAACGTAGCAATCAAAGCCAGGCCCCGCGTCTCGGCGAGGCGTTCCGCTTGGACGAGACTATCGCTATCAATGTCAACGCCGACCAGCCGGATGCCTGCGGCATCTGCAAAGTCGCGTCGAGCAGGTCCCGCATCAGGCCACAGGGGATCGAGGCAAGCACAGCCCCTGGCTTCACGTGACCCTGAATGGCGGCTGCGAAGTGGCGGGCCCGCTCTTGCGTTGCGAGAACAATCGGAAAAGTATCGAACAATTGCCGTTCAAGGCGGGTGAGCGGGCGGCCGTCGGGAGCCGTCCCTGTCAATCGGCCATGTTCCGGGTGCTGCATGACGTAATCGGTCCAGAACCCGTTCCAGCCCCGGTTCTGCAGCAAGAACTGTCCAAAGGGAAATTCAGCAAGCTGCTTGAGAAGGCTTAACTGTTCCTCGACGCTCACATAAGTCAGGTCGCCGCGAGCCACGATCTTGTCTCTAACCCGAGCTATCGTCTGGTCGAGAGGTTCGGATGGGTGCCCGTGGGAGAGCACGCGTGCGGCGAGCAGTGGGTTCACATCGTCCATATCAAACGCCCTACGGGTTGAAGCAGTGAAGCAGTGTCGCCTTTGGCAGTTGATATCCCTTCGCGGCGCTCTCGATGAAATATTCGGCGCCAACTGCCACGGTGTGGTAGGAGCCGAGGCCCAGTTCGCTCCTCAGCTGCATTGCCGACATGCCGTTAGAATGCGCCGCCATCAGGAAGACGGCCCAGAACCAGACGCTGAGCGGCGATGGGAGCGGTGCATCACGGTACCGGCGGCGACGTCTCCTCGCCGCAGATCGCGCAAGGTATCTGGCCA
>CAVPHQ010000002.1:0-30568 GCA_963704765.1 uncultured Alphaproteobacteria bacterium
CATTACGATCCGAAGAAGGAAGGCGGACAGTTCGTCCGCGTGCCGAGCCGATTCCGCAGCTGGGTGACGCCCGACGGCGCGCCGGGGCCGGAAGGCGGCGGCGGCTTCAAGGCGGAGCCCGGCCGCTATCACCTCTACGTCGCGAACGGCTGCCCGTGGGCGCACCGCACGCTGATCTTTCGCAAACTGAAGAAACTCGAGAACGCGATCTCGCTCTCGATCGTGGCGCCGGCCATGGATGAGCGCGGCTGGTGGTTCGGCGACGTGCCGGGCTCGATCCCGGACACCGTCAACGGCAAGAAGTTGCTCGGCGAGGTCTATCTGCTGGCCGATCCGCATTACACCGGCCGCGTCACTGTGCCGGTGCTGTGGGACAAGCAGCGCAAGACGATCGTCAACAACGAATCGTCCGAGATCATCCGCATGTTCAATTCGGCGTTCGACGAGTTCACCAATGCGCACGAGGACTATTACCCGGCCGAGCTGCGCGCGGAAATCGACAAGGTCAACGAGCTGGTCTACGCCAACGTCAACAACGGCGTTTATCGCGCGGGCTTCGCGCTGACGCAGGCCGCCTACGAGGAGGCGTTCGGGAAACTGTTCGCCGCGCTCGACCAGCTGGAAGCGCGGCTTTCGAAATCGCGCTATCTGGTCGGCAACCGCGTCACCGAGGCGGACTGGCGGCTGTTCGTGACGCTGTTGCGCTTCGACGCGGTCTATTACGTGCTGTTCAAGTGCAACCTGCGCCGCATTGCCGACTATCCGAACCTCTCCAACTACCTGCGCGACCTCTACCAGGTGCCGGGTGTGGCCGAGACCGTGAACATGGATCACATCAAGCGCAGCTATTACCGGGCGCGGCCGACCACCAACCCGCTCGGCATCGTGCCGGTCGGGCCGGAGCAGGATTTTTCCAGGCCGCACGACCGCGGGCGTTTCGGGAACTGAGATTTTCCAGAGCACGCCGGCTTCGCGGTGCCATGAAGATGCTATGAAGAAAGTCTGTGGCAAGCCATCGAACCGAGAGCCAGCCATGAAGAGCTTTTCCGACCTGACCGAGCAGGAAATCCTCGCGCTCGCGGTCGCCTCCGAGGAGGAGGAACTCGCGCATCTACCGCGATTTCGCCGAGGGACTGCGCGCGAGTTTTCCGGCTTCGGCCAAGGTGTTCGACGAGATGGCCGAGGAAGAGACGCAACACCGCCACATGCTGCTCGAGCTGCATCGCAAGAAATTCGGCGAGCATCTGCCGCTGATCCGGCGCCAGGACGTGCGCGGCTTCATCAGCCGGCGGCCGGTCTGGCTGGTGCGGCCGCTCGGGCTCGACAAGGTGCGCAAGGTGACCGAGGAGATGGAATTCGAGGCCGCGCGCTTCTACGCGAAAGCGGCCGAGCGCTCGACCGACACCTCCATTCGGAAGCTGCTGGGCGACCTCGCGGAAATCGAGCGCGGCCATGAGAGCCTCGCCGCGCGCTTGGGCGAAAGGATTCTGACCGAGGGCGTGCGCCAGGAGGAGGAGCGCACGGCACGGCGCATATTCGTGCTGCAATACGTGCAGCCGGGGCTGATCGGACTCATGGACGGCTCGGTGTCGACGCTGGCGCCGCTGTTTGCCGCTGCCTTCGCCACCCACAATCCCTGGAACGCGTTCCTGGTCGGCCTCGCCGCATCGGTCGGCGCGGGCATCAGCATGGGTTTCGCCGAGGCACTCTCCGACGACGGCAGCCTCACCGGCCGAGGCGCTCCCTGGCTGCGTGGCTTCGTGTGCGGGCTGATGACCATGGTCGGCGGCATCGGGCACACGCTCCCCTACCTGATCCCCCATTTCGGCGTCGCCACCACGATCGCCATCGCGGTGGTGGTAGTGGAGCTCGCCGCCATCTCCTATATCCGCTACCGCTACATGGACTCGCCGTTCTGGTCGGCGAGCCTGCAGGTGGCCTTCGGCGGCGCGCTGGTGTTCGCGGCCGGCGTGCTGATCGGAAATTCGTGAAGACGGCAATGTTCGTGCTCGCGCATCTGTCCGACCCGCATATTCCGCCGCTGCCGGAGCCGCGCTTCGCCGAACTCCTGGGCAAGCGGGCGGCCGGCTATTTCAACTGGCGGGTCAATCGCGGCCGGCACCATCGCCGGGACGTGCTCGACAGGATCGTCGCCGATCTCAAGGCGCAGGCACCGCAGCACATCGCGGTGACCGGCGATCTCGCCAATCTGTCGCTGCCCGTCGAGTTCCCGATCGGCCTTGCTTTCCTCAACGATCTCGGGTCCGCCGAGCGGGTCACGGTGATCCCCGGCAACCACGACGCCTATGTGCGTGCCCAAGCGAATACGCATCTTTCTTCGTGGCGGGATTTTCTGCTCGGCGATGCGGCGCAGAAGCCGGTCTTTCCGTTCGTGCGCCGACGCGGCCCGCTGGCGATCGTCGGGCTTTCCACCGCACTGCCGACGGCGCCCTTTCTCGCCACCGGCAAACTCGGGCGCGAGCAACTCGAGGCGCTGACGCGGACGCTCGAGGCGCTCGGCAGGGAAAACGTCTTCCGCGTCGTGCTGATCCACCATCCGCCCGCTGGACACGCGTTCGCTGCACAAGCGTCTGACCGACGCGGCGGCGTTCCGCGAGGTCATCGAACGCGTCGGCGCGGAGCTGATCCTCACCGGCCACGATCACCGGGCGATGCATGAGGAGATCGCCGGACCGCGCGGGCCGGTGCCGGTGATCGGCGTGCCCTCGGCCTCGGCGGCGCACGACGATCCGCGCGGCCGGGCGGCGTACAATCTCTACCGGATCAGCGGCGAAGCGGGCCGCTGGCGCTGCGAGGTCGAGCGGCGCGGGCTCGACGCGGCGGGCTCCGGCGTGATCTCGCTGGAACGATTTGCGCTTAACGCGCGCAAGACCGCGGCACGGCCGAAACCGGCCGGAAAGCGCCCGCGCGTCAGCGCGGCGCAAACAGCAAAGCGGCGGCGAACAGGATCGCGATCCCGGCGAGCACGCCGATGACGAAGGCGGGCAAGGACGCGGTCCAGCGCTGCGGCGCGCCCGAAGGCAGCGCGACCAGCGACTGCTCGCGCGCCACGATGCGGCGGGCGACGTAGCGCGTGATCGCCGCCACCATCGGCTCGATTTCCGTCGATTCACCCAGCACCTTGCGGCCATAGAAGGTGTCGAGCAGGAAGCGGTAGGTGCGCTTGTCGCGGCCCATGACGACATGCGCCACGTTGTCGATCCACAGCCGCGGGGTCGAGCCCTGGGTGAGGCCGCGGTCGAACAAATCGGAATGCTCCGAGGCGATCTCCTTGAAGATCGGCTCGATGGCGTCGTTCAGGATTTCGAGCCGCGCGGCTTCCGCGTCGCGCAATTCGACGATGACGGCGGAACGCTCCGCCACCTCGATGCGCGCTTCGCGCAATGCCTTGCGCAAAGGCGTCGGTTCCGCTCGCGCCCGTCCGGTCTCGTCCATGGCTCCCGTCCCCCGCTAAGCTAGCGGCTTGGGAAAGCTGCGGAAAGGGCGGAAATATCCTTGCTACGCATGGCTTGGTCCCGCGACATTCGTGCCTCTGCTGCGTATCGCCGGCCTGCGCCGTATCGGCTATGCCAGCGGCCACGACCGATCCGCTGGAGAAACCGGTGAGCAGTTTCGTCCTCGTCATGGTGCTGGTGGGCGCGCTGCTGCACGCGAGCTGGAACGCGATCCTCAAGGCGCAAAAGAACCAGATGTCCGCGTCCGGCCTGGTCGCGGTCGGCGCCGGGATCGTGGCGATCCCGGCAATGCTGTTCCTGCCGCCGCCGACGCCGGCGGCCGTGCCCTACATCGTCGCATCGTCGATCATCCATGTCGGATATTTCGCCCTCGTCGGCTACGCCTATCGCGCCGCCGATCTCGGCGTCGCCTATCCGCTGACACGCGGCTCGGCGCCGGTCTTCACGTCGCTGATCGCGTTCCTGCTGATCGGCGAGACACTCGGCTTGAATGGCTGGCTCGCGGTGATGCTGATCGCCGCCGGCATCATCGCGCTTTCGGCCGACGCGCTGATCCGCGGCGGGCTCACCGCGCGAACGGCCGCGGCGGCGTTCGCCAATGCCGCGGTCATCGTCACCTACACATTGGTCGACGGTCTCGGCGCGCGCACTGCCGGCAGCGGGATCGTCTACGGCGCGTGGATGATCGCAGGCACCGGCGGGCTCGTCGCGTTGCTCGTGCTGGCGATACGGCCACGCCTCGCCTGGCAGGAAGCGCGCAAGGGCTGGCGCCTCGCGTTCATCGCCGGCGTGCTCACGCTCGGCTCCTACGGGATCGCGCTGTGGGCGATGACGCTTTCGCCGATCGGTCTGGTCGCCGCGTTGCGCGAGACCTCGGTGCTGTTCGCGGCGATCATGGGCGCGTATTTCTTCGGCGAGCCGTTCGGGCCGAAACGCTGGATCGCGCTCGCGCTGATCGTGGGCGGAATCGTGCTGTTGCGGCTGCCGCTCTGATGCGGCGGGCCGTTCGCGCGAACCGGACGATTTACTGGCGGTACTGTTGAATGCGCGTGGTGCGGAGGCCGGCGAGCCCGTGGCGCTCGATCGACTCCTGCCAGGCGAGGAATTCCTCGACCGTCAGGGTGTAGCGATTGCAGGCTTCCTCGAGCGAAAGCAGTCCGCCGCGCACGGCCGCTACGACTTCGGCCTTGCGACGGATGACCCAACGCCGGGTATTGGCGGGGGGCAGGTCCGCGATCGTCAGGGGGCTGCCGTCGGGGCCGATCACGTACTTGGCCCGGGGGCGATGCGCCTCAGTCATGCTACTCACTCACACACACTCACAACGCTCGAGGACCCTAGTGGGGAGCCATGAAGATTTCCCTAAGGGTCTGTTTCCAAAGTGTTTCCGGCGCGAAAGCGCCGCAAAGCCCGATCAAGCTGGCTTTCAGGAAAACCGCCGCCGGGCTTTGCACCTGAAGGTCCGCCTTCCTATAAGGGATTTGTTAATGGGCCGGCCCGGAGCAAGCAGAACGGCGATGAACCTCGATCTCGACATAGACGGCCGCCCGCAGGACACGCGGGTCGTGGTCGCCATGTCGGGCGGGGTGGATTCCTCGGTCGTGGCGGCGCTGCTGAAGCAGGCCGGCTACGACGTGGTCGGCGTCACGTTGCAGCTCTACGACCATGGCGCCGCCACCGCCCGCAAGGGCGCCTGCTGCGCCGGCAACGACATCCACGACGCGCGCCTGGTCGCGGCAAAGCTCGGCATCCCGCATTACGTGCTCGACTACGAGGAGCGCTTCCGCGCCGCCGTGGTCGAGCCGTTCATCGAGAGCTACGTCGCGGGCGAGACGCCGGTGCCGTGCGTATTGTGCAACCAGAAGATCAAGTTCGCGGATCTGCTCACGACCGCGCGCGAGCTCGGCGCCCAGGCGCTGGCGACCGGACATTATGTCGAGAGCCGCCGCCTGCCCTCGGGCCGGCGCGGGCTGTTCCGGGCGCGCGACGCCGACCGCGACCAGAGCTATTTTCTCTATGCCACTACGCAGGAGGAGCTCGAGTTTCTCCGCTTTCCGCTCGGCGCGCTGGCCAAGCCCGAGGTGCGCACGATCGCGCGCGAGCTGGGACTCGCGGTCGCCGAAAAGCGCGACAGCCAGGACATCTGTTTCGTGCCGGAGGGCCGCTACGCCGACGTGATCGAGAAGCTCAAGCCCGGCGCGGCGGAGCCCGGCGAGATCGTGCACGTGGACGGGCGCGTGCTCGGCCGCCACAACGGCATCGTGAATTTCACCGTCGGCCAGCGCCGCGGCCTTAACGTCGCGGCCGGCCAGCCGCTCTATGTCGTCGGCCTCGATCCGGCGCGCCGCGAGGTCCGGGTCGGGCCGCGCGAGGCGCTCGCCGTGCGCCGCATCCGGATCGGCGACGTGAACTGGCTCGGCGACGCCCCCTTGTCCGAAGCGGCGGCGCGCGGGCTCTCCGTCCATGTGCGCGTGCGATCCACCCGGCCGCCGCAGCCGGCATATTTGTGCGCCGCAGCCTCCGGCATCGAGATCGAACTTGTGGACGGCGAGGAAGGCGTTGCGCCGGGCCAGGCTTGCGTGATCTATGAAGGACCGCAGCCGCGCGCGCGGGTGCTCGGCGGCGGCACGATTCGCGCGGCGGCGGGCGTCGCGCGCGAGAAGGCACCGGGGATAGAGTTGCACGCGGCGTTGTAGGGGACGGAACGGGGCGATGGTGGCGGATATCGACAGAGACTCGGTCGAGAAGGTCTATGCGCGCTGGGCGCCGGTCTACGACATCGTGTTCGGGCCGGTGCTGGAGCGCGGCCGGCGCGCCTCGATCGCCGCGGCCGACCGGGTCGGCGGCAGGATTCTCGAGCTCGGCGTCGGCACCGGCATTTCACTGCCGGTGTTCGGGCGGCACTCGCGCATCGTCGGCATCGACATTTCCGAGCCGATGCTGCGCAAGGCGCAGGAGCGGGTGGAGCGCGAAAACCTCACGCACGTCGACGGGCTTGCGGTCATGGACGCGGCGCGGCTCGGCTTCGCCGACGCGAGCTTCGATTGCGCGGTGGCGCAATTCGTCATCACCACGGTGCCGGACCCGGAGGCCACGCTCGACGAGCTGGCGCGCGTGGTGCGGCCGGGCGGCGAGATCGTGCTGGTCAACCACATCAGCGCCGAGCGCGGGCCGCGCGCCGATCTCGAGCGCTGGTTCGCGCAGCATTCCGGACAATTCGGCTGGCGGTCGGAATTTCCATTCAAACGCATCGAAAGCTGGATGCGACGCAACGGCGGCGTCCTGCTGCTGGAGCACCGCAAGGTGCCGCCGCTCGGGATGTTCAGCCTGATCCGGCTCGGACGGATCGGCCTCGAGGAGCGCAGCGCGCGCGCCGCGGCCGGCTGAGCGCTTGCCTTGACAGGTTATTTCTCGCGGCCCCATATCCGGCCCGCGCAACTGGAAGCGCATGGCGGCGGAGTAGCTCAGCTGGCTAGAGCAGAGGAATCATAATCCTTGTGTCGGGGGTTCGAGTCCCTCCTCCGCTACCAATCCTCCCCTAAACGACAAGCCAATCCGGAGCGCTTGGTTTAAACTCGCACCAGCTCACGGAGGCCCTCCCGATGCGCATGCAATGGATCGCGATCGCCGTAGCTCGTCGCGGTCGTGCTCTACGTCATCCTCGTCTTCAACCGGCTGGTGCGGCTGCGCAATCAGGTGCGCGAGGGCTGGAGCGGGATCGACGTGCAATTGCGCCGGCGCACCGACCTGATCCCCAATCTGGTCGATGCGGTGAAAGGCTATGCGGCGCACGAGCGCACGCTGTTCGAACAGATCACTAAACTGCGCGCGGCTAGCATCGCGGCCGACAATGTCTCGAAGCAGGCTGCCGCCGAGCGCGAGCTCAAAGGGGCGCTCAGCCGGCTGCTGGTGGTGGCGGAGAACTACCCGCAGCTCAAGGCCAACGAGAATTTTCTGAAATTGCAGGAGCAGCTCGCCGAGATCGAGGATCAGCTGCAGATGGCGCGGCGCTACTACAACGGATCGGCGCGCGACCTGAACGTGGCGATCCAGTCGTTCCCCAGCGTCCTGATCGCGCGGCCGTTCGGCTTCGTCGAGGCGGCGTTCTTCGAGCTCGACGACCGCGAGGCCGCGCAGGCGCCGAAGATCTCGCTCTCAAAGGGCGAGCAATGAAAGCGGCGCGGCGCCTGGGGCTTGCGCTCGCGCTCCTGCTCGGCGCGCTCTCGAGCGCGCAGGCGGTCGAACGCATCCTGCTCTTCATCAGCGACGTGCGGGTGCAGCACAACGGCGACCTGCAGGTCACCGAGACGATCCGCGTGCAGGCCGAGGGCCGCGAAATCCGCCGCGGCATCCTGCGCGACTTCCCGACAACCTACCGGCGCACCGACGGAACGCTGGTGGTGGTCGATTTCGAGGTGCAATCGGTCACCCGCGACGGCCGATCGGAGAATTATGCCCTCGAAAATCTCGCCAACGGCGTCCGCATCCGGATCGGGCGGGCCGACCGGCTGCTGAGCGATGGCCCGCATGACTATGTCATCTCCTATCGCACCTCCCGGCAGATCGGCTTCTTTCAGAACTTCGACGAGCTCTACTGGAACGCCACCGGCACCGGCTGGACCTTCGCCATCGACCGGGCGGAGGCGCGCATCACCTTGCCCGAGCGCGTGTCGTTCACGCAGCGCGCGTTCTATACCGGGCCGCAAGGCGCGCGCGGCAAAGACGCCGAGGTGATCGACGAGCAGCCCGGCCGCATCGTGTTCCGCACCACGCGGCCGCTGCCGCCCAGGAACGGCCTGACGGTGGCGGCGGCCTGGGCCAAGGGCGTCGTCGATCCGCCGTCGCAGGCGCAACTGGCGAGCTGGTGGCTGCGCGACAACCTCGCGCTGATGATCGGCGGCCTCGGCCTGATCCTCGTGCTCGGCTACTACCTGTTCGCGTGGCTGCGGGTCGGCCGCGATCCGGCGCGCGGCGTCGTCGTGCCGCTGTTCGGCCCGCCCGACGGCATGTCGGCCGCCGCCGTGCGCTACGTCTCGCAGATGAGCTTCGACGACAAGACGTTCACCGCGGCGATCATCGACCTCGGCGTGCGCGGGCACCTGACGCTGAAGGAAACCGGCGACACAATGCGCTTGAACCAGCGCAAGGGCGGCCAGGCCATCGCCGCGCCGGAACAGGCGGCGATGACGCAACTCTTCAAGTCCGGTCCCGATCTCGAGCTCGAGCAGTCCAATCACGCGCCGCTCGGCAAGGCCAAGGACGCGTTGAAGGCGGGGCTGGCTGCCGCCTATTCCGGAAAGCTGTTCAACGCCAACGCGTGGTGGGCGGGCGGGGGCTTAGCGCTGTGGTTCCTCGCGTCGCTGATCGTGGTGGTCACGGTCTTCAGCACGTTCGGCCAGGAGCCCGGCCTCGGGATGCTGTTCGGCAGCGCGATCGCGATCCCCGGCATGATCACCGGCGCGTTGACGCTACGCGCATGGCGGCGGGGGACGCCCGGCATCTGGGGAAAAATCATCGGAGCGCTGTTCGCGATCGGCCTGGTCGCGGCCGGGGTCTGGGTGATGGCCCTGTTCGCGCGCGTATTGGTCGAGGTCTTGCCGGCCACGATCCCGGCGCTGCTCGCGCCGCTCATTGCGGTCGGATTCTCGTGGCTCAAGGCGCCCTCGGTGGCCGGCCGCAAGATCATGGATCAGATCGAAGGCTTCCGGCATTACCTCGGCGTCGCCGAGGAAGACCGGCTCGAATTCCTGAACCCGCCGAAAAAGACCGCGGAGTTGTTCGAGCGCTTCCTGCCCTATGCCGTCGCGCTCGACGTCGAGAATGCGTGGGCCAAGCGCTTCGCCGGCGTGCTGGCCGCCGCGAGCGCCGAGGAGATCGCCGCGGCCTCGAGCTGGTATTCGGGCAGCCGCGACCGCAGCGACCCGGTCAGCTTCGCCAGCCACCTCGGCGGCGAGCTGTCGCAGACCATCGCCTCGGCTTCGACGCCGCCCGGAACGAGCGGCGGAAGCAGCAGCAGCTCGGGCAGCAGCGGCGGCGGTTCCTCGGGCGGCGGCGGCGGAGGCGGCGGCGGATCGGGGTGGTAGAGCGCTACTCCGCGGCTTCCGCCGCGCGCGCGAAGGGCAGGTCGAGCTTGCGCCACACCTCGGCGAGCGCCTGGGCCAGCGCCTCGATCAAGGCGTCGTCGTGCAGCGGCGTCGGCGTGATACGCAGCCGCTCGGTGCCGCGCGGCACGGTCGGGTGGTTGATCGGCTGCAGATAAACGCCGTGCTCGGCGAGCAGCAGATCGCTCGCCGCCTTGCAGGCGCCCGCCTCGCCGACCATCACCGGAATGATGTGCGTCTCGGTCGGCATCACCGGCAGGCCCGCGCGCAGCAGCGCGGCCTTGGTCTTTTCGACCTGGAGCCGCTGGCGTTCACGCTCGACGTTCGACGCCCGCAAGTGGCGGACCGAAGCGAGCGCCGCCGCGGCGACGGGCGGCGGCAAGGCGGTCGTGAAGATGAAGCCGGGCGCGAACGAACGCACCGCGTCCACCGCCGCGCGCTTGCCGGCGATATAGCCGCCGATCACGCCGAAGGCCTTGGCCAGCGTGCCCTCGATCACGTCGATGCGGTCCATCACGCCTTCGCGCTCGGCGATGCCGCCGCCGTGCGGGCCGTAGATGCCGACCGCATGCACCTCGTCGAGATAGGTCATGGCGCCGTAGCGCGCGGCCAGATCGCAGATCGCCCGCACCGGCGCGATGTCGCCTTCCATGGAATAGACGCTCTCGAACACCACGAGCTTGGGCCGCTCGCCCGCCGCGCGCAGCAGCTCCTCGAGATGGTCGAGATCGTTGTGGCGAAAGACCGCCTTGTCCTGGCCGGACTGGCGCACGCCCTCGATCATGGAATTGTGGTTGCCGGCGTCGGAGAGCACCAGACAACCGGGCAGGAGCCGCGCCAGCGTGGCGATGCCGGTTTCGTTCGAAACATAGCCGGAAGTGAAGACGAGCCCCGATTCCTTGCCGTGCAGGCTGGCGAGCTCGGCCTCGAGCGCCACCAGCACGTTGCTGGTGCCGGAAATATTGCGCGTGCCGCCGGCGCCGGCGCCCATCTTGCGCGCGGTCTCGCGCAGCGCCTCGATCACCGCCGGGTGGCGGCCCATGGCGAGATAATCGTTGGAGCACCAGACCACGATCTCGCGCGGGCCCTGCGGCGAATGCCAGATCGCGCGCGGGAAGCGCGCGGCGTCGCGCTCGATCTCGACAAAGACCCGATAGCGCCGCTCGCGCTTGAGGCCGTCGAGGGCGCCCGCGAATACGCTTTCGTAGTCCACTACAGCCCGCTCCTCGGCTCCGGCTTCGGCCGCCCGGAATACCTAGACCCGGCATCGGGCGTCGCGCAATGATAGTTTAGAAGCGGCCTAAAGTCGCGTGTCGCTGTCCCCAAGCCTTGGAATAAGCTGGGAGTTTCCAGGCGCCGCACGATTGCGGCTGAGCGCCCGCCATGGTTCGCTCGCACCATGGCGAAGGCCCCCGTCATCAACCCTTCCGGGTACACCACCCTCCCCGCCGGCAAGATCGCGACCGTGGTGACGCATCTGGAGATGCGCACGCGGCCGGCGCTCAAGCCCGCGGCCGCCGATGGCCCCTATGCGCTGCGGCGGCCGGTGCAACCCGAGCTCGACTGGTATCGCGATCTGTTCCGCCGGGTCGGCGCGGACTGGCTGTGGTTCTCGCGGCTGGCGCTCGACGACGCCCAGCTCGGTGCGATCCTGCACGATCCAGCGGTCGAGGTGCATGCGCTGCGTCACCGCGGCCGCGACGAGGGCATGGTCGAATTCGACTTTCGGCACTTCCCCGACGTCGAGATTGCGTTCCTCGGGGTCGTACCCAACTTGCTCGGCAAGGGTGCCGGCCGCTACCTGATCGGCCGGACTCTGGAGCTGGTCTGGAGCCGCGGCCCGCGCCGGGTCACGGTCCATACCTGCACGCTCGACCACCCGCGCGCGCTCGAGTTCTACCTGCGCAACGGGTTCGTGCCCTATGCGCGCTCGGTCGAGATCGCCGACGATCCGCGCCTCGCCGGGCTGTTGCCGCGCACGGCGGCGCCGCAGGTTCCGATCTTGAGTTAGCGCGATCAGTTGACGGTGACGTTCACGCGGATCGTCGAGCGGCCGGGCCGGCGTTCGATCGGCCACGCACGACAAGAGTGAACGAGTCTTGGCCCTTAAAGCCGGGCTTGGATTGATATAAGAATCCGAGCGCACCGTCCCGAGTGAGGCGTCCGTTCCGCGGCTGTGCCGAGAAAGACAGTTCTTCGAAAACAGTCGTGCCTCCCGCGCGGAAGGTCCAGCCGCAAGGTTCGCCGCTACCGGTGAAGAGCCGGCTCGTCACCGTTTCGCTCTGGAACAGAAATCTCGCGCGAGCCGTAGCGCATGCGGCCGATGCCAGATCGATTGCGCCGAAGAAAGCCACCGCCGCGGCAACAATTCGAACCAAAGTCATGTCATCCCCCTGCCCGATTTTCCTAATTTGTGCACTGTGAACTTACTCTACTAATAGCCTGCCGCGCAGCACGAGGTCACCCGCGGGCTGGCTCGACAACGCGCTGTCGGCGGGCGCGAGCGAGACTGCGAATGCGGCGTTGCGCAATTGGGTACGCGTAAGACGCCGGAGTGCATCCGGCTGCAGCACCGCCTCGCCGCGCACGCGGCCGAGCGCCGTGGCCGACGGCGGCTCGCCGGTCAGCAGCCAAAGCTCGTAGACCTGCCCTTCCGGCGGCTGCGCCTGTGGCCGGACGGTCAAGCTGCGGCTCTGCAGATCGAGGGAAAGCCCGATCGCCGGAGTTGCGGTTTCCGCCTGCAGGACCGCGGCCCAATGCTGCGGCGGCGGCGCGCTCCGCAGGGCGTCGGCCAGCAACAAGGCCGCCAACGAAACAGCCACCGCGCCCGCCAGGATCGCGGCGGCGCGCCAACGGCGCAGCCGTCGCGCCATGGCGCGCATGGCGTCCGGCCCGGCGCCTTCGGCCATCTCGACCACGGCCCGGGCGAAGCCGCGATTTTCGCGCACCGACTGCGGGATGGCGTCGAGGCGCGAGGCGATCTGCGGCCAGACCGTGTAGGGCGGCGTCACCGGCGCGATCAGCTCGTGCAGCGGCCCGAGCCGCCGCTCCCAGAGCCGGATCGCCGCGTGAAACGCCGGATCCTCGGCCGCGCGCCGCTCCACACCGGCGCGCTCGTGCTGCTCGAGCACGCCGAGCACGTATTCGCCGGCCTGCAGATCGGGATCGGCGAGCAGGTTCATCGGTCGATGCCGTCGCGGATCTGGCCGAGGCTGCGGCGGATCCAGGTCGCGACCGTCCCTGCCGGTGCATCGAACTCGACCGCGAGCGCCTGCCGGCTGAAGCCGTCGTAATAGGCGAGCAACACCATGCGGCGCAGGTCCTCGGAAAGCCCGGCGAGCGCGGCGAGCAGCCGCTTGAGCGGATCGCTCATCGGTGGAGGTGCATCGGGCTCCTCGCTCACCGTCTCCGGCGCGGCGACGGCATGGAGACCATTCTCGCCGCGCTTGCGCGCGAGCGCGAGGGCGGTGTTTCGGGTGGCCGCGACAATAAAGATCATCGGGTCCGTGAGCCGCGGGTCGTAGGCGCCGGCTTCCTGCCAGACGCGCAGGTAGGCCTCGCGCAGCGCCTCCTCCGCCAGCTCCGGCCGGCGCAGGATGCGCAGCGCGACGCCATAGAGCTTCGCGCTGGTGAGCTTGTAGAGCTCCTCGAGCGCAGGCCGGTCGCCCTCGGCGACGGCGTCGATGAGATCGTTGAGACGAGCGGTGGAACTGGACAAGGCCGCATCTCCCAGCGCACCGGAAAAATTTTACCGGAGCGAGCCGCCGCTGTCCCGGCAGGCGCGCGCACGAATGCGTGGTTGTGCGTTGCAACTGCGCAATCGCGCAGTATTACAGCCTGATGACGGCGCCGGTGCGCGCCTCAGGCAGGCCGGATGCTGGGGATAACTCGGCCGAAGCCGTTCAGGCGCGGGCGCGTTCCGGTCCGGCGCCCGCGAGCGAGGCATGCTCGCGGCCGTGATCGCGCTCGTCGAGCGCCTCGACCTTCTTGAGCTCCTCGAGCGCCTCATCGAAAGCGGCGCGGGCGTCGGCGAGCTGAGTCTTGAGCTCGCCGGCCGAGCGCACGAGGTTATCGCGGCGCTGGATGGCGGCCTTGGCATAGGTCGGATAGGCGAAATGCGCGGGATCAGAGATGCCCGCGCGCTCCTGTTCGACCCCGATTTCACGATCGAGATCGTTGGCCATGCGCTCGAACTCGGCGATCATGGATTCGATCTGTGCGACCTGGCGACGCTTTTCGTCGGCCTGGAAGCGCTTCAAGCGGATTACTGTTTCACGCGACTTCATGCCGGCGATACTCCACGACACCGGTTAGGATTCAGTTGCGCAGAACGCAAAGCCTCGCGCGGTGTGCAGCATCCTTGGCCGAGAATGGTTGTTTCTTCCTTACCCGGCGGCCGGCCGGCGATTTCATCGGCCGGCGCGGCCATCGGGTCGCGCCGCAGCGGCGGCGAAAGCACGCCATGGCTGAGCCAAGGGGGCCGGATTCGCTTGGAAGTCGCTCTTGAAGTCCGACATTAACCCGCCCCTTCGGCAGGAAACGAGCATTTGCAACGGTTTGATGCGAAATTCGGCGGCCGACATCCCTAAAGCTTTGCCGCGGGAATCAGATTTTATTAACCATTAACGGTTAGCGTGATTCGTGAGACCGACCGGGCAGGCGTCTGCGCTCGCACGGACGAGTTCCGTCCTCGAGACGAAGCCTGAAGGGGATAGGCATGCGAGTTCTGCTAATCGAAGACGACAGCGCGACCGCCAAGAGCGTCGAGCTGATGCTCAAATCCGAGGCGTTCAACGTTTACCTGACGGACCTCGGCGAAGAGGGCGTCGATCTCGGCAAGCTCTACGACTACGACATCATCCTGCTCGACCTGAACTTGCCGGACATGTCCGGCTACGAAGTTCTGCGCTCGCTCAGGGTCGCCAAGATCAAGACGCCGATCCTGATCCTCTCCGGCCTCGCCGGCATCGAGGACAAGGTGCGGGGCCTGGGCTTCGGCGCCGACGACTACATGACCAAGCCGTTCCACAAGGACGAGCTGATCGCCCGCATCCACGCGATCGTGCGCCGCTCCAAGGGCCATGCGCAATCGGTCATCAATACCGGCGACCTGGTCGTCAATCTCGACACCAAGACGGTCGAGGTGGGCGGCGCGCGCGTGCATCTGACCGGCAAGGAATATCAGATGCTGGAGCTGCTCTCGCTGCGCAAGGGCACCACGCTGACCAAGGAGATGTTCCTCAACCATCTCTATGGCGGCATGGACGAGCCGGAACTGAAGATCATCGACGTGTTCATCTGCAAGCTGCGCAAGAAGCTCGCCAACGCCTCGCACGGCAAGAACTATATCGAGACGGTGTGGGGCCGCGGCTATGTGCTGCGCGAGCCGACCGAAGGCGACGCCAGAATTTCGGCCTGATCCTCCCTCAAATCCAGGCCAAGACCCCCGAGCCCCGCCAGAAATGGCGGGGCTTTTTGTTTCGTGCGCACGCTCGGCAGCAGGTCTGTAGCTATTTCGAAACCTCGAATTTCAGTAACGAATGCGCGGGGGCGGATCGGTGCCGGAGATGGAAAAGCCCACCAGCATTGCGGGCTGCACCGGATCAAGCTTTGCAATCGATCCGGTAGGGGTCGTTGACGGCAAATCCGCAATAATCGCAACGGTATGCATCGCGCAACAGAACAGGCCCATCGCCTGGGGAGCGAAACGATCGTCGGACTGAGGCGCGGGTGTACCGGCGCCGACATCATGATGCGTGTGTTCCGCTTCCGCCGCAGGAGCGTGGGGCAGTGCCTGCCGCTCGTACGCCAAAAAACCAATGTGGGTCGGGCAATTGGCCGTAGCCGCGGCCGCGCTGGCGAAAAGCGCCGGAGCGGCCGTTTGAGCAACGACCATCAACGACACAAGCAGCATGCGGGTCCGGCTTTTTCGCATCGTGCATTTGCTCTAGCGCCTACCGGCAGCGAACGCACATGAAATACTCGTAATGCAAATGGCGCTTTGGTAATGCGGGCCAGGCCGCGTGGCGACCCTCCAACCGAGCGCAGGCTGCATACGGATTCAGATCAATCCGACAAGTCACTCAAGCTACGCGGGCGCTGCCGGCGCCGGGCGTGCGCTTGGACAGAGGCCGGTCCGCCGCAGCCGCCGCGCGCAAATAGAGGCCGCGCTTGTCCGGGTGCGGCACGAACGCGCCGGTGAGCCCGACGACCGTTTCGGCGGCACCGAGCACGAGAAATCCGTCGCGCGCCAGCACCTGCGAGAGGCGATCAAACACGGCGATCTTGGTCGCGGTATCGAAATAGATCAGAACGTTGCGGCAGAAGATGACATCGAACGTGCCGAGCGAGGCAAAATCGTCGAGCAGGTTCATTTGCCGGAACTGGACCATGTCGCGCAGCTTTTCGCTGATGCGCCACTGGTCGCCGTTCTGCTCGAAATGATTGAGCAACATCTGCACCGACAGCCCGCGCTGCACCTCGAACTGATTGTAGATTCCCGCGCGGGCCCGCTCGATCATCTCGTTGTTGATGTCGGTGGCGAGGATTTCTACCCGCCAGCCCATGAGCATGGCGGATGCCGCATCCAGGATCATCGCAAGCGAGTATGGCTCCTGCCCGGTCGCGCAGGCGGCGCACCAGATGCGAATGCGCTTCCTTGGCGCACGGGCTTGAAGCAACCAGGGCAGGATCGTATCCAAGAAGCGGTCGAAGGGAATCTTGTCACGGAAGAAGAACGACTCGTTGATCGTCATCGCCTCGGTGACCTCGACGCGCAACGCCTCCGCATCGGGCGCTTGCAGTCGTCGGACGAGTTCGCCGATGTCGGCAAGCTTCAGCCGCCGCACGACCGGCATCAGCCGGCTCTCCACGAGATACTGCTTCGTCGGCAGAAGCACGAGGCCCGAGCGCTCTTTCAGAAACTTGCGGAGAAACTCGAATTCGCGCGGGGTCACTGGCGCTCTCCATTCACCAGCCGCACGACGCGCGGCCCGATCTCCTCGAGCGGCAGCACCGCCGAGCACAAGCCGGCCTGGGCGACGGTGCCGGGCATGCCCCAGATCACGCTGGTCGCTTCGTCCTGGGCGATGATGCTGCCGCCGGCCTGTGCGATGGCTGCGGCGCCTGCGGTGCCGTCGGAGCCCATGCCGGTGAGAATCAGCGCAAGCGCCCCCGCGCCGAATATCGAGGCCGCGGAGGCAAACAGCGGGTCGACCGCCGGCCGGCAGAAATGCACCGGCGGCGAGTCGTCGAGCGCGATGACCTGCGTCGAACCGCGCTGCTCGACCCGCATGTGACGGCCGCCCGGAGCGACATAGATGGTTCCCGCGGCGAGCGGCTCGCCGTCCACGCCTTCGTGGGCGGGACGCGCGGTCTCGCGTTCCAGATGCTCGGCCATGATCGTGGTGAAGGTCGGCGGCATGTGCTGGGCGATCAGCACCGGCAGCTGCGGCAGCGCCGGCGCGAGCCCGCGGGCGACGGCCTGCAGCGCCTGAGGGCCGCCGGTCGAGCTGCCGATGAACAAGGCGCGCGGCGGCATTTTGGAGAACGGGCGCAACGCCAGTGGCGCGCGCGCCTGGTCGGCGAAGCCGCCGCGCGCGATGCGCTGCAGCCGGCGCCGGCGGCCGAGATGGCGGACCTTGTCGATCAGTTCGCGGCGGAAATTCTGCGAGGTCGAGATTTCGCGGTTGCTCTCGGGCTTGGGCACATAGTCGGCCGCGCCCATCGAAAGCGCGCGCAAGCTCACTTCGGCGTTGCGGCGCGTCACGGTGGAAGCCATGACCACGACGAGATTCGGCTTCTTGGCGAGCAGCAGCGGGAGCGCGCTGAGCCCGTCGAGCACCGGCATCTCGACGTCGAGAATGACGACCTCGGGGTCGAGCCGGGTCAGATTCTCGACCGCCTCGCGGCCGTTGCCGCAGGTGCCGACCACGTACAGATCCGGCTCCTCGCTGACCCAGCGCGAAACCAGCCCGCGCACGACCACCGCATCGTCGACGATCATCACGCGAATGACGTGCGCCGGCAGCGTGGGTTGCACGAGCAAGGGCAGCGACATCGAACCCGATACGGAGTGCACGAAGACCTGACCTGAAAAGCGGGCGAACGGCGGCGCCGGAGCGCCGCCACTCAGAGCAAGCCGACTTCCTGAAGCTTGGCCTCGACGATCTCGCGGTCGAAGGGCTTCATGATGTACTCGTCGGCGCCCGCGTGCATGGCGCGCGCGATATGGGCGAGGTCGTTCTCGGTGGTGCAGAACACCACCTTGGGCTTGTCGCCGCCGGGCAACGCGCGCAGCGCCCGCAGGAACTCGTAGCCGTCCATCACCGGCATGTTCCAGTCGAGGATCACGGCAACCGGCATTTCCTTCATGCAGGAGTCGAGCGCCTGGCGGCCGTCGGAGGCCTCGACCACGGTGAAGCCGAATCCTTCGAGGATTCGCCTCGCGACTTTACGGATGACACTCGAGTCGTCGACGATGAGGCAACGTTTCATCGTTGCATCTCCTTCAGGTAGCGCTCAGGCGGCGAGCGCATGGGTTGGAGGTTCGAGCAAACGGTCGATATCGAGGACGACCATGAGCCTGGCTTCGAGAGGATGGACACCGGCGGTGACCGTCGCCCAAGACGGATCGAGATGCGCGGGGTTCGGGTCGCGGCCGGATCGCGGAAGCCGCATCACCTCGCCCACGGCATCGACCAGGAGCCCATAGGCTTCCCCGCGGAATTCGACGCCCACGGCCATCCGCTCGGCGCCGTTCTTG
Source organism: uncultured Alphaproteobacteria bacterium (assembly GCA_963704765.1). Taxonomy (GTDB): domain Bacteria; phylum Pseudomonadota; class Alphaproteobacteria; order Rhizobiales; family Xanthobacteraceae; genus JAHFPN01. The sequence continues at coordinate 18,342 of CAVPHQ010000002.1, forward strand.
AGCGGCGGCAGGCCCAGGCGGCTGCGCATGTCGAGCATGGTGACGATGCGGCCGCGCAGATTCAGCACCCCCACAATCTCCGGCCGGGCGAGCGGCACCCGGGTGATTCGCGCGGGCATGAATACGTCGTGCACGCGCGCGATCGGCAGGCCGAACAATTGCTCGCCGACCGTCACGGTCACGTACTCGATTTCATCCTCGCGGTGAGCGGTCATCTGGTTGTTCTTCGCATTCATGCGGCGCGCGCCATGGAGGCCGGCAATTCCGCAAGCGCGGCGATCAAGCCGCGGCGGTCGAACTTGGCGACGAACTGGTCGAATCCGGCCTGACGGCCGCGCTCGGCGACCGCCGCCGCGGCATGGGAGGTGAGCGCAATCAGCATCGCGTGCGCGGTGCGGGCGTCGGCGCGCAGGCGTTCGGCAAGCTCGAAGCCGCTGATGCCGGGCATCTCGATGTCGGAAACGACGAGATCGAAACGGCCGCCCTTTTCGATCAGCGCGAGCGCTTCCTCGCCGCTGGCGAGCGCGGTGACGTCGAAGCCCGCGGCCTGCAGGACCGGGGTCAGCATGTTGCGGAAGAAGGCGGAGTCGTCGACCAGCAGGAGCCGGCGCGATTGCACCGAGGATTCGGCGGCCTTGCGGCGCAGCCAGTCCTCGTAGGCGAGCGGCAAATAGTGGCCCATGTCGAGGACTTCCGTGGCGCGGCCGCCGACGACGGCCGAGCCGAGCGTGCCCGGGGTACGGCTGCCGACCTGGATGTCGAGGCGGTCCTCGACGATGTCCAGAATCTCATCGACCACGAGGCCCATGGAGCGGCCGGCATCGGAGAACACGAGGAGCGGCTGCTTGCCCTGGCTGCGGACTTTCGTGTCGGCGTTCACCGGAACGAGCGGCATCAGGCCGCCGCGATACTGAACCACATGGCGGCCGTCGGAGAACTCGATCTCGGCCGCGTCGACTTCCTCGAGCCGCGTAACCAGCGAAAGCGGCACGGCCTTGAGCTCGGCCGAACCGGCGCGGAACACCAGGAGCGAAACCTGGCTGCCCGCCTGCAAGCGGTCCGGCTCGGGGGTCGAGATCGCGGGTTCGGCTTCCGCCTCGAGCCGCGAGCCGAGCGTGTTGGCGAGGCTGTTCGGGTCGATGATCATGATCACCGAGCCGTCGCCGAGAATCGTGTTGCCGGAGAACATGGCGACGCCGCGCAGCAGCGCGGACATCGGCTTGATGACGATTTCCTCGGTGTGGAACACCTTGTCCACCACCACGCCGAAAGTGTCGTGCCCGACCTGCATGACGACGATGAAGCCGTTGTCCTGTTCCATGTCGGCATCGCCGAGCGCGAGCTGCGTCTTCAGATGCAGGAGCGGCAAAAGACGGTCGCGCAGCCGCATGACCGGCGCGTCGTGGATATGCTCGATGCGATGCTCCGAGCGGGCGCTCAGACGGACGAGCTCGACAACTGAATTCTGCGGGACGGCAAAGCGCTCGCCGCCGCTCTCCACGATCAGCGCCGAAACGATGGCCAGCGTCAGCGGGATGCGGATCGTGAAGGTCGTCCCGCGGCCGGGATGCGATTTGAGATCGATGGTGCCGCCGATCTGATCGATATTGTTCTTGACCACGTCGAGCCCGACGCCGCGGCCCGAGACGCTGGTCACCGCGGCCGCAGTGGAAAAGCCGGGGGCGAAGATGAACTTCTGCAGCTGATGCTCGCCGAGCTTCTCGGCTTCGGCCTCCGACACCAGGCCGAGCTTGAGCGCGCGGGCGCGGATCTTTTCGGGATTCAGGCCGCGGCCGTCGTCGGCGATCTCGATCACGATCTGGCCGCCCTCATGGAACGCCGAGAGACGGATCGTGCCCATCTCCGGCTTGCCGGCCTTGCTGCGCTCGGCGGGCGTCTCGATCCCGTGATCGCAGGAGTTGCGCACCATATGGGTAAGCGGATCGCGGATCAGGTCGAGCACCTGGCGATCGAGCTCGGTCGCGGCGCCGGTGCGCTCGAGCCGGATGTCCTTGCCGAACTCGGCGGCAAGATCGCGCACGACGCGCGGCAGCTTGGCCCAGGCGGCGCCGACGGGCTGCATGCGCGTCTTCATCACGTTTTCCTGCAGGTCGGCGGTGACGCTGGAGAGGCGTTGCAGGGGCGCCTTGAATTCGCTGTCCTCCTGGCGGCGGACGATATCGAGAAGCTGGTTGCGCGTGAGCACGAGCTCGGAGACCAACGTCATCAGCTGCTCGAGCGTATCGACCGGAACCCGGATGGTGGCTTTCCGCGCGCCGGCGGTTTCGTGCTCGTCGGAATCGCGCCGGTCCGCCGCGGTTCGGCGATCCGGTGTCGGGGCTACGGGATCGGGTCCGGGCGTTTCGCGGAAAACGCGCTCGAGTTCGTCGAGGGAGACTTCATCCGTGCGCAGCTCGCGCTCGAGCGTCTGGCCGGCAGGCGCTCCCGTGGAACGCGGCGCGGCGGCTTTGGCGGTGTCGGCGTGCGAAACGCGGGCGAGCGCATGGATCAAATCTTCATCGCCGCCGCCCGGCTCGCTCTCGGTGCGCTCAAGCGCGACTAGAATTTCCTTGATCCGATCGATGGTCGAAAGCACCAGCGAGACGGCGTCGGTCGTCACCGGCATGCCGTCGCGGAACTTGCCCATGAGATTCTCGGCCGCATGCGCAAGCGCCTCGAGGCGCGGCAGGCCGAGGAACCCGCAGGTGCCTTTGATCGTGTGAACGAGCCGGAAAATATTGGCGAGAATCTCGGCGTTGTCGGGCTCGGTCTCGAAGCGGACGAGCTCGACGTCGACGAGATCGAGGTTCTCGTTCGTTTCGGTCAGGAATTCCTTGAGCAGGTCTTCCATGATGGCCCGGCCGCAAGCATGAACGGGCCGGGAAACGCCCGGCCTTCGCGCAGGGGCGAGTTTCGGCCCGGAAAGGTAAACTTTCACTGAAAGTCCGCCCTCGCAGACGCGGACAAAGCCTTATAAATTCAGGCTTCTTCGGCGGTCAGCGTGACGCGGTCGCCTTCCGCGGCGAGCGAGAGCTTCATGCCCGAGGCCCGGGCCAGCATCCCGGTATAGAAGGGCTGGATCACATGGGCGTCCACGCCTTCGGCCGGGGTCCCGGCCAGAAGCGCGAGGACTGCCGGCGGGATACGCGCGTTCAGTCCCTGGGTCTCCAGGCGGAAGCCCATGTGCTCGCCCTCGCCGACGGGATCGACCTTGATCGTGCCGCCGCGCGGAATGGTGCTGCCCGCGACGACGGCGAGATTGAGGAGCAACTTCACGCAATTCTTGGGCAACAGCGAGCGGGGCAGGTTCCAAGCGATCTTGGTGCGGTCGTCCTCGATGAAACCGCGCGCTATCTCCCCGGCGTCGCCGAGATCGAGCTGCGCGCCGGCCGAGCCGGCGGCGCCGAACGCGAGGCGAGCGAACTGCAGCCGCGCCGATGCCTGGCGCGCGCTCTTGCGGATGAGGTCGAGCGCGACCGCCTGCATCGCTTCGTCCTTTTCGTCCTCGAGCACTTCGAGGCCGTTGACGATGGCGCCGACCGGGCTGATCACGTCGTGACAGACGCGCGAGCACAGCAGCGCCGCGAGATCCAGGCTTTCCAGAACGAGGGGATTGGCCATCGAAGTCCGATCGGTCGAGTGGTGCGAATCGGCGCGCGGGCGAAGGTGCGGCGTGATACACCCTCGGCCCGGCTCCTGCCAGCCGGTTCGGGAAATTGATGCGATGCAATCCGGGAATACGAAGCCCAACGACCTTGCCGATCGCGGCCGGCTCATGCCGGCGCTCGCCTCGTTGATGAGCGAGGCCGGCGCGCGCATTCTCGATCTCGCCGCCAAGGGGCTGCGCGGACGATCGAAGCCCGACGCGAGCGTCGTCACCGACGCGGACGAGGCCGCCGAGGCGATCCTGCGCGCGGGCATCGAGCGGATTGCTCCCGGTATTCCGGTTGTCGCCGAAGAGGCAATCGCAAGCGGTCAAACGATGGCAGCGCCGGATACGTTTTTTCTGGTCGATCCGCTCGATGGGACGCGCGAGATTCTCGCCGGCCGGAGCGAGTTTACGATCAATGTCGCCCTGGTGTCGGGCTGTACGCCGGTGCTCGGTCTGGTCTACGCGCCCGCCGAGGGTGTTCTCTACGCCGGGGGCGAAGGGCGGGCGCTGCGCGCAAAGCTCATGCCCGGCAACCGCTTCGTGCAATCGGACGCGACAACGATCCGCGCCCGCCCCCGGCCCGGGCAATTGGTTGCTACCGTCAGCCGCTCCCATCTCGACCCGGCGAGCGAGGCGTTCCTCGCGGATTTGCCGGTCGCGCGCCGCATTCAGGTCGGCTCGGCGATCAAATTCTGCCGGCTGGCGGAGGGCGCCGCGGACGTCTATCCGCGGCTAGCGCCAGTGCACGAGTGGGACGCAGCGGCCGGCCATGCGCTGCTGGTGGCCGCCGGGGGCTCCATGGCCGCACCCGATGGGGGACCCCTCGTCTATGGCCGGCCCGAGAAAGGCTGGCGGATCGAAGGTTTCGTGGCCTGGGGGGCGCCCGGCCAGGCCCCGGGAGGTATCGTTTGAATTGCCCAGCGGTTGCCTCGGGCCCGTCATAGTCGGTAAGCAGGAATCATCGTACGAATCATGGTCCTGCCGGCGCGCGCGGATCGGTCCGCGCCGGCCACGGAGACCGCAATGACGCCCTTGCGCACTACCCTCGCCCTCGCCCTGTTTTGTTTGACCGCCGCCCCGGCAATCGCCCAGACACCACCGCCGCCGCCGCCTCCCAGCTCGACCTATTCGTCGCAGGAGGTGGTCTCGGCCGGACATCGTTTCTTCGGCGGCCTATCGCGCGAGCTCGCGCTGCTCGTCGAGCGGGCGTCGAGGCAATGGGGTCAACCGAACGGCTACGTTCTCGGCGAGGAAGGTTCAGGCGCCTTCGTGGCCGGGTTGCGCTACGGCGAAGGCACCCTCTACACCCGCAATGCGGGCGACTTGAGGGTCTATTGGCAGGGGCCGACGCTCGGCTTCGATTGGGGTGGCGACGGCGCGCGCACGATGATGCTCATCTATAACCTGCGCAGCGTCGACGACATCTTCAATCGTTTCGCGGGCATTTCGGGCTCCGCCTATTTCGTCGGCGGGCTGGGCATGACGGCCCTGACCTGGGCCAATATCGTGGTGGTTCCGATCCGTACCGGCGTCGGCCTTCGGCTCGGCGCCAATGTCGGCTACATCAAGTTCACGCCGCGGGCGACCTGGAACCCGTTCTGAGCCGAGCCCGGGTTTTCGCAACCGGAAGCGGCATGTGGCCCGCGAGCAGCGGCAGCCGCCCAATTTCCGCACCAGATAGGGTTAATGATCGGTTTCTCTGGAAGTCGGACCGCGCGCGTGTCATGGTAAAAGTTGAGTTTCCGCCTTTTGTTGAGTGTTGAGGCCGCGACATGATCGAAGCGATCATGTTTTTTGCCCTTGGTTTCCTTGCCGCGAGCCTGATCGCGCTCGTGCTGCTTTCGGCCGTCTGGCACCGCGCCGTGCGGCTGACCACGCGGCGAATCGAGGGCGCGATCCCGGTCTCCATGGCCGAGATCCAGGCGGACAAGGACCAGCTCCGCGCCGAATTCGCCATGTCCACGCGCCGCCTCGAAGCGAGCGTGGAGCAATTGAAGCTCAAGACCACCGACCAGCTCGCCGAGATCGGCCGCAAGACCGATGTCGTCCGCCAATTGAAGTCCGATGTCGAGGAAACGACGGCGGCGGTCACCTCGCTCGAGGCGCAAGAGCGGGCGCTGCGCGACAAGCTGCGCGCAACCGAGGAAGAGCTCTCGGCCAAATCGCGCGAGCTGCACGAAGCCGAGGGCCATCTCTCCAGCAAGCTGAACGAACTCAGCCAGATCAACCGCACCCTTTCCGAGAAATCCATCGAGGCCGACAGCCAACGCGTCGAGATCGTCGCGCTGGAGACCCAATGCGACACGCTCAAGCACCGGGTCGTCGATCTCGAGCGCGACGTGGCGGCGACCGAGGAACGGCTGGCCGAGGAGCGCGGCATAGTGGAGCGCACCGCGCGGACGCTGGCCGAAGAGCGCGAGAAAGTCGAAAATCTTACCCGGCGACTCGCCGACACCGAGCGGCTGGTGACCGAAGGCCGCACGGTCGCCGAAAATCTTTCGCGCAACGTGGCGAGCCTGGAAAGCGAAATCCGCCGCCAGGCCGAGCTCGTCGCCGAGCGCGAACGCGAGCTCACCGGCATGCGCGCCGAGGCCGCGAAATATCGCGAGGAGACGCTGGCGTCGCGCCGCGATGCGGAGAGCGCCGCGCGCGCGTTCAACTCGACGATCGAAACGCTGAAATCCGAGAAATCCATGCTCGAAGGCGCGCTCGCCCAGTTGCGCGAGGACCGCAACCGCCTGCAGCAGGAAGTCGCCGCCTACAAGCATCAGGCCGAGACCGCCTGGGCCTCCGAGCGGGTCGAGAACGCGCTGCTGCGCGAGCGCATCAATGACATCGCCGCCGAGGTGACGCGCATGACCGCAACGCTGGAAGGCCCCGGCTCCTCGATCAATCAGATTTTGGACAAGACGCCGACCCCGGCCGCCCCTCGGCAGAACGGCGGCCCCGGCCGCGCGCCGGTTCTGGCGGAGACCGCGCCGACGACCGGCGGCGCCCGCCTGTCGCTCGCCGACCGCATCCGCGCGCTGCAGAGCCGCTCCGGGCGCGGCTGACGATAGCGCTCCATCCACGTGAATTCGGCAATCTAGGCAAAAGCGGGCCCGCATGACCGCGCATCCGCACTGGCAGCCGCGCATCGAGGACGAGGCGCTCCTGCGCGGACGCGGGCGGTTCATGGACGACGACGCCCTGCCCGGCCAATGCGTCGGCGTGTTCGTGCGCTCGCCGCACGCGCACGCCCGCATCCGCAAGCTCGATATCGAGGCTGCGCGCCGCATGCCGGGCGTGCTCGCGGTGCTGACCGCCGCCGACATGGAAAAGGCCGGCGTCGGCAACGTGTCGCGCTGCCCGTCGCTGCCCGGCAAGGGCGGCAAGCCGATGCATGTGCCGTTCCGGCCGGCGCTCGCGGGCGAGCGCGTGATGCATGTGGGGCAAGCCGTCGCGCTCGTGGTGGCGGAATCCCTGCTCGCGGCGCTCGACGCCGCCGAACGGGTTGCGATCGACTACGAAGGGCTTGCGGCGGTCGTGGATATGCGCGCGGCGATGGCGCCCAACGCGCCGCAGCTCTGGCCGGAGGCGCCGGGCAACATCGCCGTCGACTGGCCGGGCTTCAAGGAAGACGAGGCCAATGCGCGCGAGGTCGAGCGCATCATCGCGTCGGCGCCGCACGTCGCGCGCATCGGCGTGACCAATCAGCGCGTCGCCATTGCCAGTCTCGAGCCGCGCGGGGCCACCGCCAGTTACGATCCGGCGACGGATACCTATCTCCTGCGCTCCTGCTCGCAGGGTGCGGGCACGCAGCATCAGCAGATGATCGAGGTCATGGGCTGGAGCGGCGAGAAGCTGCGGCTGATCACCGAGGATGTGGGCGGCGCCTTCGGCATGAAGACGCCGGCCTATCCGGAATATCCGGCGCTGCTGGTGGCCGCGCGCACGACCGGCCGGCCGGTGCACTGGATGTCGACGCGCTCGGAGGCGTTCCAGAGCGACAACCAGGCGCGCGACACCTTCACCGAAGCCGAGCTCGCGCTCGACAAGGAGGGCCGCATCCTGGCGCTGCGCGCAAAGCACACGGCAAGCGTGGGCGCGCTGCTCTCGGCGGTTGGCGCGCAGATTTCGACCATGAGCTTCGCCCGTTGCCTGCCGACGGTCTATGCGATTCCGAAGATCGCCGTGCAGGCGGTCTGCGTCTTCACCAACACGGTGCCGATCGGGCCCTATCGCGGCGCCGGGCGGCCCGAGGCGAACTACATGATGGAGCGGCTGATCGACGAGGCCGCGCGCGTCACCGGCCTCGACCGCGTGAGCATTCGGCGAAAAAACTTCATTCCCGCTTCGGCCATGCCCTACAAGACCGCGGTCGGCTCGACGTTCGACAGCGGCGAGTTCGAAACAATCCTCGACAAGGCGCTGAAGCTCTCAAGCTTCGCCAAGTTCGAGCAACGCCGGAAGCAGGCCGCCAAGCGCGGCAAGCTGCGCGGCATCGGTATTTCCTGTTTCCTCGAGCACTCCGGCGCGCAACCGAAGGAAAGCGCCGCCATCGCCTTCCCCGGCGGCCAGGCGCTCACGGTCGCGCTCGGCATGCAATCGACCGGACAAGGGCACGCCACGGTGTTTTCGCGCCTGCTCGCGGACAAGCTCGGAATCGGCGCCGGGCAGGTGCGCGTGCTGCAGGGCGACAGCCGCTTCAATCTCGCGGGCTACGCTTCGGTCGGCTCGCGCTCGGCCATGACCGCGGGCACCGCGATCGTGCGCACCTCCGAGGCCATGCTGGCCAAGGGCCGGTCGGCCGCGGCGCATCTGCTCGAGGTGGCGGAAGCCGACATCGAATACCGCAACGGCGCATTCGAGGTGAAAGGCACCGACCGGCGGCTTTCGCTCTTTGAAGTAGCGGAGCGGGCCAAGGAGCTGGCCGCGCGCGGCGAGATCAAGGAAAGCCTCGACACGAAGCTCACCGCCGACATTCCCACGACCTATCCGAATGGCTGCCATATCGCCGAGATCGAGATCGATCCGGAAACCGGCATCGTGGAGATCGTCGCCTATTCGGCGGTGGACGATTGCGGGACCGTGCTCGATCACGTCATCGTCGAGGCGCAGGTGCAGGGCGGCGTGGCGCAGGGCGTCGGCCAGGCGCTGATGGAGAACTTCGTCTACGAGGCCGACTCGGGCCAGGTGCTGAGCGGCACGTTCATGGACTACGCCATGCCGCGCGCCGACGATGTGCCGAGCGTGACCGGCCAAGAGCACGTGGTGCCGACCAAGACCAACCCTTTGGGCGTGAAAGGCGTGGGCGAGGCCGGGACCACCGCCTCGCTTGCGGCGGTCATGAACGCGCTCGCCGACGCGATCCCCGGCGCGGGCGCCAAGCTCGACATGCCGGCGACGGCGGAGAAAATCTGGCGCGCATGCCAAGATGCGTCTCAAGACTAGCGCGAAAAGCCCCGCCGCGAAAAAGAAGCGCGCGCGCTAAGCGCGCAATTGCTCCGCCATCCAGTCCGCTGTCTGCGTGCGCCAGCGATAGGTGCGGTTGTTGGCGACATGGTTGCCGTCCTCGATCACGAGCAACTCGACCGGACCTTTCGCCTCGCGGGCGAGACGCTCGGCGTGGCGCCACGGGATGATGCGATCGAGCTTGCCGGTCATGACGAACAGCGGACAGGAAATGCGTTGCGCCACCCCATTCAGCGTGAGCGTCGCCGCGTGCCGCTTCGCTTCTTCCATCGTCTTGCAATGGCTGCGCACGCGGAAAGCGTCCTTGGTCAGCTCCGGCAACCCGTCCCAGGCCTCGGCCCAGTCATAGGGACCGGCGAGCGCGATGCAGGCCTTGATGCGCTGCTCGAACGCGGCCGCGCGCGGCGCGTAATAGCCGCCCAGGCTCACGCCCCAGAGGCCGATGCGCGCGGCGTCGAGATCGCGCCGCGTCTCGACGAAATCGACCACCGCCTTCACGGCCACTTCGTAATCGCCGCGGATCGGAAAATCGTACTCGCCTTCGCCCTGCCCTGGTCCGTCGAACACCAGCGTCGCGATGCCGCGCGCGAGGAACGGCTCCTCGTAGGCGGCGGTTTCTTCCTTCGCGGAGTCGAGCCCGCACGCCATGATCAGCACGGGTGGCTTTGCTGCGCCCGCGGGGCGGCGCAGAATTCCGTACAAGTGCTTGCCCTGATAGGGAATTTCGACGCGCTCACCGGACGGCACGAGATGCGGCAACGCCAGCCGGCGGCACTCGACCGCTTTCAGATGCGCGGCTTTCATCTGCGCGAGATCGTGCACGAAGACGAACTTAGCGAAGTGAAAATAGACGCCGGCGCGCTGCAGATGTTCGCCGGCGCTGAGAAAATGTTTTTGCGCAAGCGTCTCGCGGCCGATCGCCTCGTGGATCGCCGCGCGCGTGGACCAGGCCCGGCACCATTCGTCCCACGACGCAATCCCGGCCGTCACTTCCTCGAAGTCGGTGAGCACGACGCCGTTCGAGACGAAGCGCGGCGCCCAATGGGCGATCGCCGAGCGGACGCGCGCGTCCTGCGGCTGCTCCTGTGCGCGGGCTCCGGCGCTCAATCGCGGGCCTCGTCGCGCCGGTACCAGGGCAGCAGCCTGGCCGTGGCTTTCGCAAGCACGAATTCGAACAGCACGCCGGTGACGGCGAGCATGGCCACGGCCACCATCGCTTCGTTGTGGCGGAAGCTGCGCGTATTGAACAAGATATAGAAACCGATGCCGGGAAGTGCGGCGAAGAATTCGGCCACCACCGCGCCGATCAGCGCGCGGCCGGCGGCGAGCCGCAGCCCCGCGAGCAGATAGGGCACCGAAGCCGGCAGGATCACGTCGAACAGGCGCGACCAGCCCGAGCCGCGGAACGAGCGGGAGACTTCGACATATTCCGGCGGCACGGCGCGCGCACCGTCGGACACGTTCACGATGATGGCGAAGATCGCGGCGAACACGACGGTGGCGAGCCGCGCGTCGCCGCTATAGCCGAGCCAGAGCGTGAGCAATGGCAGGATCGCGACCATCGGCATGGCGAACAGACCGTTGACGTAGAGCGCAAGCAACCGCTCCACGACCGGGATGCGGCCGATGGCGAGCCCGATCGCCGTGCCGACGACGACCGCGATCAGCAGCCCCTGCACCACCGAGCCCATGGTCTGCCCGAAAGCCACCCACAGCGACGGGTTGGTGATGGTCTCGGGGAACACGGCGACGATGCGGCTCGGCCGCGCCACGAAGTCCGGCCCCCAGAGCCGAACGGCGACTTCCCACACGAGCAGGATGGCGACGCCGGCCAGGATGCGCACCAGCGTCTCCAAGCTGATCCAGGAGCGCCAGCGACTGACGACCGGCGTGAGCGCGAGGTCGCTCATCGGGCGAGCCCCCGCCAGGCGGCGAAACGGTTCTCGAGCGCGCGGCCGACCGACATCAACACCACGCCGAGCACGGTGATCACGATGATCGCGCCATAGAGCCCAGGCACGTCGAAATCCTGGCCGCTGCGCACGATCAGCAGGCCAATCCCGGTGCCGGAGAGGAAGAATTCACCGGCCACCAGGCCCACCAGCGCGCGGCCGATGGCCTGGCGCACGCCGGTCATGGCGAAAGGCAAGGTGTAGGGGATCAGCACATCGCGCCAGATCTCCCATTCGTTCGAGCGGAACGAGCGGGCGACCTCGAGCATCTCGGGCTTCAGGCTGCGCGCGCCTTCGATAGTGTTGTAGAGCACCGAGAAGACCGCAAACAGAAACACCACCACGGCCTTGGCGGAAAAACCGAAGCCCATCATCGACAGGATGAAGGGAATGAGCGCCACCATGGGCGTGGCGTAGAGGAGCATGATGTAGTTCTCGAGCGCGATGCGCAGCAGCCGCACGCGCGCGAGCAGCAGCCCGATGGCGAGGCCGACGACGATCGCCGCGATCAGCCCGGTGAAATAGACCAGCATCGAACTCGCCAGTGCGTCGCCGAGCACGCCGGTGACCGTCATCTCATAGAGGCGGGCCAGCGTGCGGGTGAACGTCGGCAGGAAGACCGGCTTGGTGAAATAGGCGCCGACCTGCCAGAGCGCGACGCCGAGCGCGAGCGCCACGGCATAGGTGCCGTAGCGCTGCCAGGCTGGCGCCGCCGGGCCCATCCGCTCGTCCGCCGTTCAGCCGGAACGCGGTCTCAGTTGGTCTTGGCGTCCACCAGCTTCTTCGCCTCGTCGAACAGCGAGGTATTGGCGAAGCGGCCATAAGCCACCGGCGTCGCGTCGGGGCGGATGCCGCCCACGCGCTTCTGCGCCTCGATGATCACCTGGATGTTCTGCGGCGAAAGGCCGGCGGTGTCCTTGGGCCGAAGTCCATCTTGACGTACTCCCGAATGGCCCACTTCGCCTCGTCGATGCTGCGCGTGGTGGGAGCCGCGGCCTGGGCGACGCGGTCGATATTTTTCGGGTCGCGGATGAAGCGTTCGGCCTCGATCAGGGCCGCGAGCACGCGCACCAGCGCGTCGCGGTTCTCGGCCACGCGCTTCTGGGTCGTGGCGATCGCCATATAGTGGTTGGTCTTGAACACGTCGTTGATGTCGACGACGGTCGTGA